>WKFI01000009.1 GCA_014872875.1 Paracoccaceae bacterium
AGGGTCCGGCACCGGCGGATCTAAGGGCACCGGATCGGGTGGCACCAAAGGGTCCGGCACCGGCGGATCGAAGGGCACCGGATCGGGCGGCACCAAAGGGTCCGGCACCGGCGGATCGAAGGGCACCGGATCGGGCGGCACCAAAGGGTCAGGCTCCGGTGGATCGAAGGGCACCGGCTCGGGTGGCACCAAAGGCTCCGGCACCGGTGGGTCGAAGGGCACCGGATCAGGCGGCACCAAAGGCTCCGGCAGCGGCGGCTCGAAAGGCACCGGCTCGAAACTGGCGTCACTGGGACTGCCGGCCTATGCCGGAGATCCGGAAGACACCGGCAACGATGACGACGTCGTCTATGCAAGCGGGTCGGGCGGCTCGGCGAGCGGCGGAACCGGGGGATCCAGTTGGGAACCGCCAAGCCTGGACGACATTATGTCGCTCATGACCAAGGCGCCGGACGACAAGGATCCATCGCTCAAGGATCCTGACGACCCGGAGGAGGATGACGACCTCTTCGCCTGACGAAAGAAACACCAATCAAGGGGCGCGCTTCCGGTGCGCCCCTTGGGCCGTGCAGGTGGTCTTCGGGTTGGGATCTGTGCAAGATTGCCACGCATGTTCAGGAACATATCGAACTGCTGGGTCATGTAAAAAGACCGCAAGGTCCAATGAAACCCTTCGAACACGACGTTGCACCGGTCAGGTTGTTTCGCGGGTCACCCGCATCGGGATCCGCCATCATTCTCATGATCGCCAACGACCCGCACTACAGGCCCCAAGCAGACTTTGGGCAGCGCTTTCAAAACTGCCCGACGCGATCGCGCCCAGACCGGACTCTCATGGCTCAGGACAAGTTTATCGCCCCGCCTGTCCCACAACACACCAGATCACATCTGCAAAGGCGTGACTCCCGGTGCCATATCCATTCTCTTTCGGATCAGGGTCACAGCTGGTTTTCGGGCAATCGAATTGGAAACCGGTTTCGAATTTCTCTATCCAACTGCGCGCCGATATGTCCGGATCGCTCTGCGGACAGGAGTTCAGCGGTCCTTGATCGAGCCTTTTCGAGAAGGTCCTTGTCAGCCGACACCGCCCATTCCTGTGGTGTCCGCCGATCGGCCAGTGCCGGATAGTAATAATCGCATTCCATCCGGGCCAGCGTCTGATCGTGTCCTAGGAAATGCCCCGGTCCCCCGATGCAGACATCACGGATCACTTCCAGAGACAGGGTGTCTTCGCTGACCTCAAACCCCCGCGTGGCGCGCAGGATCGAACCGATCATGTCATTGTCCAGGACAAAGCTCTCAAACGAACAGCCCAGCAACGAGCCATACATGCCTGCCGCTTCATAGATCAGATTGGCGCCTGACAGGGCTGACAACAGCTCGGTCATGCCTTTCTCGTAACCAGCCTGAAAATCAGGCAGCTTGCTGTCGGTCATTCCGGCCGAGACAGCACAGGGAATGTCGTAATACTGCGCCATCTGGGCGCAGGCCGCCATCAAAAGCCCCTGTTCGGCGCTCCCGCCTGACATTGCCCCGGTCCGCAGGTCGCTGACAAAGGGCAGACCGCCGAAAGTGGCCGGATGACCGGGGTTCAACAGGTTGACATAGACAAGTCCTGCCAGCACCTCGGCTGTCTGTTGCGCCACCGCGCCTGCGAGCGGAGCCGGGCTGGTGGCCCCTGCCTGCCCGGCGGATACCAGCTTGAGCGGTATGCCATGGCGGGCTGCGCATTCGATCACGCCCAAGGCCTCTTCGGCAAAGGTCAGTGGCGGCACGATGAAACAGGTGGAAACACAAAACGGGGGCCGCGCCCGCAACGCGTCAGGCCCACCCGCAATCATCTGCATCATCTGTACAGCGGCTTCCATGTTTTCTTCGGAGGTGAACGACCCGCCCACCGGCTTTGCCGTGCCTTTCAGGCAGGCATAGGCAGTGTTCAGGTCCATCTCGAACGGATCGGTGAGATCCCGCGCGACAACCGTGCGTTGGAACATGTGCAGGTTCGGCAGCGCCTCGGCCAAACGCGCCATATCATACAGATCCTTGAGCGTGCTATCGCGGATCTCACCCGTCAGGCTATCCACGATATGTACTGCCGCGCCCGAAGTGCCCAGATGGATCCGCGTGCCGGACGGGTCGATATCGTAGTCCGGGCGTTGGCCATACAGTTTGAAACCGCGACCGGCAATTTTCAGCATACGCTTGACAAGATCGGCAGGCATCAACAACCGCCCATCCTCGGTCAGTGTACCGCCCGCGTTGCAAATGGTGTCGATGCACCGGCGAGAGGCGCCTTTCAATCCGATCTCTTCCAGCACCCGAAAGGCCGTGTCGCTGACCATGTCGATCTCGCGCGGGGTAAAGGGTTTGTAGGACCCGCCCGCGATGCCGGGCCAGATTGCGGTGCTGGGGCCGGAACCTGCGCCCTCGGCCCGTTCCGTTTTGCGGGCGGCGCGGCCGCCGGATCGTCTTGCGCGTGTCATCAGGATGCCTTTCTACGGGATACATTTGCAAAGAATGCAGCGATGTCGGGTGCCTCGGGCCAGCGCAAAAGCATGGAGAACTCCGCCGGAGGGCGCCCTGTGATCGACTGGTATTTAGCCGCAAGCTGCGCCTCGCTCATCGGGGTCCGGCGCGATCCCAGCGGATAATCACATGTTCCGGACAGCACCCGCCCGTCCCTCAGATGAACCTCCAACCGGTCAGGCTGGGCGGGATCATAATTCAGGTCCGGATTGAGCGGCGCGACCGTCGAGACAGAGGTCAGCGCAATCAATCTGGACACGTCGGGCCGCGTCCAGAACCCTTCGGCGCTGTCGGCCAGGGTCAGATTGCCACTGACCAGAACCTGCGCCACGCAGGCCGGGACGGAAAACAGCGCCTCGGTCCGGGACGCGGGGCGGTCAAACGGCAGGATTGCCTTGTGAAAGACCGGCATGGTGGCGTGGAGCCGGGACACCTCTGCCAAAGGAACTTGATCGCGCAACCTTAGCGCAATGGTCATCAACCGGTGGATATAGCTGCAGGAAGGCCAGGGCTTGATCAGCAATCCGTATTCTTCCAGCGCCCAAGGATCACCCAGTTTTTGTCCTGCAAGACAAAAGGTTACGTCAGTCCCGGCGCCCATCAGGCCATTGAAACCCCGGTCGCTTTCCAGAACCGCGACATTGCCTGTGGCCCCGGCGCGGGCCATCACTGCGGCTTCGAATCCGGCGCGCGCTGCACATCCCGCCTGCAGGGGTTTCACGTGCGATCCGAATTGCATCGTGTATCCGGACGCCTGCGAGATCGCGATGGCCATCGCATGACCGGCCTGCTCCGGTTTCAACCCCAACGCTCGGGAACAGGCGGCGGCGGCACCTATCGCCCCCAGTGTCGCGGTGGAGTGAAAGCCGCGCGAATAATGGTTCAGGGTGACGGCCTCTCCCAAGCGACAGATCACTTCGAAGCCCACGCAATAGGCAGACAACACGTTCTGACCGGTGAGCAGGGTGGTCTGTGACAAGGCCAGCAGCGCAGGCAGTATGACGATTGTGGGATGGGTGTTGCCCGGCTCCTCCCAATCATCGAGGTCGTAGGCGTGGCCTGAGACGGCGTTCAGAAGGGCGGCATAGCCAGGTGCTGCCTGGTGATCGCTCCCATAAAGCGGGGCGCCCCCTGCTCCGACAGGCAGCAGAGCGTTGCTGGTCGTTGTCGCCACCTCGCTTTGGGTTCCAGCAAGGATGCAACCAAAGCAATCCGCGACCGCTTGGGCGACTGTTCGATCCAGCCGTCGGGGAGGGTCGGCCGTTGCGGCAAAGTGAGCCAGCTGCAACAAAAATCCCATATCACCCCTCCCTCACCCGCCAAACGGAATTCGACACGAATTCCGTCCCGCAATCCTGCGAGGGTTTCGGATGCTCCCGGCCAGGCGACGTCCGATTTTCGCACCGGAAATCGGGCCGAATTCCTGGCAGGAATTCGGTATACCGAACGATCCGACGCATCATGTGTACATCTGCTTCTTGCGTTCACGCGTGGCGCGGGTCGCCTCTTCGCTGCCGTCGTGGAACGAGCCGAAGATCACGTCCCAGGGCATTTCGGCCGTGCCATAATTGCACTCGAAGTACCGGTGGTGCAGTTGGTGAAAGAAGTCCCCAGTATTGAGACGCTTACGGTTTCTGGCCACCACGCCCTCGAACCCGGAATGCGACACGCAAGGGTTCAGTCCGTTCACATAGCCGTGGAACAGGAAATGGATCGGGTGTGACGGCACCACGAAATGAACCAGCAGGGTCGAGAAGTACAACGCCCCTTCGACCGGATGCATCGATATCCCTGCCCACGGTCCGATATTGATGTTCCGGTGATGCAGTGAATGCGCCAGCTTGTACAAGGGCGGCCAATGCAGCAGCCGATGCGCCCAGTAGAAATGAAAACTCGACCAGATCGGGATCAGCACCAGCCACAGCACGAACCAGACCGGATGTTCTACTGCAGAGATCCGGGGGGCATAGCCATTTGCGGCTGCCCAGAAATAGCCGATCTCGTACAGCGTCCAGAAGGACAGGCTGGAGGCAATCGACCAGAACATGTTGTCCGCCACCTGGTTGCGGAAAGTGAAATGACCGTTGTGCCGGGTCTGATCGCGGGCATCGAATTTCAGCGAATGCCCCTGCCCCTTGAGCGTGATGAACCACACGTGCAGCCCGCCCGCGACTAGAAGAAGGAGGATCAGATTGCGCAGCCATATCTGCGCGGCCCAACCAAGCGCAAGCACCTGCATCTCATCCCAACTGGGTTGAAACCAGGTATAGACCACCACAGCCAGAGCCAGCTCAACCGTCACCGCGCTGAGGGTCAGCCAATAGGCCGAAATCCATTTCAACCAGGCCAGCGGTTGTGGCGGCCAGGACAAGATGGGTGAGACCGGGATCGGCAGATCCGGATGGTGGTTCCAGATTCGGCTTTTGGTCTCGGGGTCTTGCGCCATGGGCCTTTTCCTTTGGCTGAATGGGACAGACAGTTGGATCAATCGGCAAACGGGTCCGGTTGGAGTGGATCGGTGGACAGCCAGACCGATTTGGTTTGCATGAAACAGCGCATACCTTCCCAGCCATTCTCGCGGCCGTAACCCGATTGCTTGTATCCCCCGACCGGTGATTGCGTGGCAGCGTTGAAATAGTTGTTGATGTAGACCGTCCCGGCCTCGATCCGATCGGCCATGCGCATGGCGCGGGTGACATCCCGCGACCAGATCCCGGCAGCAAGACCGAATATCGTGTCATTGGCAGTGCGGATGACTTCGGCCTCATTCTCCCAGGCTTCGGTCGAAACCACGGGCCCGAAGACTTCGTTCTGGGCCAGATCCGCGTCATTGGGGACGTCGGCGAAGATGGTTGGGCCGATGTAGTATCCCTTGTCACGACAGGCACTACGGCCATCAAGCAGCAGCTTGTGCCCCGCGCTTTCGGCGGCGGCGATCCTGGACAGCACCGCGTCATAGTGCGGCCGGTTCGCCATCGGACCAATCTGCGTGGCCGGATCGTTGGGATCACCGACGCGGGCCTTTCGCACAACCTCTACCAGCCGTTCGGTGAACTCTCCGATGACCGATCGATGAACCAACAATCGCGAGCCCGAGATGCAGGATTGCCCCCCCGCCGGGAAGATCCCTGCCGCAACCCCATTGACCGCAAGCTCAAGATCCGCATCGGGGCAAACAATCTGCGGTGACTTGCCCCCCAACTCCATGACAACGGGTTTGACCTGCTTGGCGGCTGCCGCCGCGACGGCACGCCCACCGCCGGTGCCACCGGTAAAGGACACCATACGCACATCCGGGTGGTCGATCATCGGACCCGCCGTAGTGGTGCCGAACCCTGTCACCACATTCAGCACACCGGGCGGCAGATCGGCTTCCAGCAGCACCTCCATCAACTCCAGCGTTGAACAGGAAGAATGCTCCGAGGGTTTCAGCACCACAGAGTTCCCGGCCGCCAGACAAGGGGCCAGTTTCCAGATCAGCGTCCCCAAAGGCGAGTTCCACGGCAGGATCTGGGCGACAACACCAAAGGGCTCCCATTTCAGGTAGTTGTGGATGTTGGGTGCCTCAGCAGGAATGACACGGCCCTCGAACTTGTCACACATCCCGGCGTAGTAATGCCAACTGTCCACCTGCCATTGGCCGGGTCTAAGACCGGGTGTGATGGCTGCAGGCAGCTTGCCATTGTCGCGGGTTTCGATCGCACCCAAGCGCTCGGCATTTTTCGAGATCACATCTCCGATCCGCCGCAAAACCCGCCCGCGTTCAGCAGGCATCATTCGGCCCCAAGGCCCATCGTAGAAGGCTGATTTCGCGGCCTTTACGGCACAATCCACGTCCTGATGGTTGCACTCCGGGACCCGCGCCCAAACCTCGCCAATTGCAGGGTTTTCACTCTCGAAATACTGGCCCGAGGCTGGATCATGCCAGTCGTTTCCGGCAAAATACTTGAAGGTACGAAGCTCGGTCATTCCTGTGCTTTCCTTGTAATCCCGATGACCAAGGCTTTTGGAAAAGCCTTGCAAGCGATTTCGAAATCGCTTGGCCGCAGGAGTGGTCGGTTCCAGATCATCCCAACCATTCCGCGTCCTCGCGTATGACAATCACGGTGGGCCGTTCCGCTTTCAATGCGGAAGCAAAGGCATTTCGAAACGCCTTTTCGCTGTCCGGTTGGATCGCCTCGCAATGACAGGCCTTGGCCAATGCTACGAAATCCGGATTGATGCCTTCGACACCCACCCTGGGAATATCGCGGCTATCCATATCGTCCTGGATCTGTTTCAGCCCGCCGTTTTCCCACAAGATGATCGGCAGAGACACGCCCAGCTCGGCCGCGACCATCAGCTCCGGCATTGTGAACATGAACCCGCCATCGCCAGCCAAAACCACGACTGGTGTCTTCGGACGAGCCAGTTTGGCCCCGATCCCGTTTGGCAGCGCATTGCCCAGCGCACAATACCCTGCCGGATAGAACCACTGCCGTGGCTTGGGCAGATCAAAGGCGAAAGCCCCGGTATAGACCAACTGGCAGGCATCACCCGAAAACACGGTCTCGGCCGGGGCAGCATCGCGCAAGATATCCAGAAACTTGACGTGTTTTGCTTCGGATTGGGTCAAGTTCTCACGGATTTCGGCGCGAATGCGGGCCACGGCAGCCACGCTTGCGGCTTTCACTGCACGGCAATCATGATCAGCCAGATAGGCTGCCAGATCATCCATTGAAGGAGCTGCATCACCGATGATGCCCAGTGTCGCGGGGTAGAAATCGTTGATCTTGTGCGGGTCCAGATCCAGGCGGATGAGATCGCCATTGATGTCCATCCGCTCGACAAAACTGTCGGTTTCCGCAAGCTCGGTGCCCACCGCCAGCACCACATCCGCTGTGGCAAGATAATCGCGCACCTCCTTGCGCACCGTGGAACCGCTCAGGTGCTGAGGGTGGTCGTCCGGCAGAATTCCCTTGCCAGCCGTTGATGAGATGACAACCGCGCCACTCCTCTCAACCGCCTTGGCCAATCCACCGGTCCCTTCGGCGGCACCACCTCCAATCATTATCACCGGACGCGTCGCTTCCTTGAGCATTGCGGCAGCCGTTGGCAATTTGCCCGCTGCAGGTTCCGGGCGTTCGGGCAGGCGGACAGGCTGCCAGTCCCCCTTTACGATTTCGGCCTGCACATCCAAAGGCAGAGAGATATGCACAGGTCGCGGACGCTGGCTGGAGAAGATGGAAAAAGCCTGAGCCAGCAGCTCGGGCACGTCCGACGCGCGATACGCCGTTGCAGACAGCGCGGTCAGTGGCTCGGTCACCTTCTTCTGTTCGGTGATCTCGTGCAGAACGCCCCAGCCCTTGCCAATCGTGTGGCTGGCCGGTTCGGCCGAGATCAACAACATTGGCAGGCTGTCGGCATAACACTGCCCCAGCGCCGTGGCCGCATTGGTGACCCCCGGCCCCGAGATCACGACGGCCACTCCGACCTCCCCGGTGGCACGGGCCCAACCTTCGGCCATGAAACCAGCGCCCTGTTCGTTGCGCGCCTGCACATGGCGGATGGCGCCGGAATTGCCTCCGCCTGTCAAACCCCGGCACAGGTCCAGCGTGTGCACGCCCGGAATGCCAAATACCGTTGTTACGCCATATTGTGCCAAAAGGCGCATTGTCGCCTCACCGCATGTCATGCTCATGCTACATCCTCCCCTGGATGATCCGTCGGATACTCTGCGGCCAGCGGAGGCCGCTGCAGAATGATATCCGCCGCCTTTTCAGCCATGGCAACAACGGTCGCATAAAGATTTCCTGTGATCTGCGTAGGCATCGCCGAAGTGTCGCAGACCCGCAGCCCTTGAACGCCACGAACACGGAGCTCTCCGTCAAGCACTGCACCCGTGTCGTGATCTCCGCCCATGCGCGCGGTGCAGCAGGGGTGATGACCAGTATAGGCGGTCTGGCGAATGGCGCTGACAATCTGTTGGTCGGTGCGCGCCTCTTTCCAGATGCCGAGTTCACCCGTCACGTATTGCGCAATCTGGGGCTGGGCCATCACGTCCCGCATGGCTTTGACGCCTCCAACCAGTTCATCCAGATCACGGGGATCAGCGAAGTAATTCGGATCGATCAACGGATGTGCGGTTGGATCCGCACTGGCAAGCCGCACCGTCCCAAGCGACTTCGGTCGCTCCTGATTGATGTCGATCTGCACCCCCGGACGGGCAACTTTACGACCTCGAACCAACAGTTTGCGTCCCAGACGTTGATGCCACGGAGCCTCCTCTGCCATACCCCCCCCAATGTTTTCATCAACCACCATCGGGGTCATGAACACCTCGAGTTCCGGCAGGCGCGGATCGTCAAAGGCGTGAAACAGCACGGTCGAGAAGAATGCCCCGCCCCCGGGTCCTGATCCGTTCCAAAGCCAATTCGCCATCAAACCCGCCGCCTGATCCAACCGTTGATAGCGCGCGTGGCTCAGGTCCAGCCGGTCCGAGCCCCATTGCATGGACACATCCACATGATCGGCCAGATGTGATCCGACCCCCGAATGTTCCAAAAGCGGTTCAATCCCATGCGCACGCAAGTGATCCCCCGGGCCAATGCCGGACAGCATCAACAACTGTGGTGTGGCAAAGGCGCCTTGGCACAGGATGACCTCGCGCTCTGCCCGCATCGCAACGCCGTTCAGCAGCTCCACGCCCACAGCTTGCATGCCATCAAACAGGACACGGGCCACGGCCTGACCAGTAAGAATGGTCAAATTCCGCGGTGGCGCGCTAAGATAGGAGATGGCCGAGGATTGCCGAATTCCCTGGCTAACCGTACTGTCATTGCGGGCGACACCGGTGCGTACGGGTCCGTTGAAATCCTCCAGCTCTTCGTATCCCGCGGCCACGGCAGCGGCAACAAAAGCGCGATCGAGAACGCCGTAGTTTGCAGCCGGTTCGGTCCTCAACGGGCCATCGGTGCCATGCCAAGCATCCCGCCTGTCACGCGACCCTTCGGCCCTGCGAAAATAGGGCAGCAGATCCGCATAGCCCCAGCCGGGCAACCCCATCTGACGCCAGCCATCGTAATCAGCGGGCACTCCGCGCATATAGATCATGCCGTTGACGATCGACGACCCGCCCAGCGCCTTGCCACGCGCAAAATAGATCTGTCGCCCGTTCAGTTCTTTTTGCGGCACCGATTGGTAACCCCAATCGAGTTTCGGATTGCCGAACACAAACCCATTGCCTGCTGGCATCCGTATGAAAAGGTTCCGGCCTTTGCCCCCGGCCTCGATCAGGCAGACGGAGACAGTTGGATCTTCGGCAAGGCGCGCGGCCAGCACGCAGCCCGCGGAGCCTCCGCCCGCGATAACGTAATCATATGCCTTGGTGTCAGGTCTCACGCTGCCAGCACCTTCAGCACTGCTCCAGTGACATCTCTGGTCGAAGCTGTTCCACCAATGTCCGGTGTACCTATCCCGGCCGCCAGTACGCGTTCCACGGCGGCTTCGATCCGGGCGTCCAGATCCGCTCGGCCCAAGGAAAACCGAAACATCATGCCAACGCTCAGGATCATGCCAATTGGGTTCGCTATCCCCTGCCCGGCAATATCGGGCGCGCTTCCATGGACCGGCTCATAGATACCCTTGCAGACCCGCCCCGGATCGGGAACGTCACACAGGCAGGCCGAAGGCAGCATCCCCAATCCACCGGAGACTATGGCGGCCAGATCAGACAGGAAATCGCCGATCAGATTGCAGCCCACGACCACATCGAATGCCAACGGATCACGAGCGATCTGATAGGCACAATTGTCGGCGTACATGTTTGACAGAGTAAGGTCCGGGTAATCCTCGGCCACTTCGACGGCAACTTGGCGCCACAACTTGTAGCTTTCCATCACGTTGGCCTTGTCGGCTGACACGATCCGACCCGAACGCTGTCCCGCCAGCGCGAAACCGGCCCTCATGATGCGCGCAATTTCTCCTTCATCATAGGCAGCAGTGTCATATGCGTAGCGCAGACCGTTTCGTTCCGTTTGTCCGCGTGGCTTTGCAAACATGACGCCGCCGCACATTTCGCGCAGAACCAGGATATCCGCACCATCGGCCACACCGGGACGAAATGGGGTACGGTCCGCCAGAGGCGCCCAGAACCGCGCGGGACGCAGGCCGACAAAGCTGTCGAGCTCATACCGCAGGCGCATCAAGCCATCCTGCATTTCCGGCCCGCCCGGCACGCGGATAACATCCCATTTCGGACCTCCCACTGCGCCGACCAGAACGGCATCAGCCGCCTTGGCCCGTGCCAGGGTATCATCCGCGCAAAAGGTTCCGTGGGTATCCCACGCTGCACCGTGCAACAGGCCTTCTTGAATGGTCAGGCGAAGACCCTCTGCCGCAGCCACAGCTTCCGCGACAGTCAACCCGGCGTTCAGAACCTCGGGACCGATACCGTCTCCGCCAAGCGCCAGTATGGTTGCTTCTGTCATCCGTTGCCATCCCGCAAAAACTCCTGTTGGAACCGTACCCCCCTTGCCTTGGCCAAAAAACGCGGAAAGGATGAATAATCATCATTCATTCAAGGAATGATTTTGGAATGAAAAACCTGCCTCCATTGACCCAGTTTCAGGCCTTCGAGGCCGCGGCACGGCATCTGAGCTTTTCCCGCTCGGCCGGGGAGTTGAACGTTCAGCAACCAGCCATCTCGCGTCAGGTGGGTGCGTTGGAGGCGGCCTTGGGGGTTAAGCTGTTCTTGCGCACCAAACCCAAACTCACCTTGACGCCTGAGGGTGAGAGCCTTTTTGCCGCCGTTTCCTCAGGGTTGGAGGCCATTCGCAACGGGGCACAATCCGTTCAGAACGCACGGCGTGAGAATGTTATCGTGGTGAACGCTGCCATCGGGTTCACCTCGCTTTTTCTCCTACCTCGAATGGCCGAGTTTCAGGCCCGCTTCCCGGACTTGCGCCTTGAAGTTGTGACCCGTGATCAGAACCCCGATTACGACCCAACCCAAAGCGACGTAGTCGTCGTGTTCGGCGAAACCGGTCCGTCCGGCATGGCCGCCTCCAAGATGATCTTCAACGAAGAGCTGATCCCGGTCTGCGCGCCCGGCTATCTGAGTAATGACAGACCCATGTCTCTGGACGCGTTGACGACACAACGCCTCTTGCACATGTCCAGTCCGGATCATGGCGACGACTGGGGACGATACTTTGATGGCACCGGATGCACGGCGCCCGAACCTCGGTCGCTGGATCGGATCCTCAGTTACATGGTGTATCTGCGGGCAATCCAGACCGGGAATGGCATAGGTTTGGGTTGGGGGCGCCTGATAGACGATCTGCTGGCAACCGGATCGCTGGTGCCCGCCTGCACCAGACGGCTGCGTACTCGCCGTGGATACATCTGTTGTATTACGCAAAGGGCGGCCGGATCTCCCGCCGCCCAAGCGTTTCAGGACTGGATCACGTCAGTCTAGGAACGACGTGCAGCTGACGGCTCAGCAGTCCGCGATGGCGCTAGCCAGTTGCTCCAGAACACCAACATACAGGTTAGGCCCCAGCTCAAGACCAACCCCCAGCGGATCGAGCTCAGCAACGCCGGCGTCGGTGCCTTCCAAAACCGTGCGTACCAAGCCTGCATTGTATTGCGGTTCCGAGAAGACGCAGGCGACGTTGTTGCTCTGTACTGCTTCGCGGATCTCGGCAATTCGGGCTGGGCTCGGGTCAGACGCGTCACCCAGCGAGATTGCCCCCACAACAGACACATCGAAACGCTGATCAAAATACTGGTAGGCATCGTGGAAAACGACAAAGCCTTTGCCCTGGGCATTGCTCAATTGCGCAGTGATCGCGGCTTCGGCAGCTTCCAGCTCCGCCTTACCTGCGGCAGCGTTGGACTTGTAGGTTTCTGCGTTTTCCGGATCCAGTTCAGCCAGTTCCATCGCGATGGCATCCAACCAAACAGAAGCGTTGCGCGGGTCGAGCCAAGCATGAGGGTCCACACCGGAATGGTCATGCCCGTGGTCGTCATGGCCAGCGTGATCGTCATGGCCCGCGTGATCGTCATGTTCGTCTTCGTGGTCATCATGCTCGGCGTGGCCGTCATGCTCGGCGTGGTCATCGTGACCACCGTCATGGTCATCGTGACCTTCGGCATGATCGTCGTGATCCTTTTCGTGATCATCATGCTCATCGGCATGATCATCGTGATCCTCGTGCTCTCCGTCGTGGTCGTCATGGTGATCATGCGCCTCGCCGGCGAACACGACAGTCTCGCGGAAGTCCCAGGTCGTGATGCCTTCAACGTCGAGAAGCTCGATCTTGGCCGCATCAACGGCCAGCTGTTCCAGCGATTTTGCCAACCACGGGGTCAGCGCTTCACCAGTCCAGACAACCAGATCCGCACGATCCAGCGCGGCTGCCTCGGACGGGCGCATCGCATACCCGTGCGGGGACGCCCCGGGCTTCATCACGATTTCGGGCGTGCCAACCCCTTGCATGACGCGGGCAACCAACGAATGCACAGGTGGAATATCAGTCGCCACACTGGGCACATCGGCAAAGGCGGGGGTTGCAAACAGCAGCGCAAGTGCGGTCAGAGCTTTCGAGGTCACGTGTTTTTCCAACCTGTGTAATTGTATAACATTCGCGCGGTTGATAAACGTGATAATATTACATATCAAGCCCGGAATTTCCGGCCCAAACCTGAAGCGAGGCTCCCCATGCACCCGATTGGCTTCGAACAGCATGATCACGCGCTCTGCATCGCCGAGAGCATCGAAGCCGTGGCCGAACACTGTCGGCGCGAGGGGCTGCAGCTTACTCCTGTGCGGCGTCGCGTTCTGGAGATTTTGCTGCAAAAACACAGTGCAATGGGCGCCTACGAGGTATTGGATCAGTTGCGGGAAGAGGGGCTGGGATCACAGCCTCCAGTGGCCTACCGGGCGCTGAACTTTCTGGTCAGCCACGGGTTTGCCCACAAGATCGAGCGGCTCAATGCATTTACTGCCTGCACGCATCCGGGCCAAGATCACACTCCCGCCTTCCTGATTTGCCGTAGCTGCGATTCCGTTGCCGAAGCCAAAGCAGATCCCGGCAAGGACCAATTGGCCAAATCGGCAGCAGCCATGGGCTTCCAGGTGGAACGGGTCGTTGTCGAGGCAGAAGGGATTTGCCCGAACTGTCTGGAAAAGGGCGCCAAATGAACCTGGTCCACATAGAAAACCTTACAGTTCGCCACGGCGGTCTTACTGCGTTGCACGGCGTGAACCTGGACCTCCGAGCGGGTGAAATCGTGACCGTCGTGGGCCCGAACGGATCGGGGAAATCGACGCTTCTGAAGTCGATCATCGGCGCGTTGAAACCAACCAGCGGCAAGGTCAACCGCAAACCCGGGCTGCGAATTGGCTATGTTCCACAAAAGCTGCATATCGATCCGACCCTGCCTCTGACCGTTCGGCGGTTTCTGTCGCTGCCGAAACGCGTGTCTAACTCACAGGCGGCCGAGGCTTTGGAGCAGGCCGGTGCGGGACATCTGGACAAACAGCAAATGAACTCCTTGTCAGGTGGCCAGTTCCAGCGGGTTCTTCTTGCCCGGGCGCTGCTGTGCAAACCGGAACTCCTGATCCTGGACGAGGCGACCCAAGGCCTGGACCAACCAGGGTCGGCGGCGTTTTATCAACAGATCGAAGACGTGCGGCGCAACCTGGGCTGTGGTGTCTTGATGGTCAGCCATGAACTGCATGTGGTCATGGCTGCTTCTGACCGCGTAATTTGCATGAACGGCCACATCTGCTGCGAAGGCGAACCCGAACACGTTGCCACGGCGCCGGAATACCGGGCCTTGTTTGGAACCGGAACACAAGGCGCACTGGCCTTGTATCGCCACGAACACAATCACTCTCATGATCAGGGCTGCGATCATGACAACCACCTCAGGGATGCGGCTGCAGAATGAGCCTGCTTGACAATTTTCTTGCCCGCGCCGCACTGGCCGGGATCGGCGTGTCTTTGGCCGCAGCGCCTTTGGGCTGTTTCGTGATCTGGCGGCGCATGGCGTATTTTGGCGACGCAACAGCCCATGCCGCCATTCTGGGCGTTGCACTGTCACTGGCCTTTTCGACCTCTATCTTTGCCGGTGTGCTGGTGGTGTCCTTGGTCATTGCTTTGCTGATCACGCAGCTTAGCGGGCGGGGGTACGCAATGGACACGCTGCTGGGGGTTCTGGCCCATTCGGCGCTGGCCTTTGGTCTGGTGGCAGTCTCGTTCCTACAGGGCATCCGCATCGACCTGACCGGCTACCTGTTTGGCGATATTCTTGCTGTGGGCAAAACTGATCTGGCGGTCATTTGGGCCTCTGCCGTTCTGGTTTTGGTTCTGCTCAGCTGGCGCTGGTCGGCCCTGATGACCGCGACGCTGAACCCGGATCTGGCCCATGCGGCGGGAATCGACCCTCGCCGGGAGCAGTTGGTTTTGACCGTGGCACTTGCCCTGGTTGTAGCCGTGGCGATCAAGGTCGTGGGAGCCTTGCTGATCGGTGCTTTGCTAATCATTCCGGCCGCCAGCGCCCGCGCCTTGGCCCCCACCCCTGAGCGAATGGCTCTGGTTGCGACCGGGCTGGCCATGACCGCGGCCCTCGCGGGTCTGCAGGCCTCCTACAGCTTTGACACGCCAACCGGGCCTACCATTGTCTGTGTCGCAGCGGCATTGTTTGCGGTCACCAACCTCGGCGTTTCGATCCGGGCCGCCTTCCGCAAACGGACGGCGCCATAATCAGGACGGATCCCACCAAAAAGGTCTGGACGACTGACCCAAATGCCTTCTAGGCTGGGCACATCATTTCGGTTCTGGAAGGAAACGCTATGGCCGTAGGCAAGAACGTCCGCACCTATTTCAACGGCAGCTGGCATGAGGGCGATGTGGCGATCATGCGCGCCGCGGATCATGGTGCTTGGCTGGGTACAACCGTGTTCGACGGCGCCCGGTTCTTTGACGGGCTGATGCCTGATCTGGACAAGCACTGCGCCCGCACCAACCGCTCGGCCGAGGCGCTGATGTTGACCCCCACCGTTTCCACCGAAGACATGGTTGAAATTGCGCGCGAAGGTCTTTCGATGTTCGACGCGTCCAGCGCAGTCTACATCCGCCCGATGTATTGGGGCATTCACGGCGACCCCACAGCAATTGTGCCTTCACCCGAAGAAACCGGATTTGCGCTGTGCCTGGAGGAAATACCGATGGCGCCGGCGACTGCCACGGCCACCCTGACACGCACCCGGTTCCGCCGTCCGGTGCTGGAAGATGCCGTTGTCAACGCCAAGGCAGGTTGCCTGTATCCCAACAACGCACGAATGCTGGTCGAAGCCCGCTCAAAGGGGTTCAACAATGCACTTGTCGCGGACGCTATGGGCAACGTGGCGGAAACCGCTACCGCCAACATCTTCATGGTCAAGGATGGCGAAGTCTTCACGCCGATCCCCAACGGCACTTTCCTGAGCGGCATCACCCGTGCGCGCCATATCGAGAACATGACATCGGATGGGTTAAGCGTACATGAAACCGTGCTGACGTTCGAAGATTTCCACGACGCCGACGAAGTCTTCATGTCCGGCAACATGTCCAAGGTGACGCCAGTCACGGCGTTAGACGACACCCAATTCCAAGCTGGGCCGATCACCCGACGCGTGCGCGAGATGTACTGGGACTGGGCCGCGTCAAGCGCGTGAAACCGACTGGACTTACACGCATGTGTTGCGTGTCGGTCCACCTTGCGTCATGATCTCAGACGGACCAGAGAGAGATCAAGATGCGCAAGTTCCTTGTAGTGTTGGATGACAGCCGCGAATGCCTGAATGCAATGCGTTTCGCTGCGATGCGAGCCGCAAACACCGGCGGCGGCGTAACAATTCTTTCGGTCATTCCACCGGATGAATTCAACCATTGGATCGGCGTCGGCGAAGTCATGCGCGAAGAGGCACGTGAACGCATTCATGCGCATTACGAGGTTTTTGCCAAATGGATGCGCGACCGACAGGGGGTTGATCCGGAACTGGTAATCCGAGAAGGCGAGGCCGTGCCACAGATCCTGTCGCATGTCGCGGAAGACGCTGAAATCGGGGTTCTGGTTCTGGGCGCCGGGACTGACCGCAAAGGACCTGGACCGCTGGTAACCCAGTTGACCAAAGCGTCAGGATCACTTCCGATCCCAATCACCATCGTGCCGGGCGATCTGAGCAAGGAAAAGCTGGAAGAAATCACCTGAGGACGACAAATGGGCGGACGCATTCAGTTCTGGTACGAATTCGCTTCGACCTACTCGTATCTCAGCGCAACACGGATTGAAGAGGCGGCTCAGGCATTGGGTGTCTCCGTGGATTGGCAGCCGTTCCTCCTGGGTCCGATCTTTGCCGAGCAGGGCTGGACCAGCTCTCCCTTCAACATGTACCCCGCCAAGGGTCAGTATATGTGGCGGGACATGGAGCGCCTTTGTGCACGGCGCGGCTTGCCGTTCCAACAACCCGACCCGTTCCCGCAAAACGGTTTGTATGCGGCTCGCCTTGCCTTGGCCGCCAAGGAAATCGGTGGGATTGGAGCTTTTTCGCGCGCGGTCTTTTCGGCACAATTCGGGTCGGGTCGAACAATTTCCGATCAGGATACACTGGCCGAGTGTTTGCAGATCGCAAAACTGCCTGCGGAATTGGCTGTGCGTGCACAGGATGCGGAAATCAAACAGGCGCTGTTTGCCCAGGTAGATCAGGCGAGGCAGCTGGGAATTTTTGGCGCACCCAGTTTTGTTGTGGGCGATGAGCTGTTCTGGGGCGATGACCGGCTGGATCAGGCGTTGGAGCTTGCCGCAACTTAGAACGGTTCCAAATCTTGACTTCCCGGCAATTGAACCGCATATCAGGGGCAACCCTAACGGAGGTCCGCCATGTTCATCCAGACCGAATCCACGCCGAATCCGGCGACCCTTAAATTCCTGCCCGGCCAGACCGTTCTGGAAGTTGGCACTGCAGATTTTCCGAGCGCCGATACGGCAAACAAATCTCCCTTGGCGCAGCGCGTATTTGCAGTCGATGGAGTTGCAGGCGTGTTCTTGGGCAACGATTTTGTCACCGTGACCAAAGACGACGCGGTCGAATGGGATCACATCAAACCGGCGATCTTGGGCGCCGTGATGGAGCATTTCCAATCCGGTCAGCCGGTGATCCTCGAAGGCGAAACAGCAGCCAGCGGTCATGCAGAGCACACCGGCGAAGATGGGGAAATCGTCAACCAGATCAAAGACCTGCTGGATAGCCGTGTGCGCCCCGCAGTCGCGCAAGACGGTGGCGACATTACATTCCACGGCTTTGACCGTGGGGTTGTTTACCTGCACATGCAAGGAGCATGTGCAGGCTGTCCGTCATCAACGCTGACCCTGAAAATGGGCATCGAAAACCTGCTGCGCCACTACATCCCCGAAGTGACTGAGGTCCGTCCTGTTGCCGTCTGACCCCTTGGTTCTGGGCTTTGACACATCGGCCGCGCATTGCGCGGCCGCTTTGTTGTCGGGTGACCGGATTCTCGCCGCTCGGGTCGAGGAGATGGGCCGTGGTCAGGCCGAACGCCTGATGCCCCTGCTCGAGGAGCTACTGATCGAGGCCGGTGTTTCGTGGCGCGATCTGAACGCAATCGGAGTTGGAGTTGGCCCGGGCAACTTCACGGGAATCCGAATTTCCGTGTCGGCCGCACGTGGTCTTGCCTTGGGGCTTGGCATTCCGGCCGTTGGAGTTTCCGGCTTCGAGGCCCGTCAGACGCCCGGCACTCTGGTTGCGATTCCTGCCCCGCGGGATCAGGTATACGTACATCCGGAAAACACCGAGCCCGTGCTATTGTCACGCGACGATGCGCAAAACACTGCTCGGGAAGCAGGTCTATCCCTGCAGAGCGATTTTCCAACAGATAACATGGTACAGGCAATCGCGCGCATCGCAGCGCAGCGATTCACTCAAACTCCCGCCGCCCCCGCTCCGCTTTACGTTAAACCAGCGGACGCAGCGCCTTCGCGGGATGTACCGCCCGCTTTGATCGAGAGATGACTCTTGCCGACATGGCTCCCGACGACATGGCCTCGACCCATGCCGCTGCCTTTAACCAATCTCGTCCGTGGACTTCCGAAGAATTCGCGCTTCTGATCGAAGACCAGTTTTGCTTCGCTGTTGGCGATCCGCGCTGCTTTGCGGTGATCAGGGTCGTAGCCGGAGAGGCGGAATTGCTGACCATCGCAACCCATCCTGACCACCAACGCCACGGATTGGCGCGAGAGGTCATGGCCCGCTGGCAAGCAGCGGCGTTCAGGCGGGGAGCCGAGGTTGCGTTCCTGGAAGTGGCCCGCGACAACGGCCCTGCCCGCGCGCTCTACCAATCCTGTGGCTTCGTGGAATCAGGTATGCGTCGCGCCTATTACGCGCGCAAAACGGGGCCACGGGTGGATGCAATTGTGATGACTCGCTCTCTGCAGCAGGCTTGACCTTGGGAAACCTGACCTGATTTTCGGACCAAAAGGTCAAAAAGCGGTTGACCCTCCTTGCACCGAGCGGCCAAATTTGTCGCACCTTACCGGGCCAACGAGCCCGCCGGGGTGGCAGGGACCTGCCGCGCCGCACAAAAACAACCTGGGAGTACCCTTATGACCATCATGAAATCCCTTCTGGGGGCCGCAGCGTCGCTAGCCCTGACCGCAGGTGCCGCACTGGCCGAACCTGCGCTGATCTTTGATCTGGGCGGCAAGTTCGACAAGTCGTTCAACGAAGCAGCTCACAACGGTGCATCACGCTGGGCCGAAGAAACCGGCGGCAGCTATCGCGAGATCGAACTTCAGTCCGAAGCTCAGCGGGAGCAGGCCCTGCGCCGCTTTGCCGAAGCCGGTGCGAACCCGGTTATCACGATGGGCTTTGCCATGGCCGATCCCCTCAGCTCGGTTGCAGCCGATTACCCGGACACCAAGTTTGTCGCCGTTGATGTAACTTGGCTGGACGCTCCGAACATCCGTCAGATCGGCTTTGCCGAACATGAAGGCTCGTATCTGGTCGGGATGATGGCGGCCATGGCCTCGAAATCCGGCACGGTGGGCTTTGTCGGCGGCATGGACATCCCGCTGATCCGTCATTTTGGCTGCGGCTATGCCCAGGGCGCCAAGGCGGTGAACCCCGATGTGACCATCGTGGCCAACATGACCGGCACCACGCCTGCGGCCTGGAACGATCCGGTGAAAGGCTCCGAACTGACCAAGGCGCAAATCAGCCAGGGTGCTGATGTGATCTATGCAGCTGCGGGAGGCACCGGTGTGGGCGTTCTGCAAACAGCAGCCGACGAAGGTATCCTGTCCATCGGCGTGGACAGCAACCAGAACCACCTGCATCCGGGCAAGGTTCTGACTTCGATGCTGAAGCGCGTGGATGTAGCCGTCTATGATGCCATGAAAGCTGGCGAAAACCTGGAAACCGGCGTGTTCAACATGGGTCTCGCCGAAGAGGGCGTGGGTTATGCGCTGGACGACAACAACGCTCCGCTTGTTTCGGATGACATGAAAGCTGCCGTGGACAAGGCGCGTCAGGACATCATCGACGGCAACCTGAGCGTGGTCAGCTATTATGAAAACGACAGCTGCCCGGCAATCAAATTCTGATAACGTGGCGAGGCAGACTTAAGCCTGCCTTAATCCAACTCTGCCCGCCGGACCCACACGGGTCGGGCGGGCTTTCCGGCTAAAAGGACTTGGAATGACCGTCCCTGCCATCGAACTCAAAGGCATATCCAAGGCCTTTGGCCCAGTTCAAGCCAACAAAGACATCTCGATCAGCGTCGCCCCAGGAACGATTCACGGGATCATCGGCGAAAACGGTGCGGGCAAATCCACGCTGATGAGTATCCTGTATGGGTTCTACAAAGCCGACAAAGGCGAGATCTGGATCAACGGCACCAAGACCGAGATCCCCGACAGCCAAGCCGCGATCGCGGCGGGCATCGGCATGGTGTTCCAGCACTTCAAACTGGTGGAAAACTTCACGGTTTTGGAGAACATCGTTTTGGGCGCCGAAGACAGCGGTCTTCTGACCCCGTCACTCTCCCGGGCGCGCAAGGAACTGAAAGAACTGGAACGGGAATACGAACTGTTCGTGGACCCCGACAAGCGCATCGACGAGATCGGTGTCGGCATGCAGCAGCGGGTGGAAATTCTGAAAGCCCTGTATCGCAAGGCCGAAATCCTGATCCTGGACGAACCCACCGGTGTATTGACCCCAGCTGAGGCGGATCAGCTGTTCCGCATTCTGGACCGGCTGCGGGCCGAAGGCAAAACCATCATCCTGATCACCCACAAACTGCGCGAGATCATGGAAGCAACGGACACGGTGTCCGTTATGCGGCGGGGCGAAATGACCGCAACCGTCAAGACGACTGAGACCAGCCCAGAGCATCTGGCCGAACTTATGGTCGGCCGCAAGGTGCTGCTTCGGGTGGACAAAGTGCCTGCTCAACCCGGCAAACCCGTGCTGGAGGTGGAAAATCTGCGCGTCGTGGACGAAGCAGGCGTGGAGCGTGTGAAAGGCATCAACCTGAACGTCCGCGCCGGCGAGATCGTCGGCATTGCGGGTGTTGCGGGGAACGGTCAGTCGGAACTGCTGGAGGTTTTGGGCGGCATGCGTCCCGGCCAAGGCAGCATGCGCCTGAACGGGCAGGCCCTGCCGCTGTCCGGCCCCGGCTCGGACGGGCGCGCCCGCCGACAAGCCAAGCTGGCCCATGTTCCCGAAGATCGCCAACGCGAGGGGCTGATCATGGATTTCCATGCTTGGGAAAACGTGGCCTTCGGCTATCACCATGCAGCGGAGTATCAGAACGGGTTTCTGATGAACAACGCGGCCCTGCGGGAGGATACCGCCGCGAAAATGGAGAAGTTCGACGTGCGTCCACCCGATCCCTGGCTGGCCGCAAAGAACTTCAGCGGCGGCAATCAGCAGAAGATCGTGGTGGCCCGCGAAATCGAACGCAACCCGGATCTGTTGCTGGTCGGGCAACCGACCCGCGGCGTGGACATTGGTGCAATCGAATTTATCCACAAACAGATCGTCGCCCTGCGCGATCAGGGCAAGGCTGTTCTTCTGGTCTCGGTCGAGTTGGAGGAGATCCTGTCGCTGTCTGATCGGGTTGCCGTGATGTTTGACGGTCACATCATGGGCGAACGCCTGCCCCATGAAACAGATGAAAAAGAGCTTGGCCTGTTGATGGCAGGTGTTGCGGGAGAGGCCGCGTAACATGGAAAAGATGCCAAAATGGGCCGATGTGGTACTGATCCCGCTGATCAGTCTGATCTTGGCGGCGATACTCTCGGCGCTGGTGATCCTCGGCATCGGCGAAGACCCGGTCGAGGCGGTCAACCTGATGGTGACCGGCGCGTTGGGGTCCACATATGGTTGGGGCTATACGCTCTATTACGCGACCAATTTCCTGTTCACGGGGCTTGCGGTGGCCGTGGCGTTCCATGCACGGATGTTCAATATCGGCGGCGAAGGTCAGGCAATGCTGGGCGGCTTGGGTGTGGCTCTGGTCTGCCTCTACATCCCTTGGCCGCATTGGTCCCTGGCTCTGTTGGGCGCCACGGTCGGCGCCGCCTTGTTCGGGGCGGCCTGGGCTGCGGTCCCCGCCTATCTTCAGGCAAAGCGCGGAAGCCATATCGTGATCACCACGATCATGTTCAACTTCATTGCCGCCGCAGTTCTGAATTATGTTCTGGTGAACCTGCTGCGCCCCGAAGGCTCAATGGATCCGGCCTCTGCCCGATTTGCCGAAACCGTCCATCTGCCGACACTGCATGAGCTTCTGGCGCCTTTTGGAATTTCCTTTTCCAAGGCAGCCCCAGCAAACGTCAGTTTCATTTTGGCCTTGATCGCCTGTGTTGTGGTCTGGCTGCTGATCTGGCGTACCAAGCTGGGCTATGAAATCCGTGCCTACGGCCATTCCGAGCCCGGCGCGAACTACGCAGGGATCAGCTCGGTGAAGATCATCATGATCGCCATGCTGATTTCGGGTGGATTGGCCGGCATGATGGCTACCAACAACGTGATGGGCGAGGCCGAGCGCCTTGTTCTGAACTCGACCGAGGGCGCGGGTTTCATTGGTATCGCCGTGGCGCTGATGGGGCGGTCGCATCCATTTGGAGTCTTTCTGGCGGCAATTCTGTTCGGGTTCCTGTACCAGGGCGGCGCCGAATTGGCGCTCTGGACCTCGATCCCGCGCGAGTTGATCGTGGTGATCCAGGCCTTGGTGATCCTGTTTACAGGAGCCTTGGACAACATGGTGCGGATGCCGCTTGAGAAACTGTTCCTGGCCCTGCGAAAGGGGAAAGCGTGATGGATTTCCTGACGATCATCCAGGTGCTGGACAGTACCATCCGTTTGGCAACGCCATTGCTGCTGGCCTGTCTGGCCGGGCTCTATTCGGAAAGGGCCGGCATTTTTGACATTGGGCTGGAAGGCAAGATGCTGGCGGCGGCATTTTTCTCGGCTGCTGTTGCCGCTGTAAGCGGGTCTGTCTGGCTGGGCCTGCTGGCCGGTATAGCGGCGTCGCTGGCCCTGTCAGGACTGCATGGGCTGGCCTCGATCACTTTCCGGGGCAATCAGCTGATTTCCGGTGTTGCCATCAACTTTCTAGCGGCGGGCATGACGGTTCTGATCGCGCAGGATTGGTTCAAACAGGGCGGGCGCACCCCATCACTGTTTGATGGCGGGCGCTTCACTCCGGTGGACTTTCCGTTTGCCGAAAGCCTGGCAGGTGTTCCAATCCTCGGCCCGATCTATTCCGAGCTGCTTTCGGGGCACTCCATCCTGGTGTACGTGGCCTTCCTGGCCGTACCGGCAACGTGGTGGATTCTGTTTCGCACACGGTTCGGCCTTCGCCTGCGTGCGGTCGGTGAGAACCCCGCGGCGGTGGACACGGCCGGTGTGTCGGTTGTGGGCCTGCGTTACGCCGCTGTGGCGATCTGTGGGCTACTATGCGGCATCGCGGGTGCGTATCTTGCGACGGCCCTGCAGGCTGGTTTCGTCAAGGACATGACCGCGGGCCGCGGTTTCATCGCCCTAGCCGCGCTGATCTTTGCCAAATGGCGCCCGTGGCACGCCATGTGGGCCTGCCTACTGTTCGGATTGCTGCAGGCCATTGCCCTGCGCTTTCAGAACATCGAACTGGGTGGTTTCACCATTCCGGTACAGGCAATGGACGCTTTGCCATATATCCTGACTGTCGTTATCTTGGCCGGTTTTGTCGGCAAGGCCATCCCACCGCGCGCCGGTGGCGAGCCTTATGTGAAGGAACGATAAGTCCAGTTCAGAGCCGCGCAGCAGTCCTGATTGCTGCGCGGCGGCATAGACAGTTGATTTTGCAGCTGTTCGCGGTCTAACAAGAACCATGCAGATCTACCTTCCCATAGCCGAAGTCTCAGTGAACGCGTTTCTGCTGCTGGGACTGGGTGGGATCGTCGGCATTTTGTCGGGAATGTTTGGAGTGGGCGGCGGGTTCCTGATGACCCCGCTACTGTTCTTCATCGGCATCCCGCCTGCCGTCGCCGTTGCCACCGAAGCCAACCAGATTGTCGCCTCTTCGTTTTCCGGGGTGCTCGCGCATTTCAGGCGACGAACGGTGGATATCAAAATGGGCGTAGTTCTGCAGGTAGGGGGACTGATCGGGGCGGCCCTTGGGGTGGTGATATTCAACTATCTCAAGGCGCTGGGTCAGGTCGATCTGCTTGTCAAACTCTGCTATGTGGTCTTCTTGGGCATCGTCGGTAGCCTGATGTTCATCGAAAGCCTGAATGCGATCCGCAAGGCCAAGAAAGCCGGGGGTACAGCCCCTGCCCCGCGCCGCCAGCGCGGCTGGGTCCACGCGCTGCCGTTCAAGATGCGCTTCCGGACCTCAGGGCTTTATATCTCGGTCATTCCTCCGATCCTGGTGGGAATCTGTGTTGGTATTCTGGCTGCAATTATGGGGGTCGGCGGCGGCTTCATCATGGTCCCGGCGATGATCTACATCCTGGGCATGCCAACCAAGGTGGTCGTGGGCACGTCACTGTTCCAGATCATCCTTGTGACAGGCTTTACCACCATGCTTCACGCCACCACGAACTATACCGTGGATATCGTGCTGGCCGTTCTGCTGCTGGTCGGCGGTGTGATCGGTGCCCAGATCGGCACCCGGATCGGTGTGTATCTCAAGGCGGAGCAATTGCGGATTCTGCTGGCCCTTATGGTTATGGCCGTCTGTGGCAAGCTGGCGTTGGACCTGCTGCTAATGCCGTCCGAACTGTTCACGCTTGGCGACAGTGGGGGGCATTGATATGCGCTATCTGTTTGCCTTTCTTATGTTCCTGGCCTCGCCGCTGTTTGCGTCCGAAGAAGAAGTGGTCCTTGGCCTCAGCCAGGATCGCGTCGCGATCACTGCCAATTTCGACGGGTCGGAAATCCTGATCTTCGGCGCTGTGAAACGCGAAACGCCGATCCCGACAGGCGACCCGCTGGAGGTTATCGTGGCCGTTTCGGGACCCTCCCACCCGGTCACCGTGCGTCGGAAGGAAAAGAAACTGGGAATTTGGGTCAACGTGGATTCGGTTCTGGTCGATTCCGCACCCAGTTTCTATGCGGTCGCCACCAGCGCACCCTATGGCGAAATCATCAGCGACACCGAGGATCTGAGGTATCGCATTTCGATCGAGCGTGCGATCCGGTCAGTTGGGGCCGCTATGCATATCCGCGAGGCGCAGGACTTTGCCGAAGCCGTTATGCGTATCCGGGAAAACAACGGGCTTTATTCGATCCGGGAAAACACCGTTGCGGTGGATCAGCAAACCCTGTTCCGAACTGCCATCAAGATGCCAGCCGACCTGACCGAAGGTGATTATTCGGCCCGGATTTTCCTGACGCGCGGAGGCAATGTCGTATCCAGCTATGAAACGGTGATCGATGTGCGCAAGGTCGGGCTTGAGCGGTTCCTTTACTCGATGTCCCGCAATCAACCTTTCTGGTATGGCATCATGTCTCTGGCGATAGCCATCGCCGCAGGCTGGGGCGCCTCAGCCGCCTTCAGACTGCTGCGCAACGGCTGAGCCTGAAGCCCGGAAAATTCACGCGCTTTTCGGGGCCGCTGATCCACGTGTTGAATGTTCAGCCGCGGCCGATATAGGGCATCTTGGTCGCCATTACGGTCATGAATTGAACGTTTGCTTCAAGTGGCAGATTGGCCATGTGCAGAACCGACCGAGCGGCATCCGCAACCGCCATTGTTTGTTGCGGCTCGGCCTGTGGGTCCGCCTCGGCTGCGCGACGGCCCAGGTTCTCGACCATGGGGGTCCGTGCATTGCCAATATCGATCTGGCCACAAGCGATGTTAAACGGGCGTCCGTCCAAAGATAGGCTTTTGGTCAACCCGGTAATCGCGCTTTTTGTGGCGGCGTAAGGCGCCGAATGCGGGCGTGGTACATACGCCGCAATCGAGCCATTGTTGATGATCCGCCCGCCTTGCGGTTGCTGGCGGCGCATCGCTGCAAAAGCGTTTCGAGCCGCCAGAAACATCCCATTCAGATTGACATTGACCGAGGCATACCAGTCGTCCAACGCAATCTCGTCAATTGTGCCGCCAGAGGTGAAAATGCCGGCATTGTTGAACAGCACGTCAAGCTGCCCAAAGCGCTGCGTGAACTTGTCAAACGCACTTTCGACGGCCTTGGGATCGGTTACGTCCGCTGGCAGAACCAGCGCATTGTCCTGTCCTTCCGCAAGCTCCTCCAGCAGCTCGGCCCGCCGAGCCAGCAAGCCCACAGACCAGCCCTCCGCCAGGAACAGCTCGGCAACGGCCCGGCCAATACCCGAGCTTGCTCCGGTCACGATGATCGATTTCATTCGCTCTGCGCCTCCAGTTTCAGTTCCGCCGCCGGAGCCGCCCTCAGATCGTCTACAGGTAGCGGTGCACTTGGTTTCGACAATCGGTTCCGTACCACCCAAATCAGCCGCCCCTCGGCGCGTGTGATCGCCACATAGGCCAAACGTTTCCACAGCGGCTGACCGGCTTCGGTCCGCCCCATGCGTGCCGCAGCATAGATATCCGGAGCAAAGACTTGCACTGTGCCCCATTGCGAGCCCTGTGCCTTGTGAATGGTCACCGCGGCGCCGTGCAGGAAAGTCGCACCCATGCGCGCGGCATAGGGGATAAACGGTTCTTCCTCGTCCGGTTTTTCGATCTTAACGATGGAGGCTGCCGAAACCTGGGGATCTTCGGCTCCCATGACATGCAACCGGGAGAACCCGAGCTTGCGCCCCGGCCCCAAATAGATCACCTGCGCCCCTTTGATCAGGCCGCGCGCCTCCAGATCCAGCCGTTTCTTTCGGTGTTTCAGAGGAAGTTCAATCCCGTCGCAAATCAAAGGCTCTCCTTCCAGCAGCGCATCCTCGGGCGCGCCGTAGACACTGCGAAAGGCGTTGATCAACCTAATCCTCGTGACGTTGCGCCAGACCAGAACCGGACTGCGTGCCATCAGATCCACCTCAACCCGCTGCCCCCAGACCACGCGGTCATCGCGGCGGGCAGTGTCTTCGATCATGTTTTCGAAGTCCTGAAAGCCCAGTTGCGGGTCGGCCAGCGCGTGCGCCAGATCCAGGATCGGGTTATCGGCGTCCTGCCGGTGGACCCTGCTGAGTTCCAGTTTCCGAGGCGTTGGCAAGGCGTCGAACACCATCGACCCGGATTGATTGACAGGGGCAAGCTGAGCCGGATCCCCAAACAAAAGCAGAGTCGGGAAGATCTCTTTCAGATCCTCGAACTGACGGTCATCCAGCATCGAGGCTTCATCGACAAAGCCGATATCCAGCGGCTCGTCGCGTCGTTTCCACCCGGTTATGAAATCCGAGCCGCGCAGCCCGGCAGCCGCCAAAGCCCCGGGGATGGACTTGTTCTTTTCATAAAAGGCGGCAGCGCGTTGCAGTGCCTCATCCGTCAGCCCTTCGATTTCGGGCTTTTCGCCATTGCCAGCCAACCATTCGGCAATGCGTTCATATTCAGGGTCATAAACCGGCGTATATAGGATCCGATGAATGGTGGTCGCCGGAACTCCGCGCAGGCGCAACACGCTTGCCGCCTTGTTGGTCGGCGCCAGAATGGCCAAGGTCCGGCGTTCGCCCTTCTTGCGGCTTTCGTAGTCGCCTGAAACAACATCAACTCCTGCCTCGGCTAAAGCCTTGTAGAGCTCCGCCAGCAAAAGTGTCTTGCCAGATCCCGCCTTGCCGATCAGCGCCATGACCCCGGTTTCACCTCTGGGTGGCTGCAAAAGCACATCGTCCAGATCAACACCTGCCTGGCGCAGCATGTCCGTCACCGCATCAAATGCAGTAGCCTGGTCGTCAGAGAATTGGATAGATCGCGCGGTCATGCCGCGACCCTACAGGTGCGGTGGGAGAGGTGCCAGAGCACATCCCCCTTACCGGAAAAAATCAGGCCGTCAGTGCCAGCTCTTCGGTCGCAGGAGCGCCGAAATCCCGATCAAACCACATCTGCGACAGCTCGGGTGAGATGCCACATCGTTTCGCCACAACCTCGTAGCTTTCCGGGGTGAACTCCCAAAGACCGACGCTGATCTGTTCCCGTCCTTCCCCTTCGGAGCCCAGAACCTCGGGCGATGAGCCGATGGCGCGGTAGATCCGAACCATACGCTTGTCAAAAACACCTGCGAAATGGCGGATGCCGAAGCCGCGCATGATTTCCCCGCCACCCAGCATGAGAGCACCGGCCACGTTGCTGCCAGCGTCACGAGACAGGCAGAACCGGGTGCATTCCCAGATCAACGGACTGCAGATCGGAGAGCCGCCCGTCAGATGCCCGAAGATCTCGTTGATCATGACCCGGCCAGTCGTCGGCAGGAACCGCATGGAACCACCATGTCGGCCGTCCGGCATCTCCCAAATCACATAGAGCGGGTTCAGCGCATCGTATTGATCGCGCTCTTCCCCATTTTCATCGACGGATACGTCCCAGCCGAGGCGGGTCTTGAATTGATCCGCCCTGTCCTGAAACATGGTGCGCGCAAGTTTCGGAAACTTTTGAAGGTCGTTTGCGTAGATATAGCGCAGCATGAGCTTGTCCCCTTGTCATCCAACGTGGGAACAAACATGGAACAGAAATGATTAACATCCGGTCATGAGCGCGCGCGCTAGCTTAAACCCCAAGTTTACACCACGATCAGCCCCCGGCTCATGGCGCGTGCAATAGCGTGGGTGGTGTTCATGGCACCAAGTTTGAATCGCGCGCTTTCAATGTACACGCGCAAGGTGTGTTCCGAGATCGACAAGGTTTCCGCCACCTGGGCACGATTGTACCCCATTGCCAGCAGGGTCATCGCGTCGACCTCGCGCGGGGACAGTGCGCGAGATTGCTCAGGCTGGCGATTGGGTTCGAATTCCAAGGCCTTTCGATTAAAGTAATGGGCAATCAGGATAAGGTCGCGACTGTTCTTTTCCGTGAACTTGGCCCAGGTTTCGTCGTCACAGCTGTGATTTGCGGTAAAAAGCGCGAACTGGCCGTTAGGTCCTCTGATCGGTATCGAATAGCCCTGATTGCCAAGACCATGTTGCAATGCATCGGCCAAGAAGGTGCGCGCGTGTTTTGACGACCAATCGAGCCTTTTCCAGTCAACCGGGTGAAACCGTTGGAAACAGCCGGTTATGACCGGATCGATCCGCAGATAGTTCTGGTCCAGGTATCGCTGCACCCATTCGTCGTTATAGGTTCCACACCCGTATTGATCGCCCGCACTGTCTACCCAGTGATAAACAATGTGATCGACCGCGAAGGCATCCCGGACGCGTTCGCTGACCTCCTGAAGCCCTTCAAGCGCTTCGGTGGCTTCCAAATCCTCCACAATTCGATCCAAGCTGTGTTTGTTCGCCATAGTCCTGCGTGACGGCTCCGTTCTTGCTGGACGCGATTTCGGCGGCCGCGATCAGCAGGGTGTCATCCAGCTGTTCGGCCAAGACCCCCAACCCGTTTGCGGACGCAAAGGATTTCAGGTCAACGAGGACGTCCAGGATCCAATCATTATTCGCCATAAGAGTCACTCCGCAGTGGTTAACGAAAGGTTAACACAACTATAGCACGAGCAGCGAATGTCAGAAAATTCGCCGCTTTCTACTCCCCCAAAATAGTGAGAGCGGGATTCTTAAACCCCTGAAATCCAAAAATTCGGTTAAGAACGTGAAATGCCCGCGAATCACACAGGTGATTCGCGGGCATCAGTTTGAAGGATCCAAGCAGGTCTCTTGGATTAATTTCCGGCGTCCAGTACTTCACCCAGAGTCCGCAGGCCGGTCTTTGGCGACTGGACCAGAACCGACATGTTACCGGGCAGGTGTTCGTTGCGAAGCATCTTCATGTGGGCCTCGGGCAGATCGTCCCAATTGAAGACTTCGGACATGCACGGATCCAAGCGGCGTTCCACCATCAGCTGGTTGGCTGCCGAAGCTTGCTTGAGATGTGCAAAGTGCGAGCCCTGCAGGCGCTTCTGGTGCATCCACATATAGCGTACATCGAAGGTACAGTTGAAACCGGTGGTTCCGGCGCAGATCACGACCATGCCGCCTTTTTTGCAGACCAGCGACGACACCGGGAAGGTGGTTTCGCCCGGGTGTTCGAAGACCATGTCCACGTTCACACCCTTGCCGGTGATCTCCCAGATCGCCTTACCGAACTTGCGGGCCTCTTTCAGCCAGGCAGCGTATTCAGGCGTGTTGACTGTGGGCAGCTGACCCCAGCAGTTGAAGTCTTTGCGGTTGATGACGCCCTTGGCGCCCAGCCCCATGACAAAGTCGCGCTTGCTTTCATCCGAGATCACGCCGATCGCGTTTGCACCCGCGGTGTTAATCAGCTGGATCGCATAGGAACCCAGACCACCCGACGCGCCCCAGACCAGAACGTTCTGACCCGGCTTCAAATCATGCGGCTCATGTCCGAACAGCATCCGATAGGCGGTCGCCAGTGTCAGAGTATAACAAGCGGCCTCTTCCCATGTCAGATGCTTGGGACGCGGCATCAGCTGCTGTGCCTGTACATTGGTGAACTGGGCAAAGGACCCGTCCGGGGTCTCATAGCCCCAGATCCGCTGGCTGTCCGAGAACATCGGGTCGCCGCCATTACAGTGCTCGTCGTCACCATCATCCTGGTTGCAGTGGATGACCACTTCGTCACCGACCTTCCAGCGGGTCACTTTGGATCCAACAGCCCAAACGATGCCCGACGCGTCGGAACCTGCAATGTGGAAGGGCTGACCGTGACCGTCAAACGGCGAAATAGGCTTGCCCAGCGACGCCCAGACGCCGTTGTAGTTCACGCCAGCTGCCATCACCAGGACCAGCACTTCATGACTGTCCAGTTCAGGAACATCCACGACCTCTTGCAGCATCGCAGTGTTCGGCTCGCCGTGGCGTTCCTTGCGGATAGCCCAGGCGTACATTTTCTTCGGCACAAATCCCATCGGAGGGATTTCGCCCATTTCATAGAGGTCCTTCTCGGGCGCCTCGTACGACAAGACATCGGTGGTGGTGTCCAAAGCCATGATGGCCTCCTTATGTTCAATCGAATGCCGCGATGCAGAATCGCAGTGCTAAGACCGGAATAGAAATGGCCGCGCAATAATGCAACCACAATTCCGCCAATTTTGTAATTTTATGACCTTGCGAGTGCAGAAAGTTACTTGGCGCTCGCAGAATTCGAGCGATCAGCCTCGGGGATCAGGTGAACGATGGAGTTCGCATAGTACTGCAGAACATCTCGGTAAGCCTCGTTCGGAGCATAGTTGCCTGCAGTTTCGCTCAGGATTCCCCGCTCCAACATATGTCTCAGCCCCACTTCGACCGCATATTCCCGATCATGTCGCGGCAAATGAACGATAGCATTGGGGATCTTCTGAATCAGCGCTTCCATCCGAACCATCAGTGCCGTTCGGCTGAGAGCCCCGTTCTGTAGCAACAGCCAAGACACCATCGGGACTGGCAGCACCGGAACAAGATTGCCGATCCGTTGCATAAGCTCGCGCCCCAGAGGCACAGTCGGATCACCGGAATGACAAGCCGTAAACTCGGTCAGGGACACCGGTGTGCCAAAACTGACCGCCGCATAACCGAAACGGTGATAGCGCCCAGTGACCCGCAGCCAGATCTGTTTCAGAACCTTACCCATTATGACACCGATACGGGCGTTGAACTTCCGCTTTCCAGACCTGGCCGCACTGGTGAGGATACGGTCCTCCAGCACCCGGTCGTAGTTGATTGCCACCGGAACAAAGACCACGTCATGCGATCCGGGCTCAAACCCATCCACGATATATTTCAACAATCCGAGCTTTGGAGGCTTCAATTCTCCGGTCAGACTCAAGCCACCCTCGGGAAAGATCGCCTGGGTGACCCCGGCCTGGGTCGCCAACCGTACATAAGCCGCCAGTACCTTGCGATAGAGTTCGTTCCGGGATTTGCGCCGGATGAAATATGCCCCCATCGCCCGAATCAAACGGCTGAGCGGCCAGACCTGCGCCCATTCCCCCACCGCATAAGACAAGGTCGTGCGCTCGGCGGCCAGGTAGGTCACCAGGACATAGTCCATGTTCGATCGGTGGTTCATGACGAACACGACGGTGGTCTCTGGGTCAATCTGGCGCAAAGCTTCATTGTCCACATGCCCCAACCGCACCCGGTACAGAGAATTGCTGAGCAAACGTGCCAGCCGAATGGCCAGCCCGAAATAAGCAAAGGCGGAAAAGGACGGCACGATCTCGCGCGCGTAACGACGCGCTTCCTCAAAGGCCACGTTTTCCGGGATGCCCTGTTCGCGCGCATGGTCCAACACGGCATGGCTGACCTGAGGGTCGTAGATCAAGCGCTGGATCATGTCGTGACGCCGAGCCAACTTGAAAGGCTGTATGGGTTGTTCCAGCCTTTCGTTCAGCCGCGCGACAGCCTTCTCCAACCGACGCCGAAAGAACCAACGCACTGAAGGAAACAGGAAATGCGAGGCGAAGGTGACCGCTGCAAACAACAGGATCAACACAAATAGCCATATTGGAAGTTCAACCGTTTGGGTCATGTCCGGACATTCGCAGCGCGGTAGCAGAGGGTAAATGCTAATCTTTTCATCACTGCCTCTGAACAAAGCAGTCTTTCGCTAACGTAGCCGTCGAGGCACAGTTTTCACCTGTTGCGTGACATTACGCTGGTGCAGAAATTTTCAAGCGCCGCAGCGCAGCGAATTGACAGGGGTATAATATTCCAATACCCAATCCCAGAACGTAAGAAAATTGCGCAACCCGATTCACAGACTGATTCACGAGGCCCAGATATGTCGCAGACGCAGAAAGACCGTCCCTGGCTGATCCGTACCTATGCCGGACACTCGACCGCGAAGGCGTCGAACGAGCTGTACCGGGGCAATCTGGCCAAGGGCCAAACCGGCCTGAGTGTCGCCTTCGACCTGCCCACTCAGACCGGCTACGACAGTGACCATGTTCTGGCACGCGGCGAGGTCGGCAAAGTGGGCGTGCCTGTATGCCATCTGGGCGACATGCGCATGCTGTTCGACCAGATCCCGCTGGAGCAGATGAACACCTCGATGACCATCAACGCAACCGCTCCGTGGCTTTTGGCGCTGTATATCGCTGTGGCTGAGGAACAGGGTGCAGATGTATCAAAGCTGCAGGGCACCGTTCAGAATGACCTGATCAAGGAATACCTGAGCCGCGGCACCTATGTCTGCCCTCCGAAGCCGTCGCTCAAGATGATCGCCGACGTCGCCGAATACTGCTACACAAATGTGCCGAAATGGAACCCGATGAACGTGTGTTCCTATCACCTGCAGGAGGCCGGCGCGACCCCGGAACAGGAACTGGCCTTTGCGCTGGCCACCGCTCAGGCGGTGCTGGACGAGTTGCGCCCGCGGGTCCCGGCGGAAGACTTCCCCGGCGTGGTGCAGCGGATTTCCTTTTTCGTGAACGCAGGCATCCGCTTTGTGACCGAGATGTGCAAGATGCGCGCCTTTGTCGATCTGTGGGACGAAATCTGTGAAACCCGCTACGGCGTGACCGATCCGAAACAGCGCCGCTTCCGCTATGGCGTGCAGGTAAACTCGCTGGGGCTGACCGAACAGCAACCGGAAAACAACGTCTACCGCATCCTGATCGAGATGCTGGCCGTGACCCTGTCGAAAAAAGCACGCGCCCGCGCCGTGCAGCTGCCCGCCTGGAACGAAGCTCTTGGCCTGCCCCGTCCTTGGGACCAGCAATGGTCAATGCGCATGCAACAGATCCTGGCCTATGAAACCGACCTGCTGGAATATGGCGATCTGTTTGACGGTAACCCTGCGGTGGACGCCAAGGTTGAAGAGTTGAAAGAAGGCGCCCGGGCCGAGCTGGCGAACCTGGAATCCATGGGCGGGGCCGTGGCCTCGATCGAATATATGAAGTCCCGACTGGTCGATTCCAACGCCGAACGCCTGAACCGGATCGAACGCAACGAAACCGTGGTCGTCGGCGTCAACAAATGGACCCAAGGAGAAACCTCACCGCTGCAAACCGAAGACGGCGGCATCATGGTTGTCGATCCCGCGGTCGAACAGGAACAGGTCGACCGGCTGAACAGCTGGAAAGCCGAACGGGACGACACCGCCGTGCAGGAAGCCTTGGCGGCCCTGCGCGAAGCCGCCCGTACCGGCGCCAATGTCATGGAACCTTCGATTGCGGCGGCCAAGGCCGGTGTCACGACCGGCGAATGGGCCGAAGAGATGCGCAAGACCTATGGCACCTATCGCGGGCCAACTGGCGTCTCCGGTTCGGTCTCGAACAAGACCGAAGGTTTGGAGGATATTCGCGCCGCTGTAGACGCGGTCAGTGACAAGTTGGGCCGCCGCCTGAAATTCCTGGTCGGCAAGCCCGGGCTTGATGGCCATTCGAATGGCGCCGAGCAGATTGCTTTCCGCGCTCGTGATTGCGGCATGGACATTTCGTATGACGGTATTCGACTGACGCCCGAAGAAATCGTGACCTCCGCCCGTGAGGATCAAGCCCATGTGATTGGCCTGTCGATCTTGTCCGGCAGTCACCTGCCACTGGTCGAAGACGTGATGAACCGCCTGCGTGCGGAAAACATGGCTGATATCCCGGTGATCGTTGGCGGTATCATTCCCGACGATGATGCCATGCGTTTGCGGGAGATGGGTGTGGCGCAAGTCTATACACCCAAGGACTTTGAGCTGAACACGATCATGACCGATATCGTGACGTTGGTTAATCCCAACAAGGCAGCCGCCGAATAGAACGCTTTCGAAAGATGTGACGTTGTTTAGCCTCAAGCGGCTCGCTTGGGGCTAAACTTTTTTTGAGCCAATGTCGGGTATTTTCCCTGCTGACCTTTGTCAGCCATATCGTTATGACTTGAAATCAATTGATCCAATTCGGTTCAAATCGAAAAAATGAGAGGGGAAAACGAAATGACTGTAGATCTGTCAAAAATGTCACGAAGCGAACTGGTGCAATTGCGCGCAGATATTGAAGAAGCCATCACTGTGGCGGAAACACACGAAAGAGAAGAAGCGCTAAAGGCAGCCCAGGAAGCCGCCGCTAAATTTGGTTTCGAACTGTCCGAACTCACAGGTGGTGTAAAATCTGCAGCCACCAAGAAAACCAAAGCAGCTGCAAAATACAAAAACCCCGAAAATCCATCTGAAACATGGTCGGGCCGTGGTCGCAAACCGCAATGGCTACACGCTGCCCTGTTGAAAGGTCTGGATCTGACCGACCTGGAAATTTGATTGCGGCCCGGAAAGGAAGCGGAAAATGACCATTCATATCGGTGCCAATCCCGGAGAAATCGCCGAAACGGTTCTAATGCCCGGCGATCCCTATCGGGCAAAATGGGCCGCCGAGACTTTCTTGGAAGATGCTCAGCTGATTAACCAGGTACGTGGGATGCTTGGCTTCACCGGCACCTGGAAGGGGCATCGTGTCACAATCCAAGGAAGCGGCATGGGCATGCCGTCCCTGTCGATCTATGCAAATGAACTGATACGCGATTACGGCGCACAAACACTGATCCGCATCGGCTCGTGCGGGGGTATGCAGGACAAGGTTGCCTTGCGCGACATTATCGTCGCGATGACCGCCAGCACGCTCGGAACGCCGTCTTCAGGCATTTTCCGCGAGCTCAACTTTGCCCCCTGTGCCGATTGGTCATTGTTGAATGCTGCCGTGAAGGCCGCCGAAGGCAAAGGCGCCACAACCCATGTGGGCGGTATCTATTCGTCGGATGTGTTCTATGACGAACGCCCGGATTTGAATGAGCAGATGGTCCGCCATGGCATTCTGGGCGTCGAAATGGAGGCCGCTGAGCTTTATACTCTGGCGGCACGATATGGGCGGCGGGCCTTGGCCGTTCTGACAGTGTCCGACCATCTGGGCCGGAACGAAGCGCTGCCTTCTGAGGATCGCGAACGCAGCTTCGGCGACATGGTCGAAATCGCTTTGGAAGCTGCTTTTTCCTGAGAACGAAAAACCAATTCCCTGAACTTGGCTTGGGCGCGCTCAGTGCGCGCCCAGCCCG
>WKFI01000005.1 GCA_014872875.1 Paracoccaceae bacterium
AGCAGTTGACTGTTAATCAATTGGTCGTAGGTTCGATCCCTACCGCCGGAGCCATGAAAAGCCCTTTAAGCTTAGATGCTTAGAGGGCTTTTTTGACTGCACACTCAGGTCACCGGCTGTGGTTGTCCTGATCTTCTTTCTGTTAGAACGGAGTATCTGCAAGAAAATTTCGAAACCACATCTTCAGTCGCTCGAAACCAAGCTGCGTTTGTGCAACTTTCTTTTTGAGAACAACCCCCAACATACTGAAAACACTCTGCTTTGACCTTGGGTTTCGCAAGTACGAGTACCCACAGCAGATAAGATCTGCAGCACAGACAGGTTCAGTGCTTGTCTTCCCCGGTTTCTGGCGCAGAACCGAACATCCAGCGGATGATCGGCAAAGCGCTCATTCCATGCCCGATTATGCTGAAGACGACCACGCAGGTCGCCACCGCAACAATCTGTTTCGCGTCGGGCAATCCGCTTTGCAAAACCATCATCGCAAAAACAACGGTGGCCAAACCTCTTGGACCGAACCACCCAATGAAGTTCTTTTGTCCGAAGGTTAACGGCAACCCACGCAAAGCCAAAAAGACGGGAACCATCCGCACCACCGTCAATGAAATCAGCGCATAGACCACAACCTCCCATGTAATCCAAGGAAGAGACGGCCCAATAAGCGCGGACCCAAACAGAACCCAGGTCAAAAGCGCAAAGGTGTCACCAGTGCCCTCGGACGCGTGAACAAGGTGATCCGTGTCCTTTCCAGTCAGTATGCCAAAACACAAACCGCCCACGAAAGCAGCGATGAAACCGCTGCCATGCAGGGCTTGTGCCGCGGCGAAACAGGCTATCGCGGCGGCCGCGACGGGCACCTGAATCCAGCTTCCGTGAATCCAACCATTTCGGTCGCTGATTTTCACCGCCATGCCAACGAGGACCGTCACAACAATCCCGACAACTGCGCCAATCCCGATCTCCTGGATCAGCAACTTGAACAGGATGCTCCCAAAGCCGTCGCCGGCGTTTTGCCCATTTGCAATGGTCAGGAAGGCAAGGAACACAGGCACGCAAACACCGTCATTCAGACCGCTCTCAAAGTTCAACCCTTCGCGTATTTCACCCGGCACAGCCTTGTTCGTGACAACCGCTTTCCCAAGGGCGGCATCGGTCGGTGCCAGAATGGTGGCTAGGATCGCCAGACCGATCAAACTGATATCGGACAGAAGGAAGAACCCGAAAAGCATCCCCAGAAGGATAATGACCGGCAAGGCCAGCAGGATAAGCCGCTGGGGAATGGCGAACGCGCGCCGTAGCGTGGCAAGATCGACCTTGGATGCCTCTACGAAAAGAACGAGGGCGAGCGAAAGCTCAGCTATGAGCCGTAGTGTTGGTACTTCCAAACCACCAGTTAAGATCCCAGTTCCGAAAGGGCCAAGTGCCAGACCAAATGCAGCAAAAACCAAGGCACCGTTCACAGGAGTGCGTTCAAAGCCGCCGGCGAAGGCACTGTAAAGCGCGACAAAAATAGCAATTATGGCAATCTGGTCCAACGTTACGTTCCTTTGTTCTAGGAGGACGGTTCGGGATCTGCTTTGCGTCCTAGCGCGAATATGGCCAAGCAGGCGAAGCCGATGCCCAGCAATTCCGCCAGCAAGCGTTCGTTACCAACGGCATGGGCGGCTTCGCCCCCTGGCATGCCTATGGGAAAGGCGAACATGACCGCAAAGGCCCCGGTCAGAAAACCGATGTTGACCTGGAAAAACCCAAGCGCAACAAAAGCGCAAATGGCAATGATGACCTGATAAAACACGAAGTTCGGGAACAAGAGGCCCAGATAGAACCCAATGGCCAACCCTCCAATTCCGAATACTGCGCGTAACAGGCCGGATTGGAGCGTCATATCCACAGATGGTGCGATGATGTTGAGCGATGCCTGTGTCATGAGCGTCGGATCAGCCGATAAAATGCGACCGCCCAGCCCCGTCCCCACCATCGTCGTAGCCGACAGGACCATCGAATATCGCCACACAAGACGCCAAGGCACGGCATCGTCTCTTGCTTCGGTCGAATGGTTCGCACCTAGGTCACGTGACCGCAAGCAACTGAAGCTCCAGTATGCGAGCAAGCCAACAGTTCCAACTAAATGCCCTTCCAAGGTTTCGGACAGACCAAGTGAAGCGGAAAAAAGCGGCGACAGAACATACCAAAACAACAGAACGTAAGCGGTGAGGTACCAGAACACACCAAAACGCAGCACCAGGCCTGCACAGACCGCAACCGCCCCCGCACCGAGCATTCGCGGCAACTCAGAGGGAAGAAGGACGTGGCCGAGGCAAGATAGCAGTGCCCCTGCAAACAGATAGATCAACAGAGCCCGGACACCACGACCGAAGTCACTCTCACCCGTCAACAGCAAAGGCAACCATGCCAGAAGCGCACTCAACCCGGCGGTCATCCAAGTTGCCTCAACCATCTGCGCCAACAGCATCACGGCCAATGTGACTGCAGCAAACCAAGCACCGCGCCGAAGGTTCACGCCGCTCCAGTCGAACCGGATCATTGTCCCAATCTTTCCGGCGTGACCCTACCCATGCCGGTTTGCCCTGTTGAGGTGCACTTGTCTGAAGTATTCGAACAAAGCATAGGCGACCGTCACAAAGATCGCCGCTGTGCCGATTTGCACCAATCTGTCGAAGAGTTTCCCCGAGGCGGTGATCTTTTCCGAACTCAGCATGCCGGAGAGGATGATTATGAAACCGAACGCGCCGCTGGACCACTCTCCGGCCGTGGGGCTATGTCCGAAAAAGCCACGCGCAAAGATATAAATCACCAAAAAGAAGAGAACGACAGCAAAGGGTAAGAAAGGCACGACGGTGAGCAGCTCAAACACGATGAGCACAGCAACGGCTGCATAAAACAAGTTCGCGCGCAAATAGGTCAGGCCCATGGAGGCCGATCCGGCCGTGCTGAGTGTCATTGCGAAGATTGCGGAATAGACAAGCGTCAGAGCATCCGTACGCCCCGACATAAGGAAGAATGTCAGGATCGCGCCAACCACAATTGCAAGTTGGATTGCCGCGGGCGTCGCGTCTTCGAACCCATCCGAGTGATGTGCCTCTGGCACCTCTGCGGGCGGCGGGATCAGCATGAATGCGACCATCGACACAAACCAGGCCAACACAAAGCTGAACCCTGCATAGACGATGAAAACAAACCCGAGTTCGGGCAAGAGCGTTGTCAGCATGGGCACGAGGGTGCCGCCCAGAAGGAGCCCCACGATGACAATGAGATGTCCCCCGCGGGTCAACACGTAGCGGTAAATCAACGCAAGAAGCGACACCAGCGTCAGGACAAGCACAACCGGATAATCGCCGAGCCAGACCGAGATCACAAATCCCGCAGCCAGGGCCGCAAAGAGTTTAAGGGCCGTGCCGATCCCCTCCAACACAGGCATCGGTTTTGCATCTTGCAGATAAACCAGCGTTCCGACGGTCGCGAGAAACGAAAGTGGCCAAGCGTGCAGCTGTGTAAGGGTGAAAGTAACCGTCACCCCCAACGCCAGCCGCATCGCGCGACGGTGTTCGATTTCAAATGAAGGCGGAGCTGCACCCATGTTGGGTCTTCCTACAGCTGGAGTTTAATTGAGATACGACAGGACACTGAGAACGCGGATCCACCCGGCGGCCAGTGAATTCCAGAAAACACCGTCTCCCGTGTAAACAGTTACGTTTGCCTGAGAGTTGTAGCGTATTCCGTGAACGTCCGTACTGTCGGAACTCTCGTAGTCCTTGAGTTCGATGATCACCGAGAACCGCTGCGGATCGCGCAACCACCCTTTCGGTTTTGTTGCCGTGGGCAGATCGCCCAGATTGACTGCTTTCCCACTGGACACACCCCAGGCGGTGGATTTGACCTTTCCTGCGAAGACGCGCCCCGGAAAGGCGTCCAACACAATCTCCACCTTGTCGCCGGGATTGACATGGGCAAGGTTGTTTTCGGTCAAAAATGCCTCGATCCACAGGTCCTCAATCGAGATCAAAGTCATGAGAGGCTGGCCCGCGTTTGCGAATGCTCCCTCATCTATCTTCAGCCCACCGACAACACCGGCTGCAGGTGCGACAAGATGGGTTTTGGCAAGGTCCAGCTGCGCGTTTGCCAGCTTTGCCACGGCAAGACGCACGCGTGGATTATCGGCCCCGCCACTGCCCAGCTCTTCCCGGGCGCGATCAAGTTCCGAGGTTGCAGCCTTCACGCTGGCTTCGGCAGTGGCAATGGCGGCCCGGGCCTGGTCACCACGCGCCTCAGCATAGATGCCCTTTTCCACCAGCGACAGAACCCTGGCCGATTGCACTCTGACTTCCTCTAGCTGTGCCTGCGCCTGGGTCAGGGCCGCCGTCGCGGTGGACACCGAAGCCGTCGAGGCGCCGACAGTGTTGCCGGCTGCTTCAAGCTCTGCCTCGGCGGCGGCAACCGCGTTTTCGAAACGCGCAGTTTCAATGGTGAGTAGCGTGTCACCTGCAGAGACCAGCTTGTTCTTCTCAATTGGAATTTCTGCGACATAGCCGGACACTTCCGGCACGATGGCCACGATATATCCCTGAACGGTTGCCGTGTTCGTGTGTGGTGTCAGTCGATCCGCAACAACGTACCAAATAAAGAGCAGGAACAGGATGACCAGTAGGACGGGAACCGTCCAGCCGGGACGTGCAACAGCAGTGTTATTCTGCGGCATTTAACACCAAGCCTTTCAAGTCGATCTGTCGAAATAGTTGTCTCTACGCCTCTGAGGGTAGTCTGACCTGTTTCGGATCACCAAGTAGATTTTACCGGGTGCCGAACCGTTTGTGGACAGAAACGAGGGACTTCCAAGTACGATCTCAAGAAAACACGGCTCCAGTACTGCGCGACTTTTCTTCCCCTGCTCATCTGTTTTTGCAAGCTGAAGATCGAAGTGTAAGTATTTGTAATATAGCAAAATTGACAAGCTTGAGGATAACGAAACCTTCAATACCTTCAGCAGTCACAGTGGTATCGTCTGCGACACGTTTCAGGTTGTCGGAGACGGTCGGCGCTTGACCCAAGCTTCTGCACGGTCCTCTCGTCGGTGGCGGAGTTTTGGGCAAAGACCGCAAAAAACTCGCGCCCATGTTGGCTTTCCAGCGCCGCACACACAGGATCGTTTGGGTCACAGACCGCTTGGACTGGCGGTCTGTCACTTTGGTCACTATGCCATGGGCCGCAAGGCCCTGCTGAAACCCGGACGACTCCGTGAAAAGCGCCAGGTCACGGCTGATCCGACGCCGAAGCACCCGATACCTGAAGGCCGTTTTTTTTCAGGCCAAGTCCGGTAGGAGAACTCCCGGACTGTTCAGAGTTTCGCAGCGATAAACGACTGGATTTCTGAATGTACTGCGAGTTCACGCTACACGCCGCTTGTGCGCTTCAACTGTCAGCGTCTTCGTGGAGCTCGTCAGTCGCTGTCGACAACGTCCTGTTGTTGAATACCCAAACCTTCGACCCCGAGTTCAATCTTGTCCCCATGTTTCAGGTACACTTGGGGTTTCAAGCCCATGCCAACGCCGGGAGGGGTACCTGTCGAGATTATGTCGCCCGGATGCAATGTCATGAACTGGCTCAGATGAGACAGGCAATGGGCAACGCCGTAGACCATCGTTTTTGTCGACCCGTTCTGACGCATCACACCGTTGACTTTGAGCCACATCCCAAGGTTTTGCGGATCGCCTGCCTCGTCTTTTGTGACCAGCCAAGGGCCAATAGGTCCAAAATGGTCCGCGGACTTACCCTTGCTCCACTGGCCGGCGCGTTCCAATTGAAACGCGCGTTCTGAAACATCGTTGATGACGCAATACCCAGCGACATAATCAAGGGCGTCTGCCTCGGACACGTATTGCGCTCGCTTTCCGATCACCACGCCCAGTTCCACCTCCCAGTCCGTCTTGGTCGATCCTCGGGGGATAATGACCGGATCATTCGGCCCGCAGATAGCCGAGGTGGCCTTCATGAACAGAACCGGCTCGGGCGGAACCTCCATCCCGGACTCAGCGGCATGGTCCGAATAGTTCAAGCCGATGCACATGAATTTACCGGTCCCTGCGACGCAGGGGCCAAGGCGCGGGTCCCCATCCACAACGGGCAGAGTCGTCAGATCCAATTTGCCCAGGTCTGCCAAAGATGCCGGATCGAGTGCCGCACCAGCGACATCATCAATGACGCTCGACAGATCGCGGATATTGCCGTCGCCGTCCAAAGCACCGGGTTTTTCCTGCCCTTCCGGGCCATAACGCAATAGTTTCATGCCTGTTCCTTCGTTCGCTTCAAGTGGTGGCCCAGCCACCGTCGATCAGATGTGTTGTACCTGTGGTAAACCCTGAGACGTCCGAAGCAAGGTAAACCACCAGTTCTGCAATTTCTTCTGCGCTGGCCAGACGTCCCATCGGTTGCCGTGCAATAAAGGCCGCGCGCGCCGTTTCATAATCCCCCATCGCGCGCATTCGGCCTTCCAGCGAAGGCGATTGCACCGTTCCGGGACAGATCGCATTACAGCGGATCCCTTGCGAAACAAAGTCGGCAGCAACCGATTTTGTCATTCCGATCACTGCGGCTTTTGTCGCACCATAAGAAAACCGGTTCGGCGCCGCGATAATCGAAGACACCACTGACGACATGTTGATGATTGAACCACCACCTGTTTCGATCATTCCCGGCAAAAAGGCTCTCATCATTCGGAACATGGCCGTCACGTTCAGATCGACGGAAAACGCCCAAGCGTCGTCGTCGCACTCAAGCACGGTGTCATGGCCCACGAAACCAGCGCAATTGAACAGCACGTTTACCGGCCCGATCTCATCTCTGGTGGATGTGATGGCCTGAGGGTCTCGCACGTCCAGAAGCCGCGTTGTGATACCGGCATCTGCCAGCTCAGCCAGTGTATCGGCGTTGATATCCGTGGCGATGACCTCGGCGCCTTCCGCATGCATGGTCAGCGCCGAGGCGCGACCGATCCCTTGCCCGGCCGCAGTTACGAGGCATTTTTTTCCTGTCAATCGACCCAAAATCCCATCTCCCGTTGCTCTTCGATAAATCGCTCAATAAGTGGCACGGCCGCCCGACAGATCGAACACGGCACCTGTGGTAAAGCTGTTTTCCCGATCACACAGCCAAGCAATCATGTCTCCGGCTTCTTCGACCTTGAGGAAGCGATTGCGAGGAATTTTTGACAGCATGTAGTTGATATGCTCCTCACTCATCTGGTCAAAGATCCGGGTCCGTGCCGCGGCGGGCGTGACGCAATTGATCGAGATGTCCTGTAGCGCGTTTTCCTTGCCCGCACTCTTGGTCATTGCCATGACCGCCGCCTTTGAAGCCGAATAGGCAGATGCGTTTGGGTTTCCTTCTTTTCCAGCGACCGATGCAATCAGCACGATGCGCCCATAATCCCGCGCTTTCATCCCGGGAAGGAGTGCCCGAAGGACATGAAAACTGCCGTCAACATTGATCTCCTGGATCTGCTTCCAGTCTTCCAGCGGATACGTGTCGATCTCGACATTGGGCCCGGCAATTCCCGCGCTGTTCACGGCAATGTCCACGGGCCCCAATTGGTCTTCGGTGGTTGCGAGAGCTTCGGAGACCTGCTCCCACTCTGAGACGTCCACGTGAACCGCCAAGGACTTGATCCCACAGTCTTCCTCAAGAGATTTGGCTGAGGAGATGGCAAGCTCCAGATCCGTGTCCCACAGTGCGACAGCAGCACCTTGAGAGGCGAGTTTTCTTGCACAGGCAAAGCCGATACCCTGCGCCCCCCCGGTGACTATGGCGACTTGTCCTGATTTCTGTCCTGTCATTTCAACTCTCCTACTTCCCCGTAATGCCAAGCTTGCGCAGGACCGATTGCGTATCCGTCACCTGGGCAACATTCTGTGTCGCGTACTCCATAGACGCACGGTGCCAATCTGCGTTCATCGTCGAACAGGCATCTTCCGGGCTGATGATGACGTACCCTTTGTCGGCCCCGGTTCGAGCGGTGTGTTCCACCGACATATTGGTCCAGGCACCTGTATTGATGAGCGTGGTGACACCCCGGGCCCGCAGGACCGTTTCCAACCGACTGGTATCCCACGGAGACATGCGCGACTTCTCGACGATAAAGTCTCCGATCTCTGGTTCGAGGCCCTGCACCGGAGCGGCGCCCCACGAGCCGCGCAATAGGGCGTTTTCGTCCAGAACCCCTTGAAACAAAGGCGCATTCATCGTCAAACCCGGACACCCCGGATCGACGATGAACCAGACGTGTATGACCGGAATCCCCCGCGAACGACACGCACGTGCAAGCGAGGCGATGTTGGCGATTGCATTCTGCTCGGTACAGTGGGCAGGTGCCCCGCTTTCTGCAAAAGCCCCCCCTTCGATCACGACATCGTTTTGCATATCCTGAATGATCAACGCGGCCTTGCCCGGTTCGAAATCCAGACTGTCCGTTTTGGTGATCGCCGGCGTCGATTGCGCCCCGGTATTGCGCATGAAGGGCTCGACATGCGGGCCGACCTTCACCGGGATTTCATAAACTGAAGACGTGGCGCAGGCGTAAAGGGTTCGCCAGTCGCCGCCGCCCCAATGGAAATTGGCTGTGTTCTCCGGCACCCTTACTTTGCCCAACAGATAGCCAGAAGGCGCATAGATCCAGATACCGCCGGGCGCTGTGACCCAGATGTTGCCCTTGGCGTCACATTTCATGCCGTCAGGTACACCTTCAAGGACCGGATCGGATATCCCTGAGGCCAGCACACGTTCGTTGGTCAGAGTCCCATCTGGTGCCACATCGTAGACGCGGATGTTCGTCTGCACTGTATCATTGACGTAGAGCTTGCTTTCGTCGGGGCTGAAGCACAGCCCGTTGGGCTGGTCATAGGAATACCGGTTGACCATCAACTGTGGAGCTCCGCCGCCGGGGGGAATACGATACACACCCTGAAATCCCAGCTCGACCTCCCGCTCCACCCCGAAACCAGGCATGCGGCCATAGGTTGGGTCGGTGAACCAGATTGCCCCATCAGACTGCACTACGATGTCGTTGGGGCTGTTCAGCTCCTTACCCTCGAAATGCGACGCCAGCACTTCGCGCTGCCCATCCGGTGTGAACCGGGCAACCGATGATGTCGCGTGTTCACAGACCAACAGGTTCAGATCGGCATCATAGGTCATGCCGTTGCCCTTGTTCGACGGCCGCATGATTTCGCTCACACCGCTCTCGGGGTCATACCCTCGACGTACATCCCCCGGCATGTCCGAGAAGAAAAGGAACTGCTCGATCGGGTGCCAGATCGGCCCTTCGGTGAATTCGAACCCGGTCCCGATGGCTGTCACGGGGGCCGCCACATCGATCAACTCGTTAAACGAACTGTCCAGCGCTTCATGTGTCATCAGGTTTGCCTCCGGTGAATTGAATTGGATGTGTCCCGAGCGGCCCAGCCCAGAAGCTGCTCGCAAATTGTTTCGGTCGATGCACCGCCACCCAAACCGTCCAGATCGTCGCGAATGCGGATCAGGGCTTCGGTCTGCGGTACAAACTCCGGACCTGTGCTTAACGGAGTCAGCCAAAGATGCTGCCAGCAAAGGCGTGACAATTTGCGAACCGCCAAATCCAGGGCGTCTGAGCTGTCGCGCTCCAACCCGTCTGACAACGTCACCACGAAGGCCCCTCGGGCCATACCGGCGTAGCGCGGCACCGCAAGAAAGGCATTCATCGTATCACCCAACCGGGTCCCACCGTCCCAATCGGGGATAAGGACACTGGCGCGGGCAAGCGCCTGTTCCCGATTACGCAAGGCCAAAGCCCGCGTGACACGTGTCATTTGCGTGCCAAGGGCAAACACCTCGACCCGGGCGTTCAGCCGCTTGAGAGAATGCGCAAACCGAAAATAGGCATCTGTCCGGTCCTTCATTGAACCGGACACATCGATCAACAACAGGATGGGCCGAATGGTCCGGATCCGTGATCGTCCGGGTAACGTCAAAAGCTCTCCGTCATGGTGTACCGCCCTGCGCATGGCCCGACGCATGTCCAGAACGTCTTTTTTGCGCGACTTTCGCTTGCGTCGGCTTGTCCTTTGGGGAAGCATCCGGGGTGCGCGGGTGCGAAACCGGCTCAGCACATGGTCTTCTCCGCCGACCAACTGCCGCTGGCTGGCCATTTCCAAACGTGTCGCCTGCTGACCGGCCTCGTTGACCTCTTCCGGTGCCAGTGGGTCGTCTTGCCCCCCCCGATCTTCATTGATGTCGGTTTCATCTTCTGCATCTGCCTGAGCGAGTTCCGGCAAAACCCGTCCCAGGAAATGTGCGTCGAACAGATCCTGGAACACATCTCTGCGTTCTGGTGGCGGGCCAAACACCGCATAAGCCGCGTTTTGAATGTCCCTCATCGACCTGGGTCCCAGAACTTCGACGGACTGCAACAGAGCGATCCCCTGATCCGGCGTGGCCAGAAATCCGTTGGCACGCAACAGCTGCCCAAACCCAAGAAGATGTGCTGAGGCGGCAGGCAGCGTCATCCGATCATCTCCGCCATGCGAGGTTCCAGGAAGCCAAGATCATCCTGATCCTTCAGCGCCACCCCGATCGACTGACGAAACGCCTCGGGCCAACCGTGGCCCAGCGAATTCAGAACAGTCGCGGCTTCGGCCCATTCGATTGTTTCGGCGATCCCGGGGGGCTTTGCCAGCGGCTCTTGCCGCATGCGGTTCACGGCGGCCACGATCGCCCGCGCTGTGTCTCGGGCCACGCTGCCGGCGCGCGCCATCACGATATCGGCCTCAAGCTCCGGTTCCGGGAAATCAATCCAATGATATACGCACCGGCGACGAAGCGCTTCGTGAAGATCACGGGTCCGGTTTGAAGTCAGAACGATGATTGGACGATGCAGGGCCGAAACTGTCCCCGTTTCGGGGATCGAAATCTGGAAGTCCGACAGATATTCCAACAAGAAGGCTTCGAATTCGTGGTCCGAACGGTCAATCTCATCCACCAGTAGCAAGCTGTGTCGGCCATTCCTGAGCGCCTTGAGCATGGGCCGTTCAATCAGGAAACGATCCGCGTAGATGTCAGGTTCTTCACCTTCGCCAGCCTGACGGATTGCGAGCATCTGACGCGCATAGTTCCATTCGTACATTGCGCTGGCGGCATCGATCCCTTCAAAACACTGAAGGCGGATCATCTCGCGCATCAGGGCCGAGGCGAGTGCTTTGGCGGCTTCGGTCTTGCCGACACCGGGCGCGCCTTCCAACAACAAGGGCTTGCCAAGCGCCAGTGCAAGATAGGCTGACGTTGCCAGTCCATCGCCCGCCAGATATTGCGCAGCCGACAGCGCGGCTTTCAACGCCTCTGGGCTGTCAATCCCATCTATCGTTCGCTGCACAGTCACGAATTACGCTCCCTGCCGCTGCTTTTCATGAATGGCCCTAAGGATTTTTTCGGGCGTTATCGGCAGTTCGTCCATTTCGACCCCGACCGCGTCGTAGATCGCATTGGCGACGGCCGGCAGCACAGGATTCGCGCACATTTCGCCCGTTCCCTTTCCACCGTAAGGACCATCAGGGGCTGGGCGCTCGAGTATGGAAATGTCGTGCTGCGCCAGATCTCCGGGTCCGGGCATCGGGTAGCTGGAAAAGCTGTAGGGCCGATGCTCGCGCGATGGGTAATAAGGCTCGGTTGTCTCATACAGCGCATGGCTGAGCCCCATCCATGCCCCGCCGATCAGCTGTTGCTCCACCAATTTCGGATTCAACGCCCTGCCAACTTCATAGGCCGAGTTGATCCGAACATTGGACACTTCCCCTGTTTCGTCATCGACCTCCAGGTCAACGATCATGGCGGTGTGTGCAAAGCACGAGACCGTGCTCATCTCGCCGGTATCCGGGTCCACGTCGGACATCGGGATCAGGAAAATCCCACGCCCCGAAACGGATTGGCCATATTTGAATTGTGCCGCGTTACAAGCGTCCTGTGTCGAGATCGAGTTTCCCGGGGCGCCTTTCACATGGATATTGCCCTGCCCGTCCGTCACAAGGTCCGCTGCATTGACCTCCAGTTCCTCCGCGGCGGCCTCCAGCATGATGGCGCGGGCCTCTTTGGCAGCCGCAATGACAGCGTTACCGACCCTGTGTGTGCCACGTGACGCAAAGCTCCCCATGCAATGGGGGCCGGTGTCACTGTCGGCTGTATCGACATACACATCTTCCACCGGCACCCCCAAGGTCTCAGCCGCCACCTGGCGAGACACCGATTTCATCCCCTGCCCCAAATCGATAGAGGACAAAGCCACGGTGAACTTGCCTTCTGGATTTGAATGGACCAGCGCCTGGCTTGGATCGCCGCCAAGGTTCATGCCGATGGGATAGTTCATGGCGCAGGTGCCGCGCCCCTTATGAATAGCCATCTCAACGTCTCCGGTTGCCGATTTTGGAATAGCGGGAGTACCGAGGGCCTGGAGATCCTTGCGGCTTTGCCGCCGGTGGCGGCGATGCCTCGGCCGCGGGTGTTGCTGCCGGTGGCGGGGGCGCAGGTGGAGGTGCAGACTGGCCGAGGGAACTGGCCCCATACCCGCGCATTGCCGGGCTTGCTGCAAATTGGGTCTGGGCTTGCGCAGGCGCGGGTGCAGCGGGTGTTGCCGAAGTGCTTGGTTTGCCGGAAACAGGTACATCGACACCAACCTGAGGGATCAGGCCCGGAGCATGGTCCGCAGCCGCGATACGCCGGGTTCCTGCGGGCAACTCCGAGCCATCCTGCAATCGCGTTGCCGGGATTTGGGCCCGCTCTCCGCCTCCTCCTTGCGAGGAACTCATCTGCATGTATTCAGAGGTAAGGGGGTAGTTGGCACGCGCAGCGGCAGCCTGAATGCTTTCGATCAAGGCGCAATTTCCGGCCAAACGACGATGTGCCTTCATGTCACCGTCGCGATAGGCGTTGATCAACCGGAACTCCAACGGCCCCATGCCGACAGCACGGGCGCCTTTGTCCATATGCCGTTCGATCGCAAAATCCGCGCCGGTTACGCCAAAACCCCGCATCGCCGTTGCCGGGGTTCGGTTGGTGTAGACACAATAGAGATCGGATTGCACATTCGGGATCGTATACGGCCCCGGCAGGTGGCCAGTGCATTTCACGACGCCGTAAGAGGTCAAACGAGTGTAGGCGCCTGAGTCGAAGTACCCCGTGAACTGACGGGCGATGATCCGGCCATCTGAGGCAAGCCCGTCCTTGATATACCAAACCTCGGCGCTGCGCGGTGCGCTGACCTGCATTTCCTCGGCTCGGTCCAGAACGTATCGCACAGGTCGCCCGGTCAGCATGGCACCCAGGATGGCCAGAGGTTCACACAAGCCATCGACCTTGCCACCAAAACCGCCCCCCACGGTTCCACCAATAAAGTGAAGCCTGCTGGACGACACATCCAAAAGTTTTGCCGCCGTGCCGAGTGTGAAAAACAAGCCTTGCGTCGAGGTGTAACACGCCCAGCGATCGTTGGTCTCAGGCAGGGCAATGGCACCGTTTGGTTCGATCGGTGCCTGCTCGATAGGCGCCATCTGATAGCGGCCCTCGACGATATAGTCGGCGCGCGCAAACCCGGTCTCCACATCGCCAAAGCGCAGCTTTTGCTTGTCCGTCCCGCCATAGAATTCGAACTTGTTGTTCGGATAGGTCAAATTGACCGATGGCGCCCCGGGCTTGATCGCCTCTTCGACGTCCAGCACATGCGGCAGTTCTTCATAATCTACGCGCACTGCGTTTACAGCATCATGGGCCTGCGCTTCGCTCTCGGCGATGATGGCAAGAACAGGCTCTCCCTTGTAGGCAACCTTGTCCACGGCGAGAACCGGTTCATCATCCTTGCCGAAATCCAACAGGCTGAGCAGCGTGTTGAGGTTCACGGGAACATCTGCGCCACGCATGATCCGAACGACACCGGGCATGGTTTCTGCGCGAGACGTATCGATATTGCGAATGCGCGCGTGGTGGTAAGGGCTGCGAACACATCTGATATGCAGCATTCCGTCAAACCGATGATCATCAAAGAACGGCGACCGTCCGGTGACATGACCCAGGATATCCTGCCTGCGCGTCGGCTTTCCGACTTCGTTCAGGTCATCGTCGCGTTCATCAGCAAACAGATCCTTTCGAAACTCTACACTCATGCACGTGTCCCCCGCTCTTGTGCGGCAACCAACTGAATTGCATCGATAATCGGCTCATAACCCGTACATCGGCACAGATTGTCCGAGATCGCTTCGACAATGTCGTCGCGATCCGGGTTCGGATTGCGCCGCAACAGCGCCCGTGCGGCGACGATCATGCCCGGCGTGCAGTAACCGCACTGCGCAGCAAAGCCGTCCATGAAAGCCGTTTGCAAAGGATCAAGCTGTTCCCCGGACAGCCCGGCCAGGCTTTCGACATCGCGTCCCTGAACGTTCTGAGCCAAGGTCACACAGGACAGGACGGTTTTGCCATCCACGCTGACCATGCAAGCGCCGCAGCCGCCCTGACCGCAGCCGAACTTGGGCGTCAGATCGCCCACCTTGCCCCGTAAAACGCTGAGCAGATTGTCCGCCTCATCGGCAAACACAGCCACATCCGACCCATTCAGCCTGAATTGAAGTGGTAGTTGAGCCATGCCTTATCCCCCTGCCATCTGTGTTAGAGCGCGGCGCAAATGGACTTGCACCATCTGTTCCCGATACCAGCCACTTGCGATGGCATCCGTGCGGGGTTCGATCCCACGCATCGCGTCCGTGACAGCGCGTTCGATCGTGGCGTCGTCGAGCCGGGAGTTGCCCATGGCACGCGCAGCTCCCATCGAAAGACAAGGCCGATCTGCCACGCCACCCAGCGCCACACGCGCCTCACGGATACGGCCGGCGGATTGATCCAGATGTATGGCAAGCGTCACGATGGCCGGTCCGCGCGGGTTCATGCGGGACATCTTGTGAAACATGACTTGCCCTTGAGGCCGGCGAATGTTCACCGCCCGTACCAGCGGCGGCGCTGAGCCAGACCGTTCAAACAAGCGCTCGATTGCAACCGGGCGAGATCCTGACTGTCCCGCCAGAGAGACCTCGGCCCCTAGTGCCACGAGAAGAACAGCCAGATCACCGTACGGTGCGCGCGCAAAAAGATTACCGCCCAGTGTGGCCATGTTTCGAATAGCTGGGCCGCCCACACACCGCGCCGCGGAATGCAGGAACTCCAGTTCCGGCTTCATCAGGAGTTGAGACATGGTAACCCCGGCCCCGATGGAAATGTTTGCACCACCGGCGGAGATGTCCGTCAAAGCAGGATCGTCCACACGTACAAGCTTGCGAATACCTGGATCGCCTGCATTGACCCGCTGCATCAGTAGCGTACCGCCCCCAAGCATCCTTGCGGTCTTGTCCGACGACAAAAGGCGTGCGGCGCTATCAACAGTTGAAAGACTACTCACCTGAACTGTCATATTACTCCACCTCATCCCGGATGGCCTGGAAACCGGCCAGTTGAATGTCGTTGCCAACAAGTGCTGCCAATTGTGCACCCTGCCCCTTTGGAGCGGTGAACTGCGCCTTCCACTCCCAAAAGCACCTGTCGCCGTCCGTCACTGGAACCAGTCGAACATGAGCGACATAATTCAAAAGCGGGATCGGCGTGTCCTGCAGGCAATAGGAAAAGGCTGTTTCAACATCGCTCAGGCTGAGGAGCCTTTCGCGCAAGAACGACCCGTCCCCCAGATGAAAAGCCCGGACACACCCAACCTTGTCTGACGGTGCTCCTCGCTCGATTTCGCTATCTGCGACCGCAGGATGCCAACGGTCATGGCCATTGAAATCGCGCAACAGGGCCCACACCCGGTCGATGGGAGCACGTAAAACAGTACTGTTGGCTACCCGGATCATGATCCCTGTCCGAAATGCCGTTTGAGCGCATCGAACCCGGCCTGAAAGACATCATTGCCGATGCCATCGACCAAACCCTGTTCGTCCTCCTCGGCACAGTCGAATTCGGCCGACCATTCGGCAAATGTGCGGTTGCCGTCCGTGATCGGTGTCAGCCGCAAAGTTGCGACATAGCCAGTCAAAGGCATCGGGGATTCGAGGATCGTATAGGTCGTCGTCATGTCGTAGTCCGACAAACCCACCAACTGCTCCGTGATCCTGTCTCCGTTTTGCAGACGAAAATCGCGTATGCATCCGACCTGATCCGGATGAAGACCGTCCTGAATTCGGCTGTCGCGAACGACGGGATGCCACCGAGGCAGCCCGTTGAAATCGCGGATCTTCTCCCACACATCCTCGGATGACGCCGGAATTACACTGCTGATGAATACGCTGGCCATGGGTCCGGTTCCTTACGATTTCTTGTCTGTGGAGTCCGAAGGCTTTGGCGCCTCGGGACTCGAAGATTTCGACAGGGTGTTGAGGTCACGCGCCTCGCGGATCAGCCCGCCCATCTTGGCCAGGCTGCCACCTTCGATGCCGATTTCAGACAGCAGGTTGTCGATCATAGGCGCCTGAACCCGATAGCGCAGAGCGGAATCTATCACCTCGTCCGTGGTATTCTTGGCTGCGCCACCGGTGCCGCCTTCGCCCATGCCTCCAAGATGCATAATCTTGATATCATTGATCTTCTCCATCGGTTTGACCGAGGCGGAGACAATACCCTCGACATGCTCCAACATCTTGCGGCGGAAGATCGACTGGCGTGCTTCGTCCGTCAGAATGTTCTCGGCCTCATTGATCAGACGCTGAGCCTCCGCATTCACGGCGGCCGTTATCTTGTCGCTTTCTGCAATGATCTTGCGGGCCTTGGCGTCCTTCTCGGCCAAGGTCAGTTCGACCTTGCTCCGGCGATCGGCTTCTTCGGTTGCACGGGTTGTCCGGACGGCCTCTTCGGCTTCGGCCACTCTGGCGCGTGCTTCTTCTGCTGCAATCTGGGCCGCAGCCTCGTCCAGCGATTTCTGATAAACCGCGATGGCCTTGTCCAGTTCAGCGGTTTCAACGCTCTGATCACGTTCGATTTCCTGCGATCGCCGGTCACGCTCTTGCAGGATACGTGCCTCGTCCAATCCCCGTTCGCTGGCGATGCGGGCCCGTTCGACTTCTTCACGGGCAGAGATTTCGGCTTCTCGCAGCAAGCGCTGGCGATCAACTTCAAGCTGTTCCAGTGTCTTGCGGCGTTCAAGTTTGGCCGCCTCAACCGCCTGATCACGGTTGACATCAAGAACCTCGCGCGAACGATCGGCCTCAATGCGCTCCTTCTCCTGCGCCAGGTCCGTTTCGACCTGCAGTTTCTCCAGCTCTCGGCGCGTGTTCAGTTCCGCGACCTGCACCTTTTCGTCACTTTCAATCCGGGCCTCGCGTGTCACGCGATCGGCCTCGATCCGCTGCTCTTCCAGTGCTTTCTGCTGGGCGATGCGGGCCGCTTCCAGGGCTTCTGCAGCGGCGATCTCCGCTTCTTCATCAGCGCGGTTCTTCGCGATCTCGGCAGCACGAATTTTGCGTTCCGAGCTTATTCTTTCGTCCGCTATTTGGGCGTCTCTCGCGATTTCAGCTCCGGCGACCTTGCTCTCTTGTTGAATTCGCTCAAGATCTACAGCCTCACGCGTGGCGATTTCGATCTCTTCGACTTCCTTGCGCTGCTTCAGCTCAAGCTTGCGGACCTCAAGCTCAGACAAGATACGGGTCTCGGAAATCGACTTTTCCTGGGCAATGCGATTGCGCTCGATTGCTTCATTCGACGCAATTTCTGCCGCTTGGCTTTCAGCTATTTTCTCAGCCTTTTCGCGCGCTATCTGCGCCTGTTGGTCCGCGCGGTGGGTTTCGATGTCGCGTTCCTGCTTCAAACGCGCCAATTCCGCCTCAAGCTCAATTTCGAGCGCACGCTTTTCGCTTTCAAGGTTGCGATTGCGGATCAGGATGGCAGTTTCCTGCTCGATGTCGTTGCGAGTTTTGCGGCGTGTTTCGATCTCATCAATCAGCTTTGTCAAACCTTCCGCATCGAAACGGTTGGATGGGTTGAAATATTCAAGACCCGTCTGATCGATGTCGGTGATGGCAACGGATTCCAGCTCCAAACCGTTCTCGGCCAACGCGACATGCGCGCTTTCCTTGACCCGTGACACATAGGTCGAGCGCTGTTCATGGATCTCTTCCAGGTCCATCGATGCCGCAACTTCACGCAAGGCCGACACAAATTTGCCCAAAAGAAGACCGTGCAATTTTTCCTGGTTCATCGTCCGATGACCCAGTGTCGTTGCCGCTATTGAAACGGCTTCGTCCGTTTTTTGCACTCTGACATAAAAATCAGCCATCACATCGACGCGCATTCGGTCTTTCGTGATCAAGGCATCTTCGCCACCGCGTTGCACTTCCAACTGCAGCGTATTCATGTTCACCGGCGTCACGTTGTGAATGATTGGCCAGACGAAAGCACCGGCGTCGATTACAACTTTTTCACCCAAAAAGCCTGTACGAACAAAGGCGGTTTCCTTTGTGGTCCTGCGATACAACCAGTTTAGGACCCAATACACGATGGCGACAGCGATTACGGCCACGATGAGCCAGGATACAAGCTGTCCAATCAATTGTCCTGTCATGTCCTTCACTCCCTCAGTCTTGCGCTGCCGCCATGGCGATTTTCTTGAATTCCTGCGTGGTTTTGGTCAGGGCAACTTCGGACGGAAGTCTTTCCATCGAACTGGCCCCGTAAAACCCGTGACAATTTTCTGTATTCTGAAGCACGTATTCCGCGTCGGTAGGCATCGAAATCGGACCACCATGACAGAGCACGATAGCCTCTGGATTGACCTCAAGAGCGGCGGCAGCCCAGTCGTCAATCAGCCTCGGCGCATCCTCGATCCTTGATGCGGTTCCAGCGCCGATGGCGCCGCCTGTTGTCAGCCCAAGATGGCAAACGATGATATCTGCGCCAGCCTCGGCCATTGCCCGAGCGTCATCCGCCGAGAACACGTATGGCGTGGTCAGCAAGCCCCGCTGCGCCGCCTTTCGGATCACATCGACTTCCTTGGAATACGACATGCCGGTTTCTTCCAGATTGACGCGAAACTGTCCGTCAATCAGGCCTACTGTCGGAAAGTTCTGCACGCCCGAGAGACCAATTCTCTCGATTTCATCGAGTAAAAGCTCCATGTCCCGGAACGGATCTGTTCCGCACACCCCGGCAAGAACCGGCGTATGGGACACTGCGCGTAATACCTCCTGCGCCATGTCCAACATGATTGCGTTGGCGTCCCCGTAAGGCATCATTCCAGCAAGAGAACCCTGGCCCGCCATGCGAAAGCGACCGGAGTTGTAAATCACGATCAGGTCGATCCCGCCGCGCTCCTCGCACTTTGCAGACAAGCCCGTTCCTGCACCGCCACCGATGATAGGTATTTTGCTGTCCCGCATGGAACGGAACTTTTCCATGAGCTTAGAACTTTCAAACCGTGGCATGGGCAAGTCTCCTTTCTTGTCGGTCCGGCTTTGCAATGGTTTCGAGTTGCCTGGTCACTTCTTTGGCGAAAGCGGCCGAATTGATATGATGTGGCACCCGGACCAAAAGGCGTTCCGATGTCTCGTGAACGGCCTCTTCCAGCGCCTGGAACAGGGCTTCGTTTGCGACCGGGTCATGGAATGGTTGCCCCGGGGCATCGAGCGCTGACAAACCTCCTTCGGGCAGGAAAAAGCGCACCGGACCCTGCATCTGGTTCAGCTTGTTGCCGATCCAAAGACCCATCTCCCGACATTCTTCTGCCGTACTGCGCATCAATGTGACTTGTGGATTGTGCTGGTAAAACACCCTGCCGCTGAAACGTTCCGGCACGGTTTCAGGTGCGCCGAAATTGACGGTGTCGAGGGCACCACAGGAACCCAAGTACGGAAGGCGTCGCTGTGTCAGAACATCCAGCCGGCTTTCATCCGCCGCCAGCACGCCCCCGGCAATCATGTCTGCAATCTCGGTTGTCGTGATATCCAGGATCGTTCCGATGATCCCGTGCTCGGCCAACGCTTCCATGCTGCGGCCGCCCGATCCAGTGGCATGGAAAACGAGACACTCGTAAGACGCGTCAAGCGCTTCGGTCAGATGAGTGACGCAAGGTGTTGTTATCCCGAACATCGTCAAACCAAGCACGGGTTTGTCACTGAAACCGGCATTGTCTGGCTCACGTTCACGATCACGAACCATTCCGCCCAGAGCATTTGCGCCGTTGGCAAGCACCTGCCGCGTGATCCTGTTCAAGCCCTGAATATCCGCCACCGCGTTGATCATGGTGATATCGGACCCTGACACATAAGGGCCGACATCCCCGGCCGCGACGGTCGAGATCATGACTTTGGGCACGCCCACCGGCAGCTCTCTCATGGCAGGCGTCGCCAGAGCCGTCCCGCCGCTGCCTCCCGCCGAGATAATGCCCGCTATGTCGTTTCGCCTTGATATCCAATTGCGGAAGGCCTCGGACATTGCGGCAACGCTCTGGCCACGATCCGTCCCCATGCCTCTGCCGCGCCGGCCCGATGCCGCAATCTCATGCGCTGGAAAGTCGGCCGCAGAAAAACCTTCGCGCGTAGACAGGTCCACTGTACGAACGTTCAGCCCCTGCTTACGCAGAATGTCCCGGATGAAGGTCAGTTCGCGGGCCTTGGTGTCCATTGTGCCAGCCACCAGAACCAATCCACCGCGCGACGGAAGAGCGTGTGGCCGGATCAGGGACGCGTCTGGCGAATGCGGCACCGGCTCTGCTGTCACAGGCCGTGACTTGCGCATGATCTCGGCCACGCTTGCCGGGCGCGACCAACGCGTTGGCACAGCTGGATTCGACATATAAACGAACCGGCTTTTGCGAGAGGCTCCATCCGCTTCAATCGTGTCCGGAGATAGCGCCTCTTCATCGTCATCGTGAGCGTGGCGCCCTACCCCCAGCAGGCTCTGCTGCAGGTCAATGTCTGTTGAAAGCCGTGTCGCGTCGATTAGCCGGTTGATCCGTCCATTGAGCATGATCGCCACCGTGTCCGAGACCGAGGTCGCAACACCGATGTTTTGCTCGATGACCAGAATATCCATCTCGCCCTGCGCAGCGAGTGAGATCAGCATCTCGGTTACCTGATCGACGATGACCGGCGCCAGCCCTTCGGTCGGCTCATCCATGATCAGCAGTCTGGGATTGGAAAGCAAAGCGCGGGCAATCGCCAGCATCTGCTGCTCTCCGCCCGAAAGCTGCCCGCCACCATTCTGCTTGCGTTCAGCCAGGCGTGGGAACACGTCGTAAATCCGCTCCGGTGTCCACGACCCCTTGCCGCTTGCAAGCATTTTCAGGTGTTCGTCCACTGTCAACGAAGGCCACAACCGGCGCCCCTGCGGCACATAGGCGATCCCCATGCGGGCGATCGCGCCAGGGTCCCGGCCCAGCAATGGCGTGCCATCAAAATTGATAGATCCCGTCCGGGCTGGGATCAGCCCCATGATGGTCTTGCACAGCGTGGTCTTACCCATGCCGTTGCGCCCGACCACGGACAAAACCCCTCCGGGCAATGTCAGGTCGACGCCCTGCAGCGCGTGGGAGGCGCCGTAAAAGACATTCAGTCCGCGAACATCCAGGGCCGGGGCAGAGTTCCGATCAGTCATGCCCGCCCCCCAGATAAAGCGCCTGTACCTCGGGGTCGTTTTCGATTTCCTCCGGAGCACCGTCCTTGAAGATCTTGCCGTTGTGCATCATCGTCACACGGTCGGCGACACGCAGGGCAACATCCATGTCATGCTCGATAATCACGTAACCCATATGTGTCGGCAGCCGCCCGAGAATGGACACCAGATCCTTGCGTTCCGACGGCGACAGACCAGCAGCAGGTTCATCCAGAAGTACAAGACGCGGCGCACCTGCCAGGGCCAGCGCAATTTCCAGCTGCCGTTGTTGGCCATAAGACAAGTCCGAGACTGTCGCCTCGCGGACGTCATCCAGATGGACAATATCGATCAGGTTTTCGGCGGCATGCATAAGTGCATCGTCGCCGTTTGCGCGACGCATGGAGAACCGTCCACGAGAGACACCGCGACAGGCCAGATAGACATTGTCACGGACAGTCAAACCATCAAACAACAACGAAATCTGGTAAGTCCGTCGCAACCCGCGACGAATGCGTTCGTGGGCTGGAAAGGCCGTCACATCTTCACCAAAGAACATCACGCTGCCACTTGTCGGAGGGAAATCCCCGGTGATGCAGTTGAACAGCGTGGTTTTTCCGGCTCCGTTGGACCCCAGCACCGCGCGGCGTTCCCCCGGCCGGATGGACATTGTAATGTCCGTCAGCGCATTGAGCGCTCCAAACTGTTTGGTTACCCCGCGCAACTCCAGCGCGTACTCGGTCCCTATGTCCTGTTTAAGACTTTGCTCAGACATCGGTTTTTCCCTCCGTCGAAGCGTTCTCCTTCCGCTTAAGCCGGAGTTTGGGAGCAAACTTGTTCCACAGACCGCAAACTCCGTCGGGGGACCAGTAAACGATTATGAGAAAGCCCAGCCCGACCAACAGCTTGAAGCGTTCTCCGCTGAGGTTCAGGGCGACCAGAAAATCCAGAGCATAGGTGCGCAAAACAACATAGATCAAAGCCCCAATGAACGGACCGATGGGTGTGTTGATCCCTCCGATCACGGCGATGACCAGGATGTCGATGACTGGCCCGACCGCAGCGGTTCCCGGTGAAATCTGACCGTTCGACCAAGTCAGCAGAATGCCACCAACAGCTGCCAGAACACCGGCGAAAGCATAGGCCGCAATCCTGTGTGCATTGACCGAATATCCCAGCGCTGCCATCCGGCGCGGGTTGTCCCGAACCCCCTGCAACGCCAGACCAAAGGGTGTGCGCGATACATAGACAACAGCAAAGTAACCGGCTGCTGCCCAGAAGAGTGACAGATAGTAAAACGCAGTTGGTGAGCGCCAATCGATCCCGAAAAGGTGCGGCGGCAACACTCCGTTGAAACCAGTGAACCCGTTGAAAATCGTATAGTTCTGGCGGGTAAAGTAGAAGAAGGCCGACGCGATCGCCAGTGTGATCATGATGGTATAGATACCCTCGGTCCGCACCGCCAAAGCGCCGGTGGCCACGCAGAACAAGGTCGCAATCAGGATTGCGGCTATGACCGACAGATACCAGGGCCAGCCCATGCTGATTTCGGCCACGCCGCTGGTTCCAAAGATTGCAACACAATAGCCAGCCACGGCCGCAACGGTCATCTGCACCAGGCTGACCATGCCCCCATATCCGGCAAGAAACATCAGGCTGAGAGAAATCAGCCCCAAGACAAATGACCAGCCGAACACCTGGTATTGGACGAAATCGCCTGTGAACGTGGGCACCAACAACAGAATTATGGCGACGAACCAAACATTTGCTGGCACCGTGGCAAGCTTGCGGCCAAGTTCGCTCTTGCGGGCTTTGGTCGCGTCGGTAGCGGAAACTGTTTCGGATTGTGCCATGGCTCAGCCCTTCCCCATCAGGCCTTGCGGCCGGAAGGCCAACACGAGCACCATGATCAAAAAGGTCAGGACAACCGCATAGGTTGGCATGTAGACCGAGCCGAACTGCTCGGCCAATCCCACCAACAACGCGCCAAGTGCCGCACCGGGGATTGATCCCATGCCCCCCACGATTACCACCACTAGCGAAGACAGCAGGAAACGGGTGTCCTCTCCCGGAGCCATAGATTGGAAGGTCCCACCCACAACACCGGCCATCCCCGCGAGGCCTGCACCAAATGCGAAGACGCAGATGAAAACGAGCTGGACCCGAACGCCCGAGGCTGAAAGCATCTCACGATCATCAACACCTGCACGCACATACATCCCGATGCGTGTGCGGTTCAGGATAAGCCACATGCCAAGACCAATCACCACCGCCGCCAACAGTATGGCAAGGCGTACGGCTGGGTATTTCAGGAAGATCGGCGCACCTGTTGAACGTTTGACCCCGGTTTGGATGAACGTCTCAACCGGACCAGAAAGCATTTCGGGCGCAAGGATCTGGTAGAAGTCGCCGCCCCAGACCCACAGCATCAGATCCGCCAGAACGATCGAAATACCAATGGTGATCAGCGTTTGTTGCAGGTCCTGCCCGTCAAGGTGACGAAAGACCAGGACCTGAAGGACAAGGCCAAGACAGGCGATGGACAAAAAAGCAGCCGGGAATGCCAGCAACCACGAACCGGTCAGGGTTGCCACTTCGTAGCCAATGTACCCCCCCAAAAGGTACAAAGATCCATGCGCAAGGTTCACGTTACGCATCAGGCCAAAAATCAGTGTGAAACCGGATGCAACAAGAAAGTACAGAGCGCCCAAGGTAATGCCGTTAAGAAGCGCATTAACGAAGACTTTTTTCTTGCCAATCACGGCCACAAGTTCAGGTGGCCAGATTGCGAATATAAGCCACAAAAGAACGAAGGACGCAGCCACGAGAATGGCCGACCAGATCGGGTGCCGTTTCCAGAATGCTCTCATTGCGCACTCCGGCTCTGAACAGTCCCACCTGCACCCATCATCCAAATGTCCTCCCAAGTCCAAGTTCTGACTCAGGATTGCAGATTCAGATCAGTTTGAATTTACCGCACAGTCTCATCAGATGACCATCGCTCCGAATTTCCTCCCCAGAAAACTCGGTCGACCGCTCGAATCAGATGAAAGACGCAACCCGTCGATAATGCGAAGGCGCCAGTCCGACATTCGACGAAAAGAAACGAGAGAAACTGGCCTGCGACGAAAATCCGAGATGCTCAGCGATCGAGTTCACGGTCTTGCTCTGATCGGACAGATCGCTCAATGCCGTTTCGACGCGAAGCGTGTTCAGGTACAAGTTCGGTGTAAGACCGGTCTGTTGTTTGAAGAGCTTGAAGAAATGCGGTCTCGACAAACCGGATTCACGTGCGATGCCGTCCAAAATCATGGTTTCGCCAATGCCCTCTCGCATCAGCTGGATCGCCCGCCGAACCCGAAAATCCGAAACGGCGATCAGTTTGATGCTGCGTTCGAGTGCTTCGGCTTGTTTCCAGGACTCGTCATAACACTCTTGCGTAAGCTCATAGAGATATCCGTCAATCAAATCAGTCTCTTCATTAAGAAACAGAAGATTGATCAGCTTGTTGACATAACCAGCGATCTTTGCGGTCCGATAGAAAAAATTAGTGCCGAACTGTAGGCCCGGACGTGGGTTGCGGGCAATCTCGGAATACCAGATAGGCTTGATGTAAAGCACAAGGAACATCGACGGTGTTCCCAACACCCCAGGCTGGAAAGAATGCGGCTGCCACGGCGAACAAGCCACGACGGTTTCCGGGTTCAAATCGTATGGCGTGTCCATGACCGGCATCTGTGACATGGGGCCGTCTACGTAGAAAGTCAGGTGTCCCTCGCGATGCGCATGCGTCACCATGGGATCTCTGAGATTGTATATTGCAACACGCCCAAACGGGCCGTGATACACAGCAACTGCGTCTCCCATAAATCAGCCCTCCCCTGGCTGCTTTACTAGATATCTGAGCTAATTCGGGCCTAAAAACGGGCATTTTGCAAGGTATTCCGCTTTTTGGCGTCTTTCGTTCTTGTCAAAATGCATGCCGTCACCCCCGGATTTTTCGGGGGTGACGGATGTGAAATCTGCCAGGATTCCCTTCGATTCAGACGCTAGGATCAGAACCACTTTTTGCAGACTGGTGTTTCCCTGCTGGGAGTTCCGATTTCGGCAGAGAAGACGGCCGGATCCAATCCCAAAGTCTGGGAGACACCGTCAATCTTGGCGACCAACTGTGTTGCCAACTCTCCATTGCCGACCTCGACAACTTCGGTCACAAAGTTCGAACCAATGGCTTGGCGATTATGGTCAAGAGTGATCTTGCCGTTTGGCGCATCCAGCTCCAGATCCTTCAGAGCCTGACGGAAAGCTGCATGGCCATCTGACAGATCGCCGTTCACCGCCTCCATTGCCTGGATCATGGCATTGGTCGAATTATAGTACCCGGTCGCCAACAACGACGGGGACGGAAAGCGTTCTTCGGGCGGCCACGCATCCTGATAGTCTTTCACAAAAGCCTGCCATTTGGGGTCATCCCACGTGTCTGCCTGTGGGCCGGACGAAGGGGTTCCGATCAGAACTTCCTTTGCGCGTCCTTTCGAACTCAGGACCGTCCCATCCACCATAATCGTACCACCGATCAGATTGGCATCGCCACCTGCCTGCAGATACTGGTTCAGGAAATTGACCGCATCACCGCCGCCAAGTCCAAGGTAGATCGCGTCCACATCATCGGGCAGCGCCGCGATGATCGATGCAAAATCCTTGGTGCCAAGAGGCACCCAAAGGCGCTCGGTGATCTCGCCACCTGCAGAACAGAAGTCCATCGCGAAGCCAAGAAGGTTCGTGTACCCAAAGGAATAATCTTCGGCCACGGTCGCGACCACTTGCCATCCCTTTTCATTGTAGACGTAGCTTCCCAAGCCCATTCCCCACTGGGCACCATCCATGTTGAAGCGGAAGAAGTTCTCTGAAGGCTCGACCATCGTGGTTTCCTGAGCTCCGGAAATCCCATTGATGAACGTCACCTGAGGCTGAGTTTTGGAATAGTCCCTCAGGGCGATCCCTTCCGACCCGGACAGCGGACCGACCACGATATCCACACCATCCTGCTCAACGACTTTGCGGGCAGCACGAAGCGCGCTTTCCGGGCTGGCATCCGTCGCTCCGATGAAGATTTCCAGATCGCGCCCTGCAATCTTGTGTCCTGCTTGTTTCAGAGCAAGTTCAAAACCCCGTTTGCTGTCCTCACCCAATATTGTGTAAGTCCCTTCAAGGGTTGCCAGAAAGCCAATTTTCAAGGTGTCCGCCAAGGCTGACCCAGCGACCATCTGCACTGCAAATGCGGTCGTTGCCGCCAGCATGCTTATTCTTAGTTTCATTATCTCCTCCCGAGTGCGTGGCAAATAACCCAAGCCTCAATTGCGGCTCGGAATTGCCTGCTTAGGATGCCAGTTCGGGTGGTTTTGGCCATTTTCCGACTTAAGCCCATTTAACTCAGGGTCTCATTATTAGATGGAGAAGTGTGACCGTCGTGTTCGACGAACTGATACTGCGAAGTAAAGTGAAAGCAGTGTTCTCATCGTTGTATTCATCACCAAGAATAGTCGCAGTACGGTGATCGACTTTGGCGAAACCACGCGTCACGTTCCAACCCAGGAAATGGTTTTCATACCTGCCGAGCGTCACTGTAAATGTTGATGCGAATATCGGAACAAAACACAATCATCGGCATAGCGAATGGTCTCGTAACTGCTGTCGGCATCGAACAGGTGGAATACCCTTTCTCGTGACGAAACGTCAGCAGGCGCTGTCCACCAACCGCACTGCAAACCCAACCCTCTCCGAGCTAGGTTTGAAGAATCTGATTGGGAAAGCCTTGTCCCAACCCAAGGCTGTGGCTGACCCCCACACCCCACAGAAATCTCCGTAAGAACAGGCCTCTAACCCCCCATCTCAGCTTGAGAAAAATTTTTATTGTATACCTCAAATAATTTTCTTAGAGTTCCCTCTGCGCGGCTCCGGCCTCTGACGGAGCGGCACCTGCAAGCCTACAACCGCAAGCTCCAATCATGTGCGGCAATCACTGAAACGAGGCGTTTCTTGTTCAAGAAAACAAGCTCCCCGGGAAGTCAAAGAGAGATCTTTGCCAGATTTTTTGTCCAGAACAAACAAAGACAACTGCTTGCGGAAAACACTTACTGACAGCGAGGTCATCATGAAGAAGACATCAACAATCCTGGCGGTTGCGGCGCTCATGTCGTCAACTGCCGTGGTCAACGCAGAAACCCTTAAATGGGCCCGTGCGGGTGACGCCCTGACTTTGGACCCTCACTCGCAAAACGAAGGTCCCAGCCATACCATGCGTCACCAGATGTATGAGCCGCTGATCATCCGCGACACCAGCGGTGCATTCGTGCCGACGCTGGCAACCGACTGGGCCCCCAGCGCCGACAACCCCAACGTCTGGGTGTTCAACCTGCGAAAAGGCGTAAAATTCCACGATGGCGCGGATTTCACCGCCGAGGACGTGGTGTTCAGTTTTGAGCGTGCCAAGCAGCCGAATTCGGACATGAAAGAGCTGATCGGCTCAATCACCGCCGTGCGCGCGGTCGACGACCACACTGTCGAGATCGAAACCGACGGTCCGAACCCGATCCTTCCGTCGAACCTGACCAACCTGTTCATGATGGACAAGGATTGGACCGAGGCGAACAACACCGTCAACGTGCAGGACTTCGAAGGTGGTGAGATCACTTTTGCGACCACCAATGTGAACGGGACCGGTGCCTACAGGCTGGTCAGCCGCGAGCCCGACGTGAAAACCGTCATGGTGCGCAACGAAGAATATTGGGGCCGCAACGATTTCCCGATGGAAGTCAGCGAAATCGTCTATACCCCGATTCAGAACGCGGCCACCCGTGTTGCTGCACTTCTGTCGGGCGAGGTTAACTTCCTTCAGGACATGCCGGTGCAAGATCTGGCCCGCGTGGACGGTGCAGATGGTTTGGTGGTCAAGCAGGCCCCGCAAAACCGTGTGATCTTCTTCGGGATGAACCAGGGTGCGGATGACCTTGAGGCCGACAACATCGACGGCAAGAACCCGCTGGCAGACGTGCGCGTGCGCAAGGCGATGTCCATGGCAATCAACCGCGATGCCATCCGTCAGGTTGTCATGCGCGGCCAGTCCCAGCCTGCAGGCATGATCGCACCGCCCTTTGTGAACGGCTGGACCGCCGACATGGATGGCGAAAGCTCCACCGATCTCGAAGGCGCCAAGGCCCTGATGGCCGAGGCCGGTTATGGCGATGGTTTCTCGATCCGTCTGGACTGCCCGAACGATCGCTACATCAACGACGAAGCGATCTGTCAGGCCGCCGTGGGTATGTTGGGCCAGATCGGCATCACGGTGAATCTGGACGCTATTCCGAAGGCGCAGCACTTCCCCAAGATCACCGACGGCAAGACCGACTTCTACATGCTGGGCTGGGGTGTTCCGACCTACGACTCGGAATACATCTTCAATTTCCTGGTGCATGGTCGTGAAAGCGACATCGGCACCTGGAATGGCACCGGTTTCAACAATGCTGACCTGAATGCCAAGATCAAGTCGCTGGCCTCCAACACCGATCTGGACGCCCGCAACGCTGATATCGCCAGCATCTGGCGCATGGTTCAGGACGAACAGCTTTATATCCCGATCCACCACCAGGTGCTGAACTGGGGCATGAGCGAAAGCGTTGGCATCGAAGTTGATCCGGAAGATCAGCCTCGCGTCAAATACTTCACCATGAAGTAACCCGATCTGGGCCGCCCGGTACCTAACGGGCGGCCCCTTCCATTCGGATTGGGGCCCTTCCCGCCCTTGCACCAGCACTCGCTGTGATCTGATACCCCATATACGTGGCCCCTGCGCCCACTGGCACAAGAAAGCCCTTGCGATGTTGCCCTTCATCCTGAAACGCGTGTTTCAGTCTATTCTGGTTCTGGTCATTACCGGCGCCATTGCGTTTTCCATGTTCACCTTCGTAGGGGACCCGATCGACAACATGCTCGGTCAAGAGCGCACGATGGAAGACGTCGAACGTCTGCGCGCGCAGTTGGGTCTCGATAAACCGGTGCCGGTGCAATATTTCAGGTTTCTCAACCAGGCCGCCCAAGGTAATTTTGGCGTCAGCTACCGTCAGGGGCGCGAAGTCTCGGAAATCATAATGGAGCGCGCACCGGCCACGCTTGAACTGGCCGCTCTCTCGGCAGTCTTTGCCGTTTTGATGGGTATAGCGCTGGGAGTGTTCACCGCCATTCGTCGAGACGGCTTTACCGCCAACTTCATCATGTCCGTATCGCTAATCGGGGTATCGCTGCCAACTTTTCTGATCGGCATTCTGTTGATCTACCTGTTTTCTGTTCAACTTGGCTGGTTACCCAGCTTCGGCCGTGGTGAAGTGGTTCAAATTGGTGGCTGGACTACCGGGTTCCTGACTGAATCCGGTCTCAAGGCACTGATCCTTCCAGCGATCACACTGGGCCTCTACCAAATGACACTCATCATGCGTCTTGTGCGTTCGGAAATGCTCGAAGTGCTGCGCCAGGATTACATTCGATTTGCCCGCGCACGCGGCCTGAGCAATCGGGTGATCAATTTCCGGCATGCGCTTAAAAATACAATGGTCCCGGTCATCACCGTGATTGGCCTGCAATTGGGGGCGATCATCGCCTTCGCGATCATCACCGAAACCGTGTTCCAGTGGCCCGGCCTTGGGCTCTTGTTCATCAACGCGATCCAGTTCGTCGATATCCCGGTCATGGCCGCATATCTGATGATGATTTCGGTGATGTTCGTCGTCATCAACCTGCTGGTTGATATCCTCTATGCCTTCATCGATCCACGCTTAAGGGTGAGTGCCAAGTGACCGATCAACCCATCTCTGCGCCAAAAGAACCGCAATCGGTTACCCCGTCACGGCTGCGCCGTGCGCTGGACAGCGACTTTTATTACGCCTTCCGCCATTCACCCGTCGCAATGGTTTCGGCGGCTGTGTCGATCCTTCTGATCCTGTCAGCCGTGTTCGCACCGTTGATTGCGACCACCAATCCGTTTGACCCCACAACGTTGAACCTGATGAACGGGTTTACACCGCCGATGACGCCTAACGCGTTTACCGGTGAGACCTTCCTGATGGGTACTGACGATCAAGGGCGGGATGTTTTTTCCACCATCCTCTACGGCATGCGCATTTCGCTGTTCGTGGGGTTTGCCGCCGTGCTGTTCGCGGTGGTTCTGGGCATCTTCCTTGGCCTTTTGGCAGGGTATTTCGGTGGTTGGACCGACAGTGTCATCATGCGTGCTGCTGATGTGCAGCTGACATTCCCTTCAATCCTGGTCGCCATGCTGATCTTCGGCATTGCCAAGGGGATCACCCCGGTTGAGCATCGAGACCAAATGGCAATCTGGGTGCTGATCCTCGCCATTGGCCTCAGCGACTGGGTTCAGTTCGCCCGCGTTGTTCGCGGCGCGACGCTGGTGGAAAAGAACAAGGACTACGTGTCGGCGGCTCGGCTGATTGGGCGCCGCCCCTCAGCCATCATGATACGGCACATCCTGCCCAACATCCTGTCCCCTGTACTGGTAATTGCCACCATCTCGCTGGCGCTGGCGATCATCGCAGAGGCCACACTCAGTTTCCTCGGCGTGGGTGCACCACCCACCCAGCCCTCTCTGGGGACGCTAATCCGGATCGGTCAGGGGTACCTGTTCTCGGGCGAATGGTGGATCCTGTTCTTCCCGGCCTGCACCCTGCTGGCGCTTGCGCTGAGTGTAAACATGCTGGGCGACTGGCTGCGTGATGTATTGAACCCGAGGCTGAAATGACCGAACCCGTACTTTCCATCCGCAACCTGACAGTCGAGATCCCCACCCGGCGCGGGCTGTTCAAGCCGGTCCAGAATGTCAGCTACGACATCCACCCCGGAGAAATCCGCGGCGTCGTCGGCGAAAGTGGCGCGGGCAAGTCGATGACCGGCAATGCCGTTATCGGGCTGCTGGATGATCCTGCGCGCGTTGCCTCGGGCGAAATCTGGCTGAAGGGACGCCGCATCGACAACCTCAGCACCGAGGAAAAGCGTGCCATTCGTGGCAGCGAGATCGGCATGATCTTTCAGGATCCGCTGACTTCGCTCAACCCGCTGTTTACCATTGGCGAACAACTGGTTGAAACCATACAACTGCATCTCAAGGTTTCTGCCGCAGAGGCAAAGGAACGCGCGCTGGCCCTGCTGGATCGGGTGTCGATCCCGGACCCAAAGACGCGATTTGACCAGTATCCGCACCAGTTTTCCGGCGGGATGCGCCAGCGGGTTGTGATCGCGCTTGCCCTGTGCTCCGAACCCTCGGTTATCGTGGCGGATGAACCTACCACGGCGCTGGACGTGTCCATTCAGGCGCAGGTGCTGGACCTGATCAAGGAGCTTGCCTCGGAAACGCAGGTGGGTGTGATCCTGGTGACCCACGACATGGGCGTGATCGCGGACACCACCGAACAGGTTACGGTCATGTATTCCGGAGAGGTGGTCGAGAACGGCCCAACCGACAAGGTGCTGAGCGCACCGGAACATGAATACACCAAGTCGCTGATTTCCGCCGTGCCGCGCCCACAGGTCAAGCTGCACCGCTTCCCACAGGTCAGTTATGGGGGGCGGGAAACCACCTTCAAGATCCAAGATCTGGCCCGCAATTGGCACAAGCCGGAACCGTCCAAATCCGGCAAGCTCGTCGAGGTCAAGGGCATCACCAAGACGTTCCTTGAGAAATCGGCTCTCCTGCCGTCCCGGCGGACCTATTTCACCGCCGTGGACAACGTGTCGTTCGACATCAAGGATGGTGAGGTGTTCGGCCTGGTCGGGGAAAGCGGATCGGGCAAATCCACCGTGGCGCGCATGATCGGCACGCTGCTGCCGGTGGACGCTGGCCAGATCCAATTTGATGGCGATGACGTTACCGCCATGTCGGCTGCCGACATGGCGAATTATCGCAAACAGATCCAGATGATTTTCCAGGATCCGTTCTCCTCGCTGAACCCGCGCATGAAAGTGGAAAGCATCGTGGCGGAGCCTCTGATCCACCACAAGCTGCTGCCACCCGATCAGATCAGCGGGCGGGTGCATGAGCTGCTGGACCGCGTCGGCCTGACCCGCGCGGCGGCGGCGAAATATCCGCATGAATTCTCGGGCGGGCAGCGCCAGCGGATTTCGATTGCGCGGGCGCTGGCAACGCAACCTCGGTTCCTGATCTGCGACGAGCCCACCAGTGCTTTGGATGTGTCGATTCAGGCGCAAATCCTTAATATTTTGAAGGACTTGCAGGAACATCTAGGCCTGACCATGCTGTTCATCAGCCATGATCTGCCGGTGGTGCGCCAGATGTGCGACCGGGTGGGCGTGATGAAGCAGGGCCAGCTGATCGAGGTGCAGGACACCGAAGCGCTTTTTGCCAACCCAGAACAAGACTATACCGCCCAATTGCTTGATCTGATGCCACGCCTGGCGCAGTTGTCGGGTTGACGACGTGAGGCCCTCTTGCATCCTTCCGGTCTCCTGCGTAGGCCTCGGCTTTACCAAGCGTAAAGAAGGGTAGCACTATGGCGTCAGATCAAATCGAAAGGGCCAAGCTGGGCAACGTGATCCGCAAGTGCCGTCAAAAGCGCAAACTGACCCTGAAAGAACTGTGCGATAAGGCGGGTGTGTCTGTCGGTTACCTGTCACAGGTCGAACGTGGGAATGCGACGCCTTCGCTTGGAACCTTGGCGCAAATTGCACGCGCGCTTGATCTGGGGCTGGACTACTTTGTCTCGCGACCCAAACCGGGGGATGCGGTCTCATATGCAGACAAGCGGCGTAAATTCTCGATCTCGGACTCTGGCGTCACGTATGAAGCGCTCAGCTCCGAGTTCCCCGGTCACGAATTGTCCGCTTTCATCGTGAATTGCCCCCCGGGTTTCCAGTCCGAGACCTTTCAGCACGAGGGCGAGGAATTCATCTACATCCTCAGCGGCTCGATGGAAAAAAGCTTGGACGGGGAAACCTTCACACTGCGGGAAGGCGACAGCCTGCACTACAACGGAATGACGCCGCACGCCTGGAAAACCTTGGGCGACACTCCTGTCCGCATGCTGTGGACAGGTACTTTGGTGGTTTTGCAAGACGCGCAGAACAGCCGTTTGCCCGGACATCGCGGCTGATCCCACCCAGAACAGCGCCACTCAGGAGAGGTTCAATGTCAGATATCGTGGAAAACAGGTTAGAGCGGCTGCGCAAGCGCATGACCCAAACCAACACCGATCTGGTCGCCATTGGGCCGGGCAGCCACATGCAATGGCTGTTGGGCCTGAACCCGCATGGCGACGAGCGACCGGTCATGGCGATTGTCACTGCAAACCACGCAGGAGTTCTGATGCCCCTTTTGAACGCCGAGGCGTCACGCGCCCAGTGTTCAATTGTGCCGTTCTATGAATGGAGCGATGCCGAAGGACCGCTGGGCGCCCTGACAAAGCTGCTAAGCGATGCGAACGCCAAACGTCCGGGCTTGAACATCGTGCTGGACGAAATGATGCGCACGGATTTTTCGTTCCTTCTGCTTGATCAACTGGACGCGCCGACCCATCGCTTCACGCTGGACACGGTTGGCCTCCTGCGCTCGGAAAAAGATGCGCAAGAACGCCAACTGTTGAAAGACTGCGCTCTCCTGAACGATGCGGCTTTTGAGCGGGCGTTTGACGCCTTGCGCACAGGTATGACCGAGCTGGAAGTGCGTGACATAATAATCGAGCACTATCTGGAAAATGGGGCTGAGCCTGCGTTCTGCATCGTTGCTTTTGGAAAGAACAGTGCTTATCCGCACCATCACACAAGCGCCGACACCTTGCAGCCTGACACGGCCGTTTTGATTGACGCCGGATGCCGTTTACGGGGTTACCCTTCGGACATGACACGTTGTGCTTGGTATGGAGATACACCGCAGGACCAGTTTAGAAAAATCGCTGACATCGTTGAAAAAGCAGTACAATTCGCAGAATCCGCTGCCTTGCCCGGGACCTTGTGCAGCGACGTCGACAAGGCCGCCCGGACGGTAATCGAGGACGCTGGTTACGGCAAAGAATTCCTTCACCGCACGGGACATGGTCTGGGCGTCGATGTCCACGAACCCCCGTATATCGCGGCCAACTATCCCGAACCGCTTAGGGTTGGTAACGTGTTTTCCATTGAACCGGGGATATACCTGAACGAAGAGTTTGGTATCCGGCTTGAAGATGTCGCCTACTTGCAGCCTGACGGTGTCGAAATCCTGTCCGAAATGCCCCGCACCGTCCGTCAGTTGTCGGTCAAGGCCTGACGTCACGGTTGAATGGGCGTCACAAGGACGCCCGTCCCAGATGATCCACTGACACGCTTGGAAAACAGGCCGTGGAAAACGGCCTGACAGGGCGTGGACCGGCGGCGTTTGGTGTTGAAGAAACGCAAGTCTCGCTTGGATCTTGGTTCATGTCTGGTGGACCACAAGGCTCGGTGCTTTCCCTCAAAGGAATGCGTTGGGATGGCGACACCTTTTGGTGGCTACGGTCGCCCTGTTCGATTTGCCCAACTCAGAAAGCGAACATTGCCGGAAGCAATGCTTGAAGCCCAGCAACGCTAGGCTCGTTGCTCCCTCACTACGTCCGTAAGTTTCGGGCCTCTACGTATACCGTTTCGTAGCTTCGAGTAGGTCAAGTCTTCCAACCGACAGGGAAATTGACCTGGTGCAGCCGCCAAAAGCACATCCTGAGCAATCGGTTCAAAGTCCGCGCGAAAATGGGCTGTGCTTTTGACGCAGACCAACCGAGAGGTTTCGGGCGTCAGCCCAAAGTGATGAAACTGTGCCAGATCGAGGCACTGATTTCGGATGCTTGTCACGACAAAAGAGATTTCAGTCCCAACAACCGACAACGCCGCCGAAAGTCCCAACGTCGCGACGCCGCCGCCATACATCTGCCCGGTATAAGGAACGAGGCCGTGGCTCAGTTTCCTGACTTGTACTCGGGCCTTAAGCGGCTGATCTCCGGGACTACGCCCGCCAATCTCTGCGTCAAAGCACGCGCCTTCGCCTGCCTCATGCGCCTGACGCGCCAAATCTATGTCATGTATCAGTCCGAGCACCGTATTCGGGGCGTCCAACTGGATCAACGCACGCAGCAATCCGGTTGTATCCGACGACGCCCCTGCGCCGGGATTGTCCTGCACATCGGCAATAACAACCGGACCGGAATGGCTGATTTCAATCGCCTGCTCCACGGCGTCCTTGGGTTCAAGGAGTGAACAATCGATGTCTTGTTCCACCTTTTTCAGGTTGCGGACCAATTTCAGCACCAACTCCTCGGCATCCGATGGGCGCCTGCTGTAACTCAAGACCGCAGGGCCGGTTTCAGCAATATCTGCTGCCGTGAACCCAAGCGCAATTTCTGCAAACTCCCGGTCAGGTACATCAAGTTTGGAGAGCTCCGCATAAAGCGTTCTAAAGGGATCGCCGCCTGTATGCTGTGCATGTAGCGGGATCATGTAGTCGCCCTGTCGCCAAGCTTTGGCAAAGGGCCCGTGCGCAAGAACAGTCTTTAGTGCGGAATACGCCCTGGCCCCGGTCACGGCCATGTCGATATGGGGATACGTACGATAGATCGTCAAGACACTGGCGTAATCCACCATGTCCTGAGTCAAATTTGCGTGCATGTCCAAACTGGCAACAAGAGGAACGTCTTCCCCAATCCGTTCACGTATCAAACGGAGTAGTTCACCTTCACCGTCGTCCAGGCTTTGCGTGACCATGGCACCGTGCAGATCCAGATAAACGGCGTCAATCTGGCCTAGCTGCTCCAGCGCGTTCAAAATGCGGCCCGAGACTTCATTATAGGCGTCGTCCGTGACGCGTCCGCCAGGTTCCGCGGCGCACCACAGGATGGGAAGAAGTGTTGTATCTGCATCCTCTTTGGCACGCTCTATGAACCCGGCGATTGGCAGGTTCATGCCCTCGGTTTCGGATATCACCTTTTCACCGCTCAGCAATTCGGGCCAACTGTCAGCTCGTTCGAAGTCTGCAAAGCTCGTAGGCTCGGCGACAAAGGTATTGGTTTCATGTTGAAACCCGGCAATGGCGATGCGCATGACGCCTTGGTCCTTTCAGCCATCCACCAGTTCGGCGGTCAGAATCTCACGAAGCTTCGACGCAACAATTTCGGGTTTATGCCTGGTCATGGATACGTGACCCAAACCCGGTATCTCGTGGAACACACCAAATGGGGCAAGATCCGACACCACCTTGCACATCACCGGCGCTGTTTGCACGTCTTCCGAAAAGGCAACGACATGAATCGGTACGGAACAAGTCCTGAGCGCTTCGCGGCAATCGAAATCCAGACAGGCTTCCCACTGGTCGATCGTGTCCTTTGGATCGCGGTCGCGAAACCTTTCTGTGTAAGAGGCTTTGACTTGTCCCCAAAGCTCGGGGTCATGCAGGGCTGAGGCCGGAAACGCGTAGACGGCATAGTGTGGCGCAAGAAAATAGTCCGGCAGTTCTATCCCATCCTTGCGCAAATCGATCTCCGCCTGCATCCAATCGCGGGTGAACCCGTCGATATAGGCCGACGTTCCCATCGGGATCGCCAAGCTCACCTTGTCGGGAAAATCAATCGCGGTTTGCTGGGTTACCAATCCGCCCAGCGACAATCCACAAACAACGGCGCGCCCACCGGCAAATGCATCAATGACAGCCGCGCAATCCGCTGCGTAATCGGCCATGGACCATGGTGGCGGCGGGGCTGTGGTCTGCCCTGCGCCCCGCGGGTCATAGGAGATGCAACGATAGCTGTCGGTCAACCGGGCGAATTGTTGTGAATATCCTTCGGCCGTCTGATCGCCACCCGGGACAAAGATGATGTCCGGGCCCTCGCCTTCGACGACGACACGCATCGTAACGCCGTTTCTGGTCAGCTGATGTTCGACGGCATTCGGGCCAAAACTTGGAAACGCAGCCATTCTTGATATTCCTCAAGCAGGGGATGTTTCGGCGACGGGAGGTCGCGCGCCGGGTTCAAGCGGGAAGTGACACGCGACCGTTCGACCATTTTCGTGATGGCGCACCGGCGGTTCGCTGCGGCAATTGTCCCGCACCCAAGGGCATCGCGTGTGAAACTCACATCCACGCGGTCGCGCAAGCAGCGACGGCACTTCAGCCGGCAGGGTTATGCGATCATGCACCTTGTCCGGATCAGGCTCGGGGTTTGCCGACAGAAGGGCTGCAGAATACGGGTGTTGTGGTGCACCAAACACGTCTTCGGTGTTACCCGCTTCCATGAAACGGCCCAGATACATCACCGCGGTCCGATCAGCCACATGATGTACGACGTGCAGGTTATGCGTGATAATCATCATGGCAAGTCCAAGTCGCTCTCTCAAGTCATTGAGCAAGTTCAGAACTTCACCCTGCACCGATACGTCCAATCCCGCAGTCGGTTCATCCGCGATAATCAAGGCCGGGTCCAGCGCAATTGCGCGCGCCACCCCTACGCGCCGGGCCTGCCCGCCCGAAAGCTGATGCGGGAAACGACCGACAAAATCGACAGGAAGGCCAACAAGCGTCAAAAGGCGGGCCGCTTCTTCCCGCAGGTTGCGTCCTTCCACGCCGTGAATTCGAAACGGTTCCGTCACCAGATCACCGACTGTCATTCGCGGCGACAATGACCCGACGGGGTCCTGAAACATCATCGACATACGGCGACGCACGGGCTTCATTGAACGGCGATCCAAAGTATCGATGCGTTGCCCTTCAAAGGTGATAGCGCCTTCGCTGATCGGTTGAAGACCATTGACCGCCCTCGCGAGCGTCGTTTTTCCCGACCCGCTTTCTCCAACCAAAGCAAAGGTTTCGCCGGGGTGGACCTCGAAGCTCACTCCTGCGACGCCCAGGATGGAGCTCCGCCGCCCAAGGCCACCGGTGGGAAACGAGACCTGAACATCTTCAACTTTCAGAATTGGGTCTGTGCTCATGCTATACCCCCTACCTCTGTCGGCTCATTCGCCACGAAACAGCGCGCAATGTGACCATCGACGATCACCGCATCGGGCGGAGGTGCGGTGCAAGCTGGCTGAACCCGATGGCAACGATTGGCGAAAATGCAGCCGGGTGGTCGGGCACGTAAATCCGGTATTTCTCCGGGAATGGTGGGCAGATGCCTGGTACGTTCGCTTTGCCGGGCCGGGTCGCACTCCAGAAGACGCGCCGTGTAAGGGTGTCGTGGATTCTGGAAGATCTGGCGGGTCGTGCCACGTTCGACAACTTCGCCTGCATACATGACAACAACATCGTCGCAGAGTTCCGCAATCACACCTAAGTGGTGCGATATGAACATGACCGAACACCCGATCTCCTGCTGAAGATCTTTCAACAGCTCAATGGTTGTAACTTCCAATGTGGCGTCCAGAGCCGTTGTCGGTTCGTCCGCGATCAACAAAGCAGGCTCCATCATCAGTGCCATGGCTATGGCAATCCGCTGTTTCATCCCGCCGGAGAACTGGTGAGGATACCGCCCAAGGGCCGCGCGGGCATCCGGTATGCGCACCAGCTCCAGCATGTCTATCGCGCGTTGCGTCTTTTCCTCTTTCGACAGGTCCGAACGATACTGGATGTTGATCATTTGACGCCCGACCGAAATGACCGGGTTCAGGGCACCCATCGGATCCTGAAAAACGGTTGAGATCCGGGGCCCCCGCAAATCCCGCATCCTGGACGCAGACAGCGTCGTCAGTTCGTCCGCTCCTTCGAACAGGATCGAGCCGTCATCGACGGTCCCATTGTCTGCCAACAGCCCAAGGATCGCGTTGATCAGGGTGGATTTTCCGCAGCCGGATTCACCGACAATGCCGACAATCCGGTTTTCCGGGATATCGAATGTGACGTTCTTCAGCGCGTGCAGCGGGCCCGCTTCGGTCGAAAAGGTGACGTTCAGGTTGTTGATCGCAAGCGTCGTCATCAGCGTCCTTTCAGCCGGGGGTCGAAGACATCCCGCAGCGTCTCACCCAGAAAGGTAAAGCCCAGCGTCGTGATGATGATCGGCACACCACCTGCAATGGCGATCCAGGCGGAATCGCGGATCCCCGTGAAACCGTCGTTGAGGATGGATCCCCAACTGGGTGTGGGCGGGCGTACACCAAGGCCAAGGAAGCTCATGCCGGCCTCGATCCCAATGACAACGGGAATGTCCATCGACGCCAGAATGACCAGCGGACCGATCACATTGGGCAAGATGTGGACCCGCAGAATACGCGCCGATGACGCCCCCATACTTTGCGCTGCCGTCACGTATTCCGAACTTTTCAAAGCAATGGTTTGCGTCCTGATAATGCGCGCGTATCCCGGCACAGTCACGAGAATGACCACCACCATCACGGCCGTCAAAGACGGCCCCATCAAGGTCACCAACGCGAGAGCCAGCATCACCGTGGGAAAGCTCTTCATGGCGTCAAACAGCAGGATCATGAGATTGTCGAGCCAGCGCGGACCATATCCGGCGATCAGCCCCAGTACGATCCCGATGGCAAGGGATACAGCGGTCGACACGAGCGCCACATACAGGGCAATGCGCCCACCATGAAGAACACGCGCAAACAGGTCTCGCCCCAATTGATCCGTTCCCAGCAAATGCTCGGCACCGGGGCCCTGGAACCGGGCCCTTGGATTGATCCGGGTGGGGTCATAGCTTGTCAGGAAATCGGCAAAAACAGCGCCGAAAATGACCAGCAACACAAGAAACAGACCGAGCGCGCCCAGAGGTTCCCGCAGGATCTTGCGGATCGGGCGCCAGATCTCGGCCACACGGCCGGGCGGGTTAGAAACTACTTCTGACACGAGGGTCCAATGCTCCGATAATAAGATCCGCGACAAGGTTCAGAAGAACGAAGAGAACCGTGGTGACCAGCACCGTCCCCGTCACCACAGGGAAGTTGCGCGTAAGGATCGCGTCATAGACCAGCTTGCCCACGCCCGGGCGGGCGAACACGATTTCGGCAAAAACGGCCGAGGACAGCATCTGACCGATGCCCACCCCCAGCAAGGTGACGGTTGGCAGGATCGCGATCGACAGGGCATAGCGATATGTGATCATGCGATCCGGCAGGCCAAAGGCCCGAGCCGTCCGGATATGACTTGCTTCCAGCACCTCCAGCATGGAGGCCCGCACCATTCTTGCGATATAGCCGACCCATCCCAAACCAACGGCGAGCGATGGCAGGATCAGATGCGTCAGTTGATCGCCCAGATTGCCGGGCTCACCGGCGCCGATGGCAGGCAGCCACCTGAGTTGGACCGCGAAGATCAACAACGCGTAGATCGCGATCACGAAGGAAGGGACCGCGATCACGGCGACCGACAGAATGCCGACAATCCGATCCGCCGTGCTGCCCCGGCTGACCGCTGCCCAACACCCCAAAGGGATGCCCAAAGCCACCGACCAGGTGATACCCCCGGCAATCAGTGCCAGCGTGAATGGCAACTGTTCCAGCACCACGGTCATGACCGGGCGGCCCGAAAGAACTTCTTCTCCCAGATCGCCGGTCCAGGCGCCGACATAGAAGTTCCAGAACTGCAAGATCACCGGCTGGTTCAGACCCATCTTTTCACGCAGGGCGGCGCGCATTTCCTCGGTTGCCCGCGGCCCAAGAGCCACCGATGCCGGATCCCCCGGGATCAGATAGATCATGCAAAACAGCAGGAACATCGCCACTGACACGATGACAGCAGCCAAGCCCAAACGTTTGACGAAATAGGTCAGCATCTTCGCTCTCCGCGATCATGGGACCGGCCTGCGATCGGCAGGCCGGTCGCGCAAGGCTCAAGCCGGTTTGAACAGCGGCAACAGAGGTTCGCCGTTCGGCTTAAGCCCCGGATCAACGGTGTCCTTGTGGATCAACCCCACAACCTCATGCGTCAGGAAGACGTAGCAGCCGCTTTCGTCCATGAGATCCTGCATCTTGCGGTAGATCTCATCACGTTTGGCTGGATCGCTTTCCACAAGCCCCTCTTCATGTAGGGCCTTGTAGTCCGCGTCATTGAACCGCTCCCAGTTCCAGACGCCGACCTGTTCCGGCGTGAACCAGACCGTAGCCCAGCTGGGATCGGGGTTCATCGAGAACCGGCTGAGCACCAGTTGCAGATCCATGAAATAGTCGCCGTCCTTGGAGCCAAGGGTCCAGAACGTGCCGGAGTCATTCTGCTTGATTTCGCAATTGATGCCGACATCGGCAAGATTGGCCTGAATGACCTGTGCGGCGGTCAGGCGCTCGGATTGGTTCAGGATGTCCAGAGTGACAGTCAGGTTCGTGGCGCCGGCCTCTTCCAGCAATGCACGTGCCTTGTCCGGGTCATAGTCGTAGGTCACGCTGTCTCGCGAACCCGGCAAACCCGGCGCAATGATCCCGTTGCCGACCGAGGCCGCGCCGAAATAGGCGGCATCCACCACGATTTCCCGGTCAATCGCATGCTGGATCGCACGACGGATGCGAACATCCTTCAGCGTCTCGTTGTCCTTGTTCATGCCAAGCCAGACATAGGCCAGCGACGGTTTTTCAACCACAACAGACCCGGCTGGTGGGTTTTCCTTGAGCCGCGGCAAAGACGAAACGGAGGTCCAGGTGTAGTCCAGATCACCAGCTTCAAAGCCCAATTCGGCGGTGGCGGGATCTTCGATCGGAAGGATATGAATTTCTTCGTACCCGCCTTGTTCATAAGCCCAGTCCGGGTTGCGCGTGAGAACGGTTTTCTGCTTGGGCACCCATTCGGTCAACAGATACGGGCCAGACTGCGCAACCGGTTCCGTGCCGATCTTGCCGCCCAGTTCGCCCACGGCCTTGCGGCTGACAATGCACGAGGCCGGTGTCGGCAATGTTGTCGTCCACAAGGGCACGAATTTGTTCTTCAAGTGGATCAAGCCGGACAGCGTGTCCTTGACTTCGACCTCTTTCAACGCGCTCCAGTCGCCTGCATAGGGGCTTTCATTGGCAGGGTCGGCTATACGCTCAATCGAGAATTTCACATCGTCAGCGGTCATCTGGCCGTAGCCATCCGTAAATCCGATTTTATCCCGCAATTTGAAAGCAATAGTCAGATCGTCAAGCTGTTCGATGCTGTCCACGGCAACCGGACGCCACGCCCATTCATCACCGGACTGGTTAGAGACCAGCGGCGCAAAGATCGATCGCATGATATCGGCTTCGGGTAGCGACAGCCAGAAAGCAGGATCAAGGAGTTGCAGGTCGCTGTAGGACCGGATGGTCAAAACCGATCCGTCGGCGCTGACGGCCATATTCGGAAAGGCAAGGCTGGCCGCTCCGAAAGCACCGGCCCCGGCCAGAACGGACCGCCGCGAGATGTCCTTGCTGAAGATCGAACTCATTAGTCTTTACTCCCTTTGGTGTCCTTGCCGAATGGCGACCGGACAATTTTGGACGATTTCCAGCCTCACAGGACTGGGTGATGGCGGTTATGATCCGCTCTTGGTATCTTTGGTTTCCTCCGGATGCTCGGCATGTTGCCGGTCGAGATATTTCGGTATGATCACGGGTGAATTGACCCACAGTAGCCTGGCAGGTTGATCACTGATGTTGCGGGCGCTGTGCACGATCTGACCCGGAAAGCTGAAGCTGTCACCGGCGCGAAGTGTTATGACCTCGTCCTCCAGCGTCAGCTCGAACTCTCCGTCCAGAACCAAACCATGCATTTCGCCATCACGTTGAAACAGGTGATGTGTCACTTGGCTTGAGTGCGGACTGTAGTCCGACACTCCCATGTAAAAATCGCCACCAATCGAACTGGACAGCAGCCGATCAGAATAGCCGGATTTTTCGACAGGCTCTCCGTACAAAAGATCCAAGCTACGTCGGTTTTGCTTCCGCACGACATAGCTTCGCTCCATGGGACCTGCCCCGGATCTGCGGTTGAAGAACCACTCCTCCGGCACGCTCAAAGCCTCGGCAATGCGGGAAACCTTGGGCAGTGATGCGTTGACCGTCCCGCGCTCGATTGCACTTAAATGACTGACAGAAACGCCGCTTGCCTTGGCCAATTCGGCAAGCGTCATCTGCCGCGCTTTGCGCAGTTGGCGAACCTCCGAACCGAACGCTGACATCGTTTCAGCTGGCGTTGCGCGCACATCGTCTAGTGTCGAGTTTTCAGACACGAATCCCCCCAATGTCGCGCCAACTATGGAAATGCTAGCCTGAAATTCTGGTATTACAAGAAATTTCATTAAAAATTCTTGTCACACCATCATTGATCGTTCAAATTCCGACTGCATCTGGGGTGAGAGGAACACATGAACAACGGTACAGACTCGACGCAGTTCCAGGTCGAGCATACGGATCATCTGTGGATCGAAATGAAAGATGGAGTGCGTTTGGCCGCAAGACTTTGGCGCCCCATCACAGACACGCCTGTTCCTGCAATTCTGGAATACATTCCCTACCGTAAAACGGACATGGTCCGTGCGCGGGACGAACGAAATCATCCTTACTTTGCCTCACACGGATATGCATGCATTCGCGTTGATATGCGGGGTTCCGGAGACAGCGAGGGACATATGCCCGACATGTATGCCCCCGCAGAACTGGACGATGCGAGACAGGTCATAAATTGGCTTGCCGCACAGGAATGGTGCAGTGGCAGAGTGGGCATGTTTGGAACATCCTGGGGAGGTACTGCGTCACTTCAGGCCAGCGTCAACGCACCGGAGCCATTGAAAGCCGTCATTGCCGTGTGCGCCACGCATGACAGGTTCGAAGATGATATTCACCACATGGGAGGGTGCGTCCTGACCGACACATTCGAATGGGGTGCCACACTTCCCGCAATTCTTGGTTCGCCTCCCTCGGAAAATGTCGGACCGGATTGGAAGGAACGGTGGGTTGAGAGACTCCATTCGCTGACCTTTCCGCTTGAAAATTGGCTGCGAGAAAGAGGACGCGGCACCTATTGGCGGCATGGTTCAGTTGTCCATCAAGCAGCAGACCTATCGGTCCCCATCTTGGCGGTCGGAGGCTGGAGCGACCGCTATTCTAACTCTGTGATGTCACTTGTTGACGCCCGCCCGGATCTTGTTTGGGGTGTAGTTGGCCCCTGGGGGCATCACTTTCCTGATCATGGTGCGCCCGGTCCCGCAATCGGATTTCAAGCTATGGCTCTTGACTGGTGGGATCACTGGCTGAGGTCCGAAGACCCGGCTCAACCCAGCCTGCCCCGGTTGCGTGCTTGGCTGCGCGAGTTCGAAACCCCGCAAGACAAAATCACAACTCGGGCCGGCCAGTGGATAGAGACCGGCCCCACGTTTGAGCAGACGACTAAGGTCTCGTACGGACTGTCTGAATTGACAGAATTTGCGACCCTTCCGTCAGACGTGCCTGCGGTCCCGTTCATCGGGCGGAATTCGGGTGATACCGGGTATTTCGGCCGCCCCGGTGGGCTTCCGCTAGACCAGCAGGAAGATGATGACCTCTCGCTTGTCTTCGAAACACCACCCTTTGACGAGGATTGCGTCCTTTACGGAGCCCCTGAGCTGGTTTTGTCTTGCAAAATCAATGACGAGCCAACGCAAATTGTAGCGCGCTTGAGCGATATAAGCCCTGACGGCGTATCGGCGCGGATTTCCTATGGCATCCGCAACCTTGCGCTGGACGACCAGCTGGATCTTGTCGTTGAGCCGCGCGTGTCCGACCCTTTCGAACTGTCCTTGCGTCTTCACACGACGGCCTATCGGATACGGAAAGGACACCGTGTTCGGATTGCACTTTCAAGCACCCTCTGGCCGTTGATCTGCTCCCAATTGAATCCTGGTTCTGCCAGCATCATGAATGGGTCCCTGAAACTTCCACTCATGACGGGCGAACCGCAGGAGCTGGCCGTGCCATTCCCTCCGGCGGAAGACATCCCACAATCCAAGTCGCACGTTTTGCTGTCAGCGCCTGATCTGGTTCGCTGGAACGAAATGTCCGAAGGCGCTGCTGATTTGGGTTGGCACCAGCCGATGACCAAAATCGAATACTCGGAAAACGGCACGACATTCGGCTATGAAACACGGGCCCGTCACAGGCTGGAAGCGCAGGGCGCGCTTTCCGAAGTCACGGAAATTTCACACGACATGGTATTTGACCGCCCTGACGGCACCGCGGAAGTTTCGGTCACTCTGACTTCAAGGTCCGGAAATCGGGACTGTACTGTCGAGGCCGAACTCCGCGCCCATTGGAACGGCGAAACCATGGCGACCCGAACATGGCGTACAAGTTTGAATAAATCCTGATGGGACTAAATATCTGTCCTTTTCATTTGTCCGCTGTTATCTGTGTCTTTTTTGAAAAGGTATGATTGTGGAAATAGCTTTGGCAAATTCTCAAGGATATCAGATGACAAGAAGGAATTGGCGTCCATGAGCATCTCCAGAGGAGGCTTCGCATTTTCCTATGTCCTGCTCGCAACGGGCGTTCTTGTACCCGTTTGGATCAGCCAAGCTTGAGAGCTTACACACCCTTGTCATGATTGGGCTTCGCCCATGGAGCCTCGCCTATGCACCTGATGATTGCCGTTGGCCCCGCCCAAATAAAGCCAAAGACCTAAGTCAAGCCAGCCGGTGCTCAGAACGTCACACAGCAGCAGTGTGACCCTTTCCACGCAGAGCCCCCGGAGGCCGTCAGGTCGCTCTGCGGGCCTCACAGACAATTTGAGGTCAAACAGTCTTTTGGCCCGATTCCGGTACACTCCGCTTACAAATGCCACACGCGGCCCTGGGAAGCAGCCCGCGCCAAGCCCACGCAGAACTTCTTCGTAACTCTCTGGAATGCAAGGCCTATGGCGGAGAGACAGACCGACTAACCTTGACGACACGGTTGGACACTGATAGACAAAGACCCCCAAAAAACTAAGCTTTGTCAACAGTTTGCTTTACAAATGCGGTGCCCGTGTCGCTTCCTGTCTATGAAAGTTTCTGTTCTGTGCTTAGGCTATTTGTATACGATTTTGTTGCGAAAGGTTTGGCGGAGACATGGGAAACCTAACCCCAGCGGAGATTTTCAGCGCAACGCCCGAAGAGGGCAAGGCACAGGTGATCCTGTCAGACGGCAGCGGATTGTACCTGCGCGTCGGCAAACCTGCGAAACAGGGCAAGCCTGCGCCCCGGTACTGGCAAGCCCGGCTCAAGTGGCAAGGCAAGTGGGTGTGGGTCGGCATCGGCTCAGCCAATGACATGACAGCCGAAGAGGCGCGGCGCACGAACCTGAACATGCGCGCCGATGCTCAGAACGGGATAGACCCCCGCAAGCCGAAGGCCGGGCAACCACGGCTCAGCGCACCGGGTGCGGTAACTTTCGCCGAAGCCGTCGAAGCGTTTTTGCCGGAACAGATGAAAGCGCTAAAGAACCCCAAGCACATTGCGCAGTGGGAAAGCACCCTCAAGACCTATGCCACGTCACAGGCGCTAGGCGCGATGACGGTGGACATGATCACGACCGACGACGTGTTGGCGGTGCTCAAGCCGATCTGGCACGAAAAGACCGAAACGGCATCCCGCCTGCGGGGCCGGATCGAAAAGGTGTTGGACTGGGCCAAGGTCAAGAAACTGCGGGAAGGTGAGAACCCGGCCCGGTGGAAAGGCAACCTTGAGTTCCTACTTGCCAAGCCCTCAGCGATCCACAAGCCGAAGAACCATGACAGCATTCGTTGGCAGGACATGCCCGACTTTATGGCCGACCTATGGCCCCGGGACAGTGTTGCGGCGCTGGCCCTGAAATACTGCGCCCTGACCGGTCTACGCGCGCAAGAGTTCCTGCGGGCCGAATGGGACGAAATAGAGGACGGCGTACACACTGTCCCGGCGGAACGCATGAAGGCCAAGAAAACGCATCATGTGCCCTTGAGCGAACCGGCCCGGGCAATCCTCAAGACCTTGCGCGGCCTGTCTGACACTTACGTGTTCCCCGGGCCGAACGGTCAGCCTATGAGCGACGCGGCGGTGCGCAAGCTGCTGAAACAGACCATGGGCTACGACGCCTCAATACACGGGTTCCGCGCCACGCTGCGAACTTGGATGGATGACAAGGGCGTGCCCTTCGAACTGGGCGAGGTCGCCCTAGCGCACCAGATCGGCAACGCGGCAAGCCGTGCCTACCTGCGTTCACAGGCTATCGAACGCCGCTTGCCGATCATGGAAGAGTACGCCGAGCATGTGTTATGCAAGGCGAACTTCGACCCGGGCCGCAAGCCGCGCCGGATTGGATAAGGGAGCGCTAACTCAATGAGCAAAAAGAAACGTTACGCCGAGAAGTACTGCGAAGACTGTGGCGCAATCTTTCCAATTCCCGAAATGCACAAACTTGAGAAGGATGGGAAAACCATAGGGTGGAGGTGTAGTGAGTGCCAAAAGGTGGCTGACAAGCAGTCCAATGACACAGGTGTTTTCTTGCTGCTTAGCGGTGTTACATTTTTTGTATCTTTCACCTTAGTGGGTTGGTTTATCGCGGCCAACTGGTTCACCCTCATCCTATGCGCAGTACTTTCTTTGTGTGTTGGTGTCAGCGGCGTAAACTCCCAAGCGAGTTTCGGTAGGACTCTAGCTTGGGTCATTTCGTGTGGGCTACTTCCCTTCGGCAGCTTGGCAGCGATCTCAGGGGGGCGCATCGACGGTTTCATTGGTTTAGCAGTCGCGTTTTTTTGGGCGCGCTACTTGTACAAAACCAGAGCCCAAACGGCGAAGGTTTGTGAAGATGAATTGTAAGCAAAGCGTTGATATTTCAATAATTTGACACTGACAGTTAAAGCAATGTATTGTCAGGCCCCGACATAGATAGACAGGGCCAGACACATGACGCCGCTTACAAATCCACCCGATATGATGACGCCCGACGAAGTGGCGGCACAACTTCGTGTGTCCCGGCGCACCCTTGACCGATACGTCAAGGCGGGTGACTTCCCGGCCCCTAGACGCTGGGGGCGCACGGTGCGCTGGCCCAAAAGCGTTGTTGACCAGCACCTTACACCAGAAACCGAAGGCGAACTGTGACCGATAACCCGGCGCACCCCTAACCAAACACCCGAGTAACCCGTATGATCCCGACCACAACATATAGAAACCCGAGGGAGGACAGGGCTAAGGGGACCCCTGCCCGGAAAGCACTAGGGGAGGTAGATAACGGAGCCGGAGGGGACCTTTGTGAGTGCCGCACAGCATGAAGCTATGTACAACTATGGGATAACAAAATTTCGCTACCGGCACAGTTTTGGAGAAAAAAATGAATGACGATCAAATTGAATACGAAGACAGCGTCGAAGACTTTTACGACGACGTCCAAGATCACGCAAATATAACTCGCAGCCTAAATAAGTACGCGGCCATATTGAGTGTTCTGGGATGCATTCTGTTTGCCATACTTTTCGGAGGATCACTTCTCGTAGAAGGCGCGAACTACTTAGGTGCTTTGGTCATAGTGGCTTCGTTATTGTCTGCTTTGGTAGCAATTTGGGTTTGGGCGATAGTGGAAAACTCTGTGAACTCGACCGAGCTGCTTATCGCAATTGCATCTGCCAATGAACGCTCCGATTGATACTGCGCACCCGCTGCGCAAGGTTCCTCGCAAGAGGAAGCCCCCACCAATAGAGCGGCGCTTTGCGCGTTGGCTGGCGTCAGAGTTCGTCATACCGGCAGGCCAGAACGCGGGCCAGCCTTTCGAGTTGCACCTTTTCCAGCTTGAGTTTCTGCGCGAATACTTGGCCGACGATCACGACGGGCCGCGCTGGCGCACCAACATTTTCAGCACGCCGCGTAAACTAGGTAAAAGCACGTTTCTAGGCGCGATCATGCTGGGGCACCTTTGCCCGGATAGCCCTATCCACATCCCCCATTTCACGGGCGCGATTGCGGCCCCGACGGAAAAGCACTGCGGTTACATCGCCAAGGCCATGAAAGCGCTCATGGACGGCGCGGGCCGCGAAGAGGAATACCGCAACAAAGCCAACCCCCGGCCCGGCATTATCGAACTGGGTAAGGGCACGGTCATGCTCAACACGGGCACGAACATTTCCGGCCATGGGGCCGATCTGGACGTTGCAATGATTGACGAAACGGGCCTCATGCCCGGCCACAAAGACGAACTTGTGCAAGGCTTCTATGACGCCCTTGCGACGAAGAACGGGCGCTTGATCCTGACCGGCACGCGTGGGGACAGCGACGAATACAACGACATGATCGAACGGCCCGACCCGCGCACGCATGTGTGCCTGTATGGGGCCAGCAAAGATGACGACCCGCACGACCCCGAGACATGGGAAAAGGCGAACCCCGACCAGGGATTGATCAAGCCCCGGCGGTTCCTGAAAGACGCCCACGACAAGGCCGAAGCGTCGGGCAGCATGGCGGCATTCCAGAACTGGCAGCTTAACGTGCCTGTCAGTGCCACACGCGAATTGCTCATTGATTACGACACGCTCAAGAAAGCCTATCGCGACCAGCCCGAACCGATCCCGGGCGAACCCTGCCATGTTGGCTTAGACCTAGGCGGGGCCGCGTCCATGACGGCGGCTGTCGTCGCCTATGAAAGTGGCGTGATCAAGGTTTTGGGGGCCTTCCCGGGCGGGGCCATGGACTTGCTCAAGCGGGGCAAGCGCGATCACGTGGACGACTTTTACGTGCGCTGCGCAGCGCGCGGCGAGTTGCTGGAGACTTCCGGCAACGTCACAGACGTGACCGAGTTCCTGCCCGAGGTGGTCAAGCTGATCGGCCCGCACCCTGTGCGTTCCCTTTCCTGTGACAGGTATCGGGCCGAGGAAATGCAAACCGCCATGGCCAAGGCCCGGCTTGACTGGCCAGTGATCTATCGGGGCACCGGCCCCAAGGACGGCGACAAGGACATACGCGCGACGCGGAAACTGTTCCTAGCCGGGGCGATCACGCTTGAACGGTCCCTTTTGCTTGAGGGCGGTCTAGCTGAGGCTGACGTCAAGGTTGCCAGCACCGGGGCCTGTCAGATTGCAAAGGCCAACACCTTGACCAGCCGCATTGACGTGGCACAGGCCCTCTGTCTGGCCTGTTCGGCCCTTCTGAGGGCGCGCGAAGAGGTGGCCCCCGAATACGTTGTGGAGGTGCTTTGATGAGCTACCGCCCCGACCAATTGAACAACGATAGATGGCGGGCCATGCGCCCGTTTATCGCGCAGCGCGCCGCGTTCCGGTGCGAGCACTGCCACAAGTTTCTTGGCATGACTGGTCACGTTGACCACATCGTGCCCCGATCTGATTGCGAGGACATGGGCATAAGCGTCTATGACCCGAGCAATTGCCAATACCTGTGTGCCTCTTGTCACAACAGCAAGAGCAACCGTGAACGGTGGGCGCGCAGGGGTAATCCGACATGCCGGAATGCAAAGGAGACGGCGCGACGGGTGAAAGTAGAAGGCCGTGAGGATTTCCTCAGAGCGGCTGGAATTTCAACCGAGCATAAGGAAATCTCCGATGCTAAAGAGCATGAAAATCAGCATGGACCAATCGGCCCGCCGTGAACGGCTTGCCGAACTGTCCAACACCGAAGAACTGAACGAGGATGGCCGCAACGAACTGCGCAGCCTGACCGAGGCGTACCAAAACGCCGAGGTTGAATACCGCGCAGCCGTCTTGCTGGAAGAGGCCGAGCGGGAACAGATCAAGGAACCCGACGGCGCGGGCAAAGAGTTCGAAACCGAATGTCGCAGCTTTTCGCTGTCGGGCATGGTGTCCCGCCTGACCGAAGGTCGCCCGCTGGACGGGCGCGAACTGGAAGTCTCACAAGAGTTGGAACAGCGTAACGGCGCGGGCCGGAACGGCGGTGTGTTGGTGCCTTGGGAAGCCCTTGAACAACGCGCCGACGCTGTCACCGATGCAACCGCCGGTACGTCGCAAGAACTGGCGTCGCGCCCGACCATGAACGCGCTGGAACGGTTCTTTGAACAGAGCGTGGCGCAGCGGTTCGGCGTGCGGGCCTTGCAAGTGTCGGGCACCCCGGCATTCCCCGAAGTGACCGGCGGCGGTTCTCTGTCGTGGGTGGCAGAGGGCGCAGGCGCAGACGCGGCGGCGATCACGACCACGAGCACCACGCCCACGATCAAGACGGCGACGGCCCGCTATGTCGTGACCCGGCAAGCAACTCGCCAAAATTCCGCACTGGAAAGCATCCTGCGGCGTGACCTGTCGGAGCAAATGCGCGTCGGTATCGACCTTGCGGCCTTCCAAGGCACCGGGGCCAATGATCAACCCGCCGGGCTGGAAACCGTTCTGACCGGGGCGCGGGCAATCGACGTGAGCGACATTGCGTCTTTCACCGACATGCACCTGTACGCGACGCAGCTTTGGGAAAGCGCCAAGCTGTCGGATAACGCAGGCATCAAGTTTGCCGGTGCACCTATCGTGCGGCAAACGCTGGTTGATACCCTGATCACCGGCACCGCCGTGAGCGAGTATGACCGCTTTCGCGGGGCGGGTTTCTCTGGCGTCTGGTCGCAGCAAGTGAGCGCACAGGGCGCGCGTGACGGCACCGACAAAGGCGCTTCGACGGTGTACCTGTCGGCTGGTGGTGGGCATGCCCTCATGCCGACGTGGGGCGGCGTTGAAATGATCATCGACCCCTATTCGGAAAGCAAAACGGGCAAGGTGGCGATCACGGCCTTTGCCTTCCTTGACTTGCTGTTCCAGCGCACCGCGACGCACTTCCTGAAACTGGAAAACGTGCAGGATCGGGCATGATGCAACGCGCTGTCTATGACGGCGCGCGGCTTGAACTTCGACGGAACGGGAAGCGGTCAAAGGTTGTTGGCCGTTTTCCCTTCCTGTCACTGGCCGTTATCGCCGACCGGGGCAAAGTCCGCAAAGAGCGACTTTTGCCCGGGGCATTCGATTTCACCTTGGACGACGCAGACGCAGAGGTGTCTTTCCTCTACGGGCACAACTTCGACACGCCGCTTGCGTCCCGGCAGGCGGGGACACTGGCCCTCAAATCAACCGATGAGGCCCTAGAGTTCGAAGCCGACATACTGCCCGAACTTGAGGACGTCACGCATGTCCGAGACGCCATGACCATGCTTGAGGCTGGTCTGGTCACGGGCATTTCCCCCGGGTTCCGGGTGCCGCCTGCCGAAACCGTGCCCGGGGCCGAACGTCTGGACCCCGAAGAGGGGAACCCCGGCGTGTTCATTCGGTCCCTGTCTGCCGTCGTTCTTTACGAACTGAGTTTGGTCACGCGCCCGGCCTATGCCGAGAGCCAAGCCGAACTGCGGGCCATGCAAAACGCATCGGCAACGGTGCGCCAGAGAAAGGTTTTCCTGCCATGATCACGCAAATTGACCTGACCCGGGGCACCGCCCCGACAACACCGACTGCCGTTGACGTGGCCCTTGAGGCCAGTGTCACGAATGAGCGGGCAACGTCCATGATTGAGGCAAGCTGGCACCTTGCCGAAGCCTACACGGGCCGAACCTATTGGCCCGTCACTGCGGCTGTGGCCGTGGCCACGCTGGAAGCTGACGGCACGGTGACGTGGCCCCGCTATCCTTATCCGTCTGCCGTCACGGTTGACGAATGGCAAGGCGGTGCCTGGGCTTCTCATACGGGCCACGAATACGTGCCCGAAACGGGCGAGGTGTTGAACCTCACGGCGGGCCGCTATCGGATCACTCAGACCGGCACAGTCACGCCTGACGAACCGCAACCGCATGTCGTGGAAGCGGTGCGGAACCTTGCCTTGTATCAACTGATCCACAGCGCCGCGCGGCGCGAGTTCAAGACAATGACGGCAGGCGATAGCACCCTGACCCGTGAACAACTCTATGGGCTGTTCAAGGGTTCCGGGGCCGGTGTCCTGATTGCAAGCGAAGTGAGGTGGTGACATGTGGCCATTCAAACGAAAGCACGGCCCCGACCGGGAAGAGCGCAGCGCTTTTCCCGGTGTCACTGGGGCTTACATCGACGCCCGGCGGGGCGAGGTATCAAGCGACGGCTCAGCGGCTCTGAGCGCCACGCTGGCGGCTTGTGTGGGCATGTGGGGCCGAGGCTTCGCCATGCTCGAACCGGACGCCACAGGGCCGCTCACGGCCCCTGTGCTTGATGCTATCGGGCGCGATCTGATCATGCGCGGTGAAAGCGTCTGGCACATTCGGCTTGAGGGTGGCGAAGCCGTCCTAAAGCGTGTCGCCTATCACGATCTTGTGGCCCCGGGCAGATATCATCTGACCATCGCCCGGCCCAATGACACGGAAACCGTGCGGGCCTTGGCGGGCGAGGTGTTGCACCTTGCGATCAACGCTGATCCCGTCGCGCCATGGCAAGGCCGATCACCCTTTAGTATGATGGGGGCCAGCCCGGGCTTGATGGCTGACATTGAGGGGGCCTTGTCTGGCGCGACTGAGTGGACGGCAAAGGGCATTCTGCCCATGCCTGAGCAAGTGCCCCAAGAGCAACAGGAAGCCGCTCTACGGGGCCTCAAGGCGGGCGGGCGGCTTGCTGCGATCCGATCAAAAGCCGAGTTCGCCACCAGCACCGGGCAAGCGCGCGGGCTGGAATGGAAGCGGGTAGACCTGACGCCGAACCTCAAGGACGCCGACCTTAACGACGCAACGGACAGCTTGCATGAACGGCTGTTGGCGGCGGCGGGTGTCCCGCCTGCCTTGCTCACGTCCAGCGGAAACGCAGGCGCAATGCGCGAGGCGTACCGGCTCTTTGTTCTGACCACCATCGAACCGATGGCGCGCACGCTCTTGCCCGAGTTGAGCAAGATCGGCGTGGGCAAGCTGTCCACGGCTTCCATGATGAGCGCTGACGTCGCGGGCCGCGCGCGGGCCGTCGGTATCCTAACCGGGGCGGGAATGCCCCTTGAACAAGCATTGGCAAAAGTGGGGTGGAATGATGCGTGACCAAATCCTAGACGCGTTCAAGCGGGCGTCGAAGCTGTCTGACCAGTGGCAACCGATCTACGGATACAAGGAAGCCGGGATAACCGACAACGGGCGCTTGCCGGTCTATGACTTCCACGACGAACAGTTTGGCAAGTTCGACTGGAAGGACATAAACGAACGTCAAACCCTGTTGGGCGGCAAGCCCGGCGACGGTTCGTTTACCATGTACACGAGCGACCCGCACGACACGCCCGACCTGTTCCAAGACTTTGCCGGGAATTGGTACACGGTTCTCGACGCAACCGAAGTGGACAGTATCGGGATATCGGTTCGGCTGATCATTCGGCGGTGGCAGGGTGACGCCCCGACCATTCGAAACGCGGCCCCGTGACATGCCGAAGCCGGGAACCCCAGTCCCGTCGTCGGTCAAGCGTGAAAGCCACCCCCGCAACATGCTTTTGTCGCTGGCGACGCTGTACGACATAGAGGGCGAAGTGCGCGAAGCGCTTGCCGGGCAGGTTGAGCCTCACCTGACCGGCACCCTTGGCGATATCCTGAAACAGTCCCGGCAAGTGTCGGGCCTTCGAGTTATTGACGTCCATGAGCGCTGCGGCGTGGCCCGTTCCCAACTTGGCGAACTTGAGCACGACCGTTTCAAAAACCCCGGCGTGAGCCTCTTGCAAAAAGTCGCGCACGGATACGGGCTTCCTTTTTACGTCGTGCTCATGGGCGCAATGCGCACGACCGATCAATTCATGACCCCAGCACGTCAACGCACCCGGTGCGCAAGAAAGGAGGATTAGAAAAGAAAATCGCCCCGGCGTCATAGCAAAGGAAACCGGGGCGATTAACTGGCAAACTTTACGAGGAATGCCAGAAGAGCCACCATGCCAAGTGGATGCGAAAACAATACCCCGCGCAATTTCCCTTGACAATCTAATTCCCTGAAATGTCGGAATAAAAGTCATTAACATTGGCAAGGCCAGATTATTAGCGACTTCAAACCCGGCATTCCGCAAGCAAGAATTGAAAAGGCAGTCAATTATTGATAGTTTGAAAGAAAGGCGAGAAAAGGAAATAGACATGAACGGTCCGAAAGAAATATTGCCCATGCATTTCGTGCGAAGCCTCACGGGTAGCGAATTGCGCGTGTGGCTGTACCTGCGCTCGATTGGAACGGGCACCTACCAGATACGCCAAGCGAAGATCATGGGGGCACTAAATCTGTCCTACAACACGGTTCGTGTCGCGATGGAAGGTCTCGAAGAAAAGGGCGCATTAAAGTTCACGACACGGCCCGGTAATTCAGGCGGGCAGATTATCAATGTTGTACGTATTCCGCCGCGACCACGGAAAAGACCTTGCATAGCGGCATGAAAAGAAAAGGCCCCCGCCGAGACAGAGTGGCGAGGGCCTTAAAAGAGGAAATCGGCATCCGGCCAAGGAAAGGACCACCTGCAATGACCAGCCCTGAAACGAAAAGCCAATCACAATGAATGATTTATCAAATACACCGCGCCGTGTCAATGCAGGCGAGGCACAAAGGGTAATTCGTTCGCGCAATTTTCATCGACGAATTCCGAATACATGGAAAAACCCGCTTGAATGGAAAGACGAACAAAAGCCTAGGCCAAAAAGACGGGACGCAAGAAAAGATCACGACGCGATTTGTGAAGGGATTGAAAGCCTAATTGAAGCCGAACCCTTCGAATTGGACGGGCAGACTTGGACACAACCCTTTAGCCTTGGTGTTCTGGCAGAGTGTTTCGGGCTACCGCAACGCACCTTTGAGCGGCGTATTTGCGAGGCACCGATACGGAAGCGGGTTAAGAACTTCGGGCAGGGGAAAAGGCTGTTGTTGCGCGTCGGCGATGAGGGGATGACCGACTATGAGAAGGCCCAAAAGATGGCTGGCACATGGCGGTTTGAGGTTCCGCACCACCAAGTAAGCCACAATGAGTTCGGGTGCCTGTGCGGTCTTGCAAAGGTTTGGCCTGACCCATGGCAAAAGCGCATCCTGATTTACACCATACGGCGTTGGGGGTTCTTCAAGAGCGCGGTTAACTTTGGGATAGGCCAAGCGAAGCGTATAGGCGCGACGACGCCCGAAGAGCGCAAGCACCTGTACACCGCCGACGCTTTGAGCGATCACGTTTTGGACGTGGCCCGGTTCAACATGCCCGACGATCTGAAAGTGCGGTGGCACGATTACCCATCACTGACGATCATTCGCAAATTTTGGTATGTGGCCGAGGAACACTTTCGAGATGGCATGCAGGATTTAAGCCTTGCGTGCCCGGATCATCCAACATGGCGCGAAGCGCCCGCAGATTGGGCTTTGCGGGCATGAAACGGCATAAGTGGCGATATCATCTTATCCCAAGTGTTAACCATAGAAGTAAGAAAGAAATAATTACTTATTTAACCCTAATAAACAGGGGACAGATTATATCGCCACTTAGGGTGGAAGAAGTAATTATTAAAGGCTTCGCTCATGCCCATGCGCTGCGCGCACCGGGCATTCACTCAGTCCCTTGTCGAAGGAAAGATTTCGCCGTTGCACGGCTTCGCTATGGTCTTGCTCATGATCTTGCCTATGCACCCGGTGCGGGCCGCTGGCCCTGCCTTGCCGATCTTGCCCATGGCCGCGCTCACGCGCGCATGCGCGTATGCGTGCCTGTGGGGGCGCACCGCGCCAAGCGTCCCTATGGAAGGCCACAGGCCCAGATACGCGCCACAGGCGCTCAGGGTGCCGTACAGGGGCCTTTTGCTCACATCCTAGTGGAGGACTACCCAAAGGGCCGCAAGGCCCCTCAGCGGGCCGCTCTGCAGCTCTCACGGCATGCAGCCCTTAAGGCCCGGCGCTCATAGGCCCGGGTTCCGGCCCCGCGTCGAAGGGCCACACGCGGCCCCGGCGGGGGTATCCTGTGTTACGAATGCGTTACGATTTACCGTAACTCAATGAAAACAAAGGATTTATGGCGGAGAGACAGGGATTCGAACCCTGGAGACGGTTTCCCGCCTACACACTTTCCAGGCGTGCGCCTTCGACCACTCGGCCACCTCTCCGTAGGGCGGATATGTGCCTCAAGCGCGACGGGTTTGCAAGGGCGAATTCACCTGTTTTCGTCATCAAAATCGACAGCAATTCCCAACCCTTGGCTCTGCCGGTCCCGAACCCCGACGCTCAGATCAGTTTTGCAATGAACCAGCTTGCCCGTGCTTGACCTCAGACAGTTTTTTGGGAGCCCAAACGGTGCCGCGGTGCAAGGTACTGCGACGCAGGACTATGTGTGGTCGCCGCCATCTGCCTCGCCGGTCGAAGACCCTTCGGACATGTCCGAAAGATCAGGCTGGATCGGTTGGCCAGACGGTTCAGCCTGTTTCAACATGTTGTCGGGTACATCCGATTGCCGCAGCGCTTCGGGGTTGCGAAGCCAAATATCTCGCTGTGCAAACGGGATCTCGATACCTTCTTCCTCGAACCGTTTCGCGATCTCGTAATTCATGTCGGACTTTACCGACAGAACCCAGTTCACATCGCGCAGAATGGCGCGGATCTCGAAATCCAGACTGTCGGCGCCAAACCCTTGGAAAACGACGCTGGGCGCAGGGTTTCCCAGCACCATGGGGTGCGCACGCGCAATTTCGCCCAAGATGGCTTCGACCTTTCGGGTGTCGGTGCCATAGGCCACACCCACAGGTACAATCACGCGACCGACCGTATTTCCACGGGTATAGTTTGTCACCGTTCCCACGATCAGATCCGAGTTGGGGACAATAACATCCGTGCGGTCAAACGTCTCGATGCGGGTCGAGCGCACCGAGATGTCGCGCACATACCCCATCAGCCCGCCGACCTCGATCCAGTCACCTTTGGAAATCGGGCGCTCCACAAGCAGGATAATGCCAGACACGAAATTCGACACTACGGTTTGAAGGCCAAAACCAATGCCAACCGACAAGGCACCAGCCACGATCGCAAGCCCAGACAGGTCTAGCCCGGCCCAGGTCACTGCGATCACGGCCGCGAGAAAAATCCCGACATAGCCCAGCCCGGCCACAATGGCATTTTGCCCGCCCGGATCGATCCGGGTTTTGGGCAGGACAGAATTCCGCAAGCTGCCCTGAACCAGTCTGGTCAGCATGTAACCAGCTGCAAAGATCACCACGAAGGTCAGGAAATTGGTCGGCGAGATCGTGGTTTCCCCAACGCGGAAGCCTTCCAGAAACTTCGCCCAAAGCTCGGTCAGGTCTGCGACACGCGCGCCCCAGATCAGCGCAAACACCGGCACCGAGACCAGAGCCAGCGCAAATCCAGCCAAAACCGCGACCAGAGAGTCGCGGGCCGCCTGCCCTTTGCCCGAAATCCAGCCCCAAAGATCGCCAATGAAGCGCTGCAACACCAGAAGAGACGCCAACAACAGCAACGTCAAAACCACAGGGTAAATGATGGCTTCAGCTGCGTTCATGTAACCCAGCACCGCCAACAAAGGCGCGACATAGCCCAGCAGATAAGATGCCGCTCGTGCCAGAGCGATCAGGCGGCTGGCGCTTGCGCGGATAACCGGGTCTGCCCCTGCCTCTGATACCGGGGCAGCGGCACGGTCACGCATCCCGATGCGTTGCAGCCTGAGAAGGATCAAGGCCGTGAACAGGATCAGAGGGAACCCTACAACGGCACGCGTTGCGTCACTGACACTCTCGATCTGCTCGAAATGCGTGATGGAATCATTGATAACCAGCAGAATTGCCAAGCTTTCGATCAGGATCTTGGTTTCCGCCCTGTATCCCTGCCGAACAGGGACAAGGTCATTCTCCAGTCTTGCAGAATAAAGCTGATCGCTCAGCCAGTGGAAGGCCAGAAGGATCAAGGCCCAATACGGAACAGAGGCCAGAATCAGAGACCCTCGAACACCCAGAATCTCCATCAGGGATATAGCCTGCACCAGCAGCACGACCCCCAAATACGGCAATGCCACCTGCACGAGGGAGACCACAAAACTCCAGACGCCGGTGCCGCGACCACCATACTGACGCAGGTAATCCCCCAAGCGACTGGCCCAGTGCCTGCCTCGGGTCAGCAAGAGCAGAGACATCGCCAGCAGACCTATGATCGGCGGCAGATGTGTCATGATCTGCTTGCGGGTCGTATCCGCCCGGATCTGCGAAATGGTTTCATTCCACAGCACGCTGCCAGCGGCGCTGAGATCGCGCCATGCCTCGGGCCAATGTTCCGGATTTAGCGGGGTCGGTCCACGCTCCAACAACGACGCGCGGCGCCGTTCACGGATGATGGTGTCAATTTCGGAAATCAGCCCGTTTGCGTGGCGATAGGCCTCATCCGACACGACCTGTGGCACCTGCAGGGACTGCATACGCTCTGTCAGGCGGGCGCGAATATCGGCGATATCGGCCGCTTCCTCCTGGTCTTCCGGTACCGGCCCCAACGCGTTGATCTGCGCTTCCAGAGTCGCAATCCTGTCCCGGTTGCGGGTACGGCCGGTGTTGAAGTCCTCACGGAACTGAACCAGGTCACGACGAAGAACTTCCAGGGCTGCGTTGGAAGCGCGGCCCGCATCGATCACATCTTCTGCCCGTTCCGCCGTGCGGATCCACGAGGCATAGAATTCACGTTGTTCGTCAGAAAATTCCGCCCACCCCGCGGCAGTGCCTGCCAAAAGCAGCAAGATCGCCCAGAAGGCCTGCCGTATGCGGGTGAGCGCCTGTCTCATACCTCTTCAAACACACCGGGAATAGCAGCCGGGACATGGGTCATCCAGTCCGGCACAGGCAGTTCCTTTTCGCGCAAAAAGTCAGGGTTGAAGAGTTTCGACTGGTACCGCGTACCAAAGTCGCAAAGTATCGTGACGATGGTGTGGCCCGGCCCGAGATCCTTGGCCAGTCGTACGGCACCGGCGATATTGATCGCGGTGGACCCCCCCATAACAAGACCTTCTTCGCGCAAAAGGTTGAACACGTACGGCAACGCTTCGGCGTCTGGCACCTGATATGAGAAGTCGGGCGTAAACCCTTCCAGGTTCTTGGTAATTCGAACCTGCCCAATTCCTTCGGCGATAGAGCCCCCCTCCATCGCGATCTCACCGGTGGTGTAATAGGAGTACAGCCCCGCGCCCATCGGGTCGGCCAGGCCGATCTTGACACCTTTCGGCTGCAGCGCCTCGGCTACGCCGGCCAAGGTACCACCCGAGCCCACGGCGCAGATGAAGCCATCCACCTTGCCGTCGGTCTGTTCCCAGATCTCGGGGCCCGTGGTTTCCACATGGGCCTGACGATTGGCGACATTGTCGAACTGGTTGGCCCAAATCGCACCGTTCGGTTCGGTCTTGGACAGTTCCTCGGCCAAACGACGTGAGTAATGGACGAAGTTGTTGGGATTGCGATACGGCGCTGCCGGTACTTGAACCAGCTGTGCACCAGCCAGACGCAGCATGTCCTTTTTTTCTTCGGACTGGGTTTCAGGAATCACGATGACCGTTTTGAACCCCATCGACGCACCAACCAGTGCCAGACCAATCCCGGTATTGCCTGCGGTACCTTCCACGATGGTTCCACCGGGTTTCAGCTCGCCCCGCGCAATCGCATCCTTGATGATATACAGAGCGGCACGATCCTTGACCGATTGGCCGGGATTCATGAACTCGGCCTTACCCAGGATTTCACACCCGGTTTCGTCGCTCACGCGGCGCAGCCGGATCAGAGGGGTTTTGCCAACGGCGTCGGCCAGATCACGTGCAATCCGCATGTCTTTCCCTTTCATTCAACTGGCTCAGATGTACCCAAGCCCCTGCCCGATCACAAGCGGTCAACGGACGACTTGGGCTGCCTTTCTGAGACGTTCCCGGTGACGCGACAACCACAAGGCTGCCGTGACCAATTGCGCATTGCAATACGTTTGCGCATCAACGCCGTCCATCAAGTCTTGATAGGACAGGATCCGGCTGCGGATGTCTTCCCCTTCGCTTGCCAGACCAGCTACCGCTCCGCCTTCTGTCAGCTCGGCCAAACCGACAAAAATATGCGCGAACTCACCTGATGATCCGGTGCTGGAATAGACTTGGGCCACCGGTTCCAGCGCCAAAAGCTCAAGTCCGGCTTCTTCAACCGCTTCGCGATAAGCCGTCTGCTCAGGTGTTTCACCCGGATCCACCAGACCGGCGACGGCTTCCCAGATCCAAGGGTTGGTGGCCCCTGCGATAAAGGGCGGAGCGCGGAATTGTTCGATCAGAAGGACCCGGTCGCGAACCGGATCATAGGGAAGCACAACCGCCGCTTGTCCGACCATCAGTGCGGAACGGTTCCAGATTTCGCTCATTGTGCCGTCAAAGCGGCGAAATTGCAGGTCCATTTCCTCGAGACCAAAGAAACTGAGATGGGACCGATTATGTCGGTGCACCACCACGTCCTTAGACAAATCCCGTTTGGGTTCAGCCTGACGCATCTGCGCGGCAACCCAGGCTGCTGCCCGAATACGTATGGGCGTAATCCGCCGCGCCATTTCCTCTGCGGAGACGCGTCCAAAATAGCTCATGACCTCTTCAGCTGCCCGCATGGACATGTCTCCCCAGTCCGAAAACCACGCGTTCAGATCCCAAGTATCTCCTGCGCGCCATAAACCGGGTTGCGGGAAATAAACTTCACAGGAGGCCGTTGAGCCATCTTTCAGATCCACGGAGACAGGTTTCAGATCGTAGGAGAATCCGCCTTCATAGAAGTTGAGCCGCTCAAGATCCTCGCTGCTCAGCCCGCGTACCAATACGCCATCTGCGGCGTGTCCATCCCGCAACTCGATGGTCGGGAAACACTCGTTCACAACTGCAAACGCCCCGTGACCCTGCAAGACTGCTGGTTGAATGTCCAAAACATCAGCTGCCCTGTCCAGCACCAGTTCAAGCAACGGAACATGGCGCAGCGTGCCATAGAAAAACAGATCAGCCACGCGGCTCAACCCCTTGATCAGAAATATTTATCGCCACCGACGGGAGGCATTTTCGGTCAACAGACCTGTTACCAGACCGCCGATCAGCAAAGTTGCAATAATGTTGGGCACCAGAAGGATCAATCCGTATTCGGCGCCAAGTTCGATGATTGCCACAATGGCCTCAAAAGGTCCGTCATATCGGTTGCGCATCGCCCGCCAGAACATTTCCCAGCAGGCCTGCACAAAAAGCGCCCAGAACAGCATGGCGGCGATTCCGGTCAAACCATTGTTGATGGCCGCAATCGTTCCACGCCCAGCCCGCTTTCCCATCACGATCCAACCGCACAGGAATCCGATCAGGATGTTCACATAGGTGAAGTAACCAAAGTCCGTGCCTTCCGGCATCAACGGCATGACCTGCCCGGATACGATGAATGCAATAATCGCCAGGCAAGTGGCAGCGACAAGACGGGCGGCACTGGGCATTCGGGTTCCTGTATCAGCGATGTGCTATGGTTATCTGCGTCACATCCACTGTTCCCGTTTTAAACGCCGCAGCGCAAGAGGTGAGATAGAAATTCCACATCCGGCGGAACCGGTCATCAAATCCCATTTGATGCACTTCATCCCAACGATTGTTGAACGTGTCGTGCCAGCGTCTCAGGGTTTGATCGTAGCTGGACCCGAATTCGATCGTATCTTGGACACGCAACCCTGCCTGCTCGACCTGTTGTTTCAGGATCGTCGGTGACGGCATCATGCCACCCGGGAAAATATACTTTTGGATGAAGTCGACACCCCGCTTGTAGACCTGCCAGCGGCGGTCCGCGACGGTGATGATCTGCAGCGTTGCCTTACCGTTTTCGGACAGCCGATCCCGCACAGTGTCGAAATAGGCCGGCCAATATTTCTCGCCTACGGCTTCGAACATCTCGATACTGGCGATCCCGTCAAACTTGCCTGTGCAGTCGCGGTAATCCTGCATACGCAGCTCCACCATATCGGAAAGCCCTTGCCTTTGAATGCGTTCCCGGGCGTAGTTCAACTGCTCCTGACTGATGGTCAACCCAGTGACTTTGAGCCCGCGCTCCTTGGCGGCGTACTCGGCGAACCCGCCCCAGCCACAACCAATTTCAAGCACGTGATCACCGGGCTTAACCCCCATACGGTCCACGATGGATTTGTACTTTGCGGTCTGCGCCTTCTCCAGGCTTTCCTGGCCGCTGTCAAAGATTGCGCTGGAATAGGTCATGGTATCATCCAGCCACAGCCGGTAGAAATCATTCCCCAAATCATAGTGGTACGAGATGTTCTTGCGTGCTTGCGTGCGGTTGTTCCGATGCAACCAGAAACGCAGCTTTTCGTAGGCGCGCACCAATCCTTGCCCAGGGAAGCCGTCATAAACAGTCTGAGACCCCATATGGATCAGATCCATGAACGCCTGCAAATCAGGTGTGGTCCACCAGCCTTCGAGATATGCATCCGAAAATCCAAGATCCCCTTCGCGGATCAACCGAGCGAAGCTGTCGGGGTTGTGCACGTGTATTTCCGCCACTGGTCCTGGGTTTGGGCCGGTGGCTCGGAAAACCCGACCGTCCGGAAGCCGGATGTCCAACACCCCTGCATCCAGCCCGCTATTCACTTTCTCGAAGATCTGAGAAAAGTAACGTGGCAGATCCTTTTGGCCTTCGGTCGTCGTGTGCAGCATTCGCATCTCTCCTTTGCAATGCCTACCAAAAGCTAGGACGGATGCGACAATCTGGCAAGAAATCTGTTTCAGATTACTTTTTCTTCATTATTTCATATGCTTGCAAGGCTGCAGCCCGACCTGCCGCAAGGTCAACAATCGGGTTCGGGCGTATATCACGTGGCCTCATCCGCCAACTTTCTGGCGCATTTTCGAAAAACGACAGGGCCAGATCGGGTGGATTGGTCTGACCTTCGGCCAGCCAGGTGGTCAGATATCGATTCTGGGCGTCATATTGCTCGCGTTGCCGATCCGGGTTGAAGATACGAAAGAAAGGCGCTGCGTCCGGGCCAGATCCTGCCACCCATTGCCACCCCATCGCATTGGAAGCCGGATCCCAGTCGATCAGCGTGTCCTCGAACCACTTCAAACCGATTTTCCAGTGTTTCATCAAATGCTTGCAAAGGTAACTTGCGACGATCATCCGGACACGGTTGTGCATCCGGCCGGTCACCCAAAGCTCTCGCATTCCGGCGTCGACAATGTCCACACCGGTGCGTCCCTGCTGCCAGGCCAGGACCTTTTCATCGACCTCTTCGGTCCAGGGAAACTTGTCCCAGTCCTCTCGCCAATTGCGGGTCAGGATATGCGGAGTGTGATACATCAGGTGATATGCAAACTCGCGCCAAACAAGTTCTTTCAGGAAGTGTTCGGCCCCCGGGCGCCCCTCGGCCATCGCCTTTTGCCCCGCGTGCCATATCCGCACCGGTGAGATTTCGCCCCATGCGAGGTTTTCGGACAGGCCCGAAGTCGCATCCTTCCACGGCTCATTCCGATCTGCCTTATAGGCAGCTACCCGTTTTTCCACGAACCAATCAAGCCGCTCTTGGGCAGCTGCTTCACCAACCGTACAATGCGATGCCAGGTTTTCAGCCGCCTTGTGCATCGCACAGTCCAATCCCCAATCTGCCAAGACTTCGCTTTCGGGCCATTTTTGGGGGCGTGGAATTCGCGAAGGGGAGGATTGCAGGTCGGCCACCTCCATCCCCCGAACAGCCCGCCAGAAGGGGCTGTAGACGCGGTACATGCCCCCGGTGCCCGTCTGCACATCCCAAGGATCGAACAGCACCCGGCTCTTGCTCCAGCTCATATCCACACCCAAATCGCCAGCCTCAGCCAGAACGGCCTTGTCGCGGGCGAGTTCGTCTGGATGATAGGCTTTGGCTGCAAAGACGTGTGTTGCCCCGGTGTCGCGCAGCAATGCTGAGAGCGTCTCCAGCGCCGGCCCACGCCGCAGGATCAGGCGCGAGCCGAGCCCCCGCAGCTTCTTATCCAGATGCCCAAGCCCCAAACCAAGCCGAAACCTGGGGGCTGCCCCCAATTGTTCATCCGCCTCATCAAACACATAGACCGGGATCACCGGCCGCCTCGTCGAACAGGCACCGGTCAATGCCGGATTGTCGGCCAGCCGCAAATCGCGCCTGACCCACCAAATGACTGGAGCCGTGTGTGTCATGAATACCCTGTGCCTTGTCGTGACTTACAGCACGTGATCTAGGGCATCCATCAGCTGTGTCACCTCGGCCTGAGAGGTGTAATGCGTGAAACTGAGACGCAATACGCCGCTTTCAGGGTCCACCCCCAATGCCTCCAAAGCGCGCACAGCATAAAAGTCGCCACCGCCCGCCATGATTCCATGTTGCACCAACTCAGCAGCAACCGGTTCTGCTGCCCGGTTCAGTTGCAAGGCAACCGTAGGAGCGCGCCCTTCGGCCTGAGCCGGACCGATCAGGCGTACATCGTTGCGATCCTTTACGGCGTCCAACAAGGGCTGCAGCAACGCCACTTCATGAGCGCGCATCAGGTCGTGCACAAAACCTGCCCGTGCCGCCGCGCCCGTGTCGGGTCCGCCGTGATGGTCACACAACAGATCGACGTAATCCGCCATGCCGGCGCTGGCCGCAATCTGCGCGTGGTCCGGACCCGCCGGAGTGAATCGTTTATACAGATCACCGGCATTGAAGTAGTGCCCCTGGTTCGGCAACCGCTCTCCCAACGCCCGACGGATGACCATTACACCCTGATGCGGACCATAGGTCTTGTAGGACGAAAACAGATAAATATCCGGCCCCAACTCCCCCACGTTCGGAAAACCATGCGGCGCATAGGAAACACCGTCGACACAGACAAAAGCCCCCGCTGCATGGGCTATGGACGTGATCTGACTGACCGGATTGATTTCACCGACCACGTTTGAGCAATGCGGAAAACAGACCAGCCGCACCTTGTCGTCCAGCAGGTTCTCCAGATCTGCGGGATCCAGATGGCCAGTCTGCGGATCAAGCATCCATTCGCGAACCTCGATCCCGTCATCGGCCAGTCGCCGCCACGGACCGGAATTGGCCTCGTGATCCTGATTGGTCACGACAATCGCGTCCCCGGGCGACATGAACTGCCGAAACGCCTGCGCCAACACATAGGTATTCTGAGTGGTTGATGGACCAAAGCTCAGCTCATCGGTGTCCACCCCCATCATCGCCGCCAGACGCAACCGTGCCTCGTCCATTTCGGCGCCACCAAGGGTTGAGGCCTCGTATGGGGCGTAGGGCTGTACCTTGCGCTGGGTGTAGAACCGGAACAGCCGGTCGATCACCGGCTTACACGTATAGGACCCACCTGCATTCTCGAAAAAAGCCTGCCCCTGCAGGCTGGGCTCGGAAAAGGCCGGGAATTGGTTTCTGACAAAATCAATGTCCAGGATGCTCATCGCACATCGTCTCCTCAATCATGCGCCACGCTTGATCAGGGCCCCCGCGCATGTTCAGGGACTCCCCGATACATGGCAGGTCTTCCAGCCAAGCCGCGTTCACACTCAGGATTGAGGGATTGGCGGCAGCCCTTCAAGCCGAATAATCGGCCCGGACGCTTCGTCGTAACCGAGTGCAGGATTTGCAGTCAAGCCATGTCGGTACGCAACAGGCCCCGAACATGTCGGGGCCTGTCGTAGAGTTTTGATGTTCAAAGCAAGATCAACGGCGACGGCGTTCGTTGACCAGACCGATGAAGATCGACACGCACATCAACATCAACACAATGGCAAACGGGAACCCAGTCGCAATTGCGGCCGCTTGAAGCGCGCCCAATCCACCACCCAACAGCAGAACGATGGCGATGGCACCTTCAAGGATGCACCAGAACACGCGCTGAGCCGTTGGCGCATCGGTTTTGCCGCCGGCGGTGATCGTGTCAATGACCAGCGAACCGGAGTCCGACGAGGTCACAAAGAAAACCACCACCAGGATGATGCCGATGAACGACAACAGACCTGTCATCGGGAAGGCCTCGAACATCTTGAACATCTTCAACTCAAGCGCAGCATCCTGCAGGGCCTGCCCGGTACCGCCCATGACCTGATCCAGTGCGGCACCGCCAAAAACGGTCATCCACAACGCACCCACCACGGTCGGGATCAGCAGAACACAGATCACGAATTCCCGAATGGTGCGTCCCCGTGAAATCCGCGCGATGAACATGCCCACAAAGGGCGACCACGAGATCCACCAGGCCCAGTAGAAGGTCGTCCATCCTTGCATGAAGTTGGTGTCTTCACGGCCGATCCAGTTCGAAAGCGACGGCAGGTTAACCGCGTAATCAAACAAGCCGCCGAAGAACCCGGTCAGGATGGCAATCGTGGGTCCGACGATCAAGACCAGCAGCAACAGCGCGGCGGCCAGGATCATGTTGGCCTCGGACAGGCGTTTGACACCCTTGTCCAGACCGGCCACCACGGACACCAGTGCAAAGATCGTAATCGCGATGATCAGAAACACCTTCATGCCGTCGGTCACCGGAACGCCAAACAGATAGTTTAGCCCGGCTAGTGCTTGGGTCGCACCGAGGCCAAGCGAGGTAGCCAGACCAAAGATTGTGGCAAACACCGCCAATACGTCGATGATGTGCCCCAGAATGCCCCAGGTCGCGTTACCAAACAAAGGGTAGAAGACCGAACGCATGGTCAGGGGCAGACCCCGGTTGAAGCTGAAGAAGGCCAATGCCAGAGCAACCACTGCGTAGATTGCCCAAGGGTGCAGGCCCCAGTGGAAGATGGTCGCAGACATGGCCAGGCTGCGCGCCGCCTCTGCGTCCCCTGCTGCGGCCGCCAACGGGGCCCAATCGGTGCGAAGGCCGTCTTCGCCCACAGCCACGCCACCCAGCGACGCGCCATAATGCGAAATCGGCTCCGCGACACCCCAGAACACCAGACCGATGCCCATCCCGGCGGCAAACAACATCGCAAACCATCCGGCATAGCTGTAGTCAGGCCGCGCATCATCACCGCCCAGACGGATCGAACCATAAGGCGTCACCACCAGAAACAGCGAAAATAAGACAAAGACGTTGCAGGCGATCATGAACACCCAGTCGAACTGACTGGTCAACGCCGGGCGCAGCCAACCAAAGAACTCACCTGCTTGTTCCTGAAACACCAGCGAGAAAAAGACAAAGGCCACGATGGTCAGGCCGGATACGGCAAAGACCGGGTTATGAACATCCAGACCCAGTATCTGAACGTTGTCCTGACCGACCTCATAGTCGGCCTCATTCCTTTCGGACATCTCCCAAACTCCAATTATTCCTGTGTGGCCCTGTCATCGGGAACAAGTTTGGAAACTGGCGGAGAGAAAGAGACTTGGCGCAGGACGAAAACGACATTCCGTCGCTTTTTGATCAAAGCCAAAACGTCGGTTTTGTTGCGAATGTCGCATTGCAGAGCAATGAGGTCGCATGGACTTTGGGGCAGTTTGTAATGGGATAGGCCGAGCACCTTGAACCAGAGAGGCAGTTGACTCCCCAGCGTTACCCCCAAAAAAGAACCGCCGATGTCTCCACCGGCGGTTCATACCTCTTCACCAGAAAGTTCAGGCGTTCACGTCAACAACAACGCGTCCCTTGACCTGACCCTTTAGAATGTCACTGCCCAGTTGCGGCAGATCCGACAGGGTTGCGGGGTGAACCATGGCTTCAAGCTTGTCCATGGGCAGGTCCGATGCGATCCGCTTCCAGGCGCGGACGCGATTGTCATACGGCTGCATCACGCTGTCGATGCCCAGAAGATTTACACCGCGCAACAGGAAGGGAATAACCGTCGCCGGCAACCCGGCCCCTCCGGCCAAACCTACGGCAGATACAGACGCCCCGTATTTCATCTGGCCCAGGACACGCGCCAGCATTGCACCGCCTACGGCATCCACGCAGCCAGCCCAGGATTCGCTCTCCAAGGGACGCTTGGTGGTTTCATTGATCTCGTCCCGCGGCACGATCTGGGTGGCGCCCAGCCCTCGCAAGTACTCTTCGGTGTCCGGGCGTCCGGTGACGCCGGCGACCTCGTGCCCCAGATTGGCGAGGATCGCGGTTGCCACCGATCCCACGCCCCCGGCTGCACCGGTGACCAGAACCGGACCGTGACCGGTTTCCAACCCGTGATCTTCCAGCGCCATTACCGCCAGCATCGCGGTGAACCCGGCAGTCCCTACCGCCATCGCCTGGCGCGTATCCAGCCCGTCCGGCAGCGGCACCAGCCAATCGGCCTTGACACGGGCCTTCTGCGAATAACCGCCCCAATGCGCTTCACCCACGCGCCAGCCGGTCAGAACTACCTTGTCACCCGGCTTGTAGCGGTCATCGTCGCTGCTTTCGACGGTACCGGCAAAATCGATACCCGGCACATGCGGGTACTTGCGCACCAGCCCGCCGCCCGGCCCGATGCACAGACCGTCCTTGTAGTTGACAGTCGAATATTCGACGGCCACGGTCACCTCTGCCTCCGGCAGATCATCCAGCGACAGTTGCTGGACCGCAGCGCTGGTCTTTCCGCTGTCTTCGTCCTTGTTCACCACCAATGCATTGAACATGTCATGTTTCCCTCTGTTTGAACCCACGACGGGGCTGTCTTCTTCTGGCACTAAGTTTCACGGGGGGAGCCACCTTAAGTGACGGCGGCAGCGTCCCCTGCCCGTTTACAGCCAGAACTTTTCATGAACGGTCGCGGTCCGGGTTTCCTCCGGAAGCGCCACATCCAGCTTTGTGCCTTCGTTCCAATGGGTCATGCGCACCATGCCTATGGCCACGTTTGTGTTGAAATCGGGCGACCAGGCCGCGCTTGTCACCTGCCCAACCGCCACGCCATCGGCCAGGATCGGCCAAGCGCGATCACATCCGGGGACAGCATCTCCGTCGATTGCAATCGCGCGGATTTGCTGAACTGGACCTTCCTTGGCCACGCGCAGCAATGCGTCACGACCAATGCAGCCGATTGCCGTGTGGGTATTGCAGAACTTGCCCAAACCGCATTCGTGCGGCGTGTTGTCATCAGTCATGTCGTTGCCGTAGCTCAGCAAGCCCCCTTCGATGCGTTCGATCAGGTTTGGACACCCCGCGTGCACATCCCATTTCTTGCCCGCCTCCATCAGGGCATTCCACAGCGGCATCCCCAAATCGCTGCCTTCGAGATAGATCTCAAACCCGCCTTGCCGGGAATACCCCGACCGCGCGATGGCAAATTCGCGACCCTGAAAATCGAACATTCCAAATCGGAAGAACCGGACGTCCCGGATCGCGTCCCCGAAAACAGCCGCCATCAGATCATCAGCATGCGGCCCCTGAACCGCCAGAGGCGAAACATCAGGCTCATCCACCAGCACGTCCAACCGCCAACCATTGGCAATCCCCTTGACCCAGAACAACAGGTCAGAATCCGCAATCGATATCCACCAACGGTCTTCGGAAAGTTTGACCGCAACCGGGTCGTTCAACATGCCGCCGGTCTCATCAACGATCGGCACATAGAAACACTGTCCCGGCAACATGCCCCGCAGATCGCGTGGGGTCAGCATCTGCATCAGCTTTCCGGCATCCGGACCACGCAGTTCCACCTGACGTTCGCAAGAAACGTCCCAGATCTGCACGGCGTTCTTGAGGTGGTGGTAATCCTCCTCGACGCTGCGAAACACGGTCGGCAGAAGCATCCGGTTGTAAACTGTGTAGCCTTTGACGCCAGCAGCTTCGACGCCGTCCGAAAAAGGTGTGCGCCGCAGGCGGCGCGACGGGGAGATCAGAGCCATGTCCGGCCCTCCAACTTAGGTGGTTGGTGAGCGGGTCACGCGCCCCGTCGGCGCGCACCCGCAGCTCAGGTTACTTACCGAGGCCCATGCCAATCGATCTGACAGATCTCGGCAGAACGCCCTTCAAAGTCCCAGACCCGGCCAAAGGCACGCACGCGGCCTTTGCTGGCAGTGCCGACGGTGATATCCGGGCCCATCCAGTATTTCGTGTTCGAGATCACGATCTCTTCCTCTGGGTTCTTGCCCTCGACCGGGAAGACAGTGCCCTGGATTTTCTTGCCAACGGTAATGTGGCGGTTCTTTCCGTCATTGACATAGGATACCGGCTGACGCTCGGCGCCAAGGAACTCCCCGACCAATACGCTGAACAGACCCGTCGTGCCTTTTGCCTGACCAGAGAAGATCTTGACCAGTGCCTCATAGGCCGCATGGCTTGCCCGATCGTCAATGAACACGGCCGCTTTCCAGTTTCCGCGGGACATCATGCCGGGGATTTCGATCAGCAGGCCGATATTCAAGCCAGACAGGTCCTCATCACCATAATGACCGCTGTCGATGCGCACACCACCCCAGGTCTGGCAGTGACCTTCCGTCGGCTCGTGCAATCCCAGCGACACCACGCAAGGACAGAACACGGTACAGTTACAGTTGAGAACCAGCTCCCCCTTGATCGCCCAAGGCGTGGTGCCGGGATCCTTGCGTTCTGCAGCCGGGTGGCGGCTGTCAATTTTCTCGGCAACTTCGATACGGTCGTTTGCCATACAGGTCTCTCCTCTCTCACAGCGCGCTCAGCGCCATTCCTCCAGCCCCGATCAGCAGGGCAAAACCCAAGGGGCGCGTCACGTAGCGACCCAGATCGGGAAGTTTTTCAAACACCATGATAAGGGTGGCCAGCCCCATGAAGGCGATGTTCATGACCCCGCCCACAAATGCGAGCAGCATCAAGGCCCAGCAACACCCCAAGCAGACCAGACCCAGCCGCACCCCATTGCGCCAAGGACCTTCGTCCCAATGCTCCATGAAAAACATGATCGGTCGGCGGCATTTGCTCAGGCAGCCTTCCTTCAGTGGCGAGAATTGATAAATCCCGGCAATCAGCAGCAGCGCCGCGGACATCAAACTGGATTGGCTGTCGCCAAAAGCGCTCAACAGGTCAGCACGGAAAAGGACCATTTGCATCGCGGCCGCAATAACCGAAAACCCTAGCCATACAGCAAGATAGCCACCGACCAATGCGCCAAAATTCGTGTTCTGCGCCGAGCGGCTGAGATCCTCATACGTGGCAAAAGCCGGCAACGCCGTCGGTGACATCATCGCCGCCGACATCAAGCCCCACATCAGAACCATCCGGGCATAACCAGCCCCATCCGGTGTAAGGGTGCACAGATCGCGCCAGAAATCCGCCCCATAGACCTGCCCGGCTTCGCGCAGATCAAGTGGCACCGACATCAGGTAGAGCACTACCCAGGCAGCAAGGATCAGAGCAAACAGAGCCAGCCAATGCCAGCCCCCCATCGTCCTTATCCGCTCTGCTACAATGGCTTTCATGCCAAGCTCCGGGTAGATGTATCACGACTCAACGCTTGAGTTTTAAATGTCAGACTTTTAAATGTCAGACAAATGAAAAATCGTCGCGCACCGCAAAACGCGACGGCACCACACCGGGGATGGCCCATGAAAATCGACCCGAACAGCAATGCGGATCTTTCCGTCCAGATCGCCCAGGCGATCCGCAATGCGATCATATCAGGGCAGTTGATCGTGGATGAACGCCTGCCTTCCGAGGCCGAGCTCGCCGATCAGTTCCAGGTGTCCCGCCCAACCGTGCGCGAAGCGTTGAAACGGTTGGCGGCGCAATCGCTGATCCGGACGCAGCGTGGAGCATCGGGTGGTGCATTCGTGAACCGGCTCAGCTTTGAAGATGCCTATTCCCAGCAAATCACCACTTCGACACTCTTGTTGTCGATGAATGCCGTGGCCTTTGATACCGCTTGTGAAGCGCGCTATGCATTGGAACGCGCCTGCGCGCCCCTTTCGGCGCAGCGGCGCACACCAGACCAGTTGGCCACCATGCGGGCCGAGATTTTTCGGCAGTCTCAACCGGGTCTCACGGACGAAGCCTTCTGCGCGTCGGATGTAGCCTTTCACCGGGCTCTGGTAGATGGTGCTGGAAACCCTGTCTTGTCCTATCAACTGGCTGGAGCAGTTGAGGCGATGCAGCCGTTGATGAACATGATCACATTTACCGCCCGTTCACGGGAAGAAATCATAGCCCTGCATACCGAAATCGCCGATGGGCTTGACGAAAAGGACGCCGAGAGCGTGGACACGGCACTGTGCGCCTTGGAACGGTACACCCGCAAACTGGCGCTCGACGTGGCCGAACGTAAGCGCAGCAAGACCCAGTAGCGTCTGCGTTTCCCCGGCGAATAGATAACTTTCAAATATTCCTTGACGTGAATGGCTCGGGTCATGAACACTCGGTCCATCAGGCATTTCGTCGACGCCAAGATCGACACCTTCAAAATACTATAAAATACCAATGCTTTACGGGAGGAAGTTATGAATCTGAGACCGGACCCTACCTTCTATCCATCCCCCAAGAATGCGATGGAAGCACCGGCTGAAACCCTGGCCTTTACACTGATGTTGAGCCCTGATTTTTCGCAACCTGACGGGTTGGCCGTGGTTAATGTGGATCCCAGTTCGGACGATTATGGCAAGATCGTTCACACGGTAATGATGCCCAACAAGGGCGACGAGTTTCACCATTTCGGATGGAATGCCTGTTCTTCGGCCCTGTCGCCGCTCACAGGTCATGCGTTTCTGGAACGCCGCTATCTGATCATTCCGGGCATCCGCTCCAGTCGGATTTACGTCGTGGACGTGAAAGACCCCTTGGATGCAAAGATTCACAAGATTATCGAACCCGAAGAAGTATATGAAAAAACAGGGTATTCCCGCCCCCACACCATTCATTGCGGACCTGAAGGCATTTACGTCAGCACCTTGGGTGGCGGCGGGCCAGACGGAACTGACGGCCCGCCGGGCATTTTCATTCTAGACTGCCAGACCTTTGACATCATCGGCCGGTACGAGATTGAACGCGGCGTGCAGGACAAACACTACGATTTCTGGTGGAACCTGCCGCGCGACTACATGGTCAGCTCGGAATGGGCGCTGCCACCGCAATTCGAAAACGGCATCGTGGCCGAGGATCTTTTGTCCAACAAATACGGTCACAAGATCCATTTCTGGAATCTGCGGGAACGCAAGAATGTCCAGACAATCGATCTTGGTGAAAACCACCAGATGGCGCTTGAAATCCGCCCCGCGCATGACCCTGCAAAACAGCACGGGTTTGTCGGTGTGGTGGTCGACACCACCAACCTTCAGGGCGCGATCTTCACCTGGTGGCAAAAGGAAGACGGGACATTTGAGGCCAAGAAAACCATCACCATTGACCCGCAACCTGCAGATCCGGACGACCTGCCGGAACTGTTGAAAGGGTTCTCGGCCGTGCCCGCGCTTGTCACCGATATCGACCTGAGCTTGGACGATCGGTTCCTCTATGTCGCATGCTGGGGACAAGGCGAGATGCATCAATATGATGTCTCGGACCCGCTGAACCCGGTTCTGGCCGGCAAGGTCGAGATTGGCGGGATTGTCAAAAAGACCAAACATCCCAATGGCAAGGACTTTGGGTATGGCCCGCAGATGGTCGAGATCAGCCGCGATGGCAAACGGGTCTATTGGACCAACTCGCTGTACTCAACCTGGGACGACCAATTCTATCCGGGTGAACGCGGGGCTGCGATGGTCATGGCAAATGCCGGACCAGATGGCGGTCTGACGCTGGACGAAAACTTCTGGGTCGAGTTCCCCGAAGGCTATCGCAGCCACCAGATCCGGTTGGAGGGCGGCGACTGCTCCACAGACAGCTTCTGCTACCCATCGGTCTGACTTGGAAGGCTTGATGACAACAACGGCCGGCCTCTGGCTGGCCGTTGTGCTGAGCGGGTTGTATCACGGAATGAATCCCGGGATGGGGTGGCCGTTGGCCGTGTCCTCGGCACTGATGGAGCGGCGCGCTCAAGCCCTGTGGCAGGCCCTAGGCGCATTGGCCATCGGACACTTCATCGCCATGCTGGCGATCCTCCTGCCCTTTGCGGTGATGACCGTTCTGGTCGAGTGGCAACGGGAGATCCGGAACGGGGCATCATTGATCGTGATCGCAATGGGGCTGTATCTCGCCATCATACGCCGTCACCCCCGATTTCTGTCGCGTATCCCACCGTCCCGGCTTGCCTTGTGGTCATTTTTGGTGGCGCTGGCACACGGCGCCGCGCTGATGCTGGTGCCAATCTATCTGGGCCTGTGTGACGTGAACGAACTGGACACAGGTCACCGGGCCGCGTCGGAGTTGCTGGCACGCAACGGCGCCCTGATCCTTGGGGTCGCTGTTCTGCACAGCATCGCCATGATCAGTGTCGGCGCTGGATTCGCTTGGGCCGTTTACAGATGGCTGGGCCTGCAGTTCCTGTCGCGCAGCTGGTTCGATCTGGAATTGGTCTGGGCGTTGAGCCTTGTACTGGTTGGAAGTATCGGGCTTTGGGCCGCCTATTAAGTTCCCAAGGTCCTAGCCATGTTTTCAAGACGGCTTAGATCCTCAGACTTTCCAGCCGGTTTTCCAAGCGAATTCCGCGCAATTCAGCGGAACGAAATCCCCACAGGATGTCTTCCTTCTGGTTGCACCTGCTGAAAATACGCATATATTCAGCTCGTTCCCTCGGGGACTATGGACATAAACGCGCTCGTAATAAGCGGATCGGACCCGGGGGCGGTACCCGGCGGCTCCACCAACATCCTTCATTTGGGGATCATGGGGCCGAAATAGGATCGACGAACGTCTAAAGGGGTTAGCTTTGTCTCGGCGGGGTGCCACCGTATCGGCCCGACTAGTACAATTGCAAATGACAATCGTGCTCCGGTAGCAGTCGCTGCGTAAGCAGTGCCTAACACCGAACTTTAAGCCCTTATGCCTAGCCGCGTAAGGCGGGGGTCGCAGGTCCCTGGCAACAGAAACCTGCACTTTCCCTTCCCTTTATTGATCAGATGCTTGACCCGTTCCATTGGCTTGGCATAGCTGCCTTTGACAAAGTCAGTGGCGGATCGTCGTGACTGTGCAGGCCAGACGGACAAAGAGAACGATGATCCCATACACACAGCTGTTCCATGTTTTCTGGCGTATAGGGATACTCTCCTTCGGAGGCCCCGCCGCACAAATTTCGGTCATGCACAAGGAACTGGTCGAGGACCGCCAGTGGCTGAACGAAGAAGCATTCTTGCGTGCCTTGTCATTCTGCATGTTGCTCCCGGGACCTGAGGCGATGCAACTGGCGACCTACGCTGGCTGGAAATTGCGCGGCGTTGCTGGGGGGCTGATTGCCGGATTGTTGTTCGTGCTACCGGGGGCATTTGTCATCGCCGGGCTCGTCGCGGTGTATGCCATATATGGAGATGTGCCAGGCGTTCAGGCCGCGTTTCTGGGCATCAAGGCTGCAGTCATTGCGATCGTCCTGCAGGCCTTGGCAAGGCTATCACAAAAGACACTGAAACAACCCATCGACGCAATTCTGGCGGGATCGGCTTTTGTCGGTATCTTTGCATTCAACCTTCCTTTCCCGCTGATCGTATTGATAGCTGGTCTTTGGGGGTTTTGGTCCTCTCCAACCAGCGGTCAGACTGAAGTGGAACAGCCTGCGCCGACACGATGGCATGCCGGGTTGAAGACCTGCCTGATCTGGTTGCCGCTATGGCTGGGGCCAGTCGTTTTCTTGACGCTCACCGGACAAACCTTCCTGGCCGATATGGGCTGGTTTTTTGTCAAACTGGCCGTGGTGACCTTTGGCGGCGCCTACGCGGTACTGGCTTACATGAGCCAAACTGTCGTCGATCAATATGGCTGGATCAGCACTGGCCAGATGATCGATGCTTTGGGGCTGGCGGAAACAACACCCGGCCCCTTGATCCTGGTGACGCAATTCGTAGCAATGCTGGCAGGCTATTTGAACCAAGGCATCGCGTTGGCCATCACTGCCGGATTGTTGGCTCTCTGGACAACCTTTGTTCCTTGTTTTCTCTGGATCTTCCTAGCGGCACCACACCTTGAACGCATTACGTCTCATGCCCGACTAAGCGGCGCCTTGCGCGCAATCACGGCGGCCGTTGTTGGCGTGATCCTGAACCTGTCCGTCTGGTTTTCTATCAACGTCCTGTTCGAAAACTCAACCAATGTGAACGCTGGACCCGTCACCCTTTCGGTACCTGATTGGTCCAGCCTCAACCTCACTTCAGCACTGCTGACCATAGCGTCCATCGTCTCACTTATGGTCCTGAAACTCAGACTGGAGGTGGTCTTGTTGGTCATGTTGCTGGCAGCTTGGTTGGCTCATTCCATCTGAACCACAATTGCCGCGGTTGGTCTTTTGTTTTCTTTCGAATCCCTTATGCTGGCACCAAGTTCAAATTCAGGGAACATTGGATGACCCGCACCATCGACTATGGCAATCTGATGCATTCCGCGATGCGCGGTCTGATCAAGACCGTGCTTCAGGACGTCGCCGAGCAGGGATTGCCCGGGAACCACCACTTTTTCATTACGTTCGACACCACTCACCCGGACGCCAAACTGGCGGAATGGCTGATCGAACGGTACCCAAATGAAATGACAGTGGTTATGCAACACTGGTTCGAAAACCTTGATGTCGGCGATGCTGGCTTTGGCGTAACGTTGAACTTCGGCGACGCGCCCGAGGCCCTGTATGTGCCTTATGATGCAATCAAGACCTTTGTTGACCCCTCAGTCGAATTCGGACTGCGTTTTGAAACAGCGGAAGACGAATTGGAAGAAGAAGAGGACGAACCGCTGGCGGAAGAAGGCACCGAAACGGATACTGTCAGTACTGGTGATGCAGAAGTTGTTTCGCTGGACAGCTTCCGCAAGTAGTGCAGATCATACCGCTGGAAAAAGCATAAAAACGGGGCTGCTGCCCCGTTTTTCGTTGGTTGCATAGTGCCTTCACAGGGCCATTCTATTGACGTTCCAACAGCGTCGATAGTGATCGCAGAGCCGCACCGTCCCGAAACACGACAAAGTCCAGCATCAACCCGCCTTCGACCAACGTCCGATCGAATTGCTGCAACTCGTAGTCGCCATTTTCATCCAAGAACAATGAAAACACCGTCAACGTGTCGCCTGTGATCCTTCCCCAGACAAAGGGTTCCCCTTTCATCGGGTCCAACGGCACGGCATGCCCAAAGACATTCCTGGTCATAGCCGCTGAATAGATCCCCTCCCGCGCCGAGGGCAAAAAATCAATCGAATATGACTTGGATTTTTGTCGCCCGTCAGACTTGTATGAGGTCGAAACCCATTCAACCGTGAAGCCGTCCTTGCTTTCCGATATCTTGACACTCATGTCGCGCGGCTTTTTCGTACCGTCCGCATACACAATTTCCGCCGATCCTGTGTATTCGCCGATGAACGGTTCGATTTCGGCCTGTGCCGACTGTACGGACAGAAGAAGAACACCAACAAAAACAATAGCCAAGCCAAGGACGTTCAGGTTTCGATATACAGAAATCACAAGCAAGGTCCTTTTTCGATTTTGACGAACACATGGAGTAGTTTAGCCTGAAAGCGCCTTCGCACAATGAGTTAGCTCACACATCCCACAAAAATGATCCCTCAATTTAATGGGGGCGCGGCGACTGGCCCCTATACCTTGAGGGCGGATCGTCTATGCTGCGCGCAACTGGCCAATTGCGCCTTTGGGTCTACTTGGCTAAACGGCATACAATTGCATACGTAACGGAGAATTGACGGATGTCCGCAACCCGCACCGAAACCGACAGCTTTGGTCCTCTCGAGGTTCCGGCAGACAAATATTGGGGCGCCCAGACCCAGCGTTCGATCATGAACTTCCCCATTGGGTGGGAAAAACAGCCGGTCGCCATCGTGCGTGCGCTGGGTGTGATCAAGAAAGCCTGCGCCATGGCAAACAAGGCCAACGGCAAGCTTGACGACACCATTGCTGACGCGGTCATTCAGGCAGCTGGCGAAGTCGTCGAAGGAAAATTCGACGACAACTTCCCGCTGGTAGTCTGGCAGACCGGATCGGGCACCCAGTCGAACATGAACTCGAACGAGGTCATCGCCAACCGCGCGATCGAAATCCTGGGTGGCGTGATTGGCTCAAAGGATCCGGTGCACCCGAACGATCACTGCAACATGGGTCAGTCATCCAACGATACCTTCCCCACGGCCATGCACATCGCTGCCGCCATGACCGTGCGTGACGTATTGCTGCCGGGGCTGACAAAACTGGCCGAGGGGCTGGAGGCGAAGTCCGAAGAGTTCAAGGACATCATCAAGATCGGCCGAACCCACACCCAGGACGCCACGCCCCTGACCCTGGGCCAGGAATTCGGCGGCTACGCGCATCAGATCCGCATGGGTATTTCGCGCATCGAGGCCGCGCTGCCCGGCATCTATGAACTGGCCCAGGGCGGCACCGCTGTCGGCACCGGTCTCAACACCCAGAAAGGCTGGGGTGAAACCGTTGCAGCAAACATGGCTGAAATCACCGGGCTGCCCTTTGTGACAGCTCCTAACAAGTTCGAAGCGCTGGCCGCACATGACGCCATGGTCTTCATGTCCGGCGCCTTGGCCAGCGTCGCAGGCGCCATGTACAAGATTGCCAACGACATCCGTTTCCTCGGCTCCGGCCCCCGCTCGGGCCTTGGCGAGTTGATCCTACCGGAAAACGAGCCGGGTTCCTCGATCATGCCAGGCAAGGTCAACCCGACCCAGGCCGAAGCCATGACCCAGGTCGCCGCCCATGTCATGGGCAATGACGCGGCGATGAAGTTCGCGGGCTCACAAGGTCATTTCGAACTGAACGTCTACAACCCGATGATGTCGTACAATCTGCTGCAATCCATGCAGCTCTTGGGCGACGTGGCCGACAGCTTCACCGAACGTATGCTGAACGGCATCCAGGCGAACGAACCACGCATCGACAAGTTGATGAAAGAATCTCTGATGCTGGTCACTGCCCTCGCACCCACCATCGGTTATGACAACGCGACCAAAGTGGCCAAGACCGCGCATAAAAACGGCACCACACTGAAGGAAGAGGCCATCGCGCTCGGCTTTGTCGACGAGGCGACCTTTGACGCGGTCGTGCGTCCCGAACAGATGATCGGTCCCAAAGACTGATGTCGCAACCGGTTAACCTCAACCGGTTTCGCAAGCAAAAGGCGCGGGCTGAGAAGAAAGCCCGTGCCGACGAAAACGCCGTGAAATTTGGCCGAACAAAGTCCGAGAAGGATTTGGACAAGGCGCGAGACGCCAAAGCCAAACGGGACCTGGACGGTCACAAACGCGACCCATGAACGAACGTCCCAAGAAGCACTCCCTGACCTTGCGTGGTCACCGAACCTCGGTTTCTCTTGAGGACGAATTCTGGCAGGAGTTTCGATCTATCGCCGCAGAGGATGGCCGTGCAATCAATGACTTGGCAGCCGAGATCGATGCTGAGCGAGGAACTGAAATCGGTCTGGCCTCGGCCATCCGACTTTTTGTTCTGAGACGCTTAAAGTCCCGTTAACTCTGTTTCGGCATGGTTAAGCCATGTCCGATCTTTCGCCGTTTCTTCAGGCCGACAAATGGCTTTTGCAACTCTTCCAATCTCAGGCCGCGGTCCGGGGTGGCGTCGTGCGCCGCAAGCGTAGCGATATCGAGAGATTTGTTGGATGGCATCGCTTTTGCCGTGAACTGGAGCGACGAGGATTTCACGCCATCGAGAATGCTGGCCAAGTGATTATTTTCTGCAATCAGGAAGGCGTGACCATCATTCGCTAAGCAAATTTCTTCCAAGAAATTTGCCAAGAAAATTTGAATTTTCTTGGCAGCTCAAACTTGCCGTTTGGTCAGTTTCAACCAGATCCCATCTTTGGATCGCACAGTCAGATGGGCAATCGGCACCGGTTCGCGTCCCTGAACCGGTTCGATCCGAAATTCGCGCAAGATCATCGACAGGATCAACGGCCCCTCGACCATGGCAAACCCGGCCCCGGTACAGACCCGCGATCCGGCAGAAAAAGGAATATAGGCATCGCGCTGACACTGTTTGCCGTTCTCGGTTCCCCATCGACCCGGGTCGAAGTCATCCGGCCTGTCCCACAACCGTTCGTGCCGATGCAGATGCCAGGGACTGATCACCAATTGCGAACCTTCGGGCACCTTGCGATCCCGAAACTGTTCAGGACAGGTCGCCTGCCGCACCATCATCGGCACTGGCGGGTAGAGCCTCAGCGCTTCGCGAAACACATCTCGGCTCAGACGCAGCTTTGACATGACGGAAAAATCAGAGCTGCCCAAAGCCGCCGCCTCCTGCGCCAGTTTCTCTTGCCAATCTGGGTAGATCGCCAGCAGATACAGCGCCCAAGCCAAGGCCGAGGCGCTGGTTTCATGCCCTGCCAGAAAGAAAATCGCTACCTGATCGGCCATTTCTTCGGTGTCGAAGCCTTCGCCGGTCAACGGATCGCGAGTGGTCATGATCTTCGTCGCAAGGTCGTTTGGCGCCGAGCCGTCCCTGATCTGTTCCATCCGCTCGGCCGTCAGTTGCTGGATCAGCCCCCGAATCACCCGCGCATTGGACCGGGTGCCTTTGCGAAACAGTCGCGGCATCCAGCGCGGCAGGGGCACCAATGCTGCGAGATTCAGGATCGGCGCGCTGCGCTGATACTCTCGAAACCGGTTAAAGACCTGAGCCGCGACCTCATGTTCGATCGGGATGGAAAACAAGGTGCGGAAGATGACGTCCGCTGCGGCATGGCTGGTCTCTTCCTCGATTTCGATCGCCTGACCTTCGGACCTGTGCAACCGCGCAACACAGGCCTCTGCCGCGTCCCACATGGCAGGAAATGTGTCCTTCAACCGCCCGCCTTCGAATGCCGGATCGATGATCCGTCGTTGACGCTTCCAGATCTCACCATTCGTCAGGAAGACAGAATTGCCCAGCAGCGGCTTCAGCCCCTCGGCCACCCGCCCGGATTTCGGGAAGTCGTCCGGGCGATCCTTCAGCACCGTCCGTACCAGATCCGGTTGATTGATCATGAAGGAGCGAAAGAACGGCGTTTTGAATTCGGCCATCCAGGCACGATAAAGCCGCGCGGGTTGAGCCGACAGTATATCCTGCCGAAACAGCCGGAAGTATTTGAACAGGGACACATTGTCCGGTCGGGACAGCGGTTTGGGCGGTTTCATACGGGCGCTACAGACGTGAATTTGGACACCGGGATGTCAATACGGGACTTTGATGCCTGTCGGCTTCGGTAACGATCAGCCAAAGTCATGGAACCGGCGGTAATCCGGAAGTAATCATAGTCGCCGACCCTATCAAAGGCACAAAGGTACTGGAAGTGCAGCCGGAAAAACCGCCAGCGCAGCGCCTGCCACCGCGCCGGGCTGAGCGTTTGGGTAAAGGCCGCTGAAAATACCAATGGCCAACGTTTGTCCGGTGGAGCCACGCCGCTGACCGTAACCGGATCACACAAGGCAAAGGCGCATCCATCGCCCGGTGCCGAAACGTCCACCCAAGTCAGCTCTTCTCGCGCCGACAGATAGGCCAAATCGGCACGCAGCCGGTGCGCATCGGGCAAGAATGAGACCATCGGAACCACTTGTCCCAATGAAAGAAACGCCAGCTGCGGGTGATTTTCTGGCAAACCAGAACGGATTAGATCGGACAGTACCGAAATCCCAACATGCGCACCCGAGGAATGGCCAACCACCAGCACCTCATCAAGATCTGCATCGGTCAAGGCCAGCCGGATCAACGCTTCAAATTCTGCCATGCGGGCCTCGAGCTCCGGCGGATTGGCCCCGCGGGAGGCCGCAGAATAGGCGTAGTCATGCATCAGATAATAGGCAAAGAACTTGTTATCGCGGCTGCGAAACCAGCGTAGCATAGCAACGCCAGCGCCTGCGCCCAACAGCATCCCGGCCAGATGCGCGGCCGTTTCCCAAGCTCCCGAAAGCCCCAATTGCCCTACAAGGACAGTTCCGGCATGGCTCACGCCCCAAACCAGCAACAAGGCCAACAGCAGTTGCAACAGCAGCATCCCCACCGGGTACAAGGCAGCAATCACAGGCCCCTTGCGCAGCCGCATCAGGCGTCGCAAGGCGCCGCTGGCAATATAGATCCACGCAGTTCGTACCAGCTGCACGTAAGTCGCCGGGATCGAGTTCGACATGCTGTCGCGCACGATATCGGACCAGACCAGAACCTCGACGTCGGCTGCCACATGATGACCGTCCATGTCAGCCTCGACATGCCAACCATAAAGGCCCTTGGTCTGTTTCGGTTTCAGCGCGATATCATACCCCGAAATCGCGGCCTGTGCCGCACCTTCCTTACGGTAGAGTTCGCGGTAGCGTCGCGGGTGGATCGGATCGTAACCAGGAATATAGAAAACCCGGCGCCTACGCACGCGTCGGTCCTTCTGTCCCATTTCCACTCGATCCTCGGTCATGTGACCCCTCTTGTCCTCGGGGTCAGCTTAATCTCTCTTTCTGGCAAGAGTAAGGCCCGCATCGGACCTTGCTTGATCAAGCAGTATCAGCCCAAGGTCGCCAAACCGGGGAAGGTTTCCAGCAGCCACCAGGAGAAGCTGGTGAAGAGGCCTGTGACCAACATCACACCCACAAAGATCAGCAAGCCGCCCATAACCTTTTCGATCACACCCATATGGCGCTTGAGTTTGTTCATCAGCGTCATGGAGCGATTGAGGAAAATTGCCGCCAACAGGAACGGGACGCCAAGCCCGAGCGCATAAACACCCAACAGAACCGTACCTCTTGCGACCGATGCCTCTGACGCGGCCAGCGATAGGATCGCGCCCAGCTGGGGGCCAATGCAAGGTGTCCAGCCAAAAGCAAACGCGAGCCCCAGGATGTAGGCTCCCATGGCCGATCCACCGGCTTCACCTGCATCCATTCGAGCTTCCCGATCCAACAGGGGAATCCGGAAAACGGAGAGGAAATGCAGGCCGAAGATAATCACCACAACACCCGAAATCTGGGCGAACAGCTCCTGATTCTTCAATACGAACGCGCCAAAAGCCGACGCCGTGAAACCAAGCAGGAGAAAGACGGTGGACAGGCCCAGCACAAAGAAGGTCGCGGCAATGATCGCCTTGCGCCGCGCCGCAGTCGTGCCTTGCATCTCGCCAATGGACACACCGCTCATATAAGCCAAGTAAGGCGGCACGATTGGCAGCACACAGGGCGACAGAAAGCTGATGACACCGCCCAGCAGCGCCACGAGCATCGCGGGCAACAGTCCCGCGTCGATGATATCGATCCCAAACATGCCCTTCACTTATCCCCTCTGCCCCGGAACGTCACGGGGCTATCCGGTCACATCCTTGTGGACAGGTGGTAACAAGCGCCTTATCTGCCTGTCATGACCGAGATTTCCGATACCGTCGACGCCCTGGGCATGTTGTGTCCCCTACCCGTACTGAAAGCCCGCAAAAGATTGAAATCTTTGCAGAATGGGGCTGTTCTTAAACTGTTGGCAGACGATCCGGCGGCCGTGATCGATGTTCCACATTTCTGTGCCGAGGCCGGACATGTTCTTTTGGATCAGAGCACTGAAGACGACCATCAGGTCTACCTGATCCGCAAGCAGGGCTAACCGCACCAGTGCCTTCCAAAAAAAACAAAAAAAGGGCGGATCGTTGTGATCCGCCCTTGTCTGTTTCTATCGGCCGATGGACCACCAGCCGCGTCGCTTTGGCTTGGGTGGTGAATCCGGCTCTGCGCTGACTGGTTCCGGTTGCGTTTCAGCAACGGCCACCGGTTCGGCCTCGACTGCGGTCTCAGCTTCTGCCATCCCTTTGGTTTGACCGTTGACGCCGACGGACACTTCTGCCGCGTCGTCGGAAACAGCTTCCGCGACAGGCTCGGCTGGTTCGACTTCGGTCGCTACCTCCGCGTCTATGGCGTCGCTTACGGCCTCAACGTCACCTTGAGCATCTTCATCATGCTCTCCTACGGAGACAGGCTCTACTTCTGATACAGGCTCTGCTTCCGATACAGGCTCTGCTGCAGTCACGTCGAAGTCTGTCCCAGCCGGAGCCTCGGCCGGCTCGTCGTTGACGTCCTGTACCGCGGTCTCAGCATCTGCGCTCGCTTCCGGTTCGATCACCGGGCTGCTGACTGCCTCAGGCGCATCTACCACCGTTTCAACCGATGTCACTTCGCCCTCTGTAGGGTTCTCGGTGGCGGTTTCCTCGGCAGCAGTGTCAACTACGTCTGCGGTCTCGGGCTTTTTCTTGGCCCGCGACCGGGACGTCCGGCTTCGCGTGCGCTTGGGTTTAGCCTCCACTTCGGAACCGCCATCCGCATCCTTCTGGGACTGCTCTTCGGTCTCTGCCTCTCCGGTCTCCGTCCTAGTCTCGCTTTCGCCTTCGGACTCGGATTTGGCCGACTTTGACCGGCGTGAGCGTGAACGAGATTTCTTCGGCTTTTCCTCGATCTCCTGCTCTGCAACAGCCTCACTTTTGACTTCGGCCTCGGTTGCTGCAGCGTCTTCACCATCCTCCTCGGCAGCTTCTTGAGCCGCATCAGGCTGCTCAGCTTGATCGCCACCAGCCTCCTGTCCGCCTTCACCACGGTTCGATTTGGAACGACGCCGCCGACGGCGCTTTTTCTTCTTCGGCTTCTGATCGTCCTCGGATTGCAGCTCCGCGGGTTCTTCTGCCTCAGCTTCCTCTGCTACTTCGATCGGTTCCATCATCGACATATCCGCCGACACGACGGGCGCCGTTGCAGCTGGCACCGACCGGGTTGCTGTCTTGAATTTCTCCAGCGCGAAATCCGGGCTGACCAGATGCGGATCACCTTCGATACGCACCGACAAACCGTAGCGTGTTTCGATCTGCGCGATGTGTTCCCGTTTCTGGTTCATAAGGAAGTTGGCGATGCTGACCGGGCAGCGCACCAGAACCTCACGCGACCGGCGCCGCACGCCTTCTTCCTCGATCTGACGCAGGATCGACAGAGCCATGTTGTCATCCGACCGGATCAACCCGGTGCCGTGGCAATGCGGACAGGGTTGCGTCGTGGCTTCGATCATGCCCGGGCGCAGACGCTGGCGGCTCATCTCCAACAGGCCGAAGCCGGAAATGCGGCCCACCTGAATACGCGCGCGATCGGTTTTCAGCTTCTCTTTCAAGCGCTTTTCAACAGCCGAGTTGTTCTTGCGCTCGTCCATATCGATGAAGTCGATGACGATCAGGCCGGCCAAGTCGCGAAGGCGCAACTGGCGGGCGACCTCCTCGGCTGCTTCAAGGTTGGTTTTGAGAGCAGTTTCCTCGATCGAGCCTTCCTTGGTGGCCCTGCCAGAGTTCACGTCGATGGCAACCAGCGCCTCGGTCACGCCGATCACGATATAGCCGCCGGACTTCAATTGAACCGTCGGGTTGAACATCGCCCCCAGGTAGCTTTCCACCTGGTAGCGCGCAAACAGCGGCATCGGATCTTCGTACTTTCGCACGTTCTTGGCGTGGGACGGCATGATCATTTTCATGAAGTCCTTGGCGATGCGATACCCGCCCTCGCCTTCGACCAGAACCTCGTCAATCTCGCGACTGTAAAGATCGCGGATAGACCGCTTGATCAGGTCGCCTTCCTCATAGATTTTGGCCGGCGCAATGGATTTCAGCGTGAGCTCGCGGATTTGTTCCCACATCCGCTGCAGATATTCATAGTCGCGCTTGATCTCGGACTTGGTGCGTTTGGCGCCTGCGGTGCGAATGATCAGCCCGGCCCCGGTCGGCACGTCGATTTCCGAGGCGATCTCCTTGAGTTTCTTGCGGTCGGTCGCGTTGGTGATCTTGCGCGAGATGCCACCACCGCGCGCGGTGTTGGGCATCAGCACGCAATAACGACCCGCCAGCGACAGGTAGGTTGTAAGCGCCGCGCCCTTGTTGCCGCGCTCTTCCTTTACGACTTGAACCAGCAGGATCTGACGAACCTTGATGACTTCCTGGATTTTGTACCGGCGCGGACGCGGCTTGCGCGGCGGCCGAATATCTTCGCTGTCATCATCGTCGGCAACCGACTCAATGCTGGAATCCTTGGAGGTCGCGTCAGCACGGCGCGCTTCTCCGTCTTCGTCGTCGCCTTGTTCGGATTCAGCGTCCTGATCGTCGGCGTCTGTTTTTTTGGCTTCGACCTCGGCCGTGTCTTGCTCCGGTGCGTCCTCAGCTTGTGCGTCCGCGGCTTGCGCTTCAGCCTGCTCATTCACCGCAGCTTCACCGGCATCCTGTTCGGAAGCGACCTGTTCAGAAGTGTCTTGTTCAGAACCGTCTTCGGCCTGCTGCTCAACTGGTTCTTCAGCAACACTCGTGTCCTGCGACGCGGCGTCTTCTGCAGTCGCGTCTTCAGGTGCCGCCTCTTCAGCCAGATCTTCTGCCGGGGACTCTTCAACCGCAACCTCGTCGGTTGCTTGGTCCGCAGGCTCGTCAATCGGTTCTTCGACCGGCGTTTCCGCCACCAGGTCGACAGGTGACGTCCCTTCCGGCACCTCCATCACATCCGTATCGTTACCTGTCTCCTCGTCAGACAGATCGATGGTTTCCATGCCAGAGATTTCGGTTTCGACCTCCTTGGTCTCTACCACATCTTCGGATTTGACTTTTTCGGCCTTGGTCCGGGAGCGCGAACGCGACCGTGACCGAGACGGTTTCTTTGCGTCCTCTTCGTCATCGCGTGCGCGCTGAGCTTCGGCATACGCCCGCTCTTCCTCCATCAGGGCTTCGCGGTCTGCGACCGGGATCTGATAATAGTCGGGGTGGATTTCCGAGAAAGCCAGGAAACCATGACGGTTTCCACCATAGTCCACAAACGCCGCCTGAAGTGAGGGTTCGACCCGGGTTACCTTTGCAAGATAGATGTTTCCTGCAAGCTGACGCTTGTTTTCGGATTCAAAGTCGAACTCCTCGACCTTGTTTCCATCGACCACCACAACGCGGGTCTCTTCCGCGTGGGTGGCATCGATAAGCATTTTCTTAGCCATGTTTCCTTGGTGCACAACCGCGCCCGCGCAGAACCTGTCCGTCCAGGTGGACAGATGGTTTTCGGATAGTCGCGTTTGGGGTGGTGTCTTGTCAGGGCGATATCGGACGCGGCGCGGCAGGGCTCGGCCATGGGCCGCCCTGCTCGAACTCTCGTGTACTGCGCGCGCGTCATCGCGGTTCTTCTCCGACGGGCCGGGCGTGTCCCAGGGCCTGTCCATTTTATTCCCTTTCCCGGATCTTGCCCGGGTCGGGGCGCTAGTCTGCCCCCTGTGAGGGAGCACAATCGGTCTGTTCCGGTCTTTTCGGCTCTTTGCCGGCCAAAGGCGCGGAACATCGAAACTCATCGCGAGGCGGCAGCTACTGCCTGAAACCCCGTCAGGCCAACATAAGACCTGTGGATATCAAAATACAATGGGCATCTTGCACGCCGTTGCGAAAACCCGCAATCGGGATCCAATTTGCTCCGATCATCCGGCTTGGTGTTTTGAAATGATCTGCACCCCAGCCAACAAGCCGATGTGCCGGACATAGCAGCTGAGGATGAGACAGCTAGATAGGTCAAGGTATTCTCCCAGCAGAGGCTGTTGTTCACCGAATAATCCAGTATATCCTGAAACAAGATAGAGCGTTGTCGTGTTGTGAACCGGGCCCTGACCGCGCGATAGATCCGGCCCGGAACAAGGCCCGCAACAAACCCTGTTTTGGAGTTCAACATGATTTTCACCGAAAGCACTTCGGGACGGGCTGCGCTCAAGAATCGCCGCGAGGACACGGAAAACTCGTTCAAGTTTCCGCAAAACGGCGATGAACGCATTCGCAACGGACTGATTTTTCCGCGCATTCGGCCGTCTTTCAAACTGGAAGCTGGCATGACAGGCTTCATGGTAGGATCATGTTTCGCCCGGGAAATCGAAAGCAAACTATCGCTTCTAAACCTACCAACAACCAATGTATCCGTTCCTCCCGAAGCCAATGCAGGACGCAACAACAGCATCATCAACGAATTCAACCCGGGCTGCATTGCACAGCGGATCAACTGGGCCGTTGACAAGCAGGACACGCGGGAATTCGAAGACACTGTTTCGATCTCGGGCGATCTGGGAAAGGATCTGTTGCTGGCCAAGGGAAATGCTCTGGAACTGCCCAAGGTGATGGGAATTCGCGAACATATCGACCAGATCTACGCGGCCTTGCCCGTGTCGGATGTTCTGGTCATCACGCTTGGCATGACGCAGGCTTGGCTGGACAGGAAAAACAACCTCTTTCTCAACCGCATGCCCAGCCCGCGCGAGATTAAGCGCGAACCGGATCGGTACAGTTGCGAGTTTTTTTCGCTGGAGCAAACCGTTGCCATGCTGACCAAGGCATTGTCGCGCGCGTTCGACAGCGGTTTGAAGAATGCTTTGATCACGGTCTCGCCGGTGCCCCTCCAAAGCACCTTCTTGCCGATGGACTGCACATTGGCGAACATGCATTCCAAATCGACCTTGCGCCTGGCCGCAAGTGAACTGGTCAGGACCTTCTCCGGCCAGATCGACTATTTCCCCAGTTATGAAATCGTCATGTCCGGCGGGCTTCAGGCGTTTCAAGACGACAACATTCACGTGAGAAGAGACGTGGTCGAAGAGATCACAAGTTACATGGTTTCGGAGTATATCGGCTAAATTGGCTTCAGCGCAGCGGATTACAGGTAATCGGACCGCTGCAGGCCATACTTGGCCATCTTTTCATTCAACGTCCGACGAGGCAGGCAGAGCTCTTCCATAACCGACGCAATCGACCCTTTGTGTCGCCGCATCGTGTTGTCGATCAGCATCCTTTCGAACGCTTCGACATATTCCTTGAGCGGCTTGCCCTCAGTTGTCATCACCGGCTGCATCTCCTCGTGATCCGACATCAAAAGAGACACAATGGTGCCCGAGCCGCGCCGGGCCTGCAAAACCGCGCGTTCTACGATGTTGATCAACTGGCGCACGTTGCCCGGCCACGGTGCTTGCAGCAATTGGGCGGCCTCCTGCGCGGTGACCTGCGGAGCGTCACAACCATATTCCTCGGCGAACTGTTCGGACAGGCGTGTGAACAGTGTCAGGATGTCCTCACCGCGCTGACGCAAGGGCGGTACCGTAATACGCAAGGCAGCCAGACGGTAAAACAGATCCGGACGCAACACATCTTCGCAGGTCTTACCAGCCTCCTGCAGGTTCGATATCGCGATAATTCGAGTTTCGGCAGGTGTGCCCTGCTCGTTGATCACGCTCAACAGTTTTGCCTGCAACGCTTCCGACAGGGCCTCGATGTCTTCGAGAACCAGAGTTCCCCCTCGGGCTTCCTCCACAGCCGGCAGCTGCGTGTCTTCGGGCAGCATCGGACCGAACAGCCGCTTTGACAGCGCGTCCTCCTCCAATGCAGCGCACGAGACCAGAACAAATCTCTTCCCTGCCCGGCTGCCCACCGCGTGCAGAGCATGCGCCACCAATGTCTTGCCCGTGCCGGTTTCACCGTCGATCAAGACATGGCCATCGGCCTGTCCCAGATCCAGAATGTCTTCCTTCAGACGCTCCATGACCGGGCTTGATCCGATGAGTTTCTTCATCAATTGCGACCCGTCAGACAGCTCTCGCCGCAAGGCGCGGTTGTCCAAAGTCAGGCGCCGCGCATTGCTGGCCTTCTTGGCAAGCTCCGACATACGGTCCGGGTTGAAGGGTTTTTCAAGGAAGTCAAACGCACCGACCCGCATGGCTTCTACGGCCATGGGCACATCCCCATGCCCGGTGATCATGATCACTGGAAGCGCGCTGTCGGTGCCCATAAGCTTTTTCAGGAACTGCATTCCGTCCATTCCCGGCATCTTGATGTCCGAGATCACGATGCCCGGGTAATCCGGTCCCAGCGTTTTCAGCGCTTCTTCGGCACTGGCAAAGGTTTCGGTATCATAGCCCGACAAAGCCAACCATTGGCTGATCGACTGACGCATGTCTTTTTCATCATCGACGATCGCGATTTTCATGGCCTGTGCCATCGGCATGCTTCCTTTTGTTTACATACCGCTCACTCGGCGGCTTCAATTCCATCTTCTAGGATCGGCAACTGCATTTCAAAAACCGCGCCACCCCTCTGCCCGTTGCGCGCCGTCAGGCGCCCCCCAAGGTCGTTCACGATCCCCGAGGAGATGGCAAGCCCCAAGCCGACCCCGTCACCGGGTTCCTTGGTGGTGTAAAACGGCTCGAACAGCTCATCAAAATCACGGATTCCTTCGCCATTGTCGCGGACTGTAAGGGTCGCGGTCTCGCCGGCAGCCAGGATGATTTCGATCTCGGGATCCGCAACTGATTTGGTAGCGTCCATTGCATTGCGCAAGAGGTTGACCATCACCTGTTCCAGCCGCATCCGGTCCCCCATGACCTGCACCGGGTCTTCGGGCAGAATGCGGGTGATCTGCACATGACGCTGACGCAGCTGAGGCTCCATCATCGACAGAGACGACGCCAGCGCATCGCCCATGTTTACAGGGGAAAACGCGTCGCCGCCCTTGCGGGCATAAGATTTTAGCTGACGGGTGATCGCTCCCATCCGCTCGATCAGGTCATCAATCCGCCCAAAGGATGCCAGGGCCTCTTCCGGTCGGTTGCGCCCCAGTAACAGGCGCGCGCCCGCCAAGTAGGTTTTCATCGCCGCGAGCGGCTGATTCAATTCGTGACTGACAGCCGCCGACATTTCGCCCAAAGCGGCCAGTTTCGAGCTTTGCGCCAGGCTCTGCTCGGCGACTGCCAGCGTCTCCTGCATGCGTTCGCGTTCGGCGATTTCCCGCTGGAGACGTGCGTTCAGTACGCGAAGCTCTGCCGACTCGCGCTGGAAGAGCGCCATGCGCAACGCGGTCTTCCGGCTCAGCGCATAGAAGGCCAGTGCCAACAGAATCGCAAAACCCATGATCTCGAGGGCCAGAACCGCATTCACTCGTTCGCGAATCGAGTTGTACGTCGTGAAGGATGTTATGCGCCACCCCTGGAACGGAACCCGCGCAGCCATGCGCATCACGGCTTCCCCTTGGACATAAGCGTCCACCGGCAAGGCTGTCCAATCTGCCGTAGCCCTGATGGCGCGCTGGATCGCGCCTTGCGGGGTTTCAATACTCAACGCCTCGGCTTCGGTCTTGCCGCGCCACCGTGGCTCGGTTGAAAGGATGATAGTACCCTGACTGTCGACCACCATCACTGCATCCGAAATTCCGGCCCAAGCGCGTTCGAATTTCTGCAGGTCCACTTCGACCACGATCACGCCCAAGGTTTCCGACGCATCTTCGATGCGCGAGGAATAGGTGAAGCTGTAGCCACCCGCTTCTTTCGGGATCACCGAAAAGACCGTGATATTCGACCGGATGGCCTCGACAAAATAGCTGCTGTTGCGATGCGGCTCGCCCAAACGGTTTCGGTCCGTGGCAGCCACCGTCCGGCCATCGTGATCCAGAAGCATCAGAGAAGCAGCTCCGATTTCCTCGACAAAGGAAATGAGCCGCTGGGTCGACAGGCTGAAATCGTTGGATTGCAAAGCCGAAATCAGTGCCGGGTCTCGCGCCAGCAATTGCGGCACAACGGCGTGACGTTTGAGCTCGCTGATCAGGTTGCCCGAATACAGGGCAAGTCGCAACTCGGCCCGGTTGCGGGTGCCGTCTGTAAACCGATCCGTCAAAAGACGATTGGTCACCCAGATCGTCACTCCAGCCGTTGCCATCAACAACAACAAGGCGGCCCGAACCCGCCAACTGATTGTGCCGGCCCGGGTTCTGGAACTGCTTTTGGCAAGTGGCAGGCGAGGAGCGCTCATGTCTCTAGGTTACGCCTGCCGCCGTTGGGGGACAAGTCACGCAGGCGTCAGAACGCCCGCCAATGCGCGAAACACTGCCGCCCCTTCTGCGCTTCCGTGCCCTTCGTCGGCAGCCCGTTCCGGGTGGGGCATCATCCCCAGCACGCGACGGTTTTCCGACAGGATGCCCGCGATATCCGCAACCGACCCGTTGGGGTTGTCGGTGTAGGTGAATGCCACCCGATCCTGATCCTTCAGTCGCGCCACGGTGTCGGCATCGGCGTAATAGTTGCCGTCATGGTGGGCAATCGGAACCCCCACCACATCGCCCGCATTGTACCCTTCGGTAAAGGCACTATCCGAGGTTTCAACCTTCAGACCCACGGTCTTGCAGATGTATTTCAGTCCGGCGTTGCGCAGCAGCGCCCCCGGCAGGATGCCGGTTTCGGTCAGGATCTGAAACCCGTTGCAGACGCCGATGGCATAGCCGCCGCGATTTGTGTGTTCGACAACCGCCTGACAGATCGGCGAGTTTGCGGCAATCGCGCCGCATCGCAGATAGTCGCCATAAGAAAACCCGCCCGGCACGCCGACAATGTCGATGCCTTCGGGCAGTCCGGTTTCCTTGTGCCAGATCATCTGCACATCGAACCCGGCCTGCTCAAAGGCCACGGCCAGATCCCGGTCACAGTTCGATCCGGGGAAAACTACAACCGCCGCCTTCATCACTGCAGCTCGATGCTGTAGGATTCGATGACCGTGTTGGCCAACAGCTTTTCACACATTTCGGTGACGTCCGCCTCGGTCGCACCTTCGGCCAGGTCCAGATCGATCACCTTGCCCTGGCGCACGCCCTCAACCTTGTCAAAGCCCATGGCACCCAGAGCGTGGCGAACGGCCTCCCCCTGCGGATCCAGAACGCCGTTTTTCAGCATTACATGCACACGTGCTTTCATTGCATCGTCCTTTGAGTTTCAGATGCGGGCCCCGGCGGCCCGTCTTGGCAGATGAAAGTCAGGACCCGGCGGGCCCCAAACTCAGTTGATCAGGGTCGGCTTGCTCATTGGCTGAGCCGATTTCGGCATAACGCCCAGGCGTCGCGCCACTTCGGAGTAGGCATCGGTCAGATTTCCGAGATCCCGGCGGAACACGTCCTTGTCCAGTTTCTGTCCGGTTTCGATGTCCCAAAGCCGGCAGCTGTCGGGGCTGATTTCATCGGCCACGACAAGGCGCTGGAAATCACCATCATAGATCCGGCCGATTTCAATCTTGAAGTCGATCAGCTTGATCCCCACTCCGAACATCACGCCCGAAAGGAAATCATTGACCCGCAGCGCCAGGCTGAGGATGTCATCCATGTCCTGCTGGCTGGCCCAACCGAAGGCTGCGATATGTTCCTCGGTGACCAGAGGATCCCCCAAGGCATCGTCCTTGTAGCAATACTCGACAATCGGGCGCGGCAGCTGAGTGCCCTCTTCGATACCCAGACGCTTGCTCATGCTACCCGCGGCAAAATTGCGCACAATGACTTCCAGAGGAATGATTTCGCAATTTCGGACCAGCTGCTCACGCATGTTCAGCCGTTTCAGAAAGTGCGTTGGCACACCAATCTGGTTCAGACCCAGCATGAAGTATTCGCTAAGACGGTTGTTCAGAACGCCCTTGCCCTCGATCACGTCCTTCTTTTCAGCGTTGAAGGCCGTCGCATCGTCCTTGAAATACTGAACGATCGTGCCCGGTTCCGGGCCTTCGTACAGAATCTTGGCCTTGCCTTCGTAAATCTTCTTGCGACGTGCCATGGGCAACCTTTCCGGATCAGGCCGGGATATGAGTCCCCGGACTTTGCCGCTCTCATAGTGCAAGGGCCGCAGTGTCGCAAGCATGGCGCAACCTCTTGCGGTTCTGCGACGGGCCGGGCATATCAAAGAGGAAGATCGGAATTTTTGAAAGGGATGTGTCCGATGACCACTTTCGACGAGCGCGAAGCAGCCTTTGAAGCCAAGTTTGCCCATGACGAACAGATGCAATTCCTGGCCCGCATGCGCCGCAACCGCTTTATGGCGGTCTGGGCTTCGGCCCTGAAAGGCGACACCGTCCAGCAGGCACGCCAATATGGCCAAGAACTGGTCCACACCGACCTGCAGCATGTGAGCGAAGACGATGTCGTCAACGCCGTGGTGGGATATCTGGATGGTCTGGCAGACGAGGCCAAAGTGCGCGCCAAGATGGCCGAGCTGCTGATTGAAGCCAAGGAACAGGTTCTGTCGGAATCTGAATAAGCTTCGTCTCGCAAGCAATTGAAAAGTCATTTAACCCGCGATTTATTCGCGGGTTATTTTTTGCAAATCCCCTGCTTCCAGGCCGGGTTGAGATGCAAAGGACGGCCAACGTGGCCGAATGGTGCCAAAGCCTCACGTACCGGGGAAACGATGTTTCGTGTGCCCGCGCTGGCCCGGACAACCTGTTCCGCGGCTCATGATTTTGATGAACAAAATGAAATTGCGTCAGTTACGCATCCGTGAGACACGAGGGACAATCCTCCCATGGGTCCGCGCAACAGACCGAACGGGCCCTCTTTCGCATTGGAATAAACTGATGAGCAATGCTTTCTCCAAGATGCTGGCCGAAAAGGACGTGATCCTGGCTGATGGTGCAACTGGTACCAACCTGTTCAACATGGGGCTGCAGTCTGGTGACGCGCCAGAGTTGTGGAACACTGATGAACCTGAAAAGATCAAAGCCCTGTACCAGGGTTCGGTCGATGCAGGCAGCGACATGTTCCTGACCAATACATTTGGCGGTACGGCTGCACGTCTGAAACTGCATGACGCCCAGGACCGCGTCCGCGAACTGAACCGCATCGGCGCTGAACTGGGACGCGAGGTGGCTGACTCGGCAGGTCGCGACATGATCGTTGCTGGGTCCGTTGGCCCGACCGGAGAGATCATGGAACCCGTGGGCGAATTGACCCATTCCGCCGCAGTAGAAATGTTCCATGAGCAGGCCGAAGGTCTGAAGGAAGGCGGCGTCGATATCCTTTGGTTGGAAACCATTTCGGCTCCTGAAGAATTCAAGGCGGCAGCCGAAGCGTTCGCATTAGCCGACATGCCTTGGGCCGGAACCATGAGCTTTGATACCGCTGGCCGTACGATGATGGGTGTGACGTCAGCCGATCTTGCATCCTTGGTAGAGGATCTTAAGAACCCACCGCTGGCTTTCGGTGCGAATTGTGGAACTGGAGCATCGGATATTCTGCGCACCATTCTGGGTTTCGTGGCACAGGGCACTGATCGCCCGATCATCTCCAAGGGCAATGCGGGAATTCCAAAATACGTCGATGGCCATATCCACTATGATGGCACACCGGCCCTGATGGGCGACTACGCGGCCATGGCAAGAGACTGCGGCGCCAAGGTCGTCGGCGGCTGCTGCGGCACCATGCCGGACCACCTGCGTTCCATGCGCGAAGCACTGGACACGCGCCCGCGAGCCGAACCGCCCACCCTGGAACAGATATCCTCGGCACTCGGCGCATTCACTTCGGCCTCCGACGGGACCGGAGAATCTGCCAACAGCGGAGAACGTCGCACACGCCGCCGCCGCCGCGCCTGAAACAACGAAATCGCATTCGAGCCTCACCATTCAGTTGGTGAGGCTTTTTCATTGCCAAAGCTTGTCAAAGGCAGGTCAGCGATAGCGACCCAGATCGTCCAATGCGCCCAAGACGACGATGACCCCCAAAACCAGCAACACAACAGCAACGACCAACGTACCGCGCCGGGCCAGAAACGTCTTTAAGGACGCAAGAAGCGGTTCAGCCGACATTCCCAAAGCCTTTTTGAGCACCATGGGAGCAAGCAGGCCGGAACTGGCCAACAACGTGAAGAGCAGCATGGCAGCCAGTTGAGCGAGAGGCGCATAGGTTTCTGCAGCAATCGTCAACGCACCGGATGCAAATAGAACTGCATTTTTGGGGTTCAAGATCACCAATCCAGCGCCGGTAGCAAAGGCTGCACCAGGTGTCATCGTGTCGAACATCTGCATCCACCCAGGCAATCCGGGCTCTTCCGTATCAGATTTGCGTTTCATGAGCTTTCTGGTCGCCAGAAGAGCCAAACCACTCCCCAACCCAAGGCGTATCCAGATCACCCAAGCTGCTGGCGGCTGTTCTCCGGGCGTGCTCAGATCAGAAAGCAAAATCGCGATTCCGCCCAACAGCACGGCACCGATCCCCCAGCCGACCACGAAAGTCAGGGCTGGTCCCTGATCGCTCCGGCTGACCAGCAGCAACGACACTCCAACCAACGGCAACGTGGCCAGAACGATACCCAAGGCAATGGGCAAAGCCTCAAGAAAAGCGTTGATCATTGTCGGATCTTTTACATTGAGTCATCCGCTACGTCCTGAAAACACCCGGCACTTCTGAAGTGTTTCGTGAAAACCTCCACCAAAAGACCTTTGTTCCAGCATCCGATGCGTGGAGCTTTCCGGCAAGTGCGCATTGGTCAAAGCCCCGCATCGGAAACGCAACCCGAATGACGTTTTTACATTCAAAGTAATAACTTAGAGCCAGAACATCATCTTTTTCCGACAAAATTAAAAAAGAGCCAATTGGTCCCCAACCTGCGGCGGGCGTTCAAAAAGATCGCATCTCAGCTCCGGCACTTTCTGATCCAATCCCAGCCGTTTTGCTGCAGCCTTGAATCTCTGTGCCACCATTTCCGCATAGTGGCCCTCTCCGCGCATCCGATGTCCCCAACGGGGATCATAGTCTCGACCTCCATGCATTTCGCGCAATCGTGCCATAATGCGGCCCTCGCGTCCGGGTTCGTTTGCGGCCAGCCATTCCTGCCACAGCTCCGATACTTCGCGCGGCAAACGCAACATGATCCAACTGGCAGCGTCTGCCCCAGCGGCAGCTCCAGCCGCCAACAGGGCTTCCACTTCGTGATCTGTAAGTCCCGGCACGATTGGGGATGTCATGATTCGAACCGGTATTCCCGCATCGCTGAGGCGCCGAATGGTTGCCAAGCGACGCACAGGCACGGGAACTCGCGGCTCCATCCGCCGCGCCAGATCTGCATCCAAGGTTGTCACTGAAACCCCGACGCGCACCAGCCCCTTGCGCGCCAGAGGAGCCAGAATATCAATATCCCTTTCGATCAGAGCGCCTTTGGTCACAATTGCAACCGGGTGATTAAACGCCGCCAGGACCTTCAGGCAGGACCGTGTGATCTCCCTGCTCTGCTCGATCGGCTGGTAGGGGTCGGTATTCGTACCTATGGCAATCGGCTGAACCCGATAACGCGGATTGCTCAGCTCTTTTTGCAAAAGCTCTGCCGCATTGGGGCGCGCGACCAACCGGGTTTCAAAGTCCAAGCCGGGCGACAGCCCAAGGTAGGCGTGGGTCGGACGGGCGAAACAATAGATACAGCCATGTTCGCAACCCCTATATGGGTTTATCGACCGATCAAACGGCAGATCCGGAGATTTGTTGTAGGTAATCAGGCTGCGAGCCAGCTCGTCTCTTACATCCGTCTGGACCGCTGGCAGATCGCTGTCGTGTCTGGACCACCCATCATCGACGGCCTCGCGATCCAACTCGAAACGGCCGGGAGCATTGCTGACGGCTGCCCGTCCACGGCGACGCTTTGGTGAAATAGCAGATTCTTGACGCATGCAGCCAACATAGCCCGGCTGTAAGAACAAAAACAGAACAAATTGACGAAACTCATCATTCTCATGCAGAATTCGCATTACCCAACTGGCATTTTTCTAACTATAGGTCGGTCACGGAACCGCCAGTGTCGCAAATAATGCAGTTCGCCTGCGACCAATTGGCAAAAAGGAATGAAACGAGGCGAACCCGGGGATTTCCCCGCCCAGTCAAGGAATGCACACATGTCGGAAGAAGAAGACATCATCCTCTCGGAACTCGACGACGAGGAACTTGTCCAACAGATGTTCGACGACCTCTATGATGGTCTTAAGGAAGAAATCGAAGAAGGTGTGAACATCCTTCTGGAACGTGGCTGGCAGCCTTACGACATCCTGACCAAGGCTCTGGTGGGCGGCATGACCATCGTTGGTGCCGACTTCCGCGACGGGATCCTGTTTGTTCCCGAAGTGCTGCTGGCGGCGAACGCCATGAAGGGCGGCATGGCCATCTTGAAGCCGCTTCTGGCTGAAACAGGCGCACCGCGCGTTGGCTCGATGGTCATCGGCACCGTCAAGGGCGACATCCACGATATCGGCAAGAACCTCGTTTCGATGATGATGGAAGGTGCTGGCTTTGAAGTGGTCGATCTGGGCATCAACAACCCTGTCGAAAACTATCTGGAAGCCCTGGAAGAGCACAAACCCGACATCCTGGGCATGTCGGCTCTGCTGACCACCACCATGCCGTACATGAAGGTCGTGATCGACACGATGGTCGAACAAGGCAAGCGTGATGATTATGTGGTTCTTGTCGGCGGTGCCCCGCTGAACGAAGAATTTGGCAAGGCAATTGGCGCTGACGCCTATTGCCGCGATGCTGCTGTGGCCGTTGAAACCGCCAAGGATTTCATGAGCCGCAAGCACAATTCGCTGTAAGCGCGCCAATCATGGCACGCAGAGGAAGAGCAGCTCGCCTGGAAGGTCGGGCTGCTTTTCGCCCTCCGACGGGAAAGACGCTTGATGAAAGCTCGCTGACCGAACAGGGCCTGGCCGCTCCCGAACGCAAGACTGGCCGTATCTTGTTGATCGCCTGTGGCGCGCTGGCGCGCGAGATCCTGGACATCAAGAAGGTCAATGAGCTTGACCATATCGATCTGACCTGCCTTCCGGCCAAGCTGCATCTTTATCCTGAGCAGATCGTTGAATATGTCGAAGCGGCAGTTAAGAAATATGCCTCGGTCTATGATACGATCCACGTCGTTTATGCCGATTGCGGTACGGGTGGCGAACTGGAACGCAAATGCGCGGAACTGGGCGTCGAAATGATCGCCGGACCACACTGCTATTCCTTTTTTGAAGGCAATGAGAAATTTGCCGAATATGGCGAAGCGGGAGAGATCACCGCGTTCTACCTTACCGATTTTCTAGTCAAGCAATTCGACGCCTTCATATGGAGGCCTATGGGGCTGGACAAGAATCCCGAACTTCGCGACATGATTTTCGGCAACTATACCAAGCTTGTGTATCAGTCACAGATCAGCGACCCGGCGCTTGTAGACAAGGCACGCACCTGCGCCGAACGCATGGGGCTGGAATTCGAACACCGCCATACAGGCTACGGCGATTTGGAGACCGCCCTGAACAACTGGTCCCGCCCGACTCCTGCGCCTGACTCGTAACGCCCCGGAAGCAAGGCAAAGGCCGCGACAGCGCGGCCCCCGTCTGGTTAACGTCAGGCGTTTTCAGCCGCCACATCGCGAATACGCTCGATCATCGCACGCAACCCATTCGAGCGCTGCGCCGACAGGTGATCAGTCAGCTCCAATCGACCCAGTTCGGCCCGTGCGTCGATCGCCGAAACCTCCGCAACAGGTACGCCGTTATACAGCATCCGCAAAACCGCAATCAGTCCACGCACGATCAGTGCATCGCTGTCACCGTCGAACCGGAACACACCGTTTTCGATGATCGGGTGCAGCCAGACCTGGCTGGCGCAACCATCCACCTTGGTCGCAGGGACCTTCAGTGCGTCATCCAACGGGACCATCGCCTTGCCCTGCTCAATCACATGCCGATACCTGTCTTCCCAATCATCAAGGAACTCGAAATCCTCGACAATCTCTTCAAAGGCTTCTGTGGCCATCTGCAGGGTCCCCTATTCTCTGGTGGGTCAGACCTAGGCCGGACAATCGGCCATTTCAACCGCTTTTCAACAGGCCTGCGATGCTGTAACCCATGCTATGACCTTGGGCTAAACAACTGAGAATGGCGGGCAAGATGCGCAAATCGGTGATGTTTCTTCTGGTGGCTTCGACTGTCGTGGCCAGCTGCGGATCATGGAGCGACTCACGGGCCAACCCGCGCAATTGGTTCGGTTCTTCCGAACCCGTTCCGGTCGAAGGCGGTGCACAGCCTGCCGTTGTCAATCCGCTGCTGCCAGAACAGACCGCTAACGGGCTCTTTGCCCGTCCGGAAGCCGAAGACGTTTCGGTTCTGATCGAAACCGTGACCGAGCTCAACGTCGAGAGAACGCCATCCGGCGCTATCATTACTGCCAGTGGGCTGTCTGCCCGTCAGGGCGCGTTTGAAGCCGAACTCCGCTTTGTTCCGGCTGGAGAGGATGAAGACGCATCCATCCGAACCTACGAGTTCCGCGTCGTGTATCCTCCGGCTGCGACTTCGGTTGGCACGGAACGGTCCCGCACCGTCCTCGCCGCAAGCAGCGTGACCGCTCAGGATCTTCAGGGCATCCGCGTGATACGTGTGTTGGGCAATCAGGGCGCGCGCGAAACACGGCGGCGCTAAGCCGCCGTCCACACAGGGCAGCCTTCAGAAGTTCAGAGTTCTACAACCCGCACCGTCTGGCCTTTCGCCACCAGACCGACCTCACCTGCGCACAGGCGCAACGCCTCGTTTCCAAAAACTTCCCTGCGCCAGCCTTTCAGAGCCGCAACGTCCCGCTCTCCGGCCGCGATTGCGTCCAGATCCGCGCTGCTGGCAATCAGCTTGGCGGCAACGCTTGCGGTTTCGGTCTTGGCCTTCAAAAGAACCCTTAAAAGATCAGCCAAGGCCGGGTTGACCTGCAGCTTGTCCCGGCTTGTGTCAGGTTTGGGAAGCTTGTCGTTCGGACAGTCCATCCCACGGCCAACTGCCGCCAGAATGCCCTCTGCGATTGCTCCTTTGCGAGCTTCACGCAACAACAGGCGCGAGCCGCCAAGATCAGATTGCGTACGCGGCTTGGTCGAAGCCAGCTCTACCAGTGCGTCATCCTTGAACACGCGGTTGCGCGGAACGTTGTTGTCCTGAGCATAGCCTTCGCGGAATGCAGCCAGTTCACGCACAACAGCCAGGAACCGGCCCGAATTCGTGCGCGTCTTGACTCGCCGCCACGCCTCTTCGGGACGGATGTCATAGGTCCCCGGATCGGTCAGCACCTGCAGCTCCTCGGTAACCCAATGCGCCCGGCCTGTCTTCTCCAGCTCTGCCGCCAGATGTTCATAGATCTTGCGCAGATGCGTCACGTCCGCCAACGCGTATGTCTGCTGAGCCGACGTCAGAGGGCGACGCGACCAATCGGTAAAGCGCGAGGTCTTGTCCAGTTTCTGACGGACAATCTTTTTGACCAGCGTCTCATAGCCCACCTGATCGCCAAAACCGCAGACCATCGCTGCGACCTGTGTGTCGAACAAAGGTTTCGGGAAAACCCCCGCGTCGACCCAAAAAATCTCAAGGTCCTGACGGGCGGCGTGAAAGACCTTTACGACCGCCTCGTTGCGGAAGAGATCGTACAGTGGCGCCAGCTCCAGCCCATCTGCCAACGGGTCCACAAGGACTGCGTTGTCATCGGTGTCGCCGGGCATGGCCAGCTGAATCAGACAGAGTTTCGAATAATACGTCCGTTCACGAAGAAACTCTGTATCCACGGTCACATAAGGATGATCGGCTGCCTCCTGGCAGAACGCAGCCAGCTCTTGCGTCGTGGTCAGAATCTTCATGCAGATGGGTCTTTTCTCTTCGATCGGTTGTCGGGAAATCCGAGGGGCCAGAACGGCCACGAGATTGTGATACGCAATTCCCGGCGCCAATGCAAACCGATGCGCCGAAGACGCTCAGCCCAATAGCACGGGCGTTCGATCCCCTGCAGCAAAGCGCCGCAGGACGGCCGGATACAGCACATGTTCCTGTTTCAACACGCGGGCGGCCAACACATCTGGCGTGTCCCCGGTCAGGACAGGTACTTTGGCCTGCCCAAGGATCGGCCCGTCATCCAGAGCGGGCGTTACCTCGTGGACGGTGCAGCCATGTTCGGCATCACCAGCTTCCAGCGCGCGGGCATGAGTGTGCAGCCCCTTGTATTTCGGCAGCAAGGACGGGTGTATGTTCAGAAAGCGGTTCTGAAACTGCGACACGAACCCGGCTGTCAGAACCCGCATGAAACCGGCAAGGCAGACAATATCGGCTCCGGCTTCAAGAATTGGTTTCACCAACTCGGCCTCGAATGCCTCACGATCGCCTTTGAAGGGACGGTGATCCACCACGGCCGTCGTCACGCCCCGCGCAGCGGCCTTTTCCAGGCCGCCTGCATCCGCGTTGTTGGATAGAACCAGACAGGCGCGCGCCGGGTGGTCGCCGGTCATGCTGTCGACCAGCGACACCATGTTCGAACCACCGCCCGAAATCAGGATCGCGACGCGCTTGTGCTCACTCACAGCAGATTGCCCGAATAACGCATGCCTTCGCCTGCAGTGACCGTGCCCAGACGCGCGACGGTTTCGCCCTCGGCTTCCAGCAATTCGGTCAAAGCATCAGCGCGGTCGGCCGCAACCGACAGGATCATGCCAATGCCGCAATTGAACGTCTTGAGCATCTCGCTCTCGACAATGCCGCCAGTCGCCGCCATCCATTTGAACACAGGCGGCAGTTCCCAGGCGTTCAGGTCGATATCGGCACCCAGATCATCGGGCAGCACGCGCGGCAGGTTTTCGGTCAGACCACCACCGGTGATGTGGGCCAGCGCATGCACGCCCCCTGCCCGCACGGCGGCCAGAGATTGTTTGACGTAAAGACGGGTTGGGGTCAGCAGGACCTCTCCCATCTTGCCCTCGGCGAACGGGCAATCATCGTCCCAACCCAGACCCGAGATCTCAACCAGTTTGCGCACCAGCGAATAGCCGTTGGAATGCACCCCGTCCGAGGCCAGCCCCAGAAGCACGTCGCCTTCGACCACGCCATCAGGCAGCGCGGTTCCGCGTTCCATCGCCCCCACGGCGAAACCGGCCAGATCGAAGTCGCCATCGGGATACATGCCCGGCATTTCCGCCGTCTCTCCACCGATCAGCGCGCAGCCAGACCGTACACAACCTTCGGCAATGCCCTCGATGATGCGGGCAGCGGTGTCTGTTTCCAGCTTGCCGGTGGCAAAGTAGTCCAGGAAAAACAACGGTTCGGCCCCTTGGCACACGAGGTCGTTCACGCACATGGCCACGAGATCGATGCCCACGCCATCCACGACACCGGTATCGATGGCAATCCGCAGCTTGGTGCCGACGCCATCGGTTGCGCCAACAAGTATCGGGTCTTCATAACCAGCCGCCTTGAGATCGAACAACGCGCCAAACCCGCCCAGACCGCTCATGACGCCGGACCGGTTCGTCCGTTTGGCCGCCGGCTTGATCCGATCCACCAGCGCGTTGCCCGCATCAATGTCGACGCCCGCTTCGGCATAGGTCATGCCGTTCTTTCCCGCAGTCATAGGCCCATCCTCATATCAACCTTGCGCGGGGGTTAGTCGATTGTGTCTGATGATGCAACGGTCAGGCTTGACGCGGGGGAGGATCATGTTACGCATGGGCGCACGGCGGGCCTGTAGCTCAACGGTTAGAGCAGAGCGCTCATAACGCTTTGGTTGGGGGTTCGAATCCCTCCGGGCCTACCACACCACCGGAAAATAATAACGTATTACCAGATGTTTACTGGTGACTGGTGTATCCCGCGTTCTCAGGCGCATCCACATCGCCGTAAACGATCGAATTTGAAGCAACCAAGGCGACTCTTTCCCGGTTCTCCGACCAATTCCAAAATCATTCCAACGCGAACCAAAGGCCAAAAAACAAGACCGCAGCTCAAGTCGCTCTTGGATATTCCCCAGACATCAACGACAGGTGCTTACGAGGCTTTGTTGTGCAGTCGTTGGAAATCCTATCCGCAGGTCCAGCACGGAATCGTGCCACCAGATCTTTGGAGCCAGACGCCCGGTTCGTCCCCCGTCGTATATCCGCCGAACTGAAACCTGATTTCGCCAACACCTGCAGGAATAGTCTTGTATACCTTCCCGCATGATCGGATGGCTGTCAGAGACCAGCAGGAAGGGTTCCAGAGCCTCACCAAGCAATTTCACGGCGCATAACCCGGCCTCTCTGATTGGATTAACCTCACCCTCTAATACTTTGTTATAATTAATCATCATCTTGATTTTCTGGAACAGCTTCCAGTACAGTCACCCCATCAATAAGCCAATTGGAGCCGTTCAGACGAAAATCGAAGTAGGCGCGATATTGGATCCGACGCTGATGCGAATGGCCCCAATGCGCCGCATGAGCACTGGACTTCCACGTCACCAAGACAGAATATCCTAATCCCTCGTTCAATCGCTCAAAGCGTTCAATTCTTAGATCTGAAAGATCTTTTACACGAGCTATGCCACCACCAGGCACGGGAAAGGCCAGTGCGCGCTCCAGCTCGACCGAAGCATCTGAAAAACTACTAGCAGAGATAAGGGATGCCATGGCTTCAGTTCGGGCTGACGGCGTTACTTCCATCTGCGCGATTGAAACCTGCGTCAGTAATTTTTGCAGAATGTCCAACGCGACTTCTGCATTCATTGATTTGGATGACTGCACCTCTATTGGCAGTGTCACAAGATCTCGGGTGAAAACGGCTGCTGCCAAGCAAGTTGCAGCCAAACCCAAGGTCACCCAGCGAAAATACCCACGCGCGGTGGCCGAAAAGATGCCCAACGCAAAAGATGCCAGTAAGAGGCCCGCACTAACTACCGGAACGATCCAAATTCCGGAAAGCCGCATCTCGACCGGTGCAACACGAACGTCTTGGTAGGTAAGAAGATGATTGTTCCAGACCACGCTTGGCTCTTCTCTGCTCGCGGCGCTTAGATATGGACCGGCTTCATCGACAAGCGTGAAGGGGACCTCATCAAAACGGTTGCTAAACATTTCCCATACAACTTGAGCCGTTTGAGGGAGCTGATCGTGAGGAAAAGACAGTATCACGCCCACAAAGGCACTATCGACATCAAGGTCAATGGCGTCGCTGGCAACCTGCAACCCCGTCGTATCCACCATTAGGATTTCAGCAGTTTGCTGGGCGGACGATTTTTGGACACCGTCAATCGAGACGGGATTACGCGCGTTCAAGATCTCGATCGCGCGCAGTTTGATCTTTTCGCGCATTTCTGAAGACAAGGTTTCCGCGCCATCGATGTCCAAACCAAGCTAAGGTTCCAGATCGCGCACCCTCATCAGCGTTTCGTGCCGAATTTCTCGCGGGGCGACGTACAGAAAACTGGACACACTCGTCGCATGATGCCGCCGCAAGTTTGGGTTATCAAAAGCCGTGTACCAAGGGTCTTCCCAATCCAGAACTAGACGTGCTGGCGTGGACAGATACTTGAAGCCGATGGAGACAAGTTTTTCTTCGATATCGGCACGGGCTCTATGGCAAATGTCGCAGCGTACATGATCCCATATGACATGCTCGACAAGGTCTTCACCACGCACCTCCACACTGACCATTGGGGCGATTTGGCCACGCTTTGGGCCGGGGGTTGGACGGCAGGCCGCACAGGCCCATTGCAGGTTTGGGGCCCATCGGGCGCCACCGAAGAAATGGGGACCAAATACGCAATCGAACACTTTCTGAAAGCGTTCAACTGGGATCGGCAAACACGCAACTTTGCCCTGAGCCAGTAGCCGGGCAAGATCACGGTGACGGAGTTTGACTATCGTGGCGAGAATGCCGTGGTTTACGAGGAAAACGGCGTCGTCATCAGGTCATGGCCTGCCATTCATGCTGGCGACGGCCCTGTCAGTTTTTCGCTGGAGTGGAACGGCCTGAAGATTGTGATCGGCGGCGATACCTTTCCCAACAAATGGTACATCGACTATGCAAAGGATGCAGATGTCGCCATCCACGAAACCTTCCTGACCCCTGACCAGCTTGTGCAATGGTACGGCCAATCCCCTCAGCAAGCGCTTGGAGTTGGCACGCAAGTGCACACGGCGCCCGCTGCCTTTGGCAAGGTTATGGCAGAGATCAAACCGCGCCATGCAGTCGGCTATCACTTCTTTAATGAAGAAGGCACACGCTTCGAAATCTACGAACAGGTGCGACAGGTTTACGATGGACCGCTGTCTTTGGCGCAAGACAACATGGTCTGGAACATCACCGCCGACAAGATTACCGAACGCATGGCCGTGATCACGGAAGAGGCATGGTCAGTCCCCGGCACGAAGGAGCCGCCCAAGCCAGATACGACCGGACTTACCGATCCTCTGAGCGATGAGATGAAAGCCGGGGCATGGGACGTGAGCGATGTGCTCCAAGGTCTCGTCGACGATTTCAAGTCAGAACATGACATGGAGTAATCCCGGAGACAGAAGGGCCCATTTCCCCCTTCTGCGTCCAGCTCATTGCAAAAGCCCTCACTTGGTCTGCGGGGATTGAACGCATGAACATCAGCGCCTGTCTGCTTCGAAATGGCTATGACGCATTTTGCGCTCAACGCCTGCGCTGGTTCTCTTGCTTTGCAGCATTTTTCCTGGTTTTGCTCGCTCCGTGGTCAGCGGCCTGGGGGCACTTCCTGCTCAACCTCAACGTACGCATCTTTCACGTAGAGCATGACGACAACCACGTATCCATCTACGTCCGCATGCCGACGCCTTATCTGCTGGCGGAAAAGCTGGGGGGGTCTGATGATCTCGGCTTGCCTGAACCCGCACCCTTCACGTTCAACAGAATGGAAGCTAATCAACTCGTCCACATCATTGATCAAGCGCAGCTTGCGGCGGATCCACTGGGTCTTGGCGTGCTGGTTGAACGTAGCATGGTTTTCAAAGTCGATGGAGAACGACTGCGCGGCAAACCGGTCTCGGTCACGCTCAGCGCCGTGGGACGCGAGCCCGGGTTCGCAACGCTGGACGAGGCACGCCTGGCTCTCGCTACATCTGTCACTCTGGACGACGAGCACTATGTGGGCGACACGGTTTTGGATGTGCGTGTCGATTTTCCAGTCACTGCGCCTGTCACAAGCTACACATTTGCCAGCCTTCTGCACCCTGGCCTGCCAGGCGAACAGGACACCGCCAATCTGCTTATCGATTATGGCGGTACTGAACCTCAGATTTTCCGTTCGCGCGGTCTGCTCACCAATCCGATAGAAGTCGGCGCTTCAGCCGCCGCCGGTATATTGACCTTTGTCTGGGAAGGCATACGCCACATCCTGGAAGGTCTTGATCATGTGCTCTTCGTCGCCTGCCTGGTAATCGGTGCGCCAGCCTTGCGTGACCTGCTTTGGCGGGTGACAGGCTTTACGGTTGGTCACAGTGTGACGCTTGCATTTGGGTTCTTTGGGTTCGTGCCAAGTGCGGCTTGGTTCGTTCCGGCCGTAGAGACGGGCATAGCGGTATCGATTATCTATGCCGGGGTGCTGGCCCTCCGCAGGGAAAAAACTGCAACGGGCGCCCGACATAGAGTGTTTGTAATCACCGTGCTGATCGGACTTTTACACGGTCTCGGCTTCAGCTTTGTTTTGCAGGAAATTCTGAAGGTAGATGCTCCGAACATCTGGCAAAGCCTCTTGGCGTTCAACATTGGGGTCGAAATCGGGCAACTTGCCATCGTCCTGGCACTTTGGCCAATGCTGAGGATGTTGGAAGGTCTAAACAAATCGATGGGGTTTTCTGCGCGTGCAGTGATCGCAGCCAGTTGTTGCACCATTGCGCTTTGGTGGACTTATGAACGGACCGGGTCGATTTGGAACGCCCTGACAGGTTAAAGTGCAAATGCCTATGACACGCCATCAAAGGAGAAAAACAATGTCGATACCTTCACGCTTGGCTGCTATCGGTTTGCTTCTGTCAGTTTCACTGATGATACCTTCTCAATTGCGGGCGCAGGCAATCAACTCGGCAGAACCCCTTGATGGTACGTGGCAGCATTCCATAACTGGCTATCTTTTCTTGCCTTTTTCCACAAAAGGCACGTCTGTTATTGATGGGACCGCTGCTCAAATAGATCTCGATCTTGGCGAGGTTCTGGATCTGTTACAAGGTGCGGCCTCTGCCCGGTATGAAGGGTGGCGAGGCGATTTCGGCGTAATTGCTGAAGGCTATTACGTCTCGATCGGGGACGATACGACCCTGCCAACACTTACAAACATCGACGTAAACACAGAGCAGTTCTTTTTCACCCTTCAGGGTGCCTACAGATTTGCCCATGGTCAGACACAGTCAGGCCACAGATATGCTTGGGACGTAGCAGCGGGCTTAAAATACAACTCATTAACTCAGGAAATCGACATAACTGGCGGCCCAAACGTAAGCCTTGGCGGGACCGAAGACTGGGTCGAGCCAATCGTATCGCTGCGATATGCAGCCGATATCTCAGATGATTGGCAATTTGGCGCCCGGGTTGATTTGTCTGGATTTGGTGTGGGCGGCGATGATCTGCAGTATCTGGTACTGGCAGGTTTTCAATGGAACAAATGGGAACGGACTTCCCTGCGCTTCGGCTACCAGTTTTACGGGATCGACTTCTCAACCACCCGTCCGGGCGGCGTCTTTGCCTATGACATAGACCAGAACGGTCCCTACCTGAGTTTGAGTTACAGATTCTAGGACCAGAAGGCATTGGTAGGATGCAAGCCTCTTATCTTTGTTTTCTAAATCGAAAGTAGGAGTGCAATGTTGAGACTAAAATTGGCAGTCATGCTGTTGGGTGTTGCGCAGGCCGCAACGGCGCAACAGTCGTTTTTAACAGCATCACCTATTCCAGATGATGCGGAAACGCGCTTTTGCTACTATGATGGCCTCGCACATTCAAAAGGTTCAGTAATCGCAATCCAGACTGGTGAACGACTGTCTCAAGCTGTGGACGGGAACGCAGTCAATTCAGGCGGCGCTGTTCGGGAAGTCGAAGCGCAACAGCTCATTGAGTGCGCGGTATCGGATGATGGGCAATTCGTCTGGCAGCAGCTGGTTACGCGCTTCAGGTAAGCTTGGCCATTCTACGCTACTTTGCCTTGGATTTAGACATTGTCAGAATGCAGCCGCTGATCCGGCATTTGCACGTCTCGCGGCGTCAAATCTCGGCTCCGGCGTCGGTCCACCTGAATTGAACTGTACATCTTCAATCGGTCGGGTCGAGAAACCTCATCCCAGGCCACGAGCTCAAAAGAAGTTCATCCAGGTCGTCATGCGCAACGTCAATTGGTTTACGAATTGGAATTTCGTCCCCTTGTCGGTCAGCACCAGTCCTTGACCCGAAGACCCCGGTGGCAACGATAAACCGCGTGTATCAAGATCCAGCGCCACAACATAAGTCGTATCCATGATCTCAGGAACTTCCGGTGTCGCCCCATCCAGATCGTATTCGGCCTCCGGAGAGGTCAGGTAAAGACCGGAAACCGTTCCCTGAAAGGTCTGACCGGGAAACGCCCGAAACACGGCTTCCGCCTTTTGGCCCGGTTTGACATGCCGGATCTGGTTCTGGCTGAGCACCAAGTTGAAAACTGGTCTTCCGATGTCGAGAAACGCAAGCACCGGGACATTCGGGGCGACCTGGTTGCCGGGCAAAAGCGTCATAGCCGGAACAATGCCATCAAACGGCGCACGTACAGTTGTGTTTTCCAGATCGACTTCGGCAAGTGTCACAGCCGCTTCTGCAACGGCGACATTCGCCCTCAAGGTTTCGACTTCGGCCTCTGCAACCGCGTTGCGCGTTAGCAGTTCTTCCTTTCGCGCCAATTGGTCCCGCGCCAGCGCCAGTTGCGCCTGCGCCTGTTGCAAGGCGGCGGCGTACGGGGTCTTGTCGATCTCGAACAGAACATCGCCTTTGGAGATGGGGGTATGGGACGTCGCAACAACTTCTGTGACCGGCCCGGATATTGCTGGTTTGATCCCAACTGAACCGACTGTAACAACGGTTCCGCCAATCGGCGCGTTCCAGTTCAGTGGTAGAAAAATAGCCATGAAAGCAACAATGCCGACCGCAACCGGTGAGATTTTCATCCAGCCATACCACTTTGGGAACACGCCGATTTTCACCAGAAGCCAGAGAAGTCCGACATAACTGCCAACCAGAAGCAGGATCATGCGGCACCGCCTTCCGCAATATCAGCGGCAGCAACTTCTGCATCGGTTGATCCGGCATAGGCCCAGATCAGGACCAGAGGAAACAGAACGCCACCAGCGATAAGTGTCACCCATCCGCCGATTGAAACCGCGGACTGATATGGATGTCTGCGTTTTGCAGCAACCCGGCCGGGCCAGCCACCGAGAAAGACAAAAACTCCGATGCCGAGAGCGGCCATAAACAGCAACATGCCGATAGCGGCGTAATCAAGCGCGGTCATAAGACACTCCCCAAACTCCATATCCAGCCATTACTGGGTTGTCCTTCCTCTCCCATCGACACCTTGAACAGCGAGATGCCGTTGGACCCCATCAACACTTTGTCACGTCAAAACAGGGCGCAGTGGTGTTCCCCGGATACATTGCCTTGCGGTCAAGGATACCTGCCAACATCAAGTTGACCATTTCGACCTCGTTCCCACGCACGGTAATCAGCATGATGTGATCTTGTGACAGCCCCTTTTCAGGGAATTGTTGCCCGGAAGTCGTCGCCAGCTGAATGTAGTCCCGCCCAAAGCGTTGGCGATATTCGTAGAAATGCTCATGGCCGTTGAAGACGGTGTAGGGCATGTCTGACAAGGCGGTTTCGATGCGATGGAATTCCGTCGTTTCGGCCTCCCAAGCAGGTTTGTGGGTAATCACAAAGGTATGCCGGGCATCGCGGTTCTGTGAATTGACTTCAACGAAGTATTCGCCTTGGGTCGCACTTATCGCGCCGGTAACACGCTCCTGGCTCAAAGCGTATGGCGTCTGTGAAAAGGCCTCTGGTCCCTCGGTTTTGTATATTTCCACGGCTTCGGCCCTTTGCGCCGATAGGGTCGCCCGCCGCTCGGCACTCATGTCTTCCGTATCCAGAACAAGGAAGAGTACGTCCTTGAACCGGAAGTGGTAGTACGAATGCCCATACCGCTCTTTCCAGATCGCGCGCTCTTCCTCACTCGACAGGTCATGGTTGCCGCCGACGTAAATGTAGGGCGCACCAACCAAAGCAGCTCGCGCATCAAAGCTGTCCCATTCGGCGACCAAGGCGTCCCTATCTCCACCGCCACCAATCATGATCTTGATAAAGCTGGCGCCTTTCCGCATTTCCTCCCGGATTGCCAATCGCACCTCATCCGGGCCGTCGGCAATCCGAACCATTCCGATCCGCTCCATGTTGGTCTGCCCTTTGACGGACGTATCCATCATGAAATCTGCGTGGCTGGACCAACCGCCAATGCATGCACCCGCCGAAACGATACGCGGGCCGGGTATGACGCCATCGTTGATAGCTCTCCGCATGCCATGCGTGTTGCCGCACAGGTCACGGACAGTGGTAAAGCCACGCATCAGCATGTCTTACGCAGCAACGGCACCACGTATGGCAGCCTCCTGACCCGGCATTTGTTCCATGTCTACAGCAGGAGCAACAATGTGCAGATGCGTGTGAGTGTCCGTGAGTCCGGGAGTAAGTGTTCTGCCACCGCCGTCGATTACCGAGGCGTTTGGAGCGCTGATTTCCTCTGTCGAAACCTGAGCAATCAGGTTCCCCTCGACAAGGACGTTGGCCCCCATAATCAACTCAGGCGTTACGCCGTCATAGACATTCACATTTGTGAAGAGTGTCCTTGGTAGCGGTGCGTCTTGCGCGATAACAGCGGTCGCAGCAAAAGACACGGCCAGAGCAGTTACAAATGACTTCATGACTTACTCCCAGTTTTTTCAAATCCTAAGAAGGTTCCTCAAAAAGACAAAGGGACTTTTTCTTTTCTTTGCCTGCAAATCGATTGAAAACTGGCCATTTTTGTCCGTTGCGATGGAGGAGAGAGTAGAACATTTGACGAAAAACTGGCTTACCTTGGCCGTACCGTAAGTTGGGAGGCACCTCGTCCCGGATCCCCCCGTGTCACGACAATCACGAGCACGGATTTCGAACCGCCTTTCTTGTGGATGCTTCGGGGTAGAGGTTCGAGAACCGGCGGGCGGATACTGAGGACCTGATGCGATCGGGTGAGGCCTTATGGCCTGAGCCGGCAGTTGATCACGATCTGTGCCTGCTAGGTCGTCGTGAACCACTCGGCTTCAAGAAATTTGCGGCGGGGCCTTTAACTGAACCTTGTACGACAGCCATTTTCCCAAGGTGAACCGGGACAAATCTGGATGGAGTTTACGCCAACGGGCGGGATTCAAACGAAGGTTCCCCGCGAACAGAAGTCTGGGCTGTTATAACTTCGTACGAAATCGGTTTGTCCGCGGCACAGGAACAGCCCTTACCTGCCCTAGCACTTGACCAATCGGATCCCGGCCAGACGAAGCATACCATTGATCTATGCGACAGCCTGGTAACGTATCGAGCCGCATGCGTGGCCCAATACCTTGAACAGCCGACGCCCCGAAGTACCAGGCTTCTGGCGAACACAATTCGTCAGGCCCTTGGGTTTTAGGTAGCTCAGACTTTCATCGAGGGTGCGCAAGGTCATGCCGGGTCAGCCTGGAACCTTGTTGAATTGTTTCGAGCCACTGCTATTGTCTTGATGAAATGATATAACATTGGGTTGCCTGATGAAACGTATTGCCTTTTTGCTGTCCACACTTCCCTTTTCACTTGCCGCCGAAGAAACCAGATCCCTTGCCGCGCATGAGCATGGGTCTGGAAGTCTTGGCATTGCGGTCTCCGGAAATGACATCGCGATGAGTTTTGTGGCTCCCGGCGCTGATATCGTCGGGTTCGAACATGAAGCGTCTTCTTCAGAAGACAGGGCTGCGATCAAGGCGGCCGTGTCGGATTTGGCTGACCCATTGAAATTGTTCGTTTTCCCTGAATCGGCACTCTGTTCAGTCGTCGGTGTTGATATCGCCATTCTGGACGAGGAAGAGACGCATGATCATGACGATCATGCAGATCATGACGACCACGACGAGCATCATGACGAACATGCCGACCATCAGGAAGAAGCTGGCCATGACGATCATGATCATGCCAGCCACGAGTCGCACGATGATCACGATGATCATGCAGATCATGATGATCACGAAGAGCATCATGACGAACATGCAGATCATGACGATCACGACGAGCATCATGACGAACAGGCAGAAGCCGCGCACAATGAATACAAGGCTGAGTACGAAATCTCGTGCAGCAATCCGGGTGCGATCGATCGCATCGGATTTGCCTATTTCAATCGGTTTCCAAACGCTCGCGAGTTGGCCGTGCAGGTTGTTTCTGATAAAGGAGCAAATGCATATGATGTCGAACGTGACGATCCGGTTCTTGAGCTCAAAGGTTTATTCTGACGCATGACACCCAGCGCGGCCCCGTCCGGGGAAGACAACCACGCAATCCTTCTTAAGGACGTTGCGTTTGCGTGGCCGCGTGGGGACTTCCGGTTGGATATCGACAGGTTTGAAGTGTCAGCCGGTGAGCGGGTACTTCTGCTTGGCGAAAGCGGGTCTGGCAAATCCACTCTGCTTAGCCTGATATGCGGAATATTGTTGCCCGCATCCGGACTGGTTCAGGTCGCTGGTCAGGACTTGAGCAAGCTGTCGCCAAGCCAACGCGACAGATACCGTGCCGACCGGATTGGCGTTATCTTTCAGATGTTCAACCTGCTCCCCTATGCCAGCGCCTTGGACAATATACTGCTGCCGTTACGGTTTTCGCCCGCACGAAGAGCACGGTGCAGTGACCAGAAAAAAGACGCGTTGGCCTTGACGACGGCTTTGGGATTACCGGAAAGCTTGGTTCAACAGGGCTCTGCTGCAGATCTGTCCGTTGGACAGCAACAACGCGTTGCCGTGGCCCGCGCCATGATAGGAAGACCAGACCTGATAGTTGCGGATGAGCCAACGTCGGCCCTGGATGCTGGATCTCAAAGGGAATTTCTGGATCTATTGTTCTCGCGGGTGTCGGCAGCGAACAGCAGCCTCGTGATGGTCAGCCACGACGACCGTATTGCGGATCGGTTCGACCGTGTTCTGTCTCTGTCCGACATCGCGAGATCTCAAAGGGCTGTCCCTGCATGAGCCTCACAAAGCTTGCCCTCCTTTCCTTGAAAAGCCGCGCCCTGACGGTGGGACTAACTGTCTTCGCTATAGCCCTTTCTGTGGTTTTGTTCATGGGAGTGGAAAAGCTGCGCATCGGCGCGCGGGCCAGCTTTACCGACACGATTTCCAACACCGATCTGATTATCGGCGCTCGTTCGGGTTCTGTGCAACTGCTGCTGTACTCCGTCTTCCGGATCGGCAATGCCACCAACAACGTGACATGGGAGAGCTTCCAGGACATCGCAGCCCTGCCGCAAGTCGATTGGGCGGTGCCGATTTCGCTGGGGGACAGTCACCGGCAGTTTCGCGTCATGGGTACTACGGTTGAGTATTTCAAGCGCTACAAGTACCGCGGCGGGCGCCAATTGGCGTTTGAAACCGGCGACCGGATGGACGACCTGTTTGATGCCGTCATCGGTGCTGACGTTGCCCGAACCCTGGGATACTCCGTCGGCGATCCGATCGTGGTGGCACATGGCATCGCGTCCTTCAGCGAACACAAGGATACCCCCTTCCGGATCTCAGGTATTCTGGAAAAGACCGGAACCCCCGTAGACAGGACCGTCATTGTCAGCCTTGAGGCCATCGAAGCAATACATGTGGACTGGCAGAGTGGTGGCCGCAAACCCGGGCAACCTACCCCCGTTGAACAGATCCGTCAGATGGATTTGCAACCCAAGGCCATAACTGCCGCCATGTTGGGGATGAAGTCTCGCCTGCACATTTTCACCGTGCAGCGGGCGATCAACGAATACCGCGAAGAACCGTTGCTGGCGATAATACCCGGCGTGGCCCTGCATGAACTGTGGGGTATCGTCGGGATTGCCGAAACCGCCCTGATTGCCGTGTCCGCCATGGTAGTCGTGACCGCCCTTCTGGGAATGTCCGCGATGATCCTTTCGGGCTTGAATGCCCGACGACGCGAAATGGCGATCTTGCGCGCCGTAGGCGCACGGGCAACGACCATCATGGGTCTTTTACTGATCGAGGCTTGTCTGATGGCCCTGAGCGGCGCAGTTCTTGGCATACTGTTCCTCTATGGCGGCCTGTTCGTGCTGCAACCATGGCTGGACAGCACCTTTGGTTTGTTTGTTCCGATCACGGGACTTTCGACCCGGGAATGGGCCATTCTTGGCGCTGTTGTGATCGCGGCTGCTCTGGTCAGCTTGTTGCCGGCGCTTCGGGCCTATCGAATGTCGCTGTCAGATGGCATGATGGTGAAAATGTGATTTCACGCCCCTGCAAAACGGGAGCAGTATGACGACATGTTACGTATTGCCGGACCCTTGATCGGTGTATTGTGCGCGGCTGGTTCCGTGGCGTCGGCCTGTGGGTTTCACAACTACACGCCTCAAAGCACTTTGGTGGATCGTTTGTTGAACAGCGACCATATCGTATTGGCCCGGCAGGACCCGTCGGACCCTTTTCAATACAGTCCTACGAGCGCACTTGAAGGCAGCATAAACGACGTCGACATTCCATTCCTTGTCGATAGCACGACCCGCCGAAAACTGTCTTTACAGTCTGATCATCAAGTTCTGTTTGCACGCGACGGAATGTATGGCCCATGGCAAAGAGTTGCGTTCATAGACAATGACTTGAAACCGGTTCTTGATGCAATCATGACGCATCTGGGCGCCTGGGAACTGGGGAATGACCTGAGCCGTTTTCAAACATTCGCCAGTCTGATGAATCACCCGAACACCACGATCCGACATTTGGCCCTTCAGGAACTCGACCGCGCGAATTACGGCTTTCTAAGCACACATCCCTTGCCTATTGATCCCAACCGGATCCTGCGTGTCCTGAACGACCCCACGCAGGTGGACATGAAACCCATCCGCGTGCTCCTGTTGGGCTTGAGCGGAGATTCATCTGTCGCGCCGGTGCTGGAGCGCGGTCTTGCACGTTCCATACCCGTCCAGGACTCTTTGATTGGGGCCTACGCAACTGCATTGATCGAAACACAGGGACAGACGGCGGTACAACGCCTGGCCCAGATCTATCTTGCGGATCCTGCTGTTCCGATCCTGTCGAAAGAGATGATCGTCGAAGCTTTTGCATTGCATAGCCAATATGGAGACGACGAGATGCGACAGGCCGTCTCTGACGTCATGCAAGATGTCTTGTGGTATGCACCCGAGCTCGCTGCTGCCGTAGCACGACAATTTGGTGCCCGATCGGTTTGGACACAGGCTCAGCTCTTGCAAAACATGGTTAAACAAGGTGCGCTCAGTTCAATCTATGACGTGCTGGCCGTCAGCCGATATGTCGCCTTGGCACAGGAGGCGTCCTCCATGCCCGGGTACAATTCATCCCCTGCCCTCAAGACCCAGGTGACCGAATGAGGCCATCCCGCCGAAATTTCCTGAATGGAACCGTGTCGTTTTTGTGCCTGTCCGGTTTGGATGCGGTAAGTGCCGCAGCGGACACACCCGTAGACCTGAATTGGGACGATCTCGTTCCCAGGTCACAAGGGTTCTCCATGGATGCGCTGCGTGAACGAGGTGTCATCCAACATGGCGAGTTGAGCACCCCCTTTGACCAGGAGCGCAACGCCGAGGTCACAGACAAGTACAATGGTCAGCTTGTGCGTATCCCGGGATATCTCGTGCCATTGGAGTATGACGGCCAGAATGTAACAAGCGCTCTTCTGGTGCCCTATGTCGGTGCCTGTATCCACGTTCCACCGCCGCCGCCCAACCAGTTGATCTTCGTGATCGCTGAAACACCCTACAACACCGATACGATTTTTGACCCGGTGAATGTCACTGGTCTGTTCGAAACCACCGCAACCAACACCGAACTGGCCGAAGTTGGATACACCCTGATCGCGAACCGGATCGAGCCGTATTCCTGATCCGATCCTGCCCTGCCAGTCTTGCGAATCCTGTTTGGCAGTCGTATGCACTCGGGAGCGCGGGTATGATGTAATGGTAGCCTGTCAGCTTCCCAAGCTGAACGCGCGGGTTCGATTCCCGCTACCCGCTCCAAAAATCCAAGTTGGCTTCAGAACTTAGGACCGGGCTTGCCGGTATCGTTTCATCCGCGACTGATCCAGTTTCCCGCCCCAGTACAAGAACGCCGACTTGCGTGAGACTTGCCATCTTTCAAAGAAGATTTGACACATCCAACCTGGATCCTTCGACAAAAGCTATTTGTATGCAGCTTCCGAGCGTCAGAATTCCAGCCCATTAATCAACAGAACGACATACAACTGGGCACCCAATTGGGTTTTAGGCCTAGCAAATGAACTGTCCTTCAAACAGGGCAACCACTACAGGTCGAACTGATCAGCGGTCAATCCATGGAGCCCGGTAAGGTTGATCTGCATGTCTGCAATTGAATCCGCGTTCAAGAAGACCGACACAACCGTGTCGGCGCCTAGGGTAGTGTAAGAAACAACACCAGCACGCCCGTCAGTATTCCCGGCAGTAGACCCCAGAAAAATAAATGATTGATCACCGAGCAAGGTTGCTGAGGCATCGATTGCCGACAAGTCGATTATATCGCCCTCGCTGACGTCAAAGTCCAGAATCCAATCACTGGTATTAGAGCCTGGCAGGCTATCGCTTACCTTGACGTAAGTGAACGTATCCGCCGCTGCTCCCCCAATCAATCGGTCTGCTCCGTGCCCGCCAAACAGAGTGTCATTGCCGGATTGGCCGCGCAATATATCCCTGTTTCTGTCCCCGAACAGAAAATCGTCCCCACCTGCCCCCCTCAAGGTGTCATTGCCATAGCCGCCGGACAGGAGATCGTCTTCGCCGCCGCCTTTGATTGCATCACGACCACTTAAACCGAAGATTTCGTAACCCTTGCCCTTGTCCGCTTGCCCAACAACGTGAACGTCATTATCTTGCGTCAGGAAGACACGTTCCCGCTGGGATGCAACATTCAGAAAATACTCCGTGCTGAACCATCGCGCGACGGTCATTTTTCCATTCCAGTCCTCATCATGCACGATAGAGGTGACTTTTCCCTGGTCGTCATAGGTTATGGTTTGAAGCCTATCCAATTCGTTCTGGTTCAAGTACCCGCCACCAAATTTCGAATCCAACAGAGCCGGGCTTCCCGATGATGGGACAATGCTGTTTTGTGCTTCGACTATCTCGAAATGCAGGTGGGGAACGGTGGTTCCGGTCTTTCCGATTGTTCCCAATTGATCGCCGCTGGCCAACGGACCGTCCGCGTCCTTGGCCGGCTGGAAGCTGTCGAGGTGAGCATAGAGGCTATAAAGGTGGTAATCGGAACCAGACGACACCCCGTGATCGAGGATAACGGTTTTTCCATAACCGGTTGCAAAAGAGGAATAAATAACTTGGCCTTCCGCGAATGCGTTCACGGGCTTTCCTCGATCCGCATATGGTGGCCCATCAAGGTTCCAATCATCGGCCATATGAAAACCGCCCGGGCTATCGCGCCATTCCAGGAAATCACCCGCGACATAGTAGTCGTCCGTGTCCCTTTCCGGAGTTTCGTTGCCTCGCCCAATCGGAGCGCGATATCCATCGAGATCCGTCAGGACGCCGACAAGCCCGGATCCCAGGTCAGAATGCCGGTAAGTATCTCTCAGTGCCAGAATCCAGCCTTCATCGACTTCAATTAGGTCATCCAGCCCGCCGCCATGTTGTTGCGAGGTTGCATCAAGGCGGAATTCTCCACCAATCGCCTGATAGTCAGATCCAAAACGACGTGCATAGATCGTGTCTTCGCCTTGATCTATCCAAGACACAACGAAACCACCATCCGCCAGAGCTGTCACGCGCGGGTAATCGGCGGTCCTATCCTCGCCAAGTTCTCTTTCATCAATTTTGAACGGAGACCCGCGTAGAACACCACCCGGTCCAAGGATCTGCGCGTTCAAAGAGATCTTTACCCCTTTTCCCACGTGTTCGTCGATTACAGCCGTCACGACAATCACATCACCATTCGCCAATTCGGCGCCATCCATTCCGGCCGGCCCCCAGTAGTTCAAGTTCAATTGCGTAACTCTGCTGTCGGGGGTGCCGTCTTGTTCAAAGGCACGGCTCTTCACGACACCTTCGCCATCCGTCCAAATCATCCTAAACCCGTCTTGGGTTTGAACAATCTTCGTGTTCCCATTCAACCTGTAGGATTGGTCTTTCAGCAGCGCGACAGGTGGTTCAAACCAATCCACTGGACGGCCTTTGAAATTCAACTCTCGAAAGTAGCGATTGCCATCATCGCCCAGATTGTTCTCCCAGATAAGCCCATACCGGGCGTCCTTTGGGTCCCCCGGACCATTCAAGGCAACCAAATCGACAAGAGACACGCTTTGGGAATGAGCCATCGTGAAGGCAGTCTTTTCACTCCAACGTGCTTTTCCGTCAGCATCGAAACCACGCAAATTGAAACTGGATGGTTCATTGTATGATAGGTTCTGCTCCCAACCGACAAGAAAACCACCATCGGGGGCGGCTGCAAGAACCGGCGTTGCTTGGGTGCCAGCAAAGACAGAATTCGCGATCACGCTGTCAGATACAGCCGTCCCATCCCGTTCGAAAACCCGCACCCGAATGGCCGTCGAACTCCCATCGCTTTGTGCACTGCTCGTCTCGACCCAGGCCATAGCGATGCGTCCGCCTTTGAGCTGGACCGTTCTGGCGCCTTCTCCGTTGCCCGATCCGTCAATATCAAACTCAAAACTCATTGCTTTATCTCACTGAAAAAGAATACCGTCGTTCAGTTCAGACTAGAGCGATTAGCGCTGGCCTGTCCATAAAACCTGCTGGTGATCCCCGGTGTCGTAATGACGTCGGAACGGGCCAGCGGTTGGGTTTCCAGAGGACCCGAAATCCACCGGGAAATGGCTTGTATTGCTTTCAAGGCATGCGTTAAGTCATTCCATGGATTTAAGATTTCACACCGCCCTTACCTCTGAAGAACAATTGCACCACGGGCTCGCGTCTGCCCAGCCGCTGGCTTTGGCCGACAGGGTGCGCTACAGCGAAATCGACGTTTTGAACCACGTCAACAACAAAGCTTACATGAGCTGGTTCGAAACACTCCGCGTGGCGTATTTCGACCTGTTTTGCGCCGATCATTTTGCCGGGGGGCCAGAGCCACGTACGGTGCTGCGCAACGCCAACATTCATTATGTTCGCGAAATGCTGGCGGACGAAGATTACATTACGACCGCGCGCGTAACTGCTTTCCGCAACAGTTCTTATACGATGGAGCAACAGATCTGGTCCGGTGGCGTGCTGCGCTGCACAATGATTGGCGTCATGGTTCTACGGACACCGGACGGTTTGAACGGCTACCCGCTCCCTGACAGTTTGAAGCAGGATTTTGCTCAACGCGACGGAGCTCGCCTGGAAACAGCCTGAGCGGTCCTTCACGATGGTTTGGTCGGCTGTTGCCCCTCTTCGCCGAAGGGCAAGCGCACGGTCCCTGTCCCGCCCACAGACATGCAGTCGTGGGCCAAAGGCTTGAGGTCAAGACGGTCCCGGGGACGCCCAAACCCGTTTTCAACTCGCTCGATCAGCCTCCATTTGTCAGAACATAGTTAACCAAGGCGGCGGTTGACCCGTCCTTGCGCTCCAACCCGCCTGCCCCTGACAGGGCAGGCCCCAGCGACAATGCCAGCTCCTTGCCCAGTTCCACGCCCCATTGATCGAACGAATTGATGCCAAGGATGACACCTTCGACAAAAACACGGTGTTCATAGAGCGCTATGATCTGTCCCAGAACATAAGGCGTCAGTAGCGGATAGATCAGGGTCGTCGATGGGCGATTTCCCGGGAAGACCCGGTGGCGCGCTTGACGTTCAAGTTCATGACCTTCCAAACCTTTTTCCAGCATCCGAGCTCGCGCTTCTTCCAGCGACCGACCACGCATCAGCGCCTCGGATTGGGCAAAGCAGTTTGCAACCAACATCTTGTGATGATGCGCCAGATCCGGCTCATGACCCTTGGCGGCGACCATGAACTCGCAAGGCACCACGGCCGTGCCCTGATGAATCAACTGAAAAAAAGCATGCTGTCCGTTGGTCCCGGGTTCACCCCACACAATAGGTCCCGAAACCGTTTCCAACGTGCTGCCATCCATGGCGACGGACTTGCCGTTCGACTCCATCTCGACCTGTTGGAGATACGCAGACAAACGGCAGAGGCGCTGATCATACGGCAGCACGGCACGCGTCGGATAGCCACAGACCTGATGATGCCACAGGCCGACCAGAGCCAACAGAACCGGCAGGTTCTGATCCCACGACGCTGAGCGGAAATGGGTATCCATGTTATGCCCACCCTCGAGGAAGGCGCGGAAATCGTCAGGACCAATGGCAAGCATCAGGCTCAATCCGATGGCGCCCCACATGGAGTATCGACCACCCACCCAATCTTCAAATCCGAAAACTTGATCGGTATCAATGCCGAATTCTTCAGTCAAATCAGTTTCGGTCGAAAGCGCAGCAAACTGGCTGCCAGGGTTCCCTCCCCCGGCCACCATCCAGTTACGAACCGTCTGCGCGTTGACCATGGATTCGACGGTCGTGAACGACTTGGACGCCACAATGACCAGCGTGCGGCGTGGATCCAAACCATTCAACGTGTCGTGCACATCGGAACCGTCCACGTTCGACACAAAGTGACAGGCCGGGCCGTCATGATAAGGGGTCAGCGCAAGCACCCCCATGACCGGACCCAGATCGGACCCGCCTATTCCGATATTGACCACGTCCGTTATAGGACCGCCGGAGCCGACCAGATCCCCTGATCGTACGCGGTGACTGAACTGCTCCATCCGGTCCAAGGTGCGCCGAATGCCGGGGCGTATGTCTTCTCCACCGACCACGAGCGGCTCGCCTCCGGGATCCCGCAAAGCGGTATGCAGGACCGCACGCCCCTCTGTTTCGTTGATCAATGCACCGGCAAACATGGCATCGCGCTGCTTGCCGACGCCTGCCTTGTCACACAATGCAATCAAGGCTTGCAGGATTTCATCATCGATCTGCGTCTTTGAGTAATCAAACAGAAGATCGCCCAAGCTGGCCGAAAACATCGAGGCACGATCTGGGTGTTCGGCGAATAGATCAGAAATGCGGCGCGCCTTACGGTCTTCCCGCAGTTCAATTAGTTTGTCCCACATGAGTTTATTGTCCTAATTCGCCCAATGTACCGTCGTTTCCGTCAAGACAGCTTGGACCGGGGCCTCTTCTGGCGGCAGGGACATCGCCTGTTCCAGCGCTTCGCGTTTCTTGGATCCGAAGATGACAAGATGTTTGGAAATGGCGGCATCCAGAACCCGGGCCGACAGGCTGACGCGGGTTTCGGGTTGGGTTTGCGACCTCAGCACGGACAGAATGGGCGCAGCAGGATCCAAAGCCGTCTGCAATCCTTCCGCTCCGGGAAACAGCGAGGCCGTGTGCATGTCCGCCCCCATACCCAGAAGCAGAACCGAAATCGGCAATTCTGGCGCAATCACTGACTCCAGCTCGGCCAAAACATCTTCTGGCCGGTCTGCCGGTGTGTGCAAAGGCAGATATAGCGCTTTGGCCGCACGATTCACCAACAGACGCTCCCGAATCAATCGTTCATTCGAACGATGATGAGTGTTCGGTACCCAACGTTCGTCCGTCGGCATCACATGCACCCTCTCCCAATCCAGATCAGCGGCACAAAGATCATCAAAGATGACGCCCGGCGTAGATCCGCCGGGAACGGCCAACGAAACAGTTTCTTTGTTCAACAATTGGGTTTCCAGTTCCCCGGCAATCTTGTTGGCAAGGTCGATGGCCAACATGTCCTGATCGGGGTATTCCACGATGTTCATGGGGTAATTCCTCGCCATTCACGCCCGTCACGCTGCATCAGCAGATCCGCATCGATCGGTCCCGCACTCCCGCTGACATAGGGTTTAGGCACATCCCCACGTGAGGTCCAGCCTGCAATGATCGGATCGGTCCACGACCAGGCGGCCTCGACCTCGTCTCCGCGCATGAAAAGCGTTTGGTTGCCCCGGATGACGTCCATCATCAATCGCTCATAGGCGTCCGGTGGATCCTCACCGCTGGGCCCCAGTGCTTCTGCAAAGGTCATGTCCAACGGCACGTCCACCAGCCGCATTCCACCGGGTCCAGGTTCCTTGATCGTGACCTTCAGCGTGATGCCCTCATTCGGCTGCAACCGGATCGACAGCAGGTTGGCATGGCGTCCGGCCTCTTCTCCGAAGATCGAATGAGGAGCATCCTTGAAGATGACGTTGATCACCGAAGACCGCGCCTTCAGCCGTTTTCCAGTACGCAAGTAGAATGGTGTCCCCGCCCATCGCCAATTGGAGATGTGAGTTCGAAGCGCAATGTAACTTTCCGTGGTGCTGCGGGGTTGGTTTACAGACCCACGATAAGAAGGATGAGCCCTTTCCGGATCCAGGCAGGCTTCGAATTGGCCGCGTACGATATGGTGCGGCATCACCGGATCCAGAGCCCGGATGACTTTGAGCTTTTCGTCCCGCACGGCGTCCGGGTCGAACTTTGCGGGGGGCTCCATTGCAATGAGACAAAGAAGCTGCATCAAGTGGTTCTGGATCATGTCGCGCATTGCACCGGCTGCGTCATAATATTCTTCACGACCCGAAACACCCACCGTTTCGGCCACCGTAATCTGGATATGGTCCACATACTGGCTATTCCAGAGCGGCTCGAACAGCATGTTGCCGAACCGGACCGCCATCAGGTTCTGCACCGTTTCCTTGCCTAGATAGTGGTCGATCCGGTAGATCTGACTTTCATCGAAATGCGCCGCCAAAGTGACGTTGAGCGCCCTTGCAGACTCCAGATCCCGGCCAAAGGGTTTTTCGACCACAATCCGGGTGTCGGCACCGGCGAGCCCGAAACGATGCAAGCGTTCGGCCAGTGGACCAAACAAATCGGGGCCCACGGAAAAGTAGAAAACTGAAACTCGGTCATCCTGTCCCGGTTCCGTGCGGGTGCCACCGACGCGATCCACGAGGTCGTTCCAACCCGCAGTGCCTTTTGCATCCAACGAAACATAATCCAGCCGGCTCAGAAATTCCTTCAAAGCCTCTTCGTCCTGTGCCCGTTTGGGTGCATGTTCGCGCAAGGACGCTTCGATCAATCTTCGGTAGGATTCGATCGTCAGATCCGAGCGGGCCGCGCCCACAATGTGCGACTTTGAATGGAACTGACCCGCACAATATCGCCGAAACAACGCCGGAATTATCTTGCGGCGCGCAAGATCTCCCGTTCCTCCAAAAATCACCAGGTTGAAAGGATCAACCGGAATGATGCGCGAAACCATTGCCTTTTCCCGTTCCTGTAGCTCGACCCTGTGATCCCTGTGCCAAAGGATCACAACCTTGTCAGCCTTTCCGGCCCCAACTTTAACTTCTTCTGTGACTTAGGCTAGATCTATTGCACGCCAGCCCAGCAGGAATGCCAGATGAAAGATACCCGCTCCGAAGTCGCCAATATCGGAAAGTTTCAGAACAGTTTTGTGACGGCCGACGGGTCATTGCGCGCAAAGGTCTCTTTGAACACGCCGGAAACCCTTTGGTTCAACACCGGCACCCTATGCAACATCGAGTGTGCCAACTGCTATATTCTGAGCTCACCTAAAAACGATTCCTTGGTGTATCTGACGTCCGAAGAGGTCACCGGGTTCCTGGACCAGATCGAAGACCGTCACTGGCCCGTTCGCGAGATAGGATTCACCGGTGGCGAACCGTACATGAACCCGGACATGAATGCCATGACCCGCGCAGCTTTGGAACGCGGGTATGACGTGCTTGTTCTAACCAATGCCATGCAACCGATGATGCGAAAGTCCGTGTGCCAAGGGCTGCGCGCCTTGAACGATGCGTTTCCCGGCAAGCTGACCCTGCGCGTCTCTCTGGATCACGTGCGCCGGGATTTGCATGATGCGGAACGGGGGGCCGGATCATTTGACAAGACTCTCGAAGGCATGCGCTGGTTGCGGGACTCGGGTATCCGGATGGCAGTAGCAGGGCGTATGGAGTGGAACGCAACCGAAGCCCAGGCCCGCGCGGAATATGCAGCTTTCTATGAAGCTCACGGTTTCGACATTGCGGCCCACAACCCGGCCCAGACAGTCCTGTTTCCCGAAATGGACATGAGCGTCGAAGTACCTGAAATCACAACAGCCTGTTGGGACATTCTAGGCAAAAGCCCGAGCGACGTGATGTGTGCCACGTCCCGGATGGTGGTGAAACGCAAGGGAGCTGAACACCCGGCCGTTCTGGCGTGCACTTTGCTACCTTACGCCCCTGAATTCGAACTTGGCGCAAGTTTGGAGGAGGCCGAGGGTGATGTGTTCCTAAACCACCCACATTGCGCGAAGTTTTGCGTTTTGGGGGGTGCCAGCTGCTCGGGCTGACGCCAGTCGGGCACCCGGCTGATGGTCGGCCTGCTTCAGCCAAAGTCCCAAGTATCGGTTTCGAAGTTGGCAGCTGTCAGGGTTGGCGTACCATCAAAGGTGGCCATGACGTTGTCGCCGAAGTACAATTTGCCAGCCGCATTATCCATATAGAGTTTCGGCGTAGACGAGCTTTCCCAGACGGTCTTGTCGAACGTGACGTTGGTATCGCGCAACTCATCTTCATCAAAGATGATCTTGTCCAACGTTGCATTGAAATCGCGGATCCGGGCTATCGTCGAATACTCGTCAAGCTCAAGAAAGACCTTGTCGCGCCCGGCCCCGGTATCGATGACATCCGGGCGATGGGCGAAATTCCCGGTCAGGACATAAACCTCGTCTGCCCCGGCGCCCACGCTCACCACCTCCTGATACATGCCGTCCAGCACAACCGTGTCATTGCCCTGACCGGTTATGATGCGCGACTTGTCGACATTGCTGTATGAAGTCGTGGATACATTAATGATGACCGTGTCATTGCCACGCCCCGAATTGACGTTCAAGGTGGACGCAATCTGGCTTTGACCATTGAATTCGAAATGATCGTTGCCGCCTTTGAGATCAATGGTGATCCCGACGCTTTGCGCAGTTTCTTCTACTTGCGCGCGCGTCAGTGTTAACCGCAGAGTTTCGTCCCCATTCGTCCCCGTGATATCCGCATTGGTCGCGCTGGGAATAAGATCTTCCACGTAATCTAGCGTGACCCGGAATTCATGATGTTCGACAGAGCGTTCAAGTGACTGAAAACGGGACAAGTCCACACTGGTCCTGACCGTATTGGCCAAAGTTCCGACCACATCATAGCGTACCGTGTCATAGCCTGCACCGCCGTGGAAACTGAGACCCGCATAGGTCGTGTAGGCTGCCGCCACATCCTTCAAGTCCACGTTCAGGCCTTGCATCAGATCATTGCCGTTGCCGCCAATGAACCGGTCCGTAAAATCTCTGGTGAAAAAGGGTTTAGGCCCGTCATAAAAGTTGAAAATGTCGTTGCCATCGTACCCTAGGAAGGTCTCACGAATGGTGCTTGTGCCGGACATGACGTCCTGAAATCCGGTGCCGTAAACAAATTTGCGCATGGTCTCTCACTTTTTCTGATACCGGCCTGCCCGAGTCGGCATCCTGTTTCTGCTCTACGGGCGCAAGTGTAACACAAGCCCCCCAACCCACAAACGCTGTAGGCCGCGTTCCAAGCTCCTTGACGGGCCAATTGCGTCAAATGTGTCTCAATTGGATTTCGCCATCCTTTCGACCGAATTCGTCGTAAAAACACCCTCCTTTCCGCAAAAAAGTCGCCCAATTCTCCGTCACGCTGCTTTGGCCAAAAGCATTTGAACGAGGCGGGTACAGTGGTTGAGCGTACGATTCTGGTGGCTGACAACGAGGCACTGACAGTCGCCTCCAATTCCCCATTCCTGGACGAAGGCGATCCGATCATCAACAATTCGGACTCGCCCAACGGGACAATCTACGACTTTTCCGGTGGCATGAGCACGATCGTCACGCTTGATGACACCAACAACGTCGATGTGTTCGACGATGATGACCGTTTCAATCACGTCATCATTGATGGCGGCGGGCTTGTTCCGACGGGCACAACGGTGGAGTCCGAGTCGCTCATAGTTTTGCGGGCGTTGGACGGGTCCGGCACCCCTGTCGGACCTGAAATCACCATAAATGTCTATTCACGCGATGGCGTTACATCGGATATCTGGGGGTTTTCGGCAACCGATGCCTTGATACCGGGTGTTCAGTACATCAAGGTCGATGGCTCCAACAATGGAGACTCCGAATACTCGGAATTCGTACCATGTTTCGTAGCTGGAACGAGAATCCGCCTGGATCACGGGCGTGTTCCCGTCGAAACGCTGAAAACCGGGCAAATGGTCTGGACCAAGTCCAGAGGGCTTCAGCCTGTACGGTGGATCGGCGCAACCACGGTTGACGGTCGCGGAGCCTATGCTCCGGTCCGGTTCGACAAAGGGGTGATGGGCAATGGCAAACCGTTGCTGGTGTCACCGAACCACAGGATGCTGCATTTTTCACCCTGGACTCAACTGCACTTTGACGAAGAACCGGTTCTGATCCCGGCCCGTTTCTTTGTCGGGATGCCCGGCGTGAGCCTCGCCCCAACGCCCGAGGTGACCTATTACCACTTCATGTTCGACCGACACGAAATCGTCGAATCCAACGGCTGTCTCACCGAAAGCTTCTATCCTGGTACTCAGGCGCTTCAAGGTTTGGCCGCGGAAACCCGCAACGAGATCCTGGATCTGTTCCCCGAACTGAGGGTCCCGAAAGACGGGTCTTTTGACTTGGCCGCACCGGAGCTTCGGAATTACGAAGCGCGACTGGCTCTTGGTACGCTCGCCGCATGAGGCGGCATTCAGTGGATCTGCAGCAACCCGACCACGTTTCGCCACTCTCCCGGCGCAATCAGTTTGCGATGTGAGAACCGCACCGAGTGTAGCGGCCCGTCGATTTCCCGTTGCCAGAACTCGATGAACTCGAACAGTTTGGGATGATCGGGAAGCAAGTCATATTCTTGCCAGACAAACGTATTCAGAACGTGGATGTGGTCCGGCATGTGATAGGTCAGTTCCGCCGTTGTCAGACCATATCCCTTTAACATCAATTCCGTCTCGCTTGGATCCATACCAGCCCTCTCAGTTTCCTCTGGATACTGAATGCTCGCATGAGACATGTTAATTTTACAATAAAACAATGTATTAGCACATCCCTGACGCGGCTGACAAAGGCTCCGGTGGCTGCTTGGTTGCACGTCATATGCGGTGTCTGATAGAGTGCATCCACAACATATAGACCCCTGCAGAGAAACGGGCAGCCTACGTGAGCGATACGCCAGAAATCCCTGAAAACATGGACGAAACCCCGCCAGAGCGCCCCAGCTATGACGGCCCGTCCGTGTCCATCGAATCCGAGATGCGCAACTCGTATCTCGACTATGCGATGTCGGTCATCGTCAGTCGCGCGATCCCGGATCTGCGTGACGGGCTGAAGCCGGTACATCGGCGCATCCTTTACGCGATGCACGAAACCGGGAACACGCACGAGAAGGCGTACCGCAAATCAGCACGCCCGGTTGGCGATGTGATGGGTAAGTATCACCCGCATGGCGACAGCGCGATCTATGACGCGCTTGTACGGATGGCACAGGATTTCTCCATGTCATTGCCGCTGCTGGATGGTCAGGGCAACTTCGGCTCGATGGACGGCGACAATCCGGCGGCCATGCGCTACACCGAAGTGCGCATGGACAAACCCGCGGCGTCGCTGCTGGCAGATATTGAAAAAGAAACCGTCGATTTTCAGGACAACTATGACGGTAAGGACCGCGAACCCACCGTTCTACCCGCCCGGTTCCCGAACATGCTGGTCAATGGTGCAGGCGGTATCGCGGTCGGCATGGCCACGAACATCCCACCCCACAACCTGGGCGAAGTGGTCGATGCGACACTTGCGTTGATCGAGGATCCGGACCTGACCAGCGAACAGCTGATTGAGTACGTCCCCGGCCCCGATTTCCCCACCGGCGGTGTGATGCTGGGCCGATCCGGCGCGCGTAAGGCATATTTGGAAGGACGTGGAAGCGTCATCATCCGCGCCAAGACGCGGGTCGAGGAGATCCGCAAGGACCGCTATGCCATTGTCGTGGACGAAATTCCGTATCAGGTGAACAAGGCCGCGATGATCGAAAAGATCGCCGAACAAGTGCGCGAGAAACGCATCGAAGGCGTGGCCCATGTACAGGACGAGTCCGACCGCAACGGCGTTCGTGTCGTGGTCGAACTGAAACGTGATGCCACCCCGGACGTTGTTCTGAACCAATTGTACCGGTTCTCGCCGATGCAGACTTCGTTCGGCTGCAACATGCTGGCGTTGAATGGTGGGCGACCGGAACAGCTGACCTTACGCAAGTTCCTGACCTCGTTCATCGATTTCCGCGAAGATGTGGTCGCGCGCCGCACCGCTTATGACCTGCGCAAGGCCCGTGAGCGCAGCCATATCCTGTGTGGTCTGGCGGTTGCCGTGTCAAACGTGGACGAGGTTGTTGCGACCATCCGCTCCTCGGCTGACGCGGCAGAAGCGCGGCAAAAGCTGATGACACGGCGCTGGCCTGCCTCGGATATTGCCGGCTATATACAGCTGATCGACGACCCGACCCACAAGATGAACGAAGACGGGACCTATAACCTGTCCGAAACTCAGGCCCGTGCCATCCTGGACCTGCGCTTGCAGCGCCTGACCCAGATCGGTGTCAAAGAGGTCACGGACGAGCTCGAAGAGCTCGCAGGAAAGATCAAGGAATACCTTGAAATCCTGTCCTCGCGTGAACGCATCATGGGCATCATCGCTGATGAGCTGCGCGAAGTGCGCGAGAACTTTGCCGTGGACCGCCGGACCGAGATTGTCGATTGGTCCGGCGACATGGATGACGAAGACCTGATCGAACGCGAAGACATGGTCGTGACGATCACTTCAGGCGGCTATATCAAGCGTACACCGCTAGCCGATTTCCGCGCCCAGAAGCGCGGCGGCAAGGGCATCAGCGGCATGCAGACCAAGGAAGAGGACGTTGTCACCAACCTCTTCGTGGCAAACACGCATACGCAGCTTCTGTTCTTCACCACCGACGGCATGGTCTACAAGCTCAAGACCTGGCGCCTGCCATTGGGCGGACGCACGGCCAAGGGCAAGGCCATTGTCAACATCCTGCCAATCCCGACCGGTGTTTCCATTGCGGCGATCATGCCCGTGGATGTACCGGACGAAGAGTGGGAAAACCTGCAGATCGTCTTTGCCACCAGCGGCGGAGATGTGCGCCGCAACCGTCTGTCGGACTTCACCAATGTGCGCCGCAACGGCAAGATTGCGATGAAACTGCCCGAAGATGGATCCGTAAAGCTGGTGAATGCCCGGATTTGCTCTGAAGACGACGATGTGATGCTGTTCACCAATTCCGGCCGCGCGATCCGGTTCCGCACCACGGATGTGCGGGTCTTCAACAGCCGCGAATCCACCGGTGTCAGGGGCATCCGGCTGTCGGGGGAAGATGTGGTCGTGTCGATGTCGGTCATTCGCCACTTTGAAGCACAGCCGGATGAGCGTGCCGCTTACCTCAAGATGCGGCGCTTGATGGCCGGCGTGACCGAAGACACCGAAGCCGACGAAGACGGGGGCAACGCCGACAGTGTCCTGCCTCAGGAACGGTACGCCGAAATGTCAGCCGCTGAAAACCTGATTCTGACCATCACCACAGGTGGATCGGGCAAGCTCAGCTCGTCACATGACTACCCGGTTCGCGGTCGCGGTGGCATGGGGGTCGCGGCCATGGACAAGGCGATGCGCGGCGGTGAGATTGTGGCCTCATTCCCGGTCGAGATGGACGACCAGATCATGCTTGCTACCTCCACCGGTCAGTCGATCCGCGTTCCGATTGACGGCATCTCCTTCCGGTCGCGCAGCGCAGGCGGCGTACGGGTGTTCAACACCAAGGCAGGTGAGGAAGTTGTCAGCGTCGCCTGGATCGCAGATCAGGGCGACGAGGAAGACGCCGAGCAGGGCGCGGAGTGATCCCCGGCCCTGTCGGGGCTGGATCCTTCGATCTGGCCCGGTCAAATTGGAAAAGCCGTCGCATGGAAATGCGGCGGTTTTTTCTTGGGTTTGGTTCAGCAACGGTTGCGTAGCACAAGCAATATGATGCGGTGTCGAAGCACCGTAATTGCATCCTTGCGCAATCGGGTCACAGGATGGGCATGGGGGCCCGGGAACGCCCCGAAAACTGTGCGTCAGAGCCGGCTAAGCGGTTAGGAGTTTACAACAGCCTGCGCGCGCACCACGATTGCCCCACCTGCTTCACAGTCGAAGCCCCGAAGTTGCACATCTCGGAGACGCCCATGAAGATCCTCCTGATTGCCGCCTTGAGCTGCCTTGTCCTCAGCGCCGCGGCGGGTCCGTCGCAGGCTCAGTCATTGGGCGACAAGATTGTCGGCGGTCTGAAGAAAGGCGCCGAGGCCGTGGGCGAAGGCACATCGACGGTGGTCGATGCGGTCGAAGGCAGCGTGGAATCCACCGAGCAGTTGTTTTCGGGCGGCCAACCCCCAAGCGAAACCCGCGCCCGGCTGGACGCCACCGCAGAACGCTCGATCGCCCGGTTGCTGGCGGAAAAACCCGAGACGGCGACCCTTTTCGAGGCCGCAGCCGGATATGCGGTTTTCGATGTGCGAAAGGTGACTTTGGCCGGATTTTCGGGTGGTGCAGGACGGGGCGTAGCGATCGACAGCCCGGATGACCGGCGTGTTTACATGACCATGAAAACAGCCGGTGTCGGTCTCGCCCTGGGCATCGGCGGGTTCGAATCCCAGCTGATCATCCTGTTCCAGGATCCGGCGGGGTTCGACGCGTTCGTGACCCAAGGCTATGACGCGTCAGCGAATGCCGGCTCGATGCTGGGCGATGACAAGTCGGAATTCGAAATCGAATTCCGCGATGGTCGCGCCGTGTTTGTCCTGACGACAAAAGGATGGCGTGTCGCGGCCTCGGCGACGGGCAGCACATTCAAGCCCGACAAGGACCTGAACTGATCCGAGCAGAGCGCCCGTGCTCCGGCTCGGTTTCAACGCCACAGTTCAGGGCGTCTTCCCTGTTTGGTCCGCACGAATTCCGTATTGTCAGAGATCGTAGATCCCGGCGAACTTGGTCTCAAGATAGCGCAGCAGCGGCTCCGGCCCGGGCTCTGCGTCCGGTCCCATCGCGCTGGCCCGCCGAATGGTTTCGCGCGGCTCGTGCAGGCCGCCATGACACTGCAGGTTCTCGCGCAGCCAGCCTGTCGCGCCCGTGGTATCGCCCAGGGCCAACTGACCATCCAGATCCGGCACCGCCCGGCGCAGGGCCTCGTGCAGGCACCCGGCATAGACATTACCCAGCGAATAGGTTGGGAAATAGCCGAACAGCCCCACCGACCAATGCACGTCCTGCAGCACCCCGTTGGACGGTGTGTCGACCGCGTATCCGAAATCCGCCTTGAACCGGTCGTTCCATGCAGCCTCCAGATCGGAGACGGCCAGATCATCACTCATCAGTGCGCGCTCCAGATCAAAGCGCAGCATGATGTGCAGGTTGTATTGGATTTCGTCCGCCTCGGTGCGGATGTATCCGTTATGGACCTTGTTGACCGCGGCATAGAATGCGTCTGCATCCTCGACGCCTATTGCGCCGAAAGTCTCGCACATCTGGTCAAACAGCCAGCCTGTAAAGGCACGCGACCGGCCCAGTTGGTTCTCGTATATCCGGCTTTGGCTTTCGTGTACGCCCATCGACACGCCACGACCCAGCGGAGTCAGCAGATACGCTTTGTCGATGTTCTGCTCATACGCGCCATGGCCCACCTCGTGAATGGTCGAATAGAAGCAGTTGAACGGATCGCTTTCACTGGTGCGGGTGGTGATGCGCACATCATCGCCCGAGCCCGAGCTGAACGGGTGCACCGCCTTGTCCACCCGACCATGCGCCATGTCATAGCCAAAGGTTTTTGCCAGCTTGCGGGTCAGCTGCATCTGTTTGGCCGTGTCGAACGTGCCCTCCAGCCCCTTGGGCTTGGGTTTCTCCAGCACACGGGCACGCAGGTCAACAAGGCGTGGGCGCATGGCGTCAAAGGTGGCAGCAATCTGGGCGCCAGTGGTGCCGTGCTCGTAGTCTTGAACCATGGCGTCGTAAACATCACCGCCATTGGCCAGCGCCTGCCCTTCTTCGCGTTTCAGCGCCACAACCTCTTCCAACACCGGAAGGAAGCTCGCAACATCTTCGTCCGCGCGGGCTTGGGCCCATTTTCCCTGCGCCTCGGACGTGACCTGCGCAATCTTGCGCGACAGATCCCCCGGCACTTTATTCGCCCGTTCAAAACTGCGCCGAATTTCTCGAAGTTGGGCAGCACCCGCTTCGTCCGGGGCTTCGGCCTTTTCCAGCCACTCGGCGACCCGCGGGTCGGAGCGACGGGCGTGCAGAACCGCCTCGATCGCCGCTGTTTCCTGCCCGCGTTGGCCGGCAGCCCCGCGGGGCATCATGGTTTCCTGATCCCACCCCAGACGACCCGCAATCTGGCCAAGAGCCTGAGTGTCGCGCTGATACGCCATCAATTCGTCAAATGCAGTCATGTGTCAGGAATCCTTGATTGAAGTCGCAATGGGAAAGCCGGACAGGAAACGGGCCCGCAAAATCAGGCTCCAAACCAGAACGGCCATCAGCTGGTGCAGGATCGCCAGATGAAGCGGCGCGATATAGATCACCGTCACGATGCCAAGGACCACTTGCAGCAGCAAAGCGGCAAAGGCCGCGCTGAAAGCGAACCGTGTCTGCGGATGCGCCGAGCCCCGGCCACGCATCCAGGTCACCACCGCAAAACCCAAAAGCAGATAGCCGCAGACCCGGTGGATGAATTGTACCAGCCCCGGGTTTTCAAAGAAGTTCCGCCAGAGCGGTTCCATATACAGCGCATCTTCGGGGAAAATTTGCCCCCCCATCAGCGGCCAGTCGGTAAAGCTGCGGCCCGCATCGATGCCAGCGACCAAGGCCCCCAGCAGGATTTGCAGAAACGCAAAATGCAAAAGCCCGGTGGACATGCCCCAAAGCTTGCCTTCCTTGGCGCGTCGGGCCTGCATCAAGTCGCGTTCGCTGCGCCCCATTTGCAGGATGTACCAGAACAGCACCCCCAAAATCACAAAGGCCAGCCCCAGATGTGTTGCCAACCGATAGGAGGCCACGGCCGTCATGCCTTCGCCCTGGGTCACGCCCGAGGCCACCATCCACCATCCAATCGCGCCTTGCAGTCCGCCGAGTGCGCCAGGAATGATCAGCTTGCCTGTCCATCCGGTCGGGATTTTGCGGGCCAACAGAAAACCAAAAAACCCCAGCGCCCAGACAATGCCGATGAACCGACCCAGTTGACGGTGCCCCCATTCCCACCAGTAGATGTATTTGAAATCGCTTAACTCCATCCACTGGTTTTCAAGCTGCCACTGGTCGATCTGTTTGTATTTGTCGAATTCCGCTTGCCAGTCGGCTTCGGACATCGGCGGAATCGCTCCGGTCACCGGACGCCATTCGGTGATCGAAAGGCCGCTATCTGTCAGACGGGTCAGCCCCCCCACGACGATCATTGCAACCACCAAGGCAAAAAGCACCATCAACCAGGCCCGGATGCCTTTGCGGGCACCCCCCCTGCCCCGGTCGATCAGACCGGGCTGCACGGCGGGGGCGTCTGTCTTGGGGCCCTCGACCTCTTCAAAAATGCTGCGCTTGCTCATGCTCGCTCCTGTGGAATGTGTCGCCAAGCTAGGGCGGGTTGTGTCCCTGGTCCAGAGATGACGCTCAGCCTTTTTCCTTCCAGCGGACCATCTGCCGCATCACCCCATGCAGCATCTGTACATCGGCACGGGTCATTCGCATCCGCGACCACAGGTTGCGGAGGTTGGTCTTCATACCTTCGGCCTTTTCAGGCGGATAGAAGAATCCGGCCTCGTCCAGCCGGTTTTCATAGTGCTCCACCAGTTTCTCGACCTCGATCCCCGTGGCCCAGTCACCCTTTCCCAGATCCGTGGACTCGTGCACAACTTCTCCCGATTGCCGCATCCATTCATAGGCGGTCAAAAGTACGCATTGGCCGAGGTTGAGCGAGGCGTAAAGCGGGTTCACCGGGACCGAAATGATTGCATTGGCCTTGGCGATATCCTCGTTTTCCAAACCGGCACGTTCAGGCCCGAACAGAACCGCCACCTGTTCACCGGCGGCAACCTTTTCGGCTGCGATCTGCATCGCGCGTTCGGGGCTGTAGACCGGTTTGGTAAGGCCCCGTTGGCGGGCTGTGGTGGCAAAGGTAAACGTCCGGTCGCCCAAAGCGCCTTCCAGATCTTCGAAGAGCTGCGCTTCATCCAGCAGGCGTCCAGCCCCCGAGGACATGGCAACTGCCTTTGGGTTGGGCCAGCCATCACGCGGTGCCACAATCCGCATCCGGTCCAAGCCGAAATTCCACATGGCACGGGCCGCTGCCCCGATGTTTTCACCCATCTGCGGGCGCACCAGAACAAAGGCGGGTTGAGGGGTCTCGCTTGGCATCTCAGTCTCCGTCACAATCTGACATGCTGTAATCCGAGCCTGCCCGAGGAGCAAGCCGGGCAGATGACTTCTTGCGAGGAATTCAGCCCGGTTTCAAACCAGACAACGCGCTGCAGTCCATCACCAAAGCTGCAAAACCTTGCGTTGGCGGTGGATTACGCTAAACACCGCCCAAACACGCACAGAAGGAGCCGGAACCATGGTTAGCCAAGCAGATATGCCCGAGCAGCCTCAGATCTACCTGATCACGCCGCCTTCCTTCGAACTGGGCAAGTTCCCCGAACAACTCGGCAAGGTTCTGGACGCAACACAGATCGCCTGTGTTCGATTGGATATGGCAAGCCGGGACGAAGACACGCTGAGCCGAGCCGGCGACGCCCTGCGCGAAGTCTGCCATGCCCGCGACGTGGCATTGGTTATCAGCGATCACCAGATACTGGCAGAACGACTGGGTCTGGACGGTGTGCACCTTTCGGATGCCTCCAAACCCGTGCGCACCGCGCGCAAGGCACTGGGGGCGGATGCGATTGTCGGAACGTTCTGCGGCGCATCCCGCCATGACGGTCTGGTCGCGGGCGAAGCCGGTGCAGATTATGTAAGCTTTGGTCCCATCGGCCAATCAGGCCTCGGTGACGGCCAACAAGCCGAGCTGGAGTTGTTCCAGTGGTGGTCCGAAATGATCGAGGTTCCCATTGTCGCTGAGGGGGGCCTGACGCCGGAGTTGGTCAAAGCCTACGCGCCCTACACCGACTTCTTCGGCATCGGCGATGAAATCTGGCGCGAGGATGATCCTGTGGCTGCGCTGAGCGCGCTCATCGCGGCCATGGAGTGATTACAGGAACACCCGCTCCACGAACCAATAAGTCCCAATCGCCGCGATGGTGATCGAGGCCGGGATGGCGACCCGCCCACGGTACTTCGGATAATTTCGAAACCAGAAGCCGACCGAGATCCAGGCAATGGCAATCACAGTCAGTTGCCCAAGCTCGACCCCGATGTTGAAACCGATCAGAGCGGGCAGGAATTGTTCGGTGGGCAGGCCGAAATCCCCCAACACGCTGGCAAAGCCGAGCCCATGCAGCAAGCCAAAGGCGAAAATCACCACTGGTCGCCAGCGGTGAAGATGATTGGTCAATACGTTTTCGATGGCGACATACACGATCGACGCGGCAATCAACGGCTCGACGATCGAGGCAGGCACCGTCACATATCCCAACGCGCCCAAGGCCAGTGTGACCGTATGCGCAACGGTAAAGGCGCTGATTTGCCAGATCAGCGGGCGCAGATGACGGCTGAGGAAGAACAACCCCAGCACAAACAGGATGTGATCCCATCCCAACGGAATGATGTGTTCAAACCCGACCGGGATATAGTCGATGAACGCATCCCGTGCGGTGAGGTTTGCCCCGCCACGCAATGGAATCGGAGGGCTGGACTCGCCGCCCTGCAAGAAGCCGGTATAGGGATCCTCCACCCCCTGCTGGCGCAGAACCAAGCCTCCTGACCCGCTTGGCCAATGCAGGGTCACGCTGCCGGTGGCCTGCGGTAAAGCACCCTCCAGCACAAGGATCGAGGCACGTGGCAGATCAACAGGTCCAACCGCAGGTACTTGCAGATCCGAAACCGACATCGCAACTCTCGCACCAACCGTGACCTCCAATGTCTCCAGCCAGTCCTGGCTAAAAGTATCGACCATTGGTTCCAGTTCAGACTGAGGCAATCCCCGCAAGAGATCATAGTCTCCGGTCTGTTCGGTATCGTCCGTATCCGCCAACCCATCCAGATCAATGCCAGCCAGAAAAGCTTCGAGGTTCAGGCGCAGCTCAAGGCGCAAGGTACCGTCCTGCACGCTTAGATCGCCGATGGTTGGAGTCACTTCATGTGCCCTGGCACCAGCAACCTGCAGCAGACTTGACATCAGTAGCGTAAAGGTCAGCCTCAGAATCTGAACCATAACGGATCTGCCCATGCGCCTGCGTTCCCTGTCCCTAGTCCTTTGTTCTCTGGCCTGTCTGGGTCAGCCAGTCTTTGGTCACGAGTCTTGGGTGGAGCCTCTGAAATATCAAGTAGAAAGCGGGGACACTGTCGCCATCCATATGCGTAATGGAGAGATGTTCGCAGGCAGCGATCTTGCTTTTTTCGACCATCAACTGACCCGGGCCGAGCTTGCCGGCACGGATACCACTTTTCCCTATGAAGGTCGCATGGGCGATATTCCGGCCTTCACGGTTCAGGCCGCATCCCAGGGGCTGATGACACTCATCGTCGAAACCGAACCCGCCGAGGTAAAGTACAAAACCTGGGAGGAGTTCGAGAAATTTCTGATTGAAAAGGACTTGTCCCAGATCCCGGCCATGCATGCTGGGCGCGGCTTGCCCAAACAGGACTTCTGGGAAACCTATTCCCGCCACAGCAAAACCCTGATCTCGGTTGGGCACGGGGAAGGATCGGACACCGTGCGCGGCATGGACATAGAGCTTGTCGCACTTTCAAACCCGAACGGGCTTGAGAACGGCGCTGGTATGCCGGTTCAACTCAACGCCCAGAGCGCGCCCGTACCGGGGACGCAGATTGAAGTCTTCGAAAAGGCACCTGATAAAACAGTCACCCGTTTCAAGGTCAGGACCGGCCAAGACGGGCGCAGCATCGTCCCGGTGCAACCGAAACACCAATACCTGCTGAACGCAGTCATCATCCGTCCGGCGGACGCAGGGGAACGGGCGGTCTGGCGCACGCTCTGGGCCTCACTGACTTTTGCCCTTCCGTAGCGTGAAGCCTGCTTGCGCCGCCAAAGCTTTGGCGGCATGAAGACGGTATGCAAAACACTGCTGACTTCGACATTCTGTGTATCGGATCTGTCCTGTGGGACGTGATTGGCCGGTCGCCTCAGGACATGCGGCAAGGCTCGGACATGCCCGGGCGGATCACACGCTTGCCGGGCGGTGTCGCGATGAACATTGCCATGACACTTGTCCGCTTCGGTCTGGCCCCTTCGGTGCTGACTGCTATCGGTCGGGATGCCGAAGGGGACGAATTGATCTCGGCCTGTCAGCGACTGGGCGTGGCAACGGATCTGGCGTATCGCTCCGAAGATCTGCCCACGGATCGCTACATGGCCGTCGAAGGGGCCAACGGGCTGATCGCCGCTATTGCCGATGCCCATTCGCTGGAGGCCGCAGGGGACAAGATCCTACGCCCGCTGACAGATGGCATATTGGGCCGCGCCGAGGCGCCTTACGAAGGCCCCATCGCTCTGGATGGGAACCTGACGCTGAGCCTGTTGGACGACATCGCCCACAATCCCGCTTTTGCGCGAGCCGACCTGCGGGTGGCGCCTGCCTCGCCCGGCAAGGCGGAGCGACTGCGCCCGTTCCTGACAGCCTCTCACGGAACGCTCTACGTGAATCTGGAAGAGGCCGGATACTTGTGTCAGGCCACATTCACCCGCTCAGAGGACGCGGCCCTTGCCATGATAGACAGGGGGGCCGCCCGCGTTCTGGTTACAGATGGTGGCGCATCGGCGACTGAACTCAGCCGGGGTGCGCAACCCATCACCCTGATCCCGCCTCGCGTTCAGGTCGCCCGTGTGACCGGCGCGGGCGATACCTTCATGGCCGCCCATATCGCGGCCGAAACCCGCGGAGATGGGCGGGAGGATGCGTTGCATTCCGCCCTGTTGGCCGCGGCCACCTATGTTTCCGGAGAACCACCGCTGTGATCCCCCTGCACTATTCCTCCGAAGTGTCTCAGGCCAAAGCCGACGCGATCCCCATCGTGGCGTTGGAAAGCACCATCATCACCCATGGAATGCCCTATCCGCAAAATGTCGAAGTCGCCGCGCAGGTTGAACAGGATATCCGCGATTCCGGTGCCGTGCCTGCGACCATGGCAGTGGTCCAAGGACGCCTGCATGTCGGCCTCGAACCGGATCAACTGCAAGATTTGGGTCAGGCCAAAGGCGTGGCCAAACTGTCCCGCGCCGATATGGCCGCCTGTATCGCCACTGGCGGCACCGGCGCGACCACCGTCGCCGCCACGATGATTGCAGCTCATCTGGCCGGGATAAAAGTCTTTGCCACAGGTGGCATTGGCGGCGTCCACAAGGGCGCTGAAACCAGCTTTGACATCTCCGCCGATCTGCACGAACTGGCTGCAACACCGGTCACGGTTGTGGCCGCAGGCGCCAAAGCAATCCTGGACGTGCCCAAAACACTTGAAGTGCTCGAGACGCTCGGGGTCCCAGTCATCGCCTATGGCCAGGACGCCTTCCCGGCCTTCTGGTCTTCGCAATCCGATCTGGCAGCGCCCTTGCGCATGGATGATCCGGTCCAGATCGCCCGCGCGCATCACCTGCGCGGTCAGATGGGCTTGCCCGGAGGGCAGCTGATAGCCAACCCGATCCCGGCAGAAGCCGAGATCTCCGCCGAAACTCTGGCTCCGATCATTGCCCAAGCTCAGTCACAGGCAGATACCCAAGGCGTGACCGGCAAGGGCGTGACACCGTTCCTGCTACAGAGGATCTTTGAACTGACCGAGGGCCGGTCGCTCACCGCCAATATCGCGCTCGTGCGCAACAATGCCCGGCTGGCTGCGCAGATTGCCCGTGAATTGGTCAATCTCTGCGACTGATCCGCCTTATTGAGCACCTTAATATTGTAGCAAGCTCAAATTATTCCTAGGTACTGCCTGAACAATGCCGGATCGCACATGACTACGCCGTTTGATGAAGAACCCCATCGCCGCCCCGGCCTCTTTGCCCGGCTCCGCTCTTCGTTCCTGACGGGGATCGTGGTCATTGCGCCGGTGGGGCTGACCATCTGGTTGCTCTGGACCGTGATGGGCTGGATCGATGGGGTTGTTCTGCCCTTGGTCCCTTCGACCTTCCTGCCCGAGAAATATATCGGCATCAATCTGCGTGGTGTCGGGCTGATTTTCTTCCTGCTTTTCACCATCGTGGTGGGCTGGATCGCCAAAGGGATCATCGGCAGGTCTCTGATCAGTTTTGCCGAAGGTCTGGTGGATCGTACGCCTGTCGTGCGCTCGGTCTATTCTGGGATCAAGCAGATCTCGGAAACGGTGTTTGCCCAGACCGAACGCAGTTTTGAAAAGGCCTGCCTGATCCAATACCCGCGCCGCGGTATCTGGGCCATCGGCTTTGTTTCGACCACGGCCCGTGGAGAGGTCTCCGAACGCGCCGAAACCGGCGGCCGGTTAATGAGTGTTTTTGTCCCCACCACGCCGAACCCGACATCGGGCTTTCTGCTGTTCTTCCCCGAAGAAGACGTCATCGAGCTGGATATGTCAGTCGAAGACGCGGCCAAACTGGTGATCTCGGCCGGCCTGGTCTATCCGAATTCCAAGGATCCGACCCAACCGCCAGACGCGTGATCCTACCCGAACATCTCACGCAGATCGACGCTGGAACGCTCCCCCAGTGCATCAAAAGCATCCTCAATAAACCTTTCGGCAGCAGCGCGCCCGGCGGCTTTCAGTCGGTTCAGGACCTGCGGCATCGGGATCATCTTGGTCGTCACGGATAGATCGGTCATCAGATCGTCATCTGCGATCATGTGGATCAGCACACGCCGCATCCGACCACGCTCCAACGTTCCGTCCTCCAAAAGCCTTTGAACAAAGTCAATCGCCCGCAATTCGCGCAGCAAGGACGAATTGAAACTGATCTCGTTCACACGGTTCTGGATCTGCTGCGGTGTTTTCGGGATCTCGTCACGAAGCAACGGGTTAATATTCACGATGACAGTATCATTGGGCAGGCTGTCATCGAACAGAGGGTACAAGGCCGGATTTCCGGTAAACCCCCCGTCCCAATAAGCCTCCATCCGGTCCGACTTGGGATCGAAAATCTCCACTGCCTGAAACAGTGTCGGCAAACACGCCGAGGCAAGAATTGCGTCTGTGGTGATCAGATCGCCTTCGAACACTCTGATCTTGCCACTGCGCACACAGGTGGCACCGACAAACAGCTGGGGACCGGCATCTGCACAAACCTGATCGAAATCGAAGGCTTCCACCACCGGACGCAGCGGGTTTTGATAAAACGGCCCGTAATGATAGGGCGACACGACCTGGCTCCAGGCCTCCGCCGGCGAGACCGGCATGAACCGTTCCATCGCCGCCACGATCTGATGCGGCTCGAACCCGCGCATCCAGTGGGAAAAACGCATGTCGCCAACCGCACCCATGCGCCCCCACAAAGCGTCCAGACAGGCCTTGGCGCCACCGCGTCCGCCCTGCACCATGCCCGATTTGAAGGCCGCTCCGTTCAACGCACCAGCCGAAGTTCCGGATATGCCCGCCACCTCGATCCGGTCCTCTTCCAGCAACCGATCCAGCACACCCCAGGTAAAGGCGCCATGCGCACCGCCGCCCTGCAAGGCCAGATTGATCCGTTTCACTTCGGTCATAGCGCCATTCCGTTCTTCATCTGGCCGGAAATATCCCGGGGGTGAATGGGCCATCGGCCCAGAGGGGGCAGCGCCCCCTCCCAGCCATCACTCCGTTCTCTCCGCGTGGGATTGTTCAAAGCGCGGTCCAACCGCCATCCACGCTGATCGTGGTCCCGGTGATCTGGGCAGCCGCGTCCGAGCACAGGAAGACGGTTGTGCCGCCCAACTGTTCGACCGTTGCAAATTCCTTGGACGGCTGACGCGCCAGCATGACCTCCTTCACAACCGTCTCGCGGTCCATGCCGTATTCCTTCATCGTGTCGGGGATCTGCGCTTCGACCAGCGGCGTCAAAACATAGCCCGGGCAAATCGCATTACAGGTGATCGGCTCCTGTGCGGTCTCCAGTGCCACGGTTTTCGACATTCCCACCACCCCATGCTTGGCAGCGATGTAAGCCGATTTGAAAGGCGATGCCGTCAGCCCGTGTGCCGAAGCGATATTGACCACTCGCCCCCAACCGCGCTTGCGCATGTGCGGAAGGGCAGCCGCCGTCGTGTGAAAAACCGAGTTCATGTTGATGGCGATAATGGCATCCCATTTGTCGACCGGGAATTCATCGATCGGGGCCACATGCTGAATGCCGGCATTGTTCACCAGAATGTCACAGCCCCCCGCCTGGTCGATCAGATCCCGGCATTCGTCACCCTTGGACATATCGGCCTTGATATATCGTGCTTCGACCCCGAACTCTTCGGCGATCCCGGCTGCAAGCGCGTGGTCTTCATCGCGATTGGTAAACGAGTTCAAAACAACGTTTGCGCCCGCTTTGGCCAGTTCCCGTGCAACCCCCAGCCCGATCCCCGAATTGGATCCGGTAACAATGGCGGTTTTTCCTGTCAGCGACATCTGCGCTCTCCCCGATACTGCAAACTCTTTGATGACGCGCACTGTGCCATGCTGCAGGTGCAAAGAAAACGGGGAATGCCTGCGTCCCGCGGTCATCCGAAAAACCACGTAAGTCACCGCCGTTTCTCAATTTGCGGTATCGGCAGTAATCCGCCAAAAAAAACGCCCGCACGAAGCGGGCGTTAAGTCATTGAGGCAGGTTTCATACAGGCAAGAAACCTATCGAGCAGTGACCCCTTTATAAGCAATTCTGCGCTCTGGTCCAAGCTAAAAGTTTGAAAAGACGTGAAACCCCCGTTAGCGTGAATCCGCAAGAAAATAAGGCCAGAGCAGGATTGTTGCCAAAGTGCGACCCGATTATTTCCAGTCAACCCGCGGGCTCATTGCGGGAATCGCCCTGATTTTCAGCGCCACTTTGGCAGCTGCAGAATCATCTCCCCAAACAACACAGGATCCATCTCATGGCATAGCTATGTATGGCACCCCCGCACTACCACCGGATTTTGTGTCCCTGCCCTACGCCAACCCCAATGCGCCCAAGGGCGGTCGGGTGGTGTTCGGCAACACGGGCGGCTTCGACAGCCTCAACCCATTTGTTCAGAAAGGCACTGCGCCCTGGCAGATGCGGTTCTGGGGTTATGAAAGCCTGATGGGACGTAGTTGGGATGAACCTTTCACGCTTTACGGGCTCCTCGCCGAATCGATCAGAACCGCAGACGACCGCTCCTGGGTCGAATTCACCCTGCGAGAGGAAGCCCGATTCGCTGATGGCAGCCCGGTAACTGTCGAGGACGTTATCTGGTCCTACGAAACATTGGGCACCAGCGGACACTTGCGCTACCGAACGCTGTGGACCCAGATCGAGAGCATCGAACAGAGCGGTCCCCGCTCGGTCCGGATCAGGTTTGCAGGCGACAATCGCGAACTTGCACTGATCGCTGGCCTACGCCCGATCCTGAAAAAGGCGCAGTATGATGATGTCGCGTTTACCGACGCACCGATGATGGCGCCTATTGGAACCGGGCCATATTTGGTCGGGGATTTCGAACCAGGCCGCTACGTCCAGTTCAAGCGCAACCCCGACTATTGGGGGGCCGATCTCCCATTGCGCCGGGGCACCGCGAATTTCGACGAAATGCGCATAGATTTCTTCGGGGATGGCACCGTTCTTTTTGAAGCGTTCAAGGCCGGGGAACTGACAGCAATTCGCGAATTCAACGCCGATAGCTGGGATCGTCAGTATGGGTTCCCGGCCGTACAACGTGGCGACATCGTCAAATCTGAAATCCCGCATCAACGCCCTTCAGGCATGACCGGGTTGGTGATGAACACGCGCCGTGCACCGCTGGACGATTGGCGCGTACGCGAAGCTCTGCTGCTGGCGTTCAATTTCGAGTATATCAACGAAACCGTAACCGGCGGTGTTCAACCCCGCATCACCTCCTATTTCTCCAATTCCACTCTTGGGATGCGTTCCGGCCCTGCCGAGGGACAGGTCAAAGACCTCTTGGTCCCCTTCTCCGCTGACCTCCTGCCCGGTACTCTGGATGGCTATGCGCTTCCTGTGGGCGACGGCACCAAGCGCAACCGCAAGAACCTGCGTCAGGCGGCCGCTCTGCTGGAGGACGCGGGCTGGACCGTACAAGAGGGGGTATTGCGGAACACCGAGGGGCAGCCCCTGTCCCTGTCCGTCCTGCTGCGCCAGGGCGATACAGAAATGAAAACGGTGATCGAAATCTATGCCCGCGCGTTAGAGCGGTTGGGCATCAAGATGGCAACCGAAACCGTGGACAACGCGCAGTTTGTGGCCCGTCAGGCAGAATATGATTTTGACCTGACCCGCTTTCGCCGGGATCTTTCCCTGTCGCCCGGCAACGAACAGCGGCTGTACTGGGGGCGTTCGGGCGTGGAGCAGCCCGGTTCGCGCAACCTGATGGGCGTGGATAGTCCTGCGGTCGAAGCGATGATTGACACCATGTTGGCCACCGACGACGCAGACACTTTCACCGCCGCCGTTCAGGCGCTGGACCGGGTGCTGACGGCGGGACGCTATGTGATCCCGATCTGGCAATTCGACAAGGGACGCATCGCCCATGTAAAAGAGCTGAGATACCCCGACCGTCTGCCGCTTTATGGAGATCGCGTCGGCTTCATGCCCGAAGTCTGGTGGTACGAAGAGCAATAGCGTTCACGGAAAAACCGCAATATTGCAAAGCTCTTACACCAAGGATGTCACCCAAAGGATGGTGGCATCCTCGGAACTAACTGAAATCACGTTATGGCCCATCGCCGCATCGTAATATGCGCTGTCACCCCGACGCATTTCGATGGGTTCATAAAACTCCGTATACAGCTTCACCACCCCCGTGAGCACATACATGAATTCCTCACCGTCATGGCGCACCCAGCCTTCGAATTCATTCATGTCCCGCGCGCGAACCCGGGCGCGATAGGGCAGCATCTGCTTGTTCTTGAGCGTGTCCGCCAGCAGTTCATGTTCATAGGTAGCCGTGGCATGGGCCGCCCCTTCACCGGACTGCGTCACAGACAGGCGACCATTCACCTGGTCCTTCTGCGGCGGCGTGAACAACTGCGGTACCGAAATCCCCAACCCCTCGGCCAGTTTCTTGAGCGCGTCATAGGTGGGCGACATCTGACCGTTTTCAATCTTGGACAGGGTCGAGCGCGCCAGACCAGCCTTGCCGGCAGCCTGTTCCAGCGTCCAATCGCGCGCCTTGCGCAGTTCGCGAACACGTTCGCCGAGGTTCAACGGTTCGGCGTCGGCCTGTTCACCAGAGCTGCGGGCAATGCGGATCAGGGATTTGGGATCTTTCGAAGTCATGTTGTTTCTATACGCATGGCCGTCCGCGCTTGCAACGCGCGTCAGACGGGGCTAGCCAACACGCATGCTGTCCGTTTTTGATCAAGGGGCTCCGACGCCCTGCCCTTCGCCCTTCAACCTTGCTGCGCATGTCCTGCGGCATGCAAGCGATCTGCCCGAAAAAACTGCCTTGTCGCTGGTCTCCGGCGACGGCGCCAAGGATTGGACCTATGGAGCGCTGGCGGCTGCCGTGCGCGGCACCGGGACCGGATTGCTGAACCGCGGGGTTAAACCTGGCGACATTGTGCTCATGCGATTGGGCAATACAGTCGAGTTTCCGATTGCCTATCTCGGCGCAATTGCAGCTGGCATTGTGCCGGTTCCAACTTCGTCGCAACTGACGGAACCAGAGACGGCCAAGATGATTGCCGAGCTGTCTCCGGCGGCCATCCTGAGGGATCCTGACGTGGCTTGCGCCGATCATCCCAATCAGATCACCTTGATCGACTTGGAAGACATGCGCAGCCTGCCTCCTTGCGATTATGCGATGGGCGATCCCGAACGGCTGGCCTACGTCGTCTACACCTCTGGCACCTCTGGCAAACAGCGCGCGGTCGCCCATGCCCATCGCGCCATTTGGGCGCGACAGATGATGGTGGATGGCTGGTACGGGCTGACGGAACGGGACCGGTTGTTGCACGCAGGCGCGTTCAACTGGACCTATACGCTTGGCACCGGGCTGATGGATCCCTGGACCATTGGCGCCACTGCGCTGATCCCCGAACCAGGCACTGACCCGGCTTGCCTGCCTGCGCTTTTGCGCCAACACTGCGCCACGATCTTTGCCGCCGCCCCCGGTGTCTATCGCAAATTCATGCAGAGCAATGAAAAATTGGAGCTACCCGACCTGCGCCACGGTCTTTGTGCCGGCGAAAAGCTCTCCTCTACTCTGCACGCATCCTGGACACGGGCCACTGGCACTGACCTGTTCGAGGCTTATGGCATGTCGGAATGTTCCACCTTCATCTCTGCGTCTCCGGCCCATCCGTCACGCGGCGAGGCGTTGGGACAACCTCAACAGGGACGTCGGATCGCCATTCTCGGCACTGATGGTCCTGTGCCCTTGGGCGAAGAAGGCACAATCGCCATTCACCAAAGTGATCCCGGCCTGATGCTGGGCTATCTGAACGCATCCGACGAAACCCAAGCCCGCATGCAAGGGGATTGGTTCCTGACAGGCGATCAGGGCCGGATGGAGCCGGACGGTCAGATCTTCTACTTGGGCCGATCTGACGACATGATGAACGCAGGCGGGTTCCGCGTCTCACCGCTCGAAGTCGAGGCCACCCTGGCCGCACATCCCGGCATCGAACAGGTGGGTGTGACAGCAGTCGAGGTCAAACAGGATACGTACATCATCGCCGCCTTCTATACCGGCGCTGCCGAAATTCCGACGCAGGAACTGACCGAATTCGCCAACGCCCGTCTGGCCCGTTACAAACAGCCGCGCGCCTTCCTATATCTGGACCAACTGCCATCGGGCGCAAACGGGAAACTGTTGCGCCGGGCCCTGCCCGCCTTGTTCAAGGCCGCACAAGATCAAAAGGTTTAAGTCCCAAATGACCGTGAAACTCGACATTCTGTCTGACCCGATTTGCCCGTGGTGCTATATTGGCAAAACCCACCTGGACAAGGCGCTGGCGCAGATCCCCGACCATCCCTTTGTCATCGAATGGCACCCGTTCCAGCTGAACCCCGATATGCCGGCAGGCGGCATGGACCGGCGTGAGTATCTGGAACGCAAGTTCGGCGGCAAGGACGGTGCGGTGCGTGCTTATGCACCCGTGGTGGAAAACGCCAAGCAGGCTGGGTTGAACATCAACTTCGAGGCAATGCAACGAACGCCCAACACGCTGGACGCGCATCGGCTGATCCACTGGGCCGGGATCGAGGGAAAGCAGCAGAAGGCCGTGGATGCCTTGTTCAAAGCCTATTTCGAAGAAGGCCGCGACATTGGAAATCGCGAAGTTCTGGGCGACATCGCCGACGGCATCGGCATGGATGCTTCGGTCATTCTGAAGCTGCTGAAAACCGATAATGACACTCAGGACATCCGCGACCGCGACAGCCACAGCCGCCAAATGGGCGTCAATTCCGTCCCGACCTTCATCGTGGCCAACAAACACGCCGTTCCCGGTGCGCAGCCACCTGACCTGTGGGTCAAGGTCATCGGTGAAATCATGGAGCAGTTGAAAAAGGATTGAGGCCCGCGTGCGCAAGTTCAAAGCCTTCACCATCATCTACAGCCTGCTGGCCGTCATAGGGTCCGGCACCATCTTCTTTCATTTCGTTGAAGGGTGGAGTTGGCTGGACAGCTATTTCTTCACGGTCGTGACCATTTCGACCGTAGGATATGGGGAACTGGTTCCGGCAACGGCACTGGGCAAGATTGGCACGACTTTCCTGATCTTTGGCGGGCTGGGTGTCTTCGCCATCGCAATCCACAGCTTCGCACATTATCACATGAAAGCCCGGGAAGAGCACACAGAATGGCTGGTCGGCCATCTGGGACACAAGCGCGCCAAGGTCGAACCGGTTGCGGCCAATGAAGACGACGAACCCGAAAAGATCTGATCCGGTCCTTCACATGTGCACAGACCTATGTGCGGCGACGAACTGGTGTGCCTGATGATTTTGTGATACCCCGCTCCAAGGCGTGACAGGACAAGCAGTCCCAGCAAACGAATTTTTTGCCCACGCTTTAGAACACATTGGAGCTGTCATGTCCGACCGGATGAACCGGGTGGAGTTCGTCGCGCTGATTGCGATGATGTTTGCCACCATCGCCTTTTCCATCGACTCCATGTTGCCGGCCCTGCCCGAAATCGGCCAGCAGCTGAGCCCGAATGATGTGAACCGCGCGCAGTTGATCCTGACGTCCTTTGTATTGGGCATGGGGATCGGTACATTTTTCACCGGGCCGCTTTCGGACGCTTTGGGTCGAAAGCCGGTCGTCGTCGGTGGCGCCATCCTGTACATCGCCGCTTCTGCAGTCGCCTGGGCAAGTTCTTCGCTGGAATTGGTGCTGGCGGCGCGGATCGTTCAAGGTCTGGGCGCAGCCGGTCCGCGTGTTGTCGCCATGGCCATCGTTCGGGACTTGTATTCGGGTCGGGAAATGGCCCGGATCGTCTCCATCGCAATGATGATCTTCACACTGGTTCCGGCTATCGCGCCCATGCTGGGTGCCGGTGTCATCGCTCTGGCAGGTTGGCGGGGCATTTTCCTGTCCTTCATCCTCTTTGTACTGATTTCGACACTGTGGCTGGGATTGCGACTGCCCGAGTCCTTGCCCCTCGAGAACCGTCGTCCATTCCGCGCACCGCTGTTGATTGCCGCGGTGAGAGAGATGCTGGCCCATCCGACGGTGCGTCTTTCGATCTTTGTGCAAACCCTGTGCATGGGCACACTCTTCACCATGCTGACCATGGTGCAGCCGGTGTATGACATCATCTTTGACCGCGCGGACAGCTTTCCATTCTGGTTCGGCTTCATCGCGCTTGTTTCGGGCAGTGCCAGTCTGTTGAACGCGGCCCTCGTGGTCCGGCTTGGCATGCGCCGCATGGTGACGTGGTCCTTGGGCGGTCAGATCATACTGAGTGGGTTCATGTTGATCATGATGGGCATGGACCTGAGCCTTACGGTCCAGTTTGGGCTATTCGTGGCTTGGCAAACCAGCGTCTTCTTCATCGCAGGCACGACACTGGGCAACCTCAATGCAATGGCAATGGAGCCGATGGGTCACATCGCCGGAATGGCAGCCTCGGTCATCGGGGCTATCTCGACCGTTTTGGCGGCGGCTATTGCCGCGCCGATCGGATTGCTGTTTGACGGCTCGTTGCTGCCGTTGACTTTGGGCGTTCTCACGATGTGTTCCTTTGGTTTCCTTGTGATGCTGCACATGGCCCGCGTCGAAGCCCGCCTTCCGGCCTGACCCTGTTCCCACACCACGGTTTGAAGTATCATCCCCGACATAAGGGGAGGAATTTCATGACAGACTATTATGATCTGGGTACGTACAGCTGCCCCATTACAACCCAATCGTCCGACGCACAGCTCTGGTTCGATCGTGGTTTGAACTGGACCTACGGGTTCAACCACGAAGAAGCCATCGTATGCTTTCAAAAAGCGACTGAGGCAGATCCGAACTGTGCCATGGCATATTGGGGCATCGCCTATGCAACTGGCCCAAACTACAACATGCCGTGGGACCTGTATGACGAAAGAGGCCGCGCCAAGGCACTGGCAGCGGCTTATGACGCAGCGCAGGAAGCTCTGAGCCGCGTCGAATCCTGCAACCCCGTCGAGGCCAGCCTGATCCGGGCTTTGGAGCCGCGCTATCCCCAAAGGGATCTGGCGGACAACATGCATGACTGGGATCATGCCTTTGCCGATGCCATGCGCGCCGCTTTTGCACAACACCCTGACCATCTGGATCTGCGCAGCGTTTATGCCGAAAGCCTTCTGACGCTGACACCCTGGCTGATGTGGGATCTGGCCTCAGGCACTCCCGCCGAAGGAGCAGCGACGCTGGAAGCTCAGGACGTTTTGGAAACCGCTTTTGAAACGGACCCCGGTGCCATGTCACACCCGGGGCTCCTGCACCTCTACGTGCATCTGATGGAGATGTCGCCCACCCCAGAAAAAGCGCTCAAGGCAGGGGATGTTCTGCGCACTTTGGTTCCGGATGCCGGCCATCTGGTACATATGCCCACCCATATCGACGTGCTGTGCGGGCATTATCAGAACGTGGTGCACTGGAACGAACAAGGTGTCGTTGCGGACCTGAAATATTACGAAAAAGAAGGCGCGTTCAACATCTACACCGGCTACCGTCAGCACAATTATCACTTCGTGATTTATGGCGCGATGTTCCTGGGGCAGATGGAACCGGCGCTGCGGGCCAACGCCGGGCTTTGGGACACCACACCGGAAGAGATGCTGCGCATCGAAAGCCCTCCCATGGCGGACTATTTCGAAAGCTTTCTGGCGATGGAGCCGCATATCCTGATCCGCTTCGGACGTTGGGACGAAGCCATCGCATTGGAACTGCCCGAAGATCAGGAGCTCTACTGCACCCTGACTGCGATGACGCATTATGCCCGCGCCATCGGCTATGCCGCGACCGGCCGTGTGGCCGAGGCCGAAGCCGAAGAACAGGTCTTTTTCGAGGCAAGAGATCGGGTGCCGGAAAGCCGCCTGTTGCATAACAACAAGGTTGTGGATCTCTTGGCTGTGGCGACGGAAATGCTGCGCGGCGAAATCGAGTACCGAAAGGAAAACTACGAAGCCGCCTTTACCCATCTGCGCAAATCCGCCGCTCTGGAAGATACACTCCCTTACGACGAACCCTGGGGCTGGATGCAGCCGTCCCGCCACGCGTTGGGGGCGCTGCTGTTCGAACAGGGACACGTGGCCGAGGCCGAAGCGGTCTATCGTGAGGATCTGGGTCTGGGCGGGCAATTATCTCGGGCGACCGTACATCCGGATAATGTATGGGCGCTCAAAGGCTTGCACGATTGTCTTGAGAAACGCGGAGACACGGTGGAACTGACCTTGATCAAGCAGAGGCTCGATCTGGCCTTGGCGCGTGCCGACCGCGTTGTTGCTGCGTCTTGCTTCTGCGCCCAGGCCGCGATGGCTGCCGACACGTGCTGCAACTGAGTAAACTCGACGGGTTTTCCCTGTTCCTGTCCAGTACGCATGAACCCCCAGAAAATCTCCGAATTTTCTGGGGCGACTAATTACTTGGCACGCGCTTTCTTCTTTTCCGCCACGACCTTCTCGGCCAAATCTCGGGCAATGGCAAAGGCGCCCTTGATCTTGTCCGCATCTGCCTTCCAATCTCGCCGCACGACGATCTTGTTGTCCTTCACTTTAGCCAATCCATTCTGTGCCTGGATAAACTCCACCAACCCCTGCGGAGACGCAAATTTGTCATTGTGGAACTGGATCGTCGCCCCTTTAGGCCCGCCATCCAGTTTGGCAATCCCGGCCCGCTTGCACATCGCCTTGATCCGCACGACCAGAAGCAAAGTGTTCACTTCACGCGGGAGCTTGCCGAACCGGTCGATCAGCTCTGCAGCGAACCCTTCCAGTTCGACCTTGGTGGTCAGCGAACTCAGGCGACGGTAAAGCCCCAGACGCACATCTAGGTCCGGGACATAGTCTTCCGGGATCAGCACAGGCACGCCCAGATTGATTTGCGGCGCCCACTGGTCGTCAGCGTCGCTCAAACCTTCCATCTCACCAGCTCGGATCTTGGCAATCGCCTCTTCCAGCATGGATTGATAAAGCTCGTATCCGACATCGCGCATCTGGCCGGATTGTTCTTCACCCAGCAGATTGCCTGCCCCACGAATATCCAGATCCTGCGAAGCAAGCGAAAACCCTGCCCCCAGCGTATCCAGTGACCCCAACACCCGCAGTCGTTTTTCGGCCGCCGGCGTGAGGCGGGTGCGTGGCTTTGTTGTCAGATAGGCATAGGCGCGGGTTTTCGAACGCCCGACCCGCCCTCGGATCTGGTACAGCTGCGCCAGGCCGAACATGTCGGCCCGATGCACGACCATCGTGTTTGCGGTGGGAATATCCAACCCGCTTTCAACAATGGTTGTGGCCAGAAGGACGTCGAATTTGCCGTCGTAGAAGGCGTTCATCCGGTCGTCCAGCTCACCAGCCGCCATCTGACCGTGGGCAACCACATAGCTGAGTTCCGGCAGCTGATCCTTCAGGAACTGTTCGATATCCGGCAGGTCACTGATGCGCGGGACCACGTAGAAACTCTGCCCGCCGCGATAATGCTCGCGCAGCAGAGCCTCGCGAATGGTGATCGTGTCGAATTCACTGACATAGGTGCGGATCGCCAGACGGTCCACCGGAGGTGTCCCGATGATCGACAGGTCCCGCACGCCGGTCAGGCTGAGCTGCAGGGTACGCGGGATCGGTGTCGCGGTCAGGGTCAGAACATGGATGTCGCTACGCAGCTGTTTCAGACGTTCTTTATGCGTGACACCGAAATGCTGTTCTTCGTCGATGATCAGCAGCCCCAAATTTTGGAACCGGATCCCTTTGGCCAACAGAGCATGGGTACCGACGACGATATCAACCGTTCCCCGTGCCATGCCGTCGCGGGTCTTCTGTGCATCTCCTGCAGACACAAAGCGGCTCAGCTGCCGCACCTCCAGCGGGAAGCCCCGGAACCTTTCCTGAAAGCTCGCCGCGTGTTGGCGTGCCAACAATGTCGTGGGCGCGATCACGGCCACCTGCACTCCGGACATGGCCGCGACAAAGGCTGCGCGCATCGCAACCTCGGTCTTGCCAAAGCCTACGTCCCCACACACCAGGCGGTCCATCGGCTGACCGGAATGCATGTCGTCCATCACGTCGCCAATGGCACGCAGCTGGTCTTCGGTCTCCTGATACGGGAAGCGGGCGCTGAACTCCTCCCAGGCGTGCGGTGGCGGGTCCATGATCGGTGCCTTGCGCAAGGCACGTTCGGCAGCGATGCGGATCAAGCGATCCGCCATTTCGCGGATACGTTCCTTGAGCTTGGCTTTCTTGGCCTGCCACGCACCCCCGCCCAGCCTGTCCAACAGCCCTTCGTCATGGCCGTATTTGGACAGAAGCTCGATGTTCTCGACTGGCAGGTACAGCTTGGCGGCCTCCGCATACTCCAGCAAGATGCACTCATGGGCCGCGCCTGCTGCGGTAACCACTTCCAGCCCTTTGTATCGGCCAATCCCGTGATCCACATGCACCACCAGATCGCCGGGTGTCAGCGACTGGGTTTCGGTCAGGAAGTTCTCGGCCTTGCGGCGTTTTTTGGGCGCACGGATCAGGCGATCGCCCAGAACATCCTGTTCCGAGATAACCGTCATGTCGGGCGCCTCAAACCCGTGCTCCAACGCCCAAACTGCCAGATGCAGCCCAGACTTGCCGATGCGCGTGCCATCGCGGATTTCAATTGCTTCGGCCAGACCTTCGTCTTCAATCAGACCCGCAAGCCGTTCTCTTGCACCTTCGGAGTACGAGGCAACGAGAACCGGACCTTTCTGAAGATTTGCCTTCAGATGGTCCGCCAACGCCCCGAAAAGGCTTATGTTTTCCTGCTTTCGTTCGGGGGAGAAATTGCGCCCGATCCGCCCGCCTGCATCGACCACGCCGGGGCCCGAAGCCTGAGCCAACGGATGGAATTGAATCACGCGATGATTGGCAACCGCCGCCTCCCAGCCAGCGTCGTCCAGATAAAGCAGCGCAGGCGGCACCGGCTTGTAGACCGTATCGATGCGTCCTTTGGCCTGCATCGCGATCCGGCGGGTTTCATACTGGTCCTCGATACTCTCCCACCGCGACAAACGCGCCGGTGTGACCTGATCGTCCAACGTTACCGTCGTATCAGGCAGGTAGTCGAACAGGGTCTCCAGCCGATCATGGAAAAAGGGCAGCCAATGCTCCATCCCTTGGTGCTTGCGGCCTGCGCTTACGGCTTCGTACAACGGATCATCAGTCCCTGCCGCGCCGAATTCGATGCGATAATTCTGCCGGAACCGGGTGATGGCACTATCGTCCAGAATAATCTCGGACACCGGGGCCAGTTCCACCACCTCAAGCTTTTCGGTGGTGCGCTGTGTGGCGGGATCGAACCGACGCGCCCCGTCCAGGACGTCACCAAACAGGTCCAGCCGCACAGGGCCGCTTTCGCCCGGGGGGAAAATGTCGATGATGCCCCCGCGCACCGCATAGTCGCCGGGCTCCATCACCGTGGGGCTTTGGGTAAAGCCCATACGCACCAGAAAATTGCGCAGAGCGCCTTCGTCCACACGGTGATCCACGCGCGCCGAGAACGCAGCCTCACGCAGGATTTCGCGGGCCGGAACCCGCTGTGTCGCAGCATTCAGCGTTGTCAGCAGAACAAATTGCGTGGGCATCTGATGGACCAGCGCGGCCAAGGTCGCCATCCGCGTGGCCGAGATATCGGCATTGGGCGACACCCTGTCATAAGGCAGACAATCCCAGCCCGGAAACACGATGACCGGCATGTCGGGTGCGAAAAAGGCCAGAGCCGCGCGCATTGCCTCCAGCCGTTTGTCATCACGAGCAATATGCACCAGCGGACGGCCGGATTTTTCGACCTCGCGAAGAATCAGGCGTGCGTCAAACCCCTCCGGGGCACCACCCATGACAATCTGTGCTGGCTCCATGGTTCCTACCTTTTCGGATGTGGCGGGATCAGCCCAAGACGCCGATCGACAGGTTCTGATACATGCCCCAGATCGCGGTGATGAAAATCGAGACTGTGCCGATCATTTGGATATACAAGCGGCACCGGGTCAGACGTTTGCAAAGGTCTTCGCCCAGCAGCCCTTCAGCCTCGATCAATCGGGCCGTGGACAAGCTGATCAGGGCAACAAAGGACATCGGAAAGCCCAGCAGGAACAACGCCTGGGCAAACTCCAATTCATAAACGAAACCCAGGATCGCCAACCCCGACAGGAAAAAACATGCAAAGCCCAGAATCCACAGGCCTGACACGCGACCGATATACAAAAGACGGTTCACGTTGATCCGGACCAAGTCTTCCATGTCCTGCTGCGTTTGCCCACCCACCCGACGGGCCCGTTGCACCATGTCATAGGGCACGCCCAGCACCCAATGGCTGGCCGACGACCAGACAACAGCCAGCGCGATCCAGAACCAAAGGTTGGAAAACGACCGCATGTCGATCAGTTCGAAGAGAGAGTTGTACCAGTTCAAGTTTCAGCCCTTATGCCCGATCTGAATGTGCCCCACCGTGGTTTCGGCGTGCCTTTTTATCTGTTGCCAAATGGCGCGCGACAAGAGCCCACGGTTCAATTCCCGCGACTGTGACGCACAACCCCCTTGTCGGTGGCTCTGTTCCATGCCACCCAAGTGCCGAACTATCAAGGAGGACAGGCCATTGAAACCCACTGTCGCGCCATTTCCGGCTGCCCGTCTGCGCAGAACCCGTCAATCCCCCGCCGTTCGCGGGCTGGTACGGGAAAACACGCTGACCCCGGACGACCTGATCTGGCCTGTCTTCGTACGCGATGGTGAAGGTATCGAAGAACCTGTCGTCTCAATGCCCGGCGTGGTGCGCCGGTCCGTGGACAAGATCGCTGAGGCTGCTGTCGAGGCACAGGCACTGGGTATTCCGGCCATCTGCCTGTTTCCCTATACCGACCCCAGCCTCAAGACCGAAGACTGCGCCGAGGCCTGGAACCCCGACAACTTGTGCAATCGCGCGATCCGGGCCATCAAACGGGCGGCCCCCGATATAGCCGTGATGACGGACGTGGCGCTGGACCCCTACAACATCAACGGCCATGACGGCTATGTTGTGGACGGTGAAATTGTCAATGACGCCACGGTCGATGCCCTGGTCAAAATGACCCTGGCGCAAGCTGACGCAGGTGCTGACATCATCGGTCCTTCCGACATGATGGACGGGCGCATCGGCGCGATGCGTACCGCGTTGGAGACAGCGGGCCATCATAACGTCATGATCCTGTCCTACGCCGCAAAATATGCCAGCGCCTTTTATGGCCCCTTCCGCGATGCGGTCGGTGCCTCCGGTGCGCTGAAGGGCGACAAGAAGACTTATCAGATGGACCCAGCCAATTCAGACGAGGCCTTGCGCCTGATCGAACGGGATCTGAACGAAGGCACCGACATGGTCATGGTCAAGCCGGGCATGCCCTATCTGGATATCTGCCGCCGTGTGAAAGACACGTTCGGAGTGCCGACGTTCGCCTATCAGGTTTCTGGTGAATACGCGATGATCCAGGCTGCGGCTCAGAATGACTGGATCGACGGTGAAAAGACGATGCTGGAAAGCCTGATGTGTTTCAAACGGGCTGGATGCGACGGCGTTCTGACCTATTTCGCGCCTCGTGTGGCAGCGCTTCTGAACGGCTGAACTTGATGCAGGTCATATACGGTGTCGCACGCTCGAACTAATTTCTCTCGAACGAATGCAGAGGGCGGAATATGAGCGGTGCCGGGAAAACCATTGCCACAGTCACAGCTAGCGGAATCGCTGGAATAGACGGCGTTCTGACAGATACAAGGTGGGCCGGCTCGGCTATTACCTACGACTTTCCCAGTTTCAGCACAGAATACCCCGACCCCTATGGAGGTGGTGAAAACCCAGGCTTCTTACCCGCCTCCGCAGCGATGCAAACCGCGGTCGGATTTGCATTGGATACGGCTACAGGCACAGCGGCAGATGACGGGTTTGCCGTCGAAGGTTTCACGGCCTTGTCAGTCGTCAGGGTCAACACCGGGTCAGCTCATATCCGCGTCGCACAGACCACGGCCGATCCATATGGGGTCGGAACGGCGTGGAGTTATTTTCCGGGCTTGGCCTCCGCATCGGGCGATGCGTGGTTTTCCGACGTCCTGTATGACTATACCAGACCCCAAGCAGGGAATTATGCCCACGCCACGGTATTGCATGAATTGGGGCACTCTCTTGGATTGGACCACGGTCACGAGGTAACGGATTTTGGCGCGGCGCCTTCGGATCAGGACTCGCTCGAATATTCGGTGATGACCTACCGATCTTATGTGAATTCGGCAGTCATCGGGTATACCAACGAAGCTTGGGGGTTTCCGCAGACCTACATGATGCTGGACATTGCCGCTCTTCAGTATCTCTATGGCGCGAACTTCACGGTGAACAGCGGCGCTACGGTATACTCGTGGTCTCCGTCTTCCGGACAGACGCTGGTCAATGGCCAAGTCGGCATCGATGCGGGCAGTAACCGGATCTTTGCCACAATCTGGGATGGTGGTGGCGAAGACACGTATGATCTGTCCAAATTCACCACCAATCTGCAGATCTCACTCGCGCCGGGTGGGTCTTCGCAGTTCAACACGGCCCAACTTGCCCAACTTGGAGCCGGTCAAATGGCTTCGGGCAATATTTACAATGCCTTGCAGTATCAGGATGACCCACGATCCCTGATCGAAAACGCAATTGGCGGAACCGGAAACGACCGTATTCAGGGTAATGCTGCAGCCAACAAGTTGACTGGTGGCAATGGCAATGACCGGCTTGAAGGGGCTGCAGGCAACGACATTCTGTCAGGTGGTCGTGGTCTCGACCGTTTGGACGGCGGTGACGGGCGCGATCTGTTGCGCGGAAACCAAAGCAGGGACCAGTTGTTCGGCGGGGGAGACAAGGATCGTCTCTATGGCGCCAGCGGAAACGACCTTTTGAAAGGCGGGGCGGAAAATGACTTGCTGGTCGGTGGAAAGGGCCGGGACAAACTGCTGGGCGAAGCCGGAAATGACCGGCTGTCAGGCGGCGCGGGAGACGATACTCTCATCGGCGGTCTCGGTCGCGATATACTGACGGGCAACGACGGTACCGACACCTTCAAATTCCTGTCACGCAAGGATAGCGGCCTGAAGGCAAAAAGCGACGCAATCACCGATTTCACCCGCGGCGAAGACATCCTGGATCTGCGCAGTGTCGCTCCCGGACAGATCCAATTCATGACCAACACCGGTTTCGACGGAACCGGGCCCAGCCTCTACACGGTTCAGGTTGGGGACCGTGTCAGGGTCATGGTCGACAGTGACGGAAACGGCAAGGCCGACATGCGGATCTGGTTGAACGACATGAACCAAGATCTCCAGACCACCGATTTCCTGCTTTGAACCCTGTACCAACTGGCGCAATCACGCCGATTGCACGGCGTTGTGGCGTGACAGCTTGATTGAAGCCGCGTATAAGAATGCCCGAAGGTCGGAGCATACCGGCCCAGACAGGCACGAATACAGGCGAAAAAAATGAGCAATCCAAACAACTCGACCCTGTCGCGGCGCGGTTTTGCGCTGACGGCAGTCGCGGCTTTGACAGTGACGGCCGCCTGCGGCAACGGCGTGGGAGGCAACAATGCCGCCAAGATTGACGCCCGCGTCGATGCAACCTTGAACCAGATGTACGATCTGTACCCGAACACGATTGACCTGGCAGAAAAATCCACCGGTATGCTTATCATGCCGCTGGTGACTGAAGCCGGGTTCGGCTTTGGCGGAGCCTATGGTCGTGGCGCACTGCGCATCAATGGATATACGGTCGATTACTACTCGACCGTCAAAGGCAGCGCAGGCTTCCAGATCGGTGCACAGCAATACGCCCACGTCCTGTTCTTCATGACCGATGACGCGTTGGAAGAATTCCGTCGCAGCTCGGGCTGGGCAGCAGGCGCGGATCTGGAATACGTGGTCAGCGATCAGGGCGACTCCATTGCTGCCGATACCAACACGCTTCGCTCGCCCGTCCTGGCCGCAATCTTTGGTCAAGCCGGCTTGCGCGTCGGAGCCACGTTGGAAGGCACAAAATACACCCGGATTATTCCCTGATCCAAAAGCTTTCAGTGTTCTGAACAGACAAGGCACGCGAAGCCCGCGTGCCTTGTTTTGTTAGTGGCAATCGGAAAGGCGCAAAACACCACTTCGGAGACCAAACCCGCAACAGGATTGACACAAATCGGGAACATGCGTAGAACAAAAGGAAATGCATGAACCGGAGGTAGCGAGCAATGCTGACCAAAAAGCAATTGGAACTGCTGGAGTTCATTCACAAACGGATGCAACAGGACAGCGTTCCGCCCAGTTTCGATGAAATGAAGATTGCGCTGGATCTGCGCTCAAAATCCGGCATCCACCGTTTGATTACAGCTTTGGAAGAACGTGGGTTCATCCGCCGCCTGGCGCATCGGGCCCGCGCCATCGAAATCATCAAACTGCCTGACAGTCTGGGTGGTGAGGTTGGCGGTTTCCAACCCAAGGTGATCGAAGGTGACAAACCCGAAGCCGGCCAGCCGGCCAATTCCGATCCCGTGGTGATCAGCGCGGTTGAACTGCCTGTGATGGGGCGTATCGCCGCTGGTGTCCCGATCGAGGCAATCAGCCAAGCGTCACACCAGGTGGCTGTGCCGAACCAGATGCTATCGGCCTCGGGTGAACATTACGCACTGGAAGTCAGAGGCGACTCGATGATCGACGCCGGCATCAATGACGGCGACGTGGTGGTCATCCGCGAAACCAACACAGCAGATAACGGTGATATCGTCGTGGCCTTGGTCGAAGATCACGAAGCCACCCTGAAACGCTTTCACCGCCATGGTCACTCCATCGCTCTGGAAGCCGCCAATCCGGCTTATGAAACACGCGTCTACCCTTCAGACAAGGTCAAAGTGCAGGGCCGCCTGGTTGGTCTGATCCGCACTTACTGAGGCCGGTTGCCGGTCCACAAGCGGTCTCCGGTAACGTCCTGAGCCGTCCACAGGCCGTCCTTGTTGAAAGCAAGACTACCGGTCGCCGCCAACCTCTTTGGATCCCAGATCTGACATGGTCCATCGATGGCGACCGCCACAGTCGCCACAATGACCTGAGATGGATCACATTTGGTGAGGCCTTTCGCTGCACGCTTGCCAATCACATGAACGATCTCACCTGAGTTCACAGTAATCGTCCGGATGCGGTCCTTCCCTTCCCCCCACCGTTGCGCAGCTTCCTGTTGGCTCGTGTCGTCACCGTCATTTTCCAGCCAGATCTTTGCAGTGAAACCCGCGCCCTTTGCCTTGGAGAGCGCCCTGCCCTCATCCGTCATGACGCCCACCAACGCCCCGTTGGCCTCGACCAATACGGCCGGACGCTCAACCTCGCTCCACAGGCCAAACCCCAGAACAACCGGAAACAGCCCTGCGAAGCGCAGACGCCCTTGCCACAGGATGACGAACAGAAACCCCAGACAAACCAACGGCAACACCCACTGCGACGGCCCAACCACCCGGCCAACCGCACCATTTTGGCCAGCAACAGTTTCGGCAACCCAGAGAATCCACCCCAGCCCCAAACCCATCAGCTCCAGCCCGATCCAACCCAAGCCCAAAGGCCACAGGCACAGGGCCGTCACGGCTGCAGGCATCACCAACACGCCCATCAAGGGCACCGACAGCAGGTTCGCGAGCAAGCCATAATGCGCCATCGTGTTGAAATGTGCCGCCCCGATGGGCCCCGTCGCGGCTCCGGCAACCGCCGAGGAAATCACCACCCCAGCCACAGCACGCATCCATCTGCGCTCAGGACGGAATTCAACCCGCCTCAGCCACTCGAATACCCCGACCAAGGCCGTTGTTGCTGCAAACGACATCTGAAAGCCCGGACTGATGAGAGTTTCCGGCCTCCGCACCAGAACGATCAGCGCAGCAATTGCAACGGCCCGCAGGCTGAGCGCCCGCCGATCGACCATTACAGCCCCCAGCGCAACGGCTACCATGACAAAAGCGCGTTCCGTGGCGACGCTACCACCAGACAGCAGCAGGTATCCCGACGCCACTGCCAAGGCAACCACCGCCGCCACCCGTTTGACCGGAACACGCAGCGCAACAAACGGGATCAGAGACAGAGAAATCCGTAAACTCCCAAACACGAATCCTGCCAATAACCCCATGTGCAGCCCGGAGATGGCCAAGAGATGCGCAAGGTTACTGTCCCGCAGGTTCTGCAGTGTCTGTTGGTCCACACCACTGCGGTCCCCGGTTGTGACAGCGGCAGCAAAGCCGCCGACCTCCCCCGGCAGAACAGCACGTATCCTTTGAGCCGCGGCCATTCGGATTGAAAACACCAACAATGCACCGCGATTGGGTTCTTCTGAAATCAGCACCGGATTGCGTGTATATCCCACGGCGCCAATCTGCTGGAACCAGACATGGCGGCGAAAATCGAACCCGCCCGGCTCTGCAGGTCCTTGCGGGGGCATGAGATGCCCGGTTGTCATCACCCTGCTGCCCGGCGAAGGTTCAATACTGTTCCCATGCAAGGAGATCCGAACCCGTTCCGGCCTGCGGTGATCGGCGACCGCCTTGAGCCGGATCTGATCCAATGTCACCCGCAGCGCGTCTGATGACGACCGGTCCAACGCCACAACCCGCCCCTCGATCGGACCGTAGTACCGCCAGCTGAGAACCGGACCAGCCACGTGATGCGCCCGAAGCCCTGCCAGGCACAGCCCTATCGCCATCAGGGCCACAGCCCAGCCCAATGCTGACAGACCATTGCGCGCCCACAGCGCGACGAGGCTGAAAAGCAAAGCGATACTGGCGAGGCCGCAGTACAGCGGCCAGCCCGGCTCGAACCTCAACAAAAAGTAAACCCCGATGCCCGCGCCCAGAAACACCGGCGCCCAGGGCAGCAGATGCCCGCGCTGTTCCAGCAGGGTTCGATCAAGGAGCTTTATCAGGCGCATGGGCCTCTCGGCTCAGGAAAACAAGCCATCGCAGCGTGGCGGAACATGGTTACCAAATAGTTGACGCCGCCCGCCCCCTTCCCCTTCAAAGCGTGGGCGTGTATTCCCTGCCCAACCGCAGCATTGCGTCCGTTCTTTCCAGAGGTAAACACCCACCATGTCCGATCAGGTCGTCACCCGCTTCGCTCCGTCCCCGACCGGTTTCCTGCATATTGGCGGAGCCCGCACCGCACTGTTCAACTGGCTTTATGCCCGTGGTCGAAACGGCAAGTTTCTGCTGCGGATCGAAGATACGGACCGCGAACGTTCAACCCCTGAGGCGACCGCGGCGATCCTTCAAGGCATGGCATGGTTGGGTCTGGATCATGATGGCGACGTGATCAGCCAGTTCGAAGGGGCCGCGCGTCATGCAGAAGTTGCCCATCAACTGTTGGCCGAAGGCAAAGCGTACAAATGCTTCTCAACCCAGGACGAAATCGCTGCTTTCCGCGAAGACGCCCGGGCGCAGGGAAAGTCGACACTGTTCCGCTCTCCCTGGCGGGACGCTGATCCCAGCACGCATCCCGACGCCCCCTTCGTGATCCGAATCAAGGCGCCCCAAGATGGTGCAACCGTGATCCGCGACCAAGTGCAGGGTGATGTGACGATCCGCAATGACCAGTTGGACGACATGGTCCTGCTGCGTTCGGATGGCACGCCGGTCTATATGCTGGCGGTGGTGGTCGATGACCACGATATGGGCGTTACCCATATCATCCGGGGCGACGATCACCTGAACAATGCGGCTCGTCAGATGATGATCTATGAGGCAATGGGCTGGGACGTACCTGTCTGGGCGCATATCCCACTGATTCACGGCCCAGACGGCAAGAAACTGTCCAAGCGGCATGGTGCTCTGGGGGCGCAGGAATATCAGGCCATGGGATATCCGGCAGCGGGTATGCGTAACTACCTTGCCCGTCTGGGCTGGAGCCATGGGGACGACGAGTTTTTCACCGATGCGCAGGCCCGGGAGTGGTTCGATCTGGACGGAATCGGCAAAAGCCCTGCTCGGTTCGATTTGAAAAAGCTGGAAAACCTGTGCGGGCAGCACATTGCCATCACTGACGATGCTGCATTGCAGCGAGAAATTGAAGGGTATTTGTCCGCTGCCGAACTACCGGCGCTGGAGGACAATCAGTCGCGGGATCTTGAACGGGCTCTCTATTGCGTCAAGGAGCGCGCGAAAACACTTCCGGAACTCCTTGATAAAGCTCACTTTGTCCTAACATCTCGACCAATTCAGCCGGATGAAAAAGCCGCCAAGGCACTGAACTCAGTATCCGATGGTATACTGAGTGAATTGACGCCGCATCTGCAAAATGCTAGCTGGACGCGAGAAGAGCTGGAGGCAGCGCTCAACGCTTTCGCGGAGGCGAAGGAAACCAAATTCGGCAAGCTCGCCGGCCCGCTGCGGGCCGCTCTTGCGGGACGAGCCGTAACGCCTTCGGTATTTGACATGATGCTGATCCTGGGCCGGGAGGAAACCTTGGCCCGATTGGCCGACGCAGCAGGCTGAGGCCGAGGTTAATACTCGGTTAACGCTGCTCTACTACGACAGACCTGCGCGGAACCGTCGCGCAGGCACTGCCCCGCATGGGCCGCTTAGATGGTTCATGCCTGTAACAGGAAGGGACAACCATGACCGAGACCACGAAATCCGCCACACTTACTATTGACGGGACTTCGTATGACCTGCCGATTTTCACTCCAACGGCAGGACCGGACGTTGTGGATATCCGCAAGCTCTATGGCCAGGCCGGTGTGTTCACCTATGACCCCGGTTTCACTTCGACCGCCAGCTGTGACAGCACGATCACCTTCATTGACGGCGACAAGGGCGAGCTTCTGCACCGCGGATATCCGATCGACCAACTGGCGGCGAAATCGCATTTCCTGGAAGTTTGCTATCTGCTGCTCTATGGAGAGCTGCCCACGGCGACACAGCTGGAAGATTTCGAAACCCGCGTGACCCGTCATACGATGGTTCACGAACAGATGATCAACTTCTTCCGTGGTTTCCGGCGCGATGCACACCCGATGGCAATTATCGTAGGTGTCGTGGGCGCCATGTCGGCCTTCTATCACGACAGCACCGACATCAACGACCCCTGGCAGCGCGAAGTCGCCTCGATCCGTCTGATCGCAAAGATGCCGACCATCGTTGCCATGGCATACAAATATACCGTCGGTCAGCCTTTCGTTTATCCACGCAACGATCTGGACTATGCCTCTAACTTCCTGCGCATGTGTTTTGCGGTTCCGGCGGAAGACTTTGAGGTTAACCCGATCCTGTCGCGTGCGATGGACCGGATCCTGACGCTGCATGCCGATCACGAACAGAACGCTTCGACTTCGACCGTGCGTTTGGCTTCGTCTTCAGGTGCGAACCCATTCGCCTGTATCGCGGCCGGTGTTGCCTGTCTTTGGGGCCCCAGCCATGGCGGTGCCAACCAGGCGTGCCTGGAAATGCTCAAGGAAATCGGCTCGGTAGATCGCATTCCCGAATTCATCGCCCGCGCCAAGGACAAGGACGACCCCTTCCGCCTGATGGGCTTCGGTCACCGCGTCTACAAGAACTTCGACCCGCGCGCGACAGTGATGAAACAGTCCGCTGACGAGGTGCTTGATCTTTTGGGTGTCGAAAACAACCCGATCCTGCAAGTTGCCAAGGAACTGGAAAAACAGGCGCTGAGCGATCCGTATTTTGCCGATAAAAAGCTGTTCCCGAACGTGGACTTCTACTCCGGTATCATCCTTGAGGCGATGGGCTTCCCGACCTCGATGTTCACCCCGATCTTCGCGCTGTCGCGGACCGTGGGATGGATCTCGCAGTGGAAAGAAATGATCGCAGATCCTCAGGCGAAGATCGGTCGCCCACGCCAGCTGTACCTTGGCGAAACGATGCGCGACTATGTGGACATCGAAAACCGCTGATCCGACGAAGCTGCCGTAACGCGCAGATGCGCTGTACGGAAGATGATCGGAATTGTGTCACCCCTGCCGGTTTTCGGCGGGGGTTTTTCTTTTTGTCCACTCAATTCCTGAGAAATGTCACCACTGTTTCTGGACAGGCAACAACAACCAAAAGAATTTGACGCTAAACAGCTGAAATCTTTATATCAATTTGAGTGCTGCCAACGCTCAGATGCAACATGATTCGAGCATCGTCCGAGCCAAATTTGATGGGGTTAAGTTATGGAAATATTTCTTCTGCTGGGCATTGCCATCCTTGGGGGAGCTATTGCTTTGACCGACGATGATGATGACTCGTCCTCTTCCACCTCGTCCCCCTCAGGCGGCAACAACCCGGGTTCCGTCGACGGTACGGAAAGCAGCGAAAAGCTGGACGGCACTGGAGGCGAAGATTTCCTTCGAGGTCTGGGTGGCAACGATACTCTGGGTGGCTTCGGCGACAACGACCGTTTGGAAGGCGGATCGGGCAACGATATTGTTCACGGCGCCGCGGGGGACGATACCCTTCTGGGTGGCAAAGGGAATGACGTAATTGGCGGCCAGCAAGGTGACGATGTCCTGAAGGGCAGCTTGGGGTCGGACTGGCTCACCGCTGGTTCGGGCGAAGACGATCTGTCCGGTGGCTACGGTTGGGACCGCCTGGTTGGTGGTTTCGGGGAAGACACGTTGGATGGCGGCGAAGGCAACGATCTCCTGATTGGTGGGAATGACGCGGTCGATGATGCACTAATCTCGGATCTGCAGGATATCCGTGACGACATGGATGCCGGGTTGAGCATCACTACGGACTTGGCATCCGTCCAAGCCCTGAAAGCCACCGATGATGGCGAGGCTGACACGCTGACCGGTGGCGAAGGCGACGACGCCCTTATCCTGGGCAGCGGTGATACCGGAACGGGTGGCGAAGGCGCCGATATCTTCCGCTTGGAACAGGGCAGCACCTCTGCACTGGCCAAAGTGACGGACTATAACCCAGCCGAGGACCAGATCACCTATCTGAACGAATACGCTGCCGGGACCACCCCAACTGCCCCCAGTTTCACAATCACCACCGACGCTGCGGGTGTTCAAACTCTGTCAGCGAATGGTCAGGCCATCGCAACGATCGAGGGCGGAACGTTGGAGTTGGACGACATCGTGGTGATCGACAGCGCGGGCGATGCCGTCACACCAACACCGCCGACACCCGGCGCCATTACTGGAACCGAAAACGCGGACACTCTTACCGGGACGACCGCCGCCAACCAGATTTCAGGCCTGGGTGGTGACGACCAAATCGATGCAGGCGATGGCAATGATCAGGTTCAAGGCGGAGCAGATGATGACAACTTGCATGGCGGCAGTGGTGGAGACTCGGTGGATGGCGGCACAGGCTCGGATATCCTGTCCGGCGGTGACGACAATGACAATCTGACCGGAGCCGCCGGAGACGACTGGCTGGAGGGCGGCAATGGCAATGACACCCTGCAAGGCGGCGAAGGCAATGACCGTCTCCAGGGTGGTCTCGGCGACGACACGTTGACGGCTGGCGATGGCGACGATGTGCTGATAGGCGGCGGCGTATCCAGCCTGTCCGCAACCGAACCACCGTTGGATTCCCTAGGCGACATTCGCGATGATCTGGATGCTGGAACGGCCGTGAATGGCTCGGTCGATCTGTCCCAGATCACCCGTGGAGACTGGAACGAAGACACTCTGAACGGCGGTGCAGGCAACGACCTGCTTATCTTCGGCGAATCTGATACTGTAACCGGTGGTGCAGGCGCGGACACCTTTGTTGCCTTCGATAGCCTGGCAGAATGGACCACCGGCCCGGCTGAAATCACCGATTACGATGCGACCGAGGATGAAATTGTCGTCTATCACGAACCACTTTCGGACGAGGCGGATGACGCCCCCCAACTGACGGTGACTACGGACGCCAACGGTGTTTCCACCCTGACCGTAGATGACACCATTATTGCGACCATCCGCGGCAGCGCAGTTTCAGTCGATGACATTACCGTCCTCGACGCGACCAACGCCGAGGTCTCAACAATCCCGAATACGACGACCCCGACACCGCCACCAACGCCTTCGGCCACCCCGACGGCAGGCGATGATACGCTGACCGGAAGTGCGGTGGATGAAACCATCAATGGCTTGGCCGGCAATGACGTGATCTCCGGACTGGGCGGCGATGACCTTTTGATTGGCGGCGCCGGTAACGACCAGTTGGACGGTGGCGCAGATAACGATTTGCTGTTGGGTGATGCCGGGAATGACACGCTGGTTGGAGGAGAAGGCGCTGACCTTCTGGCCGATGGTGATGGCTCGAATGTTATTCAGGGCGGAAATGGTGACGATGAAATCATTACCACCAGCGCCGCAACGGACCTTGCCACTGCCCTGAATACCATGACCCTTTCGCAGCTGGCGGCTCTGGATCCCACGGATTTCCCGATTGATCTGGACGCAACCGATACCGACACTGATGCAGACACTATCGATGCTGGTGCTGGCGATGACGTCCTGCTGGTTGGAAATGGCGATGACGTTACCCTGGGCGCTGGTGAGGACGATCTGATCCTTGGCGACTGGATGTCCGGCGGTACTGCCGTCGTCCTACAGGACTACGTTGCAGCAGATGACACATTGGTCTTCTCTTACACAGCGGGCACCACAGCGCCCACACTGACCTTGGCAACGGTTGCCAATACGGCCGGAGGCACGGATGCCGTTGTCTCGGCCGATGGCGAAGAGGTTCTGCGCGTCGTCGGGGCCGGAGCGACCTTTACCTTGGCAGATGTCACACTGGTGGCGCGGGCCGCCTGAGCGCCCGGTCAAACATGAAAAAGGGCTCCGGCAGATGCGCGGAGCCCTTTGTCGTTTGGGAGTTCTTTTCTGTGGGCCGTCAGCGCCCCTCGAACTTGGCTGGCCGCTTCTCGAGGAAGGACGAAACACCTTCCATGAAATCCCGCGATCTGCCCAATTCGCCTTGCAGATGTGCCTCGGTCAAAAGCTGATCTGGCAAGGTCGCGCCAAAAGCCCCACGAATCGAGGATTTGATAGCGCCAAAAGCCTTGCTGGGTCCTGACGCCAGATAAGCCGCTCGCTTGCGCCAATGAGCATCAAACGCATCATCGGCCACGACTTCCCAGATCATGCCCCACTCATCTGCTTGGCGGGCAGAAATCTTGTCGGCAAAAAGGGCCGCGCCCATCGCCTTGGCCAACCCTACCTTGTGAGGCAGAAACCAGGTGCCGCCTGCGTCGGGCATAAGCCCGATCCGCGCAAAGGCCTGCAGGAAATAGGCGCTTTCCGCCGCAATCACCACATCGGCCGCCAGCGCGAGATTGGCCCCTGCCCCGGCTGCTGGTCCGTTGACTGCAGAGATCGTCGGCACCGGGCAATCATAAACCGCTTCCAGCATCGGCAGATATTCGTCGCGCAAGGTTCGCTCAAGATCCAGATCTCCGGCGCTGCTGGCGTCGCTCAGATCCTGCCCAGTGCAGAAGGCCCCACCAGCACCGGTCAGCACTGCGGCACGCGCATTGGCCCCTGCATCCTTCATCGCATAGGCGATTTCGGCGCGCATCTGGCTGGTCAGCGCATTCATCTTGTCCGGGCGATTGAGCGTCACGACAGCAAGCCCGTCGGTGATCTCATAGGTGATCGTCTGGTATTCCATCGAGACGTGTTTCCTTTTCCTGTCCCGTGCAAAGTGGCGCAAGCCTGACCGGTTCGAAAGCGGAACCCGGCGTCAATCCTTGAGAATTTCCTGCAGCCGGGCCTGTTCCTCATCACTCAAACTGGCCTCGGTCCGGGCCTTGGCGGTCGAGCGACGGCGGACATAGCCCAGGCTTACCCCGGCAGCGATCAGCAACATGAGCGGCCCCGCAGCCCACAGCAACCAGTTGGCGCCAGTCGCGGTCGGACGCAACAGCACGTATTCGCCGTAACGTTCGACAATGAAATCCATCGCCTCCGTATCGCTATCACCAGCGACCAATCGTTCCCGCAACAATATACGCAGGTCCCGTGCAAGCTCGGCATTGGACTCGTCAATGCTTTCATTTCGGCAAACCAGGCAGCGCAGATCCTTGCTGAGCTCCCGTGCCCGGGCTTCAAGTGCTGGGTCGTCCAGAACTTCGTCCGGCTGGACGGCGTGCGCAACAGATCCTGCAAAGACGCCTGTCAGGGTGAAAAAGCAGCCTGCAAAGAGCAGTGCAATCAGGTGTTTCATTCCGCGGGAACCTCTCCTTTGGAGTCCTTGCGCGCACCAGCTGCCACCCGGAACCTGCGGTCACTCAAAGACAGCAACCCGCCAATCGACATCAGGATGCAACCGGCCCAGATCCAATTTGCCAGCGGTTTGATATAGGTTCGAACCGTCCATCCGCCATCTGCCTGCTGATCCCCGATCACGACGTACAGATCACGGGTCAGGCGATAATCAATCGCGGCCTCGGTCGTGGGCATCCGCGCAACAGGGTAATTCCGCTTTTCAGGGAAAAGCGTCGCCACTGGCTTGCCATTCTGTTCAGCTTCGATTGTTGCCGTGGTGGAGAGGTAATTCGGACCCCGCACGTCGCGCACATCCTTGAGTGTGAGAGTGAACGCACCCACGTCGAACGGTTGATCGATGTAGGCAACACGGATATCCTCTCGCTCCCACGCTGTCAGACCGGCAACTGCGAAAATGGTGACGCCCAATCCGGCATGCGCCACTGCCTTACCGAAATCGGCGCGCGGCAGTCTTATCATCCGGCCAAATCGGTTCCAGCCCCGACCCGAACGCATCCACAGATCCGCAATGGCCCCGAACACGACCCACGACCCCAAGAACAAGCCGACAGGACCCAGGGCGCTCCGCCCGGTTTGCATGGCCCAAGCCAACAGACCCAAAGCGACTGCCAGGACAAAAACATACCGCAGGCTCCAAGCCGTGCGGCCCAGCTTGCCCCGTTTCCAGGGCAGCATGGCGCCAACAGGCAGCAAAGCGCCCAAGGCCACCATGAACGGCGTGAAGGCTGCGTTGAAAAACGGCGGACCCACGCTCAGCTTCCGGTCAAAGAACATTTCGGCGATGATCGGCCACATGGTTCCAAAGAAGACCACGAAACAGCTGACCGCCAACAGGATGTTGTTAGCCACCAGCATGCTTTCACGGCTGACCATGCCGAAAACACCTTTCGCCTCCATCGCCTGCGCCCGTGCCGCAAACAACGTCAATGCCCCACCGGTAAAGACCGCCAGAATGATCAGGATGAACACGCCACGCTCCGGGTCATTGGCAAAGGCATGGACCGAAGTCAGAAGTCCGGAGCGCACAATGAAGGTGCCGATCAGCGAGAAACCGAAGGCCAGGATCGCCAGCAGGATGGTCCAGCTTTTCAGCGCCTCGCGCTTCTCCACCACGATGGCCGAATGCAGCAGCGCCGCTGCCAGCAGCCATGGCATGAAAGATGCGTTTTCTACCGGATCCCAGAACCAGAAACCGCCCCAACCCAGTTCGTAGTAGGCCCACCACGACCCAAGCGCGATACCAATGGTCAGAAACACCCATGCAGCCAGTGTCCAGGGCCGCACCCACCGCCCCCAAGCGGCATCGACACGTCCTTCGATCAACGCAGCCACCGCAAAACTGAACGCCATGCTCAGCCCCACATAGCCCAGATACAAGAACGGCGGATGAAAAGCCAAACCGGGGTCCTGCAACAGCGGGTTCAGATCCTGCCCGTCAAAGGGGGGCACCTCCATTCGGATGAACGGGTTCGAGGTGAACAGGATAAAGGCAAAAAACGCAACTGCGATCGAGCTCTGCACAGCCAGAACCCGCGCCTTGAGCGTGGGTGGCAGGCCACCGCCAAAAAACGCTGCCATCGCCCCGAACAAGGTGACAATCAGCACCCAGAGCAGCATGGACCCTTCGTGGTTCCCCCATGTGCCTGAAATCTTGTAGAGCATTGGTTTGGCCGAGTGGCTGTTCAACACCACCAGCTGCAGCGAAAAATCAGATGTGATGAACGCCCATGTAAGCGCAGCGAACGCGTAAGCCGTCAGTAAGAACTGGGCATGGGCAGCTGGTTCAGCCACGGCGATCCAGCCGGGCCAGCGTTTGTGCGCGCCAACAAGGGGAACAACCGTCTGAACGATGGCGATCAGAAAGGCTAGGATGAGGGCGAAGTGACCGAGCTCTGTAACCATGCGCGATATATACGTCGCCCGGCCCGCCTGTCCAATCGGAATCAGCGCGCCGGACTGTCACAGATACGTGGTTTTTTCGCCCTTTGTCATGCTCGCCGCAACTTGTGCCAATCCTCCAACGCTTGGTTGTCTTCGGGCGTCACGGCAGCCACTGTCACGGCCGCGTCCGAACCGGTTTCAGCAACACCCGGGCTGTCTGCCCGCAAGGCGCCAAGAGCGTCGATATTCTCGATTACGCGCGGCGCCAGCCTTACACTCGCTGCTATATCACGCTGGAACTCTTGGTTTTTCTTTTGGTGACGTGCTCCAAAGTAGAAGCTGACAATGACGCCCAACAACCACCACAGTGGCTCGGGAACCAGTGCGACGCCCTGCATTCGCGCAGCAAACCAGATCGGATCCACCATGGCTGCCACAAACAGTCCGAGCGTTCCCAACGCCAATGCCGGCCGCGGCAAACGGTTCACGCCATCCATGAAACGATCAAAAACACCCTTGCGCGGGACCGCAAACTCGGCGGCAAACTGTTGCATGGCGGCCTCTTGCACGGTCACCGCGCGGGCGGCCCCGGCTTCGGCGTTTTCTCGAAACACTTCCGCTGTTTCGCGCAACACGTTGCGCCCCCCGCCAAAGATCAAACCCAGCAACTCTCCGATCACGCCCATAGTGCCACCCTCCGATCAAACTGCAACTTGCTCAAATGATACTTCGGCGACAGGAACTCCTCGGCCCGCCGGATCCATCCGCCTTTCTCACCTTTGCGGGTGCGGGCATACTTTCGGCTTGCAGGGCGACGGTCCGCCAAGCGGAAATAGTAATTCCGACGGGCAACGCCATAAGCATCTCTCAAAGCCAGCGGATCCGGGGCCGAAGCCGCCTGCGCAGCCTGTATCGTCTGAGGCCCGATCACCCCATCCACCGACGCCTCGTACCCCATCTGCCCCAGCAGCCGTTGCAGGATCTTGACGGCATTTGCTCCGGCATTGACATACATGTCGAACACACTGGCCTGCAGCACCTTGGGCAATTCGAAGATGCGCGGCCGATCGAAATAGTGATCCAGAAAGATTTCGACCGCGTCCTCCCGGCTCAACCGGCGCACATCCGAAACATCGACCCGCCCATCTCCGGTCAGGTCCAACCCCAACCGGCGCATCGTATGGATGGTCACGCCGTATTTTGTCGCGCCGCCGGGATCATCTGGATCATTCACAAACCCGCCTTCGCGGGCCACGATCTCTTGGGCAATCTCTCTGACAGTCTGCATGGGCAACATCCTCGCAACTCCTGACGCTCAGGCTGCTCAGAAAAGGTTAAGACCCAAAAACCAGAAAGAGCGCCGCATGGAATAATCACGCAACGCTCTTTCCTTTATTCTGCCAGGGCACTCCCGGCGGAGGCACTTTCAATTCAGCTTTCCGGCTCCTGATAGACACCCTGCTCCTTCAACGCGTCCACCACTTCTTTGGGCATGTACGTTTCATCATGTTTCGCAAGGATTTCAGAGGCCTCGAAGACACCGTTGATGTATTTCCCGGTCCCGACCATACCCTGATTTTCTTCAAACAGATCCGGCAGGACACCGGTATAGGCAACCGGGATCGACGCGCCGCCATCGGTCACAGAGAATTTCACGGTTTCGCCCTGACCTCGCACCAGACTGCCTTCTTCAACCAGTCCGCCAATTCGGAATACTTCCGTAGGTTCCGGTGGTTCCTCCACGATCTGGCTGGGCGAGCGGAAGAAATTGATGCCATCCTGCAGGGCGTAACCAATCAATCCCGTTGAAACGGCCAAGGCGACAAAGGCCAGAACAATGACCTGTATGCGGCGACGTTTCTTCAGGTTCTTCATGGTCGACTCCGTTTGGCCGTGGGCTAGTACAGATCAGGGGAACAGCGGCGCCATATTCAGGGCCGTCGTTTCCTCTTCACCTAACATCAGGTTGGCATTCTGCAATGCCTGCCCGCTGCTACCTTTTGTCAAGTTATCTAGGGCTGCGATCACGATGGCACGGCCTTCGGTCCGGTCGGCAACAACCCCGATATGACAGAAATTCGATCCCCGTACATGGCGGGTACTGGGGGCCTCACCCATCGGAAGCATCTGAATAAAGGGTTCGTCATCATAAGCCGCAGACAACGTGTCATGGATCACCTTTGCGTCTCCGTGCACATAGACGGTTGCCAGAATCCCCCGGTTGGCGGGAACCAGATGCGGTGTGAACTGGACCTTCACAGGACGACCGGCAATGGCAGAGAACTCCTGATCGAATTCACCCAAATGACGATGCGTGCTGCCCAAGGCGTAGGCATGGTAACCTTCGCTCAGTTCGGCATGCAGCAAATTTTCCTTCAGCGACCTCCCTGCGCCCGAAACAGCACATTTCAGGTCCAGAATGATATTGTCCAGATCGATGACTCCAGCTTCGACCAACGGACGCAACGCGTATTGCCCCGTGGCCGCGTTACAGCCGGTGCCCGCCACCAACCGCGCGGATTTGATCTGATCGCGGTAGAATTCGGTCAGCCCATAAACCGCCTCTTCCTGTTGCTCCAACGCGGAATGGGGATTGCCATACCATTTCTCATATGCCTCGGGATCCCGTAGCCGGAAGTCCGCCGACAGATCGACGATTTTCAGATCATTGGGGAGGGCAGAAATAACTTCTTGCGAGGTTTTATGCGGCAGCGCGCAAAAACACAGGTCTATCTGGCTAAAATCTATCTCGTTGATTTTGCAGAGAACCGGCAACTCCAGATGCCGCAAATGGGGGAAAACCTCCGCCATGGTTTGGCCCGCCTTCCGTTCGGCAGACAGCGCAGCAATCTCCATGTTCGGGTGTTCTGCGATCAGCCGAACCAGTTCAGCGCCCGTGTAACCAGATGCACCAAGGATAGCGATTTTGTGGGTCATGTCAGACCTCTTTCTTCATGTGTCACATATCAAACCGCAGAGCGTTCAGGTGACTGCGGCCGGGAATAGGAAAATCGGATAGGCGTTGCCTTGACTTAAATCAGGAAGATTTGTCAGGCCGCCTGAAATGTGATTTGTCGTCGGAGGAACTGGGTCGCACGATCGCTCACCCGCGCCGGGTCACCGGTAGTGAAATACCCACCTTCGCCGGATCCGTACATATCCGGGTGACGCTGCAGATAATCTGCCAGCGAGTCGGCCACCAGGTTGCCCTGGCTAAACACCTTGACCTCTTGACCCAAAGCATCCTGGAAGGCCTGTTCCATCAATGGGTAGTGGGTGCAGCCCAGGATCGCGGCTTCGGGTTTGGGCATTTTCCGCATCAGCGCGTCCACATGGCTGCGCACCATCGCTTCGGCCAAAATCATGTCGCCGTCTTCAATCGCGTCAACGACGCCACCACAAGCTTGCGCTTCCACGTCTACGCCAATTGCACGGAAAGCCAGTTCCCGCTGGAATGCTCGGCTGGAAACGGTGGCAGGCGTGGCAAACAGCGCCACATGCTGTACCGCGACCTCGCGCGGCGGGGAGTTGTCGCCCCATTGCCGTTCGGTCAACGCTTCGATCAAGGGGACAAAAACACCCAGAACCCGTTTGCCTTGCGGTAATCCGCCTTCCTGCATGCGCCGAAGCGCCGCCGCCGACGCGGTGTTACAGGCCAAGATCACAAGATCGCAGCCCCGGTCCCACATTTTCTGAACCGCCGCGACGGTCAGATTGTAGACGTCTTCTGCGTCCCGCACTCCGTAGGGCGCGTGGGCATTGTCCCCGAAATAGAGAAATTCCACATCCGGCAGACGTTTCTGCGCGGCGTTCAGAACGGTCAGACCGCCCAGTCCGGAATCGAAGATGCCAACAGCCACACTGTCCTCTCAGACCTTTGATCGCCCTTGCCCAGAATCCCCGGCGGGATCGGCTCAGGCGCGATGCTTTTCTTCAAACTCAAAGCCATAGTCATAGGATTTGAGCGGTGTCGGAGACAGCTCATACGTGGCTTTGCGCAAGAAATCCATCATTGCCTTCGAGTCTTTGGCAAGTGGGTCCAGAATGTCGCGCCCGATCGGGTCTCCGACAACAACCTTAACCGGTGTATCGACGCGTTTCTTGAACTCCTTGATGAGGAGCCCCATCCTCAACGTATTGTGCAGGTGGCTGGCGATCTGGAACAGACGACTGGTGTGACCGTCGAAGAAAACAGGAACCACCGTGGCATTAGATTTGCCCACCATACGCGCCGTGAACCCGCGCCAGCCCGGATCCATCGGGTGTGCGAAGGGTTTGGCTGCGGTGCTGACCGTTCCGCCAGGGAATATGCCGATGGCTCCCCCCTCGTCCAGATAGTTCAGTGCTGTCCGCCGCGTTTCGAGGTTCAGACGCACGGCTTCCTTGGTCTCATCGAACGAGATCGGCAGGATCACCCTGTTCAGATCTTCGGCCTTGCGAAACACTCGATGCGCCAGAATCCGGAAATCCCCGCGAGTTTCCGCCAGGATATGCCCCATCATCAGCCCGTCCAGAATGCCGTATGGGTGGTTTGCAATCAGGATCAGCGGACCATCGGTGGGGATATTCGAAAGCGCGCCACCGACCACATCCAGACTAAGCCCATAGCGTTCAACCATGACCGACCAGAAACTGCGCCCGGCTGCCACTTCATTCTCGTAACCATCAGCGCGCTTGATCAGTCTTAGCCGACCGGTTGTATTTTCCATCAACCGGATCATCGCCCGTCCAGGTCGCGTTTGGGCCGAGTGGGCATAGGAAATGTCGCGGGCTATATGGCGGCGCGAATGCATTCTTGGGGTCTCCGTCTGTTTCCCGCCATATAAGGCGGGATCACAGATTTACATAGATCCCGTGACAGGCTCGTGACGATTTGCCCAAAATATGGTTACTCGGCCGCCTTGCTGAACGGCTTTCCGCCCGCTTGGATCACCGCCAACAGGTTCTCACGAGTTTTGGCAGCTTTGGCTTCGTTAGCTTGTTTGACCGGCCCAAATCCTCGAATCTGTAAAGGAAGCGAAGCCAACGCGGTGATCGGCTCCAAGGTGGCATCGTCAACCTTACCTACTAAAGCCTTGATATCCTGCTCATATTGCTTGATCAAAGCTCGCTCCATTTTGCGTTCTTCGGTATAGCCAAACGGATCAAATGGCGTTCCGCGCAGCCCCTTCATCCGCGCCAGAATCCGGAACCAACGCTCCATACCCGGGCCAAACTTGCGTTTCTCTGGTCGCCCATCCTTACCGGTCTTGCTCAACAGAGGCGGCGCCAGATGAAAGGACATCTTCAAGTCACCGTCAAACGTGGCTTCTGCTTTCTCGCGCGTGGTCAGCAACAGGCGGGAAACTTCGTATTCATCCTTGTAAGACAACAGCTTGTGATAACCCTTTGCCACGGCTTCCTTGAGCCCAGGATCTTCGATACCGTCCACCAACTTACGATATTTCCTGGCCAGCCGCTTGCCCTGGTAGGCGGTCAGATGTTCGGCCCTGAAGGCGATTTTCTCGTCCAGGGTTTTCGGCAATTCCACCACGTTCGATCCGCCCATCGCGGCGGCCTCTTCGGGATAAAGCACCGCCCAGCGCCCGATCTCGAACGCGCGCAGGTTGCGGTCCACCGCTGCCCCGTTCATTTCGATGGCCTGCACAATGGCTTCACGGCTGATGGGTACAAGGCCCCTCTGCCACGCTCCGCCAAACACCATCATGTTGGAGAAGATCGAATCGCCCATCGTGACCCGGGCCAGCTGCGAGGCATCGAACAGATCCAGCCTGTCCCCCAGCCGCGCCTGCAAGGCCAGTTCCAGCCGATCACTGGGGATTGCAAACTCGGTGTTGCGGGTGAAATCGCCGGTAATGATCTCGTGCGAGTTCACCACGGCACCGGTTTGCCCGCCTGCAGTGAGTCCCAAAGTCTTGGCTCCTGCGCTGACCACCAAATCCCCACCGATCAGCGCGTGGGCCTCGCCGGTTGCCACGCGGATCGCGCTGATATCTTCGGGCCTTTCTGCCAAACGACAATGGATGTGAACCGCGCCCCCCTTCTGCGCCAGTCCCGCCATTTCCATCATGCCCGCACCCTTGCCGTCGATCTGCGCAGCCTGCGCCAGCACGGCGCCGATGGTCACAACCCCAGTGCCGCCAACACCCGTAATCACCACGTTGTACGTCCCATTGATCCGGGGCAGATCCGGTTGCGGCAGATCCGGAAGCTCCAGCTGCTGCGTCGCTTCCTTACGGACCGTGGCGCCTTCAACTGTAACGAAGGACGGGCAAAACCCTTTCAGACAGGAAAAATCCTTGTTGCAGCTGGACTGATCGATCGCCCGTTTACGACCAAGTTCTGTTTCCTTGGGCACAATAGACACACAGTTCGATTGAACTCCACAATCGCCGCAGCCCTCGCAAACATCCGAGTTGATGAAGACCCGCTGGTCAGGGTCCGGGAAGGTCCCGCGCTTCCGCCGCCGCCGCTTTTCTGCAGCGCAGGTCTGGATATAAAGGATGGCGGAAACGCCTTCCTTTTTGGTGAACTCCTCCTGTACCTTCATCAGGTCGGCGCGTTCATGCATGCGCATTCCAGACGGGAACAGTTTGGCGTCCACGTCCTCTTTTTCGTCATAGACAACGGCAATATTGGGCACACCCATCGCCTGGAGTTCATGTGCAATGCGGTCTGCCGTCAGTCCCCCGTCATTGCCCTGTCCGCCGGTCATCGCCACGGCGTCATTGTACAGGATCTTGTACGTCATGGTTGTGCCCGTGGCCAAAGCCGCGCGGATCGCCTGAATGCCCGAATGGTTATAAGTCCCGTCCCCGATGTTCTGGAACACATGAGTTCGGGTGGAAAACGGTGCCTCCCCAATCCAATTGGCGCCCTCTCCGCCCATGTGGGTGAACCCCAATGTGCTGCGGTCCATCCACTGAACCATGAAGTGACAGCCAATTCCCGCATAGGCGTGCGACCCTTCAGGCACCTTTGTGCCTGTATTGTGCGGACAGCCTGAACAGAAATAGGGCAGCCGCGCGGCGATCTCTTCGGCGTTATCATTGCGACGCGCTTCGGCCAGGGCCGCAATCCCCGCTTGGATCGCTTCGGTGTCGCGACCTTCGTCGATCAGAATGTGACCCAGCTTTTCGGCGATCAACACCGGATCCAACGCGCCGTGTGTTGGGAACAGCTCCTCCCCGTGCATCGAGCCGGCGCCACCGCCCTTGTGCCACCCCCAAACCCGACGCCCTCGCCGGTCGTCAAAGATCGCCTCTTTCAGCTGCACCTCGATCAGCTTGCGCTTTTCTTCGACCACCACAATCAGGTCCAGACCTTCGGCCCATTCGTGAAAACCCTTCATGTCCAAGGGCCAGACCTGTCCAACCTTGTATGTGGTAATGCCAAGCCTCTCGGCCATTGCTTCGTCGATGTTGAGTAAAGACAGCGCATGAACCAGATCCAGCCAGTTCTTGCCCGCTGCCACAAAACCGATCCTGGCCCCAGGCTTGCCCCATATCCGTTTGTCCATCTTGTTGGCATGGGAAAACGCCTCGGCGGCAAAGCGTTTCTGGTTGATGACCCGGTATTCCTGCTGGTGCCGGTCATCGATCAGCCGGATGTTCAAACCACCCTCGGGCTTTTCGAAACCATCTGGCAGAACCAGCTTCATCCGGTCCGGTCGAGCATCCACGACCGATGTTACCTCGACCGTGTCCTTCATCGTCTTCAGGCCAACCCAAACACCAGCAAAACGCGACAGGGCGTAACCGTATATGCCGTAGTCCAGGATCTCCTGCACACCCGCCGGGCTGACAATAGGCAGGTAGGCATCCATGAGTGCCCATTCGCTCTGATGCAGCACGGTCGAGCTTTCACCGGTGTGATCGTCCCCCATTGCCATCAGCACTCCGCCATTTACAGAAGTGCCGGCCATATTTGCGTGGCGGATTGCATCACCGGACCGATCCACACCGGGGCCTTTGCCGTACCACAGTCCAAAGACACCGTCGAATTTGCCTTCGCCCCGCAGCTCTGCCTGTTGAGCCCCCCACAAGGCCGTTACGGCCAAGTCTTCGTTCAACCCGACCTGAAATGTAATGTCGTTTTCAGCCAAGGGTCTGGCTGCGCGCTGCATCTGCATATCTACCGCACCCAGCGGCGAGCCACGGTACCCAGTGACCAACCCGGCGGTGTTCAACCCCACCTGGCGATCCCGCTCCTTTTGCATCAACATCAGACGGACAAGCGCCTGTGTTCCGTTCAAAAGAACAGCTGACTTTTCAAGATCATACTTGTCGTTTAGCGAGATTTTCTGCGTCGACATACGGAGACTCCCAACCCTATATAACGCGCCTGGCTGACATGGATGATAGGTCACCGATTTTGACCTGCCCAGTTTTTTTGTTAGTCCCGTTGCGGCACGGTATTTGAAAGTCGCGTTTGCGACCCATCTCTTGTAGGGTACGCGCGACACATCGAAGGTTGGGGATATGGACTGGGACAAGCTGAGAATTTTCCACGCGGTGGCCGACGTGGGCAGCCTGACGCATGCCGGTGACAAGCTGAACCTGTCTCAGTCTGCAGTAAGCCGACAGATCAGGGCGCTGGAAGAAAGCCTGAACGCCACCCTTTTCCACCGTCACGCCCGCGGTCTGATCCTGACCGAACAGGGCGAACTTCTTTTTGACGCAACTTCCGCCATGTCCAAACGTCTGGACGCGGCCTCGGCCCGGATCCGCGATAGCGAGGATGAGGTCTTCGGGGAACTGAGGGTCACCACCACGTTCGGGTTTGGCACCTTGTGGCTGGCACCGCGCCTGCCACACCTTTACGAACAGTACCCCCAGCTTCGCGTCGATTTGATGTTGGAAGAAAGGGTATTGGATTTGCCCATGCGCGAGGCCGACGTGGCCATTCGCATGAAAGAACCCAGCCAGGCGGATCTGATCCGCAAGCGGCTGATGACTGTGCGGATGAAACTTTATGCCTCGCGCGGGTACCTGGACCAGTTCGGCACGCCCGAAACCCTTGCAGACATCAAGGACCATCGGCTTGTTTGCCAGAACCCGTCAGCCGCCCAGGTTGGCGCCTCGGCCGTTCTGGTGCAACAATTGATGACGCACAACCCGGGGTCGCTGCTCACAGTGAACAACTACTTCGGCGTACTTCAGGGTGTCCTGCACAACTTGGGGATCGGCGTGCTGCCGGATTACGTCACCGAAGACTTTCCGGATCTGATACATGTTCTGCCGGAAATCGAATCTGCCGTGGTTCCGGTTTATTTGGCCTACCCAGAGGAACTGCGGCATTCACAACGAATCCAGGCCTTCCGGGATTTTGTCCAGGACGAGATCATCGCCCACCGCAAGCACCTCAAGGAATTGGGCAAGCTCTAAGTTCTCACATTCCGCTCTGCAGCAAATCTTGCAAATCTGTAACATCCGTGAACATCAGACATCGCCTGAGTAGCGATCCCTTTGGGGTGTCTACTTGGTATTCGCGACGACCACACACTGCAGACGATCCAAGCAACACACTGAAAATGCTAATTTTTTAACCACGGCGCGTGGAATTTGATCACCCAAGACACAAGCCATGCAAAAAACGCATATCGGACATGCCGCAATTGCGACCTTATAATCCTTGATTGGGGGCCATGTGACGCCTAAATCAGCAATCGAAGGCGGTGATGCTTAACCGCATATCACCTTCAACCTCCCTGTTGGACTTCGGCCGAGCTTAGTGCTCGGCCTTTTTTTTTGCGCTATCGCTCCGGGATGTTTGGGACAACACCGCCAACACATACCCAAAAGATGCGCCAATTATTCAAAAGTTCATTGTTCGTCTCCGATCCTGCGTTCTAAAGTACCTAGACAGATCAATTCCTTTTTCTCGGAGAGCTTGATGACTATTGCGCGCGCACCTGCCCGCCTTGTTGCAGCCATGACTGCAGGCCTTGTTTCCCTTTTCCTACTGCTTTCGTCTGCGGCACAGGCTCAGGTTCCGACCCTTCCCTCCCAGCCGGCGGGGGATTCGGTCACGGAATTGCCCGAGCCGTTGACCAAGGACGCCATCAACGAAATGGTTGCGCGGATGTCAGACGATCAGGTTCGCTCCTTCCTGATCGAACGTCTGGATGCGGTCGCCGCCGAACAGACCACCTCCAGCGAACCGGTCAGCTTCGTCGACCGGATGACCCAATTGTGGGGCGCCTTCATCACACCGTCCACGCAGGCTTTCCAGAAACTGCCGATCCTTTTCGTGCGTCAAGGCGATGCCATGGCAAACTTTGCCCAAACCTATGGCGGCCTTGGCGGCGTGCTTACCATGCTGGGCCTAACCGCGCTGGTGTTGGCCATCGGGTTCGGAGCCGAGATGATCTTTCGGCAAGCCACGAAGAAATGGCAAGAACTTGCCGTCTCTGGCGAGGAACAGAGTCTGGGCGACGCCGTACGGTTCCTTTTCCGCCGCTTTCTCGCTGAAATCATGGGGCTTGTTGTCTTCTATGTGGTGATCCAAACGGTCGGACGTCTGGTCTTGACCGCGGAGCAGATTCAGTTTGCAGGACCCTTGGTAGGTTACCTGATCTGGATGCCGCGGCTGGGCGCGGCTGTATCGCGCTTCATCATGGCACCGAAACGTCCGGATCTGCGGTTGGTGAACGCTGATGATCACTGGGCCAGCTTCATCCATCGCAACACGATCGGGCTGGTACTGCTCGGCGGCTTCACGATATTCGCCGTCACATTCAACGCAAGCAATGGCATCGCTCTGGGAGAAACCCGTCTTGGCTTCTGGCTGGATAGCGCGGTCTACATCTACATCATCGCCGTTGCGTGGATCGCGCGTGAGGGCCTGTCCGACATGATGCGTGGCACCGACCCGGACCGCACCCCTTATGACGAGCGTGTGGCCGAACTGTACCCCTATTTTGCAATGGTCGTGGCTGCTGGCATGTGGGTTGTCGTCAGCACCATGAGCGGTCTGGGCAAGCTGACGCAGATCCTGCAGGGTGCGCACTATGTGACAATGTTCTGGCTGCTGATGGCTCCGGCACTGGACACAGCAATTCGCGGCCTGGTCCGTCACCTTGTGCCACCGATGATCGGTGAAGGTCCGATTGCCGAAGAAGCTTATCGCTCCACCAAAAGAAGCTACATCCGGATCGGCCGTGTGCTGGTCGCAGGGCTTGTATTGATGATCATTGGCAATGCCTGGGATGTGGATCTGTTCAGCGCTTCGGCGGACGCTGTTGGAATTGGCGACAATATCATCAGCTTCCTGATGACCTTGGCCGTAGGCTACATCGTCTACGAAGGTGTGTCGCTTTGGGTCAATCGCCGCTTGGCCAAGGAACAAACGACACTGGCAGTCACCGAAGAGGAAATGGGCGGCGAAGGCGGCGGATCAGGTGGATCGCGTCTGGCGACCGTGCTGCCGCTTGTTCTGGTGACCTGTCAAATCGCCACAGGCATCATCTTTGGTTTGTTGGCTATCGGAAACCTGGGCATCGACATTACACCGCTTCTGGCAGGTGCCGGTATCCTGGGTCTTGCCATCGGCTTTGGCGCACAGAAACTTGTGGCTGACATCGTTGGCGGTATCTTCTTCTTGGTCGATGACGCTTTCCGGGTCGGTGAATATGTAGACGTAGGCGGTACCACCGGCACGGTCGAAAAGATCTCTATTCGATCGATGCAGCTGCGCCACCACCGCGGACCTGTTCACACCATTCCATATGGTGAAATCCAAAAGCTGACCAATTTCAGCCGCGACTGGGTGATCATGAAGCTCAAGTTCACCGTGCCGTTCGACACCGATCCCAACAAGGTCAAGAAACTGTTCAAGAAAATCGGCGCTGCCATGGTGGAGGACCCGCTCTACAAGGATGACTTCCTGCAGCCGTTCAAGAGCCAGGGCGTTTTCGATTTTGACGATGTTGGGATGATCATCCGGGGCAAGTTCATGGCCAAGCCGGGCACGCAGTTCACCCTGCGAAAAGAGATCTACAACAGGGTGAAAGCCGCCTTCAACGAAAACGGAATCGAATTTGCGCGTCGCGAAGTTCGCGTCGCCATCCCCGGCCTGGACGAGACGGAACACCTGTCGGATGCGGAAAAACAGGCCGTGGCCGCAGCGGCCAGCGGCGCTGTACAGCAACAGATCCAGAAAAATGAAGGTGAATCCGGATAACTGGCAACAAAACTTCGCTCAAGACTTCGGCCCGGTTTCCCACGTGGAAACCGGAGCTGTGCTGTTTTTTGAACAAGGGTCGTTCACGACGGTGCAGGACCGCGCATCTGGGGGCGAACCGGTGTACGCATTGAAGTCCCACCTGTGGCTCTCAATCTTGATCTCCAGCTTGGCTTTGGCGCCGGCCGCTTCCCTGGCCAATGGCCCAGGACAGGTAGAATCTCAATTCGACCGCCTTCAGGAAAACACCGACGAAGAAACCTTTGGCTTCAGAGAAGGATCCGTGGTGGTCGCCCCGGTGCCTTTCTCGAACCCGATGTTCGGTTCAGGGCTTGCCCTTGGCGTGGGCTATCTTTTCAAGGACAAAGCCCGGTCAAACACTTCGGTGATTGGTCTGGGCGGAGTTCGAAGCGACAATGGAAGCAAGGCTGCCGCCGCATTGATCAACCTGTCGCTTGACAACAATCGATGGAAGATCAGCGCTTTTGCCGGGCAGGCTGATGTCAACTATGACTTGTTCATCGGCAACAGGCCCTTCCCGATCAAGCAGGACGGCCTGATCGGCCGCCTTCAACTTGCATACGGCCCGACTGAAACCTTCTCGTTCGGCACGACGATCCGTTACCTGGACACAACCGTGGCGCCTGAGCTTCCAAACCTTCCGCCGCTCCCGCCGCCGGTCAGCCTCGACGCTTCACTGAAACTGGTGACTTTTGGTATCAACGCAGACTGGGACAAGCGCAACGACAGCGATTATCCGACAGAAGGTCAGAGGATTTCCTTTGCGGCCTCCTATGGTACTTCGATTGAAGGCCTGTCACGGGACTACGAAAAAGCCTGGCTGCTGTGGGACACATATATGAGCCTGACGCCACAAGGTGTTCTGGCGTTTCGAACCGCCCTGTGCGGTGCCTCCTCCGAAACTCCTTTCTTTGACCAGTGTTCCATTGGTGGTACCGATGCGTTCCGTGGCTTCTCAAGCGCGCAATACCTGGACTTCCGCAGCACCTCCGTTCAGGTGGAGTACCGCCAGCGTCTGAACAAACGCTGGGGGGTTGTCGCCTTCGGCGGGATCGCTTGGGCGGGCAACACATTCGATCAGATGCAGCAGAACGGCAGCCACAGCGCAGTCGGGGGCGGATTGCGCTATCGGGTATCCAAAAAGTTCCCGGTCGATTTTTCGGTGGATTACAGTTTCAACAACGAAAGTGAACAGCTGCTTTACATCTATGTGGGCCAACGTTTCTGACGCCACGGTATCTACCTTGCCCGCCCTGCGCGCTCTTTACACTTTCCCAATCCGGCTGCTTGTCCTAAAAGGCCCGCAATTCATGCCACCGCGGGACTCGAAGACATGCAGGAACCAGCCATCACGCCTGAACTGATTGCCAACCACGGGCTCAAGCCCGAGGAATACGATCTGATCCTCGAGATCATCGGGCGCGAGCCGACATTCACCGAGCTGGGGATCTTCTCAGCCATGTGGAACGAGCATTGTTCCTACAAATCCTCCAAGAAGTGGCTGCGCACCCTGCCCACCACCGGTCCCCAGGTCATCTGCGGCCCTGGCGAAAACGCCGGCGTTGTCGATATCGGCGATGGTCAGGCGGTCATCTTCAAGATGGAAAGCCACAACCACCCCTCTTACATCGAACCCTATCAGGGTGCGGCGACCGGCGTGGGCGGCATTCTGCGCGACGTCTTCACCATGGGCGCGCGTCCCGTGGCGGCGATGAACTCGCTGTCCTTCGGCGAAACCTCCCACCCCAAGACCCGCCAGCTGGTCAACGGCGTGGTCGAAGGCGTCGGTGGCTACGGTAACTGTTTCGGTGTTCCCACCGTGGGTGGCGAGGTCCGCTTTGACTCGGCCTATAACGGCAACTGCCTGGTGAACGCATTCGCCGCAGGTCTGGCGGACGCGGACAAGATCTTCTACTCGGCCGCATCCGGCGTCGGCATGCCCGTCGTTTACCTCGGCGCAAAAACCGGCCGTGACGGCGTCGGCGGCGCCACCATGGCCTCGGCCGAATTCGACGACACCATCGAAGAAAAGCGCCCCACCGTTCAGGTCGGCGACCCCTTCACCGAAAAACGCCTGATGGAAGCGACGCTGGAGCTGATGGCCACCGGCGCGGTGATTTCCATCCAAGATATGGGCGCTGCGGGTCTGACCTGCTCGGCCGTGGAAATGGGCGACAAGGGCGAACTGGGTGTTAAGCTGAACCTCGAAAACGTACCCCAGCGCGAAGAGAACATGACAGCCTATGAAATGATGCTGTCGGAATCCCAGGAACGCATGCTGATGGTGCTCAAGCCCGAGCTTGAGGCTGAGGCCCGCGCCGTGTTCGAAAAATGGGACCTCGATTTCGCCATCGTCGGCGAAACCATCGCCGAGGACCGCTTCCTGATCCTGCACAATGGCGAGGTCAAGGCCGACCTGGTGCTGTCGAAACTCTCCTCCACCGCGCCGGAATACGACCGTCCGTGGGTGCCGACCCCGACGCCAGAGGCGCTGACAGATGCAGACGTTCCGACCATCGACCCGATTGATGGCCTCAAGGCGCTGATCTCCTCGCCCAACTACGCGGGCAAGCAGTGGGTTTACGAACAGTATGACTCGATGGTCATGGCCGACACCGCCCGTGGCCCCGGTCTGGGCGGCGGCGTGATCCGCGTGCACGGCACCGACAAGAAACTGGCCTTCACCAGCGACGTCACCCCGCGCTACGTCAAAGCCAACCCGGTTGAAGGTGGCAAACAGGCAGTGGCCGAGGCCTACCGGAACCTGACCGCCGTTGGTGCCAAACCGCTGGCCACCACCGACAACATGAACTTCGGCAACCCCGAAAAGCCCGAAATCATGGGCCAGTTTGTCGGCGCCATTCAGGGCATCGGCGCCGCCGTGTCGGCGCTGGACATGCCAATCGTGTCGGGCAACGTGTCGCTTTACAATGAAACCGACGGTAAGGCGATCCTGCCCACTCCGACCATTGGCGCCGTGGGTCTGATTGCCGCCGACGAAGAGCCGATCCTGGGCGAGGCCCGCGACGGCCATGTCGCGCTGGTCATCGGTGAAACCATCGGCCACCTGGGCCAGTCCGCGTTGCTGCACGAAGTGTTCAACCGAACTGACGGCGATGCACCCGCCGTAGACCTGGAAGCAGAGAAGCGTAACGGCGAATTCATCCGCGCCAACCGGGAACTGATCAAGGCCTGCACAGACCTCAGCGACGGTGGTCTGGCTCTGGCCGCCTTTGAAATGGCCGAAGCCGCCGGCGTCGGCGTCCAACTGGATGTAGCCGATACCCAGACACTCTTTGGCGAAGATCAGGCGCGTTACCTGGTTGCCTGCAACTTCGACCAGGCCGAAGGGCTTATGCTCGCTGCCGGTCAGGCTGGCGTGCCGATTGTCTCTGTTGGCCGCTTTACGGGCGACAGCGTCAAGTTCGGCGGCTCGGAAGCCCCTCTGGTCGAATTGGCAGAAACCTTCCGCAACAGCTTTGCTGACGCGATCACCTGATCAAAACCTGACAAAAGCCAAACGAAAAATGCGCTCTTCAGGGGCGCATTTTTTTTGCGCCATCCGTTCCCGGATTTCGTCAGCATTGGTTCTAAGCGCGGACTTGCCCAAAAAATAGGGCTCCGAAACGGAGCCCTACTTGAGTGTTTCTGATCTGCAAGTGGGCTGCTTAGCCCAACAGCTCTTTGGCCTTGGCAACAGTTGCGGCTGTGGTGATCCCGAACTTCTCGAACAATTCGCCCGCCGGTGCCGAAGCGCCAAACGAGGTCATGCCGACAAAGCCAGCCTTGGCTTCACGGCCCCGTTCCCCCAACAGCCAGCGATCCCAGCCGCCATCGCGCACAGCCGCTTCGATTGCAACCCGTACCGGACCGGCTGGCAGAACCTTGCGGCGATAGGCTTCTTCCTGCTGTGCAAACAGTTCCATGCACGGCATCGAAACGACGCGAGTACCGATGCCCTCGGCCTCCAGTTGGGCCTTGGCCTCCATTGCCAGGGACACTTCTGATCCGGTTGCAATCAGGATGACCTGACGCTTGGCCTCTGCTTCGGCCAGGACATAGGCCCCTTTGGCAGTCAGGTTGGCCTGCTTGTGCTCGGTCCGGACGGTCGGCAGATTCTGACGGGTCAACGCCAGCACGGACGGTGTCGTCTGCGACGACAGTGCCAATTCCCATGCCTCGGCCGCTTCGACAGCATCTGCAGGACGGAACACATGGGTGTTCGGCGTTGCGCGGCAGATCGCCAGATGTTCGACCGGCTGGTGAGTTGGGCCATCTTCGCCTACGCCGATTGAGTCATGGGTCATGACAAAGACGGTCGGGATCTTGGAAAGAGCCGCCAGACGCATGGATGGCCGCGCATAGTCGGTGAAGCAGAAAAATGTTCCGCCGTAAGGACGGATGCCGCCGTGAAGAGCCATACCGTTCATCGCAGCGGCCATGCCGTGCTCGCGAATGCCCCAGTAGATATAACGCCCCTTGCGGTTGTCGGTGTCGAAGATCCCCAGATCTTCGGTCTTGGTGTTGTTCGACCCTGTCAGGTCGGCCGAACCGCCAACGGTTTCCGGCAGGATCGGGTTGATCGCAGCCAACGCCATTTCCGACGCCTTGCGGGTCGCGACTTTGGGCTGCTCTTCCGAAACCTGCTTTTTCAGCGCGCGCACAACGGCAGACAGCTTCTTGGGCGCTTCAAAGGCATAGGCGCGGTTAAAGCGGTCCTGACGTTGTTGGCTGAGGCCGGCAAAGCGCTCCTCCCACGCCGCACGATCTTCCGCACCACGCGCCCCGATGGCTTCCCATTGCGCCTTGATGTCGGCCGGAACTTCGAACGCGCCGTGTTCCCAACCATAGGCGGCTTTGGCGGCAGCCAGTTGGTCTGCATCTGTCAGCGCGCCATGACCTTTGGATGTATCCTGCGCAGCATGACCCAATGCGATGTGCGTCTTGCACGCAATCATCGACGGCTTCTTGGTCTTCTTGGCAATCGTGAGCGCTTCATCGATAGCCTGCGGGTCATGACCGTCGATTTCCAGCACATGCCAGCCCGACGCCTTGAAGCGCTGCACCTGATTGGTTCGATCGCTCAATTCGACGGTGCCGTCGATGGTGATGTTGTTATTGTCCCACAGCACGATCAGTTTGCCCAGTTGATGCCGACCAGCCAAGCCAATGGCCTCCTGGCTGATGCCCTCCATCAGGCAACCGTCACCGGCGATCACATAGGTGTGGTGATCAACGACCTTACGCCCGTACTGCGCGCGCTGGATCTCTTCGGCCATGGCGAAGCCAACTGCATTAGCAATGCCCTGTCCCAGGGGGCCGGTCGTGGTTTCGACAGCATCGATCAGGAAGTTTTCCGGGTGACCAGCCGTCAGCTGACCCATCTGGCGGAAGTTTCGGACCTGATCCAGGGTCACCTGTGCATCACCCATCAAGTAGAGCAGCGAATAGATCAGCATCGATCCGTGACCGGCCGACAGGATGAACCGATCCCGATCTGGCCATTTCGGGTTGTTCACATCGAACTTCATGTGCTTCTCGAACAGCACGGTCGCAACATCGGCCATGCCCATAGGCATACCGGAGTGACCGGAATTCGCGGCAGCAACAGCATCAAGCGTCAAGGCCCGGATGGCCGAGGCCTTGGCCCAGTGTTCAGGGTTGGCGGTGCGCAGGGCGTTCAGATCCACAGCAGACATCTTTCTTTGAGTGGTCAAGGAGGAATTGGACTGCTGAATACCAGCCATACTCTAAAGATCAAGCTATTCGCGTGTTTCGAGCCAGTTTGTCCCTGTTGTTCCGACAGCTTTGACCGGCAAGTGCTTGAAACTGAAGTCGCGGGTGATTTACCGTATCTGCAAGCCTGTCGGTCTAGAACCGGACAGCACCGTCGATTCGTATGCTTTTCGCTGTCGGATCGCACAGGGGGCAAAAGAAAGAACCGCACGGGAAGGTGAGGGGCATGAGCCAAATCGAGGAATTGCAAAGCCGGATCATCGCCGCGATGGACCGGATCAGTGCCGGGGCCGAAGCTGCAGCTGCCGCAAGTGCAGCCGTTCAGGAACCCGACGCCGAAATTGTCCGGGCCTTGGACGAGGAAAAGATGGCCAACGCACAGCTTGAGGAACGCCTCAAGTCTTTGAAAGAAAAACACAAAGCAGAGTTGGAGACACTTCAGGCCGAGGCCCTGCCTGCTGGCGCGGACTCTTCGGAAGCTGTGGTTGAGCTGGAGTCGCGGCTGGCAGATCAGAACAAACAGCTGGAGGAACAGAGCGAACAATTGGCCGACCAAGAGAAGGCCGCAGTCGCTTTGGCCGAACAGATCCAAGCTCTGGACTCCGAAATTCAGCGGCTGCGTCAGTCGAATGATCAACTGCGAGAAGCCAATCAGGCCCTGCGAGAAGCGAATGAGGCCGGGGTGGGTGAACCTGCGCTGATCAACCAGGCGATGCTTGCCGAGCTTGAAGGGCTGCGTGCGACGCAGGCCGCCGAATCGGCAGAGGTGAACGCGGTCATGACCAAACTCGATGCGCTGCTGTCGAATGCGCACAACCTGCCGGAAGGGGAGGAAGCATGATGCCCGAAGTAACCATTCATATTGGCGGCCGTGGCTTCGAAGTTTCCTGCCAGGAGGGTGAAGAAGGCTATCTGCATTCGGCCGCCAAAATGCTGGATGACGAAGCGCAAGTTCTGTCCGACCAGATCGGCCGAATGCCCGAGGCGCGGATGCTTTTGATGGCGGGCCTGATGCTGGCGGACAAGACGGCAGCAGTCGAGGATAAAATCAAGGAAGTAGAAGCCACCTTGGCCGAACGCGAAGCCGAACTGGCCGACTTGCGTGCAGCCCCGGCACCCGAACCGGAACGGATCGAAGTTCCCGTAGTTCCGCAGGAAGTGACAGATACCCTGGCCGAACTCGCAGCGCGGGCCGAAGCCTTGGCTGCGGAATTGGAAGAAAGGTCAACGGCGGACTGACCTGATCTTCAAGCGATCTGGAGGTCTCCTCGACCTTCGCTCGAAAACTCGTGACCTGGAGGAATTCAACCCTCCCGGTCCCTTGGATTACGACACCCATTTTCGCAAAGGTCCAAGCGTGGAACCCGATCCTGACCCTGCATCAGAACAATCCGGCGTCGCATTCGATACACGCAGTAAAACCCTGCTGGAGCGGCATCACCGCACCCGATCCTTGCTACGGCAGTACAATCAATCAGCCTCCGATGATCAGGCGAACCGGTTTGAGTTGTTGGGAAATCTTCTGGGGACACGCGGCCCGGGAGTATGGGTAGAGCCGCCATTCTATTGTGATTACGGCGACAATATTCATCTCGGTACTGGGGTCTTTCTCAATTTCAATTGCGTGTTCCTCGATGGCGACAGGATTGAAATCGGAGCTGGAACACTGCTGGGACCATCGGTGCAGATCTACGCCACGAGCCATCCTCTGCGCAGCGAAGACAGGATCTATGATCGAGATGGCGTACCGGGCTACCACACCACAGCTGATCCCGTGAAGATCGGACGCAATGTTTGGATTGGAGGAGGCGCAATTGTCCTGCCGGGCGTGTCCATTGGCGATGGAACCACGATCGGAGCCGGATCAGTTGTGACCAAGTCCGTTCCCGCAGGAGTGTTTGCCGCCGGGAACCCATGTCAGGTCCTGCGCACGCTGTGATCTTCCGCTCGCAGAATCTAAGGCCGAAGCACTGCAACCAGAATTGCCTGAAGTCTCAAAATAGCCTGATGACAAAGACGTTCGGGAAGCCAGACCAACCGGATTCACTTGAAACGGCTTGGCTGCGCAAGGCCCCTGCCCTCAAAGCAAAACAGCCACCACCAAACGGTGATGGCTGGCATTAGGTTCGCAACCTGACCAGTGATCAGGCATTCGCCTCACGAATACGATCGGCAGCTTCCTTGTCATAGTTCACATCGTTGGTGTCGAACATTTCGTCCAACTCACCCGACAGTGTCATCTCGGTGATGATGTCGCAGCCGCCGACAAACTCGCCTTTGACATAAAGCTGCGGGATTGTAGGCCAATCGGAGTAATCCTTGATGCCCTGGCGAATTTCTTCGTCCGCCAGCACATTCACATCGGCATATTCCACGCCCATATAGTTCAGGACCCCAGCCACACGGCTGGAAAAACCGCATTGCGGCATGTCCTTTGTGCCTTTCATGTAGAGCACGACGGTATTGGCGTTGTTTGTCTCTTCGATGCGGGTCTTTGCGTCGCTCATCTGATATCGTCCTTGTTGTTCGCGCGGTAGGCGTCAAAATCTGGGTGCGGGCATCTACACTCGAATGTCCGTCGTTCACGTTCACTTAGGGTTTGCAAACCAGATCGGCAACCTCGTGACATTCTAAACGCCGTTTACCGGGTGTTTTGATCGTATCCAGGATCAGTCCGGCGCTTTGGTGGTCAGTCCCAAGGCGTGGATTTCACCGTTAGGCCCGTCCATTTTGCCTTTCAACGCGGCCATGACCGCACGCTGCTGCTGCACTCGGTTCTTGCCACGGAAGCTTTCGTCGATCACTTCGGCCGAAAAATGCACACCATCATCCCCGACGACTTGGATCTTGGCGTCCGGGAAGCTTTCGCGGATGAGGGCTTCGATATCTGAGGCTTGCATGGCTGTTCTGTTCCGTGTCCGAAATGTTTAATTTAGATGTAAAGCGGGTGAGCAAGCTCTTCAAGCAGGCTTCGCGGTGTTTCGGTCGATCTTGGCAATGCAAATCCATGTTCCCCGATTATCGCATCAATTTCTCCTGGGACATCAACTGGCTAATTTCCGCATTTGAAATTGCACGCTCTGCATAGTCGAAACGCCCGGTATCCAATACCTCTCGGGCAGCATTCATGATCGTGCCATAGGCAAAACGGGCCAACGACCCGCCTATGCTAATTCGCCGCACACCAACCGAAGCCAGTTCGTCGACACTGTACCGTGGTCCACTCAGCCCCATGACCACATTCACCGGTTTGTCCACTGACTGGCAAACGGTCCTGATTGCGTCCAGATCCGGCAAGCCGGGTGCATAAAGGACATCAGCCCCCACTTCCGAAAAAGCCTGCAGGCGGCGGATCGTGTCGCCCAAATCCGGCCGCCCACAGATGAAATTCTCAGCCCGCGCAGTCAACAGGAACGGCAGGTCCTTTACAGCTTCTGCTGCAGCCTCGACACGTTCGACCGCCAAGGAAAAGTCATGGATCGGGGCTTCTTCATTACCGGTTGCATCCTCTATGCAACCTCCAACAAGGCCCATCGCGCTCGCCTGAAGGACCGTTTCCACACACTGCTCCGGCTCGACCCCAAACCCGTCTTCAAGATCCGCTGAAACAGGCAAATCCGTGGCAGACACGATCTCCGCCGCATTCTTCAGAATCTCGTCCCGGGTCAGGCTGGCAAAGGAGTCCCGTTTTCCTTTGGAAATCGCGTAACCGGCGCTGGTGGTTGCCAGAGCGCAGAATCCCAGATGCGTCAACAATCGCGCCGACCCGGCATCCCAAGGGTTCGGAACAACAAAAGCCTGATCGCTTTCATGCAATGATTTGAACCGGTTGTACTTTTCTTCCCTAGTCACTTGGAGCTCCTCCAGACACTTGCGAAGAGCAGCATAACCAAGCGTGAACAAATTGAGAACAAAAATCAGGTTCAGACAAAAATTACGACCGATTGCATTCCATCGACGACCAGCTCACCTTTCGCATTCCAGGCCCTCATGACTTGTGAACTATATCCATCCTGCGCCATGGTCAGTCGGCTTTCCAACATCCACCACCCATTCTTTGTGGTCAGATCCTCAGACAGGAAATTACAGATCCAGTTCATCGACGAATTCGGGCCGGGTTTGCGTGCCATTGAAAACACCGCGGGCGGCAGAAGATCGGCAATGCTCATCAACGCCTCGGGGTGGTCATGAATTTCGGGGTCCTTGTGCCGGGCCCAAACCCTGACGTATCCCGTTTCTGCCCCGCTGAAAGGACGGTGACCATCAATCAGCCGAACCTCGAAGTTACGTAGGAAATTTACGGGCAAAACTACACCTTCAGGGACAAAGGGTTCCGCCTTCTCCGGTGCAATAGCCGCCGGTGCGGGTAGGCTTTCGACAACATGACTGTCCTGTGCCACACCAAAGGAGAACACGGCCGTAGCCGCCAGTTTCCCCTCACAATGAGCGTCGACCTGAACCGTGGTGACATTGCGTCCTCGGCGCAGCAACCGTCCGGAAAGCGTCGGTGGCGAACTGACCGGAGCGGTGAAATTGATCAAGGCCGACCGCAAGGGTGGCAAACCGTCCACCAAAGAACGCGCCGCCGACAACAGCAGTGCCGCAGTGAATCCCCCAAACGCAGTGCGTCCTTGTTTCCAGTTGTCCGACACCGAAAAGGTGATCCCCTCTTCGGATGTCATTGCTGTGTCCAACACCGCTTTCAAGCTCAGATCGGTCATGGCCCTGCCCCGGTTCAGCTGTCAAAAAATCTCTTGTTCCCGAGCTTAGCGACCGAAAGCCCAGCAACCACACTGACCGGACGTCACCACGCGAACGTTCAATGGCGTTCCTCTGACTTGCCCGTGAACATCGATACAATCGGCTCGATTACTTTGGTCGCGAGCGGGATCAGAAGAAATCCCAAGGCCAATCCAAATACCCCGTCCATGCCTGCCTTGGCGAACCATTCGACAAATCCGGTCCATCCTGCAGGCGCTCCTTGACCAACAGCATGGGCCCAATCGTGAATGTGGTGACCCAACCAGCCATAGCCCAGTTCCTCCAACCCGTGGATAATGATCGACCCACCAACCCAAAGCATAGCCGCCGTGCCAATGATGGTCAGCAGCTTCATGAAGCCCGGCATCGCACGAACCAACCCACGACCCAAGGCCCGTGTCAGGGCCAAGCGTCCATTCTGCGCCACGAACAGACCCACATCGTCTGCCTTCACGATCAAGGCGACTGAACCGTAGACTGCTACGGTGATACCGATCGCGACGAGTGCCAGCGTTGCAGCCTCCATCCAGATATTGCTTTCCGGAATGGCGGCCAAGGCGATTGTCATGATCTCGGCTGACAGGATGAAGTCCGTTTTGATCGCTCCCGCGGCCTTTTTTTCTTCCAGATGTGTGGGATCGCCGGGTTCATCTTCTTTGAAGACATGATGCGTGTCGTGTGGCGCCAGCAGATGATAAATCTTCTCGGCCCCTTCAAAACACAGGTAAGCCCCGCCCAACATCAGCAGCGGCGCAATCAGCCAAGGCGCGAACTCTGCCAGCAACAAACCAGCTGGTAAAAGAAACAACAATTTGTTTCGAAACGACCCTTTGGCGATCTTCCAGATGATCGGCAATTCCCGCTTGGGCGCAAACCCATGCACGTATTTTGGTGTCACTGCGGCATCGTCGATAACCGCCCCTGCCGCTTTGCTGCCTGCCTTGACGGCCTGTGCCGCCACATCGTCGATCGACGCCGCGGCCACTTTGGCAATGCCTGCCACATCATCCAGCAAGGCCAGCAAACCACTCATGTCACGCGCTCCAAATTTCTTGAACTGTTCTCTGGCGCAGACTAACTGATCGCGTCCAAGGAACAAGGCGATTGCACATTCGACAATGCTGCGTGCAACAGCAGACAGTCCTGCCCGACCCCTGTTAGCGCTACCGTTCACTTTTTGCGCTAACAGACCACTATTGTGACGTTTTTCCCCCTTTAGGTAACATGGCGCCGGGTCTATAGGACGGCCAAAGATTAGCTCGTTCAAGGACCAAGCACATGACCATCAAAGTCGGGATCAACGGTTTTGGCCGCATCGGCCGCTGCACCCTGTCGCATATCGCTGCCTCGGGCCGCGACGATATCGAGGTGATCAAGGTCAACGCAACCGGACCGCTGGACACCGCCGCGCACCTGATCAAATACGACAGCGTGCATGGCCGTTTCCCGGGTGAAGTGACCATCGGCGACGGCACCATGAACTTGGGCCGCGGCGACATGCAAATGTTCTCGACCTACGATCTGAACGAACTGGATTGGGATGGCTGCGACGTCGTTCTGGAATGCACCGGCAAGTTCAACGACGGCACCAAGGCCAATGTGCACCTGGAACGTGGCGCCAAGAAAGTCCTGCTGTCGGCCCCCGGCAAGAACGTGGACAAGACCATCGTGTTCGGCGTCAATGATGATCAACTGACCGCCGAAGACAAGATGATCTCGAACGGATCCTGCACCACCAACTGCCTGGCCCCGCTGGCCAAGGTGCTGGACGAAGCGTTCGGCATCGAGCACGGCATCATGACCACGATCCACGCCTATACCGGTGACCAGCCGACCTTGGACCGCCGCCACAAGGATCTGTACCGCGCCCGCGCCGCAGCCATGTCGATGATCCCGACCTCGACCGGTGCTGCGAAAGCGCTGGGTGAGGTTCTGCCGAACCTGAAAGGCCGTCTGGACGGCTCTGCCATCCGCGTACCGACCCCGAATGTCTCGGCCGTTGACCTGACCTTCCGCGCCGGCAAGGACGTGACCGCGGACCAGATCAACGCCGCTGTCAAGGAAGCAGCCGAAGGCCCGATGAAGGGCGTTCTGGGATATGAGCCCGCGCCGCTGGTCTCGACAGACTTCAACCACACCCCTGAAAGCTCGATCTTTGCTCCGGAACAGACCCGTGTCGTCGAAGACCGCATGGTCCGCGTTCTGGCCTGGTACGACAATGAATGGGGCTTCTCGGTCCGCATGGCCGACGTGGCCGTGGCCATGGGCAAACTGGGTTAAGCCTTTTTCAGCCCCTTGAGATGCAACGCCCGGTCAGGCATATCTGACCGGGCGTTTTCTTTTGCAATCAATGGGGATACCGGATGACAAATACCATCGCAGCCTGGCTGGGCGGTCTCATCCTGGTTTTATTGATTGGCGACCTGGTGCTGTACGGAAGCGAACACATCGTGTTCCTGGGCAAGAAGCTCTATGAGCTTATCGAATGGTTGGCCTTCTGGCGCTGAGCTCAGCACAAAGACGCACTTGTTTTCCTACCAGAGCCAGCACCAAATCTGGGATCAGAGCGCGTCGAACTGAGCCTTTTGCTTGTCCGTCCACAGAACCGTGATGGAAAATCCGCTCTCGGTCTGCTCTTCGGCTTCAACAACGTCCTGCTGAAACAACCAGGCCCGGCGTTTGCCATCAGCAAAACTCAGCTCCAGAATCTCCTCCCGGCGAGCGCCCTGAAGATGCGTAGCGATGTTTGCCAACAGGCCGTCCAGCCCCTCACCCGTAAGCGCTGAAATAGCGTGAATACGTTCTTCTCGCTTGGCCCGGGCACGGCAGGCCTCTGCTTCCTCCGCCCCCAGACGATCCAGCTTGTTCCAGACCTCCAGCTGCGGGCGTTCTTCGTCCACCCCCAGCGAGGCCAGAATGGTTTCCACGTCCTTGGCCTGTTCATCGGTCTCGGCATGGGAAATATCGCGCACATGCAGGATCAGGTCGGCGGCCAGAACTTCCTCAAGGGTCGCACGAAACGCCGCCACCAGTTCCGTCGGCAGGTCCGAAATGAACCCAACTGTGTCTGACAGTATTACTTCGGGACCGTCCGGCAACTGCACACGGCGCATGGTCGGATCCAGCGTTGCGAACAGCATATCCTTGGCCATCACCTCTGCCCCGGTCAAACGATTGAACAGGGTCGATTTTCCGGCGTTGGTATAACCGACCAAAGCCACGATCGGATACGGCACTTTGGCCCGAGCAGCGCGGTGCAGGGTACGGGTCTTGACCACCTTGTCCAACTGGCGGCGCAGCCGGACCAGCTGCTCGTCGATTGCGCGGCGGTCTGCCTCGATCTGGGTTTCACCCGGTCCACCGACAAAGCCCAATCCCCCCCGCTGGCGTTCCAAGTGCGTCCAGGCACGTACCAAACGTGTCCGTTGATACGACAGTGCTGCCATCTCGACCTGCAGGACACCTTCTCGGGTGCGCGCGCGGTCACTGAAGATTTCCAGGATCAACCCGGTTCGGTCCAGAATCTTCACCTTCCACGCTTTTTCCAGATTGCGCTGTTGCACCGGAGAGACCGGCCCGTCGATCAGGACCAGCTCAACCTCATTGCCCTTGAAGATCTCGCCCAGTTCTTCGATCTTTCCGGATCCGAACAACATACCGGGATGGGCTCGTGGCAGGCGAACCACCGTCGATCCGACCACGTCCAGATCGGGAAGCGCCGCGGCCAATGAAACCCCTTCCTCAAGGGCGGCATCGGCATCACGGCGGTTATCGTCGTTGCGAATATCCGGATACAGGACCCAGGCCCGGGTCCGTACCCTGTCGTGCTCCATCAAGAGGCGTCTTCACCTTCGTAAAGGCTGATCGGTTGTGCCGGCATGATGGTCGAAATTGCATGTTTGTAGACCAGCTGCGACTGTCCGTCGCGGCGCAGCAGGACGCAGAAGTTGTCGAACCAGGTGATCACACCCTGCAACTTTACGCCATTGATCAGGAAAATGGTGACCGGGACTTTGGTTTTTCTCACGTGATTCAGGAAGGCATCCTGAAGATTCTGTCTGTCCGAAGCCATGTTTTGCTATCTCGCCTTTGTTCTTGCTATGCGCTGCGGATCTCCGCGCCCCTTCGAACCCCGAGTATGGAGTCTGATTCAGGGAGTTTCCACCCGAAAAAACATTTCAAAGAAGTTGTGTTTCAAAATTAACCTCAACGACGCCACAAGTTTGGCGTCATAAGCGCGATCAATGCAAGCGTTTCCAGGCGCCCCAACATCATCGCAAAACACAGCACTGCCTTCGAGGCAGCAGGTAGCGACGCCAGATGAATTGGCGTTTCAGCAGCCACGTCGATCAAGGGGCCTGTTGTGGACAATGTCGCAATGGTCAGCACCAGCGCTTCTTCGAAATCCGAGCCCAACGCCGCCAAAGCCACGCTGATCACCGCCAGCGACACCGCAAACAACATAAAAAACACCCAGGCGATAAACGCGCCATTTCGCTGAATGCGACGACTGCCTCCAGTTTCGCTGCTGACCGAAGACGGATGCACCAGGCGTTCCATTTCGCGCAGCCCGTTCAGGTAGAGCGCATAGACACGAAGCAGCTTGACCCCGCCCGCTGTCGTCGCAACGCCGCCGCCGATCACTGCCAGACCCAACAGAATCATGCCGGGTGTGCCCAGCCCCGACCATTGCTGCGACTGCCCCCAATCCGCACTTTCAAATCCGGTGGTGGACAAGAAAGACATGACGGTGAACATGGCGCCCCAGAACGCCCGAAGCGCCTGCGCAGGATCTTCGCCGGCATTCACATCCAACGCTGCCAGCCAATGCCGCAAGAACAGTAGGACCGGGATCCCAACAACCAGAAGCACGCCGATACGAAACTCAGGGTCTTTGTCCAATCGCGTCTGGCCAGACGTCGCCGTATCACTGGAAAAGGTCAGCCGGGACAACGCGAAGAACATGAACAGGAACAACACGGCCTCCCCGGCAAACCCTGCTTCGGCATTTGCAATCCCGCCGACAGGAGAGATCCCCGAGGTCGCCATCACCGACATCGCATGACACAACCCGACCAGCGAACTTTCACCCCCCATGACCAGCAGCACCCAGACGGCCACGGTCAAACCGGTATAGATCGGCGCAAGGGTCATGATGACCTGTAGAAGTCTCTTTCGCGGGTCAGCCTTCTCGCTCAGCATTGGGGCGGCCGCAGCCCGGCCGGGTTCGCCGCGCGCGGTAATCTCGAACCCGCCCAGCGACAAAGGCGCCAGGATCGCCGAAGCAGCCACCCACATGAACAGTCCCCCCATCCATCCAACCTGCGCCCGCCACAGATGCAGAGGTTCGGACAGGCGTCCCGGGTCGTCGAACAGATCCGCCCCCGTCGTCGTGACCGCACTGACCATGTCGAAATAGGCATTCAAAAAACTGGTTGTTTCCAGCGCATCATGAAACGGAACCGCCAGGAACACTGGCAAAACGGCAAAAGTGGCCGCCATGGTCAGCAATTGCCCCAACAGCCCATAACGCGGCGTTCGGTTGGCCTGGGCCAGGCCGATCATCGCCACACAGGTCATCCCCAGAATGCCGGAATAGAAAAAACTCCGAGACGCGTCATGATTGTCCAACGCCAGCGCATAGGCTGCGGGAACCCACATTGATAGGGACACCACGCCCCAAATCACAAGGAAAAGAGGCATGCGCCTCAACACCCCGATATGCTGCGCGTCGCGCTTCATGATCAGAAGAAGTCGATCGAAACCTGCATCAGCCGTTCGACCTCTGGCACGTCGTCAGCCATTGCAAAGATTGCGACCACATCGCCTTCCTCTATCCGCATCGACCCGGTGGGTCGCAAAACCTCGTCACCCTTGCGGACGGCCCCGATCAAAACGCCTTCGGGGAAATCGACATCGCGAAGAGCCTGTCCAGCCATGGGAGAGGTCGACATGACCTCGGCCTCGATCACTTCGGCTTCGGCATCGCCGATCGAGTAGACCTGCCGAACCCGGCCATGTCGAATATGGCGCAGAATGGAACTGACGGTGGTGGCGCGCGGGTTGATGTAAGCGTCGATCCCCAAAGGAGCCATCAGTGGCACGAGGGTTGGATCGTTGATCAGAGCGATGGCCAACGGGCAGCCTTCGGCCTTGGCCCGGACAGCCGCCAGCATGTTGGTCTTGTCGTCGTCCGTGACAGCCAGCATTGCGTCCGCACGGTCGATTCCGGCCTCGCGCAGCAGCGCACTGTCCAGACCGTCACCATTCAAAACGATGGTGCGTTCCAACGCCTCTGCCGCCTTTTCGGCGCATCGCCGATCCCGTTCAATCACCTTGGCACGGACACGCGACGCGCTCTTTTCCAGGGCCGAGGCCACTTCCAGTCCGACATTTCCGCCGCCCACCAAAACCACCCGGTCCTGTTTCTTCTGGGTCTTGCCGAAGACTTCGAGTGTTCGGGTCACGTCATCGCTATGGGTAAAGATGTAGCATTCGTCTCCGACAAAAAGTTGATCACCCGGTTCAGGCGCGAACAATGTCCCGTCGCGGCGAACGCCCACAACGATGGATCGCAATGTCGAAAACAGATCCGTCAGTTGCCGGAGCGGTGTATTGACGATGGGACAGTCGTCCTGGATCGCAATACCCAGCAACTGTGCCTGCCCTTCCATGAACACTTCAGTGTCAAATGCAGCTGGCGCAGACAAACGGCGCATTGCGGCGGCTGCAACTTCCCGTTCCGGGCTGATCACTACGTCGATGGGCAGGTGATCGCGCCGGTACAAGTCAGAATAAATCGCCGTCAGATAGGATTGAGACCTGAGACGTGCGATCTTCCGCTGGATGCCGAACACCGAATGCGCCACCTGACAGGTCACCATGTTGACCTCGTCCGAATGCGTGGCGGCAATGATCATGTCTGCATCTCGTGCACCTGCCCGATCCAGCACATCCGGGTACGAGGCGAACCCCGCGATACCCTGAACATCCAGCGACTCGGTTGCCCGGCGAACGAGATCCGAGTTGCTGTCCACAACGGTCACGTCGTTCAACTCCCCGGACAAATGTCGCGCAATCTGCCAGCCGACCTGACCCGCGCCGCAAATTATGACCTTCATGCTTCCCCAGCCTTTCGGACAGCGCCTCACATCAACTTCAGTTGCGTGTGGAGAATTTTGCCAGTCCCTGAAATGACAGAAGGGCAAATACTGGTCAATTCAATTGTCACCCTCCGATCTGGATGGCACACTGCTGTCATGAATCGAAAAGCGGTTTCAAAATCAATACTTGGCGCAATGCTGCTGGTCATGTCCGGCTGTGCACCCCTGTCGATCTACTACAAACCTGGCGCTTCAGTGGCTCGCATGAACGACGATACGCTGGCCTGCCAGGTTGAAGCGCTGAAACAAGCGCCAGTCGCGAACCAGACCCGGCAGGATCCGCCGATCTACTATCCCGGCCGGCAATATTGCAATTCCAACGGGTGTTATCGCACGGCTGGGTACTGGATCCCCGGGCGTGTGTATACCGTTGACACCAATCTTGGACTACGCACGAAACTGGAACAGAACTGCATGGCCAAACGCGGATACGCTCCTCTGTCTTTGCCAGTTTGCCCATCAAATGTTTCAAGCAAGGTGGAACCGGGAGCCACACGCACCCTGCCCCAGATTTCTGACAACTCCTGCGCCATCAAAAACGACGATGGCACCTTCCAGATCGTGAACCGAGGATAAGAGCAAACGGTTTTGCCAACGCGGCACCGTTTGTCTTTTCAGAGAACGGTCTGGAATTCAGGACCGGTTTCGGTACATCGCCCGAAACCGTTACGATGCTGTTTCAGCGGCATCTTCGTCCAGATGGGCCACACGTGCGCCGGATTTGTTTGTGGTGACGACCCCCAGCGACTTCAGCTTGCGGTGCAGCGCGCTACGCTCCATCCCAACAAAAGCCGCTGTGCGGCTGATATTGCCTCCGAACCGATTGATCTGGGTCAGCAGATATTCCCGCTCGAACGCTTCCCGCGCCTCGCGCAACGGCAAGGTGGCCAAGGCACCGGACAGAACAACCCGGTCGCTTTCGGTGGCTGGCTCTTCCTCGCTTGGCAATTCCCGCGCATCGATCGGGCCTGTGTCTTCGCCCAGGATCAACACCCGTTCGATCAAGTTCTTCAACTGCCGGACATTGCCAGGCCAGCTCATCGTCTGCATCAGCGCCACGGCTTCCTCGGACAGATCGCGCGCGGCCAATCCCTGTGTTTCATTGAACATTCCGATGAAGAACTCGGCCAGAAGCGGTATGTCCTCGCGACGATCCGACAAGGAGGGCACTGCAATCGGCACCACGTTCAGACGGTGATACAGCTCCTCACGGAAACGGTCCGCCGCTATCTCGGCCTCCAAACTACGGTTTGTCGATGAGATCACCCGCAGGTCCACCTTGACCTTGTCCGAGCCGCCAACCCTTTGAAATTGCTGATCTACCAGAACACGCAGGATCTTGGACTGGGTGCCCAGCGGCATGTCGGCCACTTCGTCGAAATAGATGACCCCACCGTGGGCCTGCTCCAACAGCCCGGGCTCAACGCCCCGTTCTTGACTTTCCCGGCCAAACAGAACCTCTTCCATCCGCTCTGGTTCCACACCCGCGCAATTGACGGTGACAAAAGGCGCGGCAGCCCGGTTCGAATTGGTGTGGATATAGCGCGCGGCGATTTCCTTACCGCTTCCTGCCGGGCCGGTCAGCATCACACGCCCGTTGGATTTGGTCACTTTGTCCAACTGCCCGACGAGCGTCCGGAACGCGGCTGAATTGCCGATCATGTCCGCTGCACCGGTATCCTTGCGCTTGAGTTCTACGTTTTCCCGACGCAGTCGCGACGTTTCCATCGCCCGCCGGATCACCACCATCAGCTGATCGATATTGAAGGGCTTTTCGATGAAATCATAAGCGCCTTGTTTGATCGCAGCGACCGCAATCTCGATATTACCGTGGCCTGAGATGATGACCACAGGAACTTCCGGGTGATCCCGCTTGACCGCTTTCAGAATGTCGATGCCATCCATGTTGCTGTCTTTCAGCCAGATATCCAGGATCATCAGCGCCGGTAGTTCGGCGTCGACTTCTGACATGCATTCGTCTGAATTTCCGGCCTTTCTGGTCGTAAACCCTTCGTCTTCGAGAATATCCGAAACCAGTTCCCGAATGTCCCGTTCGTCGTCAACAATCAGAATGTCACTCATGTCAGTCCTGCTTTCACTGTGTTTGGCCTGGCCGTTGTCTCGGCCAGTTCGATTGAGGCCGGCAGCCGGATGACCGCCATGGCCCCGTAATGGGTTTGCCCGTCGAACACGGGCGCATCTGTCAGAACCAGGCTTCCGCCATGTTCTTCGATGATCTTCTTCACGATTGGTAAGCCCAACCCGGTCCCTTCGTTCCGGGTTGTCACATAGGGCTCAAACAGCCGAGCCCGGTCTTCGGGCAGACCGATACCATTGTCTGCGATTGTCAGTTCATACCCGTTCTCGGACCGGAAAAGTGCGACCCGTATCTGCGGGACCAACCCATCGGGCGCGCCTTTTTTCGTCAGGCTTTCAATGGCTTCCCCGGCATTCTTGATCAAATTGGTCAAAGCCTGGCCAATCATTGTTGCGTCCAGCTGGGCCGGGCAAGGCGTGTCGGGCAGATCCGCCACAATGCGCAGGTCCGGCTGCCCGGACTGTTGTAGCACCACAGCATCGCGGACCAGGAGGCTCAGATCTTCCTCCCGCCGTTCCGGTTCGGGCATGCGGGCGAATTTGGAAAACTCATCAACGATCCGGCGCAGGTCATTGGTTTGCCGCACGATCACATCCGTCATCGAAGTAAGCTGCTCCGCCGCGTCTTCGGGCAATTGTCGGCTAAACTTGCGCTTGATCCGTTCCGCGCTCAGCTGAATTGGAGTCAATGGGTTCTTGATCTCGTGCGCGATGCGACGCGCGACATCACCCCAGGCCGCCATACGCTGCGCACTCACCAGATCGGTCACATCGTCAAAGGCCACCACGTAGCCTTCCCGCCGCCCGGCATCGTTTCTGCGCGTGGACATGCGCACCAACAAGTTCTCCAACCGGCCCTGCCGGGTCACCTTGATTTCTTCCTGGGCCACTTCGCTGCCTGAGCTTTTCAAAGCTTGGAACAGTGCACCGAATTCAGGAACGGCCACGGCCAAAGCCAGCGATTGTTCGTCCCCGGACCAGCCCAGCAACCGCTCCGCCGAACGGTTCACAAAAGTCACCCGACCATCCGCGTCCAACCCGACAACGCCCGAGGTGACTGAGGTCAGCACGGAATCGAACATCCTGCGGCGGCGTTCGATCTGTCGCGTGTTTTGGAGCAGCGTGTCCCGCTGCGCCTTGAGCTGGGTTGTCATCTGGTTGAAGTAGCGGCTCAGCTGGGCAATCTCGTCATCCCCGTCTTCCTCGACCACGCGCACATCCAGATCACCGTCACCAACAGCCTGCGCAGCGGTTGTCAAACGCCCAACCGGGCGCGACAAACGTTCCGCGAACCAAAGGCCCAACCAAACGGCTGCCAGGATCAGGATCACCGCAAACCCCAGATACAGCAGCCCAAATTCAAACAGGACCCGTCCCCGTTCGTTTTCCAGCTGCTGATAGAGCTGCACCGTCTCCTTGGTGTCGTCCAACAGGTTCAGGATTTCCCCATCCACGTCCCGGCTGACATACAGAAACCGATCAACGAAGGCTTCCAAACGCACCAAGGCGCGGAATTCGTTGTTGTCCCAGTCCTGAATGATGGTCATGCCGTCTTGGGTGGCCAGTGTCAGATCTTCGGAGGACGGCTGTTCGAAATCGAAAAGGTAAGACCGTTCGCCGCGGGCCCGGATCTCGCCTGTGCCATCGATCACATAGGCCTCGCGCAGGCCGCGCTGGATCTGCCCCTGTCCCTGAACCAGAAACTGGCGCAATTCCGCATCGCTGATGAAAAACGTTCGGTTCCGGCTGCTGTCCAGGAACCGCGCCAGCGCCACCGCATCTTCCCCAAGGTCCTGACGCTGCTCGAACTCATATGCTTCGGCTGCTGCCAGCGAACTGCCGACCACTTGTCGCACCCGTTCCGAAAACCACCCTTCCAGGCCGACATTCACCGTCAGGCCAGCAAACACCGCAACCGTCACCGTGGGGATCAGGGCCAAAAGTGTGAACACCCCGATCAGGCGCAAGTGCAGGCGGGAACCCGCCGATTTCTTGCGCCGCGCCACGATCAGCCCGACAACTTGGGCCAGCACCAATGCGGCCAAGGTCAGCACATAGACAAGGTCAGCAAGCAGAATCATCCGCAGTGCATTCGACGATGCACTCAGATTGAACGGGCCGAAAACAAGGAATGTCGCCAACGCCAGAAGAGGCCCCAGAATCACAAGGCTCAGCGTGCCGATATTGCGCGCGCGCCGCGATCTGCGCCAACGATTCAAGGCGAAAAACGGCTCGGTATGTGACCGAAGTGCCACCTGCTGCCCTCATCCTGATGTAGCGCCACACGGGCGCACCGCCATATCTCGTGGTCTTTTCCGGCACTGACACCGGTTCGCCACGGTTCTGTGGCGATATTACATCAGTTTGCGACGGCGTGTCACCTCAATATCCAAATCGGTGATTTTCTTACGCAGCGTATTCCGGTTGATGCCCAGCAGATCGGCGCATTTGGCCTGATTGCCACCCGTGGCTTCGAGCGCGATTTCAATCAGCGGGATCTCAAGTTCCCGCAAAACGCGGGAGTAGAGACCCGGCGGCGGCAGCATATCCCCATGCAGATCGAAATAACGACGCAGATGACGTGCAACCGACTCTGACAGTTTTTCGTTGCCCACTTCTCCCGAGATCGGCGCCGAACCCACCTGCGGTACCAACACCGCGTCCACTTCGCTGGCCGAGATCTCCTCGGACCGGCTGGTCAGCCCCAAGCGACGCACAACATTTTCAAGCTGACGCACGTTACCCGGCCAGGAATGGGTGCGCAGCTTTTCCCGCACCGCATCGCTCAGCCAGCGCTTTGGGCCACCCTCAATTTCAGCCCGGGTCAGGAAGTGTTCGGCCAGCAAGGGAATGTCCTCCACCCGTTCCCGGAGCGGAGGAACGTGAATTGGCGTGCCATCCAGGCGATAATACAGATCCTGCCTCAGATCCCCCGCCTCGACCGACGCCTCAAGGTTGGACTGACTGGTCGCCATGAACCGCGGCGCCCGATCGCCTGGATTGTCCATCATCCGCACGATCCGCGCTTGGGCGGGGTCGGAAAAATCGGTGATTTCATCAAAAAGTATGGTGCCGCCCTTGGCCCGATCCAACAGTTTGGCAGGACCTTCGATTTCGGTCAGATCACTTTCCTCGGCGATCACAAAGGGTAACGTTCGCCGATCGGACAATTCGTGAATTGTATTGGCAATCAAAGACTTGCCGGTGCCGCTTTCCCCGGTGATCAGAATTGGCAAGTCGGCATTCATCACCCGCGCGACCACGCGATAGAGCGCTTGCATAACCTCGGTCCGACCAATCAGCGGCAGATCTTCGGGACGATCCGCAACGTCGTCGCCGGAGAGCCGCGCTGCCGGTTTCTGGCTCAGCGCCTTGGCCGTGCGCTTCATCAGATCCGGCAAATCGAACGGTTTTGGCAGGTAGTCATAGGCTTCGGCTTCAGCCGCCTTGATCGCCGTCATGATCGTGTTCTGCGCCGAGATCACTATGACCGGAAGCCCCGGCCTGTCCTGCGCAATTTTCGGAAGCATCTCCAGACCATTCCCGTCCGGCATGACGACATCCGAGATGACGACATCACCTTTGCCTTCTCCCACCCAGCGCATCAACGTGGTGAGTGAGCTGGTCGCATGAACCTTGCACCCGGCCCGGGTCAGGGCCTGGGTCAGAACGGTGCGGATCGTGCGATCATCATCAGCGACAAGGACGGTGCCATCCATTTTGCGTCTCCTGGTTTCATCAGCCGTGTTTACGTCGCCTCCAGCACCTCGCGCGGGGCGCGGGGCAGCGAAAGGCGGAAGGTGGTTTGGCCCGGTTGGCTGCTGACCGAGACCCAGCCTCCGTGATCGGAAACGATCTTGGAGACCAGGGCCAGTCCCAGCCCGGTACCGTTCTCACGACCCGAGACAAACGGGTCGAAAATGTCGTCCTTGATCTCGGGCGGCAGGCCCGGACCATCGTCGGTGATCTCGATCTGCAAAGGCAGAGAGCCTCCTGTTCCGTCACTGCGGCGCAAGCGGAAGGAATGCTCGAAGAACGTCCTGATGCGGATATTTCCGCCTTTTGAATCAGCGACTTCCGAGGCATTCTTCAATAGATTCAGAACCACCTGAAGCAATTGATCCGGATCACCATAGGCCAGTGGCAAGGATGGATCATAATCCTCAACGATAGTCATATGCGCACCGAAACCCAACTGGGCCGAGCGCCGGGCCCTGTCCAGAACGTCGTGCAAATTGACTGCGCGGCGGTGTGGTTCGGACAGATTGCCGAACTGTTCCACCTGCTCCAGCAGTTTCACGATGCGACGGCTTTCAGCGACAATCAGGTCTGTCAGCTCTATGTCTTCACGCCCGACGTTCATGCTCAGCAATTGCGCGGCACCAGTAATTCCCGCCAACGGGTTCTTGATTTCATGCGCCAGCATTTCCGCCATACCGATGGCCGATTGTGCCGCTGACTTGACCGTGTGATTCTGTGTCATCCGACCGGCCAGTTCACGCGGAGAAATCAGCACCAGCATGATCCCTTTCTCCCCCTGCAGCCCAGTGGTCTGGATTGCACAGTGTAAAGGACCTCGGCCGGCTGCCGCCACATCGGCGTCATTGACGAACAATGGCGTGCCGTTTTCGCGCGCCCGATCAAAAGCGTCTTCGATGGGCGGATCTATGGTGATTTGATCCCAAAACAACTCGCCCCGTGCCGACTTGGAAGACGTGTTCAGAAACCCTTCGCCGGCCGAATTCACGTCGACAATCCGATCCTGAGCGTCGACCAGAAAGGCGGGCACTGGCAGGGAGGCCCAGATGGCAGTATCGCGTGTCATGCCGCCTCCCTCGCGCCCGGATCCAGAATGGCTTCGGGAAGGATCTGCAAGACCATTGCGGGTTCTTTTTCGGTCAACACCTTGCGACGCATTGCCGGGCCCGTTCCGGCCTCGTCCATGTACCATCCCAAATGCTTCCGCGCGACACGCAAACCCAGATCCTGCCCATAGAAAGACAGCATGGTCTGGTAATGGTTGCGGATCAGATCAACCAATGCTTCGCCTTCGGGGATTTCGGGCGCGGGTGTGCCCCACAAATCGTGTGCGATCTGAGCCAAAAGCCAAGGACGGCCCTGCGCCCCACGCCCGACCATGACCCCGTCCGCACCGGATTGGTCCAGCGCCCGCCGGGCAGTGACCGTGTCCACGATGTCCCCGTTGGCCAGAACCGGCACGTCAACCACCTCTTTGATCCCGGCAATCGCCGCCCAATCGGCCCTGCCCTTGTAGAACTGACAGCGGGTACGGCCATGGATTGTGACCATCTTCACCCCGGCGTCTTCGGCCCGTCGTGCCACGTCCGGCGCATTCAAACAGCTGTCATCCCAGCCCAAGCGGGTCTTCAACGTCACCGGTACATCCACAGCGTCCACCACCGCCTCGATCAGCGAAAGCGCGTGATCCGGTGTCTTCAGCAGGGCTGAACCGGAATAGCCATTGGTCACCTTCTTGGCCGGACATCCCATGTTGATATCGATGATGCGCGCACCCCGGTCCGCCACCTGACGGGCGGCTTCTGCCATCCAGTATGCCTCGCGCCCGGCTATCTGGACGGAGGTGTTCTCGACATCAGCGCTCAGTTCTGCCCGTTCGCGGACGCCGGGCTTGGATTGCACCATCTCCTGGCTGGCGACCATTTCACTGACCATCAGCCCGACGCCAAAGGACCGCACCAGATCGCGGAACGGGCGATCGGTGATTCCCGCCATCGGGGCCAGCGCAATGGGCGGCGTCAGGGAAGTTGTTCCGAGGGTAAAGGACAAGTGCCTAATCCTTGTGCAGTTGCCATGAAAGCTATCGAAAGGCCGTATATGCAGCAATCTTACTGACCCATTCAAGCGTACAGATATATCAGGTTGCCTAAAAAATAGGCAGGTTGACGTGGGTGATTGCCTCCGAATGCACCACCGCATAAACACAGGCGCAGCATTCTACCGGAGATTTCAGATGACCACAGCCGCCCTGATCGTCGCCGCCGGACGCGGACAAAGGGCCGGAGGCGGCGTGCCGAAACAATGGCGCGCGCTGGCCGGGCGGCGGGTGGCTGACTGGACGCTGGAAAGGTTCAGAACGGCAGGCATCGCGCCCATCGTACTGGTACTCTCGGCCGAGGACGAGGCTGCCTGGGCCGAGTTCGCGGATGCACCAGATCTGATCCTGACAGAAGGCGGTATCGACCGGGCCGGGTCCGTGCGCAACGGATTGCTGGCCCTCAAGGGGCGCGGCATCGACAAGGTGTTGATTCACGATGTGGCGCGTCCCTGCGTGTCCCCTGACCTGATCCGAGCGGTTGAAAAAGCATTGGATACGGTCCCAGGAGCCGCTCCCGGGCTTGCTGTCACCGACGCCCTCTGGCGTGGCGCGCAGGCGCAGGTCACCGGGACGCAGGACCGCGATGGGCTTTATGCAGCGCAAACCCCGCAAGGGTTCCAGTTCGACGCCATCCTGGCGGCTCATCAAACGCATCCCGGCGGGGCCGCCGACGACGTGCAGGTCGCCCGCGATGCCGGGTTGACGGTTGCCATCGTCCCTGGCGAAGCAGACAATCTGAAAATCACCCGGCCCGAGGACTTTGCCCGCGCCGAACGCATATTGGGAATGAAAATGGTCAACAGCCCTGACTTCAGACTGGGGAACGGATACGACGTGCATCGCTTTGGCGAAGGCGACAAGGTCATCCTCTGCGGTGTGGAAATCGAACATGACAAGGGCCTGCAAGGCCATTCGGACGCTGACGTCGGCATGCATGCAGTGACTGACGCAATCTATGGCGCGTTGGCACGCGGCGATATCGGGCAGCATTTCCCGCCCTCCGATCCACAGTGGAAAGGTGCTGCAAGCGAGATTTTTCTGCGCCACGCCGCAGATCTTGCCCGTTCGATGGGATTTATCATCTCAAACGTTGATTGCACGCTGGTCTGCGAATACCCAAAGATCGGCCCCCATGCTGCACGGATGCGGGCCGCGATGGCCGAAATCATCGGAATCGACGTGGACCGGGTGTCCATCAAGGCTACAACCTCTGAACGGTTGGGCTTTACCGGCCGGGGTGAAGGCATCGCGGCGCTCGCCACGGCAGCTTTGGTGAAATCATGAACGGCTTGGCGAAGATTATCGGTACAGTATTTGGCGTCGGCTATCTTCGCCCGGCGCCGGGTACATGGGGATCGGCGGCGGCATTGCCGCTGGTCTATCTGTTTCACGTCCTTGGCGGTTTTCCGATGCTTCTGCTGGCCACTGGCGCCAGCGTCATCCTGGGTGTTTGGGCGATTGCCGAAATGACACGGGACAAGGCAGATCACGACCCTTCTGAAATCGTGATCGACGAAGTGGCAGGTCAATTCACCTCGCTTCTGCCGCTTAGCTATGCGGCCTGGGCGCACGACATCCCGGTTCTGGCGCTCTGGCCCGGCTGGGTTGCGGCGTTCCTACTGTTTCGCTTGTTCGACATTACCAAACCCGGCCCCATCGGCTGGGCTGATCGGCGCAATGATCCATCCGGCGTCATGCTGGACGACATCATCGCCGGGATCTTTGCGGGGATTGGCGTTATGATCCTTGCCGGGCTGTGGCATGGAGTATTGGGATTGTGAATGTAGCTGATCTTCTGGAGCGCGCGCGCAAGGCAGGCATCGTTATTGCCACGGCCGAAAGCTGCACAGGCGGCATGATTGCGGCAGCCCTTACCGACATCCCGGGATCTTCCGACGTGGTGGATAGCGGATTTGTGACCTATTCCAATGGCGCCAAGATGCGGATGCTGGGCGTGCTGAACACAACACTAGAGGCACATGGAGCCGTATCGGAACAGGTCGCACAGGAAATGGCGGAAGGCGCTTTACGTAACTCGGCGGCCTCGCTCACAGTGTCGGTGACGGGCATCGCCGGTCCAGGTGGCTCGGAATTCAAACCCGAAGGGCGGGTCTGCTTCGGTGTGGCCAAGTCCGGCGCGCCCACGCAGACCGAAACGGTCGAGTTTGGCGCTTTGGGACGCGACAACGTGCGTACCGCCACGCGCGATCATGCGCTTCGCATGCTGTTGGAGCGAATTTCCTAAGCGGCGGCATTTTATGCAAGCCACCCCAATCTGCGCCCAACAATTGGGCACTTTGCGAAATGCGCCAAAAAGAGGCGCATTTGCGGCACCTGCCTCTTTTTTCCCCACGGCTCATCCGTTTCAACCCCCTGCAACACTCACGAGGGGAAGGAGAACGGCCCATGAATGGAGCCGATACAGCATGGATCATCGTAGCTACGGCGTTGGTCCTCTTCATGACGCTGCCGGGTTTGGCACTGTTCTATGGCGGGCTGGTACGTGCCCGAAATGTGCTCAGCGTGTTCATGCACTGCTATGCGATTGCCTGTTTAATGAGCATCCTGTGGTTCATCTTCGGATACTCGATTGCGTTCGGCGATGGTGGCAGCGGCCTTTGGGGCGGTTTGGGTAAAATGTTCCTAGCGGGCGTCACCGTGGACAGCCTGTCCGGCACCCTGCCCGAAATCCTGTTCTTCGCCTTCCAGATGACGTTCGCCATCATCACTCCGGCCCTGATCGTCGGCGCTTATGTCGAGCGCGTCGGATTCGGCTTTGTTCTGCTGTTCTCATCCCTGTGGATGCTGCTGTGTTATGCACCGGTTGTGCATTGGATCTGGGGAGGCGGTTTTCTGGCAGATGGCGGCATCTTTGGTGAGACCGGGGTCCGGGATTTCGCCGGTGGCATCGTGGTGCACGAAACCGCGGGTTTGGCAGCCCTGATTATCGCCTTCTTCCTGGGACCGCGCAAACACCGCACAACTCCACCGCACGCGCCCGGCTATGTCATGATCGGCGCCGCAATGCTGTGGGTTGGCTGGTTCGGCTTCAATGGCGGCTCACAACTGGCAGCGGACGGTGGCGCGGCCATGGCGCTGACAGTCACCCATATCTCGGCCGCCACGGCGTCGCTGACATGGGCGCTTTGGGAAAAGATCAAATACGGCAAGGCTTCGCTGGTGGGTCTGGTTACCGGCACGATTGCCGGTCTGGCCTCGATCACGCCCACATCCGGATTTGTCGGCCCGGTCGAGGCCTTGGTCATCGGTGCCATCGCTGGGGTCTTGTGCCAGGAAGCCGTCAACCTGGTCAGAAACAAAATGCAGATCGACGACACGCTTGACGTCTTTGCCGTGCACGGGGTCGGCGGAATCTTTGGCACCATCATGATCGCTCTTTTTGGCGCAGGCAGCTTTGTTGCTCAGCTGGGCAGCCTGGCCATTGTCGGTGTCTTCACCACCATTGTGACCGTGGTCTTGGTCAAGCTCTGCGCCGCCATTACCCCGCTGAGGGTTGATCTGGAGACCGAAACGAACGGCCTGGACCTGAGCGTCCACGGGGAACGCGCCTACGACATCAGTAGCTGAGTTTGTTTACGAGAACGCCCACAAAGGCGGAGGAACGGGGCCATCGGGCCCCGTTTTCTATTCTGACAGCAAACGCCCGAAATCTCGCGCCGGACCTCCGCCGCGCAACAATTGCCACGCCGCTTGTGCCCGGGGCGCTCCGATCAGGGTTTCAACCTTCTCGCGCACCCGCGCCTCCCTCTGGGGCAACTCCATCGGAGCAAGAAGATCATGGTGGACTTCCTTCCTGGCACCGTCACGACGCAAAAGGGTCAGAACTGCCTCTGTCTCCGACAGGCTGTCATCTGCCTCTACCTGAACCAGATCCCGAAGCGAACGAAGGCGTGGATCGGCGCACAGCTTGTCCGAGAAGCTGTCCAACCGCGCCGTGTCATACCCCAAGGCACGCATCGCCAGCACGGTCTTGTAGGAGAACTTTGCTCCCAAACCCGTTTGCGGTGCTGTCTGATTGCAAACACTCATCCACCTGGGATGGGTGCGCACGCGCAACTCTGCAATCTCAGGCGCTGCCAGGTCCAGCTCCCGCGCCGCCTCAAGCGCTGCATGCAACCCGTGACAACAGGCATGGAACTTGTGACTGACATTCTCGAACAGCCACTCCTGCCCAAGCCCCCTCAAGGCCGCCACTGAATCGCCAGAGCCTGCATGCAGGGTTCCAAAGCCGTATTCCCCCTCCAGTGAGGCTGCATTGGAATCAAACCCACGGGAAACCAGCAGCGCTACTTCGACCCCGCACGAGGCTGCGAGCCCGGCATTATAGGGTTTGCCCATTGTACCGAACTGCGCTTTTAAACCTGCCGCACGCGTTGCAGCCAGTCCCAGCGCAAGGCCCATCTGCTGCGCCGACAGTCCCAGCAGGCGCCCGGCCGCAGCTGTGGCGCCAAAGGCCCCGGCTGTGGCGGTCTGATGGAAACCAGTCTGATAATGCGACCGGCCCAGCCATAACCCGACACGGATCGACAGCTCCATACCAACCAGAGCAGCCTCTAGCATCTCGGCGACCGACGTATCCGCCCGTTCAGCCAGCGCCAGCGCAGCCGGGAACACCGCCACGGACGGATGCCCGATATGCGCGAAATGCGTGTCATCATAATCCAGCGCATGACTCGTCGTGCCATTGACCAGCGCCGCCATCCGCGTAGGAGCAAGGCCGCTGCCGAACAAGTGCGCCTGGGGTGCCCCGCCTTCTTCGTTCGCTTGCCCACGCAATATGCGTGACACCGGCTCCTCGGCGCCGGCAACACCAACTGCCAACCAATCAAGGGCCGAAAGCAACACGACCTGTTTCGCCGCGACAGACGGCAGGATCTGACCGGTCGCGAATGCGGCCAAGCCGGCGGTCAGGTCGTTTTGTAATTGGTCCATGGCAAGCCCCCCATTGGCGGCTCAGCCATACAGCTCCGCCGCGCGCCGTTCGAATGCGCGCACGATGCGCTGCATTGCTTCGTTGAACACCACCCCGATGATGCCTTGCAAAACCGCATTACGGAACTCGAAATCGACAAAGAAGGACACATTACACCCGCCGTCTTCGGCGGGTTCAAAGGCCCAGTTGGATTTCATGTATTTGAAGGGGCCGTCCAGGTACTCGGTATCGATTTTCATCGCCTCGGGGTACAGCGTGACCCGGCTGCCGAACCGCTCGCGAAACACCTTGAAGGAAATGACCAGATCCGCCTCCATGATCTCGGCCGCCTCGACGGGCGTACGCGATCGGATCCGGGCTGCAGCACACCAAGGCAGGAACTTCGGATATCGGGCCACGTCGGCAACCAGATCGTACATCTGTTGTGCCGAATAGGGCAGATGGCGGGTTTCCGAGTGGGTAGGCATGGTGCTGCGTCGGTTTTCCTTTTGAATTCGTGGGGCGTGATGTCGTATGGATGCGCGGAAAGTTCAAGGGGGGCAAGATGTCCGAGCGTCCATATGTCATCGACACCATGATTTCGGCCAAGGCGATTGCCGCCCGGATCGAAGAGCTGAGCAAGGAAATCACAGCAGAATACAGCGACACTGACAAACTGGTCGTCGTAGGACTTCTGCGTGGCAGTTTCGTCTTTATCGCCGATCTGGTGCGCGAATTGGACCTGCCGATTGAGGTGGATTTCCTGGAAGCTTCGTCCTATGGCGACTCAACCGAAAGCAGCCGAGAAGTGCGTATTCTCAAGGACTTGCGCGGCGCAATTGAAGGGCGCGACGTGCTGGTGGTCGAAGACATCGTGGACACTGGTCACACGCTGAAACACGTCACCCACTTGCTTAATAGCCGCAAACCCAAACGGCTGAACACCATTGCGCTGCTCGACAAGCCCAGCCGCCGTGAGGTGAACATTCGCGCTGACTGGATCGGGTTCGAAATCCCTGATGAATTTGTCGTGGGGTATGGAATCGACTTTGCCCAGCGCAATCGTAACCTGCCTTATATTGGCAAGGTCAGGTTTCTTGCGGACGCAGAATGAAGGCCGTTAGCCGACTGTGATACGGGTGCTCAGGTTGCGTACTACACGTCCGCGACTATTGGACGAACAAAATAGGGCACCCGGAAACCTTGAACTTTGCCCAGTCAAGAGAGGTGACAATATCAAACGCCAACCAAGACCCCATCCTGGTTCAAGAATGGTATCTGCTGACATGACCACCCGAAGCAACAACCAAATTACAAGGTGGCGACTCTGAGAAGAGAAAAAGACAAGCAGAGCCATTTTGCTCTGCCAAACAGACCAAGGCGTTTGGAAAGTTATTTGTTCAAAGCCTCTGCTATTTTCTTCATAGCTGCCATCGAGTCCAGGTACATGGGTGTATTCTGAACCTCTGGCTGGCTTGATAGCTTCACCATAACGACATTGGCGTCTTGGTTCACATACAAGAGCTGACCATAGACCCCGATACCGTAAAACGCGCCTTTTACTCTATCTTTGACCCAAACTTGGTTGCGGTAGTGGAAGCCTTCAAACACCTCAGCGTATGCACTTTTTTCATAAGCCGCGATCACGTCATCGTTTGCCTGAACAGTGTCAGCGATCCAGTTCGACGGAATAACCTGAGTGTCTTTGACCTTGCCGTTGTCCAGCATCATTATGCCAAATCTCAGCAGGTCTCGCGAGCTTGTGAACATCCCACCACTGGTTTGTACAATCCTTTTGGGCCCCAGTTCGCTGTATGCTGGGTCTTGCGCGCCGATGTCCTGCCACAATTCGGCCAGTACATCCAAATAACTCTCGCCAGTTGCCGACTCGATCACTATCCCCAGCAGAGAGGATAGCACTGAACGGTAGCTATATACCTCACCGTCTTCGACCACGGCCTCGCGATCGCTCAGAGAGATCATGTACTCTTTGACGCCGGACGCGGTGTCACAATTGTCGATTTTTTCTGAGAGGTCCTGGCCAAAGGCACAGAACAGACCACCAGCATCGTCCAGGTACCCGCTGGACGCATCTTTCCAATCCACAGCAGCGGTCATATCAAGTAGATGTCTAACAGTTGTGTTTTTGAATGCTGGGCCTTCCAACTCAGGCAGGTATTCAGTGATCAGCTTTTTGGGATCTAATTTCCCTGCCTCAACCGCCAGTCCGGCTGCCATGCCCAACACCGTCTTGGTGATCGAGTGAATGCGGTGAGGTGTATCAGCTCTCATGCCGTTGAAGTACTTTTCAACGACCAGTTTCCCATCGTGATAAATCAAAAAGCTATCGGTATGCGTTTGATGCAGCCAATTGCTGATGTCCTGGTCTTCACTATTGCCAGCTGGAAAAGAAAAATCCTCAAGCTGAGTTGGGTATGGGGCTTTTTCCAGAGTACGTACCCAGTCTGATGCTGGTACTCGCGCGAGTTCACCAAAAACATTTGTGCCTTCATATATCCATGGGCTTCTCGCTACAGACTCGACGGTTTCATCCCAAAATGAACCAGCCTCTGTGGTTGCTGGTTGTGTAGAAGAAGTATGTGCCGCACCAGCGCCCAAGAAAGCGCTGGCAATAGCGGAGGTCACTAACAGCTTGGTTGCGTTTTTCATTCAGGAGACCTCTGTAGACCTGGGAAAGCTCCACACAACCTCCCCATGATTCACCTCTGGTGTCCAGCGCCTTATGTCCGGGTCAGGGTCACATCAGACGATGCGACCAGGTCTGTGATAGGACAGCCTGGCAGTTGCAAGCGACGGTCGGCTGACACATGTGCTCTAGTCCCTTCGAGCAGTGCCCGCTTTGTCCACGCGTAAGGCCAGTAAGGTTTGACTGTGAACCTCGGCTTTTTCGCCTTTTTCCAAGGGTTCTGGAACGGTCAAAAGGGATTGGCTTGGACTTCAGGCTCTTCAACTTCGCCCTTGGCTAACTTCACCCCAACACCTGCCGCAGCGCCGTTTCGAACACGGCAGCGCCTGTGGGGATCAGGGCGTCGGGGAAGTCGTAATCGGGGTTGTGGAGCTGCGGCAGGCCGGTGCCTGCGCCGAGCCAGAACATGGCCGCTTGGGCGGATTTACCGAATTGGCCGAAATCTTCGGAGAACCTCTGAGGGCTGTCGGTAAGGCGGACCGGGACGTTCAGCGATTGGCAGGCCTGAACCAGATGCCCCACCGCAGTGGGATCGTTGGTGCAGGCTTCGAAGATGTCGTCATAGGTTACATGGACTTGCAAGCCCGCGGCCTGGGCTGTGCTTTCGACCAGAGCCTCGGCCCGGGCCATCAGGGCAGTCATGCAAGCGTCGGTGACGGTGCGCAGGGTAACCCAGATCTCGCCCTGGCCGGGTGCAATGCCAAAGGTCGGTTCGCCCAGACGTGCATGGGTCAGCGTGGTCAGTGCGTAATTGTCGTCAAGGCAGCCGCCCTGCCCCAACCCCGCCAGCTGAGGCATCAGCTGGGCCATCACACCCCCAGGCGACAAACCGTCTTGGGGGGCGGCGGCGTGGGAGGTCTTGCCGGTCAGCACAATACGCATCCCGCGCGAAGCGCAGTTTGCCGCCGTGCGGCAGATCTCGACGTGGCCAAGGGCAAGCCCCGGCAGATTGTGCAGGGAAAATACTATGTCGGGGGCAAATGCCGCAAATTGAGGGTCGGCGCGAAAGGCCGGTGCGCCCTTGCCGGTCTCTTCAGCCGGTTGAAAAATCAGCACGGCGCGCCCCGTGGCGGGACGTTTTGCAGCCAGCGCGTGGGCCACAGCGACGGCCATGGTCATGTGGCCGTCATGGCCACAAAGATGCGCTTTGCCCGGTATTTCAGAGGCGTGGGGCACGCCGGTTTCTTCGGGAATGGGCAGAGCGTCCAGCTCGCACCGGATGGAGGCGATCGGTCCTGGCCGGGACCCGTTGAACACAGCCGCAACACCGTGGCCACCGATGCCGGTCAGAACCTCATCGGCCCCCAAGTCGCGCATCAGGGAGGCGATCTTGGCGGCCGTCTGCATCTCCTGCCCCGAAAGCTCGGGTTGCCGGTGCAGATCATGCCGCAATCTGATCAGGTCAGCCCGCAGTTCGGGCGTCATGCACGGCCCAGTTTTTCGTTGCGGGCTGCGCGCAGTTGAGCGAAGTCGTCGCCCGCGTGATAGGAGGAGCGGGTAAGCGGTGTTGCCGAGACCATCAGGAAGCCCTTGCCATAGGCAGCTTTCTCATAGCTCTTGAACTCTTCCGGGGTCACGAAACGGTCCACGCGGTGGTGTTTCGGCGTCGGCTGCAGGTATTGGCCGATGGTCAGGAAGTCCACATCCGCCGCGCGCATGTCATCCATCACCTGTTTGACCGATTGGGCGTCTTCGCCCAAGCCCACCATTATGCCGGATTTGGTAAAGATGCTGGGGTCCAGTTCCTTGACCCGCTGTAGCAGGCGCAGCGAATGGAAATAGCGCGCACCCGGACGCACAGTCGGATAGAGGCCCGGCACGGTTTCCAGGTTGTGGTTGAACACGTCGGGCTTGGCTTCGACGACAATTTCCAGCACCGACGGGTCACATTTCAGGAAATCGGGGGTCAGGATTTCAATCGTGGTCTTGGGCGAACGGTGGCGTACAGCGCGTATCGTCTGGGCAAAATGGTCGGCCCCGCCATCCTCCAGGTCGTCGCGGTCCACCGAAGTGATGACCACATGGTTCAGTCCAAGTTTCTGCACTGCATGTGCCACGCGGCCTGGTTCGAACGCGTCCAGCGTGTCGGGTTTGCCGGTTGCAATGTTGCAGAACGTGCAGCCCCGGGTGCAAATCTCGCCCATGATCATCATGGTGGCGTGGCCCTGGGTCCAGCATTCGCCGACATTCGGGCAACCTGCTTCCTCGCACACCGTGACGAGATTGTTCTCACGCATGATCTTGTGCGTGTCAGCATATCCCTTGCCGCCCGGTGCCTTGACCCGGATCCAGGCCGGCTTCTTGGGCTGGGCATTGTCCGGACGGTGGGCTTTTTCGGGGTGACGCTGCTCAGGAATTTTCAGATCACGCATGTCTGGTCCGTGGCTGGTTGCTGTTCTGCATCATGTAGCACGTTATGGACCCCGCGTCATCGCGGCAAATAGGTAGCTGCCATGCGCTGAGAGCATGGCCGCCACCAAAGATCAGAACGGGATCAGAAGATGAAATCGGTCACATCGAATTGTAGCGGATTAGCGCCCTGAACAAAAACGGTGCCGGAGCCACCCAAAATTTCAAAGTCGATCAGGACGCCGCCAGCAACAAAGCTCAGCGCCGGGACAATCTTGGTGCCATAATCCGCTACGCTGAGCCCGAAGGCCGAAATATCGAACCGATCCAGACCGTTGGTGAAATCGGTGACCACGTCATCGCCGTCATGGCGGCCGAAGACAAAGATATCGTTCTGGTGCCCACCGGTCAGTTCGTCATCACCCTTGCCGCCGATCAGGCGATCGCGCCCAAAATCGCCGCGCAGGGCATCGTCGCCCTTGCCTCCATACAGGATGTCGTTGCCCGAGCCGCCGGACAGGGTGTCGTCCCCGGCCTCGCCCCGCAGGATGTCGCGGTTTTCCACGCCGTGGATGATGTCATCCCCTGCCCCGCCGGTGATCGTATCATTGCCATGCCCGCCGTTGATCACGTCCTCTCCGGCGCCACCGGAGATCCGGTCAACTCCTGTGCCACCGACAATCGTGTCATCGCCATCCCCGCCAAAGATCAGGTCATCGCCAGCCCCGCCATTGAGCGTATCATCCCCGTCGCGCCCCCGCAGAGTGTCGTTGTTCCCGTCCCCATTGAGTATGTTGTCTTCGTCACCGCCGACCAGCAGATCATCCCCGCCCCCGCCGAAGACCGTGCCAACGATCTTCCCGGACGCCCCCATATATGTGTCGTCCGATCCACGTAGCCTGATGTCGCCAAGAATGGTGCCCGAATTGGTAATCTCGTGCCCGTCCGAATGGATGGCAGGCGACCAGATTTCGACGTCGCCCGTGATCGTTCCGGTATTGTTCAGGACAAGGCGTCCGAAGATCGTCGCCGTGCTGGCATTGTCCACCCGGATGGCTTGGGTGCCCCCATCGATCGAGCCGTGATTGATCACCCTAAACTCATGTGTGGCAGGCAGCCCATAGAAATACATGACCGCCACTCCGTCGGCGGAGATCGTTCCGGTATTCCTGAGGCTGCCTGAATACGTGATAACGACCCCGTCGCCCACAGAGGCAATCTGACCTGAATTCACGACCTTCGACCCGTATCCATAAGCCAGAACCCCCGACTCGTTGCTGAGGATGTCACCTGTGTTCACCAACACGCTTCTGTTGCCTGACGAACCACTGAGAGAAACAGCTGTGCCATCTGCACTGATGACACCGCTGTTGGACACTTTGGTCGATCTGCCAATCGTCGTGATGCCGTCATTCTCACTCAAAATCCTGCCATCATTGACGATCTTGGTGTTATCGCCGTTCAGCAGGATCGCGTCCGAGGACACGCTGGAGATGTCTCCGAAATTGTTGAGCGACGTGAAGCTACCGTTGATCAGGACAGCTTCGCTGCGCGTGGCCGAGAGCGTTCCATAGTTGGTCAGCACCGTGTAGCGCGCCTTGACCGTCACGGCATCCAGAAAGCCCTGGATCGAGCCTTCCTTGCCGATGATGATTGTATTGTAGAGCGAGTTCGATTCGGAACTGTTGGACATGCCCAGGGTCAGGCCGCTGTTGTTGGTCGATACAATCGACCCTTCGATCAGGATGGTGCGATAGCTGGACGCCCCATTCACGGTCAACCCGATCGGGTTGTCGATGATATAGCTGTCCTTGCCCAGCAGGAAGTGTTCAAAATTGCCCGCAGCCCAGGTCTGATCGCCATAGACAGGGTTGGTCAGAATAAGGTCAGCCATAATCTCTCCGTTCAAAACGCATGCATCAATGGCTGACAAAGCTACAAAAAGCCCTTTGCAGATCAACGGTTACCCAAGGGAATCCTTACGGGGAATTCCTTACAAATCGACGCAATAAATCCCGGACCTATTCCCGTTTTGTACCCAGTTCATATCAGGACTTGTCCGCTTCGCTCTGTACCGGATACCCTAGGTTGTTTTCGCGCACCCATCGCGGCAGATGCGATCCGGCCATGTACGTTTGGCATGGCCGGACCTTGGTCAAAGTATGAAATCACTTGTGTCGGCATCGGCGATGGCCAAGCCCTCGATCCGGACCGTTCCAGTCCCGCCCAGCTGGGTCATGTCCAGCAGCGTCACGGTTGCGCCAGCGTCGGACAGTGCCGGGGCCACGACCGATGCGTAATCCGCAGCGCTCAGCCCGAGCGCCGACAGGTCGATCCGGTCGTCTCCATTGGTGAAATCGGTAATAACGTCATCGCCGTCATTACGACCGAAGATGAAAATGTCATCCTGATGGCCACCCGTGAGTTCATCGTTGCCCTTGCCGCCGATCAGACGGTCACGGCCAAAGACGCCATTCAGGACGTCATCACCCTTGCCACCGTACAGAATGTCATTGCCCGAGCCGCCGGACAGGGTGTCATCCCCCGCCTCGCCCCGCAGCGTGTCCCGATTAGCCGCGCCAGAGATGCTGTCATCTCCGGCCCCGCCGGTGATCACGTCATTGCCGAGCCCACCATTGATCATATCTTCTCCGGCGCCGCCGAAAATACTGTCAACCCCATCGCCACCGACGATCGTGTCCTCCCCGGCTCCGCCGCGGATGTCATCGTTACCGCTGCCGCCCTGGATGTCATCATCGCCTGCGCCGCCGCGAATGGTATCGTTGTTGTCGCCACCGTCGATGGTGTCTGCCCCGGCGCCGCCCAGCACAGTATCGTCCCCCGCTCCGCCGGTCAGAACATCATCGCCACCCCGTCCTTTTAGGGTGTCATTTCCAACACCCCCTTCAAAAGTGTTGCCTTCGCTGCCGCCGGTGAGCACGTCGTCGCCGCCATTTCCATAAACAGTCCCGGACAATGATCCCTTGGCGCCGTTGTAAACATCATTGGCGGCGCCATAGGTGATGTCACCCTGGATCTCGCCAGTATTGACGATACGGTGACCGTTTGCATTGAAGGTCGGCGTATTGGCGGTGATGTCCCCCAGGACTTCTCCACTATTGTTTAACACAAGCCGTCCAAACGCGGCCGGACCGCCCCCGTTCGTCACCTCAATCGCGTTGTCCCCACCTTGGATCAGACCCGAGTTCTTGATCCGCAGATCTCCGATCCGTGTCGCACCTTGCGTATAGAAAATACCCTCATCGCCACCGACAATCTTGCCGGAGTTCTCAATAAACCCAACATCAAAGTAGGTTACAGCGTCAGTCGTGGCCGAGATGTCGCCTGTGTTCAGCAGTTTGCTACCATTGCCAATTGCATGCACCCCATCCTCACTCTGGATCGTGCCAGAGTTCCGAATATTGGCGAAGTCTCCACTTACAGAAATCCCGGTTCCAAAAGTAGAAAGCAGCCCATTGTTCTGGACCACTGCGGAGGCGCCATTCAGCGCAAGGCCGGTGCTATCGCTCAGAATTTCACCGCTGTTCCGAAAAGTTACGCTGTTGCCGTTCAAAAAGATTGCAGCGCTGGCCCCAGTGGAGATCGAACCAAAATTGTTGAACGACGTAGAGTTCCCCCGCACATCGAAGGCGTTCCCAAAAATAGAATCAACTTCGCCATAATTGGTGACGCGGGTGTGCTGGGCGGTGATTATGACGGCGTCAGCGCCTGCCTGAATGGAACCTTCTTTGCCAACTGTGAGAGCGTTGTTCAGGGAGGCGGCCGGCGATCCTGCCAAATCACCAAAGTGAACGCCATTTCCCACATTCGATGTCATGGATCCTTCGATCAAGATCACTCTGTTGTTGCCAACCGTGGTGGCATCCAGAGCGTTCCCGGCGCTGATGATATAGCTGTCTTTGCCAAGCAGAAAATATTCATTATTGCTGCTGATCCAGGTTTGGCCGGCATAGGACGGACCTGTCAAAATGACGTTAGCCACTTTCAATCTCCTTAAGTAAACAGTTTAACAAAGTTTCGGATACCGATATCCTCAAACCCGAAATTCTCCAATGTTTACGTTGGGTAAGATGACGGGGGCAGGCACCCCGGAACCACCCTGAAAATTCCCGACTAAATCCGTTCTTGCACCCAGTTTAGAATCGTTTTAACCGTCTCGCCCGGAACGATCCCCAACCTTTTTCAGGAGTCTGACATGAAAGCTGGAGTCACACTGCCGAACGTGACCTTCAAGACCCGCGTGCGCGACGAGTCGATCGAAGGCCCGAACCCTTTCCGCTGGGAAGACAAGACCACCGCGGACTATTTCGCAGGCAAGCGCGTCGTGCTGTTTTCGCTGCCGGGCGCCTTCACTCCCACCTGCTCGACCTACCAGCTGCCGGGCTTTGAAAACGGCTTTGCCGATTTTCAAGCTGCAGGTGTGGACGAGATCTACTGCATGTCGGTCAACGACAGCTTCGTGATGAACAAATGGGCCGAAGCCCAGGACCTGGCAAACGTCAAAGTAATCCCGGACGGTTCGGGCGAATTTACCCGCAAAATGGGCATGCTGGTCGCCAAGGACAACCTGGGATTTGGTCAGCGGTCCTGGCGCTATGCCGCCGTCGTCAATGACGGTGTGGTTGAAGGCTGGTTCGAAGAGCCGGGCCTGGAAGACAACCACGGCGAAGATCCCTATGGCGTGTCTTCGCCGGAAACCGTTCTGAACTGGCTCAAGGAACAGAACGCCGAAGCGGCCGCATAAATCTCGCTTCGATCTGATTGTTCGGGCGCGCTCTGATATCAGGGCGCGCCTTTTTGTTTTGCGCAGATGTCAAAAAAAAAAACACCCCCGAAAACCGGGGGTGGTAACAGTCACTGGAGGGTCCGATATCAAAACCGGCACGTTCATCCGGGTGAGAGACCGGATCATTGTTTCCCAATTTGGGACAAAATCCTTACCATCCGGTTACCCGATCAGCTGATCGGCGCCGCTGGCGTCTTCGTAATGGCGCTTGAGGCGCTGCAAGGCAATGCGCAGCACGATCTTTCCGGAACGGGCCGACCAGCCCATTTGTTTCTCGGCCGTCTCCAATCCTTCCAGATAACAACAGCACCGCAAGGCAACATCGCTGAGCCCCGGCCCCAGGTCAGTCAGAGCGCGGGCGACCCGGTCCCGCGCCCCTGTTGGACCATCCGTCGAGGCGCCTGTGCCCCCCGACCGGACGCCACCGGTCAGGAACCCTTCCCAATTCTGGGTGACACGTGGCCCCATCTGGGCCAGTTCGAAATCTTCACGCAACCGCTCCCCTGCCCGCACCAGATCGTCGCCCAGAAAGGGTTGTCCATCCTTGTCTTTGCGCCGCGCGAGGGCGGTCAGCGGACTTTCAGCCATGTTGTAGCGGACCCTGCGGGGCTTGCCGCCTTCATCCGGGACCGTTTTTTCGCCAAAGGCCCGAGTTTTCCCGGAAAACTGTGCCTGAGCCTCGGCAAAGCCGCCTTCCTTGACCGCCCGTGCCCGATTTTCGGCTTCGGCCAGCATCTGACCCAGCGCAGAACGACCGGCCGAAGTGATGTGATACCGGCTGATCCGCCCGGGATTGGCACAGCTGATCCAGTCTTTCAGGGCCATGACCTCGGCAATGGATTTATCAACAACAGCCGTCTTTGCAGTGCCGCCCTCCGGGCTGTCTCGCACTACGACAGCTTTTTCCATTTCTTCGGCCACGGCCAGAACCGCGCCGGTTTCACACAACCGTCGCAGGATCCGCAGCGTTTCCTCCTCCAAGTGCGAGCCATCGGGAGCGTTTGCTGATGTGCGGGAAACTGATTGCATATCCATCCCATCTTTTGTTTCGACCAACGCGTGTAGGGTTTGATCGCTCTTCTGGGTTAATGGCGGAAAATGCGCCCGGGCCAGTGCTGACAAGGCAGCATCCACAAGGGGATCGTCACGCCGCATCTCGACCCGTCTGATCTGGCGCAACACCGTCGACGCATGGCACCCGGCATGTCGCGCCAGGTCGCGTATCGATTGCCCTGCTTCAGTATGGGCCAAATATCTTTGAGCGCCTTCCGGCACCCATCCCGGGACCAGTGCTACGGGCTGTTTTTCCATCATTCTGCACCTTTAGATCTGACAGCCTGACCTAGTTATCCAGCGGTTATCCTAAGAATTATCAACACAACCTAAACGTGCATTGGTTACTCCGTGGTTAAAATCCACCCTCACAAGCAGCATTGTTTCCAAATCATAAACTGACGTGAACCCAGCGTTCGCAATTGTGGCGCACGCCGCAACACCCGCCAAAGTTGTGCCATAAACCGGTCAAACGTCTTAAGCTTTGGAAAGGAGCTGCCATGCAAGACCTTTTGACCATGCTGACAACCCTGCGCCGCCCGCGTCTGCTGATCCGGGCCGCACGGATCGGATCCCAGGACTACAAGCGGGATCGCCACCTGCAGCGCCTGCTGGGCTACGGGAACCTGCCACGTCCAGCGGCAGCCTTGATGAAACTGATGGAATTGGAGCGGGAGATGGACGAAGCCCGCAAAAAAGACGAGGCAGGGTACTCCCTGCCTCGTCATCTGGATCTACTGATCGCGATGATGGGCGAGGCGCAGCTGTTGAAAGCCGTCCGCCCCGCGCCGATCACCTGAACTACATGAACGCGTCCGGCATCGAGGCCTTCTTCTCGGCCACGTAGGCGCTCAAAGCTTCTTCCACGGCCGGGTCGAGAGCCGGCTTCTGGTACTGCGCCAGAAGGTTGTCGACCCGGTTGGACGCCAGTTCATAGGTGTCCCGGGCGCCTTCCTCTTCCCACGTCTCGAACGGCTTGTAGTCCAGCAGATCGGATTTCCAGAACGCGGATTTGAAGTTCGCCTGCGTGTGCGCACATCCCAGATAGTGACCCCCGGGACCGACTTCGCGGATGGCATCCATCGCTTGGGCATTTTCATCCGCGGACACACCTTTTGCCAGGGCGTGCAGAGTGCCAAGCTGATCGGCGTCCATGACGAATTTCTCGAAATCGGCAACCAAACCGCCTTCGAGCCAACCGCAGGAATGCAGCATGAAGTTCACACCGGACATCAGCCCCATATTCAGCGAATTGGCCGTTTCATAAGCGGCCTGAGCGTCAGGCAATTTCGAACCGCAGAACGACCCCGAAGACCTGAACGGCAAGTTCAGACGCCGCGCCAGCTGACCAGCACCATAGGTGACCAGCGACGCTTCGGGCGTGCCAAAGGTCGGAGCGCCCGAGTTCATGTCGATTGAGGACACGAAGGCACCAAAGATCGCAGGCGCACCGGGGCGCACCAATTGGCTATAGGCGACACCGGCCAGAACCTCGGCCAAAACCTGCGTCAGCGTGCCAGCAACCGAAACCGGCGCCATGGCACCGCCGACGATGAAGGGCGAAATGATGCAGGCCTGGTTGTTTTCGGCGTAGACCTCAAGCGCGCCCATCATCACATCGTCGAAGGTCATCGGCGAGTTGATGTTGGTTAGCGACGTCATGACCGTGTTTTCCTGCACGAACTCCTTGCCGAACAGGATACCTGCCATCTCGACCGAATCCTGTGCGCGGATCGGTTCGGTGACCGAGCCCATGAAAGGTTTGTCAGACAGGGTCATATGCGCCAGCAGCATGTCCAAGTGCCGCTTGTTCACCGGAATGTCGGTCGGTTCGCAAACCGTTCCACCCGAATGGTGCAGCCATTTGGACATGTAGGCCAGTTTCACGAACTTGTTGAAATCGTCCATGGTCGCATAGCGACGGCCGCCGTTGCGGTCCCGCACGAAGGGAGGGCCATAGACCGGCGCCAGAACCATGTTGCGACCACCGATCACAACCGAACGTTCGGGGTTGCGGGCATGCTGCGTGAATTGCGAGGGCGCGGTCGAGCACAATTTACGGGCCAGTCCACGCGGGATACGAACCCGTTCGCCTTCGACATCGGCACCGGCGTTTTTCCAGCGCTCCAACGCCGCGGGGTTCGACACGAAGTTCACACCAACTTCGGCCAGAACGGTTTCGGCGTTGGCCTCGATGATCTCCAGCGCTTCTTCGTTCAGAACCTCGAAATTCGGAATATTGCGCTCGATATACTTCGCGGTTTCAAACGAAACGCTGCTCCGCTCGGCCCGGCGGGCGGCGCCGCCTCCGCCACGTCCGCGACGACGCGCTGCTGCTTCTGCCATGTGTTTCCCCTCACAACAGGATGTGTAATTGGCAATTGTTGTATCGGTGGACGCCCAACTGGCGTCGAAAGATAACGGCCTTTGGCGTAAAAAAGCGACATTTACGTCTCTCCAAACGCCTCAATCCCGATCAGAGCCCCCTGAAAACGTCGCCGCAACCCGGTTTCAGCTACCGCCGCATTCGTCGCAAAGATCGGGTGGGCAAAGTTCTGCGTTTCGTTTGACAAAAAAGGTACGGCCCGGACGGCCATGATAACGGCAGAGCGGCGCAGTGAACTTGTTGAACCGGGTTCGTTTGTCCAATGACGTGACGGGCGCCGCCACGACGGCATCTTTTTTGCAAGGCATTGCGACACATTTGGTGCGGCTGCTCTGCGTATAGTTCCAATAGTGCTGGATGTGGCTTGAGCATCCGCATTTCGGTTTACTGCCCGCCCGCCCCACCTTCACATGGAAATAGTTCTGACGGTTCAGTCGATATTTGACCGTCGAACACTCTTCCCGCACGGCATCATCAATCAGATAACGGCCCGCGTGAACAAAGAACGGCTCCGTGAAGCGGGACCGGTTATGCGTTCCACAGAGCGGAATGATATAAACGGTCGTTTCGATCGGTTGCGGTTTGAAAAAGGTCGTTTTGGTCTTGCGCCTGACTTTGACAAAGACCACATGCGCCCCGTCTTCGGCAGGCGCCGAGCATCCCATATAGGAACAGCTGACATTCGATTTCAAATCCAGCTTGTTGTATATTTTCCAATGGTTCAGCCAAGATCCACAGCCACACTTGGGCCGTTTGGCGGATCCCTTCTTGTGCTGGACAGGATGCCTGTCGCCATATTCCTTTTGACACCTGTCCAGACCGTATCCAGTTTCCTTGCTCATGGTCACTGCGCCCGGATGTCTCTATTTAGTGGTCCCAGCCTAGTGCAAAGCCGCGATTGCGACCACTGTTTTTGCCAAAACCACGCATCAGACACTTGAGACGGGAAGCCTTCTGGATTAAGGCCCGAGCATGAGTGATACATCCCATGACCGCCTCCTCATCATCGACTTCGGCAGCCAGGTCACGCAGCTGATTGCGCGCCGCCTGCGCGAGCTGAATGTCTATTGCGAAATCCACCCCTACCAGAACGTCACGATGGACTTCGTGCGCGATATGGCGCCCAAGGCCGTGATCTTTTCCGGTGGACCCGACAGTGTGACCCGCGAAGGCTCTCCGCGTGCACCGCAGGAGATCTTTGATCTTGGTGTGCCGATCTTGGGGATCTGCTATGGCCAGCAGGTCATGATGCATCAGCTGGGCGGCAAGGTTGAAAGCGGACATGGAACCGCCGAGTTTGGCCGCGCTTATGTGACCCCCACCGCGCAGCACCTGCCAATCCTGGAAGGCTGGTTCGCCGATGACAGCGACCGCGAACAGGTCTGGATGAGCCACGGCGATCACGTCAGCGAAATCGCACCCGGGTTCGACGTCTATGGCACCTCGCCCAATGCGCCGTTTGCGATCACTGCCGATATCAGCCGCAACTTCTATGCGGTGCAGTTCCACCCCGAAGTGCATCACACACCCAACGGTGCCAAACTGTACGAAAACTTCGTGCGGCTGGCGGGGTTCTCGGGCGACTGGACAATGGGCGCCTATCGCGAACAAGCGATTCAGCAGATCCGCGAACAGGTCGGCGACAAGAAAGTCATCTGCGGCCTGTCGGGCGGCGTGGACTCATCTGTTGCAGCGATTCTGATCCACGAAGCAATCGGCGATCAGCTGACCTGCGTGTTCGTGGACCACGGCTTGCTGCGCAAGAACGAAGCGGAAGAAGTCGTTTCGATGTTCCGCGACAACTACAACATCCAGCTGATCCACGCAGACGAAAGCGATCTGTTTCTGGGTGAGCTGGACGGTCAAAGTGACCCGGAGACCAAGCGCAAGATCATCGGCAAGCTGTTCATCGACGTGTTCCAGAAACACGCCGATACCATCGACGGCGCCGAATTCTTGGCACAAGGCACGCTGTATCCGGATGTGATCGAGTCGGTGTCCTTCTCGGGCGGCCCTTCGGTCACCATCAAGAGCCACCACAATGTGGGCGGTCTGCCGGAAAAAATGGGCCTGAAACTGGTCGAGCCACTGCGCGAGCTGTTCAAGGACGAGGTCCGCGCCCTGGGCCGCGAGCTGGGACTGCCGCAGTCGTTCATTGGCCGCCACCCCTTCCCCGGTCCGGGTCTGGCCATCCGGTGCCCCGGTGAGATCACCCGCGAAAAGCTGGAGATCCTGCGCGAGGCGGATGCGATCTATATCGACCAGATCCGTAAGCACGGTCTTTATGACGAGATCTGGCAGGCCTTTGTGGCAATCCTGCCGGTGCGTACCGTCGGCGTCATGGGCGATGGCCGTACCTACGACTATGCCTGCGCGCTGCGCGCGGTGACCTCGGTCGATGGCATGACTGCAGATTACTACCCGTTCAGCCATGAATTCTTGGGCGAAACCGCGACCCGGATCATCAACGAGGTCAAGGGCATCAACCGCTGCACCTATGACATCACCTCGAAGCCTCCGGGCACCATCGAGTGGGAATGATCCTCGTCATTCGAGCCAAACAGCAAAGCCGGATCGATCCTGTCGATCCGGCTTTTTTCGTGGTCCCCGCTTCGAATTTTGCTACGGTGCCGCCAACGATGGCCGCCAAGGGAAACCGCGCAGAATGATTGCCTATGTCACCGTGGGGGCAAACGATATTGAAGCCTCCAAGACGTTCTATTCCGCGTTCCTTCCCGCGCTTGGTTATGAGTTGGAAAGGTATCATGGCGATCTGAGTTATGTGTTGCCGGTTCCGCCGGGCCAATCTCCTGTTCTTCCGGATTTCTATGTGAAAGCTCCGTTCGATGGAGAAACGGCCACGGCTGGAAACGGGACCATGGTGGCCTTCCAGGCCGACAACCAGGCTCAGGTGCGCGCCTTGCATGCTGCTGCCCTGGCTGCTGGGGGAACTGACGAAGGCCCGCCGGGGTTCCGGGCCGCCTATGGTGCCAACTTCTTTGTCAGCTATCTGCGCGATCCGCATGGCAACAAAATTGCGCTGTTCTCGAACAATCCGAACGACCCCGGACGCGATGGTTAGGTTATTGCGGACCGGTCATTCCCGCCTGCGCTGATCGCACACAAACAGGCGGCTTTTGACGCTGTCCGACCTTGACCTTTGCTACGGTATGCGTCCTCGTGCTGGGGAAGTGGAGCAAACCCGAATGAACCAGCCACAAAGCGAGTCGCAAATCGGCAAGGCCGCCCTTTGGATGACCGGGGCGATTGCGTCATTTTCGGCCATGGCCGTGGCCGGGCGACAAGTGAGCTTTGCGCTCGATACCTTTGAAATCATGATGTATCGCAGCGTTGTGGGCGTGTTGGTCATTTGCGCTTTGCTGACCTTTGGCGGCAATTGGCACAAAGTGAGTGGCCGGATGCTGGGCACGCATTTCCTGCGCAATGCGGCCCATTTCACCGGGCAGAATCTGTGGTTCTATGCCGTCACTGTCATCCCGCTGGCGCAGGTCTTTGCCTTGGAATTCACCTCACCGCTCTGGGTCATCATCCTGTCTCCGCTGTTTCTGGGCGAACGCATGACCAAACCGCGGGTGATTGCAGGGATTCTGGGCTTTGTCGGTATTCTGCTGGTGGCGCGTCCCGATCCGGGCAATCTGAACATTGGTGTCGTCACGGCGGCAAGCTCGGCCGTGTTCTTTGCCCTGACAGCCATGTTCACCAAGCGTCTGACCCGCAAACAGGAGGTGATCGAGATCATGTTCTGGCTGACCACGATGCAGCTGGCGCTTGGTATTTTGTGCGCTGGCATTGATGGCGATGTTGCCCTGCCCGACGCGGTGACAGCACCGTGGCTGATCCTGATCGGCTTTGCCGGGCTGTTGGCGCATTTTTGCCTGACCAGCGCTTTGTCTGTGGCCCCTGCCACCGTTGTCGTGCCAATCGACTTTGCCCGACTGCCTGTGATCGCTGTCATCGGCATGTTGTTGTATGATGAACCACTGGATTTGTTCGTTTTTGCCGGAGCTGCCCTGATCTTTGGCGGCAATTACTACAACATCCTGTCCGAAACCCGTGCCGCGCGGCGCGCGGTACGCACCTGATTGACCCGCAGGCCCGCGCGCTTTAGCAAAGGCGCAAACGACCACGGGGACGGGCAGACGATGCTCTACAATTCGGCTCAAGACTGGCGCAACGCGCCGCGCAAACAGGTGTTGTTCTTTGGCATGTCGGGTCTGGGAAAGACCTATGTCAGCAACGTGTTGCGCGATGCGGGCGACTGGTTCCACTATTCCATCGATTACCGGATCGGCACCCGGTACATGGGCGAATACATCACCGACAATGCCAAGGCCGAAGCGATGAAGGTTCCGTTCCTGCGCGATCTGCTTTTGTCGGATTCGATCTATATCGGTTCGAACATCTCGTTCGAGAACCTGACCCCTGTTTCGGCCTATCTCGGCAAGCCAGGGAACCCGGACAAGGCCGGTCTGCCCATTGCCGAATATCGCCGCCGCCAGGAACAATTCCGGCTGGCCGAAATCCATGCGCTGCTGGATACCGAGTACTTCATCGACCGCGCACAGCGGCTGTATCAGTATCCGCATTTCATCTGCGATACTGGTGGGTCGATCTGTGAATGGGTGGATCCCGAAAACCCGGATGACCAGATCCTGTCCGAGCTTTCGAAACACTCCCTGATGATCTGGATCAAAGGCGACGAGGCCCATACCGCAGAGCTGATCCGCCGCTTTGACAAGGCGCCCAAGCCGATGTCCTATCAGCCCGAGTTCCTGAGCCGGGTTTGGGACGAATATCTGGATCTCAACCGCTTGAACGAAGACGAGGTCGATCCGGATACGTTCATCCGCTGGACCTATGCCCAGGCGCTGGCGCATCGCCAACCCCGCTACGAGGCGATGGCCCGAAACTGGGGCATTACAGTAACCGCAGACCAGATTTCCCAGGTTCACGATGCCGACAGCTTTGACGATCTGATCGCCGAAACCCTTGAGAAACGGGCAGAATAGCCTTATCTGACCGCTTCCAATAAAGACAAACTCTGACGGAGCCATCATGCCCATCAAGATCCCTTCCGACCTGCCCGCCTACTCCGTTCTCAAGAACGAAGGCGTCATGGTCATGTCGCCGGATCAGGCAGCACGTCAGGACATCCGTCCCTTGCGTATCGGGTTGCTCAACCTGATGCCCAAGAAGATCCAGACGGAAAACCAGTTTGCACGACTGATCGGAGCAACGCCGTTGCAGATCGAACTCAGCCTGATCCGGATGAGCGAACACCGCACACGCAACACGGCGGCCGAACATATGGCGGAGTTTTACCGCCCATTTCAGGAAGTGAAGGACGACAAGTTTGACGGGCTGATCATCACTGGCGCGCCGATCGAACATCTGGATTTTCCTGATGTGACCTATTGGGAAGAAATCAGCGAGATTTTCGACTGGACCCAGACCAATGTTCATTCGACCTTCGGCGTCTGCTGGGGCGGGATGGCAATGATCAACCATTTCCACGGCGTGAAGAAACACATGCTTGAGGCTAAGGCTTTCGGGTGTTTCCGTCACAAGAACCTGGCTCAGTCCTCGCCCTTCTTACGTGGCTTTTCGGATGATTGCGTGATCCCGGTCAGCCGCTGGACGGAGATGCGCCAGGACGAGATCGACGCTGCGCCCAGCCTGAAAACCTTGCTGGGAAGTGACGAGGTCGGCCCCTGTCTGGTCGAAGATCCGGAGCATCGAGCGCTCTATATCTTCAACCATTTCGAATATGACAGCGATACGTTGAAGCAGGAATATGACCGCGATGTCGCCCAGGGCACACCGATCAACGTTCCGGCAAACTACTATCCGGACGACGACCCCAGCCGGGATCCTCAGAACCGGTGGCGCAGCCATGCGCATTTGCTCTATGGCAACTGGATCAACGAGATCTACCAGTCCACTCCGTTTGATCGTTCAAAGATCGGCACCTAATCGACTGAAATTGCAATTCTTTCCCTGAGCACCAATATCTGGTGTTCAGGTCGCGATGCCAACGTTGCAACTTTGGTCGATGAATGTTGTGAATCAGATTCACATTCGCAACCAAACCGACCATACTGAAACCAAGCGGTTATGGGAGAGAGCGATGACACTGCCGTTCGATGGGGCGATCAGCAAGTATTACAAGAAAGACGCGCCAGCCGAGATACGCGACGCAATCAAGTCCGCCGGTAAAAAAACCATTCTCAACGACAGCTACCCTTATGATGTCGCAATGGATCGGGACGACTACGAGGAGCAGATCGCAGCGCTTCAGATCGAACTGGTCAAGATGCAGGCTTGGGCCAAGGAAACCGGGCAACGGATCGCCATGGTCTTTGAAGGTCGGGACGCTGCTGGAAAAGGCGGCACGATCAAACGGTTTCGTGAGAACCTGAACCCACGTGGCGCCCGGGTTGTCGCGCTGCCCAAACCCAGCGATGCGGAACGGACCCAGTGGTATTTTCAACGCTACATCCAACACTTGCCTTCGGCTGGTGAAATCGTCTTTTTCGACCGGTCCTGGTATAATCGCGGTGTCGTGGAAAAGGTCTTTGGGTTCTGTAGCAATGAGGAGCGCGAGCAGTTCTTCCGCCAGGTGCGTGGCTTCGAAAGAGCTCTGTCGGTGGATGGCATTCACATGTTCAAGTTCTGGCTGAATGTCGGGCGTGCGGAGCAGTTGGTTCGGTTCCTCAAGCGGGAAAAAGACCCACTCAAACAATGGAAACTCAGCACGATCGACGTGGAAGGTTTGCGCAAGTGGGACGACTACACGACCGCCATCAGCGAAACGCTCACCCGCAGCCATTCCGAGGATACGCCTTGGACCATCGTGCGTTCGGACGACAAGAAACGCGCCCGTTTGGCGGCCATTCGAACTGTGTTGCACACGCTGGACTACGACCGAAAAGACGAAAAGGCGATCGGCAAACGCGATCCGTCCATCTGCGGAGGCCCCGAACTCTGGAATGCCTAAACGCGGCTATCATCACGGCAACCTGCGCCAAGCTCTGGTCGAAGCGGCTTTGATGCTGATCGAAGTCAAGGGTCCCACCGGTTTTACCCTGTCGGAGGCCGCCAAACAGGCCGGCGTGACCCCCGCCGCCGTCTATCGGCATTTTGAAGGGCGCGACGACCTGATCGCCGAGGCCGCCCGTCAGGGCTTCATCATGTTCGCGGATCTGATGCAGCACGCCTATGACAAGTACCAGCCCTCGGCCCTGTCGGCATTCGAGGCCACGGGGCGGGCTTACCTGGCTTTTGCGCGCAAACATCCCGGGCACTACATCGCGATGTTCGAAAGCGGAATCTCGGTCAATCGCACACCGGAACTGGCCGATGCAGCAGGGCGCGCCCGGGGCATACTGGAAAAGGCAGCATCGGACCTGAGCCAGCATATCCCACCGGACAAACGCCCGCCTGCCTCCATGTTTTCAGCGCATATCTGGGCAATGAGCCATGGTGTCGTGGAACTTTTTGCCCGAAACACGCCGGGTACGGCATCGCCCTTCCCGCCTGAAGATCTGTTGGAGACTGGCATCGGCATATATCTACGCGGGTTGGGCCTGATCAAACCGGACGAATGATCACGGGCTCTGAACAGAGACCAGGTCGTGGACCGGAACGGTCGCCTGTTCTTGACCGTTAGAGCACTGATGCAGGGTTAGAATTGCTGTTGTGCTCTTCGTTTGCAGCGTATGGACGTCGGCTTGCGACACAATCCAATTAGGTGCTAAGAGCCGGAAGCGCGACCGACAAATGAGGAACGCCCGTGTTTCGATCAATCAAGCGAAAGATCAACCAGCGTCGAGGCGTTGCAACTGTGTTGAAGAACGGATTTTGGTTTGTCGACGTGCCAAGAACCTCTTCGACGTCAATACGGATCGAATTGGCCAAGCACTTTGGCGCGGCCTACGGAAAGACAAACGTGATCGAGAAGGATCAGGCAGTTCCACAACTTCTGCCCGATCACATGACAGCACAAACAATGCGCGACCTTGTGGGGCGGACCGCTTGGGCGAACCTCTACAGTTTTGCGATTGTCCGCAATCCGTGGGACCGAGTGTTTTCCCTATTCAACTATCTGAGAAAAGAAAATGACATCCCTGAAGAATGGTCATTCTCAGAATTTGTTGAGCATATGGTCACCGCAGACGAGAACTCGGCCTACCTGTCCTTTCATGCACTGCGATTTGGTTCCGCTGATTTTGTAACCGATGAAACCGGAAGCCTCATCGTGACCAAAATCGTTCGTTTTGAAAACCGACAAAGCGAACTTCGGGAAGTGGCCCAGCGGTTACAGTTGCCAGAACTGGGGACAGCTCATCTTCAAAGCGCTTCGCCAACCGGAGCGGATTTCAGGTCAGCCTATGACGCCAAAACGCGTGACTTGGTCGGAGAACGTTTCAAGTTGGACATTGAACTCTTCAACTACGAATTTTAGGCCGCACTATGAGTGATCTTTCGAGTTCGCATTCCGACGCGACATCGCAGCCTCGGATTTCAGTTGTGACGGTCACCTTCAACCTGCTGGAAGCTGGTCGAAAAAGCGACTTTGAACGGATGATCAAATGCGTTCAGGCTCAAAACAGAACAAGCTGTGAGCATGTTATCCAAGATGGCGGATCAACGGACGGCACCGTTGCTTTCATCAAGGAACTAACGTCCGGTCTTCCCGACATCCGATTTGAAAGCGTCAAAGACGATGGCCTGTATGATGGAATGAACCGAGCGGCACTCCGTGCTCGGGGCCAATACCTTTTGTTCTTGAATTCGGATGATGCCCTGGCAAGCGATGACGTTCTACGTCAAGCAGAGCAAGCTCTGGCTTCTGACACGCCCGATTTCATGTTCGGCTCGGCCGTGGTTGAGGACCCCGAAACAGGGCAACGTACTGTAGCCCGGACAAACCCGCGCGCCGTGCTTCAAAGAATGCCCTTTTGCCACAACTCCGTGTTCATCAGACGGGACGTTTTTCTGGCACTCGGAGGCCACGACACAACATTTCCAGTGGCAGCGGATTATGACCTTGTCTTGAGGCTCTACTCATCAGGATACCAAGGGACAGACCTTGGCATCCCGATCTCATTGTTTTGGACACGAGGGGTGACCTCTGACGACAGCCGTACAGGCCGGGACTACGCTGCAGTCTGGAAACGTTTCTTTTCCAATTATCCCTCATGCGCGACACTTACGGAAAAGGACTTTGAGCAGATATATCACAAGGGGCATATGCCGCTAAAACTCATCCTAGACTTGATCCGGATGAATAAGCGCAAGTCGGCACTCCACAGCGCAGCAAAGCACAGTTTGGCAAAAACCTTGAAACGATCCGTGCAACCCTGGCGTTTCCGATAGATCCGATCAGCGCGCTGCGCTTCATTTACGAAAAAAGGTTCTACTTTTCGGACAAACGGTTCAGATGTACGGTCTCGGCCCCCAGAAACAAGCTTCGGTACTTGTTCTTCAAAGAACGCACGGCCCGCGATAGCTCCTTCACGACGCGGTAGAAAAGCGGACCTTTGGCCAATTTTGTTGCTGCCCCACCATTTTCACGAACACTGACCGCCATCCCCTTTTGCAGCCATTCTTCGCTCAGCCCGGCCTCGTGAATGACTTGCCCAGCTACCGGTGGAGTGAGTTGAAAGACATCAAGCTTGCGCCGCGGTGAGAAAACGAAATCGTCCAGGTGGTCGCAAAACTCTTCCGATTGAGCCAGGAGAACCTCGCAAGCGTGACGCGACACGAGATAACAGCCTGCATCGGCCATCTCGTTGAAGATGCGTCGCAGTTCAAAACCCTGCTGCAACCCGACAGGTGCCCCCATCAGCCGGCTTTGATCCGACGTATTCAGCCGCACAACATCGTAACGGATCCCCGACGCCAAAATCGCATTCACAGCACGGACAAATCCGTCATGAAAGACAAGATCGTCCTCCATGACAATCGCTTGGTCGGCATTGCTTTCCAGAATGTTCTGCCACGCGCGCCGATGACTCAGAAACACTGCCACCGACAACCGCGAGATTTCCCATCTCGTGAAACCGTACTGCCCCTGTCGTAGTTGCGGCACGTCGGCAAGATCCAGAGAGGCCGCTTCCACCGCTGGAACGCGTTTGAATTCAACGCCAAGTCGCTCCGACTGTTCCTGCATGTGAACCTTGCGGGCAACGTCGCGATCCATGTTAATGAAATACGCCTGAATGGATAACCGCTGGTTCAGCGGGTTCTCGGAGTTCATTTTGTTTAACCTCAGATTCGGGCGTACTGAAATTTACAACAAAAAAGGCCACGAAAAAATCGTGGCCTTCTGTCTGCAAGACGATGGTACGTCTTAACGCTTGGAGAACTGGAAAGAACGACGGGCTTTGCGGCGACCGAATTTCTTACGTTCCACAACGCGGCTGTCGCGGGTCAGGAAGCCAGCGGCTTTCAGAGCGGCGCGCAGGTTGGGGTCGTACAGTTGCAGCGCTTTCGAGATGCCGTGCTTGACCGCACCGGCCTGACCGGTCAGGCCACCGCCTTTGACGGTTGCAACAACGTCGAACTCGCCTTCAACACCAGCAACCTGGAACGGCTGGCGCAGGATCAGCTGCAGAACCGGACGGGCAAAGTACTTGTCCTGGTCCTTGCCGTTCACGGTGACCTTGCCGGAGCCCGGCTTGATCCAAACGCGAGCAACAGCGTCTTTACGCTTGCCGGTGGCATAGGAGCGGCCCAGCTCGTCCCGCACGGGTTCGCGCGAAACGATTTCTTCGGCCACGGTTTCGACGCCTGCGACGGCGCTCAGCTCTTCGAGAGTGTTGATCTGATCAGCCATCGGTCATTAGCTCCGGGTGTTTTTCTTGTTCATGGACTTGACGTCCAGAACTTCGGGGGCCTGGGCTTCATGCGGGTGCTCGGCACCAGCGTAGACACGCAGGTTGGTCATCTGCTGACGCGACAGGCGGTTGCCCGGCAGCATGCGCTTGACCGCCTGGGTCACGACGCGCTCGGGGTGTGCACCCTCGAGGATCTGCTGCTTGGTGCGCGATTTGATGCCACCCGGGTGGCCGGTGTGCCAGTAGAAGTTTTCGTCGCGCTTCTTGCCGGTCATCTGCACTTTTTCAGCGTTGATGACGATGACATTGTCGCCCATGTCCATGTGAGGAGTGAAGGACGGCTTGTGCTTGCCACGCAGACGCATGGCTACGATCGACGCCAGGCGGCCCAGCACCACGCCCTCGGCGTCGATGATGATCCACTTCTTGTCGATGTCTGCAGGAGTTGCAGAGAAGGTTTTCATGGCAGGTTGATCCTGTTTGACGTGAAAGACAGAGGCCATACGGCCCCGCCCGAATTCGATGGACGGGTTTTAGGGAGATGTACGAACCGGGTCAAGCGCAACAAATACAGTAAAACTGTTTTATTTCAGTGCTTTAAAATTTAGGTATTATAATACCCCACACCTGGGACCTCGAATCCCGTCGGTTTTCAGTAGGCTCAGACACTGATCTGCTCTGGTGGGTTGTCTAACAGTTCACGCAGTTTCAGCATGGCACCTTCAAACACCTCCAACGAGACCTGCCCGTTCACCGCGATGCGTACGGCATGCGGCGCGCGGCCATCCCGCAGCGCAAACTCATCCGCTGACCGGATCTGTACGCCCTGCGCTTCGGCCGCGCGCGTGAAAGCGGCAGAGCGCCAGCCCGGGGGCAAGGTCAACCAAAGGAACGGAACCCGAGAGTCCCAAACCAGATTGAACCCCCCCAAGGCATTCACCGCGACATGCACATACCGGGCCATCTCATCGCGCACCTTGGCCAGCAGACTCTTGCTGCGTGGATCGGAAAGCAGGATCCGTGTGACTTCGGCCAACGGCTGCGCCAGTCCAAAGTAGCTGTGCTCGGCCACCCGACGCAGATCCGCCGACCGGCCCGTTGGAGCCACAGCGAAACCGACCCGCAACGCCGGTGTCAGAGATTTCGAAATGGACGTAACATGCCAGGCCAGTTCTGGCGCCAAAGCGCGATACCCGGGCGCGCGCGCTTCTCCCAGCCGGTAGCAATCATCCTCGATGATCTGCAGCCCATAGCGTCGCGCGACCTCGAGGATCTCCTTGCGTCGCTCCAGGGGCGTGTGTCCTCCCGTCGGATTGTGCACCTCAGGCGACGTGCACAGGATCTGTGCTCCGGTTCTGCGCGCCACAGCCTCCAACGCATCCGGGCGGATGCCGTGCTGGTCCATTGCAACGCCAGCAACCGAGGTTCTGAGCAATTCAGCGGCCCGGCGAAATCCAGCATAGGACAGCTCCTCGACCAGGACGGTCGGCCTGTCACCATCCAGAATGGCCTGCATCGCGACGTGCAGCCCGTGCTGACCTCCATGGGTCAACACCACATCCTGCTCGGTCACTGCACCGATTTGCTGATCGGACAACCATTTGGCAACTGCCTGCCGCACCGGGGTATAGGCATCGCGCGTGGGATAGCTCATCAGCGGCAAAGCCGGGCCATCCGCAACCTGGCGCAACGCGTTGCGCACAAGAGATATCTGCCCCACATCCGGCAAGCGCGGGCTGAACAGGCTCACTACGCCCGGGTTGCGAAGCTCGTGAATATGCAACTGGCGCGCCCAGACATCTTCCGGGACCGGCGTAAAAGGTTCGGCCACAAAGGTTCCGCGCCCAACCTCGGCTTGCAACACGCCTTCATCGGTGAGGATCGTGTAGGCCCGGGCCACAGTGCCCGGCGTGATGCTGAGCCGATAAGCGAGTTCCCGGACCGGAGGCAGCTTGGCACCGATCTCCAAGGCACCGTTACTGACCGCCTTGCGAATTGTGTCAGCTACAATTTTGTATTTTGGTCCTTTGGACTTCTGCAACGCTGCGGGCCAAATTGTATCCATTACAATCCATCCTTGGACAGTCACACCGACTCTTTGTATCGAACAATTGTAGCAATACAACAGGAATGTATCAATACAATATCAGGAATAACATGATGACCAACGCAGCTTACAGCGCCTCCCCCCATATGGCCTTCCTCAACAGCCGCCCCGCCCTGCCGGTGGTTGCGCAGCTGGCCGTGGCGTTTGCAGTACTGGTCACCAAGTGGAACCTGCGACGCCGCGCCCCTTCAAAGCTGCACCATCCAGATGCACAGCTGACAATGATTGCCGAAGCCCGCCCGCTCCTCAGCCAGGCCCGCGCGTTTGACCACACAACTCTCCCGTTCTGGCTCCCATGATCCCCAGGGTTGTCGGAACTACTGCAAGGCCGGGGGAAACCCCGGCCCTTTTTGTGTCTGCACCGTAACACCCCCGCTGTTGCAGAAATTTCATCGCACCGGCGCCCTGAAATCTCTTGCGCGAATCCGCGATGCGACCTATTTGCGCCCCACTTTCGGTACCGATCCCAACCTCGAACCCTTATTCGGGGGGGCGCTAAGGGCCGGCTGGATTGTCATCTACTGGAACGAAGGGGAGTGTCATGAAGGACGCCAACCTCTTCCAACTGGGGATCGGTCTGGAGACAGGCGCCCAAGAGGAAGATACCGCCCGCGGTGTAACCACTGCGAATCTGAATGCCGTGATCGACAGCGATCGCGAAGATCATTTCATCCGTCGCGACGGCAAGGTGTTTGCCGGAACCCACCTGATCATCGAAGTGATGAAAGGGACAGGGCTGGATTGTGAAGAGCGTATCCAGAACGCCTTCCGCAAATGTGTCGAGGTCTGTGGCGCCACTCTGCTGCACATCCACACTCACAAGTTCTCGCCCCAGGGCGTGTCCGGCGTTGCCGTTCTGGCCGAAAGCCACATCTCGGTCCACACCTGGCCGGAGATCGGCTATGGCGCGTTTGACGTCTTCATGTGTGGCGATGCTGAACCATGGAAAGCCGTCGATGTGCTGAAAGAGGCGTTCGACACCGACACCGTCAAGGTCCGCGAACTGCTGCGCGGCGAAGAGCTGATCGCCCAGGAAGTCGCGGCATGAGTCAGAACTGGATCACCGAAAAGCTGCACGCGCATTATGCGCAGTCGTTGCGGGTGGATGAGCTACTCTATGACAGCAACACCGAACACCAACGCCTGAAAGTGTTCCAGAACGGCCAGTTCGGCCGCATTCTGACGCTCGACGATGTGGTGCAGACCACCGAAGGCGACAACTTCATCTATCACGAGATGCTGACCCATGTGCCGATTCTGGCGCATGGTGCAGCCAAACGCGTTCTAATCATTGGCGGTGGTGATGGTGGTATGGCCCGAGAGGCGCTGCGTCATCAGTCGGTCGAACATGTTACCATGGTCGAGATCGACGCCGGCGTCGTGGATTTCTCGAAAGAGTACCTGCCGATGCTCAGCCAGGGTGCGTTTGACGATCCTCGCCTGAACCTCGTGATCAACGATGGCGCCGCATTCATGCGCGACACCGAAGACAAGTTTGATGTGATCATCGTCGATTCGACCGATCCGATCGGTCCGGGCGAAGTGCTGTTCACCGACACGTTCTATGGTCACGCGGCGCGCGCACTGACCGATGAAGGCATCATCGTCACGCAAAACGGCGTCCCCTTCATGCAAGGCGATGAGCTGACGGGCACCATGCGTGCGTTCCAAACCCTGTTTGCGGATGCATCCTGCTATATCGCCTCGATCCCGACCTATGCTGGCGGGCCGATGGCATTTGGTTGGGGCAGCCACTCGGACAAGGGGCGCAATGTCGAGCTGTCAGTTCTGGAAGAGCGTTTTGCCGCTGCCGGATTCGAGTGCGATTACTATACGCCCGAGGTGCACAAGGCCGCGTTTGCCTTGCCCGGCTATGTCAAGAAACTGATCCCCTGAACGAATTGCAATGACTGTAGATGGGCCGGAATTCGCGACGAATTCCGGCCCGTTTTCTTTGCGCGAAGACGGATTCGGTTACCGTTCAGGCGGTATTGAGTAGGTCATGGTGGAACGCGCCACCAACTTGTCCGAGCCTTGGGAGAACATGTGAACATCTCCCACGGCCAAAGAACGCCCCAGCTTCAACAGCTTGGCCTTTGCAACGACATCCACCCCGGCCTGTGGTTTACGCATGAAATCCAGCGAACAGTTGGTTGTCACGGCCAACGCCTTGGGGCCCAGTCGCGACAGCACCAGCGCATAGACGGAAACATCGGCCAAGGCGAACATCGACGGCCCTGACACCGTACCACCGGGGCGCAGATGACGTTCGGCCGTTAGCAGGCGCATGGTAATTCCACCCTCGTCCAGCGCATCGATTGCAAAGTCCTCGCGCACCTGCGGGAACACTTCGGCCAGGTAGGCGGTCAATTCGTCACGGTCAAATGCCAGCGCCATACTTTTCCTCATCCTTTTTGCCGCCTAGAGTTGCCCCAACGATTGGGAGGAGAGCAAGATGTCAATTCTGGAACGTAACGACGCAGGCGGGGTTGCCTATCTCACGATGAACGCGCCTGAGCGTCTGAACGCGCTCTCTGACGAAATGCTGGCGGCACTGCAGGAGCAAATCGACGCGCTGCGCGACGACAGCAGCATCCGCGCCATCGTTCTGTCCGGTGCGGGCAAAGCATTCTGCGCCGGGCATGACATTCGCCAAATGACAGCAGGCCGCGCGAGCGAGGATGGCGGCAAGGCTTACTTTCAATCCCTGTTCGCACGCTGCACCAAGGTCATGATGGGTCTGCAGTCCCTGCCCCAACCGGTCATCGCCAAGGTGCATGGCATTGCAACAGCAGCGGGCTGTCAGCTGGTGGCCTCCTGCGATCTGGCCGTGGCCGCTGAAGGTACGCGGTTCGGGGTGAATGGCGTCAATATCGGGCTCTTCTGTTCAACACCCATGGTGGCGCTCAGCCGAAATATCCCACGTAAGAAAGCGTTCGAACTGCTGACGACCGGAACCTTTGTCGAAGCCGCCGAGGCCTCGGAGCTGGGTCTGATCAACGAAGCCGTGCCACAAGATCGGCTGGACGATACGGCGCGCGAGATGGCGGAAACCATCGCCGGGAAACTGGGATCGGTCGTGAAGATCGGCAAGGAAGCCTTTTACAAACAGTTGCAGATGCCGATTGCCGAGGCGTATGCCTATACCGGCGATGTGATTGTCGAAAATCTGCTCTATCGCGACACGATCGAAGGCATGTCGGCCTTTCTGGAAAAGAGAAACCCGGACTGGCAGCAGGACTGACCCCGACAAAGCTCTCACTCGCGCAGATTCTCTGCAAAGCCCGGCAGCTAAGGGAATAACTTCGATTTGCCTTAAACCGTGGCGATCCAACGTCAGCCCCTGACGCGGCATAGCGTAAAAACACGCGCTTTTTCAGTGTATTGACCGCAAGACCTGCATCGTTTCGCGCAATCGCGAAGATTGTTTCCACTTTCGCGCTTTCAATATGGGCAAGACTGTGGCAAAGCTGAGGCAGGGTTAACACCCAGACACGATTTTTGGGTCGCCGACGGACGGAAGGTCCCTCCAGGCCGATCTCTCTCCGGCTCGACATTCCCGCCGCGGCGACCCCAAAAACACCCCCGACAGGATGATAGGAACGCCGCAGCCGTTGCGCTGGGCCTCTGCCTGCCCTATGTGCCCTGCCATGACACAGGTATTGCATATCGTTGGCGGCGGCATGGCCGGATCCGAAGCCGCCTGGCAGGCGGCTGAAATGGGCGTTAAGGTGGTGATCCACGAAATGCGCCCCAAAGTGGAAACCTTTGCCCACAAGACCGGCAATCTTGGGGAGATGGTCTGCTCCAACTCGTTCCGGTCCGATGACGACGAACAGAACGCCGTAGGCCTGTTGCATTGGGAAATGCGCGCTGCCGGCGGCCTGATCATGACCACCGCGGATACACATCGGTTGCCCGCAGGGGGCGCGCTGGCTGTGGACCGGGATCCGTTTGCGGAAACCATTACCGCAAAACTGACCAGCCATCCCAATATCAGTGTCTGCTATGAAGAGATTACCGAACTGCCCGAAGACGGTATCTGGATCTTTGCCACCGGCCCGCTGACCTCCGGAACCCTTGGCGAGGCAATCCAGCGCGAAACCGGGGCCGAAGCACTGGCCTTCTTCGACGCTATCGCGCCGATCATCTATGCCGAAAGCATCGACATGTCGAAGGCATGGATGCAATCGCGCTACGACAAGGGCGAAACCGAAGAAGAGCGCACCGCCTATCTGAACTGTCCAATGGACAAGGACCAGTATGAGGCATTCATCGACGCGCTGCTGGCCGCCGACAAGACCGAATTCCACGAAGGTGAAACGGCGAAATATTTCGACGGCTGTCTGCCAATCGAGGTGATGGCCGAACGCGGACGCGAGACCCTGCGCCACGGGCCGATGAAGCCCGTTGGACTGACCAACCCCCATCAGCCCGACGTAAAGGCCCATGCGGTCGTGCAGCTGCGCCGTGACAATGCGCTGGGGACGCTCTTCAACATCGTGGGCTTCCAGACCAAGATGAAATACGGCGCACAGACGGATGTGCTGCGCATGATCCCGGGGCTGGAGGACGCACGTTTCGCACGCCTGGGCGGCATTCACCGAAACACCTTCCTGAATTCACCGACCCTGCTTGATGCGCAGATGCGGTTGAAATCAAAACCACATATCCGCTTTGCCGGTCAGATCACCGGCGTCGAAGGGTATGTGGAAAGCGCTGCCATGGGGCTTTTGGCTGGGCGTATGGCCGCCTGCGAGATCTTGGGTCGCGACTGCCCGGACGTCCCTCAGGACAGTGCCATGGGCGCACTGATCCATCACATCACCGGTGGGGCCGAGGCCAAAACTTTCCAACCGATGAACGTAAATTTCGGGCTGTTCCGACCCGTGGACGGGCTAAAAGGCGGACGGCGCGGCCGCAAGGACCGGTACAAGGCCTATACCGACCGCGCCAAAGCCGCATGGACCGATTGGCTGGCACAGTTCAACTAGGCAACAGCTGTAGAAACCTGTGGACGGGCAGCATGATGGCTGCCTATCCTCAATGCATGACCGAGAAGTTTCTGAAACAGGCCTACAGTCTGGAAACACCGGAAGCGACCAAGGATCATTATGATCGCTGGGCCGCCTCTTATGATGCGGAAATCGCCGAAAACGGTTATGCCACCCCCGGGCGCATCGCCGAAGCGCTGTGGCAGCATTGTCCCGAGCCGACGACGCCCGTGCTGGACTTTGGCTGCGGTACCGGTCTCAGCGGGCTGGCGCTGCGCCGGGTCGGATTTCAGACCGTCGATGGCATGGACCCTTCGGCCGAAATGCTGGACGGGGCCCGCAGCAAAGAGGCCTATCGCAACCTGACCTGCATCGCGCTGGACGACCCCACACCGATCCCGACGGGCGCCTATCGCCTCATCACCGGGACCGGGGTGCTGGGCGTGGGCGCCGCGCCACCAGAAGTCTTTGACATGATTATGAACGCCCTGCCCAAAGGCGGGTTGTTCGCGTTTTCCTACAACGATCACGCACTCGCCGACGCGGCCTATACCGGCAAGCTCAGCGAGTGGGTGGATTGCGGAGCAGCGCGACTTCTGTTTAAGGAGTATGGCGAGCACCTTCCCGGTCTCGACCTCAAAGCTGACGTTTATGTGATTGAGAAAGCGTGACATTCACCACCCGTTTTGCGCCATCCCCCACCGGGCCGTTGCATTTGGGTCATGCCTATTCGGCACTCCTAGCCCATGACATGGCAGTGGCTGCAAATGGCAACTTCCTGCTGCGGATCGAAGATATTGACCAGTCCCGCGCCCGCCCGGCCTGGGAGCATCAGATTTATGATGACCTACGTTGGCTTGGGCTTCGTTGGCCGGATCCGGTCATGCGTCAATCTGAACGTTTACAGCGATACCGGGCCGCGTTGGACCAGCTCACTGCCTTGGGATTGACTTACCCCTGCCGCTGCAATCGTTCCGACATAGAATCCGCAGCGGGGGCGCCGCAGGAGGGCGTTCCGCAATTCGGGCCGGACGGGCGGATCTATCCGGGCACTTGCCGGTCGCGCCCCATGAGTGAGACGACGGAATACGACGTCATCCGGCTGAACATGGACAAGGCCGTGTCCTGTGCAATCTTGCGAGGCTTCACCGAAACCGGGCCTCTTCATTCAGGAAGCCATCAGCTGGACCCGGAGCAACTGATCCGAGAGGTGGGCGACATCATTCTGATCCGCCGCCAGATGGGCAGCTCTTATCACTTGTCAGTGGTGATCGATGATGCAGATCAGAAGATCACCCATGTGACCCGCGGGCTTGACCTGTTCGAGGCGACACAGATCCATGTTCTGCTCCAGGCGCTTCTGGACCTGCCAACCCCGATCTACCATCATCACAACCTGATCCGTGACAGCCACGGCAAGAGACTTGCCAAACGCGACGATGCGCGCGCCATAGCCAAATACCGCCAGGATGGTCTGAGCCCCGCTGACCTGCGCGCCTTGGTCGGGCTGTAACGCAATCCCTGATTCTGACTGCTGGAATACATCAGCTCTGCTGGAATGGCGCGCACCGCACGCCATTCAGCCAAAAGGTTCAGACCATCGGTTTCATCAACTCGACTTCGTCCCCTTCAGTAACCGAAGTGTAAAAACACGACCGGCGATAGGTGTGACACGCTGCCCCTTCTTGCCGAACCACGGCCAGCAAGCAGTCGCGATCACAATCTACCCTCAGATCCACCAGCTCCTGTGTGTGCCCAGAGGATTCGCCTTTGATCCAGAAGCTCTGTCGAGACCGCGACCAATAGGTCACCCTCTTAGTCTCTAGAGTGCGTTCCACCGCCTGAATGTTCATCCAGGCCATCATCAGAACCTCACCCGTACCTTCGGCCTGGGCAATACAAGGGATCAGGCCGGCCTCGTTGTAGACCAGGGTCTGGGGATCAAAGCGCATGACGGAAAAACCTTTTGCATCCGGTGACAAGCCCCCTATGTATGAGGAACCAGCCGCAAGGGAAAGCCCGGAGAACAACATGTCTGGCGACAGCGACCTGATAAAGCTCTATTCCGCCCGCATTCTGGAACTTGCGGCGGATATTCCGCATCTGGACCGGTTGGAGCACCCTGATGCCTCGGTCAAGAAACGCTCACCGCTGTGCGGGTCGACCGTGACTGTGGATTTGACCATCAAGGACGGCCGGATCAACGAATTTGGTCAAGATGTGAAGGCCTGCGCCTTGGGACAGGCCTCCGCCTCGGTCGTGGGTAGTGCGGTTATCGGATGCAGCCGTGATCAGATCGAAACCGCGCGAAATCAGCTAAAAGCAATGCTGACGGCCGATGGTCCGGTGCCGGATGCGCCGTTCGAAGGGCTGGAAGTCCTGTTACCGGCGCGGGAATTCAAGAACCGCCACGCCTCGATCCTGCTGGCGCTGGACGCGACATTGGAGGCTTTTGAACAGGCCCGTCAAAGCGATTGCGCGTAACCGTAGATTAAAGCGATCAAACTGCCTACCCTGCCAGTACATTTGCAGGAGGCATTGGTGCAGGATCTTGTCGAACGTTTCGTGACTTTGTGGGTCGTGATCGACCCGATTGGAACCATTCCCGTTTTTGTCGCCGTAACTGCCGGGCTGGACGCTGCTGGCCGGCGCAGCGCTGCATTGCTGGCGACACTCGTCAGTGCCGGGGTTTTGCTGTTCTTCCTGATCTGCGGGCAATTGTTGATCGATGCTTTGGATATCGGGCTCAACTCCTTCCAGTTTGCCGGCGGCATCATCCTGTTCCTGTTTGCGCTGACAATGATCTTTGGCGACAGCAAGCCGGACACAGACCTGAAGCAGTCCGAAACCGAAACACCTGCAGGCAGCGACAAGCCCAACCCGGCGATCTTTCCACTGGCGGTCCCTTCATTGGCGTCGCCCGGAGCGATGTTGGCCATCGTGCTGCTGACCGACAACAATCGCTTCGGTGTGATCGATCAGGGCCTCACCGCTCTGGTCATGCTGGGGGTTCTGCTGGCAGCCTATATCTGTATGCGGCTGGCGGACCCGATCATTCGTCTGATTGGCCACTCCGGCAGCGCCATTGTCAGCCGGGTCATGGGGATGATCCTGGCCTCGGTCGCGGCGAATTCGGTTCTCTCGGCGGTGCTCAATATCGTCGAGACCGGCACGTTGTAACCCACAGAAAAAACCGCCGCTCATCCCGGGCGGAGATGGCGGCGGCAGGCTATGCGAAACTCACGTGGGACCCATTTGCATCCGGCGGACCGCGAGGCAGGTCCTGGGAAGGGATCGGTTTGGCAGGTCACCCCTCCGTTTCAATAGGGACAGGATGTGGATGCGATGGCGTGAGAGCGCAGGCAGAAAAGGGTAACGCGGATTAGTACATTCCAGGCAGATGAAGGGCCGCCCACAACATGACACACAGTGATGCCGCCCCAATCGCGTCCTGCAACAGCGTGGACTGGGATCGGGTTACGACGGTTTTGATCTGTGTCAGCATGGCGAAACCTCCTCGAGCTCCTTGGCCTGTTGTTAAGCCTTTGTTGACCTTTTGTTCTCATTTCTGGAGGCGCCTGTAAAGAACTTTATGAGAACATTTGTGAACTTTTTAGAACAAACAGAAGGTAGAACACTCAACCCACTGAAATTAAACGGATCGCTTGATCCTGCCGCATGAGCCACAGCAGAACCCGTGCTGCCTGCCCACGATCAGAGGTCAAGTCCGGATCCGCCATCAACAACGCGCGCGCATCGCTTTGCGCCACAGCCATCAGCCCTGCCTGACGTTCCAGGTCAGCGACACGAAACTTGGGCAAACCGGATTGGGCGGTGCCAATCATGTCCCCGGCGCCCCGCATCTCCAGATCGGTTTCGGCAATACGGAACCCGTCCTCGGTTTCCCTAAGCAGCTCCAGGCGCCGTCGCCCGCCTTCAGTCATCGGGGCTTGATACATCAGCAGACAGGTTGACGCCGCCTCTCCCCGCCCGACCCGGCCGCGCAGCTGGTGCAGCTGCGCAAGGCCAAAAATCTCGGCCCGTTCGATCACCATGATGGTCGCATTGGGCACGTTCACCCCCACCTCGATCACCGTGGTCGCGACCAGGACCTGGGTCTCCCCGGCCTGAAACGCAGCCATGGCAGCGTCCTTGTCGGCCACCGGCATTTGCCCATGCACAAGACCGACCACGCCGTCGCCCAGCACAGCCCGCAAGCGCTTGAACCGTTCCTCGGCAGCGATCAGATCACTGACCTCGGACTCGTCCACCAGCGGGCAGACCCAGTAACACTGTCGTCCCTCGGCCACCGCCTTGCGCAGATGGTTGATGACCTCGTCCAGTCGATCCGTACCGACAATTGCGGTCTTGATCGGCTTCCGCCCCGGTGGCTTCTCATCCAGGATCGAGACATCCATATCGCCATACTGAGCCAGTGCCAGAGAACGGGGAATCGGTGTGGCCGTCATCACCAAGACGTCTGCCGCAACGCCCTTTTGCGCCAGCTCCAGACGTTGTTGCACACCGAACCTGTGTTGTTCGTCGATCACCGCCAGCCGCAGATCGCGGAATTCCACATCCGCCTGAAACACCGCATGCGTGCCGACAAGGATGTGAATATCGCCGCGGGCCAAAGCCTCCAGCTTGGCCCTGCGTTCACGCCCCTTGTCGCGCCCGGTCAACAGTTCGACCACGACACCGGCATCCTCGGCCATGGGCTTCAGGCCCTCTAGGTGCTGTTGGGCAAGGATCCCTGTGGGCGCCATCATCACGCCCTGCCCCCCGGCCTCGACTGCGACCAGCAACGCCATGAAGGCCACCAAGGTCTTGCCCGCCCCCACATCGCCCTGAAGCAAACGGTTCATCCGTTCGGGCCGGGCCATGTCGGCAGCGATCTCCTCCATTGCGCGTTGCTGCGCGCCCGTAGGCCGATAGGGCAGCCCGGCCAGAACCTTGCCGCGCAGACGCCCGTTGCCCTCGCTGACAATCCCGCGCGCCTTGCGTTCGCGTTGCCGGGCCAGAGCCAGGGTGAGTTGATGGGCCAGCAATTCGTCATAGGCCAGCCGTGCCCGCGCCGCTGCATGAGGGGCCAGATCGTCACTTCCCTGCGGCGCGTGGGCCTGTTGCACGGCCTCGTGCCAGGAAGGCCACGACTCGGATCGGATCTGTTCGGGGTCGGCCCATTCTGCAAGCTCCGGCGCACGGTTCAGCGTGCTGCCAACTGCCTTGGCCATGGTTTTCTGCGTGACCCCCTGGGTCAGATGATAGACCGGCTCGAATTCGGGAATTTCCCCAGCCTGCTCAACCGGCAGCATGTGATCGGGATGAACCATCTGCAACATGCCATCGAACAGCTCGAGTTTGCCCGACACCACACGCCGCGATCCAACCGGCAGTTGCCCTTCCAGATACCGCCCGCGCGCGTGAAAGAAGACCAGCTGGAAATCGGTTTCGGCGTCTTCGACATGGACCCGATAGGCACCGCCCTTATTGCGGGCGGGCCTATGGGCACCGATGGTCACTTCGACCGTTACAGTTGCCGGAACATCCGCCCCTTTCACGGTATCTCGACGCCTTCGGTCCACGACAGAATATGGCAACGAAAACAAAAGGTCACGGGGCGCAGCTATCTCAATCTGCTCTAACAGGCGCGCGGTCTTGGGTCCGATCCCCTCTAGGGTTTCCAGATCCGCAAACAGTGGAAAAAGTATCTCGGGCCGACCGCTCATGCGCCTGCGATCAGCTCCAGCCAACCGTCTTCGTCAACGGTTTCGATGCCCAAATCTGCCGCCTTTTTGGCCTTGGAGCCCGCACCGGGCCCCGCGACCAGAAGGTCAGTTTTCTTTGACACCGAACCCGAGACCTTTGCCCCCAACGCTTCGGCCCGCGCTTTGGCTTCGGCGCGGGTCATCTTCTCCAGCGTTCCCGTAAATACAACGGTCTTGCCGGCAACCGGGCTGTCTTTTTGTGGGGCTTCGGGCGGCACGATCGTAAGGTGCGCCCGCAACGCATCAAAGGCGGCACGTTCATCAGAATTGGCAAATGCGTCCGACAGCGACAGGCCCAACGTGGCGCCAATCCCGTCAACTCCGGTCAAATCGGACCAAGCAGCAGTCGCTGCGTCGGGCACGTTGGACTCGGCCAACGCCCTGTCACGAGCTTCCTTGACCCGTGCCCGGCGCCCATGCTCGGCGGCAGCGACGCGTTCGGCTTCTTCCGCTTCATCCGCAGCGCGATGGGCCAAAGCGGCCGCGCGCGCCATATCGACCGCCTGCGCCATCACATCCCAATCGCCATAGTGCAGTGCCAGATCCCGGGCACCAACTTCGCCCACATGGCGAATGCCCAGGGCAAAGAGCAGCCTGCCGAAGGCAATTGTTCGTTTTTCGTCAATCGCCGCCCACAGATTGCTCGCGCTCTGATCACCCCAACCCTTGCGCTTTTCCAACTTGCTCAGGTTTTCGGAATCGCGGCTTTGGAGTGTAAAGATGTCCGCGGGCGTTCGGATCGGAAGGTGCTCATCCTCATAGAACATCTCGATCTGCTTGGCACCAAGCCCGTCAATATCGAATGCCTTGCGTGAGACGAAATGTTTCAGTTTCTCAACAGCTTGCGCAGGACAGATAATCCCACCAACACAGCGCCTGACGGCATCTCCCTCCTCGCGGACGGCCTGGCTGCCGCATTCCGGGCAAGTGGTCGGAAATTCGAACGGTACGGCGTCATCAGGGCGTTTTGTCAGATCTACATCCGCCACTTTCGGAATCACGTCCCCGGCGCGATAGACCTGAACCCAGTCGCCGACGCGGATGTCCTTGCCGCCCCTGATTTCTTCGCCCTTGGAATCAAAGCCCTTGATGTAGTCTTCATTGTGCAAAGTTGCGTTGGACACGACCACACCGCCCACCGTGACTGGCTGCAATCGCGCAACCGGGCTGAGAGCGCCGGTTCGACCAACCTGGATGTCAATGGCTTCCAGGCGAGTCCAGGCCAGTTCGGCCGGAAATTTGTGGGCAATCGCCCATCTTGGCGTCGTCGAACGGAAGCCCAGCCGCTCCTGCAAGGACAGGTCGTCGACCTTGTAGACCACTCCGTCAATGTCATAGTCCAGCGAAGCCCGCTGTTCTTCGATCTGACGGTAGTGCGCCAGCAGATCTGCGGGGGAAGAACACTGCGCGGTCAAAGGGTTGGTTTCGAAACCAAGCGCGGCCAAACGTTCGATGGCGCCCCATTGTGTCTCGGCCAGCGGCTCGGACAACTCCCCCCAGGCATAGGCGAAGAACCGTAACGGCCGCTCTGCCGTGATGCGGGAATCCAGCTGGCGCAACGATCCGGCTGCCGCGTTTCTGGGATTCGCGAACAGTTTCGGCTCTTTCTTGTTCGGATTTGGATCGGCTTGGTGTTTAGCCAGTATTCGTGCATTCAGGGCTTCGAAATCCGGATGAGACATATAGACCTCGCCCCGGACTTCCAGAATTGCCGGTGCACCGGTCAGACGATGGGGCAAGGCCTGGATTGTGCGAGCGTTGGCGGTGACATTTTCACCGGTTTCGCCGTCCCCGCGGGTTGCGGCTTGGACCAATTCGCCATTTTCATACCGCAGAGACAGGGACAAACCATCAATCTTTGGCTCCGCAGTGTAGGACAGTGCGGCCTCCCGGTCCAAGCCCAGATACTTTCGGATCGACGTATCAAAGTTCTGGACATCTTCGTCTTCGAACGCGTTGCCAAGCGACAGCATACGAACGGCATGGGTGACCTTGGTAAAACCGTCGGCAATCGGGGCCCCAACTGTTGCAGCCTGAGTGGCATTCTTCCGAAGCTCGGGAAACTGATCCAGAAGATCCAGATACCGACGCTTGGCCGTATCGTAGTCGGCATCCGAAATCGAAGGCGCATCGCTGCTGTGATATTCGCGATTCGCGGCCCAGAGCAGTGTTTGCAGCTCCAGAAATTCCTCGCGCGCGTCCTCCGCAGTCAAGTTTTCCACCTGCTTTTCCACGCTATCCCCCGATCCGGTCATTGGTGAGTGCCCCCGCTTTTCTTCCGGGGGTTTCTTGATGCCCCGAAATACGTGCGCTGACAATGCCAGCGGGGTCCGATCCCGTCGCTACCGGACTATCCTAATGCGAAAGAAACGCAAAGTTTCAGCAACCCAAAAACGCAAAATCCGGAGCAAATGGGCGATGGCGAAATGCCAACCCTGCTCCGGATCTCACGCGGCCTTGGCCGCTCTGTCGCCTGGTCCTGTGTGAGTGGTGGTCCTGTCCCTCAGAGCTGTTTGGCCGGGTTTTGGCCCACGAATCAGGCCCCCACCGCGATCCGTGTTCCTGACATGTCTTCGCTTTGCGCGTCGCGCAGAACGTATCCGCGGCCCCATACCGTTTCGATATAGTTTTCGCCGCCGGTTGCTGTGCTGAGCTTCTTTCGAAGCTTGCAGATGAACACGTCTATAATCTTCAGTTCCGGCTCGTCCATCCCCCCATAAAGGTGGTTCAAGAACATCTCCTTGGTCAGTGTGGTCCCTTTTCGGAGGCTCAGCAGTTCCAGCATTTGGTACTCTTTGCCGGTCAGATGCACCGGTTGGCCGTCCACTTCTACTGTCTTGGCATCCAGATTCACCGAAATCTTGCCGGTCCGGATGACGGATTGGGAATGTCCCTTCGAACGGCGTATGATGGCGTGAATACGGGCTACCAGTTCTTCCCGGTGGAACGGTTTGGTCAGGTAGTCATCTGCCCCAGAACCGAAGCCCTTGATCTTGTTGTCCGTATCATCGCAGCCCGACAGGATCAGGATCGGTGTGTCAATTCTCGCCATGCGCAGCTGACGAAGCACTTCGTATCCGTTCATGTCGGGAAGATTCAGATCGAGCAGAATCAGATCGTAATCGTACAATTTTGCCAAGTCGATCCCTTCCTCCCCCAAATCTGTCGAATACACGTTCAGGTTCGCATGGGTCAGCATCAATTCGATGCTTTTTGACGTGGTGGGATCATCTTCGACAAGAAGGATACGCATAATCAAATTCTCCGCGTGTAAGCCAAGCTCATGTTCGTGTTAACCGTGGCGCAAATTAGTTAACCCCCCGTTACTGTACCTTCAGTTATCACAAAACAACCTATAGTTGTCTATACTTTTTTATCGCCGTCGCCTTCAACGCCTCTTCCCCGTGTTCGGCAACAGCCGCTACCCAAAGGCGAAATTCCTCATCGCTCAAATCATACTTGCGGATCGCCTCAGATTGAGTGATCAGACCATATAATACGCCACGCACCACAGCTGCCTTGCGCGACGCAACCCATCGTTGCGTCGTTGCAGGTGGTAAATCGGCCCTGGTCATTACCGATCCGTCAGGCAAGGTTACTGCACGCGGTCCATCCACCTTTTTCAAAAACATGAGCCCTTCCTTTCCTTCGGGCACAAGTTGGGCAAACAAGCTTAACGGGTGATGAAGGCGGCCCTTGAGAGTCCGTAGGATTTTCCTATATTCTGCTCGTCTTTCCGCATCACCAAGGAGTCGCGCCATGGCGCTGGACAGTGAAATACCGCTGAACTCACTGGGTTTCGCCAAACCTCCGGCTGAAACCCGGGTGGTCGTGGCCATGTCTGGAGGCGTCGACAGCTCTGTTGTGGCGGCCTATCTGGCCGATCAGGGTTATGACGTCGTGGGCGTGACCCTACAGCTTTACGATCACGGAGCCGCGCTGGCCAAGAAGGGTGCCTGCTGTGCCGGGATCGACATCCACGATGCGCGGCGTGTGGCCGAGGAGCGCGGTTTTCCGCACTATGTCCTGGACTACGAGAACATTTTCAAGGACGCGGTCATAGACGAGTTTGCAGACAGCTATTTGGGCGGCGCGACACCCGTGCCCTGCATCCGCTGCAATGAGCGGGTCAAATTCAAAGACCTTCTGGAGACGGCCAAGGATCTTGAAGCTGATTGCATGGCAACCGGTCACTACATCCAGCGTAAAATGGGGCCTAACGGTCCCGAACTGCATTCGGCCGAGGATGCGAACCGCGACCAATCCTATTTCCTGTTCTCGACCACGCCTGAACAGCTGGATTACCTGCGTTTCCCACTGGGGCACTTGCCCTCCAAGGATGCAACGCGGGAAATGGCGGCGCAATATGGCCTGACCGTTGCAGACAAGCCCGACAGCCAGGACATCTGTTTCGTACCCGATGGAAACTATGCCAGTGTGATTGAAAAACTGCGTCCAGGGGCGGCTGAACCGGGGCAGATCGTACATGCGGATGGCCGCGTTCTGGGCGAACATAACGGTGTCATCCACTACACGATCGGTCAGCGGCGCGGTTTGGGCATCGGTGGGCTCAGCGAGCCGCTTTATGTGGTCAAACTGGATGTGGACGCCAAACAGGTGGTCGTTGGCCCGAAAGAGATGCTGGCCACCCGTTCCATCCCGGTACGCGAGATCAACTGGCTGGGGGATGAGCCCTTTTCCAGTCGTGAGGAATGGCACTTGAAGGTCAAAGTCCGCTCAACACGCCCCCCGCGCGAGGCGATCATACGCCCGTTGACCGACACGACTGCCGAGGTGGAGCTGCTGACACCCGAAGAAGGCGTTTCCCCGGGTCAGGCCTGTGTATTCTATGCCAATGAAGGCAGCCGCATCTTCGGAGGTGGCTGGATCTGGCGCGGGTACTAGTGGCTGCGGGCCAATCGGGCCCCAGCCGCGCCGTTTCATGAAAAAGCCCGCAAGCCGCGACGCATTGCCGAACCGCTCAGATCTGGTCGGTTCCGCTGTTAAACAGCACGTAGATGCCGACCGCTATCATGGCGACGGGACCCAGCCGCTCCAGTCGCAGGGCCCACTTGGGCGATGTTCGGGCGCTTGAGGCGACACCACGCGCCAGTGTCACCAGTCCCAGCACAGCCAGCGACGCCCCGGCCAGCGCCCACGGTCGATAGGCAGGCAGGCTGTCCGCCAAGAGCGGCGCCATGACCGAGAAGCTGTCGAAGGACAGTCCAAGAAACAAAAACGTAACCCCGAGGATCCCGGCCTTTCGGGAAATGGTGTCAGGGCTCTCTTCAGCAGCGCTCGACCACTGCAACCAGATCCCGCGCAGACCTAGTGCCAACGGCACCAACCCCAAGTAACCAGACCAATCAGGCAGTGTCCTGTCAGCGCCGATTGCCACCGCCAAAGCTGCGGTCAGCATAATGGCTTGCGACAGAACATACCCGATTGTTGTGCGCCCGGCTCCAAGCGTCAATTGCAAGACCAGCAGCACCGCAAGATTGTCCAGATTGGTCAGTACCTGAGCAAGGGCAGCCGAGCCTGCCATCGCCAGCTCATCCCACAACATGCCCTAGCCCAACCTTTCCAGCACGGCCCGGGCGGCACGCAGTCCGGGACGTTCTCCACCGGCACCCAGACGCTTCATGGTCAGGTCCATGGCCTGCAACTGGGCTTGCGGATCCTGTGACACGTCCCGCAACCCGGCGACGATGTTTTCGACCGTACAATCAGGTCCAAGGCACTCAGGAACCACCCGCGTTTCGCTGACCAGGTTGACCAAAGTGGCGGTGTCGATCTTCACCATCCGTTTGGCGATCTGCCAGGTGAGCCATTGTACCCGGTAGGCAATGACCATCGGGGTACGCGCCGCGGCAAGCTCCAACGATACAGTGCCCGACGCAGCCAGCGCGATCTCGGCCCCGAAAAAGGCGGCACGCTTGTATGCATGCTCCCGTTCCGGGGACAGAGTATTTGGATCAATCAGCACCATATCCGGAAGATGAGGCGTCATAAGCTCGCGCACCAAGGGTGCAACATGCGCCGTAGCCGGGACAACCACACGCATCTCCCCATGTGTTTTGCGAAACTGGGCCAATGCCTCGGCGAATGTGGCTGCCAGACGCGTCACTTCCCCCTTGCGCGATCCCGGGAGAGCCAGAACAAAGGGACTATTGCCCAGATCCGTTTCAGACCGCAATGCGGCGATCTCGGCCTCGGTCGCCTGCGGTTCGGCCACAACCGGATGACCGACAAAATCGCAGTCCATCCCCGCCGCTTCCATATAGGGCGGCTCGAACGGCAGCAGGGCCAGAACATGATCGATGACCTTGGCCATCTTGTCCGCCCGCCCAGGCCGCCACGCCCAGACGGATGGCGCGACGTAATGGACAGTGCGAATGGCGCTGGCCTCTTTGACCAGCTTGGCAACACGCAAGGAAAAGTCCGGGCTGTCGATGGTAATCATCACATCCGGTTGGGTGCCCAGCACCGCTTGGGCTGTCTCGGCGATGCGGCGCTTCAGCTGCCGGTATTTGGGCAGCACCTCGGCAATGCCCATGACACTCAGCTCTTCCATCGGAAAACGCGAAATGAGGCCTTGTTGCTGCATCAGAGGGCCACCGATACCGTCGAACTGGACGTCAGGCACCAATTCACGCAAACCCTGCATCAGCGCGCCGCCCAAACGATCTCCCGAGGGCTCCCCCGCCAGAAGGAACACACGCATGACCGGTCAGCCTTCGCGCAGCCAGAGGAACATGTTCAAACGGTTGCAAGCCGCGATCACCGCTTCTTGCTCCAAGACGATCACACCGCCCGCCTGAAGAACAATGCCGCCCAATCCGGCCTTACCAGCGCGCTCGACCGTATCGGGACCGATGGTCGGCAGATCGGCGCGGAGCTCCTGTCCCGGTTTCGGTGCCTTGTAGAGAATACCACCCTGCCCGTCCGGCCGTTCTTCGAGGGACTTCAACATCCAGTCCGTACCAAAGATCCCTTCCAGGGCCAGCGCTTGGCGGCCACGTACGGCACAAGCCTGGCCCGTATCTGCCACGGCCATGGCCGCAACAATTTCCGCTCCCCGAGCGGCGTCAGCCTTGTCCAACTCACCCGGCTGCACGTCGGTGGGCACACCAGGCTCCATCAAGAGACCCGGGGCAATGTCCTGAGCGGCTCTCACGGAGAGACCTGCTTTTTCAAAGATGCCGATCATTGCGCGCAAGGCGCCATCATCGCCTGATCCGATCGCCGCCTGGATGATGGGCACCAGAGGCATGGTGGCAGCGTCAATCGCGGTGGGATCGACCGGAGGCCGCTTTACGGATCCAGCCATACACAGTTCGGTCACGCCCTTTTCCTTGAGATAGAGGATGAACGTGCCCAACTCCTCGATCCGGAAAGTGAGATGCGGCGAAACCTGATCCGGTTCGGATCCCGCCATTGCACAGACCAGCGGTTCATCGGAAACACAAGACACGATTTCCCGCGGCAAGGCCCCGGTTCCGGCGATCAGAGCAAGCATGGGTCAGCCTCCCGGCGTCAGGAAGGAACGGTCGCTGTCGCCCAGCACGAATTCAACTATGCGCTTGACATATTCGCTGTCGGTTTCGTCCCCCAAACGCTTCGTGCGTTCCAGGAAGGTACCTTCGCCCTGTGCAAGCATCTGAAACGCGGCGCGCAATGCGGTGATATCCGATCGCGCTACGCCCCGGCGTTTCAAGCCGACAAGGTTCAATCCGTCCAACTGGCCGCGCGGGGCTTGCACCAGCCCATAGGGGATCACGTCATTGGGGACCATGGTCAACGCACCGATGATCGCTCCCCGCCCGACCCGCACAAACTGATGCAGACCCGACAAGCCGCCTATGATCGCATCGTCTTCGATGATGCAATGCCCAGCTGCACCGGCATGGTTCACCATGATCACCCGGTCACCGATATGCACGTCATGCGCCACGTGAACACCGGCCATCAACAGGCAGTCGTCGCCCACCTTGGTCAGACCACCGCCACCTTCGGTCCCGGTGTTGATCGTCACATGTTCACGGATCCGATTGCGCTGACCAATGATCAGCCGGGTTTCTTCACCGCCGAACTTCTTGTCCTGCGGGATTTCCCCGATCACTGAGAAATTGAAGATGATCGTTTCATCTCCGATTTCGGTCTCACCTGTCACTATGACATGGGATTTCAGCGTGACCCGATCCCCCAGTCGAACTTTCGGGCCGACCACGCAGAATGGTCCGATTTCGCAGTCCTTGCCGATCTGCGCACCCTCTTCGATGATTGCACTGGGATGTATCTGGGCCATGCTTAACCTTCCGGAGTCCAATCCACCATGGCAGAAAACTCAGCTTCTGCCGCCACTTCGCCGTCAACCGTCGCGCGACCGCTGAACTTGAAAATCTTGCCACCCGGTTTGCCACGCAAGGTTTCGATCTGCATTTCCATCACATCGCCCGGCACCACCTTGCGGCGGAACTTGCACTTGTCAATATTCATGAAATAGATCAGCAGGTTCGTATCGATCACATCGAACCCTACACCCAACATGACACCCGCGGTCTGCGCCATGGCTTCGACGATGGTTACACCGGGCATGATCGGCGTTCCCGGGAAATGGCCCTGGAAATGCGGCTCGTTCATGGTGACATTCTTGATGCCTCGGGCAGATTGGTAACCGTTGATATCAACGACCTTGTCCACCAACAGGAACGGGTAGCGATGTGGCAGGATCCGCTGGATCAGCTGGATATCGGCGCTTTTCAGCTCGGCAGTCATGGTTTCTCTTCCTGTTAACCTTCCGGATTTGGGAGCGTCACTAACAATCCGGGGCGAATTGGGCAAGGCGAGCCTAATCCTCTAGATCGTCCGGGCTCGGGCTTCCATCACCCAGTACGATGTCGATCCGTGCGATGGCAAGATCCGTGATGTCGGTTGCGTTCGAGCTCAGGAACACGCTGGAGCGTTCGAGAATGACGCCGGCCCCTGCCTCTCGCATCAGGTCTTCCAAGACCGGTGCCGCGGCGTTCAGAAAATCGATCCGTGCGGCATCCTGTTTTTGTCCAAGGCTCCGAGCTCTGGCATCTCTGGTATTGCGGATATCCTGAACTTTCTTGTCGAACGCATCGGCAAGAACACGAAAAGCCTCCGGTTCCATTTCTGCGCGGCGGTCCGTCAGCGCCTGTTCCTCCGCTGAAAGTTCGGCTTCGATCTGCCTGTTTTCCGCGACAAGAACCGCACTTTCGGCCTCGACCTCTCGGGCAATCCGACGACCAAAGGCGCTTTCATTGAACAGCCTTTCGGACGAAATCGTCAGGATCGAGGCGTTTGGCGTTCCCAATTGTTGCGCAGAAACCGGGCCAGCCGTCAAAAAAAGAGCTGTCAGCAGCAGTTTTGCCACCAACAGCCCCGTCTTTGTGAATGAGCGTCTCACGGCGCCCCGATCAGAACCGTGCCTGAAGCGTCAGGTCGAAGGAACGTTCCTGGTCGAAGCTTTCTTTCTTCAGTGCATTGCTGAAGTTGAACCGCAATGGGCCGAAACCGGTGGTCCACAGCAAGGATACACCAACCACGTGGCGGAATGATCCGCCCGACCCCACGACGCCGGGTCCAGTGGCTACGTTATCCAACCCCCAAAGGTTACCGATGTCATAGAAAACACCACCCCGCAGCCCCAACTCTTCCGGCAGTCCCAAGGGGAACTCGGCCTCGAATTTCACGACGGCGTAACGGTTGCCACCCAGGGAGTCGTTGTTGGTACCGGTGATCTGGCGAGGTCCGATGCCCCCGGGATCAAAACCGCGGAATGTATCGGTGCTGAGAAGAAAACGGTCGATCGTCCGGCTGTTGTTGCTTCCCATCCAGCTGAGGATGCCGGCCTCAAAGGTCGCTCTCAAAGTGACTTCTTCGTTCCAGGCCAGAGTTTGGGCAATCGCACGACCCGTGGTCTTGACGTACTCCTGATCACCGCCAAGACCGGCATAGTCCACTCCCAGTTCAACAAGGAAACCGGCATTGGGGTTCAGCCCCGTACGGCGACTGTCATAGGTATAGGTCAAGCCGACACCACTGGAGGTCAGAGCACCTTGTGCGATTTCGCTTGCCTGAACCGACGCAACGGTTGCCCCGGAGCGGCTTTCCATTTCGTCGTTGCGCCAGAAATAACGGGTTTGCACCGATGAGTTTTGACCTGTGTTGAACGTCAGACCAGGCAACAAGAAGGCAGACCTTGTGTCGTAGTTCGAAAAGCTCGAATTCGACGATGTGATCCCAAGATCAAGATCGAACCGCAATTCCCGGCCCAGCAGGTAAGGTTCGGTGAAACCCAATACATACTGCTCCGAGTCCGTCGCGGTCGACAGCGAGAAGGACAGGCGTTGCCCCCGTCCGAGGAAGTTGTTCTCGCTCAGCCCCAGAGCGATCCCGATACCGTCGTTGACCGAGTAGCTACCGCCGAGGCTGATCGAACCCGTGGGCTGCTCTTCAACGTCCACATCAACCACGACTTTATCTGGCGATGACCCTTCCCGCACATCTACAGTAGCGTCAGCAAAGAAGCCCAGAGCACGGATGCGTTCGGCGCTTTGCCGGATTTCGCGTGGGTTGAAGGGATCGCCTTCAACCGTCCGGAACTGCTGGCGGATCACGCGATCCAGCGTCGTTGTGTTGCCTTCGATGTCGATTCTCTCGACAAAGACGCGCGGACCGCGAACAAGCGCAAATTCGACATCCAATGTCAGGTCGCGGTCATTGCGTTTGATACGCGGTTCCACGCGCAGGAAATCGACACCTTCATTTACGGCGAGGATCTCCATTCGTGTAATCGCGTTTTCGACATGGGTTGGCGAATAGATCACACCAGGCTTGATCTTGAGGGTCGCCTGGTAGAGTGCCGCATCGACCTCGGACATCTCGCTGACGGTGGTAACCTGGCCGAACCGGAACTGTTGACCTTCGGTGACATCCACAACCAGAAAAAACGCATCGCGTTCACGGGTCAGTTCGGCGTTGGCGCTGTTGACGCGAAAATCCACATAGCCGCGCGACAGGTAGAAGTCGCGCAGAACCTGTTTGTCGAACTCGATACGATCCTCGATCAGGGTATCGGAGCGAATGAACGTCCGAAGCAGGCCCGCCTGCTTGGTCTCCAAAACGCGGCGCAGACGGCGATCCGAATAGACCCGGTTGCCGACAAAACTGACGCGTTCGACCTCGATCGTATCGCCTTCGGCAATTTCAAAGACCAGATCGACGCGGTTGTCGCTGCGGCGAATGATGCGAGGTGTAACACGGGCTGCAATGCGGCCCTGCTGCGAATACGCCTCGGCCAGGATAGCTGCATCCCGCTCGGCTTGGGTTGGGCTGAAAACGCGACGCGGAGCAGATGAAATCAATTCGCTCAGCGCGTCATCCTTGATTCGCTGGTTTCCTTCGAAACTGATGCGGCTGATGGTGGGGTATTCCTGTACGCGAATGAAAAGCGTGCTGCCGCGTGGTTCCAACTCAACTGTTTCAAAAACACCACTGTCAAGGATACGTTGGTATGCGTCGTTCAATTCGCCGGCGGTGACCGTCTGCCCCCGTTCGATTCCCGTATAAGTGACGATTGTACTGCTTTCGATCCGCTGATTGCCTTCGATCTGAACCGAATTGAACCGGTAGGTTTGCGCCTCGGCTCCGCCTGCAAAAAGGATAAACATCGAAACGAAAACGACAAAAACGGCCGTTAGAAGACGGCACAACATATAGCAACGCTCATTGCGTGCGACGCAGGATGTTCCTGCGGTTTTCCCCAAAACCATCATTCAGAACCCAGATTATGGCAGCATTAGCATGTCAGTATCGGGATTGAAGGCTGATGTCAAAAACAAGAAAACGGCGCACAGCCAATAAGCTGTGCGCCGCTGGTAACGTCGAAATCCAAAGGAATCAGAAAGTGCCGATCCATGCTCCTGCAGCAAGCGCAAACCCGATGGTTGCCAGGAACAGAAGACGGTCCCAGTTCAGTTCCATCACGAGGCTCAAACCTCGATATGATTGCTGCAACGTTTGCATAGCTGTTCCTTTCCGCCGTGTCGAAAACGTGAAGGAGTGATCACGCTTTCAATATCCGTTGGGAACAACACTACGCGCCAAATATGGCAGGAGTTAGGCGTCGTCGGATTTCTGACCGATGGCTCAGCAGAAGAGATCGTTGCCCAAAGCAAACACCATCAACGACAGAATCATCGTCAGGCCAATTGCCATCAGGATGCGCAGAGCACCATCGCTGGGCGGTTTGCCAGTCACGGCTTCGTATGCGTAGAAAACCAGGTGCCCCCCATCCAGCGCAGGCACCGGAAACAGGTTCAAAAGCCCCACTGCCGTGGACAGAACCGCGATGAACCAGATGAAGCTTTGGGTGCCCTGGCTGGCAATCTCGCCCGAGGTCTGGGCGATCCCCAGCGGCCCCGAAATATTGCAGGTGCTGATAGCCCCGGTGATCATGTGCCACAGACCGGAAAGCGAGCCTTCGACCACCGAATAGGTCTGTACCGCTCCACCGGTAAGCGACTCGAAAAGGCCAGCTTTTTCAGTAGCCGGGTCAAAGGCCATGCCGCCGACGATGCCGATCCGCCAGTGAGTTACAAAGCCGCCATCCGGGTCAGGTTCGTCGGTACGGCGCGGCGCAAGAGCAAACTCCAGGGTTTCACCCTGCCGCCAGACATCCAGCATCAAAACCCGACCATCCGAGTTTTCCACGCGATCTTTCAGCTGGTTGAAGGCAAAGACTGGCTCTCCGTCGATGGCCGTGATCACGTCACCCTGCTCTAATCCTATGTCCATCGAGGCGCTGCGTGGTGCGACGCGGTCGATATAGGGAGGAAACAGGTAAGGCCCGGTGACCGTCTGTTCCAGCCCATCACGGCGCACCTGATACGCAATGGTCGCGGTTTCAGGTACGTTGTCCAGGAAGGCGCCCCGCATCTCCGGATCGTCCAGACCAGGCATCTTCTGCCCTTCGATCCCCAAGATTACGTCGCCCTCCTGAAGCTCGTATGTCGTGTTTGGCAGAGTCTTCAGCTCTCCCACGGCCAGCGGGTCCGCAACCACGCCGCGCAGCATGAAGATTGCCGCAAAAACCAGAATCGACATGGCAAAGTTGAACGCGGGCCCTGCGGCCACAGTTGCGGCTCGCGCCCACAACGGTGCGCCGTGCATTGTCTTGCGCAACGCCACTGGATCCAACTGGGCGGCTTCCATCGCCTCGGCATCCTTGCCCGACGCCGCATTGGCATCGCCCATGAATTTTACGTAGCCCCCAAAAGGCAAGGCCGCGATCTGCCAGCGGGTCCCGCGTTTGTCCACGCGGCTCCACAACACAGGACCGAAGCCCAGCGAAAACACCTCGGGGTGAATGCCCGACCAACGGCCAACGATATAGTGACCATACTCGTGCACGGCGACGATGACGGACAAGGCCACAACAAAAGCGACCAATGTGTAAAGGACATTCCCGAACTGGGGAACCAATGAGACGAAATCCAAAACTCTACCCTGCCCGCTGTTTTATGGCTTCAACCGCATAGTGCCGTGCCATCTGGTCTGTATGCATCACGTTATCAAGGGTCATTGCGGCATCAATGAGACCCGGTTGGGTCTCCATTCTGGTCAGAACGTCTTCGACGATGCCTGCCATGTCCAGAAAGCCGATCTGCCCCGCGATAAAAGCGTCCAGCGCCTGTTCCTTGGCTGCATTGAACACCGCGCCGGACAAGCCGCCCCGTTCCATCACCGCATAGGCCAGGCGCAACGCCGGGTACCGTGCATGTTCGGGTGCGCGGAAGTTCAACTGCGATACCTGTGCCAGATCCAACCGTGACACCGGCAGGTCGCGTCGATCCGGCCAATGCAGAGCATAGCCGATGGCGTGGCGCATGTCCGGTGCCCCAAGATGAGCCATCAAGGCACCATCCTTGAACCCCACCAAGGCGTGGATCAGGGATTCGGGATGAACGATCACTTCGATCTGCCTTGGGGAAACACCAAAATACTCTCGCGTTTCAATAACTTCCAATGCCTTGTTGAACATGGAAGCACTGTCGATCGTGATCCTTTGCCCCATGTCCCAATTCGGATGGGACGAGGCCTGTTCCAAGGTAGCATTGCGCAAGGCCTCCAATGGCCAATCACGAAACGCACCGCCGCTGGCGGTGATCACGATCCGTTCGACGGCCGAGATGTCTTCGCCCACAAGTGCCTGAAACACGGCCGAGTGTTCGCTGTCCACCGGCAGCAGGCGAGCATTGTTCTGTCGTGCAGTCTCCAGCACCAGCGCGCCAGCACAGACCAGCGATTCCTTGTTGGCCAGCGCCAAGCTGGCCCCCTGTTTCAACGCTTCCAGCCCCGGGGCCAAACCAGCGGCCCCCACAATGGCCGACATAATCCAGTCGGCAGGGCGTGCACCGGCCTCCAACAATGCTGCTTCGCCGGCGGCGGCAACGACACCCGTTCCTGCCAGAGCGGCCGTGAGTTCAGGCAGAAGTTCGTCGAAGGCCGTAACAGCAATATCCGCGCGCATCTCGATTGCATCGCGGGCCAGTTGGGCGATGTTGCGCCCGCCGGTCAGGGCAATCACGTCGTAGGCATCCGGGTCACGCCGGATCAGATCAATGGTATTCTGACCGATGGAGCCGGTGGCTCCAAAAATCGATACACGTCGCACATTCAGGCTCCGGGATTGTAGAACAGACCCACCAACAGAACTAGGGTCGCTGCCCCCATCATTCCATCGAAACGGTCCAGAAAACCGCCATGGCCGGGGATCAAGTTCGAGCTATCCTTGACGCCGACCCGCCGTTTCAGCGCACTTTCAACGATATCACCGGCCTGGGACGCCATGGAAACAAGAACGGAGACGAGCACCAAGCCAATGCCGCGGTCCAGCATAGCGGCTGCAATTGCACCGACGAGTGCAGCAGCGACCCATCCGACAGCTGTACCAGACCATGTTTTCTTAGGGCTGATTGCTGGCCAGAACTTGGGGCCGCCGATGGCCTTGCCCGCAAAATACCCGGCGACGTCCGTGGCGACCACAACTGCGATCAGCCACAACATCCAGTCAAAGCCCATGCCTTCACGCACACGGATGAAGCCCAACCCGGACAAGCTGATCCAGATCATAAAGCCCAGGATGGCCGCTCGGCGCGCGGGGACCATGGAAGCCCCAACAAAGGCAGGGGCCAGCGCAATCGGCATCATTGCAATCACCGGCAGGTGCCAAGACAGCAGTATCGCAGCGGACATAAGCAACCCCAACTGCACGGCAACGCCGCGCTTGTCAGGATCCACCATCCGCACCAGTTCCCACACCATTACGCCGCTGACAGCGGCGATGAAGGTTTCGAACCACAGCCCGCCCAACCAGATCTCGGTTCCGGCCACGGCCAGCAACACCACGGCCGACAAGGCGCGGGCCGTCAGGTCAGACCACCGCCCCTCGCTCATTTCCGAATGCCGCCAAACCGGCGGTCCCGCGCGCCAAACGCAGCACAAAGTTCAGCAAACTCTTCAGCGGTAAAATCTGGCCAGAGCGTGTCAATAAACTCGTATTCTGCATAGGCTGACTGCCACAGCAGAAAGTTCGAAATCCGCGCCTCGCCGCTTGTCCGGATGACCAGGTCGGGATCGGGCAGCACATAAGTATCCAGGTATTTGGGCAGCGTCTCTTCGTCCACATCTTCGGGATTGAGCCGCCCGGCAGCCACGTCCTGAGCAAGACGCTTGGTGGCGCGGGCCACCTCGTCGCGCCCACCATAGTTCAGAGCGATGGTCAGTTGCGTACCGTCATTCTGTTCCGTGGTCTTCTCCAGCTGGTCCATCAATTCGGTCAGCTTCGCGTCCAACCGGACGCGGTCCCCGATGAACCGGACCCTTACATTGCGGGCGGCGAGCGCCTGCATTTCCTTCGCGATGTAGCGGCGGAACAGGCTCATGAGCCCGGCAACTTCGGCCTGGGTGCGTTTCCAGTTCTCGGTCGAAAAGGCAAATATCGTCAGATACTTGACGCCAAGACTTGAACAGGACTCCACCACTTCGCGGACCCGTTTGGCGCCCGCATGATGTCCAAACAATCGCGGACGGCCACGAGACTGGGCCCAGCGTCCGTTGCCATCCATTATGATGGCGACATGGCGCGGCCCACGACGGGCCGCAGCAGGTTCATCCACGTCAGTTTCAGAGTTTTGCACACCGGGCGCTGGATCGGAGACCTTGTCCATCAAAGTGCGATCAAACCTGCATGATTTCGGTCTGCTTGTTCTCCAGGGCGTCATCGACCAGCTTGATCATGGTGTCTGTCATCTCCTGGACCTCTGCTTCCCACAGCTTTTGGTCATCTTCGGACATGCCGTCGGCCTTGGCCTTCTTGATCTGGTCCATACCGTCCCGTCGGACGTTGCGGATCGCGACGCGGGCGTGTTCGGCATATTGGCCTGCGACCTTGCCCAGCTCGCGCCGACGTTCTTCGTTCAGTTCCGGGATCGGCAACATGATGATGGTGCCGTTCAGCTGAGGATTGATCCCCAGACCGGATTCGCGGATTGCCTTTTCCACCTTTCCGACCAGGGACTTGTCCCAAACATTGATGGTAACCATCCGCGGTTCGGGCACATTGACGGTGCCGACCTGATTGATCGGCGTCATCGAGCCATAAGCGTCGACCTGCACCGGTTCCAGCATCGAGGCCGAGGCCCGTCCAGTCCGCAAAGACGCAAATTCAGTTCTCAGGTTTGCCATGGCGCCATCCATGCGGCGCTGAAGGTCGTCGGTGTCCAGTTCGAAATCGTCAGACATGCTGCTCTCTCTCCCTCTTCAGGTGATCTGGCTTCAGGTGATCTGGCAAGGCTCTTAAGCCATCGCCAGAGGGATGTATAGCAATCTTGGCCCGGATTTGCGGCGACGGAAAGCAGATTCGGGGATGTTTTTGACCGACATCATGTGCAGGCCCCCGCTGGACGAACAAAATCATGGGGATGTACTGCAAACCCGGTCCAATTTGAGCCCCGCCAACGTCACGACCCACGGCAGTCCGATGCAGGAGACAACAATGACCCAAATATCGCCTACCGGGTTGGATGCCCACAAACCGGCCGAGATCGCACTTCTTATCGAACAGGCCGGCGTGACCAAGGCCCGCTTGGGACTGGTCCCGCTCATCACCCTTTCGGTTCTGGCGGGGGTCTTCATTTCATTCGGTGCGCTTTTCTTCACTCAGGTTACAGCCGGGTTCGACACGCTTTCCGGACCTGTGAGGCTTTTGGGGGGAGCCGCTTTTTCGCTGGGGCTGATCCTGGTGGTTGTTGGTGGAGGGGAACTTTTCACCGGTAATGCCATGATCGTGATGGCGGTCGTGGACAGGCGGGTCACGATCCTTAAACTGCTGCGCAACTGGTCAATCGTCTTTGCCGGCAATCTCGCGGGCAGTCTGTCGACCGTGCTGCTGGTTGCAGGTTCAGGATTGCTGGAGGGCGCGTTGGGCGACCGGGCGATCGCGATCGCGGAGGCCAAGGTGACACTCTCTCCGGTCGAGGCTTTGTGCCGGGGGATTCTTTGTAATGCCCTTGTCTGTCTGGCGATCTGGTTGGCCGCGTCAGCTCGCACCACTATGGGCAAGATCATGTCGATCCTATGGCCGATCACTGCGTTTGTGGCTGTGGGCCTCGAACACTCGATCGCCAACCTGTACCTAATCCCGGTTGGTATGGCGGCTGGCGCTCAGGTTACATTGGCCGGGATGGTCGGCAATCTGGTACCGGTCCTCATTGGCAATGTGATCGGCGGCGCGGGTGGAGTGGCCCTGTCCTATCGGCTGGCCTATGGACCACCCACGGACAAACCGTCTTGAACAACGTGCGGCAGCAACTGTCGCACGTTGAATTGAATGACGTGTTGCAGCTGTTAGCTCTGAACCTTGGTGTATGTGCCTTGCCCGGCCAGAATCCCGCGGAACCCCCCCGGTTCGTCCAGTGAAAACACGATGATCGGCAGGTTGTTGTCCCGCGCCAGAGCGATGGCCGACGCGTCCATGACCCCCAGACGTTTCGCCAGCACATCATCATAGCTGACCGTGTCATAGCGGGTGGCATCCGCGAACTTCACCGGGTCCTTGTCATAGACGCCGTCAACCTTGGTGCCTTTGAAGATCGCCTCACAGGACATTTCGTTGGCGCGCAGGGTCGCGGCTGTGTCGGTGGTGAAATACGGGTTTCCGGTCCCTGCGGCAAAGATGCAGACCCGTTTCTTCTCAAGGTGGCGGACGGCGCGGCGACGAATATAAGGTTCACAGACCTGATCCATCGGAATTGCCGAGATCACACGAGTGAACACCCCCATGCTCTCCAGCGCACCCTGCATGGCCAACGCGTTCATGACGGTCGCCAGCATGCCCATGTAATCTGCTGTGGTCCGCTCCATCCCCTGGGCCGAGCCGGACAGGCCGCGGAAAATATTGCCGCCACCGATGACCATGCAGATCTCAACCCCTAGATCATGAACCGATTTGACCTCGCGCGCGATGCGCTCGACGGTGGGCGGGTGCAGGCCGAAACCCTGGTCACCCATAAGCGCCTCGCCCGAAATTTTCAGCATGACGCGGTTATAGGTTGTGTCGGCGGAACCGGTCGAAGGATCGGGGGAAAGGGGCATGTTGCGCTCCGGAAGGTGACGGGGTTAAGTTGCGCGGCAAAATGACGGAATTCGGCGATTTGTTCAATGCATCATAAGCAGTTGAAGGCGTCGCAATCCGACAAAAAAGCATCGCCGTCCAAAAGGGTCCGACACCCGGTCATGAAACTGCCGCCCATTTCCCCTGCTCAACCGGTTCTTATCGCCGGTCCAACTGCGTCCGGAAAATCGGCGCTTGCGCTTGAGATCGCCGAACGCCAGGGCGGCATAATCGTCAACGCGGATGCCAGCCAGGTTTATGATTGCTGGCGTGTCATAACCGCCTGCCCTTCTCCCCAGGAGGAGGCGCAGGTGCCGCATCTTTTGTACCGGCACAAACCCTATGATGCGCAATACTCGGCCGGGCATTGGCTGCGCGAGGTGACTCCGTTGCTGACGGGGCCGGATCGACCAATCATCGTAGGTGGGACGGGGCTCTACTTCACGGCTCTGACCAAGGGCATGGCCGACATCCCGGCAACCCCTGCCGACGTGCGCGCGCGCGCCGATGAAATGACTTTGGAGGCGTTGCGTTCGGATCTTGACGCCAAAACTGCAGGCGACATCGACCTGTTGAACCGAGCCCGCGTGCAGCGGGCCTGGGAGGTGCAGACTGCGACCGGTCGCTCGCTCTCCGACTGGCAGGCCGAGACGCCGGCCCCTGCACTTCCAATTGCTGACTGCACCGCTCTGGTCTTTGACGTGGACAAACACTGGCTTCAGGATCGGATCGAACGTCGGTTCGACATGATGTTGAACCAGGGCGCCTTGGAAGAAGTACAGGACATGCGGGACCGCTATGACCCCGCCCTGCCCTCGTGCAAGGCCATCGGCGTCCCGGAACTGATGGCCTATCTGGACGGGGAACTCAGCTTGGAACAGGCCCGCGACCGCGCCACGATTTCGACCCGCCAATTCGCCAAGCGTCAACGCACTTGGTTCAGATCGAAGATGCGGGACTGGCTGCCGGTAACGCCCGGGTCATGGCACTGAAACCGCCCGATACCCGGCCCCCAGCCGAAATCGAGGTGTTCGGCCTGTCGCAGCTTGCCCCCTTGGGGGCGTGGCAGATGAGCTTGGCGCATCCGGCGGAACACCATCTCTTGATCTGGATCACCCGGGGACAGGGCAAGGTCCTGATAGATGGCGGCCAAGCGGGATTTGGCCCGCACAACGCCTTGTTCCTTCCGGCGGGATCTCTGTTTGCCCTGGACCCCGGTCGCCAGGCCCTCGGACATGTTATGGCGGTCCAAAGCCGGTCAGAAACCGTTCTGCCCGAAGATCCAATGCATATCAGGGTGTTAGAAGTACAAGATCAGTTCACATTGACGGCCATTTTCGAGGCGATGCTGCGCGAACAACACGAACGCCGTGCATATTGGCAAGACGCAATGAGGGCCCAAGTCGGGCTTGTCGATGTCTGGCTGTGTCGCCAATCTGAGACCGAAGAGCACCCTTCGGCCTCACGGCGTCTGATGCGGGCCTATTTCGACGCCATCGCCGACCCCATGGCGTTTGGCAAAACGCAATCCGATCATGCGCGACACCTGGGTGTGACGCCAACCCATCTGACCCGGGTGTGTAAGCTGGTTACAGGACGCAGCGCGGCGCAGCTCTGGTCGGAACGGCTTGCCCACGAATCTGCCCTGCGCCTGTCTCGAACCGATCACTCGGCAAAACACATTGCTGCGCAACTGGGCTTTGCAAGTGCTTCCTATTTCAATAGATTCGTCTCCAAGGTCCTGGGTAAGCCCCCCGGAGCATTCAGAAAGACGCATGCGGGTCGAATTCGCACCCCCTACTGATCACCTTTGTCCAGAAATCACCCAGCAAGTCGCTTTCAAACAGACGTGATGTCGCTTTTTTACCTAAAAGTGCCGAATGCGTACATTGACCTAGCCCGATTTCTGGTGCCGAATACCGGCATGGGGATTAGCCACAACATTACATACCGCCGATTCAGTTTTGCCCGACACTGTGCGAACTGAGCCGAGACGCGTGCTATAATCGAACCAATCCACATCAGGGAGACTTCAATGACAATCGAAACGATCAACGGGAAGCCGGTACACTGGGCCGCCGAGATGCACGCCCAGGAGGTAGCCGACGGCAAGCTAAGCCGCCGCGAATTCCTGACCCGGGCGACGATGTTGGGCGTGACCGCCACCGCAGCTTACGGCATGATCGGCCTGCAGGCTCCGGCTCTTGCCGCGTCCGACGCAAAACAGGGCGGTACCCTGCGCGTGCAGATGAGCGTGCGTCCGCTGAAAGATCCGCGCACTTATGACTGGTCCGAAATGGGCAACCAGACCCGCGGCACCATGGAGTATCTGGTCGAGTACAACTCGGACGGTACGTTCCGCGGCATGCTTCTGGAAAGCTGGGAAATCAACGAAGACGCGACCCAGTACACGCTGAACGTCCGCAAGGGTGTCAAGTGGAACAACGGCGACGACTTCACTGCCGAAGACGTCGCGCGCAACATCGCTGGCTGGTGCGACAAGGCGGTTGAGGGCAACTCGATGGCGGGTCGTTTCGCCACGCTGGTGGACGCGGATTCGGGCAAGGCTGTCGAAGGCGCCATCGAGGTCGTGGATAGCCACACAGTGCGCTTGAACTTGCCGAACCCGGATATCTCTCTGATCGCCGGCATGGCGGACTACCCGTCGGCCATTACTCATTCGTCCTTCCAGACCAATGACTTCACTCAGAATGTGGGGACCGGCCCGTACCTGCTCACCACGCTCGAAGTCGGCGTGAAGGCTGTTCTGGAACGCAACACCGACCACGCCTGGTGGGGTGAGGAAGTATATGGTGCTCCGGCTCTGGACCGGATCGAATACACCGACTTCGGCACGGACCCCTCCTCGTGGATGGCCGCACTGGAATCGGACGAAGTAGACATGCTTCACGAATCCGTCGGTGAATTCATTGATGTGCTGGATGGTCTGGGCTACACGAAGTCCGAAGTTGTCACCATGGGCACAATCGTGATCCGCCCCAACCAGTTGGCTGAAATCGATGGCAAAAAGGTCTATGCAGACAAGCGCGTCCGCAAAGCCCTGCAGATGGCCGTGAACAACGAAGTTTGCTTGGAGCTGGGTGCTGGTGGTCGCGGGCTTCCCGCCGAGAACCATCATGTGGGCCCTGCGCACCCGGAATATGCCGAACTGCCCAAGCAGGCGCACGACCCCGAAGGCGCGCGCAAGCTGATGGAAGAAGCTGGTATGATGGATTTCGAGCACGAAATTCTGTCGATCGACGATGACTGGCGCAAAAACACCACCGATGCGGTGGCGGCCCAGCTGCGCGACGCCGGTTTCAAGGTTAAGCGTACCGTTCTGCCGGGTTCGACCTTCTGGAACGACTGGGCCAAGTATCCCTACAGCTCAACCAACTGGAACCACCGTCCGCTGGGTGTCCAGATCTGGGCGCTGGCTTATCGTTCTGGCGAGGCCTGGAATGAATTCGGTTGGGCGAACGCGGATTTCGACGCTCTGCTGGCCGAAGCCCTGTCGATCGCCGATGCCGACAAGCGTCGCGAAGTGGCAGCCAAGGGTGAAGCGCTCATCCAGGAAGAAGGCGTCACCGTCCAGCCATACTGGCGTTCGCTGTATCGTCACATGCGCCAAGGGCTTGTCGGAACCGACATGCACATTTCCTTCGAGCACCACCACTACAAGTGGGGTTGGGCTGCGTAAGCGGCAGGTATTCGTGCAGACTTAGTCGAACCGCCCTTTCGAGGGCGGTTCTTTCCCCGGCATCAGCCGGATAGCAGGCCCCGCAGAAGGGCCGTATCAAAGCCAGACAACAGGGGGTCTCATGGGACTGTTCATCCTTAGAAGAACAGGCGTGATGATCATTACGGCGCTCTGCCTGACGTTCGTAGTGTTCTTTCTCACCAATCTCTATCCCAACCTCGAAAAGCTCGCGAAAACCCAGGGTAACTTCCGCATGTCGGACGAAGCCGTGGCGAGCTGGTTGGACAATAACGGTTACGCGCAACCAACCGTCGTGAAATACGGTCAATGGCTCGGCGTTCTGCCCGGCTGGACGAAAGAAGTCGAAGATGGCTTCAACGGACGGTGTTTCAATGGACCGATCTCAGCGGAAGAGGTCGCACAACAGCCCAGCTTCTGCGGCATTCTGCAAGGTGATTGGGGATATTCCACCGTGTTCAAGGATGAGGTTTCATCGATCGTTGCAGTACGATTGGGCAATACCGGTTTCCTCATGCTGTGCGTTCTGGCCTTGATGGTGCCTTCCGCGTTGATCGTGGGTGTTCTGGCGGGGATGAAGGAGGGTTCGGTTCTGGACCGCGTGCTCTCGACCTTCTCGATTGTCACGACAGCGACCCCTGAATACGTGTCGGGTGTGATTTTCATCGCTGTTTTCACGTCTTCGACCGTGGGATTGAAGTGGTTCAAGGGAACAGCGACCTCGGCGATGGAAAATGCGACCTTCGAGAATTTCTTTCTCCCGGTGCTGACCATCGCACTTTATGGGATGGGCTATATTGCTCGGATGACCCGCGCGTCGATGACCGAAGTCATGACCGCACAGTACATCCGGACTGCGCGCCTGAAGGGCGTGAGTTTCCACAACATTGTTCTCAAGCACGCTCTGCGTAACGCTCTGATCGCCCCTTTCACGGTGATCATGCTGCAGTTCCCCTGGCTGCTGAACGGCGTGGTGATCGTGGAGACCCTGTTCAACTACAAAGGGTTCGGATGGGTCCTGGTGCAGGCCGCTGGCAACAACGACATTGAATTGCTTTTGGCAGTGTCCGTGGTGTCCGTCTTCGTGGTTCTGGTGACGCAGCTGATTTCGGATATCGGTTATGTCTATCTGAATCCGCGGATCCGGATTTCTTAAGGGAAGGATGAGATTATGGAACCATTGACCTGGACCGGCTCTATTGCCTTCCTCGACCCAATCTTCGTCTACAGCCTCATCGCCTTGGTCATTGCCATCGTGGTTTGGATCGTCCTCAGCGCCGTTCTTCCCGAAGGTGTTGCAACGACCAATCCTGACGGCACCCTGACGATGGCGTCGGGACCACGCAAGACGGCAACGCAAGCCGTAAAACTCCTGTTCGTGCTGGTTGTGGCGCTTCTGGTACTCTATCTGGTGCTCGGTGTGTTCATGGGCACAGGTGCCGGTATCATCGGCGCGATGAGCCAGCAATTCCTGCCCGTCTGGACATCGCTGATCATCCTTTATGCCGCATCAATCGCGTTCAAGCGACGCCTCGGCCTCTATGGCAAACTCTATGACAGCCCAATCGGCATGATTGGTTTCGGCTTGGTGATGTTCTGGGTGTTTACCGGGATCTTCGGACAGTTGGACCTGATTGTGACCCATGACTCGTTGTCACAAGTCTCGGGAATGAAGAACAAGGTGCCCGGAACACCGCTCCGCGGAGCCGAAGAAGGTGATTTCCAGTGGTACCTGCTGGGTGGCGACAACCTCGCCCGTGACGTATTCAGCCGTATGGTCAAGGGTGCCGGCGTTGTGGTGCAGATTGCGCCGCTGGCCACCCTGTTCGCCTTCATGGTCGGGATCACCTTGGGCCTGCCCGCAGGCTTTTACGGTGGTCGCCTGGACACGTTCTTGTCCTTCCTGGCGAACCTGATCCTGGCTTTCCCGGTCATCCTGCTGTTCTACCTGCTGGTCACCCCGGAGATCGTGGCAACCGGTGTTCCGAACTACATGGCCATCGTCTTGTTCGTCTTCCCGATCGTGTTCCTGGCAGTGCTGCTGAACTCGCGGTTCTATACGCGGCCCCGGGTGCGGACACCCCTGCTGATCTGCGTATTGGGCGCTGCGACGTGGTTGTATCTGTCGCTGGTTTCCACAGGTGGGTTCCTGATCAACACCAAGGATTATTCGATCTGGGGACTTCCGACCTATATGGATCTCTTTGACGTTCCCGGCGGTATCCTGGTTGTGTTCGTCTCGGTCGTGTTCGTGAACTCGCCCACCGTGTTCCGGATCGTCCGTGGCCTGGCGCTGGACATCAAGACCCGTGACTATGTGGCGGCCGCTCAGACCCGCGGTGAAGGCCCGTGGTACATCATGCTGTGGGAAATCCTGCCCAACGCACGTGGCCCGCTGATCGTCGATTTCTGTCTGCGCATCGGCTATACCACCATCCTGCTGGGCACCTTGGGCTTCTTTGGCCTGGGTCTGCCGCCAGAAAGTCCGGATTGGGGATCCACGATCAACGAAGGCCGCAAGCTTCTGTCGATCTACCTGCACCCGGCATTGCCGCCTGCCCTGGCGCTGTTGTCGCTGGTTTTGGGTCTGAACCTGCTGGCAGATGGTCTGCGCGAAGAAAGCCTTAAAGACTGATACACGGCTTGGGACCGGCCCCTAAACGCCGGTCCTGCCACCTTCATTCAGCCAGGCGTCGGACATCACTGTTCCGACACTCGCAAGGAGAACACAATGAGCAAAATGGCAGATTATGACGGACCGATCCTTGAGATCGACAAGCTGTCCATCTCCTTTTTCACCCGTTTGCGGGAAATCCCCGCGGTCATGGATTTCTCGGTCAGCGTACAACCCGGTGAGGCCGTGGGCCTCGTTGGGGAATCCGGCTGCGGGAAATCCACAGTGGCACTTGGCGTCATGCAGGACTTGGGAAAAAACGGCCGCATCGTCGGTGGTACGATCAAGTTCAAGGGACGCGATCTGAGCGAAATGAGCGACGAGGAGCTGCGCGACATTCGCGGCAACGAGATCGCCATGATTTACCAAGAACCAATGGCGTCGCTTAACCCGGCAATGAAGATCGGCAAACAGCTGATGGAAGTGCCGATGATCCACGAAGGGGTCGGTGAGAAAGAAGCCTATCAGCGTGCCCTCGAAGTGGTCACGGACGTGCGCTTGCCCGACCCCGAACGCATGCTGAATTCCTTCCCGCATCAGCTTTCGGGCGGTCAGCAGCAGCGTATCGTTATCGCCATGGCGCTGATGTCGAAACCAGCGTTGTTGATCCTGGACGAACCCACAACCGCCCTCGACGTGACCGTCGAGGCCGCCGTGGTCGAGCTGGTCAAGGATCTGGGCAAGAAATACGGCACGTCGATGCTGTTCATCTCGCACAATCTGGGTCTTGTGCTGGAGACCTGTGACCGGCTGTGTGTGATGTATTCCGGTGAAGCGGTGGAGCGCGGATCCATTGAAGACGTGTTCGACCACATGCAACACCCCTACACACAGGCTCTGTTTCGCTCGATCCCATTGCCGGGTGCTGACAAGAACGCGCGCCCACTGGTAGCCATCCCGGGCAACTTCCCCCTGCCTCATGAACGCCCACCCGGCTGTAATTTCGGCCCCCGCTGCGACTATTTCGAAGAAGGCCGCTGTGACGCGCAGGACATCCTGATGTCATCCGTGCCCGGTAATGATCGGCACCATACGCGCTGCCTGAAGTTCCAGGAGATCGACTGGAATGCTCCAATCACGGTGGGCGAGCAGAAGGAAAAGGCCGAGGTCGGCAATGTCGTCCTGAAGATGGATAACCTCAAGAAATACTATGAGGTTGCCGCAAACGCATTGTTTGGCGGTGGTGAAACCAAGGTGGTCAAGGCCAACGAAACCTTGAGTTTCGAGGCCCGCGAATCCGAAACACTGGCGATCGTGGGGGAATCGGGCTGCGGCAAATCCACCTTTGCCAAGGTGCTGATGGGGCTTGAGACCGCGACGGATGGCAAGATCCTTTTGGACAATCGCGATATCGAGTCGATCCCGATCGAAGAACGCGACACCAAAACGATTTCTGACGTACAGATGGTCTTCCAGAACCCGTTCGACACGTTGAACCCGTCGATGACGGTCGGGCGTCAGATCATGCGGGCGCTTGAGATCTTTGGCATTGGCGAAACCGAAGCCGACCGCCGCCAGCGCATGTTGGAACTGCTCGATCTGGTGAAACTGCCGCGTGCCTTTGCCGAACGCATGCCCCGGCAATTGTCAGGCGGTCAGAAACAGCGGGTCGGCATTGCACGCGCCTTTGCCGGGGATGCACGGATCGTGGTGGCGGATGAACCTGTATCCGCTTTGGACGTGTCGGTGCAGGCTGCGGTGACGGATCTGCTGATGGAGATCCAGCGGGAACAGAAAACCACTCTGCTGTTCATCAGCCATGACCTGTCCATCGTGCGATATCTGTCGGACCGGGTGATGGTGATGTATTTGGGTCATGTGGTAGAGCTGGGATCGACGGATCAAGTCTTTGCCCCACCTTATCATCCCTATACCGAAGCGCTCCTGTCCGCGGTGCCGATTGCCGACACGTCGGTCGAGAAGGAGCATATCGTGCTCGAAGGTGACATTCCGTCGGCCATGAGCCCACCACCGGGCTGCCCGTTCCAGACCCGCTGCCGGTGGAAGTCGAAGGTTGCCGGCGGTCTGTGCGACAAGGAAGTGCCGCCGGTCAAGACACTGGCGGACGGCCACCAGATCAAATGCCATCTGGACAACGCGACGCTGGATGAAATGACCCCAGTCATCAAGATCGCAGCAGAATAGGCCAGCCAAGAATAACACCAAAAAGGCCCGACCAATCAGGTCGGGCCTTTTTTGCTTGCCATTCACGCGCAAGACTTTTTGCAAAAACTCTCTGGCGCTTCGATCAGTCGTTTTCCAGAAGATCTTCATAACGCGCGTCAGTCAGCGTTTTCATGAACGCCACCAGCGCATCAATCCTTCGATCGTCCAGCGCCGGGCCATGGGTCAGCTCCTTGACCGCCAATGTATGCGGAATTTCAGGAGAGCGGAATTTCACCCCGGTTTCCGGGTTTATCTGACGTGCCTCGGCCCGCGTGTTGAAGCGGTTGTAGAACAACACCACCGTGCGCAGATCCATGAACACGCCGTTATGCATATACGGTCCCGTGACGGCCACGTTGCGCAAGGTCGGCACTTTGAATTTTCCTGCCTGCATAGGGTCGTCTACGGCCGGATTGGCCAGCAACCCCATATCCTTGGTGCCCGATGCCATACCGTTCTCGGTGCGGACGGCCAAGTTCTCGGGGATCCCGATATTGTGGTATTCGTAGTTCGTGAATGTCTCCTGTGGATCGGTGGGGCTGCGTTTCAGCTGATGACACAGGTTGCAGTTCGTAAACTGCTCAGAAAAGAACAGGGTCATGCCCAACTGCTCTTCCCGCGTCATCTGGTATTCGCCCTTCAGGAAACGATCATACTTACTGTCGAAGGGCGCAAAGAACTCGGTCCGTTCATAGGCTGAGATGGCTTGCGTCATGGCCTCATAAGCCTGATCGGTTTCTCCAAAGATCTCGGCGCCAAAGATATTCTGGAAGGAGGCGACATAATCCTCGTCCTCCAACAGCCGTTGTACGATGGATTGCTTGTCTGGCATTCCCATTTCGATGGGATTCAACGGAGGTCCCCCCGCCTGCCCCTCCAGACCGGTTTCGCGCCCATCCCAGAACATGCCACCAACCCAATTTCCCTCTGCGTTTTGATGAAACTCGGGTGTGAACGCCGCATAAGCTGCTGTGGGCGCAGTCCTGTCGCCCAGGGAATTTCCATCATCGCCCAGTGAGACCGCCCGCCCGACACGGGTTTCGCGCGGATCCACGAAGCCCGCCGAGGGGTCGTGGCACGTCGCACAGGACTGGCTTCGGTTTGCCGACAGGTTCACATCGAAATACAAAGCCTCTCCAAGCGTTTCGAGGCTGTCAAAAGCCGGCTCTGCCAAGGCTCCGTTTGCAAAGGAATAAATGAGCGAGAACACGACGGGGAGGCTTCGGAGAGAACCTGCCATTTTTCAGAACTCCGGTTGGCAATGTTTAGACGTGATAGTCTGCCGCCCGTGCGTCCGCAATTGACATAGCTCAATTTCTGACAAATTTAGTCAACTCAAGGATCACATCCCGTTGAACGCCACTGAAAACCCGAACCAGGCAACAGCTATACACAAAACGCGTGCTGCAGAACGTTTCGGAGACACCGGAGCACGCCTATTGACAGGCGGCGTCAGATCAATCCTGCCCGGTACTCTATTCGGTTGGGGAACGGGCGAAAGAACTCCGTCATTTTGTGAAATACGAACAATCTTGGCTTTGCAATTGGCTGTAGTCATGAAATCCGGTCCTTGAATTCAGTACCGGATTTGACGCCCAATTGCGGCAGGAACTGGAAGTTCGCCGGGTTTTTTGTCGCCCATTCGGCGGCGCAAAAGCCAAAGGGTTAACTGCCCCAGATTTTCTTCACGTAGTTCTCGGTTTCCTTATAGGGTGGAATGCCCCCATATTTCTTCACAGCCTGCGGACCAGCATTGTAGGCTGCCAGAGCCAGCCGCCAGGATTTGAACTTGCGATATTGCTTGGACAGGTACCGCGCACCGCCGTCGAGGTTCTCATAAGGATCCAACGGGTCCACACGCAGCCTGCGGGCGGTGGCCGGCATCAGCTGGGCCAATCCCAGCGCGCCCTTGTGGGATTGCGCGTTCGGATTCCAATTCGATTCCTGCTGGACCAGTCTCAGAAACAGCTCTTCGGGCACATTGTGACGGCGCGCAGCTTCCCGCGCCATGTCCAGATACACCCCGCGATACTTGCCGGAATAGGGCACAGGCCCAAACGATGTGTGAACGGTATCCGGACGCAACCGTTCGGAATTGCTGTACTGCACTGAAGCCCGTGTATCGAGAACGCGGGTCTGTGACTTGAAAAGCTTCTGTTTGTTGCGCGTGGAAAAGAGGTCTGCTGCCCAGACTTCCGGGGCGATCGCCATCGACGCGATTGCCAACCCTGCGGCCAGTTTGCGCATCTCAAAGGTCCTGTCCTGCCTCAACTGGGCAGGAATATACGAAGATTTAACCAAAAATAAAGTCCTGCGGCGGAACCTTGCCAAAAGAGAGCTGTCGTTACCCACAGGCATCTGCTTTCCTCGCGGCCCTGGCGTGTATACTCTCGCCTGAATGCGGAACATAAGATTCGTGTGGGCGATGGCCTGCGCGAGGATATCAAAGGACAAGGAGCGCCATGGCCGGCTCAGTGAACAAAGTCATTCTCGTTGGAAACCTTGGCCGCGACCCCGAGGTGCGCAGCTTCCAGAATGGCGGCAAAGTGTGTAACCTGCGGATCGCGACGTCGGAGAACTGGAAGGATCGCAACACCGGTGAACGGCGCGAGCGGACCGAATGGCATTCGGTCGCCATCTTCTCGGAACCGCTGGCCCGCATCGCCGAGCAGTACCTGCGCAAAGGGTCCAAGGTCTACATCGAAGGCCAACTGGAAACCCGCAAATGGCAGGATCAGTCCGGTCAGGATCGTTATTCGACCGAGGTTGTTCTGCGCCCGTATCGCGGCGAACTGACCCTGCTGGATAGCCGCGGCGACAGCGGAGGCGGCTTTGGCGGCGGCCAGTCTGGCGGATACGGCGGCGGCCAGTCGGGTGGCGGTTATGGCGGAGGCTATGACAGCGGTCCACAAGGCGGTGACCCTTATGGTGGCGGCTCGCAAGGCGGCGGTCAGCGCGGTGGACCGGCTCACAATATCGACGACGACGAAATTCCGTTCTGATTGTCACAAATTTTGTCGGGCAAGTCGTATGAGGTACGACTTGCCTGCCCTTGTTACGCTACGGATTGGCAAACCGGGGCAATTTGTAGAATTGATCAAAACTCTCTCTTGAGCCACCTGTAGGAAGCGACATTATTTTGCACGTCGTTCCTTACCAACATCAAGGTGGTCAAAGTGGTCTGGTCCTTCCCTGTCGGCAAACTCCTGGGTTCCGAAGTTCGGATCCACGTTACCTTCTTCCTGCTGTTGGCTTGGGTCGGTTATGCCGCCTATGTGGACGGCGGATCGCAGGCCGCGTTGGAAAACGTGGTTTTTGTCATCGCTCTGTTTGCCTGCGTCGTGGCACATGAATTCGGCCATGCGCTGATGGCACGGCGCTATGGTATTCGGACCCCGGACATAACTCTGTTGCCTATCGGAGGTTTGGCCCGGTTGGAAAAGATGCCGGAAAACCCCAAACAGGAAATCGCCGTGGCCATTGCAGGACCGCTGGTGAACGTCGCCATCTGCATCATTCTCGTGGTCTTTGGTGCCAGGATGAACGTGCAGGACTTGTCCGCCATCGACACGACAGGCCCCGGCTTTCTGGGACGATTGGCGATCGTCAATCTGTTTCTTGCCGTTTTCAACATGATCCCGGCGTTTCCCATGGACGGTGGACGTGTTTTCCGCGCCGCACTGTGCCTGTTCCTGGACCGGGTTCGCGCCACTCGGATCGCAGCCTTTGCTGGTCAGGTTGTGGCAGCGCTGTTGGGTTTTGCCGGTCTCAGCACCGGTAATCCGGTTCTGGTACTGATCGCTGTCTTCGTTTTTGTTGCTGCGAATGCAGAAAGCCAGGACGTCACCATGCGGTCCGTGTCGCGCCGGTTGATGGCACGTGACGCCATGATCACCAGCTTTGAGCCCCTGTCCCCCTCAGACACGCTTGATTCCGCTGCGCTTGCGGTGATCCGAACGACACAGCACGAGTTCCCGGTGCTTGAAAGCGACGGAACGCTTTTGGGCTTCGTCACCCGAAACAAGCTCTTTGCCGCACTTGCTCACGACCACCCGCGCATGACGCCGGTCACGCAGATTCTGGAAACGGAGATCCCCCAAGTTGAATTGGGCACCGGGTTGGAGGCCGTACTGGACGCCCTGCATCAGGGGGCACCTGCGGTGGCAGTCACCTCGCTCCAAGGTCGGATGATCGGCTATATCACCCGCGAAAATGTCGGAGAGCTCATGGTCATTCAGGGTCGCTGACCCTGAATGATGTTATCTTTCAACGCTCTGCAAGGGCATCTTCAAGAACGGAAATTACGTCTGACGGGGCGACGTCAGACGTCACGAAAGCCTGTCCTATCCCGCGCGCAAGGATGAAGTTCAGCTTTCCATCCACAACCTTCTTGTCCTGCCCCATCAGGTCCAGCAATGCCTGTGCGCCCGGCAATTCACCGGGAATGTCAGCCAGATCGGTTTTCATCCCCATTGTTTTCAGATGTTGCCGTACTCGACTGGGGTCTTCCTGCGGGCACAATCCCATACGCGCAGACAGCTCAAACGCCAGGGCACACCCGATCGACACGCCTTCGCCATGCAGCAAACGATCGGAATATCCCGTCGCAGCTTCCAACGCGTGACAGAAGGTATGCCCCAAATTCAAAAGCGCCCGGTCGCCCTGTTCCTTTTCATCCCGCGCCACGATGTCGGCCTTCATCTGGACTGAACGGGCCACCGCCTCGACCCGGGTCGCCATGTCGCCAGCCGACAAGCCCGGGCCGTTCAGTTCCAGCCATTCAAAGAACTCTGCGTCGCCCAGAAGCCCGTATTTGACGACCTCGCCATACCCGGCCAGAAAATCCCGCGCGGTCAGCGTTCCCAACACCGAGGTATCTGCCAAAACCAGTGACGGCTGATGAAACGCTCCTATCAGATTCTTGCCCTGAGGTGCGTTGATCCCGGTCTTACCGCCCACCGAGCTGTCCACCTGCGCCAAAAGCGAGGTCGGGATCTGTACAAACTGCACACCCCGGCGCAGGACCGAGGCCGCAAATCCCACCAGATCGCCAATGACCCCGCCGCCAAAAGCAACGACCACGTCATTGCGCTCAACCTTTTGTTCCAGCAGCCATTCCACAGTACGTTCAAAATGAGGCCAGCTTTTTGTGCTTTCACCTGCGGGCAGTTCCAGCGCGACCATGTCGATCCCGGCCTGCGCAAGCCCGTCCCGCAGGCTTTCCAGATGCAACCGCGCCACGTTTTCGTCGCTGACCACCGCCACGCGTTTACGGCGTAGCAAAGGCGCTATCAGCTGTCCCGATTCTGCCAGAAGATCAGGGCCGATCACCACGTCATAGGACCGCTCGCCCAGCTCCACATGCACTGTTTTCCGCATTATTTCCAATCCAGTACGTCCGGCCGCGCCTTCAGCGCCTCCAGAACCTTGTCTACCATTTCCTCGATCGAGGAGACCCCATCCGACTGCACCGACAGATCAGCCAAGCCATAAATCGGGACCCGTGCCTCATAGAGGCCACTGAGTGTCGCACGTGGGTCTGCTGTCCGCAGCAAAGGTCTCGTGTCCTTGTGTTTCACCCGGTTCCACAGAACATCCAGATCCGCTTGCAAACACACCGCGATCCCCTGATCAGAAATGAGTTTCCGGTTTCTTTCGGCCAGGAATGCACCGCCGCCGGTCGAAAGAACTCCCTGCTCTTCCTTCAGTAGTCGCGCAATAACCTGGGTTTCCTTGTCCCGAAAAAACGCCTCGCCATCACGGGAAAAAATCTCGGGGATCGTCATGTTGGCGGCCAGTTCGATCTCCTGATCGCTGTCCAGAAACGGCACGCCCAGCCGAGCAGCCAGAGCCCGGCCCACCGCGGTCTTGCCGGCGCCCATCATGCCAACCATCACGATCGTTTTTTTCAGTTTTCCCGGCCGTGGCGCCCCATCGGCGCACACGTCTGTTTGCTCATTTTCGCTCATTCTTCAGTGAATGACGTGATCTTGTCGAAAAGGCCATATATAACTTGAGCAAAAGAATGGGCACGAGGCAGCAGGGGCACCATGGGACGACTGATCAAATACTTGATTTACCTTGTTATTCTGGCAGCGATCGGGTTGGTGATCTATGCCTATGTCGGGCCTTGGTTCGGCGCGGATTTCAGTGCGCCCAGTCAAGAGATCCGCAAACCCGTGGTGTTGAATGCCGATTGACAGGGTCTCACACCCCGGTTTGGGCACGCGGCGGCCAGAAGATCAGGCCGAACCGGTGAAAACATCAGCACGACACGGCCGACCCAAGATCTCCCGATTCTCTTGCCACGGCGCGGCCTTGGTATTTTGTTTGTATCCTGCAGCGGTGTCCGCTCAGGACCCGCTTTCGGTGATCGAATGGCTGACACCGGAAACGCACGAGGCTCTTCTGCCGGATACCGTCCTATTGGAACCGCCGGTGTCCGGTTCCATCGAAAGCCCCGATATCCAGGTCACGCCATTGGAGGCGCTGTTGCCACCACTGGGCTTGGTTCCTGCATCTTCGACAGGTTTGCCGATCGATCTATGGCGTGGCAGCTCGGCCCGTATCCTTACACGGCTTATCGAACGGGTTCCGGTGAGGGATTATCCGGCCCTGCAATCCCTGCTTTATACTGTACTGCTGTCGGAAACCCGCCCACCCGCCGGAAAGGACGCAGCTCAGATTCTGACGCTGGCGCGTCTGGATCGCCTGATGCAGCTGGGTGCCACCGATCCGGCTCAGGCATTGGTACAATTGGCCGACCCAACCGGCGACAAGGATCGTTTTCTTCGTTGGTTCGATGCGACGCTGTTGACCGGTGACGAGGATCGCAGCTGCGCCGCATTGATCGCAAAGCCCTATCTTGCACCCGATGATCGCGGACGCATCTTCTGTCTGGCCCGGCGTGGTGATTGGGAAACTGCCGCTCTCCTGCTGGAGACAGCGCATGCATTGGAGTTGATGCCACGCGAAGATCTGGCCCTGTTGGATCGCTTTCTAAGCCCGGAAATCTTCGAAGGCGCGCCACCCTTGCCGCGCCCCAAGGACCCTGACCCGCTCACCTTCCGGCTTTTCGAAGCCATTGGGGAACGTCTGCCAACCACACCCTTGCCCCGCGCCTTTGCCACTGCCGACTTGCGTGATGTCGCTGGATGGAAAGCCCAAATCGAGGCGGCTGAACGGTTGACCCGCATAGGTGCTCTGAATCCCAACCACCTGCTCGGCCTCTATACAGAACGCCGTCCGGCCGCCTCAGGCGGTGTGTGGGACCGCGTCCAATCTCTGCAACGCTTCGATACGGCTCTGCAAAGTGGCAGCGCCGAAGCCGTGGCCAAGACGTTGCCCACCGTATGGCGCAATATGCAGGACGTGGGACTTGAAGTTGCCTTTGCAGATCTGTTCTCTGATCAGTTGGCAGCGTTGGACTTACCTCCGCCTGCAGCCTCGCTGGCCTGGCGTATCCGCTTGCTGTCGCCGAGCTACGAGGCTGCCGCCAACACCCCTCCTGAGCAGTCCGACGGTTTCCTGATCGGCTTGGCGCGCGGCACCCCTTCCATCAGCCTTGCCCGTGCGCCGCGGGAACGTGCGATCGCCGAAGGCTTCCTGACGGACGCACCGATACCTGCCGAGCTCGAGGTCATGCTGAGCAATGGACAATTAGGTGAGGTTATTCTGCGTACGATCGAACTGTTTGCACGGGGCGCAGACGGAAACCTGCAAGACTTGACCGAATCCCTTACCGTGTTCCGAAGAGTTGGGTTGGAAGACACTGCCCGACGTGCTTCCTTGCAATTGCTTTTGTTGGAGCGGTCCTGAAATGCCCCCAGCCCGCCCTGATCAGTGGATCTCCACCTTTCTTGATGCTCAGGCCGCAGAAATGGGCGCATCCAGAAACACGCTGCTCGCCTATGGCCGAGACCTGAAGGATTTCGTGGGTTGGTTGGAACGCGTAAAGCTCGACATCGACACCGTAGGTCGGGATGGCATCGAGGACTACCTGATAGATTGTGATGCCCAAGGGTTGTCCAAGGCCACGAGGGCCCGCCGTTTATCGGCCGTCAAACAGCTGTTCCGCTTTGCCTTCGAAGAAGGTTGGCGCATGAACAACCCGGCCATCCAGGTCCGTGGGCCGGGACGGGACAAACGTCTGCCCAAGACGCTGGACGTCGTGGAGGTCGATCGCCTGCTGAACGCTGCTCGAATGACGGGACGGTCCCAAGCAGATCGACTGCGCAATACCTGTCTGATGGAGCTGCTCTATGCCACCGGTATGCGTGTCAGTGAACTGGTGTCCCTGCCCGACAGCACGGCGCGAGGTGACCCACGAATGTTGCTGGTTCGTGGTAAGGGCGGAAAGGAGCGGATGGTACCTTTGTCCCCACCTGCGCGTGACGCATTGGCAGCGTGGTTAACTGTCCGTGACGAGATTGACGAGGAGCGACAGACCAAGGGCCACCTTCCGTCGCGCTTCCTGTTCCCGTCCCGAAGCAAGGAAGGCCACCTGACCCGGCACCGCTTCTATCTGCTGATCAAGGAACTGGCCGTTACCGGTGGCGTCTCTCCCGACACGGTCACGCCTCATACGCTTCGTCATGCCTTTGCAACACATTTGCTGGCCAACGGCGCCGACTTGCGTGCCATTCAGACCCTTCTGGGCCATGCCGATGTTGCCACAACCGAAATCTATACCCATGTTCTGGACGCGCGTCTGAACGAACTGGTTCTGGAACACCATCCGCTGGCTAAAACCGAACAAGACGACACCTGACGCTCCGTTCATTGCAAGCCGCATTTCGAATTGCCCCGCAATACTCATTCGGTTTTGCGTCAAAGCCCTTTTGACTGCGTTTGGTTCTGCTGCCTTCCACAGCCATGCTTGCCCCACATCCGACCAAGCAACCGCGCCGCCGGGCCTGCCCGGCGGCGCTTGGCCCAACGGGTTCGGGGGTATCTTCGATACACTTGAACCGGACGGGAGAACACCCGTTCGCCAAGGTCTTGATCCGGGGGGAAACCATGCCCATAACCAGTGTGAGCAATACAAGGATCCCGGACGAGACATGGAAGACACAACAACGCTTTTGGACAGCGCCTTTTGGATAACATCGGGCGTCATTTGTCTTCTGTTGGTGCTGTCCGGGTTCTTTTCAGGGTCCGAAACGGCACTCACGGCTGCCTCACGCGGGAAACTTCGCAGCCAGGCGGACAGGGGCTCGCGCGGAGCACAGCGCGCTTTGGCGATCACCGAAGACAATGAACGGCTGATCGGCTCGGTTCTGCTGGGCAACAATCTGGTCAACATCATGGCTGCCTCGCTTGCGACATCCCTGTTCACAAGTCTTTTTGGTGAAAGCGGTGTGGCGCTGGCGACCCTGGTCATGACCCTGCTGGTCCTGATCTTTGCCGAGGTTCTGCCCAAGACCTATGCCATTACCAATGCGGAAAAAGCGGCCTCTGCCGTGGCGCCGATCATCAATGTCGTGGTCACGGTCTTTGCCCCGGTCGTGTCGGCTGTCCGCCTTCTGGTGCGCGGCGTTCTGCGGCTGTTTGGGGTTCGCATCGACCCGAACAGTCACATCCTCGCAGTGCGCGAAGAAATCGCCGGCGCGCTTCACTTGGGCCATTCCGAAGGCGTGGTGGAAAAGGAAGACCGTGACCGTATCCTCGGCGCACTGGATCTGGGCGATCGCACCGTCGAAGAAATCATGCTGCATCGCTCGAACATCGAAATGATTGACGCTAGCGACGAACCCGAAGCGATCCTCAAACAGTGTCTGCAAAGCCCTCATACCCGCTTGCCGGTTTTCCGCGAGGAGCAAGAGAACATCATTGGCGTCGTGCATGCCAAGGATCTGTTCCGGTCCATGTATGCTCAGGTGGGCGAGGCCGAGAACGCTGCCGAACGATTGAAGAATTTCGACATCTCCAGTGTCGCCAATGATCCCTATTTCGTGCCCGAAACAACCACGCTTGATGATCAGATGCGCGAGTTTCTGCGGATACGAAGCCATTTTGCGCTGGTCGTGGACGAATACGGTTCCTTGCGCGGGCTAATCACTCTGGAGGACATCCTGGAAGAGATCGTGGGTGAGATCGCCGATGAATTCGACCTGCCCGAAGATCTGCTGGTCAAGAAAGGCGATGACGGTCACTTCCTGGTCGATGGAGCAATGACCATCCGAGATCTCAACCGCGCGATGGATTGGAACCTTCCGGATGAGGAGGCAAACACGATTGCTGGCCTCGTGATTCACGAGGCCCAGATGATCCCGACCGCAGGTCAGGTGTTTTCCTTCCACGGATTCCGGTTCGAAGTCACCGATCGTGAAGGCAACCGGTTGACCGGCCTCAAGATACGGCCTCTCTAAAGGTGCTGCGCTGGTTCGACAGGATCGTCCTGGATTTGGGGCGGCAGCTGCGGTGGTCCTTCCTGCCGCCTCTGATGATCTATTTCGCAGCGGGAGCCCAAGGGCTGACATCAGTCGCAGGCACCTTCTACGTCAAGGAATACCTGGACCTGTCGGCGGCGTTCCTGGCAGGATTGGCGTTCTGGGCCGGCTTGCCTTGGGCATTGAAAATGCCGCTGGGGCATCTTGTGGATTTGATCTGGCGCTGGAAGGCCGCGCTACTGGTTCTGGGGGCCGGACTGATGGCCACCAGCTATGGCATCATGATCGCCCTTATCACCAGCCCCGAGATGATGACCACCATCATGTCCCCGGGCGCCTGGTATGTGGCTTCGGTCATACTTGCGCCCTGCGGCTTTGCTCTGCAAGACGTCGTTGCCGACGCCATGTCGGTCGAGGCGGTCCCGCATATCGACGCACGCGGTCGCCCGGTGCCAGCCGAAGAAACCCGCGCTCTGCACACGACCATGCAGACCCTTGGCCGGATTGCCCTGATCAGTGGTGCCAGCGCCGTGGCAGCGGCCAATGTGGCCCTGTTCGATGGGGTCGAATCCCTGCCCGACCAGGAAAAGGCCGCCGCCTATGCTGGGATCTTTACGCTGGCGCTGATTATTCCCTGCATTTCTCTCACCGGCGTCGGGGTGAGTTTTCTGCAGAAGTATCAGCGTACACGATCACTCCGCGCGCAAGGGCTTGCGCAATCCGAAGTGCAAACCCTGATCGACCCACCCCGCGACCCGGTAGAGCCGAACTGGTGGTATTTCATCGGCGGGGCTGCCTTTGTGGCCCTGTCGCTCACGGTCGGTTTGGGCGATGTGCCCTATTCGCAGGAGATCGTCTTTGTCGGTTCCATGACCGTGGTCCTGCTGTTGATGCGGCAGCTGATTGCCGTTCTTGAACCGGAACAGGCCCGCGCCTTGATTGGCACCGCGATCATCATTTTTGTCTTTCGAGCTGTGCCTCTGATTGGCCCCGGGCTCACATGGTTCGAGATTGACGAACTGGGCTTTGACCAGCAATTCCTGTCGGTCCTTTCGCTGATCACAGCGCTGCTGACCTTGGTCGGCATGATCATTCTGCGTCCGATGATGGCCAGTCGAACGATCGTCTGGATCGTGATCATGCTGACAGTGGCCCAAGGCATCCTTTCGTTGCCCAATATCGGTCTGTATTACGGCGTCCACCATTGGACCTCCGAGATGACGAACGGGGTCGTCGATGCCCGGTTCATCGCGATGATTGACACGGCAGTGGAATCCCCTCTGGGTCAGGTTGCCATGATCCCGATGCTGGCCTGGATTGCACGCAACGCACCTTCAAACCTCAAGGCCACCTTCTTTGCGGTCATGGCATCCTTCACCAATCTGGCACTGTCCGCGGCCAGCCTTGGTACGCGTTACCTGAACGAAATCTTCGTGGTTACGCGTGAGGTGAAAACAGGCGAGGTCGTCACGACGGCAGCGGACTATTCCCAGCTTGGTACGCTATTGCTGACCGTTGCCTTGATCGGTGTTGCAGCGCCGCTGATCACGATCCTGATCGTGCAGAACAGTCGGTTCCGCACGACCGACTGACGAAACATCGACAAAACTCAGGCGAGTGCTAGGCTTCGAACAATGTTACCCGTTCATTGTTCGGAGCCTTTGATGACCAGCCTCAAATCGAAACTCAATGCGCCGGATCGGCGTGTGTCGATGGTCTTGTGTACGATTCCATCCGCCCTCGTCACTCAGGCCATAGCCGCCAGTGGTGTAGACAGCATTGTCGTGGATCTGGAACACGGCGCTGCGGATTATGCCTCGGCCCACGCCATGATCGCAGCAACGGCAGGGTCGGAATGCGCGCCCTTGGTCCGAGTGACCGAGAACGATCCGGCCCAGGTCAAACGGGTGCTGGACCTGGGGGCCGAAGGCATCGTATTTCCCTTGATCCGTAATGCTGAGGACGCGGAGAAAGCGGTTGCGAGCTTGCGCTACCCGCCCGATGGCATACGCGGGTTCGGCCCTTTTGTCGCCCAATCCCGGTGGCAGACCAGCCTGGCCGACTACCCCGCGAAGATCGCGGGGGAACTGGTCAGTTGCCTATTGGTGGAAACTGCTGATGCCGTTGAAAACATTGAAGAGATCTGTGCCGTGCCGGGCATCGACATCCTGATCCCCGCTCAGTTCGACCTCAGCACGGACTTGGGCGTCATGGGCCAATTCGACCATCCGACCTTCAAGGCGGCCCTTGCAAAAGTCGAGGCCGCAGCCAAGTCCCAAGGGATTCCATTGGGCAATGTGGCGTTGGCGGAACCCCAGGCACAAGCTCTGTTTTCACGCGGCTATCGGGTTGTGGCTGGTTTCGACCTGATCTGGCTAAATGAAAAGGCCGCAGACATGGCTCGATGGTGCGGCGCAGACTGATTACGACATGTTTTGTCGCTGACCGACTGGACTACTAAACACAAATGTCCAGAATAGGATCCAACACCCAATTCGGAGGATCCCATGAAAACCACCACCCGTGTGGCCGTGATTGGCGGCGGCGTTGTCGGCGCGTCTGTTCTGTATCACCTGACGAAACTCGGCTGGTCCGATGTCATGCTGATCGAACGCTCTGAGCTTACCAGCGGCAGCACCTGGCACGCGGCGGGCGGGTTTCACACGCTGAACGGCGACACCAACATGGCGGCCCTGCAGGGGTACACGATCAAGCTTTACAAGGAACTGGAAGAAATCACCGGAATGTCCTGCGGATTGCACCACGTCGGCGGTGTGACTTTGGCGGATAATCAGGACCGGTTCGACATGCTGGTGGCAGAACGCGCCAAGCACCGTTTCATGGGGCTGGAGACCGAGATCGTTGGCCCGGAGGAAATCAAGAAGATCGCCCCCGTGACCAATGTCGATGGCATCATTGGCGCGCTTTATGATCCGCTGGATGGACATTTGGATCCTTCAGGTACGACCCATGCTTATGCCAAGGCTGCGCGCATGGGCGGCGCGACCATCGAAACTCATTGCAAGGTGATCGAGACCAACCAGCGCCCCGATGGCACCTGGGACGTGGTGACGGAAAAAGGCACCATCCACGCCGAGCACATTGTGAATGCCGGGGGCCTTTGGGCACGAGAAGTCGGGGCGATGGCGGGCGTCTATTTCCCGCTGCACCCGATGGAGCATCAATACATCGTCACCGATGAGGTGCCGATGATTGCAGAAATCATCGACGCGGGCGGGGAACATCCCCATGTCATGGATCCAGCTGGCGAAAGCTATCTGCGGCAGGAAGGGCGCGGGTTGTGCATCGGGTTCTACGAGCAGCCCTGCAAGCCCTGGGCGGTCGATGGAACGCCCTGGGATTTCGGCCACGAGCTGTTGCCCGATGATTTCGACAAGATCGAAGCCTCTATCGACTTTGCCTACAAACGCTTCCCTGCCCTGGCCGAGGTCGGCGTGAAATCCGTGATCCACGGTCCTTTCACCTTCGCTCCGGACGGCAACCCTCTGGTCGGCCCGGTACCTGGCATGCGCAACTATTGGTCTGCCTGCGCAGTCATGGCCGGCTTCAGCCAAGGCGGCGGTGTTGGGTTGATGCTGGCGCAATGGATGATCGAGGGCGAAACCGAACGTGACACGTTTGCGATGGACTGTGCCCGGTTTGGCGACTGGATCACGCCGGGTTACACCCGTCCAAAGGTGATCGAGAACTATCAGAAACGCTTCTCGGTCGCCTATCCGAACGAAGAACTGCCCGCCGCTCGGCCGTTCCGCACCACGCCGATGTACGATGTTTTCGACCAGATGGGCGCTGTTTGGGGCCATCAATACGGGCTGGAGGTGCCTAATTACTTTGCCGAAGGCGACGAGCCCCGGTTCGAAACCCCGTCCTTCCGCCGCTCCAACGCCTTTGACGCCACAGCGCGCGAGGTCAAAGCGGTGCGTGAAGCCGTGGGCATCAATGAAGTCCACAATTTCGGCAAATACCTGGTCAAAGGTGCTGGCGCACGGGAATGGCTGGATCGGATCATGGCAGGTCGCGTCCCCCAACCGGGGCGGTTGAGCCTGACCCCTATGTTGTCACCCAAAGGGCGCTTGATCGGGGATTTCACCATTTCCTGCCTGAGCGAAGAAGAGTTCCAACTCACTGCGTCCTACGGATCACAGGTTTATCATATTCGGTGGTTCCAGCAGAATTTGGCCGATGATGTCCGGCTGGAAAACATCTCGGACACCCGCAACGGGTTCCAGATTGCCGGCCCCAATGCCCGCGACGTGCTACAGAGCTGTACTCGCAGTGACATTTCCGACATGCGGTTCATGGATGTGCGTCGCTTGACCGTCGGTATGGTCGATTGCATCGTTCAGCGCGTCTCCTACACTGGCGACCTAGGGTATGAAATCTACTGCGATCTGACCAGCCAGCGGGCGCTTTGGAACGTGCTGTGGACGGCCGGACAGGACCACGGCATGAAACCTTTTGGCATGCGCGCCATGATGAGCTTGCGGCTGGACAAGTTCTTCGGCTCGTGGCTGTCCGAGTTTTCGCCCGACTACACGGCCGCAGAAACAGGTTTGGACCGGTTCATCAGCTTCAAGAAGAACACCGATTTCATAGGACGCGGTGCAGCGGAGGCGGAACGGGAAGCAGGCCCCACCCGCAAGCTGTGTGCTTTCGAAGTGGATGCTACCGATGCGGACGTAAACGCATATGAGCCTATCTGGCTGGGCGGCAAGGTCGTTGGGTTCTGCACGTCGGGTGGCTATTCCCATCACGCGAACAAATCAATCGCTCAAGGATTTGTACCGGTGGAGCACGCGCAGGAAGGGCTGGAAGTCGAGATCGAGATTCTGGGCAACATGCACAAGGCCCACCTGATCACCGAGGTGCTTTTTGACGCGGACGGATCTCGGATGCGCGGATGAACCAGCCGGCAGGCGGTTCTGAACCGCCTGCCACATCGCAGTCCACTTCTGCGCAACTCTGCCAATCCCTTTTGCCTACTGGAATTCTCCAGCTCTGTTGCCCACAATGTGACGCAATCCAAAGGAGCCGGAACCATGACCGATATTGCTGTACTTGTTCTGGCGGCAGGTTCATCTTCCCGCATGCAAGGGCGCGATAAGCTGCTGGAAGAGATCGGCGGGGTGCCACTTTTGTCGCGCATGATCTCGCGGGCGCAGAAAACAGGGATGTCGGTCTATGTCACCCTGCCCGACCCGACCCATCCCCGCGCGACCCGGATCAGAGAGGCTCACCCGGTTTGGGTGCCGGACGCCGCTGAAGGAATGTCAGCCTCGATCCGGGCCGGGATTGCCGCCCTGCCCCAACATATTCAGGCTGCAATGATCCTGCCGGCAGATATGCCAGAGCTGACGGAAACGGATCTGTACCATATTGCACAGCACTATCATCATAACAGCGACACTATTCTCCAGGCCACCAGCGAAGACGGTGTTCCCGGGCATCCGGTTCTGTTTCCGAGGCGCTATTTTGCAGAAATGACCACACTCACCGGAGACATAGGGGCGAAGCCCATCATTCGTGCAAATCTGGACAAACGGGTTCTGGTCGCCTTGCCCGGCAAACACGCCTTGACCGACCTTGACACGCCCGAAGCCTGGGCCGCTTGGCGGAGCGGTATCAACTGATGAGAAACCCGTTTTTCAAACGGTACAACGGCCATCAACCGTATCGAATTCCACTTCCGCCCAACCCCTGAAAGACCCAGAACATCAAAGGCAGGACGGAAAACCGCCCTGCCCTGATCACATGCCCCGGGGCCATGTGTTGTATGCTGCTGTCCGGGGAAAGCCGACTGTGGGTTGGGGGAACGACCGTGAGAGCCTCCCATCATCCATAACTGTCCTAATTTGTTCCGGGGCGCTTTGCCCCCGCGCCCCGGAACAAGTTGGTTCAGTGAGTCAGCAAATGTGCTTCGTGCTTCTTCAGCGACCGACGTGCAGATTGATAGGCTTCCAGACCTTCGCGGGTCTTGAGTTCAGGGAAGAGTTCGAAAATCTCGTTCCGCTGAGCATTGCCCAGTCCATCCAGAGTCTGATCACCCGGCTGGAAGCTTTCAGTCCAGGCACCGTCCGACAGGACAACTTCGTGCTGTTCGAACATGAAGTGGATATAGGTCACCGACGAGATCTCGACCCGATCCACACCTTCCAGGCCGGTCAGGTGTTTGGCCGCAACCAGAACTTCGCGTTCTTCAAAATACAGCGCGGTTTTGTCGTTGGCGACCAGCACCCGGTGGTTCGGGCTGACCATCATGTCACGCTCCGGAAGACCGTTGCCCAAGGCACCCTGACGGATCAGAACCGGCTGAAGGTGCGAAGCCCGCAACAATTCGGAGCTGTTCAGCGTCCGTTTGCCCAACCAACGAATGGCCTGAATGCCATTGTCGCGAGTGATAACGCGATCTCCAACTTTCAGATCTTCAACACGACGTTCCCCTTTTGGTGTCGCAATCAATGTGCCCGGCGTGAAGCAGGGAATGACCACTTCGATTTCCGAGAAGGTCACAGTCCCTGTTTCGGTGCCCGCGGCATCGAAGTAGCGCACAACACCGGCTTCCGGGTCGGTCGCATCATATTCAACAGTCAGAGTGCCACCCGGGTTCGCCGCTATGGCAGTGCCCCGCAGGTCCAGAGTATCGATGTCCAGGCCGTCGGCATCTTCACCACCAGTGATGATATCGCCCTGGCTGTTGTTGATGAAGGTATCGTCGCCTTCATTACCGAAGATCAGGTCAGCCGTATCACCGACGATGTCATTGTCGCCTGTGATGGTGTCATCGCCTTCACCGCCGACCAGAATATCACCGCCAGCACCACCCGAGATGAAGTCATCCCCGGTACCACCCTGAACACCGTCATTGCCGGCTTCGCCGAACAGCTGGTCATCGCCAGAGTTACCAAAGATCAGGTCGCTGTCTTCACCAGCACGTACGATGTCGTCGCCAGCCCCGGCAACCACCAGATCTTCATCATTCTCCAACGGTGGACGCGCGTCCATGTTGTCAATGCGATCACCCTCTGGATCACCGGTATAGGCCAGGTCGATTACATCGTCACCTGCTGTGCCTTCAACGACATTCTCGGTAAATGTCCGGCCCTCGATTACCGGTGGTGTACCCGGATCGATCCCATCGAGGTTGATCGCAAAGGCGCGTTCAATCTCGGTGAACTCGTTGGTTCCGATGACATTCAGATCCAGATCGTAGAAAGTGATTGTGCCGGCTTCCGGGTCGGTCGCGGTGTAATCGACGACCGGAATACCACCAGAGACGATCAGCGTGTCGAAATCCACGACACCACCTTCACCGCCTTCGATGACATCGCCGATGCCACCACCGATAATGTCGTTCTCGTCGCCACCGAACAGCTGGTCCGCACCAGCGCCGCCGATCACAAGGTCGCTGCCGTCGCCGCCATCAACGATGTCATCTCCGTCACTGCCGTCTACGACGTCGTTGCCCTGGCCACCCAAAACCGTGTCGTTGCCGTCGCCACCATCGACGATGTCATCGTCGATGCCGCCATCCAGCGTGTCATCGCCCGTGCCGCCATCAATGATGTCGTCATCATCCTGACCAAAGATCGTGTCGTCGCCGGCGCCACCATCGATGACATCCATGCCATTGGTGGTTTCAGGGTCGGCTGGAACAATCGCGCCGTCATTCGGGATGTTCAGGCTATCCGGGAAGCGCGGATCAAGACCGCCATAGATTGTGTCGTCGCCCAGACCGCCGTCGATGGTGTCCGCGCCCTCGCCCCCGATGATGGTGTCGTCGCCGTCACCACCGTCGATGGTGTCGTCATCCAGACCGCCGTCGATTGTATCGTCGCCGTCCCCGCCATCGATAATGTCATCGTCGTCGCCGGTCAGAATGGTGTCGTCGCCGTCACCGCCATCAACCGTATCCCGATCATCCAGCGGATCTGCGTCCGCAGGAACTGCGGGCAGACCGTTATAGGCCGGGAAGCCGCGGTCCGGCAGCGGGATTGCACCGCCGCCCGACGTATCGATCGTGTCGTCACCATCACCGCCGTCTACGGTGTCGGAACCGTCGCCACCGGAAATGTCATCATCCCCGTCGCCACCGATCAAGGTGTCATCACCACCGTATCCAATCAGGATATCGTTCCCGGTACCGCCATCGATGATGTCATCGCCTTCCGTGCTCGTATCCGCAGCCGGAACATCAAAGAAAACGTCCGTGACCGTAACGATGGAGCTGCCGGGACCGACCTGCACATGGTCGATTTCAATTCGACCAACCGGGCCGGGCACCGTAACCAACATTGAGAAATTCGGAGCGTTCGGGTCGGCATAGCCGCCCTGGCTGGTTCCGGTATCATTGCCCGGAACGGAATCGTCATCCGACAAGGTCACAAGCGGGCCATTGCCCAGGGCGAACTCGATCGGATCACCGTTTTCGTCGTACGCCCGCACCGTCGCCTGACCGTCGCCGTCGATGTCATTGATACGGAACGAAACATTGCTGACCGGATCCGAGAAATCCAACCGGAAGGTCGCGGCGTCATCTTCTGCGAACAGGCGCGACTGCAGGGCACTGCTGTCATTGGCAGGCGGGCCATCCGTGTCGATGTTGTTGACCAGCTGATCCTGATCTGAAAACTCGGTTTCGCTGCCGGTCGGCGTCGAAAGCACCGAGAACGTCACATCAACCGATCCGGTATCCTGTGTAAAGCCACCGCTCAGATCGTCGCCGTCGCTGTAAACAGTCGCGTCCCCTTGGACCGTGCCTTCACTCCACAGCAATGCTTCGCGGATGGACCCTGCCGCGCCGCCGCCAGGGGCGTTTGTATCCCCGTGCAGCACGTCGTCACCGGATTCGCCATAGATCGTATCGCTGCCGCCGCCGCCATAGACGGTGTCATCCGCCAGACCGGCTTCGACAATATCGTCACCGGCCCCGGCATCCACGATGTCGTCATTAGGGGCCTGACCGGGCAGGATCGCGTCTTCGTTGTCGATCATGTCGCCTTGCGGGTCACCGGTATAGGCCAGATCGATGACGTCGTCACCCGCGGTGCCATCCACGATCCCGTTGCCCTTGCCCAACACAGGCGCATCCAGAACAGCCACGTAATCGACAGCGCCGTCGAAATACTGGTCGAAGACGCCATCCGTGACTTCTCGCGCACCGATGGCAAAGCTCTGTTCACCGCTGTCGGTGACATTCAACGTCATGCCACCCTGATCGTCGGACAAGATTTCCGAGGTCCCATCGGTGGTGTTCATGACCTTCATGGTCACACCGTCTTCATCCCAGGAATAGGTGACGCGGATCACATCATTGGACCCGGCAAACCCGGTGGACGAGCTCAGCAGGACTTCGCTGCCATTGTCCTTGTGGAACACCTCAACCGAGCCGGCTTCGGTGACCCGTACTTCAAAGAAATCAGTGTCTTCGCTGGTGCCCTGTCCGCCATCCGCTACGCTGGAATCGTAGACGCCTCGGCTGACCACGGTGTTGGTGCCGCCACCGGTGGGCAAATATGCGCGGAATTCCGTTTCAAGTGTACCTTCGGCCAGATCGAACTCGCTGTCGTTGCCATCATCGACATCCATACGCTGGTCCGCGCCGTTCAAATTCATCCATCCGGCAGCGATCGTAGGGCTTCCTACAGGAGTGCCGTCCTGGGCCACACCATCCGCCAATCCGGTATCATCATTTTCGAAACCGTCCCGGAAATCCCACAGGCCAATTACATTTGCCAAATACGGATTGTCGAAGTTTCTAGCCATAACTTTCTCCTTCTTCGGCACTTCCAGAATGCCAACCCGCACATCGGCGGACACCAAATTGCACCCTGAGGCCGATGCCGCGCACATGGCGACCAGCACTCACGCGCCCGAATTACGAGAGAGAGACGTCGATGCCAACAAAAGGCACCCTACGTAAACCGGCAGGCCTACGCGTATTTCATGTCACACGCAGTGCAACGCACCACACCACGACACGCTCTACTCGCATCTTTTCAGACGCTTTTCGTGCGGTCGCCCCCGTGACCAGCAGACATCGCCCCCCAGTTGGGCTCCTTTATTGATACCGGAGGCAGAGAGGGCCACAAAGAGAAAATCATGGCAAAGTCTGGGCACTGGCAGACACAAGAAACTGTTTGGTAGCCATCAGCGATACTGAAATCGATTTGATTGTTTCCGAATTTAATCCTGAAAAACCCCGCAATCGCCATATTTCCAAGGGGCGTACGTGTTGTAACGACGACCGAAAAAAACTTGATTGTTTCCCATAGACTTACAAACCGACAAACATGCACCACGGGATGCGCCGCCCAATCCTTGCCTTAAATGTGCCAGATTGTTGGTGAAAAACGGAACCAATTCTCGGAATCCGCACGGATTGTAAATGATTTCATATAAAATCTAGCCCAATTTTCCTCGAATCAATCTAAATTGCTCCCTTGTGAAACGGCAAATCTTCTTGCGCGTGCCCGATTTTGGCCAGAGTTCACCTGCGCGGCATTGGACCTTGCCCGAACCCGGGTCACACTCCATATGTAAAGTCATGATCCGTTTGACCCCCATACTACTGGCGCTGCTTTATGCACTGATCATGTACCGGTTTTCCGTCTGGCGGACACATCGCGAACTGGATGCCAGGTCCACGGAACTTGCTGATCCCAAGCTCAAGAAGCTGACAGACCGCATGGCAGCGGCGTTGAATCTGTCAAGGATCAAGGTTTTCATTCACGAGGTGGACCCGGTCAATGGTCTTGCCGCGCCGGACGGTCGGATCTTCATTACGCGCGGGTTCTATCGAAAATACCAAAATGGCGAAGTCACGGCGGAGGAACTGTCCTCTGTCATCGCCCATGAGCTTGGGCATGTCGCGCTGGGGCATGCGCGCAAGCGGATGATCGACTTTTCGGGGCAGAATGCTTTGCGAACGGCCCTTGGACTCTTCCTGAGCCGGTTGGTACCCGGTATCGGCATCCTGATCGCCAATGGCATAACGTCCCTTCTTGCGGCCAAACTGTCTCGCAATGACGAATACGAAGCCGATGAATATGCGGCTGCCCTGCTTTGCAAGGCCGGGATTGGGGTTGGGCCACAGATCTCTCTGTTCCGCAAATTGGATGAGCTGACCCGAGCACGGTCCGGCGCAGTTCCAGCGTGGTTGATGAGCCACCCGAAAACGGATCAGAGGGTTGCCGCCCTTGAAAAGCTGGAAGCGCGCTGGAGCGAAGGGTAACTGCCCTATTCCAGCGCCTTTGCCAATCGCGGCAGCCGCGCTTTCTTGAGTAGCGGGCGCATTTGCCAGGTATCGCCGGACAGACGGTTCGCCTCGGCAAGAACGGATTTTCCTACTGCTGCCATACCTGCGGGGTCTTCAACCCAGAACCCGTGCAATAACCCATCCGGATCGAACCGTTGCAGATCTTCCTCGGCCAAAATATGACGCGGGAAATCCTGCCGGTTGACCGTCACGATCCCATCCGCCGATCCCGCCACCGCTGCAGCAAGGACGTGAATGTCGCCGGCATCCGGAAGCCACAACCGAGCCTCCAGCCCCGGTGACGACTGCACAATTGCTTTGGGCCACGAGGCTTTGACCAAGGCAATCTCCGAACGTGCCTGGGCCTCGCCCGTTGGCCCCAGCTTCACCGCAGCCCTTGCCCATTCCTCCAGAATGCGTTCGGACCAGAGCGGTTGAAAGTGTCCGGCTTTCGCGGCCCCCAACAGTACTTCGCGCATCACCGTCGGATACAGAACGCAGGTATCCAGAACCAGCTTCACGGCGGGCCTCATAGCCGGAAGAAAACGGATTTCAGATAACCGCTTTCCGCCAGCTGCGGCAGTTGCGGGTGATCCGGTCCGGCAAACCCGGTATGGATCAGCTGTGCCTGCCGGCCTGCACGTCCGATCCCGCGCGCCGACGCACCGCGGAACTTGCTAAGGTCCGCCGCATGGGAACAGGAACATAGCCCCAGATATCCCCCCGGTTTCACCAGAGGTGCTGCAAGACGGGCAACACGTTCGTAAGCGCGCAGGCCCGCATCGAGCGCCTTTTTCGACGGCGCAAATGCGGGTGGATCACAAATCACCACGTCAAATTGCGCACCCTCTTCACCAAGGCTGGTCAGAACATCGAACGCATCCCCCTGCCGGGTCGCGAAGCGATCGGTGAAGCCTGACGCCTCTGCCCCTTGTTGGGCCAAAGCCAAAGCCGCTGCCGACCCATCCACGGAGAGCGCACGCGCCGCGCCGCCTGCCAGCATCGCAAGGCCAAAACCACCGACATGCGCAAAAACGTCCAGAACTTCGGATCCGGCTCCGACCAATCCGGCTGCAAAGGCGTGGTTTGGACGCTGGTCATAAAACAGGCCGGTTTTCTGCCCGCCTGTCAGATCAGCCATATAGGTTGCGCCGTTCATCGGCACGTGCACCGGCGCCTCGGGCGCCTCCCCACGCAAAACGGCGTTCACATCGTCCAGGCCTTCCAGCCCGCGAGTTCGACCAGACGCGTTCTTGATCACCGTGGTCACACCCGTGACCTGAACCAAAGCCTCGGTCAGCTCAACCAACAAGGCTTCTGCCCAGGCCGCATTCGGCTGCACCACGCAAGCGTCACCAAACCGGTCGATCACTACACCGGGCAGCCCGTCCGCTTCGGCATGAACCAGCCGATAGAATGGCGCTTCGAACAGACGTTCGCGCATCTCCATTGCGCGTTGCAGCTTGAGAGCAAACCAGTTCACGTCCAACTGCACCGCCGGGTCCCGGTCGAGCATCCGACAGGCAATCCGTGAACCCGGGTTGATCGAGACCAACCCCAGCGGTTGACGTGCCTCGTCTTCGAGCACCGCCAGCGTTCCGGGCGCCAACTTGCGGGTACGCCGGTCGGTAACCAGCTCATTGTCGTAAACCCAGGGAAACCCGTGCCGAATGGCGCGGGCATTGGATTTCGGTTTCATGCGCACGACCGGACGGGTCGGTGCTGTATCGGAAAAAGAAGAGGGCGCTGTCATGAGCGCCCTCTTACTTGGAATGTATCGAACTGGAAAGCTCAGAGATTGTTCAGCAGCTGATAGAAACCCAGTTGCGCGTTCTTGTAGCCGTCTTTCTTGGTCAGCTCCTGACGAACCACCTCGGCCAGATGATTGGTGATACGCACCTTCTGGGTCAGCCCCTTGGATTCTGCGATCAGGGCCTGCTGGCCTCCGAAAGCGTCCAGATCGGCCCGCACCGTCCGCACCGGAACGATCGGCTGGTTGGTTGCCGGGTCCAGAATGGCCAGATCAAAGGTGATCGAGTGCACGCCACCGGTGGTATAGCGGGCCTTTTCAGTCAGTGCATGGAAGCGGGTCACCAGAACGTCTACATTCACTTTGACCGGGCCGTTCAACGGCGTCACGCCTTTGATGATAGAGTCCTGTACGATCTTCTGAACCTGTGCGTGGCGGTCCCCGATCGGGTCTTCGCGCCAGACAATATCACCACGCGGCAGATAGCTGTTGCGCTCGGACACCTTCAGCGAACGCGGCACACGCACAATGACGTTTGCCACTGAAACAGGCGCAATACCGGCGGCCACAACCGGCGGCGTAATCGCGTTGGGATCCTCCTGCAGCGCCATGGCGACTGCTTCGGGCTGCGGGAAGTTCGCGGCCTGGGGCTGTGTTTCATATCCGGTGGGCGTGCCCACGACAGATGTGGGAAGCTGTTCGAATGGAGCGTTCCGGGTCGGAATGTCCGCGACCGTGCAGGCCGAGACGCCGAGCCCAAGTCCGAGCAGCAATACTGTGCGTGCGAGTTTCATCGTCTCTCTCCTTGTCTCGATCCCCTGAACTGCCGCATGGGGACGGAATGCGTTGAAACCAGAGATGCTCCCGAATTAAGGCGCAATTGAGACAAGATTTGATCGAATTCGCGGAATTGCCGCGGTTTTGGAAGGGCAATCCCCTTGTTTTCAGGGGTTTCGTCAATCGAAAGAGGTAGATCCCAGGGCAATGCTTCGCGGGTCGGAAAAAGAAAGGCAGGCCGGGAATGCCCCCGACCTGCCCAGACAATCATCGATGATGAACCCGATCAGGACGTTGATGCAGCCGCCAATGCCGTGTCCATCAGCGCCTTGATGTCGGCCTCGCTTGTGCCGGCGACGATGCGACCCAGTTCCTGATCACCTTTCAGAACGATCAAGGTCGACCGGCGTGGAATGTTGCGCGACGTTGTGACCTCGGCCTTGCGGTAGTCATCCCAATCGACGCGGATAAATGCGACCTTGGCCGCATAATCTGGGTTCTGTGCCAGCAAAGCATGGATCACCCTCTCCTGCCGGGCACAGGTGCTGCACCAATCCGCAGCATAGTCGATGAAGACGGTCTTGCCGTCCTTCAGCAGGGATTGCACCAAGCCAGGCGTGTAGTCCGTGAAGCCCTGGGCGGCAAAGCCCGGTCCGGCAAATGTGGCCCCAAATCCAGCGGCAAGGCTGGTGGCGATAAAGCTACGACGTGAAACGGTCATGCAAGTACTCCTGTTCAGAATGCGATGGAGAGGTCCTGGAACCAATACGGCAACGTCTTCACGGCCCAGGCTTCGATCATGTGGTGAACTCCGCCCAAGATCATCAGGCCAACGGCCACAAAGACGAGACCCATGGCGGGTTTTGATTTCTGCGCTAGTCCTCGCAGGGCCTGCGCACGGGTTCGGATCGCCGATTGTGCGCCCATGCCAATCCCGATGATCAGGGTCGATACACCAAGGGCAAAGAACACCATGATCAGGAATGCCCAGCCCAGACTCTCGCCAGCCGAGGCCAGCGCAATGGCCCCGCCCAAAGTGGGCCCAATGCAAGGGCTCCAGACCGCCCCCAACAAGGCACCGCCCAGAAACTGGCCACGCAGCCCGGCCGAAGGGCCTGCCTCGATCCGCGCATCAGCGGCGGCGGCAAATCCGGCGGTGGCCGCCTCAAAACGATGCCCCAAGGCAGGCACAAGGAGCACAACGCCAAAGGCAATCATCATTCCGGCACCAATCTGGGCCAGGCTTTCGCTATCCAACCCGATGGAATGACCGACCGTGGCGATGAACATTCCGAAGCCGACAAAGGCCAGGCTCATTCCCGCGGCCAACGCAAGCGGTCCACGCTTGTCCGCCTGCAGGGCCCCAACCAGAACGATGGGTAGCACCGGCAGAACGCACGGGTTGATGAGCGTCAAAAGGCCCGCGAGATATGCAAAAATCAGATCCATGGCGTGAATATAACCGCCAACAAAAGACCCGGAAATTAAACTCCTGCCCCACCGCGATCACATGCGCGTCAGGTAACGGCCTGATCTTGCAACAATTCCAACAGTGCCTGTTTCAATCGCGCGGACGCGAGCGCCATCCCCCGCGCCTTTTGGGCTTACCCATGTCCTGCAGCCCTTCCTGCAAAACACCGGTCATCGGATGCCCTTCGGCCCTGGCCTCGTGCTTGGAAAGCTGATTCCGGATTGCCTCGGAACTGTCCTTGCCAAATGGCAGGCTCAGCGCCCAATCCAAAAAGATGCTTCTGCACTGTGCCTCGGTGATCTCTTCGATCTGATAGGCATCTTCGATCAGTCCCTTGGGATCCAATGGGTCACCGTATTTCATTCGACACTTCCCGTTGCAAAGCGGCTTCGATCAGCGCACCACACGCCGTATAGCGGGCCGTCAATTCCGATTGCAACGCGTCGAGCGTGTCGAACCCCGTACTCCGACAAAGGAAAGCAGCACCACCTTCGCCCAGATGCGCGGTGTCAATCGCCCGCCCCGACAGCAACCGTGTTGCGGCCTGTACCGACCAGAATAGATCGTAGCAGCGCTGGATTTCCGCGCCCTCCGCGACACTCAACCATCCGCTTGCGACCGCGCCCTCCAGGCCAGAGGATACATCACGTCTGTTCGATCCGACCAACAATGCGCCAGCCTGGGCCACCAACTCGACGTCCATCATGCGCCCGGCGCCGGTCTTGGCATCCCAGACGCCCGATGGGGTTTTCGCTGCCGCAAGACGGTCCCGCATTTGGGCCACCTCCCCCAACACGGTGGCACGTTCGCTGGGGCGGGACAGGAATTCGGCCCGAAACGCCTCGATATCCGCGCAAAGCCCGGGGCTACCGGCAATCGGGCGCGCCCGCGTCAATGCAAGATGCTCCCACACCCAAGCCTCATTCTGTTGGTAATGCGTAAAGCTGGCCCAACTGGTCGCAACCGGCCCTTGGGTGCCCGATGGCCTTAGGCGCATGTCCACCTCATAAAGCCGCCCTTGTGCCATTGGTGCGGTAAGGGCCGTCACCAAAGCTTGGGTCAGCCGTGCATAGTACGGCCTCACGGCCAGAGGGCGGCGGCCGTCGGACATGTCCTGATCTTCGGGATCATAGATCACGATCAGATCCAGATCGGAAGTCGCGTTCAACCGTTCGGCCCCCAAAGACCCCATGCCAAGTACCGCCGCGCCGCGACCCGGTGGTGGTCCGTGTTTGGTTGCGAATTGGTCAACCACATAGGGCGTCAACGCAGCTATGACCGCATCTGCCAGCTCGGCATACTGCAGTCCCGCTGCCTGTGCGTCGATCAACCCCCGAAGATGATGCACACCAATGCGGAAATGCCATTCCTTGCACCAGCGCCGGGTTCCGTCCAACCGCGCCTCATAATCGCTTTCCGCTTCCAAACGGTCCTTGAGTTCCTGGTACAGCACATCATAGCCCGGCCAATCGGCAAAGAACGCACCACCAATAACAGCGTCGAACACCGAGGAGTTGCGTGAAAGGTGTTCTGCCAAGGCATGCGATGTACCGACGACATCCACCAGCAGATCAATCAGCTGGGGATTGGCCTCGAACAGGGAAAACAGCTGAACCCCGGCGGGCAACCCGGCCAGGAACCCATCCAGCGCGGTCAGCGCCTCGGAGGGTTTGGCGGTACGCGCGATCCGTGACAGAAGTTCCGGTTTCAACCGTTCGAAAATCTGCGCCCCACGTGCCGACCGAAGGGCCGGATAAGTGGGCCAGCGCGCCAGGATCGATGCATCCAGATCTTCGGGCATTTGCGCCTGGGGCGGCGGAGCAGCATCCGGAGCGAAGAACCCTTCGGTCAGCTCATGCACCTCGTTCAGCCGCGTTTCGATCTCGTCTTGCATATCCCGCTGATCGCGCCCCATCAGGCATGCGATCCGTGCCAATCCGTCTTCGGATTTCGGCATCCTGTGGGTCTGTGCGTCGTGCACCATTTGAATTCGGTGCTCCACTTCTCGGTGGAAACGGTAATGTTCGGTCAACCGGTCTGCCGCTTCAACAGGCACCCAGTTCTTCGCTGCAAGCGCCGCAAGACCGGGAACTGTGCCGCGTACCCGCAATGTCTTGTCCCGACCGCCTGCGATCAGCTGCCGCGTTTGAGTGAAAAACTCGATCTCTCGAATGCCGCCCCGGCCCAGCTTCATGTCATGGCCCGGCACCCGGATCGCGCCGCCGGTGCCCTTGTTTTCACGAATGCGCAGCCGCATGTCGTGCGCGTCCTGAATCGCCGCAAAGTCCAGATGTCTCCGCCAGACAAACGGGCGCAGGCTTTCAAGAAACCTTTCCCCGGCAGCGATATCGCCGGAACAGGCCCGTGCCTTGATATAGGCGGCCCGTTCCCAAGTCCGCCCCAGACTTTCATAATACCGCTCGGCCGCTTCCATCGCGATGCAGACCGGCGTCACCGCAGGGTCGGGACGCAGCCGCAAATCCGTGCGGAAGACATAGCCATCCGCCGTCTTTTCGCTGAGCGTGCTGCTCATGTTGCGCGTGGCGCGAACCATGCCCTGGCGGGCTTCATAGAAGTCATCCTGATCAAACCGGGTTTCATCAAACAGGCAGATCAGATCGATATCCGAGCTGTAGTTCAGCTCGTGCGCGCCCATCTTGCCCATGGCCAGCACCGTCAGGCCACCTGCGGTTTCTACGTCATCCTCGGTGAGCCCGGGCAGCTTCTTGCGCCGGATCAACGTCGCTATTTCCGCCTTGATCGCGCAATCCACCGCCAAGGCTCCGAAATCGGTCAAGGCTGCGGTCACGCGCTCCAACGGCCACGCCCCTGCCAGATCAGCCAGCGCGGTCAAAAGCGCCAGACGCCGCTTGCCCCGACGCAATCCCGGTTTCAATTGATCCGGTGCAAGTGCCCGCGCATCGGAAAAAATGGCTGCGAAAGCCTCTTCGGGTGCTTGGAGCGCCTCGCTCACCCACTCGGCTTCCTTGTCGATCAGGCCTTTCAGATATGGGCTGCTGCCAGCAGTGCCGATTATCAGATCGCGAAACTCTCCGGTTGTTTCGGGCAGTTTCGCAGCTGAGTCTTCCCCCAGATCCTGATCATAGGGGCGCGGCAGGCGGTAGATTGTAAAGCTCTTCGTCATGCGCGCACAGTGTGATGCAGGCTGACCGAGGTCAATGCGGCAAGGCGGTATTCGCTTGACCATTGGGCGTCCTGCAGGTTGGGTGACCTTCGAAAGGTTTGAGGTCCCATGAGCAAGAGTTTGAAGCGCGTCCGCTCTGCGCTGGACGGAGCAGGCATTGAGCCCGACATCCAAGAAACGACCGGGTCGCGCACGGCCGAAGACGCCGCGGCAGCGGTCGGCTGCGTCGTTGATCAGATCGTCAAGTCCATCATCTTCCGTGGGGAGGTCAGCGGGGAAGCCATTCTGTTTCTGACCGCTGGTGGCAATAGGGTGGATGCAGGAAAGGCCTCAATCCTTGCGGACGAGCCGCTGGGCAAGGCAGATGCGTCGCTTGTTCGCGCTCAGACCGGGTTTGCGATCGGAGGCGTTTCACCGATCGGGCATCTCAACCCGATCCGCGCATTTCTGGATCCGCGGCTTATGGACTTCGAAACAGTCTGGGCCGCTGCCGGCACACCGAACCATGTATTTGCAGTGCAACCAAACACCTTGCAGAGCCTGTCTGGCGCCAAATCAGGCGATTTCACACTCAGTTCCGATTAAACACCCCAGGCGCCACCAATCACGCGAAACAGCCAAACCCAGAACATTGCCCCCATCGCGACGGAGGGCAGGATCCACCAACCGGCGGGCCAAGGCGATCGTGCCATGTTCTGAATGCGCTGCACCATTGCGGGCGTTCCTGCTTCTTCCTGAGACTTATATCATAGCACAAGGTGTTAAGGGATGGTTAACGGGGTATAGCACCCGGCAAAAACCCGCTCAGGTTGAAGGCGGCCATCAACTGAACAAACAAAAAAACCTCACAGAAGTACGAATTTTATATAGTTTTCAAACCTCTAAACCTAGCGTCTTCAAAAAATGTAAAAAACATTCACATCCACCCTTGCCAGCTGCACGGGCAATACCAATATCTTGTAATGTGAAAGGCATTTACATTCCACACAAACAGCGGAGAGACCGACCATGAATACCCTGACCGACACTGCACCCGCCCCGGCCCCGATGGGCTGGTTCGCCCGCAGCGAGGCCTGGCTCGACAGCAAGGGCAAAGGCGCTTGGATCACCGCGATGATTCTGGGCTTTATCTTCTTCTGGCCAGTGGGCCTGGCTCTGGTTCTTTACATCACCTTCACCAATCGCTGGAGTAGCACCATGTTCGCCAAATCCTGCCGCCACAAGAAATCCTGGTCGCGCCACGGCATGCACGCCATGAGCACCACAGGCAACAGCGCCTTTGACGCCTACAAGGCCGACACGCTGCAGCGACTGGAACAAGAGCAGCGCGACTTTGAATCCTTCCTCGAACGTCTGCGCGAAGCCAAGGACAAGTCTGAATTCGACCAGTTCATGGATGAACGGGCCCGCACGGCCGGCGCCTCGGACGAAGACGACAAGTAAACTGTTCCACTCCTTTCCTGACCTCGGGGCTTGCCCCGAGGTTGTTTCTTGCCACCCAAACCCAAATCACAGGACACGAGACATGACCGCCCTGCCCGACCCGCATGCACAACCCCAATTCTATGATGCGGTTCCAGCAAAACGATTGATTGCCTGGATTGCCGACACGGTTGTCATTCTGATCCTTTGCATGATCGCGATCCCTCTGACTGCGTTCATCGGCCTGTTCTTCTGGCCGGTGCTGTATCTGGTCATCGGCTTTGCCTATCGGGTTGTCACCATCGCCAATGGCTCGGCCACCTGGGGCATGCGCTTCACAGGAATCGAGCTGCGCAATAATCATGGACAACGGCTGGATCTGGGCATGGCCCTGGCGCATACACTGGGCTACTCGATCTCGCTGGCGCTTCCTCTCCTGCAAGTGATCTCGATCGTCATGATGTTGACTGGCGCTCGCGGACAAGGACTGACCGACGCCTTCCTTGGGACTGTTGCGATCAATAGGCGCACCTGACCTAAGGGCGTTCACTTCTGATCCGCCAATCGGTGCTTGCATTCGGCGCTTGGCGGGTCAAAATCCGATTGCTATCATCACTTTCAACCTGCACGTTTTTGAGCTTACGGACCCTTCATGCGCCATACGCTGCCGATTGCGCCGCAATTCTATGTGACCGCTCCGCAACCTTGTCCTTATCTTGAGGCCAGGATGGAACGAAAGTTGTTCACAGCGTTGCAGGGGGACAATGCAGAACAGCTGAACAACAGCCTGTCCCAACAAGGGTTCCGCCGGTCACAGAACGTGCTTTATCGCCCCTCATGCGCTGATTGCAGCGCCTGCCTTTCTGCGCGAATCGATGTCGGTGCTTTCCGCCCCACCCGCAGCCAGAAACGCGCAATGAAGCGCAACGACTTCCTGTCCCGCCGCGCCACGTCACCCTGGGCGACCGAAGACCAGTTTGCGTTGTTTCGCCGCTATCTGGACAGCCGTCATGCCGATGGCGGCATGGCAGACATGGATGTTTTCGAGTTTGCCGCCATGATCGAGGAGACTCCGATCCGCAGCCGCGTGGTGGAGTATGCTGACAAAAAGACCGGAGACCTGATCGGCGTCAGCCTGACCGATGTGCTGGAGGACGGGCTAAGCATGGTCTATTCCTTCTACGCGCCTGATATGCCGCAGAATTCTTTGGGCACTTTCATGATCCTGGATCATATCGACATCGCGCGAGAGGCAGGTCTTCCCTACATCTATCTAGGCTACTGGGTGCCGGGCAGCCCCAAGATGGGCTACAAGGCCAAGTTTTCCGGGCTTGAGGTCTATTCGGGCGGGGAATGGCAACCGATGAACGACCCCAGTGCTTTCGATATGGCGCAGCACCCGACACAGACCGACCCGATTGCCGAACAGGTCGCCAATATTCAACTACCAGACAAACGCGCCAAGAAGTTCTGACATGCAAAACCTTCACGCAGTGGCGTTGGTCGTTCCGGATTACGATGCGGCAATCGCTTTCTATTGCGGAAAACTGGGATTTCAATTGGCCGAAGACCTGGACCAGGGCGCAAAACGATGGGTGCGCATCCTCCCGCCAGGTGCAACACAGGGTAGCCTGGTCCTGGCGCAAGCCGAAGGGGAGGCCCAACAAGCCGCCATCGGAAACCAGTTCGGAGGGCGCGTCGGGTTGTTTCTGGCTACGGACGATTTCTTCCGCGACCACCAGGCAATGCTGGATGCCGGCGTCCGGTTCGAAGAAAACCCACGCGAGGAAGTTTATGGCACGGTTGCCGTCTGGCAAGACCCGTTTGGGAACCGGTGGGACCTGATCCAGTTCGCGCACTCATCATCTGAAACCAGCTGACACTCCAGTCTTTCCAACTGACTTTTCTGCGACTTCAAATCGTGTCGGCGCCGTACTTCGCCGCCTAACGCCACGTCTTCCCCCAGCCTGCCCCGCCGCGCGTTAGTCTGGGAGGGGGAGGCACGCGCATATGACCACTTCGACAACATTGACCGTTCTTAAATCCGATCTGAGCGACTGCAAGCCTGCAGTCCAACCAGCCCGATCACCCGCCCCGGGCAACATCAGAGTACGGGTCAGCCGGTTTGGCCTGACCGCCAATAACATCACTTACGGCGTGGTTGGTGACAGGATCGGCTATTGGAACTTCTTTCCGACCTCTGATCCCGACTGGGGTGTCATTCCGGTCTGGGGCATCGGATGCGTCGAAGAAAGCGACTGTCCGGAAATAAGTGTCGGCGAGCGGCTGTATGGCTATTGGCCCATGGGCAGCCATCTGACGCTGACGCCAACGCGGATCGACGATCACAGGTTCTTCGACGGCGCCCCGCACCGGGCCGAATTGGCGGCGGTATACAATCGCTATCTGCGCCTGTCGAATGATCCCGACGATGACCCCGAGACAGACGATCTGCGCATGGTTCTGTGGCCGCTTTATGCGACGTCATTCTGTCTGTGGGACTTTGCGCGGGACAACGACTGGTTCGGAGCGGAGCAGGTCGCAATCGTCTCAGCCTCTTCGAAAACCGGTATTGGGACCGGGTACGCGTTCAAAGCGGATCCGAATTCTCTTCCGATTATCGGTCTGACCTCCAATGGCAACCTGCCCCGCGTCGAGGCGTTGAAGCTTTTTGATCAAGTGATGAGTTATGAGGAGATCGAAAGCCGACTTGATGCGACCAGACCGACACTCATCATCGACATGTCGGGGTCCGGCCAGATCATCAGCCGTCTGCACCGGCATCTGGGTCGGTCGATGATGTTCACCAGCCATGTCGGCCTGACACACTATACTGAAGCAGGCATGGGTGAACACTATATCCGCGACCGCAGTGAAATGTTCTTTGCCCCCGGCCACATCGCCAAACGCGGCAAGGATTGGGGGGCTGGCGAGTTCGAAAAACGGTCCGGCGAGTTTTGGCGGACGGCTGCCTCGGAAAGCGCCGAATGGCTGGCCTTGAAACATGCCGCCAGCGTCGAAGAGGCGGTCGACGCCTACCGGGATGTGCTTGAAGGGAAAACACCCCCGAACGAAGCCTGGACCGTCTCCATTCCCTAGAGCCCAACAAAAAAAGGGGGCCAATGGCCCCCTCTCCTATCATTCAGTTCTTGCCCACCTTAGTTCGGGATCAGATCTGGAACGATGGTCACGATGGATGGGAAGAACCACAAGATCCCCAAACCTACGACCTGGATCAGCACGAACGGCAGGATCCCGCGATAGATGTGGCCGGTCGTGACCTCCTTGGGCGCCACGCCACGTAGATAGAAAAGCGCAAAGCCGAAGGGGGGTGTAAGGAAGGACGTCTGCAGGTTCACCGCCACCATGATGGTGACCCATTTCGGATCAAACGATCCGCCATAGATCACCGGCCCAACGATCGGGATCACAATGTAAATGATCTCGAGGAAGTCCAGCACGAACCCCAGGATGAAGAGCACAAGCATCACGATCAGGAATACCGTGAATTCGTTGTCGAAGCTCTTCAAGAACTGCTGGATATAGTGTTCGCCCCCGAAAGAGATCACCACCAGGTTCAACAGCTGCGATCCGATCAGGATGGTGAATACCATCGACGTCACCTTGGCCGTTTCGCGCACAACCGGGGTCAGAACGCCACCGGCAAACAGGATCCAGCAGGCAAAGATCAGACCGAACAGCGCGTAGAGATAAGCCGAATAGGCAAACGCAAAGGCGATCCAGGTCTCGGCGCTGACACCGTCCTGATTGATCCGCAGGTCGAAGTTCACGCCGACCAGGATACAGATCAGGATCGCAAAGGTAGACCAGATGATCACCTTGCCGGATTTCCCGTCATCCTGCAGCTTGCGGTAAGCCGCCAGCATGATCGCTCCACCTGCCCCAAGCGCCGCGGCCGGGGTTGGATTGGTGATCCCGCCAAGGATCGACCCCAACACCGCGATGATCAGAACCAGCGGCGGGAACACCACGCGGATCAGCTCATTCTTGGTGGCACGGATCGCGGCTTCCTTGCAGCCATACAGCGCAAGACCGGCCGGTATCGCCATCAGCACGAAGGTCGCGCCCGAGGACGTGGTCGGTGAGACAAGGAACACGTCCACCAGTGCCATCAGGATGACCCCAATGCCGCCAACGATCAGCGGACGCGGCTCACCCGAAGGCGAAATCCCGCGACCCAGCATCAGGGTCAGGCTCAGCAAAACGATCAGGATCGCGACACCGGTGCCGATCGGCGCAGCAACGGCGATCTTGTTGGCCCGCGCCTCGGCGATCTGCTCGTCCGTCAAACGCTCGGTCTGGGCAACGCCACCGGCTGCATCCAGAGCTTCCTGTTCAGCAACGGCCGTATCCCATGCAGCCTGGCCATGCAGGTCGATCATCGACGCCTTGCACTCCTCCGACACATTGGTCCGCAGGCTGGCGCCTTCACCGGTGTCCGAGAAGCTGGAGACGGTAATGTCCTGGCTGCCGACGATGCCCACTGATCCCAGCAGCATGATGCCCGCAATCAGACCAATCGGCGCAAACAGGAACCAAGTCAGGCCCTCACCGCGTGTAATCGGCTCGTTGTTGGCACTGCCCATTGACACGGCCGGAGCCTTTTCGGGGTTCATCAGCGCATAACCAAAGGCATAGAGTGCATAGAGCAGCGCCAGCATGATCCCCGGCAGCAAAGCCGCCTGGAACAAGGTGCCTACAGACACAACCGCCGGTTCACCCAGATAGGTCAGAGCATCCGTACATCCCGCAGTTTGCGCCCGCGCTTCCTGCGCAGCCGAATACAGGTCCCCGGCCAGCGTCCCCAGAAGGACGATCACGATCGAGGGTGGAATGATCTGTCCCAGCGTGCCCGAGGCCGCGATGACCCCGGTTGCCAATTCCGGTGAGTAGTTGTTGCGCAGCATGGTCGGCAGGGCCAGTAGACCCATGGTTACCACGGTTGCGCCCACGATGCCGGTCGAGGCGGCCAGGAAGGCCCCCACAACAACGATGGACACGGCCAAACCGCCTGGCAGCGGGCCAAAAACGCGTGCCATAGTGGTCAGCAGGTCGTTCGCAATCTTGGAACGCTCTAGCGTGATGCCCATCAGCACGAACATCAAAACTGCCAGCAGGGTTTCGATCGACTGACCTGCCAAGACCCGTTCATTGATCCGGTTCACGATGAAGGACACGTTGCGGTCCAGCGCCGTTTCCCAGCCTTTGACGAAAACCGGTTCCGCGATCCTTGGAAGATCCGGATATCGGAAAACGGATATCGTGTCCGGTTTGACCCCGGAATTCACCAGATCCCGGTACACCTGACTGGAGGTGTCGATCGCTTGGTGTATCAGCAGACCCGCGCTGTCCAGCGCAGCAATGATCCCGAAGGAGATGATCCCTGCCCCGCCGATGGCGAACGCCACCGGGAAGCCGGATAGGATGCCTCCGAAAAGGCAGAAGAATACGATAATGAGGCCGATTTCGACGCCATCAAGACCGAAAAGCATGTCTTTAGTCCCCGTACTTAATGAGCGCCTTCATAGGCTTCTTCACCCTCTCCAAGGCTATCCTTGTCGAGGTACTTGTTTTCACTTTCCTGTCCTTCGATGAACTCCAGCAGCGAGCGATAGAAGAACGCAATCGCGTGGATGAAGATCATGCCGGCAAAGGCCACCAGAAGGATCTTGAAGAGGAAGTAGCCGGTGAAACCGTTTGGGCTGAACCCGATGGTTTCAACGTTCCAGCGCAGCGCGCGGGACTTCAGCAACAGACGGTCCAGCGCGTCACTGGCCGACGGTTTCGGCACGATCAGGTGGCGCCACATGAAGTACCAGCCATACATCCAGGTTAGCGTCGCCATGGGCAACATGAAGAACAGCGACCCGAACATGTCGATCACTTTCTTGGTGCGGAAACGCACGGCGGAATAGATCAGGTCAACGCGGACATGACCGCCCTGCACAAAGGTGTAGGAGGCACAGAGTGCCACGACCAGCGCGTTGTAGAACTTGAGTTCTTCCGCGTACCAACTGATATCGAACTGCAGCGGGATACCGAAACCGATGACAATATCAGGCCGGGTAAAGATCCGCTGCATGAACACGATGATGATCTGCTGCAGAACCATCAACAAACCGGCCCAGGCAAAAAACCGCCCAACCGTGTTTGCAAACCCTTCCATGACCCGCACACATCCCCACATGAAGGGGCGGTAGAACAGACCGATGACAGTCATCACCAGTACAAGTGCGATGACAGCAAAGAAGAACTCGACGGATCCGCCGTAATAGACAAAGCGCATGATCGCTTCCTTGTCCGACCAATCCAGCCAGAGCGAAGTGTGCGTCAGGGCGTATCCGATATTGTAAAAGGCTTCGGCGATGTTTTGGCCGGCCCAGACCAGACCGTTGCCGAGCGCTGCCAGGGCGTCGCCCAATCCGACAGAGCTTTGTTCCTGCATGTGATCCCCCGTTTCGCCCGGGTCTCCCGGGTCGTTATCGGCGCGGCGTCAGGATGCCACGGAGGGAGCCCTGCCAATGCAGGACCCCCCAGTTTTTGTACAAATACCGGGACTTAGCCGCCCAGCACGCGAACGCGCTGTTGCACGTAGTAACCGTCCGACTTGTTGATCCACGACGCCGAGTTGGCCAGGGATTCTTCGAACGACTTCCGGATCTTGGCGAACAGTTCGTCGCCCATGTTTTCGTCCATGACTTCGGCTGAAGCCTTGCCGAATGCATCCCAGACATCGTCCGAGAACTGCAGGGTTTTGACGCCCTGCGCCTGCAGGCGGGCCAGAGCGGCACCGTTGTTCGACAGGGTTTCTGCCAGCTGGTAATGGGTCACGGCCATCGACGCGTTGCGCAGGATCGCCTGATGCTGCGGTGTCAGGTCGTTCCAGACATCCAGGTTGACCGACGCGGCCAGAGCCGAGCCCGGCTCGTGGAAGCCCGCAGTGTAGTAGACTTTCGCAACTTCCTGGAAACCGGCGCGTTCGTCAGCCATCGGGCCAACCCACTCCAGACCGTCCAGAGCACCCGAAGACAGGGCTTGATACAGTTCACCACCGGGAATGTTCTGAACGGATGCGCCCAGTTTACCCAGCACCTTGCCGCCCAGACCCGGCATACGGAACTTCAGACCGTTGAAGTCAGCTGCAGAGGCGATTTCCTTGCGGAACCAACCACCGGACTGCGAGCCCGAGTTACCGGCCAGCAGGCCTTTCAGGTTGAAGATGGTGCCCAGTTCGTCATGCAGCTCTTCGCCACCACCGTGGTAGTACCAGTTGGTCACTTCCTGAGCGGTGCCACCAAAGGGCACAGCGGTGAAATACGCATAACCGGGGTGCTGACCGATATAGTAGTAGTCGGCCGAGTGATACATGTCGGCCTGGCCCGACGACACCGCGTCGAACACCTCAAGCGCGCCCACCAGTTCACCCGGGGCTTTCTTTTCGATGGTCAGCTGACCATCGGACATCGCACCAACCATTTCTTCCATGTAGCTGGCGGCATCATCCAGAACCGCAAAGCCGCGCGGCCACGACGTGACCATGGTCAGGGTCCGTTTACCTTGGGCATAAGCCGGTGCAGCCAAGCTGGTTGCAGCAGCTGCGGTGCCGCCAAGAGCCGATGTTTTCAGAAAAGAACGACGATCCATGTGTGTTACTCCTCCCACATTTATTGAGTGCCCGCGACGACGCGCAGGCGGATCGTTAGAGTGAGGCAACCGTAACGAAGCGCAACTTAATGTGAATACCTACTACTACGTAGAGACGCCGACTTTTTGTTCGCAAACCGTGAATACGTTACGTTTCTCAGGCACTGCAATTACGATGGTTACGTATTATTGGGTATGCGCCGCGTCGCAGACCTTTGATTTTCTGCCGCGCATTGCGTAACGATTCGTTCATGCGCCTGCCGTCTCTTTTCCGAACGCCCAACTATGCTCAAAAGCTGTCGCTTCTGGCCACCCTGCCCCTGATCGCGGCGGTGGCAGCGATTGCCGTATTGGTGTCCTACCAGTCGCGCAAACTGGCTGAACGGGAAATCGCCCAGTTGGAACACCAGTTGATCGAAGCCAAGAAAGCCGAACTGCGGAACTATGTGACCCAGGCTCGCAACGGGTTCTATTTCATCTACGGATCTGCCGCGCCGGATGATCAGGCCTCCAAGGATCAGGTCGCCCAGATTTTGTCCGCGATGATTTATGGAGAAGACGGGTTCTTCTTTGTTTACGACTACGACGGGAACAACCTGGTCAGCCCACGCCAGACCGACATGATCAACCAGAACTGGTCCGGCTTGACCGACAGCGAAGGCACGCCGGTGGTGGATGAACTGTTGCGCATTGCGCGGCAGGGTGCGGGGTATCACACCTATCTCTGGCCAAAACCGTCCACAGGGGAGGAGGCGAAGATGATCACCTATGTCACCTCTTTCCCCAGTTGGCGATGGGCAGTTGGCACCGGCGTTTTCATCGACGATGTCCTTGCTTCGGTTGCCGCGGCACGGGCCCAGGTCGAGGAACGCGCCCGCAGGACCTTCTATTATATCGGCGGGATCACGTTGATGGCCGTCTTGGTGGTGTTCCTGTCAGGGATGGTGATCAATATTCGCGAACGACGTTTGGCGGACGCCAAGCTGAAGGAACTGACGCAAAGAGTGTTCGACGCGCAGGAGGAAGAGCGCGGTCGCGTGGCCCGAGAACTGCATGACGGGATCAGCCAGATCCTTGTGGGGGTGCGCTATGCCTTGGACAACGCGCGACGGCGACTGGGGCGCGGCGATCTGGAAGGTGCACAACCACCGCTGCACAAAGGGGTCGAGAATCTTGGTACTGCCATTACCGAAGTACGGCGGATCTCTCGCGATCTGCGCCCCGGAGTTCTGGACGATCTGGGTTTGGGTCCGGCGCTGAAAGCGCTGACCGACGATTTTGCGGAACGCACCGGGATCGAGACTGCTTTTTCAACCGTGGTGTTCCGCAATCGTCTGGATCATGACAGCAAGATCGCGCTTTATCGCATCGCGCAGGAGGCGCTGACCAATATCGAACGCCATTCTGGGGCTACCAAGGTCGAAATCGACCTGCGCGGTCACAAGCGCGGGGCAACCATGCGGATTTCGGACAATGGCTGTGGTCTCGCCCCGGGTGCCGGGCAAACCACACCCGGTCTGGGCCTGCGCAATATGCAGGAACGCATCGAGCAACTTGACGGCAGCCTGAGAATTCTGTCATCACGCGGCACCCAGAGCGGTACGGTTATCGAAGTCAGCTTGCCGCTCAGCCGTCTGCTGCCGCCCGGCAATGAAGCCTCTGCACAGAAGGCATCATGACCGGGCCACCCACAGGGTGATATGATTTCGGGGTTTCGAGGGGGGACCGCAACATGTCTGAACCAGTTCGCGTTCTGATCGTGGACGACCACCCGATGGTGGCCGAGGGGATCCAGTCGATACTGGAAAGCTATGACGACATCGACGTCGTCGGCACATTGGGCAGCGGTCGCGCGGCAGTTGACCAGGCCCCATCCCTGAACCCAGATGTGGTGCTGATGGATCTGAACATGCCCGATCTGGGTGGGCTAAGCGCAACCGAAATCCTGCTGGAAACCATGCCCGACACGCGGGTGCTGATCCTGTCTATGCATGACAGCCCCGAATATATCTCGACCGCGCTCAGCCACGGGGCAATGGGGTATGTACTGAAAGATGTGCCAACGGATGAAATCAAGCTGGCCATCGACACTGTCATGGCAGGCAAGCAATATCTGTGCACTGGCGCCGAGGGCTCGCTGAAACCCAAGGATCAAGATGCCCGCGAAGCTCTAACCACGCGGGAGCAGACCATCCTGTTGGAACTTGCACAGGGCAAATCCAACAAGGAGGTTGCCTTGGCCTTGGACATCTCCGTGCGCACCGTCGAAACCCACCGCAAGAACATCAAGCGTAAGCTGGGAATTTCATCGACCGCAGGGCTGACGCGCTATGCCCTGGAACACGGCGTGCTGCAGGGAACCGGCGTGTCGTTGTGATCTGAAGCCCCCTTGCCTTTACGCTTGGGGCAGCGTCTCGCCAAAGAAGACCAAGGTGCCGTCTTCGTCCAACACATGGAATTCCCGCTGACCGTAGGGCTGATTGAATGGCGGCCGGACCCGCCCTGCAGGCAGTTCCGCGAGCCTGCTCTCCATCTCGGAATACACTGCGTCCAGACCGTTTACGTCGATGTAGAAAGACTGATCATCTCCTAACGGGCGTCCATCCGCACGCTGGGGGCATTCCAATAAACGTATCGCCACGGCATCGCGCCTAAGAAAGGCGTAGTTGTCTTGCCGAAATCCCAAATCGAACCCCAGGCGGTCTTTATAGAACGTAATCTGTCGCTCCAGATCCGAGCACAGGACAAAAGGGGTAATCTGCTTCAATTGCATAGACATGGCGGAATATTCTCAACCGCATTGGGCCGCGTCAATCCCGCAACGCATCAGATCTGAGACCCGCTCGTTCCTGGTGACGCGGCAATACCCGGCCGTAAAGCTGTTTGGTCCGCTCGACACCGCCGCACATTCCTTCGGTTTCCACAAAGGAGAAGATCCCGACATAGCGGCGGCGGGACCCCTCCACCGGGGCCACGCGGTGCAGGGAGTATCGTCCGCGAAAGATCTGCAGATCGCCGGGCTGCAGCACCAGCTGCTTTACCATGGCCCGGTTCCCGGCCAGCACGCGCCCGACTCCGTCATAGTTCTCATCCGCTGAGGACCGCAGCATCGGGACATACTCGAATTCCCCTCCTGCCTCCCCATTCTGAATGGCAAGGGTGACGGTGTAATTGTTGGTGTCGAAATGCCAGGGGAAGCCATCCCCTTCCTCGACCATGTTGATGATCACATCCGCCAGCGGATCGTCATAACGAAAGAAACGCTCCTCGGGTTCCTGCAAGGCATCCCGGATGAATGGCATGAACCCGGAATACTCGTAGATCCGCCTTAGCGGACTGTCCGGGCCGAAATTGTCTGCGGGAATGAAAGCGTTGGATCGATCATAGAATTGCCGCACCGGATGATCCGGCGGCAATGCTGAATCATCCTTGCTGAAATAGGCGTTGGTCCGGTTGAACGACCGGTGCCCTTTTTCGGCGACGCGCTCCGCCTCGCCGACCAGTTTTTGCAGCCCCTCCTCATGGACAAACCCGGGCAGCACCGCGCAACCATCCGTTTCGAGCTCTCGGCGCAGGTCGTCCAGCATACGGGCATAAGCCGGGCTGTTCGGCAGGTCGATGGGATAGCGTCCCAGATCCACTATGTCCTGCAATCCCTTCATGATGCCGTCCCCACACCTTCTCATTGCCTTGAAGACAAGGGTGACGCTTTCGCAGTGGCGGCTCTGTATCATTTCAGACAAAAAGCTGCCGGTTTTTGACCTTTCCGCCCCAAATGCCCCACCTGTTTCACGGAAATTTCGTCGCACCCCGGGCCAGACGCAAGAAAATGTCCCAAATCACCTCATTTTCGAGCCACTTGCCTGTTGACGCTCCTTCGCCCCGCCCATAATGTCCGGCGCAAGCATGAAGGAGCCTCAGGCCATGAAAAGCCTAGTCGTAATCGTAGGAACCACGCGCATGGGCCGGTAACGGTAAACCATAATCGATCCCATGCGCCTCCGACAAAAAATCGGGGGCTTTTTTTATGCAGCTGACGATGTCGCGTATGGAGCAAAGCAGATGACACGTGAAATGACCGGCGCAAAGATGGTTGTCCAAGCCCTCAAGGACCAGGGTGTGGACACTGTATTCGGGTATCCCGGAGGCGCCGTACTACCAATTTATGACGAGATCTTTCTGCAGAACGACATCCGCCACATCCTGGTCCGCCACGAACAGGGTGCCGTGCATGCTGCCGAAGGGTATGCCCGATCCACCGGCAAGCCGGGTGTTGTTCTTGTGACCTCCGGCCCCGGTGCCACCAATGCAGTGACCGGTTTGACTGACGCCCTTCTGGACTCGATCCCGTTGGTTGTCCTGACCGGACAAGTGCCGACCTTCATGATTGGCTCGGACGCCTTCCAGGAAGCGGACACAGTGGGCATCACCCGTCCCTGCACCAAGCACAACTGGCTGGTGAAGGAAACCGATGCGCTGGCCGCCACGATTCACGAGGCATTTCACGTCGCCACCGCTGGTCGGCCCGGCCCTGTGCTGATCGATATTCCAAAGGACGTGCAGTTTGCCACCGGCGAATACAATGGGCCGAAATCCAACAGCTCGCATTATCATCCGCGCGTAAAGGGTGATCTGGAAGAGATCACCGAACTGGTTGCCGCCATTGAAACCGCAGAGCGCCCGGTTTTTTACACCGGCGGCGGTGTGATCAATTCGGGTGCCGCGGCCAGCCAGCTGCTGCGCGAGTTGGTAGATGCAACAGGCATTCCGATCACCTCGACCCTGATGGGGCTGGGTTGCTACCCTGCGTCGGGCAAGAACTGGCTGGGCATGCTGGGTATGCACGGTCTGTACGAAGCGAACATGGCGATGCATGACTGCGACCTGATGATCAATATCGGCGCGCGGTTCGACGACCGGATCACCGGACGCATCGACGCGTTCAGCCCGAACTCGGTCAAGGCGCATATCGATATCGACCCATCTTCGATCAACAAGGTGATCCGCGTTGACATCCCGATCGTCGGCGATGTCGGCCATGTGCTGGAAGACATTCTCAAGGTCTGGAAATCCCGCGGGCGCAAGGTCAACCGTGAGGCTTTGGCCAAATGGCAGGCGCAGATCGCTGATTGGCGCAAGGTGAACTGCCTTGCCTACACCAACAGCGAAAAGACCATCAAACCGCAATATGCGTTGCAGCGTCTTGAGGAACTGACCAAGGGCCACGACCGCTATGTCACCACCGAGGTGGGCCAGCACCAGATGTGGGCCGCACAATTCCTGGGGTTCGAAGATCCGAACCGCTGGATGACCTCAGGCGGGCTGGGCACCATGGGCTATGGGTTCCCGGCTTCCATCGGCGTGCAGATGGCGCATCCCGACGCGCTGGTGATCAACGTCGCCGGAGAGGCATCGTGGCTGATGAACATGCAGGAAATGGGCACCGCCGCTCAGTATCGCCTGCCCGTCAAACAGTTCATCCTGAACAACGAACGTCTGGGCATGGTGCGCCAATGGCAGGAACTTCTGCACGGCGAACGGTATTCGCACAGCTGGTCGGAGTCGCTGCCTGATTTCGTGAAACTGGCCGAAGCCTTTGGCGCAAAGGGTATCCTGTGTTCCGACCCAGCCGATCTGGATGACGCGATCATCGAGATGATCGAATATGACGGTCCGGTGATCTTCGACTGCCTTGTCGAGAAGCACGAAAACTGCTTCCCGATGATCCCGTCGGGCAAGGCCCACAACGAAATGCTGTTGGGCGAAGCCGAAACCCAAGGCGTGATCGACTCCAAGGGCTCGGTCCTGGTCTGATAGAATTCTGCGAATTTTGGCGGGCGTGTTTCAACCGAGGCGCCCGACACAATCTGGATGATGAAAGGGACGTAAATGTCTGCCCTACATATCAAAAAAGGCTCAACCAGCCATTCCGCCTATAACCTGCGCCCGAACTTCTCGGACGTGCAGGAACGCCACACCATCGCAGTTCTGGTGGAAAACGAACCGGGCGTTCTGGCCCGCGTCATCGGGCTGTTCTCGGGCCGGGGATACAATATCGAAAGCCTCACTGTTGCCGAGGTCGATCACACCGGCCACTTGAGCCGCATTACGATCGTGACCACCGGTACACCGCAGGTGATCGAGCAGATCAAGGCGCAGCTGGGCAGGATCATACCCGTGCACGAAGTTCACGACCTGACAGTCGAAGGACCGGCTGTCGAACGTGAGTTGGCCATTCTGAAAGTCGTGGGAGACGGCGACAAGCGTGTCGAAGCCCTGCGGCTCGCGGATATTTTCCGTGCCAACGTGGTGGACAGTACGCTGGGCAGCTTCATTTTTGAAATTACCGGAGCACCGGACAAGATCGACGCTTTTGCCGAGCTCATGCGTCCTCTGGGTCTGGCCGAAATTGCCAGGACCGGCGTTGCAGCCCTGCTGCGCGGCGAATGATAAAGATCTACGTCCAGAGGTCCGTTTGAAACACCTTTCCGCAACGCGTTGAAATCAAGTATTTCTGACCGCGTTGCGGGAACCGCACCTGCCAAAAAGCGCTTTCGTTGAAGTGTTCAGGCGTGAGTACGAGCAGTTGGCTGAACCGCCGCGCCTTGACGCCGCGCCAGCGTCGAAAACGGGATAATATCGGCCGAGCCGCGTTCCACTGGCAAAGAGCGCTTTGGCTCTGCGCTGTGGCCCGCTTCGCCCAGAGCACCCGCCAAACCGCTATATGCTCCTTCGCTGACCAGACGCGGGTTGTGGGCATAGCGCATGTGCTGTTCCATGGTCAGATCGAACTGCACCCAATCCCCTGCATCCAGGGCCAGATTTCCCGCATCGTCGGGCTGATTGTAGAATGCTAGATCGCCATGATCTTCGCACCAGATTACTGCTTTACGCTCGTCGATGTCGCTCCAGAGTACTACGCCAAACATATTCAGTCCCGTCTGATTATTTTCCTTAACTGTGGGGCAATTTCTGCTGATCAAACATGGTTAATTCCGCGTCTCACTATTGCAATTTGTGTCGGAGTGAGTAGCCTTCTGATCTCATTTGGCGTCACACATGACGCCAATCAGTGTCAGTTCGAGTAAAACAAGCTATTTTTCGGGTCAATCCGCCCGTTTACATGCTCTGGGTACACTGAATCGAACGTCATCACTGGGGCCGAAATGTCCAAAACAACCCGCTCTCCTGCCGAATTGCGCAACATGTTTGGTGCTAATCTGCGTATATTGGCCAAAAACTATCCTTCGATTTCAGACTTATCGAGGCGACTTGGCATCAACCGGACACAATTTAATCGCTACTTGTCCGGCGAAAGCTTTCCTCGACCGGATGTTCTTGACCGGATTTGTACCTTTTTTGATGTTGACGCCCGGATTCTGCTGGAACCGGTAGAGTCGCTGACTGACAAGGGGCAGATACTCACCGGCCCGTTGCTGACCAGCTTCTTGGGTCAGGGCGTAGCCAACTTGCCAGAAAGTGTTTTTCCCAGTGGGTTCTACCGTTTCACACGGCGTAGTTTTGTCAACGACACTCAGTTCATAGTTGGTCTGGTTTACATTTTCCGACAGAATAATCACGCCTTCGTTCGCGGGTATGAAGACAGCGAAGCCATGCGACAGCAGGGCCTGCCGACAGATGCAAAGACCCGAGAGTTCCGAGGGTATGTCACCCGGCAGGAAGATGGCGTTGCCATGGTTGTTTCGCGCCGCAACGCAATGACGTGCTCTTTCAACTATCTTGCGCGGGTTGCCTCCTTCGAAAACAACTTCTGGGTCGGCTATGTCACCCGCACCGTCAGGGAAAGCTCGTCGGGGACGCGTGCCGCCCGCATGGTATACGAACATTTGGGTGAACGTTCGGCGAGTGTTTTGACCGCGGCACGAAGCCAGGGCTTCAAGACCGAAGAAGAACTGCTGCCATATCACCGGCGCCTGCTGCAGATCGGCGAAAGCTTCAAATAACGGCTAAATCCTTTGATTTTGTCGCCGTCAGGCGATCACGGTCGCTTTCGGAGCAGAATCGACACATGTGTCGAGTATGAATTCGGAAAGAACGAGGAGCCCGCCATGCCATTTTCTGCCAGTGAACTCGATGACGTCCGTCAGCCGATCGAAACCGCAAACGGATTGTCAAATGCGCATTATGTTGACCCAATGGTCCACGATGCAGAGAACAAACACGTGCTGATCAATCAGTGGGCCGGGTTGGCGGTTGCTTCGGATGTGCCGGAAGTTGGTGACGCCAAGCCAATAACCTTTCTGCAAATCCCACTTCTTATGGTCCGGGACCGCTCAGGCCAGGTGCGGGTTTTTCAAAATACCTGCCGACACCGCGGCATGATCCTTGTTGAAGAAGCCCGAAAGATCGAAGGTGCAATCCGCTGCCCATATCACAGCTGGTGTTACGGCACCGATGGTCGCCTGGTGTCAACGCCACATGTCGGTGGTCCGGGTCACAACACACATGAAGCCATGGACAAGTCGCTTTTGGGGCTGATCGAGGTCCGCTCATACATTTGGCGGGACGTGGTTTGGGTAAATATCTCGGGCGATGCACCTGAGTTTGAAGTGGTCATGGGCCCCGTCATGAAACGCTGGGCCGAGTTCGAACAACCGCTCTATCATGGCGGCGCGGACAGCAGGTTCGAACTGTCGGTAAACTGTAATTGGAAACTGGCAGTCGAAAACTATTGCGAAAGCTATCACCTGCCTTGGGTTCATCCCGGTTTGAACAGCTATTCTCGCTTGGAAGATCACTATCATATCGAAGAACCGGGCCAGTATTCCGGTCAGGGCACTCTGGTGTATCGCCAGCTCCGGGATGAAAACGGGCAAAGCTTCCCCGACTTTGCTGATCTCAGCGACAAATGGGACGAGGCCGCAGAATACATTGCCGCCTTCCCGAACGTGCTGCTGGGTGTGCATCGCGACCATGCCTTTGCCATTGTCCTCTTGCCGCAGGCAACTGACAAAACCACCGAACAGATCCATCTGTATTATGCCTCGCCGGAAACCGACGCAGCCTTGCGCGCCAAGAACACCGAACAATGGAAGCTGGTGTTCGAGGAAGACGTGTTTGTCGTAGAAGGCATGCAGAAAGGTCGCTTCGCGCCGGGCTTTGACGGTGGTCGTTTCTCCCCCGCAATGGACGGACCGACACATTTGTTTCACGACTGGGTGGCGAGCAAACTGCAGGAAGGCCAGAACCGTCTGGCCGCCGAATGAGCGATCTGGACGACCAGCTTCTGAAAGCGCACGCGGCTGACGATCGCTGGTTGCTCGTCAGCCTCTACGCCGAAGCGGCTGACGCCACCGACGATGACGAGGCCAGGTACTTCTACCTGACACATGCCTATGTTTTTGCCCTGGAACAGAACCACCCTTCGTTACCGGATCTCAAAGCCCGCCTTGTTGCGGCGGGCCGAGAAACGGAGTGAACGCTCAACCAGTTCAGGCCGAGGCTTCCGGCTCGGCCCGGATCAGCTGATACACGTGCCAGCTGGCGTGTCCCAAAAGCGGCAGAACAACCAGCAACCCTAAAAAACCCGGCAGCATGGCTGCAAACGTCAGAACAGCTATGAAAACAGCCCAGGCCAGCATCGGCACCGGGTTGGCCATGACATATTGGAAGCTGGTGATCATTGCCGTGACAAAATCCACCTCGCGATCCAGAAGCAAGGGAAGCGACAGGACCGTGATGTTGAAAAGAAGCAGGGCGAACAGGGCTCCAACAACAGATCCCAGCGCCAGCATCATCACGCCGTTCACGCTCATGAACACTTCTAGCGATGAGGACACGTTGGTCATCGTCGCAAGCCCCAGAAACAGGGCAAAGATCATGTGGCCCAGGAAGAACCAGAACAGAAACACCACGATGATGATGGCACAGATCGACGGGAGTTGTCGTCGGCTCTGCTGTATCACGACCCCAAAGATGGCCCCCATGTCCAACGGCTCACCCTGGCTGAGACGGTGGGACACCTCGTACAGGCCAACGGCCGCAAACGGCCCGATCAATGGAAAACCGATCGCCGCCAGAACCAGCCAATATGTGGTTTCTGTTTCTGCCGTAATCCAGAACATGAGCCAGCCGGAAATTACGTAAAAACCTGCAAAGACAATACCGTACAGAGGCGCCTTACGGAAATCGGCAAAGCCGCGCCGCAGAGCCTCGCGCAGGATCTCAGGCGTCATTGGCTTCAGCGTCGGTACTCCGAACTCCTTGTCCATTCTTGTTATTCTCCTCCCTGTATAGTGTTCAGGCCGGTACCGGCGGTGGTACCTTTTGCGGCCACTCGGTCGCCTGATGATAAGCTTGGCCAATCTCCAGAATGCGACGGTCCTCTCCCATCCGGCCGAAGATCTGCACCCCCATCGGCAATCCGTTTGCCCCGAAGCCCGCCGGCACGGCCAGGCTGGGAAGTCCCAGCAGGCTGACCGGCGTCACGACCTCCATCCAGCGATGATAGGTGTCCATGTCGCAGTCCGCGATACTCTTGGGCCAGGCCGTCTCCAGCGCAAAGGGCCAGACCTGCGCGGATGGGAGCATCAGAACGTCATATGTTTCAAGCAGCTGCACACAGGCTCGGAACCAGTCAGAGCGGGCCTCGGACGCAACCTGAATATCTGGCGCCGAAAGGCTCAACCCCGTGTCCAACTCCCAAAGTGCCGTATCCTTCAACTGCGCCCGTTGCGCCTGCTGAACTTTGAGCCCCGCTGAAACTGCAAACGATCTGAGAGTGATCCAGCTGTTCCAGATACGTTCGGACGGAAAGTTAGGGTTCGCGGTTTCCACATGAGCCCCGAGATCAGAAAGTACCGCCAAGGCGGCTTCGCAAGTACTCAGAACCCCTGGCTCCATGGGGTAATTCCCGCCCCAATTCCCCAGCCACCCGACGCGCAGCTCTTCCAGGTCCAAGGGCTTCAACGGGGAAATCGGCTCGGCTGCTCGCGTCAGCGGGACCCGCACATCGGGCCCGGACAAAACATCCAGAAGCAGAGCTAGATCCTGTGGCGAACGGGCCATGGGTCCAAGCGTGGACAACGGGTGCAAATACATGTCACCCGTGGGCTCGGACGGTACCCTGCCCCATGTCGGACGCAATCCGTAGACGTTGTTCCACGCAGCCGGATTGCGCAGAGACCCCATCATGTCGGAGCCATCCGCCAACAGCGTCATTCCCGTAGCCAAGGCTACGGCGGCTCCACCAGAAGAACCGCCACAGCTGACATCCAAATTGTAAGGGTTGCGACTTGGGCCATAGACCGGATTGAACGTGTGAGAGCCCAGCCCGAATTCGGGCACGTTTGTCTTGCCAATCAGGATGGCGCCCGCCTGGCGCAGACGCCGAGCCAACAGGTCGTCAACTTCGGGGACGAAGTCGCGAAAAATCGGTGAGCCGTGGGTCGATATGACCCCCTGCACATTGACCAGATCCTTCACGGCCACTGGTAGCCCATGCAACGGGCCAATCTTTGCCCCTTCGTCTGCCGCTTGGGCTTCGGCCATCAGGGCATTTCTATCCTTCATCCCAACAATGGCGTTAACCTTGGGATTCCACAGCGCGATCCGATCCAGGGTCGCCTGCATGACGTCGACCGCAAGGACACGTCCCGTTGACAAGTCCCGAGCGAGTTCAGTGGCCGATAAGGTCGGAGGCAACATGAGCGGTGTCCGATTGTAACTTTCCTGCTCAGCCTAGACTGATGTTTTTAATAAAAAAACCCGCAGCAAAAAAACATCTTTGATTTGCGATCCGTCGTCAAGAAAAGCGACGTGGGATCGCCAACGCCGCCTTGTGTTTTCTTTCGGCCCGCCACTCAGACAAAATCGAAATCACTGACCGTCAGGTTCAGGCTCGCGCTCTGGAGAAGCTTGATGGTGCCGCTCTCATGCCGGACTTGCAGATCCGGCTCTTGGTCCCGGATCCGCTCTCGCCCCTTGCTGCCTTCGACGAAAAAACGATCCCACCCGGCACCGTCGATCAGCAAGCACTGTTGAAACCGCCCATCAGCCGGTCGTGGGCGGGACCACCTGAGTGGATGTCGCAGCCACATCCCACGTTCAGGACGTGCGCTTCACTGGCTCCAGCCAGAAGGTTATCGCGACACTGATTGAAAGCCGTTGCACCCATTAAGCGGTACTTGCCATCACCCACTCAAACAAGCCCAGTGATTTGGCCCGTACCGATGTTGTCAAAACGGTCGGAACCGGCCGCCAGATTGCCTTCAGTACATGCTCACTCAAGGCGTGGCACTTCGCTTGCTGACATCCTCAACACTCAAACACTTGCGAACAGAAAATCATCTGCACTCAGCCCAATGTCGGCCTGTCCTGAAAAAAGGATCGAGCCGCCGTCATGGATCACCAGCAGATCATCCGCCTGAGCCTTGATCTCCAAGCCGTCAAAGCCGCCGGACGTTCCATGGAGCAGGATCCGGTCGACGCCCTTTTCGAACCCGTGCAATGTATCGGCCCCGCTGTTCACACGAAAAACAAACAGGTCGGCACCGGCCCCTCCAGCCAGATCATCTGCGCCAGCGCCCCCCACGATACGGTCATCCCCAGCCCCACCGCGAATGACATCCGAACCGCTGCCGCCCTGCAGCAGATCGTTGCCTGCCCCGCCGAACAGACGATCATCGCCACCCTGGCCAAAAAACCTGTCCCGCGCGTCGTCTCCCTTGAACAGATCGTTCCCGCTGCCGCCTGACACGACACCCAGGATCTGGCCATTTTCGATCTGGATGATCTTGTCCGCGCCCTCCCCCAATTGGATCTTGCCATCTATCAGGCCTGAGTTCCGGATCCAGATGTCCCCGTAGTCGGTCTGGATCGCCCGGCCTGCTGACAGAATTTTACCGGAATTGATGATCACATGGGTCTGGTAGAGCCCGGGTGTAACGAAGTGACTTTCTTCGAACAGGATCGCCCAGTCCTTTTCCCCGATTATTTCGCCATTATTACGGGTTAGGCTGTAAGAGACACTTTCCAGTACAATTCCCATTGCGCCTGAAACTGTACCCGAATTCTCAACTCGAAACTGCTCACTATGGTGAGCGATAATGGCGATCCCATCCTCTGATGCCTGACAAAGCCCCGTGTTCACAAACACATTCGACAGTTCGGCCACTCCACTCCAGTTTTCAAAGCTGACACCGTAATCGCCTTCAATCACCCCGGAATTGACAACCCGTCCACTGGTTTCCTCCAAAAATCAAACCATAGTAATCGCCGCTCACCTTTCCCTTGATCACAATGTCCAAATTCGCGAGGCGCGAACAAAGCACGGCCCAGATTGCTGAAACAGAGGCTGATGCAGAAATGGCGATGCTGACGTCGGAATTCAGAGCGGATTTGCTCCAGAGGCTCAAACCAACATCATCAGATTTCACCGCACCATTGATCCGCAAATCCAGCGTTTGGGTCAGAGTGGCATGATTTGCCAGACAATGGCTTCCCTCGGACGTCACCGTCGCCGATTTGACCAGCCGCCAATCGCCGCCAGGCGACAGGTTTATCGGTCCGGTCAGTTCGCCTTTCAGTACATGTTCACTCATCACATCACCCAATCTTGACGCCGGTCAGCGTCACATCAAACATGGGCGCAAAAATGGCGAAGGCCGGGGAACCCCGGCCTATTACGCAAAATTCACGGTGGGAAAGCTTATTCTGCCTGCGCTTCGGCCCGGCTTTTGCCGCTGACATCCATGGCCAGCGTGGCGGCCATGAACCCGTCCAAAGCGCCGTCCAGCACACCCTTGGTGTCCGAGGTCTCAAAATTGGTGCGCAGATCCTTGACCATCTGGTACGGCTGCAGAACATAGGACCGGATCTGGTTGCCCCAGCCCGCGTCACCCTTGCTTTCATGGGCTTCGTTGATGGCCGCGTTGCGACGGTCCAGCTCCAACTGGTACAGTCGCGACTTCAGCGCCTTCATGGCAATATCGCGGTTCTGGTGCTGGGATTTTTCCGAGCTTGTCACGACGATTCCGGTGGGGTTGTGCGTGATCCGCACCGCCGAGTCGGTGGTGTTGACGTGCTGACCGCCCGCGCCCGAGGACCGATAAGTGTCGATCCGGATATCGGCGGGGTTCACCTCGATCTCGATATTGTCGTCGACAACCGGATAGACCCAGACCGAGCTGAAAGAAGTGTGCCGTTTTGCGGCACTGTCGTAGGGCGAAATCCGCACCAGACGGTGAACGCCGCTTTCGGATTTCAGCCAGCCATACGCATTGTGGCCAGTGATCTTGTAAGTCGCGGATTTGATCCCGGCTTCGTCACCCGCGCTTTCCGATTGCAGTTCGACCTTATAGCCCTTTTTCTCGGCCCAGCGGACATACATGCGCGCAAGCATCGATGCCCAGTCGCAACTTTCGGTGCCACCAGCGCCTGCGTTGATTTCCAGAAACGTGTCGTTGCTGTCGGCTTCGCCATCCAGCAGCGCTTCCAATTCCTTCTCGGCGGCTTTTTCTTTCAGGGAGGCAAGCGCCTGTTCCGCGTCCTTGACGACCTCTTCATCTTCTTCCATCTCACCCAATTCGATGAGCTCGATATTGTCCGAAAGGTCCTGCTTAATCCCGGTATAGGTGTTCATCGCATCCAGAAGAGTCTGGCGCTGACGCATCAGTTTCTGCGCTGCTTCCGGATCGTCCCACAGGTTCGGGTCTTCAACGCGTGCGTTGAATTCTTCCATCCGGTGCTGCGCAGTTTCCCAATCCATGCGCTGCGCCAGAAGTTCCAGCGATTTTTCGATCTCGGCCACGATGTTCTGGGTCTCGGCACGCATGGGAATATCCTGACAGTGAGGTTGAAAGCAGGTGATACACCGCCCCCCCGGCACGGGCAAGCGGTGCAGCGAACACTAGGTCAAAAAAGACTCATGTTTGCGCGATGTCTTTCCGACAACAGATCTGTTTGCACCGGCCTCATTCACCTCCAAAGGATCGGGAAAGCGTGACCCTATCCGAACAGAAAAGAGTCCTGTGTCAGCTCGGTGATCGAAACCCCTTTCAACGTCAGGCTGTCGGTTCCAAAAGTCAGAATCGTGTCACCAGCGATTTCGACCAGGGCCGTTTCAATTTCCGCGTAAATCTCGACCGCTTTCACGCCGCGCAAATCGACGATATCCTGACCGACAGCGAAGTCGGCAACGGTGTCTTCGCCATATTTATCCGAGAAAATGAAAGTATCGTTGCCCGCCCCACCAACAAGCATGTCGTTTCCTATCCCGCCGCGCAGACTGTCATTGCCATAGCCGCCATCCAGATGGTCATCACCCGCTCCACCAGCCAGAAGGTCCCCGCCCAAGGAACCGCTGAGCGTGTCATTGTCGGCTCCACCTCGCAGAGTATCGTTGCCTTTACCGCCACGCAGCCAATCATTTCCTTTGTTTCCGACCAACAGATCGTCGCCGGCGTTGCCTTGTAGATTGTCCGCCCCGCCTCGACCTGTCAGACGGTCATCACCCTCACCGCCTTCAATCGCATTGTTCCCGTGACTTCCCCAGACGCTATCGTTGAAGGATGTCGCTCTCAACTCTTCGACCGCGATCAGCCTGTCGCCGGTGGCTGTCCCGCCCGCTGCGACCCCTTTGATCATATCGACGCTAACGCCCAGATGCGACGCACTGTAGTCCACGAGGTCTCGCCCGCCGCCACCATCAAGGATGTCAGCCCCCAGCCCCCCGATCAGAGTATCCGCGCCAGCGCCGCCCTTCAGATTGTCATTGCCGGCCCCACCTTCCAGCCTGTCTGCCCCCTGGCGTCCGCGCAATTCGTCATTGCCGTCAAATCCCAGCATGAGGTCTGCGCTCAGTGTACCCCGGATCAGATCATCCCCGGCCCCAATTTCATACACGCGCAAATCCGTTGCCTGTTGCCCCGATGTGGGATCCGTCTCGACCAGAACAAAGATCTTGCCATGCGCGGCATGAACCTGAACGCTGTCGGCCATGCCAATATTTCCAGAAACATTAAAGCTGTGGACCGAGCGGGCCGTTCCGTCAGCCTCGATGGCATAGACTTCGATCTTTCCGTTGGCGTCATCGTACCCTGCCAAAAGAAATTGCCCACCCGCATGGATAACCTGCAGTTCTGCAAGGCTGCCAAATCCCGGCGTATCACGAGCGACAGACCCGAAACTCTGCAGTGTTCCATCCGCGGCCAGGCTGTGGATCAAAAGCCTGTCGGTAGCCAGATCTTCGACCAACAATAGCTCAGCACTGCCGGTCGAAAGCACCCTTATGTCCCCAAGATCACCATCTGCGCTCCCAAAGACTTGCGCGGCAACAAAGCTTGCCGATCCGTCCGCTGCAATTTCAAAGATATTTACAGAATGTTCGTCGCCGGAACTGACATACGCAAAGCTCTTGGTCCCCACGGACGCGATATGCAGATCCTGAATATCCGACATCTGGAGGGCTGGCACATCTCCATCCGCAATGGTCGCTACGACATTGGTCAGTGCCCCGTCCGAAGTGGCTTCGATCACGCGAAACGTATCGGACCCCGGGCTGGTCACGACAACAAGGTTGGACGCAGGTACGTTGACCGGCACCACAACCGGAAGGGAAAGATCCGGATAGCTGCTTGTCACAACCGGCTTTGTCGGATCGGGAAGCCCGTCCGAACCGAGTTGGAAGAGTTTCATCCGCCCGTTCGCATCAGCCACCAAAAGCGAAGGCGTACCGTCTACGGCAAAAGGATCGAGCGCACGGATATCGAGATTTGCACTTGCATCCAGACTTGTTGCAAACGCCTCGAACGACCCCACCAGGGACAACGTCCCATCGGCATTCAACCGATGAACGTCGATGTCGCCCTGTTCTTCGCTCGAGCTGGCAAGGAAGGTGGACGCCCCAACATCGACAAAAGTATGTTCACTGAGCGTGTCAGCCAACTGCAACCAGTCCGACAGGATCGGCTTACCAATACTCAACATGTAATGCTCCAGATCGAAGTCTTTGGTTTTAGGAATATTTGACTAAGATCTTGGGCAAAAATGGGTCCAAGTTGGGACCCTATCGTGGACGGTCAAATCATCTCTGAACTTGGAACCGACAAGCCCTTCGATTCCTTGGAAGATATCCGCCTTGGCATCGCTGGTCCCGGCGCCGGCCCCGTTCAAGGACACTGTTACCCCTTGTGCCGCGTCCGCATAGGAGGCCAGATCGAGCCCCTGACCGCCGACCAGAACGTCCGCTCCGTTACCGCCTTCAAGCACATCGTCACCACGCCCGCCGGCCAGGACATCTTCTCCGGTTCCCCCCAGAAGCTGATCGTCGCCGAGACCGCCGGACAGGACATCCTCACCACTGCCCCCTTTGAGCAAATCATTCCCTGCACGACCGACCAGATCGTCATCGCCCGCAAAACCCAGAAGCGTGTCTCCAGAGGCGGTTCCCCGCAACAGATCGTCGTCCGTTCCGATGCCTAATACCGTAACGCGGTGCGCATCGTGCGCCGCTGCCACGATAAAGTCGTTTCCGCCCATCGAAACATGCTCGACCCCGCGCGCGCCATTCAACAGGTGGGATGACAGAGACTTCACATGTGACATCTTTCCGGCGCTATCCAGGCTGTACAGATCGACCGTGTCGGATTCTTCGCCCTGTGACAAAAGAAGCGGGATGCCATCGACCACTATGAATTCAACGGAGCGATTGCCCCATACGTCGTCAGGAGTATTGTTGTAGGCGTCAAAAGTATCTTTGTGAGTGGGAACCCCGTTGGCTCCCAATTCGTAAACAATGAAGTGTCCTTCATAGTGGTCGGGCGCAATCAGGTAGTCTTTGCCATGAACGGTGCCGGTGGCAATGCTGTTGAAAGACGAAGAATTCTGATTGATGACGTCCAGTGACGTGACATGAGTCAAAGCACCGGATTCGGATACTTCAAACACTGAAAGTCCAAAATCGTCATCGCCCACCACACACAGGAACGTCCGTGTTCCAATCGTATGGAAGCTCACCCCGGCTGTGTTGTTGAGTTCGAACACGGGATTAGAGGCATCTGAGACATCGCTCAGCTTGGTCAATCCGCCATTTTTTCCAACTCAAACAGCGTAACCGTGTCCGAATGGCGAGCTGACACCGCGATAAAGCTGCGGGTCCCGATCTGGTGGCTCGCCATTTCCCATGCGCCGTCCAGGTCAAACAAACCTCCGTCCAACACAGTATCGGTCAGGGTCAGTTGCCCGACATCTGCACCGGTCTGGTCGAGCACAATTGACGGTAATTCACGCTGACTACCAAGTCGTGGTGAAGCCTTCAGACCACATCATGATTGAGTGTGGCGGACATCTGTTACTCAGTACAACCCGCCCGAGCTGACCGTTCCAAACGTCGCCTTGGGGCCGACCACCGCGGTGCCTCCGGTCGAGGTCGTGACCTGACGCCCGCTCTGTTGAACTTCTTCGATCAATGGCAGGTTCGACCCCATAGCAAAGCCACCATCATAGGTCAGACCAAATATCGGCTCGGCCCCATCGCGGAAGTATTCTGCCACGACATAGTCACCGCTGGCGCCATCAGGCAGCCGGGCTCCTGTAAAGCGGTCGATCTTGATGAAATGCCCGCCATCGGGCACGTCGAACGGACCACCGCCATATTTCTCGGTCGCTTTGGTCATGAACTGCTGGAAAACCGGCCCGCACATACCCCCACCCGAGGCCCCGCGGCCCAGAGGACGCGGTTGGTCGTACCCGATATAGCAGCCCGCCACGATGTTCGACGTGAAGCCGATGAACCAGACATCGCGCGCGTCATTGGTGGTTCCCGTCTTGCCCGCAGTGGGAACCGGCAGGTTCACGGTCCGCGCCGCCGTACCGCGATCCACCACCCCTCGCATCATGGAGGTCAGCTGATAGGCGGTAATCGGGTCCATGACCTGCGCGCGCTGGTCCATGATACGAGGCGCCATTCCGGCCTGCAGAACAGGGCTGTCACAATCAATGCACTGGCGTTCGTCATGGCGATAGATCGTCACCCCGTCGCGGTCCTGGATTCGGTCCACCAGAGTAGGCTCCACCCGCTCGCCACCATTGGCGAACATCGCGTAGGCTGCCACCATCTTGTAGATCGTGGTTTCCTCGGACCCCAACGAATTCGCCAGATAGGTGCCCATTTCATCGTAAACCCCGAACCGTTCCGCATAGGAGGCCACCACGGGCATGCCGATTTCCTGTGCCAAACGAATGGTCATCAGGTTCCTTGACCGCTCGATCCCGGTGCGCAAAGGCGTCGGGCCATAATACTTGTTGGAAGCGTTCTTGGGTCGCCACAGGCCCTGGGGCGTGTTGATCTCGATCGGGGCATCCACCACGATGGTTGCCGGGCTGTACCCGCTGTCCAACGCGGCCGCATAGACAAATGGCTTGAAACTGGAGCCCGGCTGACGCTGGGCTTGTGTGGCACGGTTGAAAACCGAATGCTGGTAGGAGAACCCGCCCTGCATCGAGAGGACACGGCCGGTGTTCACGTCCATGGCGACAAAGCCACCCTGCACTTCCGGAACCTGCCGCAGGGACCAGTTCTTGAAAGCGCCTTCTTCTTCCTCCGCCCGTACATGGACGACATCTCCGACTTCAAAGTTGTCTCGGAAATCGCCTTTCATCCACTTGATGTCAGCACGTGGGACAGATCCGCGTTCGGTCACGTCCTCGATGCCGACCGTCAGGCTCTGATCCGCAATATCCAAAACAACGGCCGGGTGCCAACGACCGCCAAAATCCACATCCCGCGGCACATCAGCCTCGTTCAGTGCCGTCCGCCAAGCTTCCTCGCTGGCCAACGCCTCAGCCGGCAGGGTCACGCCGGTCCCGCGCCACAGACCGCGCGAGCGATCGTATTTCTCTAACCCACCGCGCAGCGCATCGGCAGCGACAACCTGCATCTCTTCGTCGATTGTGGCACGCACGGTGAAGCCGCCGGTGAAGAACTCCCCTTCACCAAAGTCACGGCTCAGCTGGCGTCGGATTTCATCGGTAAAATAGTCTCGTGGCGGCAAAGTGGTCCGGAAGCTTTCGAAGTCTCCGTTCTGTACAGACCGCAGAGGGAGCTCCACTTCGACCTCATAGGTGGCCTGATCGATGTAGCCGTTCTCGTACATCTCCTCCAAGACGAAATTCCGCCGTGCCAACAACCGATCCTTGCGGCGCACCGGGTGGTAATCGGACGGCGCCTTGGGCAGCGAAGCCAGGAACGCCGCTTCATGCGGAGCAAGTTCGCCCAACGTCTTGTTGAAATAAGTCTGCGCCGCAGCCGTCACCCCATAGGAGTTCTGCCCCAGGAAGATCTCGTTCAGGTACAGCTCCAGGATTGCTTCCTTGTCGAGCGTTTCCTCAAGTCGCGAAGCCAGGATAATTTCCTTGATCTTACGTTCAGCCTTGCGATCGCCCGATAGCAGGAAGTTCTTCATTACCTGCTGAGTGATGGTTGAAGCGCCCCGGACATTCGCGCCACGCGACTGCACCGCTTCGATGGCTGCTGCCGCAATCCCGCGCGTGTCGTATCCCTTGTGGTGGTAGAAGTTCTTGTCTTCGGCGCTGATGAAGGCCTGCTTGACCAGATCCGGAATATCCTCGGAGGGCGTAAACAGGCGACGCTCCTTGGCAAACTCGTCGATCAGATGCCCTTCACCCGAATAGATTCGGCTGATCGTGGGAGGGCGGTACTGAGCCAAGGATTCGTGGCTGGGCAGGTCATGCCCATACATCCAGAACACGCCACCAATACCGATGGCCACAGCAGCAATGCCGAGGGTGATCGTCGAAAAGATCGATCCAAAAAAGGAGAGTATAAACCTGAGCACGTCTGAGCCTCTTGCCACGCGGTGCTGTCTATATAAGCACCCCGCGCAGCAGGGTCAAAAGCTGATGCAGCGGAACTTTGCCGGGTCTCAACTGCCGTTAGGGCAGTGCTCCGCCGGTTTCAAACAGACAGAATTCAAGATCCTGGATCGTGATCTGCGTCTTCTGGACGGTTACAACCGCAAGGTTCGGTGCCTCGCGCGCTGGCAGGAAGCTGTCCCAGTCCCAGTCCGGAACCGGCGGCGGAGCCTGGTACAGGATCGAGCGGATTGTTCGGATCGGGATTTTTCCGGTCACGGCGCTTGCCGGACGGTGCACATGTCCTGCCAGAATTTGAACATTGCCATCATGGGCGGCCAGAAGATCTAGAACGGCAGAGCCGTTGCGCAGATTGTCCGGATCCAGCATCGGTAAACCCAAAGTCACCGGCGGGTGGTGCATTGCAACCAAAACCGTGCGGCCAGCAGCGTTTCGCAATTGATCATGCAGCCAGGCCAACCGAGCCTTGCAGAGTTCCCCGTAATCCTGCCCCGGTACCAACGTATCCAGGCACAATAGAACTGCGTCTCCCAGATCCATCGCATATTGCACGTAATCCGACATCACCGGCCGAGGCAGATCAAGCAAGCGTGCCATCATGCCCCGGTCATCATGGTTTCCCGGCAGTGGACAAATCGGCATCGGCAACCGGGCCAATTCCCTTGCCAACGCACGATAGTTTTCGTCGGTCGCATCTTCGACCAGATCTCCGGTGATCAGACAATGATCCGCATCCGCCAGATGACGGGTTACAAAATCGACGGCCGCCCGAAGACGAACCTTCGGATCATGTCCCAGAACCAAACCATCTGCATTGAAATGCAGATCTGACATCCAGACCAGCTTCACCACGTGCTCTGCTCCTACACTCTGGCGTCAAACCCAAGGAACGTGACGGACCGGGCTTTCGCACCCGTACTTCGCGACTGTGTGTCCAAGGGGTGCCGGGCTATTGCCGGACCAAATTCCGCCGCGCCACGTCGTTTTCATGCCATTGGACCAAACCGTTGCGGATGGCCACCGCCATCCCCGCCCGCCAAGACGGATCGGTGAGATTCTTCAAATCACGCGGGCTGGACAGAAAACCGATCTCGATCAGAACCGACGGGATGTCGGCCGATTTCAAGACCGAAAACCCGGCTGAACGTAGAGGACGGCGGTTCATTGGCCCACCGGTCTGGGTCATCGCATCGACCAAGGAACGCGCAAGCTGCTTTGTTCTGGGCTGTGTTTCCTGCCGGGCCAGATGCAACAGGATACCAGTTACCTGGTCATCCGTATCCGCCAGCTCCGCCCCGGCCAAAAGGTCTGCCCTATTGTGCCGTTCGGCAAGCTTGGCTGATGCCACATCCGATGCTTCGTCCGAAAGGACATAGACGGTTGCACCATGCGCCAAGCCTTCGGAAAGGCTGTCAGCATGCAAGGATACAAAAAGATCTGCCTGCGCTCTTTGAGCCAGGGCAACACGCTGCTCCAAAGAAACAAAGTAATCCCCATCACGCGTCAGGATCACATCGAACCCACCACTGCGTACAAGGACATCACGCAATTCACGGGCAAACCGCAACATGAGGTTCTTTTCGGCCGTATTGCCGACTTCGGCTCCTGGATCTATGCCTCCGTGCCCGGCATCCAAAACGACCCTCAAGGGCGCATCCTCGCCTCGCTCAACCCGCTCCGGCAGGGTTTCAGGCTCCGGCAGATCCCAGCGTGGATCGTGAGGCGCTCCGGAAGTTGCGGCGAACTCTTCGTTTTGGATCGGTGACAGAACCAGATCCAGACGCGCCCGGGATGTTACGTCGTCAACTGACATGGCGGCTTGATGAACCTGCATCGATTCTGTCAGTTCCAGAACCATACGAGACCAGCCCGGGACATAGGTTCCGAATCTCACCTGGGCGATCCGTTCCCCCTGCAAAACGTCCTCCCGGTTCAGTCCGGTCCAATCGACCTCTTGGAAATCCAGCACCAAACGCCTTGGCTCATCCAACGTGAAAATCCGGTACGGAACGCCTTGGCTGAGTGTCAGCTTGATCGCAACCTCGTCTCGACCTTGGTCAGTTATCCCGCTACCGTCGGGGATGATCCGGGCCAAGGCACTGAATTCCTGGGGCCCTGCTTGCTGCGCCAATGCGCCCTGCCCTGGCATCGCAAAACACAGGAACAGACCCATCAGCCGGGCCAAAAATCTGCTCATCACTCGTATCCTCAAATAGGGCCTTATCAGCTTTTCTCGCAGGATACTCCGTTCCCTTGCCCGTTCAACCCTTGGCACCACTCAGCCCCGCGTCGCCATGAAGTTCCGCAAGCGTTCAAGCCCCTCTTCAATATCCGCTGTCGAGCGAGCATAGGAAAAGCGCAGCGTAGTCGCACCGCGTTCAGGATCAAAATCCAGCCCTGGCGTCACAGCAACCCCGGCGTGTTCCAGGATCTCAGAAGCAAAGGCCCGGCTGTCATCGGTCAGATCCGAGACGTCCGCGTAAACATAGAATGCGCCATCAGGAGGTGCGATCTTGGTAAACCCAGCCGCGGGCAAACCTTCCAGCATCAACTTTCGGTTCTGCGCGTAAACCGCCAGATTATCTTGCAATTCGTCCTTGCACTCCATCGCAGCCAAAGCAGCGACCTGGCTGGCGTGAGGCGCACAGATGAACATGTTCTGGGCGATCCTCTCGACCACCCGCACCTGATCTTCGGGAACGACCATCCAGCCTACCCGCCAGCCGGTCATCGAGAAGTATTTGGAGAAGGAGTTGATCACGTAACAGTCATCGGTCAGTTCAAGTGCCGTGACGGCTTTGGCCTCATATTCAAGCCCGTGGTAGATCTCATCGCTTATGAAACTGGCCCCTTGCACACGCGCAGCTTCGACCAGCGCGCCCATGGCGGCATGATCCAACATGGTGCCCGTTGGATTTGCGGGAGAGGCCACCAGGAGCCCTGCCAGATCCAAACCCTCCAGATCTGCCGCCACCGGTTGCAGCCGGTTTTCCGGCGCTGTCTGAACATCCACCGGCACCAGACCCAAAGCGCTCAGGATCTGCCGGTAGGACGGATAGCCCGGCGCACCGATCCCGACCCGGTCTCCGCTGTCAAAAAGCGCGGTGAAGCTTAACAGGAAAGCCCCTGATGAGCCCGGTGTCACGATCACCCGATCTGGGTTCAGATCGACATTATACCACTCTCCGTACAACTGGGCGATGCGCCGGCGCAACGCGGGCAGACCCAAGGCGACAGTGTATCCCAACGCATCTGACAGCAGAGATTTAGACAGAGCTTCCATCGCGACCTTGGGCGCACCTGTCCCTGGCTGCCCTACCTCCATATGGATGATATGGCGTCCGGCCTCCTCGGCTTGACGCGCTGCTTCCATCACATCCATCACAATGAAGGGATCGACCTGAGACCGGGTTGAGTTTCGCATGTGGTTCTCCCATGGTGCCGCCATGGCTTTTGAGCGTGTATCCAAAGCGGCGTCAATCCCGACCCTGTTTGCAGCAGTCCTGTTTTACCTGGCGACGACGGTTCAGGCCACGGCCACCGGGTTGTTGCGTGACGCCGATATCGAACATGCGCTGGTTCAGTTGTCTGCTCCGATCCTGCGGGCTGCAGGGCTCCCGCAAAGCACAAGGGTGCTCCTTGTTGACGACCCGAGCTTCAACGCTTTTGTCATTGATAACAAAACGATATTTTTCAACTATGGCCTAATCAGCAAAATTGGACACGCTGGCGTGGTTCAGGCCGTGATCGCACATGAAGCAGCTCATATTGCCAATGGACACATAACGCGCCGTATGGCCAACTTGAAATCCGCGCGCACAGCAGCCGGCTTGGGCCTCGCCTTGGCAGCTATTGCTGCCGCGGCAGGCGCTGGTGAGGCCGCTGCCGGCATCGCGGTAGGCACTCAGACCTCCGCACTCAGGTCATTCCTGGCCCATACACGGGCCGAAGAAGCCTCGGCAGACCGGTCCGCGGCAGCCTATATGTCACGAGCCGATGTCAGCCCCAGATTTCTTGTGGACCTGCATGAAACCTTTCGAGGTCAGGAACTGCTCAGCCCTTCGCGTCAGGACCCCTATATGCGCTCCCACCCTTTGACGCAGGATCGGCTCCGGGCCGCACGGGCCTATGTCGCCGCGCATGGCGATAATGCGCCTGAAAACTTGGATGCGGATTACTGGTTCGCAAGGGCCCGCGGTAAGATCACGGCCTACACCCGTGCACCAAAGTGGACGCGGCAACGCATGCGTGAAGAATCGCATGCCGATATCCGGTTCATGCGAGAAGCAATCTCATATCACCGGGAACGCGACCTGCCCAAAAGTCTGACTGCCATCAACCAGGCGTTGGCACTGCGCCCAACGGATGCGTATTACATGGACCTCAAAGGTCAGATCCTTATGGAGAACAGGCGCTGGACGGACGCCTTGGCTGTTTACAAGACAGCCGTCGATCTGGCTCCCAAGGACGCCCTGATCCTCGGCGGATATGGCCGCGCACTGCTGGCATCTGGTCAGCCCAAGGCCGCAATCGACGTGATGGAGAAAGCGCGGCAACGGGATTTCCGCGACGTCCGCCTGCTTCGGGACATGTCGCTGGCCTATGCAAAGACAAACCAAAACGGTATGGCTGCGGTTGTTACGGCTGAACGCTATGCCTTGCAGGGACGACTCAAAGACGCCGGGTTGCACGCGCGTCGGGCCGTCGCGCAACTCCCCCGTGGTTCTGCTGCTTGGCGCCGTGCAGAAGACATACTGATCGCCGCCGAGCGTTTCGAGAAAGGAAAGAAACGATGATAGAAACCACCCGTCCCTTGCGGGGTCTCCTGTCCACGTTCCGGGCATCCGTTGCGGCCCTGGCCATGCTGGCCCTGCCGGCACAGGCCGTCGATCTTGGATCAATGTCCGCTGAAGAACGCGAGGCATTTCGTGCCGAGGTGCGTTCCTACCTGCTGGACAACCCCGAAGTGATCCTGGAGGCTATCGAGATCCTGGAACAGCGTCAGGCCGTGGCTGAAGCGCAGGCAGATGTTGAGCTTGTCGCCTCCAATCGAGAGGCATTGTTCGATGACGGGTACTCGTGGGTAGGCGGAAATCCGGACGGTGACATTACTCTCGTCGAGTTCATGGACTACCGCTGCGGCTATTGCCGTCGGGCTGTTCCGGAAGTTGAGGAACTCCTTGCCGCTGATGGAAACATCCGTCTGATAATCAAGGAGTTTCCGATTCTGGGCGATGCGTCGGTTCTGTCATCGCGCTTTGCAGTGGCCACCAAACATGTTGCTGGGGACGAGGCCTATAAACAGGTTCATGACGCGCTGATCGCCTTTAGCGGCGAACCGAGCGAAGTTTCGTTGCGGCGTCTGGCCGAAGGCCTGGGTCTGGACGCTGACCCGATTATGGCGGCGATGGATTCCGACCAAGTGACCGAAGAACTGCGTCAAACCAGAGAACTGGCCCAACGCCTGCGGATTTCCGGCACACCGACCTTTGTGCTCGAGAATGAGCTTTTGCGCGGGTACCTGCCTGCGGATCAGTTGGCCATTATCGCGGCCGAACAGCGCGAACAGGGATAAGTCCTGCGCAGCGGATCGGCAGACAGACCGATCCGCTTGCTGCCGTACTGCAGGTTTACGTATAGCCCGCCTTACTCGGCCGCGTCCTGCGCGGCATCAAGTTCGTGCGCCTTGCGTTCGACCTGCTCCACGATGTGATCGATCATCTGTTCGTTGGACATTTTGTGGCTGGCCTTTCCCGCCAAGTAGACCATGCCGGATCCTGCACCGCCTCCGGTAAAGCCCACATCAGTCATCAACGCCTCGCCCGGACCATTCACCACGCACCCGATGATCGACAGGCTCATCGGTGTGTGGATGTGCGCCAGCCGATGTTCAAGAGCCTCAACTGTTTTGATAACGTCGAACCCCTGCCGCGCGCAGGACGGGCAGGATATGATGTTTACGCCTCGATGCCGAAGGCCAAGGGACTTCAGGATCTCATAGCCGACCTTGACCTCTTCCACTGGATCGGCGCTGAGCGAAACGCGCAAAGTGTCGCCAATTCCCATCCACAACAACTGACCAAGGCCGATGGCGGACTTGATCGTGCCGGATACGAACCCACCAGCCTCGGTGATGCCAAGGTGAATCGGAGCGTCAGTGGCTTCTGCCAGCATTTGATAGGCAGCTGCCGACATAAACACGTCGGAAGCTTTAACGCTGATCTTGTATTCGTGGAAATCGTGTTCTTGCAGGATACGGATATGTTCCAGCCCACTTTCGACCATGGCGTCCGGGCACGGCTCTCCATATTTGTCCAAGAGGTGTTTTTCCAACGACCCCGCATTCACACCGATGCGAATTGAACACTCATGATCACGTGCAGCCTTGATCACTTCGGCCACCCGGTCGGGAGATCCGATATTTCCAGGATTGATGCGCAGGCACGCAGCCCCCGCTTCGGCAGCTTCGATCCCACGCTTGTAGTGAAAATGGATGTCCGCCACGATCGGAACAGGGCTTTCAGCCACGATTTCCTTCAAAGCTCTGGATGAGGCTTGATCAGGAACGGAAACCCGAACGATATCGGCGCCAGCCTCGGCCGCAGCTTGAACCTGTGCAACAGTCGCCGCCACATCCGTGGTTGGCGTGTTTGTCATGGTCTGCACAGCAATCGGAGCATCGCCCCCAACGGGCACATTTCCGACCATGATCTGACGGCTCTTGCGGCGTTCGATATTGCGCCAAGGGCGAATGGGATTATGCGACATGGGATCGGATTTCCGGCTATGGCTTGCGCTGTGTCGCATAGATAAGCCGGTCGCCAGTCAGAGACAATGGCACCCTGCACGACATATTGCGCAGTTTCGCCGCTTTACGCATTCAGTCTTCGGCGATCGGCTCTTCTTGTGTACGCAACGCCGAGGCTTCTGCCACATACTGCTTCAGCGCACTGTTCCGGTCCTGCTCGAGATCTGCGACCTCAAACTGTTCCGCAACCAGATCCTTGGTCATGGCAAAATTCTTGGTCACTTGTCCGCGCGTGCCCAACGGGCCGTAGTGTTCGCCGTCCATTGCAAAATAGATTGCTCCGGACTCCCCAGCGCGCAGAGTCGGCGGTTCCTCGGTGAGAGGGACTTCGAAGGTCTGGCCCCTCTCCATGATACCTTCAAAGATCACGCTGCCATCTGCGGCCCGCACGCGAACCCACGACGGGCTGACAGCAACCATGACCAGGTTGGGAGAAACTTCTTCCAAAACCTGCGGAACCGGCTGCGCAACCGGCGCATCCGGGCGCTGCGCTTCTGCGATCTGAACCTGAGGCAGGCTTGGCGTCCGGAAACTCCCCACCGTGCTCGGGTCCAAGGTCGAAATCGGTGCGTCCCGCGCCGTCAGAACGGGAACATCCAATGCTTGCGGACGATACAAACGATCCAAAGCTTCCGCTGCCGGAACATCTTCGGGCGCAGCCACACGCGCCGCCCCCTCCAGCGGGTCAAGATCGGCCAGTACAATGGGTGTCTGCTCAACCGGCGCGAACTGAACTTGCTGCACCTCTTTCAGAACCGACCATCCGCCATAGCCGATGCCGGCAATGAGGGCGAGCAGAACCATCGTGCTGCCAATGGCACGCGGTTCAATATGGTTGAAGAAACTGTCCTTGACCGGTGCGAACGGCATGTTCGGCGACACCAGTGGGTCCCGCAGATCCTTTGACGAGATCGGGCCCTTCACAGGTTTCTGCCCAGAGGCCTCGGCCGACATGCCGTGGGCCACGGCAAAGCCACTTTCGGCGCAGAACGTTGCAAAGGCCTCATCCGGGTTCATACCCAGATAGCGGGCATAAGAACGCACATACCCGGCAATGAAGCCGGGCGTATCAAAAACAGACGGGTCCGAGTTTTCGATGGCTGCGATGTAGCTGGCCTTGATCCTGAGCTCCCGTTGCACGTCCAGCAACGATTTGCCCATGGTCGCGCGTTCGCCGCGCATCATGTCACCAAGTCGCAGTTCAAAATCGTCAAACCCTTTGGGTTCGGCGACCTCTTCTTCGGCTTTGGTCATGCGCTGAGTTATGCGCCCGATCATACCTGCTGTCCCATTTTAGTGCCTGCCGCAATCATCCCCATGGTGCTTGGAACCCCTGCACCGATTCGACCGCACCCTTTTCTTAAGAACAGGGTAACATAATGAAAGGCTTATTGCATCTTCGTGAGTGTCAGCCCGCCAATTCGGCACGATTCAGCGCACAATGCGACCACAGAGCGTCCATGGCATTGACCAACGCATCCATCTCGCGCGGGCCATGCACGGGCGACGGTGTGAAGCGCAGACGTTCGGTCCCGCGCGGCACTGTCGGGAAGTTGATCGGCTGAACATAAATCCCGTATCCGTCCAGCAACATGTCACTGAGTTTCTTGGTATGAACCGGATCGCCGACAATGACCGGGACGATGTGACTGCCGTGATCAATGATCGGCAGACCCAAACCTTTCAGACGCAGTTTCAAGATCTTGGCCTGAGTCTGGTGACGTTCACGCAGATCCTGCGCGGACTTCAAATACGCCACGGAGGCCGCAGCGCCTGCGGCAACCGCAGGAGGAAGCGAAGTGGTAAAGATGAAGCCCGGCGCGTAAGACCTTATGGCGTCACACATTTTCGCGCTGGCGGCGATATAACCACCCATCACACCATAGGCCTTGGCCAGTGTTCCGTTGATGATGTCGATACGATGTGCCAAGTTATCGCGCTCGGTCACCCCACCACCGCGGGCACCATACATTCCAACTGCGTGTACTTCGTCGATATAGGTCAACGCACCGAATTCATCCGCGAGATCGCAGATCTCCTCGATCGGGCCAAAGTCACCGTCCATCGAATAAACAGATTCAAAGGCGATCAGCTTTGGCGCGTTCGGATCATCGGCTTCCAGCAATTCGCGCAGATGGGCCACATCATTGTGCCGGAAGACACGCTTGGCACCCCCATTACGGCGCACGCCTTCGATCATTGACGCATGGTTCAAAGCGTCCGAATAGATGATCAGTCCGGGAAAAAGCTTCGGCAGTGTCGAAAGCGTCGCGTCGTTGGCGATATAGGCGCTGGTGAACAGCAGGGCAGCTTCCTTGCTATGCAGATCGGCCAATTCCGCTTCCAGCTGCTTGTGATACACAGTGGTGCCCGAGATATTGCGGGTTCCCCCGGAACCAGCACCGGCCGAGTCCACAGCATCATGCATGGCATTCAGAACGACAGGGTGCTGACCCATGCCAAGATAGTCATTTCCGCACCACACAGTAATGTTCTGTTCGCTGCCATCTGGACGCGTCCAGATGGCATGAGGGAAATGCCCGTTCCGACGTTCGATATCGATGAAGGTCCGATACCGGCCTTCGTCGTGGAGCTTTTGAATGGCTTCGTCGAGTTTCGAGGTATAGTCCAAAAGGGCCTCCAGTTCGTCGTCCGGCTTGGAGCCGGCTTGGCTATTCTTGCAGTACATTCACGTTTATGAATGATTACCTGCCATGCAGTTGTCTTGCAACTGCTTACATCTTTCGCTCATCTGCTTACATCCCGGCCAGATGTCGCAGCCTTGATTTGGGTCAAATAACTCGGTCGGGGCCCAGCGACAAGAATTTCTGCGCCACTTAGCACCCTGAAAACGGCGCGTCTTTTCACTTTTTCGAATAGCTGTTTCCCGCCATTGTGACATGTTTCCGAAAAGCGTCGCTGACCCGGCCCTTGAATCGGGCGTCCAACCACACGAATCTCGGTTTTCACTGCCGCCAATGCGGTCTAGGCTTCGCCCCGAAAACCTACCCAACATATGAGGACTCTGCCCTATGTCGCTTGATGACGTTCTGGCCCGTGTCGATACGGAACTCCCTGCAGCTATGGATCGCCTGATGGAGTTTCTGCGCATCCAGTCGATTTCGACCGATCCGGCTTTCAAGGCCGATGTGGACAAGGCTGCCGATTGGCTGGTCGAGGATCTGAACTCCATCGGCATCGCCGCAGAAAAGCGGGTCACGCCCGGGCATCCGATGGTCGTGGGCCATGTCGGTGATGACGACGGCGACGTGCCCCATGTCCTGTTCTATGGCCACTATGACGTGCAGCCCGTGGACCCGCTGGAGCTGTGGAACACCCCCCCGTTCGAGCCAAGAATTGAAGACACCGAAAACGGCCCGGTTATCCGAGGTCGGGGTTCTTCCGACGACAAAGGACAACTGATGACCTTTGTCGAAGCCTGCCGCGCCTGGAAAGAGGTACATGGCAGCCTGCCCTGCCGGATCACATTCTTCTTTGAAGGAGAAGAAGAATCCGGCTCGCCGTCTCTGGTGCCGTTCCTGGAACAGCACAAGGACGAGTTGAAAGCCGACCTTGCTTTGGTCTGTGACACTTCGATGGTGTCGCGCGGCGTACCGTCGATCGCCTCGCAGCTGCGCGGTATGCTGAAGGATGAATTCACCATCATCGGCCCGCGTATCGACCTGCATTCCGGCCATTATGGTGGCCCGGGGCTGAACCCGCTCAGAGAATTGTCAAAGATCGTCGACTCCTTCTATGACGATGAAACCGGCAAAGTCGCCGTCGAAGGTTTCTACGAAGGCGTCCACGAAGTACCGGCCGATCAACTGCGCCAATGGCAGGGCTGTGGCTTTGACGAGGCCGACTACCTGAACTCGGTCGGCTACACTCAGGCTCATGGCGAAAAAGGCTACTCCACGCTCGAGCAGCAATGGGCACGACCGACATTGGAAGTGAACGGCCTTTGGGGCGGGTACAACGGCGCTGGATCCAAGACCGTGATCCCGTCCGAGGCGCATTGCAAGATCACTTGTCGCCTTGTCGGTGACATGGACCCGGACAAGCTGCGCATGAAGATCCGCAAACATGTCGAAGACCGGCTGAGCGTGGATGCCAAAGTCGTTTGGGACAACGACATGGAAGGCTCGGGCGCCTCGGTCATGAACATCACCCGCCCCGAATTCGAAGCGGCGCGCGGCGCGCTGTCGGATGAATGGAACCGTGAGGCAGTTTTCACCGGCATGGGCGGCTCCATCCCGGTGGTCGGATTCTTCAAATCGATCCTAGAGCTTGATTCGATGCTGATCGGCTTTGCCAATGACGATGATGCGATCCACTCCCCAAACGAGAAGTATGACGTCGAAAGCTTCCACAAGGGCATCCGTTCATGGGCCCGGGTGCTGGATGCTTTGACCAAGCGATAATCAAACGGGCCGCGTTTTCAAAAGCGCGGCCCCATTTCTTCCCGTTGAACGCAACTCAGGAAAATCCCCAGTCTCAGGGCAGCGATTCTCTGCCCGCAGTCCAACCGCGGCTAAATCAGATCACGCCGACAAACCGTTCTGGCAACACGAATTGCATGTCGTATTCGGGACGGTCGAATTCGAAATACCCGGTTTCTCCGCGCGCCTTGAACGACCTGAACATCTTGCGTCGAACCGGGGCCATGTCGAACCCTTCCTGCATCTCCAGCTTTTCAAAAGCTTCGAAGACAGCCCGATCCTCTCCGCGTGCTTCGGCGAACCAGTGACGGCCAATCGCTGCCTCCTTTACGCTGGCCCCGGTGGCCTGCGTCACAGCGTTCCGACGGTCCATCGCCTCTGCATAGGCGTCAAAGTCGCAGTATTTCAGGTGGAAGAGGTACAGGCTGTCCGGTGCATGCAGCTTTCCATACTGGGTGAAATGCCCGCCGCGTGCGATCTTGGTGCCCGTCGAAACGATGCAGGGTTTAGAATAGTGCGGTGCCAAACGCACATGGCGGCGTGGGCCCAGGATCGGACCCGAGATCTTCTCGTCCTCCCGGTCAATGCGATGGATTACCTCCAATCCGACAGGGGTCAGAACCCGATTGGCCGGCACCGTTTCCAGCCAACTGCGCAGGTCGGTGCCGCTGTCCGGGTCCAGAACCACAAGCTCGTCCACATCGCCTACGACCACGTGGTTGTAGTAGCAGCGTAGCGCCATGACAAAGTTGTTCAGCATCCGCCAGCGCTTCATGTCGAAATTCTTGTGGGGGTCGCCGGGAATGCCGATCACGTTGCACCCCTGCGCCAGGTCGGCGACTTCCTCGCCCCGCCCATGGTTCACCACATAGCAGTTCTCGCGCCCAAACATCTCGCCGTAGTGACGCAACCACGCTTTAAGAAAGAACGCGTCATCGCGCACCATCGTCAACGCTGCAACTGTCTGCATGTTCCTGACTGCCCTCGCCTTTTTCTTTACTCCATCCTTAGCGAAGATGACCGTACAAGAGAATCACTAAATTCGAGCTTTCATGACACCCAAGCCTTCACTGCCCTCAGATTTCGCTGCAACCGGTATGGCGCTTAGGCTGAAAACCGGGGCGCGCCCGACACGGTTTCAGGTGATTGGGGAACGGTCGTCGGGCACGAACCTGACCACGCGATTGCTGGGCCGAAATTCCCCTATGAAATCAACAGATCTATTGGGATGGAAGCACGGGTTCCCGCACGCCATGGCGATCCCCGATGACATGTTGGTTGTGGGGCTGGTGCGGGACGCCGTGCCTTGGGTGCGGTCTATGCATGCGAAACCCTGGCATTCCGACCCGGCGATACAGCGATTGGAGTTTCCCGATTTCCTGCGCAGCCCCTGGCACAGCCTGATTGACAGAAAGGACTATTTCAAAGGGGCCGAGGAGGCCGGGGTTGTTGGCCAGCCGCTCCAGCATGATCGGCATCCAATCACCGGTCGTGTTTTTGACAACATACTCGAGATGCGCGCAGTCAAACTCAGAGCTTTGCTGGGTTTTTTCGAACGTGATTGCAATTTCCTTCTCCTGAGAGCTGAGCGGGTTCAGGAGGACCCCAAAGCTGCAACGCGAGATATTCTGAAGGCCCTTTCCTTTTCGCAACCTGAACAATTCAAGGGCGTTCACAAACGGGTGGGCTCCAAGTTCAACAGTCGCGTTGGTCAGCGCCCGCCCACTCCGGAATCACTCGACGAAGCGGATCTGGAATTTCTGCGTTCTTCGCTGGACATCGAGTTGGAACGCACTTTGGGATATTCGTACTGAGCCCGAAAAATATCTTAAAAGCAGAAACAAAAGAGACTTAACTCAATTCTTTTCCCGTGGCAGGGAGAGTTTATTTTTGAGCTATCCCTGAGGAGAAAAGTGGCGCGGTTGACGGGGCTCGAACCCGCGACCCCCGGCGTGACAGGCCGGTACTCTAACCAACTGAGCTACAACCGCGCATGACCTTTTCGGTCTTTGTTCCCCATCCGGAGCGGACCCTTTTTCCAGACTTGGAACCCAGGTCGGGCTTGGCAGAAATGGCGCGGTTGACGGGGCTCGAACCCGCGACCCCCGGCGTGACAGGCCGGTACTCTAACCAACTGAGCTACAACCGCTCTCTGCCTGCTCATCCGTTTCCGTCTGAGCGTTGCGACGTATTATGCCCATGGTCGGGGCGCGTCAAGCGGCCATTGGAACTTTTTTGAGCCGGACCGAAAAAAAGTCATTCAGCAGGTTTTCAGCGGCTGGATAAGTCGCCCAGATCAGCCTTGTGCCGCGCCTGCCCAAAGACAATGGCCGCGCCAAGGCGCGGCCATTAAGACATTGATTTAAAATACAAATCAGCTGTTTGCAGCCGCGATGCATTCGCGCCCCATAGCCATGGCAGCTTTGGTGCCGGCCAGATCCAGCGTAAAGACGCGCTCGGTGTCGATCACTTTCATCGTTTTCTTGTTGGCCAGATCGCTGATGAAGTTCGGGTTGTTGGCCTTGATATAGACGCCGGAATAACCCTGATCATTACCTTCCATGATGACTTCGTCTGCGGCAAACACATCGCCATCGAAATCGACGATGAAATTGCCCGTGGCCGACGCATTTACGCCGTCAGGTTCGTGGGTAAAGACACCGATATAGCCGACTTCCTGATTGGCAAAAACGCCCATCTGGACGATCAGATCGTCGCGGCGGGTTTCGATCACGCAGGTCTTGTCATCAGTCTTGGTGAAAACGTTCCACCCTTCTGCCTGACCAAAGAGTTCGAATTGCGCCGCGGCCGCGGCGCTCGCTGTGAGAGCAGCCGCGATTGCACCGGCTGCGATTGCTTTTTTCGTAATCATTGGAGCTCCACTAAATTTTACCGTTATTCGCACCGTCACAAGACGATATTGAATATATAACCCATCACGCCGTCGTTATCGAGTGTTCCCGTCCGTCAAATTGCCTCAGCGCTGAAGAATTCCACCTGCAAAGGTGTTGGCAAGCCACTGAATTTTCGTACTTGCACTTCTTTTGCGCTCTGGAGGCAAGATCCCCAACCACCCAGGAAGTACCGGTTGTACCGAGCGAATGGCGTCTTGCAGTCTTGTAGTGTCCCGCAAGGTTCTTTGAACAAAAATACCATGCGAAATCCGTGCCAGAGTTCCGCTCCCCCATCGTGTTCAACTCCCGCAGATGCACCCGCCGCGACCACGCTGCGAAGCTGGTCGATCCGGATGGATATTTTGGCCAGCCCACGCCCACAGAACAGGCAACGGACCATTAGGTGACGTCACGATCAGTCGGCAAATATCGTTGACAGATCGTTATTTGCGCATCTCAATGCATCAAAGACCCGGAGCATAATAAGTGTCTTCATCCCGCCTGCCTTTGGTGCCGGCGTGCGAATTTTGAACACCGACACACAGAAAAGAAGACACCGGAGCAAGATCCGATGTCCACAAGGCAAGACGGAAGACACAGATGCAATTGATCCGCGGCTATGTCCGCATCATAGATCGAATTAACCGCTGGATCGGCAGGCTGGTCATGTATGGCATCTTCGTGATGATGGGTATTCTGCTGTGGTCGTCGGTGTCCAAGACCTTCTTCCTGCCATCTCTCTGGACCTTGGAAATGGCTCAGTTCGCAATGGTCGCGTACTACATTCTCGGTGGTCCATATTCGATTCAGATGGGCTCGAATGTCCGTATGGACCTACTGTATGGTGAATGGTCGGAACGCAGGAAGGCGTGGACCGATGCAATCACGGTCCTGTTCCTGATCATCTACCTGTGCGTGATGCTCTATGGCGGCTACGACAGCCTGTCCTACAGCCTGCAATATGGTGAGCGAAGCCCAACGGCGTGGCGCCCGTATCTGTGGCCTATCAAGACGATCATGATCATCGGCTTGTTCTTGATGCTGCTGCAGGCGCTCAGCGAATTGGGAAAGGACATCCTGCGCCTGCGTGGCGAAGACATCCCGCGGGAGGCGATCTGATGTCCTATGAACTGATCGCGATCCTGATGTTTTCCTCCATGATGCTGATGTTGCTGACCGGGCAGCGCGTCTTTGGTGCAATCGGCTTTGTGGCCGTTGTCGCAGCCCTTTTTCTGTGGGGAGATCGTGGGGGATACGACATCGGGTTTTCAGCCGCGATGAAGCTGATGAAATGGTATCCGCTGCTGACGCTGCCAATGTTCATCTTCATGGGCTACGTGCTGTCGGAATCGAAGATCGCCGATGATTTGTACAAGATGTTCCATGTTTGGATGGGTGGCCTGAACGGGGGCTTGGCGATCGGCACGATTGGCTTGATGGTGCTGATTTCCGCCATGAACGGGTTGAGCGTCGCGGGTATGGCCATCGGGGCGACCATCGCCCTGCCCGAGCTTTTGAAACGCGGCTATGACAAACGGATGGTCACGGGCGTGATCCAGGCCGGATCCAGTCTGGGCATTCTGGTGCCGCCGTCGGTTGTTCTGGTGCTGTACGCCATGATCGCCCGACAGCCGGTGGGGCAGCTGTGGCTCGCCGGTGTTGTACCGGGCCTGATGATGGCAGCAATGTTCATTCTCTACATCGCAATTCGATGCCGGTTGAACCCGTCCCTGGGTCCAGCGCTTTCGCCGGAAGATCGCGACGTGCCCATGGCTGAAAAACTTGCGCTGCTGCGCGCAGGTCTGCTGCCGCTGGGGATCTTTGCCGCGATGATGGTGCCATTTGTGAATGGGTGGACCTCGCTCGTGGAAAGTTCGGCCATCGGGGCGCTGACCGCTTTTCTGGCGGCTGTCCTCAAGGGGCGCATGACGCGCGAAGTGTTCGAAACCTCGGTCCGCTCCACATTGGGTATTTCCTGCATGTTCATGTGGATCATCCTTGCGGCCCTGGCCTTTGGTGCGGTGTTCGACGGGCTGGGCGCAGTGCGCGCTATCGAGGACCTGTTTACCGAACGGCTTGGGCTGGATCCGTGGATGATCCTTATCCTGATGCAGCTGAGTTTCATTCTGATGGGGACGTTTCTGGATGACACGGCCATGCTTGTCATCGTGGCACCGCTCTATGTGCCGCTGGTCAAGGCGCTGGGGTTCGACCTGATCTGGTACGGGGTGCTTTATACGATCACCACCCAGATCGCCTACATGACGCCGCCCTTTGGATATAACCTGTTCCTGATGCGGGCCATGGCCCCGCCCGAGATTACGCTGCGCGACATCTACGGCTCGATCCTGCCCTTCGTGCTGGTGATGACCTTGGCTTTGACCATCATCATGGTCTTCCCGCAGATCGCCCTGTGGCTACCTGAATATGTTTACAACAAGTGATCCCGGACTAACCGGGGCGAATTCCTACTGAAAAACAATAACCTAAGGGAGTAAGATATGACCAACAGACGTTTGTTCCTGAAAGGTGCGGCCGCTGCACCTGCTGCGGCGCTGGCAACTCCGGCGCTGGCGCAATCCACCATCAAGTGGCGGATGCAGACCTATGCGGGCCCGGCGCTGGCCGCGCATGTGATCGACCCGGCGATCGAGATGTTCAACAAGATCGCTGGCGACCGGATGCAGATCGAATTGTTCTATGCCGATCAGCTGGTTCCCACCGGGGAGCTGTTCCGCGCCATGCAGCGTGGAACCATCGACGCAGTGCAGTCGGATGACGACTCGATGGCCTCCCCCACCGAGGTGACTGTGTTTGGCGGCTATTTCCCCTTTGCCTCGCGCTATTCCTTGGATGTACCTGTGCTGTTCAACCAATATGGATTGAACGAGATCTGGGACGCTGAATATTCCAAAGTTGGCGTCAAGCACATCAGCGCCGGTGCTTGGGACCCTTGCCACTTTGCAACCAAGGACCCGATCAAAAGTCTTGAAGACCTCAAGGGCAAGCGGGTGTTCACCTTCCCGACTGCCGGTCGCTTCCTGGCCCAGTTTGGTGTCGTGCCCGTCACCCTGCCCTGGGAAGACATCGAGGTTGCGGTTCAAACCGGCGAGCTGGACGGCATCGCCTGGTCGGGCATCACCGAAGACTACACCGTTGGTTGGGCGGACGTGACAAACTACTTCCTGACCAACAACATCTCGGGCGCATGGGCCGGATCGTTCTTTGCCAACATGGACCGTTGGAACGAACTGCCCGAAGACCTGCAGACCCTGTTCCGCGTCTGCTGTGACCAGTCACATTATTACCGCCAGTGGTGGTATTGGGGCGGCGAGGCTTCCCTGCGGGTGAATGGCACCAAAATGAAACTAACTTCGATCCCGGACGAAGAATGGGCCACAGTCGAAGCTGCCGCGGTGACATTTTGGGACGAGATTGCAGCCGAGTCCGAGACGAAAGCCAAGGTCGTAGAGATCTTCAAACAATACAATGCCGATATGCTTAAGGCCGGTCGGCCTTACCGCTACGGTTAAGCGGTGCAAAAACAGAACGGCCAGCGGTGTTTACGCTGGCCGCTTTTCAAAACGAAAGGCTAAGAACTAGCCCGCAATCCGAACAATGTTGCGGAAGTCGATCCCGATTTCAGACGCAATGGACGTATAGGCATCGCTGGCGCGCAGCGCTGTGTATGTCTTTTCTATCGCGTCCATCGAAGGATACCCGACGGCCATCAGCCGGCGCCCGGCATGGGACCCTGTCATGATGGTCCAGTACCGCATGAACATTGCACCATTAGCCTCGAATGTCGGCACCAGTCCTGCAAGCCGGTCGATCATTGCATCAGCCGCCGCCCAGCGCGTGAGGACGCCATGGGCGGGCACATCCATTGATTGGTTCTGCAGCTCCAAAGGTTCAACTTTCAGAAGATTGCGCAAGGTTACTTCGATCTTGCCACTACCGATCAAGGACTGGTAGGCGGCGGACTGGCCGTAAACTCCAAAAGCCGCATCAATCCCATTCAATTCGGCATAACCCTGCATCAGGATCAGGCTTCCCGCATGTTCACCAGTTGCAATCACCCCGTACCGCGTGATCAACGCTCCGGCTGAAGCCTTCAGTTCTTCGGACAATGTACCAATGTGGTCCAGCGCCTGATTAGTATACGCCGGATCGCAGGCTGCGACGGTCACCATCGTGTAGCTTGTAGAAGTCATAACGAGTACCCTTCAATAAAACACACATCCCGGAATGGGGTGATGCCCTGCCATCTTACCACAAATGAACAGGTCTTAGTGGCTCTGACCTGTTCAGCCCAAAGCTCCGCCTCCTTTTATCGGGCGGGCAAGAACGACCCCGATTGGCGAATTTGGATGCGTCCGGCACTCAAAACATGCCAAAACTGGCGGTAAAACCAAATCTGGACAAGGCCGGAAATGCCAAAGATCGCTCATACCGCAAAAGACATGATCACCAACATGACGCCCCAATTACAACCCGGTTCGTATGTCTTCGTCTCCTGTGACAAGACCCAGGCACCGGCCCTGTTGCCTGAGGCTATTGCTTCTTTCCAAGAGGCCGAAGGATTGTCGCTGATCCTCCCGTGCAACGTTGCTGAACGTCACGGTTTACCCAGTGCACCTGCAATGCAGTGCATCACATTGAACGTCTACTCCTCACTCGAAGGGGTAGGCTTGACAGCTGCTGTCGCTGCGGCCCTGGGTGAGGCAGGCATAGCCTGCAACATGGTGGCGGCTTTTCACCATGATCATGTCTTTGTTCCCGAAACGGACAGTCACCGCGCGCTGGCAAAACTCCGGGAATTGCAAAACCAAGCAACATCCAAGGCGGATTGAGCACCAACGCGCTCATGACAAGTTGGCCGACCGGAGGATGCAACCGTCAGGAAGTTCGGCGCTCCTCCGGATCGGGCCTTTCGCCGAGGTTTGCAGGTCTCACGGGGGATAGTTTCCTCGAAGAGCGTTTGCTGGGTTCGGGGAACATGTCCACCTGCAATTCGGCATATCCGAAAGACGCAGAGATCCGCCACAGTCCTGCGACAATCGGAATTCGGTTTCGTCAGGGCGGCGTTCCCGCCTTTATCCACGCCCTGAACAGTTCGAGGTCAGCTTGGGGCCAGCCGCCGTCACACGGCATTGAGCCGTCCTCCAGACGTTCGAAGATCAGCTTGGCGTGACGACGGACTTCTGTATGCGAGGCGAGATTCAGGTTCCGCACCGCCAGCATTGCCTTGATGTCCTTGTCACGAAACAAAGGGCGAATATCGCGCTGGAAACTGGGGATGACGGCACCGGTCAACGGATCCGCAGCAACTACCAAGTCACACTTGCCATGCTGCGGATCGAAAAGGGAAATCTTGGTGTTGGCCACGCCTTCGCAGCGCACCCCCTTCAGATCCAGACCATCCCCCCAAAAGTTAATCGGATCTTCTATCGACAGGACCGTATGGCAATGGACATGGGTAAGAACCGGCAACACGATCGATCCGGCGGACGGGGACTGAGCCAGAAAATCCAACCCAAGCACCCCATCCGCCGGCGGGGAGGAGTAGTGATGCGGGATCAGCCGAGCATTTTGCCAACCTGAACTGGCAGCACGTCCTTCGGCTTCGACCAGGAGGTTCGCGGGAGATGCCTTCTGAAAGGTCAAGCGCAGATGGTCTACCGCGTAAACTTTGGATTCCATTATCCTTGCCTCCGCGCCCCGTGACCCATTGACGAACTATTCTTCGGTAAAGGAACCAAACTCCATGCCTTGCAGAGGACGCGCCGGAGAGCGGACAGGTAGCCAACGCCCGTCACATCCTCTGCAAAGCGGGGAGAAACCCTTTTCATGCTGCCTTGTTGAGCATTCGTGATCATGAGAGTGTCTGCTGCTTCGCGCTTCAGGCTACTACACGTTCGCCATACCGCCGGTATATGTCGGCAATGACTTCGCAGGCCCCCCTGAAAGTTCTGGCGCGAGACAGATCCTCCCAATCCGGCACCACCCGGTCAGACCGAAACTTGTGCGACTGGATGATCACGGTCCGTACGACGCCTGCTGTGTCGCCGGATGTGATGACCTCGGTCAGATGCATATCCAGGTCCAGACGGGCTCCGTTAAGCTGGGGAAAAACCTTGTGGAACCCGATATCCAGTTCGGGCCAGATTTCGTTGCGGACCGAGATCCCGTCCTCGGTTTCCGAAGCCGGCAGGAACTCGAAGCCACCTTCGCGCGGATCGGTTGGTCCGGGCAACACCTCAAATGACCCGTCCAATGCCTCAATCGACGTGGGACGTCCGATGGTTTTGCCGCAACAGGTGCAAGTCTGGTCCCGTGGATCTTCCCACTGGCATCGTTTGCAAGGCGGCTGTACCTGCCATGTTCCATGCAGTCGCGAGATCGGCTGCCGAACGGGAATGGTAACCACTTCGGTCACCCGCTCCTGCCTATCGTTTTCAATCACGGCCAGGATTGTCGTTTCCATACCTGCGTCAGCGCTGGTTTGTCTGGTATTTCCACCCATGGGTCTTCTCCCGTGTTCCAGAGCGAATCTGCTCTGGCCTTCCACCTTTCCAAAAGGTTAATCAGCCAACGTGATCGCACCGTGAATCGTAACGTGATCGACACGGTTTTGCGGATTCACGCAGCCGAAATGGGCATTTGTTCAAACCAGTGGTTTTGACTTCCATGTCCTTGAGGGTGCAGTTGTTTGTTCGAGTGTGGGTTGGCTGAATTGATGTTGATGGACTTGGAAGAATACGAGACGCCAAATATCGGCGCCGCACTGGGCACAGGTCACGTCTTACCAGCGCAGCCGACATGCTGGCCGATCCTCTCAAAGTTGGACTATCTGTTTCACGGGCGCAGCCCTTCAGCCCCGAAACTCGTCTTGAGCGGTGGGGTCACCCGCCACGGAATTGCTGTTTCCGGGGCCGGGTCAACCGTCGAGCAGGCACTTGTCCGGATGTGTGGAGAGGCCGCAGAACAATTGGCGTTGGCTCGCCCTGCCCTACCCGAGGCGTCAGGAACTCTGCCAAAGGCACTCACGGAACACCCGGGCTTGAACTGCGCTCCCACATCCTGGGTCGAGGGCTTTCGTCTTTCGGACAGCAGTCCTATCGCCCTGCCCCGCGAGCTGTGCCGAGTGGGACTACCTGACCGCCGACATCAGTCCGAAGGGCTCGGGGCTGCCTCAACAGTTTCGGACGCGATGGCACACGGGGCTCTCGAACTGATCGAACGGGACACTGTACACCGCTGGTGGGGCGGCGTGCTGCGGGCTCGACAGATTGCGGCCGATGATCTGGTCGTGGACCTTCTGGGACCTGACCGTCCCAGACGCACCGTTGTGTTGAGCCTGGAGAACGAGCTTGGTCTTCCGGTCCTCTTCGCTGGCTCCTGCGATCCCGACGGCTTCAATTTCAGCTTTGGATGTGCGGCCAGACCTGATCCAGTGGACGCCGTTCGGGCGGCATTACGGGAACTTGTGCTCTCTGAATTTGGATTGTCTTTGACCCAATCGCGTGTAACCCACAAGGGTTTCGCAACACTGAGCGCCTCAGAACGCCACGACCTGACCCTTGCCAAGCGTGTGAGCCTGAACGAACTGCTTGCGGACAGAACTTGTGGAGAGGCTCCCTTGCCCTCTTTCAGCGGCGGCCATGCACTCACAGAGACTTATGCGCGTTTGGATCTGCACTATTGTCTGCTGGGTGAAATCGCACCCGGTTTCCAGGTGGTCAAAACGTTTTCAGAGAGGTTACTCCCGAGTCATACAGACAACAATGCACCGGGTCCCGGTGCATCGGCTACCCACTTGACCAGCTTTGCAGAAATTGCATTGTTTGCCTAGGAGGCCACACGTGTTGACTGAGCAGTTTCATCCTTCGGATGACGTGCAGGACGGGAAACTGAATCTGACACTTGTCGGCGGGGTCGAGCTGCATTTTAACGGGCAGCGCCTTGGATTACGCAAGGTCAAGGCGCAGGCGCTTCTGGTCCTTCTGATCATGGAAACCGGATATCGGTGCAGCCGTGAAACCGCGCGAGGACTGCTTTGGAGCGACAGCGATGAAAGCGCCGCCCAGACCAGTCTGCGCAATGCGATCTGGACCCTGAAATCTGTTTTTCAGAAAGCGGGGTTTGAAGGATTTCATGCGGATCGGCGCGAGATCTGGCTGGATGCCAACCTGATCCGAACGGATATCGATGCGCTGACCGATGGTGCCGATGCTGCCAGCCTTATTTCCAGTCTTTCCTCGATCCCGGATTTGCAAAACAGCCTGTTCCCCGGACTCGATGGCGTCAGCGACCTGTTCCAAGAACGTCTGCGGGACTACCGGACCTTTGCCTTACGGAAGGCACAACAGAACCTTAAAAGGATTGGAAGATCCTCTGCTGATGCAGACACAAAACTGGAAGCCTTGCGGCTATTGGTCGGTCTGGATCCACTGGATGAAGCCTTTGCACGGGAATTGATCCAAGCCTATCGGGCAAACGGACAGACTGCCAATGCTCTGACAGTTTACCAGTCTTTGTGGAATGCGCTGGACGAAGCCTATGGTCAGGAGCCTTCGACCGAGACGCAGGACCTGATTGTTGAAATCAAACTTGCGTCCTCGGACCCTGCCCCAAAAAGCTCGCCGCGGCCCTGTATCCTTGTTCAGAAAACCCGAGATGACCACCTGACCCCGGACGCGCGCGATCATGTCAGCACGTTGCGCGAAAATTTTTGTGCCAGTCTTGTCCGGTTCCGGGAATGGCAGATCTTTGACGCAATGTTGATGCAGGACGGAATTCGGCTGGCGCGGCAACCGGATTACGCTTTGACGCTCTCTGCCTCTGAAACGGCTGACCAGGTGAACTGCAAGGTCCTCCTGGCGGAACCGCGCACGGGTGAGTTGCTTTGGTCCGAAGACTTCTCTCGCCCGATGATCGACCTCAGCGACGTGCGTGGCGGCATCATCAGCCGTCTGGCAGTTTCCCTGAATATTCACCTGACAGCGGCGCACCAACACCAGAATGCAGGTTCGAACACGCAGGAAGACGTTTATGCCCGCTGGCTGGAGGCACAAGGTCTGATCTTGCAGTTCAGCCCGGAAAGCTGGCGCGCCGCCGAAGACAAGCTGGACGCGCTGATCCAGGACAGCCCAAATTTCAGCCGCGCCTTTTCAAGCCGGGCCTCGATCGAGAACATGCGCCAGATCTCGTTTCCGGGTCTTTACAGTACGCCCGAGCTTCACGCCAAGGCATTGGGTCTTGCCAGTCAAGCGGTACAACTGGATCCCATGGACAGCCGCGGTCAGTTGGCGATGGGTTGGAGCTGTGCCATGTCACGTCAGTTCGAGAGGGCAGAGTTGGCCTTTGATCTGGCATTTCAATACAACGAAAATGATCCATGGACGATCACCTCTTCGGCTGTCGGATTGGCCTTTTGCGATCATGGAGTGGCCGCGCAGAAACTGGTCAACCTGTTGCAGACCCTCGACTTCCGCTTGCAGGGAACCCATTGGTCCTACATTGCCGCGACCCATTTCCTGACTGGCGATTATCAGGGTTGCATTGATGCGTCGGAAAAAGCCGACGAAGTCTCGCATGATGTGCCGGCATGGCATGCAGCGGCGCTGGCCTTGATCGGAAGAACGGATGAAGCGGCGCAGGTTGCACAGCGGTTCCAACAGATTGCACTGGAGAATTGGGCCAACCCGTCGCAACCCGCCCCCGAAGACATTACACGCTGGGTGGTCAGCGGGTTCCCGATCCGCAATCGCGATACTTGGCTGGCCTTCCGGGACGGCCTGCGCTTGGCGGGCCTGCCGGTCCCGGATCTGATACAAAGCGACAGGATCGCACTCGGGTACGACCTGCCGCAATGGGATTGATTTCGACCTTCGATGTCAGACGCACTTACGCATGACGTAATCCGCAATTCGACAACTGCGGAAGTCGTTATTGTCGGCGATGTTGGGCTGCATGCCGCCAAACGCCATGAGCTGATAGAAACCGGGGAGCGGGTATTCTTCTCCGTCGGGCATCTCGGTCAGATCATCCGGGTGCGGTAACATCAGGCTCAACCGAGAGCGCGGTGGAGCTTGGAACAGATCAATGGGATCATCATTCGCGAAACTGCCTCCGAGAAAGACGATGTTTTCGGCCACCTTGTCGCGGAACTCTCCGACGCGGCGCGGCGCATCATCAGGGTTCTTGGCCCATTCGATAATGATCCGGCCAAAGGCCTCGAAGTCCCTGATTTCCATATCCTGACGTGTCATCCTATTCCTCCTTGTTTTGGATTTTGATTTATTTCTCTTCTGTCATGAGGCTCAGCAGTTGCGGCATGGTCGCAGGACTGATGCCTTCAAATGCTTTGGCTTCCAGTCGCTTGGCATCTTCCACATCCGGTCCTGGCTGCTCCTCGGAAAAGGCTGCCCACATCGCTTCGGCCAGCAGGATCGACCCCAAGGGACCCAATCTGGCACCGTCCTGGCCCAGCGCGCGGGCCTCGCATTTCAAGAACAGCCACAAAGGCGGATTATCCAGGACCGCCTGATGGTCTTCTTCGCTCCATTCAACCCGACCGCGCCCCGGTTTGGAGGACAGCCATCGCAACTCTTTGTCCAACAAGTCACGACGCGTTGTCCGGCCTGTTTGCGGTTGGAAATACTCCCATGAACCAAAGACGGGATCCTGCGCTATGAATTCGCAAAGCTCCTCTAACGGGGCCAAGTCCATCAGGTGTTCGCGCACCAGGTCTCGGAAAGGCGTTCCGTCAGGGTGTTCGTCTTTACCCGCCGGTGCGCTATCGCGTTTGGTCATGTCCGGCGCGACATGCGGACCGAAGCGTAACGCCCAATTGAAGTCTTCGGGCACCTGTGTGTCCCCCTCTTCGGCAAAGAACAGCGACCAATCGATCACCCAGTTCTTGGGCGTCGGCACCATTCCGGGCAGGTGCAGCGAGGATGCGGCAATCAACAGTTGCAGCGGCACTGGCCCGCGGTCACTGTTCAGTTTGTATTTGTCCCGCACCATCGCATGGGCCACACGCCCCACGGCAAAGGCGAACTCTCGCGTGACCGACCCATCTTCATCCGGGATATCCATACGGATCCCGTCTTGCGCATAGCGTTCATGCACCTCGGGCAACAACAGACGTTTCAGCAAATCCTCTCGCAGAATTCGGCGATAGATCCGCACCGTGGCAAACCGTGCAATCCGGGCGCGTTCATGGTGTTCGGCGATGATGTCGCTGTTCTCGACCAAACGATTGTAGAGCCGGTGAAAGACCACCGTCATCTGTGCCAGCAGGTTGTTGTCGTCATTGCGTGGATCCGGGATCAGAACATCGCTCATCAACCTTGGCTTGTCGCGACCATCGCCATGATAAGCCATGCGCGGAAGATCCCGCACCGGGTTGCTCCAGGCGATGCGGTCGGTGAAGTACTCCGGGCTCGACGTGTTTTCGACCTGCCCCAGGCGCAACCGATCTCGTCCGTCAGTCGCTCGATCATAGGCAAACGGGCAACCTTCGGCGCCACCCCCGAATACAGTCTCCAATTGCAGTCCCTGACGGCGCAAGTTTATTGGGTCTACCCGATTGTCAGCAAAGCTGCGCGCTGCCAGCGAAGTGTGCGTCAGATCGTGGGCAGCCAATTGAAACAAGTAGGTATACCCCGCCGGCACGCCCGGACGCTGGCCGTCGCCGGTCGCAGAATTGAGCAATTCCTTCTCCGGAGCACTGGTTGCCGCAGTTGCATTGATCATCCGCGCCAAGGCAATCAAGTGACGCGCGTCCAGCGTCTTGGCTGATGGTGCCAGATTCCCGAAGCGGTGAAATTCGCCGGCAGATCGGGCTTGTCCTGACCCACAGGTTGCATCCGATGACTGCTTTTTGCTCAAATCATACGACAGCGCCCTATGTGCCATGAAATTCCTCCGGTACAAATTTCCTTCGTTTGATCTAACTGTTGAAAATTCTTCAGATCAATATGCAATTCACACTTTGATAACCATGAAGATCCCCCCGCAACGTGTTGAACAGAAGCATTTTTTGCCACGCCAGGGAAATTGGAGGCGAATTCACAAAAAAGAAATCACGTTAAGTTAACGAAAGAACCAAACGACCGAACACTGGGCAGCTGATGTGCGACCTGTTTTTCGTGTCGGACAAGTTGCGCTCAAAGAAACAGGAGGCGCGCGCGGTCGCGGATTCGTGCGGGTCGACGCTCTAGCAGCGGTCAGTTCAACTGATTTAAAAAAAAACATCTCGGGCACGCGTGGGTGAAAGAACGGCAAAGCCGTCCGAAAGTAATGACGCATAGACGCCCAAAGACCGCCAGCCAATGACCAGAGTCAAACCCGGTCAGTTTCTACATTTCTGGCTCCGATCGCGCCCACGTGGCGGCTGATTTGCTGAACCAACGTTTGTTCGGCCATCTCGGCCAAGGCTTTTGGGAAGCTCTGCAATTCATCCTTTCTAGCGACCACCGTCAAAGTGCGCGAGAGGCCGGAAACTGGAAGTTCTTCCAAGCGCAGGCTCATGTTTTCGACCAATCCGTCAATCAGCAGGGTCGGCGTCAAAAGGCTGAACCCCTGCCCGGCCGCCACGCAGGACGTCACCATGCTGGACCGATCCGCCTGAATCACCTTGCCCGGCTCAAACCGCAAACGACGCAGGTGCTGGGCGATCTGACGACCGGCGTTGGTCGTGTCGCCGAATCTGACCAGCGGGAGCCGGGTTTGAATGGCTTCCAAGCTGTCGGTCGGCCCGTCATAGCGCTCGGGCAGGACCAAAAGGTATTTTTCGGTCAAGACGTGATGGCGCTCCAATCCGTCCATATCCAGAAACGGGTTCGACGTGATAGCCAGATCGGCCTGTTTTGTCCGGAGCAGATGTTCATGATTACCGCTTTGACCGGCATGTAACGTTATGTCTTCGACATTGAACACACGCTGCGCAAGGTTGATAAGAGAAGGCGTGAGCGTCGTCGCGATAGAGGCCTGTATCCCCACCCTGAGCAAGGTCAGAGATTTCTGACCGACATGCCGCAATTCGGTCTCCATGTCCGAAAGCGCATCGAGGATCTTCTGGGCCTTTCCGTGCAGGCGCAACCCATCATAGGTCAGTCTGGCCGGTCGGGTACTGCGATCCAACAACACAGTACCAAAGGCTTTTTCAAGGGCCGTGATATGTTGGGATGCCGCCGGTTGCGACAGGCCCAGAAGCTTTGCGCCTGCGCGCATCTGCCCGGTCTCGGCAACTGCGACAAAGACCTCGAGCGAGCGCATGAGGCCATGTGACAATGTGCGGCGGTCCATCACGGCGCATCCTTAGTATAAGTGTTGCTTATACTGTCCGGAATTTCTTGGTTTCCGTCAAGCGCTGCGGCAGCATCGCGCCATGACACGTACTCGTTCCTCTCGCCGTCGCAGGACAACTGAAGCCCGCAGCCCTGATGCTCTGCGAGCCCCGTTCATTCAACGCAAGCTATCGACATTCAATGTGCTCAGCGAAGCCGGGCTGGAACAGATCGAAGCCAATGCGGACACCATTCTGGCCGAGACGGGCATGGAATTTCAGGACGATCCCGAGATCCTGAAGATCTTTGCCGATGCCGGTTGTGATGTGGACGGCACCCGCATCAGGTTTGCCCCGGGGTTCTGCCGAAAAACCATCACCGCAACAGCGCCTTCCCAGTTTACGCAGCATGCCCGAAACCCGGCCAACACTATCCAATTGGGCGGAGACGCCAGCGTTCTGTGCCCATCCTGGGGGCCACCCTTCGTGCACGATCTGGACCGTGGTCGCCGCTATGCCTCGCACGAGGATTTCATCAATCTGGTCAAACTGCACCACAGCCTGCCCTGGCTGCATCATTCAGGCGGCGTGGTTTGCGAACCGGTGGATCTACCGGCCAACAAGCGCCATCTGGACATGCTCTACGGCCATATTCGCCATTCGGACAGGGCCTTCATGGGCGCCTTCATCGGGGCCGAACGTGCCGGGCACGCCATCGACATGGCAAGGATCGTGTTCGGCAAAGACTTTGTGGCGGAAAATCCTGTTCTCTACTGTGTTTCTAACACCAATGCGCCATTGGTGATGGACAGCCACATGTCCGGCGCCTTGAAAACCTATGCTCGGGCTGGGCAGCCGGTCGCGTGTACCCCTTGGGTGCTGACCGGTGCGATGTCTCCTGCAACCGTAGCTGGGACACTTGCACAGGTCTTGGCAGAAACCATGGCAGCGATGACCCTGACCCAGCTGGTCAATCCCGGTGCGCCCTGTTTGATGGGCAGTTTTGCATCGACCATGTCGATGAAATCCGGTGCACCGACATTTGGGACGCCGGAAGCCGGGCTGATGGTGCTTGCCGCAGGTCAGCTGGCCCGCAGGCTGGGCGTGCCGCTGCACACTGTCGGGACACTCAGCTCCTCCAAACTGCCCGACGCACAAAGCCAGCAGGAAGCGGCCTGGGGATTGATGATGTCGATGTTTGCGGGGGCCAACCTGATCAACCATGCCACCGGGTGGCTGGAAGGCGGGCTCGTCACCTCGTTCGAGAAGACAGTGCTGGATCATGACCTGTGCGGCAAGATCGGGCGGTTCTTCGATGGTATCGACATGAGCGAAAACGCTCAAGCGATGGAGGCCATTGCAACAACCGGCCCGGGGCAGCATTTCCTGGGCTCTGAACATACGCAGGCCAATTTCATGTCGGCCCTCTTCCGGCCCTGGACCCCGGATGACAACTCGTTCGAGCAATGGCACGCGGCAGGTGAATTGGATGCCGCGGCGCGGGCAAATGCTCTGTGGAAGGAAAGGTTGGCGAGCTATCAGGATCCCGGTCTGGACCCTGAAATCGACGCGGCTTTGCAGGACTACATCGCGCAACGAAAGGCCGAAAAACCCGACAGGGATTATTTCTGATGTGCCTGCGTTTCAGCAATTTCACGCATCTGCGCGTAAAACGGAAGATGGTGCTGCGCGTGATCGGTGAAGGGCGCGCCCAGCGCATCCAATTCAGCCCGAGAATCCGTGACCTCGGGCGCCTTGATCGCGCCGCTGTTCAGAACTTCAGCATGCCAGCTTTGAACCGATTGCCAGCCTTCGGGAACGGCGTTGTCCCAGGTGAACGCGTGCTCCAGATACTCAAGCCCGACATGAGCCCAGTAACGACGCAAAGTGGTTTGCGGATCGCGGCGCAGCTGATCCGAAGTGATCACCAGCGGATCATGTCCCAACCCGACCAATGCGGAATAGAGCGCGTGCTGAGCTTCGTGGCCCAGCTCCAACCGTGTAAACTCCGCGTCCTTTTTGGCATAGGACAGCGCCGCTTCGACCGGGTCGCGCAGCAGGAACGCATGGCTCATCTGCTTCGCAAATTCCGGGTCGCGCGGGAGAGACACAGCCACATAATAGGCCATGTCCTTGAAAAACACCGGGCCTGTCCGGGCCGTGTTCAAAATCATTTCCCGGATCCCGTCATAGGTCGTGGGATGTCCCGGCTCGGGCTTGAACCCCGGAAACAGCCGATCCTTGGTCGTCAGGTAATGATGATACATGAAAGGCTCATGCAGCACGGAAAGATCGCCCCGTTCGCGCATGATACGTTCAAAAGCGGTCGAGACCGAGCGGGGGTGGCACCACAAAGCATGTATATTCATGCCCCCACCCTAAGGACGCCGCGCCTTTTTCGTCAATGGAGTGTTGCATGAGCCGCATTGTTATCATCGGCGGTGGCGCCATCGGTCTGAGCCTCGCCTACCATCTGGCCAAACGCGGGGCAGATGACGTGAGCGTGCTGGAGCGCAACCAGCTGACATCAGGCACGTCCTGGCATGCAGCAGGGATCGTGGGACCGCTGCGCGCAACTCCGAACATGACCCGGCTGGCCATGGCCGCGCTGGAGGTTTTTCCCGAACTGGAGGCTGAAACCGGCCTCTCCACAGGGTACCGGCAAACCGAAGGCTATTGGCTGGCCCGCGTGCCGGAACGGTTGGACGAACTGAGACGGATTGCCGATCTGGGGCAGACACTGGGCCTGACACCCCGCTTGGTCGAGGCTGCTGAAGTCCCGCTGCCCTTGCTGGATGTAAGCGACTATGTCGGCGCTTTGTTTGTCCCCGAAGACGGCAATGTAAATCCAGTCGATCTGTGCATGGCTTATGCCAAGGGTGCACGCGATCGTGGCGTGACCATTCACGAAAACTGCGGTGTGCAGAAGCTGCGCCAAACCAACGGCCGCATCACGGGTGTGATCCTGCCTGATGGGACGGAATTGGACGCCGACCAAGTGGTTATCGCGACCGGGGCCTGGTCGCGCGAACTGGCCGCGACTGCAGGTGTGGCACTGCCTTTGCAGGCTGTCGAACACATGTATGTGGTTACCGAAGTCATCCCGGATCTGCCCAACCCGTTTCCGGTGGTCAGAGACCTGGACCGCGGGATCTATATCAAGGGCGACGCCGGCAAACTGGTCATCGGCGGCTTTGAACCTAATGCCAAATGCTGGGACGCCTATGGCCCCGAAGGCGACCGGCCCTTCCTTGAAATGGCCGAGGACTGGGACCAGTTCGCGCCCTTCATGGAGGCCGCGCTGGAGCTGTGCCCCAGCCTGGAACATGTTGGTATCCAGCATTTCATGAACGGCCCCGAAAGCTTCACAGCCGACACCCGGCCGCTGGTAGGTGAAACCCGGGTCGATGGGCTTTTTGTGGCGGCTGGAATGAATTCAGTGGGCGTGATGTCCTCGGCCGGGATCGGCCGCGTACTGGCGGATTGGATGCTGGATGGCCATCCACCCATGGACATGTGGGAAGTGGATGTGGCCCGCATCGATCCGACCACGGCCGCGCCGCATCACATGGCCGCCCGTATGGAGGAAGCGGTTGCCGACCTCTTTGCCCTGCATTGGCCCTATAAACAGCCAAAGGCCGGACGTGGCTTGCGAAAGTCCGCTTTGCATGACCATTGGACCGCCCAAGGTGCACATTTTGGCGTGACCGCAGGATGGGAGCGCGGCCTGTACTTTGGCCCGGAGCAACCTTACTCGATTGGAGATCAAGGCTGGTGGCCGCTGGCACAGGCCGAAGCCGCGACCATGGATCAGGGTGCCGTCCTGCTGGATCTGGCACCGATGACCAAGCTGTGCCTGATCGGCGATCAGGTCTATGAGGCGCTCAATCACCTGTCCTGCCGCCGCCTTGGCCCGGACGAGCATGTCCGATATGCACCGTTTCTGAACGAACGCGGCGGGATCGAGATTGACGCCACGGTTCAATGCTACGCCCCCAATGGAGCGCGGATTACCAGCCCCGCAGCCACCCGACACCGCGACATGGCCTGGCTCCGTCGCCAGTTGCGCGGCTTTGACGTCACCCTGCGGGACCAGACAGAAGACTTCGCGATCCTGGGGCTCATGGGTGGCGGTGCGCGTAAGATGATGGAACAGCTTGCCGGGCAGGATTTGGGCGATTTTGATCTGGGGCAGCTGCGAAAGCTGAAGCTGGGCGGCAGCCCAGTCTGGGTCCAGCGGCTGAGCTTTGTCGGCGAGTACGGCTATGAGATATGGCTGCCCACAACCACTCCACACGGGCCCAGTGACATACCGGGTACCATCTTCGATGCCCTGATCAAACAAGGCGCGCGCCCAATGGGGCTCTACGCTCTGGACGGCTGCCGGTTGGAAAAAGGGTTTCACCACTGGGGGCACGAGCTGGGCCCTGAGATCACCCCTTTGGAGGCCGGGCTGGGCTTCACCATCGACTGGTCCAAGGACTTTACCGGCAAGGCCGCGCTGGAACAGCAAAAGGCCCAAGGCGTCACTCAGCGTGCGGTCCTGCTGCAGGTTCAGGGCTCCCCGCTGCTGTTGCATGACGAACCGGTATACGAGGATGGCACCCATGTGGGCTTCACCACTTCTGGCGGGCGCGGGCCACGAACCGGGCTGGACCTTTGCTTTGCCATGGTCCGGGTTCAGCCGGGCGAAACGTCGGCCCAAACCTGCGGTCGAAACTTCACACTCCGGATCGCAGGACAGGAGTATCCGGCGCAGGCTCTGCGCCGCCCCCCCTTCGATCCTACAGGCGAAAGGATGCGCGGATGACCAAAGCGCAAGTCACAATCATTGGCGGCGGGGCCATGGGGGTTTCGTTGCTGTACCATCTGGTCAAGGCCGGCTGGTCGGATGTTCTGCTGGTGGAAAAGAACGACCTGACCCATGGGTCAACCTGGCATGCGGCCGGGCTGTGTACCCATTTCGCGCACAACCCCACGATCCAGGAACTGCGCGCCACCTCGGTCAGGCTCTATCGTGATATTCTGCCCCAGGAAACCGGGCGGGATTGCGGGTTCCACCGTTCTGGCGCGATGCGCATCACCCGCAACCCGGACCGTATGGACGAATTTCGCCACGTGGCAGGCTTGTCGGAATTTACCGGCTATCCGCTGGAAATCCTGACGCCCGACCGCATCGCCGAACTGTTCCCGCTGGCTAAGCTTGAGGGGTTGATCGGCGGCATCTATGAACCGGATGACGGTCATGTGGACCCGACGCTTGCCACCCATGCCATGGCCGAAGTCGCACGGCGTGGCGGCGCGCGCATCCTGCGCAATTGTGCGGTAACCGCAATCGAACGCCAAGCCGATCACTGGCGGATCGTGTCCGAGAAAGAAACCATCGAGACCGTACACGTTGTCAACGCCGCCGGAACATGGGGCTGGGAAATAGGCCACATGATGGGGCTCAACATCCCCTCGGTACCGGTACTGCACCAGTATCTTGTAACCGATACGGTGGGCGCGGTTCAGGACAGGGTCACGCAGGGCCTGCCCGAGCTTCCGATCATCCGCGACCCGGAAGAAAGCTGGTACGTCCGCCAGGAACGCGACGGGCTGATCCTGGGACCGTACGAGAAAGACGCCAAGGTCTGGTCGGTGGATGGTGTTCCGCCCGAATTCGGCGCCGATCTGATGCCGCCGGATCTGGACAGCGTCGAGCACATTATCACCGCGGCCATGGCACGCATTCCCGCGCTGGAGACCAGCGGTGTCAAATCGGTGATCAATGGTCCCATCACCTTTACGCCTGACGCAAACCCGCTGATCGGTCCCGCACACGGGTTGCCCAACGCATGGTTGCTGACCGGATCGTCCATGGGCGTGATGGAAGGCGGAGGCGCGGGTTGTTTCCTGGCTCATTGGATGACCCATGGCGCGCCGCCAATGGATGCGCTTGCAGTAGACAGTCGCCGCTTTGGCTCCTGGGCGGATCGCGACTATCGCGTTTCCAAGGCCATCGAGTGTTTCGGCCTGCAATTCGGCGTCCATTACCCGCATGAGGAGCGTCCCGCCGGGCGCGGCCTGCGTCTGTCCCCGCTTCATGATCTGATGGTTGAACGCGGCGCAGTCATGGGCGCAGCCTATGGCTGGGAACGACCGAACTGGTTCTCGGGCACGCCCGATGCCGTGGCCGACGAAACCTTCCGCCGGGCCAACTGGTTCGAACCGGTGGCCGCCGAGGTAGATACCGCGACCAATCGCGTTGCCATGGCCGATCTGTCGGTATTTTCCAAGTTCGACGTCACCGGACCCGACGTAGCCACCTTCCTCGAAGCGCTTGGAGCCAACCGGGCGGTGGCACCTGGCCGCATCGGTCTGACCCATGCGTTGACCCCTGCGGGCGGGGTGCTGTCGGAATTCACCGTGACACGCCTGACGCACGATCACGTCTATCTCACCAGCGCCGCCGCAGCCGAGCAGATCGACCATGACCTGCTCACCAGTTTGGCCGCAGACTTTGACGTGACCGTTCGGAACGTCTGCGAAGAATTCGCCGTCATCGGCGTCATGGGGCCTGAATCAACCAAGGTTCTGACCGAACTTACCGACATGCCCTGGCTCACCGCACGGGAAACGCAGATCGAAGGTGTTGCGGTGCGCGCATTGCGGGTGTCCTATCTTGGCGAATGTGGGTGGGAGTTGCATGTACCCCGTGCCGGTGCCGCATCGCTATTCCTGGCTCTTGAAGCACGCGCCAAACCCCACGGGCTTGGATTCTATGGCGCTTATGCCGCCAATTCCATGCGCCTGGAAAAGGGATATCGCGGTTGGGGCAGTGACCTGACCACCGAACGCAGCCCACTGGAAGCGGGGCTGACCCCGTTTGTTCGCAAGGAAAGACGCACGGCACTGGCCCGCGACAATGCCTGGGACATGGTGCTGCTCGAAATCGAAAGCGGAGAAGTCGATCCCTTCTACGCTCATACGATCTGGAAAGATGGCGCGCCTGTGGGAATTGCCACCTCGGGCGCATTTGGACACCGCACCGGCAAGGTGCTGGCCTTGGCTTATCTGCGCGACCCTGCGGCGCGCGACGGGCTGACGATCTCGATCCTTGGGCAGCATCGCGCCGCGACGATTCTGCCACACGCCCCCTTTGACCCTGACAACACTCGCTTGAAAGCCGGAGTCTCCACATGACCGACCACCCCCTGCACACCGATTGGAACTTTTCCAATACCGCCGCTCGGCGGGACCAGTTCTATGCCGCCTCGCTGACCCGGTTCACCCCCTTTCGCGAACCTATCGTATTCAAGAAAGGTCAGGGCCAGTATTTGTGGGATACCGACGGACGCAAATACACCGACCTTCTGGGCATGAATGTTTGCATCTCGGTCGGCCATTCGCACCCGCGCGTGGTCGCCGCCGCCACCGCGCAGGCGCAAGAGCTGACCCATTGCACTACCATGTTCTATCACCCCACCCCTGCACATCTGGCCGAAGAACTGGCGGCCACCATGCCAAAAGGTCATGACTGGGTTGTGCATCTGACCAATTCAGGCTCCGAAGCGATTGACCTGGCGATGACTATGGCACGCACCTATACCGGAAATCTCGACCTGCTGGCTCTGCGCACCGCCTATCACGGACCGACAGCGGCAGCACAGTCGATCACCGGGATCTCGGGATGGCGCCACCCGGGCATGCCGGGCAACGTGGCCTTCGTGCCGGAACCGAACCAGTATCGCGGAATCTTTGGTCCCGGCACTCAGCCTTACCTGGAAGAGATTGACCGCACCATTGCCACCGCGACCTCGGGCCAGGTTGCAGGTATCTTTGTGGAAAGCGTGCAAGGCTATGGCGGCATTATCGAAATGCCCCCTGGCTACATGTCCGGTGCCGCAGAACGTGTGCGAGCCGCAGGCGGGCTCTACATCGCGGACGAGGTTCAGTCAGGCTTTGGCCGCACCGGTGCGCATTTCTGGGGCTTCGAAGCCGATGGCGTCGTCCCTGACATTATTGTCATGGCCAAGGGGCTGGGCAACGGGTTTCCCATCGGGGCCGTCGTGGCCAAGAAGCATATTGCTGAGCCGATGGCGGAGAAGTTCATGTTCCACACCTATGGTGCAAACCCGACTTCGGCCGCAGCTGCCCGCGCTGTACTGGCTGCGATGCGCGATGAAGGGCTGCAGGAAAACGCGCGGCACGTGGGGGCCAGACTGTTGGAGCGGCTGCAGGACTTGAAAGACAGGTATCCTGCCATCGGCGATGTTCGCGGCAAAGGCCTGATGCTGGCTTTGGAGTTTGTCAAGGATCGGGACAGCAAGACACCTGACAAGGACATGACAACCGAAGTGTTCGAAGCCTGCCGCGCGCAAGGGATCATCCTGTCAAAATCCGGCCCGTTCCAGCAATGCCTGAGAATGGTGCCGCCGCTTTGCCTTTCGATGGATGATGTGGATCAGGTGGCACGCAGCCTGGATCAGGCGCTTGCCAGTGCAAGCCAGACCGCACACGGGTAATCGGATCAAACCGCGATTGATGCCAGGTCGGTTGCCGGCCGAAAAGCGTTCAACTTCCCAAACGGGGCGGAGAGTCATTGACTTTCCGCACTCCGTTTCTTCATGCTTTTAGTTGCGCAACAGATTTATTGCTCCCCAGCGCCTCTCCGTTCCCTTTGGAAAAACTGAGCGGTGCAGCCACGCTTTAAATCCGATTGAAGACGCAGTTTTCTGCTATAATTCCAACGCTTTCAGGGAAAGTATCGCTGTCAGGCTACCTTTGATCTTCAAAGAATTTGCAGACCCAAAGATCACACGCTTTGATGATTTCCTTCCTCTGCATTGCACCACCAGCGCGACGGGCAATTCTGTCGGGAGAGGTCCGGTTTCTAGGATGGGCGCTTTAGATCTGTAACGAAATTCACAGATCCGAATTGTGTGATTGACGTACTTAAGGTTAACATGAGTGCAAAATACGCGTTTTGGGGGCGAACCCGGTTGTTGGCGCGGTCGTGTCTGCCGCAACCTGAATACAGAACGCGTAAAAATGTGACGTCCGGTCGTGAGACGCCCGGGAAAGTCGATCGGGTGGCGATCTGGTGAGTAGAGAGCCTGCATTTCGGGCAGGCCCTTATCAGTGAAGTTTGCGCATCTCGACCACATGTTCTTGATGCGATTTTGTTGAGGTCGGTCAGCCCTCTCTGCCTGCTGGTGTGGGCCGCGTCGCCGAACAGAGCGAACGTGTCAGGAAAGAGGCTCCACGACCCTGGATGAACTGCGTGAATGTTCGGCCATTCGCCGATCGTTTTGCAAATGTTCTCAAGCCCGGAGGCCGGGGGCTGTCGAACCCGCAGGGCGCATATTCAGATCAGGACACATGCCCTGATCCAACGGTGGTGAAACTGAATGCTGCGAATTTTGCAACTGGCGTGCAGGCCAAAAAATTCATGAAAAAAACCTGCCCTGAAAGAGCGAAAAATCCCGACGGGCATCAGGAGGAAGAAAAAATGGACAATAATACCAACGCTCTGCTTGAAGTTTTTAAAGAATCAATTGCGACTTTGAACGCTAACCAAAGACAAGACCAGGACGCCCTGCGGGAACTGTCCGTGGCCGAAGCCTCTGAAATTTTTGGTGGGATGCCCGCGCCTGACCCGGCTCAGGACGAAAACACCGGGGATGAAGGCGATGAAGGCGACGAAGGCAACGAAGACGACGAGGGCGACGAGGGTAACGAAGGAGACGAAGGCAATGAACCTCATCTGTTTGATGAAGGCAACGAAGGCAACGAATTTACGCCACTTGACGAGGGTAATGAGGGAAACGAAGGCAATGAGGGTGATGAAAACGACGAAGGGGATGAGGGGGATGAGTCCGTTCTGGATGATCCGGATTTAAACGGCGCCAACGAAGGAGATGAAGGCGATGAAGGCGATGAGTTCAATGAGGGAGACGAGGACAATGAGGGGAACGAAAGCGGCTTTATCAATGGCGACGAAGGGGATGAACGCGACGAGGACGATGAGGGCAACGAAGGCGATGAGGGCAACGAAAACAACGAGGGCAACGAAGGCGACGAATCCGGTGATGAGGGCGATGAAGGCAATGAGGATGATGAAGGCAACGAAAACGATGAAGGTGATGAGGGCGACGAGAGCGATGAAGGCAATGAAGGTGATGAACAGGTAGGGCTGCTTCAAGAAGGTGATGAAGGTGACGAAGGCAACGAAAGGGATGAGGGCGACGAGAACAACGAAGGCAACGAGAATAACGAAGGCGATGAAGGCGACGAAAGCTCTTTGGACGACCCCGACTTCACCGGCGCCGACGAAGGGGATGAAAACGATGAAGGCGATGAAGGCAATGAAGGTAATGAAGTAGTCGACGGTCTCGGCATCGAGATCGGTGCCGACGAAGGCAACGAGGGCAACGAAGGGGATGAAGGCGACGAGAACAACGAAGGAAACGAAGGCAATGAATCCGGTGACGAATTCGACGAAGGCAATGAAGACAACGAAGGGAACGAAGGCGATGAAAGCGACGAAGGCGATGAAGGCAATGAAGGCGATGAGGGCGATGAACAGGTAGGTCTCCTTCAGGAATTCGACGAAGGCGATGAAGGCAACGAAGGCGATGAAGGCGACGAAGGGAATGAAGGGAATGAAGACAACGAAGGCGATGAAGGCAACGAAAGTTTTTTGGACGACCCCGACTTCACCGGCGCCGACGAAGGGGATGAAAACAATGAAGGCGATGAAGGCAATGAAGGCAATGAAGTAGCCGACGCTCTCGGCATCGAGATTGGAGCCGACGAAGGCAACGAGGGCAACGAAGGCGATGAAGGCGACGAGAACAACGAAGGCAACGAAGGCAACGAATCCGGCGACGAGTTCGATGAAGGAAACGAAGACAACGAAGGGGACGAAGGCGATGAAAACGACGAAGGCGATGAGGCGAATGAGAACAACGAGGGTGACGAAGGCGACGAAGGCAACGAACTGATTGACGGCAATGAAGGCAACGAAGGCGACGAAGGCGACGAAGGCGACGAAGGCAACGAAGACACGGGCTTCCTTCAGGAAGGCGATGAAGGCAATGAAGGCGACGAAGGTAACGAAAACAACGAGGGTGACGAAGGTAATGAAGGCAACGAGGGCTTTGACCCTCTGGATCCCTTAGGCAGTTTCAAGGGTGACGAAGGCAATGAAGGCGATGAGGGAAACGAAAGCAACGAAGGAGACGAGAACAACGAAAACGACGAAGGTAACGAAAGCGACGAAGGTGACGAAGGTAACGAAGGCGACGAAGGTTTTAACCTTGGTGACGAGGGAGACGAAGGCGACGAAGGTAATGAGAAAAATGAAGGGGATGAAGGCAACGAAGGAGATGAATTCAACGAAAACAACGAGGACAACGAAGGCGATGAAGGCAATGAGAATGATGAAAACAATGAAGGGGACGAAAACAACTTGGGCGATGAAGGCAACGAAAATGATGAAGGCAACGAAGACAATGAAGGAGATGAAGGCGACGAAAATGACGAAGGCAATGAAAACGATGAGGGAGATGAAGGCGACGAAGGCGATGAGTTCAATGAGGGCAACGAGGACAATGAAGGCAACGAAGGTGACGAAGGCGACGAAAACAATGAAGGCGACGAAAACAATGAAGGCGATGAAGGCAACGAAAATGATGAAGGCAACGAAGACAATGAAGGAGATGAAGGCGACGAAGGTGATGAAGGCAATGAAAACAACGAGCTTGATGAAGGTGATGAAGGTGATGAAGGCGATGAAGGAAACGAGGATAATGATGGCAACGAAGGCAACGAAGACGATGAGGGCAATGAAGGCGACGAAGGCGGCCTGCCGTTTGATGAAGGCAATGAAGGCAATGAAAATGTTCCCAATGACGAAGGAGATGAGGGCAACGAACCTGCTGATCCCGACCTGACCGGGAATGACGAGGATGATGAAGGCGATGAAGGGGATGAAGGGGATGAAGGTAATGAAGGAGACGCCACTCCGAACGACGAGGGCGACGAAGGCAACGAGGTGACGCCCAACGACGAGGGCAATGAAGACAACGAAGGCAACGAACACGACGAAGGCAACGAGCCGACGCTGGACGAAGGCAACGAGGGCGATGAAGGGAATGAAGGCGATGAAGGTATCGCTCCGGGCGAAGATGAAGGGAATGAAGGCAATGAAGATAACGAAGGCGATGAAGGCATTGCGGCCGGAGAGGATGAAGGCAACGAAGGCAACGAAGGCGATGAAGGAGACGAAGGGAACGAAGACGGGCTCGACGAAGGCGACGAAGGCGATGAGGGGAATGAGCCCGGCGCCGACGAAGGCAACGAAGGCGACGAGGCTTATAAGAACGACGAAGGGGATGAAGGTAACGAAAACGCCAATGACGAAGGCAATGAGGATGACGAGGGGAACGAAGGCGATGAGGGCAATGAAGATGGTCTCGACGAAGGCGACGAGGGCAATGAGGGCAACGAGGGAGATGAGGGCAACGAAAGCACCTTTGACGAGGGCAACGAGGGGAATGAAGGCAATGAAGGGGATGAGGGCAATGAAATCGGCGTTGACGAAGGCAACGAGGGCGATGAGGGGAATGAAGGCGATGAAGGTATTGCTAAGGGCGAAGATGAAGGAAATGAAGGCAACGAAAACACCCCCAATGACGAAGGGGATGAAGGCGACGAAGGTGTCAGCCGGATGCGTGGTGATGATGACGGAACCTGCGGCGGCTATGCCTGCGGAGCAGACGGCGGTACGGATGACGATGCGTGCGGCACGGATGCCTGTGCCGTCGATGCGGGCCACAGCGATGGCGGAGACTTTGGAGAAGAGTTCTTTGGCGCGGATCTGGCCGGCGGCCTGGACATTGATGTCTGAAGCCGGCCTCTGACCTGAAATCACAAGGCGGAAAACCTGGTCCGCCTTGTGAGGGATACCAGCCGGTAACCCGAATGGCCGCTTTAGGGAGAAGCCGTAGAAAAGCTCTTCTTAAGCGGCGTGTCTTGGGCTGTTTCACTTACCAGCATAACTGCGTGCTTTGAAAAGGATCGCTACGGCGCAGATGCTTGGTGCGGTTTCGGCTATTCCCGCTAGCCTGGGAGCGGTTTGCCGAGGGCTTTGACGAATGCGTTTGCAATTCTGTTGCGAGGTGCATTCCAGTAGTTTTGCGAAACCTTGTGCGGTGCGCGAATGTGCGGCTGCACGTATTGCCTTAGCTCAAAATAAGGTCGAAGCGTCAGGTGCTCTTCCGCACCGGCAGGGTCGTCCAATATGAATAGCGCGGTCGCGCGCGTCATCAGACCGGGGCCGGTCTTGAACCAAGTCGAGTCGCTTTCACGGGCCAGGAGCGCCGCGAGCGAGAGTTCAATGGCTTTCGCAAAAACAGGATGGCGTGGCGGACTGTACATTATATTGTTTGCTAAGGCCCCAAACGGCTCTTTGAAAAGCATCGCCCCCGAGGTGCCATGCAAAAGTTCGTCAGGCGGGGCAATGCGTTTGTCATCCGCATCGACGTACAACCCTCCCTCCTCATACAGCAGACAAAGGCGAAGAAAGTCGGACTCCTCGGCGACATTTCTGGCCAAACGAAAGGCCTGAACATATTTGGCACCAAAAGTTGCGAGCAGCCATTCCATTGCTTCAGCACGGTCCAACCGCAGATATGACCATCCGGGTATGTTCTTCCAGGTCGCCATGAGTTCGGAAACCGCGAAGCCGGGTTCGGGGGCATCCCAGTATTGAAGGATACGCCGTGTTCCATCGAAACTGTCTGTGCCAAGTTCATCGTTCTCGGTCGCCCAATCATCCACGACACGCGATGCCGCTGCGAAATAGCTTTCGACCTCATCCCGAGATTGGGAACCGGAGAGTGATCCTGCCGACTGATATATTTCGAGTTCGTTCAGCAGGGAACCTAGGTGCGTAGCCCGAAAGTGAGCCCTCTCGTGCGGAAAGTGATCCGAGACCGTCTTTTTCGCCAATTCGATGTCGCCAAGGCCCAGAAAGACCATCAAGGACTCCGTTGGATTAGCCTTGCCCCGCCCAGGCCTCCTGGTTTCTTCAATAAGCTTTCCCGCTGATTTCAGCTTTCCGGCATGAATTAGAACTCTCAGTTGCATGGGGACCAGGTCACGTGGGGTGCATCGATCGCCTTGTCTATCCAGATAGCTTTGGGCAGCATTGATATGACCACCGGCCAAAAACGCCATAATCATGGCGTTTCTAACCTGTGCAGACCGAGGCCAGCGTCGCGTACAGAATCTTAGAAACCGGGATGCCAATTGAGGTCGACCTGACTTTGCAACGGCATCTGCCAAGAAAGCGGCTTCGCGCGGTGTTCGCACCTTTGGAAATAGGCGTCGTGCCTCACGGTAGGCTGCTTCTGAACCGAACTCGAAAAAAGCACCGGACACTCTGAGACGCGCTTGGTCAACGTCCTTGAGCTTACCTTCTAGGACGACTTGTATTTCGCGCCGTTTTTCGTGGTCAACCTCGGCGCTTACCAAAGTGAAAATGTCGACAGCGGTCCTGTAGTCGATCACGTTCCGTCGCAGCACTTCTTGGGCGATGGCATGGGCAAGCTCAGCGTCATCCGTCTTTGTTGCAATAACGAGCAGACGTTTAATGTGGGCGTGGTCCAACTCATGAAGGTTTCGGCACATTTTCGGAATAGACACGCGCAACCTAGAGGTGTCGCTCGCCTGATAGGCCAAATCAACATAGCGCGCCAGAAGCACCGGATCCTCGGGCGGGTTGAAGGCTGGTATGGTCAAATCGCTGCCACCGATGTTTCCAACCTGCGCATCGCCGCCTCAAGATCGCCGCGCTTCTCACAAGCATCCACGCATCCCAGAATGGCCTCACGGTTGGTTGGGACCTTTTGCAACACAACTTCAAACTGCGCCTCGGCTGCTTCAGTCTTTCCGTTTGCCAAGGTCATGCGCGCAAATGCAAGTCGTGCAACCACATCCTCAGGATTGCGTCGCAACAAGTCCTGCAATATTTCATCTGCTTCCGTCGACCTGCCAACCATTTCAAGCAGTTCAGCGTACCGCCTCTCTATGTTCGGGTCGTTCGGTAGAAAGCCTAATGCTGTCGTCATGATCTCCAGCGCCAGATCGGTGTCGTCCTGCAACAGCGCCACTCGCGAGCGGATCACCCAAGCCCGCACGATTTTTGGGTCTCGCCGAAGAATTTGATGACATGCCTCAAACGCCTCCTCCAAGGCACCCGTTTTGAACAGCGCATTTGCATAGGCGCCAAGAATGGAGAGTGGAGGACTTTCCATATCGAGGAATAGTTTCAATCGGGACAGCGCCTCGTCGCCCCTTTTCGCCGAGACCAAAAGATCGGCGAGCTTGGCATGGAGTTCCAAGTCTGATGGAAAGTCCTCCAGCGAAGCGGTCGCATTTTCGAGGGCTTTTTTTGTGTCCCCCAGTTTCAACGCGGCTTTTATTTGCCCCAAATGCGCGGCACGATTCATGGGCTGTTTGGACAAAGCCCTTTCAAACAGTGCAAGAGCCTTTTCGGGCATATTAAAGTGCAGATGGAAGCCACCTAGCGTTGCCAGAGTTTCAGGATCATCTGGTTTTCCGAGCAAGATCTTCTTCCGAGCTGCGCATGCACTTTCGTAGTCTCCAAGTCGCAAAGCAACATTCAAAAGTTTGGTGAGCAAACGCTTGTCGTTTGGCCAGCGGTTGGCTGCGTCTTCCGCGCTCCGCAATGCGGTCTTGTATTGACCTGCGTGAATTGCCGCATTGATTCTGCCGACAAGCGCACGCCGATTGTTCGGATCGACGGCAAGCACCTCATCATACAACCTCTCTGCCGCGTCACCTTCGCCAATCGATTGAAGCGCCTCGGCAAATTCAGTCCGCAGTTTAAGCGCCTCAACATCCGATGGTGTAGCCGCAAGGAGACGGTTGGCTGCTTTAAGCACCTTCCTCGCCACATCGCTGTATGACGGATTTTCATCTGTCATGTAGACGCCCCTTTGCGTATGCGACATAGCGCGAGAAAGACGCGTTACGTCGGTTCACGTGTACGCAGCATATCGTTTTGTCGTCAGCGTCTCACGCCACTTGAACCGCAGAAAGTCTCTTTCGGATAGCTGGCGGTACAAGCCGGGCGGAGGAAACGCGATTGAGGTCCATCTCCTGAACCGTGCGATCTTGACCGTACAGGGCGAGATATTCCCAGTAGTTATCAAAGATCCGTCGTTGAATGTAGTCCACATAGGTTTCGGCCGCAGCACCGTTCGCCAAGATGACATCGTGGTTTTCGGTTTCCACGTGGTAGACAACGTATTTGTTGCCAAAGGCACCGCGCGGGACCGAAGTGATCGTCGTTCCATTCACGAGAGCGCCGGCATTGATCAACAAGCCGTCAATCAGAAGGGCATGATCCGACGTCACAATCAGATCCGTATGCGGAATACCGCCACCCAGCACGCCCGCCTTTATGCGCACCAGCATCAAGTGTTCCGCAGGCGGGAAGGCAGTCAGAACGGTTTTGCGCCCGATCCATTTTACGGCAACGGTCTTTCCCTGCTGCGTCAAAACAAGATCACCGATCCCAAGCGCTTCGACAGCCGTCTCCCCGGTAGGGGTTGCGATCAGGGTACCTGCCGCGAAACACGGAGTGAAACTCCCCCCATCGAACTCATCGTCGGTGGCATCGACGACGTTGGGAAGCGCGGCATTGGTTGTTGCGGCATCCTTGGGACTGAAGAAAAAACCAACATTCAGATCGTTCTCATCAGCCAAGATCACAGAGGTGAACCCGTTCGGCCCCGTCGTTGTATAGGTGCCCACGTAGACCAGTGTTACAGTGTCACCCGCAAGATAGCTTGGGAAGTCGTCGGCAATATCGGCGGTAATGTTGAAGGTAAACTCGTCGCCGCTCTCGAACGTGTTCGAGTCTGGCGGGATGACATCCATATCATCCAATGTGCCACTCGTCTCGGTGAAGTTGCCGCTGTTTCTGAATTGAAAGCTGTTGCCGCTTCGTACGTATTCGATGACGGACGCAAAGTCGAAAGTTGCCAAAGTCGTTCTCCCCAGAACCAGTTACCCAAAATCGTAAGTCAGCACTCCGCGCCCGTTTGAGACTGCGATACCGCTCAAGTCACGGTTTCGTCCAACACCAAAGCGCAGCTGTCCCCGACACAGAAATAAGACAAAGGGTAATACATCGACGGCAAATGGCAACCGGTCGCCTTCCGCGTTCGATTTGAAAGGGTCGGCATACGTGTCTTGCCCCTGTGTGAAAGAATATTGGACAAACGGGATGCGACGGCTGTCAAGGTTTAACGCAACAGGCGGCGCGTCCCGCCGACATGATGCATTTTGAAGCCTCTGCGGGCTCAAAAAATCGGCGCCTTGCGGAACTCTCGGCTTACATGCTCGAACGTTTGAATAATTCGCTTCTTTGCCGACCGGCCGGTCGCGTAAGCGCTAAAGAACCGGCCGTTCCAGGTTATGTTCGGATCGAGCATTCCAGCCATTGCTGCATATTCTAGTCTAAATTGGTGTCGGCTCTGGGCTCGAAGTGGTCATTTGCTGCTCAAACCGTGAATGTCCGGTATGGGCCGTCAGACTCAGAACGGCTTGAGCCCTTCAAAACCGAGCTCAAACTGTTCGGTCTAAGTGGAAGCATGCCGGTGTTTTGATAACTTGCTCGCCCTCAACAAAGATATTGGTTCTTTTTCAAGAACGCTGGCTTCTAAACAACTAGCTGTATCCCTTTATCCTGTTCAATGCTGCGCAAAGATCGCGGTGCAATACCTTGATGGCACGACCATCTTTGGCCCAGCCATGATGCTCCATAACCTCTTGCAAACTCCGATCCCCACAACACACCGGCCGCACCATGTGCCGGGTTGTGATCGCCACCCGCGTCACCGCCGGATCTGCGGTCGACTCGGACGCTCGCACCTTGCCAACACCCTTTGCCAACCCATCACCGATCCGGCGGTCCAGACCGGCCCACAAGAACCGGACGGACAACCCCGAAACAGAAGAAATGCGCTGATCGCCAGTCCCAGACCGAAATGGGCCAGACTGACAGTCAGGAACCAGACCAACAGCCCTGTCACCGCCTCGGATCCCGCGCAGGACAGGTCACTGTGAAACAACAAACCAAGTTCAGTTCCGAACCCGCTCATTTCTGCCTAATCCGGTGCAGAATATCGTTGCGGGTTTGATCCCGCGTCAGAATTTACATGGTGCGGAACACACCGATGATCGCGCAGACAGTATAGACATCCTCAATGACCGGACTGCTACCTGATTCAACAGGCCGGGCTGCGCCCGATCATGGGGAGGCGGTGTTGAAGGTCATGATCGCATGCCCAGCCCTACGCGCCAAGCTGAACTTCGTCTGCGCTGCCGCAGAAACCGGACACTATCCGGATGCCGAAGCCATGAACCTGCCATTGTTTGCCAAAGAACGCACAGCGGCAAAGTTTTTGGATAAGTCTACAAAGGAATTCCGGGACTTGGTGACTGCAGGCTATAGAAACACCTGGCTACCCTACCCAGTGACGGAGATCACATTCTCCGAGGTCCGCGCACCGACCACCTGTCAAAGCGCCGAGCTCAACACCTCGTTATGGAAGTACGTAAGAAGATTGGGGCCGACAAATATGTGATCCAAGGCTGGCGGTACAACGCCGCTAAGAAACTGGCGGAAGCCGGGGAAACTGATGCACAGATCCAGGCGGTGACCGGACACGTTACAGTTGAAATGTCTCAGAAATACGGCAGCCAGGCGGGACGAAAACGGCTCTCAAAAGCAGCTCAGAAACCGCGTGAAAAAGACAAAAGTGCCAAATGAACTGCCAAATGTGCCAGAAGAGGAGAAAATCTCGAGATAAAAAAACCGTTAAGAAACCAGAAAAATCCAGGAAAATCAATGTGGTGCGGGTGAAGGGACTTGAACCCCCACGCCTCGCGGCGCCAGAACCTAAATCTGGTGCGTCTACCAATTCCGCCACACCCGCACGTTCGCACCGCAGGGGCGCGTGACGCGCTAGATAGCAAAGCTTTTCACCGGATGCGAGAGGAGAAATGCAAGATTTACACATTGCCCGCCTCACTTAACTTCTTCGGCAGAAAAAAGACGCGACATTAACCGATTATTGACATAATCTGGCAAAAAAATACTGAGGCAGCCGAGCGAGTAACCGCCATGAATCCGCAGAATTCTGCGTTCCAGCAGGGGCATGAAGTGTCCTTGCCGCAATACGCGCATCATCAGGTATCACCTATCGAGGCCCCAGGCGGGCTTCCCGAGGACACTCTTGTCCTGACCCAAAAAGGGGAAGTTCGCGTGCAGGAGTTGCAGCCGGGCGACAAGGTCATCACCAGAAACACCGGCTTTGTTCCGCTACGGGCGATTTCGAGCCACTCCGAAAAAACTCGGATGGTCCGTGTCACAGCCGGATCCCTTGGGCATACACGGCCCGAAGAAGACATGGATCTGCCCGCAGATCAGACCGTTCTGGTTCGTGATTGGCGGGCCAAGGCCATCTACGGCCAGAATCAGGCGGCTGTTGCGGTAGGATGTCTGGTCGATGATGAATTCGTTCTGGATCTGGGAGAGCGTTCCCAGACCCTTTTCACCTTGGAATTCGACAGACCCTGCGTCGTTTATGCCGGTGGCCTCGAAGTCGCGATCACCCCATCAAGTCCAAGGTCCAGGCAGAAGGCAGCCTGATCGCCTCCCCTCTTCGTATTGATTTCACTGCAAATCGAAGTTGCACCCGAAGTCAGGCGCCCAATTTGCGAAATACCGTTGGCAGCATTTCCGGCAAGTCTTCGGCAATCAGGCCCGGGCCAAACTCAAGCGCGGCCTGGGCATGGAGCCATGTTGCCATTTCCGCGGCCTCGGTTGGCGTATTTCCCCGCGCCAGCAGCCCCGTAATCAAACCGGCAAGAACATCGCCGGACCCGGCTGTCGCCAACCAGGGGGCAGCCCGATCATGGCGGGCTGAATGCAAGGCGCACTGCCCATCCGGGGCCGCAATGATCGTAGAGGCGCCTTTGAACAAAACGGTACATCCTGCGCGTTTTGCTGCGGCCCGCGTGGCATCGACCTTGGAATAAGCGGGGCCGCCGGTTGGCGTGGCTTCCAGCTTCTGCGCCAGATCGGGGAACAGCCGTGCAAACTCGCCGCCATGCGGGGTGATCACGCATTTTTCATGCAGTTGTGCAAACAGCTCGGCAGGATCCATTCGGAAAAGCGTTAGCGCATCAGCGTCCAGCACGACCGGACGTTGGAGACCCAACACGGTTTCCACCAATTCTCGGGCGTTGTCATCCAGCCCCAATCCCGGACCCACACACAGAGCATTGTAGCGGGTGTCCCACAACAACTCCCCCAACGCGCCTGCCCCGGAAATCGTGGTTTGCATGATTGCTGTCGTCTGAGCCGCGACTTCGGCGGCCGCATTCGGCGGCACGGCAATCGTGACCAGCCCGGCACCAATCCGCAGCGCTCCACGTGCAGCCAGACGCGCGGCCCCTGTCCTGCCCGCAGGCCCTGATAGGATCATCGCGTGGCCGTGATTGTACTTCTGCCCATCCCTGGCCTTTGAAATCGCCTTTGGGTCCGGAGCGTCCACTTTCCAGACATGTCCTGACCGTTGCTGGATACGCTCCGCGCGCGGCAGCCCGATATCCTTGACAACAACCTTGGCGGAATGCGTATCGGCCAACTCAAGATTGTGGCCCAGCTTTTCCGAATGAAAGCTTACCGTCAGATCAACTTCCGGAAAGGCCCCAAGCGCCTTGCCGCTGTCCGAACAGACGCCGGAAGGGATATCCACCGCTACGGTTTTGACGGCAAATTCGTCGCGTAAGACCTCCAGATTCGAAAGCAGGAAGGCCGGATCGCCTTCCAACTCACGGGTCAGCCCGGTACCAAACAAGGCGTCCACGACCAAGTCGGGGCGGGTCTGCACGGTGCCAAAAGAACGCTCATTCAGATCGGACTGCTCGCCAACGGCACCCCAGCGCTCATAATTTGCGCGGGCATCCGGGGGCAGTTTATCGGGGTCTCCGTACAAGGGAGCCCGAACATCCCAGCCGCGCGCATGGAGCAGACGCGCGACTACGAACCCGTCACCGCCATTGTTACCAGGCCCGCACAAAACCACTGCTCTGGGCGGACCATCAGCACGCTGCGGAAATTCGTCTGAAATCCGTGTCGTTCCAACCTGTTCTTCCAATTCAGGCCACGTTTCCAGGATCGCCTCCACGACACCGGAACCGGCACGCTCCATGAGGTCCAAACCACTCACCGAGCCGGATGAGATTGCATCAGTTTCGATTGCGCGCATTTGGGCTGCGGTCAGAAGTTCAGCCATGTCGGTCCTTTCATCGATTCACTTCTGCCTATTTCAAAGGCATTGTGCTCAAAAATTAGGCAGTTGCTCAAATTCCGGTCGCGCGCCCCCGGTGAATTGCCCGTATCAGATTGTCGTCACCAATTAGAAGTGATCTGACCCTGTCTGACAAGGTTGCGCAAGGTTGCTAGGAGCCCATCCATGAAAAAGATCGAAGCCATCATCAAGCCGTTCAAACTGGACGAGGTGAAGGAAGCGTTGCAGGACGTTGGCGTTCAGGGCCTGAGCGTGATCGAGGTCAAGGGTTTTGGCCGCCAGAAAGGACACACCGAACTCTACCGCGGAGCAGAATATGTCGTAGACTTCCTGCCCAAGGTTAAGGTCGAGGTTGTGCTGGACGACGATCAGGTCGATGCCGCCATCGAAGCCATCGTGGACGCCGCCAAGACCGACAAGATCGGCGACGGCAAAATCTTTGTCAGCCCAGTGGAACAGGCTATCCGCATCCGCACCGGCGAGACCGGATCGGACGCGCTCTGACTTCACGCGTGGAATACACTACGCCCGGACCCTGCTCCGGTCCGGGCGACCCGACATCAACATATCTCAGAAATCGCCAATCAAAAGGACCAAGGGAATGAGCGCAGACGCAGTTCTCCAGATGATCAAGGACGAGGATGCGGCATATGTCGACATCCGTTTCACCGACGTGCGCGGCAAGCTGCAACACGTGACCGTTGACGTGGATCTGGTCGATGAAGACTTCCTGGAAGAAGGCTTCATGTTCGACGGTTCGTCCATCGCCGGTTGGAAGTCGATCGAAAACTCTGACATGAAACTGATCCCCGACACCACCTCGGCCTATGTGGATCCGTTCTACGCGGAAAAAACCATCTGCATCCACTGCTCGATCGTCGAGCCCGACACCGGCGAAGCCTATGAGCGCGATCCGCGCGGCACCGCGGAAAAGGCCGAAGCCTATCTGAAAGCGTCCGGCATCGGCGATGTGGCCTACATGGGCCCCGAAGCCGAATTCTTCCTGTTCGACGACGTGCGCTACTCGAACTCGATCAACAAAGTGTCCTATGAAGTCGATGCGACCGACGCATCCTGGAACACCGACACCGAATACGAAATGGGCAACATGGGCCACCGCCCGGGCGTCAAGGGCGGCTACTTCCCGGTGAACCCGACCGACGAAGCCCAGGACCTGCGTTCGGAAATGCTGTCCACCATGAAGCGTCTGGGCATGAAGGTCGACAAGCATCACCACGAAGTTGCGTCGTGCCAGCATGAACTGGGCCTGATCTTTGACAGCCTGACCAAACAGGCGGACGAGCTGCAGAAATACAAGTACGTGATCCACAACGTGGCACATGCTTACGGCAAATCGGCCACCTTCATGCCCAAGCCGATCTATGGCGACAACGGCACCGGCATGCACGTCAACATGTCGATCTGGAAAGACGGCAAGCCGCTGTTTGCAGGCGACAAGTATGCTGATCTGTCGGATGAAGCCCTGTATTTCATTGGTGGCATCCTGAAGCACGCCAAGACCCTGAACGCCTTCACCAACCCGTCCACCAACAGCTACAAGCGCCTGATCCCGGGCTTTGAAGCGCCGGTTCTGCGCGCCTATTCGGCCCGCAACCGTTCGGGTTGTGTCCGTATTCCGTGGACTGAATCGCCGAAAGCCAAGCGCGTCGAAGCCCGCTTCCCCGATCCGTCGGCAAACCCATATCTGTGCTTTGCCGCCCTGCTGATGGCCGGTCTGGACGGTATCAAGAACAAGATCGATCCGGGCGAAGCCATGGACAAGAACCTGTATGACCTGCCGGCCGAAGAGCTGGAAGGCATCCCGACTGTCTGTGGTTCGCTGCGCGAAGCCATGGAAGCCCTGATCGCCGATCATGACTTCCTGCTGCAGGGCGACGTGTTCACCAAAGACCAGATCGAAGGCTACATCGCTCTGAAAATGGAAGAGATCGAACTGTTCGAACACACTCCGCACCCTGTGGAATTCGGCATGTACTACAGCTGCTGATCCAGCACCTGTAGCACTCCTCTGCGAAGGGCGTCCCAATCCGGGGCGCCCTTTCTTTGTTCTGTCAAAGCCGAAAGAAATGGCCTCGGGGAAAAAGCTGTGATTACGTGCTGTCCTGCAAGCATATGAACAACAAGGATATCCGCCGATGACCAGACGATACAGCTTCCCCGATGGGCATTGGGACTGGCCGGTGAAGCTGACCCATCATCATGCCGTTCGGGCCGGAAACATGATCTTTACGGGCGGACAGGTAGATCTGGACAGCCAGGGCAACGTTCGAAACATCGGGGACCTGGACGCACAAGTCAGAAACTCGATGGCGTACATGCAGGATCTGTTCGGCGATCTGGGCGTGGCATTCGCCGATCTGGTACGGCTGGTGGTCTATTATGTGGGCGACGCACAGGATGAATCACGCCTCTTGGAATTGTTGGCCAACATCATCGGGCACGACGTCAGGCCGGTGATCAATTTGATTAACCTGCCAGAGCTTTGTTACCCGGACATGCTGTGCGAGATTGAAGGCGTTGCTATGCGCGCGCCCGATGGCAGAACCCTGCCCCGGCAGAACCTGTTCCTTGATGACATGCCAGCCCTTCCGGACAGCTTTTCACATGTGGTGGAATGTGCAGGTATGATATTCACTTCGGACATGAACGCACGCAGCTCCGACGGCTCGGTACTGCACTCTGGGGATATCGTCGCGCAGACTGAACTCATGATGAAGCGGCTCGAAACGGCGTTGCACGCGGTGGGAGCTGACATGTCCGATGTCGTCAAGATAAACACGTTCTACCTCGGGGACGGGACTGCAGATGACTGGGAGAAGTCTGCCAGCATTCGCGCCCGGTTTTTCTCCAGCCCTGGGCCAGCGCCCACGGGCATTCCCGTACCGGCGTTTCCGCATGGCGGTCTGACGACGCGCATTGCAGCGACGGCAGTCAAACCCGGCGCTACAGATGCTGGGTCTTTGGAACATGTCTGGCCGGACGGCCATTGGAACTGGACAACCCAGCTACCGTACCGACACGGGGTTCGCTTCGGGAACATCATTCATGTCGGCGGGCAGGTTGCTCTGGACGCCAGCGCAAAGGTTTTGGAACCTGGCAACATGGTCGCCCAGACCCGTATTGCCATGGATAATGTCGCCCGCGTTCTGGCCGAGTACGGAGCCACTCTGGATGATGTGGTGAAGGTCACCACCTTTTACCAGGGAAACGCATCTGCCGAAGCACTCCACGAAAACCTGCTGATCCGCTCAAACTCCTACACCACGCCTGGGCCAGCCACGACGGGCATTCCGGTGCCCAGTCTGGTTTACGAGGACATGGTCATCGAGATCGAGGTTACGGCCGTATTGGATCGTTGAAACACCGTGGTTTCCGTGAACTCCGGTTTGGCTAATTTCTCCTTCACGCCAAGTGATACGACCGTTAGTGTCGGCTCAGAATTTCTCGCAAAGGACAGTTTCATGCGTCTTCTCCCGGCCCTGCTTGCAGCCACCACATTTTTTTCCGCCCCTGTCTCGGCCCAGACGTTGGAGCGCATTCAGGAAACCAAGCACTTCAACATCGGTTTCCGCTCGGATGCGGCCCCGCTGTCGTATCTGGATTCCGAGGGTAAACCTTCGGGTTATTCCGTTATGATCTGCGATCAGATCGCCCAAGCCTTGGCCAACAAATTCAATCTGCAGGATATGCGGGCTACGTTTGTGCCGGTGGATACAGAAACCCGGTTTGAAAAGGTCGCAAGTGGTGAAATCGACCTGCTTTGCGGGGCCGCCACCATTACATTGGGGCGTCGGGAAATCGTCGACTTTTCCAGCCCGACCTATGTTGATGGGGTAGCTGTGCTACTGCCCAAAGCTTCCAGTTCCGATCTTCGCGACCTGGCCGGGAAAAAGATTGGCTTCCGCAGCGACACGACCACGGAAACCGCCGTTCTGAATTCGTTTGAGGGCGCAGGTATCGAGGCGGACATGAACCGCTTTGCCAGCCATCAGGATGGTGTCGTTGCTTTGGCCAACGGTGAAATCGATGCTTATTTCGCGGATCAGTCCATTCTGGTCCCCAATTACATTGCGGCCGGTCTGACGGAAGACTTTCAGGTTTCCAGCGAAATCCTGACGCTTGAAAAACACGGGCTGGCCCTGTCGCGCGGCGACGCCGATTTCCGGCTTTTTGTGGATACAGTTCTGTCCGAGATGTATGCCGACGGCCGGATGCAACAGTTCTTTGAAACGGCCTTACCCGGCATCCAACCGGGGGTCGCTTTGGAAGCCATGTTTGTGATCTCGCCCACCCTGCCCTGATCCAAGCAAGACCTGAACTGCTTTTCCCTTGATCTGGGAAAGCCGGGCTTGTAACACCGCGCGCTCCCCCTTTTGACAGGAGCGCGCCATGCCTGCCCCGAACACGCTCGGCATCGATTTCGGAACATCGAATTCCGCTGTTGGCATTGCCGTCAACGGAAAGCCCTGGTTGATCGAGGTCGAGCCCGGCCAGACGACCCTGCCGACTGCCGTCTTTTTTGATCCGGCATCACGCAGCATGCGCGTTGGACGCCGCGCGACCGACGCGTTGATCACAGGGGAAGAGGGCCGCTTCATGCGGGCACTCAAAAGCCTGTTGGGCACACCGCTTCTGCGTGAAAAGCGACGCATTCACGGCGAGGAACTCACCTTTGTCGATATCATTGCCCGTTTTCTGGCGCATCTGAAAACACAGGCCGAAACCGCAACACACCATAGGTTCACCCACGCTTTGTCGGGTCGTCCGGTTGTATTCCACAGCAAGGATCCTGCACGCAACGCCCAAGCTGAAATCGACCTGAAAGACTGTTACCTGAAAGCAGGCTTCGAAGATGTTCGTTTCCTCTTCGAACCTGAGGCCGCGCTGCGCTCCACCGCGCCGGAGCCCGGGCTGGGGCTGATCGTCGATATCGGCGGCGGTACATCGGATTACACGGTCTTCCGGCCGGTCGGTACCGAAACACCGCAGGTGCTGACCTCACACGGCATTCGCCTGGGCGGCACGGATTTCGACAGACAGCTGAGTTTGGAATACGTGATGCCCCTCTTGGGGCGCGGATCCCGTATTCGCAACACGTTTGGTGCAGACAGCTTGCCGACACCGAACCGGATCTACAATGACCTTGCCACCTGGCAGATGATCCCTTTCCTGTACACGCAGGAGAATAGACGCCTCGCGCGGGAAATGGCGCAAAGCGCTGAGGAGCCTGAGAAGCTAAACAGATTGGTAAACGTGCTGGAAGACATGTTGGGGCACGATCTGGCTTTTGCTGTTGAACGTGGCAAAATCCATGCCAACCAACCTGACCACCCCAACCCACAGATTAACTTGTCGATCCTGGAACGCGGTTTGTCTGTACCGATGAGGGCGGCAGAGCTCAACAAAGCTCTGTCTGCATTGGTGGAAGAGATCCTGCATCACGCCGCGCTAACACTGGAGCAAGTGAATCTTCGCCCAGAGACCGTTGACAGGATCGTCCTGGTGGGGGGATCTTCCCTGCTGGGCACTATCGAAGCCGGCATGCAGCAACTGTGCCCGAACGCCAGAATTCACAAGTCGAACGCCATGACGGCCGTTGCTGACGGGCTGGCTCTGGCAGCAGAAACGGCATTTGCATGACCCTTGGGCCATTCCGGGCTGGAATTTCTCTGATGTCCAGTTAGGCTGAACTCAAGCTCTGATTATCAGGTTGGTTTCATGCGTCTTTTGATCCTTGCAACTTTGACTTCGGCCTTTGTAACGGGCCCTGTTTTCGCCGCGCCTTGTGGCAACACCTCAACAGGCTTCACTGAATGGAAGACCGATTTTGCAAGACAGGCCCGCAAATCGGGGGTGAAGAAGCCCGGTCTTCGCGCGCTCTCCCAAGCGCAATACGCAACCAGAACAATTGCCGCCGATCGGAACCAGAAATCGTTCAGATACAGTCTGGAGAAGTTCATGCAGATCCGCGGCTCGGCCACGATTGTCGCACAGGGACGAAAACGCAAAGCACGCAATCCTGAGTTCTACGCGGCGCTTGAGAAGAGGTATGGTGTGCCGGCCGGCGTGTTGATCGCCATTCACGGAATGGAAACTGCTTTTGGCAACTTCATGGGTGACAGTCAGGTCGTTTCGGCCATCGTGACCCTAGCCTATGATTGCCGTCGATCCGATTTCTTCATCCCGCATGCTCTTGGGGCACTCAAACTGGTGGATCAGGGAGCAATAACCACGGCCACGTTGGGGGCCAAGCATGGTGAACTTGGGCACACTCAATTCCTGCCGGGCAATGCTTTGGAATACGGCCAGGACTGGAATGGAGACGGGCGAGTGAATTTTTACGATATGTCGGACGCGCTGGCCTCGACTGCACATTTTCTGAAAAAGAAGGGCTGGAAACGCGGGCGTGGATACCAGCAAGGCGAGCGGAACTTCAAGGTTATCCAACAGTGGAACGCCGCCACGGTGTATCAGCAATCCATTGCAATCATGGCCGCCCAGATTGACCGGTAAGCAGGCGTAAGAACGCCACGATTTTGCCCAATTACTTAATTCCTCACGAAAAATTTTACGCAATTACCTTGTTTTATTGACGATCACAGCTTCGTGAACTCATTCGGCGTCAGGTTGAACATGCCGCTGCAATTTCCGCTTTGGGTCACAATTTGATCCTTTTCACCCCCTAGCCTTAACCACGATGAACCCAAATGGAGGATTTTCATCGTGACAAATTCAGGCAGGTATCACGGTGGACTAGTATTCTTTGGTACCCCAGAAAATCCGCTGGATCAGTTCAGCCGGATTGTCTCAGCTACTCTGGAAGACTATGGCCACATGGTCGAGCGACAAAGCGTCCAGGGCAATATGTCGGCGCATGTTCTTAGCAGCCAGTACATCGTCAAGATGACGCTGGACGCGGTGCATGACTTGGACGGGCAGGTCCTTGACTCAATTCAGGTAATCGAAAAGCCTCAGCGGCTGGAGATCGAACTGACACCGGTCGCCCCCGGCAGCGAAGACCCGGACATCACACAGTTGATCATGGTGGTGCTGCTGTATCGAATGGTGGATATGTTCGATGTGGAATACATCGAGTGGATGGACCAGAAAACGGTGTTGCAGGTCGAAGACTTCTTGGGAGCCTTTGCAAATGTGTCGCCACGCCGCGTTCGAGGTCGGCAGGAAGTGCTGGATCAGCGTGGGCAGCGTTTTGCACCAGTAGATGAAACAGCTCCGGAATTGATGGATCACTATGACACAATTCTAGGGAAACGGCCTCATTCCGAGGAAGTCGGTCTGATTGACCTGTCCGATGAGGAGGCCCTGGCATTGGCTTTCCGCGAGACGGGCCGCCCGGATGAGCTGACCCCGGATCAGGAAGAAGCGCAAAATGACATTCGTCGCCTGGCGGCTTGGGGCATGACCGGAATGATGGTGTTCCTGTCCGCACCGGTTGCAGCGTCAATGGCCGCGGTCAACCTGGTCAAGGGCGAGGACTTCCGTCTGAACACCCATGTTTTGTCCCTGACCGGATTGTTGGTTGTTCTTCAGACCTCCGGAGCTTTGGCCAGCGTGGTCAATTCCATTCCTTAAAAGACGCAAAACGAAAAGACATCTGAGCCCCGAAGAGTGCAAAAACGCCTCTTCGGGTCTTGGCATGAATGCTTGCACCCTTTCAGTCTTGCACAGTGGCGTGGATTTCGCGCACGACAACATAGGTGTGGATGCAAAACACGACTGCACGGGACTTAGGCAAGCGCAAGATCGTCTGACGTTCACTGCGCAGGTATCCTGAACGGTCGTCATGCCGGTCACTGCGACGCTCATGCATACTACGCGGTTGATGCAGCGTAGGGTCATTGTAAGGCAATGCATTAAAGCGCCATAGTGGTCGACCAGCCTGCACACCGTCGAACAACCGCTGAACGCGGGCTGCCACGCTTGCGTCGTAGCTGTCCACCGGAACATGAATGCCGGTCAGCGGCCGCATGAATTTCTCCGACAACATCCAGCTGGCAGGAAAGCACAAGACAGCGCCTGTCATGACGTGTTCGTCCGCCGATTTCTGCAAAATGCAAACGTCTTCCTGGATGAGCTGCCCGATGGTCGCCAACGGGTCTTTCCTGTTTACCGCGATGGAGACACCATCTGCGCGTTGAACCTCGGTTTGCCGTTCAGAGCCGGGATACGCGAGTTCCAGAACCAGTTCCAGAAACTCAAGGGCTGCTGCCCGGGCACTCTCATCCATTTGCAGAACCGCATCCCGTTTGGTCGCAAGCAGATGATCTCGCAGTGCCATTTGCCCTGCAAACGCATCATCACGCGTAAACACTTCGTCCATGCGTGTGGGCTGGACGCCGGGCAGCTTGCGAGGAGAGATATCGAACGGAATCGAAGATTGAATAACAGGGTCCATGCCCAAGCCGTACCTGCGGCGCCACTCAAAATCCAGTCTTCACGGGACGCAATGAACACAGGTGTCAAGAATGTCGGTAACAGGCAAGACGGTGTCCGACCTTGGCTGCACGCTGGTCGTCAGAATCGCCAGCGTATTTGAAGGCCCGCCATGAACCAGCACTATCGCGACACGCGCAAGATCGACCCGTCCCGCGGCACGACTTTGGGGGACAACACTCCCAACGACAATGACCGCGTCGAGATCGGCCCAACCCAACTGGCTTTCCGCGAATGGGAACAAGCCGGTCTGCAGCTTCCAGACTTGCAGCAAATGCGCAAGTATCGTTGGGAACGTCTTGTTCGGTTCATCAATGATCGCGGCTATGGCGGTTTGCTGGTGTTTGATCCTCTCAACATCCGCTACGCAACCGACAGCACCAACATGCAGCTGTGGAATACGCACAATCCGTTCCGGGCGCTACTGATCTGTGCCGACGGATACATGGTGTTGTGGGATTACAAACAGTCGCCTTTCCTGAGCGAATTCAATCCCTTGGTGCGCGAACAACGTGCAGGGGCCGACCTTTTCTACTTCGACCGCGGCGACAAGGTGGATGTTGCAGCAGACGTGTTTTCGAACGAAGTCCGCGTGCTGCTTGAAGAACATTCCGAAGGCAACAAACGGATCGGCGTGGACAAGGTCATGTTGCACGGTCTGCGTGCACTGGAAGCCCAAGGGATCGAGGTCATGCCCGGGGAGGAATTGACCGAAAAATGCCGCGCCGTGAAAGGGCCTGATGAAATCCTCGCGATGCGCTGCGCCTCGGTCGCCTGTGAAATTGCCGTGGGGGAGATGGAAAGATTCGCCCGCGAACAGATCCCCGGCGGCGGCGTCTCCGAAGATGATGTCTGGGCGGTCCTGCACGCCGAGAACATCAAACGCGGCGGTGAATGGATTGAAACCCGTCTGCTTGCCTCGGGACCGCGTACCAATCCCTGGTTCCAGGAATGCGGTCCGCGGATCATCAGCAACAACGAGATCGTCAGCTTCGATACCGATTTGGTAGGCAGCTACGGTATCTGTATCGACATTTCGCGGAGCTGGTGGATTGGCGACCAGAAACCGCCGGCGGACATGGTTTACGCCATGCAGCACGGGTACGAGCATATCCAGAAGAACATGGAGCTGCTGAAACCCGGTGTGAACATTCAGGACATATCGCGCGCCTGTCATCCTCTGGACCCGCAGTACCAAAAGCAGAAATATGGTTGCATGATGCACGGGGTCGGGCTGTGTGATGAATGGCCACTGGTCGCCTATCCCGACGCCATGGTCGAAGGCGCGTTCGACTATGAGCTGGAACCGGGCATGGTTCTGTGCGTCGAGGCTTTGGTCAGTCCCGAAGGCGGCGATTTCTCGATCAAGCTGGAAGATCAGGTTCTGATTACCGAAGACGGATATGAAAACCTGACCAAATACCCGTTCGACCCGGTTCTGATGGGACAGGCCTAAGCGCCTTCAACTGCCCAGCATGGCCCGGACCTCGTGAGGTTTCAGGGTCATGCGGCAGGTCGTGCCAAAACTGCTCAGATCATGGGCCAGCTCGGGGAAGATCGTCAGTATCTCCGAGCGCTCCTCGGCTGACAATGCATGTTGCGCCATTTCGGCCGGCATCAGCGTCTCACATTCCAATCCGTTGGCAAAGACCGTGTGGTGGCCATCCAGCAGGATGTGGAAATATTCGACCTCTTCCAGATCATCGGCCGGTCGGATCGTCTGGTCGTTGATCATCGACTGGGCGCTGACCAGCACCTCTTCTTCGCCAAACAGCAGCTCGGCCCGCCAGTCCGACAGCAGAATGCGATGCTGCGGAGACAGTACAAGGTCTGCATCCGCTTTGTCCTTGGCCAGGGCATTCCTGGACAGGCGAACCGGTTTCAATTCCGGATGTGCGGCAAGTTCGGGCTTTGGCACCACCCGGCTCCCTATCCATTTGATGTCCCGCAAAACCCCGTCCGTACACAGGACCTGGTCGCCGGCTTTCAAACCTTCGATCAGCTTTTCGCCACCGCGCGTTCGGATGCGTGTGCCGCGCGCAAAACACACTACAACACAAACGGTTCCGGTGCCGTTTTGGGATACGGCATCAATCGACACCGTGTGCGGTTGCCCGTCCGATCCGGTGTACTGGAAAGTATAGACGTCATTGACGACCGAGTAGCTGTCAAAATTGGTGAAGATGAAACAATCCCGCTCATCAAAGCTTTTGACTTCGATATGAAAATCATCGTCGAAACCGGACAGGTCAAAATAGAACTCGTCATCCCCGCCGGGCCCTGCCCCGGGTTCGGTCGGTGTTCCCTTGCCCCAGAATTCGAACACATAAACGCCGCCCTCGTCTTCCAGATCGCCGCCATCCAGCACAGTGACGATCTGGTTGTCGTTCTCGTCACCGGCAATCAGATCCTTGCCTTTGACCTTGTCCTCGTCTTCCTCGAGCGAGATTGTCAGAACCTCTACAGCCATGACAGCGCCTCCTCTTTCTGACGTCCGACAATTGCCGTGGCACAGAACAGAGCCCGGGCGACGCTGTTCAATTCATCGACCAGCAACACGCCGCGATGCGCCCGGGCGAACCCCTGGGAATAGGCTTCGAGCACGGTTTCCACGTCGTCGGGATACCGCTGGATCAGGGCGATGAAGCCATGAATGTAGTCCCAACCACGGGGGCACAGCTTGGCTTTGTCAAAATCAAAACCCAACAGCTCGCCATCGCCCACGAATATGAAATTATGCAAAGCCGCATCATTGCGGGACAGGACACTGCCGCACAGTGGAATGTTGCTCAGCAGCTCGCGGGCCGGGGTGATCCTGTCCAGATCCAGCTGGTCTCCGAATTTCTTCAGATAGCTGTACCAATTGCCGTGCAGGCGGTTCCCCGGTGCCTTGGAATCCATTTCTCCGATCCAAACCCCCAAAGCTTCCGCAGCGCGGCTGGGGTCCAATGCCTCGAACGGGTCCAGGTCGGCCTGTTCGATCCATTCGGTAACAATGAAATGGCGTTCGTCCGAAAAGGCCAGCAGACGCGGCACCAGCCCGCTGTCCCGCAGAGCAGCCAGAGACGCCTTTTCTTTATGATAGGGCGCATGGGTTTCCGGGCCGGTGAAAAGCTTGACATAGACATGCCCAGGACCAGCGGAACAACGCAGTGACAATGCGGATCTTCCGGCCTTCAACAGTACAAAGTCCATCTCGGACGCCTGCCCGGACGGGTCCAGCAGCCGTGAGATGGAGGCATAGCATTGGTCCAACCGCGCAGAGACTTCGGATCTCCAGTCGGTCGGCGCAGCATTTGCTCCGATATGATGGTTTTCGATCTTCACGAGTTGTGTCCTGCCGTTACAGACAGGCGTACAGCCCCCAAGCCGCCCAGCTGGTTGGAGATGTCACTCCAAACTTGAATTGCCCATTCATGTCGTTGACCATACGTAAACCAAGAATTTGCGGACAATTTGTTCAGTCTGAGCTGAATTGTTTCGAAATCGTGACGAATTGTGGCGGTGTTACAAATTGCTCCCGCCCGCTCACCTTCGCGCGAGAGCCTGTCGCAAAGCCTTTGCTGCAGAGGGTTGGTAGCGCATCTTTGGGGACAAGCCTGAAAGGATTCCCCAGCGATGCCCACTGAACGCGTTACATTCCCCGGTCACGATGGCGGCGAACTCGCTGCCCGGTTCGACATGCCAGATGGCCCGATCCTGGCTACGGCAGTGTTTGCTCATTGCTTTACATGTTCCAAAGACATTCCGGCGGCGCGTCGCATCGCTGCCAGGCTGGCGGCGATGGGTATCGCAGTTCTGCGATTTGACTTTACCGGGTTGGGACATTCGCAGGGCGAGTTTGAAAACACGTCCTTCACCTCGAACGTGCAGGATCTGATTGCCGCAGGGCATTACCTGGCCGGGCGCGATATGGCCCCTGCCCTGCTGATCGGGCACTCTTTGGGCGGGGCTGCCGTGCTCAGGGCACGCGCTGGGTTGCCTTCGGTCAAGGGTGTCGTGACCCTTGGGGCACCGTTCGACCCCGGCCATGTCTCCCACCACTTTGCCGACGCCCTGCCCGAGATTGAAGCCCAAGGCGTGGCTGAAGTTTGCCTAGGCGGACGTCCGTTCCGGATCGGGCGGCAATTCGTGCACGACATTGCCGAAACCGAGCTATCCACTGCCATTGCCAATCTGCAGGCTGCCCTGCTGGTTCTGCACGCCCCGCGCGACGACACGGTCAGCATCGACAACGCGGCCCAGATTTTCCTGGCAGCCAAGCATCCCAAAAGCTTTGTCACCCTCGACGATGCCGACCACCTGATCACGCGACAACCGGATGCCGAATATGCAGCCGACGTGATTGCTGCCTGGGCGGGTCGCTATGTACGGCTGTGCCCCCCGGCCCCGCCACCCGGCGCACCCGAAGGTGTTCTGCGCGTGACCGAGGCTGACCCGGCTGGTTTCCAACAGGATATCCAGTCTGGCCCGGATCATCACTCCGTCGCGGATGAACCCCTGGCCTACGGCGGCACCAACAAGGGCATGTCGCCCTATGGTTTTGTATCGGCTGGTCTTGGCGCCTGCACATCGATGACCATCCGCATGTACGCCCGCCGCAAAGGCTGGCCGCTGGAGGGCGTCAGCGTCGATGTCTGTCACGATAAGGTCCACGCACAGGACGCCGCACCGGGCGGGCCATCCAAGATCGACCAGTTCAAAAGGGTGATCCGGTTGACAGGTCCGCTGGACTCAGACCAACGCGCCAAGCTGATGGAAATCGCCGACAAGTGCCCGGTTCACCGGACACTTGAGCAAGGCGCCAAGGTAACCACCGAACTGGCTTAACGCCTTGGCATCGGGCGTGCGACCGGTGGTCTGTGTATCGGCGGGCGTGCCACAGGCGGCCTTGCAATCGGCGGGGTTGGTTTGACCGGCGGTCGTGCAATCGGGTGCTCAGGCTTCGGACGGTCCGGGCGTTCAGGACGAGGTGGGCGCGGATAGCCATAGTAATAATCGTTCCACAGCATCGAGTCGTAATAGACTGACCCGCCCGTGCTGACCGCATTCGGATCACAGGCTGACAGCCCGAACACCGACCCTCCCAGAACCAGGGCCAAGGCAAGACGTTTGGTTGAAAACCTCATGGTATGTCCCCTCAGTTCACGGCCCGGAACGAGGCAAACACCTCGTTGATTTCATTCACGAAAGACGGGTCCGAGCCGTCCTCAAGAACCACGATGCTGATCGCCACGCGATTGCCCGGCAGATCCACAAGAATGACCGTAAAGTTAACACCTATACGCCCCCTATGACCTGTACCCGTGATCCGGGCCGCGGGGAGCCCCCCGATACGGATCCGTTCTCGTTCGGCCACTTTGGAGTCTTCGACGATGAACGGCCCGATGTCTCTCAGGTATTCGACCGCGTCTTCGTAAGTCCGCACCCCATGGGGAGACATGAACCCCATCCAAACTCCGTCATCAACCGAAGGCTGAAGCCCGATGACGCGATTGATCAACCGGGCCTCGTCACCGCCCGGCGGCGTCACAGACCGTTGTCCCCCTGCGCGAACCGTCCAAAAATCAGGTGCATTGAAACGGAACAGCGAACGGCCTTCGTCCCTGTAGGTTACCGGCATTTCGGCGGCGGCCAGGACCGGCGTCAACGCCAGAACTGCAGCCCCCAGGCTGGATCGCAATATGCGGTTGATTTCAAATCCCATGAATCCCCCATTGAATAAAGAATGCCCTTCGCATCACGCACCAGATAGCATTCAAAATAAAGCAGAAATTTCCGATAACAGGCAATCCTGACCCAACGACGAAAAACTCAGTCGGAATAGGTGCCACGCGTTACGTCACCACTTTCGCCGATGAAACGCACTCCATTTTCGGATCCCTCCACTTCGTAGCAGGCCCACAGATTGTTGGGCGGCCATTGCGAGCAGTATTGATCGCCCCGCACGCCCCAGTTGCCCCAGCTGTCTTGCCCCGCGTTGTACAACGTCCGACCAGAGGCACGAAAATCCTGCCAGGCGCCGGAATCATAGGTCAGCTTGCGCCCCTCGAGGGCTGTTTGGATCGCCGCCCCATCCAACGACCGCCACGCTTCAGCCTGCGCCGTACCGGACAATGCGGCAAGCCCCAAGACAAAAGCCATAGTCTCAGTTTTCATGGTTCCCTCCTGACAAAGTGTGCGAGCACGCAACAAGACCTGACATCCATTGGCTGGCAAGGCCACTCTTCCCGTTCCGGCACACGCCAACTTGATTGAGGTCAAAGAACCAAATCAGATCGGCTGCAAAGCTTGGGCCATACCCACACCGCCGACATCGGCGAAAGGAGGCATCAATGGGACTTTTTTCCAAAATGGGCCAAAGCGCCGATCTGGTTTCCGGAATGAGCGAAAGACTGGGCGTTGACCTGTCAGACGCAGTGGCGCGCGATCCGGAAATCGAAGGCTACAAGTATCGTCGTGCCGTGATGCGTTGCAGCCAATGCAGCGATCAAGAAGGCTGTCTCAAACTACAGGCAAACTCCACGCATCTGGACCAAGCGCCGAGCTATTGCATGAACAAGGATCTGTTCGAGCATACCAAGAACGGCTGATCCCAGCATTTTCCGGACCGAAATTGCTGTGCCCGACGGACAATCGGTCCCAGTTCTTCGCTTGCAGCTTGTTCCTAGCGGCCTGCCGGTCTATGAGGCGCGGCAACTCCTACTCTGTAAATGAAGGTGCTGCTGCCGATGATCCCTCGCTATGCCCGTCCCGAAATGGTCGCAATCTGGTCCCCCCAGACCAAGTTCAAGATCTGGTACGAGATCGAAGCCCATGCCTGTGACGCAATGGCCAAGCGGGGTGTGATTCCTCAGGAAAACGCGGATGCCGTATGGAAGGCCAAAGATGTCGAGTTCGACGTGGAGCGCATCGACGAAATCGAGGCCGTTACCAAACATGACGTCATCGCCTTCCTGACTCACCTGGCGGAACATGTGGGTTCGGAAGAAGCCCGTTTCGTACATCAGGGGATGACCAGTTCGGACGTGCTGGACACCACTTTGAACGTGCAACTGGTACGTGCCGCAGACATCCTTCTGGTGGGTATGGACAAGGTGTTGGCGGCGCTGAAAACCCGTGCTTACGAACACAAGGATACAGTCCGTGTCGGTCGTTCCCACGGGATCCACGCCGAGCCCACCACGATGGGTCTTACCTTTGCGCGGTTCTATGCGGAAATGGACCGCAACAAGAACCGCCTGGAAAAGGCTCGCTGGGAAGTCGCCACCGGCGCGATTTCCGGTGCGGTTGGCACATTCGCCAATATCGACCCGGCCGTAGAAGAGCATGTCTGTGAACAGATGGGGCTGCGCCCTGAACCGATCAGCACTCAGGTGATTCCACGCGACCGCCACGCAATGTTCTTTGCCACTTTGGGCGTAATCGCATCGTCGATCGAAAACATCGCCGTGGAAATCCGCCACATGCAGCGTACCGAAGTACTGGAAGGCGCTGAATTCTTCTCGATGGGCCAGAAAGGCTCGTCCGCCATGCCGCACAAGAAGAACCCGGTTCTGACCGAAAACCTGACCGGTCTGGCGCGCCTCGTGCGGATGGCCGTCGTGCCTGCGATGGAGAACGTGGCGCTCTGGCATGAACGCGACATCTCTCACAGCTCGGTCGAGCGCGGCATCGGCCCGGATGCAACCGTGACGCTGGATTTCGCGTTGAATCGACTGGCCGGTGTCGTCGAAAAAATGCTGATCTTCCCGGAAAACATGCTGGAGAACATGAACAAGTTCCCCGGCCTTGTGATGTCGCAACGCGTGCTGTTGGCCCTGACCCAAGCTGGTGTCAGCCGCGAAGACGCCTATGCCATGGTGCAGCGCAACGCGCTCAAGGTGTGGGAAGAGCGCGTCGATTTCCGTGAACAACTGCTGGCAGACCCAGATGTCGTCACGGCGCTGGGTGAAGACGGAATCAACGAAAAATTCGACATGGGCTATCACACCAAACACGTGGATACGATTTTCCGCCGCGTGTTTGGCGAGTAAGACGAGCCTGTTTGTCCGACACCGTGCTGGGGGGTCCTCCCCCAGCATCCCCTAAGGAATGTCGGATCGGAAAGTACCAGAAGCACCGGCTCTGTTCTTGTTCACACCAAATGTATTTTGGTGTGACTGCGCCAAAGGCGAAAAGGGCGGCCTGCCCCTGAAACTCCCCTCCATTGCACATCCTACCTTCTGTCTGCTAACCCTGATGACGAGGTTTTGGCCTCACTCATTCAAGGACCCAAAGGATTGAAGGAAAACAAGGATGACACGACCAGCCAGTGAACTGCCCGGCATCATCAAGGAAATCGAAGAAGTCGATGCCTGCATCGCGGACCTGAATGCGGATGCCCGCAAGGACCCTGATACGAATGCTGCCCGTCACAACAAATTCGCTGTCAAGGCATTGCGTCGATATCGGGACCGGCTGGTTTCCGATCGGGATGAGATCCTCGGACAGCTCGGCAGCAGTTAAGTTATTTCAAGCAAAGCTCTTTTCCGGCGCAAACTTCACTTCGGGAAAGAGCACCCGGCACTGATTGCCGTTTCTCACGAAACAGTTATCGAATATTTTAGCGCCCTTCTGCGTTAACGGGCTATGATTTATCGCGACACGCACAGGAGCTTTTCATGCGCAAGACACTGATCCTCACCGCCTTGCTTATGCCGACACTTGCCTTTGCCGCAGGCGGCGATGACTGGGGCGCACCGAAACCCTCGGATACGGTGAAAACCTGCAAGGGGGTCAAAGTCTGGGACGAAAAGAAGAAGCGCTGTGTGAGACCCAAGCAATCTTCGCTGGATCAGGATCAGCTCTACGGTGCGGTGCGCGAACTGGCTTACGCTGGCCGTTATGCCGATGCGCAGGGTGTGCTGGCCGCCATGAACGATCAAAATGACGATCGTGTTTTGACCTATTGGGGCTTCACTCACCGCAAGATCGGCAATGTCGAGCTGGCCAATGCATATTATCAAAAGGCGATTGACCGAAACCCGGATAACCTTCTCGCCCGCTCCTATATGGGACAAGGTTATGTAAGTGCGGGAGAAACCGAGCTGGCCATCCTCCAATGGAAGGAAATCAAGACGCGCGGTGGCGAAGGAACATGGCCTGAACAATCGTTGCGCACCGCTTTGGAAACCGGCCTGACTTTCAGCTACTGAGCTTCAGCGTTTCTTTACGCCTGCCGCGCTAGTCTTCCCCTGCCCCGGACACGGCCGGGAGACCTTTTAGGGGTGGACTGGATGCAGCAGGAAACGGCACTGGCGCTGCCAAACGCAGCGCAAACCTCTCGGGGCGTATCGGAAATCGAACGCCCCAAACTCGATCTTTCCAAACTCAAGGGCCGCGCCAAGGCAGCAATAGTTGTGCGGCTGCTGTTGAATGAAGGCGCCGATATTCCTCTCGAAGAGTTGCCGGATGATTTGCAGGCCGCGTTGACCCAACAGATGGGAAATATGGGGATCGTCGACCGGGATACGCTGTACGGCGTCGTTCAGGAGTTCGCAGAAATGCTGGATGGTGTGGGATTGTCCTTTCCAAAGGGGATTGGTGGGGCTTTGTCGGTTCTGGACGGCAAGATCAGCCCACAAACCGCTGCGCGCCTTCGCAAGGAGGCCGGTGTGCGCATGGCAGGCGATCCATGGGAACGGTTGCGAGCGCTGCCCGCCGAAGATCTGGTGGATCTGGTAACCGCCGAAAGCACCGAGATCGCCGCCGTCATCCTGTCGAAACTGGATGTGCCCAAGGCAGCCGAGCTTTTGGGAAAGCTGCCAGGACCGGATGCGCGCCGGATCACTTTTGCCGTCTCCCAAACCGGAAACGTCACGCCCGAAACTGTGGACAGGATCGGCTTGTCGCTTGCAACGCAGTTGGAAGATAAACCAATGACCGCATTCGAGGATGCACCCGGCGAACGGGTCGGTGCGATCCTCAACCTCTCGCCTGCATCCCGGCGGGAAGAGATGTTGACCGCCTTGGACGAAACCGACGAAGATTTTGCAACAGCCGTACGCAAGTCGATTTTTACGTTTGCACATATTCCGGACCGGCTGTCGCCGAGGGACGTGCCACAGGTTCTGCGCGAAACCGATCAGGAGGTGCTGGTCTCGGCCCTTGCCTTTGCCACCGAAGACGAAAACCAACGCAGCGCCGAATTCTTGCTATCCAATATCTCCAGCCGTTTGGCCGACAATCTTCGCGAAGAAGTAAGCGAGCGTGGTAAGGTGAAGCCGGTCGATGGTGAAGCCGCAATGAACGCAGTCATCGGTGCCATTCGCGCATTGGAACAGGCGGGCACGATCGAACTGGCGATTGAGGAAGAAGACGAAGAAAGCAATTAGATAAAGCACCGCGTGACCCTAGGTAAGTGGCGCCGGGCCCATGCCGGTCATAGACAGGCACCGCGTGCGTGCTTAGGCAAGCAGAGAGCCCTCGCCGCAACGGCGCCGGCAATCTGTTGGAGCCGCAGGCATGCCTGAAGCAATTTCTGGAAAATCAGATCACGGGCAGGCTATCGTGATGATGGTTGCCGCAATCTTCTGCTTCACTTTGATGGATGCAGGGGTAAAGGCCCTTGCACCGCGGATCGGTGTACTGCCGACGCTCTGGGCCCGCTATGCCGGACAAATGATCGTGGTGCTGATCTGGTTTCTGCCGCATCTACGACAGGTTACACGGACGCAATACCCGCGCCTGCAATTGTTGCGCTCGATCTTGCTAATGTGCGCCACTGGCTTCTTCTTTCTGGGCCTCAGCCTGATCCCGATCACCGAGGCCAGCGCCTTGATGGCCGTTAACCCGGTGCTGATTACACTGGGCGCTGGTCTCTTCTTGCGTGAACACCTCGGACCGCGACGTCTGATCGGGATTGCAATTGCACTGTGCGGGGCATTGATCGTGATCCGGCCCGGTAGCGATGTGTTCGCCCCTGCAGCCCTGGCTCCCTTGGCTGCGGCAGTTTGCTACTCGGGCTATGCGCTTCTAACCCGTAAGGTCGGTCCGGACGAAGACCCGCGGACTTCGCTGTTTTATACCGGCCTGGTCGGAACCCTCGTGCTGAGTAGCGCCGTTCCGTTTGCCTGGCAAACGCCGGATGCGATCTCACTCCTCCTGATTGCCGAAGTCGCTCTTGCCGGGACCATCGGCCAGATGTGCCTGATACGGGCCTTCAGTCAGGGAGAGGCGGCGATGTTGGCCCCCTACTCCTACTCAGGGCTGGTTTTCGCGACGATCTGGGGGGCGCTGTTCTTTACAGAATTCCCTGATATCTGGACGATTTGCGGCGCGCTTGTGATTACCGGTTCCGGTCTATATGTCTGGCATCGCGAAACGCACAGACGGTGAGACGCGCAAATGCCCGCAGAAAAGTCAGAACTCGGTCGCCTTGACCGCGCAAAATACTATACCGCCAACTTGCTTCTGCGCAGTATCATCGGGGGCATGCGCTTGTTGCCTTATGGTGCTCGGATCCACGCGATGGGTAGGCTGATTCAGACCCTTGCACCGCTGGTCGGTTTCTCGAAACGGGTACGCTCTAATCTCAAACTGGTGTGTCCTGACCTTCCCGATGCTGATGTCAAGCGCCTATGCCGCGAAGTACCGAATACCGCGGGCCGCGCCATCATGGAGCATTTCTCACCCGAGGATTTCACACAGCGTCAGAAAAACGCTCCGATCACCGGACCGGGTTTGGCAGCCTTTGACAAGGCTTGCGCCGAGGGCAAGCCGATCATGATGATCACAGCGCATTTCGGTCACTATCTGGCTGCGCGGGTGGCCTTGCAAACCCACAGTGGCCGGCCGATCGGTTGCCTGTATCGCAGGATGGCCAACCCTTATTTCAACGACGCCTATGTCGAGGCTTTTCACAAAACCGGCGAGCCCATGTTCGAACAGGGCCGCCGTGGCATGATGGAAATGGTCCGGTCCCTGAAGAAGGGTGGCATCATCGCCATTGTGTCGGACCTGCATGCCCATGGCGGTGAAGAGCTGACTTTTTTTGGCAAACCGGCCGTGACCTCGGTCCTGAATGCCGAACTGGCTCTGAAGTTCAAGGCCGTGATGATCCCATGTTATGCCGTGCGGCAACCCAACGGGCTGGACTTCGAAATCGTGTTGCACGAGCCCGTTGAACACTCGGACCCAACCACCATGACCCAATTCATCAACGATGACCTGGAGAAGATGGTCCGTCAGAACATGGGGCAATGGTTCTGGATCCATCGGCGTTGGAAACCCTGGATGCACCTGGGTATCCAGCCAGAAGAGTGATCAATCCAGCTTAGCAGCAGCCAGGATCTGACCGTAACCTGTTCGCTGAACCAGGATTGCTGCCGACAGGCTCTCAGAGGTTTCAGCAGGCAGGTCCACGTCAAACTCAAGCGTTCCCTGCCCGTCCCAGATCTCGATTATGTCGAGGTCTTCCACGATATTTCCATAGGTCATTGTATGACCAGCCAATTCGCCCCGTGTAATGGAAACCTCGCGCCTCGGGGCATAGCGCACCAGTTGAATGACAATTTCTGGGGCCATGGGCTTCAACGCGGTCAAAGTCACACCTGCCCCGGACTCGCGACGATCAATCCGAATTCCGACAGTTTCGGCCTGCGCGCGGTGTTTGTCGATGAGATCCAGCACCTTCATAGCATCGGCACCGACGACGTCATCCACCCCCCCAATGACCATCTGAGGCGTATAGATCATGTTTCGGCCGGCGACATGCGCATAGGCCTTTTGCCGTTTTGTGTGGCTTGGGTCTGCAAACAGATCCTTCCAACCGATATAGTCCCAATAGTCCACATGCATCGCTAGCGGCAGAACCCCGTCTCGCTGAGCCAATTGGTGCAACAAGGCATCCGCAGGCGGACACGAAGAACAACCCTGAGACGTAAAGAGCTCAACAACAACCAGATTTTCTTCTGCGTCTGCGCTCGTCGCTGATAGTGTGACCGCAAGTGCAAGGGAAGAGATGAGCGTTTTGAGCATGGACCTGTCCGTGTAGTGGTAGTCCATTACCTATCGAGCCGGTTGTACAAGTTCCAATCAAGGTTTCTTGAGACACTGAAACGGTCCGGACCATCGGGTGCGCGCAGGAAATCCAAAAAATCTGTATACCACAGCATACAATTTGCGAATTACCGACTGGTCCCTATTGAATGGACATCATCAAGCAGCCAAATTGTCGGTAGCAAATCCCTTTAGCAATTTTCCCCAGGGAGGGCCAAAATGACAGTCACCGTCGGACAGGATACCGCCGCAACACGCCGCAGCCTGAACGTGAATGGAAAATCCATTTCATATTTTTCAATCGCCGCCGCAGCCGAAGCCGGCCTGGGCGATTTTTCAAAACTGCCCGCAGCATTGAAAGTGGTGCTAGAGAACATGCTCCGGTTCGAGGATGACGGCTTCTCGGTCTCGGTGGACGACATCCGAGCCTTCGCAGACTGGGGCGCCAATGGCGGTAAGAACCCGCGCGAAATCGCCTATCGTCCGGCGCGTGTACTGATGCAGGACTTTACCGGTGTTCCGGCAGTTGTGGATTTGGCGGCAATGCGCGATGGCATTGTGGCGCTGAAGGGATCAGCCTCGAAAATCAATCCTCAGGTTCCGGTCGATCTGGTTATCGACCACTCAGTGATGATTGACGAATTCGGCAACCCGCGGGCATTCCAGATGAATGTCGACCGCGAATATGAACGCAACATGGAGCGCTACCAGTTCCTGAAATGGGGACAAACCGCCTTTGACAACTTCCGTGTCGTGCCACCGGGTACAGGCATCTGCCATCAGGTAAACTTGGAGTATCTGGCGCAAACAATCTGGACCGATGAGGACCAAAACGGCGACCTTATCGCTTATCCAGACACTTTGGTCGGAACCGACAGCCACACCACCATGGTCAATGGCGTCGCGGTTCTGGGCTGGGGCGTTGGTGGGATCGAAGCCGAAGCCGCCATGTTGGGCCAACCGATTTCCATGCTGATCCCGGAAGTTGTCGGTTTCGAACTGACCGGCGAATTGGTCGAAGGCACCACAGGTACCGATCTGGTGCTGAAAGTGGTCGAGATGCTGCGCGAAAAAGGCGTGGTGGGCAAATTCGTGGAGTTCTTTGGCTCGGGCCTTGACCAACTGCCGCTGGCTGACCGCGCCACCATTGCCAACATGGCACCCGAATATGGCGCAACCTGCGGCTTCTTCCCCATTGACGGAGAAACCATCCGTTACCTGCGCAACACTGGTCGGGATGAGGACCGATTGGCCCTGGTCGAGGCTTATGCCAAGGAAAACGGTCTTTGGCGCGATGCGGACTATGCTCCGATCTATACCGACACGCTCAGCCTCGACATGGGCACCATCGTGCCTGCAATCTCGGGTCCTAAACGCCCTCAGGATTTCGTGGCTCTTACCGATGCAAAGGCAGAGTTCATCCGCGAGATGGAGGAGACATTCAAACGCCCGATGGGCAAAGAGGTCTCGGTGAAGGGCGAAGACTACACGATGGAATCCGGCAAGGTCGTCATCGCCTCGATCACGTCCTGTACCAATACCTCGAACCCTTATGTCATGATCGGCGCGGGTCTGGTCGCTCGCAAGGCTGCTGCATTGGGGCTGGACCGGAAACCTTGGGTCAAGACCTCGCTCGCCCCCGGCTCTCAGGTCGTCTCCGCCTATCTCGAGGCCGCTGGCCTGCAGGAGGATCTGGACAAGATCGGTTTCAATCTCGTGGGCTATGGCTGCACCACCTGTATCGGCAACTCGGGCCCCATCCAGGCCGAATTGTCCGACGCGATTGCCGACGGGGATCTGGTCGCCGTCAGCGTGTTGTCCGGCAACCGCAACTTCGAAGGCCGGATCAGCCCGGATGTGCGTGCCAACTACCTCGCTTCTCCGCCTTTGGTCGTGGCCTATGCGCTGGCTGGCACCATGGATATCGACCTGGCCCGCGATCCGATTGCGCAAGACAAAAATGGCAATGACGTGTTCCTGAAAGACATCTGGCCATCGACCGCCGAGATTGCCGAACTGGTTGAAAAGACCGTCACGCGCGAGGCGTTTCAGTCGAAATATGCTGATGTGTTCAAGGGCGACGACAAATGGCGAAGCGTCGAGACAACTGACGCAGAGACCTATGACTGGCCGCCGCACTCGACTTATATCCAGAACCCCCCGTATTTTCAGGGCATGGGACCGGAGCCAGGGACCATCTCAAACATCGACAAAGCAAAAGTCCTGTTGGTGTTGGGCGACATGGTCACCACCGATCATATCTCGCCCGCGGGGTCCTTTGCCTCCACCTCGCCTGCCGGGCAGTACTTACTGGAACGACAGGTGCAGCCACGCGAATTCAACTCCTACGGATCGCGTCGGGGCAATCACGAGGTCATGATGCGCGGTACCTTTGCCAATATCCGTATCAAAAACGAAATGCTGACCAAACCAGACGGAAGCGTGGTCGAGGGCGGTTATACCAAGGATCCGGATGGGCAGCAGACAAGCGTTTTTGAAGCCTCAATGGCGCACCAGGCACAGGGCACTCCGCTGGTGGTGTTCGGCGGCGAACAATATGGCGCCGGTTCGTCGCGCGACTGGGCGGCCAAGGGCACTGCGCTCTTGGGCGTCAAGGCCGTCATCGCAGAGAGTTTCGAGCGCATCCATCGCTCGAACCTGGTGGGCATGGGTGTGATTCCGTTCGAGTTCACCGGCGGCGACACTCGCAAGACGCTGGGCTTGACCGGGGAGGAAACCGTGTCGATCAGCGGCCTGGATACCGTAGAACCGCTTCAAGAGGTCCCCTGTTCGATCACCATGAGCGACGGGTCGATCAAAGAGATCACGCTTCGCTGCCGCATCGATACCGCCCCCGAAATCGAATACATCGAGCATGGTGGCGTTCTGCATTATGTGCTGCGGAACCTGGCGAAATCCTAAGTGCCAATATTCACTTGAAAAGCCCTCTGCCCAGAAGGCTTTTCGTCGCCGCCGCCCTGCTCTGAGCTTGCGCAAGATTGCACATCAGGTGTTCACAGACATCCCTTGCTCCAAGGGCTGACTCGCGAAACAGTGGTGTCATGAAACAGATCGACACCATCCTCGGCTACCATGCCCATGTCTATTTCGAGGCGGAAAGCGTCGAACAGGCCCGCTCACTGTGTCAGGCAGCCGCCGATCAATTCGGCGTCGTAATGGGTCGGGTTCATGAAAGACCGGTAGGTCCACACCCCATGTGGTCCTGCCAGCTTGCCGCAACCCCCGATCAGTTCACGCTCCTGCTGCCATGGCTGGCCTTGAACCGGGATGGCCTGATTGTTTTTGCACATCCTGAAACCGGCAATCATCTGGAAGATCACCGTGATCACGGGATCTGGCTTGGTGCCGGGTTGGAATTGGATCTGTCAATTTTCGATCAGTGACGACGCCAAGGCTGCGAAACAAATAAATTGTACTGTTTTCAGTATTCTGCCAGAACGCGAACCATATCGATTTGCGTATTATTGACGGCAGGAATCAATGACGACATACACATTTAGCGGCACGGCGATTTACTACGACTCGTTCAGCGGCGACATCACCGATATCCAGGACAATGCTCCGAAACTGACCATCGTGGCGCCCGATTCCACCAAGTCCTTTTCGTATTCACATCTCGGTGGCGGTGTCGGCTTCTTTAATCCTGTTGACGTCACAACAAACAGCTACAGTGAATTCCTTGATGGAGCCCGACTGGGGAGCGAAATCACGGTCGATGAAGCCTATGTCTATCGGGTGAGCTGGAAAGACGGCCTGAACGTAACCCGCTGGACAACGGTCTTGAACCTCTTTGTTCTGGATCACAGCTATCCCGTCGGTCTGAGGGACGCAGAATATGTCTTTGAGCTGGGCGGCACCCCCTTGCCCCCCCTGAACACAGAATCTCAGCTCGAAGCCTTCCAGGCAAAAATCACCGGGGGTGCAGCCCCGATATGGCCGTTTTTGCCAAATGTCGCGATTCCGTTCTCGAACATGAGCCCTGCGATCACGCAAAACGATATCATCACTGGAACATCCGGAAACGATATTCTGGACGGCGGTTTGGGTGATGACCAGATTTTTGGCGGAAATGGCGGCTTCGACAGATTGAACGGTGGCGTCGGTGATGACATTCTGTTTGCTGGCGCGGGAACAGATAGAATGGACGGCGGCGCCGGTGTCGATACCGTGTCCTACGGCTACACCCACGGCACGCTGATCGCGGATCTGCAATTCTCCAACGCGAACTCAGGGTGGGCCAAGGGTGACACATATGTCGGCCTGGAAAACCTGTTCGGCAACAACGCGAACAACAACTTGCGCGGCAACGCAGGAAACAATGTTCTGCGTGGCGAAGGCAGCAACGACATTCTTCACGGACGTGCCGGCAACGACACGCTGGACGGCGGCAATGGCAATGACGTTCTGTTTGGTGGAGCCGGAGCAGACATTCTTCGCGGCGGCAATGGTTGGGATCGGGCGCAATACTCGGCCTCTCTAACCGGAGTTCTGGTGGACCTCATGAAATCCCACCGCAACACCGGAGAGGCGAAGGGAGACAGTTTCGAGTCGATCGAAGACCTGGCCGGATCGGTTTTCGATGACAGACTTTATGGCGACAACACCCGCAACCGGTTAGTGGGACTGGATGGCAACGACAAACTGTTCGGGCGAGCCGGGCGCGACACGCTGGAAGGCGGCAACGGGCGTGATTTTCTGAATGGCGGAGTTGGCAACGACATCCTCATCGGCGGCGCCGATCGGGACGTGTTCGTTTTCTCGCGCGGGCACGACATCATCAAGGATTTCGACAACGATCGTCTGCGCCTGAACGACAAGCTCTGGGGTAACGCAAATTTGACCAAGGCTCAGGTCCTGGATTTTGCCTCGGTCGTTGGTGACGACACCGTATTTCATTTCGGAAAAGGAAATTCACTCACACTGGAAGACTATACGGACATCGCGGCGCTGGAAGCGGCAATTGGCGTGATCTAGACCCGAGATTGTTTCCGCACAGAGACGAACAGGGGCCATTTCAAACCCGTCATCACATATCGTGTTCAATGGTTTGTTAGTATTTGACGCTGATTGGCGCCTCTGGTTTAGTGCCCTCATTGTGCCGTCGGCCATTGAGGTGCCTGAGTAGTTTTTTTGTTTTCCGTAGCGCCGGCATGCACGTCTACGAAAAAAAACCGCATTAGGAAGAGCTAAATCTATGCCCGTATACTCATTAACCAACGGCTTGCTGTTGAAAACTGCTTTCAGCGGCAACAATGACATCGTCGTTGAGGCTGCCCCCACCGCAAACCTTCACCTGGTGACCAAAAATAACGTGGACTCCCTGTCCTACACTCTGGACCCGCTTGGGAATGGGCAACCGGGACACGAACGGACCGTCACCTTCAGCGTCAATGCGCTGGAACTTCGCCTGAACGGAGAAAAAATTGTCATCAACGGCCCGGACTGGGACACGCGCGTGATGACAATCGGTTGGACCGACGCAGGCAACGTGGCGCGCACTTCGACCTTGCTGCTGCTCGAATCCGATGGGCTAATCAACGATCCGGTGCACGGGTCTGTCCGTTATGAATCCATCTTTGTGATCGACGGGCACCCCCTGCCCAACATCACGACACCCGCCCAATTCCACAATTTTGATGACAACCAGATCACTTCGGCCAACGCAGTCACCTCGGGTCCGCTGGGTCCGAACAAGGTGATTGATTTTGTCGATTTCGGCATGACCAAGTCGAATGCCAAGATCGGCACGGCTGGGAACGATAACCTTGTCGGAACAAATGCTGCCAACGTCCTTGAAGGCCTTGCAGGCGACGATGTCCTGGACGGCAAGGGCGGCAATGACCGACTTTCTGGCGGCGACGGTAGCGACAGGCTGCTTGGAGGCAACGGCGCCGACTATCTGACGACCGGAGACAACCAGGGAAGCGACTATGTCCTTGCAGGGCATGGTAACGATACCGTTGACATGTCTGGCATTGTCGAAGGCTACGTGCACCTCGAACATCACGATGTCGCAAGTAAGATTGTTGTCAATATTGATGGGAACGCCAACACCGGCAGCATTTCGAAAGGTAAGAAGGGTACGACAACGCTTATCGATGTGGCTGCGCCAATGATGGCTGGTTATCAGTTCGATACCGGCGGCTTGGGCGTCATGGGAACGAGCCGGGCGGACACTTTCAACGTGACCGTGAACGACGCTGGTTGGATGCAGATCAGTGGCCTTAAAGGCAACGACAAATATGTGATCGGAGTGTCGACGGGAACAATTCGGCTGGACCTGAACCGCGACAACCCAACCCAAGGTGTCGTTGCCAACCTCAGCACCGGAGTCATTGCGAATGACGGGCATGGGGATCGCGACAAAATCAGTGGCCCGGGACGTATCAACGAACTGCGCACCACGATGCACGATGACAACGTGATCGGCAGCAACGGAAATGACCGTTTCATTCTAATGGCGGGCAATGACACTTTGAACGGCCGCGGGGGTGACGACACCGTACGTTATGACCGCGGCGGTATCACCGATGGCGTAACCGTCAATCTGGAAACCGGGATCGCAACGGGCACCTGGAGCGGTCAGGCCTTCACCCACACGCTCAAGAACATCGAAAATGTTCGCGGGTCGCGGGACGACGATGACCATATCACCGGCAACAGCAGCGACAATCACCTGCGAGGCCGGGGTGGAGATGATACGCTGATCGGTGGCGCAGGGGATGACGTCCTCGAGGGTGAGGATGGCAACGACCGGCTGATCGGCGGTAACGGCGATGATACGATCAGGACTGGTAGCAGCGGTTTCGACGGCGACTTTGTCCAAGCCGGGCGTGGCGATGATACGGTTGATATGTTCAATACGTCATCGACCTATGTGACCCTTTGGCATGATGATTTGGCGTTGGGCATTGATGTCGCGATCAACGGCGCCGCAAATACCGGCTCAATCGACAAAGGCCCGCTTGGAACGACCACCCTTCTTGCGTTGACACACGCCATGAACACCGAAGGCATGGGGATCTATGGCACCGGCAAGAAGGATTTCTTTGACGTTGCCGTATCCGATTTCGGATGGATGCAAATTGGCGGTCTTGCTGGAAACGACACGTTCAACATCCGCGCTCACAACGGCACGATCCGGCTTGACTACCGCGCCGACAACCCGACCAGCGGCATCGTGGCCAACCTGAAAAACGGTGTCGTGTCCAATGACGGGTTCGGCAACCGTGACACGATCACCGGCGCAGGCCGCGTGAACGAAATCCGGGCCACCATGAATGATGACCGGATCATCGGCTCTGACGCCAATGACCGTTTCATTCTGATGGCGGGCAACGACACGGTCAAAGGCGGCTTGGGCGATGACCTTGTCCGTTATGACCGGAGCGGTATCACCACAGGGGTCACCGTCGATCTGCAAGCTCAGTCAGCAACCGGCACCTGGTCAGGCCAGGCCTTCAGCCACAAGCTGGTCGGGATCGAAGACATCCGTGGCTCCCGTGACACCGCCGACACCATCCGCGGCAGTAACGCCGACAACAACTTCCAGGGCCGAGGCGGCAATGACCTGCTTTCCGGTCGCGGCGGCTCGGACGAACTCTTCGGCGAAGCCGGAAACGACCGCTTGTATGGAGGCCGCGGACATGACTTTCTGTCTGGCGGCGACGGCAAGGATTTCCTGGATGGCGGATCGGGCAGTGACACATTGACCGGAGGTAATGGCATCGACACGTTTGTCTTCAATGGCGGTGGCGACACGATCACCGATTTCAATGGTGACAAGCTGCGTCTTGATGATGCCTTGTGGGTGGGTAACCTGTCCAAAGCGCAGGTCATCAACACGTATGCATCCGTCAATGGGTCGGACACGGTGTTCAATTTCGGCGGTGGCGACGTTCTGACCATCGATAACTTTACCAATCTTGCAGCCCTGCAAGCGGACCTGACGATCATCTGACACCTTCACGGGCACCGGTCATATTCGGATCGGTGCTCGTCACTTTCTTAGACTTTTGAAGATTTTAACAAACAAATTTGTGCCAGGAGGACGCCATGGCAAATGTATCAGGTAATTCACGCGACAACATTCTGAACGGTACTCAAACAAATGACACGATCCGCGGCTTTGGTGGCACTGACACTCTGAACGGGAATGGTGGAAATGACCGGCTTTTCGGTGGTAGCGGGCAGGACATCCTAAACGGCGGTGAAGGGAACGATCGTTTCTTCCTTCGAGCTTCAGAGACCATCACGACTGAAACCTATTCGGGCGGGACGGGTTTCGATCGGCTGATCATCAACGGCTCCGCAAATTTCAACAACCTTCTGCTGGATGACACCGCATCGGTTGAGCAGGTCGACATGAAGAACGGTTTCTTCAATGGCACCAACGGCGCCGACGTCATCAACCTGTCGGGAGTGCGGAAATTCACCGGTTTTATCAACGTGATCAATCTTTTGGACGGCAATGACACGTTTTTTGGCAGCAAGGCTGATGATCGCGTGTCCGGCGGCAAGGGCGACGACAAGTTGTACGGCGGCATAGGCGATGACAAGCTGCGCGGCGGACAGGGTACCGACAGCTATTTTGGCGGTCGCGGGGACGACCAGTTTCTGCTTACCAACGGCGAAACTTCCCATGCCGAAGTATTTAACGGAGGGCTGGGAACAGACACATTGGAAATTGATGGTGCTGCCTATTTTTCGAAATTGACCCTGAAACAGGTCAATTCGGTCGAAACCATTGATTTCGGAAACGGGTTCTTCAGGGGAACGACCGGGCGCGACATCATCGACATCACGGGTGTGTCAAAGTTTGAAAACTTTCGGAACATCATCGATCTGGACGCAGGAAACGACCTGTTTCGGGGATCGGCCCTGAATGACCGGGTTACCGGGGGCGCCGGAGCAGACCAGATCCATGGCAATGGCGGCGACGACAAGATCCGAGGCGGGCAAGGAACCGACCGCCTGTTCGGTGGAGCCGGAGATGACGAGTTCATTCTGGTCAACGGGGAAATCATCCGAGGCGAAAAATACGATGGCGGCACCGGATATGACTCGCTGAAAATTGATGGCTCTGCCAAATTCAATGATCTCGAATTGACTTCGGCAAAATCGGTCGAAGAAATCGATTTCGGGTTCGGGTTCTTTTCAGGAACAAAGCGCGACGACACTGTCGATATCAGTGGCGTTTCAAAACTCAAGAGCTTTACCAACGCAATCAACCTTGGTGCCGGCAATGACACGTTTCGCGGCTCCTCCGCCAACGACCGCGTGCACGGTGGCAAGGGCAACGATGTTCTCTATGGCAACGAGGGTCGCGACCGGCTTACCGGAGGACAAGGCAGGGACAGCTATTTCGGCGGTGCCGGAGATGACGAATTCCATCTGCTGAATGGCGAAACCGTTGACGGGGAAGTCTTCGATGGCGGAGCCGGCAACGACATCCTGCAAATCAACGGAAGCGCCAACTTCAAGTCCCTCGACCTGAGCGCCTCCACCTCGGTTGAAGAAATCGATTTTGGCAGCGGGTTCTTCAAAGGCACAAACGGCAGCGACAACATAGACATCAGCGGCGTTTCGAAATTCACCCTGTTCAGCAATGCGATCAACCTTGGTGCAGGCGATGACACGTTCCGGGGCTCATCCGTCAATGACCGCGTGCACGGAGGCAAGGGCAATGATGTACTGTTCGGCAATGACGGTCGGGACAAGTTGACCGGCGGCCATGGCAGGGACAGTTACTTTGGGGGGGCTGACGATGATGAGTTCCACCTTTTGAACGGTGAGACCGTCAACAACGAAGTCTTTGACGGGGGCACGGGCAACGACAGCCTGGAAATAAACGGGGTGGCCCATTTCAAGTCGCTGGACCTGAGCGCCTCTACGTCCGTCGAAGAAATCAATTTTGGCAGTGGCTTTTTCAAAGGCACGGACGGCGACGACACGATCGACATCAGTGGGGTCACCACATTCACTCTTTTCAGCAATGCGATCACGCTGGAGGATGGCGATGACACGTTCCAAGGGGCAGTGACCAATGATCGTGTCCAGGGCGGTGACGGCGAAGACGAACTCTTCGGCAATGCAGGGCGCGACAGGCTTCAGGGCGGCAACGACGATGACATCCTGGATGGCGGGGCCGATGATGACAGGCTCATTGGCGGTAACGGCACGGATACGTTCATCTACAATAGCGGGGCAGACCGGATCGAAGACTTCGACGGTGATCGCCTGCACCTCGACGCATCCTTGTGGACAGGCACGCTTACGGTTTCACAGGTCTTGGCTTTCGCCTCGGTTGTTCGTGGCGACACCGTTTTCAATTTCGGCAATGGCAACACTCTGACGCTGGACGATTATCGCGATATCGCGGGTCTTGCGGATGATCTGACAATCATCTGAGAAGCGCATACGACAAAGCAAGCCATCCAAAAAACCTGGCTTGCTTTGTTCGTCTTATCAGATCAGCTACCGTTTGCGGCTTCGCTCAGCACTGGGCGCAGCTTCTCTTGGATCACTCGCTGCGTGACGGGACCGGCAAAGCGCATCAGGATTTTGCCCTGCCCGTCCACCACATAGGTTTCCGGTACGCCATAGACGCCCCAGTCCAACGCCATACGGCCCTGTTCGTCCCGGCCCAAGCCGGCATAAGGATCGCCAAGCTCGGCAAGAAAAGACTGCGCATTGCCCAGCTGGTCCTTGTAATTGACGCCATAAATCGGCAGGCCTTCCTCGGCCAACGCTTCCAAATTTGGATGCTCGACACGGCAAGGGGCACACCAACTGGCCCAATAGTTCACCAGTTTCACGTTACCATCACGCAACACGTCGTCCGAAAACCCGGTCTTGCCGGGGAATTCCGTCATTACCACGGGCGGCGCGGGCTGGCCTTCACGGGCCGATGGCAGCGCTTCGGGATCTTCGCGAAACATGCCGACAGCCGCCATCACAACGAAACCCGCAAAGATCAACGGCGGCGCCAGCATTAAAGGGGAAACTTTACCCATTGCGTGTAACCCTTTGTTCGACCTTCTCCATTTCCGCCCGCACCTTGCGACCGCGGCGGATGCTCATGACCACAAGGACCACCAGAAGCAGGAGCGAAACGCCATAGGCAGACAGGACCGTATCCGCGTATTTTCCAAGATCAGGTATCATGCACCGATCCTTTCACGGGCAAGCAGGGCCTTGATCCGTCGGGCGCGGATTTCAGTCCCCGTGCGATAGAAGACAAGAGCCACGAATAGCAGGACAAAACCCGCGATGCAGACCAGCAAAGGGATGTAAAAAACGTCGGCCACGTTTTCTTCCTTGTCCAGGCTCAGCGAGGCCCCCTGATGCAAACCCTGGTTCCAGAAATTCACCGCATAGCGGCTGAGCACAGCAAAAACGCTCCCCACGATACACAGGACAGACGTCAGGTCGGCGGCGGTGTCCGGATTATCAATCGCCTCCCACAGCGCAATATAGCCCAGATAGAACAGGAACAGGATCAAGAACGAGGTCAGACGCGGATCCCACGCCCACCAGGTGCCCCACATGGGCTGGCCCCAGATGGCTCCGGTGACCAAAGCGATCACGGTCATGATCACACCTATGGGCGCTGCTGCGCGGGCGGCAAGAGCACTCACATGGTGGCGACGGATGATCCACACCAACGACGTGACAAGCATCATGAACCAGCAATTGATCGCCATCAGCGCCGAAGGCACGTGCAGGTAGATGATCTTGACAGTCGAGCCCTGGCGGAAATCGTCTGGCGTAAAGAAGAATCCCCAGACCAGCCCCACCAGAAGACACCCAATGGAGGTCACCCAGAGCGCCGGCAGAAACCGCTCGGTCGTGGCAAGAAACTTCTTCGGATTGGCATATTCCCAGAAAGACATGTTGGGTATCTAACTCCTCCGGCGGGTCATCTCAAATCACATCGCCTAGCGCAAATTGACGCGCAGCACAGCGGCGCTGGCAAAAGGCAGCAGGGCAATCGTCGCTGCCGTGACTCCGGCCAGCATCAACATAGGTGTCTGGGTCTCCATGCCAATTGCGCCACGGCGTGCGACCTCAGCTCCGAAAATCAGCGTGGGGACGTACAGCGGCAGAACCAGCAGTGACAACAGCAAACCGCCGCGCTTGAGCCCCACAGTCAGCGCCGCGCCAAACGTCCCGATAACGCTCAGCGCGGGTGTGCCCAGAGCCAGCGATATGACCAGCCAGCTGTAGCCAGCGACGGGCAGGTTCAGTAAAACCCCCAGAACTGGGGCTGCAAGGACCAGTGGAAGTCCAGTTGTCAGCCAATGGGCCAACGCCTTGATCGTCACAGTGCTTTCCAGCGGCAAGGGTGCGGTGGCCAAAAGATCAAGCGAGCCATCCTCCCAATCCAAGGCGAGCAGTCGATCCAGCGACAGCAGGCAGGCCAGCAGAGCGCCCAGCCACAAAACACCGGGCGCTATGGTCGCCAGCAACTCGGACTGCGGCCCGACCGAAAACGGAACCAGGACCGTCACGATCAGGAAGAACGCCAGCCCCAGACCAAAGCCGCCCCCGGCCCGGAAGGCCAGCTTGAGATCGCGCAGCAAAAGGGCAATCACAGGAAGCCTCCGTCGAAATCGTCAACAGCCAGCGGTTTGGCTTTGAAGGGCCCTACATCCAGCACGGTGCCTTCCAGCCCCAGGTCGATATGGGTCGCGATCAGCGCTGATCCCCCCTGCCCCAGATGCACCCGAACAGCGTCCGCAAACATGTTCACTGCATTCACGTCCAGCGACACGGTGGGTTCATCCAGCACCCAGATTGGACGCCCGGTAACCAACAGGCGCGACAGGCCAAGACGGCGTTTCTGCCCCGCTGACAGGTTGCCGGCGTGACGGTCCGCCAAGGTGATCAGGTCATAGGCTTTGAGGGCCGCTTCGATACTCTTCGCGCCAAAGACACTGGCCCAGAAAGTCAGGTTTTCGGTGACCGTGAGGGTTGGTTTGATCCCATCGGAATGCCCGGCATAAGCAATGGTGTCCTCGGCCCCCCGAACCGTGCCTTTTACCGCAGGCTGCAGACCGGCAATCGTGCGTAGCAAAGTCGTTTTTCCGATCCCGTTCGGTCCACGCACGATCATTGCCTGTCCCGCGTGCAAATCGAAACTCAGGCCCTCGAGCACCGGCACGCCGCCACGGGCGATGGTCAAATCTGATACGCTCAGGCTCATGCCGGTCTTCTGTCCTGCCTCATTCGTCGCCACGCTACAGGTCAGACCGCCAGCGCCGCCAATGCAATACGCCGCCCTTCGGACAGCAGCACGTTATAAGTTCGGCAGGCGGCGGGTGTGTTCATCACCTCGACCCCAACACCGACCGCTTCCAGGTCTTGACGCAAGTCCTTGGGCAAATGGGAAATTTCCGCCCCCGTGCCCACGAACAAAACATCGACCTCATCCTTCAGCGCCAGCAGCGCTTTCCGGTCTTCATACCCGGCCCAGACAACCGTTCCCTTGACACCGGTCAATATGGAGCCTTGAAAAACCTCACCTCCGACCCGAAAGAAACCGGGCCCATAACCTTCTACCGGTTTGGCGTCGGAAAAGCTCACTTCGGTCAGGCGCATTGTTCGGGCTCCTCAATCCAGGATCGGCAGGCCAGAGACCACTGCCAGTGTGATTACCGAATATGACACCACGCGATAGAACTTCTCCAGCCCCGGGTCAAACAACGCCTTTCCGATCAGTGTAGTGATCACATAGGGCACACTGAGCATCAAAGCCACGGTCAGGGTTTGCGCACTTGCCAAACCACCGAACACGAGATTCGTTACGATGACCGCATCCAGCGCTGCCAGAAACACGATGGTGTTTGCCCGAACCTTGGTGACGTCACGGGCGTTGGCCAGATAGAAAATGATCACGATGGGACCGGTCAGCCCGGTCATCCCGCCCACGGTCCCTGCCGCCCCGCCAATGCCAAAGCGTCCAGGCCAGCCCAGTTCGGCCTGCCAGCGCCAACCGGTTACCACGGCCAGAAGCGTGACCCCGATCACACCGACTGCAATCCAGCGCAGGGTGAGGGCGTCCAGCTGCCCCATCGCCCACAGCCCTACCGGAACACAAATCCCGGCAGCTATGGCCAACGCACTGACTTCGGACTTGTCTGCCTGCTTCCAGGCCGCTGGAAAAAGCGCTGCGGTCGAAAAGATGCCTGTGGCAGCCATCAGAAATACAACATCCGCCGTCGGCAGAAACTGGGTTCCCACTGGGACAAAGATCATCGCCGTACCAAACCCGGTGAAACCGCGGACAAGGCCCGCGGTTCCGATTGTGACCATCATCCAGAAAAGCCCCGGGGTCTCCAGGGCTGCCGTCACGATGTCAGGCATCGATATTGGCGAACTGATTGCCGGAATTGTTGGTGGGCTTCGACCAGTCGCGCTTTACGCCCAACCACAGCAGAATGGTCGAGGCCACGAAGACCGAAGAATAGGTTCCTACGATCACACCCCAGATCATCGCAAAGACAAAGCCGCGGATCACGTCACCACCCAGCACGAACAGTGAAATCAGAGCCAGAAGCGTCGTGACCGAGGTCATCACAGTCCGGCTGAGCGTTTCGTTGATCGACAGGTTCAGCACCTCGGCCAACGACTTCTGTTTGTACTTGCGCAGGTTTTCACGCACCCGGTCAAACACGACCACGGTGTCGTTCAGCGAATACCCCACAATGGTCAGAAGCGCCGCGATAATCGCAAGGTCGAACTTGATTTGCAGTTCCGAGAAAATGCCGATGGTCAGCACTACGTCATGCACCAGAGCGGCCACGGCCCCCAAGGCAAACTGCCATTCGAAGCGCAACCAGATATAAATCAGAACCGCGCCAATGGCCAAAGCAACAGCGATCACTGCGGTCTGGATCAACTCGCCCGACACTTTCGGACCAACGGATTCAACCGAGACAAACTGAATGTCAGGCGCAACGGTTTTCAACGCGTCATTCACCTGTGTGATGATGTCCGCCGTCACCGATTCGGCGCCTTCCTGAGCTTGAATGCGGATCATCGTGACATGTTGATCTTCTTCGAAGGTCGGATCGAACACCTCGGTAATCGACACATCGCCCAATCCCAGCGGCTCGATCGCGCCACGATAGGTGCCAACATCCACGGGCTGCGTGCTTTCGGTCCGGATCGTCGTTCCACCCCGGAAGTCGATGCCAAAATTCAGCCCCTGGATCATGAAGGACGCAAAGCCCACCACGATCAGCAGGGCCGACACGCCCAGCCAGACCTTCCAACGGCTGAAGAAGTCGAATGCGGTTTCTTTCGGAACAAGTCTCAGTCGCATGTCAAACCTCGATCGTTTTCGGGCGGCGGCGTTCGAACCAAATCACGATCATCACCCGCGTCACGAAGATCGCGGTGAAGACGGATGTCAGGATGCCCAGACCCAGAGTGATGGCAAAGCCGCGCACCGGCCCCGAGCCCATGGCAAACAGGATCACGGCGGTGATGAATGTAGTGATGTTGGCGTCCAGAATGGCGCTCAGCGCCTTCTCATAGCCCAGCTCAATGGCGCGGGCCGGGCCTTTGGCCGATTTCAGCTCTTCCCGGATCCGTTCGAACACCAGCACATTGGCATCCACCGCCATACCCACGGTCAGAACGATCCCGGCAATACCCGGCAGGGTCAGCGTGCCGCCAATCAGGCTCAGCAGGCCGAAGATCAACGCGATGTTCAGGATCAGCGCCACATTGGCAAACAGGCCAAACAGACCATAGCTGAGCCCCATGAAGACCAGCACCGCAACAAAGGCCACGGCCGTGGCAACCTTGCCCGCGTCGATGCTGTCCTGCCCCAGTTCCGGACCAATGGTGCGTTCTTCCAGGAAGGTCAGTTCCGCCGGCAACGCGCCCGCGCGCAACAACACGGCAAGGTTGGTGCTTTCTTCCACTGTGAACCGGCCAGTGATGATGCCCGATCCACCAGGAATGTGGGATTGAATGACCGGAGCGCTGACCACTTCGTCATCCAGAACGATCGCAAAGGGGCTGCCGATGTTTTCGGCAGTGTAGTCACCGAACTTTCGCGCACCTGAGGTGTTGAATCGGAAGTTCACAGCCGGGCGGCCGTTCTGATCGAAGGCGGGCTGGGCGTCTACCAGCTCTTCCCCGGTGACGACCGGAGCAGCCTCGACGGTGTAATAAACGCCTTCTTCGTCCAGCGACGGCAGAACCTTGTTGCCAACGCCCGCAACCGCATCCGCATCGGACCCGCGGCCAACGACGGGGTTGAAGGTCAAGCGCGCTGTCGTGCCGATGATGGCCTTCAGTTCGGACGCACTGCCGATGCCCGGTACCTGGATCAAGATGCGGTCAGAACCCTGGCGCTGAATGGTTGGTTCCCGGGTGCCGACCTCATCGATCCGGCGGCGCACGATTTCCAGCGATTGACGCACGGTGCGGTCATCCGTGGCCAGTTTTTCGGCCTCGGACAGTTCGACGATCAGAACATCGCCCTGGCTGGAGACGGTGATATCATTGGCCCCTGCCCCGGACAGAGACTGGATCGGACGAGCCAAGCCGCGCACGATCTCCAGCGCGCGGGACATGCCGTCGGGGTTCGAAATGCGGATACGAAGCTGATCCTCGGGTCCCGGTTGCTGCCGGAAGGTTCCGATCGTGGCCCGCTCCGGGCGCAGCGCGTCGCGAATTTCAGGCCACATTGCCTCCATCCGCGCGGCATAAACATCGCCGACCTGTACTTCGGCCAACAGGTGCGCCCCGCCTCGCAAGTCCAGGCCAAGATTGACCAGACCGGACGGCAGGAAGGACGGCCATTGCCCGGCAATCTCCTGATTCTCCGGTGTATCAGCACCAAGTTCAATCGCGGCGCTGGCATCATTTGCCTGCTCCACCCGCGTGTAGAACCCATTCGGCAAGGCCAGAATCAAACCGGTCACACAAACCAGCCAGATCAGCACCCGCTTCCACGTATCAATTTGCAGCATTCCCTGCCTCATTCAGCTAACACAGGGCACCTGCAAGGGATTTGGGTGCCTGATCTCGTCTTGTCCTGCGCACCCGAACGGATCAGGCGCGCCAGAGAGGCAGGCTCAGTTTGCCGGCTCGGTCTTGGACAGGACCTGAGCGATGGTGGCTTTCACGACGCGTACTTTGACGCCCTCGGCGATCTCGACTTCCAGCTCACCGTCTTCTTTGACCTTGGCCACTTTGCCGATCACACCGCCCTGGGTCACGACCTGATCACCGCGGCGCACACCGTCCACCATGGCCTGATGTTCTTTCATCTTCTTCTGCTGAGGACGGATCAGCAGGAAATACATGATCGCGAAGATCAGGATCAGCGGGAGAAACTGGGCGATTGCGCCACCTTCCATGGGATATTCCTTTGTATCATGACGGGCCCGGCTGCCTTGGGAACCATTCAAAGGACCCAAGACTGCGCGCGCGTGAATTTGGGGCGGAAACTATGCGCTGGTCCGGGGGTTTGCAAGAGTGACAGGGCGCAAGCGACGTGGGGGATGGCGCGATTACCCGGACGCGCGGCGGATTTGTCCCACAGCGCGCAAAAAGACCCGCAGACAACTTCCCCTTTCTTAAACTCTGCGGCATATGCTGGTCGCACTGATTCAAGATCACCAACACTGTGCCAAGGAGCATATCGACATGCATGATATCCGTGCGATCCGCGAAAACCCAGCCGCCTTTGACGCCGCCGTTGCGCGCCGTGGGGACGCGCCGGTTTCGTCGTCGATCCTGGCATTGGACGAAGCCCGCCGGGCCAAGATCCTTGCAGCCGAGACCGCGCAGGCCGAACAGAACAAGGCCGCCAAGGCCATCGGTGCAGCCAAAGCCAAGGGCGATGAAGCCGAGTTCGAGCGTCTGCGCGCGGAAGTTGCGGACAAGAAAGCCGAGGTCGCAGCCATGCAGACGGAGGCCAAGGATCTGGACGCGCAGCTGACCGCCGCGTTGGAAGTAATCCCCAACCTGGCGTTCGAGGACGTGCCGCTGGGCGAGGATGAAGACGACAATGTCGAAATCCACCGCTGGGGCACCCCGCGGGAATTCTCTTTTGCGCCCAAGGAGCATTACGAGTTGTCAGCGGCCAAGGGGTTGGAGTTCGACATGGGGGCAAAACTGTCCGGATCGCGTTTCGTGATGATGCGCGGCCATGTGGCGCGGGTGCACCGCGCACTGGCTCAGTTCATGCTGGACACCCATACCGGCGAAAATGGCCTGACCGAGGTTAACGGCCCGGTCTTGGTGCGCGAAGAAATGATGTACGGCACCGGGCAACTGCCGAAGTTCGGCGAAGACAGCTATCAAACCACCAACGGTTGGTGGCTGATCCCAACTTCCGAAGTGACCCTGACCAACACCGCCAATGGCGAAATGTTGGCCGAGGGCGATTTGCCGGTGCGCATGACATCGCATTCGCTGTGCTTCCGGTCCGAGGCCGGCAGCGCAGGCCGTGATACGTCCGGTATGCTGCGTCAGCACCAGTTCGAAAAAGTCGAAATGGTCTCGATCACACATCCCGATCACAGCCGGGCCGAACTGGACCGGATGACCGAGTGTGCCCAAGGTATTCTGGAGAAGCTGGGTCTGCCCTACCGCACAGTCGTGCTGTGCACTGGCGATATGGGCTTTGGCGCGCGCCGCACCCACGACATCGAGGTCTGGTTGCCCGGTCAGGATACGTATCGCGAGATCTCATCCGTGTCGGTCTGCGGCAACTTTCAAGCGCGCCGGATGAACGCCCGCTTCAAGCCCACCGATGGCGGCAAGCCAGACTACGTTCACACGCTGAACGGTTCCGGGCTGGCCGTGGGTCGTTGCCTGATCGCCGTTCTTGAGAACGGGCAGAACGAAGACGGGTCCGTGGACCTGCCCGAGGTGCTTGCCCCCTATCTGGGTGGCAAGACACGACTGGGTGCGGATGGTCAGCTGGTCTGAGCCGCTTGATGAAAAACAGAAAACGCGCGGCCGAAGATCTTCGCCGCGCGTTTTTCTTTGGGGTGCTCTCGATTTGAATTGACCCTACTTGGACTTTTTCTTGGACGATTTTTTGTCTTTTGACGTCTTGCCCTTGGACTTGGCGCCTTTGGAGTCCTTGGTCTTGGATTTTGCAGCCTTGGCAGCCTTCGCGGCCTTCTTTTCGGCCAGAATTGCCTTTTCCTTGGCCTTCTCACGCGCAATGGCCTTCTTGGCCTTGGCCTTTTCCTTCTTGGCCTTGGCTTTGGCCTTGGCTTTTGCTTTGGCAAATTCTATCGCCAGCTTTTCCGCCTTTTCAGCAGCTTTCTTTTTCTTGGCCTTGGCTTTTTTCTTTTTGGGATCTTGCCCCTCAACTGCCTTTTCCATCTCTGCCGGGGTAGTCGTTTCCGCCGCCGCGACCTTGGACACAGGCGGTTGTTCAACCGGCTTGCGCGCCCTGTGCGCGGGTTTCCGGGCGGCTGGAATCGGTTTTGCTGGTTTAACCGGGGCCGCAGCAGGAGCTGCCTGAGCCAAGTGATCCTTGGCCGCCTGAATCAGCTTGGGCGCACGCATTTTACCGATGCCTTTGATCGCAATGATCGCAGATGGATCCGCCGCAGCCATATCCTCGACCGAAGCGATCCGGTTCAGCCTGAGTTCACGTTCAAGCGCCGTTCCCACGCCGCGCAAGTTGATAATTGGAATCATGTGTTGTCCCGTTGTCGCCCCTCGATGTTACTTGCATGCCCTACCCCAAAGAGAGGGTCTCCCTGATCCTAAGCAGAAGCACAGCTTTTGTATATACAAAAAATATACCTCACCTGTTTCGGCTCAGCTTACGGAAAAGGCACCAGACGTTTCTTCTCCTCATCCCACAGCTTCAGGTTCAATGCGGCGACGGCCTCAGGGAATTTTATCCGGCGTGGCGCCATATCCTCGGGCATGCTGTGATGACAGGTGCGCAACCGATAAGATGGAATTCGCGCATTGAAGTGGTGAATGTCATGCAGTGTGATATTCGCCACGGCCATGTCGAAGAACCACCCAAAATCCAGACACGAAGAGCCTTGGATAGCAGCAATTTTCGGATCCAGATCGGGACGCCGATCCCAGTAGGTATCCTCGAAATTGTGTTGCAGATAGACCAGAAACACCCCGATCATCCCACCCAGAAGGGAAAAAGCAAGCCAAACCCAAATGCCTGTCGCTCCGGCAACCAGATACAGGATACTGAGGAAAGCAATGATCGACAGGTTGTGCAGCAACACACCCAGCACGCCGAAGCGTGTGGTGTTCTTCGGCCAACGGTATCTGACGAAATATGTGAACATCGCCCCAACCGGGATGAGCACAAAGGGGTTGCGATAGAGACGATAGACCAATCGGTCCCAGAACCCCGCCGCGTTCCATTCGCGCAGGGTCATCGTGTGGATTTCCCCCGTTTCTCGATGCTCCAGATTACCGATACCTGCGTGATGCAGATTGTGATTCTGCTTCATCACCTCAAACGGAGCAAAGGTGAAAGGTGACAGAACATGGCCTGCGAGTTCGTTTTGCCAGCGCGTTTCGAACAGGGAATGGTGTCCGCAGTCATGTTGCAGCACGTATAGACGCACAGCAGCAAAGGCATGGACCACCCCAGCGGGCAAAAGAATATACCAGTATCCAACGTAAGTTATCGCCAGATACAGTGATGTGAAATAGACGACAAAGGTCCCGAAATAACTGAGCGAGGCCAGTTTGTTGTCCTGTTGCGTAAATTGACGCGTATAGGTTCTGAGATCCATGCGACGCCCCACTCCTTCGGCTGGCCGTTTGAGCACTTAGATCAATTAGTTGCAGCCCAAAGATAAACAAGGGCGACGCGAAATGGAATGCCGCGCTGACACTGACATAACGTCCCAAGTCAGCTCTTGTCACGCCTCTCTTCGGGATAAGCGGCATTTGACCTTCGAGTCTGACGATCGGTGGACAGCAAGTCAGCCGCCTCCTATCGTGAGCGAATTGAGAACAGTACAGGCTCGGTGTAGCTGGTCGAAATTGTCTCTAACGACGCGTGACTGGACAGATTGGATTTCGATCATGGGCAACACATCTCCAAATCTCCTGCTGATCCTTGCCTTGGTGATCAGCGCAGCGATTGCAGGCTGGGGTATCGTGGATCCGCAGGGACTGGGGAGTTTGGCAGCCCGCGCCGTTGCAACTCAATTCGATAGTCGCGGGTGGTTCATCATGCTCGAGGCCAGCGGCCTGCTTTTCGTGGCCCTGTTTCTGGCCTTCTCGCGCTTTGGTCGGATCAGGTTGGGACCAAATGAGATCGAGCCCGAGTTTTCCACCCCGGCCTGGATCGCCATGCTGTTTGCGGCAGGTATGGGTGTAGGGCTGCTGTTTTACGGGGCAGCGGAACCGCTTACCCATTTCGAAGAACTGCGAAAATACAGCCGGGACTCCATGGCGGCCAGTGCGGCCTTGTTCGTGACCTATTTGAACTGGGGCTTTCACGCCTGGGCCATCTATGGCGTTGTCGGGTTGATCATCGCCTATTTCGCGTTCCGCCGTGGCGGCACGCTGCTTTTGAGTGCACCCCTGACCGAGGCAATGGGCAGCACATGGTGGACCCGTGGTCTGGCTTGGTTGTTCGATCTGTTGTCCATCGTGGCCATCGCCGTTGGGCTGGCTGGATCGCTGGCGATGGGTGTTTTTCAGATCCAGACCGGGTTTGCCGGGCTGATCGGCGTACAGGACCCCGGCGCGCTGACATTGCCGGTCTTCGCCGCGATGTGCGTGGCCTTCGTCATTCCGCTGCGGCGGGATCTGGGGGACGGTATGGCGAAACTCTCCAATGCGGCGATGCTGATCGCGATAGCGATGCTGGTCTACCTGCTGGTCATGGGGCCCACCTCGTACCTGATGGATGGGATCGTATCTGGGTTCGGGCAGTATCTGTTCGGAGCGCTGCCCGCCGGTTTTGCCACCGCCGTGTTCTTTGAGCAGGACATCATCGACTGGTTCCACGGCTGGACGCTGAACTACATGATCTGGTGGCTGGCCTGGTCGCCCTTTGTGGGCATCTTCATCGCACGCATTTCACGCGGGCGCACGATCAGGGAGTTCCTGTTGGGTGTGATTGTTGCCCCAACCCTGTTTTCCATCCTCTGGTTTGGCGTGTTCGGCGGGTTGGGCTTTTTCGACGCGCTGCAAAATGAAGGCGCGTTGTCCGCGGTCAACGCCGAAAATCTGGACGCAACGACCTTTGCCCTGCTTGAACGGTTTCCCTTGGATTCGATAAGCCGCGCGGCCACGATCATCGCGGCCTTCCTGTTTGTGGTGACAAGTGTCGTTAGCGCAGGCTTCACACTGGCCATGATCGGCACAGGTGGGGATGAAAACCCTTCTCCCAAAATTCGAACTGTCTGGGGCGCGATCCTTGGCGCCTTGGGACTGGCCATGGTGCTGGTGGGCGATATTGCGCTGGTCCGCTCGATAATTGCCCTGTCGGCTATCGCCTTTGTGTTCATCGTGCCGGTTCTGGTGGTCTGCCTGTTCCGCACGCTCAATCGCGAGGAGCGCTCATGATCGGCACACCAATTGACACAATCCTGAACCTGCTGGTCTTTGCCTATATCGGCTTTCTGATCTGGCTCTGCCTGCGGCCCGATCCCTGAAAGGCGGGTTACCCCCGCCCCCCTTTCAGGTGTTTTGCCAATGCGCCAGCATTCTTCTTGCGACGGCCCTTGTAGGGGTTCTTGTCCCCCTGCCCGCGCATGGTCAGGCGGATCGGCGTGCCCGGCATGTCGAAATCCTGACGGAGGCCGTTGACCAGATACCTTGAATAAGCGTCCGGAAGCTTGTCGGGATGCGAGCACATGACCACAAATCCCGGCGGCCGGGTCTTGGCCTGGGTCATGTAACGCAGCTTGATCCGCTTCCCTTGAGGCGCTGGCGGCGGATGCTGTTCCAGCATGCCCGTCAGCCAACGGTTCAGCGCGGCGGTCGGAACTCGGCGATTCCACACGTCATAGGCCCGCAGAATGGCATCGTGCAGGCGGTCCAACCCCCTGCCCGTTTTGGCAGACACCGTAATCAGGGGCGCGCCGCGCAACTGCGGCAGCAGGCGGTTGAACGCCTCCTTCAGGTCGCGCAGCTTCTCCTGCTTATTGTCCTCGATATCCCACTTGTTGACGGCGACCACAACCGCGCGGCCTTCACGCTCGGCCAGATCGGCAATGCGCAGATCCTGCTGTTCAAAGGGGATCGCCGCGTCCAGCAGGACAACCACGACCTCGGCAAACTTCACGGCGCGCAGCCCGTCAGACACGGAGAGCTTTTCCAGCTTTTCCTGCACCTTGGCCTTTTTGCGCATCCCGGCGGTATCGAAGATCCGCATCGGTGTTTCGTTCCAGTCCAGCCGCAGCGCAATGGCGTCGCGGGTTATACCGGCCTCGGGGCCGGTCAACAGGCGGTCTTCGCCAAGGATCTTGTTGATCAGCGTGGACTTGCCCGCGTTGGGACGGCCAACCACGGCGATCTGCAAAGGTTTTTCCGCAGTTGGAACAGGAGCTTGCTCCTCCCCATCCTCATCCACATCATCCTCGGCCAGGTCTACGTCAGTGTCCGGCGCGTTGGCCTGGGCGCGGGTTTCGAACTCTTCCGAGATCGGCAATAGCTGGCCATAAAGGTCGTTCAGGCCTTCGCCATGTTCCGCCGACAACCGGATCGGCTCCCCCAGCCCCAACGCATAAGCCTCAAGCACGCCCGCATCAGCGGCCGCGCCTTCGCCCTTGTTGGCCGCAAGGATCACATGAGCAGACCGTTTGCGCAGGATTTCGGCAAATACTTCGTCCACCGGGGTGACACCGGCGCGCGCGTCAATCATGAACAGACAGATATCGGCCATGTCCACGGCGCGTTCGGTCAACCGCCGCATCCGGCCCTGAAGGGAATCGTCGGTGGCGTCTTCCAGACCCGCGGTGTCGATCACGGTAAAGCGCAGATCCCCGAGCCGAGCCTCACCTTCGCGCAGATCACGCGTGACACCGGGCTGGTCATCGACCAGCGCCAGCTTTTTGCCGACAAGACGGTTGAACAGGGTGGATTTGCCCACATTCGGGCGCCCCACGATGGCGAGGGTGAACGACATTGCTCAGGTCACTTTCGAAAACTCAGGCGCGTGTCATAGCGCATCCCGGCGTCAACGGAAAGCGTGCAATTCGCCTTTCGAAGACACGACATAAAGGGTTCGCCCGGCAATCGCCGGAGCAGTGGTTGCACCGTTGGGCACCTCGACCGTGCGCTGCAAGGCTCCGGTTTCAGGGTTGAAGAAACGCAGGAAGCCATCATTCGACGCCAGAACCACCTGCCCACCGGCAACGATGGGCCCATAATGCGCGACAATCTCGGCCCGTCTGCGCGGCTTGTCCTTGAGGAACCCGGGCAGCTCAACCTTCCAGATCACTTCTCCAGTGCTGGCAAGAGAGCGTGCCAGATAACCGGTATCGGTCACCTGGAAGAGGCTGTCACCACCGGGCCATACCGGACCAAGCGCACCTTCCTGCAATGTCCAGTTGCGTTCCCCGGTTCCGGCGTCCAGCGACACGGTGCGGCCGGAATGGTTGCCCACGACTATTGCATTGCCGATCACCATGGGACTGCCGGTCACGTCAGAAATGCGAGAAACCGCACGCCCAACCCTTTGACCTGCAACCGAGGCCTCCCAGCGCCGCAACCCACCGCGTCGGAAGGTTGCCACCACATCGCCCGAGCCGAATGCGAACACTGCCAGATCCGAAGTCACCACCGGGGCCGGAGCGCCCAGCACGTTGGATGCGCTGGGGTTGGCCTCGATCTGCCACAGGATGCGGCCATTGTCGGCGCTAATGGCCCATCCGGTATCGTCTCCGGCCACCAGGTACACGATTCCGTCACTCACCGTTGGCGTGCCACTGCCCGTTGCGCCCAATTCCTGGCGCCAGCGCACACCGCCGGTCTTTGCATCAAATGCGGTCAGCACTCCGAAGCCCGAGGAAACGTAGAGCGTGCCATTATTGTAGGCGATGCCCCCACCGGTGGCTTCTCCGTCACTGTCCGCGGGCGGCAGGATCGACGATTGCCAAATGATCTGCCCCCCGGACGACACAGCGGAAACCTGAGAGGAGGCGTCGAGGGTATAAACCAAGCCGCCGCCGACAACCGGTGCTGCCGTGATGCGCTGACGTCGCCCGTCCCCTTCGCCGATCGATACGGTCCAGATCCGCGACGGAGCGGCCGACAGTGCCGGATGGGTGGTCCGGAAAGCAGTTGTACCCGGCGATTGAGCCCATTCGGCATTGGCAGTCTGCCCGGCCAGGCGAATCGCGCGCGTTTGGTTTCCGGCTTCGGCAGTCTCCAACTGACCCGACCGAATGTCCTCCCGGACGCCCTGCAGGATGACTTCCTTTTCCGCGCAGGCAGTCAAGGCCAGAAGGGCGGAGCCGAGCAAGGCCATACCTGCGCGGGAGCTGGTGATCGCTGCTTTCATAGTGTCTGCCCTGTCTTCCTGTCTGTCTTCTGCCATTTCAGTCGGGTATCCGCCGCATGTTTACGGTTCAGCCCTCGGACGATGCCACTGTTCCCGGAACCCCGCCCAAGGCCACAATCACCCGCACCGCGCGTTGTTGCAAGTCTGCACTGACTTCGGAATCTTCGAGAATTGCCTGCAGACGTTCAATTGCCTTGTCCACATTCCCTTCTTCGATGTCGAGCAGGGCAAGCTGTTCTTCGCTGAGCAACCGCAGGGGAGCGCCCGGACGCGCAAGGGCGTCGAATTGCAGGCGACGTTCCTCGATGCTCAGGCTATCGCCCTGCAACAACAAGGCCTTGAACGCGGCGATGTTGCGATAGATCTCCGGCAACTCCGGTTGCGTTGCAACCTGTTGAAGGCGATTGACCGCTGCGCTGTCGTCTCCCGAATTGGCAAGAGCCCCCGCTTCCAGCAAATCTGCAATTGCAGCACCACCAACCGCGTCGGTTTCGATACCAGCCAGCAGGCCAGCACGCGCCGTTGCGTCATCATCGGACAAGGCCGCGATGATCGCATCCCCCAGTTCCTGCGCCGCGGCCGTGGCCTGGGCTTTGCGATATTCATTGAAGGCTGCTCCGCCAACAATCAAAACGATGGCCAAGACTGCAATCCAGCCGTAGCGTTTGAGCAGCCCGAACATCCGATCGCGACGAACTTCTTCGGTCACTTCTTCAATGAAACTGTCGGTATCGCTCATGAATTCGCCCCTATGACTGCATTCGTGCGCCCGCTCCGAACGTGTTTCCTGTGTGTCCACGTCGCGGTCGGGCCGGTTTGGCCTCTCTTACCGTGCATCAATAGGCAAGCCAAGTGTCGGCAAAGCCTCAAATTCCGACACAGAATGGTCCATGACTACTTTTTTTGATCTGAACTGGTTAGTTTAGTCTAGACAATACATATATCCCGTTACACGACTTCGCCCGAAGTCCATGAAGACAGAATTACCTGGGAAGGCCGACATGAGATTGATCCCGCTTATCACCGCAATTCTGGTGACCGCCGGATTGTTTTTTGCAGTATTCGAACGCGACGCCCTGTTGGCCTTTGCGCGTGGCAATGCAGCGGAACAACCCGAACCGCAGTCTGACCAGGCGGAACCGCCTATGGCCGCAGCCGCCGATCCGGTCCAACGTGTGGGCGTTGTCGTCCTGCGAAGCGTCGCCCAACCTATTGACAGCGCCGTGGTCCTGCGCGGTGAAACCCGTGCCATGCGCCAGGTTCAGGTCCGGGCCGAAACGTCTTCAACAGTCATTTCTGATCCTCTGCGCAAAGGGAAGCACATAGAGGAAGGTGATCTTCTGTGTCGTCTGGATACCGGAACACGGGAGGCCACATTGGCGGAAACCCGCGCGCGCCATGCCGAAGCCAAGAGCCGCGTCCCAGAGGCGGAAGCACGTTTGGTCGAAGCAGAGGCTCGTCTTAACGAAGCGCGGATCAACATGAATGCGGCAGACAAGCTGTCTCAAGGTGGCTATGCCTCTGAAACCCGCGTGGCCTCGGCCAAGGCTGCACTGCAATCGGCCATTGCTGGCGTTGCCAGCGCCGAGAGCGGTTTGGAAGCGACCGAAGCAGGGATCGAAGCCGCCGCTGCGGCCGTTGCCGCGGCAGAACGTGAAATCGACCGCTTGACCATCGAGGCCCCTTTCAAGGGTTTGCTGGAGTCCGACACCGCCGAATTGGGCAGCCTGATGCAGCCGGGCGATCTGTGTGCGACGGTTATTCAGTTGAACCCGATCAAGGTCGTTGGCTTCGTACCTGAAACCGAAGTGAACCGGATCACAGTTGGCGCCACGGCAGGCGCAGAACTGGCAACGGGTCAAACGGTCAGCGGCTTGGTCACCTTCCTCAGCCGCTCGGCAGATCCCACAACCCGCACTTTCGAAGTGGAAATCACCGTGGCCAATGACGACTTGGCAATCCGCGACGGTCAGACCGCGAATATCGCAATTGCCGCAGCAGGCGCTCAGGCACACAAATTGCCGCAATCGTCACTGACATTGAACAATGCCGGCATTCTGGGTGTACGCATTGTCGGTGAGGACGATATCGTGGCCTTCAAGCCGATCAATCTGATCCGCGATAATGCCGATGGGGTCTGGGTGACCGGGCTCGAAGACAATGCCGATGTCATCGTTGTCGGCCAGGACTTCGTGACCGCAGGCGTCAAAGTCGCCCCGACATACCGAGAGGTCTCCCAATGACCGGCATAGTCGATTGGGCCGCATCGCGCGCCCGAATGATCCTTGCGTTCATCGCCCTGTCGCTGATCATCGGCGGCTTTGCCTATTGGAGTCTGCCGAAAGAAGGCGAACCCGACATCGACATCCCGATGTTGTTCGTTTCGGTGGACTTCCCCGGCATCTCGGCCGAAGACAGCGAAAGCTTGCTGATCAAGCCCATGGAAACCGAGATGTCGGATCTGGACGGGCTGGATAAGATGACCGCCACGGCCGCCGAAAACTATGCCGGTATCCTGCTGGAGTTCGAGTTCGGCTGGGACAAAAATGCCACCATCGCCGATGTGCGTGATGCGATGAACTCGGCCCAGGCCCTGTTCCCCGAAGGCAGCGAGCAATATACCATTGCCGAGATCAACTTTTCCGAATTCCCCATTGTCATCGTCAACCTGACCGGAGACGTGCCTGAACGCACAATGTCCCGCATCGCCAAAGACCTGCAGGACGATCTTGAGGGGCTGGATTCGGTCCTGGAAGCCGGGATCGCCGGGTCGCGGGACGAAATGGTCGAGGTGCTGATCGACCCGCTTCGGCTGGAATCCTACAATGTCACCGCGGCTGAGTTGATCACGGTTGTCCAGAACAACAACCAGCTCATCGCCGCCGGCGAGATCGACACCGAACAGGGCACCTTCTCGGTCAAGATCCCGTCTTCGTTCAAGACGGCGCAGGACGTCTATTCCCTGCCGGTGAAGACCAATGGTGACCGCGTTGTGACGCTGGGCGAACTGGCCACCATCAACTTTACCTTCGAGGATCGCAAAGGCACTGCGCGGTTCAACGGCGAAAACACCGTTGCCCTGCAGGTGGTCAAACGCAAGGGATACAACCTGATCGACACGGTCGAAGAGGTCAAGGAAACCATTGCCGTTGCCCGGTCGAAATGGCCTGATGAACTGCAAGCTGCCATCAAGATGGGCACATCGAATGACCAAAGCCGCATTGTGGGTTCCATGGTCAGCCAGCTCGAAGGCTCGGTCCTGACCGCTGTGGCGCTGGTCATGATCGTTGTTCTGGCTTCGCTGGGCAGCCGGGCCGCGTTGCTGGTCGGCTTTGCCATTCCGACCTCGTTCCTGCTGTGTTTTGCTTTCCTGGCGGTCATGGGCGTGACCATCTCCAACATGGTGATGTTCGGCCTGATCCTGGCCGTGGGCATGTTGGTCGATGGCGCCATTGTGGTGGTCGAATATGCCGACAAGCGCATCAAGGAGGGCACCGGCCCGATGCATGCCTATGTCGAAGCGGCACAGCGCATGTTCTGGCCGGTCGTGTCGTCCACGGCAACCACGCTTTGCGCCTTCCTGCCGATGCTGTTCTGGCCCGGTGTTCCGGGTGAGTTCATGGGAATGCTCCCGGTGACGCTGATCTTCGTCCTGTCTGCCTCTCTGGTGGTGGCGCTGGTCTATCTGCCCGTTTTGGGGGGCGTGACCGGCCGGATGAGCCGGATCTTCGGCCATATCTCGGACGCGCTCAGAGCAAAACTGCCTTGGGTCATCCGGGCCGCGCTGGTGCCTCCGTCGCTCTATGGCATGTTCATGGGCATCATGCAGATGCTGAACGGATCCTATCTGCTTCCGCCTGGCGTGCCGCCCTTTGTCGGGTTCGTCGCGGGCGTGCTTCTGTTTCTGGCGTCAGCCTTCGCATCGTCGATTACATTGGGCGCGGCCCGGATCGAACGGGCCCCCAAGAAGATCAACCCGGGATACCGTCACACAGTTTTCGGCTATTTCATCAAGTTCATCGCCGGCAACCCGGTTATGCCGATTGTTGCCATCGGCGCTGTGTTTGCCGCAGTATACTATGTGGCGGCCGTTCAGTTCCCGGCCAATTCCCGCGGGGTTGAGTTCTTTGTAGAAAGCGAGCCGGAACAGGCCACCGCCTATGTCCGAGCCCGTGGCAACATCTCGCTGAGCGAGAAGGACGACCTGCTTCGCCAAGCCGAAGATGTCATCAGCGCCCACCCGGCGGTGGTCAATGTCTTTGCCTTTGCCGGCGAGGGCGGTTTGAACCAGAACAATGGCGGTGCCGAAGCCCCCGCTGACACAGTCGGGCGTGTTCAGTTCGAAATCATCCCCTGGGAGGACCGTCCCGTAGAGAAAGAGCCGCTGACCGGACCGATATGGGATCTGTTGGGCAAGGTCGGGATCACGATGAACAAGGAACTCATCGCCCCCGAATATGATGGCAACTTCGTGCTGGACGAATTGACGGCTGAACTGGCGAAACTTCCGGGCTTCAAGACCGACCTTCAGGCGCTGGAGCAAGGCCCGGCCTCGGCCAAACCCGTGCACCTGCGCATCAAGGGGGATGGGTGGGACGACCTGACCGCCGCCACCGAAACCATGCGGGCACAGTTCGACGCGACGCCGGGTCTGACACTGATCGAAGACACGCTGCCCCTGCCCGGCATCGACTGGCAGATCGACGTCGATGTTGCCAAGGCCGGGCGCTATGGCGCCGACGTGGCCGTCGTGGGTGCCATGGTACAGCTGGTCACGCGCGGGATCCTGCTGGACACGATGCGGGTGGACAGTTCGGACGAAGAGATCGAAATCCGGGTCCGCCTGCCGGAAGAAGACCGGGTCCTGTCGACGCTGGACACGTTGAAAGTGCGCACCGCCGATGGTCTGGTGCCGTTGTCGAACTTCGTCACACGCCAACCGGTCCCAAAGCTGGCATCGATCAGCCGGGCCGATCAGCAACGGTACTATGACGTCAAGGCAGATGTTCTGCCGGGGCTGTTCAAGGTGACCGACACATCCGAAGACGGCGAAACCCTTGAGCTGGCCGTATTGCAGATGGTGCCCGACGGCTCCACGCCGGACGGGCTGACCTATGACGGGCCGGGCGGAACACCGCTGCAGTTGCTAGCCCTCACCGGTGCAGAGTCCGAGGCAGAGATCCGCGACGCGCTGGACAACGGAGCTGCGGTTACTCCGATCAATGCCAATGAACGGATCGAGACCATTACCAAGTGGCTCGAAGCCAACCCCCTGCCCCGTACCATCACATGGGAATGGACTGGCGATCAGGAAGAGCAGGCCGAATCCGGTGCCTTCCTGCAGAACGCGTTCATGGGTGCGCTGGGGCTTATGTTCATCATCCTGCTGGCCCAGTTCAACAGCTTCTACAACTCGGTACTGGTGCTGTTGGCCGTGGTGCTGTCCACCACCGGCGTTCTGATCGGGATGATGGTCATGCAACAGCCCTTCTCGATCATCATGACCGGGACAGGGATCGTGGCCTTGGCGGGCATCGTGGTGAACAACAACATTGTTCTGATCGATACCTATCAGGAGTTCAGTCGCCATATGCCGCGGGTCGAAGCGATCATCCGCACGGCGGAGGCCCGGATCCGTCCGGTTCTGCTGACAACCATCACCACGATGGCCGGTCTGGCCCCGATGATGTTCGGCTTGTCACTGGACTTCATTGGCGGCGGCTATTCCATCGACAGCCCGACGTCGCTGTGGTGGAAGCAATTGGCAACGGCGGTGGTATTCGGCTTGGGCATCGCAACCGTGCTGACCCTTGTCGTCACTCCGTCCTTCCTGGCTTTGAGGGTCTGGTTCGAAACATATGTGACCTGGATGTTCCGCCTGTTGGCCCGCTTGACCGGCGGCCGCTCCAGCCGGATCGCCCGTGACATGCGCCTGAAGCGTACCATGCGGAAACTGCCGACGACGGAAATCATCTGGGCCGATGGTAGTGCGCAAGCGGTTATCGACCTGGATGACTCGAACCCCTCTTCACCAGCACCGCTGAAGGCGGCAGAGTAACACCGATCTTCGCGGCTGCGTTCTTGGTTAACGCAGCCGCGTACAGATACAAAACGGCTCCCAACGAGCCGAATCAGCAGGTTTCTGGAACAGCGCGGCAGACTGTGCTGCCACCCGAAACGTTGCAGATCTCACGGCACTGTTGATGATTTGGACAAAATCCGGCCAATCATGACAGATTGGTCTGGTGGGACTCCTAAAATATGGCAAAAATTTGAAATTTGACTGCCGTAAGGTCATACTCTGATTGTGTTGTATTTTAAGGATTGCCGATATGAAGCATGTGCTCCTGAAAGTTGCGGCTGCAACCCCCATGTTGTTCCTGACTGCTGCAGCGGCGTCGGCTCAGAGCTACAGCGGACGCTGGTGGGATTTCTGGAACCGGGGCGGTTGGTCGCACGGCTCTGGTGAAACCCGGTCGTCCGTGCCCGAGATTGACGCCTCCACCGGGGCGTTGGCCATTGCGGCGGTCGTTGCCGCTCTGCTTTTGGCCCGCGAGATCAAGCGTCGCCGCAAGGCCTGAGCCTGACCGTTCAATATTGAAAACTATCAAGGCGCGGCCCCCGCAAGGGTACCGCGCTTTTGGTTTTCACAACGATCTCCCACAGCAGGCGGCAATGGATTTGGCCGGTCTGACGCGGTCAGAAATCGAAGTCCAAATAAGGACCCGTTTCCTGATATTGCAGGTTGATCGGAATGCCCCCTAGATCAAGCTCCAGTCACCACTGATCAAGGCCACGGCCGCAACCACGGCATTGGCAATGACATGCGCCAATATGGCGTCAGCAAGCCGCCCTTTTCTGAGCATAACCAGAGCAAAGACGACACCCGCCAGACCTGCCTCGACAATACGTCCATGCAGCAGGGCAAAGGCCAAGCTGGATACGACAACGGCCAGCACACTTTGCCAGAGCTTGTCGCCACCGAGCCAACGCAGAAGATAGCCCCGGAAGAACGCTTCCTCGATCACCGGAACAAGAAGAATGGTTCCCATCAGGCGACACAGGACCCAGAACAGCATTGCAACGGGACCCAATGTGGCCAGGCCCATCAGGCCTCCGCCCTCCGGTGCCGTGATCACCCAGACGACCCCGACCCCTGCCCCGGCAAGCAACGCAACAGGATCCAGCCGCCACTCCAACGCCAGGATTGGGGCTCGAAACACCCACAGGACCATGCCCATCAATCCCACTTGCAGCGGGTAGCCCAGTTCCGGGTTCTGCCAGAACGTATGCGCCAGAAGACCTGACAGCATGAACATGATGAAAGGCGCTATCTGCGCTGCAGACTGATCTTCTGTCAGGGGCGGTAGGTCGGTCGTTTCATACGCCTGCTCCTCGGCATCGCGATGTAAGGACGGCAGCGCCTGCACGACCCACAAGACCCCCAGCGCCAGAACTGTGAAGAACAGCCAACCGGCAAAGCTGTGAAACCCGTTGACCGCCAGATCAGGAGAGACATAGGCCCCGATCAGGATCAGCGCCGCAATTCGTATCAGGTTGAACAGCCAGCTGACCAGCAGCGCCAGCGGAAACACGATCAGCCAAAACCGGCGCTGCCGCAACGTGTCCCGCATCAAGATGGCGTAGATGGCAAAGAACCCAGTGGTCAAAGCAAAGCCTTCGATCCCTGAACAGGTGCCCGCCATCTCGACGAAGAACCCCTCGGTTCCGATTGTTGAAACCGACGGGTCCAGAACGACATGATGCCCCAGCACAGACAAAAGGACAGCAACACCATAAAATGTTGCGACCAGTAGTCCGGTCATTGACCACCACAGCGGCACCAGAGCATCGGCGAGGTCCGGAATGAAGAGCGCCACCAACATCACCGCGGCCAAACCCAACCCACCCTGTCGCAGCCAACGCCACATGCCGCGTGGCGGCAAAAGCAGGAACATTCCACCGAGCGTGGTGAACATGGCCCCAACGGCAAGGGTCACGAAATAGGTCCGGAAGTTTTCGTTCAGCGTCGCCGGATCCGCCGATATCCAAGGCAGGAAGACCAATCCCAGTCCTGCAACATGTACAAAGCCCCAAAACCGATGCCCGAACCGGCTCGAGCCGACTTCCTCATGCAGGTGTCGCCGCATATCTGGTCGAAACCAAACAAAGATCCCGAGCCCGACAACAATGCAAAGGGCTCGGATCATGGCCCCGCGCAACCCGCGACAGGCCGTTTCCATGTCTGTCAGGTGGCATTTAACCGAGGAAAAAACCTGAAACACCAGAACGATGGCCAGCACCTCGATGGCAAAAAGCGCCGTCAGCCAGATCAGCCTGTTTCTCAACTCAGTTCCGCCCGTTTTTCCTGCACGTCTCTCAATTGTCTGAGTATACCCAAAAAACGGCAAAGTTAGGGACCGATCAGGGGGTAAACTTGACGTGACCTGCGTCCCATCGGACCGTTGTCCGCATCACGGTCCCTGCTGCTTCTCCTTCAAATGCCGCGCGGAAGGGTCGTTGGCGGAAGGGGGCAGCCGCCTATGCGCGTTATCAAACTGCGTCCTGCACCAATTGGTTCTGCCACAGATGGGCATAGCGTCCCCCCTTGGTCAGCAGCTCATCGTGCGTACCCATCTCGGCGATCTCACCCTTTTCCAGCACGACGATCTTGTCGGCTTCCGCAATGGTGGATAGACGATGCGCAATGGTGATCACGGTGCGCCCTTCTCCGGCACGCGCCAGTGCACCCTTGATTTCTTGTTCCGTATCCGTGTCCAACGCCGAGGTCGCTTCGTCCAGCAACAGGATTGGCGGGTCCTTGAGCAGGGTTCGCGCAATACCCACGCGTTGTTTCTCCCCACCCGAAAGCTTGAGACCACGTTCACCGACCATAGTGTCATAACCTTCTGGCAAAGAAACAATGAAATCATGAATTTGGGCCTTGCGCGCGGCCTCTTCTATCTCGGCTTGTGTCGCCCCATCCCGCCCATAGCCGATATTGTAGCGGATCGTGTCGTTGAACAGAACGGTGTCTTGCGGCACGACACCAATGGCCGCATGCAGACTGGTTTGAGTCACATCGCGTACATCCTGGCCATCGATCTTCAAGGCCCCGCCAAACACATCGTAAAAGCGGAACAGAAGCCGCCCGATGGTCGATTTCCCGGACCCGGTCGCCCCGACAACGGCCACAGTCTGGCCACCGGGCACATCGAGGCTGACCCCTTTCAGGATCAGACGTTCGGCCTCGTAGCCGAAGCACAAATTCTCCAGCGTGATCTGACCGCGTTCCACATTCAACGCCTTTGCACCGGGCTTGTCAGAGACTTCTGCGGGTTGCTCCAACAGGTCGAACATCTCCCCCATGTCCACAAGGCTCTGACGGATTTCTCGGTATACGGTTCCCAAGAAGTTCAAAGGCACGGTGATCTGAATCATGTAGGCGTTCACCATGACGAAATCGCCGACGGTCAAGGCTCCCGACTGAACACCCAGAGCGGCCAGCACCATGACCCCAACTAGACCACAGGTGATCAGGAAGCTTTGCCCGAAATTCAGGAAGGACAGAGAATAGGCCGTCTTGAGTGCTGCAGCCTCATACCCGCGCATGGCACTGTCATAGCGTTTGGCTTCACGTTCTTCGGCATTGAAATATTTGACGGTTTCGAAATTCAGCAGGCTATCGATCGCCTTTTGATTGGCGTCGGTATCTTGCGTGTTCATTTCACGTCGCAGCTTTACGCGCCATTCGGTGACTGTGAACGTGAACCAAACATACAGGCCGATGGTGACGGCCACGATCACAAGATACCAGACGTCGAACAGCACCGTCAGGATCACCGCCACCAATCCAAGTTCGACAATCAACGGGATGATCGAAAACAGCATGAAACGCAGCAGGAAATCGACGCCTTTCACACCACGCTCGATAATCCGGCTTAGCCCGCCGGTCTTGCGAGTGATGTGATAGCGCAACGACAGGCGGTGGATATGGCGAAAGGTCTGCAAAGCCAACTGGCGCAGCGCGCGCTGTCCCACCGGTGCAAAGATCGCATCACGCAGCTGTTGGAAGCCCACCGTCATCATGCGCGCAACCCCATAGGCCACGGTCAATCCGATGGCCCCAAGTGCCACGGGTGGCACTCCCTCCCCGGCCAAGGCATCCACTGCGCCCTTGTAGAGGATCGGCGTTCCCACCGCGACCAGCTTTGCCACGATCAGCATGGACAGTGCCAGAACCACACGTCGTTTTACCCAAGCCCGCCCATCGGGCCAGAGATAGGGCACGACACGACGCAGGGTGCGCGCGCCCGAGCGTCGCTCCTCTTGCGCAATCTCGGCGGCTGTCGCTTCAGCCTGTGTGGTTTGGGTGGTAGATGTCATGCCTGGACCTCACTGCCTCGGTCCTTACAGATAGACCGAGGCCGTTGGAATGACCAGCCAAGGTGAAGGATCACAGCGTCCGGTTCATGCCCCGGCTCTGTTACTCCGGAAGCGTGAAAATCTGTCCCGGATAAATCAGATCCGGATCCCGGATTGCAGACCGGTTTGCATCGAACACCTTCACATACAGCAGGCCCTCACCGTACCTGTCCTGCGAGATCGCCCAAAGCGTGTCGCCCTTTTGTACGGTAATCGCCCGGATGGTCGGCGTGTCCGGCGTCGCCGGAACAGGCTCGTCCGAGGTTTCCGTCACAGCGGCAGTGCTCTGAACAACCGCTTCGGGCTCAGGTTCGACCGCCGGGCGCAGCAGCTCTGGCGCTTCGCGCTTGAACGGCGTTTCCAGGCGAGACAAGACCTGACCGCCCTCGTCCAACTCATCCAGCCGCAGCGTGTAAACACCCGGCTCTACCTGTGTCAGATCTCCTGACCAGCGCCCTTCGCCGGAGACCGGAAAATCGGTGACCGAGGCGTTGTTCAGGTAGATCCGCACCGTGGCCTGAGCTGAAGCACGACCGGCCAGACGAACGTCACCGGTTTCAGTATAGCTGATCGTGTCAAGACTGACCTTGCCTTGCACCGCTGATTCAGTCGGGGGAACAGGCTGGATCAGTTCAACACCATCCGAACCCGCGCGCAGTACGACAACGGGCTTCGGTTCCGGTTCTGTCTCGAGGCTTGCCGTTTGAACCGGCTCGACTTCGGTGACGGGCTCTTCCGACGCCTCAGAAGAATTCGCCTGCGTTGTGTCGGTCGGTTTGGTCGGTTGTTCGTTGATTGCGACCTGCTCCTCCGCCACCGGAGCTGCCTCTGACTCTGCAGGCTCTTCCGCAGGATCGCTCTCGACTTCGGCAGTCTGAGTGGCAGTCTGAGCAGGTTCGGAAACTGTGTTGCTGCTTTCTGCGACCGCTTCTTGCGCTTTAGGCGCCGCCAGATCCGCGTCAGCCTCCGGCGTTGCATCTTCCACAGCCGGATCTTCAACGGCAGTCGCGACCTGCTCGGGTTCAGGCTCTGGCTCTGCCTGTTCGATCGGAGCGATGATGATACTGTCCTCCGATTGCACACTTTCACCGCCCAGAACCGCTTGCAAGGTCAGTACACGCGCCGTATCGCTGACCCCCAACGACAGGAAGCTGACGAACTGACCGCCCGGCGACACGTCAAAGCTGTCCTGCATCACACCATCCATGAGGACGTTCACGCGGCTGCCTTCGGTCCCCGAACCTGCGATCACAGTCGTACCGTCGGGCTCGACCCTGACTACATCAAAGCTGGGCGCCGCAAGGGCTGCGGCTTCGCCCGCCTCGGGCGCCGGGTCCACAGCCGGTGCTGCGGCGGCTTCTTCTTCGACCTTCGGTTCGGCTTCCACTGATTCAGTTTCAGGCGTGACGGTCGCGGTCTCAGTGTTCTCCGGCACAGTCGCGCTCTGGGCAGCCGGATCCACTTTCGGAGTTTCTTCCTTGGGCGTATCTTCTTCCGCTACCGCGACTTCCGGCTCGGCTTCTTCGGCAAGCTTCTCTGGTGCCGCCGGCTCTTCCTCGGCTTCTTCTGTTGCCACAACTTCAGGTTCTGGTTCCGCCTCTGCTACGTCTTCGGTCGGCAGCGCTTCGGGCTCGGGGGCAGGCTCTTGAACAACAACCGGAGCTTCTGTTTCGGTCGGTGTCGCAGCCTTTTCCGGAGCGGCTTCGGGTTCAGCAATTTGCTCCTGAGGCGCCTGATTGGCTTGTTCGGGTGCGTTCGAGTCCAACGCCCCGCTCACATAGAGGATCGCACCGCCTGCAATCGCCACACCAGCGACCACCGCACTCCATCCAAGGGCCCCCAAGCCCCCTCCTCCGGCTGTTCCTGCCATCGTCTTCCTTCCCCCAGGGCGTGAGTGAAACACCCGCTTAGTTGAGGCAGCCTATCAATCCCGCTATCAGGGGTCAAAACAACTTGTTTCAACCCTTTGACATCCTTTGAAAGGTGTGCCCATGACCGTCAAATCCGTCTGTGTGTATTGCGGATCCCGCCCCGGAGCAATGCCCGCCTATGCCAAGGCTGCCCAGGTGATGGGAAAATGCCTCGCTTCGGAAGGCTGGCGGCTGGTCTATGGCGCAGGCGATGTCGGGTTGATGGGAGAGGTCGCCCGCTCGGCCCAGGCTGCTGGGGGCGAGACATTCGGCGTCATTCCCGAACATCTGGTCAAACGCGAAGTCGGCAAAAGCGATCTTACAACGTACGTGGTGACTGAGACCATGCACGAACGCAAAAAGGTCATGCTGATGAACGCTGATGCAGTGGTGGTAATGCCCGGCGGTCCCGGGTCACTGGATGAGTTGTTCGAGGTCCTGACCTGGCGGCAATTGGGCCTGCATGACAAGCCAATCGTGATCCTGAACGCGGAAGGATATTGGGACAAGCTGCGCGATCTGCTGGACCACGTGATTGACCAAGGTTTTGCCGATGCCTCACTCGCCGGGTTTCTCAGTTGGGCCGACTCCCCCGAGGCGGTTATGGACACACTCCGCTCTCAATTGCGTTGATTCATTTCTTGCCAAGAAAAGGCCCGGAATTCGCATGGAATTCCGGTTGCACATATTTGTTGCGGCAAGGTTTTTTGGCGGGGCAACCCCGTGCGACGGGAGGGTGGCTCGCATTGGAATGGCCCCGCGAAAGGGAAAGCGGGACGCAATTTTACCGTTTAACATCATACGATTAAAACCGCTCGCCCTTTCACTCTCTACATAGGAAGCGAAAGGGGAAGTACAACGGGGTGTGCGCCGAAATCTGTCTTTTCCATACGAAAACCCAACCCCGGAAACGATCGTATCAAGGACCACAATGACTTGCTCGAGCTGACAGGCTTGCAAATGAAAAACCCCGCGTCAGGCGCGGGGTTTTCCAGAACTCTGTGGCTCGGACAGGATCACATCCGCGAAGCGACGTTTTCCCAGTTGACCAGGTTGTCCAGGAAGTTGGTCAGATAGGCCGGACGCTTGTTGCGGAAATCGATGTAGTAGGAATGCTCCCACACGTCGCAGCCCAGCAGCGCGGTCTGGTCAAAGCACAGCGGGTTCACGCCATTTTCGGTCTTGGTGACGGCCAGCGAACCATCGGCGTTCTTAACCAGCCAGGCCCAGCCCGAGCCGAACTGACCAGCACCCGCAGCAGAGAACTGCGATTTGAACTCATCAACCGAGCCGAAGTTTTCAACCAGCGCCTTTTCCAGCTCACCCGGCATGGCGTTGTCGCCCGGGCCCATCATTTCCCAGAACTGGTTGTGGTTCCACAGTTGCGAAATGTTGTTGAAGATCCCGTTCTGGGCGACGGCGTTTGCGTCATAAGTGCCCTTGATGATCTCTTCCATCGACTTGCCGTCCCACTCGGTACCGGCAATCAGCTTGTTGCCGTTGTCCACATAGGCCTTGTGATGCAGGTCGTGGTGATATTCCAGGGTTTCTGCCGACATGCCCTTGGCGGCCAGCGCGTCATGTGCATAAGGAAGATCGGGAAGTTCAAAAGCCATGTGTGGGCTCCCTGCTGAAAAGTGTTGCGTTCCTGAGCAGATACATGCGGCGCAGGGGCGGACAGGTCAAGGGGCCAGAGGGCAAAACCGTGCTTGAAAAGCGCGGAAAACTGAGTGGAAAGCAGGAGAACCAGCAATGCTGACAGAGGCGTGGATCCGGGTGCGCAAGATGTTCTATCGGGCGCGCGGGCATTATGCCGGTCAGCTGGGTGGGGAGCCATTCCGCCTCGATCCTTATCACTCCAAGTTCTGGCGCAAGGCTTCGGCAGGCTCTTGGGAGCCCGAAACCTTTGCCGTTCTGCAAGACCATCTGGACCGCGATCACGATTATCTCGACATCGGGGCCTGGATCGGGCCGACCGTGCTGTTTGGCGCCCGCAAGGCGCGACGGGTGATCTGTTTCGAACCCGACGCCACCGCGTTCCGGCACCTGGCCTGGAACCTTGAGTTGAACGGGATCACCAATGTCTCTGCCTTTCCGGTGGCTCTGTCACAGGGCTTTGGCCTTGCCCGCATGGCATCGTTCGGGGGCGAAGCTGGCGACAGCATGTCTTCGCTGCTGACAGATGGGCAACATGGCACAGATGTGATGACGATAGGCTGGGAGGCTTTTGCCCAGGCAACCGACCTGAGCCGTGTGTCGCTGGTCAAGATGGACATCGAAGGCGCAGAATTCGATGTGCTGCCCCATCTGATCCCCTGGCTGAAACAGCACCGCCCTGCCCTGTTCCTGTCTACCCACGGGCCCTATCTGGACGAGGCCACACGGCACGACAGACTGGCGCAGCTGGCCGATCAACTGTCCTTCTACGCCACCTGCCGCGACGACAAGGGGGCAACAGGGTTCGACACATTGACCGGCCCCCGTGCGTTGGAGCAGTTTCCGACGTTTTTATTCAAGGGATAAAAGGCGAAAGGCCCTGCCGTTTCCGACAGGGCCTTGGTCAACATTCGGGAATGCCCTGAACTTTCAGAACAATATGCGCTTAGTACACGCCCACGCTGGATTGCGGGTTGGCGGCGGTGCTCAGCAGGTTGAACACGTAATCAGCAGCCGACCGGAAGCAGATGATGGTAAAGCTGTCATCGCTGTCCATCCAGAACGCACCCGCCACCTGGGCCAGACGCGAACGACGGAAATCCGATCCGCCAAACGCGGCGGCCGAGAAATCGACCGGAGCGACCTTGCCCATCACTTCGCGGGCCGACGCGCCAGAGACACGGAACACCGCGCGGGCGTCCGAGACGTTCACGGCCAGAGCGTGTTCACCATCCAAAGCAGCCGTCATTTCGGACAACTTGGCCTCGACCTGGGCATAGGGCACCAGAACCAGCAACTCGTCCGGCGACATCCAGGCGACACCGCCGTCTACGGTGCCGGCGATCTTGCGTGGCTCCGGCACATCGTGGCCGCAGGCTACCTTGACGGCAGCTTGCAACTTGGCCGAGGAGAGGTCCCCGCGCAGGGTGATCATGCCGACCAGCCCTGCTTCGGTCACGGTGACCAGCCCCTTGAAGCTGGCTCCGTTCAATGCGCTTGCGAGGTTAGACATTCTGTTTTGCCCCTTCCTTGTCGTAGAACACCTGATCCACGATCTTGGCTTTGTAGGTTTTGCCGTCGGTTCCCGGGAATTCCAGCACTTCGCCCATACGATCCGGTCCATGCTTGACCAGCCCCATGGCGATGCCCTTGTCCAGGGTTGCCGAGTAGTAGGTCGAGGTCACGCGCCCGATCATGTTCTTCTGACCATTGGCGTTGACGCCTTCGCCCAGGGCATAGGCCCCGTCGGGCAGAACCGATCCATCGACCGTTTCCAGACCGACCAGCTTCCAGCGATCGGGATCTGCCATATGGCTGCGGCTGTGCGCCCGTTTGCCCAGGAAGTCCTCTTTCTTCTTGGAAAGCGCCCACTGCATGTTCAGGTCCTGCGGGATCACGGTGCCGTCGGTTTCGTCGCCGATCATGATAAAGCCCTTTTCGGCCCGCATGATGTGCAGACACTCGGTGCCGTATGGCATGACGCCGAATTCCTTACCGGCCTCCAACAGCGCGTCCCAGAACGCACGGCCCTCAGATGCCGGAACCGCGATTTCATAGGACAGCTCACCCGAGAACGAAATCCGATAGGCCCGGCAATCGAAATCGCCGATCTTGCCGTCACGCCATTCCATAAAGGGCAGCGCCTCGGCCGACAGATCCATGCCACTGCCTGCTTGGGCGTTCAGCTTTTCCAGCACCTTGCGGGCGTTGGGACCGACCACGGCAACCTGTGCAAACTGCTCGGTCACGTTGGCGACATAGACTTTCCAGTCCCACCATTCGGTCTGCAGCCATTCTTCCATGTGGCCATGGATCCGCTCGGCACCACCGGTGGTGGTGTGGCACAGCCAGGTATCTTCGTCGATGCGCGCGACCACACCATCGTCGATCAGGAACCCGTTCTCCGAGCACATCAGGCCATAGCGACATTTGCCGACCTTCAGATTGGACATCATGTTGGTGTACATCATGTCCAGAAACTTGCCGGCATCCGGGCCTTTGACAACGAGTTTGCCCAAGGTCGAAGCGTCCAGCAGCCCGAGGTTTTCGCGGGTATTCTTGACCTCACGGTTCACGGCGTCATGCACGCTTTCCCCTGACCGGACAAAGGCATAGGGACGCCGCCACTGACCAACCGGTTCGAAATCGGCACCGTTTCTTTCGTGCCAGGCATGCATCGGGGTCTGGCGAATGGGCTGGAACACCTTGCCGCGCGCCTCGCCGCCGATGGCACCCATCGAAATCGGGTGATAGGGCGGACGGAACGTGGTGGTACCCACGTCCGGGATCGCCGCACCCAGGCTGTCGGCCAGCATGGCCAGACCGTTGATGTTGGACAGCTTGCCCTGATCGGTCGCCATACCCAGCGTGGTGTAGCGCTTGGTGTGTTCGACGCTTTCGTACCCTTCGCGGGCCGCCAGTTGAACATCGGTGACCTTCACGTCGTTCTGATAGTCCAGCCAAGACTTCATCCGGAGGGTCACATCGGCCTGAGCAGGCATCAGCCAAACAGGCTCGATCGGCAATTCGTCCGAAGCTACCCCTTCCGGAGCCGCCACGTTCTTTGCCGGAAAGCCCGCCGCTTCGGCTGCGGCAGACCCCGCAGCGGAGGCATCGGCCAGACCTTCGCCTAGACCCATGGCCCCATTGGCCGAGCCTGCAGGAAGGACAAAACCCTTGCCATCTGCGCCCAGGGGCGGACGCGATGCGTCGGGGCGGAAATGAACTTGCGCGTCGTCCCAGATCAGCTTGCCACCGCAATGCGACCACAGGTGAACCACCGGAGACCAGCCGCCGGACATGGCAACTGCATCTGCCGAGATTTCCTCCTGCGCACCGCCAACACCATTCTGCGCACAAATCGAGACCTTCTGGACCCGCTTGCCGCCTTTGACCTTGGCAATCGCACGCCCGCATTCCACGCGAATGCCTTTCTGACGGACTTCCTCCATCAGTGCACCGCCACCGGCGCTGCGGGCGTCCAGGACGCGGACCACTTCGACGCCTGCGTCATGCAGGGCCAGCGCGGTCCGGTACGCATCGTCATTGTTGGTGACCACAACGACCTTCTGGCCCGGGGTCACACCCCAGTTCACCACATAGTCGCGCATGGCCGAGGCCAGCATGACACCCGGTACGTCGTTTCCGGCAAAGGACAGAGGCCGTTCGATTGCACCGGTTGCAGTGACGATCTGCTTGGCCCGGATCCGCCACAGGCGGTGACGCGGCGCGCCATTGCCCGGCTCGTGATCGTTGATCCGTTCGTACCCCAGAGCATAGCCATGGTCGTATACGCCCGACCCCATGGTGCGGCTGCGCAGGGTGACGTTGTCCATGGCCTGCAATTCGGCCAGTGTCTTTTCGACCCAGGCGCCCGGCTCCATCCCGTCGATTGTGCCACCATCCACAGGCGCACGACCGCCCCAATGGGCGTTCTGTTCGATCAGAAGAACCTTGGCACCGCTTGCTGCAGCCGCCTTGGCTGCCTGCAGACCGGCAACACCACCGCCCACAACCATGACGTCGCAGAAGAAGTAAAAGTGTTCGTACGTGTCAGCATCCTTCAGTTCCTTATCCGGAGCTTTGCCCAGACCGGCGGACTGACGGATGAAGGGTTCATAGACGTGTTTCCAGAATGGTTTCGGATGGATGAACGTCTTGTAGTAGAAACCAGCCGGCAGCCAGCGCGCCAGATATGTGTTCACCGCACCGATATCGAATTCCAGGTTCGGCCAGTGGTTCTGCGACTGCGCAGCCAGACCGGAAAACAGCTCGGTCGTCGTGGCGCGTTGGTTCGGCTCGAACCGATCGCCGCTGTTCAGACCGACCAGCGCGTTGGGCTCTTCCGAACCGGAGGCCACAACCCCACGCGGGCGGTGATACTTGAACGAACGCCCAACCATCATCTGATCGTTCGCCAGCAGAGCCGAGGCCAACGTATCCCCGGCATGGCCGGTCATGCGCTTGCCATTGAAGGTGAATTCGATCGTTTTCGAGCGGTCGATCAGCCGCCCCTGAGAGGCAAGACGCGTGCTCATGTCGGGACCCTTTCCAGGAAAAAGGCGTTGGTGTTCTTCAGGTGACAGACGGAACAGATCATTCGAACTCTCTCCACGTCCAGCCGGGGCGTTTCGCCGTGATCGCGTCGCGGATTTCCTGCGGCGGTTCAGTCACTTGCGCGGAATAGGTGCCGAACACTTCCAGCGTCTGCGTGCAGCGCGCGGCGTGGAACCACTTGCCACAGCCATTTGCATGACGCCAACGTTCGAAATGCACACCCTTGGGGTTTTCGCGCATGAACAGATAGTCGTGGAATTCATCGTCCGACGAGCCGGGTCCGAAACGCTTCAGATGCGCTTCGCCACCGGCGGCCAGTTCAGTTTCTTCGGCATCAACGCCGCAATAGGGGCACTTCAGGATCAGCATCGGTTTGTCCTTTTGGCGGTTGGTCGGCACCAGGGCCAACCAAAATTCTGTAATGTGGCACGCTTGGGAAAACCCCTCAGTGCGCCACCCCTGCGGCAACGCTTTCGTCGATGAACTTGCCTTCCCTGAAGCGGGTCATCGTGAACTCTTCGGCCAGTGAAGAATGGCCTGTGGCCATCAGCTGTGCCATGGCCCAGCCAGACCCCGGGATGGCCTTGAAGCCGCCGGTGCCCCAGCCTGCGTTGACAAAGCAGTTTTCGACGGGCGTTTTCGAGATCAGCGGCGACCGGTCGCCGGTCACGTCCACGATACCGCCCCACTGGCGCAGCATCTTCAGGCGGCTGACCATCGGGAAGGTTTCGACCAGGGCGCGCACTGTTTCTTCGATATGGTGGAAGGATCCGCGCTGGGTGTAGTTGTTGTAGGCGTCGGTGCCGCCGCCGATGACCATCTCGCCCTTGTCGGATTGAGACATGTAGCCGTGTACCGTGTTGGCCATCACGACAACATCCATACAGGGTTTGATCGGCTCGGACACCAGCGCCTGCAGCGCCACCGATTCCACCGGCAGACGGAAGCCCGCCATTTCCGACAGGACCGAGCAGTTGCCCGCCACGACCATGCCCAGCTTTTCACAATCGATCGGGCCCTTTGTGGTGTCCACGCCAACCACGCGACCGTCATGGGTGCGCACGCCAGTCACTTCGGTCTGTTGGATGATATCCATCCCCATCGCCGAACAGGCACGGGCATACCCCCACGCCACCGCATCGTGACGCGCAGTGCCGCCGCGCGGCTGCCACAAGGCACCCAGAACCGGATAACGCGGTCCCTCCAGGTTGATGATCGGCACGATTTCCTTGACCTTCTGTGGGCCAATGAATTCGGTAGAAACGCCCTGCAAGTTGTTGGCATGCGCCGTACGCTGGTAGCCACGAATCTCGTGCTGGGTCTGTGCCAGCATCAGGACGCCTCGCGGACTGAACATGATGTTGTAGTTCAAGTCCTGGCTCAGATCCTCGTACAGGCCACGCGCCTTTTCGTAGATCGCAGCCGACGAGTCCTGCAAATAGTTCGAGCGGATGATGGTCGTGTTCCGCCCGGTGTTGCCACCGCCCAGCCAGCCCTTTTCGATCACGGCCACATTATGGATACCGTAATTCTTGCCCAGGTAATAAGCCGTGGCCAAGCCATGGCCGCCAGCACCGACGATAATCACGTCATAGCGGCGTTTCGGTTCCGGAGAACGCCACGCGCGTTCCCACCCGGTGTGATAGCGCAGACCTTCCCGCGCGACAGCAAAGGCTGAATAATGTCTCATGCGTAACCTCGAAGGGGCGAATCCGATGACTTCGGTTTAAAAGCAGATATGCCCCAGCACCGTAACAGACCCGTGCCGTTATTCGTCGCATTTCTGTGCCGATGCGACATTCACGCCCTGTGACAAGATCGGCAGGTCCGATCATTGACCCTTTTTTCCCGCCCCCCACATCTATAGATATCCGCCTGCAATCAGGAGTGCTCATGGATATCTGGATCATCCCTTCGATCATGGCTTTGGGAATCGCTGCGTTTTTGGCCATGGTTCTGCTGCGCGCGCGGACCCAGGGTGAGCCGCCTGCGGCTTATGACCTGCGGGTGTATCGCGAACAATTGCGCGAGGTGGATCGCGATCTGGCCCGGGGCGTGATCGCCGAAGGCGATGCCGAACGGATCCGCACCGAGATTTCGCGCCGCATTCTGGCCGCAGACGCCCAACTGCAGAAGCACAATGCAGGCCGGGCCCAGCCGCGCGGGCTGTCGCTTGCCGTCGCCGCGCTTTCGGGCGTCGTCCTGATTGGCGGTTCTTTGCTGCTCTATCGCGATCTTGGCGCACCGGGTTATGGCGATCTGGGGCTTGAGTATCGCAAGGAACAGGCAGAAGAGCGCCGCGCCTCGCGCCCGACGCAAGCCACAGCCGAGGCACAGGTGCCGCCCAGCCCGCAGCCCGACGTGGAGGCCGATTACATCAAGCTGGTCGAACAGCTACGCTCCACGGTAGCTGAGCGTCCCACCGATATCGAAGGCTTGTCGCTGTTGTCGCAACACGAGGCCAACCTGGGCAACTTCAAAGCCGCCTATGACGCCAAGACCCGCGAAATCGGTGAGCTCAAAACCGAAGCCACTGCGCTGCACTTTGCCGAACAGGCAGAATTCATGATCCTGGCAGCAGGAGGGTACGTGTCCCCCGAAGCCGAGCGCGCTCTGTCCTTGGCACTGAGGATGGATCCCACACATGGGCCTGCGCGGTATTACTGGGGCTTGATGCTGAACCAGATCGGTCGTCCGGATATGGCGTTCCGGGTCTGGGACAGCACCTTGCGCAACTCCGATCCGCGCGCACCATGGTTGGTTCCAATCCGGGCACAAATCCAGGAAACCGCCTGGCGCGCCGGACTTGACGATTACCAGATGCCGGCACCGCCTCCCCCATCCATGACCTCAGCCCCGCTCAGCGGCCCCACCGCCGAAGACATGCAGGCCGCCAGTGAAATGAGCGAAGAAGACCGTGCCGAAATGATCCGCGGCATGATCGATGGGCTGGCCCAACGCCTTGCCGAAGAAGGAGGGACGCCGGAAGAATGGGCCCGCCTGGTCACTGCCTTGGGCGTGACCGGCGATCGCGACCGAGCCGCGGCAATTTTTGTCGAAGCCCAGGACAAGTTTGCCGGCAACACCGAGGCGCTGTCCCTGATCACCGAAGCAGCCATCCGCGCGGGAGTGGCCGAATGATCCATGATGAATTCGAAAGCTTTGCTGCTGCTCTTCCAGACATGTCGGCGCTGATCGGCCTGGATCTGGGCGACCGTACCATCGGGGTTTCCGTTTCGGACCGGATCGGCGCTGTTGCAACACCTCTGGAAACCGTACGCCGCAAGAAATTCACGGTGGATGCCAATCGTTTGCTGGAAATCATCCGGGATCGAAACATCGATGGCATCGTCCTGGGCCTGCCGCGCAACATGGATGGCACCGAAGGTCCGCGCTGCCAATCCACCCGCGCCTTTGCCCGTAACCTGAGCCGCCTGACCGGTCTGCCCATCGGATATTGGGATGAACGTCTCAGCACGGTGGCCGCCGAAAAAGCACTGCTCGAGGCGGATACGACAAGAAAACGTCGCGCAGAGGTTATCGACCATGTCGCAGCCTCCTATATCCTGCAGGGAGCGCTGGATCGCATGCGCAACCTGAAAGACGGATGAGGCACCATGAACGCTAGGGTCGAAAAACCTGTCTGGAAACGCAACGAGATCGAAAGCCCCTGCATTCAGATCTGCGTGATCCACCCCGCCGAACGGATCTGCACCGGCTGCTACCGAACTATCGAGGAAATCACCGGCTGGTCCAAGATGACCCCGGAAGAACGCTCCCAGATCATGACCGAGCTTACCACCCGCGCGCCGCGACTGAAAAAGCGCCGCGGCGGTCGCGCCGCCCGAACCGGCAACTGAACCAAAACCGAAGCACTCCCGCCCCTTTTTATCGTGCTGCGCACGACCAAAAGCGTTGGGCTGCGCAGCGCCAAAGGCGCTGCCGGACCCAACGGGTTTTCGCGTATCTTTGATACGGGGAAACCGGGCGGGAGGGCGCCCGGTCTGTAGGGTTCAATCGGCCGCCAACCAGGTTTTGGCCGCTTCGAACTCACCGGCTTCGAACACCTTTGTATCGGCTTCGATGAACCGCTGTGCCAGTTTGGGCAGCATCGCCTGCCATCCACCATCGGCGACAATCGCAGCCCTCTCCATCTGTGGCACGAAGGTTCGGCCCAGATCCAGATGCGCCAGCATCGCAGAGACGCCTTGCCAGCCGTCGAACTCACGCAGATCCAACAGCAGGCGGAACCGGTCCATCTCACGGATCTTGGCCCCCAAGTCCCCTTTGGCACGGGCCACGATTTCCGGATCAAAGCTTCCCAGCGCCTGCACATGCACGCAAGGGCCGTCCAGGTCCCGAATATGGATCGCTCCCAGGGATTCGCGCAGCCACAGCCGCGCATCGTCCAGATCGTCCAATCCGAAACACTGCACGGGACAGGGCATCAAAGCCGCCATGATCCGAACCGTATTGCGCAACCAGGTCCGGCCGGTTGCCACTGCAATCCGGTCGAACCCGCGCCAATGGCTGACGCCCATACGGGTGTCGGCCCAGACAGCCCCAAGATCGAATCCGCTGAAATCCTCCTGCACCTGAATCAGCATGCGGAGTCCGTCATGATCGACCAAAACCTGCTCGATCGCAGGGACAAGGGTGGCCTCGTATTCTTCGCCAGAAATTTCCCCGGCCAGTTCAACTTCCAGGATATTGCCGCCTGCAGGCGGATGAACGGTAATCATTGTCTCACTCTCCTCGGCACTCTTACACCGAGAAGCTTATGCGCCTTCCAGCCAACGCGCCACGCCGCCGATGACCTCGGGACGGAAATAGGCGACAATCCGGCCTTCGCCTTCGGGTGCCGTGGCGGTGTCAGCCCAGGGCGCCACCCCGTGCAGGGTCAGGCGGTGCATCAGGTATGCCTCTCCCGGAGCCGCATGAACCGTAACGCGTCGGCAGCTTTCGAATACCTCAGCCCGGGCCTGAGTGTAGATGTCTGTAATGTCCAGCTGCGACAGCGTCTCGGGGGCATGGCCTTCAAATGCGGCTGCAAAGGCGCGGTGCATGATCTGGTGGCTCCCTTCCCACACAACCAACGGGGACGCGTCAGAGCTGGCCACGTTCAGCGGCAGCCCCAGCACCCAGGCATGCGGTTCGTCCACATTTCTGCGACGGCCCGCGACCCCGGGCATCATCTTTACCCCATCCACATGTGCCGCATCCCGGTTCAAGCGATACCGAAATGCCGCCTCGCCCTCCCCCTCACGCGGCTTGGGATAGCCCGGATACATGATCGAGACCTGTGCCTTGTGCAAATCCGGGATTGGGCCGATATGGCGCGTTATGAAATCAATCGACGCTCCGGCGAGCGGTGGACCATCCGGGGTCTGTCCGGTCGCGTCATTGTTCAGCGCATCAACGCCGATGAACCAGGTGCTCTGGCATTGCAGCCAATCCGCATGGGCCGGATCCTGCGCGGCTTTCAACGCATGAAGGCGGGCGTTTTCGGCCCAGGCCAGGGTTTGCTCATCAAAAGGAAAGCGGACCCAGCCACGACGCAGAAACTCATCAAACATTCCTCAGAATCCCTTTGCCTTGCGCAGCATGTTGACGGCAACCAGGACCAGGAAGACGGCAAAGATCCGTTTCAAAGGTTTCGGATCCATCGCATGGGCCAGCTTGACCCCCCAAGGCGCGGTGATCAAAGTCATCGACACGATGACGCCGAAAGCCACCAGGTTCACGGCGCCGATGGTCAGTGGTGGCCGAACTGCAGGATCAATCGGAACAAAGAAGAATCCGATGACCGAGGGCACGGCGATGATTACCCCAAACCCAGCTGCCGTGGCAACCGCGCGATGGATCGGTACATTGTGCAAGCTCATCAAGGGCACGCCAAAGCTGCCGCCTCCGATCCCCATGAGCACCGACAGGAACCCCACAAGGGGCGAGACGATCGCACGCCGCAAACCTTTGGGCATAACTTCGCCCAAACGCCATTCGGATTTGCCGAAACCCAGGTAGAACCCGATCACCAACGCCAGCACCCCGAACAAACCTTGCAGTGTCGAAGACCGCAGCGACGCCGCTGCAAGGACGCCAACAACAGCGCCCACGGCGATGCCAGGTCCCCAGCTCCGCAGGATCTCCCAATCCACGGCACCCTTTTTGTTGTGACTGAGAACCGACCGGACCGAGGTCACGATGATTGTGGCCAGCGACGTCGCCAAGCACATCTGCATCAACTGTTCGCCGCCGTAGCCCAATGTCTGAAACGCATAGAAAAAGGCCGGCACCAGTACGATGCCGCCGCCGACACCCAACAGCCCGGCCAGCACGCCGGCGAACCCACCGATGACCAGCAACATCACCAGCATCTGGAGCAACAACATCATGTCGGGCATTCAGATCACCTTTTTCATGCGGCCAACGGTTCGACCCGCTTCAAAGCCTCTTCCACCAAATCCGGTCCAGAGCCTGCTTTGTGCGCGCCTTCCGAAAGCACCCGTCGCCAGGCGCGGGCGCCGGGACGGCCCGCGAACAGCCCCAGCATGTGCCGCGTCACCTCATGCAGGCGCCCGCCCGCGGTCAAGTGGTTTTCGACATAAGGCAGCATGAGCCGCACGGTTTCGACGGGATCCTTGGGTTCGCCCGTTCCGAAGATCTCAGGATCAGCACCGGCCAGAACATCGGTCGGCTGATGATAGGCCGCGCGCCCGATCATGACCCCGTCAAGCCCTTGGTCCAGATGGGCTTTGGCCTGTTCCAAAGTGGTGATCCCGCCGTTGATCGAGATATGCAGAGCCTGGAATTGTTCCTTCATCCGGTGCACCAGATCATAGTCCAAAGGCGGGATGTCACGGTTTTCCTTGGGGCTCAGCCCTTGCAACCAGGCCTTGCGCGCATGAATGGTGACGCGCTGACATCCCGCTTTGGCAATATGGGACAGGAATTCGGGCAGCACCGTCTCGGGATCCTGATCATCCACGCCGATCCGGCATTTCACCGTGACCTCCACATCCACCGCGTCCCGCATGGCTGCCACACAATCGGCCACCAATTCCGGATGCTTCATCAGCACAGCCCCAAAGGTGCCCGATTGCACCCTGTCCGACGGGCAACCACAATTCAGGTTGATCTCGTCATAGCCCGCATCCGCCCCCAGCTTAGCCGCCTTGGCAAGTTCCTCGGGATCAGATCCCCCCAACTGCAAGGCCACAGGATGTTCTTCGGGATTGAACTCCAGCAGATGTAACGCCCCGCCTCGCACCAGTGCTGGGGAAGTGACCATCTCCGTATACAAAAGCGCCTCTTGGCTCAGCAATCTGTGCAGGTAACGGCAATGCCTGTCTGTCCAATCCATCATCGGGGCAATGGAGAGGCGCGCAGCGCGGGTGAGTGTCGTTGTCAACTTGATCTGCCTTCACAACGGGGCGGACGAAGCAAGAGCTCAAAGGGGCGTCCAAAACAAGAGTTTTAGATAGAGCGACAAGCGGCCCAGCACAAGGTGAACCGTCCAGCAGAGCTTGTTTTGCGGCGTAATGCGTGGCGGGTAGCGGGCCCCCAGCCGATTGGATGGCGATCTGCTTCGGCAGGTTTCATTATTCGGATTGCTATAGCAGTCGGGTTCGAGACCCGCATCGAATGATGGCCCAACCTTACCAGAACCGGGTCAGCGTCAAGAAGTGATGCCCAATCAGCCCTTCCACATCGGTTGGCCGCGCTGCTCCGTTCTAAAAGCAAATCGTTTCCCGGACAGGATCCGGCCCGGACCAAAACGGGCCGTGGCGGAACAGAACAATTGCGCCGATTTGATGATTTGCGCCTCAGAAGCTCTTGATCAACTGATGAGCCGCAAAAGCCGTGTGATAAAATCCGGTCTTCAGACTGCGCCCACTGACTGCCTGCAGATCGGTCACAGGGATTGGCAGACTGTCGGTGTCTGTCCCTGACATCAGATCGGCCAGAGCCTTGCCGAACATCGTACCCGTGGTAATGCCGCGACCATTGTACCCGACCGGTGTGTAAAGCCCTTCGGCCAAACGATGAATACGAAATAGGTGATCGGGTGTCATGGCGATCTGACCGTGCCAGGCATCTTCGAACCGGATCTCGCCCAGATCAGGATAGAGACGCTTCACCTGCCTCTGTGCCCAGCGCTGCGACAGCCCTGTGGTGCCTCCATGCACTGCGCCCATAGACCCGATCACCAGCCTCCCGAATGCGTCGCGGCGCAGAGCGAACATGACCGGAGCCGTATCCCACAGCCCCTGCCCTTCGGGCAGAATATGCGCGGCGCGGTCGCCCAAAGGTTCGCTGGCCAGTTGGAAGAAATGGATGACGGTATAGCTTTGCCGCAATCCCGGCCACAGGTCGTCAGTATAGGCGTTGGTGCCCAGAACCACATGCTTGGCCCGCACCGTGGCCTGATCCGTTTCGACGATCCAGACAGCCCCATCCCGCACCAAACCGGTCACCCGAACGCCAGTTGCAATCCGGGCCCCCGCACCCAGCGCCGCCCGCGCCAGACCGCGAGTATAGCCCATCGGGTTGATCGTCCCGGCCCGCCTGTCCAGCAATCCTCCGTGAAACCGGGTCGTCCCGGTTTTTTCAGCCGTTTCTTCGGCCGACAGCAATTCGACCGGTGCGCCCAGACGCTTCCATTCCTCGGCCCGTGAGGCAAGGCCGCGCAAGCCGCCTACGGAATGGGCCGCATGGATGGTACCGTTGCGCTTGGCCTCGCATTGGATCTGATGCTGTTCGATCAGATCGAACACATATTGCGGCATTCGCCCCATCAAATCGACCAGCGCGCTGCCTCGCGCGTCCCCCATCCGGCGGCGCACTTCCTGAGGTGGCATCCAGAGCCCTGCATTGACCAGCCCGACGTTACGCCCGGACCCACCAAAGCCCAGGGTCCTGGCCTCCAGAACCTGACAGTCCAGCCCGGCTTGCGCCGCGTGCAGCGCCGTGGACAGACCAGTGTACCCGCCCCCTACAATCGCCACATCACAGCTACAATCCGAATTCAGCCCTGTGTCTACACGCGGCTCGGCCGCAGTTTTGTCCCACAGGGAAATTGTCTCGCTCTCATGCGTGCGCTCAGACACAAGTTCAGACACTGCCGCGTCTCCATCCACAAATAGGGTGATGCAACACGGGCCTCCCTGCACATCAGAAAATCCTGTATCAGCAGAGAGTGTCCCAGAAACCGGGACACGTCAATTTGTGAAACGACCATTTGACAGGTCTCCATTGAACCGACAGGAGCGCGCCGCCATGCCCCAATTGAAAACATCCGTCAAAGACATGGTCCAAGCCGCCCGCGCCCGGATCGAAGAAATCGAAACACCCGACCTTATCGCCAAGGTCGAAGATCCGGATGTGGTGATCGTGGACCTGCGTGACGTGAGGGAGCGGCAGAAACTTGGCTACATTCCGGGCAGTTTTCACTGCCCGCGCGGGATGCTGGAATTCTGGGTCGATCCACAAAGCCCTTATTTCAAGGAAGTTTTCGGTCAGGACAAGAAATTCGTGTTCCACTGCGCCAGCGGCTGGCGCTCGGCGCTGTCGGTGGCATTGTTGCAAGATATGGGGTTCCAAGCCGCTCATCTCCGCGAAGGGTTTTCGACTTGGGCAGATCAGGGCGGCCCCGTGGAGTTTCCCGAGAAGCGATGAAATTCGAGCCCTGAACACCGGAACCAACATGAGATTTCGGTGAAGATCTGCACCCAATACGCGCGCTGGTTCAGCCGCCGAAAAAAATGGGTCATTGGGTCAATTTTCTTGTCGGGTAATCCTTTACAACCGCTCCTATCTTCGGCCCGAACCCTATTTCGGCCTTACGGGAGTGCCCGCCCCGCCTGGCCTTTCCAACCTCAGGGCAAAGGATGTCGGACATGAAAACCCATGCTCAGGTTGTGGTCATCGGCGGCGGTCTGGTCGGCTGCTCGATCCTCTATCACCTGGCCAAGCTCGGCTGGACTGATGTGGTCCTGCTGGAACGCGACGAACTGACTTCAGGCTCCACCTGGCACGCCGCTGCAAATATCCACGGGTTGCACGACAACAACAACGTCACCCGGATCCAGCACTACACGATGAACCTGTACAAGGAGCTGGAGAAGGAAACCGGACAGGGCTGCGGTGTCTTCCAGCCCGGCTCACTGTATCTTGCCAAATCCGAAGAGCGTGAACACCAGCTGCGCCTGCAGGAAGCCAAGGCCAAGTTCTACGGCCTGAACTTCTTTGAGGTCAGCCGCGAGAAGGCCAAGGAACTGCACCCACTGGCGCAATTCGACGATGTGCGCTGCATCATGTATGAACCCGATGGCGGCAATGTCGACCCTTCGGGCGTGACCATGGCCTATGCCGCAGGCGCGCGCCAGATGGGCGCCGAAATCGAACGTTTCTGCCCGGTGATCGGCACAGATCAGCAGCCCGATGGCAGCTGGATCGTGCGCACCGCCAAGGGCGATATCCACACCCAGTGGGTGGTGAACGCGGGCGGCCTCTGGGGTCGTGAGGTCGCCGCCATGGCCGGTCTCGAACTGCCTCTGCAGCCGACCGAGCATCAGTATTTCGTCACCGAAACCATCCCGGAAGTCGCCGCGATGGACCGCCGCCTGCCCTCGATCGCGGACCGCGACGGCGAGTACTACTTCCGTCAGGAGGGCAACGGCTTCCTGATCGGCGCATATGAGAAAGACATGCGGTTCTGGGCCGAAGACGGCACGCCGCAGGATTTCGCGCACGAGCTGTTCCCCGATGATCTCGACCGGATCATGGAAAACGTTATCCGCGCGACCGAACGTGTGCCCTGCGCCGAAACCGCAGGCGTCAAACGGGTGATCAACGGCCCGATGATCTGGTCGCCCGACTCCAACGCCATCTGGGGCCCGGTACCCGAACTGAAGAACTATTTCTGCTGCACCGGCATCATCCCCGGCTTCTCGCAATCTGGCGGCCTTGGCCTGCTGGCCGCGCAATGGATCATCGAAGGCGAGCCGCAATATGACATGTTCGCCTGGGATCTGGCGCGCTTTGGCGACTGGGCCGACAAGGCCTTCACCAAGGCCCGTGTCGAGGACCAGTACGCCCACCGCTTCGCCATCCACTTCCCGAACGAGGAACGCAGCGCCGGTCGTCCGGCCCGTGTGCGCCCCGCGTTTGAAATGCAAAAGGAAATGGGCGCCGTCTTCGGCCTGAACTGTGGCTGGGAACACCCGCTGTGGTTCGCAGGCGAGCCCGGCAAGCAGGACACCAACAGCTTCACCCGTCAGAACTGGTGGGCGCCGGTGGGCGAAGAGGTCAAGATGCTGCGCGAAAACGTCGGCGTCATCGACATCTCGAACTTCGCCAATTACGTGATCAAGGGCCCGGGCGCGTTTGAATGGCTGGACAAGCTGGTCGCCAACAAGGTCCCGACCGAGGTCGGTCGCTCCTGCCTGACCCCGCTGATCTCGGTCCGTGGCGGCGTTGCGGGCGATTTCACCATCACCAAGCTGGGTGATGAGGAATACATGATGATCGGCTCGGGCATGGCGGAACGCTATCACCAGCGGTTCTTCAACATGGTCGAACTGCCCGAAGGCACCACATTCGAAGTCGCGACCAACCGCATCGCGGGCTTCAACATTGCAGGGCCGAAATCCCGCGACGCGCTGCAGCGCCTGACAAATGCGGATCTGTCGAACGAAGGCTTCCGTTTCATGCGCTCGCGCGTGATCGAAGTGGCCGGCATCACCTGCGTGGCGATCCGTGTGTCCTTCACCGGTGATCTCGGCTGGGAACTGCATTGCGACGAAGCCGACCAACCCGCGCTCTACGCTGCCCTGCTGGAAGCCGCCAAAGAGTTCGACGGCGGCCCCGTCGGCGGTCGCGCGCTGGGGTCCTTGCGGATCGAAAAGGGCTATGGCTCGTGGGGTCGCGAGTACAGCCAGGAATATTGGCCGCAGGAAGTGGGCCTGTCCGGTCTCATCAAGCTCGACAAGGATTTCCTCAACAAGGACGCCTATCTCAAGGTCAAGGACAACCCCTGCCGCGAAGTTCTGTCGGTGTTCGAAATCGATGCGGTCAATGACGCGGACGCGTCGGGTGGTGAGCCGATCTTCACCCCCGACGGAAAATCCGTGGGCCGTGTGACCTCCGGGGCATACGGGTATTCGGTCGGCAAATCGCTGGCGATCGGATATGCCAACCCCGAAGTTGCCAAACCCGGCGATGCGGTTGAGGTCTTCGTTCTGGGCAAGCCGCACAGTGCGCGGATCCTGGAAGCGGCTCCGTTCGACCCCAGCGGTCAGCGTCTGCGGGCATAAGCAGTCAAAGCCGGAATGTGACACACATTCCGGCTCAAATTCCGACGCAGATTTCCGTGGGGGATTCGGGTTACACCCGGATCTCCGAAGCGGCCTCCAACAGGAACCGTTTGAACAGCTTCACCGACGGGGTTGCAGACCGATCCTTGAAATTGGCGAAATAGGCCCAGGGGCAATCCAGGTCGAACGCGAACGGCTGAACCAACAATCCCCTTTGTTCAAACTTGAACAGCAGCGATTTCGGAACCGCCACGCAGCCCAGACCACTGGCCGCCAGTTCCAGCGCCGTGTTCGACGAATTGGTCTGAAATCCCGAGGTCAGTTCGCCCAAATCCAGTCCCAGTGCGCCCGCCACCTTCTCCCAATAGATCGGCCGCCCCAGGATGTGGATTAGGCGCGCCTGTTGCAACTGCTCGGCCCGGTTCAAAACCTCGCCATCGATCCGGTAATCCGGGGCACACGCCAAGGCCAGCTTTTCGTCCCACAGTTGCACTTGATCGCGATCCGCTTCATCCCTTTGGTTGATGGTGATGGAAATATCCGAGACATTGGCCTCAACATCCGACCAGACCGTCGAATGCAGGGTCACCTCAACCTCTGGATGGTTGGCATGAAACCGCGCAATCACCTGCGGCAGCCAGTTTTCGGCCAGGCTAATCGGACAAGACACCACGACTTCGCGCTTGTGGTTCTGCGAGATCAGTGACCGTGTCGCCACGTCGATCTCCTGTAGCGCATGACGGACCGACGGCAGATAGGCCTCGCCCACATCCGTAAGCGACAGCGACCGGGGGTGCCGTACAAACAGCGGGCGACCGATAAATTCTTCCAGCGAACGCACATGGTTCGAAACGGCCGACTGCGTGCAATTCAGTTCGTCTGCCGCGCTGGTAAAACTCAGATATCGCGCTGCTGCTTCGAAACTGCGAAGAAAGGTCAAATGTGGGAGGTGTTTCATGCAACCCGTTCTAGCGGTCAGAGGAACCTCAGAAAAGCCTGCAAAGCCGTCCAAGCGTCAGGCAGAATTCAACCGCAAACATGTTCAAAACCGACATCTAGCGTGTTTTGTGCGAAATTTCTCGCACCTGAGACCCCGGTTTGTTTGCGTGTCTGTGGGCTCTCCAACGCATACCTTGACTGACATCCGGACCCCAACCAGGCCAACAAACATGACCGATACATTCGACCGCGTTGCCGATTTCACCTTTGATCTGCACCCGCAGGACCTGCCCCAATCCACGCGAGATGCAGCCGCTCTGATGTTTCTCGATACGCTGGGCATCACCATTGGCGCAGGACCCATGGAGGCCGGAACCATCGCCCGTGATGCGACCACGGCACTCTATGGCTCTTCTGACCCCGCCACGACGTCGCGCATGATGTTTGACGGTCGCAAGGTCAGCACCGCGGGCGCGGCCTATGCCGCTGCCACTGCGACGGACAATCTGGATGGTCATGACGGCTATTACCCGACCAAAGGCCATATCGGCGTTGTCGTCATCCCCGCCATCGCCGCCCTGTCGGAAAGCGCGGTGGACTTCTCGGGGCCCGAAACGCTCGCCCTGACAACCATCGGCTACGAAGTCGCGGGCCGTGCTGCCCTGTCGCTGCATGACACGGTCAGCGACTACCACACCTCGGGCGCTTGGAACGCGCTGGGGGTGGTCGCGATGGCCGCCCGGATGCGGGGGCACAGCCGCGAACAGTTGCGCCAGGGTTTGGGCATTGCCGAATACCACGGCCCCCGCAGCCAGATGATGCGCGAGATTGCCAACCCTTCCATGCTTCACGACGGATCCGGCTGGGGGGCAATGGTCGGCATCTCCTCGGCCATTCTGGCGGAAAAAGGATTCACCGGGGCCCCGGCGATCACCGTCGAGGAAGACCGCGTTGCCAAGCATTGGGAGGATCTGGGCAGCTTCTGGCAGATGGAACATCAATATGTGAAACCCTACCCGATCTGCCGCTGGGCCCATGCGCCCATCGACGCGGTGCGCCAGGTCATGCTGGATAACGGGCTGACCCATTCCGATATCGCAAAAGTCCATATCACCACTTTTCACGAAAGCGCCTGCCTGTATTCCGGCATCCCCACGACCACCAGCCAGGCGCAATATTCGCTGGCCTATGCGGTCGCGACACAAATGGCTTATGGCCGTATCGGGGTTGAGCACATTTCAGGCGATGGACTATCGGACCCTCTGGTCGCACAGATCCATTCCCGTATTTCGGTATCCGAGGCCAAACGCCATTCCGATCGTTTCCCGGCCTGTCGGGTCGCCGATGTCACCGTCACTCTGGCAAATGGCGAAATCATCGAATCCGGCGACGTCCACGCCCGCGGCGGCCCGGAGGCACCGATGGAGCGCACCGAAGTCATCGCCAAGTTCATGGAATTCGCTACACCTTCGCTGGGTGAAACCCGCGCCGCGCAAATCCGCGATGCGGTCCTGGGCTTTACCGAACCTGACAGCAAATTTTCGGATCTGGGCCGTCTGATCTTTGACGCCCCCTGAACGGCCTTTCTTACGAAAGCCCGCAACACACGGTCTTGGAGGACCAAAAGAATATGGCACGAGAACGGCGCGGCGGTGGTCGCCGCGGCAAATCCAATCGCTCCGGCGGCGGTATCGAACAGCTGCCCTGGCAACAGGTCACCAACAGCTATCCGAAATTCGAGCTGCTGAACCCCGACCAGATGGACCAGCTGCACGCGACGTCGATGCGCATCCTGTCCGAAGCCGGCATCCGGGTGATGGGCGACAACGTCATGGACCTGTTTGAACAGGCTGGCGCCATCGTCGATCGCGAAACCCAAACCATCCGCCTGGACGAAACGATTGTGGTCGAGGCGCTGAAAACGGTGCCGCGCAATTTTACCCTGCGGGGTCGGACCGAGGCCAAGCGCATCACCATGGGTGGCGACAACATGACCTTCGGTCTGGTCGCAGGTCCGCCCAATGTGCATGACCAGATCAATGGGCGGCGGCAGGGCAATTACACGGATTACTGCAACTTCATCAAACTGGCGCATCACTTCAACGCCATTCACCTGATTGGCAACCAGGTCATGGCCCCCATCGAGATGCCCGCCAACAATCGCCATCTCGACACCTACAACGCCAATCTCAGCTACTCGGATCTTTCCTTCCACTGCACCGCCATTGGGCGCGGTCGGGCGATGGACGGCATCAACATGATGGCAATCTCGCGCGGGCAGAGCGTGGAAGACATGCGCGGTGACCCCGGCGTCATCACCATCATCTCGGTGAACTCTCCGCGCCTCTTCGACGACGCCATGGGCGACGGGCTCATCGCCATGGCCGAACACGGCCAGCCCGTCACGGTCACACCCTTTACGCTGATGGGCGCCATGACCCCGGTCACCCTGCCCGCCGCGCTGGCGCAACAGAACGCCGAAGCCTTGTTCGGCGTTGTGCTGACCCAACTGGTCAACCCCGGCGCGCCGGTCATGTATGGTTCGTTCACCTCGAATGTGGACATGCGTTCGGGTGCGCCCGCCTTTGGCACACCGGAAAACGCCAAGGCCAACATCGTCGGCGGCCAGCTGGCGCGGCGGTATGGCATCCCCTACCGGACCTCGAACACCAATGCATCAAACGCCGTGGATTTGCAGGCGGCCTATGAAACGATGATGTCCACCTGGGGCGCGGTGCTGGGTGGGGCCAATATCGTCTATCACGCGGCAGGTTGGCTGGAAGGCGGCCTGACTGCCAGCTACGAGAAGTTCATCCTGGATGTGGAAATCCTGCAGAACATGATGGAGTTCCTGCGTCCAATGGAGTTCAATACGGACGAACTGGGTCTGGACGCCATCAAGGCGGTGCCCACCGGCGGGCATTTCTTTGGCACCGAACATACGATGCAACGCTATGAAACAGCGTTTTACAAACCGCTCCTGTCGGATTGGCAAAACTATGAAAACTGGGAGGCCGCAGGCGCCAAGACCGCGTTGCAGCGGGCGACCGAGCTGTGGCAGCAGGCCCTGCGCGAGTATCAGGAGCCAGAGCTGGATCCCGCCATTCGCGAAGAGCTGGATGCCTATATCGCGCGCCGCAAGGAAGAGATCGGTGGCGACGAGCCATAAGGTCTGAAGCGAGGGGCCAGCCCCTCGCGCTCTCCGGAGTTGTTTTGGCAGAATGAAGGAAGCCCTTAGAGCTGGTAGGATGCCAGTTCTTCGTGACGGGCGCCTTTGGGGTGCAGAATGGAGTGGTAGAGCGCAACCTGCGTGACCGGAAGCGCCGGAATCTGAAAGTCGGAGAGTTCGGTTTTCAGCGGCGGCGGGCTTTGACCTTTGCCCAATCGCGCCAGCGTGACATGCGGGCGAAAGCGGCGGCGCTGCAGGGGAATTCCCACGCGGCGACAGGCACTTGTGATCCGGTCGTAAAGCGCGGTCAGGTTCGGATTGTCCGAAGCTGGGACGTGGATGGCAGTGCCAAAAACACCCAGCCCGGCCAGTTCGATGGTGAACGGGGCGGCACGCAGGGTCGAGAGCTCTTCATGCAGATCCTCCAGCAACTCTTCGGGCTGATCGTCCAGAAAGGCCAGCGTCAGGTGCAGATTGTCCTGTGGCACGGGGCGGCCAAAGCCAAGGCGCCGTTGCAGGCGCAACAGGGCCTCGGCCACATCTTGGGGCATCGGGATCGCAACAAAAGCCCGCACTACCCGGCAAGGCTCGGCAGGTAGAGCACGATGGACGGGAAGGCCACCAGCAAAGCGATGGTGATGGCATCAGCGATGAAGAAGGGCATGACGCCTTTGAAGACATCCTGCACACTCAGATCATCCCGCACCCCGGCCACCACGAAACAGTTCAGCCCGATCGGCGGCGTGATCAGGCAGAACTCGGCCATCTTCACCACCAATATCCCGAACCAGATCGCGCACATGGTGCCTGACATTCCAAAGGTGCTGTCGGCCGCCGAAACGGTTTCGCCGCCGTTCAACGCCATCACCGCCGGGTAGACGACCGGAAGTGTCAGCAACAGCATACCGATGGCGTCCATAAACATCCCCAGAACCGCATAGGCTAGCAGGATGCAGACCAGGATCAGCATGGGCGACATCTCAAGCGCGGTAATCCAGTCAGCGAACGCATCCGGCAGCTTGGCAAAACCCAGAAAGCGGACATAGATCAGAACGCCCCAGATGATCGTGAAGATCATCACTGTGAGCTTGGCGGTTTCCAACAGGGCCGCTTTCAACTCGGTCCAGCGCATGCCCCGCGCAAGCGCCATGACAAAGACGATGAACGCGCCGACGGCACCGCCTTCGGTGGGCGTGCCCCAGGCATCCCCGAACGGGTTGTAAACAAAGAAGATGATGATCACCACGACCGCCACGATGGGCAGCGCGGGCGGCAGGGATTCGAACCGCTCCCGCCAGGTGAAACCGGTGACCGGGGGACCCACGGTTTTAAGGCCCACGGCAATGCTGATGATCAGCACCGCATAAACGATGGCCGAGAACGCACCGGGGATGAAGCCTGCCAGCAGCAGCTTACCCACATCCTGCTCCACGATGATCGCATAGATAACAAGGATTGCCGAAGGCGGGATCAGCGAGGCCAGCGTGCCGCCCGCCGCCACGACGCCCGCGGCGAATTGCTTGTTGTAGCCGATCTTCAGCATCTCGGGGATGGCGATGCGGGCAAAAACGGCGGCCGTAGCCACAGACGCGCCGGACACCGCCGCAAAACCGGCGGTGGCGAACACGGTGGAGACAGCCAACCCGCCCGGCACCCAGGCGATCCAGCGTTTGGCGGCTTCGAACAGCGCCGTTGTCAGTCGCGCATGATAGGCCATGTAGCCGATCAGGATGAACACCGGGATCAGGCTGAGCACTTGGGCCGAAACCTTGGAATGAGGCACCTGACCCGCGATCTGGAATGCCTTGCCCAGCGCGCCGTCCCAGATCTCGCGCCGTTCATTCCAATAGAAGAATTTCTCGGGCGCGTATTTCGCCTTGTCCCAGAAGATCCAGATGAGGCCCACGAACCCTGCCAGACCGGCGGCGAAGGCCACCCGCATGCCCGCCAGAACCGCGACCAGCATGCCGCCCGTGACCCAAAGGCCGATATCGATGGGTTCCATCAGTCAGCCCCTTCCATCGATTCCGCCTCGATCCGGGCCTGTTCGGCTGCGGACAGGGTCAAAGGCACGGCAACCGGGTTTTCCAGCCCCAGTACCAATGCCCGCGCATAGCCCCAGGCCTGCAGGATCAGGCGCAAGGCCAAAACCGAAAAAGCAATTGGCACAACCAGCTTCGACGGCCAGATCGGAATTCCGATGTCGATTGAACTGTCGCGGCTGCACAGGGGTCGCGCGCAATCGAAGGACCGATCGAAATGCGCCCACGCTCCCCAGGTCAGGAAAATGATCAGCGCCAGCATCAAAAGGACCGAAACAAGTTCAAAGAACCACAGAGCCCGTCCCCTTAATGCACCCACCAGCATGTCCATGCGGATATGGGTGCCGTCACGTTGGACATAGGACACGCCCATGATCGCGATCAGCGGCATGGCAGCCTCGATGTAATCCACGTAGCCCGCCATCGGCGAGGCAAAAAACTTCCGCCCTGTCACCGAATAAACGGCGAGAAACATCAGCGAAAAGATCGCCAGCCCACTGAGCAATGCACAGAATTTTTCAATGGGAAGAAGCATGCGATCCAGTCGGCTGAGCAGACTGGAATCTTCGAGCACCGCGCCGGATCCGGCCATAGAGCAGCCCCTCAAGTCATGTTGGTTGGAGGCAGGACCAAAGCCCTGCCCCGAAAGGCTTCAGCACTCAGAGGATGACTGTCATCCACCCTCTGAAATGCAGTGACGTGGGTGCTTGCACCCACGGTCTGCTCAGCTGCCGCTGCGGTGATCGTCCAGTGTCTTGACGACCAGATCATACAGTTCCTGACCCGGCAGGCCCTGGGCTTCCATGTCCTTGATCCAGGCATCCCGGATCGGATCAGCGGCCTTGGCGCGGAATTCCGCGATCACGGCCTCATCGATCTCGACCTTCTGAACGCCCTTTTCCTCGAGCACGCTGTCCCAGCGTTGCAACAGCTCGCCATAGTTGGTCAGGTAATGTGCCAGGGCCTCATCGACCGAGCTGTCGAGCGCTTCACGCTCTGCATCCGACAGGGCCTCGTAGGCATCGATATTCACCACCACCGGGCAATTTACAGTGCCGGGATTCAGGTTCGCAGTCCACCAATCGGCCTGGTTGATGGTACCAAACGAAAGATGGGCATGCTGGGCAAAGGCAACCGTGTCCACAACACCGGATTCCATTGCCTGATAGGCTTCGGTTGCAGTCACCGAAGTCGGCACGCCACCCACCGCTTCGAACGCCTTGCCCAGACCACCGGTGGCGCGCACGCGCATTCCTTCGAATTCGGCCAGTTCATCGCGCGGATCGCCCGTGCCCACCAAATTGTATTGCGGCATCGGCGAGGTCATCAACAGCATAGCGTTCCACTGTTCCATTTCCTCAGCCGCGGCGGGATGGGCATAGACAGCTTTGGACACGGCCACTTCTTCTTCAAGATTGGCAACCCCCAGGAAGGGCAGTTCCAGCACGGTAATCACCCGGTTCTTGTCACGGTGATAGCCAGCACAGAACTGGGCCATCTCGAACGCGCCGATGGAAATCCCGTCCAGATTTTCGCGGTTCTTGGACAGGCCGCCATAGCTGACATTCATGGTGAATTCACCGCCGGTCTTTTCGCTGACCAGCTCGGCCAGCTTTTCGACATGTTCGGTGAAGGCGCGACGCTTGCCCCAAACCGACACATTCCATTCAGTGGCAGCGGCTTCCCCTACGAGGGCAAAACTGGCGGCAGCCGCAACGGCGCCGGTCAACATCTTGTTCATAAAAAACTCCCTTGTCATGCGATCCTTCCCTGACCGCTTGGTAAAAAAGCTAGCGCGTGATTGCAGACCTGCCAAGTACGACTTCTGCATTGCCCCAAGACAACGCAACGGCAAGCGCCCCTTGTGGGCGCTACAACGAGCCATACTGCGGGCAGCATTCAGTGACAGATGTGATTCACCATTCGCCCGGCACGATGCTGCCACGCAGCAAAAATGCGTGCATTTCAAGCCCGGCGACACAATATGTCACACCGGATTTGCACTGCTATGCCATCCTGCCCACAGCAGACCGTCTGCAAACGTCCATTCGGACCTTGCCAACGGTTGACACACAACCCCCTGTCAAATCATGAGATTTCTGTTCGACATATCCAAAATTTACAAAATTCGGAAAAACTTCGAAAAACGTTGACAAGCAAATCGTTAAATAACGGGAAGTTATTCACTTATTTTCAACTCCGGTTATTATCTGCGGCAAGGGTGGAATTGATTGATTGCCCAAGTCCGGGCATTGATACGACCAAGCATATACTGTCAGAGGGAGGAGCCTTTTATGACAAGCGAAACGCAAACCGAGAACCCGGTTTTCCCGCCGTCGGATGAGGTTGTCGCACGCGCCCATGTGAATGCCGCGCAATATGAAGAGATGTATGCCGCGTCGATCAAGGATCCCGACGCCTTCTGGGCCGAACAAGGCAAGCGTGTGGACTGGATCAAACCGTTCACCAAGGTCAAAGACGTCAACTACAGCTTCGGCGATGTTGCCATCAAATGGTACGAAGACGGCGTTCTTAACGTTTCCGCCAACTGCATCGACCGCCATCTGGAAACCCGCGGCGATCAGACCGCGATCATCTGGGAACCGGATGAGCCGACCGACGAAGCTCAGCACATTACCTACAAACAACTGCACAACCGTGTGTGCCGGATGGCCAACATCCTGGAATCCATGGGTGTGCGCAAAGGCGACCGGGTTATCATCTACCTCCCCATGATCCCGGAAGCCGCCTATGCAATGCTGGCCTGTGCCCGCATCGGCGCCATTCATTCGATCGTCTTCGCCGGCTTCTCGCCTGACGCGCTGGCGGCCCGTGTGAATGGGTGTGACGCCAAGGTTGTCATCACCGCAGACGAAGCCCCGCGTGGCGGACGCAAGACACCGCTGAAATCCAACGCTGACGCCGCGCTGCTGCACTGCAATGACAGTGTGAAATGCCTGGTCGTCAAGCGCACCGGCGGTCAGACCACCTGGATCGACGGTCGCGATTACGACTACAACGAGATGGCGCTGGAGGCAGATGATTACTGCAAACCGGCCGAGATGAATGCCGAAGACCCGCTGTTCATCCTCTACACTTCCGGTTCCACCGGCCAGCCCAAGGGCGTGGTTCACACCACCGGCGGCTATCTGGTCTATGCCTCGATGACGCAGGAAATCACCTTCGATTACCACGAAGGCGACATCTACTGGTGTACCGCTGACGTGGGTTGGGTCACCGGCCACAGCTATATCGTATACGGCCCGCTGGCCAATGGTGCCACCACCGTGATGTTCGAAGGCGTGCCCACCTACCCCGACGCCTCGCGTTTCTGGGAAGTCTGCGAAAAGCACAAGGTGAACCAGTTCTACACCGCCCCCACCGCGATCCGCGCGCTGATGGGTCAGGGCAACGAGTTCGTCGAGAAATGCGACCTCAGCGACCTGCGCACCTTGGGCACCGTGGGCGAACCGATCAACCCCGAAGCCTGGAACTGGTACAACGAGGTCGTCGGCAAGGGCAAATGCCCGATCGTTGACACCTGGTGGCAGACCGAAACCGGCGGTCACCTGATGACCCCCCTGCCCGGTGCCCACGCGATGAAGCCCGGTTCGGCCATGAAGCCCTTCTTCGGCATCGAGCCCGTGGTTCTGGACCCCCAGTCGGGGGAAGAGATCAGTGGCAATGACGTTGAAGGCGTGCTCTGCATCCGCGACAGCTGGCCCGGCCAGATGCGCACCGTCTGGGGTGATCACGAACGCTTCCAGAAGACCTATTTCGCGGATTACAAAGGCTATTACTTCACCGGTGACGGCTGTAAGCGCGACGCAGACGGCGACTACTGGATCACCGGCCGCGTGGACGACGTGATCAACGTCTCGGGCCACCGCATGGGTACTGCCGAGGTCGAAAGCGCGCTGGTTGCCCACGCCGCTGTGGCCGAGGCCGCCGTGGTGGGTTACCCGCATGAAATCAAGGGCCAGGGCATCTACTGCTATGTCACCCTGATGAACGACCGCGAGCCTTCGGACGAGCTGTTGAAAGAGCTGCGCACCTGGGTCCGCACCGAGATTGGCCCGATTGCCAGCCCGGATGTGATCCAATGGTCCCCCGGTCTGCCGAAGACCCGTTCCGGCAAGATCATGCGCCGCATCCTGCGCAAGATCGCCGAAAACGACTTTGGTTCTCTGGGCGACACCTCGACGCTGGCCGATCCGTCGGTCGTCGATGACCTGATCGCAAATCGCGCCAACAAGTAAGGGCTGAGCATATGACGACCGAAACCCTCACCCGCACTGCCAACGTGATCCTTCTCGGCCCCCCGGGCGTCGGCAAGGGCACTCAGGCGCAGATCCTGGTGGAAAAGCTGGGCATGGTGCAGCTGTCCACCGGCGACATGCTGCGTGAAGCCAAGGCCAGCGGATCCGAAATGGGCAAACGCGTGGCCGAAGTGATGGCCCGTGGCGACCTGGTTACCGATGAAATCGTGATCGGCCTGATCGAAGAAAAGCTGACCGGCTCTGACGCTGCAGGCTTCATCTTTGACGGCTTCCCCCGCACCCTGGCCCAAGCCGATGCGCTGGAAGCGCTGTTGGAAAAAACCGGTCAGTCGCTGGACGCGGTGATCGAACTGCAGGTCAATGACGAAATACTGGTGGATCGCATCGTCGGACGCGCCGAACAGGCCAAGGCCGCAGGCCAGCCCGTCCGCGCGGATGACAACGCCGAAAGCCTCAAGATCCGGTTGATGGAGTACTACAAGAAGACGTCTCCGCTGATCGGTTACTACCACGCCAAGGGCACACTCAAGTCAGTGAATGGCATGGGTCAGATCGATGAGATCGCCCAAGGCCTTGCGACCATTGTCGAGGGGGCAATGGGATAAGCAAGAAAGGACGGAGGCTGGCCTAGGTCGCCCTCCACCCCCTTGAAAACTGAACCGGACCAACCGCCCTGAACCTGCTTCGGGACGGGCCGGAGAAGTCATGTCTGTGACCGGATATACCGGCGCAGGCAAACAGAGAGGGTTTGTCTGGACGCATCAGCAACCAGCAGGCTCAGGAGGAAGAAGGAGGACCGCATATGGCGGATCGTACCACCAACACCGCGCAGACTGCCGAAAGCGACAAGGGCTATTGGCAGGCCAACGTGCGGATCATTCTGGTCAGCCTGGTGATCTGGGCTGTCGTTTCATTCGGGTTCGGCATTCTGCTGCGTCCGATGCTGTCGGGAATCTCGGTCGGCGGCACCGATCTTGGCTTCTGGTTCGCCCAGCAAGGCTCGATCCTGGTGTTCCTGGCGCTGATCTTTTTCTACGCGTTCCGCATGAACAAGCTCGACAAAGAATTTGGCGTTGAGGAATAAGTCAGATGGATCAGTTTACCATTAACCTGCTGTTTGTGGGCGCATCCTTCGCGCTTTACATCGGCATCGCGATCTGGGCCCGTGCGGGTTCCACATCTGAATTCTACGCCGCCGGTCGCGGCGTTCACCCGGTCACCAACGGTATGGCGACAGCAGCTGACTGGATGTCGGCGGCTTCGTTCATCTCGATGGCGGGCCTGATTGCCTTTACCGGTTACGACAACTCGTCCTTCCTGATGGGCTGGACTGGTGGTTATGTGCTTCTGGCTCTGCTGCTGGCCCCGTACCTGCGGAAATTCGGCAAGTTCACCGTGTCCGAGTTCATCGGCGACCGCTTCTATAGCCAGACTGCCCGCATCGTGGCGGTTATCTGTCTGATCGTGGCCTCCACAACTTACGTGATCGGTCAGATGACCGGCGTTGGCGTGGCCTTTGGCCGCTTCCTGGAAGTGTCCAACACCGCTGGCCTGCTGATCGGTGCCTGTGTGGTGTTCGCCTACGCCGTGTTCGGCGGCATGAAGGGTGTGACCTACACCCAGGTTGCTCAGTACTGTGTTCTGATTACGGCCTACACCATTCCGGCGATCTTCATTTCGCTGCAGCTGACCGGCACCCCCGTCCCGGCGCTGGGTCTGTTTGGTGATCACGCTGCCTCCGGTGAGCCGCTTCTGGCCAAGCTGGACGCCATCGTGACCGAACTGGGCTTCAAGGAATACACGCTGCACCATGCAGACACGTTCAACATGGTTCTGTTCACCCTGTCGCTGATGATCGGTACTGCGGGCCTGCCCCACGTCATCATGCGCTTCTTCACCGTGCCGCGCGTTGCTGACGCTCGCTGGTCGGCTGGCTGGACCCTGGTGTTCATCGCCCTGCTGTACCTGACCGCTCCGGCTGTGGGTGCCATGGCACGCCTGAACATCACCGAAATGATGTGGCCGAACGGTGGCATCGAAGGTGGCGCCGTGACCGTGCAGCAGATCGAAGAAGATCCGAAGTACGACTGGATGGCGACTTGGCAGAAAACCGGCCTGCTGGCTTGGGAAGACAAGAACGGCGACGGTGCGATCCAGTACTACAACGACAAGAACGAAGATCTGCAGGCCATCGCAGCTGAAAAAGGCTGGGAAGGCAACGAGCTGACCAAGTTCAACCGTGACATTCTGGTTCTGGCCAACCCCGAGATTGCCAACCTGCCGGGTTGGGTGATCGGTCTGGTCGCGGCCGGTGGTCTGGCGGCGGCGCTGTCAACTGCTGCCGGTCTGCTGTTGGCGATCTCGTCTGCTGTGTCCCACGACCTGATCAAGGGTTCGATCAACCCGAGCATCAGCGAAAAGGGTGAGCTTCTGTCGGCGCGGATCGCGATGGCGGTGGCGATCATGGTCGCAACCTATCTGGGTCTGAACCCACCGGGCTTTGCTGCCCAAACGGTGGCACTGGCCTTTGGTCTCGCGGCGGCCTCGATCTTCCCGGCGCTGATGATGGGGATCTTCTCGACCAAGATTAACAACACCGGTGCCGTGGCAGGTATGCTGGCCGGTCTGCTGGTGACCCTGATCTACATCTTCCTGCACAAGGGCTGGTTCTTCATCCCGGGCACCAACTCCTTCTCGGATGCCGATCCGCTGCTGGGTACGGTCAAATCGACCTCCTTCGGTGCAATCGGTGCCGCGGTCAATTTCGCCGTCGCCTATGTGGTGGCCGGCATGACCAAGGAAACTCCGCAGGAGATCAAGGACCTGGTGGAAAGCGTTCGCATCCCGCGTGGTGCCGGTGCTGCTCAGGACCACTAAGATCAAGAAGACGGGCCGTCCCCTGCGACGGCCCGCCCTCTTTATTTCCGGTCCCGTCCAGCGCTATCTGGACGGGACTTTTTTGTTATAAAACAGGCTTCTCAGATGCCCCTTTCGCAGCTCGACCTGACCCGCTTCCTGTCTTCGGTTCACCCTTATGACAGCCTGGATCCTACCCTGCTGGATGACCTGGCCCCCAAGTTCGAATTGATCGACGCCGCGCCCGGTGATCAGATCTATGCATTGGGCGAACCGCTCAAGGGTCTCTACCTGGTGCATCACGGCGAAATCGAGGTCAGCGACGAAAACAACATGCCCGTCTCGATCCTCGGGGCACGCAATTCGTTTGGCGAACGCGGCCTGACACGCGGTGGGCTGGCCGTAACCTCTGCGGCCGCCACGGAAGCCTCTGTCCTGCTGTTGCTTCCCAAATCCGATTTCGACGCGCTGATGAAAAGCCAACCGAAAGTCGCCAAGTTCTTTGATCGCCGCCGCTCTGATGCGCCGCGCGGTGATGATCTGGCGACCACTCAGGTGGACAGTTTCATGGCACGCAAGCCGGTAACCTGCACTCCCAACGCCACGGTCCGCGAAGCCGCACAGATGATGCGCGATTGGCGGATCTCCTGCGTCTGCGTCGGCGAAAACCGCCAACTGGACGGAATCGTGACCACACGCGACCTGACCGCCAAGATCCTGGCCGAAGGCGGCAGCGCCGATACTCCGTTGGCCGAGATCATGACCCGCAATCCCATGACCCTTTCGCCTTCCGCCATCGGGTCGGACGTGCTGCACGCGATGATGGAACGGCATATCGGCCATATCCCGATCGTCGAAGGCGGACAGCTGGTCGGCATCGTCACCCAGACCGATCTGACCCGCTTTCAGGCTGTGAACTCCGCCGAACTGGTCAGTGCCATCGCCCGCGCGGGATCTGCCGAGGAAATGGCCAAGGTCACCGCGGAAATCCCGCGCCTGCTGGTCCAACTGGTGGCCGGGGGCTCCCGACACGAGGTTGTCACCCGACTGATTACCGATATTGCCGACACAGCCACGCGCCGCCTTCTGGCCCTGGCCGAAGCCAAGTTCGGCCCCCCACCAGCGCGCTATCTGTGGCTGGCCTGCGGCAGCCAAGGACGGCAGGAACAGACTGGCGTCAGCGATCAGGACAATTGCCTGTTTCTGGACGACAGCGTGACGGACGATGACATGCCCTATTTCCGCAGCCTCGCGAAATTCGTCAGCGACGGGCTGGATACATGCGGGTATTTCTATTGCCCCGGTGACATGATGGCGACAAACCCGCGCTGGTGTCAGCCGCTGCGCGTCTGGAAGGACTATTTCCGCGGCTGGATCGCCAAACCCAATCCCGAGGCACAGATGCTGGCCAGTGTCATGTTCGATCTGCGCCCGATCGGCGGCGCGTTTTCGCTGTTCGAAGAAGTGCAGTCTGAAACCCTTCAGGCGGCCGCCTCGAACTCGATCTTTGTGGCGCACATGATTTCGAATTCGCTGAAACACACTCCGCCGCTTGGCCTATTGCGGGGCTTTGCAACGATCCGGTCGGGGGAACACCGCAACACGATCGACATGAAACACAACGGTGTTGTCCCCGTGGTCGATCTGGCCCGCATCTATGCGCTGCAGGGCAAATTGCCCGAGGTCAACACCCGGGCGCGTCTGGTGGCGGCTGAGGCGACCGGGGTTCTCAGCCCTGCGGGCGCGCGGGATCTGATGGATGCCTATGACCTGGTTGCGGAAACCCGATTGGAACACCAGGTCGCGCTGATCAAGGCCGAGATGGCCCCGGACAATTTCCTCGCGCCATCCGATCTGTCGGACTTTGAGCGAAGTCATCTGCGGGACGCGTTCGTCGTGGTAAAGACGATGCAATCTGCTGTTGGACATGGCAAAGGCATGTTGGGCTGACGACGGTGCCGGTGGCACGGTGGATTGCCTTCGGCGAGAGTTTTTTGGGCAGAATGAATGCAGCAGCGTTCCCTTGCCCCGATGGGAGGAGAGCCAGAGATGTTTCTGGAATTGATTGGGGTCATCTTTGCAGGCTTTGCCGTGGCGGGCGTGGTCATGCTGATCAACAAGCTGACCGGCGGACGGTTGCCGCGCTGGACCGCGCCGGTGGGCGCCGGGCTTGGCATGATTATCGCAACGATTGCCAACGAATACAGCTGGTACCAGCGCACCTCGGGTGTGCTGCCCGAAGGGTTGGTGGTGGCCGAAACCGTCGAACATTCCAGCTTTTACCGCCCTTGGACATTGGCCGCGCCTTACATCAACCGCTTTGCGGCGGTGGATACGGCCAGCGTGCAGACCCATATCGAGCGGCCCGGTCAGCGAATGGCGGATATCTATTTCTTTGGCCGTTGGGCGCCAGTGAATGAACTGACGGTGGTGGCAGATTGCAATACGGACCAAAGTGCCTTGTTGTCAGGCAACCCGGAATTCGGCGATGACGGCACCATTGATGGCCTGAATTGGGCCCGAACAGAATCGGATGATGCCATCATGGCCGTTCTGTGCGAGGGGCATCCCGCATGACCAAGCTCAGCCTGCGCCTCCGCATCTTTCTGTTTTTCTGCCTGATGGCGGCGGGCGGCGTTGTGGTTGTGCTGGGCGCGCTCTGGTTCGGATATGCGCGCTCTGGCAACCCGGACCTGCTGGATCCGTTCGTGTTCAGCGGCGCCTTGGCAGGCTTTGCAATCCTGGGCATGACAGCTGGGATATGGTTGCTGTTTGACGAAAATGTTGCAAAGCCGATTGAACGACTTGCGGCCGAAATGCGGGCTCGCGCCCATGCTGGCGTCAGCAATGACATGGACCTGCACGCCGCCCGGTATCTGGGGGATCTGGCCCCTGCTGCCGCTGGTCTGGCCGGGCAGCTGAGTGAAACCACGATGAGCACCGCCGAACTGGTCGCCGCCGAAACCGCGCGGTTGGCCGCGGACCGGGACCGACTGACTGCGCTTCTGACGGAAATTCCCGTCGCAATGGTGCTGGTCAACCCGATGCATCAGATCGTGCTCTACGATGCCCAGGCGGCCGGTGTTCTGGCCCAGGTCGCCCATCCGCGTCTCAATGCCTCGCTGTTTGACTATCTGGACCGAGCCGGGCTGGAAGCTGCCTATGGCAAGCTGATCAAGACCGGAATGGAGGTCAGCCGGCCGGTCACGGGCGCAGATGGGAAGCAAAGCTACGACCTGCGTTTGAAACCCCTGGGCGATGCGCCCGGCTATATGCTGATCTTCGACAGCGCACATGCCGAAATCGCACCCGAGGCAGCGCGCCCTCTGGTCTATGATTTCGACCTGCTCGACACCCCCGGCGACAAGGCTTTCGAAGACCGCCATCTGAGCGAGCTGTGTTTCGTGGTGTTCGACACCGAAACAACGGGTCTTTTGCCCCACAAGGACGAGGTGGTTCAGATCGGCGCCGTGCGCGTGTTGCGGGGCCGTATAGTGGACGGAGAAGTCATCGACACTCTGGTCGATCCGGGTATTCCGATTCCGCCTGCCTCCAGCAAGGTACACGGCGTAAATGATGCGATGGTCCAAGGCGCACCGAACATTGCACAGGCAGGCCGCGCCTTTCACCAGTTTTCGTCCGAGGCGGTTATCGTGGCCCATAACGCCCCCTTCGACATGGCATTTCTGCGTCGGCATGCGGGTGCAATGGGCGTGACCTGGGATCACGCGATCCTGGATACCGTGCTGCTCAGCGCCGTGGTGTTTGGTGCTTCGGAAACCCACACGCTGGATGCGCTCTGCGACCGACTGGACGTCACAATCCCCGAAGCCGTGCGCCATACTGCACTGGGCGACGCCCAAGCCACGGCCGAGGTCCTGTGCAAGCTTCTACCGATGCTGGAAGCACGCGGGTTGCACAGTTTTGGCGATGTCATCGCCGAGACACGCAAACACGGACGACTGCTGGAAGATCTGAATTGAATCCGTCAAGTACGCGCGCATGACACGCGGCACCTTCCCTGTGGACAATCCGCCGCAGGCGTGGCACCTGAACCGAACCACTCAGACGAGGCGCGCGCATGTCCGAAACCACTTTTACCCCCGGCCCCGATACGGCCCGAGCCTATCGTGACGCTCTTGGGTGCTTCGGCACCGGGGTGACGGTGATCACGACCCAAACCGACCGCGGCCCGCTGGCCATCACGGTGAACAGCTTTTCATCCGTGTCGCTGGACCCACCGCTGATCCTGTGGTGCCCGGCCAAAGCTTCCCTCCGATATCAAGCCTTTGCGGACGCTGAGCATTTCGCCGTGCATGTGATCGGAGAAGAACAACAGGATCTGGCCGTCCACTTCTCTCGCAATGGCGACGATTTTTCCGTTTTGGAATGGGAGCGCAACGCGCAGGGTCAACCGGTTCTGCCCGGGTGCCTGGCCCGCTTCGATTGCCGGACCCATGCCCAGCACCCCGGTGGGGATCACATGATCATATTGGGTCAGGTGCTGCAGACCACGGTGCGCCCAGGCAAGGGGTTGATGTTCAAACGTGGCCAATATGGCGGCTTCCTGGGCGCCGAATGACACCCACCTGACACGGTCGATGGCCGGGCAACCTGCGCGTTTCCTACCCTGGGCGGATCACCCCGTATCGCCGTGCACCGCGAACTGTACCAGATCGGCTTCCTGCGGTTCGATCACGCGATAGGCCTCGCGCACTCCGACCTCGGACAGCTCTCGAGATACCGTCAGCAAAACGTTAACGCCATGATCGTCGCACAGGTCCCGCATCTGGGTAATCTCATCGCGTGCCACGCCCAGCGCGGCCTCGACATTGGGCGCGCCGTAAAGATCGACGAAGTGCTGCGCCAACCCCTGTTCCAGAGCCTCCAACTCTTCCGGCTCGATCTGCGTCACGGCGACAAAGGTCACCCGCCCAAAGGTCTCGAGCCCCAGCCACCCATTGGCAAAGGCCTGACGCGACTTGCCGACCAGATCGCCATCGCCCCAGTTGGAAAACTCGAACCCTCCGGAAATGCACCATTCCCCGGTCCGCGCCGGAGCGTGAAACACGTTCATGTCGCTTTCGTCGAAATGGATGGCGCGGGCAAGTTTCATGAGGTCATCCTGCAAGCAACCGCGTCAGCGGGATCAGATGGGTGGTGGACTTATCCCGTAGCAGCATCCCGAAATCTTCATCCACCCCGACAAAGGTGCCGGTCCGTTCACCGATCTGCACGCTGTCACCCACTTCCTGTACCAAACCGATCCAGGCTTCATGAAGCGCGGACCTGCCGCCATCAGCCCAACGGTTGATCCAGTTCAGCGTATGGCGGGCCCAGGCCTCCAGCAGCAGACCCGCCTCGAGATCGGCACAGCCCTCTTCGCTCAATGTTGTGATATCGGGGGTAAAACCCGCATCACCGTCACCCCGACCGGTCGGCAGCAGGGCAAGTTCCAACCCGATGACCAACCACTCCGGCTCATCCTCCGGATCATCACCGGCGGCGGCGACCTGAAAGCCCCCGCATCGGGCTCCATTCACCTTGATGGTTCCATCCCACTGCAGATGCACGGCCACCTCGGGTGGGGCCAGCGCGCCCAGTGCGTTTTGAAATCCAACACCGCACAGCGGCATCATCGCCATCGCCTGCCGGAGCGGCACTTCGGGGGCAAAGACCATGGCCGCCCGCAGCCGATCGGCCTGCAAGTTGTGAACCAGCGTCCCCCCGTCACAGCCCCGCGCCGCAAGACCACAGGCAGTCACAAACGGATCCGCCTGGCCTGTCACCTCATGGCCGATGATCAACGGAGGGAAGCGCGGTTCCTCGATCATGCGCGCCCCTGAGCGACAAGGTCCTTGGCCACATTACGGAAGACTTCGGCCTGTTTGCTCATCGGCTGGCTGATCACGATTGGTGCGCCACTGTCGGCCGCGATCCGCACATCCAGATGCAGCGGGATTTCCGCCAACAGAGGCACGCCCAGCTTCTCGGCCTCGGCGGCAACACCGCCATGCCCGAAAATGTGCTCTTCATGCCCGCAATTGGAACAGATATGAGTGGACATGTTTTCGATCAGCCCCAGCACCGGAACTTTGGTCTGGCGGAACATGTCGATCCCCTTGCGCGCATCCAACAGCGCCACATCCTGCGGCGTCGAAACAACGATCGCCCCGTCAATCTGGTACTTCTGCGACAAGGTCAGCTGAACGTCACCGGTGCCCGGCGGCAGATCCACCACCAGCACATCCAACGCACCCCATTGCACCTGACCCATCATCTGCTGCAATGCGCCCATCAGCATTGGGCCACGCCAGACCACGGCCTGATCTTCGTTCATCATGAAACCCAGCGACATCAGCGTCACGCCATGGTTGCGCAGCGGCAGGATGGTCTTGCCATCAGGGCTGGCCGGGCGCCCCGACACACCCATCATGCGGGGCTGCGAAGGACCATAGATGTCGGCATCCAGAAGACCGACTTTGCGACCTTCGGCGGCCAATGCCGCCGCGATGTTCGAGGCCACCGTGGATTTGCCCACACCGCCTTTGCCCGAGGCCACCAGCAGGATCCGATCGACCCCCGGCACCGCCTGCGGGCCGGTTTGGGATGGTTTCGGCTTAGGCTTGAGCTCGGGCGGCGCCTTGTCGGAATGGGCTGTCATCATGGCCGACACCTTGGTCACGCCCTCGACAAGACCCGCAGCCTTTTCCGCCGTGGCGCGTACCGGCTCCATCAGCTTGGCATTTTTCGGATCGATCTCGAACACGAACCGCACCGTGTCGCCTTCGACGTTCAACGCCCGTACAACACCGGCGCTGACGATATCCTGCCCCGAGACCGGATCAGTGATCTTCTTGAGGGTCTCAAGAACCGCCTCACGAATGCTCATGCGTTGTCATCCTTGATGGTGCCTGTCACCACATGCTCGACCTCCAGCCCGTCGATGGTCAGCACCACCTTGGCCTCGAAACTGCCGCCCGCCGGCGAGCCCGCTTTGCGCAGCCCCTCTTCGATGGCCTGTTGGCTGGTCACGCCCACCTGTTTCAGGAATTTGCGCATCGACATGTTATAGCTTTCGCTCATCGGTCAGGTCCTTCGTCTATGGTCGTATTTGACGCAATGTGGGGTCCGGATTTACGGTGTCCATATGCGCTTTGTCCTTTTGTGCCTTAGCCTGCTCCTGACTGCCAGCCCCTCTTTCGCTCAAGAGGCGCTTGGACTGGCTGCGCCGCGCGAAATTCAGGACAGCGGTCTGCTGAAACACATACTTCCCAGATTCTCGCTCAAAACCAGCATCCGGGTTGTTGCAGATGAGGCGGGCCCGATGGTTCTGGCAACAGATCCGCAAGGCACCGCTGTTCTGGCGCGCGGCGACACCGTCTATTACTTGCAGGTGCCCGATGAAGCCAAAGCCAAGCGCTTTGCCGACTGGATCACCTCGGATGTGGGCAAACGCACCATCGAAAGCTTTAAACCGGCCACCGGTGTGCCGTTCAGCGCGCAATTCGACGTTGTTGAAGTAGAGGAGGACCCGCTCTTCGAAGGCGATGCCAATGCCGGGGCCACTCTGTCGCTGACCCATTGCGGGCGTTGCCACGTCATTGGTCCGCAGAACCGAATGTCCGGACTGGGGTCGACCCCGTCGTTCCAGATCCTACGCGCCTTGCCGGATTGGAGCGACCGTTTCCAACAATTCTATGCCCTGAAACCCCACGCGGCCTTTACTCAGCTCGAAGGCGTAACCGAGCCGTTCGACCCGGAACGTCCCTCGCCCATCGTACCGGTCGAAATGAGCATCGAAGATCTGGACGCCATCCTGGCCTACGTCACCGAAATCGAACCTGCCGATCTGGGCGCGCCCCTGGCGCTTCAGTGATCCTTCGCCTCAGTGATCCCTCCGTTTCGAGAAGTAGTCTTCGGTTCGCCGAACCGCAGGGCGTTCGCCGCCGGAAAACGGATCATCAGTGCGCTTGAACTGGGCCTCGACCCGACAATTGTCGCACATGCAGATCATCCGGGCCGTGTCCGAGGTGGCAAACATCTGATGTTTGCCCGCGAGTTTCTCAAGAATGCGTTCCACCGTTGATTTCACCCCGAACGGGGCGCCACATTCCACACAGAGGAACGGTTCTTCTTCATGCAGGACTTTCTGCGACAGCGCCGCGTCGTCCAGATCCAATTGCGGGATCAGGCTGATCGCGTTTTCCGGGCAGATATTGTGGCACAACCCGCATTGCAGACACGCCGCTTCCTGAAACTTCACCTGCGGCATATCCGGGTTGTCGACCAAGGCCCCGGACGGGCACAGCGACACGCAACTCAGGCACAGGGTGCAGGCCTCCGTGTCCACCAGCACAGCGCCATAAGGCGCACCCTCGGGCAAAGTAATCGGGACTTCCGAATTGGGATTCAGGGCCTTGGCGGCCAGTCTTGCGACCTCGCGACGCTCTCCCATCGGCAATACCGGTGCGACGGTGCTGGATTTGACCTCATCCCCGAACAGCGCCTCTACCAAAGCGTCAGGATCACCGTGGTCCAGAATCTCCACCCGGTCTCCGCCCGAGATCACCCGCGCCAAGTGCTGCTCGGACTGCAAGGCATCCGTTTCCGTTTTCGGTCCGATCAGCACCGACACCTGCGCGAAGCCAACAGCCAAGGCGGCCAGCATCTCTGCATGTCCAAAGCCCGAAACCTGATCCAATTCCATCGGGATCACATCCGCAGGCAATCCCCGCCCGAACCGCGCCGCCATCCGGATCATTTCGGCTCCATGCGCATCATGCACCAACAGGCGCGGATCCTTGCCACCCGCCTTGGCAAACCCTTCGGCCAGCGTGCGAATGCGCAGCAACAGATGCGACAGGTTCGGCGCGTCATAGGTGATCGCGCCGGATGGGCAGACCGCTGCGCAGGATCCGCAGCCCGCACAGACCATCGGATCAATTGCCACATGTTCCCCGGAGGATGTGATGGCCCCGGTTGGACACATATCAAGGCATCGGGAACAGGCGGGCTGTTCGGCGCGGGAATGGGCGCACAGGCTTTCGGTCATCTGCACGTAAAGCGGCTTTTCGAACGTGCCCACCGATTGCAGCGCCATCAGTGCAAGCTTCTGCACGGCCAACGGGTCTTTGGGATCGGCCCTAAAATACCCTTCGCGCTTCTCAGGCGCTGTGACCAAGGGCGCACCGCCCGCCACGTCAATGACCAGATCACAGGCCGATACGGCCCCGTCCTGCGGCGGCGTCAGTACAAACGCCCCACGCCCCGATGGCTCCACCTGTTGCAGCGCGTCGATGCGGATCTTGAAACCGCCCAACGCACCTTCGACCCTGCGGATACGCCCTCGGACCACGTCGAACACACGGTCGGCCGGGATCTCTTCCTCATCGCTCAGCAACACGGTCACCGCCAGACTGCCCGACAGAACGCGCGCCAACGGCACGGCAACGTCGGACGCACCGATGATCAGGCAGGTCCCTTCCGAGATCACGTCGACACTGTGCGGCACCTGCGCTGGCAACATGGCCTCTGCGACCAATGCGGCCATTTTCGCCCCGGCCCTGTCGGCCTCCTCAGACCAGCCGGCCCGATCGCGGATATCGACAAACCCGGGAGGCGCGACCTGAAGTTCCTCGGCCAGTTCCTCGAAAACCAACCGCTCTTGCTGGCAGGCAATGACGGCATCTCCGCCCGCAATCAGTTCGGCCGCCTGCCCGATCTGCCGTGTACACAAATGCGAAAATCCGGCAGTGCACTGACCAGAAAAACCCTTGGAAATGGTTGCGTCGTCGATCGGTTGGCTACCGCCGCAATCGCACAAAATCAGGCGTTTGGACATGGCTCTCCCTTTTTTTGTCAGCCTAGGCATAGGGGGCGACCGAACAAAACCCCGCCTTTAGGCGTACTTGACCGAACAGCATCCCAGCGCGTTTCTTTGTATGTGGAGCACCTGCGCGGTCCTTCCAGACCGCCTTTGGCTGCACACATTGGATCAAGCCTTTTGGGGAGGAGTGCGTGATCGACCCTGACACACGAAAGATCGACATGCCACTGGGCATCGTCATGCGTCGGACACCCGGCGTTACACGATGGGCCAAATGGGCTTGGCGGGCGGTGGCTGTCCTGCCCGGTGCGGGTCCTGCGAACTGGACCGAACTGCGCCGTGAAGGCGACGCCGTGGAATATCATGCAGCCACCCTGACGCTCACCCTATGGCGGGACGAAGTGGAAGCTTACCGCATCAATCTCTCCGACGGGGTGCCCTCGATCTATCTGGTGCTGCGGGAGGAGCTCGAAAACGACCCGCCACTGGACCCGGTGCTAGTCACGGCCTCCCCGTATGAAGGTCAAGACTATGCCGACACTGCCGAAGACATCGTTGAAAAGATCCCGATGTCTGCGGGCCTTATCGCCTGGGTCGATGCTTTTGCCCGCGCTATGCCCGAACCCGAGCCTTTCAAGAAACGCAAGCGCGACAAGAAACGGATCGACCTGGTGGAAGATGGCAAAGGCGATGCCCGTATCCGGCAGGCTTCGGACGTTTACCGCGCCCCGACACGGAGACGTCAATGACCGAGAAGGAAGGGTTCTGGGCCCGCCGTCTGAAAGCCGTTCAGGAGGAAGAGGAACAAGAGGCCCGCGCAGCCGCGCTGAAAGCTGAACAGGAAGCCGCCCGGAAACAGGAAGAGGAGTGGGAGGGCAAAACCGAAGCCGAGATCCTGGCCGAGCTTGACCTGCCCGACCCCGACACGCTGGAAAAAGGCGACGATTTCAGCCGCTTCCTGAGCGACCAGCTTCCTGAATCAATCCGGCGCCGGGCGCTGCGGCGGCTGTGGCGTCTGAACCCGGTTCTGGCCAATGTCGATGGCTTGGTCGATTACGGAGAAGATTTCACTGACGCGGCCACCGTGATCGAAGGGCTGCAAACCACCTATCAGGTCGGCAAGGGCATGTTGGCTCATGTTCAGGAAATCGCCCGGCAGGAGGAAGAAAAAGCGGCCGCCGAAGCGGATGAACTGGTGGCTGAAACAGAGCCCTCAGCCCCCCCCGAACAGGAGACGGACGACAGCGCTCAAACGCTCCAATTTCCTGACGAAAATACCCCGGATACAGCGGTGGATACGACCCGAATTACGACCATTGTCGAATTCCCCGAAACCGGTGCGCAATCGCATACTGAAACCACCGCAGAGGCCGAGGTTCCGATCCCCCGCCGCATGCGCTTCGAATTCGAAGGACCCGATACATGAGCCAGGCCGAAATCGCTTCGACCCAGCCCCAGATTGACAGCGAAGACCGTCTGCGGGCGGATTTCTACGGCTTTCTGGCCCTGCTGCTTGCGCGTCCTCCCGGCAAAGACACTCTTGCCCAAACCGCTGCTCTGTCGGGAGATGACACCGAATTGGGGCAAGCCATCGGCACTTTGGCGCGTGTCGCAAAGCAGACCAACCCCGCCGCCGCCGAGCGTGAATTCAACGCTTTGTTCATCGGTTTGGGGCGTGGTGAACTGCTGCCTTATGCCAGTTACTATCTGACCGGTTTCCTGAATGAAAAACCTCTGGCAATCCTGCGCAGGGACATGGCCGCGCATGGCATAACCCGGTCGCCCAATGTCTATGAGCCTGAGGACAATATCGCCTCGCTGATGGAAATCATGGGCGGCTTGATCACCGGCGCGTTCGGACGCCCGGCCCCGCTGGCCGATCAGAAGACCTTTTGGTCCAAGCACATTGGCCCTTGGGCCATACATTTCTTTTCCGATCTCGAAACTGCTCAGAACTCGGTTCTCTACGGCGCGCTCGGAAGCGCCGGCAAGGCGTTCATGGAGATCGAACGCGAAGGATTTCGAATGTTGGCGGAATAAGCCGCCATCTGGCGCCCACTCAAGATCCCGGGCGCGCTTCACGGTCTGGAACGTACAGACCACACAGCCAATGGGGAGGGGAGGAAACCCATGAGCACACCCAAGGACGACGGCGCCACCCGTCGGGACTTTCTCAAACTGGCGGGCACGTCGGCACCCGCAGCCGTCGCAGCGGCCGCGCTGAGCGGAACCGAAGCGGCTGCCGAAGAAACCGGGGATCAGACCCGGATGCAGGATAACGCGCACACGCGCGCGTATTTCGACAGCGCCCGGTTCTGAAACCGGTACGAACTGCCCCACCCCGGCCGACGGTTGCGATTGGCCCTGACGCCGGATTTGAACCTGACCCTAGCCAGCCACGCGATGTGGCAAGCAAGGAGAACCATAATGCTTAGGAAAAAGACCAACGGGGTTGCGAGACGCCCCCAGCGGACAAGTATCCTGTCTCAGGTCGCCGAAAAAACGGTTGACCGTCGCGCCTTTTTGCGCGGATCCGGCCTGGCCATTGGTGGTCTTGCCGCATTGGGTGCTACCGCAGGCACCGTGACAAAAGCGAACGCCGCCGCCACAGCAACTGCTGGCGCCGTCGATCTTGTGAAATCCGTCTGCACGCACTGCTCGGTCGGTTGTACCGTCGTTGCCGAAGTGCAGAATGGCGTCTGGATCGGGCAGGAACCCGGTTGGGACAGCCCATTCAACCTGGGCGCCCATTGTGCCAAGGGGGCTGCAGTCCGCGAGCACGCCCATGGCGAACGCCGCCTCAAGTACCCGATGAAGAAAGAAGGCGGTGAGTGGAAGCGCATCAGCTGGGAACAGGCGATCGACGAGATCGGCGACGGCATGATGAAGATCCGCGAAGAAAGCGGCCCGGACAGCGTCTATTGGCTGGGCTCGGCCAAGCACAACAATGAACAGGCTTACCTGTTCCGCAAGTTCGCCGCCTATTGGGGCACGAACAACGTGGATCACCAGGCCCGGATCTGTCACTCGACCACCGTTGCGGGTGTTGCGAACACATGGGGCTACGGCGCCATGACCAACAGCTACAACGACATCCACAATTCCAAGGCCATTTTCATCATCGGTGGCAACCCGGCCGAGGCGCACCCCGTCTCGCTACTGCACGTTCTGCGCGCGAAAGAGCAGAACAACGCGCCGCTCATCGTCTGCGACCCGCGGTTTACCCGCACCGCAGCCCATGCCGATGAATATGTGCGCTTCCGTCCGGGCACCGACGTTGCCCTGATATGGGGCATTCTGTGGCACATCTTCGAGAATGGATGGGAAGACAAGGAGTTCATCCGTACCCGTGTCTGGGGCATGGACCAGATCCGCGACGAAGTCCGCAAGTGGACCCCGGAAGAAGTTGAGCGTGTCACCGGTACACCGGGCAGCCAGCTGCGCCGCGTGGCCCGTACCATGGCCAACAACCGGCCCGGTACTGTGATCTGGTGCATGGGCGGAACCCAGCACACCAACGGCAACAACAACACCCGCGCCTATTGCGTACTCCAGCTGGCGCTGGGCAACATGGGCACATCGGGTGGCGGCACCAACATCTTCCGCGGCCATGACAACGTGCAGGGGGCAACCGACCTGGGCGTCCTCAGCCACACCCTGCCTGGCTATTACGGCCTTTCGGGCGGCGCCTGGGCGCACTGGGCGCGTGTTTGGGGCGAAGAGCCTGAATGGCTTGCCGGTCAGTTCGACAAGATCACCGGCAAGGACGGCAAGGAAAAGTCGCTTCAGAACGAACGCGGCATCCCGGTCAGCCGCTGGATCGACGGGGTTCTGGAAGACGCCGAGAACATGGACCAGCCGAACAAGGTGCGGGCCATGGTGCTCTGGGGTCACGCCCCGAACTCGCAAACCCGCGGTCCGGAAATGAAGACGGCGATGGAACAGCTGGACATGCTGGTCGTGGTTGACCCGTATCCCACCGTTTCGGCCGTTCTGCATGACCGTACCGATGGTTGCTACCTGCTGCCGGCCTGTACCCAGTTCGAAACCCGTGGCTCGGTCACGGCCTCGAACCGGTCGCTGCAATGGCGCGACAAGGTGGTTGATCCGCTGTTCGAAAGCCTCCCGGACGAAGTCATCATGGCCAAGTTCGCCAACAAGTTCGGCTGGGCAGATCGCCTGTTCCGCAACTATGAAATGGAGGATGCCGAAACTCCCAACGTGGAAAGCATCACCCGCGAACTGAACGCCGGGCTGTGGACCATCGGCTATACCGGGCAGTCTCCGGAACGTCTGAAACTGCACATGGCCAATCAGCACACGTTCGACAGGACAACGCTGCGCGCCAATGGTGGTCCGGCGGACGGCGATTATTACGGTCTGCCATGGCCATGCTGGGGCACGCCCGAGATGAACCATCCGGGTACGCCGAACCTGTATGACATGTCGAAACCGGTGGCCGAAGGCGGCCTGACCTTCCGCGCCCGCTTTGGCGTGGAACGCGATGGCGACAACCTGTTGGCCGATGGCGTCTTCTCGGTGGGATCGGAAATCCAGGATGGATACCCGGAATTCACCATGCAAGGGCTGATGGACCTGGGCTGGGACAGCGACCTGACGGACGCGGAACGCGCCGCCATCGACGCTGTGGCCGGACCCAAGACCAACTGGAAGACCGACCTTTCGGGCGGGATCCAGCGGGTTGCCATCAAGCATGGCTGCGCGCCCTTCGGCAACGCCAAGGCCCGCGCCGTAGTCTGGACCTTCCCGGATCCGATCCCGTTGCATCGCGAGCCGCTCTATACCAACCGTCGCGATCTGGTCGCGGATTATCCGACATACGAGGACCGGCACGCCTATCGCCTGCCCACACTCTATGCTTCGATCCAGAAAAACGACTTCTCGAAAGACTACCCGATCATCCTGACTTCGGGCCGTCTGGTCGAGTATGAGGGCGGCGGGGATGAAACCCGGTCGAACCCATGGCTTGCCGAGCTGCAGCAGGACATGTTCGTCGAGATCAATCCGCGCGACGCCAACAATCTTGGCATTCGCGACGGGTCTCAGGTCTGGGTCGAAGGTCCGGAAGGCGGCAAGGTCAAAGTCATGGCCATGTTGACTGAACGTGTCGGGGCCGGCGTGGCCTTCATGCCCTTCCATTTCGGCGGCCACTATCAGGGCGAAGATCTCAGGTCGAAATACCCAACCGGAGCCGATCCCTATGTCCTTGGCGAGAGCACGAACACCGCTCAGACCTATGGCTATGACTCGGTCACCCAGATGCAGGAGACGAAAGCCACTCTCTGCAAAATCTGGACAGCGTAAGGAGGAGAAGAGGAAATGGCAGCAAGAGCAAAGTTTCTCTGCGACGCCGAGCGCTGCATCGAATGCAATGCCTGCGTGACCGCGTGCAAGAACGAGCATGAAGTGCCTTGGGGCATCAACCGCCGCCGGGTGGTGACCATCAATGATGGCAAACCCGGTGAACGGTCGATCTCGGTGGCCTGCATGCACTGTTCGGACGCGCCCTGCATGGCCGTGTGCCCGGTGGACTGCTTCTACCAGAACGAAGAAGGCGTCGTCCTGCACTCCAAGGATCTGTGCATCGGCTGCGGCTATTGCTTCTACGCGTGCCCGTTTGGCGCGCCGCAATACCCGCAGGCCGGCAACTTCGGATCGCGCGGCAAGATGGACAAATGCACCTTCTGCGCCGGTGGCCCCGAGGAGACCCACTCGAACGCCGAGTTCTCCAAATATGGCCGGAACCGGATCGCCGAAGGCAAACTGCCCATCTGCGCCGAGATGTGTTCGACCAAGGCCCTGCTGGCGGGTGATGGCGACGTTGTGTCGGCCATCTACCGCGAACGCGTGGTGGCCCGTGGCTTTGGCACCGGCGCTTGGGGCTGGGGCACCGCCTATGAACAGAAAGGCGGCTGAGCCTGTCTGAAAAGCTTCCGACCGGCGCTATGCGCGCCGGTCGGACCCGCGCCGGAATTCGTTGCGAATTCCACGCCGTTCTCCGGGACGGAAAACGGCTTGCGCCAAGCTCCCCTGTTTTCTGAGGATCTTACCCATGCGTGTCTTCCTTTCGTTGCTCACCTGCCTGATGTTCCTGCTGGCACCCCTGACGGGTCCCGTCATGGCACAGGAGGCTCCGGATCGGTCCGCAACCGGCGGTGCAACCACCTTGGAAGACATCCTTGCCCGGCAACGCGGTGAGACCGTGGACGACGCCTACCGATCATCCAACACCGGCTCGGAAGACCTCTCGATCGAGGCTCAGCTGGGTATTCTGGGCGGCGCGTCCGACAGCGACGTCTACCGCGCGCTGCGCTATGGCTCGGCTGATGTTACCGTCTCGTCGCGCAGTCCGGGTGCCGAGGTTATCATCCAAGATGGCGGCATGTGGTGGCTTCAGGTCCGCCAAGGCCCGCTGGCCCAATACGGCGGATACCTTGTGCTCGGGATGCTGGGCGTGCTGATCCTGTTCTTCCTGATCCGCGGCCGCATCCGCATAGATGGCGACAAGACCGGCCGCACCGTGACCCGCTTTCGCAGTTTCGAACGTTTCGGGCACTGGCTGTTTGCCGGGTCGTTTGTCATTCTCGCGATCACCGGGTTGGTGACGCTGTATGGCCGCCCCTACATCATCGGGCTGATCGGCAAGGACGCTTTCGCCAGCATGGCGGTGGTGTTCAAATGGATCCACAACAACATCGCCTGGGCGTTCATGCTGGGACTAGTCATCGTCACCGTGAACTGGATCGCCCACAACATCCCCAACCGGCATGATCTGAAATGGCTGGCACAGGCCGGTGGTCTTTTCTCCAAGGGCGTGCACCCCCCTGCCCGCAAATTCAACGCGGGCCAAAAGATCATCTTCTGGGCGTGCATCGTGCTGGGGGTTTCGATTTCCCTGTCCGGCCTGTCGCTGCTTTTCCCCTTTGAACTGCCGATGTTTGCCAAGACCTTTGCCATTCTGAATGATTTGGGCATCTCCGGGCTCCTAGGTCTGGGCACCCTGCCCGAAACCATGGCGCCTCATGAAGAAATGCAGTACGCCCAGCTGTGGCACGTGATCGTGGCCTTCATCTTTATCGCCATCATTCTGGCGCATATCTATCTGGGTTCCGTCGGGATGGAGGGCGCCTTTGACGCCATGGGCACCGGCGAAGTGGAAGAGCAATGGGCCCGTGAACACCATTCTCTCTGGCTGGACGAGGTGAAAGAGGCCCAGGCCAATCCCGACCAGCCCAAGACCTCCACATCTCCGGCGGAATGATCCATGCGGGCTTTGATGGTCTGCCTGATCCTGTGGCCATGGGGCGCACAAGCGGGCGAGTTCTTCACGCTCAAGGGCCATGGCGGCCCGATCATGGACATTGCCGTCGCCCCCCACGGACAGATCGCGACCGCCAGCTTCGACAACTCAGTGGGCCTCTGGTCCGGGAAAACGCCGCAATGGTTGGACGGTCACGAAGCTGCGGTGAACGTCGTGATCCCGACATCAACCGGTTGGATTTCGGCCGGGGATGACTTCTCAATCCGCAGCTGGCCATCCGGTGATGTCATCGGGCAGCACAAGGGCAAGGTCGTAGAGCTTGCGGAACAGGACGGCTTGGTCGCCTCGGCCAGCTGGGATGGCAGCATCGGGATCTGGCAGGACGGCCAGCTGCGATACATGCTGGCCGGACACGAAGCCGGGGTGAACGCGGTGCAAATCTCGGCAGATGGCAAGACGCTCTATTCCGCGTCCACCGATGGCACCATCCGGGTCTGGGATCTGGAGACAGGACAGGAACGCCAGCAACTCGTGCGTCATGGCTTTGGCATCAACGAACTGGTCCTGAACGAAACCATGGGATGGCTGGCTTATGGTGCGGTGGACGGGGCAACCCGGATCATCGACCTGAACACAGGCGCAGACATCGCAGATTTCACCCTGAACCGTCGCCCCATTCTGGCGCTGGCGCTCAGCCCCGACCAAAACCTGTTGGCCGTGGGCGATGGCGAAGGCTACATCATGATCGTGGACACAGGCACATGGAAAATCGCCCGCGACTTTCGCGCCACTCTGCGCGGCCCGGTTTGGGCCTTGGCCTTTTCCCGAGATGGCGAAAACATCCATGCCGGAGGGCTGGAGGACGCCATGTACAGCTGGCCGATCAACACGCTCACCGAACATGGCACAATGGCAGATACCCAGCAAAGTTTCCTTAAGGACCCTGACGAGATGGAGAACGGCGAACGTCAGTTTGCCCGCAAGTGTTCCATCTGCCACAGCCTGGACCCCGGCAGCAACCGCAAGGCCGGCCCGACCCTGCATGGCGTTTTTGGCCGCCGCGCCGGAGCGGTTTCCGATTACTCCTATTCGGAAACACTGGACGGATCGGACATCATCTGGGACGATGAGACAATAAACGCGCTTTTCGATCTCGGGCCGGACCACTACATTCCCGGGACAAAGATGCCGATGCAGCGGATCACCCGCCCCGAAGATCGGGCAGACCTGATCGCATTCCTGCGTCGCGCCACCCAGACAGGAGATGCAGAATGAAAGCCATGCTGCTTGCCTTTGCCGCCATGATCGCGATCACGGTTGCCGCCCCCTATGCGCTTGAGCAAGCCGGTTTCTCGGCCGCTGAACAGGGCACCAGCCCCTCGGTTCGGTTGGACTGATACGCCCCAACATGTCCGACTACCTGACCACGCGCGAGCTGGCCGATCTGCTGCGCATCGGCGAACGCAAGATTTATGACCTTGCCACAAATGATGAAATCCCGCATGTCCGCGCCGTGGGCAAGCTGCTGTTTCCCCGGGCCGAGATCATTGCCTGGCTGAATATGTCCCGCTCGGGCCCGGATGTGGCGCGCCCGCCACTGCCGCCAATCCTGGCAGGCAGCCATGATCCCCTGCTGGATTGGGCCTTGCGCGAAAGCGGCTCGGGGCTGGCGTCTTTCTATGATGGCTCCTTTGACGGTTTGACCCGTCTGGCCGAGCGTAGCGCCCAAGCTGCCGGGTTGCACATTCACGAAGAAGACGGGTTCAACCGATCGGCTCTGCTGGGAGCCGTGGGGGAAGCCCCGGTTGTGCTGGTCGAGATCGCCAAACGTCAGCGCGGGCTGTTGTTACGCCCCGGATTAAGCGGGATCTCAGGCTTCGAGGACCTGCGCGGCCGGACCGTGGTCCTGCGCCAGGACAGCGCCGCCAGCCAACGCCTGTTTGACGCCCAACTGGCCGCGCATGGCCTGAGCCGCGACGACATCACCCCCCTGCCCAACTGCGCCCGAACCGAAGAAGAACTGGCCATTGCCCTGCATGATGGCAAGGCCGATGTGGGCTTTGGCCTGGGCGCGCTGTCGGGACTTTACGGGCTTGGATTTGTCCCCTTGCGCCAGGAACGGTTCGATCTGGCCGTCTGGCGCCGTGCCTGGTTCGAGCCGCCGATGCAGAAACTTCTGAGCTTTCTCCGGTCCGATGGTTTCGCTGACCGGGCAGCCGAAATGGGCGGCTATGACCTGTCCGGGCTTGGTACTGTCCATCACAACGGCGCCAACGGATAGGGATAGGGACAAGGGGGGCGTTGCCCCCCGGCCTGCGGCCTCCCCCCAAGGTATTTTTGACCAGAAAGAAGCAGCAGGCCTGCGCGTTATCTGGCGTTCGGGAAGAACAGCTGTTGACCGTCGCGCCTGTAGCTCGCGATGGCGGCCTGCCCTTCGTCGCTGATCAGCCAGTCGATGAAGGCCTGACCTTGGGTGGCCTTGACGCCCGGGTGTTTTTCGGGGCTCACCAGAATGACACCGTATTGGTTGAAGAGGCGTGGATCGCCCTCGACCAGCACCTGAAGATCCCCCTTGTTGCCAAAGGAAATCCAGGTGGCACGGTCGGTCAGAGCGTAGGCGCGCATCCCTGCGGCCACGTTTAAGGTTGCCCCCATGCCCGAGCCTGTTTCGCGGTACCAGCCACCCGAAGCCTCGGCCACGTCGACCCCGGCCGTCGCCCAATGGCGCAGTTCGGCCTTGTGGGTGCCGCTGTCATCCCCGCGTGACGCAAAGGGCACTTGGGCCTGCGACAGCCGGCTTAACGCCGCCACGATGTCCTGCCCGCCCTTGATGCCGGCCGGGTCGTCACCCGGACCAACAAGGACAAAATCGTTATACATCACATCAAAGCGCTGCACGCCCCAGCCATCGGCAACGAATTTCTCCTCGGCCGGTTTGGCATGAACCAGCAGCACGTCACCATCTCCGTTCTGTGCATTGCGGATCGCCTGCCCGGTGCCGACGGCCACCACGCGCACGTCGATGCCGCTTTGCGTCTCGAACGCGGGCAGGATCGCGTCCAACAGCCCGGAATTCTGCGTCGAGGTTGTGGACTGAACCACTATATATTCCTCGTTTTCCCCGGCCCAAGCCGCACCGGATGAGATCACCAGCGCGCAAAGGCTGGTTCGGATCCAGTTTCCGATCATAAAATTGCTCCGTATTTTCTGTGAGTTAAGGCACCAATGCTCCGCCAAGGAACGCCTGCGCTGCCTGGCTTTGCGGGGTTTCAAAAAAGCCATGCGCCGGGCGGTGTTCGGCAACTTTCCCGCCCCACATCAGGACAATATCAGCCCCCAGACGCCGGGCCTGGCCGATATCATGGGTCACCATCAATATCTTGGTTCCCCGGGCCGAGGCGCGGCGGATCAGCGTTTCGATCTTCTGCGTCGCGCCGGGATCCAGCGCGCTGGTCGGTTCATCCAGGAACAGGATCTCGGGCCGCGCTGCCAAGGCCCGCAGAATCGCCAGTCTCTGGCCTTCGCCCACGGACAGGCTGCGCGCCGATTGCCGCGCCTTGTCCTGCAGCCCGCCTTCGCACAGCAATTCATGGATCCGCTCGGCCCGCGCCTTGCGCGCCATCCCCTGCCGTTTCAAAACAAAATCAAGGTTCGCCGCCACACTGCGCCGCAACAGCACCGGACGTTGGAACACCATTGCCTGCCGCGCCCGTTGCGACGCATCCAATGGCCGGTCATCCTGCCAGATCTGGCCGCTATCGGCTTCGATCAAACCGTGTAGGCAGCGCAGCAGAAGGCTCTTCCCGGCACCGTTCGGGCCAAGGATCAAGGTCGGCCCAGGCCCGTCCAGTGTCAGCGACGCCACATCCAGCAAGGTCTTTCCGCCGCGTGCGATTTTCAGAGCAGTAGCCTCGAGCCGGGGATATTCCGAACCCGGGAGCGGGAAATCACGCATGGCTCAACTCTCCTCTCTGCGGGGCTGCTCCGCGGGCCAACAGGCTGACGGCGGCATTCACCGCAATGGCGATAGCAATAAGGATCACTCCCAGCGCCAAGGCCAGCGACAGGTTGCCCTTGGATGTCTCCAGCGCAATGGTCGTGGTCATAACCCGGGTCACATGGTTGATGTTGCCGCCGACGATGATCACTGCGCCGACTTCGGCGATGGCGCGGCCAAAGCCTGCGAGGAACGCGGTCAACAGAGCTATCCGTCCATCCCATAGCAGCACAGGGACCGAAGCCAGGCGCGACAACCCCAGCGAGCGCAGTTGTTCGGTGTATTCAGCATCCAGAGATTCGACGGTCTGGCGGGTCAAAGCGGCAATGATCGGAGTTACCAGCACAAATTGCGCAATGATCATGGCGGTAGGGGTGTAGAGCAACTGCAAGACGCCCAAAGGTCCCGACCGCGACAGCATCAGATACACGCACAGCCCGACAACAACCGGCGGCAGCCCCATGAGCGCATTGACCAGAACGATCAGTGCCCGCCGTCCCGGAAACCGCCCAACGGCCAGAGCCGCGCCCAATGGCATACCGACCAGGGCCCCAAAAAACACGGCCAGAAGCGATACTTTCAAGGAAAGAAAGACGATGTTCAGCAATTCGGAATCACCTGACAGGATCAGGGACAAAGCAGTCATGAATTCTTGTGCAAAATCCTGCATTTTCTCCGAGATTCCAGATGTTCGCGTATTTGAAGCAGTTTATTGCACGATAGCGCAGGGCAGACAGTACTCAAAGACGACAGTGTCGGCGCCGCATACGACTTTGGTGCAGGTCGGTAAACCGGCCCCAAAAACAGGAAAACCCGACGCGCTTTTCAGCGCGCCGGGCTCCACACTCCCCGGTGGTATACTCCCCGAGGTTATTATCCTTAGTTCAGGGCCGCATCCGTGATCGCATGGGTCCAGGCTCCTTCAGGTGCCTTGGTGATCACCGGATCAGATCCGCCACCCAACAGGGTATTCACCGTCCGCTCGTAATCGGCCGGGTCCAGCGATCCGTTGCTGCCTGCGGTCAGTTTCGCGATCTCACCCATCATGCGCTTCTGGTGCTTTTCGGTCTGGGCACCGGTCTGGTCATTGTCCAAAACGATCAACGCCGCTTCATCCGGGTTCTCCTCGGCATATTTCCAGCCCTTCATCGAGGCACGGACAAACCGGGTCATGCGATCGGCAAAACCCGCATCAGCCAGGTTCGCCTCGAGCACGTACAAACCATCTTCCAGTGTCGCGACGCCCTGATCCTCATACTTGAAGGTCACCAGATCATCGGGGTTCACGCCTGCATCGATGACCTGCCAGTATTCGTTGTAGGTCATGGTCGAAATGCAATCTGCCTGACGCTGCAACAGCGGATCAACGTTGAAGCCCTGCTTCAGGACCTCGACCCCGTTTTCACTCTTGCCGTCGGTGGAAATACCCAAGCTGCTCATCCAGCTCATGAACGGGAATTCATTGCCAAAGAACCACACGCCCAAAGTGCGGTTTTTCAGATCACCCGGCGTCGAGATGCCTGCATCCTTCCAGCAGGTCAGCATCATGCCCGAGCTTTTGAAAGGCTGCGCGATGTTCACCATCGGGAGGCCTTTTTCCCGCGCGGCCAGCGCGGCGGGCATCCATTCGACGGTCACATCCGCGCCGCCTCCGGCCAACACCTGCGTCGGTGCGATATCCGGGCCGCCCGGTAGGATGGTCACGTCCAGACCTTCCTCATCGTAAAAGCCCTTGTCCTTAGCCACGTAATAGCCCGCGAACTGGGCCTGTGTGACCCACTTCAGCTGCAGCTTGACCTCGTCGGCGGCCATCGCGGCCGACGCGATCAATGACAACACGGTCCCGGCTAGAAGTTTCTTCATCGCTTTACACTCCTTGTTGAACTGTTTTCTTGTTATCAGGCGTTTACCGCCCATTCTTATTGCGTTTTCCAAACACTCTTCAGCCCCGTTGCGACGGATGCCAAAAGGTCACGGCCTTCTCAAGCCAAGCCACCAAGCTATAGAACACGGTCCCGGCCAGTGCTGCGACTGCAATCTCGGCCCAGACCAGATCAATGTCCAGACTGCCCACCCCGGTCGAGATCCGAAATCCCATCCCGCGGGTTGGAGAGCCGAAATATTCCGCAACAATGGCGCCGATCAAAGCAAGTGTTGTGGCAATCTTCAACCCATTGAAGACAAAGGGCATCGCCGCCGGCAATCGCAGTTTGATCAGCGTCTGGACATAGCTTGCCGCATAGGTCCGCATCAGGTCCCGCTGCATCGCGTCTGTTTCCCGCAAGCCCTGCACCGTATTCACCAGGATCGGGAAGAATACCATGACAACCACCACGGCGGCTTTTGATTGCCAATCAAACCCGAACCAGCTGACCAGGATGGGTGCGATCCCGACAATCGGAAGCGCGGCCACGAAATTGCCGATGGGCAGCAGCCCCCGGGTCAGAAAGGCCGACCTGTCGATCAGGATCGCCGTGCCGAAAGCCGCCACAGCACCGATGGCAAAACCGGTCATCGCGCCCTTGAAAACGGTCTGCTGGAAGTCTTCCCACAGGGTATCGGTCGAGGCGGCAAAGGTTTCGGCCACGGTTGAAGGCGGCGGCAGGATCACGGGCGAGACACCCAGCCCCCGTACCAAGCCCTCCCACAGGATCAACAGTGTGACCCCGAACAGCACCGGCACAAAAACCCGCGCCGCACGCAGCTTGTGATACCGCGACCGCGCAATCCAGGCGTTCAGCGCCCAGGCACCGGCCCAGAAGATCAGCGCAAATATCAACCAGCTCATGCGCTCATCCCCATCCGCTTGAGTGTTACACGTTGCAGGACATCCAGCACCGTCACCAGGATCCCGGCCAGAATCGCGGCGGCCAGCAGCGCGGCCCAGATCGACAGCGGAGTACCGAACTGATCCCCGATCAGGATCCGGGCACCCAGCCCCGAAATGGCCCCGGTCGGCAGCTCGCCCACGATGGTTCCGACCAGCGCCGCCGCAATCCCCACCTTGAGCGAGGTGAACAGATATGGCACCGAAGACGGCAGACGCAGCTTGAGAAAGGCCTGCAATCCAGTCGCGTTATAGGTCTGCAGCAGATCCAGCTGCGAGATCGCCGGAGACCGCAGCCCCTTGACCATGCCGACCAGCACCGGGAAATAACACAAGTAAGCCGAGATAATGGCCTTGGGCACGCCGCGCCCTTCGATCCCCAACTGCGAACTCAGCACGATGATCATCGGCGCGAGCGCCACGATGGGAATGGTCTGGCTGATGATCGCCCAAGGCATCAAGCTCATGTCCATCACCCGGGAATAAACGATCGCAACGGCCCCCAGAATGCCCAGTGCCGTGCCCAGCACGAAGCCCCAGAGGGTCGATTGCAAGGTAATCCACCCATGGTAAATCAACGAGCGTTTGGACATGGCCCGCCCTCGCATCGCCATCTCTCCGGTGGTCTTCCACAGCTCTTGTCCCACCTGAACCGGTGTCGGCAGGCGCGGACGTTCCAGGTCGTAACCAAGGGCAATCTGCCCTGGGTTCTTGGCCATCAGGATCCAGACCGAGGTCTCCTGCCGGACCCTAGATCCTTCGGGTGTTACCACTTGGCCGGCGCGTTCTGCCTGATCCAGCGAAACGCGGATATTCATCGGCCCGACAGCCAGATACCACAGCCCGACGATAACGGCCAAAACGGTGAGGACGGGAAGAAAGGATCTCATGCCCGTCCTCCCGTGACAGATGCCAGTATGGTGCACGGGCTATCTACAGGCTGTGCACAGGTTGCACAGGGCGGATTGACCTGTTCAATCATCATAAGAATGCCCCGCCCGCAGCCCATCCCGCACCCGGTGGGCAATCTCGATGAATTCCTTGCTGTCGCGAATATCCAGTGGCCGTTCCCGCGGCAGCGGGCTTTCGATGACATCCGTGATCCGCCCCGGACGCGGGCTCATCACCACGATCTTGGTAGACAGATACACCGCCTCTGGGATCGAGTGCGTGACAAAGCCGATGGTCTTGTTGGTGCGGTCCCACAGGTGAAGAAGCTGTTCGTTCAGGTGGTCCCGCACGATCTCGTCCAGTGCCCCGAAAGGTTCGTCCATCAGCAGGATGTCGGCATCAAATGCCAGCGCCCGAGCAATGCTGGCCCGTTGCTGCATCCCGCCCGACAGCTGCCAGGGAAATTTACCGCCAAATCCAGCAAGATCAACAAGTTCCAAGACCTTACTCACTCTCTCATCCTGCTCGGCCTTCGAGTATCCCATGATCTCGAGCGGCAGTTTGATATTCTTGGCAATCGTCCGCCAAGGATACAGCCCCGCCGCCTGAAAAACATAGCCGTAAGCCCGCTTGCGGCGTGCTTCATCCGGCGTCATTCCATTGACGCTCAGTGTGCCGCCTGTCGGCGTTTCCAACGCCGCAATGCACCGCAGGAAAGTGGTTTTGCCACAGCCCGAAGGTCCGATGAAGCTGACGAAATCGCCCTTGTCGATCGTCAGGTTCACGTCCTTCAACGCATGCACCGGCCCGTCATTGGTCTGGAAGGTCAGATCCAGATTCGCGGCCTCGATCACGGGCTGGGTATTGTGTTCAGTTGTCATTCTAACGCCTTGAAAGTCCAAAGGAATGGGTCGCTATGTGGCGACCCTCGCTTTGGGAGTTAAACCCCGGTTGCCGGGATGCCGGTGCGCTGCACCGGGCGGGGTTGGGTGAGCTCCTTCCAAGTGGAAAGCGCCTTGTTCACCGTGGTGTTGGCCTCACGCGATACGAACTTGCCATGACCTTCTTGCGTCTTGATCTCACCGTCGTTCACCGCGACTTGTCCACGTGTCAGAGTATATCGCGGCAAGCCCTTGACCTCATGCCCTTCAAAGACGTTGTAGTCGATTGAGCTCTGCTGGGTAGACGCCTGAATAGTCTTGGTTTTCGCAGGATCCCACACCACCAGATCCGCATCCGCGCCAACCAGAACCGCACCCTTTTTCGGGTAACAGTTCAGGATCTTGGCGATATTGGTCGAGGTCACGGCGACAAACTCGTTCGGCGTCAGACGCCCGGTTTCCACGCCATGAGTCCACAGCATCGGCATCCGATCCTCAAGCCCACCGGTGCCATTCGGGATCTTCGAGAAATCTCCTACGCCGTACCGTTTCTGGTCCGTAGTAAAGGCGCAATGGTCCGTCGCCACCACGCTCAGCGTGCCGCCTTGCAGGCCCGCCCACAGGCTGTCCTGATGCTTTTTGTTGCGGAAGGGCGGCGACATCACCCGGCGCGCCGCGTGGTCCCAATCGTCGTGGAAATACTCGCTCTCGTCCAAGGTCAGATGCTGGATCAGCGGCTCGCCCCAAACCCGCTTGCCCTGCATCCTTGCACGGCGGATCGCCTCATGCGCCTCTTCACAGGAAGTATGTACCACATAGAGCGGCACACCTGCCATGTCGGCAATCATGATCGCCCGATTGGTCGCCTCGCCTTCGACCTGGGACGGTCGGGAATAGGCATGCCCCTCGGGGCCGGTGTTGCCTTCGGCCAGCAGTTTGGCGGTCATCTCGGCCACCACATCGCCGTTTTCCGCATGAACCATGGCGATGCCGCCAAGCTCGGCCAATCGGTTGAAGGAAGAGAACAATTCATCATCATTCACCATCAACGCGCCCTTGTAGGCAAGGAAGTGTTTGAACGTGTTGATGCCGCGCTGTTCGATCACCGTCTTCATGTCGTTGAACACTTGCTCGCCCCACCAGGTCACCGCCATGTGGAACGAATAATCGCAATTCGCGCGGGTCGATTTATTGTCCCATCTTTTGATCGCATCCAGCAGGCTTTCGCCTTGATTGGGCAAGCAGAAATCAACCACCATCGTCGTGCCGCCCGCAAGCCCCGCCCGAGTGCCGCTTTCGAAATCATCGCTGGAATAAGTGCCCATGAACGGCATTTCCAGATGCACATGCGGGTCGATCCCGCCCGGCATCACGTAACAGCCAGTGGCGTCCAGTTGTTCTTCGCCCTTCAGGTCCGGGCCGATTTCCACGATGACGCCGCCTTCGACCAGAACATCGGCCTTGTACGAAAGGTCAGCCGTGACGACCGTGCCGTTCTTGATGACTGTACTCATATCGCTAACTCCCTGTTTCTCTTGTCAGACCGAGCTGAAACAGCCGATCGCTTTTCCATGCACGCCAATGTCCAGCGGCCCGAAGGCGCTTTCAACACAGAGCGAAAAATACCCCGCCAAGGGAAGATAGATGACCCGATAGTCCCCATCAGACCGGGTCACCGCCCAGCACATCTGAAACACACCTCCGCTGAACTGGACCTTCACTTCCTCTGGTTCGCACAGCGCTGCGCGAAAGGCTGTCGCAGTGGCCAGTTGCGGGCTGGTGGTGGCCGAATATTCGGCCAGCTCCGTCTCGATCAGATCCTTGATCCGGTCGGGGATCGTGAGTTCGGGTTCGATCACTCCACGATTTCCGCGGTCTCAACCACGGCGTGGAACAAAACATTCGTGCCAGCAGCGGCCCATTCCGGGCTGATCTCCTCCGCCTCATTATGGGACAGACCGTCCACACAGGGACACATCACCATGGCCGTGGGCGCCACCCGGTTGATCCAGCAGGCATCATGGCCTGCACCCGAGATGATATCGATATGAGAATAGCCCAAACGGTCGGCCGCACTGCGAACAGCGGTCACGCAGCCTTCGTCAAAGGTGACCGGATCGAACCCGCCAACCTTTTCATATGCGATTTCGACGCCCATGGCTTCGGCGATCTTGTCACCTTCGACGCGCAGGCGGTTCTCCATATCCGTGATGACATCCAGATCAGGACTGCGGAAATCCACCGTAAACACCACTTGCCCCGGAATCACGTTCCGGGAGTTCGGGTAGACATCTATATGCCCGGCAGCACCGACAGCATGGGGAGCATGGGACCAAGCAATCTCGTCCACCGCTTCCAGAACCCGCGCCATGGCAAGGCCCGCATTGCGACGCATCGGCATGGGTGTCGATCCGGTGTGGGCGTCCTTACCCGTGATGGTCACTTGGGTCCAACTGAGCCCTTGGCCATGCGTGACGACACCGATGTCCTTTTCCTCGGCCTCCAGAATGGGTCCCTGTTCGATGTGCAGTTCAAAGAATGCATGCATCTTGCGCGCACCGACCTCTTCCTCACCACGCCAGCCGATGCGGTTGAGCTCGTCACCAAACTTCTTGCCTTCGGCATCTTCACGATCATAAGCCCAATCCTGAGTATGGATGCCCGCAAAGACTCCGGAGGACAGCATTGCGGGGGCATAGCGGGTGCCCTCTTCATTGGTGAAATTGGTCACCACAATGGGATGTCTGGTCTTGATGCCCATATCATTGAGCGAGCGCAGGATTTCCAGCCCGCCCAGCACGCCCAACACACCGTCATACTTGCCACCCGTCGGCTGCGTATCCAGGTGCGAACCGACATAAACCGGCAGGGCATCGGGGTCGGTGCCTTCGCGACGGGCAAACATGTTGCCCATCTGATCGAGCCCCATGGTGCACCCCGCATCTTCGCACCATTTCTGGAACAAGGCGCGGCCCTCGGCGTCTTCATCGGTCAGCGTCTGGCGGTTGTTGCCGCCCGCCACGCCCGGGCCGATCTCGGCCATTTCCATCAGGCTGTCCCACAGCCGTTCCCCATTGATCTTGAGATTCTGTCCAAGCGCAGTCATCGCTTGCTGGTCCTTCCCCGTTGTCCCGGCTGTCTTGCGCATCCGGTGTGTTGGCTTGCTGCTTTGATCTGGCAGCGTGGCTGTGGGTACGGTGTCCCACGCCTGCGGTATCGCAGTGTTTTGAGCAGCTAGATTTGACCAACTGGTCAAACTCACGCTATCACGGGTTCGGCACCAGTCAAGAAATTGAACAGGAAAGATCTGGAAAAACCGCCCAAAACCGGGGCATACAGCCAAAATTCCGGCAGATTTCACCAGCTTTCCGCCAGAGAACCGAAATGAGAGACATGCCGCAAGACCGCAGGCCGACACGGATCCAGAAAAAGAATCGCGCCGCCATTCTGGAGGCCGCGCTTGATGTGTTTTCTACACATGGGTTTCGCGGGTCTACCGTGGATCAAATTGCAGGCGCCGCGGGACTGAGCAAGCCCAACCTTCTGTATTACTTTCCTTCGAAAGAGGCGATTTTCACGGCCTTGCTGTCGGGGCTCTTGGATACCTGGCTGGATCCGCTGCGCAGTCTGAATCCGGACGGCGATCCGATGGAAGAAATCCTGTCATATGTGAAGCGCAAACTTCAGATGAGCCGGGATTTCCCGCGCGAAAGTCGCCTGTTCGCCAATGAGATCGTGCAAGGCGCACCACGCATGTTTGACGCCCTGTCCACCGATCTGAAGGCGCTGGTGGATGAAAAAACCAAAGTTCTGGAAGGCTGGATGGATACGGGTCAGATCAAACGAACCCATCCGCACCACCTGTTGTTTTCGATCTGGAGCCTGACCCAGCATTATGCTGATTTCGACGTTCAGGTTCGCGTCTTGATGGGAGAGGAAGATCCGTTCGACGCCGCGCCAGAGTTTCTTGAAACACTCTATCGGCGCCTTCTGAAGCCTTAGTCCTGGACTAAACCGGCTTAGCAAGGCTGAATTCAAGGGAACCCGTCTTCGAACGAACCAACCCCGATCTGTGGTTCGGACAACTCTTGGTCAGGGAACCCGCGAAGCGGGTTTCTTTGGCGACGCGCTTTTCAACGGTTGAGTGGATCGGGAGGTTGAGCGCGCCTGGTCCAGGGACGCGTGGTTTTCACCTTTTCCGGACCGCCGATCAGCTCGTCATAGCCTGTCATGACGGTCCGGTTGAGTTTCAGTTCACGATATTCGCAAAAAATCTCACTCCGCCGCACACGCGCCAGGATTATTGGGATGCGTCGTCCAGTTGGCATAGTCATCCGACACGGTTTCACCCGTACGCGGATCGACAGTACCGGCCGCCATCTCCTCCATGGTGATGCAGCCTTCGACCGGGCATACATTCACGCACAGGTTGCAGGCGACGCATTCCTCATCCTTGACAGTAAAGACTCGGTCTTCGCTCATCGCGATGGCCTGGTGCGAGGTATCTTCGCAAGCAGCAAAACACCGCCCGCAGCTGATGCACAGATCCTGATCAATCTTGGCCTTGGTGATATAGTTCAAGTCCAGATACTGCCAGTCGGTGACATTCGGCACTGCCGTTCCGATGAAGTCAGACGTCGAACTGTAGCCCTTCTCATCCATCCATTGCGACAAACCGCTGATCATTTCCTGAACGATGCGGAACCCATAGGTCATCGCCGCCGTGCAGACCTGAACATTGCCCGCGCCCATGGCCATGAACTCGGCCGCGTCGCGCCACGTGGTAATGCCGCCAATGGCCGAGATCGGCAGACCGTGAGTTTCGGGATCACGGGCAATTTCCGCTACCATGTTCAAAGCGATGGGCTTCACCGCCGGGCCGCAATAGCCGCCATGGGTACCTTTGCCGCCGATGGTCGGTTGCGGCGCCATATTGTCCAGATCCACTGAAACAATGGAGTTTATCGTATTGATCAGGCTCACGGCATCTGCACCACCGGCCTTGGCCGCGCGAGCAGGATAGCGGACGTCGGTGATGTTCGGTGTCAGTTTCACGATGACCGGTTTGTCATAGTTCTCCTTGCACCAGCGGGTCACCATTTCAATATACTCTGGCACCTGCCCCACAGCGGATCCCATACCGCGTTCGGCCATGCCGTGCGGGCAACCAAAGTTCAGCTCGATCCCGTCCGCGCCGGTTGCGGCGACCTTGGGCAGGATGTCCTTCCAGGCTTGTTCTTCACAGGGCACCATAAGAGAAACGATGATGGCGCGGTCCGGATAGTCCTTCTTGACCCGGGTAATTTCTTCAAGGTTCACTTCCAACGGACGGTCGGTGATCAGCTCGATGTTGTTGAGCCCCAGAAGCCGGCGGTCCGCCCCCCAAATCGCGCCATAGCGGGGGCCGTTCACGTTCACCACCGGGGGACCTTCGGAGCCCAGTGTCTTCCAAACAACGCCACCCCATCCGGCCTCGAAAGCACGGCGAACATTGTATTCCTTGTCCGTTGGCGGCGCAGAAGCCAGCCAGAACGGGTTGGGAGACTTGATACCCAGAAATTCTGTCGTCAGATCAGCCATTTCCATATTCCTTGCATATGGGGCGCGGGCCGCGAGGGAGGACGCGAACCCGCAGCCCTCTCAGCCCATCAGGCTGTCGTGGATGTCCATTGCGGCGTCGCGACCTTCCGCCACCGCCGTCACTGTCAGATCGTCGCCACCTGCTGCGCAGTCACCGCCCGCCCAGACGCCATCAACCGAAGTTCGGCCCGCGCCAGTCACTGCGATCTTGCGCCCGTCCAGCGCGAGCGCCTCCGGTGCGCCTTCCAATGTCTGGCCGATAGCCTTGAACACCTGATCCGCCACCAAGCGCACGGTTTCACCGGTGCCGGTCAATGTGCCGGTCTGGTTGGAGGTGTATTCCAGCTCGATCTCGGTTGCTGCGCCATTGCCATGCACGGCCACGGGCTGAACGTTAAACATCAGCTTCACACCTTTGGACGCGGCCAGATCCTGTTCGAACCGGCTGGCGCCCATGGCATCGCGATCGCGGCGGTAGGCGATGGTAACATTTTCAGCGCCCAGCAGTTTCGACTGCACGGCGGCATCCACAGCGGTCATGCCACCTCCGATCACCACCACGTTACGGCCAACTTCCAAGGCAGAAAGATCTTCGGCTTGACGAAGTTCCGCAATGAAGTCCACCGCATCGCGCACGCCCTGCTTGTCTGCGCCTTCGGCACGCAGCGCATTGACGCCTGCAAGACCGATGGAGAGGAAGACCGCGTCGAATTCACTGCACAGGCTGTCTAGGCTCAGGTCTTCCCCCAATGTCCGACCGGTAACGATCTCGATCCCACCGATCTGCAGAAGCCAATCGACCTCGCGCTCGGCAAAACTGTCGACCGATTTATATGCGGCGATACCAAATTCGTTGAGCCCGCCTGGTTTGTTGCGCCTGTCATAAACCACAACGTCATGGCCGTGCATGGCCAGACGATGCGCGCAGGACAGGCCTGCCGGCCCTGCCCCTACGACGGCCACCTTCTTGCCCGTCGCATCGGCACGAGTGAAAGGATGTACCCCCGCCGCCATCAACGTGTCGGTCGCATAGCGCTGGAGGCGACCGATCTCGACCGGTTTGCCCTCGGCCACTTCGCGTACACAGACCTCTTCACACAAGGTCTCGGTCGGACAAACCCGAGCGCACATGCCGCCTAGGATGTTCTGCTCCAGAATGGTCCGGGCCGCCGCCTCGGGATGACCCGCCTGGATTTCGCGAATGAACATCGGAATGTCGATGTCGGTCGGACAGGCCGTCATGCAGGGCGCGTCGTAACAGAAGTAGCATCGATCAGCGGCAACAGCCGCTTCGTGGGCGTCAAAGGCCGGATGAAGATCCGAAAAATTTTCAGCTATCGCGTCAGCGGACAAACGTCCCGCTTGGACGCCAGATGCCTGATGGCGTGCAGCCATTGGGTGTCTCCCTGAATTATTCTTGTCCTTTCAGAGTGCCACATTCCATTTTTTTATCAACTGGTAAAATTTTTGATTTGGACAAAAAACTTCAAATGCGCGCGCGCAGGAACACACAAGATTTTGAAAAAATTCAGATTTTCAGACTGATGAAAATCAGAGCATTTGCGTCAAATGACCGGATTTCACCCAGACACGGGCGCCATTTTGCCCGACACGTCCGGAAAAAACCTGTCCGGGCGGAAGCCGCAACCAATCCCAACGCCCGAATTCCTCACCATTCTCGACAAAGGCACCATCGATCACGAAAACCTCAAGACCGCCTTCGGCCTCGATCTTGATCCGGGCCTCTGGCCCCCAGTTTTCGATCCGTACCTCTTCGTGGGCATCACTGAACAGTGGCTTCACGGGTTCTGCCCCGATCCTGGTGTTGATCTGAACATGCTGTCGATCGGCCGGGTCGAACTGATGCAGTTTCACCAGAATCGTCGCCCCTTGGGCCGCGGCCGGGGTGTGCCGCGATGTGGGCGGGTTGCGCACATATGAGCCTTCGGGAAAATCACCCAATTCGTCCTGGAACACACCGTCCAATACAAGATATTCCTCCCCGCCATCATGAGTGTGCGGCTTGAACGCGCTGCCCGGAGCGAAACGGACTATGGTTGTGGCGCGCGCGACCTCCTCCCCGATCCGGTCCAACATCTTACGTTCCACCCCGGCTGCGGGCGATTGCACCCATGGGGTGTCCTCGAAATGGACGGCAACACGTTTGCTGAAATCGGCGTTGATCCGCATGTGGCTCTCCTCGGCTTGGTGCAAGACAATCTGGAAGCGAAACCTGCCCAAGGGAAGCAGCTTCACACAAGCGTGACCAGAAAAATCACGTGATCCGTTGCGCCGAACCGCTCAGAAGCGGAACACCACTCCCAGCAGCGGCCCCTTCTGCACGGTGTCATAGATAAAGCCACCATCCACGCGATCGACCGACATCCAGCGATAGCCGAACACGCCCGAGGTCGTGTCGGTGAATTGGTAGCCAATACCGCCGAACAAATCGTACATCTCCTCAGACCCGGCACCAAAACCACCGAAATAGGCCCAACCGGACAGATAGGTGTTTTCGGCTATGCGCTTGCGCCCGCGCATCCCGATCAACGGATCGACCCAGGAATTTGACGAAGCGCCGGAAAGCACCGGCGGCGGCGCGGTCCGGAACACGGTCAGATCATTGACCACGCGCCAATACCGCAACCCGGCCTGAGCCCACAATTCGTGATCCGGTCCCGAAGAGACCAGGTAATCACCGGTCAGGGTCACGATGGTGTTTTCCACCCTTACATCAACTTGCGAAATATTGGGGGCTTGCGACGTGTTGCTGCCGGAGAGTTTGTAGTATTGCAAATCGCCCGAGACCCCGAACCGGCCGTTGTTGGCATGCGCGACAATCATCCCCGTCATGTCCAGATTTTTCAGAATATCGCTGAACGGCAGATCAATATCGGTCGGAGGCACACCCGAGACGACCCCGACCTGCCCAGACAGGCCCGACATCCACGCATATGGAGCGACAACCCAATTCCATCCGCTGTCCGGCACGGTATAGTCCTGTGTGGTTTCCTGGGCACCAACATCTGTCGGGCTCGCGCAAAGCCCGGTCAGACCCAGAACAAGCGCAGCGACAGCTTTTCCTAGTGGCCGGATCGGATTGGCGTCGGTCGTTTCATGATTTGAATTGAACATATCCATGCCTTTTCTCTTTTTGGTCCTGCAGCGCGCTCCGGGGTGCGTGGCAGCGATTATTAATGTCTCCAAACCGAAGCCCAACGCAGATCATGGCATCTGGACTTTGGCCCGCGCAAAGCTTTCGGCGTCTTCTGAAAGGTCATCATAAACAAGTTCGACCCGCACATCCTGAATGCTGCCCAATGCGTAGGTCCGGTACGGCAGTCCGTCATCCGGAAGCACCGCATTGGGAGCAGCCTGATTTGTGTGACAGGCAGGCATGGGCCAAGGCTCGGGCTCGGCCCCGTTGATCCCGACACGCATTTCCAGCAAACCGCAGCGCCAGGACCACAGATGGGTAACGTAGAGCAGGTCCTGGCCATTGAATTCACGAACCGCGACCCAATTGCCCTTGGTCACGTTCAGGATGGGTTTGACCTCGGTCGCAGTGGTAAACTGACCCGTCGGCACTTGAGGTTCGGCAACCAGCGCAGGTTTGGCAGCGGGCTGCAGAAAGGCTGGTGCCGCCGTCTCTTCGCCCGCTTGTGGTGTCAGAAATGCTGGCGCCGCGTCGGTCTGACCTTCTGAAGCGGTCTGGACAGTTCCCCCCTGAGAGGTGGACTGAACCGCCATGGCCAATATGAAAGCAAGCCATTCGAACATTTATCTTGGCCCTCCTTGATTGATCGGGGCTTGATCAGGTCTCAACCGGCTTTGCATTGCGCAAGTCGGCGTCAAAAATCACTTTTCCTGGACCGCTGTGGGGTTTTGGAGCGCACCGGTCCGCCCTATACTGCAGCAAGAGCAGCAAACCGCATCATCAAATCCGCGGCTGGTTTCAGTATGGCAAAGAAAAAGGCTTCGCGCCAAGGTTTCAATATTCTGATCGTTGGTCAGGCGGGTCGCCTGCAGTACGAGGCGATTCTGTTCGCAGCGTCCCTGCGGTTTTCCTCACCCGATTTTTCCGGCCGTCTGTTTGTGGCAGTTCCGCAACCAGGCCCCCGCTGGAGTAATGATCCCAGCATTCGCAGCCAACCGGTTCTGGACCTGCTGGACGCGCTGGGGGCTGAAATCCTGCCGTTTCAGAATACGGCTTTTGGCGAAGTCTATCCCAACGGCAACAAGATCGAAGCCTTGTTGCAAATGCCCGAGCGCGAGCCGTTCGTGTTTTTCGACACTGACACGTTGGTGACGGGCGACCTTATGCAGGTGCCGTTTGATTTCAACCGCCCCGGTGCTTCACTGCGGCGCGAAGGGACATGGCCGAAACCAACACTGTATGGCCCCGGCTATCACGGGATCTGGCAGGCACTCTATGACCGGTTCGGGCTGGATTTCGAAAGCAGTCTGGATCTGAGCCAACCGGATGAGTACTGGAAACGCTACCTGTACTTCAACGCAGGCTATTTCTTCGGCGCTTGCCCACGTGCATTTGGCAAGCGGTTTCTTGTTTATGCGCAATCAATCCTCAAGGATCCCCCCATCGAACTGGTGGGACAGGTGCTGGATCCCTGGCTGGACCAGATCGCCCTGCCCTTGGTCATCCATTCCTTTGGTGGCGGCCGGAACGCGCTGCCCGATGGGCTGCTGGACGGATCCGTAACCTGCCACTATCGCCACTTCCCTCTGCTCTACGCGCGGGAATCCGATCGTGTCATCGAGGTGCTGGAAGAGGTGGCCGCACCAAACAAGATCAAGAAAGTTCTCAAAACCTATGATCCCATCAAACGGATGGTGTATCAGGGCCGCGGTCACAAGGTGCGCGCGCTGTTTGATCAGGCCAACCTCCCCCCTCGCGAACAGATCATCCGCAACAGGATCAAGAGCAACGGCTTCTGGATGCGCTGAGTCTTCCGGGCTGGCGACGGTCAAGTGCCCAAGAAGGCGATCTTTTCTTGTCTCTCGAAATCGACGGAATTGTGCTAGACTTCCTGCGTTTTATTTAATCGCATTGAGGGAAGACAAATGTTCAAAATCAGAAGCCTTGCGAAAGGCGACTTTCTTTATCACGACAACAAGCGCGTTGAGTATTCGGCATCACCAAACCGATCCGGCGGACATGCAAACGGACAACCGTCGATACTGGTCATGCATTACACTGCCGGGTCATCTGCCCGCAGTTCAGCCAACTGGTTCGCCAATCCGGCAGCAAAAGCCTCGGCCCACATCACGATAGGTCGGGATGGAGAAGTCATCCAATCCGTCCCTTTCGATCAAAGAGCATGGCATGCCGGCAAGAGCAGCTGGACAACGTCCGATGGTGTCAAGCTCAGCGGTTTGAACAGCCATTCCATCGGCATCGAGCTGGCAAATGCCGGCGCTTGCATCGCCACCGCCTCAGGGGGCTGGGTCAATCCCTTGGGGGTACGTGTCTCAAGTGACGACATCGTCGAAGCACGCCACAAGAACGGTCCGGTCTGGTTTCAATCCGCCGGTCATGTCGCCGAACCCGGATGGGAAATTTACCCGGCGGCCCAAATGCGCGCAGCCATCGATATCGCCACTGCGCTTGTCGAGACATACAGCCTGCGCGAAATTGTGGGACATGATGATATCTCGCCATCGCGCAAAAATGATCCGGGCCCTGCTTTCGACATGGCAGGATTCCGAGGCGTGGTGTTCGGGAGAAGCGAAGACCAGGCTGACCTCTACAGAGTGCGTCCGGGCACACCAGACGGTCTCGCGATCAGAACCGAACCCACCAAGTTCTCCGCCAAGGTTCAAGACCAGAATCTTGTCCCGGGAACCGTGGTGGAATTCAACGAGTCAGATGGCAATTGGTGGTTTGTCACCGTGCTGGATGCGAATGGGAACGACCAGTTGGATGGCTGGGTCTATTCAAAATATCTGATCGAGGCCTGACACTGGGCTCAACATTTCCGGTAGCGGGAAAAATTCCCGGTGCCGGAACTATTTCCGGGCGAGTTTTCCTGCATTTTACTCTGGCGTTGAGTATCGCGATCGTGTGTCCTACACCCAACATCGGATATTTCTTTGAGGAGACACACGCATGACCGACGGGCCCACCTACGGTTTCGATACTTTGCAAATTCACGCGGGCGCCCGGCCCGACCCGGCAACGGGGGCGCGGCAGACGCCGATTTATCAAACCACGGCCTATGTGTTTCGGGATGCCGACCATGCCGCAGCGCTGTTCAATCTGCAGGAAGTGGGCTTCATCTATTCCCGCTTGACCAACCCAACCGTCGCCGTTCTGCAGGAACGCATTGCGACGCTGGAAGGCGGCGTGGGTGCGGTCTGCTGTTCCTCGGGGCACGCGGCGCAGATCATGGCTCTTTTCCCGCTGATGGGTCCGGGCTGCAACGTTGTGGCCTCGACCCGGCTGTACGGTGGCACCGTCACCCAGTTCAGCCAGACCATCAAGCGCTTTGGCTGGTCGGCCAAATTCGTCGATACCGATGACCTGGACGCCGTCAAGGAGGCCATCGACGAAAACACCCGCGCAGTGTTCTGCGAGTCCATTGCAAACCCGGGCGGTTATGTGACCGACATTCGCGCGCTTGCGGATGTGGCGGACGCGGCAGGCGTTCCGCTGATCGTGGACAACACCTCAGCCACGCCCTATCTGTGCCGCCCGATCGAACAGGGCGCTACTCTGGTCGTGCATTCGACCACCAAATACCTGACTGGCAATGGCACCGTCACCGGCGGCTGCATTGTGGATTCGGGCAAGTTCGACTGGTCAGCCAATGACAAGTTCCCGTCGCTGAGCGCGCCGGAACCGGCCTATCACGGGCTGAAGTTCCACGAGACCTTCGGATCCCTGGCCTTCACATTCCACGGCATAGCCATCGGACTGCGCGATCTGGGCATGACCATGAACCCGCAAGCCGCGCATTACACACTGATGGGAATTGAAACGCTGTCTCTGCGGATGCAACGTCACGTGGAGAACGCCCAGAAGGTCGCAGGCTGGCTGGAACAGGATGAGCGGGTCGAATACGTGACCTATGCGGGCCTTCCCTCGTCACCCTATGCCGAACGCGCCGAACGCTGCTATCCCAAAGGCACAGGCGGGCTGTTCACATTTGCCGTCAAGGGCGGCTACGAGGCCTGTGTAAAGCTGGTCAACGCGTTGGAAATCTTCAGCCATGTTGCCAATCTGGGCGACGCACGGTCGCTGATCATCCACTCGGCCTCGACCACGCACCGGCAGTTGACACAAGAGCAGCAGGAAGCCGCTGGCGCCGGGCCAAACGTCGTCCGCGTGTCCATTGGTATCGAAGACGCCGACGATCTGATCGCCGATCTGGATCAGGCGCTGACAAAAGCCTGCGGCTGATCCAAACCTATAAATCGCACAAGGCCGGGGCGCATTGCCTCGGCCTTTGCAGTTTGTTGCACAGACTTATTCAGCGTCCTCGATTTCGAACACCATGTTCACCCCGACGGTCACCGCCATCTCACCCGCCGCTACGGGGACACTGGCTGCACGCGCAGACATTTCGGCGTGAACCGGTGTCACACGGCCGCCACCATGCTCGGTGATGGACATGACGTCCCCCAGCTCGATCCCGGCCGCCGTAGCCAACTCTCGGGCCTTGCGTATTGCGTCGTCGACGGCCTTGGCGCGGGCTTGGGACATCAGCGGCTCCGGTTCCTGAAGTCCGAACCGCAATCCGTTGAAATCATTTGCGCCCCCGGTCAGAACCGCATCCATCACACGACCCAGATGATCCAGATCCAGCACGTTCACCGACACAGCGTTCGAGGCCACAAACCCCGTAATCCGGGGCGCGCTGTTGCTGTCATGGTTTCGGTTTGCCCAGAGCGGGTTCAGCGTGATCTGGGTTGTCTGGATCTGCCGGTCTTCCAGCCCCAATGCTTTGAGTCGGGATAACATTTCAGTCATCGCCAAGGATACGGCGTCCATGGCCTGCCCGGCTTCGGCGTGTTCATGAGTCACTCCCAGTGTAATGGTTGCCATGTCGGGAACCGCGTCGACCTGACCTTGGCCTGATACGGTAATCAGGCGCGGGGTTTCCTCTGCCAAGGCGCCACCAGCCATAAGCCCGGTTGAAAGAAGGCCAGCAACCATCGCTGCGCTCATGATTTTCTGCTTCAAGGGTCCATTCTCCATAGTTTCGTCATCAGATGGGAGCGGAGGACCGCCCTTCGCAAGGGTTGCGACTGTGTTTTCCTTTTCCTCGGCAAAGTCCTGCTTTAAGATCGCGACGCAAACAGCGGAAACCCGCTAAAAGCCAATTGGATGCATGGATTGGACGGTTCTGAGCAGAAGATGAAACCGGGCTTCGCCCTGTCCTTGTCCTTTGAGGGGATTACCCTGCTGCATCGTGCGGCAGGTGGATGGAGGCATGTGGGCGATGTCGGCCTCGACTCGCCTGATCTGGCCGCTGCCCTTGGAGACCTTCGGGAAAAGGCGGAACGGCTGCAACCCGGTGGGTTGAGCTGCAAACTGATCCTGCCCAATGACCAGATCAAATATCTGAGCGTCGACACCGGTGATCTGAACCGCAGCGCACGAGAGGCCATGATCCTTTCGGCGCTGGATGGGGCGACGCCTTATGCAGTGGAAGACCTTGCCTTTGATTTGTCTATCGACGGCGAGTACACGCATGTGGCCGCGGTCGCGCATGAAACACTGGCAGAGGCCGAGGGCTTTGCGACCGAACACGGGTTCAACCCCACATCCTTCGTCGCCATCCCCGGAGAGGAAGCCTTTCTGGGTGAACCGTTCTTTGGCGCGACCACGCGGATGGCAAGCGTGCCGGTGGATGCAGACGGGATTGCTGTGGTGGTCGTTGGCCCGGCAATCTATCCCGCCGAACCGGTCGCAGAAGCAGAGCCAGAACCAGAGCCATCACAACCTGTTGTCACCGAACTTGAACCGGCCCCGAAACCCGCCACACCGGAACCGGCACCCATGGTGGGGTTCTCAAGCCGACGCGGCAAACCGGACGGCGGCGCAGCGCCCAAACTTGATGGCCTGCAAAAAACAGCACCCTCCGGCCCCGAGGTCACTCCAAAAGCTGAAACGCCGCCTACACAGCCACAGGCTGATGTTCCGAAGGCGCATCCACCTGTTGTTTCCCCAGCTGCGCAGACGGATGCGCCCATGGAAACCGGGGTTCAGCCCCTTGTGAACCCGTCTACAGACCGGCCCGATCCGGTTCCCACCGCAGGCTTTGCATCGCGCCGGATCCCGGAAAGCCCGGAAATCGGGCGGCAAGCGCAATCTCCGGCACCTGTGGCCCAAGCCCTTCCCATAGCGGATGCACCACCCGCAGTTCAGCCGGTAACTGACTCGAAAAAAACCGGACAAGAACCCCAGACCGAAACCGACCGGATGACCGTTTTCGGGGCTCGCAAATCCGAAGGGGTTGGCGGCAAGCCAAAGCATCTGGGTTTGATCCTGACCGTGTCGCTTGTCGTGCTGATGGCGGCTGTTGCGGCCCTGGCAAGCTTCGTAAGCGGATATGGTCCGTTTGGCAGCACACCACAGACCGAACAGGTTGCACCCACACCAGATCCTGAGACGACAAGGCAGACCCCGACGCCGCCCATCGAGGCGGAGCCGAACCCAACCCCGGCGCCTGTTGTCCCAACGCCTGTTGCCCCTGCCCTGCCGGACATTTCGGCACTGCCAGCCCCGGTACCTGCACCAGCATCGCCTGAGATCGGCACGGAACAGACTGAACCCGCTCTGACCGACACGGATACCGCAATCCTCGAAGCGCTCAGCACCACTCAGGACGCAGCGCCCGAGGAAGATCTAGCCGCGGTAGACCCCGAACAGGCCGCCGACGGGCTGTTAGCCGAGCCGTTGGGGCCAATTCTGCCGAACAATGAAGAGTCGGCTCTCGACACGGCGACCCGATATGCCGCGACCGGGATCTGGTCCGAGGCACCTGAACAGCCCGAAACGCCTTCGGTGGTCAGTCTGGATGATCTCTATGTCGCGTCGATCGATCGCACCGATCTGTCTCAGGATGCGGTCGCATTGCAAAATCCGTCTGACCTGGCAACAGATCTTTCTCTGGCCGCTGTCTCCTCACCCGCTGCGGCAGATCAAACCTTTGATCTGAACCCGCAAGGATTGGTTCAACCCACTCCAGAAGGTGCGATCACGCCCGAAGGTGCGATTGTTTATCTTGGCCGCCCGCGGATTGTTCCGCCGGCCACGCCTGAACGGGACGATCCGCAACCCGAAGCGGATGCATTGCAGGCACGTCTGGCTGGGTTGCGTCCGAAACTGCGCCCGGATGATCTGGCCGAGACCAATGAAAGGGCACAGTTGGGGGGGCTGAGCCGAGCCGAACTGGCTGAGGTTCGCCCGAAACTGCGCCCGGAAAGCGTGCAGGAGCAGGCGATTGCTCGGCAAGAGGCCGCAGCCGAGGCACTTGCAGCTGCCGAAGCTGCCGAGGCAGACAGTGAAAACACCGAGGATCTGACGGCCACCGCGACACGTCTGGCTGTTGCCATTACCCCCACGCCGCGCCTGCGACCGTCAAACATGAATGCACTGGTCAAACGGGCGCAGCGAAACCAGGGCAACACCCCTGCCGTCCGCCAGGTAGCGGCCATAGCGCCGGCCACCGTCAAACCCAAAATCCCGTCCTCCGCTTCGGTCGCGCGTCAAGCAACGATGAACAACGCGCTCAACCTGCAACGCGTCAACCTGATCGGCGTCTATGGCACACCCTCCAACCGTCGCGCACTGGTGCGGTTGCCCAGCGGACGCTACAAGAAGGTCAAGGTCGGCGACAGCGTTGATGGTGGCCGGGTTGTTGCCATTGGCGATAGCGAGCTGCGGTACGAAAAACGTGGGCGCAACATGACGCTCAAGATCCCGAACGGCTGAGCCTTCGCCGGTTCTTTGGCATTTGATATACATCATACCTACCCAAATCTGATTGCCCCAGGCTGAACTTGCGAACGGAGTTCGCATGGCCAAAAGGGAGTGATCATGGTCATTCCGGACAATTCAGAGCCTGGTCCCCTGCCCAGCGGATCCTTTGTCCTGTGTCTGGTGATTGGCGTTGCCTTTGGTCTCGGCATGTCTTGGTGCGCAATATTGATGGTTTGGGTCGTCGCACCGTTTTTTGCGCCTTTGCTATTGGGTCTATTGGTAGTTGGCACCTTGATCGCCGGTATTGCCGCCGGGCGGGTGAACTGGCCGTATCTGTCAGCTTGGCAGATCCTGCTTCTGGCGACAGTGCTTTGGTCGGCGTCAATCGCCGTTCCTTACACCGCCTTGGTTGGAGAACTCTACCTAAGGGTCAGTGTTCCACCCGTGCCTGACGATGCAGTGGCTCCAAAAACCCGGGCGCGTCCCCTTTCCGGAGGAACGACATTCGGGCCGGCTCCAGGTTTTGTCGTCGAATACACAACAGTGTTGCCACCGGCAGAGGCGCGGGCGGCGGTTCAGGACGCGCTGCCAGATCACATGTCGCTTCAAATACAGAACGGCTATCTTTACGCCGTCCCTTCCCGCACCGAGATCCAAGCCCTGTTTACGGCAACAGAGACCGGAACACATGTAAAGCTGGGACACTTCAAGGCGTACTCATCTGCCCTACCAGTCTTGATGCTCCTGGCAAATTGGGCGGGGATTTTGCTGATGGCCCTATGGCCGAAACTTCGCAAGGCCCGCAACTGAGCTGCAGCAATCCCAAGCCCCTGGCAGGTTTCTTTAGCATCTCGACTTCAGAGTTTTGCAGGATAATCAGCGCATATCCACGTGACCATGCGGGGGAGTGATGATATTCCTTTCAGAAATGCGAGGATCACGCACATGCTGGATCATATCGACACACGTCTTCTGGCCGCTTTGCAAACGGACGCGCACCTGACCGCGCAGGATCTGGGAGAGATCCTGAACCTGTCTGCAAGTCAGGCCGGGCGGCGGCGGCAAAGGCTGGAAGCAGACGGTTACATCCAAGGCTATTCTGCACGGCTGGATCCGAGCCGGCTGGGACTTCAAGTGCAGGGTTTTGTCCAGGTCCACCTGGGCAGTCACGGTCCGGAACAATCGGCGCAGTTCGCCCGGCTGGTACAGACGACACCAGAGATTACCAGCGCATGGACCATGACCGGAGAGGCAGACTACCTCTTGAGAGTATATTGCAAAGATCTTCCGTCGTTGAACCGATTGATCCACGATGTCCTCCTGCAACACCCCGCGGTAGCCCGTGTGCAAAGCCAGATCGTCATGGATCAATTGAAGCGGGACGCCCCACTGCCCACCTGAACGGATTGCGGGCTGGCAAGCCCCGGAGATAGGTTCCAGGCGGTTGCAACCCGGCGTTCAGACCATACATTCTGGGCAGGCGCGTCCGAAAGCGCACTTCAATTCGCAGTTTGCTGTTGAGTTCCCCCTGTCCGACAGCGGATGATCATACCAACAGCACACGGGACGCGGACAGCATATTTCATGGAATCCTTCCTTTATCAGGCTTCGATCTATTTGGCGGCAGCTGTGATTGCCGTCCCCATTGCCGCGCGCCTGGGCCTGGGATCGGTACTGGGGTATCTGGCGGCTGGGATCGTCATTGGCCCCATACTGGGTCTTGTCGGAGCCGAAACGGAAGAACTTCAACACGTGGCCGAGTTCGGCGTCGTGATGATGCTGTTCCTGATCGGGCTTGAGCTGGATCCGCGCGCCCTGTGGGACATGCGGCACCGGTTGGTGGGCTTGGGTGGGCTGCAAATATTGTTCAGCACCCTGGCATTGATGGGGGTTGCGCTCGCGGCAGGTTATGCTTGGCAAACCTCTCTGGCCGTAGGGCTGGCCTTGTCTCTTTCGTCAACCGCCATCGTGCTGCAAACCCTGTCCGAAAAAGGGCTAATGCAGACCAAGGGTGGGCGATCGGCCTTTTCGGTGCTGTTGACACAGGACATCGCGGTCATCCCGATACTGGCCTTTCTACCGTTGCTGGCCATCGACCAGGTTGCACATTTCTCCAGTGATGGTTCGATACAACGTGCTCATTCCGTTGTTGAGCACGGCGAACATCATGGGCCCGAATTGTCCCTGGTCGCCGGGCTGCCCGGCTGGGCCGTCACGCTGGTCACCATTGGCGCAGTGGCCTTTATCGTCGTTGCAGGGATCTATCTGACCCGCCCGGTGTTCCGCTTCATCCACTCGACCAACCTGAGGGAGATGTATACCGCACTGGCCCTTCTGATCGTCGTGGGAATTTCCTTCCTGATGACTCTGGTTGGCCTGTCCCCGGCTCTGGGCGCCTTCCTTGCGGGTGTGGTTCTGGCCAACAGTGAATTCCGGCACGAGCTTGAAAGCGATCTGGAGCCCTTCAAGGGCATGTTGCTGGGGCTGTTCTTCATCACAGTAGGCGCCGGGATCAACTATCGCCTGTTTTTTAGCAGCCCCGGCGATCTGATCGGGCTGGCTCTGCTTCTGATCCTGCTCAAAGGCATGATCCTTTATTTTGTCGGGCGTGCTTTCGGGTTGCAGGGCAAGGCGCAATGGCTGTTTACTCTCAGCCTGGCCCAAGCGGGGGAATTCGGCTTTGTGCTGCTGGCCTTCTCGTTGCAATTGAACGTGATCCCCCCAGCCCTGTCCGAAAAGCTGCTGCTGATCATTGCGCTGTCGATGCTGATCACCCCGCTGCTGTTCATCATCTATGATATCCTGTCCCGCCGGTTGACGGAGTCCGGCCCTGCACCCGAGCCAGAGGAAATCGACACGCAAGGCCCAGTGATCATCGCCGGGATTGGGCGGTTCGGTCAGATTGTGGATCGGCTGGTCCGGGCCAGCGGCTATTCGACCATCGTGTTGGACAACAACATGGAGACAATCCAGCTGATGCGCCGGTTCGGGGTCAAAGGGTTCTTGGGTGATCCCACCCGGCCAGAGCTGCTGAAAGCAGCCGGACTGTCCAAAGCCCATGTCCTGGTGGCCGCCATGGATCAGCCCGAAGAGGTGACCAAACTGGTGGCCTATGCGCGCCGCCAACGCCCGGATCTGCACATCATCGCCCGCGCCTATGACCGCAACCATGTTTACGAGTTATACCAGGCCGGAGCCGACGACATCGTCCGCGAGATGTTCGACACCTCGCTGCGCGCGGGGCGTTATGTGTTGGAAAACATGGGGCTTTCGGACTACGAGGCAGCCCAGGCTGAACAGACCTTCTATGCCCATGATCGTCGGACCATCCGGGAACTGGCGGACCTTTGGATCCCCGGCGTTCACCCGCGTGACAACGACAATTACATCGAACGGTCATTGGAGCTTGAACGCGATCTGGAAAACGAACTGCTGGAACTCGCTCAAGAAGAACAAGAGCGCAAGACCGGTTGATCTTGCGCCCCAGAAAACGCGCGGATTTTCACATCCATCGGTAAGAAGGATCAGCCGTCGGACACTCCGGCCTCGGCAAAGGTGGCCATGCCGCTATGGCACGCAATCGCACCTTTCAGGACCTGAATAGCCAAGGCAGCCCCTGTGCCCTCGCCCAGGCGCAGTCCCAGCGACAGGAGTGGCTCCAGCCCCAGGGCCTCCAGAACCGCAGCATGGGCCCCCTCCGCGCTCTGATGACCAGCCACCGTGTGATCCAATGCACCATCCGCAGTCTTGATCAGGCAGGCCGCCGCCGCCGAGCAGATGAACCCGTCCAGAATGACCGGGATACGCAACATGCGCGCGGCCGCGATGGCGCCCGCCATGGCAGCAATCTCACGCCCGCCTAATCGGCCCAAGGCGTCCAGACCATCCTTGATGCTGGCCTTGTGCAGCGCGACACCTTCGGCAACTACACGCGTTTTGTTGGCCAGGCCCGCATCATCGACCCCGGTACCCCGCCCGGTCCAATCATCCGCTTCGCCCCCGAACAGGGCGCAAGCCAGCGCCGCCGCCGGCGTTGTATTCCCAATCCCCATTTCCCCAACAACAAGAAGATCGGATGACGCATCCACCGCGTTCCAACCTGTCTTGAGCGCGTCCAGAAGCTCTGCCTCGCTCATCGCGGGGCCTTGGGTAAAGTCTCCAGTGGGACGGTCCAGATCCAGTGCTTGCACGTCCATCCGAGCTCCGGCCAATTTGGCCAGCTGGTTGATCGCCGCGCCGCCGTGCTCGAAGTTCAGCACCATCTGCGCCGTCACCTCGGCCGGAAAAGCCGAGACACCCTGCGCCGTGACACCGTGATTTCCGGCAAAGACGATGACCTGCGGCTGCGTGATTTGCGGCCGCGCATCACCGCGCCAACCCGCATACCAGACCGCCAGATCCTCCAGCCGTCCCAACGCGCCCGGTGGCTTGGTCAGCTGACCATTGCGGTCTGCCGCCGCTGCAAGCGACGCCTGATCGGCATCTGGGGCGGCCGCAAGCGCGGCGCGGAAATCGTCAAGGGAGGTGAGATGGGGCAACATGGAAAGCCTCATTGCATAGAGTGGGTCCCCGGTGTTTAAGCAGGGGTTAACCGTGTTTATCGAACGCACCCCCTTTCGCAAGTCCCAGCAGAGGCTCCAAGATGCAAAAAAACGACACGCAGCTGGTCTCTCCTGTGGATATTGCCGTGGCGCTGGTGCTCTTGACCCGCCTGCCCTTGCCCGCGCTGCAGGACGACGCGTTCAAACGCCAAGCCAAAGCGACCTGGGCGTTTCCGTTGGCCGGTCTGGCCATCGCCGGACTGGCCTGCCTTGCAGGTGCGCTGGCGTTGTTTTTGGGCTTGCCTGCATCTGTTGCTGCCGGGCTGATACTGACCGTTCAGGTTCTGACCACCGGTGCCATGCACGAAGACGGCTTGTCCGATGTCGCGGATGGGTTCTGGGGAGGGTTTACGCCAGAAAGACGTCTGGAGATCATGAAGGACAGCCGGATTGGCGCCTATGGCGTGCTGGCACTGGTCCTGTCGATTGGCCTGCGCTGGAGCGCCTTTGCAACACTCATCCCGGTTGCAGGCCTGACACCCCTTCTTGTCGCAGCTATCCTGTCCCGCTCAGTCATGCCGGTGCTGATGGTCGCCCTTCCCAACGCACGCGGGTCAGGGCTGTCCAGCTCGGTTGGCTCGCCACCATGGATCAGCGTTTTTTTGGGTCTGGGGTTGGCACTGCTTCTGTCGGCGTCAATGATTGGTGCGCCCCTCTCCCTTGCCGCGTTTCTGTCCGGGGGGCTAACGCTCTTCGGCTATGCTGCCGTGGCGCGTGTCAAAATCGGCGGACAGACAGGTGACGTATTAGGCGGCGCCCAGCAGCTGGTTGAAATAACGATCCTTCTGACGATCCTGGCCGCAGGCTGAGGCCCTTTAGCCCGAGCCTTCAGTCTCGATATTGACGATGGCCCCGCAATGCTTGCAATGCACCGCATCAACGTCATGTTTCAGCAACCCACAGCTGGGGCATTTGTACTTGACCTTCTGCGGGTGAAAGATCGCTTGTGCCAAGCGAACGAAAAGAGCCACCCCCACGACCATGACAAACACTGAAAACAGCTTCCCGCCCGGCGTGTTCATGGTGATGTCGCCATAGCCCGTGGTGGTCAGGGTCGCGACCGTGAAGTAGAGCGCATCAATATACGGGGTCTCTGACTGGGTCGGATCAATGAAGAACACCAGCGACGCCGTGGCCGTTACCATCACAAAGACAAACAGGTTGATGACGGCGATCACGGCGTCTTCATGATCGCGGAAGAAACGACTGTCGCGCCGAAAATCCTGCAACAGCTGATAGGAATGGATCAGCCTCAATCCGCGCAGGATCCGCAAGAAGGCCAGACTTTCGGTCAGGAACGGATCCAGGAACAGCGACAGGATCACGATGATGTCCGCAATCGTGTAGATCTGCTTGAGCATGAAGGCCCGATCTTCCGCAATCCACAAGCGGGCCGACACATCCAGTAGAATAACCACGCCCACCAACCTGCTGAAAAGCACCAAACCGGGACCATGTGGTAAGGGAGCCGTGACGATAAAAAACAAAATCGTCACCGCATCGAAAAAGATCAGGAAATACCGAAACTTCACTGATCGTGGCGATGTGCCTGTATACAGCGATCTGACGGTTTTTTCGAAACTGCTCATCAACGCCTCTCCTGCGCATATCCTGCGCTTGGGCCAATCTAACCCTATCCCCACAGATGTTTGCAAGGGGTGGCCCCAAAACGAAAAAGGGCCGCGCCCCTGCGGGCACGACCCTTTTGTTTTGAGTGACTTAGAACTTAAGCCGCGCGCGACATAAGAACGTCGTCCACCTGCTTGGCGGCAGCGATTTCATCGTTACCCGAAACGGCTGCAACTTCGCGGGTCAGACGCTCCAGCGCAGCCTCATACAGCTGACGTTCTGAATAGCTCTGTTCGCGCTGATCGTCAGTGCGGTGCAGGTCGCGCACAACTTCGGCGATCGATATCAGATCGCCCGAGTTGATCTTTTGCTCGTATTCCTGCGCGCGGCGCGACCACATGGCACGTTTAACCTTGGCCTTGCCTTTCAGCGTTTTCATGGCCTGATTGATCACATCCGGCGAGCTCAGCGACCGCATACCCACTTCGGTGGCTTTGTTGGTCGGCACCCGCAGGGTCATCTTGTCCTTCTCGAAGGTGATCACGAACAGTTCCAGTTTGAAGCCAGCCACTTCCTGTTCCTCGATCGAAATGATCTGGCCGACGCCATGCGCCGGGTAGACAACATATTCGTTGGGACGGAAATCAAGCTTCTTGGACTTGGTCATACGGGGTACTTTCCTTGCTTCTTGTCCGGACCCCGTCGCCCAGTGGGTGGAGCGGGTAGAGCGACAACTCCGCCGCCGGGGGAAATATTTCGCCCCGCGAACAGAGTGATTGCGCAAATAAATCCACCCCTATCGAGCATTTTCGGCGGGGTGAGGACCGGTCTGGATACTATGTTTGAGTTACAAGTATATCACAAAAACTGCCCCACCGAAAGCGGACGTTGGGTCAATTTGGGCAAAATACCGTCTTTTCAACGCTCTGGAGCGACGCATTTTCCTTCAGCGGTGAGCCAGGCTCCGCGAATCGCTCAACCGCCCTCGCCGGGCGCTTCAGAGAAATACTTCTCCATCTTGCCTTCTTCACCGTCGCGCTCCTCCGCCTCGGGCAGCGGATCCTTCTTGGACACGATCACAGGCCAGATTTCTGCATATTTCCTGTTGATTTCAACCCATTTGTCCATGTCCGGCTCGGTATCCGGGCGGATCGCATCCGCTGGGCATTCCGGTTCGCAAACACCGCAATCGATGCACTCATCCGGATGGATGGCCAGGAAGTTCTCACCTTCATAGAAACAGTCAACCGGACACACTTCCACGCAATCTGTATATTTGCAGCCGATGCAGTTATCTGTGACGACATAGGTCATGAGCCAGGTCCCGTTTTCTAGGTTTGCCCGTGTTTCAGGTTTGAACGCCTAGCTAAATCAGAGTGGCCAGTACTTCAAGATGTCACAACAGGTCGTTCTTGCGGGAAAGATCAAGGGCACGGCGTTCTTTCTTGTCCGGGCGACCTTTTCCTTCGTATTTCGGATTGGCGGGTGGTTTTTCCCGCTTTTCGGTGCGATCCAGATACAATGTCTGCGCCTCTGGTGCCGGGCCGCGGCGTTCACCCAGGGCAACGACCTCAACCACACGGATCACTTTTCCTTGAGCAAAGGTCAGAACGTCTCCCGGCCCAACATTCTGGGCCGGTTTCAGTGTCTTGATCCCGTTCAGGCGCACATGGCCGGCGCTAACCTGTTTCGCGGCCAGGCTGCGCGTCTTGAAAAACCGCGCATGCCACAGCCACTTGTCGATCCGCAACTTGGGCGACGCCTCGGACATGGGCGGTCAGTTGCCCTCTTTCAGCCCCATGAGAGCGGCTGCAAACGGGTTGTCCGGATCAATTGCCTTTTCCTTTTTCGGCGGGCGAGAGGAATAGGTTTTCGATCCTTGCTGCGGCGGGCGTCCGCCCTTCTTGCCCTGCGGCTTGCCGCGACCCTTGCCCTGCGGTTTGCCGTCCTGGCGGGGCTTGCCCCGGCCAGCCCCGGCCTCGCGACCACCATCACGACGTTGACCGCCGCGCTGGTTTGTTTGGCGGGCGCGGCCCCAGGTGAAGGTGTAGAAGACTTCCACCTCTGGCTCCGAGCTTGCGGGCTCCGCGTTTTCGGCATCGGTCGAAACTGCGGGCTCGGCCGTATCTTCGGCCTCGTCTTCGGCTTCGGGCGCCGGAGCCTCAGCAGCGGATGCGGCGTCAGCAGGTACCGCGGCCTCAATCGGTCCGGACTCAACGTCAGATGCAGCCGCATCGGTCTCTGCTGTTGCCTCAACCGATGTCTCTTCCACGGTTTCTGCCGCCTGGGACGCAGCAGGAGCAGGCTTCACCTTTTCCCGTTCGCCCTTTTCAGCTCGGTAGCCCAGTCCCTGCATCAGGTCGGCGAACTGTTCCAGCGTCATGCCAGTGATCGACAGCATGTCGGGTTTGGCTTCGAACCCGCCACGGCTATCTTCGGTGCGCAGCATGTCGGCCAGACGCTCGAGCATGTCGATACGGATCATCCGTTCGCCCGCTTCACGGTAGCCCGACATGGTGTCATAGCCCTGCGGCGCATCCTTGGCGGAAGGCACGGTCACCAGCCCCGGAGGCGGTGCCTCGGGGAAGTCCTGCAGACCACCTGCAAGCGACCACAGAACCAGACGCAAACGGGTCGGCGCAGGTTTCAGCAGCAGTGGCATGAAGATGGTGAACTGACCAAAGCGGATACCGTGCTTGCGCAGCGCACCGCGAGCGTCCTGATCCAGGTCCTTGACCTCCTGCGCGACGGCGGCTCGGGGCAGAACCCCCAGTGCCTCGACCATACGGAAGGCAAAACCACGGGCCAGGCCCGAAAGCTCTTCGTCTTTTTGCAGGTTCAGCAGCGGTTCAAACAGCGCGGCCACCTTGCGGCTGATGAAATGCTGCAGGCGGCGTTCCACCTTCTGCGCCACATCCGGGCCAGCGGCCTCGTCCACGAAGACCTCGATCATCGGTTTCAGCGCTTCGGGGCCTGCAACCAGTTTCCCTACAGCTTGGTCGCCCCACATCAGGCCACCCTGTTCGGTAAAATCAATTTCGGTATCGGGTGCGTTGTAGAACCGATCCGCCCGCAGATGAAATTGCGGTGCCAGAGCCTGCAGGGATGCAGTTTTCAAAGCTTTTGCTTCTGCACCTTGCGCGCTTTTGTCCGGCATGAACCGGAACCCATCCAGACGACCGACGAATTCTCCTTCGACGGTCACTTCACCCTTGTCATTTACTTCGGCCAAAAGGGCCTCCTTCTGCTTGAGCCGGCGAAGCAGAACAGATGTCCGCCGGTCCACAAATCTCTGTGTCAGACGCTCATGAAGCGCGTCGGACACCCTGTCTTCTACAGCGCGCGTTTCGTCGCGCCAATGGCTTTCGTCACGCACCCAGCCGTTTCGTTGCGCGACATATGTCCACGTGCGGATAAAGGCCAAACGTTTCGACAATGTGTCGATATCACCGTCGGTCCGGTCGATCCGCTTGATCTGGCGCGCCATCCAGTCGTCGGGTATCGCACCACGTTCATGCAAATGACCGTAGATCACCTGCAAAAGCCCGGCATGTTCAGCATGGCTTATGCCGCGAAAATCGGGAATCCGACAAACGTCCCACAAGAGCCGGACCGAGTTGCCGTCCGACGCCCGCGCCATGATTTCCGCGTCCTGCGACAGGATCTTGAGCGCACGCAGGTCATCGGCCTCACGTGCCTTTGTCAGGTGTTCACCGGTGGGCGACACTTCCAGTGAATCAATCAACGCCTCGATCGACCCGAATTTCATCGCTGCCGACCGCCAGTTCAGTTTTTTCAGCGGGGTAAAGCGATGCTCCATGATCGCTTCGGCCATACCGTCATCCAACGGGCGCGCTTCACCCGTCACACCGAAAGTGCCATCCGACATGCCCCGCCCGGCCCGGCCCGCGATCTGGGCCAGTTCGTTGGCGGCCAATGGCCTCATCCGACGACCATCGAACTTGGTCGTGGACGAAAACGCCACATGGTCGATGTCCAGGTTCAGCCCCATGCCGATGGCGTCTGTGGCGACCAGGTAATCGACCTCCCCGTTCTGATAAAGCGCGACCTGTGCGTTTCGGGTCCGAGGAGAAAGCGCGCCCATGACCACCGCCGCACCGCCCTTTTGCCGGCGGATCAATTCCGCAATCGCATAAACGCTGTCCACCGAAAAGCCCACGATGGCGCTGCGCGGCGGCATCCGGCTGACTTTCTTGGATCCGGTATAGACCAGCTGCGACATGCGATCGCGGCGGATGAATTCCACATTGTCCACCAATGCGGATATCGGCCCGCGCATCGTGTCGGAGCCCAGAAACAGCGTCTCGTGTGTGCCACGCGCGCGCAGCAGCCGGTCTGTGAACACATGACCGCGTTCGGGATCGGCGCAGAGTTGGATTTCATCCACGGCCACGAAATCGGCGCCCATGCCTTCTGGCATCGCCTCGACCGTGCAGACCCAATACTGGGTGCGTGGCGGCACAATCCGTTCCTCGCCTGTGACAAGCGCTACGACGGACGGCCCGCGGACGGCCACGATCCGGTCATAGACTTCGCGCGCAAGAAGCCGCAGGGGCAACCCGATCACCCCGGTGCGATAGCCCAACATACGTTCAATGGCATAATGCGTTTTGCCGGTATTCGTCGGCCCCAAAACAGCCGCGATTCGCGATGACCCGGTCACAGTCGCCCCCAAGTTCGTTGCGTTCCAGCGCCTTGTCCGGGCACCGGGGCCTTTAGCTGGCCTAAAGTTCTTCGCCTTCAACCTGGGTCTTCAGGCGGTCCAGGGCTTTGGTTACTTCTTCGTGATGGGGATGTATAGCCTGCGCTCGGACATACGCTTGGTAAGCGCGGTTCGGGTCTCCGAACTCTTCAAACAGGGTGCCCAGGCCGAATATGGCGTTGTAGTTGTTCGGGTTCAGGTGCAGGGCGCGTTCCAGATCATCCAAGGCAGGTCCGTATAGCCCCGCTTCAAAAAACGCGGACGCCCGCGCGTGCCAGCCTTCTGCAAATTCGGGCGCATGGTCGGTGAGCGCAGTCAGATGTTCGATCGCTTCCCGTACGTCCCCCCGCTCTTGTGCGTCGCGCCCGCGCTGCAGCAACAGATCCATGGACGGGGAGCCGCTCTTGCGCCAGATCGCCTGCAATTCACGGTCCAGCCGGATGGCGTCTTTTGGTTCGGCCTGCGACAGTTCGGCCAGAAGCTGGTCTTCTTCTACGTCCTGCGCAGACACGGACCCGACAAAAATCGTGAGATGCAATAAGGTTGCCGCCACGATAGGTTTGAGATTTGAAAGCTGCATCACCATGATATGTCCAGTCTAACGTGATGCGTGTCAAATTCCAGTCACGGGATCGTGGCACCATGAAATGGAACATATGAGGACTTGAAATGAGCGACATTCTTGAACAGGCCGCGGCCGAACTGAACGGCAAGATCGGCGACAGCGGTTTTGACGCGTCTGCAAAATTCGAAATCTCGGATCTGGGCGCGATTGTCCTGGATACCGATGGTGCGCGGGTGTCCGACGAAGAAGCCGACGTGACCCTGACCGCGGATGCCGAAACCTTTCAGGCCATGATCTCGGGCGAACTGAACCCGACCAGCGCCTTCATGACCGGCAAGCTGACGGTGGATGGCGATATGGGAATTGCCATGAAATTGGCGTCGGTCCTGGCCTGATGAAGGGAACGCCGGCCCCGTTCTTTGCCGATGTGGCCGGTGGCCCCGACGGCGGATGTGCCTACTGGGTGACCACTCAGGATGATGTACGCATTCGTGTCGGCGTCTGGACGCATGAAAAGGCGGCCAAGGGAACCATCCTTATGTTCCCGGGCCGCACGGAATATATCGAAAAATACGGCGATTTCGCACGCGAGATGCAGGATCGCGGATATTCAACGCTGGCAATAGACTGGCGTGGTCAGGGGCTGGCTGATCGGCTCTTGCCCAATCGCAGCCTGGGACATGTGGGTGAATTCACTGATTATCAGTGGGACGTGGCGGCCGCATTGCGGCTGGCCCAACATCTTGAGCTTCCCGAGCCTTGGCACCTGGTTGGACATTCCATGGGCGGCGCCATCGGATTGCGCGCCGTGATGGATGGTACCCCTGCGGTATCATGCTGCTTCACAGGACCAATGTGGGGCATCTACATGTCGCCAGCCATGCGGCCCGCCAGTTTTTTCATGACGACATTCGGCCCGTTTCTGGGACTTGGGACGACCAAGGTACCGACCACTCCGGACAGCGGTTATGTGCTGGAAAGCGCGTTCGAAGACAACACGCTGACCACCGATCCGCAGATGTTCAAAATGATGCAGGAGCAATTGCAGGCCCATCCTGATCTCACTCTCGGCGGCCCGACCATCCGGTGGCTCAGCCAAGGTGTCGCAGAATGCAATCGGTTGTCCAGACGCCCATCGCCGGATCTGCCGTGCATCACTTTTCTTGGAACAAATGAACGGATCGTCGATGTACCTGCCATCCACAAACGGATGGAAATTTGGCCGCGCGGGGTTTTGGAGCTGATCGAAGGCGGCGAGCATGAGGTGATCATGGAGGCCCCTGCCATCCGGATTGGCGTCTTTGATCGCATGGCCGTCTTTTTTGACAAACACGGGCACACGGCGACTGCGGGCGCCGCCCTCTAGGGTCAGCTTGTGCATTCCGACAGTGTTTGTTCCAGCCCCGCTTGAGGTCCGCCCCACAGCGCCTTAGATGTTGGGCAACACATCAGACGAGGTGATCCATGTTCCAACTTCCCTTCCCCGTTCGCGACGCCAATGCGGGCGCTGGCTCCGATGGTCTGGGCAACCTGCCCGAATGGGACCTGACCGATCTTTATGCCAGTGAAGACGCCCCTGAACTGGCCCGGGACCTGGATTGGCTGGAAGGGGAATGTGCAAGCTTTGCAAGCGATTACGAAGGCAAACTGGCGGAACTTGACGCTGCTAGTCTGCTGAACTGCGTTGCTCGCAACGAAAAGATCAACGCCATCGCCGGCCGCATCATGTCGTTTGCCGGGCTGCGGTATTACCAGCTGACCACAGATGCGGAGCGCGCCAAGTTCCTGTCGGACATGCAGGAGAAGATCACCGTCTTCACCACGCCTCTGGTGTTCTTCACGCTGGAAATCAACCGCATCGACGATGGGGTTCTCAAGGCCCATTTCGACGCCAATGCCGATCTGGCGCGCTATGAGCCCGTCTTCCGCCGCATCCGCGCGATGAAGCCCTATCAGCTGAGCGATGAGCTGGAAAAGTTCATGCATGATCTGGGTGTCGTGGGCGACGCCTGGGAAAAGCTGTTTGACGAAACCATTGCCGGACTGACCTTCACCGTGGATGGGGAAGAGCTGAACATCGAAGGCACGCTGAACCTGCTCACCGAACAGGATCGCACCAAACGCGAAGCGGCAAGCCACGAACTGGCCCGCGTCTTTGCCGACAACATCAAGACCTTTGCGCGTGTTCACAACACGCAGGCCAAAGAAAAAGAAATCATCGACCGCTGGCGCGGGATGCCCTCGGCCCAGACTGGACGTCACCTGTCCAATGACGTGGAACCCGAAGTGGTCGAGGCGCTGCGCGAGGCGGTTGTCGCCGCCTACCCCAAGCTGAGCCACCGGTATTACGAGCTGAAGCGTAAATGGCTGGGTCTGGATGTCATGCAGGTCTGGGACCGCAATGCGCCTCTGCCGATGGAAGACACACGCACCGTGGGTTGGGGCGAGGCCGAGAACCTTGTCATGGACGCCTACAACGCGTTTGATCCGCGCATGGGAGAGATTGCTGCGCCGTTCTTTTCCAAAGGTTGGATTGATGCCGAAGTCAAACCGGGCAAGGCCCCCGGTGCCTTTGCCCATCCCACGGTGACGGATGTCCACCCTTATGTGATGCTCAATTATCTGGGCAAACCGCGCGACGTGATGACGCTTGCGCATGAGTTGGGTCATGGCGTGCATCAGGTGTTGGCCGCCGAGCAGGGTGAAATGCTGTCGTCGACACCGCTGACCCTGGCGGAAACCGCATCGGTGTTTGGCGAAATGCTGACCTTCCGCAAAATGCTGGACGCAGCTGAGACACAGGAACAGCGCAAGGTGCTGCTGGCGGGCAAAGTCGAAGACATGATCAATACGGTCGTGCGCCAGATCGCGTTTTATGACTTCGAATGCAAACTGCACGCCGCGCGGGCCGATGGTGAGCTGACCCCGGACGACATCAATGCCTTGTGGATGAGCGTTCAGGCCGAAAGCCTTGGCCCGGCATTCGAGTTCATGGAAGGCTATGAAACCTTCTGGGCTTACATCCCGCACTTCGTGCATTCGCCCTTCTACGTCTATGCCTATGCATTCGGCGACGGTTTGGTGAACGCACTTTATTCAGTCTACGCCGGCGGCGCGGACGGTTTCGAAGAGAAGTATTTCGACATGCTGCGCGCCGGTGGATCCAAACACCATTCCGAACTTCTGGCGCCTTTCGGCCTCGACGCCTCGGACCCGAAGTTCTGGGACAAGGGCCTGTCGATGATCTCGGGGTTCATTGATGAACTGGAAGCGATGGAGGAGTGAGGCCCGGTCTCAGCCTTTTCCCGGTCGGTTCAGACGAATTTGAAAAGGTGTCATCGGTCCAGGTGACACCTGATCAGATACGGTTTTCCGGCACGGTACTTGATGCCTTTGACGATGCCGAAGAGGGCGTGGATTTTCATGGTATTGGGCTGGGCGACCTTGCTGTCGGCTTCTTCAAGATCGACCGCTTCTATGCCTCGCGATTTCCTTTTGTAGAATGTTCGGAACTGGGGCTCAGGGCCTTTATGGTTGACCGGGACCAGCAAGGCAAAGGGCTGGCCACTGATACCGTACGCGCCTTGCCCGGCTATTTGCGGCAGCTGTATCCGAACGCAACCGCGCTGGTGCTGACCGTCAACTTGGCCAATCCCGGTGCCATTGCCTGTTACCTGAAGGGCGGGTTTGCCGACACGGGCGAGATCTGGCCGCATGGCAGCGCAGGGCCACAACACATCATGCGAATGACCCTGGCCTGACCCCTCCGCCCCAGATCATTGACATTCAAGTTTTAATACATAACTACTTTCGAATATCAAACGCGCGAAGCTTCTCATCGAGGAGGTTCGACAATGGCGGACACCAGCAGCACGACCAAGATCAACGGGGTGACGACAACCGCTTCCCCGGTGAAGGGGACGACCGGTGACGATACGGTTTTTACAACCGCCGGCAGCATCGGCGGCGTACCGGATTTGCCCAAGGTTTATGGCCTGGCCGGCAACGACGAATTCTCCGGACCTGGCCTGCTTTATGGCGGTCCTGGTCACGATCTGTTTTTTGGTTATGGCGTGTCAGATCCCAAGCATGCCTCCCATCATTATGGCGGGATCGGAAATGATGCCTTCATCGACCGGGAAGGTTCATCGGTTTACCATGGTGGCAAGGGCGCCGACCTGTTCCAGAACTACATTCTTACGGAATACGTGAACCTGACCGGCCCTGCCGACACGGACGAAGTTTATTTGGGCGTCGGGCGGGACATCGCGACGATCTTGAACTCTTGGTATTCCGGTCCGGATGGATACTTTTTTGCGCCACGCCACCTGCATGTCGATGGCGGCCCGGGCATCGATCTGCTCAACGTGTTCCATTATTCCTACCCGCTCAACGATCCGCTGAAGGCGCATCTGGACTTTGCATCGATCGCCCATGGCAACAACACCATCACGATGGGCGGCAAGTGGAAGACCCTTACCAATTTTGAACAGTTCGTCGTCGAATACGGCTCTCCCCGGTTGGAGCACGTGACGTTCGGCAAATACTCCGACCTGTTCTATTGGAAAGGCAACACCAAGAAAGACCAGGTCATCACCACCCATCTGGGCGGCGGCGACGACCTTCTGAAAACCGCAGGTGAAGCCACGAAGAACATTGTCTATGGCGGCAAGGGCAGCGATTTGCTGATCTCGACTGGCGGTAACTCCGACACGCGGCGGGACAAACTGATTGGCGGCGCGGATGATGACCTGCTGTTTGTCGGAACAAACGCCGTGCAGCATCATCTGGTGGACCTGATCGGAGGCGCGGGTGCGGATACCTTTGTTCTGCAGCGCGGCTATTCACAGGACATTCGGGTGATCGACTTTGACGCGACACAAGACCGGTTGGTCGTGGACGCTTTGCATTCAATGGAATGGCCAATTCTCAAGGGTATCCTGACCGAGCGCCAACTGATCGAAGACCGGTTGGACATAGCGCTGGCAAACCCGCTGGGTGGGTGGAAGCAGGTGACCGAGGCAGACATAACCCGTCGGGAAAACGACAAGCGTATCCAGATCGTGATCGATCATGATCAGAACCACGCAAACGGCATTGATTTTGAGTTGATGTACAAACACTCCACCCAGGTGGCCAAGGTGCGGATCAATCAGGATGATCCCTTTGAAGTTCTGGCGCGCTTTCAAGGCACGCCAGACCTGCATGCGGATGATTTCCTGTTTCTTTGACAAAGACCCGGGCCGGGATGTGTCCGGCCCGATCGCAGTCCTGGTTATTTGGACAGGAACGCGCGAATGGCGGCCGTGTATTCATCCGGTGCCTGGAACGAGGAGAAATGACTGGTGTTCTCCAGCACCAGCAGGTCCGCTCCCGGAATGCTCCCCGCGATCAATTCAGAATGGGCCATCAGAATCGCTTCGTCATGTTCGCTTTGCACGACCAGTGTTGGCACCGAGATCGCTTTCAACGCCTCGACACCACCTGGTTTCTCGGTTCCCCACATTGTGGCCACGCCCCCAAGAAATGCTTCGAACCCGTCAGGTGTGGACGACATCGCACCATAGTCTTCGGCCATCATTCCAACATAGGCGCCAAACACCGGATTGGTTTCTACCGTTGGATCAATGCCGTCCAAGGTAACGTTGCCCGCATGGGCAAAGTGGCTGGCCAGGCGGTCGGGGTTGGTTTGCGAAATAGAGTAACCGATGTTTGCCCCGTCCGACCATCCGACCAGATGCACCTTCTCAATCCCCAGGTGGTCCATAAGATCCAAGTAATCGTCGGCCAAAAGCTCGTAACCATAGGCGCTGCCGTCATTGGTGGATCGACCGTGCCCGCGCGTATCGGCCACGATAACGGTGTAGTCGGCCATCAGATCCGCCACTTGCGCGCCCCAGATATCGCCGTGGGCCAGTCCGCCATGGATCATCAGGATCGGAACGCCTGCCCCATCCCCGTAGATCGCATAGTACATCTCGATCCCGTTGACCTGCGCCATGCCGCTTTCGCGGGCCTCCGGCATGGCGGCTTCCGGCGGGATTTCTTTCCAGCGCTCGCTGGCCTGGGCTATCGTCGCTGTCAGCGCAATGGCCGCAGCTGTCAGAATTCGGATCATGTCACTCTCCCTTTTCGGATTGGTCAATTGGAGCTAGTCTCAGTTTACCCAACAGTCAGAGCACAGCGTTACGCCCTGCGCGCAAACAGACCTGAGAGGTCACGGATTGGAAAACGGCGAAATATCAACCCCTTGGTTTCCAAGCTACGGGTTTTGCGCAAACCGTGATGCGGTGCTGGACCAGCTCTATGACAATTTCGACCAACAATCCGAACAGCTGTCCGGTCATGATCAAAGCTATACGCAATTGTCGCCAGGCGCATTTCGGGGGCGGTTTCTTTCTGCCTTTCTGGGGCCCCAGATCGCGCTCCATATGGAGATCTGCAATCAGGCCATGGAACAGGAGGTTGGCGGCTCGGCCGGGCATTTCAGCCTCGGCGTCGTGCTGAACGACGGTCCGCCCTTCCTGCTGAATGGCCAGACAATGGGGCCCGGAGACGTGTTGGTTCTACCACCCGGCGGCGCACTGCACATGGTGAGCCCGGCCGGCGGGGCTATTCTGGCTGTTTCCATAGATACCAGTGCTTTGCTCACCCATCCCGGGTTGGCCGCTCCGGTGGCTGATTGGCTGGCGGGGCTGCACTGCGCGGCCGGACTTTTGTCTGCGCCAAGCCTTGCAGCCCGGCTGCGCGAAGATGCCGCTTCGGCCCTGGAGAGCGCAAAGGGCACAGAGCTGGAGGCAGAAGTTCTGGGCCACGCACTGCTTTCAGGGATCGTCTCGAAGTTGTCTTTGGATTGGAGACCTGCCATCCACGCCCAAACCCAATTCAGCCCCGCCTCCTTTGGCCGGTTCAATCATTTTCGCAGTCAGATCAACGCCGCTATCCCGGACCTCGAACGACCGAGCCAGATAGATGCTCCCAGACGGTCGGTGGAACATGCCTTTGCCCGGCATCTGTCCGTGGGGCCATTGACCTATCTGCGTATTCTTCGTCTTCATTCGGTCAAACGCCGACTGCTGGATCCGACCAAGGCGCATCTGACCATCGGTGACATCGCAGCCGAAAACGGGTTCTGGGATTGGAGCCGTTTCTCCAACCAGTACCGCAAGCATTTCGGCGAATTGCCGTCGGTCACAAGGAAGCGCCTGACGTCCTGACGCTTTTCTCACTTCAGTTGGCTGTCCTTCGAGCCTCGGCGGTTGATCCCCCCGCGCGCCTTGTAGGCGCCATCACGTTCCTGCTGACACTCGATACAGAGCTTCACGCCCGGAATGGCAAGGCGGCGCTTCTCGGGAATGGGTTCCTCACATTCGGCGCAATGGGTCAGGCTTTCGCCGACCGGACGCCTGGCGGCCTGCATCCGGGCCAGCTCGTCCGAGATTGTCGCCTCGATCTGTTCACTGACGGCCCCGTCGCGTGCCCATCCACCAGCCATGGCTTTGACCCCTTCCCGACCAAAACACCCCTTGTGCGTACAGGACCGAAAGCTAAGCATGGCAACAAGAGAAGCGCAAGGTTGGCAAACACAACCAATCAACCCTGCGATCGACAGCCCCAAGAGCGACCCAACGTTCGGGTTGAATGACCCCAAGTGGGCGATAGCCTGCAACCAACGTAATTTCAAAGAAAGACTTCAAAATGAGAACACTGGGGAAATGGCTGGGCCGGTTGCTGGGCCTGCTGATCATCGCGCTTGGGTTGATAGCGATGATTGCTCCGGCTGAAGTCGAAAAATCTCGCAACGTGGTCAAACCCCATGACCCCTATCCGGTATCCGATGCCGCCGCCGCGCTGCATGCGGACATGGTGATCGGCGACTGGCATGCGGATCCGCTCTTGTGGAAGCGCGATCTGACACGACGGGGCAATCGCGGCCACGTGGACATCCCCCGCCTGATCGAAGGCAATGTGGCCGTGCAGGTTTTCACCGCCGTCACAAAGTCTCCCGCCGGGCAGAACTATGACCAGAACGACAGCGAGGCGATGGACAATATCACGCTTCTGGCTGTCGCACAGCTGTGGCCGGTTCGTGCGTGGAGTTCACTGTATGAACGCGCTCTGTTTCAGGCCAAGAAACTGCATGATTTCGAAGCCTGGTCCAACGGGCAGTTGAAAATTATCCGCACAGCCGCGGATCTGGAGGCGGTTCTGGCAGCCAAGCAGGCAGGAGAACCGATTGTCGGTGGCATTCTGGGGATCGAGGGCGCGCACCCGCTGGAAGGAGATCTGGACAAGCTGCAAGGCCTGCAGGACGCAGGCTATCGGCTGATCGCCTTGCAGCATTTCTTTGACAATGATCTCGGCGGCTCCCTGCATGGAGCCAGTGGTCAGGGACTGACTGACTTCGGCAAAGAGGTGGTACGGGCCGTGGCCGACCGCAACCTGATCCTGGATCTGGCGCATTCCAGCGAACAGGTCGTGCGCGACGTGATGGACATGACAGATATGCCGCTGGTGCTGAGCCACACGGGCATTCATTCGCATTGCATGGTCAAACGCAACATTCACGACCAACTGATGCGAGACATTGCCTCGACCGGAGGAGTGATCGGGATCGGTTATTGGGCAGATGTGACCTGTGATGACAGCCCAACGGGCATCGCCAAGACCATCAAGGTCGCGATCCGGGTCGTGGGTGAAGATCATGTCTCGCTGGGCTCGGACTTCGACGGATCGGTGACCACAGCGATGGACACATCCGAGCTGGCGGCCCTGACCCATGCTCTGCTGGAAGAAGGTGTGACCGAGCAGCAGATCCGTAAGGTCATGGGTGAAAACATGATCCGGGTTCTGCGGGCACGACTCAAGTAAGCTTCACAAGAAAACGCCCCGGTGTGGGCCGGGGCGTTTCTTTTCATGATCTTAGGTTGATCAGTGGTTGTTCAACATACCCTTTTCGCGGGCCAGGTCACGCATTTTTTTCTGAAGCTTTTCGAACGCGCGAACTTCGATCTGACGAATACGTTCCCGGCTGACGCCGTATTGAACGCTCAGATCTTCCAGCGTTTTGGGCTGATCGGACAAGCGACGTTCGGTCAGAATGTCCTTTTCCCGGTCGTTCAGCACATCCAGCGAAGCAGCCAAAAGCTCGCGACGGGCTTCCATCTCATCACGTGCTTCGTAGTCACCGGCCTGGTCGGCATCTTCGTCCTCCAGCCAGTCCTGCCATTGCATCGCACCTTCGCCTTCGGTGCCGACGGTCGCATTCAAAGACGCGTCACCGCCCGACATACGCCGGTTCATGCTGATCACTTCGTCCTCGGTCACGCCCAGATCATTCGCGATCTGTTTGACGTTCTCAGGGCGCAGGTCGCCTTCTTCCAATGCACCGATACGGGCCTTTGCCTTGCGCAGGTTGAAGAACAGTTTTTTCTGCGCGCTGGTGGTGCCCAGTTTCACAAGTGACCAGGATCGCAGAATATACTCCTGGATCGAGGCGCGGATCCACCACATCGCATATGTCGCCAGACGGAAACCTTTTTCCGGGTCAAAGCGTTTTACCGCCTGCATCAGGCCAACATTCGCCTCGGAAATCACCTCGGCCTGCGGCAACCCATAGCCGCGATAGCCCATGGCGATCTTGGCGGCGAGTCGCAGATGTGACGTCACCATTTTATGTGCGGCCTGGGTGTCCTGTTCTTCCACCCAACGTTTGGCCAGCATGTATTCCTCTTCCGGCTCCAGCAACGGAAACTTGCGGATTTCCTGCATATAGCGGTTCAGACCGCCTTCAGGCGTCGGAGCGGGCAGATTTGCGTAATTGGCCATGTGTCTCGTGTCCCTCCCAATGTTTAAGGACTTAACATTAGTCATATGGGTCAGCAGTTCCCCCCTTTCAAGGGGTGGTATCATTATCTCCTTAAAGTTTTGTTAGGAAAGGCCAGCACATGCGTTTTCACGCGCATGTGCGATACGTTACAGCGCCAAGCGGCTTATTGCTTCAGTGCTTCAAGCAAGCCGGCCATATCTTCAGGCAGCGGCGCTTCGAACCGGATTTCTTCGTCACTAATCGGATGCACAAAGCCCAGAACCGCCGCGTGCAGCGCCTGTCGCGGGAATTCGCGCACAGCGTCCATTGCCGCCCCGGATAGAGATTTGGCTGCAAGCTTGCGCTTGCCCCCATAAACAGGATCGCCCACCAGCCCATGCCCGACATGCGCCATGTGCACGCGGATCTGATGCGTACGCCCGGTCTCCAGCCAGCATTCCACCAGCGCCACCACCGGCGGCGTCCCGAACCGATCCACGATCCGCGCACGTGTGACCGCGTGGCGCCCGCCTTCGAACAGAACCGCCTGTTTCTGACGATCGGTTTTGTGCCGGGCCAGTTGCGTGGTGACCTTTAGGATGTTTCCCGGTTCAAAACTGGTGCCGCGCACGCCGCGCAGACGGGGGTCATTGGCATCCGGAACGCCGTAACACACCGCCTGATATTTGCGCTCGACCGTGTGTTTTTCGAACTGTTCGGCCAACCCCTGATGCGCGGCATCGGATTTCGCGACAACCAAGAGCCCGCTGGTTTCCTTGTCGATCCGATGCACGATGCCGGGGCGCTTGACACCACCGACCCCTGAGAGGTCCTCACCGCAATGGTGCAGCAGCGCATTGACCAACGTGCCCGAAGGTGACCCCGGTGCCGGGTGCACCACCATTCCTGCGGGTTTGTTGACCACGATCAAATCAGCGTCTTCGAACACCACGTTCAGCGGGATGTTCTCGGGGCCGATATGGCTGTCCTCGGCCTCTTCAACCTCGATCGTCACGGACGCCCCTGCGGCGACCTTGACCTTGGGATCCGGTACCACACGCCCGTCGATCTGCACCGCGCCGTCGGCGATAAGCCGTGCCAGGCGCGTGCGCGACAGGGCTGCTTCCTCTGGCACATCACGTGAAAGCGCCTTATCAAGACGCGCAGGCGGGTTTTCCGCGATGACGAACTCTATCTGACGGCGGCCCATGACACATCCTTCCGAACCCGAATTTCAGGAACCCGCGCAGTTGAAGTTCCTGCGGCGGCTGGTGACCGTCCTGACAGCGGTCATGATTTTCGGGCTTGTAGCCGTTGTCGGCCTTCTTGTCATCCGCCTCTCGGACAGCGGACCTGCCTTGCCTGAAAACCTGACCCTACCCAGTGGTAAAACGGCAGAGGCCGTGACCATCGGAACCGGTTGGATAGCAGTGGTCAGCGGCGACGAAATCCTGATTTTTGATGCGAATTCAGGGGCGTTGAAACAGACTGTCCAGATCGTTCTGGAAGACTAAAGTCGGTCATACGCCCATTTTCGCGATCAGATGCCCCTCAAAGGCGCGCACCGAATAGCGCGCTGTTTGGGGCCAGTCTGTGTGATCGGACACCAGTTCGGGGAAAAGCGTATCGATCTCCCGTCTGTATTCGTGGTCTTCCGACAGTGATTTGAGGAAAGCGAAATCCAGACTTTCTGCAGGCGCACCCTCGGCGTAGATGATTTCGTGCCGGTCAAACAGGATGTGGAAATAGGTCACCTGTTCCGTGTCATGCGCAGGCCGGATCGTATCGTCGTTGCACAGGTATTTTGCGGGCACCAGGACTTCGGTTTCCCCAAACAGCAGTTCCGCCCGCCAGCCGCACACCAACAGCCGGTGTTGTGGCGACACCAGCAGATCGTTGGTATTTCCAAGGGTGTCTGCCTTGATCCGGATCGGTGTCAGCGCTCCGATTGCAGGACAGGTCCGGGACGCAATCCATCGGATCGGTTGATAGCCATTATCCCGTGTCAAAACCCGGTCCCCGACCCGCAGATGTTCAACCGTGAGCGCGCCCCGCGCGGTCATTAAATGGGTTCCAGCCACAAAACAGGGAATCGGCTCGAGAAACAGCCCGTAAAAGAAGTTCGCGTTGACGTCACCGACCGGGTTGCCCTGATCATCCGTTACCTGCTGTTCACGGACAATATTGGTGACTTCACCTTCGACAAAGGTGGCGTTGTTGGCAAAGACAAGCTTGCCTTCGGGAACCGAAGCAAACGGCCCGCTGACCGGCGCCCGGACAAGGCTGTTCAGCTCGTCATTAGTGGTGAAGAAGGAATCTCCCTGCTCGATCGCCTGCCCCGACGAGCTGTTGGTCGCGCCAGATTCCTTGATCTTGGCGCCGTCGTTGATCTCAAACTCATAGGTTACCCCATCGCGAGTGACGGCGACGCGGGTAAAGATTACCTCATCATAGTCGAACTCACCATCCGGACGGATCGACTCGTTCAGGATGTCGATCTCAACAATATCAGTCGGAAGGAACGGTTGATTCGACACGCTGATATTGGTCGACACATCCCCGTCATCCGAGGAAACATCGTCAAAGAATGCGACCTGATCTCCCGAGAAAAACAGCGTAGTGACGTCTTCGGGGTCATAAAGCCGAACCGGATCGATGGTTGCGAACCCATTGTCAGGCAAGGGGTTGTTATTGACGAAGTTGAGCCCGGCTCCATCGACGGTCCAGTTCGACGTGTCCGAGATCGCGTCAATCACGCCTTGGGCCGTGTAAGGATCCGGCAACGCGTCAAACCCGTCAAAGATCATGTAGTCATGATCGCCGTCGATGATGATCGCGCCGTTGTCCTGGGTCAGTCCGGTATTGGTCAGGTTGGGCGTCTGGTTCGAGTTTCCGTCCGCCTCATTTCCGATAACGCTGACGAAATTCTCGGGCGTGACGTCGTCACCCACCCGATCGCCCTGAAAAGCCCAGAGCATTTCATTACCGAACCGCAGATTCCCACCGCCCGAGATGTAGTCGATGGTGCCGACTTCGGCCCCGTCCAAAGCCGCTGTGTCTGTCACGACGGCCCCGGCCGGAGCCCTGAACATGTCCAGCGTCAGGATCGATCCGGCCGAAATGCCGCCTGCGGGAACTGTCCATTCGATCAGCTGCTCACCCGCATTGAAGCTGGATCCGTTCCATTCGCTGTCGGTGAAATAGATGACCTCGCCCGCAGCAATGTCGGCTGTCGTCACAAAGGCAACATCATTGTTGTCGGCATCCCAGCCCACAAAAATGAGATCACCCGGATTCAACATTGGAAAAACCTGCTCGACACACTGCTACCGTCGAACAGGCTACGTCCGGAATTGAGCACCAGTTTGGCGCGCACGTGGAAACAATGGCAGACCAGGGTTAAAGTCGCCCAGAACTTAACCTCGTGTTTTCAGAGGGTTATGATCTCACTCGGAGGCTCATCCCAACGATTTGGGCAAATTGCACACATTGCGGCCCAAATTCCAAACGCATGATTAAGAACTGCCCCGCACCGCGAGCAGCCCGAATAATTCAGAAGTTCAAGAAAGATGGTACCGCCTCCCTGGCTTGAACAGGGGACCTCTGGATCCACAATCCAGCGCTCTAACCAACTGAGCTAAGGCGGCACTGACGGCTGATTTATCCAAGGTGCCGAGGGAGTGCAAGAGGATTAAAGCGTAACTTTCCAAGTTTGTTCAATCAAATCGACCCCGAATGAATGCACCGGGCGGCTCTCGACCAATTGCCAACCAAAAGCGGCATAAAGCGCGCAAGCAGCCCTGTGGCTTTCATGAGTCCACAATTGCATGTCACGATACCCGGCATTGCGCGCAAACCCCATGCAGGTTTGCAGAAGCCTTTTTCCCAAACCCTTTCCTCGTGCATCAGGTGTCAGCAAAAACAACCGTAACTTGGCCGTTTGTTCATCCAGCCGGACACAGAAAATGCTGCCCAGCCGCTGGCCATCCTGCTCGGCGATCCATCCTTGTTCACAGCCGGGATCGTGGTCGGTACAAAAATCGTGCAAAATCTCTGCCACCAGTGGTCCGAACGTCGAATCAAACCCTTCGTCACGCGCGTAAAGGTCCGCATGCTGGGCCACCAGCCACTGCGAATCCCTGGGTTCGAATCGACGAAGAACGGGGTCAGACATGTTGCTACTGTAACAGCGCCAAGCCGGTGATGCTTGATTTTCAACCCTCTGCGCGGTAGCCAGCCAATTCAGCATCGGAGAACACCCATGGGCATCAACACGGAACGCGACATCGAAGCCAACATGCAGATCGGTCCGACCGACCAGGGCATGGTACGGATCTTCATCGAGGCGGGCGATATTGAAATCCCAATGGACTTCGACCCTGAAGAAGCTGAAGAAATCGCAGAAGAAATTCGCGCCGCAGCCCAGGCAGCAGCAGCACTGAGCCGCTGAACTCAGGCCTTTGGCCTGCGTCTACTGTGCCGGGGTTTCAACGTCCGCGCGTGCCGTCAGCAACTCCCCGCCCAACCCCGGGCGCGGGTCCCGCAAGCTTTGCAATCGGCGCGCCGCATCCACGGCAATTTTGTGGGTCAGCTTCTTGCGTCGTGCCGGGGCCAGCTTGCTTTCTTCCGGCATCCGGATCAGCTCGGCATCGTAAGCGTCGGCAATGATCAGTCCGCTTTCTGCTGGCAGAAGTTCCGTCGGAAACTCCATGTCCACCGCCCAGAAGAAGCGGTCGCACCACTCCAGATACCCCTGCCATTTGGAGTCGGTCTGAAAATCAGCGCGGCTGGACTTGCACTCCACCACCCAGATTTCGCCTTTCGGTCCCAAGGCTACGACATCCACACGTAGCCCACGGACAGGCACGAACTCTTCCACCGACGCAAAACCCAACGCCCTCAGGTGTCGGGACACACCACGTGCCAGCTTCTGTCCGGGTTGCAGGTCTTGTTCCATGTGCTCAAGGGTGAACAATTCATGAACAAATTGCAAGGCACAATACCTGCGAACCAGCATATCACGAGTGGTCGGCAGTTTGATGGACCTTTCTTGTCCCCCCGTCCCCAGCAGACATGGTGAAAATAGCCGCCAAGCTGAAACAGTCCGCCATACAGGAACCAATTGTTCACACCTTCGATACAAACTGAAGGGCAAATACCTCCCTTTCAAAGAGTCTGATGTCCATCGACCCCCTGCACACCCCATTGAACAATGCCGAGGCCCAGTTCGCTTTGCAGCTGTCTCCGCAGGCCCTGCAATATGCCCTGCGCCGAGATCGTATCCGCAAATCCTTGTCGCTGGATCATGACCAAGGCGATCGATGGCGACGACTCAACATGGTAGATCTGGTTGAATACTCGGTCTTCAACGAGTTTCTCATTGCAACCCAGCTTTTCGAAGACCCCGGCCCCTTGTTGTGGACCGCCCGAACCAGTTGTCGCGTTTTTGCCTGCAACCTTGGTGCCTACAAAAACGGCAATTTGAACGCCCGCCAATTCATACAATCCTTCCTTTACGCGCTGGATCAATGCCGGGACGCACTGCCCCCCGTAAGGAAAACTTTGGCCAAGGTAAGTTGGCAGTATTCAGGAACGCTGTTTCGTGTCACGCTGCGACACTGGCGAACTCTTTCAGACCGAGCTGCAGCAGCAAAACGGATCTATGCCGTGGAGGGGTGCAGGTATTCTGCCTGAGCCCCTCATCGGCATATCCAACACGTTTTTCAGGTGTTCCCCCTTGCTCCCGGCCTGATCCCATCCTAACTAAGGCCGGTGGCGGGTTCTGCCCTTCTGGTGAACGGTTACATTCCGGTGGCCTTAAGCAATTCCGAGGGAGCTGGCTCTGTCCGGATCGTGGTCTGGTTACCTGGCGCCCACCTGTATACACAGGTCCTCGGGAATAAACACCGCACGGTTGTCTGGTGGTCCCGCCACACTGACCCCACAAAACAAAATAGCCGCGCAAACCAACAGGTTGCACGGCTTGATTGACCCTATTTTTCAGGGATCAGCGGCGTAATTGGCGGGCCTGACCGGTCTTGCGGGTCTCTGCCTCAACACGCACGGGCTGGAATTGGTGCGCCACAGGTGTGCCGCCGCGCGGACCCTTGGGTTTATCCGCAAGTGACATGATCGCCCAAGCGAATTGCACGCCAGCAAAAACGATCCCGTTCATGAACCACAGGATGAATACCGCCAACACGCCGCTATCCGAGCTAGTCACCAGCGACCACAGGTTCATTACGTTGAACCACAAAAGCATTGCAACAAAGGCCCCGGCGATTGCGAACCCAATGATCACGTTTCGAATATACAGCTTGATCAGCTTCGGCATCAAACGTCTCCCATCTCTTGCGAAAAGCTTAGCACTCAAACCGGGAAGGTCCAGACGACCCAGGCGAATTGCGCCATTTTTTGCCGTGATACATGGGCGCACCCGTGACAAAGCCTTAAGCGCCAATGCTGCAACCCAGACGCTCTTCTCGGTCCGCATGTCTAGGGGTAAGGATCTTCGAAACCAGCTTGATCAACAGGCAGCATCGTCCTGCTCGACACCTCTGGTGCTTCCGGCCCAACGCTGTGCGGGCGCAATCGCGCCCGAACAAGTAGCGGAAGCCCGCCTGCGTGTCTCAGAATGCTTCGGGTCTGGCTTCCCGTGCCATGTGATCCAGAACGGCGTTGACGAATTTCGCTTCTTTGCCTTCCGGAAAAAACGCCCGGGCGATGTCCACGAATTCGGTGATCACCACCTTGGGCGGCGTGTTTGATTGGGTCAGTTCGGCACCCGCAGCTCGGAACAGGGCACGCAAGGTGGAATCGATCCGGCCAATCGGCCATTTCGCCACCAGCGCCCGGTCGGTCATCTGGTCCACCGGCGCCTGGTAATTGACCGCATCCCCCACAAGCTTACGGAAGAGGTCACTGTCCCCCTCCAGCATTTCCTCGCCCTCGTAAACCGCGCCAAAGCGGTGATCCAGAAACTCGACGATGACGCGATCCACGGTCTGATCACCCTGCTCCATCTGGAACAGAGCCTGCACGGCATAAAGCCGCGCGGCGGATTTCATCTTGCGTTTCTGATTGCCCGAAAGGGCTGCGCCTTGGCTGCCTGAGGTGGTCATGCGGTGGTGGGTCCGTTTTCTGTGTCGGCCAGTTGAATGGCCTCGCTCGGCGCCTTGAAACCAACGCCTTTCGTCTGGGCGCCCCACTTACGCCCCAGCGCGATCAGATGCAAGGCCGCAGCGGCAGCTCCGCCACCTTTATTCATTGCGGCCGGGTCGGCGCGCACTTCGGCTTGCGGGCGGTTTTCCACGGTCAGGATACCATTGCCGATGCACAACCCTTGCAGCCCCAACAACTGGATTGCACGGCTGCTGTCGTTACAAACAGTATCATAATGGGTGGTTTCACCACGGATTACACAGCCTAGGGCGACATAGCCGTCAAAATTCGAACACCGATCGGCGATTCCGATGGCCGTTGGTACTTCCAATGCGCCGGGGACCTCGCAGATTTCCCAGGTGCCTCCGACGGCTTCGATCTCGGCTTTTGCACCTGCCACCAGATTGTCGGCGATGTCCTTGTAATACGGCGCCACGACGATCAGCAGTTTCACCGGTTTATCAAAATTCGGACGATCCAGCGTGTAATGCGTTTCGGTTCCAGCCATCTCAATTGTCCTTCAGAATGGGACGTGTCCCAACAATTTCCAGCCCATAGGCATCCAGACCCAGATACGTGGTCTGAGGTGAATCGGTCAGCAATTCAAGCTTCTGCAGCCCAAGCTTCGACAGGATCTGGGCACCAAGGCCCGTCTGCTTGATGGTGCGGGGACCTTCGTCTTCGTGTGCATAGAGCGAATGGCGCGGCTCGCGGAAAAGGCATACGACACCGCGTCCTTCTTCCCCGATCTTGCGCATTGCCGTGGGCAGTTCAGTTGCGGATTTCGGCCCCAGCCCCAGAACGTCCGAGGCCTCGTGAAGCGCATGGGTTCGGGTCAGCACCGGATCCTCCCCAGTGATATCGCCCTTGACCAGAACCACATGTTCCACACCGTGGGTCTGATCGGTGAAGATCCGCATTTCCCACTCACCTCCGAATTCAGAGGTGACGGTGCTGCGGCTGGTTTCTACAACCAGATTGTCGTTGCGGGCCCGGTACGCGATCAGGTCGGAAATCGTACCGATCTTCAGACCGTGGGTCTTTGAGTATTCAACAAGGTCCGGCAAACGCGCCATGGTGCCGTCTTCGTTCATGATCTCGCAGATGACCGAGGCCGGGTAGTGCCCCGCCAGTCGAGAAACATCACAACCCGCCTCGGTGTGACCGGCGCGGACCAGTACCCCACCCCGCCGCGCGCGCAACGGAAAGACATGACCGGGCGTGGCAATGTCTGCCGCCGTACACTCCGGATTGATGGCGGTTGCCACGGTCAATGCGCGGTCCGCTGCCGAGATCCCTGTGGACACGCCTTCTCGCGCTTCGATGGAAATGGTGAAGGCGGTTTCATGGCGCGAGGAGTTGTGCAACGCCATCATCGGCAGGCCCAGTTCTTCGATCCGTTCGGCCGGCAGGGTCAGGCAGATCAGGCCACGCCCATGGGTCGCCATGAAATTGATCGCGTCGGACCCGGCAAAGGCGGCCGGGATCACCAGATCGCCTTCATTTTCGCGATCTTCATGATCAACCAGGATAAACATGCGACCCTGACGAGCCTCTTCGATGATCTCTTCGATCGGGCTGATCGCGTCGCGCAGACCGGATTCCACCGGGCCGGGAGTTTCAAAGCTCATGAGGGCAGCCTTTCAGTGAGCGGATCTAATTGCGCATGACACGCGTGTTTCTTCGCGGGATAGACCAAGGCGACGACAAATGCCAGCCCCGCGAGCGGCGAACAGGGCCCCACATGAGGACTGGACGCGGCGCGGGGCTTGTGGCTGACTTCCCCGGACCGGCCAAGAAAGGAACCGCCCATGCGCCTCTCCCGCATGATTCAATCTGTCGAAGCCCATGCCGAAGGCGAACCGGGGCGCGTCATAACCGGTGGAATGCCGCACCTGGAGGGCGACACGGTCTTTGCAAAAATGCAGGACATGGCACGCAATCACGATGACATTCGACTGCAGATGCTGCGGGAACCCCGTGGCAACCCCGGGCTGTGCTGCAATGCGATCGTCCCGCCCTGTCATCCCGAGGCCGATATGGGCTTTATCATTTTTGAACAGACTGAGTACCCGCCCATGTCCGGGTCGAATACGATCTGCACGGTGACAGTGTTGCTGGAAACCGGGATCCTGCCAATGCGCGAACCGGTAACGGATCTGGTTCTGGAAGCCCCAGCGGGCCTGATCCATGTGCGTGCTACTTGCCGTGACGGGAAGGTGACACGGGTGGAGTTTCGAAATGTACCCGCCTTTGCAATGCACCTGGATGCACCGATTGAAGTGCCTGGATTGGGCACAATCAAGGTCGACGTGGCCTGGGGTGGGATGTTCTTTGTCCTGGCGGATGCCGATGGGCTTGGCGTGTCTCTGGAGGCTGACAATGGCAAGGAAATCGTGCGCCTGTCGGAGGCGATCCGCCATGCGACCGCCGAACAGTTGCCCGTCATACACCCAGAGAATCCTGAAATAACCGGCCCTACGATCACCAATCTGTGGGGGCAACCAGTTGTGGACGGCACACATGGGCGTGGTGCCATTACCATTTCAACCGGAGAATTCGACCCGGAGCATCCTGAAAACGCTTCGGGCATTTTGGACCGGTCTCCTTGTGGGACCGGCACTTGCGCCAAGATGGCAGTGCTGCACGCTCGAGGCCAGCTTGGGATCGGGCAGGACTATGTCAATGCCGGACCATTGGGGACCACTTTCACCGGGAGAATTACAGAGACGACCCAGGTGGGTGATTACAAGGCCATCATCCCAACACTTTCGGGGCAGGCTTGGATTCATGGAACAGCAAATTGGTCACTGGACCCTTCGGACCCGTTCCCGCTCGGATATACCGTTGGAGACATGTGGTAGGCCCACCCTGACCAGCACGGTATGTCGCGGTTCGATCGGCTTTTTGTACCAGCAAGCTTGACCGGAACGAGAATCCAAACACCTCCTTTCACAGGACCGGTATTGCGACGATGCCATTCCCGGGAGTTTCGGAGAGTGAAATGAAGTGGGTTTTGCGTTTTGCCAGAGTGTTTGTGATAGCCGTGGCGACCTGTGCGGCGGCATGGTTGCTGTTTCCCCGGCCCATTTCCGAGTTCATTTTCCGCACGGCGATTTCATTGCAATCCCTGCCGGACACCGCACAACAGGATGGCCTGCATGTCTTTTTATGTGGAACCGGCTCGCCTCTGCCCGATCCGACCCGATCCGGCCCTTGTCTTGGCATCGTCGCCGGGGGGCGGGCCTTTGTCATTGACCCGGGCGAAGGTGCGGCACGACGGCTGATGAACATGGGCTTTCCCGCCGGTGCCATCGAGGCCGTTATCCTTAGTCACCTGCATTCCGATCATATCGATGGGCTTGGCAATATCCTGCTTCAAGCCTGGATCGTCGGCGGCCGAAAGGTCCCCCTGCCCGTTTACGGGCCTGCAGGGGTCGAAAACGTCGTATCCGGCGTGAACGAAATGTTCCGCATCGACAGCACATTCCGCACCGCCCATCATGGTACTGAAATTGCTGACCCCGCGGGCTATGGCGCAATACCAAGATTTATTGATCTGGTCCCCTTCAAGTTCACAGAGGTCATTGCCGATGCAGAGGTTAGGATCACGGCCACCGCCGTGTCACATGCGCCGGTTCACCCGGCGATGGGACTGCGGATTGATCACGCAGGGCGTTCGGTCAGTTTCAGCGGTGATACTGTTTACGACCCGCGGTTTGTGAAGCTATCCAAGGATGTCGACCTGATGCTTCATGATGCCATGCAGCATTGGATGATCGGAGCCTTCGAGGAACAGGCCCAGGCGCTGGCGCCCGGAGCCGTCGCGATCAAGATCCTGCAGGACATCGTCGATTACCACGCCACGCCGGAAGAGGCCGCGAAAGCCGCGCAAGAGGCAAACGCAGGGGAACTGGTGCTCACGCATATCGCGCCGCCTCTGCCTTTGAGACTGTTCTATCCGGCATTTCTGGGCGACGCACCACAGGTGTTCGACGGTCCCATCACGGTCGGCGAAGACGGGATGATCTTCAGCTTCGCGCCCAACGGCTGACACCCGGCGGCACCAGATACTTAGTGAAAATTCTCAGCCCGCTTCGGCCAAGCGCGCGACATAGCGCGCCAGCGTATCGATCTCGAGGTTGACTTTGTCACCCACGGCAACATCGCCCCAGGTCGTAACCTCTTTGGTATGCGGGATGAAATTGATCCCGAACACAGAGCCTTCGACCTCGTTCACTGTCAGCGACGTCCCGTTGAGCGCGACAGAGCCCTTGGGAGCAATGAAGCGGGCCAGACTGTCAGGTGCCTGCATTCTGACACGCGTGCTGTCACCTTCATCCTCGACAGAAATCACTTCGGCCACGCCGTCCACATGGCCCGAAACGATGTGACCGCCCAGCTCATCGCCAACTTTCAGGGCGCGCTCCAGATTGACCCGTTTGCCGACCACCCAAGCGTCAAGGTTGGTTTTTGACACCGTCTCGGCACTGATCTGAACGTCGTACCAATCGTTCCCCAGTTCAATAACCGTCAGACAAACACCGTCGGATGCGATGGAAGCCCCCATGTCGATACCGTTTGTGTCATATCCGGTCCGAATCCGCGCTCGCAGGTCACCCGCCTGTTCCAGTTCGGTGATAATGCCGATATCGGTAACGATGCCTGTGAACATGGGTGCTCTCCCGCGCTAGAATTCGGACCGCGACCAGAGCTATCGGCATAGCACCGCTGGGACAAGCCCCGATCTTGCTCTGCTCCCTGATTGAAGGCCATAGTTTCGCCCAACTGATGCGTTAACGATTTCTGCAGGACGTGATGCCAAGACTGAGAGACGACATGACCTGCAAACCGCAGACATCCCGGGTATTTCTGTTCCTGCAGGGACCGCACGGCCCCTTCTTCAACGCGCTTGGGCGGATGTTGCGGGCAGCGGGCTGTTCTGTCTGGCGCGTCGGTTTCAACGCGGGCGACCGTGCATTCTGGTTTCACCCGGACAGCTACATCCCCTATCGCGGTACTCCGGAAGACTGGCCGGATACCGTGTCCGACCTGTTCGAGCGCAATAATGTCACGGATATCGTGATCTATGGCGATACCCGCCCCATCCATGCCCAAGCGATTGAGATTGCTCAATCGCGTGGTATCCGCGTCCATGTTTTCGAAGAAGGTTACATGCGTCCCTATTGGGTGACGTATGAACGGGATGGTTCCAACGGCAATTCCCGCCTGATGGAAATGAGTGTAGAGCAGATGCGCACCGCGCTTGAACTGTCCGATATGGAAGCCCCGCTGCCGCCCTCCCATTGGGGCGACATGCGACACCATATCTTCTACGGCGCGCTCTATCATTGGTTCGTGATGTTCCGAAACGGGGATTACCGCAATTTCAAACCGCATCGCTCGATCCCCGTGACAAAAGAGTTTCAGCTTTATCTGCAACGACTGGTCCTGATGCCCTGGCAAGCCCTGGATCGTATCGCGGCCACTTGGCGGATTCGCAACGGCGGCTTCCCCTACCACCTTGCGCTCTTGCAACTGGAACATGACAGTTCCTTCCAGATGCATTCGCCGTTTTCGACAATGACCGAATTTCTGGAAGAGATCTTTGAAGGGTTCGCCACCGGAGCACCGCCACATCACCACTTGGTGGTGAAGGCCCACCCGCTGGAAGACGGCCGTGTCCCTGTCCGGCGCGAGGTCAAAAGACTGGCCCGTCAGCACGGGCTGACCGGACGGGTCCACTATGTGCGTGGTGGCAAGCTGGCTGCCCTGCTGAACGAAGCGCGCACCGCAGTGACTGTCAATTCGACCGCTGGACAGCAGGTGCTGTGGCGCGGCATTCCGCTAAAGACTTTTGGCCACGCGGTCTACAGCAAGCCCGAATTTGTTTCGACCCAAGCGTTGAAGGAGTTCTTTGCCGCCGCTGCCCGCCCGGACGCGCGGGCCTACAAGGATTATCGACGCTATCTGCTGGAAACCAGCCAAGTGCCCGGTGGGTTTTATTCGCGGAGCGGACGTCGGCAACTGCTGCGACAGGTGATCGACATGATGTTGTCGGACGAGGATCCTTACGACGCGCTCAAATCAGGCACAGCAGCACCACGGCAACAGTTGCGCGTCGTGAATTGAACAGGTCCGGGACAAGGACTGGATTTTAACAAACAAATCCGCTAGTTTGCGGAAAAAACTGAGGCAGAAAAACAGGTCGAGGAGACCGAGCAGTGAAATCCGTAACACATCGGTGGGCGCGTCCCATCGCTTTGCTGGCTGCGCTAACCATCGCGGCCTCGTGTGGTTTGCCGCGCGTTGGCCCCAACAAAAGCGAGATTTTCGCCGGATCCGTCCAGAAGGAAGGCGACGCGTTCGTGGTCTCGGTCAATGATCGCGTGACCCGCGCCACCGCCGTGGTTCCAGCATTGGGATTTTCCAGCAGCTTCAAATCGGCGGGGCAACTGACGTCGGACACGATCCGCCCCGGTGACACACTGGGCCTGACCATCTGGGAAAACGTGGATGACGGGCTGCTCGCAGGGGAGGCCGCGAACTCGACCATTCTGGATGAGGTTCAGGTGGACAGCGCCGGGTTCATATTTGTGCCATATGCAGGCCGATTGCGGGCCTCTGGCAACACACCGAACCAACTGCGCGAGATGATCACCACCAAGCTGGAGGATCAGACCCCGGACCCGCAAGTCGAGGTACGGCGACTGGCTGGCGATGGTGCAACTGTTAGCCTGAGCGGCGCCATCGGCGGTCAGGGTGTCTATCCAATAGAACGTCCGACACGGACCTTGGCGACAATGCTCGCACAAGCCGGCGGCGTAACGATCGAACCCGAAATCGCCCAAGTCACCGTGACCCGAGGCAACCAACAGGGCACGATCTGGTTCCAGGACTTGTTCGAACACCCCGAGCTCGACATCGCCCTGCGTGGTGGTGACCGTATCTTGGTTGAAGGCGACACCCGTACATTCACTGCGTTGGGGGCAACCAACTCGCAAGCGCGCGTGCCTTTCGAAACCCAGGACCTGTCAGCGCTCGAGGCGATTGCTCAGGTGGGCGGTCTGGTATCGACCTCATCCGACCCCACCGGTGTTTTCGTCTTCCGCAATGAAGCACCCGAAATTGCCGGTCAGGTGCTGGGTCGCAACGACCTGCAGGGCGCGCAACGCATGATCTATGTGCTGAACCTTACACAGCCCAACGGTCTGTTCTTGGCCCGTGACTTTGTGATCCGGGACGAGGACACGCTGTATGTAACCGAAGCGCCTTACGCACAATGGACCAAGACAATCTCTCTGATTGCCGGGTCGCTGACCCCGATTGCCAACGTGCAGACCATCGCGGGCGGCTGACCTCATGATGGTCCCAGCGGATGGGCCTGACGCCAACAAAACGGCCGGGGGCGAGCGCTCCCGGCTTTTTGTTTACAATGGCGGCTTTCTGTATCAACGGCGGGTGCGGCGCATTCTTCAACTTGCGGGATACCGCATTTCGTTGGGCCGTCCGCAACCTGACGATCTGGTCGGGATCTGGGGCAATAGCCCGACGGCGCATCGAGGTCGGGCTGTCGCCGCCAAACGCGGTGCAGCGCTGCTGCGGGTCGAAGACGCGTTTCTACGGTCCCTCCATCCCGGCCGTGCCGGAGAGCCGCCCCTGGGCTTGCTTCTGGACCGTTCCGGGCTGCATTTCGACCCCGAACAGCCATCGGATTTGTCGCAACTTCTCAGCACGCATCCGCTGGACGACACACACCTGTTGAACCGGGCGCGCGCCGGGATCGAGCGGATGCGGGAAGCGCATCTGAGCAAGTATTCAGGCTATGACATCGCCCAGCCGCACCCCGATCCGGGGTATGTACTGGTGGTCGATCAGACACTGAACGACGCTTCGGTCCGCGCCAGCAAAGCAGATCGCGCCCGGTTCCTGGAAATGCTGGTCTTCGCGCAAGAGGAAAACCCTGGCAGCCGCATCTTGATCAAGACCCACCCCGAAACGGCACGCGGGTTTCGGCAAGGCTATTTTACCGCCGCGGACGCTCAGGCACCCAACATCTCCCTTCTCACGGATCGCTTGAGTCCCTGGACGCTTCTGGAGGGGGCCACAGCGGTGTACACCGTTTCTTCGCAGCTTGGATTCGAAGCGATCCTTGCCGGGCACAAGCCCCGCATCTTCGGTCAACCGTTTTATGCCGGATGGGGTTTGACACAGGACGAGGCCCCTCTGACCCGCCGTCAGCGACGCCTGACCCGGGCTCAGCTCTTTGCAGCAGCGATGATCCTATACCCCACATGGTATGACCCGCATCACGATCGGCTGGGTCAGCTCGAGGACGCACTGGGCGCAATGGAGGCGGAAACCCGCGCCTGGCGCGAGGATCACAAAGGCTGGACCGCATCGGGGATGCGATTGTGGAAGCGCCGTCCCCTACAGCAGTTCTTTGGCCGTCACGGAAAGCTGAGTTTCGCAGAGGATCGAGGCAAGGTTCGGACACTGGGCCGGCCACATATGGTTTGGGCCGGCAAGGCGACACCACAGGATGAAGCTAGCGCAAGGATCGAAGATGGTTTCCTGCGCTCGCGCGGGTTGGGCGCGGAACTTGTTCCCCCGCTTGCCCTGGTCACAGATCATCTGGGAATATACTACGACCCCTCCCGCCCCAGCGATCTTGAAACCTGGATCACCCGCCGCGCCCAGCTGAGCGACGGACAGCGCGGGCGGGCGGAACGTCTGATCGAAGATCTGACACGCGCCGGGCTCAGCAAGTACAACTTGGGCGGCGGCATCGCCGACTTGCCCGAGGGACACAGAATTCTGGTGCCCGGTCAAGTGGAGGATGACGCTTCGATCCTGAAGGGTGCCGGATCTGCACGCACCAATCTGGATCTTTTGCGCGCGGTCCGGGCTGCGAACCCCGAGGCATGCGTTATCTACAAACCACATCCGGATGTGGAAGCCGGCCTGAGGGTCGGCCAGATCGAAACTGAAGGCTTGGCGGATATTGTCCTTCATCAGGCCGACCCGGCCAAACTCCTGACGCAAGTGGACGAGCTCTGGACCATGACATCCCTGATGGGGTTCGAGGCGCTGTTGCGTGGCGTGAAGGTAACGACACTCGGGGCTCCGTTCTATGCGGGATGGGGTCTGACAACAGATCTTTCAGAAACGCCCGCACGCCGGGAGGCCCGCCCCGATCTGGCCGGTTTGGTGCATGCAACGCTGATTGATTATCCACGCTATCTGGACCCGGTCACCGGGCTGCCGTGCACGGTAGAAGTGGCCTTGACCCGCCTTGCGAGCGGCGACATTCCTCACCCCGGGCTGGCAAATCGCATCCTGTCGAAATTGCAGGGGCTCTTTGCGACTTACGCGCATCTATGGCGTTAAAGAGCCCGGCATTTCATTTGCAACCGGCAAAAAGACCTGAAAAGCGGGCAAGCTTCAGATTGGCTCAACTCGCAGCGCGACGCCAGCGATGCAGAACATCACCCCCCAGCGCCCTGGTTTCAACCAACGAGAATCTGGGCGCTTCGCTGAGCCGTCCCAGCCCCAATGCCCCCAGGGAAGGAAGGCCTTCTGCACCGATCCCCAGACCGGCCGTGAAACCGATCAGCTCATCCACAAGGTCATGGGCCAGCAGCGAGGCTGACAGCGCCCCTCCCCCTTCGCAGAAAACCCGGGTCAAACCTTCGCGGCTGAGTTGGTGCAAAACATCATTTGGGTCCAACTGAACTCCCAGCAACGCACAAGGAATTAACTTAGCCCCCAGCCCTTCCCAGGCTCTGACACGTTCAACATCGGCCCCTGCCCCATGGCACAACCAAACCGGTACGTCCTTGGCCGTGCGAGCCAGTTGCCCCAACAACGGCAGGTCCAGATGGCGCGAGATCACGACCCGCACCGGCTGATGATCAATTCCCAGATCGCGTACATTCAGGGACGGATCGTCAGCGCGTGCTGTCCCGGCCCCGACCATGACCGCGTCATGACGCGCCCGCATGGCATGTACCGCACGCCGCGCGTCCGGCCCGGTGATCCATTTGCTTTCTCCGGTGCCTGTCGCAATCCTGCCATCGAAACTGGAGGCCAGTTTCAGCGTCACCATCGGCCGCTCTTGTTCGGTTTTCATGAAGAACCCGGCCAGATCCCGGCTGGCCTGATCCGCAAGGACGCCTTGTGTCACCTCGATGCCCGCCATGCGCAACATCTCGAACCCACGACCCGAAACGCGCGGATCGCTATCTTCGACTGCGGCAACGACGCGGGCCACCCCCGCATCAATCAAAGCTTGGGAACAAGGTGGTGTCTGACCGAAATGGGAGCAGGGCTCCAACGTCACGTAAGCGGTTGCCCCCCGCGCAAGATCGCCAGCTTGTTTCAGCGCCACGACCTCGGCATGCGGGCGCCCGCCGGGTTGCGTCCAGCCGCGGCCCACAATGCGCCCATCGCGCACAATAACACAGCCCACCGCTGGGTTCGGCCAGCAATTGCCCTGACCGCGCCGCCCCAAGGACAGCGCCAACGCCATATATCGTTTATCCAATCTCGCTTACTCTTCGGTCGGCGGGCTGGGCGGGCGTAGTTCGTGAACAAATTCCTCGAAATCGTCCGCTGCCTGGAAGTTCTTGTACACGGATGCAAAGCGCACGTAAGCCACCGTGTCAATCCTGGCCAGAGCTTCCATGACGATCTCGCCAATGCGCTTAGACGGGATATCGGTTTCACCCATGCTTTCCAATCGCCGCACAATACCGGAAATCATCTGATCGATGCGATCAGGTTCGATCGGTCTTTTCTGCATCGAGATCCGGATGGACCGTTCCAGCTTGTCCCGGTCGAAGTCTTCGCGACGGCCATTGGTCTTGACCACAACCAAGTCGCGCAGCTGTACCCGCTCGTAGGTGGTAAAGCGGCCCCCGCAAGCCGGGCAGAAGCGGCGCCTGCGGATCGACACATGATCCTCTGCCGGGCGTGAATCCTTGACCTGCGTATCGATATTTCCGCAAAACGGGCAGCGCATCAGCCGTCCCCCTTGTTTTCAACCGCCTTAATTTGTGGGATCTTCCGCCCACTTATCCACAACTATAGGGCAGCCTCTAAGCTTTGTGTAGAGGGGAAATGACGCCGCTAGATAATGGGGATGCTTCGCGCCACATTGGCAGTCCGGAGCACGGCAACGTGGCGTTCAGCCCAGATGTGCAACCACGCTGCGCCGGTGCGGGGCGGTCCTGTGTTCGAACAGGTAAACGCCCTGCCAGGTGCCCAAACACATCCGCCCTGCGCTGACCGGGATCGACAGGCTCACCGGCATCAAGACGGATTTGATATGCGCCGGCATATCGTCAGGGCCTTCGTAAGTATGCCTGAGATAGGCCATGGAGGGATGATTGGACGGGGGCACAAGCCGTTCAAAAAAAGCCCTCAGATCGGTTTGCACCTCGGGATCTGCATTCTCCTGTATCAGCAGCGAACACGAAGTGTGGCGCACAAACAGCGTGAGCAGCCCCTCACCCGCGTCGTTCTGCCTAACCCAGTCCCGCAGCAATTCTGTGAACTCATAAAGGCCTTGGCCTCGTGTCTCGACTGTGAACTCGTGCTGACGTGTCATCGCGTGCCCAAGGCTTTCCGTCGTTCAGAAACCGATCGGAACTGGTTCACAATAGGACTCGGCGTGCTGGATTGTCATGCTGTCACCAACCGGCAATCCGGACCTGAACCCGCCGCTAGGCAATGGTTCGATTCCGGCTGCGGATGGATTCAGCGTGAACTGGACAGAACTCCGACGCCCTGTTGTCACGCTCTGCCCCATGCCACGGGCGATATAGACCCGGTCTCGCCAACCTGCTCCAAGCCGTTGGCGTGCAAACTGACCAGCCGCGCACCAGTAGTCTCCGTTGCGCGAACGGGCACGCGGGATCACTTCGAAGATGATACTGTCAACGGGGTTCACCCGCGATCCATTTGTCGCTGTGAAAGCTGCAGCCTGCGACGGGGCTACCGCAGCAGCCAATCCCATCAGGACCGCAAGAACCGAAAATCTGATCATGATACCAGCACCTTCCAAAATGAACTCATCCAAGGTACCGGGCTGAGCTGGAAATGGAAGAGCAGGTCACGGGGTTTTCATTGCTCTTTAGTCGCGGTAACGGCCCGCGGTCGCAGCCACCCGCGATACCGGATCAGCAGCCCCAGCACCGGCAACCGTGCTGCCACATCGAAATGATACCTTTTCTGGGCGTCTTCGCTTTCGGTTGTTTCGGAAACTGGTAAAAATCCTCGCGGGCACCGAAGACCAAACACGGTCAACCGCGTCAGCGACACATGGATTTGACCACCCTGAAAAACCGGCTTCAAACACATCTTGAGCGCTCCCATGCGCTCAACAACGCAATTGTGTTGGGGGTCATGGGATAAGATCGAAGCTGTGACATGCCCTCCAAAATTGCGATGCCACGTCCACACCTGTCCGTCATGACGAACATCAAGTGAAACCGGAACATCTTCCCCAGCCCGCTGAAAACGGCCCAGCCACAAAAGCATCCAAACAAACGGGCCGCGCCCGCGCTCGATCTCGCAAAGACCGCAATAGTGCCCCGAATGGCTGTGTAGCTCCGTGACCGCCCGCGGAAGCTCCGCCTTGCTGACGAGCGCGCGCAGAAACGGGTCCTCCATCTCAGAACCCCTCGGGCACAAATCGCGCCCTTACCCGCTTATCCGTGATCATGCACTGGTCGTAGCCTCCGAACAGCGCATAACGGTTTCGGGCAATTGCGTGATACAGCGGATCTTTGACAAAGCGTGGCAGGAATCGACAGACGGTAAGCACCGGCCACAGCCCCGGTAGCGCCCGCATCGCAGCCGCAAAGGCATCCAAGCGCTGATGAACCTGCCCTTCGACAATCACCAGATTGGTCTCAAAGTGATCCGTTGACAGACCAAGTTGGCGATAGAGCCTCTGCCCCACGGGCGACTGCGCTGTGGCAAAGGCAAAGCACTCGGCCCGGTCATGTCGCAGCATAAACTGGAAGAAGTGCGAACACAGGACACATTCGCCGTCAAAAACGATGAGGTTCTCAGGATAGTCCACCATGGGCAAAAGGACCAGGCTCCTAATACCAGATCTCAAAGAGAACGGGGATGACACCACAAAAAAGGCGCCCCGCAGGGCGCCCTTTGATCACTGATCCAAGAAGCTGCGCAGTTTGCGCGAGCGCGAAGGGTGTTTGAGTTTCCGCAGCGCTTTGGCTTCGATCTGGCGGATCCGTTCGCGGGTCACGCTGAACTGTTGGCCGACCTCTTCCAGCGTGTGGTCGGTGTTCATGCCGATGCCAAAACGCATCCGCAGAACCCGTTCTTCACGCGGGGTGAGCGAGGCCAGAACCCGGGTGGTGGTTTCCTTGAGGTTTTCCTGAATGGCGCTGTCCAAAGGCAGCACGGCATTCTTGTCCTCGATGAAATCGCCCAGCTGGCTGTCTTCCTCGTCGCCAATCGGCGTTTCGAGCGAGATTGGTTCCTTGGCGATCTTCATCACCTTGCGGACCTTCTCCAGCGGCATCTGCAGCTTTTCGGCCAACTCCTCCGGGGTCGGTTCGCGACCGATTTCGTGCAGCATCTGACGGCCGGTCCGGACCAGCTTGTTGATCGTTTCGATCATGTGCACCGGAATACGGATCGTCCGTGCCTGGTCCGCGATCGAGCGGGTGATGGCCTGACGGATCCACCAGGTCGCATAGGTCGAGAACTTGTAGCCGCGACGGTATTCGAACTTGTCCACCGCCTTCATCAGGCCGATGTTGCCTTCCTGGATCAGGTCCAGGAACTGCAGGCCACGGTTGGTGTACTTCTTGGCGATCGAGATCACGAGGCGCAGGTTGGCCTCGACCATTTCCTTCTTGGCCTGGCGGGCTTCTTTTTCACCCTTCTGCACCTGCTGCACGATGCGGCGGAATTCGCTGATATCCAGACCCACATAGGTCCCGACCTGGGCCATGTCGGCACGCAAGTCTTCGACCTTGTCGGTCGAGCGATCAATGAACATCTGCCAGCCCCGGCCTGGCTTGCCAGCCATGTCGGACAGCCAGTTCGGATCCAGTTCGCGACCGCGATAGGCCTCGATGAATTCGCGACGGTTGATACGGGCCTGGTCGGCCAGTTTCACCATTGCACTGTCGATCTGCATCACGCGGCGGTTGATGCCATACAGCTGGTCGATCAGCGCCTCGATCCGGTTGTTGTGCAGGTGCAGCCCGTTCACCAGTTCGACGATTTCCGACCGCAGCGCCTGATAGGTGGCTTCGTCCTTTTCGCTGAACGATCCGTCTTCGTTCAGGGTGGCCGAGATCCGGCTGTCCTGCATTTCGCTGAGCATCGCGAAGTCGGACGAGATCTGCTCCAACGTGGTCAGAACCTGATCTTTCAACGCAGCTTCCATCGCGGCCAGCGACATGTTGGCCTGATCGTCTTCGTCGTCATCATCGTCCGACTGGATCGGGTTGCCATCCGCATCCAGTTCGGGGCCGGTGTCTTCCTTTTTGGTCTGCTGCACAGCAGACGTATCGACAACCGGCTCCTCTTCTTCGTCGTCCATCTGGTTGCCAAACGTGGCCTCCAGATCGATGACGTCGCGAAGAAGGATGTCTTCGGACAGAAGTTCATCGTGCCAGATGGTGATCGCCTGGAAGGTCAGTGGGCTTTCGCAAAGCCCTTGGATCATCGTATTGCGACCGGCTTCGATCCGTTTCGCAATCGCGATCTCGCCTTCGCGGCTCAGAAGTTCGACACTGCCCATCTCGCGCAGATACATGCGCACAGGGTCATCGGTACGGTCCAGCTTTTCGGTCTGGGCGCCAGCCAGCGCAACTTCGCGCGGGCCGTCTGTGGTGACCAGTTCGGTCGCCCCCTTGTTCTGCTGGTCTTCCTCTTCGGCTTCCTCGTCCTCGATAACGTTGATGCCCATTTCCGACAGCATCGACATCACGTCTTCGATCTGCTCGGAACTCACCTGATCCGGCGGCAGGACCTGGTTCAGCTGATCATAAGTGATGTAGCCTTTCTCTCGGGCCTCCGCGATCATCTTCTTGACGGCGGCCTGGCTCATGTCGAGCGAGATTTCGGCTTCCTGTTCTTCGGGCTTTCGGTCGTCGGTGTCTTTGGCGGCCATTCAGTGCTCCTACAGGCGCTTGGGCGATTCGGTTTGGCGAATCATTAGCGTGATCTGGTGATTCGTCACCCCGTTTACCCGTTTTTCTTCCCCAGTTCCTTACCAAAAGGTCCGGTACTACTTATCAGGCTTGCCGATCCGATCCAGAAGTGCCCCGAAAACATCGCGTTCCTCCCGGTTCAGGCGGACGCCATTGTCGGCAACTTCGTATTCGGCCCGGTCTTCGCTCTGGCTGCGCACAGCCCTGTTACGCGCCTCGGCTGCTTCGCGTAGACGCCATGTCAGGGCTTCATCCGCCAGATCGCTCAGATCCTGTTCGGCTTCGGCAATTTCAATATCCAGTCCACGTCGCGCTTCGAGTTTTGCGAATTCTTCGTTCAGCGTCAGTCGCGCCAGTTCGATGTCGCCAGGGTTGCGCAGGCAGGGACTGATTGCGACATGGCGCAGCGCATGGAGGTTTTCAAGGGCCTGAGGCCCAATCCGTTCAATGATTATGTCTGTCAGTGCTTCGGGTGCATCAATACCGACTTGCAGAACAACATTGCGCAGCGCTGAACGGTCTGCGTCGGCGCAGTTCATTTCTTCCAGCTTGTGTTCAAATTCCACGATCACCTGCGGGGTTGCTATCACCGCAGCCAAGATGACCGCCTCGCGCATGGCTTCGGTCCCCTGCTCCCCACCGGATGCCAGCAGCGAGCTGCGAGTTTGTGGCAAAGGCGCTGCCGGGGCGGGACGACCCGGTTTCCACGGCGCCTTGCGCCCACCCGGTTGAAAGCCACCCTGCGATGGACCGGACCGGTTGCCGCGGAATAGTTGCCAGCGCATCTCTTTGATGTCGTCACCATAATGACGCCGGATAGATGGATCACGGATCAGCTTGATCTTGTCGCGCAGCGCCTTGTCCAAGGCAGCCTTGCGTTCAGGGCTATCGAATAACTTGCCTTCCGTTTCGCGCTGCCACAGCAGGCGCACCATTGGGATGGCCTGATCAAGAACGGCCTGCACCGCTGCCGGGCCTTCGGCACGCAGGAGATCGTCCGGATCCTTACCTTCGGGCATTATGGCAAAACGCAGGGACTTTCCTGCCTCCAGCAAAGGCAGCGCCAGATCAATCACCCGCATCGCCGCGCGCAGACCTGCGGTGTCGCCATCCAGCGCAATGATCGGTTCATCCGCCATGCGCCACAGCAATTGTAACTGGTTCTCGGTCACTGCCGTGCCCAGGGGGGCGACCGAGGCGTTGAACCCGGCCTCGGCCAGCGCGATTACATCCATATAGCCTTCGGCAACGATCAAAGACTGGCCTTTGCCCGATGCCTCCCGCGCGGGACCATGGTTGTACAGGTTGCGACCCTTGTCGAACAACTCGGTTTCCGGGGAGTTCAGATATTTGGCATTGTCATTGGGGTCCATCGCCCGTGCGCCAAAGGCAACGCAGCGCCCGCGCGCATCGCGGATCGGGAACATGATCCGGTTGCGGAACGTATCATAAGGCTTGCCGCCCTTGGTCGAAGGCCGCGCCAGACCGGCCCCAAGGATCAGATCCTCGGCCACGTTCTTGCCGCGCAGGTGATCCCAAAGGTTCTGCCACCCTTCGGGGGCAAAGCCCAACTCCCAGCGTTCAATGGCCCGTGCGTCCAGTCCGCGTTTGGTCAGATACGCCTTGGCCGCCCCCCCGGCCCCTGTGTTCAGCTGCAGCCGGAAATACTGCACCGCCTGCTCCATGGCGTCGCCCAACAGCGCGCGGCGGTCCTGTTTCTCTTGTGCCTTAGGATCGCGGGCTGGCATCTCCATCCCCGCCTCACCCGCAAGGATCTCCACCGCCTCCATGAAACCCACGTTCTCAGTCTTCTGAACAAAGCTGAGCGCATCGCCCTTCTCGTGACAGCCAAAGCAGTAATAATACCCTTTGCGGTCATCGACGTGAAAGGACGCGGTCTTTTCATGGTGGAACGGGCACGGCGCCCACATGTCGCCCTTGCCCTGGTTCGACTTGCGCTGATCCCACAGGACCTTGCGCCCCACAACCTGGGTCAGGCTGGTGCGATTGCGCAGTTCATCCAGAAATCCGGGGGGCAGAGACATGGGCGAATACTGACAGAAGCAGCCGACGCCGCCAAGGGGCGCGCCGGATCAAAGCGAAGAAAGCGCCACAAAGGGCTTGGCGAGCGGCGCCGGTCAGGGCTGTTTCAGGCACAGATCCTTCCAGACCGCAGCCAGGTCTTCGTTGCGGATTATCGACATCTTCTGCTCATACACCCAGGGCGCAATCAGCGGAATCGCATTGCTGAAGTTCGCGGGCCAAGTCGGATTGGTATCTGCAATCGCCTGCGGCACGTCCCGTTCCCTGACCCGATCTTTACGCGCCTGCTGAACTGCGGCCACGACCTGAGATTGGTAGTCGCAGCTTTCGGCCTTGCTGAACTCCTGTGCCAAGACGGGCGTAGAGAACAGGGTGGCAAGTGTTGCAAGCGTCATCAAAGGGCGCATCGGCATCAGGGCAGCTCCGGAATCAGTTCGTCTCTCAACCGCAGCTTATCCGCGTGCCGCAACGGCTTCCATCGCCGTTTTCAGATCATGCACCAAAGTCGCGGCCATCGACCGAAAAGCCATGATCTGAAACGCCCCGTCATTCAGCCTGTTGATCGACACCGTCAGATGTTGCAATTGCGTCCGCGCGGCATGCCCGCGTTTGAACACCTCGGGACGCAGATCCAACGGCACCAGCCTTGCCAGAACATCCTCGGCCTTGTCTCCCTCCACGCGGGCCACGGCCCAGGCGTCCGACTGATCGGTCAACGCCGCATGCCGAGCCAATGTGGCATCCGGTGCGGGTCCCACCAGCAATGCCATTTCCCGTCCGAACCAGACCGCCCGTGATCCGGCCTTGCCGGTCGCCCGATTCGGCGCCGGAAAGGCGGCGCCATGGGTCGCTTGCATCGCCGCAGACAACGCCTCGGCCTGACCCTTGAACGGCGCAAGGCCGGTCAGATGCTCTGGTACTTCTTCGGTCACCGTGACTGAGCCAATGCTCAGGGGCAACAGCCCGTCACAGGCGCTTTTTGCAATCAACTCAGCCACGCACGCGCCCTCCATCCACGTCAAAGAAAACCGGATCAACCACTTCACAGACAGCATCAATGCCGCGCAGATGATCGACCAGCCGGATCTGTTCACCCATGCGCTCCGGCCCGTTCTTCAGGAAACCCAAGCCGATCATGTGACCCAAGGTCGGCGAGAACCCGACCGAGGTGACATAGCCCTGATCATAGACCCGTTCTGCCGGATCGCCCTTGGTAAACAGATGCGCCCCGGCCACGATCTCTTGCACCGGGCCGATCGGTTTCAACCCGACCATACGTTCACGATCGGCTTCCATCAGGCCTTCCCGTTCGCTCATCGGTTTGCCCAAGCAGTGCTTCTTCTTCGAAACCATCCCCTGCATTCCGATGTCAAAGGCGGTGGTGCGGCCGTGGATTTCCGAATGCGTGATCAGACCTTTTTCGATCCGCAACACATTCAGCGCCTCCATCCCGTACGGCCCGCCGCCCAGCGCCTCGGCCCGTGCAACCAGTTCCCGAAACAGCGCATCGCCATAACGTGCCGGCACCGCAAGCTCGTAAGCATGCTCTCCCGAGAACGAAATCCGGAAAAGCCGTCCCTGAACTCCCATCAGCGTCACTGCCCCACAGGACATGAACGGCCAGCTCTCCCCGTCAATGGGCTCATCCAGCAACCCGTTCAAAAGATCGCGCGACTGCGGACCGGCCACGGCAAATTGCGCCCATTGTTCCGTGACGGATGTGAACCGCACATCCCATTCCGGGCGCAGCACTTGGGTAATGAACTCCAGATGCTGCATCACCTGTCCGGCCGCCGCGGTAGTGGTCGTCATCACAAAATGGTTTTCGCCCATCCGCGCCGTGGTGCCGTCATCCATGACATAGCCATCTTCGCGCAGCATCAGACCATAGCGCACTTTGCCCACCTTCAAGGTCGAAAACATGTTGGTATAGGCGAAGTCCAGCAGCTTGTCCGCGTCCGGTCCCTGAATGTCGATTTTACCCAGGGTCGAAACATCGCAGATCCCGACGCTCTGGCGAACCATGTTGACCTCACGATCACAGCTTTGCCGCCACGTGGTTTCCCCGGGCTTGGGGAAATAGCTTGGGCGATACCAAAGCCCTGCCTCGATCATCGGCGCGCCGCGTTCGACACTGGCACGGTGCGAGGTCGTAAAGCGTTCAGGTGCAAAACCCTTTTCTGCGCCACCCGCCCCCATGGCCGCAATCGCAACCGGGCTGTAAGGCGGGCGGAACGTCGTTGTCCCGGTCTCGGAGATACCCCGCCCTGTCACATCGGCCAGAACCGCCAAAGCCGCAACGTTCGAGTTCTTGCCCTGATCGGTTGCCATGCCCTGGGTCGTGTAGCGCTTCATATGCTCGACCGAGCGAAAATTCTCGACCGCCGCCTGCTTGACGTCTTTCACCGTCACGTCGTTCTGGAAATCCAACCAGGCCCGCCCCTTGCCCGGAACTGCCCAGAGCGGGCTTATCCGGTAGGTACCATCCTCGGCTGTCGGCAGATCGAAACTCCGGGGCTTGCGACCCAGCGCGTCCAATGCGGTTTTCGCGGCCTCCATCCCTTCGCGCAGACAGTTTGCGGTGCTGAATGCCCCGTTACAGGCCCCCGCAACATGCAGTCCCGTAACCGCACCCGGCAGCGGGACAAAGCCTGCAATATCATCGCGCCAGACGGGCCGCCCGTTTTGATGACAGGTGAGGTGAACACTGGGATTCCAGCCCCCGGACATGGCCAAGCAGTCGGTCTGGATCTTCTCTTCCCCGCCTGCTGTCCGAAGGGTGATACTCTCCAGCCGCTTGCGTCCCGAGGCATTGCAAACCTGCGCCCCGCGAATGACCGGGAACAGATCCGAGGTTGGTCCGTCATGGCGACTGTCGATCAGCGCGGCCACATGCACACCGGCCTGCACCAGATCGCGCGCAGTCCGATGAGCGTCATCGTTATTGGCAAAGACGGTCATGCACTTGCCAGGTGCCACACCCCATCGGTTCAGATAGGCGCGAACCGCCCCCGCAGTCATGATACCCGGACGATCGTTGTTACGAAACGCCACCGGGCGTTCGATGGCACCCGCCGCTAGAACAGCTTGTTTCGCCACGATCCGCCAGAAACACTCCAACGGCACATCACGACGGCGGGCCTTATGGTGTCCGACCTTCTCCAGTACGGCATATGTGCCCTGATCATAGGCCCCCACGACCGACGACCGGGTCATCAGCCGCACATTCTCCATGGCTTCCAGTTCCGCCACGACACCGGCGGCCCAATCATGTCCGGGCTGTCCGTCGATATCCTCGACTTCGGCCAAGAGACGCCCACCCATCACCGCGTCTTCATCGGCCAGGATCACGTCCGCACCGGCCCGCGCGGCGGTCAGCGCAGCCATCAATCCGGCGGGCCCGGCCCCGATCACCAATAGATCGCAAAAGGCATAAGCTTTTTCGTACAGGTCCGCGTCTGCACTATCTGACAATGCGCCCAAACCTGCAGCGCGGCGGATCATCGGCTCGTATACTTTTTCCCAGAAACTCTTGGGCCACATGAAGGTCTTGTAATAGAAACCCGCGCCAAAGAACGGCGCAGCCAGATCGTTTACCGACAACAGGTCCAGCCCCAAGCTCGGGAACCGGTTCTGACTGACCGCTTCCAGCCCCTCATAAATCTCTTGCACCGTGGCCCGCATATTGGGCTCCCGAGCGTCGCCCGCCTTGATCGTGACCAGCGCATTGGGTTCTTCACTGCCAGCCGTCAACGCCCCGCGAGGGCGGTGGTATTTGAAGGACCGTCCCATCATCTGAATGTCATTGGCCAGCAATGCCGAGGCAAGCGTGTCCCCTTCCAACCCCTGATATTGCCGCCCGTCGAACCGGAACGAAACGGATTTCGCATCTCCCAGACGCCCTTGACCCGCGATCCTCATGAAGCGTCTCCCAGGCTGGCGGCCTCGGCCAGTTCCGTACTCAGTATCTCATGGGTCAACGTATTGCGTTCCACGACGATCCAGGCGCCGCAGCCCCCTTCGTGATACCAAAGATCCCGCGTCACCCCGGCCGGATTGTCCCGCAGGTGGACATAATCATGAAACGCCTCGGCCCCGGCGTCCTCCGACGGCCGCGCCATCGCCGCCCCCTGATAATAGAATTCGCGGCGATCCCGTTCCCCGCAGATCGGACAGGTGATCCTCATGCGCCACGCTCCTCATTCACTTTGCTCATAAAACTCCGGGGGTGAGGCCGCATGGCCGAGGGGGCAGCGCCCCCTGAACCCAGACACATCAACTCAATGCAGGTTGTGTTGCGCACCGGTCCCCTCCTCATCCATGATACCGCGCCCGGTGGCAAACCGGTCCAGCCGGAATTTTGCCGCCGCATCGTGCGGGCGATCCGTTGCGATCAGATGCGCAAAACAGTTGCCAGACGCCGGCACCGCCTTGAACCCACCATAGTTCCAACCGCAATTCAGATAGAGACCGTCAATATGGGTCTTGTCGATCACTGGCGAACCGTCGGGCGACATGTCCATGATACCTCCCCAACTTCGCAAAACCCGCGCCTTGCCGATCCGCGGCATCAGCGCCATGCCGGCCTCCATCACATGCTCAATGATCGGCAGATTCCCTCGGGCCGCATAGGAGGCATACATGTCCAGATCGCCGCCGAACACCAGCCCGCCCTTGTCCGATTGACTGATATAGAAATGCCCCATCCCAAAGCTGATCACATGATCAATGCAGGGTTTCAGCCCTTCGGTCACGAAGGCTTGCAAGACATGGCTTTCGATCGGCAGCCGCATCCCCGCCATGGCAGCGACAAGACTTGATCGACCGGCCACCACAATCGCCACCTTTTTGGCCCGAATGGCACCACGAACGGTTTGCACACCCTTGACCTCACCGCCCTCGATATCGATCCCGGTCACTTCGCAATTCTGGATCAGGTCGACACCCAGCTGGTCTGCACCACGGGCATAGCCCCAGGCCACCGCATCATGGCGCGCGGTTCCGGCCCGGCGCTGCAACAAGGCGCCATAGATCGGGAATCGGGCGTTGTCATAGTTGAGAAACGGCACCATCTGGCGCAGCTTCTCGACGCTCAACATTTCGGCATCGTCGCCCTGATTGATGATCGCATTTCCGCGCCGCGCCGCCGCGTCCCGCTGGGCGTCTGAGTGAAACAGAGCAATCTGCCCCCGTTGCGACATCATCACGTTGTAGTTCAGCTCTTCTTCCAATCCTTCCCACAGCTTCAGGGTGTGGGAATAGAACTCCGAGTTTCCGGGCAGGAAGTAGTTCGCGCGAACAATCGTGGTGTTTCGGCCGATATTGCCACCACCCAGATAGCCCTTCTCCAGCACCGCGATGTTGCGCAGCCCGTGTTCCTTCGCGAGGTAGTATGCAGTGGACAGACCGTGCCCGCCGCCGCCAATGATGATTATGTCATACTCCGACTTCGGTTGCGGATCGCGCCAATGCGGCGTCCACCCCTTGTTGCCGGTCAACCCTTCCTTCAGCACACGCCAGCCTGAAAACTGCATGATCGCTCTCCCCTGGGAAGCGGACCGTCGGGTTTCTGCGCCCGTCCAGCCCGTCGTCATTTTCCACCCGGCCAAGGTCGCACACTACACGCATCCGGACCAACCAAGCAGAATTCGAGAATGAGGTCACACGAACTAACCACATCTGTCTAGTCCTAATAACGTCAGAGCATGTCGGAAAATCAACAGGCTTTGACTCCCGCCAGGCAGGTCAAACCTATGCCGCAACGTCTTGATGCCCGACCTCTCACCCAATGAAGCGGCACCTGCTATCAAAAAACTCAGATTTGAAAAAGGACAGTCACATGAATCGATTGGCGATGGCTGCTGTTGCAGCTGCATTCCACCTGTCTCCGGCAAGCGCCCAGGACCTGACCGTTTTCACTGCCAAAACCATTTTGACAATGGAAGATTCCAACCCCCGGGCCACCGCCGTGGCCGTGCGGGATGGGCGGATCGTGTCTGTTGGCTCGCTCGACACGCTGCAGTCGATGATCGAATCAAGCGACGCCACAATTGACCGCCAATTCGAAGACAAGATCCTGATGCCCGGCTTCATCGATCCACATGTGCATCCTTCTCTGCCTGCAGTTCTGACGCAATTCGCCTTTCTTGCCCCGGACGATTGGTCCCTGCCCACTGGCAACTTCCCGGGTGCCACATCACCCGAAGACTATGCGGCCAAGCTCAAGACGCTGGTCGCGGACTATCAGGCCGAAAATCAGGACCCTGATATTCCCTTTATTGCCTGGGGGTATCACCCTTTGTGGCATGGGAACGTCAAACGCCCACAACTGAATGCCTGGTTTCCGGAAACACCGGTGGCGCTTTGGCATCGGTCGTTTCACGAGCTGATCGTCAATGATGCCGCAATCGAACTGCTGGGCATCACGCCGGAAGATGCGCTGGTTTATCCGAAGGAAGCCGATTGGGAGAACGGCCATTTCTGGGAAAACGGCGCCAAGGTGCTGGTGAGCAAGCTGCCTTTCCTGTTTGACCCCGCCAGATATGGGGCCGGCATGCGCAATTTCTTCGAGATGCTGCACCAATCCGGCGTCACAACGGCGCTCGACATGGGGATTGGGATCTTCGGCGATCCGGAAGGCGAAACCGCCCTGATCCGTGCCACCGCCGCCGAGGTCCAGCCCCCGGCCCGCATCATCCTGACACCGATCATCACCGATTTCTTGGCCCGCAAGAAAACTCCCGAAGAGGCACTGGCCGAAATCCGGGGCTGGAGCGCCCAGAACACCGATCGAGTACTGTTCGACAATCATTTCAAGTTGATGATGGACGGGGCGATTTTCTCGGGCCTCTCGCAATATGGCTTTCCGGGCTACAAGGACGGGCACGAGGGCCTGTGGATGGCCCCGCTGGACGTCACGCAACACTGGGGGGAATTCTTCTGGGAAAACGGGTTTCAATTGCACGCCCACACAAACGGCGATCTCTCAGCGAAAAAGCTGATCGAGTTCGTGCGCGGTTATCAAGACAGGACCCCACGTTTTGATCATCGCACAGTGCTGGAACACTTCGCTTTTGCCCATGAAGACCAAATGCGCCAGATGGCCGCTCTGGGCATGGCAGTCTCTGCAAACCCGTACTACCAGTACATCCTGTCCGATGTTTATTCTGCCAATTGGCTGGGCGCGGACATCGCACGGCACATGGTGCCCCTGGCGGGTGCCAAAAGACAGGGTTTGGTGATCGCACTGCATTCCGACGCACCCATGGCTCCCTTGGCACCACTGACACTGGTGGAAACTGCCGTTCGGCGCGTGACGATCAACGGCAATGAAAACGCCGCCACGGAGCGTCTGGATGTACACGCGGCGCTTCGTGCCGTCACCATCGACGCCGCCTGGATCTTGCGTCGCGAAGACGATCTCGGTTCGATCCGGGCGGGGAAGAAGGCAGATTTTGTCGTGCTAGAACAGAACCCTTATGAGGTCACAAGCGATCAGATCAGCGAGATTCCGATTTGGGGCACTGTCTTCGAAGGTCAGCCGTACCCGGTTCAGACCCGCTAGAGGTAAAGCGTTCAAGGAAAACCCGCGACTTTCCTTCCCGCCCAATTAAGACGGCGCGCCGGATCCGATCCGACGCGCCGAAAGGCAGACTTGGCTTTGGGATCAGAGCCCCTTGGCACGATAGCTTTTGGCGACCTTGTCGATCGACACCAGGTACGCCGCCGTGCGCAGATCCCGCACATCGTCACGACTGTGCCAGACTTCCCGCATCGACTGATACGCAATCCGCATCGTGTCATCGAGCCCCGAGCGCACCAGCTCCAGTTCCCCAGCACCCCGCAAGTACTTGTCCTTGAAGTCCGGCGACATCGACCAGGCATCACCGAGGTAGTCGTCCAGCCTCTGCAATTCGTCGATAACCAGTTGGTGCCGCGCTTCTTCCTGACGGCGCTGCATCCGGCCAAATCGGATATGGCTGAGGTTCTTGACCCATTCGAAATAGGATACGGTCACACCGCCGGCATTTGCATACATGTCCGGGATGATAACAGTTCCCTTGTCGCGCAGTACTTCATCCGCCCCGGCCGTGATTGGACCGTTGGCAGCTTCGATGATCAGCGGCGCCTTGATCCGCTCGGCATTGGAAAGGTTGATCACCCCTTCCAGCGCCGCCGGAATCAGGATGTCGCAGTCTTCTTCCAAGACTGCCGCCCCTTCCGCAGTATGTGTCGCATCCGGGAAGCCGGTAACGCCACCATGTTTGGTGATCCAGGTGTGAACACCTTCGACATCCAGCCCGTTTTCGTTGAACAGGGCGCCATCCCTTTCGATGATACCCGTGATCCGACACCCGTCCTCCTCCTGCAGGAACTTGGCCGCGTGGTAGCCCACATTGCCCAGCCCTTGGATGACGACCCGCTTGCCATCGAGCGACCCGGTCAGCCCGGCCTGCTCCATGTCCCGCTTGTCCCGGAAGAACTCGCGCAGCGCATATTGGACGCCGCGACCCGTGGCCTCGGTCCGGCCCTGGATGCCGCCCGCGTTGATCGGCTTGCCGGTCACACAAGCGCGCGCATTGATGTCCGTCGTGTTCATTCGTGCGTACTGGTCTGCGATCCAGGCCATTTCGCGTTCGCCCGTGCCCATGTCGGGCGCCGGCACGTTCTGCGATGGATGGATCAGGTCACGCTTGGCCAGCTCATAAGCGAAACGGCGGGTAATCCGCTCAAGCTCGTGCTCGTCATACTGGCGCGGATCAATGCACAATCCGCCTTTCGATCCGCCAAACGGCGCCTCGACCAGAGCACATTTGTAGGTCATCAGCGCCGCAAGTGCTTCGACCTCGTCCTGGTTCACCGAAGGTGCGAAACGGATCCCGCCCTTGACCGGCTCCATATGCTCGGAGTGGACCGAACGGTAGCCAACAAAGGTCTGTATCTGTCCCCTCAGGCGCACCCCGAAACGCACGGTATAGGTCGCGTTGCAAACCCGGATCTTCTCCTCCAGCCCAGGCGGCAGGTCCATCAAGGCGACGGCCCTGTTGAACATCAGGTCCACACTTTCACGGAAACTGGGTTCATTCGCGCGATGCAGCATTCTTTCCTCCTGCTGTTTGAACCGACTCGGCCCAAACCAATGTCATGCAGGCCTAATATGACGACTTTCCAGCGAAGTGCGACCATTTTAGGCATTCCATTAGTTGCAAGTAATGACATTGGCCGTTTCCGGATCGTCAACCAATTGATTCTCATTGACTGTTCGACACATGGAAACAACCCGAAGCAACGAGCCGGGACTGTCAAAAAGAACGCCGTTAATCCAACACATTTCGCGCGGTTTTCGTCAAAATTCAGCCACTTTCGAACGCCATTACGGGTGAGACGAAGTGTATCTGTTGATTGGCATGCTCCTTCGAGCAGAACTGAGGTTCCATGCGCGGCCCAAAATCGGAAAAGGCGACCAAAGTCATCCCAGGTTCCCGCACCCTGTTGGAGCAGACGAAACTCCGTCTGGGCCGTTTCACCAGCGGTTTTGCCCGTGACGAAGACGGCGCCATGCTGGTGTTCGGCGTCTATGTCTTTCTGATCATTCTGATGGTTGGTGGTATCGGCATCGACCTCATGCGTTTTGAACGGGACCGGGCCAAGCTGCAGTATACGCTGGATCGCGCTGTGCTGGCCGCGGCCGACCTTGACCAGACCCTCGACCCCGAGGACGTGGTCGAAGACTATTTCGCCAAGGCAGGATTGGGTCAGTACCTGTCCGGCGTGACGGTGACTGAAGGACTGGGTTTCCGCAATGTGGCCGCCACAGCCAATGCAGATATCGATACACAATTCATGCACATGGGCGGCGTCGATACGCTGACGGCCCCTGCTGCCAGCACCGCCGAAGAAAGCATCGGCAGTGTCGAGATCTCTCTTGTTCTGGACGTTTCCGGTTCAATGAACTCGAACAGTCGTCTGACAAATCTCAAGGTCGCTGCACGTGATTTCGTCGACCAGATGGTGGACAATACCGAAGAGGGCAAGCTGTCGATTTCGATCATTCCCTACGCAGCCCAGGTGGCACTGCCGGAGGAATTCCTGACCGAATTCAACATATCGGGCGAACACAGCTATTCTCATTGCGTGAACTTCCAGAGTAATGACTTCCAGACCGCAGGCGTCAGCACGACGGCCGCCTTGGCACAAACAGCGCATTTTGATCCGTGGACCTACAACTCGGACTACGACAACGTTCTGGGGCGTGACGATGATCAGAACGGGCTCGAGTCCAATACTCTGGTTGCGCGCCCGATTTGCCCGCATGCGTCGCATCGCGAGACGATCGTTTTTGAAAACGACCGGAACACCCTGAAGTCCTTCATTTCCGGCCTGACCGCCGAGGGCAACACGTCCATCGATATCGGTATGAAGTGGGGGACGGCCCTTCTGGATTCCAGCGTAAACCCCGTGATCCAGTCGATGATCGACGGCGGCCACGTGGATCCCGGCTTCAATTCGCGCCCCGCACCCTATTTTGACGGCGAAACACTCAAAGTCGTAGTGCTCATGACCGATGGTCAGAACACAACTCAGTATTACTTGCGCGATGAATTCAAGTCCGGAGACTCGGACATCTGGTATAATGACCAGGAAGACCGTTATTCGATCTATGCCCCTGAATGGGACGAGTATTACTGGTTGGAGACGGGAGACTGGGAAGACCACGCCTATGGTAACCAGGAAGCCATCACCTATTGCTCGCGCTACCGTTGGAACGGAACTTGCCGCCGTTGGCGCACGATCCCGCCGGAACCCGGCGAAGCCTTTGCTATTGAGTATCCCGACGTCTGGGCGCATGTCGCCATGGAAGGCTTCGTCGAGGATTTCTATGAGCCCTGGATGAACGATGATCAGGCCTGGGACGATTGGTATTACCACCCACGTGAATCGGTGGGGTCCTCGACCAAGAATTCGCGCACATCCAATGTCTGTGATGCCGCCAAAGACGCCGGCATAATCGTGTTCACAATAGGGTTCGAAGCACCGTCCTCGGGTCAGGCCGTACTGGACGACTGCGCCAGCTCGGATTCTCACGCCTTTGACGTGGATGGTCTCGAAATCACCGAAGCCTTCTCTTCCATCGCCTCTTCGATCCGCAAGTTGAGGCTGACACAATGATCCGGTCTTTTTCAAATTGGATCCGCAAGTTCCGGCGCTCGGAAGACGGCAGCGCCACGGTCGAGTTCGCCATCACGTTCCCGATGATGATGTTCTTCCTCATGTCCGGTGTCGAACTGGGCATGATCACCTTGCGCCATGCCAGTCTGGAACGCGCCATGGACATTACCATCCGCGATATCCGTCTGGGCACCGGAGCAGCGCCGCAACATGACGAAATCAAGGATCTGATCTGTACCCGAGCCGGGTTCATCCAGGATTGCGATTCCAACCTGCGACTTGAAATGATCCAGCTGGATCCTCGCGCGTTGACTGCAATTGATTCCACCCCCGATTGCACCGATCAATCGGAAGAAGTCGCACCAGTCCGTTCTTTCGAAAACGGTCAATCCAACGAACTGATGATCCTTAGAGCCTGCGCCAAGATCGACCCGGTATTCCCATCCACCGGTTTGGGTAACAGCGTGGTCAAGGACGGCGCCGGTCAGTTTGCGCTGGTAGCCTCTTCAGCCTTTGTTCAAGAGCCGAGGTGATGCCGATGCTGACTGCACTCTGGAACCGGGCCAAGTCCTTTGCCAAAGACACCGAAGGCGCCGTATCTGTAGAATTCGCATTGGCCATGCCAATCATTTTCTGGGCCTTTGCAGGGGTTTACGTGTTCTTTGACGGCTATCGTCAGAGCACGGTCAACCTGAAGGCGGCCTATACCATCAGTGACTTGCTGTCGCGCGAAACCGAGGACATCACGGAAACCTACGTCACCAGCATGCATTCCCTGTTGCAGGTTTTGACACGCACCGGTTCGGACGCTCAGTTGCGGGTTTCAGTCGTGCGCTGGGATGAAGACGACGATCGGTATGAAATCGTCTGGTCCCGGGTCCGCGGAGGTTATGGCAATCCATTGAGCACTGCTTCGGTCGCCGAGTTGGAAGATAAACTGCCCGTCATGCCGAATGACGAGGTCGTCGTTCTGGTCGAGACCCGCAATGTATTCGAGCCGGTCTTCAACATTGGCATGGATGACAAGAACCTGGAAAACTTCGTTTTCACACGGTTGAGATTTGGCCCGCAGCTGAACTTTGACCAGAACGGATGATGCCAGCGGCCACCCGGTCAACAGTGCAAACCACCTTGCGAAAATCGACCTGCATCACCTCACTTTTCCGGATTGCACCAGCAAGGCTGCAATGATTTCTGCCATCGCCTTGCTTTGCGATCCGGGCGTCACCCCACCGATGCCAATCCGGCGCCCCATGCGCCACCACAAGCCGGGCATCCAGGCACGGCTTTGCGATACGCCGGTTTTCAACAGAAACCCGTTTGACGGCTTGAACGCAAAGAAGCCGCGATCCACCGCCTCCAGATCTTCAACCCGGGCGATGACCGTCCCGTTCGAACACCGCAACTCCTCGGTCGTCAGCTCAATCCGGTGCTCGGTCGCCTGCCACATGCGCGCCGCCACATAGAGCGCAGCAACGCCAACAACCAAGAGAAAGGCAAACCACGCCGCCGACGGTGGAGCCGCAAAGGCGACATACAGAACAATGCCGCCCACTACGGCCAGCATCCCGACACCCAAATACCGCCGCGGTGTCGATGCATTCACAACCGCCAAGACTTCGTCATTCATTTGTTCACCCCCTGCTGACGGCAGGGTCATACAGGCAAACCCGGCAGGCGAACAGCCCCACCGGGTTCAAACCTGGGTCGGCGTGACCTGGGTAGCGGCCTACTCGGCGGCCTGCCGACGAACGACAACCTCGTATCCGGGTTCTTCCGGCTCATCGTCCAGCATTTCCGACGGGAATCCCGGCGCGGTAATGTCCAGTCCGGTCGCATCTTCCAATCGTTTGATGATGTTGGGCGACAACTCCCGTTCGCCATATCGCGCGATGCCATCGTCGAAGATTTCGATCATCTTCGGGTTCAACTCCAATGGCACATTGGCACGGTCCGCGACCTCCTGAAACAGGCCGATATCCTTCTTCACCAGATCCATGGTGAAGGAGATGTCGCGCGACCCGTTCAGAATCACCTGGCTTTCGGTCTCGTGCACGAAAGAATTGCCCGAGCTGATCCGCATCGCCTCGAACGCGACATTCAGGTCCATTCCGGCGGCCTTGGACACGGTCAGCGCCTCGGCGCAGGAGATCAGATTGGCCGTCGCCAGATAATTGGTCACCACTTTCAGGATTGAAGCAGAGCCCAAACCACCAGTGTGCAAGATGCGCCGCCCCATCGTGGTCAGCAGTGGCAGGATCGTTTCGAACGTATCACGGTCGCATCCGGCAAAGATCGAGATGTTGCCCGTCGCTGCCCGATGACACCCACCAGAAACCGGACAGTCCACAGCGCGCCCACCGCGTTCGATGACCATACCGCCCAGACGCTCCACTTCGGCCGTGTCGGTCGTGGACATCTCCATCCAAATCTTGCCTTCCCTGACCTCGGGCAGCATCTGCTGCATCACGGCGTCCGACGCCGCGGGCGACGGCAGACAGGTTATCACAGCGTCGCAATCGCGCATCATCTGGGCCGGACCTTCTCCTCGCTGGGCCCCTCGGCCAACAAACTCAGAGACCAGGTCTTCGTTCAGATCATGTACGGTCAGGTCCACCCCGTTGCGCAACAGCGACCCGGAGAGTTTCCCGCCGACATTGCCCAAGCCGATGAAGCCCACTTTCAGATTGGTGCCCATCGTAATCTCCTCCAAATGCTTCTGCACCCATCGCTAGCTTGACCTAAGGCAAAACAAAAACGAATAATAATGACATCTGCCCTAAAGAAAATTTGCAACAGATGTCCGACCTGCCCAACCTCGTCTGGCTCCGTGCCTTCGAGGCCTCCGCCCGCCTGAAAAGCTTTACTGCAGCTGCCGAGGAACTGGGCCTGACCCAAGCCGCCGTGAGTCATCAGGTTCGCAGCCTTGAGAAAAGCTTTGGCGTTGCGCTGTTCTTGCGCCGCTCTCGGCATCTGGATCTTACGGAACTTGGCCATGCCTACTATCCGACCGTGTCTCAGGCGCTGGACGATATCGCCTATTCCACCCGCGGGCTTATCGGCCCAGCCAAGGTACACACCGTGACGGTGCGGGCACCTGTTTCGACAGCGGTGCTTTGGATTGCGCCCAACTTGGGCGCGTTTCATTCCGCGCACCCGCACATAAACATACGCCTGATTTCGGCAGTCTGGGCCGACAGCACCGCGGACGAAGACGTCGATATCGACCTGCGCCTTGGACCTGCCGGCTGGTTCGATCGCAGGGCGCATCGGCTTTCGCAAGAAACGGTCATACCAACCGCAGCTCCCGGTTTGGCACGGAAATTGCAAACCCTTCCGCAGGTCTTTGAAAAAACCCTGATTCATATCCACGGCTATCAGGACCATTGGCAGCGCCTGTCAAAGCTGGAAAATGTCCCGATGGATGACCGCAAGGCCACGCTTTTCGTGGACACGACACTTGCAGCCATCGAAATTGCGGCTGCGGGCACCGGGGTGGCGATGCTCATGCGCCGTTACGCGGAATTGCCGTTGGCTCAGGGGCGGTTGGTACATCTGGTCAAGGCCGAAATCCCGATGGGACAAGGACATTACCTTATGCCCGCCACAGGCGATACACCCAAGAGAGCCGAAACCATGCTGGTTCGCGATTGGATTACCTCTCTCTTCGACTGAGCTTTCCGTCGAATGCTCTTGCCTCCGGGCTCGGCCCGTTGGCCATCATCGCCCATTGCCGCTCGCAACTTCACTCGTTAACGTTCCCGCATGTCATGGCCCAGCAATACCCCGCCACAACGCGACGGCGACGCCCGTGCCGGTATCGATGTCACCGACGACTTCGAACGGTTTGCACAACGCAACGACATTTTCACGCGCGCCTTCTGGGATGACCGGGTCAAATCGAAACACACGAAAAAGTTCTTCTCCTCCTATCGGATGGAAGCTGCCCCGCGCCGGGGCGACGGCTTTACCCAGAGGGATTTTGCCCTGCGTAATGCGGCATGGCTGATTTCGGACATTGTTTCGAACCGCAAGGCGGACCAGGGGCTGCGCGAAGGCTTCCAGGCTCCGATTCAGAACGACACGCCCGTTGCCAAGGACGCGTTGGAGATTGAAGACCCCAGCAGGATGAGCGCCGAGATCAAGCGCATTGCCAAGTTCTTCGGCGCTGATCTCTGTGGCGTCACCGATCTGGACGATCGCTGGCTCTACTCTGCCCGCGTTGATGCGCGGGACATGTCCGAGGCCCCTCATGACCTGCCTGACGGGCTGACCCACGTGATCGTGCTGGGGCACGAGATGGAACAGGAGCTGGTCGCCACCTACCCTTCGGCCCTTGCCGGGGCCGCGACGGGGCGCGAATACAGCCACGAAGCTTCCATCGTGATGCAGCTTGCTGCCTATATTCGCAACCTCGGGTACGAGGCTGTGCCGTCGATGAATGATACCGGGCTGGTCATTCCCTATGCGATCAAGGCAGGACTAGGCGAATATGCCCGCAATCAGATGGTGATCACGCCGGAGTTTGGACCCCGGTTGCGGTTCTCCAAGATCTTCACCAACCTGCCGCTTGCTCTCGATCAGCCCAAACCCCAAGGCGTCCGGGCGTTTTGCGACATCTGTACCAAATGCGCCGATGCCTGCCCGGTCAAGGCGCTGCCCTACGGGCCGCCTTCAACCGATACGGCCAATGTCTCGGCCATCAAGGGCGTGCGCAAATGGACTTCGGATGCCGAAAAATGCTTCTCTTTCTGGGCCAAGATGGCGTCCGATTGCGCAATCTGCATGCGGGTCTGCCCGTTCAACCGTGACTACACGCGGCTGCGCGATAGACTCTGGCTGAGACTGGCCTTGTCGCGCTGGCGCGGACTGGCCCTCAGACTGGCGCGCAAACATGGCGAACGGGTCAAACCCTCCACTTGGTGGTCCGGTCAGACCTGATCCAGACCCGGGCCAAGCGCACATAAAACATTCGTGGGGTTCACTCCTCTAAGGATACGGCAAAGACACCCTGAGGATCCGCGATCCCCTTCAGATCACATTTCCCCAAAGACACAGCTTCCGCTTTGACCATGTTCCTGAACGGGGCTGAAATCAAAAGCGGTTTGTTCAGGCTGCCACACAGCCCAGCCAACCGCGCCGCCAGGTTTACGTCGCGCCCGATCACCGTGTAATCTAGCCGCATGCCGGACCCGACATTGCCATAGGCCACCTCACCCAGATGCAGGGCGATCCCAACCTCGAACCGAGGTTTCAGACTGTTTTCTGTAACCTGCCGCAACCCCGCCCGTGCCGCCTCCAATGCTTTACAACAAACGGCCTGCGTCTCTTCCTCGACCCGAAATATTGCAAGCACCCCGTCACCGATGAATTTCAGCACCTCGCCGCCCTGTTCCTCGATCGAGGGCACCAGGCAATCATAGTAACGGTTCAGCAACCCCGTCGCCTCTTCGGCCTCCATGCCAGAAGTCAGATCCGTAAACCGGCGCATATCCGCAAACAGAATGGCCGACCGGATATGCATGACCTCGCCACGGTGCACGTCACCTGACAGGATCCGGCGGCGAGGCTCCTCGCCTACATAGATCCGCATGACTTCGTTCATGGCGCGTGACGTCGCCAGAATATCCTGACACGCGGCCAGAGACGGAAATACGGCGCGCAGAAATGCCAAGTCCTGCGCCGAAAACCCATCGGTGTGCTTGGTTGCAAAACTGAACGTCCCCGCCATTCCGCTTTTCATGAAAACCGGCGCCATGAGGTAGTGGACGTAGCCTTCGGTTTTGAGATCAGCCACGATGTCATAGCGTTCATCGGGCGTGTCTGGCAGCCACAGATCCACCCAGTTGCCAGTCTCATGAACCTCCGCCGCCGGCGAATGCGCATAGCCTTCTCCGCTTTCCTCGGAAAACGGAAACAGGAAACTGCGCGGCCCCTTACCCCGCTCCCAGAACCGGGCGCTGGCCACGGCTTCGGCGTGCAGGAGCGGAACGATCGAGGTTGCCCTATCCAGCGGGATACCGGCCGCACGGATATGTTCGGACATTGCCGTCAGAACGTTGTCCGCATCCTCCATTTTCAATGCGTCCCCCAGCATGAAATCGATCAATCGGAGGGCTGCAATCAGCTTGTCGCGCGGCAAGGTCGCCAGAATGTCGGCAGCTTGTCCCATACACGATCCTATGACCGTCTCTGAGTGTAATGCAAACCATTCTGCGCGCTTGTGCACACTCCCCCTGCCTCAGGCCGGATTGAACCACCCTGCCGCACAGCTATCTTGGAAGCATCCGTAGTCAGGCAGGAGACACAGGTATGTCCATCCGTCCCATTCTCGAAACCCGCGCCGCCACCCCGACGATGGAAGGGGCTGGCGTCAAGCTACACCGTGCCTTCGGTTTTCAGGACCCGACAGAATTGGATCCGTTCCTGCTGTTTGACGACTTCCGCAATGACCGCCCAGAAGACTTTCTGCGCGGCTTTCCCTGGCATCCGCATCGCGGCATCGAAACGATAACCTATGTGCTTTCCGGTACCGTCGAACACGGGGATTCGCTGGGCAATACCGGCACGCTTGGGGCGGGTGACGTGCAATGGATGACGGCCGGGTCAGGCATTCTGCATCAGGAAATGCCTCAGGGCAACGCCGCAGGGCAGATGCATGGTTTCCAGCTGTGGGGCAACCTGCCCGCCAGCCAGAAAATGACGGCGCCGCGTTATCAGGATGTTCAGTCGAAAGAGATCCCCGAAATCATCGACGATGATGGTACCCGTGTTAAAGTCATCGTCGGGGAATTCTGGGGCAAGACAGGTCCGGTAGACGGAATCGCTGCCGATCCGCAATACTTGGATATTTTCGTGCCCGCAGGCGTCAGGAAGACCTTCAGAATCGATACGTATCGCAGGGCCTTTGCCTATGTCTTCGAAGGCGCCGGCGCTTTTGCAGATGCTTCGGCCCCGACAGGCATTCTGTTGGAAAAGGAGATCGCAGGCGAAGAAGTCAATATCCGCGACATGTCCGGCGACCGTACCTTGATCAGGTTTGGGACCGGAGACGAGGTGACGGTTCAAGCCGGTCCAGAAGGCATCAGGTTCCTGTTGATCTCAGGCGCGCCGATTCAGGAGCCCGTCGCATGGCACGGCCCCATCGTGATGAACACGCAGAACGAACTGCAACAGGCAATGCGCGATCTACGCAACGGCACGTTCATCAAGCCTGCCCATTGATGTGGTACGATGGTTTCCTGAACAGCTCAGGAGACCATCATGCTTGTCCGTATTTTCCGCGCTGTCATCCACGACGGCAAGATTGACCAGTTCCGCGACTTTTTCCTGAACACCGCCCTGCCGCTGATGCGGGAGCAGGAGGGGCTGATCTCCATCACGCCCGGATTGCCTAGGGCCGAAGCTCCAAATGAGTTCTGCATGGTGATGGTTTGGGAGTCCGTCGAGGCGTTGGCAGCATTTGCCGGTGAAGCCTGGCGCCAACCCCATGTGCACCCAGACGAAGAAGGCATCGTCAAAGAGCGCTACCTGCATCACTATGATTTGGCGGCATGAATGACAGTCATGGTGCTACGGACTTGCGCACCATGTCCCAATAGATTGCTTCCACTTCATCCAGCGAAAGACGTCCACCGGCGCGGTACCACGTGTTGACACCGGTCAGCATGGCAATGACCGCCAAGGTGGCGATCTTGGTATCGGGCACATGGAACTGCCCGGCCTCGACCCCTGCTTTCAGGATCGTCTCCAGAGCGTTTTCATACTGCCCCCGCAGGGCCTCGATCTCGGCAAAATTCTCGGGCGAGAGATTTCGCAGCTCCATGTAGGCAATAAACACCTCTTCCGGCCGCTCCCGGTGAAACCGGATGTGAAAGCGGGTAAAGTGTCTCAGCTGCTCCAGCGGGCCTTCGGGACTCTCGCTTTCCTCCCACGCGGTCAGAAGATCGACCATGTGGGTCTTCATCAGGCGAAACAGCATGCTTTGCTTGTCGGGGGTATAGTTGTACAAGGCTCCAGCCTGAACGCCCACCTCCTTGGCGATCTGCCGCATCGAAACGGCTGCATAGCCATGTTGGGCAAACAGTTTCAGCGCCGCCGCCTGGATGCGGGGGCCTGTGATATCCGAATGAGATCCTTGGGTACGCGCCATCCCTCGACGTTATATGAACATTTGTTCAGATAAAAGCCCTGCTTGCATCGGCAGGGTACAGAAGGCATCAAGGCCTCAAATGAACCGGAAGCTTGGCATGATCCGCACCACCCTGACCATATTTTCCGTGCTCTGTGCTGCTGTGCTTGCGACAGCCTGCACTCGCGTGCCCGAGATCGAAGCGCAAATTTCTCCGGAGCTCAAGAAAGCGTCTTATCCGACACTGCAACCACTCGATCAGTCTGTCGTGCCGCTGCCCTCTCCGCAACAAGCTGGGCAGGAAATTCAGGACAACCTCAATGCCCGTCGGGATCGATTGAAGCGCCGCGCCGCAGCGTTGGAAACTGCAGGTGTTGACGACGAATCGCGTGACCGGCTGGAGCAAGGGATCGACGGCTGACTGACCGGTGTATAGCACCGACGCCTTGGAAAGCTCGGTCTTCTGCTTTCCATGGCAGGTCCGGCGTTGCACGGCCCCTCTGAACCGGCTAATGCGAAACTCGAATTAGTCGAACACCCAAAACACACAAGGACCTCCAACCATGTCTCAGCCCCTTCGTCTTGGTATCGCAGGTTTGGGCACGGTCGGCATTGGCGTCGTCAAGATCATCCGCCGCCAGGCCGCCCTGTTGGAGGCGCGCACTGGCCGCCCTATCGAAATCGTGGCCGTCAGCGCCCGCGACGCCTCCAAGGACCGAGGCGTTTCTCTCAGCGGCTATGCCTGGGAAACCGACCCGGTCGCACTGGCCAAACGCGACGATGTCGATGTGTTTGTGGAATTGATGGGTGGCCATGAAGGCCCAGCCAAGGACGCGACCGAAGCGGCATTGGCCACCGGCAAGGATGTGGTCACTGCAAACAAGGCCCTGCTGGCCCACCATGGCCAAGCCCTTGCAGAAACAGCCGAAGCTGCTGGCAAGGTCATCCGGTTCGAAGCCGCCGTCGCGGGTGGTATCCCGGTGATCAAATCGCTGACCGAAGGGCTTGCGGGCAACGAAATCACCCGCGTGATGGGCGTGATGAACGGAACCTGCAACTATATCCTAACCCGGATGCAGGACGCCGGACTGCCCTACGACGAGGTGTTTGAGGAAGCCAACCAGCTGGGCTATCTCGAAGCCGATCCGAACCTGGATGTTGGCGGTATCGACGCAGGTCACAAGCTGTCCCTGCTGTCCTCGATCGCCTTCGGCACCAAGGTGAATTTCGATGGGGTTGAACTGGAAGGGATCCAGCGGATTTCGATCGAGGATATCAACCAAGCGGCCAGCATGGGCTTCAAGATCAAGCTTCTGGGCGTCGCGCAACTGACCGGGCGCGGATTGGAGCAACGCATGTCGCCCTGCCTGGTGCCTGCTGACAGCCCGTTGGGTCAGCTTAAAGGCGGCACCAACATGGTGGTGATCGAAGGCGACGCGGTCGAACAGGTCGTGTTGCGGGGTCCGGGTGCTGGCGAAGGCCCCACCGCCAGCGCGGTTATGGGAGATGTCTGCGATCTGGCGCGTGGTTTCCGCGTCGCGACCTTTGGTCAACCGGCGGCAGGGCTGAAGGACGTACCGACCGCCAGCTCGAACTCGCCCGCACCCTATTACCTGCGCACCAGTCTGCTGGACCGCCCGGGCGCCATGGCCAAGATCGCCACTGCCCTGGGCGATGCAGGCGTCAGCATCGACCGCATGCGTCAAACCCAGCACGACAGTTCCGAGGCCCCGGTGATCATCGTCACCCACAAGACACAGCGCCGCCAGCTGGAAGAAGCAATTGCTGCCATGCGCGCGTCGGATGTGATGGCCAGCGAACCGGTTGCCCTGCGGATCGAAACAGTCTGAACTCGACGGCGAGTTTTTGCAAACGCTTCGGGCCGGAATTCGAGATGAGTTCCGGTTTCGCCGCCCGATCACGGGTTTTAACGCAAACATGCTTGTGAACGCCCCCCTGGCTGCGCTAGAGGGGCAGAAACACACCATGCAAGGGTTTTTACATGTCGCCTCAAGCCGAATTTCATGACCGTATGCTTTCTTTGGGCTTGGCCCGTGTAGCCGAACAAGCGGCTCTGGCCTCGGCCAAGTTGGTTGGTCGCGGAGATGAAAAAGCCGCCGACCAGGCTGCTGTGAACGCCATGCGTGAGCAGCTGAACATGCTCGATATCGCCGGTGTTGTCGTGATCGGCGAAGGCGAACGTGACGAGGCCCCGATGCTGTATATCGGTGAGGAGGTCGGCACTGGTTCGGGACCGGGCGTGGATATCGCTCTGGATCCGCTTGAAGGGACGACGCTGACCGCCAAGGACATGCCCAACGCGCTGACCGTTATTGCCATGGGCCCGCGCGGCTCGATGCTGCACGCCCCGGACACCTACATGGACAAGCTGGCCATCGGTCCGGGTTACGAAGACGGCGTGGTGTCGCTGGACATGTCACCGGCCGAACGGGTTCGGGCGCTGGCCGCCGCCAAAGGCTGCGACGCGTCTGACATCACTGTTTGCATCCTGGAGCGTCCGCGCCACGAAGACATGATTGCCGAAGTGCGCTCGACCGGCGCTGCAATCCGGCTGATCACCGATGGCGACGTGGCCGGTGTCATGCACTGCGCCGAAGCCGACGTGACCGGCATCGACATGTATATGGGCCAAGGTGGCGCGCCTGAGGGTGTGCTTGCCGCGGCAGCACTGAAATGCATGGGCGGCCAGATCTTTACCCGCCTGGTCTTCCGCAACGACGACGAACGCGCCCGTGCAGCCAAGGCCGGGATCACCGACCTGGACCGGATCTATTCGCGCGACGAAATGGTTACACAGGACGTGATCTTTGCCGCCACCGGCGTGACCGGCGGCACCCTTGTGCCCGGCATCAAGCGTGAGCCCGGCTGGGTCGAAACCACCACCCTGCTGATGCGTTCGAAAACCGGATCCGTGCGCCGCATGACCTACCGCACACCTGTGTGAACCGCCTCGCCGGAAAGCGGCTTGCGCCGCTGCCTTTGGCAAGGATATTTTTAGCCAGATGAAGGGCCGGATCCCGTGTAAGGGTCCGGCCTTGGCATATGGGGGGAGAGCGTGAGTTTTCTGGGTGTTGAACAGTCCTTGACCGGACGGCGCTGGATCGGACCGGACATCGAAACCGAACGCGCGGCCGAAGCGATGGCACAGCAGACCTCTCTGCCTCTCGCCCTGTGTCAAGTTCTGGCGCGACGCGGCGTGCCCCCGCACGAGGCACAAGGGTTTCTGACACCCCAACTGAAGGACCTTCTGCCCGACCCTCGCCGCATGAAGGATATGGACGTGGCCGCCGCACGGTTCGTGCGCGCGGTGCAGAACCGCGAGCGGATCGCCGTTTTTGCCGATTATGACGTCGATGGCGGCAGCTCGGCGGCGCTGCTCCTGGTCTGGCTGCGGCAGACGGGGATTGCCGCGACGCTCTATGTGCCGGACCGGATCGACGAAGGCTATGGCCCGAACGAGGCCGCGATGGCAGATTTGGCGGCACATCATGATCTGATCATCTGCGTGGATTGCGGGACCCTGTCCCATGCGCCCATTGCAGCGGCCAAAGGCGCGGATGTGATCGTTCTGGATCACCACCTTGGGGGGGAAACCCTTCCTGATTGCGTGGCTGTGGTGAATCCGAACCGTCAGGATGAATCCGGCGATCTGGGCTATTTCTGTGCCGCCGGCGTCGTCTTCCTGATGCTGGTGGAAACCCGCCGCCAGATGCGTGAGGCGGGCCTGGGCACCGGCCCCGATCTCATGGCGCTCCTCGACCTGGTGGCATTGGCGACGGTTGCGGATGTTGCGCCCCTGATCGAGGCAAACCGCGCTCTTGTCCGCCAGGGGCTGAAGGTCATGGCGGGACGTCAGCGTCCTGGTCTGGTGGCACTGGCCGATGTATCACGCATGGATGCCACGCCGGCCTCCTATCACTTGGGGTTCCTGTTAGGCCCACGGGTGAATGCGGGTGGGCGTATTGGCAAGGCCGATCTGGGCGCACGCCTGTTGGCCACCGATAATCCGCATGAAGCCGCAGCAATCGCTGAGCGGCTGGACCAGCTCAATACCGAACGGCGTGAGATCGAAAACGCCGTGCGCGCTGCTGCGATGGAGCAAGCGGAAGAGCGCGGACTGGACGCCCCGCTGGTCTGGGCGGCTGGCGAAGGCTGGCATCCCGGTGTTGTGGGAATCGTTGCATCGCGCCTGAAGGAAGCAACCAACCGCCCCGCCATCGTCATTGGGCTGGACGGGGACGAAGGGAAGGGCTCGGGCCGTTCTGTCAGCGGCATCGACTTGGGTGCGTCGATCCAACGCCTGGCCGGGGAAGGCCTTCTATTGAAAGGCGGCGGGCACAAGATGGCCGCAGGTCTTACCGTGGCGCGGGATAAGCTGGAGCCCGCGATGGAACGGCTGGCGGCACTTCTGGCGAAACAGGGCGCGGACCAGCTGGGCGCCGCCGATTTGAAGCTGGACGGGATGCTGATGCCGCGCGCCGCCACCGTCGATCTGATCGAACAGATTGATCTGGCTGGCCCTTATGGCGCAGGTGCCCCTGCCCCACGCTATGTGCTGCCGGATCTTGCGGTCCGCTTTGCCAAAAGAGTCGGAGAATCGCACCTGAAACTCAGCCTGACGGACGGGATCGGCGGCGGTATCGACGCGATCTGTTTTGGCGCGTTCGACACCGCTCTGGGCCCGAAACTCAGCGATCATGGCGGTGCCCGGTTCCACTTTGCCGGGAGACTGGAAGTCAACACATGGGGCGGACGGCAATCCGTTCAATTGCGGCTGGAGGATGCGGCCAACGCCTGAACCGGCGCCCGGAATTTTTCTGCGCCCCAATTGCATTTTGGACTTGCGGCATATCCCGGGATTGCCTAAACAGCCGCTCACCGACACAGTGGCCCGTTCGTCTATCGGTTAGGACGCCAGGTTTTCAACCTGGAAAGAGGGGTTCGATTCCCCTACGGGCTGCCACTTCTCCCAAAAAACACAGCTTGAATGGTACCCGCCGAAGCGCGCAGTTGTCGCTGCACAAGTGCTGTGCATCCATGGGCCTCTCGGTCATGACCCTCTACTCCTATGTCTGTCGTGAAAGGAGTAAGCTCATGCTTGATACATATCCCATGCGGACCGATGCCATGCCCTGCGAGATGCAGATCTTGCTCGACAAATACCCGCGCGACAGTTGGGAAGCTCACCCCGGCTTCAAGGCCAAGACACAACAATGGCTCAGCGCACATCAGTTGTTCCGGCATTTGGCGGAACGGATGCGGACGGATGCCGAAGCCTATCTGGATCGCAGCCTGCCACCTGGGGAATATGCCACGCGATTGTCGCGTTTCGGCAATGCTCTGGTCGGGAACCTGCATGGCCACCACACCTGGGAGGATCGGAGCTATTTCCCGGAACTGTCCAAGGCCGATCCGCGTTTTGATGACGGTCTGCAAGTGCTGGAAAAGGATCACGCTGATCTGGACCTGATTCTGGATGAATTCACGCGAACGGCCAATCGGGCCATAAAACTGATTCACCTGGATGAACCTCAGGCCCAGCCGGAAATCGGCACTCTGCACATGGCCTCACAAACCATAGAAGCTTTTCTGGCCCGCCATCTGAGCGATGAAGAAGAACTTGCCGTGCCGATTATTCTGCACCACCGTCTGAGAGGATGAGGCAACACCAATGACCGACCGTTCGAAACAGGAAGACCAATCGAACGCGGCCACCCGCCGCGCGCAAGGAGAGTTTGTGCGCGGCGTCAGCGGCCACAGGCATCGGATCGGTGATCCCGATTTCCCCGCTGCGCCGGGGCGGTATCACCTGTTTGTAGCCCTGAACTGTCCATGGTGTCACCGCGTCACCCTGGCCCGTAATGTGCTCGGGTTGCAGTCAGGAGTGTCGATGGACGTGGCTTTTCCCAACCGGACAGAAGACACAGACCCGGCGGGCCCCAACCTGTGGCAGTTCGCGCCCGAAGGCGTTGCCTCGCTGACGCGCACGACATTACCGGAATGCACGGCTGAAACAGGCACTGGGCAGAATTTCCGACTGGTGCGCGACATCTATGCGGCCGAAGGCTCAGACGAACGGTCCGTGCCGCTCCTCTACGACAAACATTCAAATCGAATTGTCAGCAATGAAAGTGCCGAAATCATTCGCATGCTTGACCAATACGCTAGCTCCCTGGGCAGCACGACACCGACCGAAATGCGTTCGCGTCTCTACCCCGATGAACCCGCATTGCAAGCCAGCATCAACGAGTTGAACCAACGGATTTACATCGACATCAACAACGGTGCTTACAAGGCTGGTTTTTCATCGGACCAAACTGTGTACGAGGTTGCCTTTGCTGCCTATTTCGACTCCCTGTCCTGGCTGGAGACCCTCCTGGCAAGCGATGACCGGCCCTTCCTGACCGGCGAGGCATTCACCGAAGCCGATCTTCGCCTGTTTCCGACGCTCTACCGGCATGATCCGGTCTATTATCTGCGCATGAAGCTGAACGGTGCACGCATACTTGATTATCCGCATCTTTGGCGTTGGCTGTGTCGCGTCTATGCCCTGCCCGGTGTGGCCGACAGCAGCGCTCTGACCCATTGTCGGCAGGGCTATTTCGGACGCAGCTGGAACGGAACTGTCCCTTTGGGACCGTTTCGACCCATGCCTTATCCCGAAGCTTACAAACATCCTGACTTGGCCGAGTAATCTGCTGTGCGAAAAATTTCGCGTTATCCTTCATTTTGGGGTTGAAGCCCCCGGCCGGAAGCCGTATCTCCCGCTCACCAACAGGATGCGGGCGTAGCTCAGGGGTAGAGCGTTACCTTGCCAAGGTAAATGTCGTGAGTTCGAATCTCATCGCCCGCTCCAATTGGTCTCTTCCAAAATTCGGATAGCCCTCCATACAAGGGTTCGGTGAGACGCCGGAAGTTGTTCATTTTGGCGCGTCACGCGTTCTGGGCTGCGACGTAACCCGCCGGTCGTGAACTGCCTGACTTGACCTCCCTTCACCGACGCGCTTTCTTCTGCGCAAATGCAGGAGCCCCCGATGCAGACCCAATTCGACGCTGAACTTCAGGACCGCTTGGTTCGATACGCCGCTATCGACAGTCAGAGCGACGAAAACTCGCCCGCCTCACCCAGTACGAATATCCAGTTCGACATGCTGAACCTGCTGCGCGAAGAATTGACCGCGATCGGCGCGCAGGATGTGGAATTGACCAAGTACGGCGTGGTCCTGGCAACGATCCCCGGTACGGCCGAGGGCCCGACCATAGGCTTCCTCGCGCATGTGGACACGGCCCCCCAGTTCAATGCAACCGGTGTCAAACCACGGGTGATCAAAGGTTACAATGGTGGCGACATCACCTTCCCCGACGATCCGGGGCTTGTGCTGTCACCCGCCGAATATCCCTATCTGGCGACCAAACGTGGACATGATCTGGTAACGGCTTCCGGCACCACGCTTTTGGGCGCCGATGACAAGGCTGGAGTTGCCATCCTGATGACCATGGCGCGCCATCTGATCGAAAACCCCGACATCAAACGTGGTCCAATTCGCATCGCCTTCACCCCGGACGAAGAAATCGGCCGCGGCGTGACCGAACCATTGCCCGGCGATCTGAAAGCCGACTTCGCCTATACTCTCGACGGCGGGGCATTGGGCGAAGTGGAGTATGAAAGCTTCAGTGCCGACCGCGCCATTGTCCGGGTCACCGGTGTATCGATCCATCCCGGTCTCGCGAAAGACAAGATGGTGAATGCCGCGCATCTGGCCTCCAAAATCATACAGACTCTGCCCCAGGCCACGATGACCCCGGAAACCACCGGTGACCGGGACGGCTTCCTGCATGTGACAGACATGTTGGGCGGCGCGGCTGAAATGGAGATCCGTTTGATCCTGCGCGATTTCGAGCTGGAGGGGCTTGAGGCCAAGGGCACACTGCTGCGCCAAGTCTGCGACGCGGTGCAAGCCAGTGAGCCGCGCGCCCAAATCAGCTGCGAGATCTATCCGCAATATCGCAACATGCGCTATTGGCTAGAAAAGGACATGACCCCGGTGGACCTGGCTCGGCGGGCCTGCGCCGAACATGGCGTCGACGTAATCTCCGATCCGATCCGCGGGGGTACGGACGGCTCTCGCCTGACGGAAATGGGTATCCCCTGTCCCAATATCTTCACTGGCATGCAGTGCATCCACGGCCCGCTGGAATGGATTTCCGTCCAGGACATGGCCAAGGCAACCGAAGTCTGCCTGACCCTCAGTCAATTGGCCGCTACATCAGACGCCTGAGCGATCACGCCATTCTTTGTGTAATAGGATGCACGCACCTTTGTTTTGGAGGATCAAAGATCCTCTAAAACCCATCGGGCTTGGCATCCGAGGAAAAAAAAGGGCACTGCCCCTCCCCGTCCACTCCTCCCGATGTGCGTTTTTTTTCAAGTGGTGTTTTCAACCACAAGGAAAAGCACCCTTTAAATACACCATGTTTTTTCCAGATTGCAGCGCCGCAGGCGCTGCCGGGCCCAACACTTTGAAGGCGCGTCAGCGCATGACAAAGGGGCGGGAGCCCACTGTGCTGATCGGGTAAAGCACATTTGAACGGGTCTTTCCCCTGCTGCGGAACCTGCTAGATTGGCGCAGAAATCAGTTCAGGACCCGTTCATGCAGCGCTACGAATACAAGGTTGTTCCCGCCCCGGCCAAAGGAACCAAGGCCAAGGGTGTCAAGACACCAGAGGGCCGCTTTGCCAACACGGTTGAAATCCTCTTGAACGAGCTGGCAACAGGCGGATGGGAGTTTCAGCGTGCCGAGTTGCTTCCCAGCGAGGAGCGTTCAGGACTGACCGGGTCAACGACGAACTGGCGTAACGTCTTGGTGTTTCGTCGGGAACTGCATTCCGAAGAAGCCGAAGCCGCAGATGAGGCGCGCGTGCCCGCGCCGTTTCCGGTAGACATTCCTTCCGAACCTGCGTTGGAAGTCTCGGCGATCAAGTCGGATGAAACGGCCGACAAAGATAGCACTGTCGCGCATCCGGTTCCAGGACCCGGAGCCGTCCGGATGCAATCCGATGACGGCGTTGAAGAACTCAGCCCGGTCTCGGGCATGACCCAGGCGTTGAAAACCCGGGCCGAACAACAAAGCGACGACGACCCGGAAAAAGCCTGACACTTACACGCCGATGTCCAATGCAAGGGCATGGATCCGGGGAACAATATCACCCAGTGCCTTGTGCACTGCCCGGTGCTGTTGCACCCGGTTCAGGCTGGCAAACCGCTCGGAGCGGATCCTCACGCTGAAATGGCTTTCGCCGCCCTCCTGGTATCCTGCATGGCCACGATGTTGTTCGCTGTCATCGCGCACCTCCAATTCGCTGGGGGCAAATGCCTGCTCAAGACTCTCGCGGATTTCCGCCTCAACGCCCATCTTCTGTCCTCATCTCAAAAAATTTCTCTCGCGGCCTCTTCAATCTGCCGCTGCATAGATTAAACTCTGGCCTCCGAGTCGAACAGAGCTCTTGCAACAGGTGCCCCATGACAAAATCCGATCCTTTCGGTTTCGATATGTCCGTCCGCTCCGCCAAGAAGAAAAACCCGCGCGGACGCCGGGGCATGTCTGGCGCGTCCGAAACCTCGACCCGTATCTGCGACCATCCCGGCTGCGACAAGCCGGGCAAGTTTCGCGCCCCCAAAGCCCCGGATGTGCTGGATGAGTATTACTGGTTCTGCCAGGAGCATGTGCGTGAATACAATGCCAAGTGGAGCTTTTTCGACGGCACCACCGAGGCGGAAATGAACGCCCAGATGTCCAAGGACAAAGTCTGGGAGCGTAAGACCAAACCGATGGGCGACCCCGAAGCGCGCGCTTGGGCGCGGCTGGGCATCGAGGACCCACATCAGGTACTGGGCCAGAACGCGACCAAGAACCCCGGGCGTTCGTCAGGTGGTGGTGGCCGCCGACTGCCCCCCACGGAACGCCGCGCAATCGAGATCCTTGAGGCCAAGGACAATTGGACCAAGGCCGAGGTGCGCAAGGCTTACAAGAAACTGATCAAGGTGCTTCACCCGGACATGAACGGTGGCGACCGCAGCCAGGAAGAGCAGTTGCAGGAAGTGGTTTGGGCCTGGGATCAGATCAAGGACAGCCGTAACTTCAAGTGATGGGTATGTGGCGTGCGGTAACCTTTGGGCAACCGTGGATTTCATTGCTGCCCCTAAACAAAGCTACCCCCAATGAAAAGCGACACCCGGGGACAAGCCGGGTGCCGCAAGAAAGTGCACGAGCAGGTGACGGGGACTCGTGCACTTGGAAGTCAGGTGCGCAGTGCTGCGGGTCTTCACACCTGGTTGTCGCGCAGAGACAGGAAACATCCGCGCCGTTTCTGTCGGCGGTCAGGGACATTAACCGCCGGACAGCGTCACCCCTTTCGAACTGGTACCGAGCATCGCAGGCGATTTTCCCGGTTGGACAAACGGGCTGCCCCCGTCGGGGCCGTCATCGTCTTCGTCCACAAGTGCGCGGCGCATGTCGGTCAAGTCGGCACTGTGCAGGCGGCTGAGCCCAGTGTTGCGATAGAGAATGCGAAGAAACATGATCGACCCTCACACCGACGCTGCTGCACGCGGTTCAAGCGCTTGCACCTGAGCCAAGGTTCGGGTGATTTCATCCTTGATCTGCAGTCTCTTGCGCTTGAGTTTTTGCAAGGACAGGCTGCAGGGAACCGGGCGCTTCAATTCGGTCGCAATCTTGACTTTCACCTGACGATGGCTTTGGCGCAGGCGGGCCACGTTCGCCATCAGAGAAAAGGCGCGGACCTTGGGACTGTTTTTCATCTCGGGCCTCCGTTTTTTGCCTTGTGGTCGGACAATGTCTGTCCATGACCATGATATGGGCCGCTCAACTGGCATCAGAAGACAATGCTGTTGGAAATTAGTATTGGAAAAACCTATTTGAATGGTATCGTTCAACAGGAAGCTTTCCTATGCCAGACATTACCCTGCGCCAGATCCGTTACTTTCAGGTCCTGAGCGCGACCCTCCAATACCGGCGTGCGGCACGTCAGCTGGGGATCAGTCAACCGTCGCTGAGTTTGCAGATTGCCGCGCTCGAAGAAGCGGTTGGCGCCAAGTTGTTGGAACGACGGCGCAACGGGTTGATCCTGACCCCGGTCGGACGTGACGCGGCCGCGCAGGCGGAGAAGGTCCTGCGCGAGGTGGAGGCTTTGGAATACATTGCCGGCCCCTCTCACGCTGCGCTCAGTGGCACATTGCGCCTCGGGGCATCTCCTACCATCGGGCCTTATCTGCTGCCTCGGGTTTTGCGCCAATTGCACTTGGCGCATCCAGACCTGAAGCTGGTGATCCGCGATGGACCGCCACGAGAATTATCCGAAGACCTACTGGCTGGGCGCTATGACATGATCCTGACGCAACTCCCGCTGGCAGGAGAAGAAGTACGCGTTCAACCGCTGTTTCGTGAACCTCTGACCCTTGCTGTGCCCAACGATCATCGCCTGGTCGGTCGGCACAAGGTGCGCCCCGAGGACTTGGCAGGAGAAAGCGTGCTCAGCCTCAGCCCTGCTTATGCCCTGCATGGGCAGGTAGCCGGGCTGTGCGCAACGGCTGGGGCGACCCTGCGCGACGAATTCGAAGGCACCAGCCTGGATGCGTTACGCCAAATGGTATCGCTGGGCATGGGCGTGACGCTGTTGCCCGCACTCTATGCGGGGTCCGAAGTGCGAATGGCCGGAGCGGAGGAAGCAGATGTAGCCGTTCTGCAGATGCAACCCAAGATGCACCGGCAGATCGGCCTGGCCTGGCGCCGGGCCAGCGGCAATCCCCCGGCCTTTGTCCAATTCGGTACGCTGATCCGCGAGGTCGTGGCAAACGCCTTCGCAGAGAAAGTCAATTTGCAAGGGTGACCCGGTTGCGATTTGCGTTGGTTCACCGGTGTTTAACTTGGCCTACGGGCTCAACCCGGTGATCGCACATCCGCCGCAAGCGGCGGGTTAGGACCTGCGTTTGAAAAACGGTTGGTCACTCTGCTGAGCGAACCACCTCGTAACTCAGTTGGATCACGCCCTTTGGACCAGTTGCAGCCCGCCCAGCGCAGAGACGAACATCCCCCTCCAATGATCCGAACAGCGGAATGCCTTCGCCCAGTAGAACCGGGATCTGCGTAATGACCATTCGGTCAATCAAACCCAGTCGAAGAAAGGATCGGATCGTCGCACCGCCATCGACATAGGCATGCCCCACCCCTTCACTCTCCAAGCTCCTGATCAAGTCGGAGATCTCACCCGAATACATCTCGACCCGTCCCTGCAGGTTTTCCGGTGGCACCTTCAGAGACCGGCTGAGCACGACGATCCGCGTGTCACCGTACGGCCATTGCGCGTCCGTCAGATTGAAACTGCTGATCGTCTCCATGGAGTTGCGGCCCATGATCAGGCAATCCACCGTGGCCAGATACCCGGCAAAGTCCAGGTAATCGGCAGACATGGGTTCAGCGTCGGCAGTGCCGGCCGCTTCCAACCAATCAAGACCGCCATCCAGTCGAGCGATGAACCCGTCAACGCTGGTAGCTATGTAGGCTGAGCATTTCATGCTGATCCCTTTCAGTGCGATATAGTCTGGTTCGGACGCCCGCAGCGTCTAACCCAGCATAGCGCAAATCGAACGGCTTTTCCGCAGCCCGTTGGCCGTCAGCCAAACCAGTTCCAACCCGCCAATCACTTGGCCGGGATTCGCCAAGCTTTGGCAAAAATTCACAAGCTCATACGTTGTTTCACACCCATCTGAATTGTGTCGGAAACGGGGCGGAAACACTCCGAACGACGCAAAAAAACCCCCGCTGCCACGGGGGCTACGGCCGACCGAAGACCGTCAAACCGGAACGAATTCGGTCACTGAGTGCAAGTGACTTGGGGGAAGTGAAATGAACAGAGATTACAAATGGATGCGTGTACTTGGACACTCCTTTTCGGTCTGGCCCGCTCACGCTCGCTCAGCGGGCGCTCAAAGTCCGCGCATAGCATATTCAACCAGCGGCCGCTCGCCCGCTGAGAAACGCAAAGACCGTCAGAGCGCGCAATATCGGGCCGATCTGGCCTATCACCTCAATTCAGGCGGTCTTGGACATAATTTTCGTGAAGGGTGGTAATAAATGACAAATGTCGTGATGGTAGATGATGACCGCAACATCCTGACCTCGATGTCGGTATTGTTGGAACAGGAAGGGTTCCAGGTGACCACGTTCACCGATCCAACCCAAGCCCTGAAGTCGTTCAAACGCGTTAATCCTGACATCGCCGTTTTGGACATGAAGATGCCTCGCATGGACGGCCTGGAACTGTTGAGCAAGATCCGACAGGATTCGGACGTGCCCGTCATGTTTCTGACCTCGGTCAGTGACGAAGCCGACGAAGTCATGGGTCTGCACATGGGGGCAGACGACTTTGTACGCAAACCGTTTTCGCCCCGCGTCATGATCGAACGGATCCGCAGCTGCCTGCGTCGTAGCGAAGCAGCCGAAGCCAAGGCGCGCAAGGGCAAGGCAACGATGGCACGCGGACCGTTGCTGTTGGACGAAGACCGATACGAAGCCAGCTGGCGTGGCGAAGCCTTGGCGCTGACAGGCACCGAATTCAAACTGCTGCAGTTCTTGGCGGACAAACCCGGTTTCGTGCGCAGCCGCGAACAGATCCAGGACCAGATCTATCCGCAGGACGTCTTTGTCGAGGATCGCAGCGTGGACAGCCATGTCAAACGCTTGCGCAAGAAACTGACCGCCGCAGACCCCGGCTTCACCGCCATTGAATCGATCTATGGCGTCGGATACCGGTTCAGCCTTCCCAAGGACTGAACCGGGTGGTGCTGCCAACCGATCCGTCTTTAAAGGGCCCGCCAGCGGGTATGGGGATTTCCGCAAGGCGTGCGGCCCGGATGGATCGGGGCAGCACCTTTTGAACAGGCAGGACCGGATGAGGAAACTCACCGGATCGAGCCAGGACGGCCACCACTCACGATACTTGCCGAAAAGGCCGTCCCGACCGGCGTGTGATCCGATTTGATCACACGCCGGTTTCCTGTTCGGCTCTCACGGTGCGAAAAGAGTGTTACATTTCATTGGTAACCGGTGCGAAACGCCCCCTTCGACAAAGGAGGGCGGCCCGGGCTGCAACGGCACGGGTTCGGGTCAAAAGACACGAAGGAGCTGCCAGAGCGATGATCCAAACCTTCTCGACCGCACATGATGTTTCCCTCGTCTTGGCAGGCCTGTCCGCCTGTGCATTGGGGCTTTACCTCACACTTGGCTTGATATGCCCTGATTGGGGGCTCTGGCCTTCGGCGGCGGGTTGGCGACACAATACCGCCTTTGGCCTGTTCCGGGTCTTCTGCGGCACCACCGTGGCTTTTGCCCTGTGCGAAGTGGCGGTGAACGGCTGGGGCCATTGGGTTCGCTACCTCATTGGCGCTCCGATCATGGTCACGGCCTTTGGCATCACCTTGTGGGGGTATAGGTTTCTGGGGCTTGAAAACACCTATTGCGAAAGTAGTGGACTGGTGACCGGCGGCATGTACGCCTATTCCCGCAACCCGCAATATGTGACCTCGGTCCTGGCGACCATCGGATTGGGCATCTCCAGCGGATCCTTGATGACACTGGTTCTGGCCGGCGTGTTGTTCGTTCTGTATTTCCTCTTTGTCCTGAACGAAGAACGCTGGTTGCTTCAGGGGTATGGTGACGCATTTCGGGACTATATGCGCTCCACCCCACGCTTTGTGGACACACGGAGCTTGATACGCGCCCAGCGCGACCTGCGCGAGGTTTTCTGAAGCCACTTCACTGCCCCCACCGACGATTTACCGCCCAGAAAGCCGCGAAATGGCCGTTTGAAACGGGCTTCGATCGCATGCATTTCGTAAGTCGCTTGGGACGTTACCCACCCGCCCCCAGAGCACCGGACACCCTCGAAGAACCTTCGCGGGTGTCCAAGTTTAAAGATCCTCGTTCCCCCAGTGTTCAAGGGACACTTTGCCGGTTATCCGGCGATCATGTAGAATTTGCGCAGCGTTTCCGTAATTTCCCAGATGCCAGGCGTACCCTTGGCCATGAAAAACGTGTCACCCGCTGTAAAGGTCTGGGCAATACCGTCCGAGCCGGTCAAGGTCACGGATCCGGAAATGACGGTCATCATTTCATCCACCGGATAGGCCTCGAACTCTTCGCGACAGGGCGCACATTCCCAAACCCCGACCAATACGCTTTCATCCTCATTCTGATAGAAACTGCTGATGATTTCTGTGGTGTCGGCAGTGGTAAAGTCCTGTTTCTGAACGAGGTCGGACGGGACAAAGCCGGTTTCTGGATGTCCGTCGGCCAGCAGTCGGATCGGTTTCAAGCTCATGCTCTGTTTCCTTTCTAAAGGTTAGCCGGCAACTGGCATGGGCAGCCACTGCGGCGGTGTCTTCACCTCGGAATTGTCCAGTTCGCGGGCCAAGCGATGACCTGCATGGACAGCAGCGGCGATGATGCTGGGCGCAACGCAGTCGCCGATCTGGCTGACCGACTTGATCCCGGCATCGGCCCATTCGGCTTCGCGGGCCGTTAGCTCCTGATACACATCGTCCACCGGCTTGCGCGAGGTTAGCACAACGGCAGTACCAAGCGGCAGTTTCAAGCTTTCGCCGCCGTGCACACAGGCCAGCTCGATTTCATCATCGCGGATTGCGGCCAGCGATTTCAACCGTTCGATGCGTATACCCAGCTCCATCAGGCGGGCGATGACCTTGTGCTGCTCCATGGTCAACGCCAGGTAAGGCGCCACTTCATTGGCAGGCGTGACATAGGTCACATCGAACCCGTCCTTGACCAGCTTTTCGGCGATCACGTTTCCAAGGTAACCACCATCCTCGTCATAGACCACCACGGGGCCTGACACCGGCGCGCCGTCCATGATGTCGTCCGGGGTCAGCACATTGGTCTCGGCCCCGCTCAGCACCGGGGTCGGGTTCCAACGGCCTATCCCGTCGCGGCGCCATTTCGCGCCTGTGGCGATGACCACATGTTCCAATCCGAATTCCAGGATGTCGTCGGCCTGCAGCGGGCTATCGGTATAGAGGTTCACATTGCCCAGCTGTTGCAGTGCATAAAGCCGGTAATCCGCGGCCCGGATCCATTCGCTCAGCCCCGGCAAAGCCGCTTCGCGTTTCACACGCCCTCCCAGGTCCGAACGTGCATCGGCCACAGTGACCTCATACCCGCGCTTGGACAGGATGTTGGCGCATTCCAGACCGGCAGGGCCGCCCCCCACAATCAAGGTGGTATCATCCGAGCCTTTGGGCGGTACTTTCTCCGGGTGCCAACCGCGGCGGTATTCGTCCATGATCGTCGGGTTCTGGGTACAGCGCATCGGTGCATAGGACATCTCACCCGAGGCGCAGATGTTGCAACCAATGCATTCGCGGATGTCGTCTACGCGCCCTTCGTCAATCTTGGTCGGTATGAACGGGTCGGCAATCGACGGGCGCGCGGCTCCAACCAAGTCCAGCACCCCGCGCCTGACCTGGCTCAGCATCGTGTCGGGTGAAGTAAAGCGCCCAACGCTGACAACCGGCTTGTCGACCACACCTTTGACAAAGGCGATCTGCTGTTCCTGGAAGCCTTCCTTGGAAAAGCGCGAGGTCTGGCTGTCCTCCGGCCAATCCGAGATATTGACGTCCCAAAGATCGGGAATGTCTTTCAGCATCTCGATCAGCTCCTGGCCCTGGATCAGATCCCCGTTGATCTCGTTCACGCCAAACCGGAAGGCAACGGCGCAGGTATCCCCCACCGCATCCTTCATACCTTCCAGCACCTCGCGCAGCAGGCGGGCCCGGTTTTCCAGACTGCCGCCATATTCGTCCGAGCGAGTGTTATAGCTGGGTTGCAGGAATTGGCTGAAGATCGACAGACCATGCCCGGCATAGGCATAGATGATATCGAACCCGGCTTTCTTGGCGCGCACGGCCGCGGCGATGTGCTGTTCACGCACGGTTCTGATGTCGTGCTTGTCCATCATCTTGGACTGAAACGGCTCCACCGATTCCAGCGTCAGACGCGATGTCGGCCCCAAAGGCGGCGTGCGCGAAGCCCGGTTACCGGCCGCCAGTCCCACATGACCCAGCTCGACCCCTGCCAGCGCGCCGTGACGGTGCACCGCTTCGGGCATGCGTGCAATGCGTTTGATGTCTTCATCATTCCACAGGTGCAGTGACGGGAACGGCCAGAATTCGGTGGTGTTGCCGATCTCCGCAATCTCGGTGCAGACCACACCCCAACCGCCTTCGGCCTTCATCTCGCGCATACGGGTGTTGGCGTCGGGGGCGTTGTCCGAGGTGCCCGAACAATGGGGCACCTGGTAGAACCGGTTCTTGGTCGTCACAGGTCCGATCTTCACGGGTTCGAACAGAATGTCGTATCTGGGGTCGCGGGCCATCGAGCTTGCATCCTCTGCCAAGGGTGGATCTATTGACGGTCAAGCCTAATGACCTCACTGCGACGGGGAAGTGTCCCTATGGGGACCATCGGGCCGGATCCGGGAGAGATCCGAATGGGAGAGACCGCATGACAGAAACTCGGGTGGATGGGTCCGTTCTGGCCGCATTTGCCAAGGTCGCCGCGACCTGCGGGGCCGATGGGTTCTATGACGCGCTGCTGGATGCCGTCGGTCAAATCATCACCTGGGACACTTGCGGAGTAATCCAGTTTTCACAGTTTTCCGTGCCGCAATACATTCTGACCCGGAAAGTGCCCGAGCATGAGGCAGAATACTATCTGTCGGCGTTTTATCGGCTGGACCCGTACTTTCAGTACTGGCGCCGGACCGGGCATGCCGGGGTAATCGGGTTGGAACGGATATCGGATACGGTGGATTCCAGCGATTACCTGGTGTCGTTCCAGCCCCGCACCGGGATGATGGACGAAATCGGAGTTATTTGCCCCAAATACCAAGGCGTTGCAGATGATCTGTTTTTCTTGCGTAGCACGCCCTACAGCGACGAGGAGCTGGCCCTACTGGACCTGGCTTATCCGCTGATCCAGCAATTGCACGCGCTGAACCTGCGACTGAGCCTCGAAAACCTGGCCACAACTGGGGGACCTCACCCGGCCGCAACAGGTACAGATTGCTTTGCCCTCCTAGACCGCGACGGCAAACCAGTCTTCAAAAGCCCCGACTGGGAAAATGTTGTCGCCGCAGATTTGACACTGTCGAACGCCACCGCCGAGCTTTCTCGTGCCGAGGGGCCTGCCACCCTGCCCTTTTCGCGCGGCTATGTCACTGCACACCCATTCGACGAAAACTTTGCCCTGTCCCCCGCCGGACGTCTGATCCTGGTGTTTCCTGGGGACAGCTTGCGCGCGCCGCTCAGATGGGACGAAGTGCTGGGCGCCCTGCATGGCGACGTGCTGACCCCGCGTGAGCTGGATATCTGCCGCCTGATCCTGCAAGGGCATCCCACGGCCGGGATCGCAACGATCCTTGATATCTCGCCCGGGACCGTCAAGAACCACCGCAAGCGCATGTACCGCAAGCTGGACATCACCAGTGAACGGGAATTGTTCCTGTCGGCCCTGTCGATGATTTCGGACCAGCACACTTAGCCGGGCTGCAACAAACGCCACCACGCCCACAAAAAAGGGCGCCGCGTTGGCGCCCTTTCAGATTGCAATTGGGCGTCAACCACCCTGGTTGCGCTGCAGATTGGTCAGCACCTGGTCGATCGAGAAGCTGGCCGGTTTCTGTCGAGGCGGATAATCCTTGAAGGTCTCAAGGAACTGCGCCACGAAAGCCTGCGCCGGAACCAGCAGATACAGGCGCTCGAACCTCCAGGACGTGTAACAGCAGGACTCTTCCTGAGCGCGCTCGAACGGGTCGCTGTAAAGATCAATCAGACGCGGCACCCGAAGCGGTACAAACGGTTCTTCCCATACATCGAACCCTTCGGCACGTTGTTCCGCAAAGACCAGCTTCCAACGGTCATAGCGCAGGTTCACCAACTCCCCGCCATCCGAGAAATAGAAGAACTCCTTGCGCGGACCTTCTTCCGCTTCGCCCCGGAAATACGGCATGAAGTCATACCCATCCAGATGCACCGGCTCGTTGCCTTCGCCGAACGGTGCCTCGGTCAGCATCCGCTGTTTCATGTCGCCATCGCCCAATGCCGACATGAAGGTCGGGAACCAGTCCAGATGACTGATAATCTGGCTTGATCTGCGGCCCGGTTCAATCACACCCGGCCACTTGATCATCATCGGAACCCGGTAACCGCCTTCCCAGTTGTCGTTCTTCTCGCCTTTGAACGGCGTGGTTCCGCCATCCGGCCAGCTGAACACTTCGGCACCATTGTCGGTGGAGTACATGACCACGGTATTGTCCGCGATACCCAGTTCTTCGAGCTTGTCCAGAAGCTGACCGACCATGCCGTCATGTTCAACCATACCATCGGGATAGACACCCAAACCCGTAACCCCTTGGCTTTCCGGCTTGAGGCGTGTGTTTACGTGCATCCGGGTGGTGTTGTACCACAGGAAGAACGGCTTTTCCTGATCATGGGCACGTTGCATGAAGTCAAGCGCCCCGGCCGTGACTTCTTCGTCGATGGTCTCCATCCGTTTGCGGGTCAGCGGGCCGGTATCCTCGACGGATCCATCGGCGCTTGAGCGGATCACACCACGGGGGCCAAACTGTTCACGGAACGCCGGATCCTTGGGATAGTCGACGCTTTCCGGCTCTTCCTCGGCGTTCAGGTGGTAGAGATTGCCAAAGAATTCATCGAACCCATGGTTTGTGGGCAAGTGTTCATCCCGGTCACCCAGGTGGTTCTTGCCGTACTGGCCGGTCGCATAGCCTTTCGACTTCATGTATTCGGCGATGGTCGGGTCCTTCTCCGACATCCCCTCTTTTGCGCCCGGCAATCCGACTTTCAACAACCCGGTGCGAAAGCCCGACTGCCCGGTGACAAAGGACGCGCGCCCTGCGGTACAAGACTGTTCCCCATAGCCATGAGTAAACAGCATTCCCTCATTGGCGATCCGGTCGATGTTCGGTGTCTCATATCCCATCATGCCCTGGTTATAGGCGCTGACGTTCCAGTACCCGATGTCGTCACCCCAGATGATCAGGAAGTTCACCGGCTTGTCCTGAGCCTGCGCGGGCAGCGCCAGGAAGGTGCCTAAAAGTCCTGCGGCCAGGCCACGCCTGACCGTTGCAATAGTTCCCATAGTTCTTCTCCCTCAAATTACGGACACGCGGATTAAAATTCTGAACCCCAACGGGCGGGTCGCGCGTCACGCTGCAAGCTTACCGCAAAATCCTGACAAGCGGTGAATCTTCCCTGACTTCCTTGGGGGGAATTTCCGTCCGATCACTGCATCATGTCCGCCAATCGCGACCGGCCCCGTGCTGGTATGAGTCCAGTTTCAAACCATTTGCACTGTAGGACGCAATGATCCCTCAGTTCCCCTTGCCCTTGTGTTCACCGGCGATATGTTGCACCAGACGCGAATTGAGCCCGACCATAGCGGGCAAAGGATAAGGACGACTGGAATGGCTGACGGCGCGCTGGACATGAACGCTAAACCGACCGAACCGATCTCGGTCCGGGACGTGTTCGGAATCGATACGGATATGGTCGTCAAAGGCTTTACCGAGCCGACAGACCGGGTTCCGGTGACCGACCCGACTTACAAGTTCGACCCGGACACGACGCTGGCCATCCTGGCAGGGTTTTCCCACAACCGCCGCGTTATGGTTCAGGGCTATCACGGGACGGGCAAATCGACCCACATCGAACAGGTCGCAGCCCGCCTGAACTGGCCCGCCGTGCGTGTGAACCTCGACAGCCACATCAGCCGGATCGACCTGATCGGTAAGGATGCGATCAAGCTGCGCGACGGCAAGCAGGTGACCGAATTCCACGAAGGCATCCTGCCCTGGGCCCTGCGCAACCCGGTGGCAATCGTGTTCGACGAATATGACGCGGGCCGCGCCGACGTGATGTTCGTGATCCAGCGGGTGCTGGAACATGACGGCAAGCTGACGTTGCTGGACCAGAACGAGATCATCACCCCGAACCCGAACTTCCGCCTGTTCGCCACCGCGAACACCGTGGGTCTGGGCGATACTACGGGCCTGTATCACGGCGTGCAGCAGATCAACCAGGCGCAGATGGACCGCTGGTCGCTGGTCTCGACCCTGAACTATCTGAGCCACGACGCGGAAACCGCCATCGTTCTGTCCAAGGCGCCGCATTACAACACCGCCGAAGGCCGCAAGAACATTTCCCAGATGGTGACCGTCGCCGACCTGACCCGGACCGCCTTCATGAATGGTGATCTTTCCACCGTCATGTCGCCCCGGACCGTGATCAACTGGGCGCAAAACGCCGAGATCTTCCGCGATGTGGGTTATGCCTTCCGCCTGAGCTTCCTGAACAAATGCGACGAGCTGGAGCGCCAGACCGTGGCCGAGTTCTACCAGCGTTGCTTTGACGAAGAGCTCCCCGAAAGCGCGGCGAGCGTGAGCATGCTTTGAAGACAGCGTTTGTCATAACAACCATCTGGGTCATTCTTGACGCGCTTTGGTTGTTTGACAAAACTGGATGGAAGATAACTGCCCCGTCAGCAATGACGGGCGGTCAACACAGTCATCTGATACGGCTACGTTGGGAAAGCGCTATATTGTTCCTAGCCGCGCTGATCTGGAGTGCGTTCAATGGCTAACAAGCCCAACGACAACCCCGCTGATCCATTCAAGAAGGCGTTGGCCGAAGCCACCAAGGTCATGGCCGACGACCCCGAACTCAGCGTCAGCTATTCGGTGGACCCTTCGGGGATTTCGGGAGATTCTATGCGTCTGCCGCAGGTCTCGCGCCGGATGACACGGGAAGAGGTGCTGCTGGCGCGCGGGACCGCCGACGCTTTGGCGCTTCGCCACAAATACCACGATGACGGCGTGCATGCGCGCTATGCGCCTCCGGGCGATATGGCCCGTGACCTGTACGAGGCGCTGGAAACCGCGCGCTGCGAGGCGATGGGCGCCCGCGATATGCCCGGCACCGCGTCGAACATCGACGTAAAGATCCAGAACGAAGCCATCCGACGCGGTTATGACCAGTGCAAGCAACCCGCCGATGCGCCGTTGTCGGTCGCGGCAGGATATCTGGTGCGCCATCTGGCCACCGGGCGCGACATGCCCGAAGCCGCCGCCAATGTCATGGAGCTGTGGCGCCCGTTCATCGAAAGCCAAGCCGGCGACACGCTCGACAACTTGCAGGACAAGCTGTCCGATCAGGCGGAATTTGCAAAATTTGCGCGTCAGGTGATCACAGATCTGGGCTATGGCGATCAGCTGGGCGACGACCCGGATGATCTGGACGACCAACAGGACGACCAGGCCGAAGACGACGCTGAAGAACAGCCCGATCCCGACAGCTCGGGCCAAGACGATTCGAACGACGATCAGGCCGATGCCGACGCCGAACAGGCACAGGAAGAACAACAGGATCAGCAACAGGCTCAGGTTTCGATGGACGACCTGGCCGACGAAGAGCTGGCCGAAGAAACCGAGATGCCCGAGGGTGAAGCGCCGCTTGAGCCGCCGGCCCCACCGCCCGCCTCCGAGGCCGATCCCGACTACAAGGTCTATCAGGACAGCCACGACGAAGAGATCGCGGCCGAGGAACTGGCCGAACCGGCCGAACTGGAACGGCTGCGCGCCTATCTGGATCAGCAGCTGGAGCCGTTGAAAGGCGCAGTGTCGCGCCTGGCCAACAAGCTGCAACGCCGCTTGCAGGCGCAGCAGAACCGCAGCTGGGAGTTCGATCTGGAAGAAGGCATCCTTGATGCGGGCCGTCTGGCTCGGGTTGTTGCCAACCCGACAACGCCGCTCAGCTTCAAGATTGAAAAAGACACCGAATTCCGCGACACCGTAGTGACGCTGCTGCTGGACAATTCCGGGTCGATGCGGGGGCGTCCGATTTCCATTGCCGCAATCTGTGCCGATGTTCTGGCCCGCACGCTGGAGCGGTGCAATGTGAAGGTGGAAATCCTGGGCTTCACCACGCGCGCGTGGAAGGGCGGACAGGCCCGCGAAGCCTGGCTGGCCGAAGGGCGCCCGCAACAACCCGGCCGCCTGAACGACCTACGCCACATCATCTATAAACGCGCCGACGCACCCTGGCGGCGGGTGCGCCCCAATCTGGGGCTGATGATGAAGGAAGGTCTGCTGAAGGAGAACATCGACGGTGAAGCGCTGGAATGGGCGCATCGCCGGATGCTGGCACGTCAGGAACAGCGCAAGATCCTGATGGTGATCTCGGACGGGGCGCCGGTCGATGACAGCACGCTTTCGGTGAACCCCGCGAATTACCTGGAAAAACACCTGCGCGACGTGATCGCCATGGTGGAAAAGCGCAAGCAGGTAGAGCTGCTGGCCATCGGCATCGGCCATGATGTGACCCGCTATTACGACCGCGCGGTCACGATCACGGACGTGGAACAGCTGGCAGGCGCCATGACCGAACAGCTGGCCGCGCTGTTCGACAGTGATCCGCGCGCCCGCGCCCGGGTGATGGGGATCAAGAAAGCCAGCTGACGCGCACACGGCAACCGGATGCTCCCGCCCCTTTGTCCGGGCGCCAAGGCGCCCTGAAAAGCGTTGGGCCGGGCAGCGCCAAAAGGCGCTGCCCGTAGACGCTGGTTGCTTTGTCCCGCTGGGGCCTCACACCGAAAATACGAACAGGAAGAAGTGACGGCCTGCCCTGCGTCGCTTGGCCGAAAGAACCCCAGACGGTTGAGGGGGTTTGGGGAGGATCCCCAGCTATCCCGCTGTCGCCGCTGTAACAACCGCGGGTATGGGCACGGTCCATGGGGCCTCTGGACCGTGGTTTTGGATCACCTTCTCGGCCACATAACGCCGGATCTGCTCCAGCGCCTGGGGCGACTGCGCTCCAAGCAAGGCTCGCCCCCGAACGGCGCCCCTTGCAAACAGATCCACGGGGCGATCGGCCTGCGAGATCTGCCATGAACATGGCACGACGTTCTGGGACATCTCCGTGAAACCCGCCCGTTCCAAGGCGGGGTATGCAATTTCAGCGTCCGCGTAGTCATGCAACCCTGGCCCGGGTGGCAGCTGGACACCGGGATCACCATGCGCCCCCACTGCCGCAAACACGTACCCGAGCACCGTGGGAATGGTTGGCGCATGCCAAACTGAAAAGGCCAGCCGCCCGCCGGGGCGTAACACCCGAGCAAGCTCGCACAGAACCTGCTGCGGATCGGGCACATGCAGGATACCGAAGCCAATCGTCACGATATCAAAGCTGCCCGCATCAAAAGACAACTCCATTGCATTGCCTTCGACAAAACGAGCTTGGGGGACTCGCGCCCGCGCCAGATCCAGAAACGCGGGGGAAAAATCCAGCCCGGTCACGGTCGCACCGGCCTGAACCAAACCCTTCGACACGATCCCTTGGCCGCAGCACAGATCCAACGCCACCGCACCCGGGCCAGCGCCGACCTGCTCGACAAGTGGTGCAACGCACTGTTCAGATGCCTTGGCGAATTCATCCGCATAACTGCGGGCCACATCGGGGTTCGACCAGCCTTCCTTTTCCATCTCGGCAAATTCGGTGAAATCCGCTGCGGTCATGGCGAAACTCCTTTCACCCCACACGGTAACACAATTCGGATCGAAAATCCGGCTTGCGCCGGGGCGGGCTTCGCGGTTCTCTGGCGGCACCGCAGCGAACAGGCATATGAGGTCCCGGATGTTTCAGAGCTTTGACGAAACCGCACGCCCCGAGCAGGGCCCGCCAAGGCTTGAAGCACTGCGGGGCGAGATGGCGCGCGAAGGCTATGCCGGGTTCCTGGTGCCCCGTGCCGATGCGTATCAGGGCGAATATGTTGCGCCACGGGACGAACGCCTGTCGTGGCTGACCGGGTTTACCGGCTCGGCCGGGTTTTGCGCGGTTCTGGCAGACCGGGCAGGCGTGTTCGTGGATGGGCGGTATCGCACTCAGGTCAAGCTGCAGGTGGCTGACGTTTTTTCCCCTGTCGCCTGGCCTGAAACTCAGCTGGCCGAGTGGCTTTTGCAACACCTACCGGAGGGCGGCCAAGTTGCCTACGATCCCTGGTTGCACACGGGCGGGCAGATTCGTCAGTTGCGCCAAGATCTGAACGGGTCGGGTATCGAACTGGTTCAGACCGACAATCTGGTGGATCGGATCTGGTCTGATCAGCCTGCCCCGCCGACGCATCCGGCCAAAGCGCATCCCGTTGAACTGGCGGGTGAAAGTACCAGCAACAAGATCGCCCGCCTGGCCGAGGACTTGCTGCTGGAGCAACGCCAAGCCGCGCTGATCACCCAGCCCGATTCGATCATGTGGCTCTTGAACATCCGCGGTGGAGACATCCCACGCAACCCGCTGGCACATGGATTTGCCATTCTGCGCGCCAGCGGCGAAGTGGACCTGTTCATGGACGCCTCGAAATTGGCAGGGCTCGGCAATCATCTGGGGCCCGATATCACCCAACACGATCCTGACCAATTGCTGCCGATGTTGGAGATGCTTGAGGGCCCGGTTCAGGTGGATCTGGCGTCGGTGCCACAAAAGCTGCTCGATAGGCTGGGCAAGAAAGCCGTCGCCGGTAGTGACCCCTGCGCCCTGCCCAAAGCGCGCAAGACTGCGGCCGAAATCCACGGCACCGCGGAGGCGCACTTGCGCGATGGCGCCGCCGTGGTCGAGTTGCTGGCCTGGCTCGATGACCACCCACCCGGCAGCCTGACCGAAATCGACGTGGTCCAACGGCTGGAGCAAGAACGCAGCCGCACCGGGGAACTGAAAGACATCAGTTTCGACACGATTGCCGGCACCGGCCCCAACGGCGCGATCATGCATTACCGCGTCACTAACAGCAGCAATGCCACGCTGGAAGACGGTCATCTCTTGGTCCTGGACAGCGGCGGACAATACCTGGACGGAACCACCGACATCACCCGGACCGTTGCCATCGGTACACCGGGACAGGAGGAATCTGCGGCCTTCACCCGTGTCCTGCAAGGCATGATCGCCATGTCCATGTTGCGCTGGCCCGAAGGTCTGGCCGGGCGCGATATCGAGGCAGTGGGTCGTATGCCACTGTGGTTGGCGGGGCAGGATTTCAACCACGGGCTTGGCCATGGCGTCGGAGCTTACCTGTGTGTGCATGAAGGCCCGCAACGCTTGAGCAAGCTCAGCACCGTACCTCTGGAGGAAGGCATGATCCTGTCCAATGAGCCGGGATATTACCGCGAAGGAGCGTTCGGCATCCGGATCGAGAACTTGCTCGTCGTCGAACCCGCTCCCAGTCTGGAGAGTGCGGATCCGGAACGCAGCATGCTGGCCTGGCGCACATTAACCTATGCGCCCATCGATCGGCGTCTGATCGTCGCAGAGATGATGTCTGACGCTGAACGGGGGTGGCTGAACCGCTATCATGCGGACGTTGCGACAAAAATCGGCCCAAGGGTGGGCACGCAGACCAAACTGTGGTTGGATGCCGCGACCGCACCAATCTGACGGGGAGGATCCCGGCCATGACATGGTGCTGTTACACACAGGGGCCATTGAGCCCCTGTAAATTTGACGACAGGTGGGGAACACGAGATGACAAAGAAGATTCACATTCGCAAGGCAGAAGGTGTCTGGTCGGTGCGCTCGGGCGGAGCCGTATTGGGCGAAAGCAGCAACGCGCTGGAGCTGAGCGAAGAGGGTCATGATCCCGTCATCTACTTCCCGCGAAACGACATTGCCATGGCCATGCTGGACCGCACTAACAAGGTCACGCATTGTCCGTGGAAAGGGGACGCAAACTATTATTCGATCGTGAACATGTCCTCGGTCACCGAAAATGCCGTGTGGACCTATGAAAACCCGATCGAGGATGTGGCCCAGATCAAGGATCACCTTGCCTTCGTGCTGAGCGACTCGGTCAAGGTTGAACAAATCTGAACCCGCTGTGCTCCCGCCCCTTTTTCGGGCGCTGAAGCTCCCTCAAAGCGTTGGGCCTAGCAGCGCCATGGGCGCTGCAGGAGCACAAAAGTGGTCAAGCCACGGTTCCCGAGCCCAGAAACACGACGCTATTTCACGGCCTCTGCCTGTTGGCCCTGAAGAGCCTAACCCCGAGGTTTTCAGGGCTTGAAAGAAGCACAAAGCGGTCCTTAGTTCGCTTTGCCGTGGAGAACTCTTTGGGATGCGTTTTCGCGCGACGAGGACAGAGCCACCTGATTTGGAAGCGGTCTCCCGGAATTAAGCGGCTCGGGATCCACCGGGCCGGGCAGCGCCCGTGGCGCTGCCCGGCCCAACGGTTTTTCGCGCATCGCAGATGCGAGGGAAACGGGCGGGAGTGCTACCAAACCGGAGCAATCAGGCTGCTTGTCGAGAGAACACTACGGTCTTGACCCAGTTCAACAGCGCGTCTGCATCGGCAGGCATCTTGCGGATCTCGCCACCACAAAAACTCCGCAATGCGTCTTCGTTCAATGCATTGGTGCCCACGAGGATCGGAATGTCACGCGCTGCGGCTTCGGCGATGGCGGCCCGAAAGCCGCGGCCATCGGCTTCGTGCTTGCCGAACTTGTTGATGATCAGCAGATCAGCCCCCTGCTCTATCTGCTTCAGGGTCAGCGCGACCGCCTGTTCCAATGCCGCCGGATCCAGGCGACACCCAGTGGCCGCCTCACCCAGCGATTGTGAAATCCTGAGGATTGGCCCATCGGGCAGCACCTTTACATCCATGTCGCAGTGATGCGAACCGGGCTTTGGCGTGTCGATCTGCACGGTTCCACAGAGTTTCAGGCCTTGTGCCAGCAGCTCTGTGGCCAGCGTTTCCAATGTGGTATTGGTACCGCCGGTCTGCTGCGCCAGTGTGTATGCAATCTTCATGGTCAGGTCCTTTCGCACCTGTCCCGGTCGCAGGCCAACAATAGCTGCGTGACGGGAATTTCGATCTCAAAGGAGAGAGCCGCCCGGCACCGGGCGCCCCTGAATTGGTCAGACAGTTGTGCCCTTGATGCGGATGGCCGAGCCAAGCGCACCGGCCATAAGGCCAACGGCCACGGCGATCAAAAGCTCCAACATCTCGACATTAGCCATCTGGAACTTGGCAAAGATCATCGTCTCGAAGACCCCTACTACGCCCCCCATGGCCGAGCCCAGAAAGACGTTGCGGGTGGTCATCCCGAGCGCAAGACCCAGAATGCCCGGCAGGCTGAGAATGTTACCAGCAATTGTGCCTAGAAGGTTCAGCATGGGATCAGCCTCCGGGAGTTTCGTCTTTGTTGAGGTTCAGATAACCACGGATACCGTCGAGATTGATCATGGCGTCCTTCTGGTGCTGCGCTTCGTGTCCCAGTTCTTCGACCACGCGGTTGTATTCTTCCAGATAGCCTTCGGGCAGACGGTGCGCGATGCCCTGGTGGCAGTCGATGCAGGTCATGTTGTTGTCGATAGCGCGCTGGTGTTCATCCGCGGCGCGGGTCTCCTGGATGGTGAAGTCCATGTATTCGAAGTTGTGGCAGTTGCGGCATTCCCGACTGTCGGACTGTTTCATCTTGCGCCAGGTCTGAGCCGCCATGTGCAGCCGGTGGTCTTCGTATTTCTCCGGCGTGTCGATGGTGCCGACCAACTCGTGATAGATGTCTTTCACCGCCATCACCTTGGCCTTGACCTTGTGGTTCCATTCCTTGGGCACGTGGCAATCGGAACAGATCGCCCGCACGCCTGAGTGGTTGTTGTAGTGGATGGTTTCGCGATATTCGCCCAGATTGGTTTCCATCGTGTGGCAGCCGGTACAGAATTCCTCGGTGTTGGTCATTTCCATCGACCAGTGAAAGCCACCCCAGAACAGGATACCGGCCAGAAAGCCGACCAGCAGGGTGAAGCCGACGCTAAGCACGGCAGTTGGGGTCCAGAACCCGTTCCAGATGCGGCGCAAAAGGCCGGGGCGCGGGTCCTGTGAGTTTTGTTGTGTCATTGTCTTGCTCCTCGCACAGGGATCACGCCGGATCAGTTGCCGCTGGATGCTTTGAATTCATTGTCCACCAGCGCGGGCGCATCGGCTTGGGGCACATGGCACTGGTTGCAGAACCAACGGGTACCCGCGACCTGGTCCAACTGGTTGCCTTCCCGGTCCAGATAGTGGGTCATCGACAGGGTCGGCGCGCCACGTTCACCGGCCACGGTCCAGTCATGGCAACGCAGGCATTGGTTGGCTTTCAGGTCGATTTGATACTGGTCGATCGAATGCGGGATCAACGGTGGCTGCTGACGGTAGTTCCGCGTGAAGCGTTGCTTGTCCTGATGGAACACGTCTTCGACGATATTGTGACCGTCGATGTCATTGCCTCGCAAGGTCTGAACCGGCGCGGATTGCGCGATGGCGAAACTTGCGCTTAGCAGGAGTGTTGCGGTAATGGCACTGAGTTTTGCGTGTTTTTTCATGTTCTTGTACTCCGTTGCTTGCTCAGGCGGCACGGCTGGCCCCGGTGGCAGGTTGAGTTCTGGATCGGGCGCCCCGCCCCGGTGCGGGGGTGGCGTCGAAACGATGGGTAAAGTGGAAAACGTCCTGGGCGCAGACATCGATGCAGCGCCCGCAATTGGTACAGTCAGGGGCCAGGATCAGCGGCGTATCTCCATCCTGACCTCGCAAGGCCGGTGTGATCACCTGCATTTCAGGACAGACCGCGAAACAGTCCATGCAATCGTCGCAGGCGGCACGATTCTGGGCCGAGACGCGCAGGACCGACTTGGTGCCCAAGAGCCCATAGAAAGTACCAACCGGGCACAGATGCCCGCACCAACCACGGCGCGACACGAACAGATCGAACAGAAACACCGCCACGACAAAGGCCCAGGCAAAGCCCACTCCGAAGATCAGGCCACGATGCAACATGCTGATCGGGTTCACAAATTCCCAGGCGATGGTGCCCGTCAGGGCCGAAACGGCCACGACCATTGCCAACACCCAGTACCGGGTGCCGGATTTCGGCTGCCAGCCTTTTTGCAGGTCCAGCTTGTCATGCAGGTAATGGGCCGCGTCGGTCACCGGGTTGATCGGGCAAACCCAGGAACAATAGACCCGCCCGCCAATCAGCGCATAGACCACACCGACGATCACCGCGCCGATAAGACCGGTCAGTTCCGGCCAATGCCCGGCCACCAGCGATTGCACGGTGATGAACGGGTCGGTCAGCGGCAGCACATCGAAGGTCAACGACCCGCTCAGGTTGCCCTTGACCCACCAGATGCCGAACCACGGCCCAAGCAGAAAGATGCCAAGGAAAAAGAACTGAGCCGCCCGACGCAGCAGCAGGAACCGATGCGCGCGCAGCCAGCCGAACTTTTCGATGGCTTCCTGACCGGTGGGGTGCTTGGTCTTGCTGCTCATTGGCTGACCCCCGGAAGTTTGAAACTGGGTTTGAAGCCGCCCTCCATCGACGGATCCGGAAGCGGCTCGGCTCCCGGCAAATACCCGCCCGGCGCTACCAGATTGTCGGTGCCGGGTCCTGGCAACCGGTCCGGCAGGTCGATCAGATCATCCACCAACGGGTTCTGATCCTCCCAGCCCAGCTTGTAGTGTTCGGCCGATTGCGCCAGCGCAATACGGCGCGGCAGAACCTTGATGGCGCTTTCTTCCGGCAGGACACAGGATTTTTCGCATTTGCCGCAGCCGGTGCATTTGTCCGCATGGACCGTCGGCATGAAGATCGCGTGCGCACCAGAACGTTCATTGTGGGATCGTTCCAGCGTGATTGCCTCGTCAATCACCGGGCAGACCCGGTAACATACGTCACAGCGCAGCCCCAGCGCATTCAGGCAGGCCTCTTCGTCGATCAGCACCGCCACGCCCATATCGGCTTCGTCGATGTTGGTCAGGCTGTGGTCCAGCGCGCCGGTGGGACAGGCCACGACACACGGAATGTCGTCACACATCTCGCAGGGAATATCGCGGGCGATGAAATACGGCGTGCCGGTGGCCGGTCCGTCATACCCCAGCTCGGCCAGTTTCAGCGTATCATAGGGGCAATCCCGCACACACAGCCCGCAGCGGATGCAGGAGGCCAGGAAATCGCCTTCGTCCAGCGCGCCGGGCGGGCGGATCGCCTGCGCGGGCAGCGCGCGGGCATCGGTCACGAATTGCGACAAGGCCATGCCCGCCACCGTGCAGCCAGCGATACCCCGGGCCGAATCCTGCAGGAAACGGCGCCGGTCCATCGGCTTGGATTTACGGGTCGTGGCGGACATGGTTTTTCCTTTCACCGCTTCAGGTTACGCGCGTTCGACCTTGCAAGAGCATTTCTTGAAGTCGGTTTCCTTGGACAGTGGGCAGGTGGCATCCAGCGTCAGCTTGTTGATCAGCTGGCCCTCATCGAACCACGGCACGAACACCACGCCCTTGGGCGGTTTGTTGCGGCCCCGGGTTTCGACCCGGCTGTTCATCTCACCGCGTTTCGAAGAGATCACGATCTCCTGCCCGCGGCGCAGACCACGCGCCTTGGCGTCGTCGGGATGCATGAACACCTGAGCAACCGGATAGGAGCGGTGCAGTTCGGGCACCCGACGGGTCATCGACCCGGAATGCCAGTGCTCCAGCACGCGACCTGTGACCAGCCACAGGTCGAACTCATCATCAGGCACTTCCGCCGGCGCTTCGTATGGCGCAAAGATGATGTTGGCGCGACCATCGGGCTTGCCATAGAACTGCACGCCTTTGCCCTTTTCGACATAGGGATCGTACCCTTCGCGGAAGCGATAGAGCGTTTCCTTGCCATCCACGACCGGCCAGCGCAGACCACGGGCCTGGTGGTAAACCTCGAAATCGGCCAGATCGTGCGCCTTGCCGCGCCCAAAGCTGGCATATTCTTCGAACAGACCTTTCTGGACGTAGTAGCCGAAGTGTTCGGATTCCGCGTTGGCAAAGCCTTCTGCCGTTTCCGACAGCGGGTATTTGTTTACTTTGCCGTTTTCATACAGGATCTCGTACAGGGTCTTGCCGCGGTATTCCGGCATGGCCGCGACCAGTTCCTCAGGCCAGACCTCCTCGACCTTGAAGCGTTTCGAGAATTCCATGATCTGCCAGACATCGGATTTCGCCTCACCGGGCGCATCGACCTGTTGCCGCCAGAACTGGGTGCGGCGTTCGGCGTTGCCATAGGCGCCTTCCTTTTCGACCCACATGGCGGTGGGCAGGATCAGGTCGGCGGCCAGTGCGGTCACGGTCGGGTACGGATCCGACACCACGATGAAGTTCTCCGGGTTCCGGTAACCGGGCCAGCTTTCTTCGTTCAGGTTCGGCGCAGCCTGCATGTTGTTGGTGCACTGCACCCAATATGCATTCAGGTCCCCATCCTTCAGCTTGCGGTGTTGCAACACGGCATGGAAGCCCGGCTTGTCGGGGATGGTGCCTTTCGGCAGCTTCCATTTTTCTTCCGCGAAATCACGGTGCGCTTCGTTCATCACCACCATGTCTGCCGGCAGACGGTGGGCAAAGGTGCCGACCTCGCGCGCGGTACCACAGGCCGACGGCTGGCCGGTCAGCGAGAACGGAGAGTTGCCCGGCTCCGAAATTTTGCCGACCAGCAGGTGCACGTTGTACATCAGCGAGTTCACCCAGGATCCGCGGGTGTGCTGGTTGAACCCCATGGTCCACAGCGACATCACCTTGCGGTTCGGGTCGGCGTATTGCTGGGCCAGACGCTCCAACGCGGCTTCCGGCACGCCAGACAGTTCCGAAACCTTCTCGAGCGTGTATTCCGAGACATACTCTTTGTATTCCTCGAACCCGATTTTTTCGAGCTTGCCCGAGTTCGGATTTGCGGCCGCCTGCTGCAATGGATGTTCGTCCCGCAGGCCATAACCGATATCGGTTGCGGTTTTGGTAAAGTTGACGTGCTTGTCCACGAAATCCCAGTTCACCGCATCATTCTGGATGATGTAGTTGGCGATATAGTTCAGGATCGCCAGATCGGTCTGCGGTTCAAAGATCATGCCATTGTCGGCCAACTCGAACGAACGATGTTCGAAGGTGGACAGGACATGCACCTCGGCGCCCGGCTTGGTCAGGCGGGTGTCTGTCAGACGCGACCACAGGATCGGGTGCATCTCGGCCATGTTCGATCCCCAAAGCACGAAAGTATCGGCGTGCTCGAAATCGTCATAGCAGCCCATCGGCTCATCGATGCCGAAGGTCCGCATGAAGCCCACCACAGCCGAGGCCATGCAGTGACGCGCGTTCGGGTCTATATTGTTGGACCGCAGCCCCGCCTTCATGAACTTGGCGGCGGCATAGCCTTCCCAGACTGTCCATTGGCCGGATCCGAACATGCCGACACTGGTCGGGCCCTTTTTGTCGATCGCGGCCTTCCACTTCTCGGCCATGATGTCAAAGGCTTCGTCCCAGCTCACCGGCTCAAACTCGCCGTTCTTGTCATAGACACCGCCCGACTTGCGCAGAAGCGGCTGGGTCAGGCGATCTTCGCCATACATGATCTTGGACAGGAAATAGCCCTTGATGCAGTTCAGACCGCGGTTCACCGGTGCCTTGGGGTCGCCCTGGGTGGCCACAACGCGACCGTCCTTGACCCCGACCAGAACCGAACAGCCGGTGCCGCAGAACCGGCAGGCGGCCTTGTCCCAGCGGATATCCGGTGTCGAAAGCTGCGCCACCGCGCCATTGGGCAGGGTAATCCCGGCGGCCGAGGCGGTCGCGGCGGCGGCTGACGCCTTGAGGAAGGTGCGGCGGGAAGTTGGCAATTTCATGTGCTTTGTCGTGTGCTTTGTCATGAGGGGCTGATCTCCCGTTCAGTGTGCAGGTTGGACGCGGTTGTCGGCGCTTTCATCTGCGCCTTCGTCCAGGTCCTCGAAATGGTGATAAGTAAGCGTGACGGTCAGAATGCCGGGGATCTGGTGCATCTCCATGATCTGATCCGACGCCCGCTTGGTTTCGGTGTCTTCGACGGTGACGACAATGCGCCCGTTTTCATGGGCATGGACTTCACCGCCTTCGGTCGCATTGATCGCGGTGATGACCGATTGGGTCATCTCGGGCATGGCATGGACCAGGCAGCCGCAAATGTTCATCATGCGTGGGTCTCCATCTGGGGTTGCTGGGGTTGAGATTGGACAAACGCGATGGCCGCCACCGGACAGGCCTGGGCGCATTCGCCACATCCGGTACACAGGGCAGGATCGAGTTCGGGCTTGGCACGTCCGCCGACCTGAAGGCGGAACCGGATTGCACGCGTGTCGCAGAAATCCTGGCACGACCGGCATTCAACCGCATTCAACGCCAGGCACCCGGAATTGATCCGTGCCTTCCACGGCCAGGGTTGCCCTTCGACAAGGGCGCCGCTCTCACAGGCCTCGATGCAATCGGAACAGAAGGTACAGGCCCCAAGGCTCAGATCGACCTTGGGAAGATGTCTCTCATCCTGAATGATGATCGCCTCGGGGCAGGCCTTGGCACAGTCGCCGCAGCCGGTGCAGGCCCGGGCAAAGTCCGCGCCGGGCAACGCCCCATAGGGTCGCATCACGGGGGCCTCATCAAACCGCCCCCTCAGGAAGGATCTTCGCGTAGCTGCCGTCATGGTTGCTGTTGTCCCTGTCGTGGGAAAAAACTGTCGCGCAATACAATCCTTATGCCTGAGCACTCTATCAGAAATTGACTTATGTCATGTTCATTCGAAACAGTTTGACCTTGCAGGACAGAAAGACGTATTGTGTTTCTTGAATTTAAAATTCTTCTAAAACAGAGACTTACCCAATCAACCCACTTGCTTTGTTGAAGAATTCTCATTTCGGTTGTGCTGGCTGCTACAACTTTGGGGGCACCGTCAATAAGCCGAAAGTACAACACGCAGAGGTCTGGAAAACCTGCGATTTGACCCCATTTTACTGAGGTTTCCTTTGGGTAAAGCGACGCTTGGTCTCGCACGTCCTGTCCTCCGGACCCGGGCTGGAGCGGAGGTTTCGGGTTCTGCGTCGGAGGCGATTCCCGGTCGACCGCCCTGGCCGCCAGTTGTATTGCCGTCGCTCTAGCATTATCCCTGAGCTCCGAGTTTGCGCTTCAACAACCTTTGGCAGGTTTTCGTGACCCGATTGGACGCTTCATTGCTGAAACCTGTGCCACCGTTTTCCCGGATGACGACCGCACAGATCAAGGACGTGCTGGCCCTGGCCACGGCGCGGCTGGCTCCGGCCGGGGAATACATCTTCGACGAAGGCGCCGAAGCCGCCTCATTCCACTTGCTGCTGGATGGTCACATACAGGTCGAACGGCTGAATGCCGAAGGCGACCGGGTCATCTCCCTCCACATCCCCCCCGGGCAATTGTTCGGCATTGCCAAGGCGTTGGGCCGAACCACTTATCCGGCCTCGGCCGTGGCCGCGGTGGATTGTGTGGTGCTGAGCTGGCCAATGTCACAGTGGTCGGAATTTGCTGACCGCTATGACGGTTTTGCCACTGAAACCTATTCCGTAATCGGCGCCAGGATGGCCGAAATGCACAACCGGATCATGGAGCTCGCGACACAGCGCGTCGAACAGAGGATCGCCTGCGCGTTGCTGCGCCTGTCCGAGAAACATGGCCGCCAAGTGGAGGGCGGCACCGAGATCGCCTTTCCCATAACTCGCAAGGTCCTGTCCGAAATGACCGGCAGCACCTTGCACACCGTCAGTCGGCTGTTATCCGCGTGGGAACGGGACGAGATCGTGAAGAGCAAGCGCAAACATATTTTTGTGCTGGATCCCTCCCGTTTGGAGCAGCTTGCCCAATAAAGCGTTTCGAGACCGCTTGAAACTCTGTGTCCCGCTTTTCGCGTTCGCCCGCGGAAAGAGTCAGCGAGAAAGTGGTACGTCCATTTCTGGAAACGCCACAGGGTTCAACGCACCTCCAGGCCCATGCCCGTGACCAGAACATCCAGGGACATCCGCGCGTGATCCTCGACTTGCCGGACCGAAGGGGCCGGCAAACCGATCAGCACCTCATTGCGCGGCGCCAAAAGCATGGCCGTCCATAGCCGGATCGCAGTTTCCGGATGATCCACCCCCAGCCTCTGCCGAAAAAACGCCGTCAGTTCGCGGTCCGTATCCTCGGGACCTACGGAAAAGAACGTCCGTGTCAATTCCGGGCTCTTGCCTCCTTCGGCAATCAGCAGGCGGTAGACTTCAAGATGACTATCTGACAGATGCGCCCGTATGAAACCCACCGCATAATCCAACAAGGCGGCCCTTGTATCCGGGTTGGTCAGATGGGTCTCAAACTCCTCCTCCCCGGCCTCGCGCATATGTTTGAGCGCCTCGCCGAACAGCTCTTCCTTGGACGAAAAATAGCGATAGACGGTCTGCTTGGTGACACCGGCAGCGGCGGCAATACGGTCCATACTCGCGGTCACATAGCCTTCGACCAGAAACACGTCACAAGCTGCATCGAGGATGGCACGGCGCTTCAACTTTTTTCGTGTTTCGATTTTTCCCATGGATTCAAACCTATATGAACAAATCATACCTATAAGTATGATTTTCTTGACTCGCTGTCAATTTTGAAAGAAATCATACCGAATAGTATGATTCTAGAGGACCTCCCATGTCGCACCCGAATATCCAGCGCCTGTCCGACTACGCCCCCCGAACGCTCGGTACCGCCATTGCCCTGACCGGCGCACTGTTGATGAGCTTTGATCCGATCTTCATCCGCTTCTCCGGTGTCGGCGGTTTCGACACGGCATTTCTTATTGGTTTGTTCACAGCCATTTCGATGCCGCTGTTCATTCAGCTCACCGACAAGCGCGGGTTGGTGGGCACTTTGCACGCCAGTGGCTGGCCTGTATTGGTCTCGGGTCTGTTGATGCTGGGCAGCGCATCTTGTCTTGTTCTGAGCATCAAGACCACTTCGGTGGCCAACACCTTTGTCATCCTCAGCACGGCCCCTGCCCTGTCGGCCGTATTCAGCCGGATTTTCCTGGGCGAAGTCACTCGGCGCGCGACCTGGATCGCCATCGTTTCGGTCATGTTGGGCATCGCCATCGTGGTGTCCGGTTCAGTCGGCTCCGGCGCTGTTTCGGGCGACCTTCTGGCCTTTGCCGCAGTAACCTGCCTGTCGCTGAACCAGACCCTTCTGCGCAAATACAAAGAGGTCAGCCGCATGGCCTCCGTCGGAATGGGCGGGCTCTTCTTGGCCGTGGTCATGGCCTTTCTGGCCACCCCATCGAGCTATGACCTGTCTACTTGGTTGATCATGGGCGCAATGGGTTTGTTCACGGCGCCTTTTGGCCGGGTCCTGTCGCAGGTCGCCACGCGCCACATCACCGCGCCTGAGGTGGGGATGATCCTGATGATGGAAGCGGTGTTTGCACCGGTTTTGGCCTTTGGTTTCTTCGACGAGGTGCCGCCCTTGGCCAGTTTCCTTGGCGGTGGGATCATCCTGATAACGATTCTGACCTATGTCGCGGCCACCACCCGTCAGGCCGCATGACCTGTGCGTCGCAAAAGCGGGACGTATTTAACTGTGTTCCTCGGCCGCTGTTGCCGCCAGAGCGCGGTTGTACGCCTTGAGCGCATCGACATGAAACAAGGTCCCCAACAACTCGGGCGGCGTCCCATCGCCGTCCTGTGCCACAACAGGCACAAAGGCCAGATCCGCCCGATCGAACAGTGGCATTGCCGCCTCCAAAGTAGACGAGGCCCGCACATAGAGGCCCTGCCCGATCATCTCGTCGCAGGTTGCTCGCTCCGGACAGCGCGGATCCCCCAAGGGACGCATCACTGCCCCGGCCCGCAGCATCGCCAACAGGTACGCTTGCGGACCTGCCGCCAGATGAATGTCGCGGCGCTCCAGTTGGGTCAAGAAGAAAGACCGATCCACAAGGCGCGAAGAGATCGCGGTAGACAGCGACACCGCCACCATCACCGCCAGACCAATCTGCCAGTCTCCGGTCAGTTCGAACACAATCAGGGTGGTGGAAATCGGCGCACCCAGAACCGCCGCAGCCACCGCGCCCATCCCGGCAAAGGCATAAAGCGCGTGGGTGCCTGACACATCCGGCAGGATACCGGTCGCGACCCAGCCAAAGGCCAACCCTGTCAACGCTCCGATCATCAACGATGGCGAAAACACCCCGCCCCCCATGCGCCCGCCCATGGTCACCGCCAAAGCCACGGATTTCACAACGGCAAACAGGATGGCCTGGCTCAGAACCAGCGTGCCGCTGAGCGCCAGAATGGTCGTTTCATAACCCACGCCGATAATGTGGGGAAACCAGATCGCGATCAGACCCAGAATTCCGCCCGCAACCGCCGGGCGGAGCCAACGCGGCATGGACAGCCTGTCCTGCACGTGGCTTCCCATCACATCGGCCCAGAAGATCGATTTCATGATAAGCACGGCAACCACGCCGCACAGCATCCCCAACAAAAGGAAAGCAGGCAGCTCAACGTAGAACTGCAGCGCGCCGGGCGTCTCCAACCTGAATTCCGTTACATCGCCATAGGCCAGCCGGTTGATCACCGTGCCCGCGACAGCTGCGATGACGATCGGTGCAAACGCATGAACGGCAAAGTGGCGTAGGACCACTTCCAGAGCGAACAGCGCGCCTGCAATGGGCGCATTGAAGCTGGCCGACACCGCTGCTGCCACCGCGCAGCCCAACAAATCGCGCCCGGTGATCCCATCCGCATGGATCCGGTCACTGACCCAGGTGGACACCACGCCCGCCAGATGAACCACCGGCCCTTCGCGACCGCTGGAGCCGCCCAGCGACAGGGTCAGCAGAGAGGAAAGCGCCGAAGCCAAGCCCTCTTTCACCTCGACCCGACCTTCGCGCAGTGCCGCGCCCTCGATCACATCCGCGACAGACCGCACCCGCGCGTCCGCAGTGAAGCGATCAAGAATGACGCCAACAATCAAGCCGCCGATGATCGGGATGATCAGGATCCAATACCACGGCAAATCCTGCGCGAAACTGTGCAAATAGTGCAGATCCTCTGCACCATAGGCCCACTTCTGCAAGGCAGAGATGCCCATCCGAAATCCGAGTGCCGCAAAACCCGCGGCAATCCCAATCGCCAGGGCAATAAACCAGAACTGAATCTGACTGGGTCCCCGGTGCTGCAAGACGCGCAAACCGTCTCGCAGGGCGCTGATCGTCTGATCGAACTGCTCGGCCAAAAGCGTACGGGTTTTCTTTGCCATGCGGGGCCTCGGCTGCGCCATGCTTTTGCTTTCACGCGCATTTTGCCCCGACGGATCGGCGCGGTGTCAGGGCAGCGCTTATCCCTTCATAAACCGTTTCTGACCCAGTTTGGAAGGTAAAGGCGTCAATTCGCACGGTGTTCGCGCAGGCTTGATCGCGTTTTCTTGCGTATCCCGGAATTATCCGGCCAGCAACGCCCGCGCGGCGGCGCGAGCTTCCTGTGTGATGGTATCGCCCGACACCATGCGGGCAATCTCGTCCACACGGTCCGGTTCGCCCAATGGCAGGACGGTAGACAGAGTAACATTGTCCTGCACCTGCTTTTGCACCCGCCAGTGATGCGCGCCGCGCGCGGCCACCTGCGGAGAGTGGGTCACGACCAGAACCTGTCCATCTCTGGCCAAAGACTCGAGCCGCCGCCCAACGGCATCCGCCGTGGCGCCGCCCACTCCACGGTCGATTTCGTCAAAGATCAGTGTCTTGGAACTGTCTTCGCCGCGCAGGCAGACCTTGAGCGCCAGAAGGAACCGGCTGAGTTCCCCGCCAGAGGCGATCTTGTTCAACGGTCCTGCGGGCGCACCGGGATTGGTGGCCACGGTAAAGGCGACAGCATCGGTTCCCTCCGGTCCCGGCTCCCCCGGCTCAAATCGGGTCTCAAACACCGCCCGTTCCATCTTTAATGGCGCAAGTTCTGTCATCACCGCCTGATCCAGCTGTACAGCCGCTGCCTGGCGCGCGTCGCTCAGCCTGGCCGCAACCGCGTCATAGGCCGCGTTTGCCGCCTCCAGCTCCTCCTCCAGCCGCGCCAAGTCCGCGTCGCCCGCATCCAAGGCCGCCAACCGTTCGCGCAGCGTTTCGGCGTAACCACCCAGATCGTCGGCCAAGACATCATGTTTGCGAGCCAGCGCACGAATGGCAAACAGCCTCTCTTCCGCTGCCTCCAGCTCGGCCGGGTTGAATTCCAACGCGTCGAGACATCGGGCAACACCGTCCTGTGCGTCTCCCAGCTCGATCAGAGCTCTGTTCAGCGCGGCAAGAGGTTCGTCCAGCATCTGGTCAGCCTCGTCGCTCACGCCTTCCAGCCAACGCACGGCATCTCCCATTGCGCCTTCAGCCGCCTCATGTCCCAGCAACTGCAGGGCGCGCGCCACATCATCGCGGATCTTCTCGGCCGATTGCATAACCCTGCGGCGCGCATCCAGGTCGGCATCTTCACCGGGTTGCGGATCCAACCTGTCCAGTTCAGCTACGGCATGACGCAGAAAGTCTTCCTCGGCCCGGACGGCGTCCAGCCGGATCTTGATATCCTCAACTGCCTTGTGTGCCGCAGCGCGTGTTCGCCAGGCGTTGCGAACCTTTTCCAACAGATCCGCATGACCAGCAAAGGCATCCAGCATCGCCCGATGCCCCTTGGGATCCAGCAAACCCCGGTCATCATGTTGACCATGCAGTTCCAACAAGGTCTCGGACAGTTGTCGCAGCACTTCACCGGAACAGCGACGGTCATTGACCCAAGCGGTCTTGCGTCCCTCGGCGGTGTTCACCCTGCGCAGCAGTAATTCGTCGCCGCCCGGCAGCCCGGCCTCCTCCAGCACCTTATGCGCCGCATGACCGGGTGTCAGTTCGAATTCAGCCACCACTTCGCCTTGGGCTGCGCCCTGCCGGACCAGTTCGGCCCGGCCGCGCCAGCCCAACACAAACCCCAGCGAATCCAGCAGGATCGACTTGCCTGCCCCGGTTTCCCCGGTCAGTACGTTCAAGCCCGGCTGGAAGGTCAGTTCCAGCCGGTCGATGATCAGCATGTCCCGGATATCAAGTGTTCGCAGCATCGGAGCCTGTCCTCTGCCCCGTCAGATCCACTGTCCCTTGACCGTCTGGCGATAGATCTGGCTGAGCCAGTTATTGCCGCGATCCTTGGCCGTCAGACCGTTGGCGGTCAGCAGTTTGTAGCTATCCTCGTACCATTCCGTGGACTGGAAGTTGTAGCCCAGAATGGCCCCTGCAGTCTGGGCTTCGTTCACAAGCCCCAGCGACAGATACGCTTCGACCAGCCGGTGCAGTGCTTCGGCCGTGTGGGTCGTGGTCTGAAAGTCCTCGACAACAACACGGAATCGGTTGATCGCGGCCGTATATTGCTCCCGACGCAGGTAATACCGCCCGATCTCCATCTCCTTCCCGGCCAGATGGTCAAAGGCCAAGTCGAACTTCAGGATCGACGCGGTGGCATACTCACTGTCTGGATAGACCTCGATCACGGTACGCAAAGCCTGCAAAGCCTGGAAGGTCAAACCCTGATCGCGGCCGACCTCGTCGATCTGGTCGTAATAGCTCAGTGCCAGCAGGTACTGCGCATAAGCCGCATCCTCATCTGCCGGATAGAAATCTATGAATCGCTGCGCGGCCCCGCGGGCCTCTTCGTAGTCCGTGCCTGAATGATAGGTAAAGGCCTGCATGATCAAAGCGCGTTTGGCCCAGTTCGAATATGGGTACAACCGCTCGATTTCCGCAAAATAATAGGCTGCGTCATCGGTCCTGCCACGGGCCAGTTCGAATTCACCGCGTTCAAAGATCTGTTCCGGTGTATAGGCTTCCAGAGATTGTGTCCTGTCGGTCGAACCGCTGCCGCCGCTACAAGCCGCAAGACTTGCTGCCAACAGAACTGCACCGATTGCCCTGGCTCCTGACCTGATACCGATCATGATCGCCCATCCTCACCGTCAAATTTCCCGGCTGTCACCCACCGATTGCGCATCGGTCTAGCACATTCATTTCCGGTGCAAAACGTCTTAAACACACGAACCACCGGGATGCGCGGGAAAACGAAGCCTCGCCGGAGCTGCTATCGATCCGAACCGGTTCAGAGATCCGGCCATGCGACCTCGCGGGTCACATCATGCAACGTGTGGAATTTCAGCCGGAATCTCGGACCAGATCAGGCCGCGACCCGGCAGCCAGGCCGTCATGGCTGCGTCACAAGTCACAAGCTCCACCGCGCCAGGCGTATCGAACAATGCCCGCAGCAGGGTGTTGGTCAGTGCATGTCCGGCGCGTTCGCCCACATAGTGGCCCAGAATCGGGGCACCGGCCAGCGCCAGATCCCCAAGCGCATCCAACATCTTGTGGCGCACGGCTTCGTCTTCGTGGCGCAGACCACCAGGGGTCAGTACATCATCACCATCGACAACTACGGCGTTTTCCAAGGTCCCGCCCAAAGCCAGCCCATTGTCACGCATCATGTCCACATCTGCCTTCCGACAGAAGGTGCGGCTGTCGCACAGTTCACGCGCAAAGGCGCCATTACGCATATCCAGCGTCTTTGTCTGACGACCGATGGCCTTGTCTTCGAAATCGATGTGAAACTCGATCTTCAACCGATCCGACGGCATAAGGGTCGCCTTGGCGTCACCGTTTTCAACGGTAACCGGCTTGAGCACCCGGTACGCCAAAACCGGTTCGCCCTGACTGCGCAGGCCACGGGCCATGATGGCGCGCACGAACGGAGCCGAGGAGCCATCCAGAATCGGAACTTCGGGGCCGTCGATCTCAATCAGTGCGTTGTGCACTCCGCAGCCGGCAAGAGCTGCCATGATGTGTTCGACGGTAGAAACGGAAACGCCAGCCTCGTTAATGAGGCGTGTACACAGGGGGGTGCGCTCCACGATGTCCCACAGGGCGGGAACCAGCGTGTTACCCAAGGCGATGTCGGTGCGCTTGAACCAGATTCCGTGTCCAGCCCGAGCCGGTTTCACGACCATCTGAACAGGTTTACCCAAATGAAGGCCAACGCCCTCGAATATCACCGAGCCCTTGAGCGTATGTTGCACGACTTGTCTCTCATCCCCATGTCCAGCGTCGCGGCGCTGTGTTGCGACGTAGGTAATCGGCCCTTAACGCTTGCTCAACTCAATCTTTGCAACCGTTTGAAACATGAATGTAACAGGTCGGCAAAACACCGCTCAACCACGCTCAAAGTATTGAAATTCAATTAAACAAGGCCGCCCGAAGGCGGCCTTGTTAGCGGTAATAGTGACCAGATCAGTTGGCTTGGCGTCGCAGGAATGCCGGAATTTCGATGCGCTCCTGATCCTGCCCAGATGCGGCACGCGGTTGTGCCGTTGCGTCACTTTGCTGAACCGGAGGCTGCTGGCGCGCCGGGGTATCCCCCGCGCTGCCGGTCATCCGGTGGATCAGCGAATTCAGCCCAAAGCGACCGCCCCCGGCCTGCTGCTGGTCTTCCATCTCTTGATCATGCTGCTGGGCCGCACGCTGTTGCGGCGCGGCCGGGTTCGCCTTTTGAGCAGCCGCCTGAAGACGCACAATGGCTTCCGGCGAAGGTGTGCCAGGTGCCGGAGCGCGCGGAGCGACATATTGCTCCATCTCGTCCTCCATCGCATCCGGCTGCGGATTGAAAGCCGGAACCGCAGGCTGATAGGCGGGAGGCGGCAGGCCGTCATCATCCATCTGCACCGGCTCTTCGAAGATATCTTCAGCCTGCTCATGCGCGGCGACTTCCTCGACACCCATGCCTTCAAACAGCGACGGCTCTTCGCTGTTCATTGCGGCAGGCTGTTCGGTCACCGCGACCGCTTCGTCCAGTTCCAGCGGTGCTGGCGCGGGCTTGTCTTCGACACTCACGGTCTTTTTCAGCGGCGCCGACATCGGGCGGCGCGGAACCGGGATGTCATGCTGTACGTCCGTCGCATCGATACCGGTGGCCACGACCGAAACGCGCATTCCGCCGTCCATGTTGGTGTCCAGAGTCGACCCGACGATGATGTTGGCCTCGGGATCCACCTCTTCACGAATGCGGTTGGCGGCTTCATCCAGTTCGAACAGGGTCAGATCGTGGCTGCCGGTGATGTTGATCAGAACACCTTTGGCGCCGCGCAGGCTGATTTCATCCAACAGCGGGTTGGCAATCGCCTTCTCCGCCGCCTGGATAGCGCGATCTTCACCTTCGCCTTCACCGGTGCCCATCATCGCCTTGCCCATCTCGTCCATTACGGCGCGCACGTCCGCAAAGTCGAGGTTGATCAAGCCCGGACGCACCATCAGATCGGTCACGCCTTTGACACCTTGGTACAGCACATCATCGGCCATGCTGAACGCTTCGGTGAAGGTGGTCTTTTCATTGGCCAGACGGAACAGGTTCTGGTTCGGAATGATGATCAGCGTGTCCACGACCTTCTGCAGCGCTTCCACACCGTCTTCGGCCTGGCGCATCCGCTTGGCGCCTTCGAACTGGAACGGCTTGGTGACGACGCCGACGGTCAGAACACCCAGCTCCCGCGCCGCCTGCGCGATAATCGGAGCCGCACCAGTTCCGGTGCCACCGCCCATCCCGGCTGTGATGAAGCACATATGTGCCCCCGCCAGATGATCGACGATCTGTTCAATGCTTTCTTCCGCAGCGGCCGAGCCAACCGACGGGCGCGCTCCTGCCCCCAAGCCTTCGGTGACTTTTACACCCAACTGGATCCGGCTGTGCGAAGCGCTTTGCTGCAGCGCCTGCGCATCGGTATTGGCGACAACGAAATCAACCCCTTCGAGTTCTTTCGCGATCATGTTGTTGACCGCATTTCCACCGGCCCCGCCCACGCCGAATACGGTGATCTTGGGCCGCAAATCTTCCTGTCCGGGCATCGAAAGGTTCAGTGTCATGCTCTGTCCGCCTGTTTGTCCGCTTCTGTTGCAAACCTGTCTAAGCAGGTCTTTTTTCAATCCTATCCATCTTGACTCTACCCCGCAGCGGGAGTCGCGTCACCCAAAAAAGCGCATTTCCCTACGAAATATGGCGTTTTTCTGAACGCTACGCGCGGCATTTCGCCTATCCAGCAACATCTTGCGGAATTACAAGATCGCAGCACAAGACACGCCTTGTGAGCGGCCGCAGGCGACAGCTCAGGCGTGTTGCGCATTCCAATCGTGATCGGGGTCCCTGCTCGACCCTCCTGCGATCCTGTTACGACCGCTTATCCACAGCCTAACATGCGGTGACGAGAGGCGAAACCGAAAATCAGCCCGATTTTCGGTCAATTTTCTATGCAAGAAAATTGCCACCGCCCCTTGGCCAATTTCAGGCCAGAAACCAATAGCTGCCGGTCACCAGTTGTCTTTGAACCACCGCATCGCGCGTCGGATCGACCGTGCCGGGTACTTGTCCACCGGCACTTCGAAATCCCACCATTCATCCTGCGGGTGTGCCGCAAACAGGCTCATCCCCACAGCGCTGGCAAAGGCGGGGCCGGTGACCGATTGCGGCAAACCATGCACGCGCAAGGGCCGCCCCAGACGCACTTGATGCCCCAGAATGCGCGAGGCCAGACCATCCAGCCCCATGATCTGCGACGACCCGCCGGTCAGAACGATCTGCTGACTGGGCAGATGATCAAACCCGGCTGCATCCAGCCGCGCCCGCACCTCTTCCAGGATTTCCTCGACCCGCGGGCGCATGATGCCGATAAGTTCTGCCCTGCTGACGGTCCGGCGATCATGTTCCCAATCGCCGGTCTCACCGCCCACATCGATCATGTCCCGATCATCAGCCCCGGTGGCATGTACCCCACCGCAGAAGGTCTTGATCCGCTCGGCATTGGCCATCGGCACACCCAGCCCCATCGAAATGTCGCCGGTGATGTGATCGCCGCCCATGCGCACGCTGTCGGCATAGATCATGTGTTTCTTCATGAAGATCGACACGCTGGTCGATCCGCCGCCCATGTCGATACAGGCCGCGCCCAGCTCCTGTTCATCCTCCACGAGCGCCGAGATCCCGGCCGCATAGGCCGAGGACGCAATGCCTGCCAACTCCAGATCACACCGCTTGATGCAATGCGCCAGGTTCTGCACGGTCGAGGCATCGACCGTCAGCATATGCATATCCACCGCCAGGTTCTGTCCCAGTTGCCCACGCGGATCCGCCAGCCCCGACCGGTTGTCGAGCGCGAAGTTCACCGGCTGCGCATGCAGCACCTCGCGCCCTTCGCCATAGTTCGGCACATCACAGGCCGCCAGCACCCGGGCCACTTCGGCCTCGGTTACGACCTGACCCTCCAGGTCGACCTGCGCATCCAAGCCGTAGGACCGCGGGTTTGCCCCCGAGAAACAGGCGATCACGTGATCGACCCGGACCTCAGCCATTTTCTGCGCTGCCTGCAACGCGGTGCGGATCGCCCGTTCGGTTTCCTGCATGGCGTTGATTTCGCCAAACTGGACCCCGCGGGACCGCGTCGTCGCAGCCCCCACGACCCGAAACCCCGATTGTCCGGCCAGTGACCCGATCGAATTGTCTTCGCTCAGCCGCCCTGTGCCGTCAAAGCGCAGCACAAGACAGGCGATCTTGGAGCTTCCCACATCCAAAATCGCCACCACACCCCGTTGCAGCGCCTGCCTGCGCATTTGCCGCATCGCTCTCTGAGACTGATAGAGGTCCGTCATCATCACTGCCCGCTTCCATTCACCTGTCTGATCCGCCACCATTCCTGCATCGCGTTTTCGCTCATTCGAATGGTGGGGCGCGCCGTCAGGCGCATATCAACCGTCACGACATCCCGTTCCAGAAGGTCCTGCACCTCGTTTACCGCCAGAACCCGTTCCAGCGCCTGCACCGCCTCTTCCGGCGGCAGCTGTATTCTCTGACCGCGATCCAGCACCAGATCCCAGCGCCGTTCGCCGACGCGTACCAGCCCGCGCACGCGGCCCGTCATCGGTTTCGCTGTCGCCAGCAGTTGCAGCGCCTCGGGCACGGCCTGCCCCGCACCCCTTCCAGCGATCACTGGCAGATCCGGACGGTCCTGCCGCCGATCCAGTGCATCGACGCGCACGCCGCTGGCGTCCAGCATTTCCAGCCCGTCCCGGTTGCGCCAGATCACCGCCGGTATGCGTTCGACCACATCCACCTGCAGTATGCCGCCCGGACGGATCCGCACGGAGGCTGATTTCACCGGGTCCAGTTCGACAATGGTCAGACGGATCTGCTCGACATCCAGATCAAACGAGCTGACCGGAAAATCCAGCGGCACAACCTCGCGGATGTCTTCGCCCAGGTTCGACCCGGCGCCGTCGATGGCCATCATGTTGACCATGAACTCGGGGCGTTCCTGAATGCTGGCCCGAATATCTGCCACAAACAGGTTCAGCGCGTCGCGGCGCTTCTCATTGGCCAGAAACGCGCTGGTGGCCGCCAAAGTCAGGCAAAACGGCACCCCGATCCTCAGCCCAAGCCGAATCCCCGGCGTCAACATCCAGCGCTGCATCCGATAAGTCAGCCGCGACGGGGCTGGATCGGCCTTGGCGGCTGGTGCTGGGGTCTTGCGCAGCCGTCCGATCAACGATCGCATGAGGCATCCTCCACCAACCAGGCACAGAGCTGCCCGAATGTCATCCCGGCCTCCCCGGCCTGTTCCGGCACCAGCGAAGTCGGCGTCATGCCAGGTTGAGTATTGGTTTCCAGAAGAATGAGCCCTTTGGCGCCCTGCGTCTCATCCCAGCGGAAATCCGTCCGGCTGGCGCCCCGGCAGCCCAGCACCTGATGGGCCCGCAGCGCATACTCCATGCTCAGGTCAAAGATTTCCTGCGGGATATCCGCGGGTACCTTGTGCGAGGATCCTCCGGGCGCATACTTCGCCTCGTAGTCATACCAGCCATCGGTGAAAATCTCGGTAACGCTGATGGGGCGATCCCCGATCACGGTGACCGTCAATTCACGCCCCGGCACATATTGCTCGACCATCACTTCGGCCGGCATTTCCTTGTTCAGGACCGGCGGGCCATTGGCGCTTTCGTGGACTATGTAGATCCCGACCGATGACCCTTCATTGTTGGGCTTTACCACATAGGGCGGCACCATCACGTGGTCGGCCTCGACCACTTCGCGCTTTTCGATGACGCTTTGTGCGATTGGCAAGCCCGCGTTCTGATAGGCCCGCTTCGAGCGCTGCTTGTCCATTGCAAGGGCCGAGGCCAGCACGCCGGAATGCGTATACGGGATGCGCATCCACTCCAGCATGCCCTGCACACAGCCATCTTCGCCCCATCGTCCATGGAGCGCATTGAACACCACATCCGGTTTGATCTCGGCCAGACGTGCGCACAGATCCGGACCCGCATCCAGCTCTGTCACCTCATAGCCTTCACCCCTCAGCGCGGCGGCGCATTCACGCCCACTGGACAGCGACACTTCGCGTTCTGCCGAAGGTCCGCCCATCAACACCGTCACTTTGGGAAGCGTCCTGCTCGACTGCCCCACAATACGTGCCTCGATATGTTCAGGGCTTTACCGCCCTTTGTTTTCTGTGACCCTTCCGGGTTTTGTATTCTGTTACCCTTGCGGGTTTTTGTGCTTCAGGCTGAAGTGCGCCTGTCATGGGTCCAAAATCCGACCCAAATCATTAAGAAAGGTTTAACACCGCCCGTCTGTGTTTTGCCTTCGGGACTCCAGCTGCCTTCTTTCGAAATCAGCCAAAATTGAAGGGGTTATTCGGACAGCGGTTCACCAACCCGCATGATTTCCCATACTAGCGTTATGCCGCTTTGATCGTAAACCTTTTTTCGCACCTCTTCTCCCAGGCTTTCCAGCTCTGCGGCAGTTGCGCCACCGGTGTTGATCATGAAATTCGAATGTTTCGGACTCATCTGCGCTCCACCCACCATGGCACCCCGCATTCCCGCATTGTCTATCACCTTCCAAGCTTTCAGATCATGCACGTCATCGGCCTTCCCGGTGGACGAAAAACCGGCGGGATTGCGAAAGGTCGAACCGGCGGTCCGGTCTTTGGTGGGCTGGGTTTCGTCACGCTTCTTCAGCTGTGCGTCCATTCGTGTGTGCAAGGCGTCAGCGTCACCCCTTGGGCCGTTCAACCGGGCTGAAACCAGAACTGCGCCGTCCGGGAAATCGGTTTGCCTGTACTGGAAGCGCAGTTCGTCGGCCCCGATCTCGCGGATCTCGCCATCACGGGTGACAATGGTCGCGCTTTCGAACACATCCGCCATATATGTACCATAGCAGCCTGCATTCATGCGCACCGCGCCACCGATCGAACCGGGAATGGTCCGCAGAAAGGTCAAATCAATCCCAGCATCTGCGGCCTTGCGCGCCACATGTGCATCCAGCGCCGCCGCGCCCGCAATCACGGTGTCACCATCGATCTCGATGCCGTTAAAACCGCGCCCCAGACGGATCACCACGGCCCGCAATCCACCGTCGCGCACGATCAGGTTCGATCCGACCCCCATCGGGAAAACTGCAACGTCGCGGGGCAGGTGTTTCAGGAAATACGCCAGATCCTCCAGATCCGCAGGCTGAAACAGGTAATCTGCAGGCCCGCCCACACGCAGCCAGGTCAGGTCCGCCAGAACCCGGTTTGGTGTCAGCTTGCCGCGCAGACCGTCCATGTCGATCATCAGACCCACCCTTCATTTTGCAACGCGACGCATGTAGCGCGGAACAACATCGGGGTACAGTGGCGGAAGCTCCAGAGATGTTCGAAACCGGCAACTCGCCGGCATTGCGTTACCTTTGACGCCACCATCCAACGCAGATGCCCAACACCAGCCCCAGCACAACCGGCCCAAAACCCAGAACGGCCAATGCCGTGACCGCGATGGCGGCCCAAGGATCTTCCATGCCCCTCGCGTTCAACACGAACAGTCCCAACAGGATCAGCGCAATCCCGCTGCCGATCAGGCCTACTTTCTTCCGTCCGCTGATACCCAGCCAGTATCCAAATGCAGCGAACACTACGGCGATGATCGAGGGGAGGATGAACAGACCTAAATCGCTCATCCGCGGCGCCACCATCCAACAAACGCCCCGATCACCAGACCGAAGCCCACCGGCAACAGCACGGCAATCGCGATCATGCCAGGCCCCATCCCCTCCCAACCAAGGAGCTGGGAGTGAAAAACCAGAATGTAGGATGCCAGAACGCATGCCGAAGCCCCCAGCAGCACGCTCCGCCCCCGACCTGTATTCCCGAACGCAAATCCTGCAGCACCAGCTGCTGTAAGCGCAATCAAGGGAATGAATAGCTCGGGATCCATATCAGCTTAGCCTTGGCGACGCAGCCCCCGCAGCCAGCGGGACAGATAGATGACGGGCCAGCGCAATACGCTCATCCCCGCCAACAATACAACAATCCCGACCCAAGGACCGTTCTCATAGGTAACATAGCCCAATATCGGAATACCCACCGCAATCAGCGCATAGGCCCGGGTCCAGTGATTGTCCCGGCTGGGCGTCATCGCCAGAACATTTGCAGCCACTGCCCACAGGCAGGCCAGGATAAGAGAAAAGCTCATCTCGGTTCCTCTTCCGATTCCCCCCCAGGAACTGGCTCCCTTTCTACACCACCACGCCATTTTCGCCAGAAATAGCGTAGCGGGTGACGAAACATCGAAACAAACCCCGCCAGTGCGGCGCAGCCCACGACCCACCCCTGATCGATCCAAAGCCAGCCAATCAACACCGGCGCCAACAGAAGCAGCGCCAGTCCGGGTCCGTATTGCCGCCGCATCGGCAGCATTGCCACCGCGGTCGCAGCCAGAACCCACAGCGCAGCCACAACAATGGAAAGGCTCATCCCAAACCTCCAAGCGAAACAGACAATGCCGCAAGCGCCAGCACCAGCCCTGAAACTGGCACCCACATCGGCACGCGGAACGTGGCCTCCGGTGCGCGGCGCTTGACCAGGATCAAGGCCAGGTTCACCAGCACGAAGACCGACAAAAGGATCGACGAGGTCAGCTCGGCCAACTGCGCCACAGGTACAAACAGCGCGCACAGGATGACGGCGGCCCCGATCAGCATCGTGGCCAGAAGCGGCGTGCCAAATCGCGGATGCGCATGATGAAACACGCCCAAGGCCTGATTTCGTTTACCCAGCCCGAAAAGCACCCGGCTGGCCATGACAATCTGCGCGAGCACACCGTTCAGGGCCGCAAACACCGCGATCGCCGACAGGAACTGCGCTCCGCCGCCACGTGCGGTCTCCCAGACCAGCGCCAATGGACTGGTCGATACCTTCAGCGCTTCCAACGGCACTGCCCGCACCGCCGCCCAGCTGACCAACGCGTAGAGGGCCGAGGTGATGACCAGCGACCAGAGGATCGCCTTGGGCAAGCTCCGCTCAGGGTCCGAGGTCTCCTCGGCCATATTCACTATGTCTTCGAACCCGATGAAGGCAAAAAAGGCCAGAACCGCACCCAGCCCGATGCCACTCCAGATCATCGGCTCAGGCGTGATCCAATCTGGCGAAGCCGGTGCGGACGCACCTGCCCACACGACAAGGGCCAGACCGACCAGCTCGATGGCCGTAAAAACGGCGGCAAGGGCAAGGCTCTCCAAAACGCCGAAAATTGCCACTGCGGTCAGGAACAGTCCCAATCCAACGATAGCCAGCTGCTGGTCCACCTCGATGGCATGGGTCAGATACCCCACGCCGCCTCGCAAAACCGCACCTGCCGACACCGTGCCCGCCGCAACAATCGCCAAGCCCACAAGAACCGCCAGCAACTGACTGTTCATCCCCTCGCCCACATAGGCCGCTTCGCCTGCGGCCTCGGGCAAACGGGTGGAAAACTCGGAATAGCTCAACGCCGTGGGCGCCGCGATCAACCCTGCCAGAATAAATGACACTGGCGCCCAGATCCCGGCGTCCGAAGCAACGGCCCCGACCAGCACATAGATCCCCGCACCCACCATGACGCCGACCCCATAAGCGGTCAGCAGGCCCGGTCCGATCCTGCGATTGAGCGTGTCACCCATTGTCACAGCTCCTTCCTCTATCAGGACCCGGTTGCAACTGAAGAAACCGGCCCGGGGTTTTCAATCCGGCGCCCGCTGTCAGCCGCCAGTCTGCAAACGCTCGGGCAGCCCATTGGCCCAGGCGCTGATCGTGCCGGCCCCCAGACAAACCACCATGTCCCCGGGACGCGCCTGTTCGCGAACCAGTCGCTCCAGATCGTCTTCGCTCAGAATGGCACGGGCGTGGCGGTGGCCATGGCGGATCAGCCCCTGCACCAGATCATCACGGCTGGCACCTTCGATCGGATCTTCGCCCGCTGCAAATACTTCGGCAATCGCCACCACATCCGCTTCGTTGAAGCAGGCACAGAAATCGTCGAACAGGCTGTGCAGGCGGGTGTACCGGTGCGGCTGATGCACCGCGATCACCCGTCCTTCGGTCGCTTGGCGCGCGGCCTTCAACACCGCGGCGATCTCGACCGGGTGGTGGCCGTAATCGTCAATGATGGTCACCCCGTCCACTTCACCCACCTTGGTGAACCGGCGGTTCACGCCGCCGAACTTGGCCAGAGCCTCGCGAATTTCCGCAGCCTTCATGCCCAGATGCCGAGCCACCGCAACGGCCGACAATGCGTTCGAAACGTTGTGGTCCCCCGGCATCGGAAGGGTGCAGCCCTCGATCACCTTGTCTTCGTATTGCAGGTGAATGTCGAAATGCGCCACGCCGCCTTTGTACGTCAGATTGACCGCCCGCACATCAGCCTGTGCATTGAATCCGTATGTGCGGACCCGGCGATCTGTAATGCGCCCGACCAAGGCCTGAACCTCGGCATGATCGGTGCAGCAGACCGCCAGACCGTAGAACGGCAAGTTCGACACGAATTCATGGAACCCGTCCCGCAGCGTGTCAAAGTCGCCCCAATGTTCCATATGTTCGGGATCGATATTGGTCACGATGGCAATGGTCGCAGGCAACCTGTTGAATGACCCGTCGCTTTCGTCTGCCTCGACAACCATCCATTCGCCCTGCCCCATCCGTGCGTTGGAGCCATAGGCGTGAATGATGCCACCATTGATCACCGTCGGGTCAAAGCCGCCAGCAACCATCAATTCGGCCATCATCGTGGTCGTGGTGGTTTTGCCGTGCGTGCCGGCGATAGCAATGTTTGATTTCAGACGCATCAGCTCGGCCAGCATATCGGCGCGGCGCACCACCGGCAGGCCACGTTCGCGCGCCCCGTCCAACTCCGGGTTGCCCGGCTTGATCGCAGTCGAGGTCACGACCACTGCCGCGTCCTCGAGGTTTTCGGCCTTCTGGCCGATGAAGATCCGCACACCCAGGCTGGCCAACCGGTCGGTAATCTTCGTGTCCTTCAGGTCCGAGCCCTGCACCTGATACCCCAGATTCACCAGCACCTCGGCAATTCCCGACATGCCGATGCCGCCAATGCCCACGAAATGGATCGGTCCGACATCTCCGGGAAGTTTGGTTGCTGGGTTCATCTGCTCTCTATCCTTCTTCCGCCAGTTGTTCGACCAAGCCCACCAAACGTTCGGTCGCATCGGGCACGCCCGCGCCTGCCGCCGCAATGGCCATCTGTGTGGCGCCGTCCGGATTGCTTAGAATTGTGGCGATTTGCTCTGTCAGGGCTGGAACGTCAAGGGCCGATTCCGGGATCAGGATCGCCGCCCCTGCGTCAACCAGCCCACGTGCATTGGCCGTCTGATGATCGCCGGTCGCCGCGGCAAAGGGGATCAGGATCGATGGCCGACCGATCACGCTGATATCCGCAACCGAGGACGCGCCCGAGCGCGAGATCACCAGTTGCGCTTCCGACATCCGTGCGGGCACGTCGGTGAAGAACGGCTCCACCTCGGCCGGGATACCATGTTCGGCGTAGAAAGCGCTGACCCGGTCGTGATCCTCGGCCCGCGCCTGGTGACTGACCCGCACATGCCGACGGATCGCCTCGGGCAATGCGGCCAGGGCCGCGGGCACCATGTCCGACAGGATCCGCGCCCCTTGGCTGCCCCCCATGACCAACACCGACATCGGGTAATCGCCGGGTGGGATATAGGCCGCGCCGGCCCGCTCCAGCACTGCCTTGCGCACCGGGTTGCCGACATGGCCGGCCTCCACGCCTTCGGGCACGTCGGTGGGCCAGGTGCCACAGGCAATCCCTGCCACGCGTTTGGCAAACAGCTGATTGACCCGACCCAGAACGCCGTTCTGTTCGTGGATCATGCGCGGCAGTTTCAACAGAGTTGCCGCCCCCAGCGCCGGGATCGACGGGTAACCGCCAAAGCCGATCACCACATCGGGGCGATCCTTGCGCATCTGCAATGCCATGCTTACCACGCCGACCGCGATCTTGGGCGCCACCATCGCTTTGGCCAGCACGCCGCCCCGCGCAAAAGTAGCGCTGGAAACCTGCGAAATCTCGGTCGTATGCGGAAAACCACCGGTATACCGCGCGCCCCGCGCATCCGTGGACAGCTTGACCCGCCAGCCCTTTTTCAGCATCGCTTCGGCCAAGGCTTGCGCCGGGAACATGTGTCCCCCAGTGCCGCCTGCCGCCATCAGTAACAGTTTCTGTGCCATCCCCCGGCCACATCCTTTTCCTAGACGGGCTAGCCCCGCCCGCGCAGATAATCCGCAATACCGCCCTGCGGCCGTGCCCGCGTGAACGCCAGCAACATGCCCAACGCAATCCCGCCCGCAATCAGCGACGATCCACCATAGCTGACAAAGGGCAGCGTCATGCCCTTGGCAGGCAGCAGCCGCACGGCCACACCCATATTGATCATCGCCTGAACCCCGAACATCGCAGCCAACCCGGTGCCAGCCAGACGAATGAACGGATCGCGTTCCCGCATCAGCCGGAACAGCGAACGCACCACGATCAACGCGTAAAGCGAGATCACGACCAGCACCAGAACCAGCCCGTATTCCTCGGCCGCGACCGCAATGATGAAATCCGTATGTGCGTCAGGCAGCGACCATTTCACCTGGCCTTCACCAACACCGACGCCAAACAACCCGCCTTCGCGGATCGCATTGGTGGCGTATCCCAGCTGGGTGGTTGGATCGACCTCGGGGTTCAGATAACCGTCGATCCGGCGGGCAAAGTGCTCGGAGCTGGAATAGGCCACCATTCCCCCCACCACCACGGCCCCCGCCATGCCAACCAGCAGGATCATCGGCGCGCCGGCGACGAAATACATCACGCCCCAGCCGAACAGCACCAGGCAGGCCTGACCGAAGTCGGGTTGCATAACCAGCATCAGCACAACGGTGATGCAGAGGCCAAAGGACCACAACTTGCCCGGCGGGCCATTGATCTCCTGGCTGGCCGCAATCAGCCATGCTGCTACGACCACAAATCCGGGCTTCAGAAACTCCGACGGCTGAAGCGAGGCAAAGCCAAGCGAATACCAACGCACCGCGCCCTTGCCAAAATCGGTCCCGAAGACCGGCAGCAAAGCCAAGGCCACAAAGGTCACGATGAACCCCATCACTGCCAGACGTCGCACCAGCGTCGGCGACATCATCGAAGTCAGGAGCATCGCCACAAGGGCCGCGCCGCCAAACACCGCCTGCCGCATAACATAATGGAAATTGCCGAACCCGTTGCGCTCGGCCAAGGGAACCGAAGCCGCCAACCCCAGCAGCAAACCGATCGCAAACAGGATCAGGACACAGGTCATCGACCATTTGTCCAGCGTCCGCCACCATTTCGGAAGAATAGGTTCACCGGCCCTTTGCTGGACCGCGCCATACACCATCTCAGTCATGAGATTACCGCCACTATCTGCCTCAACTCCGCCCCGTTTTCGGGGTCTGAACCGCGCAACCAAGGCGCGTTGAAAGGCAGAGTAGCTCAATTCCCCGAATCACGCCAGCCCCCGTTATGCGCGGCAGCAATTCACCGCCGGGCATGATCACGCCTGAAAACCGGCGAAAAACCCTTGCCATTGTCGCCCGGCTCTGGCTTTGGAAGCGCTATGCAGGTTCAAACGATCATTCTGGGCGCCGGTGCTGCCGGCATGATGTGCGCCGCCCATGCGGGCGCGGACGTGCTCGTTTTGGATCACGCCCGAAACCCGGGTGAAAAGATCCGTATTTCCGGCGGTGGGCGCTGCAATTTTACCAACATGTACGCGGCTCCCGAAAACTTCCTGTCGCAGAACCCGCATTTCTGCAAATCCGCCCTGGCGCGTTATACCCAATGGGACTTCATCGACCTTGTGGGTAGCCACAATATCGACTGGCATGAAAAGACACTCGGGCAGCTCTTTTGCGATGGGTCCTCAAAACAGATCGTCGCCATGCTGCGCGCAGAAATGGAGCGCGCAGGGGCCCGGCTGTGGCTGCAGACCAGTCTGAAAAATCTGCGTCATGACGGATCCGGTTTCGTTCTGCAGGTCGAACGCGAAGGCACGCAACACACGCTCAGTTGCCGCAATCTGGTCCTGGCCACGGGTGGCAAATCGATCCCCAAAATGGGCGCCACCGGCCTGGCTTATGATATTGCCCGGCAGTTTGGCCTGACCGTCACCGACACCCGTCCGGCACTGGTGCCTTTCACCTTCCCCGAAGGACGGTTCAAATCGCTTGCGGGCGTCTCCCTCCCCGCACGCCTTTCAAATCACCGGACCAGCTTTGACGAGGCGCTCCTCTTCACCCATCGTGGCCTCTCCGGCCCCTCGGTCCTGCAGCTATCGTCCTACTGGCGCGAGGGCGAGACCATCCACGCCAACCTGATCCCCGATCTGGACCTCTTCGCCCTGTTACGCGATCAACGCCAGAGCGAAGGCCGCCGCGACCTGACCACCGAACTGGCCCGCCACCTGCCCGCCCGTCTGGTCGAGTTTCTGACCCCCGAACTGGGTCTCAAGGGCCGGCTGGCCGATCAGTCCGACACCGCCTTGCGAGGTCTGTGTGATCACCTTGAAAACTGGACCCTGACGCCTTCAGGCAGTGAAGGGTATCGTACCGCCGAAGTCACACTGGGTGGCATCGACACCGACGGGCTGTCCTCGCGCAGCATGGAAAGCAAGGCTGTGCCTGGCCTGTACGCCATCGGTGAAGCTGTTGACGTCACCGGCTGGCTGGGCGGCTACAATTTCCAATGGGCATGGTCATCGGCCCACGCCGCCGGAACTGCCATTGCGCGGGGCTAAACCCTGTTAGACTTCGCGAAAATTCTTAGCCACCGACCTGCAGCGCGACCTCGGCCGCAAAGTCATCGCCACGCTGTTCGAAATTGTCATACTGATCGAAACTCGCCGCAGCAGGGGCCAACAGCACCGTGTCCCCCGGTTCGGCCTCGCCTGCTGCGCGTTCCACGGCGGCGGCCATCGTGGTGCAGACCTCGGCTTCCACATCCAGCTGCATAGCAAACCCCGCCGCCTCGCGCCCGATGACATAGGCCTTGCGCACATTCCCGGTCTGCCCGGTCAGCGCCTCAAGCCCGCCTTCTTTCTCCAGCCCGCCACAAATCCAACGGATGTTCTTAAACGCGCTCAGGGCCTTGATCGCGCTGTCCAGATTGGTGGCCTTGCTGTCATTGACATAGCGCACACCGCCCGCTTCAGCGATGGTCTGACTGCGATGCGGCAGCCCCGGATAGCTAGCCAGCCCCGCCTCGATCTGTTTCGGTGCCAATCCCAAAGCGCGCGCTGCCGCATAAGCCGCGCAGGCGTTCTGATGATTATGTGCCCCCGGCAACCCTGTCATGGCCCGCAGATCGATCGAAGCCGCCTGCCGCCCCTTGCGGTTTTCCGCCAGAAACCCTTTGCGCGCAACAACGCTCCAGCCTGGCCCTGCCAGCTTGCGGCCCGAAGAAATCCGGATCACCCGGTCATCCGCCTGACCCTCGCTCAGTTGCGCCGCCAGGAACACGCCTTCGTCCTCATCGACGCCAATGATCGCCCGATCTGGTCCACCTTCGGCAAACAGCCGACGCTTGGCGGCGAAATAACCGCCCATGCCGCCATGCCGATCCAGATGGTCTGGCGACAGATTGGTGAAGACGGCCACATCGGGCGTCAGTGATCGTGCCAGCTCGGTCTGGTAGCTGGACAATTCCAACACCACCACGTCACCATCGCCGGGCGGGTCGATATCCAGCACCCCGCGCCCGATATTGCCGGCCATCTGAGACGCACGTCCGGCATTGGTCAGAATGTGCTGCAACAGGGCCACCGTGGTGGACTTCCCGTTCGATCCGGTCACCGCCACGACACGCGGCGGCACGTCAAACCTGTCCCAGTCCCGCGTCGCAAAGGATCGGAAGAACAACCCGATATCATTGTCCACCGGCACCCCGGCCTCATACGCGGCCCGGATGATTGGGTTCGGCTTGGGATAAAGATGTGGGATCCCCGGACTGACGATCAGCGTAGCAATACCTTCGAACGCGTCGCCCCGATGCAGGTCACGGCATGCAAAGCCCTCACCTTCGGCCCTTTCGCGTGCGGACGGATTGTCGTCCCAACAGATGGGTTCCGCCCCGCCTTCGCGCAACGCCCGCGCTGTCGCCAGACCGGAACGTCCAAGCCCCAGAACCGCGACGTTCGCGCCTTCAAACCCTTTGACCGGGATCATCGCCCGCCCTCCGAAAAATGGTCACTTGCGCGACACCCTGTACCCGGTCGGGGCGGGATTGCAAGCGGCAGGGCCCCTGCAATGAGTGCTTCAAGCCACGTACAGGCTGTGCAGCGTTTACATGGCCCGAAATCGCGCCTCAGCGCACTTTCAGCGTAGCCAGCCCGATCATCGCCAGGATCAGCGAAATGATCCAGAACCGGATCACGATCGTGGGCTCGGCCCAGCCTTTCTTCTCGTAATGGTGATGGATCGGCGCCATCAGGAACACGCGCTTGCCAGTCCGCTTGAAATAAAGCACCTGGATGATAACCGACAGCGCCTCGACCACGAACAACCCGCCGACAATCGCCAACACCAGCTCGTGCTTGGTGGCCACCGCGATGGCACCCAGGGCTCCCCCAAGGGCCAGCGATCCGGTGTCGCCCATGAACACCGCCGCTGGCGGCGCGTTATACCACAGAAAACCCAGACCGGCGCCGAACAGGGCGGCAGTAAAGATCAGGATCTCCCCGGTTCCGGGAACATAATGCACGTCCAGATATTCGGTAAAGTCCACACGCCCCACCGCATAGGCGATCACTCCCAGGGTCGAGGCCGCAATCATCACCGGCATGATCGCCAGCCCGTCCAGCCCATCAGTCAGGTTCACCGCATTGGCCGCGCCGACGATGACGATCACTCCAAACGGCACATAGAAAATCCCCAGATTGATCAGCGTGTCCTTGAAGACCGGCATGGCCAGCTGGTTCTGCAGCATGTCCGGGTGATAGGCCGCAGCCCAGACGCTGGCAACTACACCGATCAGAATTCCCAATGCAATCCGAAGCTTACCGGGCACTCCTTTGGTGTTTTGCTTGGAAACCTTGGCATAGTCATCGGCAAATCCGATGATCGCATAGGCCAGCGTCACGAACAGCACCAGCCAGATGAACGGGTTATCCCAGCGCCCCCACATGAGGGTCGAGGTGACCAGCGCCCCGACAATCAGTAGCCCGCCCATCGTGGGTGTTCCCGCCTTGGAAAAATGCCCCTCCGGTCCGTCGTCGCGGATCGGCTGGCCCTTGCCCTGCTTGCGACGCAACACGTTGATTAGCGGACGTCCGAAAATGAAACCGAACAGAAGCGCTGTCATGAAGGCCCCTCCGGCGCGGAAGGTGATATAGCGGAAGAGGTTGAAGAAGTCCCCTCCGTCCGACAGAGCTGTCAGCCAATAAAGCATGTCAGGCGGTCCTGTTCATGTGGTTTTCGTTTCAGACGGGGCGCCATGGCCCAATTCCCGGATGCCGTCAACCACCTTGGCCAACGCCATGCTGAGCGAGCCTTTCACCAGCACGATATCGCCGGTCTCAACAGTTTCAGGCAGCTCGGCGGCGGCTTGTGCGCTTGTTTCGTAGCACCGCCCGCGCTTGTCAGCAGGCAACGCATCATACAAAGCGCGCATCAACGGGCCGACACAATGCACCTGATCTGTCTTCGTGACGGCAAGATGATCAGCCATACCAGCATGCAAGGCCTCTTCACCGGGCCCCAGCTCCTTCATGTCACCCAGAAAGGCGACCCGGCGACCTTTGCCCTCGGTCGCGGCGAGAACCGCCAAAGCCGCACCCATGGAAGTCGGGTTGGCGTTATAGCTGTCATCCAGCAGCGTGATCTGCCCGGTTGAAGTCTTCACGACTTCCCGCGCCCCGCGCCCCTTGACCGGTGACCACAGTGACAAGCTGGCAATCGCCCGATCCGGGTCTGCGCCCAAGGCGGTGACACAGGCCAATGCGCCCAAGGCATTCATCGCGAAATGCTGCCCGAGGGACTGGATCCGCAACTCCTTCACCCGACCATTCATGGTGACCTGCGCGATCGACTCCCCGCCATGAGGTTCGATTGACAAAATCTTGTAATGGCTCGACTTTTCACCAAACCATACTGGCATCATACCGTGTTTTTCGGCCACATCCGCGAGGACATCCGCCTCGGCAATATCGCCGTTCAAAACAGCGACGCCACCTGGCTCCAGCCCGTCCAGGATCGATGCCTTTTCGCGGGCGATCCCGGCCACGTCTTCGAAAGCCTCCAGATGCACAGCTGCAACTGTGGTGACCATCGCCACATGCGGGCGGGCCTGGCGAGCCAGCGGTGCGATCTCTCCGGGGTGGTTCATACCGATCTCGATCACCGCATATTCGGTGTCGCGTGGCATCCGGGCCAGCGTGAGCGGAACGCCCCAGTGGTTGTTGTAACTGGCAACGGCAGCATGGGTCCGGCCCTGATCCGAAAGCATCCGAGCCAGCATTTCCTTAGTCGAGGTCTTGCCCACAGATCCGGTCACTGCCACGACCTTGGCGTTACAGCGCGCGCGCGACGCTTGACCCAACGCTTCGAGCCCCTTCTGAACATCCTCCACAATCAACAAAGGCGCCCCTTCGGGCACCCCTTCGGGAATGCGCGACACCAGCGCTGCGCCTGCACCATTTTCAAGGGCTTGCGCGACAAAGTCATGTCCATCGCGCGCTGCCTTCAACGCCACGAAAAGATCACCCTGCTGCAACGTGCGGGTGTCGATCGACACTCCATCCGCTGTCCAATCCGAGCTTACTTGCCCGCCAGTGGCCTCGGCCGCTTCCTGTGCTGTCCAGAGTGTCATGCCATCCCCCCGTCCAAGGCGGCAACCGCCACGCTGGCCTGCTCCACATCATCAAACGGCAGCACGTCATCACCGACGACCTGCCCGGTTTCGTGACCTTTGCCACAAATCAACAGCGCATCGCCTGCCGTGAGTGCATCGACACCGCGCAGGATCGCTTCGGCCCGGTCGCCGACCTCCATACAGTCGGGTGCACCGCCCTTGACTGCCGCGCGGATCGCCGCCGGATCTTCCGATCTTGGGTTGTCATCAGTCACGATCACCAGATCTGCGTTCTCATGCGCCGCCTGCCCCATCAGAGGTCGTTTGCTCGCATCTCGGTCCCCACCCGCGCCGACAACGGCAATCAGCCGCCCCAACACGTGCGGGCGCATCGCCTTCAACGCGGTGGCCACTGCATCAGGTGTATGGGCGTAATCGACGAAGACCGACGCGCCATTTTCACGCGTCGCAGCCAGCTGCATCCGTCCCCGCACAGTGTGCAGATATGGCAAAGTGTCAAAAACCCTTTCGGGTTCTTCCCCGCTGGCAATCACCAACCCGCAAGCCAGCAGCACGTTCTCAGCTTGGAACCCGCCGATCAGATTGAGGCGGCACTGGAAAGGCTTGTCATGCCACGAAAACCGGAGATCCTGTCCTGTCCCGTCAAAGCGCTGTGCCATCAGGCTCAGATCGCCAATGCCCCGCCCCACGGTCAACACTTCCTGACCCCGGGCAGCAGCCACAGCACGTATTTCTGTGCCGCGCGGATCGTCTATATTGATCACCGCCACGCCGTCTTCGGGCAACACCCGCCGGAACAACCCGGCTTTGGCAGCAAAATAGGCCTCGAATGTTTCGTGATAGTCCAGGTGGTCCTGCGTGAAATTGGTGAACCCTGCCGCGGCCAGTTGCACCCCATCCAGGCGGCGCTGGTCCAATCCATGGCTGGAGGCCTCCATAGCCGCGTGGGTCACGCCCTGATCCGCTGCACGGGCCAAGGCGTCGTGCAAGGTGATGGGTTCCGGCGTTGTATGCGCCAGCGGGAAACTCCACGCCCCCTCGACACCGGTTGTGCCCAGATTGACCGCCTTGTGTCCCAGTTCCATCCAGATTTGGCGCACAAAACTCGCGACCGAGGTTTTGCCGTTGGTTCCAGTCACGGCCACCACGGTTTCAGGCTGCGCGCCAAACCACAAAGCCGCCGTCATCGCCAGCGTCTGACGAGGGTCCTCTGCCACGACCACGGCCACCGGGCTTTCAGCAAGGACTGTTTCGGCGATCTGTGCACCGGTTGCATCGGTCAGGATGGCCGCAGCACCCAGCTCCAACGCGGCCGGGATGAATTTTGCGCCATGTACCTGAGTCCCCGGCATCGCGGCAAACAGGAAACCGGGCCGCACCGCCCGGCTGTCCACGGACAGACCGGTAATCATCGGATCCACCCCGCCCCGTGCGGTCAATGCCAGTTGCGAAAGCGGTTTGGGATCTGGTTTCATTCGGTCCTGCCCTTCAGTTCGAGGTCAGGGTTATACCAGCCAATTGCCCGGGTTCAACTTTCGGTCTGAGCCCCAGCAAAGGTGCCACCCGACCGATCATCTCTGCCGCCACTGGAACGGCGGTCCAACCAGCGCTGCGGCGTTCTTCGCCATAGGCGATGATTGAAGGTTCGTCCAAGGTCACGATCAGCACGTATTTCGGGTCATCCGACGGGAAGATCGAAGCAAAGGTCGCGATCACCTTGCTTTCGTAATAGCCGCCATTGGGTTTGGGCTTGTCCGCCGTTCCTGTCTTGCCACCTACGCGGTAACCCGGCACCTCGGCAAAACTGGCCGTGCCACTGGTCACGACCTTACGCAACATTTTCTGTGCCGCTTCTGCAGCTTCCGGCGACATGACCCGGGGTCCAAGTTGCGGTTCGCGCTGTTTCAAAAGGGTTGGGCTGACATAGTGCCCGCCATTCGCAATCGCCGCATACCCAGCCGCCAGATGCATCGGGCTGGAGGACAAGCCGTGCCCGTATGAGATCGTAACGGTACTCAGGTCGGTCCATTTCTTGGGAAACAACGGCTGTCCGCCCCGCGCCTCGACAATTTCGAATGGTGTCGGATCGAACATGCCCAGCGATCCCAGAAATGCCTTTTGCCGGGTCGGCCCGATTTGCAGCGCCAGCCGCCCGGTGCCCCGGTTGGAGCTTTTGACAATGATGTCTGCAACGCTCAGGTTCCCATAGTTCTTGTTTCGGAACTCTCCGATGGGAAAACCCGACACCCGCATTGGACCGGAGGTGTCGATCATCGTTTCAGGGTTCACAAGTCCCAGATCTACGGCTTGCGCCGCCGTGAAGATCTTGAAAGTCGAGCCCAGCTCATACACCCCTTGCACAGCGCGATTGAACAGCGGGTTGTCGGATGCATCGCCCGAAGTTGGCGGGCGCGGGCGATCGTTCGGGTCGAAATCCGGCAGGGATACGACCGAAATCACTTCGCCCGTCTTTACATCCATCAGGACCGAAGTCGCGCCCTTGGCATTCATCAGTTTCATGCCACCGTACAGCACACGCTCGGACGCGGCCTGAATGGTCAGGTCCAGCGACAACTGCAGGGGCTTGCCACCATTAGCGGGGTCACGCAGATAGCCGTCGAACTGCTTTTCAACGCCCGCCACACCGATCACCTCGGCCGCGTTTACGCCTTCCTTGCCGAACCCGGCCCCGCCCAAAACATGCGCGGCCAGGCGCCCGTTGGGATACAGCCTCATTTCACGCGGGCCGAACAACAGGCCCGGATCGCCAATGTCGTGCACCGCCTGCTTCTGTTCCGGGCTGATCCGCTTCTTGATCCAGACAAACTTGCGCTTGCCGGTGAAGTCCTTGATCAGGCGTTCCTTTTTCAGATCCGGGAAGATCTTGATCAACCCCTCAGCCGCGGCGTCGGGGTCTACCATCTGCGGTGGCTGTGCATAGAGCGAATGCGTGTCGAAATTGGTCGCCAGAATGCGGCCGTCACGGTCCACGATGTCGGCGCGCTGCATGGCAATCGCGGATCCGGCGGCGCTGGCCAGCGGCTCAACCGGTTCGGTCGTGGCCAACATTCCCATCCGGGCACCGATCACGACAAAGGCGCATAGGAAGAATCCACCCAAAACCAGCAAACGCCCTTCGGCCCGCTGTCTGGACTTGTCCTGCATTTCCGCGTGACGCCGACGGATGTTTTCGCGTTCGATGGCATCAGGGTTTTCACCCTTTTCCCGGGCCTCGAGAATGCGGGCCAGCGGGCGAAGCGGAGTTCTGATCATGGAAAACTCTCCCCATCCACCGGTGCGTTCATGGTCGAGACATCGACACCGTTGATGATTTCAAGCGGTTCGTCTTCGCTGGGATAGCCAATCTCGTCCACCCGTCCGAACTGGTCCGGCCGCAATGGCAACAAGCCGAGACGGTCAAAATTGATCTCGGCCAGGTCCCGCAAACGGTCAGGCCTGTTCAGATACGCCCATTCCGCGCGCAAGACACTCAACCGCACTTGAGCCTCGCCGATTTCGCGTTGCAACTGTCGGGTTTCCTTGAGCACCTGCTGCGTTGTGTAGTTTTCCCGATAGGCCCAAAAGGCAAGCCCGATCACGGCCAAGGCAGTCAGAGCAAACATAATGGTTCTCATCGCCGGTACTCTTTCAATTGCGGCATACCAATATCGCGCGCTTCAATCGGGGTGCTGGGGGCCTCGGTGCGGCGCCCCACGCGCAACCGGGCAGAGCGGGAGCGCGGGTTTTCTGCCAGTTCCTGATCGTCAGGACCAACAGCCTTGCGGGTGACCAGCTCGAATTGCGACGGGATTTCCTCAACCTCCGGTGCCCAGCGATTGGCCCGGCCGGTTTTGCCCGCGCGGTGCTGAAAAAACCGTTTGACCATCCGGTCCTCGATCGAGTGGAACGTCACAACCGCCAGCAGCCCACCGGGTTTTAACACCCGCTCGGCGGCCAGCAGCCCCTCAAACAGCTCGTCGTATTCCGCGTTCACAGCGATCCTAAGCCCCTGAAAGGACCTTGTAGCTGGGTGTGATTGGCCGGGTTTGGCACGTGGCAGGCAGGCTTCGACAATCTCGGCCAGGCGGAGCGTGGTCGTGATCGGCTCTTCGGCCCGTGCTTTGACGATCGCCTTGGCGATGCGGCGGGAAGCGCGTTCTTCCCCGAATGTATAAAGAATGTCGGCCAGCTGCACTTCGCTCAGCTCCGCCACGAGATCCGCAGCCGATGGCCCATCCTGCGACATACGCATGTCCAGCGGGCCGTCTTTCATGAAGGAAAAGCCGCGTTCCGCGAGGTCCAGCTGCATCGAGGACACGCCAAGATCCAGCACCACCCCGTCCAGATCAGACGCGTAGTCGTCCATGCGTGAGAACACGCCGGGCTGCAGCACCAGCCGCGCGCCGTACTCCGCGGCCCAATTTTGCGCCATTTCAAACGCCAGCGGGTCGCGATCCACACCGATGACCTGCTCGGCCCCTGCTTGCAATAGCCCGCGCGTATACCCGCCCGCACCAAAGGTCCCGTCCAGCCAACGCCCAGACACAGGTGCCACAGCCGCCAGAAGCGGGCGCAACAGAACAGGGATATGAGGGGCGGATCCGGTGTTTTGGTCCGTTGCCATCCCTTACGCCCCCCCGGCGCCGTCTAGGAATTGCATCGGGTCGAAATCGTCGGGCAGGTCTTCCATCCACTCCTCGGCGGCGGCCAGCTCTTCAGCTTCATAAGTCTCGGGCTTCCAGATCTGGAACGTGTCACCGGCGGCAATGAAAAAGGCCTCATTGTCCAGCTCGATCTTCTGACGCAGTTTGGCAGGCAGCACCAACCGCCCCGTCTCATCCACATTGGTCGGGAAGGACTGGCCATGGAACATGCGCTGCAGCATCTTCCGCTCCATCGACCCACGTGGCATGGCGTCAATCTTGGCATCGACCTCGTCGATGGCGTCCATTGTATAGCATTCAAGGAATTTGCGGCGGTGATCGCCATAAACGATCACCAGTTCTGGGTTGTCGCCGGATTGCCAGTTGGGATCACCTGCCTCCAGCACACGGCGAAACGAGGCCGGGATCGATACCCTGCCCTTGCTATCCACCTTGTGGTGGCTTTCGCCTCTGAACCTGCGGCCCAATGTCCCTGTCCTTTTCAACGCCCCCGCGTCGTGATCCCCAGATGTGGAAACGGCGGGTTGAACTGCTGCCACTGTTCAACCCGCCGCCTTATCCCGCCTTGCGGGGTGTCCGACTGCGCGCGCCACCTGGGGGGATGTCTGCTCGCTCGCGCGCCGGATCTCTTGGTTCTGATGAAGTCGGAAGCCTGTATGAAACCTGCTTTTTTGTTTTTTGTGGGGTCTTGCGACCCTGCTCCGTTTCCATCTGATGCATTAGGGATGACATGGGAATTCATGGAAATCAACAGGAATTTTGGGAAACCATGGGTGACGAATCCCCAAAGACTCCGTAGAAGTAGCAAATTTCAAGCTGGAATGAGCCTTTCAGTCCAATTTGTAGCCCCATAGCTCCAAGCAACAACTACATCTGGACGACTTGGCGAGATTCAAAACTCTCCCATAATTTCCCGGCTTTTTTTACAATATGACTGTGAAACCAAATTTGTTCACCAAAAGTTCCAACTCATTTCAAGTCTCACAAAGCCTGTAGGACCGTTTGGAGCGATTTGATTCGCAATCTCGCACTCCGCTCCCATAACTCCCCATGCACGCTTCCCATGTTTTCCCATGGACGTTTCCCACGCATCCCCCCCACGCATGCCCATGGAGGTTTCCGGGTCAGCACCTGCATGTGAACCCACGCTCAAAAAGCACCAACGCCGGACCAAATCGAGATGGAACATCAGCCCACCAGAAATCGACAACAGGTAACCAGCACCTCTCGACAACCGTGTTTGCATGAACATGTGAGCACGTGAAGGCAGCATGACCTACGCAGAGATTCGCAATCTTGTCGGGGTCGTCGCCGCGACTCACGGATGATGCGGAACAGCCAAACGAAAGATCCTTCAATCCGCTCGCGCAAATGTGAGCGTAAAAGTCACATTTACGTTGGGCGATGCGCAAAGCTTGACGTCATGCCGCGACATTTTTGGTCAAATGCGACGTTTCGCCCATGAATTACGCTTTTAACCCATGCACTTGCTGCATAGCAGAATTGCGAGAGACAGGGATTGTGCAGCTGCAGCATTTTCCCACATATTGGACACCAAGACGCGGCACCCATCGCCGCAGCAACCGAATTCGTAAGGAACGAAACAATGGCCATGAGCAGCCAAATCACCTCCCAGCGCGGCGCTGTAGCGTTCAACCCGCTGGCTTGGACCGAAGCCCTGACCGCCCGGTTCGCCCGGTATCGGCTGTACCGCCGGACGCTGAACGAGCTGACCTCGCTGAACAACCGCGAGTTGGCAGATCTGGGCCTGAACCGCTCGATGCTGACCCGGATCGCTTATCAGGCAGCCTACGAGAACCAGTAATTCAGATCAGGCCCTTCTCCTCCTCCCTTGGGGCCTGTCAAAGGCGGTGGCATCTTCCTCCTCCCTGATGTCACCGCACCTTATACCGGACCAAAGAGCCGGAAAATTTGCACCGGATTCCTCCTCCCTTTCTCCGGTGCAGTCAGATGCATCCAGGACCTCTCCTCCTCCCTGGTCTTGATGCTGAAGAAGAACGGTGACGCCCTCCTCCTCCCTTAGGCGTCACCGTTTTTTTCATTTCAGAACCCTGAAAACGCAAAAGCGACCGCGAAAATCCGCAGCCGCTTCTTTCTGGTTCCAAATACCTCGGGGTGAATGCGCCAAAGGCGCAGAGGGGCAGCGCCCCTCAGACCTGCTCAGAACGGAATGTCGTCACTGGCCGACAGAAACCGGGCCACGATCTTCTTGATCCCGGCCTTTTCAAAATCGACCTCCAGCTTGTCCCCTTCGATCCCGATGACCGCACCATAACCGAATTTCTGGTGGAACACGCGATCACCCAGAGTGAAGCTGGACACCGCTTCCAAATCGATCACCGTATTTCGGCTTTCCTTGGGCTGCGACATGCCCCGTTGTCCGGCGCGTGCCTGAAGGCGCTTCCAGCCCGGCGAATTGTACCCATCCGCCTGCATCGCCCGTTCTTCGATCCCGCCAAAAGATGCAGCGGGCTGTGCCGCAGCGCCATAGCCCCCTCCGTAGAGCCCGGGTGGCGTCAGCACCTCGACATGTTCCTCCGGAAGCTCATCGACAAAGCGAGAAGGCAGCGACGATTGCCATTGCCCGAACACCCGCCGATTCCCGGCAAAGGAAATGGTACAGACCTCTTCGGCGCGGGTAATTCCCACATAGGCGAGCCGGCGCTCCTCTTCGAGCCCCTTCAGCCCGCTTTCATCCATGGACCGTTGCGAGGGGAACAACCCGTCCTCCCAACCCGGCAGGAACACGGCCGGGAACTCCAGCCCCTTGGCCGCATGCAGCGTCATGATCGAGACCTTCTGGTCCGAATCCTGACTGTCATTGTCCATGACCAGGCTGACATGCTCCAGGAAACCCTGCAGGTTCTCGAAATTTTCCAGCGCCTTGACCAGTTCCTTGAGGTTTTCCAAGCGGCCGGGTGCTTCGGGCGTCTTGTCGTTCTGCCACATCGTCGTGTAGCCGGATTCGTCCAGAATGATCTCGGCCAGCTCCATATGCGACAGATCCTGATCGCCTGTCATCCGCCCCCAACGCGCCAGCCCATCCAGCAATTCACGCAAAGCGCCGCCGCCCTTGCCCTTGATCTGACCGCTCTCCACGCAAAGCCTCGCACCTTCGACCAGCGAGAGGCCATTGCTGCGCGCCATCGCCTGAATATTCTGCTGTGCCTTGTCACCAAGGCCACGCTTGGGCGTGTTGACGATGCGTTCAAACGCCAGATCATCGTCTGGGCTGACCACCAACCGAAAATAGGCCATGGCATCACGGATCTCCATCCGTTCATAGAAACGCGGACCACCGATCACGCGGTACGGCAGCCCGATGGTCAGGAAGCGATCCTCGAACGCGCGCATCTGATGCGAGGCGCGGACCAAAATCGCCATCTCGTTCAGATCGTAAGGGCGCATGCCACGGGTGCCGCGCTGCATCGATTCGATCTCTTCCCCGATCCAGCGCGCCTCTTCTTCGCCATCCCAATGGCCGATCAGCCGAACCTTTTCGCCATCCTCGGCGTCAGTCCAAAGCTCCTTGCCCAGACGCCCCTTGTTGCCCCGAATGACATTCGAGGCGGCAGCGAGGATATGCGGTGTCGAACGGTAGTTCTGCTCCAACCGAACCACGTAGGCGCCCGGAAAGTCCTTTTCGAACCGCAGGATATTACCTACCTCGGCCCCGCGCCAGCCATAGATCGACTGGTCATCATCGCCCACACAACAAATGTTCTTGTGCCCTGCCGCCAGCAGACGAAGCCACATGTATTGCGCAATATTGGTGTCCTGATACTCGTCCACCAGGATGTATTTGAACCAGCGTTGGTATTGGTGCAGCACGTCTTCGTGGTTCTGAAAGATCACCACCATATGCAGCAACAAATCGCCAAAATCGGTGGCATTCAGGTCTTTCAAACGCTTTTGATACTGAGCATAAAGCTCAACCCCGCGGTGATTGAACGCCCCGGAATCTGCCACTGGCACCTTGTCAGGTGTCAGGGCCCGGTTCTTCCAATCGTCGATGATGCTGGCCAGCTGCCGCGCAGGCCAGCGCTTGTCATCGATATTCGCGGCCTGGATCAATTGCTTGAGCAAGCGCACCTGATCGTCGGTATCCAGAATTGTGAAGTTGGATTTGAGCCCAACCAGCTCCGCATGGCGCCGCAAAAGTTTCACGCAGATCGAGTGGAAGGTTCCCAACCAAGGTACGCCCTCGATGGCCTGACCCAGCGTGCGTCCCACGCGCTCCTTCATTTCTCGCGCGGCCTTGTTGGTGAAGGTCACGGCCAGGATCTCGTTCGGGCGCGCCGAACCAGTGTTCAGCAGATGCACGATGCGGCTGGTCAGCGCCTTGGTTTTCCCGGTACCGGCCCCAGCCAACATCAGAACCGGTCCGTCCAATCGCTCCACCGCGTCGCGTTGGGCCGGGTTCAGATCATCAAGATACGGCATCGGCCGCGCAGCCATAGCCCGGGCCGAGAGAGAGGCGCCTTCGAAGGCGTCCATTTCGTCAAAACTGCTCATGCGCGCGATCCTAACGCTGTTCGCGGACTTGGGAAAGAGGTGTTCGCGCAATGTTCCAAGGGAAATTGGAGACTGCGCAAAGCAAGGGGCGCTGCCCCTCTGCGCCACTGGCGCATTCACCCCGGAGTTTTTTTGGCAAAGTGAATGCAGGAGCGTTGGCGCTTGGCGCGGCACCGTGCCTCCAAAGCCGCAGAAGCGAAAGTGAATGCCCGGAGAACTGGACAAACCCGCGCCGCACACCATTAATAGCGCCATGGATTTGCACGCACGCTTTCCCTCACTGTTTGATCTCAAGGCCAAGGCCAAACGGCGCCTACCTCATTTCGTCTGGGAATATCTGGACAGTGGAACCGGGGTGGAGGCGGCACGGGCGCGCAACCGGGCCGCGTTGGACCGGATCGGGTTTGCACCCTCCATCCTGCACGGCCCGCAAGAGCCGAATTTGACCTGTCGCTTGTTCGGTCAGGAGTTCGCGTTGCCCTTTGGCATCGCTCCTGTTGGCATGTCCGGACTGATATGGCCCGACGCAGAGGGGCATCTGGCCAGATCAGCAGCGCGCGAGGGCTTGCCATTCTGCTTGTCCACCGTCGCCAGTCAGAACCCCGAGGATCTTGCACCACATCTGGGCTCGGGCGCGTGGTTTCAGTTGTATCCGCCCAAAGACCCTGACATCCGTCATGATATGCTGCACCGGATCAAGGCTGCAGGTTTCACAACGCTGGTACTGACTGTCGATGTACCCGTGGCCTCTCGCCGCGAACGCCAAGTGCGTTCCGGCCTAACCCAGCCACCCAAGATGACACCCCGCATCCTGTCGCACGTGGCCTTGCGTCCGAATTGGGCAATGGGTCAGGCGCGCAAGGGTATGCCGCGGATGCGCACGCTCGACAAATACATCAGAGGTGAGCATGCTAACCTTCCCCCCACTGCGCATGTGGGTTACCTGCTACGCACCGCACCGGATTGGACATATGTGGAGTGGCTGCGCGATCATTGGGATGGACCTTTGGTGATCAAGGGAGTCATGCAGCCTGACCATGCGAGACGGTTGGAAAGCATGGGCGCCGACGGGATCTGGGTGTCAAACCATGGTGGGCGTCAATTCGACGGCGCCCCGGCCACTATCGATGCCCTGCCCGCAGTGCGAGCCGCAACCACCTTGCCAGTGATCTTTGACAGCGGGATCGAGGGTGGGCTGGACATTCTGAGGGCCTTGGCTTCGGGCGCAGATTTCGTGATGCTGGGACGCGCCTTCCACTATGCCCTCGCCGCTCTTGGTCCAAAGGGCATCCCGCATCTGGTCGATATTCTAAGGCAGGACATGATCTCGAACCTGGGGCAGATGGGCGTCGAAGATCTGCGCGCCCTTCCTGCGCCGATCCGTTTGGATTGAGCCAAAATGTGATACGCCGTCACATATTTTGACGGTTTCGCGCCGCATGAGAGCGCAATCATGCCGGTTATACCCAGAACTACGGGTATACGACCCTGTAAAAACCGCCTAACACTCCGTCCCAAATTCACGAGCCTGAGGGTGACATGACCGACTTCAAAAAGATCCTGATCGCGAACCGCGGTGAGATTGCCATTCGCGTGATGCGCGCAGCCAATGAGATGGGCAAGCGAACCGTGGCCGTGTTTGCCGAAGAAGACAAGCTTGGCCTGCATCGGTTCAAAGCCGACGAAGCCTATCGGATCGGCGAGGGTCTGGGACCGGTTGCGGCTTATCTGAGCATTGACGAGATCATCCGCGTCGCCAAGGAAAGCGGCGCCGATGCGATCCATCCGGGCTATGGCCTGTTGTCGGAAAACCCTGATTTCGTCGACGCCTGTGCCCGCAATGGCATCACCTTCATCGGCCCCAAGGCTGAAACCATGCGCGCGCTTGGCGACAAGGCCAGCGCCCGCAAGGTGGCCATTCAGGCCGACGTGCCGGTCATCCCCGCCACCGAGGTGCTGGGCGATGACATGGACGCGATCAAGAAGGAAGCCGCCGAGATCGGCTATCCGCTGATGCTGAAAGCCTCCTGGGGCGGCGGCGGGCGCGGCATGCGTCCGATCAACTCGGAAGACGAGCTGGAAGAGAAGGTTCTGGAAGGCCGCCGCGAAGCCGAAGCCGCGTTCGGCAATGGCGAGGGCTATCTGGAAAAGATGATCACCCGCGCCCGCCATGTCGAGGTTCAGATCCTCGGCGACAAGCACGGCGAGATCTATCACCTTTATGAACGGGACTGTTCGGTCCAGCGCCGCAACCAGAAGGTCGTGGAACGCGCCCCCGCCCCCTATCTGTCCGAAGAGCAGCGCGCCGAGATCTGTGAACTGGGCCGCCGCATCTGTGCCCATGTGAATTATGAGTGCGCCGGCACCGTCGAATTCCTGATGGATATGAACACCGGCAAGTTCTACTTCATCGAGGTGAACCCCCGCGTGCAGGTGGAACACACCGTCACCGAGGAAGTCACCGGCATCGACATCGTGCAGGCCCAGATCCTGATTGCCGAAGGCAAGACCATTGCCCAGGCCACCGGCAAGGCCAGCCAGGACGAGGTGCGCCTGAACGGCCACGCGCTGCAGACCCGGATCACCACCGAGGATCCGCAGAACAACTTCATCCCCGACTATGGCCGCATCACCGCCTTCCGCGAGGCGACCGGCATGGGCATCCGTCTGGACGGCGGCACCGCCTATTCCGGGGGGGTGATCACCCGGTATTATGACTCGCTGCTGGTCAAGGTCACGGCCCACGCCCAGACCCCGGAGAAGGCGATCGCGCGGATGGACCGCGCCCTGCGGGAATTCCGGATCCGGGGCGTCAGCACCAATATCGCCTTTGTCGAAAACCTGCTGAAACACCCGACCTTCCTGTCGAACGAATACACCACCAAGTTCATCGACGAGACGCAGGACCTGTTCCAGTTCGCCAAGCGGCGCGACCGCGGCACCAAGGTGTTGACCTATATCGCCGATATCAGCGTCAACGGGCATCCCGAAACCTCGGATCGCCCGGCCCCGGCGGAGGATCTGAAAGAGCCGCGCCCGCCCAGGGTCGATCCCGGCTTTGCCCCCTATGGCACCCGCAACCTGCTGGAGCAGAAGGGGGCGCAGGCCGTCGCCGACTGGATGAAGGCGCAGCGGCAATTGCTTTTGACCGACACCACCATGCGCGACGGGCACCAGTCGCTGCTGGCGACCCGGATGCGGTCCATCGACATGATCAAGGTGGCGCCGAGCTATGCCGCCAACCTGCCGCAGCTGTTCAGCGTCGAATGCTGGGGCGGCGCGACCTTTGACGTGGCCTATCGCTTCCTGCAGGAATGCCCCTGGCAGCGTCTGCGCGACCTGCGCGAGGCGATGCCGAACCTGATGACCCAGATGCTGCTGCGCGCGTCGAACGGTGTGGGCTACACCAATTACCCGGACAATGTGGTTCAGGAATTCGTGCGCCAGGCGGCCGAGACCGGTGTTGACGTGTTCCGCGTCTTCGACAGTCTGAACTGGGTCGAAAACATGCGCGTCGCCATGGATGCAGTGGTCGAAAGCGGCAAGATCTGCGAAGGCACCATCTGCTATACCGGCGATATCCTGGACCCGGATCGCTCCAAGTATGACCTGAAATACTATGTCGGTATGGCCAAGGAGCTGGAGGCCGCTGGTGCCCATGTTCTGGGTCTGAAAGACATGGCCGGCCTGCTGAAACCGGCCTCGGCCAAGGTGCTGGTCAAGGCGCTGAAGGAACAGGTCGGCCTGCCGATCCATTTCCACACCCATGACACCTCCGGCATTGCCGGCGCCACCATCCTGGCCGCCGCCGATGCAGGCGTCGATGCGGTGGACGCGGCGATGGATGCGTTCTCGGGCGGCACCTCGCAGCCCTGCCTGGGGTCCATCGTCGAAGGTCTGCGCAACACCGACCGCGACACCGGGATCGACATCGCCAAGGTGCGTGAGATCAGCGACTACTGGGAAGGTGTGCGGGCACAGTATGTGGCCTTTGAAAGCGGCCTGCAGGCCCCGGCATCCGAGGTGTACCTGCACGAGATGCCCGGCGGTCAGTTCACCAACCTCAAGGCACAGGCACGCTCCCTGGGGCTGGAGGAGAAATGGTCCGACGTGGCGCAGACCTATGCCGACGTGAACCAGATGTTCGGCGACATCGTCAAGGTGACGCCCTCGTCCAAGGTTGTTGGCGACATGGCGCTGATGATGGTCAGCCAGGGTCTGACCCGCGATGACGTGGAAAGCGCCGAAACGGATGTGGCCTTCCCCGACTCGGTCGTTGACATGATGCGCGGCAATCTGGGCCAGCCTCCCGGAGGCTTCCCCGAAACCATCATCAAGAAGGTGCTGAAAGACGAGGCCCCCAACCTGGAGCGCCCCGGTGCACATCTGGAGCCCGTGGATCTGGAAGCGACCCGTGCCGAGCTGAGCAAAGAGCTGGAAGGCAAGGAGGTCGATGACGAGGACCTGAACGGGTACCTGATGTACCCCAAGGTCTTCCTCGACTACATGGGCCGCCATCGGACCTATGGCCCGGTCCGGACCCTGCCGACCCGGACCTTCTTCTATGGCATGGAACCGGGCGAGGAGATCACCGCCGAAATCGACCCGGGCAAAACGCTGGAAATCCGCCTGCAGGCCATCGGCGAGACCGATGAGAACGGCGAAGTGAAGGTGTTCTTCGAACTCAACGGTCAGCCGCGCGTGATCCGGGTGCCGAACCGGTTGGTCAAATCCTCGACCGCGGCGCGTCCCAAGGCCGAGCTGGGCAACCCGGGCCACATCGGCGCGCCGATGCCAGGCGTCGTCGCGTCAGTCGCGGCCATGGTGGGCCAGCAGGTCAAGGAAGGCGACCTGCTCCTGACCATCGAAGCGATGAAGATGGAAACAGGAATCCACGCCGAACGCGACGCAACCGTCAAAGCCGTCCACGTCTCAGCAGGAACACAAATCGACGCTAAAGACCTACTCATCGAACTGGAATAAGCGATCATGCTTCGCTAGGATTCCCCACAGGGGCGGCACTATCGCCGCCCCTGTGTTCTTTTTGATCTGTGACTTTCTGGGGAATTCCATGCTTCGTGTTCTGAGTACTGCCACTCTCCTTGGCCTGACCGGCCTGGCCCCGGTCTATGCCGTAGGCACCGTCGTTCAGGAGCGACAGGAGGACCCGCAACTGGCCGTAGCCAGCCAAAAGGCGCGGGCAACTCTGGATCTGTTTTTGGACAAGGCGATGCAAGGACGCACGGCGACGCCTGACGCGGCAGTGCTGGTTCTGGTCCCGACCGAAACAGACCCCGAGGCGCTGTGGGTCAAGGATTTCAAAATCAAATGGAACGGTCGCTGGGTCGGTGCGATGGCAAACCAGCCCGTCGCCATTCCAGGCCGCTCAGCCGGAGAGCGCATCCGATTTGATCGCGGATCAGTTGTGGACTGGTCCTACAAGTTGGAAGGAAAGCTCTATGGACATTACACCACGCGGGTGCTGCTGACACGACAATCTACCGCGACCCGCGGCCAATACGAACCACTTCTGGCGCCGACCACGCTGCCGGAGGAATGGCGCTGATTGAACCATTCGCCCGGTCAAGGCGTATCCAGACATAGATTACTTCCGCAAAGGACATTGCTCATGTTGCCCGTCACTGCCCTGTATGCCGGGCTGATCGCCCTGCTGTTTGTTGTCTTGTCGATCCGTGTCATCCTTTTTCGACGCACGTTAGGTGCCTCGGTCGGGGATATCGGTGACAAGAACATGCTCAAAGCAATCCGAACTCAGGCCAATTGTGCCGAATACGCCCCATTTGCGCTGCTGTTGATGGCTATCCTGGAATTGCAGGATGGGGCGAGTTGGGCCTTGCACGCCTTGGGACTGATGCTGTTGGTGGGCCGTTTGGCGCATGCTTATGGCTTTGGCCGTACCCCGCAGATCATCCCGTTGCGGCAAGTGGGAATGGTCCTGACCTTCTCCTGCATCATCCTGTCCGGTTTTGGGCTGATCGGCTCAGTTCTTTTTTAGGCCTCAAATGCTCCGAAACATGACAAGGGGCTGTTGCCAAACCTGTTCCGGCCCCTGCAACCCTGCGCGGTTTTCGGCTGCGTGTTTGGACATGTGATCCAACACCATGCCGAGCGAGATGCACGTAACCAATGCGACGAGCTTGAGTTGATCCTTGAAAGACATGGGCCCTTCCCTGTTTTTGTGTGGTTATCCAATTGAAACGTTCAACTCAGCCCGTTCCGTCGATTGCCCGACAAACTTTTTTCCAATCATCCGGAATTTTCTACTTGCAGCCCCCGCCCGGAATGAATATTTCACCCCTCACCAACAGGACGCGGGCGTAGCTCAGGGGTAGAGCGTTACCTTGCCAAGGTAAATGTCGTGAGTTCGAATCTCATCGCCCGCTCCAAATGGTTCTCAAAAAGGTCGCCCTAGGGCGACCTTTTTGCGTTTTGGAACGTCCTTCACCCAAGTCGAATAATTTGATCAAATTCCTTTTGACGCAGGCTTTGTTTCCGGTCAAAGCTGGCGCAAACCCATAGAGATAAGCCACAAGGAGTCGCTTCATGGCCCCCGTCATCTATCCGACCACCAACCTGACCACGACCGAACAGCTGTGCCTGGATCGGGGCGAAGGCATCTATGTTTGGGACACCGAGGGCAATAAATACATCGAAGGACTGGCAGGGCTGTGGTGCACGTCTTTGGGCTATGGCAACCAGGAACTGGTGGACGCCATTGCGGGCCAGTTGGGCAAACTGTCCTATGCCCATATGTTCGGCGGCAAGACACACGAACCGGCCATGCAACTGGCCAACAAGCTGCGCGAGATCGTGCCGGTCGAAGATGCATATTTCTTTTTCGGCAATTCCGGATCCGATGCCAATGACAGCCATTACAAGATGCTGCGCTACTACTTCAATGCCATCGGCAAGCCTGAAAAGCGCAAGATCATCACGCGGGACCGCGGCTATCACGGGGTCACGGTGGCGGCGGGGTCGCTGACCTCCCTGCCCGCCAACCTGGCCCATTTCGATGCTCCGGTCGAGGCGCTCAGCATCCTGCGCAGCCATTCTCCGCATTACTACACCGCACGTCAGGGGAATGAGACCGAGGCACAATTCGTGGACCGGATCATTGATGAGCTGGAAGACCAGATTCTGGCCGAAGGCCCCGACACCATCGCGGCGATGATCGTCGAGCCCATCACCGGCGCTTCAGGTGTGATTGTGCCGCCGGACGGGTACTACGAGAAACTGCAGGCTCTGCTGCGCAAGCATGACATCCTGGTTTGGGCGGATGAGGTCATCACCGGTTTCGGCCGAACTGGCAATGATTTCGGTTGCACCACGATGGGCATCAAACCCGACCTGATGAGCTTTGCGAAACAGATCAGCTCGGCCTATTTCCCGATCTCGGTCGCAGTGATTCCCGGCTGGATGTACGAGGCGATGATCGAACCATCCAACCAAGTGGGTGTTTTCGGGCACGGCTACACCTATTCCGGTCACCCGGCGGCCTGTGTCGCGGCTCTGAAAACGTTGGAAATCTACGAGCGTGACAATCTTTTTGCCCACGCCGCCGAAGTAGGCACGCACATGCAGGCGGAACTGCGCAAGCGGTTTGAAAATCACCCTCTGGTGGGTGAAGTACGCGGCAAGGGACTGATCGCAGCGCTCGAGCTGGTCGCCAACAAGACCACCGGACAAGGGTTCGACGGCGCGCCGGCGGGAGGCTTTGCCATGAAAGCCTGCGAACGCAATGGGCTGATCATCCGGGCCGTTGCCGGCAATTCGGTCGCGCTCTGCCCTCCGTTGATCATTACGCGGGAGGAAGTAGACGAGATGCTGGACCGGCTTGCCCGGGCGCTGGACGAGACCTGGAACCGCCTGAAGGCCGAAGGATTGGTTGCTTCGTGATCTAATCGGGATCCAAAAGCGCGCGTTCCGCGCACAGGATTTGCGCAACACTTGTGTTGCGCGGGGTGCGAGGCTCTGCCTCGCGCTCCGGAGTTTTTTTGCAAAGTGAATGCAGAGCTGGTGGCTCAGAACACCTTGAACGTCATTGTTGTCAGGGATCGTTCGATATTCGGTATCTGCAGCAAGTGATCATTGATGAATTTGCCAACATCCTCTCCTTCCGGAATGTAGAGCTTCATCATTAGATCGTATTCGCCGCTGGTCGAATACAGTTCGGAGTGGATTTCGCGCAAGGCGATGTTATCGGCGACCTTGTAGGTGGTGCCCGGTTTGCAGCGGATCTGAATGAAAACGCAGGTCGACATGGCGGTCCTTTCGACGGAACGGGAGTGTTGGAGCCAAGCTGTCACGGGCCGAGCGGCGGCGCAATCCCCGTCGCCTCACTCATGTGCAAATCGCCACAGAACTCGGGAATCTGGCATCTGTGGACTTGTCCGGTTGCATGACCGCGCCCTATAAGCCGCTGGGAACAGCAAGGGAGCGCCAGATGCGCACAGCACAGGTCAGCCGTCAGACAGCCGAGACGGAGATCACTGTCGAGATCAATCTCGACGGGACCGGATCCTATGACAATCAAACCGGTGTCGGCTTCTTCGATCATATGCTGGACCAACTGTCGCGCCATTCTCTGATCGACATGACCATCCGCGCCAAAGGCGATTATCACATCGACGACCACCATACGGTTGAAGATACCGGGATCGCCCTGGGCCAGGCGCTGACACACGCGCTGGGAGACAAGAAAGGCATCCGTCGCTATGGCGCCTGTCACCTGCCCATGGATGATGCTCAGGTACGCTGCGCCTTGGACCTGTCGGGCCGCCCTTATCTGGTCTGGAACATGGACATTCCGACCCAGAAGATCGGCACCTTCGACACCGAACTGGTGCGTGAATTCTTTACCGCGCTCAGCACCCATGGCGGCATCACGCTGCATGTGGACCAACTGCACGGTTTCAACAGCCACCATATTGTCGAGGCCGGGTTCAAGGCTGTCGCCCGCGCCCTGCGCGAAGCGGTTGAAACCGACCCGCGCAAGGCCGATGCCATTCCCTCCACCAAAGGAGCGCTGTAAGCCTCGTTCCTTCTTCTGGCCAAAAGTGGCTCGGCGAGGGCCATTGGACAGGGTCCACGCCCCATCCGACCTATTTGCACACGACCCGCTACAAGGACCACCGCCCATGCTCACCGCCATCATCGACTACGAAAGCGGCAACCTGCATTCGGCCGAAAAGGCCTTTCAACGCATGGCCCGGGAGCTGGACGCGGGTGAAGTCGTTGTCACTTCGGACGCCGAGGTCGTTGCCAGAGCCGACCGGCTGGTTCTGCCCGGCGACGGCGCTTTTCCCGCCTGCGCGACCGAACTGCGCGGCCACAAGGGCATTTATGACGCCATGGTTGAAGCGGTCGAGCAGAAAGGCCGTCCCTTTCTGGGGATCTGCGTCGGCATGCAACTGATGGCCACCACCGGGCATGAATATTCCGAAACCTCTGGCCTTGGCTGGGTTGCCGGAGACGTGGTGCGGATCACGCCAGATAATCCTGCCCTCAAGGTCCCGCATATGGGCTGGAACGACCTGGTGGTCGACGTGGACCACCCTGTGTTCGAAGGAGTCGGGTCAGGCGATCACACTTACTTTGTGCATTCCTACCATTTCCGTGTCGCCAACCCGGCTGAACGGCTGGCACATGTCGATTATGGCGGCGACGTTACGGCCGTAATCGGTCGAGATACGATGTTGGGCATGCAGTTCCATCCGGAAAAAAGCCAGGATATCGGCCTGAGATTGATCGGCAACTTCCTGACCTGGGCGCCTTGACCGATCTTGTTACCCAGGCAGCTTGCGTCATCACCGGCCTGCCCGGCAGTGGAAAAAGCACTGTGGCATGCGGGCTTGCAACGGCCCTGAACTGGCCCTTATTCGACAAAGATGACTTCCTTGAGAAACTCTATAAAGATTGCATGCCAGCCAATCTGGACGAACGCCGTCAATTGAGCAGGAAAAGCGACGCGCAGTTTCGCGACGCCGCCGTGAAAGAACAAAAGGCAATCCTCGTCTCACACTGGGCCTCCCCCCAAGGACCTGTCGGGACGGGGACCTGCACGAGCTGGATTGCTCCTCACTTCAGGAATGTGGTGGAAATCCATTGTGCCTGTTCGCCGCAAACAGCCACGGACCGGTTCCACAACCGCACGCGGCATCCGGGACATCTGGACAGATCGCGAAGCTATGAAGATATCGCCGAACAGATGCAGGCACTTGCCCAAGGATATCCTTTGCGTCACTGGCCAACAATTGAAATACGAACGGAAACCCGATCCGATTTGACAGCTCTGGCCCAACAGGTTCTCGATAAATTGTCAGAAACCAGGTAGCCGGACCTGAACGATCCTTGCTCAGTTCACCCGCTTCCAGGTCTGTCCCCTGCAGATCAGCCCACCGGCCACACACCCCTTCACGGTCAGAGCATTGCCGGAGAGCGACATTTTCGAATTATAGGTTTTGTCGGAATCCGCAGCCCAGATCTTACCGCCCGAATAGTCTCCGCCGCCGTCGGACTTCATGTCCCAGATCATCCGCTTGCCGGTATGCTCGTAGTCGGGTGACTCAGCACCGGTTTCATCAAAGGCCGTCTTGATTGTCCCGCAAAGGGCCGAGCCGCAAGGCGCGATGCTGACATGCAGATATCCACCGGTATCTCCCGGCTCGGTCTTCCACGTCCCAGCTGCCGGATCAGCCATTGCCAGACCAGCGCTGCCCAGAAAAAAGCCGGCGGCCAACATCAGGTTCTTCATAACGCACACTCCCTTGTTTGGGGTCATTCTGCCGAAGCGCGCTGCAATCTGGCAAGGCTGACTTGGGGTCGCGTTGCAAATCGGCGTTGCCCGTGCAAAACAGCGCACAACGACCAGCAAAAGGATGCCGAAGCATGATCCTATACCCCGCCATCGACCTCAAGGACGGACAGGCCGTGCGGCTGCTGCACGGGGATATGGACAAGACCACCGTGTTCAACGACAACCCCGCCGCCCAGGCGTTGGAGTTTGTTGCGGCGGGCTGCGAATGGCTTCACCTGGTCGATCTGAACGGCGCCTTTGCAGGTGAGCCGGTGAACGCTGCCCCGGTCGAGGAAATACTGAAGCAGACCAAGGTTCCTGCCCAGCTGGGCGGCGGCATCCGCGACATGAAAACCATCGAGGCCTGGATCGAAAAGGGCCTCGCCCGGGTGATCCTGGGCACTGTCGCAGTGGAAAACCCCGATCTGGTGCGCGAAGCCGCGCGGGAGTTCCCAGGCAAGGTCGCCGTGGGCATCGACGCGCGCAACGGCAAGGTCGCCACCAAGGGTTGGGCTGAAGAAACCGACGTAATGGTCACCGATCTCGCAAAATCCTTCGAGGATGCCGGCGTCGCCGCTATCATCTATACCGACATCATGCGCGATGGCGCCATGAAGGGCCCGAATGTAGAAGCGACGGCCGAACTGGCCCATGCTGTCTCGATCCCGGTGATCGCCTCGGGCGGCGTGTCGTCCTTGGATGACCTGCGGAACCTGAAGTCTTGCGGAGCGCCCTTGAACGGCGCCATTTCTGGTCGTGCGCTCTATGACGGGGCGATCGATCTGAAGGAAGCACTGGACGTTCTCAAAAGCTGATCGGTACGACCAAGCACGTTGCACGAATTCGCCAACGCACCTAACGCTTCCCTTAAACATGGGTTTCAAAGCGTTGGGTGACGCGTGATCTTCTGAGTTTTCACCAGACACCAAGAAACGGACCCGAGACACTCTGTCTCTGGCGATGCACCGCGTTCGAGACCATGTTCCTGTCAGGTTACGACATACAGGACTCGCGCCATGAACAGACCGCAGAAGCTCCCGTTGCCCAAAGCCTCAGCGCTTTGGCGGATGGTACGCGAAGAGGATTTCATAGACGGGTATGCAGTGGAAAGTCATCTGTCCCCGCGCGAAGCCATGAAAGTCGGTCTTTCGATGCCGGGATGGGCCAAAGCTCTTCTGCGCTTGCGCAACCTGATCGTGGCTCCATTCGGTCTGAAAACCGATACCTCAGACACGGCCGACAACGCGCTGTTTCCGGTCTCACACGAAGACAATGACGAAATCATCGTGGGTGTAGACGACCAGCACCTGAATTTCCGCATCGCCATTCGACAACAGTCTGGACGTATTCACATGGCAACCTGGGTCCAACGCAACAACCTGTTGGGGCGCCTGTACCTTGCGGTCGTCATGCCGTTCCACATCCTGATCGTCCGCGACAGCATGCGCCGCATTGCGCGGGCAAGCTTAACCGGCCCTGCCGTATGAACCTTTCAGTCACCTTTTTGCCCAAACAGGTATGTCTGGGCGGCGGCGTAAGGTCCTAATCTGCCAATAACCTGTTTCCGATCCGACCGTCATTCAACCGGGACAATGCTCCAGGTGTTCGGCAGTTTCCGCGCGCCTTGCCACGGTTGCAATTCGGTTTCACTGATCCGTTCCATACGCCAACAGCCGGACCTGTTGCTCCACTCCTCGCACCACAGACCCCGCCGCACCGACCATTGCGACGTATAGCTTCGACCGTTGAATTCTCCGGCTGCCGTACCGCTGCGGTCGCCTGATTGATAATGCTGAACCCAGCGGGTTTTCTGATCCTCGTTGGATATGCCGGTCAATGTCGCACCGGGAATGGTCGCCAACAGCTCTTCGGCGGATAGAAATTCCTGTGCGGCCGAAGAATTCGCCACCGTGGCGCAGCAGAAAACAAAAAGGCAAATGGAATTCGTCGATTTGAACTTGACCATGTGAACGCTCCTTCACGAACGGACGGGAGAGTGTCCGATTGGCGGCCAGTGTATAGCGCTGGCGCCGCTTCACCAAATCGCACCCGGACCCCAGCCATCCATGTTGCGCTTCACTGCCGGATTGCGTACCCACGACCTGGCCAAGAGTGCGACCGCCAGAAACGTACACCGGGCTCAACAGCAAAGGGCGCAAAGACATGCTCAAAACCCGTATCATTCCTTGCCTTGACGTGGCCGATGGCCGTGTTGTCAAAGGCGTGAATTTCGTGGGCCTGCGGGATGCGGGCGACCCGGTGGAAAGCGCCAAGGCCTATGACGCGGCCGGCGCGGACGAAATCTGTTTTCTCGATATCCACGCCACCCATGAAAACCGGGGCACCATGTTCGACGTGGTGCAACGCACGGCGGAACAGTGTTTTGTGCCCCTGACCGTCGGTGGCGGTGTCCGGACCAAGGAAGACGTGCGCGCCCTGCTTCTTGCAGGGGCCGACAAGGTCAGTTTCAATTCAGCCGCCGTGGCCAATCCTGATGTGATTGCAGAAGCCGCCGACCAGTTCGGTAGCCAATGCATTGTCTGCGCCATCGACGCCAAGACCGTTTCACCCGGAAAGTGGGAGATCTTCACCCATGGCGGCCGCAAACCCACCGGTATCGACGCCGTTGAATTTGCCAAACTGGTGGTCTCCAAAGGCGCTGGTGAAATCCTGCTGACCTCGATGGATCGCGACGGCACAAAATCCGGCTTTAACCTGCCCCTGACGCGCGCCATCAGTGATGCAGTGGATGTACCGGTAATCGCCAGCGGCGGCGTTGGCACTCTGGATCATCTGGTCGAAGGTGTCACCAATGGGGGCGCCAGCGCGGTGTTGGCGGCATCGATTTTCCATTTCGGAGAATACAGTATTCGGGAGGCCAAAGAACACATGGCCGCCGCTGGGATCCCGATGCGGTTGGATTGAGGAGCTTGGGAATGTCTGTTTTGCACGAGCTGGAAACCACAATCCTCTCTCGCAAGGGTGCCGACCCTGCCAGCAGTTGGACTGCCAAACTGCTGGCCAAAGGCCCGGAAAAATGCGCCGAGAAATTCGGCGAGGAAGCGATCGAGGCAATCATTTCTGCAGCAAAGGACGACCGTGAAAACCTGACCTACGAGGCCGCGGACGTTCTGTATCACCTGCTGGTCATGCTGGCGGCACGGGGCATTGCCCTGGACGACGTGCTGGACGAACTTGCCCGCCGGCAGGGGCTGAGTGGAATTACTGAAAAGGCCGCCCGCGGCAGTGATTGAACGCGCTCACACTTGCCGCTAACCTGCCCCGAAAGACTGTTCAGCCAGACGGCGGTCCAAGGGTTCGAGGTGGTTTCATGGCAAGAGTAATGGCGCAGATCCTGGCGCTGGTGTCCCTGATGGCGATGGGCGCCTGCGCGACACCACCAAGTACCGGCAGCCCAAATCAGGTGCGGGAACTGGCCACGCACCTGCGTGCGCTCGATCCGAACGTGGACCCCGAAGAGGCACTGCGCGCCGCGCAGATCTCGTATGAGTATCCCACTGTCCTGGCCAGACAATACCAGATCTCCGACCCGCCTCTGGTGCACAATGCCAAGGTCAACAGCGGCTTGCGTCCGCGCGGCATCTGCGTGCATTGGGCCGAAGATATGGAAGCGCGCCTGAAACAGGAGAACTTCCGGACCCTGCAAGTCCATCGCGCGATTGCCGATCCGGTGAACCAGCTGCGCATCGACCACAGCACAGCCGTTCTAAGCGCCCGTGGCCAGACCATGAAGGACGGCGTGGTCCTGGATCCCTGGCGAACAGGCGGCACGCTGCATTGGGCCCCTGTGCGTGAAGATACCCGCTACAACTGGGAACCCCGGCTGGATGTCTTGCGCAATAAAAAGATCGAGCAGGATCGCCAACGCCGAAGCCTGACTACCGGGTGATCTCCGCGAACCCGTTTTCCGTCACGGAAAACGGTCCGGAATTCGTGACGAATTCCGGCGCCCTACCGCACGGACCGGGTACGACCGCTCAGAGTTTCGACGAAATGATCCCCGTTGCGAACCCACCCATCCGCAACTCGCCGAACAAGCGTTGATATTCGATCTTCGGACAGCGATTTTGCACCACGTTCACACCCTGCTCCTCCGCCTTGGCTGCGGCCTCGGAATGTTCAACTCCGATCTGCATCCAGACCGTTTTCAAGCTGGGAAATGCCCCCAAGGCCTCCTCAACGATTGGAGGCACGGCTTCGGAGCGTCTAAAGATATCCACCATGTCCACAGGTTCCGAGATCTCCGACAGAGAGGCCCGCACTGTCTGACCAAACAACTGCTTACCTGCGTGACCCGGATTGACCGGAATGACAGTGTATCCCTTCAAATTCAGATACCGCGCCACGTAATAGCTGGGCCGCACGGGATTCATCGATACACCGACAACGGCAATAACCTTGGTCTGTTCAAGGATCCCTTTCAGAAACTCGTCAGAATAGTCCGGCATTTGTGCTCCCCTGCTTGCCAAACGCTTCCCACAGTCAGCGTACAGTTTCAAAAGAAATCCCGACAAAAGACGGATAATCAAGCCACGTAAAGAAAAAAGCGCCCGGTGCTTGGGTGACCGGGCGCAAGGTGTGGAACGAGGGACAGTGAAAAAGACCTCCCGGGTGTTCCTCTCCGAGGGTCTATTCAAACTTGGGGGCACCGGGCGATAATTTAAACCCCACTCTCCAAGTTGTGAGCACCAATTCGCTGTCGCCTGCGCCGTGCAGGTGATAAAACACCGGATCGTTATCCGCTTTGCGGACGCAGTCTCAGTGGGGCGACGGAGTTTGCAAGATGTTACTCGTCGAGCACCGCGGGCCAGTTTCCGCGTCCACGCTCGATATGTTCAACGTGCTCATCCACCCACATATCGTGGATGTCAGGGCTGAACGTGAGATACAGCTGACCATCCACGATCTCCCATGACAGTGGATCGCTTTTCATCAGGTAGCCATTCGACACAGCATAGGAGCAATAGCCGCCAAATTGCGGCGCATAGGCGCGCGGATTGGATTCAAAGCTTTCGCGATTGCGGTCGGAGACAAACAACCAGGTCACGCCTTTCCACATCACTGCAAAATCGGGATTGCCACGCTGCGGGTCCCCATGCGTGAAATACGTCACCGTGTCATACCCATTTATCGCAAAGCCAGCGTTCTCGCTGTAGACATGCGTTTCTGCATGGCCCTTTGCAACAGGGAGGGCAAGCGCAGTCAGGGCGGCAAGAAATACAGATTTGAGTGTCATCAACGTTGCATGAGTGGCTTCTGGCAGTTCCCTGAAAATGCCGTCTCTGCGCCTGCAAGGAAAGGCCGCTTACAGGTTTGTGAACGAAATTGCGTGTCTCCTGCGCCACACTGGGAGGCTTTCCGACCCAACTGCCCTGCCAGTCGGCTCAATCAAAGATGTCCTCGATAACGTCGAAGGCTTCTTCCAGCACATGCGCGAACAGGCCCTTGCGCTTGGATTTCTTCTTTTTCTTCTTCTTGGGCTTGTACGTGGCGGTGTAGTTGGGGGCCATATGGGCACCCGGCCTGGACGATTTGTCCTTCTTGCCTGTCTTCTCTTTGGCAGAATACTTCAGCGATTTCTGCGCGGACAAGGGCGCCCCGCATGCACTGCAGGCCAAGGTCGACGCTCCCCCAGGACGGGCCACGGGCGTCAACACTGTTCGGGTGCCGCAGTAGCAGCAGGTCAGGATCTTGTCGGAATACGGAATTGCGGCCTCCTGTCGGTCCCAGAGCCTATCGCTCTATCGAAGCATATAGGGCGATCGCCGCGGCGTTTGAGACGTTCAATGATCCAAATCCACCGGCCGCGTCGATTTTAACCAGATGGTCGACCACCTGCTTGGTTTTCTCGCGCAGTCCTGGCCCCTCTGCCCCCATGACCAGCGCCACGGGCTGATCTTTACGGCCCTCCAGCGCTTGTTCGATGGTTTGATCGGCTTCTCCATCCAGTCCCAGCACCAGGTAGCCCATATTCTGCAACTCGGCGATCGTATCTGCCAGGTTGCGCATCCGCAGATAAGGCTGCCGCTCCAACGCGCCGCTTGCAGTTTTTGCCAAGGCCCCTGTCTCCGGTGCCGAATGATGGCGCGTACCGATGACCGCGCTGGCCCCCAGAACCTCGGCCGAGCGCAGGATCGCCCCGACATTATGCGGGTCGGTGACCCGGTCCAGCAGAATCACACGGGGTGCTTCGCGTCCGATACAGTTTTCGGCAAGTCCGCCCCAATTCAGCGGCTTCACTTCCAGCGCCGCCCCCTGATGGACCGAGCCGGGATCGATCGGCACACTGAACTTGCGCGCATCCACAATCTCAGGCTCGATGCCGGCAGACGCAATCGCTTCGTCAAGCTTCGCTTTTGCGTTCAACGTCAGGACAAGACGCAGTTTTTCCCTGTTCGGGTTCATCAGGGCATCGCGTACGGCGTGCAAACCAAACAGCCAGACAGTTTCGGATCCGGCTGCTTTGCGCGCCTGTTCTTTTTCGACAACCCATTTGGGTTTCTTGGCCATTCCACTCTCCAACTGGCTTTTTTCAGCGTCCCGACGAAAACCTTGGATTTTCCTGTTGACGCTGCTTTCAGGCGCTAGTAATCACGCCTCCACGTCAGGCGCAACAACGCATGACAGTGGGCGACAGGCCGCAAGGTGTGGCAGGGGACTGTAACTCCCTCGCGGAGACGCACGCCTGGTTCGATTCCAGGGTCGCCCACCATCTTCTTCCCAAAAAAGAACAGATGGTGGCTCATGTGATACTTCAAAAATCACATGTAAAACATTGTTACTGATCGCTTTTCCACCCCGTTGGAAAAGATTCGGACGCCTCAGGCGACGTCTGCTTCGGTCTCGGCCAGCACACTGTCCAGCCAAGTTTTCAAGGCCTCCAAAGACGGTTCCAGTTCAATTGCTGCACCGTCGGAATAGGCTTCGAATTTTTCGCGATTCAATCGGTTCACCCCGGTCAGAACCGGTATCCCCTGCGCCATGGCTTCGCCGATGACTGGCCGCATTCCGCGACCGTCAGCTTCGTGTTTGCCGAACTTGTTGACGATCAACAACTGGGGCCTGGCGGCTTCGGTCAGAGAGTTCGTAACGAGCCCTACAGCCTCCTCCAAAGCAGTCGGGTCCAAGCGACACCCACGTGCTTCCCGCCCCAAGCTTTGAGAGATACGAAATACGGCACCATCCGGCAGCACCTGCACGTCCATGTCGCAGAGCCGGTCATCCGCGCATTCCGTATTTGTCTGAACGATGCCCGCGGTCCGCACGCCTTGTTTGGCCAAGGCGTCTGCAAAAGCACTCAGCAATCGATCTGTTGCGCCGCGTTCCTGTGTCATCACATAGGCCAGATGCATCTTGTTCCTCGTAGGTATCATTCGAAGTGACGTATTATCACGCAGCGGTCCCACTGAACATAGGGACAAAAGACGCAAATCAAGGGATCGGGGAGAAGCCGATCACGGGTTGATGCAGAAACAACAACACAAAGAAAGCCACGATGGCTCCCGTCGCATGCAGCGCCTTGGGGCGAACGGCCGAAAAGTTCATCAGGCTCGTGTTGCGCGCCAAGTCCGACCAGGCTGCCTGCCCCAATTCCCGCGCCTTGCGCCGGTCCAGCATTTTCATCGCCATCACGGCAAAGCCACCAAATATGCCGAACAGAATGACATGCGCCAGATCTCCCTTGGCCAGCAGATGCGCCCCGGACCAGAGCGCCAAAGCAACAGGCAGCGGATGACGGGTAAACCCCAACACACCCGGGGCGTCAGCGTCGAACACGCCTTTTGCCATACCACCAAAGCTGAAAGGGTTCCGACAGGCCAGCCCAGCAATCGCCAGCCAACAGACAAAAGGCATTACCAGGACCGGCGCCCAGCGCAGCCCGTCCCAGTCTGGCAGCACCCGGACGTAAGGCGCATATCGAGCAGCCAGGATTAGCCAAATCAAAACACCGATGGACAGGATGGAATAGAGAAACAGGTAAGGTCTCAGCCCCAGCCGCGACACCAACCAGGGCCTCACGGGTGGCCTTACCGGGATCGCGTGACTTGCCAAAAACACAATCAAAGCCAGCGTGAACTCAGCCCAACCTGCCATGACTGTACCTCACCTTCCCATTCGTCGAGAGGCACCTTCTGCCTGTTCGTAACGCTTGGCAAGAGAGTCCGGTATGCGCCCCAAAGGGCGCATACCGGATATGTTCAAAGCCCAAGGGCGCGCCGACGCTCTTCGGCAAAACCTTGCACCATCCGGTCGGCGATCAGGGCCAGAATAGCCATCGCCGCCCCTGCTGAGATCCCAAGCCCGACATCGGCCTGCCCCAACGCCAGATAGATCGACTGACCCAAGCCCGTTGTCCCGATCAGTGCCGCGATCACCAGCATGGCAAAGGCATAAAGGATGGTTTGGTTCAGCCCCAAAAGGATGGTCGGCGCCGCATAGGGCGCGCGAACATCACGCAGGATCTGCCACTCGGTCGCGCCCGAAGCTGTCGCTGCCTCCAGCATCTCGGCCGGTGTTTCGGTCAGCCCGTGCCGCGTGTAGCGGATCATCGGGACGATGGCATAGGCGATGATGGCCAGAAAGGCCGAGAATTCGCCGATCTGGAACACCATCAGTACCGGGATCAGGAACACGAACAGCGGAATCGTCTGCAGCATATCGCAAATCGGTTGCACCACGCGCCAAACCAGCGGGCTGATCGCGCTCAGAAGGCCAATTGTGCCACCCAGAACTGCACAGGCAAAGACGGCAGCGCCGCTGAGATACAGCGACAGAAGCGCTCGCTCCCACAAGCCCGACAACAGAATTGTGGACAGCAGGACAACCGACAAGATGGCCAGCCTGCGCCCGCCCGACACCCAGCCCAGAGCCGCTGTTCCGACCAACACAAAGAGCCAGGGCAGATTTGCGATCCCGGTCACAAGCACGATCGCCGCTATGCCCAAAAGCGCGCCCAAGGTGACATTACCCCGCAAAGCCACGATTACCCCCAGGACTGCCGATGCGGAAAACAGCACCAAGCTCATCTGACCGGTCCATGCAAACCCCCACGTGAACGGGAGCACGGCTTGTGCCAGTCCAATCCTCAGGGGCAAAAGCACGTAGAACAGGAACCCGTTCTTCATACTGGCCAGCCACTCGCCATTTGCGGTTGTGAACTGGGTGAGCCCGCGATCGACACCATCCGCCAAAGGCTGCAAGGTCTCGAACCCGGCCGGATCCGGCAGGCTGGACCAAAACAGAACCGATACCAGGAAACCGACGGCCAAAACGCCCCACGCCACGCGGCGATCATACGTCACCCGACGATCCTGGGCCAGTGTCGCGCTCATCCTGTCAATCACCACGGCAAAGACCACCACCACCAGACCGGCCAGCAACGCCTGCCCGAACTGCGCCTTGCGCATGGTCAGCAGAACTTCCCAGCCAATATCGTCAAACCCGCCGATCACGGCCGCGATGATCACCATCGACAGCGCCGCCATCAGGCATTGGTTCACTCCGACCATGATCTGGGTCGAGGCCGAGGGGATTTCGACCTGAAACAGTTGCTGGAACCGAGTGCCACCGGACATCACTGCGGCTTCCTTGATCTCGGGCTCGACCCGCTCCAACCCCAACAACACGTTCCGCGCCATCGGCGGGGCCGCATAAATGGCAGACGCAATAAGTCCCACCACCGGACCGAAACCGAACAAGAGCAGGAGAGGTGTCAGATAGGCAAACGTCGGCACGGTCTGCATCACGTCCAACACGGCCTGCACCCCGCTTTTGATACGCGGGTGTTCGTTGGCAAGAACCCCGATGGCTCCTCCCAGAAGCAACGCCAAAGGCACTGACACGGCAACCAGCGCCAATGTGTTCATGCTTTCGACCCAATAACCCGACGCGAGGACAAAACTGAGCCCAAGGAAACCCAGCGCCGCCATCGACAACCCGCCCAAGATCCAACCAAGGGCAGCGACGGCGCCGATCACCAAAGGCCAAGGGGTCGAGGTTAAAGCGATATTGGCCCAAAGCATCGGGTAATACATCATCGCCGAAAACGCGCGAGCCACGGGCTTCACACCCTCCAGCAGCCATGTCAGCCCGGCCCCAACCCAATCAGTTGCGGGAAGAACCCAAGCGGCGGGCCATTTGGCAATCCACGGAACCGCCGGTTGAAGCACCAAACAGATCACCCCTACGGCAAGAGTGATAAGTGCCGCGATAGCCCCTTTGGTCAGGTGCGGGATCATGGTGTTTCGACCTGCAAGGCAGCCGCCAGATCTGCCGGGTTCACCACTCCGACGACCTTGCCGCTGTCGTCGTGCACCGGCACTGGTTCGTACAAATCCATGCAACGAGCCAATGCGGCATCCAGTGTCATGTCTTTGCGCAATCCCGGATCGTCGGCGCCATAAACCATCGCTTCCCCGGTATTCATGACCGAGGCCACATGCGCGTGCTGCCCTTTGGCCACGTCCTTGGAAAACTCGCGCACGTAGTCATCCACCGGATGCAGGACGATTTCCGCCGGGGTACCAATCTGGACAATCTTGCCATCCCGCATGATCGCGATCCGGTCAGCCAGTTTCAGTGCCTCGTTGATATCGTGGGTGATAAAGACAATCGTGGTCTTCAGCTTTTCCTGAATCTGCAGGAATTCATCCTGCAATTGCCGTCGGATCAGCGGATCGAGGGCCGAAAACGGTTCATCCAGGAACCAGACTGAACAATCCGCCACCAGCGATCTGGCAATACCGACCCGCTGACGCTGCCCGCCCGAAAGTTCGCGCGGATAGTGGTGTTCCCGGCCTTTGAGCCCCACCAGCTCGATCACTTCGCGCGCCTTGGCGTGGCGATCGGATTTCTTCGTGCCCTGCACTCTCAACGGGTAAGCCACGTTGTCCAGTACGGTCATGTGTGGGAACAGGCCGAAATGTTGGAACACCATGCCCAGCTTTTTGCGGCGCAGCTCGATCAACCGGGCCTTGCTGGCTTCGACAATGTTTTCGCCGTCAATGCGGATTTCGCCACCTGTGGCATGCAAAAGATGCGAAATGCAGCGAATCAGTGTGGACTTGCCTGAGCCGCTGAGCCCCATGATGACGAACAGCTCGCCTTCCTGGACATCAAAATTCGCGTCCTGCACCGCGGGGATCAGCCCCTGTTCACGCAACTCCTGAGCCGCGACATCAGCATCGTCCCCTGACCGAGCCAAAGCATCGGTCAGAGCTGTTTCAGCACCCGGCCCGAACACCTGCCAGACATTCCGACAGGTGATCGCGGGCGTTTTTGTGTCACTCACTTCGATGTGCTCACTTGGTGGCGGCGTCTACCACCGGGCGCCACTTGCCTTCGTTGTCCGCCATCCAGGCTGCCACAACCTCTTCGACCGAACCACCATCAACGTCGATAGCGCCCATCATCGGCTGCTGATCAGCCACGTCGAGCTGGTAGTTGGACAGGATCTCATGGGCTGCCGGCCACGTTTCAGCAATGCCCGACCAACCGGCTTTGAAAATACGGCTGGCTGCAAAATCGCAGTCATTGATGGCGTTGGGGTTTGGTCCCCAGGCCGGGTCGGTGAAGCAGGCTTCTTCGCCCGGCGGCAGATCCACGAACTGGACGTCATAGGCCGACATCGCCCAATGCGGCTGCCAGAAGGTGATCAAAAGCGGTGTCTTACGCTCGGTCGAAGCCCGCAGTTCCGCGATCAACGCACCTTCGGAACCAGCTGGCACGGCCTTGATTGGCAATTCCAGACCAACCATGCGGTCGGCCCCGGGTGTTCCCCAATCTGCCGGGTAGTCCACCAAGCGGCCCTGAGGAATTGTTTCAGCAGTAGCAAAGACTTGCGCGCAGTTCTGCAAGGCTTCCCACGCTGGCAGTCCGGGGCATAGCTCTGCAACATGCGCCGGATAAGCGATACCTTCTTTCGCCGCCAGGCCCAAATCACCCAGTTCGGTCACGCCACCATCGGCAACCTTCTTGGCATAGTCTTCGGACACGTTGGACGACCAGATTTCCATGGCCCCATGGATCTCACCATCCGACATCGCCTGATACATGTTCATGTAACCTGCGGTCACATATTCGACCTGATACCCGGCCGCTTTCAGCATCTCACCCGCCACATGGGTGGATACATGCTGCCCTGTCCATTCATTGATCGCCAGCTTAATCGGCTTGTCTACGGCGCCCATATCCGCCGCATGTGAAGTGCCCGCCACAAGTGCAACAGTGCTCACGGCAAGGCTGATCCCCTTCAGTGTCATTGAAGCTTCTCCCAGAGTTGGTTTTTGTTTGTTTTCGGTCTTGAGCCGGTCCTCGGCAGATGCCGGGCCGTTGATGACATGCTGCGGGCCACGCGCGCTGCGGTCAAGTCTATGATGCGGTTAATCGATTTTACGTTTCTGAACAGCCGTTTAACTTTTTGACCGACGAGTTGACATTACATCCTCAGAACATCCCCTGACGGTCCGATGATTCGAACTTTGCGCGGACCGTGTTGGCATGAATTGCAAAGACAGTATACTCGACACCAACAATAAACGGGGGGCCCATGTCAGCATCCAGTCATTCACCCAAGCGGTTGATCTTGTCCGCCTTTGCCACGGTCGTGGCCCTTTCCGCTCCTGCGGCGTGGGCCGAAACCATAGACTAGAAGACAGTCGGTGGTTGGGACATTTTCTTCTATCCCGGATCCGAAGGTTGCCAGGCCTTTGCACTGTTCGAAGAGGATACGGCCTTCTTCATCGGCTTCGATGCAACTGAAGGAGAATTGTCACTGGACGTGACTTTGCTGGATGAACGCTGGAGTTCCATCGAAGCCGGCAAGGAGTATTCGATCACCGTCAAATTTGGCGATGAGAGTCCCTGGACTTTACCCATGGATGGTGTGCGGATTGATGACTACCCGGGTCTGAACATTCTGGTCGATGCCGAATCGGATGAAGCGGACCTGTTCGTGGACGAGTTCCAACGTGAAACATCGATGTCCTGGTCCTATTCCGGTAATTCATTGGGGCGCTATACCTTGCGCGGATCACGTCGGACATTTGACGAGGTGGTCAACTGCCAGCGCTCCTATTTTGAAGCACTTGAAGCGCAATCGGATCCGTTTGCAAAAGCGGATCCGTTTGCCGATTGACACAGACAGGTCGCGGACGCGACGGGAGGTTCTCCCGCCCTTTTGTCAGGCGCTGCGCGCCCTTAAAGCGTTGGGCCTGGCAGCGCGATGCGCTGCGGGCGTACTATGCGTGATGGCGGATCCGGATCAGCCAGCCAGAAGGGCGTCCACCCGGTCCAACGCTGCATAACGCGCCTGCCGCGGGTGATCCAGACGCAGGGTGCCGCGTCGTTTGAATGCAGTGCGGCGCATACGGTTTGAAACCTGCTCAAAAACCGATTGGGCATCGGGATCCGAAGCAAACCCGGCCTGTAACTCGGTGAACCCCTTCTCAGTTTCCGCACTTTCGGCCATGGCAAGGATCATCAGATCCCACTGAAGGTATGTTGCCCCCAATTGGGCCTCGTCTCCTGCGCTGATCCCCAGACCGTCCGTCGGGGTTGCCCTCCAAACACTTTCCGGAACCCCGATTTCACGAGCCATCCAGGGTACTTCCCAGGACTTGAGCAAAGCCTGCACCGGCGCCACATCTCCCACATCGCCATTCAACGTCCAGAACCCGGCCGAAAGTTCCGACAGATTGTCAGTGCTGCCTACCACACCGCCGAAGCGATGCGCCTGGTCATAGAGCGTGATCATGCGCAACCGCGCGCGCATGTTACCGCGACGGATCCGGGTTTGCGCGTCGTCAGCCCCCATGTCGGGGTCCAACGCCGCCAGGCCATTTACCATGCTGCGATATTGCGGCGTCAGGTCGATCTGAGTGTGGTCGATCCCCAATTGCGCACAGGCCTCAACCCCGCGAGCCGTTTCCTCCGGATTCTGTTCGATTGGCAGGGTAAAGCCACGCACCCGCCAACCCGCGTCGCGAAACAGCGCCGCAGTCAGGGCGCTGTCCACACCACCCGAGATGCCGATGACGACAGTCGAACGCCCGCTGGTCGTGCTGTAGTTCCGCAGCCGTTCAACCAGGCCGTCCAGATCCTTTCGCAAGACGTCCGGTTCGGCATAAAAACCTGTCTGCACCCTTTTCTGAATTTGATCCGCAAACCAAGGTGACAACGGCCCGAGGGAATTCTGCCGGGACAGGTCCAGAATGTGATCGATCAGGGGAGTCGTCATGATGCAGCCTTGTATGGTGAGTACGTTGCATCACTCAGAGACGATCCGGCGCGCGCTGACAAGGGCGAAACTCCAGCTGTGGACCTTGTGCAACCCAAAGAAAAGCCCGGAGCATAACGCACCGGGCTTCTCATTCTCTCAACGTCTCTTGCGTCGGATCACACCAGAGCCCGCACTTTTTCAAGCAACGCGGAGTTCACGGCGACGCCTTCCTTTGCCGCACGTACACGTGCCGCGTGGCGCCCCTCGCCCGGCAGGCGGGCTCCGTCCTGATCCCGGAACGACGCAACAAGATCTGCCAGCCGGTCCTGAAACAGCCCAGCTGATGTCGCCTCGGGGTCGATCGCGATGAAGAATTGCCCTGTTTTGGGCGGGCCGCCAGCCGTGCCCGAGAAAGGGCTTGCGACCGAGCCCAGAGTTGCGCCTGCCATAGCCGCGGCCATCAACTCCACTGTCAGTGCGACGCCGACACCCTTGTATCCACCCGAAGGCACCATGGAGCCCTTGAGACCTTCCTCGGGGTCGGTCGTTGGCTGACCGTTGGCATCCAGAACCCACCCTTCCGGTACCGGCCTTCCTTCACGGGCGTGTTTCATCACTTCGCTTTTCGCGATTGTGCTGGCCGATTGGTCGATCAGGAGCGCGGCATTGCCTTCGCCGTCCGGCGCCGAAATCGAGAAGGGATTGGTGCCCACAACCGGTTTGGCGCCACCCGAAGGCGCAATCGACGCCGGTGCGTTGGTAAACCCGATCCCCATCAGACCAGCCTGCGCCAGCCGCTGTGTATGCACACCCAAAACACCGCAGTTATACGAGTTGTTTATGGCCAGAACCGCGACGCCCATCTCTTTTGCCAGAGGGATCAGCTTTTCAAAGCCCAGATCAATAGCGCTGTGGGCAAAACCCGTCGCAGCATCCACAGTCACGACTGCAGGGCGTGGCTGGTTGACCACCGGTGTCGCTTGTCCATCGACCTTGCCGCACTCCACATGTTGCGCATAGATCGGAATATAGGCCAATCCGTGTGATGCAACGCCGTCGGCTTCGGTCATCGCGGTGGCCACGGCCAGTGGTCGGGCATTCTCTGCTGAGGTTCCAGCCTTGACCAGCGCATCAAAGGCCAGGGCCTCGATTTCAGCGAGGGAAAGAGTTTCGGTGGCTGTCATGTCATTCTTTCTTTGTTTTAGTGAAATGCCTTGCGCGGGCAGACCCCCTGCCCCGCGAGCAGGTCATCAATCGTTGTCACTCAGGCCCGCACCGGCCCCCCGCAATCGGCTTTCCTCGGTCGCAGGGGCAAAAGTGCGGTGCGCAAACTGATTCAGCGTATCCCAGCTGCCACCCGAGACTTCGGCGCGCATCACCGCTTCATTCTGACCGGTCATTTCCGCGGGTGCGGAGAAAACCAGACGCTCGGCATGCTTTGCTTCCAGCGCGGCAGCGTCGCCCTGCACGCACAGATGTTTTCCATCAGTCGCGACACGGGCACCGTCCCATTCGGCAGCAACCGGCACACCAAGACGCAATGCAGCGCCCCCCATGAAAGGTACGGCCAGCAAGGGAAGGCTAACGTTCTTCATGGTGATCGAACCACGCTCATACAGTCGAACGGCACAATCGCTCAGCGATGCTCCGGCAATAAGCGGGCTCATCCGACGGGCCGGCGCGTGCCAGATATCGGCGCTCAGGGAGACTGGCGATACATCAATTGGCGGAACCTGATCGTTCAGCTTCAGCAGTTCTGCCAGCATCTCGGTGCCGGGAAAACCAAAGGCTGACAGCCAGCGTGTGCCCTTGGCCGCCTCTTCGGCCAGTCCCCATGACAACCCGGCACCGCGCGCTGCGCGTTTGCCCATGGCTTCGATCTCGTTAAGCGAATGACTCATGCGACACTCTCCTGACGCTGGGGTTCGATCTCAGGGAAGACCCAGAAATCCGCGTTTGCATGATCAAGCTCGAACGGCAGGGGAGCACCGCCATACATGCAGATACGCACCCAACGGTCCGAACGGGGATCGAACTGCGTCGCTCCAAAGAAAGCCAGCTTGCAACGCAGCATGTCGATCGGCAGCACGCGGTCCGAAATAGTGTTGTCGCGGATTTCTGCATATGGTGCGCGTCCGACAATCTGGGCGCGGCGCAGCATGTGGCGATGCTCAGGATGTCGTAGCAGAAAATCAGCCACGTGCGTTTCGTCCGGCCAATGCGCCAATGCTTTGTACAGCAAGGCTGCATCACGCCCGGGCGCCAGCGGTTGCTCATATTGCTCAACGGGCTCCTCGAAACGCTCGCCCAGCCGGGGTTCGAGCTTTTCTTCCGAAACGTACCACGCCCGCGCCTTGTTGTTCGGCGCGTCCCAATCGATCTCCAATGCCCACGCGTAGATGTCTTTGAGCAGCCCGCGCAGGTCGGCAATCGTCATGGCGCCTGCGATGCGGAACGTGGCTGTGTTGTCGGCGGCCATCTCTTCGGCCAATGGGTCCACAAGAGTCCCATAGGGTTCGAGGATCAGTGAGGCGATCCATTCCTGCCCTTCGAGGGAGAGGGAGTTTTCGGCCCATTTGTACAAATTGTACCAAGGCCGAGGTCCGGTCAGGTCGTTCTGTCCAAGGTATTCGTCCAGCTTTTCGACATCGGATCGCAACTCCACCAACTTCTCGATCTGGATCTGGTGCTCGGAATGCCATGTGGCGATGGTCTGCTTGCTGCGTTCGACCAGTGCATGGAACAGCGCACGTTCTTCGGTGCTGGCGCTGTCAAGACTGCATACAGCCTGAATGGCGTTTTCGCGGGCAGCAACCCAGTTGTTGAAAAGAACCGGGTGGTTCAACAGAAACGGCGCCATACCCAGCCCGGTCGAATTTCCGATCCCCATCGAGCGGGCAAGATCAAGCGAGAGGGTCGCTGCCTTCTGTCCGGCAGCGGATGCACGGCGGTTGGCCATGTGCTGTACGAGATCCAGAACGAACCACCGCGTCAAATAAACCGAGAGCATTTCCACCTGAAATGGTGCGCGGAACTCGGGCCGGTCGGCTATCATTTCGCGATCTGCTGCGCCCAGCTTGCCAGAGCCGTACACAGCGGTCGTACGCATCAGATAGCCTACCGCTTCGATCTGTGCGGCATCGGGCTGGCGACCATCGGCGAGGCGCGACACCACGTGTTCCCAAAGACGCACCGAACGGTTGGCGCGTGACACAGACAGTTCAGTGCCAGATACGCGCCCTGCCTCCTGAACCGGGATATTCTGCGACAGTCGCTGGATGTCATCTGCGGTCGGGATGCCATCAAACAACGTGAAGGTCGCATCCCAAGCGTCGGCAATCACCCGGTCCGAGCGCTTCTCGGGCGGCAAGTCATGAGCATAGGCAATCAGTGAATAGGAGCGATCAGGGCCGTGCGCAGTGTAAACCGCGTGGCCTTCGCCCGCATCGTTTACGGCAAAATCAGTTCGCTCGAAACGCCAGCCTTCCTTGGCCATGCGGCGGGTAAGTACCCGCATGAACGACAGGCGGGATTGGTGAATAGACCCCAGGCGCGCAAGGCGCATCACCAAGTTGGGGTTTCGGCGTGGAATATCGGTCATACTCTTGGCCTTTCAGATGGGAACATAACGCATTTCGATAGGCTTGGCGATTTAGGCGAACAGCCCCGTATTCTAGATGAATGAGCAAACCCGGGTGCCTCAGCGGCACCCGGGCACTGTAACTTAGCTTTCTTTACCTTTGACCAGCGTGATGCGCAGGGCATCCCACAACGAAGGCAGAAGGATCAGCGAGACCGGCACAGCAGTGACGACGATGAAGCTTTGCAACTTGGACACGCCGCCCGAACCTACTGAGATCAAGATAATCGCCATAACTCCCATGGCCACCCCCCAGAACACACGCACCAGTGCGGGCGGGTTGTCACCGTTGCTCATGGTTGCAGAGATGACATAGCTCATCGAGTCTCCTGTCGTGGCCACGAAGATCGTGGTCAGGATCAGGAAAAGGATCGATACGCCAAATCCCATTGGAAGGTTGCTGGTGATCGCAAGCAGAGCCGCAGGCAGGTTGAAGCCTTCAAACGCCGTCGAAATCGTCCCTGGTTCGGCCAATTCCATCGAAATGCCGGTGCCGCCAATGATGGTGAACCAGAAGTTGGTTACGATCGGAGCCACGATTGACAGCATGATGATGATCGAGCGGATCGAGCGGCCACGCGACACACGCGCAATGAACATCGCCATCAATGGCCCATAGCCCATGAACCAGCCCCAGAAGAACACGGTCCACCAGCCCAGCCAGCCCGGCTCACCAAAAACACCTGCATCTCCGCGATAAAGCGCCATCTGGAAAAAGTTGCCCAGATACGTGCCAAAACCGGAGAAAAAAGACCCGAAGATGAAACCCGTCGGACCAGCCAGCAAAACAAAGACCAGCAAACCGGCAGCCAGGATTACGTTGATCTTGGACAACAGCTGAATACCACGCGACAAACCGGTCATGGCCGAGATGCTGTAAATCGCGACAAGAGCACCAATCACCACAAATTGCGTGGCGAAAACATCGGGAATACCAAACAGGTCGGACAGGCCATAGCTGACTTGCAGTCCCAGAAAGCCGATCGGCCCCACGGTGCCCGCGACAACGGCAATGATCGAAGACGCGTCTGCAACAAGGCCGATCGGACCATTGATCGCCTTTTCCCCGAACACCGGATACAACAGCGTGCGCGGCGCAAGTGGCAGCCCCTTTTCATAGTGGTAGTGCATCAGCATGACGGTCGAAAGCGAACCGAGGATAGCCCAGGCCAGAAATCCCCAATGCATGAAGCTTTGAGCGATCGCCGGGTTGACCGCAGCTTCGGTCGCACCTTCTGCGCCATAAAGCGGCGGCGAATAGAGGAAGTGGGCGATTGGTTCACCGGCTGCCCAGAACACCCCGCCGCCTGCAAGCAGGGTGCACATGATCATTGACCCCCACTGGAACGTGGTGAACTCCGGCGCGGCCAGGTTCCCCATGATCGCTTTGCCCCCCGGCAATATGCACAGCACAAGACCGATCAGGAATGTCGCAAGAAGCAATACCTGCCAATACAGTCCGAAATAGGTCGCCGAGACATTGAAGCCCCAGTCCACTGCTGCCGACAACGCATCCAAATTGAACAGTGCGGCAATACAAAAGGCTGCGATGAAGCCGCCCGAAATCAGGAACAGCGGCATGTTCAGCCTGCTTACCCGGGTGTTTGTTTCCATAGATGTGACGGACATCTGTTCCTCCAAAAACGGCCTGTCCTGTTCGCTTCAGGCCCTGTTTTCACTCTTGCGGACCCGTTAGCCTCCCGCTTGCGGGCCAAAGTTCTCTGAAAAGAAGCGGTACCAATTCCCGCCCATGATGGCGGCGGTTTCGCTTTCGCTCATTCCAACGGCCCGAAGGCCTTGTTCGATGTTGCCGAAGTGTCGATTGTCCTCGAACCAGCTGGGCATAGGGGGAAACCCGGGCTGCGACCTGGAACCTTCGCCATAGTCGATTTCCTTGGTCCAACGGCCAACGCGCATCCATTCCACAACGCTGTCGGGCTGGTCCTGGCAAAGGTCGGAACCGATCCCCAGATGCTCCACACCATACTTTTCCGCGGTTCGAGCAATCATCTCGCAGAAGCTCTCAAGCGTGCAGGCGGACTTGTCTTTCAGATGATGCGGGTAGAGCGAGAAGCCGAACATACCGCCGTTTTCGGTCACGGCACGGATGACGTCGTCGCGCTTGTTGCGTAGGGCGGGCGACCATTCATGCGGGTTGGCATGGGTGATTGCGATGGGACGATCCGAGAATTCAGCCGCCTCAATTGTCGAACGGTCGGCGGAATGGCTCATGTCCACCACCAGCCCAACGCGGTTCATCTCTTTTACCACCTGCTTGCCCATGCGGGTAAGGCCCATGTCCTCGGCCTCGTAGCAGCCGGTCGCCAGCAGTGACTGGTTGTTATACGTCAGTTGCATAAAGCGCGCGCCCAGAGTGTGGACGATTTCGACCAAGCCAATGTCGTCTTCGATGGGCGACGGGTTCTGGAAGCCGAAGAACACTGCAGTGCGACCGGTTTCGCGTGCCTTGTCGATGTCGGATGCCCACCGGCCCTTCATGATCAGGTCCGGATATTGCTCGAACCACCGGTTCCACTGCTCAAAATTCAGGACCGTTTCACGGAAATTCTCGTGATAGGCGATGGTGACCTGCACGGCATCCACACCGCCTTGGCGCAACTGTCGAAAAATCTTCTCGGACCAATTGGCGTACTGCAAGCAATCAATGCGGTAGTGTTCGGGCATAACTTTCTCCTCCGGATCGTACGGGATCCAGTGTGCACCCGGCGACCGGGCGTGTCTTGCTGGCACTGCGAAAAAGGTCGGTCCGCCGGACCGACCTGCTCAGGTTCAGACCGGACCGGCGCTGATATACGCAGTCTTGACCGTGGTATAGAATTCCGCTGCAGCCTTGCCCTGTTCGCGGGGGCCATAAGAGCTGTCGCCACGACCACCAAATGGAACGTGATAGTCAGTACCGGCGGTGGGCAGGTTCACAGTTACAACACCAGTACGTGCGTTGCGGCGGAAGTGAGTGGCACGCGCCAAAGACTTGGTCACGATGCCCGACGTCAAACCAAAGTTGGTGTCGTTCACCACACTTAGCGCTTCGTCATAACCGCCAACCTTGATGACGCTAGTCAAGGGAGCGAACATTTCCTCGCGGTTGATACGCATGTTGTTGGTGGTGTTCAGGAATACGCCCGGCGACATGTAGAACCCTTTGGTCGGCATTTCGAGACGCATTCCCCCACACGCCAGTTCAGCACCTTCGGTTTTACCCAACTCGACATAGGCAAGATTCTCGTCCAGCTGCTGCTGGCTGACGACTGGCCCCATCTGGGTCCCTTCCGCCAATGCATGGCCGACCTTCATCGCCTGTGCACCGGCCACCAGTTTCTCGACAAAGGCGTCGTGAATGGCTTCGTGCACGACCAAACGCGACGACGCGGTACATTTTTGGCCGGTACCTCCAAACGCCCCCCCCAGAGCCAGTGTGACCGCCAGATCGAGATCCGCATCATCCATGACGGCCAGAGCGTTTTTTGATCCCATTTCCATCTGCACCTTGGTCAGGTTCTGGATGGCGGCGGAGGCTATGCCCTTGCCGACCGGAACCGAACCGGTAAAGGAAATCGCATTAACCAACTGGCTTTCCACCAAACGCTGACCGATTTCACGGCCTGCGCCCATCACCAGGCTGAACAGCCCCTTGGGAATATCCTGACGGTTGATGATTTCCGACAATGACACCGCCGAAGCGGGTGTCACATTTGCCGGCTTCCATACAACCGCGTTGCCATAACACAGGGCCGGAGCGATCTTCCACGAAGCGGTTGCAGTGGGGAAGTTCCAAGGCGAAATGATTGCGACAACCCCCACGGCCTCGCGGCGCACGTCGATCTCGATGTCCGGGCGAACCGAGTCGGCGTTTTCACCGATCTGACGCAAGCATTCAGCCGCATAGTAGGTAAAGAACTGACCGGCGCGGTACACCTCCCCCTTGCCTTCGGCCAACGGCTTGCCCTCTTCGCGGCTCAACAGCGTGCCCAACTCCTCGGCGCGTGCCATCAGTTCGTTGCCGATCGCATTCAACACTGCCTGCTTGCGTTCCAACCCATAGGCAGCCCATTCGGCCTGCGCCTTGCGAGCCTGAAGCAAAGTTGCATCCAGCTGATCGGCGCTGGCTTGAGCGAATACTCCCACCAAATCAGACAGGTCCGACGGGTTGCGGTTTTCGATTTCGGAGCTACCCGCCAGCCATTCGCCAGCAATCAGGTTTTTCTGCAGATCAGTCATGGTTCGGTCGCCTCGGACAGTATTCGTTTGCGGAGGGTATGGACTCCGCAGCAACATTAAATCAAACTAAAATAACTGAACCACATTTCATAAAATCTGAAGTTCAAATCATGACGCTTAAAATCGAAATGCTGCGCTGCTTCACCGCCGTTGCCCGAAGCGGCAGTCTGAGCGGGGCGGCTGCCACGCTTGGCCGAACACCTTCGGCGCTTTCCATGATCTTGAAGCAGCTGGAAACCCACCTGGGCGAACCCCTGTTCGAGACTGATCGCAAGAACAAGCTGACTGCCTTGGGCATCTTTGTTCTGGAACAGGCCGAACGTGAGCTGCAACAATTCGACAATACGGTAAAAGCCATCGAAGGCTTTGCAAAAGCAAACTATGGCCGCGTGAGAATAGCAACGGTTCCGTCCATTGCCGGAATCATCATCCCTCAGGTTTTGTCCCGTCATATCAACGAGTACGCCAACATAGACATTGAACTGCGCGACATGGATTCAGGTTCGATCCGACATGAATTGTCCCGTGATCGAATAGACATCGGCATAGGTACCTTGGGTGAAAATAGCGCCGGTCTTCACAGCCAGCATCTTTTGTCTGACACGTTCGGCCTGATCTGTTCGTCGGACCATCCGCTTGCCAGCTCAAGCGATCCGATCTCTTGGGATGCTCTGATCGGTGAGCGTTTGATCGCCAACAGTCTGTCCGCCGGGATCAACGCAGAAGCATCCAGAGTCCTGCACGAGCAAGCATCGCTATCGGCCCACAATCTCACCTCGATTGTGGGAATGGTGCATGCGAATATCGGTATTACGATTTTGCCCGAGTTGGCCGTGAGGGCGTCAGAATCCAACGGCTTGTTCTTTCGCCCACTGGTGGGACCTCAGGCGAATCGCGATATACACCTGTTACGCAGAAGCGATTCGACCCAGTCACCCGCCGTTCGCTTGTTGGAAAGGCACATTCTGGACTGTGCTGCGCAGCTCGACCAAGGCGGTTGATGCAATGCACGACAGTCAACACCACCGCCAATCAATGTAAGCGACACTGAGGACCCGCCATTGGAGGCGGGACGACCGGGACCGCTTTCGTCTGATTTTTCTGCTGAACTGAGGCGCGAAACAAACTCTCGTCACTTCAAGCGTTCTAACAATCTGAGGGGTCGTATTGCATCCAAGAAAAGGGCGCATTTGAAAAAACCGGTTTCTTGACGCAGCTCGATTTTCTCAGTTCTCCCCGGATCTCCTTTGACACAAAACCTAGCACACCGCCCTGAAACGTTTAACGATTTCATCCAGAACTTCGGAAGGATCCCGCTTCCACCAGTTTTCCGCGGAAAAGATCTCGACCTCGCACAACCCTCTGTAGCCTGAATTTTCGACGGCTTCCCGCAGAGCTTTCAGATCAGCAACGCCATCTCCCATCATGCCACGGTCCAACATCATGTCCGCAGTGTCGGCCAACCAGTCACATAGGTGATATCCAAGTATGCGATCGGGGCCAGCCGCCAACAGGGTGTCCGCCAAGGTCGTGTCCCACCAGGTATGGTACACATCAATTGCAAGCCCCACATTCTGTGCCCCAACCATTTCACACACCCGCAGCGCATCTGCCGCTGTCATGATACAAGTGCGGTTGCCTCCAAACATTGGATTTAAGGGTTCAAGAGCCAGGTTTACGCTCCGCTCGGCTGCATAAGGCGCAGCCTCGGCCACCCGATCGGCGAGAATTTTCTGGCTTTCCAGAACGCCTTTGGTCCCTGGTTCCGGCCCCCCCGTGACAATCGTCAGTACAGCTGTGCCCAACCCCGCAGCCATGTCTATGGAAGCAAAAAAGTCGTCCATGATTTTCGAGTGGCCATCAAGCGCCAATGGCCCTGTCAGAAACGGTGTGCGGCACAGGCCTGCCACTTCCATTCCGGCATCGCGTACCCGATCTCCAATTTCGATCGCGCGCGCCCCAATCTCACGACGCCAAAAGACAACACCTCCGTAACCGCGTTCGGCGCAGCCTTCGATCACCTGCTCTGGCGACCAGCCTGCGCCATGACCATCAAGGTTGTGGCCAAGTGTTGCCGTGTTGAGGGCAAGAGCGGAGTGATCGTTGGAGAAGTCCCGCATAGGCTCAGACCCCGTAGATTTTCAACAAGGTCTGCATTCGATCCACCGCCATGTCGGGGTCGCGCAGAAGCCCGCATTCGTCAGCCATTCGGAAGCAATCCGTAAAATACGGCAGCGAACGCGTCGCCTGTGCTCCGTTCAGCATGATGAAATGATCCTGAAAACCGTTCAACCACGCCAGGAAAACAACGCCAGTTTTATAGTATTGGGTCGGGGCACGGAAGATATGCCGCGCCAGGGGCACCGTGGGGTCCAGAGTTGCCCGGAAGGCCGCAGTGTCCCCCTCGCTCAGCTTTGAAACGGCATAGGCCGCAGCCGGTGCGAGAGGGTCGAAGATCCCCAAAAGCGCATGGCTGAACCCTTGTTCGTCGCCCGCGATCAATTCGGGATAGTTGAAGTCATCCCCGGAATACATCCGCACCCCTTCGGGCAGACGCCGCCGCATGATGATTTCCTTTTCGGCATCCAGAAGCGAGATCTTGATCCCATCCACCTTGGCCTCATTCGCCTCAATGATGGTGAGACAGGTTTCAAGCGCCTCTTCAAAATTGCCCGCTCCCCAGTATCCGGCAAGCTGCGGATCGAACATCTCGCCCAGCCAATGCAGGATCACGGGTTCATCACACGCCGCCAAAACGTCATTATAGATTGATACATAGTCATCCGCGGATGTCGCGACCTTGACCAGAGCTCGGCTGGCCATCAAAATGATGCGCCCACCGATCGCTTGAATCGCTTCCAGTTGCTCGTGATAGGCGCGCCTCACATCGTCCAACGACTTGGCATCAGCCGGGTCGAGGTGATCCGTACCACAGCCATTGGCAACCAGCGCATCCGGAAGTTCTGCCTTGGTGCGTTTGATCAGCTCAAGCGCGCCGTTCCAGTCCAGTCCCATACCGCGCTGTGCGGTATCCATCGCTTCGGCAATTCCCATGCCCATGCCCGCCAGGTGTCGGCGAAACTCCATGGTCTTGTCCCAATCAACATTTGCGGGACCCGTCGGGTCCGCATCGACAAAGGGATTTGCGACGACATGCGCCGCAGAATAGACCACCCGGGCGGAGTCCGGCGTCATAACAGCGTGGGCGATCGGTGTTCCGACCAGCCTGTAGTCGGACAGGTGACCATTCGTGTCGGGGAGTTGAATTTTCACGGCGTTCAACCTCAGAAGCGGGGCACAAGCATACCGCCATCGACGGAAATGACCTGACCGGTTGTGTACGGGATTTTGTTGGTTGCCAAAGACGCAATGACCTTTCCGACATCTTCGGGCTGGCCGACGCGCGGCAGCAGGCACAGACCGTCTTCGGCCCGCTTTTGGTAGGTGTCGATCACTGCCTTGGTCATTTCAGTGGCAATCAGGCCGGGCTGCACATCGTAAACAGCGATCCCTTCCCGCCCCAGTCGCGCGGCAAAACACTTGGAAATCATCGCGGCTGCGGCTTTCGAGGCCGCATATTCCGACCGCGGTTCGGCAACTGCGGTGGCATTCGACGACGTCACATTCACAATCGCATACGACAGCCCCGGATTGCGATCAGCCGCCAGCCGGCGTTTCGCAAAAGACTGCGTCAGGAAAAACATGGCTTTGGCATTGACGTTCAGACACCGATCAAAGCTGTCTTCGGTCACGTCCAGAGGGTCGCCGCGGCTGAGAACCCCGACACCTGCGTTGTTGACCAATGTGGTGATTGGACCCAGGTCGGCTTCGATGTCGCGCAGAATTGCATCGTGCCGGTCGATCTGGCTTACATCAAACACCGCCCTGAACACTTTGGCCCCCAAGGCTTCGACCTCGGCGGCGGCGGCCTCAAGTTCGGCATCCTGTTGCAGGGTGTTCAGCGCAATATCGAAACCGGCTGCCGCAAGTTCCTTTGCCGCTGCCAAACCGATACCCCGGCTGGATCCGGTTACAAGCGCAACCTGTTTGCTCATGTCGCAGCTCCCTTGGCCAAGAGTTCGCGGGCAATGATCATGCGTTGGATCTGGTTCGTGCCCTCGTAAATCTGGGTGATTTTCGCATCGCGGTACAGTCTTTCGACTTCAAAACCGCGAATATACCCGGATCCGCCAAAAACCTGGACGGCGTCGGCGGATCGTTGCACGGCCATGTCACCGGCAAAACACTTTGCAATGGAACAGGCCTTTGTCGCGTCTGCTCCGACGTCGATTTGATAAGCTGCGGACTGCACCAACAATCGGGCAGCTTCCACATCTTTTGCAATATCGGCCAACAGCCATTGCACACCCTGAAACTCGGAGATCGGTTTCTTGAACTGCTTCCGTTGTCCTGCATATTCGACGGCAGCTTCGAGGCCCGCCTGCCCGATACCGACCGCCAAGGCTCCAATGCCAACACGGCCTTTGTCGAGCACGCTCATCATCATATGAAAACCGCGCCCTTCGGTTCCGAGCAAGGCTTCTGCCGGCAAACGCACGTCGTCAAATGACAAAGGCCCAACCTGGCTTGCCCGCTGCCCCATCTTGATTTCCTTGGGACCGCGGGTCACGCCATCGGCGTGGAAGTCCACGATGAAAATCGACATCCCGCGATGCCCGGCTTCGGGATCGGTTCGAGCCAGAACAAACCCGACATCCGCAACCGGCGCGTTGTGAATCCAGATCTTTCCGCCGTTCAGAATCCACCCGTCGCCATCGCGCACCGCCGTGGTGCGGATACCTGAAACGTCCGTCCCCGCTTCCGGTTCTGTAATGCAATAGGCCGCGCGTTTTCTTGCGGTCAGAAGGTCGGACAACCATTGGTCACGCTGCACGTCACTGCCGTATCGAACCAACAGGGTCGAGACCAGTTCGACCAACCCGCATTGATCGGCAACCGACGCATAACCGCGCGACAATTCCTCCATCACCAGAGCGTAGGTTACGGTATCGAAACCGGGTCCGCCCATCTCCTCGGGAACCCCGATACCGAACAGGCCAAGTTCGCCCATCTGTTCATAGATTTCTCCGGGAAAACGGGAATCCTTGTCCAGATCCTCTGCCACCGGACGAATCACATCCTCGGCAAATTGTCGTGTCATGTCTCGGACTTGCGTGTGTGTTTCCGTTAAGTACATTTGCCCGCCTTGTAACTAACTAGTTACTTTTTATTCGACACTCGATTGTTCCGTCAAGGCCTTTCATTTCGCGCGAAAAGACTTGCCATACCCAAGCGGCACGATTTATATAACCAATTAGTTACTTAGGGAGTGTAGCATGAACCCGAATACGAAGAACAAATTTGGCCGGGTCGACTTGGACGTGACGGCCTTTGGTTTTGGCACCGCGCCGATCGGAAACATCTTTCGCGAAATAGACGAAGAGACTTCGGACGCGATGATTCAATGCGCATGGGATTCAGGCGTTCGCTACTTCGACACAGCTCCGATGTATGGCCATGGACTTTCGGAACTGCGTACCGGTCAGTCCCTGCGCTGGAAGAATCGGGATGATTTCATCCTCAGCTCCAAGGTTGGTCGCGTCTTGAAACCGGCCCGCCGCCAGGACATTGATTTCACGCCCTGGACCAATGCCGCGCCTTTCACGATGCACTTCGACTATACCTATGACGGCATCATGCGCTCGTTCGAGGACTCGCTTCAGCGTCTTGCACTCGAATACATGGACATCTGCTTCATCCACGACATAGACGTCTTTACACGGGGAGACGAACAGCCCGAGGTCTTTGAGCAGGCCATGGACGGTGCCTGGAAGGCTCTCTCCAGCCTTCGGGACCAAGGGGTTGTCAAAGCCATCGGGGTTGGCGTCAACGAATGGGAAGTGTGCCATGCCGCGCTCGAACGGCGTGATTTCGACTGCTTCCTGCTGGCAGGCCGCTACACACTGCTTGAACAGGATGCCCTGAACAAATTCCTTCCGCTCTGCGAAGAACGCGGCGCTGCGGTTGTTGTCGGCGGCGGGTTCAACTCGGGCATCCTTGCCACTGGCGCTGTAGACGGTGCCAAGTACAATTATGCGCCCGCGCCTGCAGACATCATGGAAAAAGTGCGCAGGATCGAAGCGGTTTGCGCCGAATATAACGTACCCTTGGCAGCCGCTGCCTTGCAATTCGTAGTGGCGCACCCAGCGATCCCAACCTTCATGGCAGGCACACGAACCGTCGCACAGCTGCAACAAAACCTGGCCTGGTTCAGCCACGACATTCCCACGCAGTTCTGGGCCGATCTCAAGGCCAAGGGTCTGCTGCGTGAAGACGCGCCCGTTCCGGAATGAACTCCTCCCATCCCCTGCCCCCCGGCCTGTACGGATTTCACGATCTTGCAATCGGAGACAGGGTAAACACAGGGTCGGCCGAGATCTCGGCCGACCTGATCTCCCGTTTCGCGGATGTGTCCGGAGACCATTATGCGATACATCTTGACGATACCGCAGCCCAAGCCAAAGGGTTCGAGCGGAGGGTCGCACACGGCTTGCTGGTCTTGTCAGTAGTCGACGGACTGAAGAATAACGCTCAGGCCAGGCTCGACGGCCTGGCGTCCCTCGGATGGAACTGGACCTTTGCGAAACCTGTTTTTGCCGGTGATAGCATCCATGCAGTGCTGACCATCCAGAGCAAGCGAAGAACCCGCAGCGGCTCCCGGGGCATCCTGCGAATTTCGTTTGAAGTCTTCAACCAAGATGGCGCAATGATTCAAACAGGCCACAACGAGCTCATCTTCGACCTGTGAAGCAGCCCCATCCCCGCATCCGGAGTGCCATTTACCCAGCCAGCTCCCAGTTTTTGCTCGCTCCGCAAAGGCAGCGTTCAAACAACCGAACACATTTGACAGAGCAACAGAAGGTAGTCGTGAACAATATGCTCTAGCGGACTAAAATCGCACGAAAATCATTCACATTCGTGCCAGTTGGACCGGGGGAAAATAGATCGCCCACCGCTTCGAAGGCACTGAAAGCATCATTGTTTGCAAGGTCAGCCGCCGGATCCCGCCCCGCCATGCGAAGACGGGCACAGCTGCCACCATCTACAAACGCGCCGGCATTGTCCTCGGAGCCGTCTATGCCGTCTGTATCGGCGGCCAATGCCGAGACCTGAGCCTCACCATCAATATCGATGGCGAGCGACAGCAAGAACTCGGTGTTGCGCCCACCTCGACCATTCCCCCGCAGCGTGACGGTTGTTTCGCCGCCCGACAACATGACCACCGGTTTGCGAAAGGGACGATTACGACGCGAGGTTTCTCGCGCCATTGCCCCATGCATGCGCGCGATTTCGCGGGCCTCGCCCTCGATTGAATCAGACAGAACGACACTGTCGAGCCCGAGTTCACTGGCAGTTTTGGCTGCGGCATCCAGCGAAATGGCCGCCGACGCAACAATCGAAACGTCGTTTCTCTGAAACTCCAAGTCAGCCGGAGTGGGAGCCTGCAGCGCGTTTTCAATATGTTGGCGGATGCGATCCGGCAGGTTGATGCGGTAGGCTGCGGCCATTGCCAACGCGTCTGCGGGTGAAATGTTATCAGGAACCGTTGGGCCCGACGCAACCTGAGCAGGATCATCACCCGGAACGTCCGAAACCACAAGTGACACCACCTTTGCAGGCCAGGCGGCCTTGGCAAGCCGCCCGCCCTTGATGTCACTCACTTGCTTGCGGATCGCGTTCATAACCGAAATTGGCGCACCCGACGCCAGAAGAACCCGGTTCAGTTCCTGCTCATCCTCCAGCGTCAAGCCCGCCGTTGGCGCAGGCAGAAGCGACGAGCCACCTCCGCATATCAAAGCTACGACCAGATCATCCTCGGACAAGCCCGTCACCGCATCAATCAAGGCCCTGCTTGCCTTCAGCCCTGCTGCATCCGGCACTGGATGAGAGGCTTCCATCACATTGATACTGGAGCATGCCTCCGCATACCCGTACCGCGTGACGACGACTCCGCTCAACGGCCCGTCCCACAGTGTTTCGAACGCCCTGGCCAATTGCGCCGCGCCCTTTCCAGCCCCAACAACCACGGTTTTTCCTAATGGCTTTTCGGGCAGGTTGGGCTTCAACGCGCCCACCGGATCAGCAGCCGCAACAGCAGCGTCGAATAGCTGCACGAGCAGCTCTCGGTCAGTCATCATAACTCGATGTCACAGACAAAAACGCCGTCAATTCCTCCGTCCAACCTCTCGACGATCCGCCCACCGATCTCCTGATGGGTTTCATCTTCCAGGTATCGATCCCGCACCGAGACATCGCGAAAATCGAACCAGAACATGTCCAGAAAATCGCGCACAACAGGTGTTTCGACAGAAACGTTTTTTCGGCTTTGAAAGTCCACAATGCCGTCAATGTGACCGGAGAGTCCTGACAGGTCGTCATACAGCGCCTGCTTTTCACTTTCCGAAACATCCTTGCGAAACCTTAGATGAACGAGATGGCGGATCATGTGGAAACCTCTGTTTTTCTGGGCATTGCAGCATTTGATTGATTACCGACCATCAGGCTTTCGCCAATTGAAGCCCCATGAGTTCCGGATCGAAGAGAGCAGCATCCATCACCGTCAAATCATCGGACACCGCCAGACTGGTCGCGGCCTGGTCTAGAACATCGCGTTGCAGATCAACACCCGGCGCAATTTCCGTTACTGTAAGCCCTTGGGCAAGCAGACGAATAACACAACGTTCGGTAACATACGTGATGTCCTGCCCCTGTGCCTGGGCGCGCTTGCCGGAAAACGAGATCTGATCGACCTCATCGACAAACTTCGCGACCTTGCCCTCCTGATGAATTCTGAGCTGGCCATTCTCGATCGTCATTTTCGCTCCAGCATTGAAGTTGCCGGAGAAAACGATCTTCTTGGCCCGGGCGGTGATATCAACGAAGCCCCCTGCACCTGCTGTTCTATGCGGAATGGCCGACAAGCGGGAGACGTTCACGGAACCATGCTTATCCACTTCAAGGAAGGACAGCAGCGAGGCGTCAAATCCACCCGCCTGAAAATAGCAGAATTGATGCGGCGACGGCACAAACGCTTCGGCATTTGCCGAACAGCCGAATTTGAAATCCAACAGTGGAACGCCGCCCACAGCGCCCTGCTCGATCATCCATGTAACGGATCCGTGCAACCCCTCCTCGACAAAGATGCGCGGCACGTTGGCCGAAATTCCGAACCCGATGTTGACGGCCCAGCCATCTTTCAGTTCCTGTGCCACACGCCGTGCTATGACCTTGCCGACATTGAACTCGACCTCCCGGAAGGACGACAGCGGGCGCGTCAATTCTCCGGAAATGGCGGGATCGTATTCGGTCTGGGTGGTCTGCAACTGATCAGACGCTTCAACGATGACATCAACCAATATTCCCGGAACATGAACGTCATGTGGGCGGATCGAACCTGCCTTTGCAATGCGCTTGGCTTGGGCGATCACAAGCCCACCATTGTTGCGGGCAGCCAGTGCCATCTCCATTGCTCCAAGATAGGCACCTTCATGTTCAAAGCTCAGGTTGCCTTTCTCATCTGCAGTTGTCGCCCGGATAATCGCGACATCGGGGGGCAAAGCCTTGAAATAAAGCCACTCCTCCCCTTCAAATTCCATGCGACGCACGATCGGCTCCTGACGAGCAGCATCGTTCATTGCACAGCCTTCGATCTCGGGGTCTACGAAAGTGTCCATTCCGACCTTCGTCAAAACACCCGGCCGCTTGGCTGCCGCCTCTCGTAGCATGTCAAAGATTACACCCGAAGGGACGTTGTAGGCCTTGACCTCATTGGCGGTAATCCTCTGCCAGATCTGCGGCGGCTCCGCCTTGGATGGCCCGGACGGGTAGGATCCGCCAATAATTCTTGTGATGAGCCCCGGCTTGGCAATGTGATCGACCCCTTTGGTCCCGAACATGTCACCAGCAGCAATAGGATGGATGGTGGTGATGTTGCGCGGCGCACCTTCAGCGTCGAAGCGCGCCCCTATTCCCGCCAGAACGGCATCAGGACAGCACAATCCACTTGAAGAATTCACCGCGACCACGGCTCCATCCGGGATCATCGCAGCGGCCTGCTCGGCGGTGACCTGCCTCGTCATAGCATCCTCCAAAGTAACTAACTGGTTATATTAATATTGCCGAAATCAGATACCCATTCAACCCCAAATAACAGCGCGGTCTTGAAGGTTTTTCTTTCAATTATGTAACCACTTGGTTACTATATACTGAATCCTAAATGGAGGAACGCAATGAACATTTATTTTCAGGGAACGAATCAACGCACCTTCGGGACCTACCCGCTCACCGGAGATGAACTGAAGAACTCCGTACTGACTGCAGCCGAGATTGGATATCGATCGTTCGATACGGCGCAAATGTATGAAAACGAGCTGGATACTGGCGAAGCTTTGGCCGCAACCGGCCTGCAACGGGACGAGTTATGCATTACGACCAAGGTGCATCCAGACAATTTTGAGGACGCTAAATTTCTTGGATCTGTTGAAGAAAGCCTGAAGGCCTTGCGCGTCGATTACGTTGACGTCCTTCTACTGCATTGGCCCCCGGTCGGAGGCGACATTGCTCCCTCGTTGAAAATGTTGGAGCAGGCCCAGCTCAAAGGACTGACACGCAACATCGGGGTTTCCAATTATACAGCGCAAATGATGCGTGACTCGCTCTCGATCATCGACACCCCTTTGGTCACCAATCAAGTCGAGTTTCATCCGCTGTTGAACCAAGATGTCCTGCTGGCCGCAGCATCGGAAACGGGAATTCCGCTTTCGTCCTACTGTTCCGTCGCCCGCGGTGAAGTCTTCAAGCATCCCGAATTCGCCGAAATCGGCCAAGCCTATGGCAAGACGGCTGCCCAGGTGGTGCTTCGCTGGATTTTGCAGAAGGGCGTTTCAATCAACACAATGTCCACAAAACGCGACAATATCGCGGCCAACTTCAACGTGATGGATTTCACGCTGAGCAGCGTCGACATGGAACGGATTGAAGCCAAAACTTCGGTTGGCTATCGCATCGTCGATGAAAGCCTTGTGCCTTGGGCGCCCGAATGGGACTGATTCATTAACCTATGCAAGAAAAGGCGGTCAAGTCTGGCCGCCCTTTCATTTCCTCCAAAAAATAACGGCGACCACAAGGGCCGCCGGATAGTTGGGGAGGAGAACTCTCAGTAGTTTCCGCGCACCATGTCGGCAGCCTTTTCTGCCATCATGATTGTCGGCGCATTGGTGTTCGAACCCACAAGGCTCGGCATCGCTGAACTGTCACAAATACGAAGCCCCTCGATCCCGTGCACGCGCATATTTGGATCGACAACCGCCATATCGTCCGTTCCCATTTTGCAGGTGCAGGTCGGATGGTAGGAAGTACGCCCGTATTGGCGCGCATAGTTTTCAAAATCTTCCTGCGTCTTGACGCTGGCATCCGGGAAACGGATCTGCCGGATGTACTTTTGCAAAGACGGTTGGTTGAACACCTCGACGCTCAACTTCACGCCCTCGGCCGACCGCTTCAGGTCATCCGGATGCCCCAGGAAGTTCGGGTCCACAATCGGCAGATCTGCCGGATTGGAAGATTGGAGCCGCACGGTCCCTTTCGCTTTGGGCCTCAGGTTGTAGCTGTTCATGGTAATGCCGCTTTCCCCCTTGGGGACGGTCGGCACCCCGGCTTCAGCTCCGGCAGCGGCGAGGAAGTGAAACTGCAGATCCGGTTTATCCAGCCCGGCCTCAGAGAACCAGAACCCGCCCCCTTCAACGACGTTCGAAGCCACGCGGCCCGACTTGAACAGCATGTATTCGATGCCGGACCAAGCTTTCCAGAACAGAGTGTTGTAGCGATCAAGGCTGTGCGGGCCATTCAATTCCGCCACGATGTCGATGCCGAAATGGTCTTGCAGGTTTTCCCCAACCCCCGGCAAGTCGTGCACCACGTCGATGCCGACGTCTTTCAGATGGTCAGCAGGCCCTATCCCCGAGTGCAGCATCAATTTGGGCGACCCGATAGCACCGGAAGTTATGAGAACTTCGCTCTCTGCTCGCACCTGGATTTTTTCGCCCTTCTGGAAGTACTCGACCCCAGTTGCTCTGCCATTCTCGACGACAACCCTGTTAACCAAGCAGCCTGTTACCAAGGTCAGGTTTGGTCGCCCCATGACCGGCCTCAGATACCCGACCGCAGCCGAACACCGACGACCATTGCGGACAGTCACCTGATACGCGCCCGCTCCCTCTTGGACCGCGCCGTTGAAATCCGGGTTGTAGGGAATGCCGTTTTCCTGGCATGCCCGCACAAACGCACGTGTCATCGTTTGCCATTCTTTCAGATTGGACACACCCAGCGGCCCTTCGGCCCCATGCCAATCCCCTGAGAAAACCTCATTTCCTTCGGACTTGATGAAGTATTTCTGAATGTCCTCGAAGGCCCAGCCTTCACATCCCTCCTCCGAAGCCCAGCGGTCGTAGTCGGCTGGATGTCCGCGCGTAAAGACCTCGGCATTGATCGAAGAACCGCCGCCCAGCACTTTGGCCTGAACATAGTCGATTTGGCGATTGTTGGCATGCTTCTGGGGGGTGGTTTTCATTTCCCAGGTGAACGGACCCGTCGTCATGGCAGCAAAACCGGCCGGCATGTGGATCAAGGGATGACTGTCCTTTCCACCGGCTTCGAGCAACAACACCCGAACATCCGGGTTCTCGCTCAGCCGCGCAGCCAGAACACAGCCCGCGGACCCACCCCCAACGATTACGAAGTCATATCCCTGTTTTGCCATCATTCTACCCAAGGAGTGCGCTTGCCGATTTCAATATGAACAGACTTGATTTGCGTATACTCCTCAACCCCATGCATTCCGGCTTCGCGCCCCCAGCCAGACTGCTTGAAACCACCGATTGGCAGTTCGGGCCCACCGGCAAGGGTCGTGTTGACCCAGAATCGACCAGCCTTGACCTGACGGGACACGGTCAAGGCCTTGTCGATGTTCTTGGTCCAAACGCTGGCAGCAAGCCCGTATTCGGTGTCATTGGCTACTGCGATCGCCTGGTCCATCGTATCAAAGGGAATGACTGTAAGGACGGGGCCAAAGATCTCTTCGCGGGCGATGGCACTGTCCATCGAGTCACAGGTAAAGATCGTCGGTTCGATATACTGCCCCTGCCCCAGATCCAGTTGCTTGCCGCCACACACCAGATGGGCGCCGTCCTCCTGGCCTTTCGAGATATAAGACATGATCGTGGAGTTCTGTGCATCGGTGGTGATGGCGCCAATCTGGGTGGTCTCATCCAGAGGGTCACCAATCTTGGCTTTGCTCAGCTTGTCAGCAACCATGCGAGAGAATTCCTCGACAACCGAACGCTCGACCAGCAGCCGCGACCCGGACACACAGCATTGGCCAGTGTTGAAGGCGATGCCAAAGGCCACCCCATCTGCAGCGTCTTCCAGGTCCGCATCTGCGAATACGATCTGAGGATTCTTGCCGCCAAGCTCCAGCCCCAACTTCTTGAAATTGGTCCGGCCCGAGGCTTCAACAACGGAGCGACCTACACTTGTCGACCCGGTAAAGGACAGCATGTCTATGTCCATATGCTCGAGCAGTTTCTGACCCACTGTCCGGCCAGAGCCGGTAACCACATTCATGACGCCATCTGGCAAGCCTGCCTGCGACAGGATTTCGGCCAGCAGCAGCGTCGTCACACTCGTGACCTCGGACGGTTTGGCGACGATCGTGCAGCCAGCAGCCAAGATGTAGGGCACGCGTTCGCACAAGATCAGGAACGGGAAGTTCCACGGGGTAATCACACCGACCACCCCAATCGGTTCGCGGGTCACAACGCCGAGAGCGTTATCACCGGAGTTGTTGTAGGTTTCGCCGTGCAGCGCCCGGCCCAGCCCAGCGGCATATTCGAACATGCCCACACAGCCACTGACTTCGGCCCTTGCCTGAGCAATTGGCTTGCCGTTTTCCAACGTTTCCCAGTAAGCAATTTCTTCGATGCGCTCCCGGATCAATTCCGCAGCTTTCAACAGAACCGCCGACCGGTCGGCTGCCGAAAGACCTGACCAACGTCGATCATCGAATGCTGTCCGCGCCGAAGCAACAGCGGCATTCAGATCATCTTCGGTACAACGCGGGGTGCGTGTAACGGGAACACCATGACCCGGAGACGCTCGCTCGAACATTTCTCGTTCACCCGCGGCAACCCAATCTCCATCCATGTAAAACCCGAATTCACGGGGTTCGCTGGGCAATGTCAGAACGTGGCTCGATTTGTCCATACTATCCTCGCTGAGAAAAACGGTCCCGGATCGACCGGGACCGAATGGATCCTTAGTCTTCGAAATTCGCCATGGCCCGAACCACCAAGGGTGTGGCCTGAGCGGCTTCCATTTTAGGAGCCCATTCCCCGAACCAGTCCTGGGCCAGATGCGCGTCCAGATGCGCCTGACTGGACCAGACCTCGACGATGGTCATCTTGTGGGGTGCGTTTGGGTCATGCCAAAGTTCGTATTTTTCACAGCCGTCTTCGCTGCGCGAGCGTGACATGAATTCTTCGTGGAACATCTTCTGGAACGTCTCGGCCTCTTCCGGTTTCACGTCCAGCTCTACAAGCAGTCTCGCTTTTGCCATCAGTCCGCAAGCTCCCAGAAACGTTGGTATTTTGCCTCTAGCGGATGCAGATCCTTGCGACCTTCCATGTAATAGCCGACCCACTCTGCAAGGCGTTGACCCGCACGGGCGCAGGCCTCGATGGCTGCCTCTGAACGCGGCTCGCCGGCAAACACTGCGCCATAGTGAAGGCTTTCTTTCTTGGCCACGTAATCCGTGATGCCAAAAACGAAATAGCCCATGTTCATCATCATGATGGACAGCGACATGCAGGTCAGCTCGCCACCGCCACCCAGCGACCCCGCCGAGGTGAATGGAACGGCAAACTTGCCGTCGGTCTTGAACCAGATGTCCGGAGTACGATCGTCCCACCATTTCTTCATCTTCCACGAGATGCCACCCAGATGCGTCGGACATCCGATGGCGATCCCATCAGCCCAGAACACATCCTCGGTCTGGGCCTCATCGACATGCTTCACGCGGATTTCCATGCCGCTGACGCGCTCGACCCCCTGGCGCACGTATTTCACGGCGCTTTCGGTGAACCGACGATCGCTTTCGCTATCGTAAATGATCAAAATCTTTGCCATTGAACCCTCTTCCCTCAGTGAATGACAATTTGTGTTTTCAGGTCGCCCGGCCTGTCGGCCAAAGTGTCGAAAGCGGACTGAATCTCCTCCAACGGATAGCTGGCCTTGGTGAACAGTCGCGTATCTATCCGCCCATGAGTCAAAAGGGTCAGGGCGTCGTGCATATCCTGTCCCATGCCTGCCACGGATCCCTTGATCGAGTTTTCTTCAAGGATCGTCCGCAGGATATCCAAGGGCAGCGTTTCACCAGCCCCGGTAATCCCGAACGCAGCGACATGGCCGCCCTTGCGGATCAGATCGAAAGCGTTGCGATAGAGAGCGGAGATCCCAACGCTTTCGATCACCACATCCGCGCCGCGCCCACCGGTGTGTTCAAGAACCACCTGACGCAACTTTGCCGGATCCGTTACAACCACGTCCGCGCCAACCTCGCGCGCCATTTCCGCACGTTCGGGTGAAAGATCGGCGACGATGATCGGCGCTGCTCCAATGGTTCGCAGCAGCTGAACATGCAGATTACCGATCGGGCCGGCACCCAAAACAACAACGGATTGTCCAAAAGTAATCTCGGCCTTACGGGCGCAGCGCACGACGCAGGCCAACGGTTCGGTCAGCGCAAGAATGTCAGCAGACACAGTATCCGGTGCCGGGATCACAAGCCGCGCGGGCACCGAAATATACTCGGCAAAGGCGCCATCCATTGTTATCCCCATTTGCTGCATGTCGGGGCAGTTGAGGACCTCGTTTCGGCGGCACCAGTAGCAAGTGCCGCACCCGATGTTCATGTCGACGACGACCGGCTGACCGAAGGAGAGACCTTTGACACCTTCTCCCAACTCGGCAATTGTCCCTGTGAACTCATGCCCGGGGATCATCGGCAAGTTCTCGGCCGCGTAGTGCCCGTTGAAAATATGCATGTCCGTCCCGCAGATCCCGACGCGGGAAATCTTGACCAGCACGTCATCCCGGCCGGGTTTGGGCCGCGGCACGTCTCGCAGTTTGAAGTGCCCGGGTTCGGTCAGAACGGCCGCTTTCATGGTCGCGTTCATTTCACGATCCTCAGTTTGGTACGGTCGATGGTCAGTGCGATGGCCGCAATCAGAACCAGGCCAAACACCATCTGCTGCTTGGTGGCATCCACTTCGAAATAGAGCATCGAGGAGCGGATCACGGCCACGATCAGTGTCCCGATCAGCGTGTTGATCACACCTCCTACGCCACCTGTCAGTGGGGTACCTCCGACCAGCACGGCAACAATTGCCGGCAGCAGGAAACCGTTGGCCAATGTCGGTGAGCCGCCGGACAGTTTGACGGAGAACAAAAGCCCTGCAACAGCCGCCAAAAGGCCGGATACGGCAAAGGCCATGATCTTGATCTTGGCGACGTCGAGCCCCGCCGCGACCGCAGCCGGTTCACCCGCCCCAACTGCTTTGAGCGCGCGCCCAAAGGTCGTACGGGTTTGCAAAAACCAGGTCACAAGAACCAGGAAGGCGCCGATGAAGATCTCGTGCGGAATGCCAAAGCTGCTGCCGGTCATCCAGCCAAACGTGGCATCGCGCAGTTCGGCATCCATGAACAAAGCACGTTGTCCAGACAGATATTGAGCCGCAGAAAAGGCCACTCCACCGATCGCCAATGTCGAGATGAAGGACGGAACCAAAAGCTTGGTTGTGACATAGCCCGACACAGCCCCCAGAACGAACCCGGACAGGATACAGACAAGGGCCGCGCCCACGCCGAACAGGGGCAAGGTCACGGTGGCCACGACAGTGGTCATGTTGGCGACGGACTGCGCCGAAAGGTCGATGCCACCGATGTAGATCGCGAACGTCATTCCCAGTGCCATTATGAACAGAGGGACGATGTCAGCCGCCATGGCAATGAGATTGGCCGGCCGCAAAAAGTTAGCGTCGGCAATGCCGACAATTGCGACAAGTGCGAGAAGCGTGATCCACGGCAGATGCGGTTTGATGCGTTCAAAGCTCATTGGAATTGCCTCAGATCATGTGGTGGACAAGGTCAAACAACGACGGCTTGTTGCCGGGTTCGCAGTCGTAGCGTATCTGCTCGATACCGTCCTTCAGGACGATGATCGTGTGCGACAGACCGATTGCTTCCTCGAGCGTATCCGCAACCAGAATGATGCCCGCACCATCGTCCGACATGTCACGAACCATGTCGTACACGTCTTCTTTGGCGCCGATATCAAGACCCCGTGTCGGGTGGTCCAGCAGGATTATGTCCGACCCTCCAGACCGCCACTTGGCCAAAACGACCTTTTGCTGGTTGCCGCCGGACAGCCCGCCGCAATCCTTGTATTCTGATGGCGTCTTGATCGACAGGCGGTCGATCCAATCGCGGGCCAGCGACTTTTCTTCACTGATGCGCAGGACACCGTTTTTCGAATAGTTTCCCATCTGGCTGAGCGTCATGTTTTCATAGACGTTCATGCCGCCGACGATGCCTTCGACCTTGCGTTCGCGCGGGACATAACCGACGCCCGCAGCAACCCCGTTCTGTGCGTTGAATCGCGTGACGTCCTGCCCTTTCAGACTGACGGTTCCAGCAGTTGGCGTTTCCAGCCCGAACACGGTGCGCAATACGGCCTCTCGGCCGGACCCTTCCGTGCCGACCAGGCACAGAACTTCTCCCGGGTGAAGATCGAAGGAGATATTCTGATACCGAGCCCCGTGGCTGACATCCTTGAAGGACACCAGCGGTGCTTCTTTCCGATAAGGCTTCTGTTTCTGTTCGCGATAATATTCCTTGTCGACCTCGCGCCCCACCATCTTGTGTTGGATGTCATCGACATTCGCCTCGGCCTGAGCGACGACGTCAACGACTTCGCCGTCTTTCATCACATAGATGCGGTCGCTCAGCTCCAGGACCTCGTCCATGCGGTGCGACACAAAGATGAACGATGCGCGGCTGGTCAGATCACGCACCAGCGAGAACAGCAGTTCCACCTCTTCCCGCGCCAGAACCGAAGTGGGTTCGTCCAGCAGGATCACCAGATCGCCATCGACCCGCTCTTCCAGAGTCAGGACCTTGGCCAGCTCAACCAACTGACGTTGGGCAAAGGACAGACGCGATGTTACAGTTGCCGGATCGATGTCCAGCTTGACCTTGGCCAACTGATTTCGCGCGGCCTGGGCCATATCTTTCCAGTTGATGACACCGAAACTGACAAACTGCTGTTCGAACCCAAGGAAGATGTTTTCCATCACAGTGAGGTTCGTGATCAGCGACTGTTCCTGGAACACCATGCCGATCCCATGATCCATGGCCTGACGCGGGTTCTGGAAACGGACCTTGGTGCCGTCGATGGTAATGTCACCGCCATCTGCCTGATAAGCGCCATAGATCACCTTCATCAGGGTTGATTTGCCAGCTCCGTTTTCACCGACCAACCCGACAATCTCGCCTCGCCCGATCTGGAAATCGATGGCTTTCAGCGCGTGAACGCCTGGGAATTTCTTGTCTACTTTACGAAGTTCATACATTGCCCAGCCCTCTCACTTCACGAAGGTGACCGACTTGCGGTCGGTGGACAGCACCACGGCCGCGATGACCAGAACGCCCAGCACGCCGTCCTGCACGTATCCGGGCAGCCCGATCACAACCATGCCGTTGTTGATGACGTTCACGATCAAAACACCGATGAGCGTATTCCAGACGCCGCCGATCCCGCCCCACAGGGCCGTACCGCCAACGACAACCGACGTGATTGAAACGAACATGAAGTTCGATCCGGTGGCCGTCTCGGCGATGCCGATGCGCCCAACTGCCAACAGAGCGCCGACCGCGTAAAACACACCGGCGAGCGTGAATCCCAGGATGCGGACCTTGTTGACGTTCAAGCCCGAAGCATGCGCCAGGTCCTCGCCTCCGCCCACGGCATAGAAGTTGCGGCCCAGCGTCGTTCGGGTCTGGATGAACCAGGCGATCAACAGGAAGGCAACCGCCACGTAGCACATGATGGGGAAGTTGAACCAACGGGTGGTCAGCAGACCGCGGAACAGATCGTCTTCGACGCGGATGCGATCACCGCCCGTCAGAAGAAGCGCGAAACCCGTTCCGACAAATCCCATCGCCAGGGAGGCCATGAAAGACGGGATCTTGAGCTTCACATGAACAAGTCCGTTCAGTAATCCGACTGCCGCCCCGACCAGCAGAGCCAGCGGCAAGGCCAGCCACGCAAAGGACGCCAGCGTGCCGCCCATCGCGATAAACGCAAAAGCGAATACAACGGCGCAGACGGAAACCGTGCCTTCCATCGACAAGTCGATGGAGCCCATGATGATGATGAACGTCACACCGATCGCAACCATCAGCGCCGGAGCGGACGAAATACCAATTCTGGCAAAGTTCCGCACCGAGAAGAAGCGTGGCTCCATCGCTGCAAAAAAAAGTATCAGAACGATGAGAACGAGTAAGGGTGCCCATTTGACGAGGACATCCCGTGTCAGAACACTGCCCACGTGCTCCTCCCAAGTGCTGTCAGTTGATGTCTGTAATTCGTGCCGGCTGGTGATTGCTCAGCCGGAAGAGAGAGGCCGCCCCGGCAGCCTCCCTCAGCGCATTACTTGTACATGATCTGGCCGTTGGTCGGCCCCCAGAAATCGGTCCAATCATAAGTCGGAACGTTGTCCAGATAATTCGCCTTGAACTCGGCCGCGTCCTTGGGCGTAATCAGGATGGTCGGGCCGTAGAATTCGCGGTGCTCATTGGGTTCGTCTGAAGGTTTGAAGGTCCCAATAGCCGCGTGATATGCCAGCGCTGCCGTAATGCCACCACCCCAATGCGGGTTTGTGAACACGGTTGCGAGGATTTTACCCTCATCGACCAAGCCCACGGCCTGGGGATTGCCGTCGTATGAAACGATCGGCATGTCGTCGATACCTTCAGCACGCAGAGCCTCCAGAACACCATAAGCGATCGTGTCGTTGGCGCAGTGCACACCGGTAATCTCGTCACCATAGCGGGTCAGGAAAGCGCTCATTACCTGGTTGGCTTTTTGCGTATCCCAGTCAGCGGGCTCGGCAGCCAGCAGTTCGACATCGGGATAGTCCTTCAGCGCATTCTTCAGACCATTCAAACGCTCGATAGCCGGGTTGTTCGACGCGATCCCGCCAAGATGCACGACGCCCCCTTTTCCACCCATGGCTTCCAGCAGGATGCGAGCGGTCTGTTCCGCCGGACCTTCGTCGGACCAAGTCATGTGGCTTACATAATTGTCGCCAAAGTCCCAGGGGTGCAGGTCGTCGGTCTTGTTCCAGATTGTCGAAACATACCCACCGGCCTCGGCCACAGCCTCGACTACTGGACGGCAGTTCGGCGCGTCATTGGTGTCGATCGCAAGAGCCAGATTCCCGCTCGTTTTCGCCAGAAGCGCCTTCACGTCCGCCAGCGATTTTTCGGAACTGCCTTCGTTGATCAGGTGTGTCAGCGCGTCTTTTCCCAGCCCTGCCGCGTCCATGAAAGCTTCACCACCTGAAACGATTTCGTTCCAATACGGGTTCGTGCGGTTTCGATAAGACCAGGCAACCGTTGGATTGGACGCGGCCTGCGCCATACCCGGCCCAAACACGCCAGCAGCGGCCACACCGCCAAGACCATAAGCGCTGGCAAGCAGGAAATTCCGACGATTGACCGTCTCCTGCTCAATGAACTTCTTAATGAATGACATGGAGTCCTCCCTTTTGCATTCAACCCCCCGGAATCAAGCCAAACCTCTCTCTTTTGGCTCTCAGCCGATCAACACGCCTCAACCAGATCACTCGTGGCTCATCGGCGACTTAATGCACTAACTAGTTACTTCTGAAATATGCGCTGTGTCAACGGGTCAAGCAAAAAATATGCACCAACTGGTTACCTCATTCTTGGCTTGGCGAACATTTCCTGCCATTTTTGAAAAACAGGGGAGAAAGTGTCGCCCGTTGCAATTCGGGTTGCGACAGCTTAGCAACCCACAACGCATCAGCGAGGTGACGTCATAGATGTCTGCAACCGACACGAAGAAGAAGCGAGACGCGGAAGCGACTCGGAAGAGAATTCTGGAAGCTGCCAAGAAGGAATTCGCCAAGAACGGTCTTGGTGGCGCGCGCGTCGATGAGATTGCCGACAGGGCAAAAGCCAACAAACGCATGATCTACCACTATTTCGGCAGCAAAGAAGATCTGTTTCGAGCTGTACTCGAAGCTGCATATCTTCACATTCGAAATGCCGAAAAACGTCTTGAACTGGACAATCTTCCGGCAGATGAAGCACTTGAAAAGCTGGTGAAATTCACGTGGGACTACTACCTGAAGCACCCTGAATTCATCACGCTTGTAAACAGCGAAAACCTGCATCGCGCACGGCATCTGAAAGACGCAGAAACGATAGCAGATGCGACCATGGGACTTGTCGCCATGGTAGAAAAGATTCTGTTACGCGGGCAGGAACAGGGCATCTTCCGGGACGGGATAGACTCCGTTCAGCTCAACATCACGATCGCCGCAATCGGTTATTACTATCTGACAAACAGGTTCACCGGATCCATCCTGTTCAAACGTGACATGATGAATCCCGAGGCCCTGGAAGAGCGATTGTCCTTCAATGTTGAGACGATCATGCGGCTGGTTCGGGCTTAATCCGAAATCAACCGCTTTCGGCCAATCCGACCTTTTCAATAGCAACCCGGGCACATTCGACATCTTCAAAATCCTGAGCCCCGGAAACGCCGATCCCACCAATACATACTCCTTCGTGAAACAAAGGCAGCCCTCCTGTCCACACCATGAGCCGGGGACGGTTGGAAAGACCCAGTGCCAAGGAAGGAGTCCCGGACATTCGCTCAAAGAAGTCCGAAGTCGATTTCCGAAGAGTCGCGGCAGTGTAAGCCTTGTCACATGCGAAATCTGCAGCCGGGGAGATGACGTTTTCACTTCGGAGGAAAGCCACCTGGTTCCCGGCAGGATCGCAAACCGACACAGCGATGTCCCACCCCTGTGTTTTGGCGTGATCCAGCGCGAATGTAACTAGTTGCAGCCCCGCCTCGGGGCTGACTTCCTGCTTTGTCGTGATCATGTGTGACCTCCAATAGATCACCGAGTTTCGGTGTCGTTCACTATGGTTGGGACGGTTTTCTTGCTGATGTCATTCGCCGGTAAACTTGGCGGGGCGTTTTTCAGTAAAGGCACGAACACCCTCTTCTTTGTCCAGCGTGGCGCCCATCGCTGCCGCCGCCAGAGAGTCGACCATCGCCGCGGGATCTTCGGCGCGTCCGGCGTGGATCATGTTCTTTGCGATTTCCACTGCTCTGGGTGACAATTCACTTACGCTGCCTGCAATCTGTAAAGCGCACTCAAAAGGAAATTCGTTTACCTCAGAAACGAAACCGGCTTGCCAGGCACGCTCGGCTCCAATCTGACGTCCGAACAGAGCCATCTCTTTCATCAAAGGCTCAGGAATAAGCCGGGCCAAGCGCTGCGTCCCCGACCACCCCGGCACGATACCCACACGGGCTTCAGGCAACGCTATCCTGGCCTTGGGAGCCATAATTCTGATGTCGCAAGCCGCGGCCAACTCAAGACCTCCGCCAAAGGCATGCCCATTCAAGGCCGCAACCGTTGGAATCGATAACCGCGCCAACCGATCAAAGACTCGGTGACCACCTCGTATCCAATCCCGCGCAAAATCAGCCGGGGTCATGGCACTCCATTCAGCAATGTCGGCGCCTACGCAAAAGGCCTTTTCGCCCTCGCCTGTCAATATCATGGCACGGGTTTCCCGTCGGCGCTCCACTTCCATACAATGGCTTTCCAATTCCCGAACCATCGCCGAGGTGAGAGCATTCAACTTTGCCGCATTAGAAAGCGTAATGATCGCCACACTTTCTTTGAATTTCAGGTTGATCGAGCTCATATCAAACCTCACTATTAACCATATAGTTACTTAACTCAATTTGACTTGAGCGTCCATCAAGAAAGCCAACGCTGCTGGAAGCCGAAATGGTTGAAACGCGGTCTCTCACTGTCCAACCGGCAAAGAGCTTCTCATGTCGTTACGTTCGGCTTTGACTGGCTCACTTTCCTTGCATCCGATAAGGTTGCCCCATGAAACGCAGCACCGTGAATGAAATCCTGAGAGAGGCCGACAGCTTCATCCAAAGCTTCGGATACACCCTGCCCCCGTTTGCTTACTGGTCTGCGAACCGTATGCGCCAAAGTGATGCCACGACCATCCGCGAGCGTGCACTTGGGTGGGACATCACCGACTATGGTCAAGGGCGGTTCGAAGAAATGGGTCTGTTTCTTTTCACCACTCGGAATGGAACTTTGGCCGACCTGAACAAAGGTCGAGGCATGTTGTATGCCGAAAAAATAATGGTAAGTCGCGAGAAACAGCTGTCCCCGATGCACCGCCACAACACAAAGGCCGAAGACATCATCAACGCCGGTGGAGGAGATCTGATTATCGAGCTGTTCGCACCTGCGCAGGATGGATCGATTGATCGAGAATCGCAGGTCACAGTGCCCAGCGATGGTCTCAATGTTACCTTGGATGCGGGCGGATTGCTGCGATTGCAACCCGGTCAGAGCGTCACGCTGCTTCCAGGGATCTGGCACGCCTTCTGGGCTGAAAAGGGCGACTGCCTGATCCGCGAGGTCTCGACCGTGAACGACGACCGTACGGACAATGTCTTTGAGAAGGACATAGGCCGTTTTTCAAAAATCGTTGAGGATGAAGACCCACTGCATCTTCTGGTTTCGGACTACTGATATCAGCAATCTTGGTCCGGTGTCGTCCAGTGTCACTGTTCGCAAGAAGTTGCTCAGGCCGTGTACCTGGCACATCCAAGCAAAGCCACAGTGTCGTCTTTGATCACGGAGACAGGCACCGAGAAATCAGGGTTGAGCTCGAAAGGGCGTTCAAACATCTTGCAAAACTCAACCCGGTCCTGTGAATTCAAAACCGATCTCGAGACGCCGCCGTTGAAGAAAATTCCGCCCCGAGGCAGGAAGGTCATCGTCAGATCCCGCGCAAGCGCGCCCAGAAGACCAGCATACAAGCCGTTCGTGCCTCCCATTGCCATGACCTTCTTGTAGCCACGGCCAGAGAAACATTCCTCAATGGTTGGAAACGCCCCAGTTACATCCCCCAGAACAGGCCGCGCCATCTCGACAACACTCGCCGGCAAGGATACGTGACCAAGTTCGGCTTCAAGGCAACATACATCCGCGCCGACGTGCCGAACCGGACAGACATTGAAGCCGGTCCCAACTCCAACGACCAGAGACTGCGCTTCTGCGAACGCGGTTCCTGAAGAACCACAAACAGGTATGATTTGGTTGGAACCGAGCGCGGGCAAAGCATAGCCCAATGCCGTGAGATCATTGATCAGCCAGGCATTCCCGATTTCCAGCCTCTCGGAAATTTCATGGGTTTCAAAGCCCCAATCCCGATTGGTCAATCTCGCTTCCTTGCCCCAAACCGGCCCAGCGACCGCAACCACCGCTTCCGTGATCAACTCGCTTGAGGTTTGTCTCAGAAACCCGATTGCAAGCGAATAAAAGCTATCAAAGTCATCATTCTGAAAGCTCCGCATAGTGCCGTCCAGAACCTGCCCATCACGCGCCAGGGCAAGCCGCGCATTTGTTCCGCCAATGTCTGCCACCAATCGCATTCAAGTCGCTTTCAGATCTTCGGACCAGCTCCCCGGGCAGGCATGATCACAAGATGCGTTGCTCGGTCGTTGGATCAAAAACTACTGCCTTTTCCATATTGACTGCAAATACGGTCTGCTTGCCCGCCACCACATCAGCATCCGAACGCATCCGGGCGACACATTCCGCGCCGCCAAGAGTAGTGGTCACAAACGTGTCCGATCCAGCGGGCTCGGTCACAGCCACCATGTTTTCGAGACGCTCGACATGCGCAGATCGCTGATCGGCTCCTTCAACATCGGTCAGGGCTTCGGGACGTATACCCAGGATTATCTCCTGACCGTCATAGGATCGCAGGCGGTCCGAAGGCTGGAAAAAGGTCAAACTGATCTCCTGCCCCTGACTGTTTTGGGTGACCGCGTATACGGCATTACCCTCGGTTCTGACCCGAACAGGTATCAAGTTCATCGAAGGAGATCCCATGAACGTGGCCACGAATAGGTTCGCCGGGGTATCGTAAATCTCCTTGGGTGTCCCCAACTGCTGAACATAGCCGCCGTTCATTACAGCAATCCGCGTCGAAAGCGTCATCGCCTCAATCTGGTCGTGGGTTACATAGACTATCGTCGTGCCCAGCTTCTGATGCAGCTTCTTGATTTCCGTCCGCATATCGACACGAAGCTTTGCGTCCAGGTTCGACAAGGGTTCATCGAACAGGAAGACGTCCGGGTTCCGCACCAGGGCACGCCCCATGGCAACGCGCTGACGTTGACCGCCGGAAAGCTGGCCGGGCTTGCGGTCCAGCAGTTGTTCGATTTGCAACAGCTTAGCGACCTCGGCCATCGCAGTTTCCCGTTCACCCTTGGGAACGCCATGCATTTCCAAACCAAAGGTTATGTTCTGCCCGACGGTCATATTCGGGTAGAGCGCATAGGACTGGAACACCATGGCGATATTGCGCTTCGAAGGGTGCACACCGTTCATGACGGCATCCTTGATACGAATTTCGCCCGACGAGATCTCTTCAAGCCCGGCAATCATGTTCAAAAGCGTAGACTTGCCACAGCCGGAGGGACCAACCAGCACAAGAAACTCGCCCTCTTCCACAGAAATATCGACCCGGTGCAGAACCTCGACCGCGCCGTAAGACTTCGTCGCATTGTCGATATCGAGAAAACCCATCGAGTTATCCTTTCACGGAGCCTGCCATCAGACCACGGACGAAATAGCGCCCGGCCACGATGTAGACGAGAAGAGTGGGAAGGGCGGCCAGGATCGCGCCCGCAAAGTGAACGTTGTATTCCTTCACGCCTGTGGAGGATTGCACGAGATTGTTGAGCGCTACCGTCATCGGCGCACCGTCTCCCGACGCAAACGAAGCCCCGAACAGGAAGTCGTTCCAGATATTGGTGAACTGCCAAATGATGCAGACCACCGAGATCGGCCCTGAAGACGGCAGCAGGATACGCCAGAAGATCTGAAAGAAACCGGCACCGTCAATCTGCGCTGCGCGTACCAGTTCAGTCGGGAAGACAGCGTAGTAGTTTCGGAAATACAGCGTTGAAAACCCAATCCCGTAAACCACGTGCACAAGGACCAGACCAGAGGTAGATCCTGCGAGGCCCAAAAATCCCAGAACAGCCGCCATCGGGATCAGCACGATCTGGAACGGAATGAAACAGGCAAACAGCATCAGACCGAACAGGATTGTATCCCAGCGGAAACGCCACTTGGTCAGAACATAGCCGTTGAGAGCCCCCAGCACAGTCGAGATTGCAACCGCCGGAACAACCATCGAGATCGAATTCCAGAAATAAGGCCGCAACCCGGTCGGCTCTACCCCGATCTGAGCCGTGGACCATGCCTTGAGCCACGGCTCAATGGTCCAGACCTCTGGCAGCGCCATCATCCCGCCCCCTGTGATCTCCGATAGCGGTTTGACCGAATTCACGGCCATCACGTACAGGGGAAGCACGTAAAACAACGCAAACAGGACAAGAACCAGATAGATCATTGCCCGCGCAATGCGGCCCGTACGGATCGCGGTATCCTGCGTAGCAACTGACATCACGTCTTCTCCTTCAGCTCGGAATAGAGATAGGGGATCATGATTGCGGCAATCGTCATCAACATGATCACCGCGGATGCAGCACCAATACCCATCTGATTGCGGCTGAACGTGTAGGAATACATGAACGTCGCCGGTAGTTCCGTCGCCCGGCCGGGACCGCCACCCGTCATCGCTATGACAAGGTCAAAGGTCTTGATGGCCAGATGTGCAAGAATGACAAAGGCTGAAAGAAAGGCAGGACGCAATTGTGGGATGATGATCCGCCGATACAGGTTCCAGTTTGACGCCCCATCCATCTGGGCAGCCTTCAGGATTTCATTGTCGATGCCCCGCAGCCCCGCCAGAAACATAGCCATTACAAAGCCGCTGGATTGCCAGACCGCAGCCAGGACCACCGTATAGATGGCGAAATCCCGGCTCTTGATCCAATCAAAGGAGAACGAAACCCACCCCCAGGATTGCATGATGTTTTCCAATCCGATTGCCGGGTCCAGAAACCACTTCCAAGCCGTGCCGGTCACGATGAAGCTCAGCGCCATCGGATAAAGATAGAGCGGGCGCAACAGGCCTTCCCCACGGATCTTCTGATCCAGAAAAATGGCCAGCAACAAACCGATCGCACTACAGATCACGATGTACAGACCGGCAAAGACAGCCATATTCGTCAGCGATATTTCCCAATGAGACAGGCTGAACAGCTTTTCGTAGTTCGTGAAACCGATCAAAGAGAAGGTCGGATCACCATTCTTGTCAACGAACGGAAGAATGCGGCTGTCCGTAAACGAGACATATACCGTGAAAAGGATGAACCCGTAGACGAAGACAAAGACCAGTGCCAGCGAAGGCGACAGGACGATTTTCGGCAACCAGATCTGAAGGCGCGATCTGAAATCGACCTCGGATTTCGACTGCATTGCGCAAGCCCTCAACGGTTATAGATTCCGTGAAATGTGGGCGGCACTAAAGCCGCCCACCACAACGTGTCATTGAGCGATAGAAACCGCATCGACGAGCTCTTCGACGGCCGTCGCGCTGTCATATTCGCCGTTGAAATGCGCGGTGACCACATCGTAGATGGCGTTTTTCACAGAGGCCGGATTGGCGTGACCGTGGGCCATCGAGCCGAACAGATTGTTGGACGCAGCGGCAGCCGCCAGGTCTTTCATCCCTGCTTTGCCACAGGCATCGAACGCCTCGTCGCTGACGTCCGTCCGTGCCGGGACCGACCCCTTCACAACATTGAACGCAGACTGGAAGGATGGCGACAAGATCGCTGACGCCAAGGCCGCCTGCTCTGCTGATACCACACCGCCCTGGTCGAACATTGCAAATTGGTCCGCATTGAAGGTCACCTGGTTGGCTGTATCCGGAAAACGGAAGCACAGGAAATCTTCACCCGGCACTTTGCCGGCGTTCAGGAACTCCCCCTTGGCCCAGTCTCCCATCATCTGGAAACCCGCCTCCCCGTTGATGACCATCGCGGTTGCAAGGTTCCAGTCTCGGCCCGAGAAGTTGTCATCGACATTTGCCCGGATAAAGGACATGCGGTCGAAAGCTTCTTTCATCGTGTCCGAGCCCAGAGCCTCTTCATCCAGATCAATGAAAGCTGCCTTGTAGAATTCCGGGCCACCTGTAGACATTGCAACAGCATCAAAGACGGTGGCGTCCTGCCAGGCCTGTCCTCCATGCGCGATCGGTGTCACCCCGGCCGCATTGAGTTTCTCGACCGCTGCGACGAACTCATCCCAGGTCTTCGGCACTGCAATTCCGTTCGCATCAAGAACGGATTTGTTCGCCCACACCCAATTGGTCGAGTGCACATTGACCGGTGCGGACACCCACTTTCCGTCCACTTTTGCAAAAGCTTTCAGCGCATCCGGTACAACCGCGTCCCAGCCTTCCTGAGCTGCCACATCATTTAGATTGGCCAAAGCCCCTTGGTTGCCCCAATCCAGAATATCAAAACCCAACATCTGAACGGCGGTTGGTGCATCGCCCGCTGTTACACGAGCCCGCAAAACGGTCATCGCCTGCTCACCACCACCGCCAGCAACGGGCATGTCCTGCCAACCGATGTCCTGACTCTCCAGATCCTGTTTTAGAACGTTGAGAGCAGCAGCTTCACCACCAGATGTCCACCAGTGCAGAACCTCAACATCAGCCGCCTGAACAGCCCCGACACTCAGCGCAAAGATTGCCGTGCTCAACTTCAGACGTTTTCCGAATGTATTCATTTCTCTCTCCCTGATTCGGCGATGCGATCGCTCTTTGATCACATTTATAACGTTGCAAATCACACCATAAGTCAATAGTTAGTTACTTAATGGGCTCCGAATCTCTGCTCTGGAGCTCCGCGGAGAAGGCAAGTGTCGAAGCCGACCTTAAAAACCATCGCCAATGTTACCGGCCTCGCTCAGACGACGGTTTCAAGAGCTTTGAAAAACGACCCGAAAATTGCTCAGGCAACGCGAGATCGGGTCAAGAAAGTTGCCGACACCCTTGGCTATGTCCCTGACCGAGCTGCTCAACGGCTAAGAACTGGGCGCACCAATGTCATTGCTATTGTTCTCAGCCCTCACACAGAGATCCTGGGGTTCAGGGAGAGTATGATGGCCGGTCTGTCGGAGGCCCTGCACGGCACAAGGTATCATCTAACAATGACGCCATACGATCTGGACGGTGACCCGATGTGCCCCATCCACCATATAGTCCAACAACGACTTGCGGATGGCGTCATTTTTGCCGGAACACAACCAAATGACCCTCGAGTTGACTTTCTCCTATCCGAGGGGTTTCCGTTCGTTACACACGGACGCACTCAACGTGCCGCAGAACACGCGTGGTGCGATTTCGACAATGGTCAATTCATTGAAATGGCCTTGCAACGTCTGGCAAATTTGGGACGCAGGCGTGTCACCGTGTTCTTGCCGCCCTCGGAATTGAATTACACAAGGTACATAAAGGACACTGCAAAGAACGTAGGACCAGAGCTGGGCCTCAGGATCTCATTTCCTGACCAGTTGTCGCTCGCCTCCGGTGCCGATGAGATTCGCCAGTACGTGCAAGAACAGCTTCGGCTGAAGGACGCCCCTGATGCGTTTGTCTGCCCGGGCGAGGTGAATTCTCTGGCGGTTATTTCGGCGATCGAAGACAGCGGTCTGCGCATAAACCACGACATTGACGTCGTGGCGAAACAAACGTCGCAGCTGTTTGATCTCATGAGGCCGCGCATCGATACCATTTACGAAGATCTTCAAGCCGCAGGAGCATCAATGGGGCGTTTGCTTCTTCAGATTTTCGAAAGCGAAGTATCTGAGTGTTTGTTCGAACTGCAAGCTCCCGTAGCGCACTTCAGACAGAACCTTCCCAGACGCCTGCGGCAAAGCTCACCCAGTTGCACGGACACCTTCAATCCAAGCAAAGCTCTTTGGGGGGACTAGGCCTCAAAGGAACTTTTTCGTGGCTTGTTGGCTCAGTGGGCAACCCTTTCTCGGAATAAAGCGTCATGTCCTTGAAGTTGAGGGGCCAGTGTTTTCCGCATCACAGATGACCTCCCCTCGTTCTTGTAAGATCAAGTCGAAGTCATCTCATATTGGTCAGTCAGGACTTCATGATTGCCCGAATTCAAAACGGAAATCATGAAGTCCTGACCTGAACGGCCCCACCGTTATGTTTCGAGACCAAAGGCTGGAGAGCGGCCAACACGCTTGAAAACGAGAAATCAATCGACCAAGCTCCCTTTGGGGAAACGTTATTTGGGAAGCACTTGTTCTGTTCCCAGGTCAAACGGTCCGAAACTTGTCGCTGGATTGTGGGTATTTGGCGACGAGACAGCCAGAAAACACAGATTTTCAGGGGGGATTATGGGTTACCTAAGTGACTGGAAAGCAGCCAAAAAAAAATATGATGCAGCTCACAAGGAGGCCTTCAAACAGTTGGGCCCGCTGGAGGAACAATTCAACGCGGCCAAATTTTACGTCGAGGCGGCCAAGAAAGGCAAAAGCGGCGACGACAAATACATGAAGAAGAAGATCGGCAAATACGCTGACGAGCTGACTTGGCATTCCGCAGACAAGGCATTGAAGCGGCTGCCAAAAGAGATGAACAAACTCTACGCCATACCAAAGCGCGAGACTTTCGGAATGGAAACCGTCCTGCGCGACCTGGAAAAAGTGGTCGAAGTTGGCGAAAAGATGGTCGCCAAGCAGGTCATGGATGCCGAAAAGTGGGAAAAATACAGAAAGGCCCAACGCGCAACAACAGGCAAGCTTGTCAAGGTTGCCGGACGTTTCAAGCAATTTGTCGGAGGTGACAAAAGTAGCGCCAAAACGGAATTCAAGAAGGATCTGGACAAAATTCTGAACGACATCGGCCAGCGCAATCAGACCGTGAAGCTGTTTTTCGAACGCGAAATCGAAGGTCGTCGCGGTGGGATGTTTGTGAACAAGGATGACGGAACATCCAAATTCATTCCAGAGCGAGACCTGGCCAAGGGCTAAAGGCGCAACGGGGAGCCTATCTCGGGTTTGTGCCCGATAGGGTCCATCCCACCAGAGCAATCCGAACTCGTCCTTTCAAGGTCGAACCGGTTACTGCTGGTATCATGCGTAGCAGTGAGCCGAACAAACTCCTTTCCGATCCAAGCGGCAGTAAATTATCAGCGCAACACCCGGCTGACGGGATCAACCCGCCTGGATTAAGGAGGACCGATACCTGCCAAATTTGATTGTGGCATCGAACGGTGTCTCGATGCCGAAACAACCGTTCGATTTGACTGCTGCATAGGCTGTAGCATCACTGCTTGGAGATGTTCACAACATCGTTCAACATCCAGTTCTTGAACCAGTCTGGGGATTCCGGGCGATACAGACGGAACAGGAAGAACCAATCGTTCGCGTTTGTAGCACTCTCTGTGGTCACCCAGTTCGCTTCATAGCCTTCTGGTACTTCGTCCAGGTTTGGCGCGTAATAAACGTCTACCGAACCGTCAGGGTTCTTGACCATATCGTCCAGGTCTTTGGTCGAGGCACCGACACGATCAACGCCGCGGCTAAAGTTCTTGGTTTCCATGTTGTAGACGATTGCAGACCAAAAATCTTTGGCAGGCACATCTGCAGGAACGTTGAGTTTGTAAGTATCAGACCCGTTCAACATGTTCCCATCCGAGTCGCGCAGCCCAGTCAGATAGAACGTCGCGCCACCCAGTTTGCTCGGCAAAAACGTGACGTAGAAATATGTTGCTGCACGTTTGTCGATGAGGATCTCTTCCTCGTCTTCGAACGGGAACCCCATCTGGGCTTGCGGTCCAAAGTTCCAGAAGGACCATTCAGACAGTTTCTCCCCGTCTTGGACCCATAGCGGTGCAACGGTCTCACCCTCGGTAATAAACTTGTTTTGCATATATGCATAAGCCAGCTCCAGACCTTCAAGCGCCGCTTTCCGTTGCGTCGGCGTGGGATCAAAAGCTTCACCTTTCTTGATGCCAATGCTCTGTAGCATCGAGTAAATCGCGCGGTCTTTCTCACGAACCGGATTGTTCTGCACCACGTCGTTGATGTCTTCGATGAAGGTCATGTTGTAGTAAGGCAGACAATCGTAAGGCAGGTCCGTCATATCCAAGTATTCGGTTGGCTGGATTTCGCCACTGACAGCTTCTTCCAATGGAAAGATCTTTATACCTTTCGCGTGTTCTCCGGCGTCTGCGTGAGTTGCACCATTCAGCAATGTCGGACGAAACGAGAAGGAGATGTCATGTGTGTCAATTTTTGGCACAATGATATAGTTCTGCGCCTCCAACTCTTCGACCGTACCAAATTCATTTTTGTACTCTGGTGGAAGGAACAGGTATTTACCGCCCTTTCCTGCATCAGCGCCTTTGGACCCCACGTCGATCATCGGGACATGCCAAGCCGAGATGAAGGAGCCGAAGTAGTCCACTTTTTCAGTCATGGGGGGCACTTCAACGATCATCGGGCCATTTCGGAGTGAGATTGACCCCCACGCATAGGCTGTCGTGTCATTGGCAGTCAGGAAACCTTTGTCCGAGCCGAATGGTTCGGTCACAAAGTTGACCGTGTCGTAATTGCCTCCAGCACGAACCGTGGCCTTTATGAAATCAACCTGCGCAACGGCTGGCATATAGTAGATGGCGGCCTGGGCAGCGCGCTGCACCATGATTTCATACTCGATATCGGTGTGCTTTTGGGAACGGGCCAGAATGTCCCCTGTATCGTTAAAGGTTGAATCCGTGGGCGTGACGGCCAAAGCCGCACTGAACATAAGTGAGAAAGCAAGAGCACTTGATCCGAGTACATTCTTCATCAGGTTATCCTCTATTACATTAAACTTAGGCGAATACAGGTCACATTGTACAAAACGAGGTTTTGAAGACTCCTTGATTGCACGAACCACATCAAATGAACCGGCGCCCTTTGTACCGTTCGTATGTTTCATGATCATTAGATCAGAAAACCGCATTTTCAACGAAAATGCCGCGTGGGCGATGCGGTCAGCGTAACAGCACAAGCAACAGTGGGCATTGTTCCAAAACAGGTTTTTTTGTTTGTCCTCCGAGTCTCCAAGTCACGTCATGCCTCGCGCGCGTCACACATTCCTGAAAGAACTGCGTATCAAACAATGACACCTGGAACCTTCTTGCCGGCCCTGTCAGGCAATGCGAACCAGTTACCAGTGGAACTGAAACGCTGTCCCTTGATCAACGCACTTACAATGCCATTTGGCGAGAGCGACGCCGCGCCTCCACCGTGAAGACCGGACCGAAGCAGCCCCCCCGACAAGGGACACCTGCGTGCCTGACTTCGAAACCTCCCTGGCAGAACGGCTTCAGCGTTCCAAAGCGAACGCAGACACCTGATATCAGGCATCACCGCCCGGAGAATAACCTCGGGACGTGGTTTTGAGGGAGCTGAATGGGGATCGTTTGGTCATTTCCAAAAGCGACCAACCACCCTGCCCGTCTCGGTCCAAGCTGGGTCATAACCAACCCCAAAGAGTTCATGTTTTGGGAACGCCCTTCGCCCGAGACAATCGTTTTTGAGCGGCGATGCGAAACGGAGCGTTGGGGGCGCCATATCCTTTGTATTTAGGGCTCCGTTGCACGATCTCGATGAACAGATTGCCGCCAAAGGACCGTGAGTAGGCCTGAAAAAACTCTGCACTATCTTCCTGATCGTACAAGATGCTTTTGGCCTGCATTCTCTTGATGAGGTCGTCGCTCAGATCAAAGCGTGCAGCGAGATCATCGTAGTAGTTGGGAGAGATCGGCAGCGTTTCAAACCCCCTTTCGGCCAACTGTTCCAGAGTTTCGAAAACGTTCGATGTTGCAAAGGCGATGTGCTGAACAGAGGCCCCAAAACTATCGGCCAGAAACGTGCCGGCCAGCGTCCTGTGACTGTCCGCGCCATTTAGGGTTACCCGAACAGAGCAATTTGCAGCTTCGACAGCTTGACTGCGGACCAACCCATCCGGGTCAATCACATCAAACATGGGGGCTTTGGTCATGTCGAAGAGCGCAGTGTAAAAGAGCGACCAACTCAGCATCTCTTCGTAGCTCATAGTCTGAGCGATGTGGTCTATGTGGGTCAGGCCGGCTCCTGCCGGGGCAGGCTCGGCCGAAAACTCTAATTGCCAGACCTGTGAGAGATCCGAGCTGTCATCCAGAAAGTGCAATACTGAACCCGACAGCCCCCGCACAGCGGGGATTGCAAGCTCTCCGGCTCCTGCGGGTTGTAAGAACACATCCGCTCCGAGCGCGGACGCGCGATCTACCGCCGACTTGGCGTTCGCAACCACTAGACCGAGATCACACACGCAAGTTCCACGAGCATGCCAACTGCTGGCGGCGTGGCCCTTGGTTTCTTCATTCACAACGATACGGATATCGCCCTGTTGCCACAGGCTCGCAGCCTTGCTGCGGTGTTTGCCCACCTTTTCAAAGCCCAAAGATGACAGATCTGTTCTCAGTGCGTCAGCTTCCGCGCCGCGCGTTGCAAACTCGACAAAGGAAAAACCTTGGGCCGCGACGCGGGGCGGTATGACGGCCATGTTGACACTCAGATCCGGCTCGGCGCGTGTTACGTCGTCCATCAGCGCGACAAGCGACCGGTAGCCATCCTTAGCAATGGTTCGAGGGTTGCCGCCGCGAAACTGGTCGTTGAAAATCTCAAGGCTGACCGGGCCATCATAACCGGTGGCCATGACCGCCTGCATGAACCGGGTGACGTCCAGATCGCCCTCTCCGGGCATGTTCCTGAAATGCCGCGACCAATACAGAAGGTCCATTTCGATCAGGGGCGCGTCAGCCAATTGGACAAAGAAGATCTTGTCGCCCGGGACAGACCGGATGCTGTCAGGGTCTAGCTTGCGGCCAAGCGTGTGAAAACTGTCAACGATCAGGCCGATATTGGGGTGGTCGGCACGGCGTACGACCTCCCACGCGTCGCGGTGGTCGTTGATATGTCGCCCCCATGCCAGGGCCTCGTACCCCACGCGCAACCCGCGCTTTGCAGCACGCTCGCCCAGCTCGTGAAAATCATCGGCTGCCCGCTCGATGCCACCCAAGGACGCGGGATGCACCGACGAGCAAATTAGCACCAGTTCCGTGCCCAGTTCTTGCATCACGTCAAACTTGCGTTCAGCCCGATCGAACGCTTTGGAGCGCGCAGGTTCCGGCAGGGTTTCAAAGTCGCGAAAAGGTTGGAACAGCGTGATCTCCAACCCGTGATCCCGCACCAGGTCGCCTACATCCCTAGGGCTGCCATGGTCCGCAATGAAATCGGCCTCAAAAATCTCTAACCCGTCAAATCCGGCAGCTGCGATCGCTTCGAGCTTCTCGCGCAGATTGCCCGAGATCGAGACCGTCGCGATGGAGGTTTTCAGCTTCCCGCTCATCCTTGGTATCCAAGCAGTCTGGGCAGCCAAAGCACGATGTCCGGCACCAAAATCATGATAAGCAGGGCCAGAAGCAGCACACCGAGGAAGGCCCAGATCTCTCCAATGATTTCCTTGAGGGGGATGCCCGTGACCGCGTTGATGACAAACAGCAGGATGCCATAGGGCGGCGTGATCAATCCGATCATGGAATTGACCACGATCAGAACGCCAAAATGAACCAGATCAATGCCAAGTGCTTCGCAGGTGGGAATGAACAGGGGAACGATGACCAGGATGATCACCGTCGCATCCAGGATGCATCCCAGCAACAGAACCATCACATTGATCAAAAGCAGGAATATGAGCGGGTGAATGTTTGCCCCGTCAAGCGTTGCCGAGAGGGCTTGCGGGATGTTCTCTTGCACAACGATGTACGTCAGGATCATCGAGGCTCCGATGACCAGCCCCACCGAGGCGGCGGCTCGGGCGCTGTCGACAAAGACCTGATACAGCGTCTTGAGCTTTATGGCACGGTACAGCCCCGCCGCAATGACCAGCGCGTAGAGGGCTGCGATAGCGGCCGCTTCGGTCGGCGTCGTGATGCCACTGTATAGGCAAAAGAGCAGGATGAACGGCATCAGCAAGGCGGGTGTGGCCTGAACCGTCAGTTTGGGCAGGTCCCGCAATGGAACCGGCTCTTCACGACCAAAGCCCCGGCGGTGTGACATGAAGACGTTCAACCCCATCAGAACGAGCCCCATGAACAGGCCGGGAACGATCCCGCCCAGAAACAGATCCTTGATCGAAGCACCGGAGACGAGCGCATAGATCACCATCGGGATGGAGGGCGGGATGATCGGGCCGATGGTGGCCGTTGCCGCCGTGATAGCCGCCGCATAACCCCGCGTGTACTTGCCGCTTTTGACCATCATCTCGATGATGATCTTGCCGATACCCGCCGCGTCCGCGACGGCCGAACCCGACATGCCCGAAAAGATCAACGAGGCCACGACGTTGACATGCCCCATACCGCCCCGAAACCGTCCCACGACTGCGATGCAGAAGTTCAGCAGCCGGTCCGAAATGGACCCAGCGTTCATGATATTGGCCGAGACGATGAACAGCGGCACCGCCAACAGCAGGAAACCATCAAACAGGCGCTGCACCATGGTCTGTCCAGCAATCGCAAGATCCTGACCAGCCGCGCCCAGATAGACGATGACCCCAACAAGAATGGAAAACGCAACGGGCGTGCCAATCGCCGCCATGCCAAACAGAGCGATCAGGCCCAAGAGGAGTTCAACGCTCATGACGCATCCTCCTTGCCTGTTGAGCTCGACAGTATTTCTTCCAGCTCGGTTTCCGGGGGTCCGTTCCGAACAATCCAGTAGAGCCGCCACACGTAACGGACGATGGTCGCGACCATGAGAAGGATGTAGGCCGCAAACAGCCATTTGATTGCGATCTTGTCCCCAGTGATCGGCATTCTCAGCGTCTGGATCTTCTTGAGGTCCATCAGCCGGTTGCCAAAGATCGCATCCCAGGTTGCGGGAAACGAATAGAGCATGGCGGCGATCAGTCCCAATGCTGACAGAAGCGCGAGAATACGTTGGGTTTTGCGCGGTGTCGCCAGATAGAGCACATCGAATGTGACGTGGTCCCGTGCTCGTACGATGAAGGCGCATCCAAAGAAGACGATCCAGACCCACAGGAGCGAAATCAGGTTCACGGTCCAGCCGATCGGCTCCAGCGATGCCATCCAATCAGAGATTGGCGGAATGGGTACAAGCCACGCAATCTTTGCAGCGTAGCGGGTAAAGATCTGGATCAGAAAGGTTGCAAACACCGCCGCCAAAGCCATGGCGGCGATGAATTCAGCGATGCGAGAGAGTCTGGAAAGCAATGCATTCATCACGACGACCCTCCCGCAGGCTCTGCTTTAGTTACCCAATGCGTTGATGCGATCCAGAACGCCCTCGGGCCAGCTTGCCGCTGCCTCAGAGCCCACATACTGAGCTTGAACATGGTTGCGGAACGCTGCCAGATCGGGCGTGTAGATTTCAACACCTTGGCTTCGGATGTACTCAGCCAGGGTGTTTTCCTGATCCAGTTGTTTCAGGCGGCCATAGGCGGCAGCGGCATCTGCGGCACGTTGCACGACCAACTGCTGTTCCGGGGCCAGAGCATCCCAGGTCTCCTTCGAAAAGGCGATGTAGTTCAGGTCAACCAGGTGAGAGGTCAACGCGATCTGCTTTGTCACCTCGTAAAACTTCTTGTCGACAACGGTGGGAAGCGGATTGTCCTGCCCGTCAACGGCCCCGGTGGATAGCGCAGTGTAAACCTCGGTGAAGGCCAGCGGTGTCGGTGAAGCGCCAAGCGCCTTGCCCAGGAACTGCCACGCATCCGTGCCAGGCATGCGCAGGTTCACACCGGCCAGATCTTCGGGAGTCTGGATGTCCTTTTCGTCACGCGTAAAGCGCAGGTTCACATGGCGTTTGCCCAGATACATGACCGACAGCAATTTGACGCCCAGCTCATCTTCGACCTTGGCCTTGAACGGATCCATAAGCGGATCATTGAAAACGCGCACCTGGTGGGCCGCGTCTTGATGGACGTACCCGGTGGCAAAGATCGAGAACTCGGGGAAGAACTGCGCCAGTTCCTGTGCCGAAGTGATCGACATTGTCAGGTTGCCCCGTGCGATGGCTTCCAGTTCAGCACCTTGGGCGAACATCGTGCCGTTGTACCCCGGTTTGTATTCCGCAAAACCCGCAACCATCGGCGCAAACACATCGGCCAGTGCGACAGAGCGCTGATCGGTTTCCGACCCGGATGTGGCCATGGTGAACGTCATTCCCTCGGCGTTTGCAGTGGTTGCAATGCTGACTGCAAGACCAAAGGCTGCGACTGCCGCAAGCGCGGCCCGTCGAGTAAGTTTGGTGATCATTTTCGTGTCCTCCCAAGACGATAGTTTGGCACGTGCTGTGTGCCTATTCTGCGGTTTTCGCTTTTGTTTCATTAGTTTTTGTCGATTGGCTCGTGGATTTGCCGCCCCATGTGCGGTCCCTGTCGGCCTTTTCGAGGTGTACCAGCGCATTGGATTTCGCCGATTTCTGGATCGCGTCTACTACGGCCAAGCTGCGTAATCCCTCGCGCCCTGAGACCAACGGAGCTTCGTCGCCGCGAATGACAGCTGCGAAATGGGCCATCTGGTTGATCAACGGATCAGACGTGTCCCGCGTGACGGACGTGGCGGATATGGGTGTCCACCAATCGCGACGCTCGTTGTGGCTCCATATGGTCAGGTCAGGTACCGACAAAGACCCAAGGCTGCCTCCGATCTGATAGGCACTTTGCGACGTGGCTGGATAGATGGGGTACTCATGCGCTGTCATCTCCCAGCTCCAAGGCGCAACGATGCTGTCCGAAACGGTGATCGTACCAATCGCTCCGTTGTCGAACCTCAGCAAGGCGGCGGCGACATCTTCGTTTTCGTAACCACGCAACGAAGGGGCAGCCTGCGCCTGGACGCTCACGATTTCCCCGCACAGATGCCGCAGCAAGTCGATGTCATGCACAAGGTTGACGGAAATCGGCCCCGCCCCGATCTGCTTTCGCCAAGGTGCCCCGTCAAAATAGGCGTCTGGCTTGTAGAACCAACAGGTCGCCTGAACCGCGCGCACGGTGCCGATCGTGCCGCCTCTGATATGTTCATGCGCCTTGCGAATGAGCGGATTGTGACGCCGGTGATGCCCGACCAAAAGCGCAACTCTTGCCTGTTCGGCGCGTTCGACCAGGGTCCTGGCCGCATGCAGGTCATCCGCCAGAGGTTTTTCAATCAAGACAGGAATACCCGCTTCCAAGCACGCTGCCCCCTGGTCAACATGCAGCTTGGTGGGCGTCGACAGAATGACCCCGTCGGGCGCCTGCGCAAGGATCATTTCACGCAGGTCATCAAACCAAGGAACACCCAGCCGTTCCGCCGCTGCCTTGCCCGCATCACTTGGATCAACGACGGCGCACAGGGTCGTGTCGGCAACCTGCGCAATGGCGTCCGCATGACGCTGCCCGACAAGCCCGATGCCCGCAATAGCCAGACGCAAGGGCGGTCGTGCCCCGGTTGCCGCGTTGCTGTGTTCGGATGCCTCCAAAAGGCCACCTCCCCAAGTTGGACTGATCTCCCTGCCAAACAGGGAATCAATCGCGTTTCAGAGAGCCTAATCGTCAGGATCGACTAAATCAATAATATCATATATTTTTTACTTCACCATAAATAATGTAGAATTGTATGACCATGAAAGAGATGCTATTTCAAAGAAAATTCCTTGTCTGATCGGGTTTCCCCATGGCCAAACCGCCACCCACAGTTGGCTCATCCACGTACGAGCGCATCAAGCGAGACATCATTTTCGGTACACTCGCGCCCGGTTCGAAACTGAAACTTGACGGTCTGAAAGAACGGTATTCGGCTAGCGTCTCGACGCTGCGTGAAACGCTCAACCGGTTGGCCAGCGACGGATTCGTCGCAGCAGAGGAGCAACGCGGCTTTTTCGTGACGCCCGTATCCAAGGAAGATCTGCGTGAGATCGCCAGCCTTCGCCTCCTGTTGGAGCGCCACGCACTGCAACAGTCAATTGCAAACGGTGATACGGAATGGGAAGGCGACGTGGTCGCTGCCCATCACAAACTGCATCGCATGGAGCTCCAGATGCAGTCTGGTGATGAGACCGAAAAAGAAACCTGGAAGCGGTATGATTGGGAGTTCCACCTGTCACTCATTCGCGCATGCAACTCGCAGAACCTATTGTCTCTGCATTCCAAGATTTATGACAAATACCTTCGGTATCAGATGCTGGTCTTCACCTTTCGCGGAGAGGCCGCAGCTGCCGAGCACCAAGGGATGCTGGACGCGGCCTTGGCACGTGACCCCGACACCGCGGTCAAGTTTCTTGAAGATCATATCATCAATGGACTCAATCACACGCTGGAAGCAATGTAGCCTCGGCCGGTCCCTTACGTACCCGGTGCACACACACAATGTGACGGGCAGTTTGAGTTTTTGGCAGAGGCCGGCAATTTTCTCTAAACCAATTCGGCCATCCATAGGTTAAGTAGGTCCGTGACAAAGGTCGGTTTGGAGCTGCATGGGGACATAGGTTACTGGTGGAGCAGCCGTTCTATCAAGCCAATTTGGTCCGACCTTCTGTCCTACGTTTCCTGACCCCAAGGATGGATCAATTCCGATTGCGCATTCCATCGACGGATTATCGAAAAAGCAACTTACGTTTAAGATGGAGTTTATCCCACACGGGCAAAGCAGCTGCCTTGCATACCTGTGCGCCTTGGAAACACCCTTGGTATCAAGCGTTACAGCCAGACCGTATTGGGCTTGGTTGGCAAGCTCGATGGCTTCGTCGTCGGTTTCGGCCTTTGTGACGGCGACGACAGGGCCAAAGACCTCATGCTGGAAAATATCCATGTCGGGGGTCACATCTGCAAAAACGGCAAATTTGCGATAACTTCACCATCGTAGGGAGTGATCGTTTCGAACGTCTTTCCGGACTTTGCCGCGTGAAAGGCCCCGTTGATGAAAGCGCCGCCTGGCAAAGAAAGGCCTTTGGTAAAACTACTTTCTACGTTCATGAGGTCTCTCCTCTATGCAGTCATGAGGCCAGAAATGGCGGGTTGAATGATGTCAGGGACGCACGCGGTCCAGGATGCGAAACAGGGCGACGGTCGCCCCGACACCGAAACGACGAAACCGATGAAAAGGGATCGGCGCAACCGGCGTGATCGGGTAATCCAGCTGATCTTCGGGACAGCCATTGGCCCAGTCAGCAAGAATGCGCCCCATGACAGTCGCCATCCCGACACCGCGGCCATTGTAACCAATCCCGGCAACGGCATTGGGACCCAGCTTGTGTAGACCCGGTGCATGGCTACGCGTCAAAGCAATATTGCCCCCCCAGGCATAGCGCCAATTCACGCCTTCAAGCTGCGGATAGAGCACTTGGGCAACGTCCCTGAGGGCTTGCTGTCGGCGGAGCACGTTTTTGTCGGTCATTGCTCCCCGCCCGCCCATGATAAAGCGCCCGTCTGCGTCTTTCCGGAAATACAACAGCAACCGGCGGGTATCTGATGGAGAATGCCCTTCAGGCAAAATCGAGCGAGCAATGTTATCCGACAACGGTTCACTGGCCACTTGGACAGATGTGACGGGGACAACCGTCTTACCCAACGGTTGCGCCAACGGTCCGGTATAGGCGTTGGTGCAAACCAGGGCTTTGGATGCAGTCACTTGCCCGTTCCGGGTTTTGACGGTGACGACATCGCCATCGCTTTGAAGGCCTTCAACACGGCTTTGACCATGGATTTTTGCCCCCGCCTTTTCCGCCGCCGCCGCAAGACCCAATGCGTAGTTCAACGGGTGCAGGTTACCACCGCGACGGTCAATCAATCCGCCGACGTAGTGTTTTACCCCCAAAAGCCGAGCCATTTCATCCGCGTCGATTTCGTCAACGGCATAGCCCCTGGCGCGCCACTGGCGACCCGTCTCACTAAGCTGTGCAAGTGTTTTGCTCGACGTCGCAGAGCGGACCCAGCCACAGCGATTGGCGTCGCATTGAATATCGTGTTTCTCGATCAGCCCGAATACCAAATCCCCTGCCGCAGCTGAGGCTTCAACCATTCGTTTGCCCATTTCCGCGCCGTAGACCGTTTCGGTTTCATCCGGGTCGGCCTTTAGACCTGGATTGACCTGCCCGCCATTGCGGCCGGATGCCCCCCAACCGGGTGTCTCGGCTTCCAGAACGATCACCCGCTTGCCAGTTGCGGCCAAATGCAAGGCTGCCGACAGGCCGGTGAACCCAGCACCGACCACCACCACGTCCGCTTCCGCGTCTCCAACAAGCGCGGGCCGGGCGGGCGCAGGATTTGCCGTGGCCGCCCAAAGGCTGGCCGATAGAGGTTCACGTTCGTTTTGGATTATCGGCTCTGCCGTCATGCAGCATAGTCCGTCGAGACAGGCCTTGAGAGGAAGTTGATCAAAGGTTCGGTTGCATTTACCGCGCCAGCAGATTGCCGTTCCAGAAACTCGATCGCGACAACTTCATGCTCGGTCATGCGCTTTAACACCGGTAGATCTTCCGCCGGAGCCATCGCCTCCAGCCGTTCGAAATCATCGATGTAGGCCGGAAAGGTTCGCCGCATATAAGCGATCATTTCGGGATAGGTCTGTGGACCCTTGTCCGCGTCGGCGCGACCGGAATCGATCAACTCGGGCGTCGGACGCGGTTTGAGACCGTATTTGGCCAAGAGCGGCGCAACGATGGCCGCGCAGTGACGCTCGACCTCCCCAAGCAAGCGAAGGCCAACTGCCGCCTCCTCGTCCACGCGATCCGCCAAAGCCAGGAAGTATGCCTCACCAGCAATCTCTTCTTCATAATAAAGCTGGAGAGTTTCCAGATAGTTGGGCGTCACCGGTTTCCCCGCCGCTAACGGTACGGGTCGGTCCAGCTGATCTGATCCCACGTCCACGCGGTCGTGTTTCAAAGGTATATCAACATCAACGGAGGCATCGGTTTCCATCGCGAATTTATGGCCAGCGTAGACAGCCGCAGCGACAATCGCGGGCGCGTTGCAATCCCCGATCCGGCGCAATGTAAAGGGAAGCGCCGATGCATCGCCATCAACACGGTCCAGGATTTCGCGATAGAGCCCGTCATTCTGGAGGCGCTGCGTAACCAGCACGGCATTGGAAACTGCCAGAGTTCGCGGCGTGCCGGAATAACTGCAAGTCAGTGTCGCTTTTTCCCCATCGAAAGAAGCCAATCCGTGCGCCGTAACAATCTCGATCCCCAGTTCGATCAGGCGGCGACGGATTCGCCAGCGTTCGGATGTCATGCCTGCCCACGCAGACACACTGTCATCCTCGGTGACATAGGTAACGGGCACGCCAGATTGGCGGATCCGTTCGGCGACGACGCTGGCCATATAGTAATTATCACCATCAAAGACGACCGTCGGCCCGTCTGGAAGACTGCCGTCCATGATGTCGTCGGGCGTCAACACATCCACCCCGTCAGGCGCAATCGGAACGAAGGTTTTTCCATCGAACACCTCGCGCCGCCACTTTGCACCCGTTGCAATCGCGACATGATCCGCCCCAACATCAAAGACGTCCTGCGCGGAAAGCTCGCTTTCACGGAACACTTCGACATTGGGCAATTTCAGCAGCTGCTGTTCGCGGTAATCCCGCACGCGAATGTAAGCACTCATGCCCGGCAGGCTTGCTTCACGGGTCACACGACCGCCAAGGTCTCGTGTCGCTTCGGCAAGCATCACCTGGTAGCCTCGCTTGCCCAGCGCGCGGGCCGCCTCCAGACCCGCAGGCCCTGCCCCCACGATCAGAACGCTGCTGTCCGAGCCCTTCTCGGGCACGATTTCGGGATGCCAGCCCTTGCGCCACTCCTCACCCATCGTGGGGTTTTGGGTGCAGCGGATCGGAGTGCCGGTGCTGTCTCCCGAATAGCAGATGTTGCAGCCAATGCACTCTCGGATATCTTCCAGTCGTCCTTCTTCCACCTTCCTGGGGAGGTACGGATCGGCGATCGAGGGCCGCGCTGCCCCAATGAGATCCACGACACCCCGTTTAAGAAGGCTCACCATTGCATCAGGAGATGTATAGCGACCAACCGTAACAACGGGTTTGCTGGTTCGGCCCTTTACCCAACTCATGTAGGGCTCAAGCGCACCTTCCTGGACAAAGCGCGAAACCCCCATTTCAAGTGAATAATCCGCGATGTTGATGTCCCAAAGATCGGGCAGCTCGGCCAGTACCTCGAACATCTCGTGACGTTCGCCATATAGCGGTTTGCCATCTTGTCCGATGGTCTCATCGGCTTTGAACCGCACGGCGACGGCGCATCGGTCGCCCACTGCTTCCTTTGTTTCTTCAATCAGCTCCCGAACCAGCCGAACGCGGTTCTCGACGCTTCCGCCATATTCGTCGCTTCGCGTGTTCACGCGCGGATCGAGGAAGTTTGCCAGCAAATACCCGTGGGTCGCATAGACATACACAATGTCAAATCCCGCATCCCGTGCCCGCAAGGCCGCCTTGCGATGCCAGCGCCGCAAATCGCGGATGTCCGTCTTGTCCATGGCCCGGGCTTGGAACGGATGCCCCACGGCGTTGGGGAGGTTGGTCACATCCATCGGGACTTCGCGGGTATAGAGGTTGGCGCTGCGCGCGCCAGAGGCCCACAGTTCGGCACCTGCAAGGCTGCCATTTTCATGCACCAGATCCGTCATTGCAGAATGCGCGCGAATATCGCTGTCATCCCAAAGCGACGCCGAAACCCCTGGCAGATCATCCGAGGTGGGATGGATCGAGTTGTACTCGGTACAGATGACCCCCCAACCGCCCTGCGCTTTTACCCCACGCATGGCCGCAAGAGTGCGCGGCCGTAGATGCCCCATGCCCGTACAATGCGGCACCTGATAAAAACGGTTCTTGGTTGTAACGGGGCCGATTTTCAGAGGCTCGAACAGAACGTCATAGCGCGGATCTCTGGTCACTGGCGGCGCTCCTTTCGTGGCTGATCAATCGGTGGCGAGGGCTGGGAGTTCGCGACGGAAGGGAACGGCATCGGTCTTTGCCTCGCCCAACTCCCGCGCAAAGCGATGTCCAGAATAGACGGCGGCGGCGATGGTTCCAGGCCCAAAACAATCTCCAATGCGTTCAAGGGTTGGCGCATCGGTACGACCCGAAAACAGCGTTTCGGCTTCGTGAAAGAGCGTGTCGACAGGGCGCCGCATCGTCACCGGAATGAAGGTCCCGCAAGGCAGAACACGCGTCTCTTCCGTATAGGAGCATTCGATCTCGACTGAACCTTGATCGCAGGAAACGACATTGTGCTGCGCAATGATTTTCACGCCCATTTTCATCAGCTCGGACTGAATGCGCCATTGTTCGAGAGTGTTGTGCGTCCAGTGTGAGACGTCCGCAGCAGGTGTCACGATTGTGACGTCCAATCCCCGGTCCCTCAGAAGTTCGGCTATGACGCCGCCCATGTAATAGTGATCATCGTCAAAGATCACGACAGGCCCTTCGGCCTTTGCGCCGTCCATGATGTCATCAGGCGTAAGGACACGGGCCCCTTCGGCCATTTCGATTGGGGCATGGTTCTCGCGGCCAACACCGTCTGCGGACCACTTTGCGCCTGTGGCGATCACGACATGATCCGCACCAAACTCCAGCAAATCCGCCGCTTTCAGCGGGCTTTCCAAATACGTCTTCACATTGGGCATCTGGCTGATCTGGTACTGCCGGTAGTCGACCACCCTTCGCCATTCGCCCAAACCCGGCAAGGCACCCTCGCGGGCGACACGACCGCCCAGACTATTGCTGGCCTCGGCCAACGTGACGTCGTAACCGCGCTGCCCAAGCGCGCGGGCAGCTTCCAGGCCAGAGGGACCGCCCCCAACAATCAGCACGCTTTCAGAGGCATGCGCCGCCGGGATCTTTTCAGGATGCCAGCCCTTGCGCCATTCCTCTCCCATCGTGGGGTTTTGCGTGCAGCGTAGCGGCACCATGTGGAAATCAGCGGAAACGCAGATGTTACATCCAATGCATTCGCGGATGTCTTCGATCCGGCCTTCTTCAACTTTCTTCGGCAGGAATGGATCCGCGATGGATGGGCGCGCGGCACCGATCAGGTCCAAGGCACCCGACTTGATCAAAGACACCATCGCATCCGGCGACGTATAGCGACCAACGCCAAGCACGGGTTTTGATGTGACCTTTTTGACAAAGGAGACATAGCTGTCCTGGAACCCCGACTGCGCGAAGCGCGAGGTCACGCTGTCGTTGTCCCAATCAGAAACATTCACGTCCCATAGATCGGGATACTCCGCCAGCATCTCGACCACATCGCGGCCTTCACCTTCGCTGGTCAGGCCTTCCGATCCCATGAGTTCGTCCACGCCAAAGCGCAATGCAATCCCGCAGGTATCTCCGACGGCATCCTTGGTATCCGACAGGACTTCTCGCAACAGACGCACACGGTTTTCCAGGCTGCCCCCGTATTCATCCCCGCGATCGTTCCATCGGCGAGACAGGAAGTGCGACAACACATTCAGATCATGGCCCGCATAAACATAGACAATGTCAAAGCCCGCTTTCTGGGACCGCTTGGCTGCGTCCACATACCATTTGCGCACATTGCGGATGTCCGTTTTGTCCATGGCACGTGCCTGCACCGGTTCGAGATATGTAACCGGACGGGCGGAAGGCCCCATCGGGATCTCGCGACTATAGCGGTTCGGCGTTGCGAGACCGTCATAACACGGCTCGATACCCGCAAGTGCGCCGTGTTCGTGGATCTTGTCGCACATCTTGGCCATGACAGGGATGTCGCGGTCATCCCACAGGCGGCCCTCGATAACGGGAGTAAGCTCGGATGAATGGTGGATCTCGACCTGCTCTGTGCAAACAACCCCCCAACCGCCTTCGGCCTTCATTCCGCGCATTGCCGCCATCGAAGACGGATAGGCGTGTCCCATACCATTGCAATGCGGCACCTGATAAAATCGGTTCTTGGTCTCTACTGGACCAATCTTCACCGGTTCAAACAGAATATCGTACCGCGCGTCACGCTTGGATGCGGTCAGGCCTGGTTCATGCTTGTTCATTCAGAAGCCTCCTGCAGCAGCTGTTTGGCAGAACCCCGGGCATCACATGAACCGCATGATCCATCCACGGACAGAACGGCGTGAACTGCCTCCGCCGCCGCCTCACCGCTGAGATGCGCACCCGAGCAAAGCGCGGCGAGCGGGACTGCAACCGCTTCACCTGCAAAGAAGACCCGCCGTCCGAGCGGTGCTTTCAGAACATCGCGCGACGCGAAACGCCCTGGACGCGCAGCCGCATAGGCGCCCAACACATTCGGATTGGCATGCCAATCGCTCATGTGACCTTTGACAAAGTGCTTTCGGGAGTCACTGCCAACCAGACCGACAAAAGTCTCCAATGCCAGATCAATCGCAACGTCGGCCCCCTTGCTCGTCACGTCCCAGGCATAGGCGCCACCCAGCATGCCAACAGCCAAATCCGTACCGGTGGGCCACGTGATGAAGTAGCAGCCCTGACCTGTTTTCTCTTCAGGCACGGCGTAACTGAGCCAGTTATTGTCCGTCAGGCCAAACCGCTCACCGTCAAACTGCAGAGCTACTTTGGTGAAAAGGCCCATCGGTACGTCGTCAATTGCCTCTTGCTTTAATGGTGGCAGCGACGGAACGAATTTGATTGCACCTGAAGCCAAGACGCCGGTGGACACCGTGACAATACAGGCTGCGGCGGAAATCGTTCCGTCAGTCGTTTCAACCTTGACCCCCTCGCCGCTCCAATCGATGACCTTGGCAGCACAGTTGAGCTTGACCGGGATACCCTGCCCCAACTCCCACACAATCCGCCCCAGCCCTTCCTTGACCAGGTAGTTCACTTCGTATTCTTCATAGGAATTCACGTCTGCGGTGGACAGGCTCTCCATGTCCACTGCATGTCCCATGGTGACCCATGTCTTGGCCGCGGACATGAACGGGCGGTTTTTTATGACGTCGGCCGCGGGAACATCGCCCTTGTCCCAGACATCTTCATAAATTTCCGACTGCGCACGTTCGAAGGCTGCCTTTTCATCGAGCGTCGCGGGCCGACCGTCCACAAAGAACGCTTCATCGGCCAAGTTATGGTTCACCTTGGTGAAACCCTTTTCGCGGATCACATCCAGATGCGGCAGCGACTTTGGCCCCTGCAGCCATGCGCATCCATGGTCGTAGGGAACTCCAAAAGTATCGCTTTCGGTGTAGGCCCGACCGCCAATGCGATTGGCCGCCTCAATCATCAAAACACTGCGCCCTTCACCAATCAAACGCCGCGCCGCTCCGATCCCTGCCGCGCCTGCTCCAATAATCACGACGTCCGGATTTGTCGGCATGGCATTGCCAAACTTGGGGAGTGCTGCTGTTGAAATAGCCCCAGCCATAAATGTCCTCCGAGAAAACCAGAAATTGTTCATTTCGCCGCTACTGCAGCCGGCATAGCAGCCAGTGAAAACCGATCCGGGAAATGCAGACACAACAGTTCCCAAAGCCGTTGTTGGCTCTGACCAATGTCCACCCAATGGGGATAGAGCATCATCGACAACCACAGCCCGTCAGCCAGGCTTTCGATCGTCTGTGTCGTGCCTTCCGCGCGGTCTTGGTCCAGGCCTAGCTGCACCAAAAGCGCCGTAATCGCGTTCCCGCGTTCCGTGTCGAACGTTTCCACCATCTCGCGATAGAAAGCGCGATACTGAGCCTCACCGAAGAAGGCGAACCAGACCCGAATTTTCTCATATGAACAAATGTCGGGATGGAAGCTTGCCGAGATGATACCCCAGAGCTTTTGCTCAACACTCAGGCTGCTGTCATCGTTCACCGCCTGCCATCTTTCCTGTAGCTCTGCGGCAAGATACTCAAGCGTGGCCTTCAAAAGATTGTCTTTGTTTTCAAAATGCAGGCTTATGATACCGGCAGACAGTCCCGCCTTGCCGGTCACTTGCGCCGTCGTCGTGCCCGACACACCTTTTTCCGCTATCACGGCAAGTGTCGCGTCGATCAACTGCTGCTTTCGCACCTCTTTCGGAGCGAACCTGCGCGATTTCAGCTCTGTATTTCCGTCCATTGTCTTATTCTCAATTCTTGTCCAAAACGATGAATGCATCATCGCGCCATTTCAGCCAAACTGCTGCGCCTTCCTCCAACGCGCGCAACTTTGCGCGCCCCGCGTTCTGAGTGGACACGGAAACGAGGTCGTCGCACCCATCCACGCGAACTTGGAAATACGAGCGCTCACCATGGTAGCTCTTCAGTTCCAGTGATCCCGGTACGGCCCCTTCGCTGGGCTCTTTCAACAACTCGATTTTTTCCGGCCGAATGGCCAAAGGCACAGCCTCCCCTTCGACAAAACCGATTTGTTTCGCGTCAACCTGGATTTCACCAAAGGCCGACAAGCCCAGTGTTGCGTGGCCATTCACCCTGGACAACACCTTGCCTTCTATGAAGTTCATGCTGCCGATGAAACCGGCGACTTCGCGGGTGCGAGGCCGTTCATACAAGCCGTCTGGTGTGTCCACTTGCAAGACCTTACCACCGGACATGACTGCGATGCGGTCTGACAGTGTCAGGGCTTCTTCCTGATCATGGGTCACGAAAACGAAAGTGATGCCGACAGAACGTTGCAACCGCCGGAGTTCCACCTGCATCTGCTCGCGCAAACGCTTGTCCAAGGCGCCCAGAGGTTCGTCCAACAGAAGAACCTTGGGTTTCAGGATCAGCGCCCGCGCAAGAGCGATCCGCTGCCTCTGACCACCGGAAAGCGCATCTGACCGACGATCGCCATAACCTTGAAGCTGCACCAGTTCGAGCATCTCGTCGATCATGTCATTGCGCTTGGCCCGAGGCAATTTCAGCCTGCGCAGGCCGTAGCCGATATTGTCGCGCACGTTCATGTGCGGAAAAATCGCGTAGCTCTGGAACACCATGTTCACCGGGCGCTCAAACGGCGGAACATCATTCATTTGTTGGCCATCGATGAGAATGTCACCGCGCGTCGGCGTTTCAAACCCTGCAAGCATCCTCAGCAAGGTGGTCTTGCCACAGCCCGAAGCGCCCAGAAGGGAGAAGAACTCGCCTTCGCGAATGTCCATTGAAATGCTTTCGATTGCTTCAAAATCACCGAATTTCTTCCCGACATTGCGGATCGAGATATAGCTTTCGGACGGCGTCATGCTCAGTGAACTCCTACTGGTTTCAGCGGTCATTTTTCTGCAAGCCCATGCGACCGATATAGAGGGCAGCAAAGACCATGATGAACGACACGAAGAGAATGATTGTGGACAGCGCGAGAACCGAGGGAAATTCGCGCGGGAAGCGCAGTTGAGACCAGATGTACATGGGCAGGGTCGGTTCGGTGCCGGTCAGGAAGAACGCCATGATCACCTCGTCGAAAGAGATAGTGAACGTAAGCAAAAGGCTCGCCACGATACCCGGTAGCACGATCGGAAAAGTGACCCGCCAGAAAGTGAACCAACCATTTTCGCCCAAGTCGGCAGACGCTTCTTCCATTGACTTGTCGAAACCTTCAAAACGAGGAAGCAGTGTTGCGATAGCAAATGGCAGGCAGACAATCATATGCCCCAATGTCACTGTGTACAAAGACAGCGGGATGCCTATGCGGCTCAGGAGAACCAACAGCGCAACGCCGAAGATGATGCCAGGCATGACGATGGGTAGCATGACAAAGGCCACGATGGCGCTTTGACCGGGAAGCCGCGTGCGCGTGATCGCGCGGGCGGCCAGCACGCCCAGCGCCGTCGAAAGAGCCGCAACGAAAAAACCGACCCTGAGGCTGTTCCCCAAAGCGTCCCAGAGAGATTCCCGCTCCCAAAGCTGCACAAACCACTGCGTCGTGAACCCCTGCAAAGGGAAACGCACATAGATGGAGTCGTTGAAGGCGAACAATGGGATCGACAGAACCGGCAGATACAGGACGATCAGGAAAATGTAGGCATAGACCGTCAGGACGCGGTTCGGGCGCCTGATGTAGGAGACGTCGCTCATATCAGGCTCTCCTTCGACTTGCGTGTAACGAACAGGAAAACCAAGGCCACGGCCGCAATCCAGAGCATCAGAATGATGGATAGCGTGGCCCCCATCGGCCAGTTGTTCACGGCACCGAACTGAAGCTGGATCAGGTTGCCGATCATGGCCCCATCCGGTCCGCCCAGCAATGCCGGGGTGATATAGTCACCCGTGGTCGGGATGAAGATCAGGAAGGTTGCCGAGATCACTCCGGGCAAGGACAAGGGCAGAGTGATACGCAGAAATCGCTTTGTCGGACCATCGCCAAGATCTGCAGCCGCCTCCAACAAAGAGCGGTCGATTTTCTCAAGCGATACATAAAGGGGAAGTATCGCAAACGCCGCCCAAGCGTGCGCAAGCGTGATAATGACGGCTGTCTGGCTGTAGAGCAGAAACTCAAGAGGCGCTTCGATCACACCCGCTGTCAAAAGCGACGAGTTGATGACCCCCTCGTAGCCAAGGATCACCTTCCAGGCAAACACTCTCAGCAGGTAGCTGGTCCAGAACGGCAGCGTCATCATGATAATCCAAAGCATCTTGTTACGATGCACATGGAAAGCCACGTAGTAGGCCATCGGATAACACAGAAGCACTGTTGCCACTGTCGCGATCCCCGAAACCCAGAATGATCGCGCCAGAAATGCGCCAAAGATCGGCTCATCTATTGCGCGTCCATAATTGGTGAGCGTCAGTGTGGTGTCGAAATCAAATCCGTCCCTTGTCCAAAAGCTCATCGCGACAAGGATAAGGAACGGCATCAACACTCCGATGATCATGATGATCATCGCCGGGGACAGCATCAGATATCCGCGCAGTACTTCACTGCGGGCAATGAGACGACCAAGACCGTTTCGGCGCTCGGTTTGCGTCGGCGGTATTGACCCCTGCGTACTGACTGCATCGCTCATGCGCTGTCTCCCGGTTGAGTTTTGCACGGCACTATGGCGCCAGCCAGAACGCCTGTGCATCTTGGCTCAGAAGCCAGCCTTGATCATCTCAAAGGTCTCGTTCATGCGGGTTTCCCAATCCTGAGATTGGGGGATCATGAAATGACCCTCACCAAGAATTTCAGCCGGGTTCTTGCTGAGACCCAAGGACACGAGGGTCTCGTCGTCAAAGGCGTCAAACGACTTCAGGTTTGAATGGCCATATCCGTAATCGTTGATCATGAACTGGCCTGTCTCGACACTCAGCAGCGCATCGATCATTTCATAGGTCTTGTCCAGATTGGGCGCGTCCTTGTGAATCATGATGCCGCAAACCCACGTCAACTGACCCTCTTTCGGCTTGGCAAACTTTACGGGCACTTCTTCCGATTGCAGCAATACAGCCGAACTGTTCCAGGTCATTGCTGCGGCCATCTCTCCCGACGCCAAAGCCTGCTCTAACGTGGTTGTGTCGTCTGTGTAAACACGGATAAGCGGACGCTGTTCACGCATCACGGCGGAAATCCTTTCAAACGCCTCGTCCGACGCAATATCCTTGAAATCCACACCGGCCTTGATTGCACCGCACCACCAGGCGTCGCCACCCGAAGCAAGTGAGCCAAGCCGTCCGGCATAGCGCTGGTCCCACAACATGTCCCAACTCTCTTCGCCTTCGAGTTCGAAAATGTCGGTCCGGTAAGTGATTGACGTTCCGCCCCAGTCGAATGGCACCATCCACGGGCGGCCTGCACCATTGTCGTTGCCTTCCATGGCAACAAGTTCCGGCATAACATCGCCCCAGTTTGCCAGGCGTGAAGTATCCACAGGCTGGAACAGACCACTATCGACCCAGCGTTTCAGGCCAACATTGCACGGATGTGCTGCGTCCACGACAAAACCGCCGCGCATCTTGGTCAGCGCCTCTTCGGTTCCTCCGAAAATCGAAAAGTTCGGCAACACGCCATGCTTTGCTTCATACGGCTGGTAAATTTCGGCGATATCGTATCCGCCCCAGGTGAAGAATGTCGGATGATCACCTTCTGCCGCCATTGCGCGTCGTGGCAACAAAGGTGCCGAGAACAGACCGACACCCGCCGCGAACAGCGAACGGTTGAAGGCGCGGCGAGACAGCTTCCCTCGCTTGACTGCGTTTAAGTTGTCGATGATGTCCATGTCTACTTCTCCTCTGTCGGGCCACGTTCTTGGCCCTTGATTGGGTCTCGGTCAGACGAAACCCGGGCCAAATCGACTGAATGATCATTCATTCAAAGATCGATAGAGACATTGCATATGTCAAGATTTTTTAAGGACGAGGCAGGCTTACCCACTGATCTCAGATCAGAGCGCCACCAAATTCGTCAAATTCTCTGCATGCTTAGGCAAAAGGAGGTGCACAATGAATGATGCACAGAAACAGGAGCAACGCCCCTTCTTGTCTACCGAATCGAAACCAACGGCTCGGCCCGCATCGGCCCACTTGCCTGGGATCCATTGGACCCCGCAACACTGGCATCAAGCGAACAAGCGGCGCAGTTGCAGCAGACTATTCAACGGCCCGATCCCTAACGAAGGTCAACGCTTGACCACAATGATGTCGGGCTCACATGCCAACGAGTCCGAACGCCTTTCCGCCATGAATAGATAGGTGAATTGATACTAGACACGTCGCTCGCTAGTCAGGACACGTCGCAGCATGCCAGTCAGCTATTTCTCGGCAAAATGGCCCAACATGAAAAGCCGATATAATCGGTTCTGTACTGCCATTCGGAATAAACTTGCAGAAGTCATTCTCGTCGCAAGTGTAAATACCCACAACCTCGCCGTCCTTGGTCACGACGTCTCCACTATCTGCGGGAAAACCTTCGAGCGTTACATGGTAGTAGTCCATAGCACTCCACCAGACGATTGCGCTTCATCACCCGGAAATTGCTCCACAGACTTACCGACCATTCTACCCCGACATGTCCTGTCGCGCTGTAGTCTCGGATACCTGCGTGAATTGCGGACGACCGGCATAGATCCCCATGCGCACATCGCCTCGCACAAAGTAGGTTTGGCCAGCTTGCGCCTGAATGGTGATCGCGTCCTGGCTGATCGCCTGTGCCCAGAAGGTATGCGTGCCGGGATTGACCACTTTCTGCAACACTGCACCGCTCGTCAATTGGCCAACGGGCCCATCTGAGTGCTGCACGTTGAAGCGAATTGCGCCGCCAGCAAAGGCCGCGGGGCGGTAGAACACCACCAAGGCCTTGCCTGCCGGAGCAACGAAAGACGAGCTGGTCTGCATCACGGTTCCAGCCTGGTTCCCGCCCATGCAGGCGGTCAAGGTAGCGAGGCTGGCGAAGGAAAAAAGAAACTTGCGTCTTAGCATTAGTCATTTTCTCACATTGGGTATCTGTATCTTCAATCAGCTCACAAAGTCGATGCAACAGGCACTATTGTCGCTCCGTGAGCTATGAGGGTGTTTAGCCAGCGGTTTCTTGGTTTTTCGGCTAGTCTTTGAGACTGCTCCAAGACTTGGAGACCACAATTGCAGCGTCAGCCGAGGTTGTATCGCTTGACTGGAAACGATCCTTTGTTCTGAGCAACCACAAGTGTTGCTGGCTGAAAAAAGCGATTGATCAAACTGAGAATGATGGCCGTTTTGTCCCAACCTCAGTCTTTGCCGCAGGTTTTGTCAAACGTCCGCGGTTGATAAAAGCTCCCAACGAGACTGGTACCCGCTAATCATTGCCTGCTCCTGATTTACCCTAACCTGTCTAGCATACCTACCGCGTTCGGATTTCGATCTGGGCCAGCAATCCGTTCGCGTATCGGGTGGAGATCAGGGTCAAAGCCGAGTCATCGCCGCCCATGTTCTTGATCGCCTGTGGGGGTTGAGTGTCGGGTACAGCGCACTGCGTTCACAACGAGGCCCAGCTTAGCTGCACCCAGTCTTTGCTGCAGGCCAGTCTAGACCCAGATCATCAGCACGTTGCGCAGGGCATCGCGGGGTACTGTCAGACAGGTGCGAACCAGTCTCGGCTAGGCCGGTAAGGCTGCCCCTGATCCCTCGCCAAGTACGCGCCACTCGGCGAGCGTAGCAGTGCGCGTCAAGTTGAAGGTGTCTCGGCTGGCGAGCGACCTGTCCAAGTTGAAGTTGTTATCGACAGAGGAATGGACGGTGCGAATATCTTTAAACTACGAATGCGCCTGAACCGTTGCATGGCACGTTTTCTTCGTCGGAACGGTAGGTGCGAATTCTCAACACGGTTGTTGAGCCGCCTGCTTGTTTCGGCGTTTGGTCTCGACGGCCTCAAGCACTTCACCTTCGTGATCAACAGCACGCCAGAGGTGGTGTCGTTTGCCCTTCACTCTCATAAAGGCCTTGCCCGCGTGCCATCTCCATTTCGAGAACGCGCGCAGCTGCTGCACCCGCTTCCGCCTGACCGAAGGCCGCAAATATCGGACCACCAAAAGCGAACGGTTTCGTGGCTGACATCAATGCCTCGCTCTAACAGCAGGTCTTCGACATTTCGAAGCGAGAGTGGAAACCGGATTTACAACATCACCGCAAGACGGATGATCTCAGGGTTGGTTTTTGACGTACTTAAATGGCGATCATTCACTGATAAGCCGGGCTACGATTGCCCCCCGCCCTTCTCAGCCCAAGTTCTTCTGACAAGACGCTGCCATCAACGACTGTCATTTGCTGCAGCGCATAGAAAAACGCTGCCATTGGCCCACAGTGCAGCGACTCTCAGGACGCCGATGACCAACTTGCGAACGATCGGGCCTTACGCATCACATGGGCAGACCTAGTTCAGTGGATTCCGCGGTTCTGCCCTTCCCAAAACGGTTTGCGCAATTCCGTTTTCAGCACCTTGTTGGCGCCAGAGAGAGGGAATGGCTCCTCGCGGAACGAAATACTGCGCGGGCATTTGTAGCCGGCGATTAGCGTATGGCAGTGATCTTTTAGCGCCTGTTCGGTCGCCTCTTCACCGGGTTTCAGGATCACGATCGCATGTACCGCCTCGCCCCATTTCTCATCCGGAATACCGATCACTGCGCTGGTGGCGACCGCCGGGTGTTGGGACAAGGCGTTTTCGACCTCAGTGGTATAGACGTTCTCACCCCCTGAGACGATCATGTCTTTCAGGCGATCCATGAGAAAGATGAAACCGTCATCGTCCATATAGCCTGCGTCACCCGTAAAAACCCATCCATCTTTGAGCGTTTCAGCCGTGATTTCCGGCTTGTTCCAGTAACCGAGCATCGTGATCGGACCACGAACGATGATATGGCCGACCGTCCCGGGCGGCACGTCACGGTCGTTTTCGTCGACAATCCGAATTTCGCAAACCCGCGTCGCTCGCCCGCAAGAGCGAAGTTTACCCGCCTTCATGCCAGCTTCGGTATGGAATTCCGTCCCAAGTACCGTTGCAACCGGAGCAAGTTCTGTCTGGCCGAAGGCCTGCAGGAAGCGAGCATTGGGAATGGCTTCAAACGCTCTGGCCAAGACGCCCTCGGTAATCGGTGACGCGCCATAGGCGATCAGCTCCAACGACGACACGTCCGTCCGAGCCAGTTTTTCAGATTGAAGCACCATTTGAATCATTACTGGAACGAGTAAAAGGTGCGAAGGGCGATGTTTCTCAACCGCCTCAAGCGTCGCCTCCGGCGAAAACATCGGGATTGAGGCATGCGTGCCCGAAACAAAGGTGACAGCGGTGAACCACAACAAATCAGCAATGTGAAACATCGGAGCAGCATGCAGATATACCGAGCCTTCACGCAGCTGTAGCTCCTGGGCATTGGAAATGCCGCCGACATAGAAGTTCTTGTGGCTGAGCATGACACCTTTGGGAAAACCGGTTGTGCCTCCGGTGTAGAAGATCCCGGCGAGATCATCGTCACCGCGTCCGGCATCCTCTACCGGGTCGGCAGCAGCCAAGATCTCCTCATAGCTGAGCATGCCATCCGGAGTTTCGCCGTCGCCGGCGTAGATGACCGAAGTGATCCCCGGCGCGTCCGCCAGAATGGCAGGAACGGCCTTCGCGAACGCATCGTCTACGATGAGGATCTTGGCGCCGGCGTCGTTCAGGGCATACACGCATTCCGGTGGTGCCCAGCGAATGTTCATCGGCATCATCGCGCCACCCGACCAAACCGAGGCGAAGAAGTACTCGATGAATCGATCAGAGTTGAGTGACAAAAGCGCAATGCGGTCGCCTGGTTCAACTCCTAGCTTTTGGAATGCCCCAGCCAGTTTTTGCACACGCTCCAGAAACTGTGACCAGGTTTGCTGCCTGTCCAGATGGATGGTGGCAATGGCATTGGGTGCCACCTGCTGAGCACGGCGTAAAATAGCTGAGATCTGCATGGTCATCGCGAGTTTCACTTCCAAAATTTGACGGTGTACGAAACTCGCCCAATCCTGACGCGGTATCGTTTCAATAGCAAGCCTCGGCCAAGGGAAAGCGAGCCAGCTCATGGGCCTGCATGGGGCTCAGGGCCGTCAGCTGAGGCTTTTCGCCAGATGTCCACATAGCGAATGATACCTGCCGCTCAGCGCCAGCCGGCATTCCGGCGACGTCTGCTTTGACACCTCAATAACCGCTTAAGCGATAACCGGACCTTGGTTTGAAGAGCGCTCAGACTGAGTTCCGGGACACAACCGCTGTTCGCGACACCTCAAACTTGATCAGGTCCGAGTTTCGGGGACGCATCGGAAACAGACCCTGCAAACTCAAGACAGCGAACAGGCAACAACACACTCTTGCGCCCCAACCCGGACCTTCACTCACCATCCAAGATGTTGCTTCGCGACCCGCCATTGCCGCCATTCAGGGCATCCGAGAGACACCAGGCCTGGTGAACATCCTGAAAATCAGAGAAGAACCCCAAACTTTCCAAATAGCTTCGTGATCAACCGCACGCCACAGGCAGTGCCGTTTGCAATTGAACATCACGAAGGCCTCACCGACATGCCGCTGCCATTTCGAATAGGCGCGGAGTTGTTGGAGCAGTTTGGGTCTGGTCTCTGGGCTCATCTTGAAACAGCAAAAAGGGGCAGGCTTGATCATACCCAAACGCTCGCCAAGCCCCCTGCCCGCCCCAAGGCTGGTTTCGTCTGACATGACCCAGGCATGCTGCTCACAAGGGTTCTTCTTTGGCGCAATCTTCAAAAAGACTGTCCTCAGATCCAAAGAAATTAGAAAGACGAAAGCATACTTTCTGATTGCCCGATGGTCGTGCGTGCGAAGTGCTTTCAACACCTCGTCCGCAAACTGATCGCGATGGCGGCATCACATTTGATGACCCATTTCGGAAATCAAGTACCTGTTCAAAGAAAGTTTTCGCCTCAAACGGCGCTGCTTGGAGTTGACTTCAATGCTGAAAAACAACGACTTTTCCTTGGCACTGCATGCCATCTACGACGCCGCTTATGCCCCCGATCAACTGCGGCGGGCCCTCGACACGGCGAAGAAGTCGACCCAGACGTTTGGTGCCTTGCTTTGGGCGCATGGCGTTGAGGAAACGTTCCAGTATCGCGAACAGCTTGGATGTTCTGTGTACCAGCAGTATGCGCCCGTTCTTGCGGAATACAACCGGACCTTCATCAACGGAGATGGCAAAGATATTGATAGCCAGGCAATCCTCGCCACACACGATTTTCCGGTTGAAACGCCGATCTTCGACAGTGACGTGTTCGATATGAGGACCTTCGAGGACAGACCGGAAATCAGGTTCTTGCGGCAAGTGGCCGGTGTCGGCAATCGGTTTTGGTTCAACTTGTCACTCGATCCAGCGTTCTTGTCGGGGTTGGTGTTCAATTACCCTGTGCAAATGCGTGAAATCCCCCGGCACGACTTGATTCACACAAGGCAACTGTCTTCCCATTTTGCCAAGGCTTTGGACATCGCCCGTTGGGGACACGCTCTGCGAACAAAATACAACGCCGTCCTTGGCGTATTGAACAAGATCGAAATGGGCGTCGTGGTCATGGACAAGTCCCATCGACCAATTCTAGTGAACACCTACGCACAAAACGTGTTTTCGGACCGAGCCGGTATCTGGATTGACGGTCAAAACCAGCTACGTACCCGGTCTGACGATCTGACTGCCGAAATGCGTGACGCCATTGCCCGCGTCGCGAGCACCGCCGTCGGAGAAGACGATAGTACCGCCATCGAGTTTCCCGTGTCGCGCGGAAGCGAGCGGCCGCCCCTTCTTGTGATCTGTTCTCCCTTGCGCGACGCGAACATGGAACTTGAAAAACACCTGACCGGCTGCCTCTTGACCGTCATCGATGCCGAGCAGAGTCCGCCCGCGCGTGTGGATGCTTTCGCGGCCTGTTACGGCCTTACTCCAACAGAAAAAAAGATTGTTCCGCTGCTGGTCGAAGGTCTCAGCGCGCCCCAAATTGGCGAGGAAATGAACGTCGCCAGGTCGACAACTGAAACCCACATCAAGTCGATCATGGCCAAGACGGGTTCAAAATCCCGTGTCTCGCTGGTCTGGAAAATGGTCCAGTTTTCGCCACCGGTAAATTAAGATCAGGACTTTCGCAAACCGATCAGCAACTCGGCGAAGAAACCTATGTCGCTCCTTCGCTTCCAACCTGTGCAAAGCGTCTCGCTCGGCCTGTATTCCGCCCGCGCGGCACGCCACCGTAAACCATTGTGGGTAATGAGGGAAATCCCGCTCAGCACCCCCAGATCATCAACGCAGGATTTGCCTTGGGACTTCGGGAAAAAGGGCCTAAGACGCGTCATCTGTGCATCCGTCAGCCGGAATGGACCAGACACGTTCGCCGCTTATTTTTCGATCCGCGAACCAAGCCTCCAAGCGGAAATCAAAGGGTCCTGCCCCTAACTCAATCCTGATTTTGTTGGCGTGCGATTACTTGAAACGAACTCCCGAGGGTTTATGCCCGACCAACGTTTGAACGCAGTAGAGAATGAAGACTGGTCGGCATAGTCCAAGAAAAAGGCGACTTCAGAAATGCTATAGCCGCCCTTGAGGAAGGTCTGCGCGAGATCACATTTCACGTCATCAACAATCTGACGAAAGCTCAGGTTTTCTTCAGCCAACTTTCGCGTGAGAGTGCGACGGCTCATACCAAGGCTCGAAGCGACTTCGTTGGCAGGCACGATCCTACCCGGAATACTGTTGAGCAACGTGCCTTCTACGCGTGACCTCAATGACGGTTCAGAGGACGATCGCTGCGCCAAAAGCGTTTCTCCGTAATTCATCAGATGGTCTCGCAGCTTGGGATCATAGGTCGGAATAGCCAGATCAAGCGTGGACAACGGGATCAGAACTTCGGTTTGTTCGGCTTCGAAAACAACGCGAAACCCGAACGCGCGTTCGATCTGTCTTCGATCCACAGCCGAAGCATGATCGAAGCGAATTTCAATCGGAAGAAACTCCACGCCACTGAACTTGCGCAATACGCCGAGCACCCCAAAGGCCAGATACTCTGAGTACCTGTGATATTTTGCCAGTGACTGGTCGATTCTCTGAATAACGAAGGATGCGGAACTGCCTGTCACCCGAAGCTCATAGGTAAAGGCGGGATCAATGGCCGCATAGTACCGTTGGGAGTTTTCGATTGCTCTGCGCAGTGTCGCGGAGAACTTTCCGATGTAGTTGGTCAGAGTTCCAGAATCCAAAGCGGCCAATCCGGCGCGCATTCCGAACATGCGATCTTGCAGAACATCACAAGCATGGCGGACGAAATGCGCTTCGGACAAGGGGTCAACGTGTCCCGCCACATGTTTCCAGTCCTTGGTCAGGTCGGCACGCCGAAGAACTTCTTTGACGGCATCCTCGCGTCCAGAAACGGCTTCGAAGTAATCGACCAATGCGTCAAGTCGCCCGCCAATCGGTCGCATCTGTTTGTCCACTCCGGCCAGTCAAATTCACACGCCAACAAGCAAGCGTATACTTCAGCAACTTTTCAAGGACTTTTTGCGCTACTTCATTCGGCAAAGACCAAATCCCCTCGGGACGGTCGAAAACCTGCTCGACCTACCATACAAGTCGGCCGCTTCCCGTGCACACAGCGCAGAGCTCGTCGCCATTCCGCGAAATGTGCCCAGCGCCGAAGATATCATCTTCCACCAGAGCCATATCTTTCTTGCTGGCAGCCAAAGCCGGTTTGGCCCACAAGTCATCAACCGTGAACCTTGGCCGAGTCTTGGAACCGACGGCATTCGGTTCTGCGAACCGGTGTAGATTGCGATCGATGCAACGTTTGGTTCAAGTGCCGACCTGTGAGCCCAAACTACGCGCCGGACAGCGCGGCAAACTCGATTAATTGAAGTCAGGGGAGTGTCACAGCCTATCGGACAAACAGGTGGCATCGTGGTTCGAATGCAATTTGCAAACTCGTCCTCTCATTAGGGCGGAATAATTGCATTCAATAGTCATGAATTCAGCAGTCGATCAACAACGGAAATTGTGCCTTATTATTGTGCGAAATGGCCGGTGATGACCAAATTTTCATCTTATTTTGGTGGCAACCGATCCGCAGGCCTAATTAGATTTGACATCTGATAGAAATTATAAGCACGGCGCATTGTTGCCTAGAATTTTTGAACGCAGGCCAAAATCTTTGGATGGCGGGTCACGCCGGCAGGCGGCGGTTAGATTGGCCGTTGCCCGTTCCAGTACGGATTTTCCTAATATATTGAAAAGAATATTTTTTCCGTGTGAGCCGAAGATCGAGACATCCGATCCCTACAAATCCGTGCTCGCCCTTCTCCGAAAGACGTTGCCTGTCCTCCCCGATTCGGGGGAGGCGGGGCTGATTTCATATTCATATTCTGTTGGTGCCGGAAAGTGCCGAAGTGGAAGCGCCCGTTAATGGCACGCACCGCAAGCCGCAAAAACAACCAGAGGGACAATTGATGATCGAGGCACTCGGCGACCCCTTCCGCGTCAACACTTACACAGACAATACCCAGCTTAACACCAACACCACGACGCTGGCGGATGGCAGTTTTGTGGTCATCTGGATTTCCAATGGACAAGATGGCAGTGGATATGGTGTCTATGGACAACGCTACAGCGTGACGGGCGCCGCGCTTGGGGACGAGTTTCGGGTCAATACCACGACGGTCGATTCACAATATACGCACCGATATTACACTAATGAAAACAACATGCCTGTCGCGGCGCTACCCGATGGAGGATTTGTCGTCGTGTGGTCGTCTTCGGGCCAAGATGGCAGCGGATGGGGTGTTTTTGGGCAGCGATTTGACTCAGACGGAGCACCGACGGGTGACGAGTTCCAAGTCAACGACTACACGAACAGCAGCCAACTCTATGCTAGGGTAACGACCCTGACAGACGGCGGATACGTCGTGACATGGGTCTGCAACACACAGGACGGGTCTGGATATGGTGTTTACGGTCAAAGATATGCCGAAGACGGAACCACAGTCAGAGACGAATTCCAGATCAACACGTATTCAGCAGGCAATCAGTCCCGCCAGGTCGTTCAACCTTTGTCCGATGGGCGGTTTGTCGTTTTGTGGGAGTCTTATCTCCAGGATGGCAGCGGCTATGGTGTCTATGGACAACTTTTTTCGTCCAATGCGACCGCAGTTGGAACCGAGTTCCGCGTCAACACTCACACTACGGATTATCAAAACTTCATTCAAATAACCGAGCTTGAGGATGGCGGGTTTGTTGCGACATGGTCCAGCAGCGGGGGCGATGGCAATGGCTACGGTGTATCCGGTCAGCGCTACGATGCCAACGGAACCGCCGTGGGCACCGAGTTTCAGGTCAACACCCACACAGTTGATAACCAAAGTGATGCAGACATCGCGGGCCTGTCTGACGGCGGATTTGTCGTAGCATGGAATTCTTTTAATCAGGACGGCAGCGGTTGGGGCATTTTTGCGCAGCGGTTCAATACCGATGGAACGGCTGCAGGCGACGAATTCATGGTCAATTCGACCACAAGTGACCATCAGTATGCTGCACAGATTGTAGTTCTGTCGAACGGTGGTTTCGCAATTGTCTGGGAGTCTCGATCGTCCCTTCACGAAGAGCTTTTGGGCCAGGTCTATGACGCGTCCGGCGAAACCGTAGGCAGCGAGTTCCAGATCACCGATCCCGGGACAGGCAGCGGCGCCTGGAGAGTTGATGGCCACAGGCTGACAGCGCTTCCCAATGGCGGGTTCGCAGTCAATTGGACCCGACGGCATTACGATCAGGACGGCATCCTTCAAACCGATGTTTTTGCCCGCGTTTACGCCGACCCGACCACGATCAACGCTGACCCGACGGGCGACGTCACCATTGTCGGTGACGCCTTGGAAGGCGCACTCCTCACCGCAGATGTGTCGACCCTCGACGACGAAGACGGGCTTGGAGATCTGTCCTATCAATGGTTGCGCGATGGCGCCGATATCGTCGGCGCGACGAGCGCCACTTATACGCCGGATCTTGATGATCTCGACGCTGAAATCTCGGTCCGGGTGAGCTATGTTGACGACGAAGGAAATGAAGAGGCTGTCACCAGCGCTGCTACGGACCCGATCCAAGTCGAAAACCCGGTCCGCGGGACGGACGCCTCGGAAACGCTGACCGGCAGCGATGCGGGCGATACTTTTTTTGCCTCGGACGGAAACGACACGATCGACGCCGGACCCGGAAACGACCGGATGATCTATTCGGGCACGGCACCGGACTATGTGATCTCCTTTGCGCAAGACGGGAACAGCATTCTGGTGGCGGATGCAACGCCCGAAACCGAAGACCAGGGCACCGATACAATCCTGTCCGGGCTGGAAACCATCTTGTTCGCGGATAAAAGCAGCGCCCGGATCAACTGGGACAACGGGATAGTCATGGTGCGAGATCCAGGCGGAAACCGTGTTTCGGAACTGTTTCACGACGTATCAGGAACCAAGTCGTGGCAAACACGCTTCAAGGAGTACAACAGCGACGGCCGGTTGACGGAATCTTTTCTCCAATACGACGACGGAACAACGCTGACGACCCAGTTCGGCTATATCGATGGCACGCGACGCACCAAGCTCATGACGGACGGTGCGGATAGCCAGAGCAGAAAACTCTGGTCGACCTTGTCGACGAGCTATGATGAGAACGGCAAACAATCACTCATCGCATATGTTTTCGACGACGGGACAACGTTGTCGAAAACATTTACGTATGCAAATGGCGTCCTTTCAACGAAGATCTCTACCGACGGCCAAGGCGCTCAAAGCCGTAAGTTCTGGGATACGATCGTGAAGACCTTTGACGAGGACGGCAACACCGCTGCAGTCGACACGACCTATGACGACGGTACCACGAACTCGATCAACTACACCTACGAAAACGGTGTGCTGATCAAACGCGTGGAAACCGACGGCCATTGCGATATGAGCAGGAGCCCGTGGAGCCGTAATGAATGGACCTATGACTCCAACGGCGTTCTGATCGAGAAGATCGAGGTAATGGACAACGGTGATCAGACCACCTGGACATATGTGGATGGCGTAATCCGAACCAGGCGTTTCGACGATTTCAGCAACTCTGCCGACTATGCCTACAAGACATGGCACTATGACGAAGCGGGTGTTTTCATCAACAAGATCAGGCACGAAGAAACGAGTTCTTCAGTTTTGCCGTTGAGTTTTGGCAAGACCTTCGAGGGGTTGGGTTCCCGTCACAGCAGCGGGGTTTCGGTGTCTTCGGCAGGTGATGTGAACGGAGACGGGATCGATGACTTTCTCATTGGAACCACTGGCATAGCTGGAGGAAAGGGCGCGACCTACGTCGTTTTCGGGACTGCGGACGGCTATCACGAGTTTTGCAGCCTGTCCGAGCTTGACGGGACGAACGGGTTCGTTGTGAACGGCATCGACGTGCAGGACTATAGCGGTCGGTCGGTTGCAAATGCAGGCGATGTAAATGGCGACGGGATCGACGACATCCTCATTGGCGCTAGTCATGCAAGCGGGCAAAAAGGCAATACGTTCGTCGTCTTCGGCACGGATGAAGGCTTTGGGGCGAGTATCGAGCTTTCTGACCTGGACGGATCGAATGGCTTTGTTCTGCGCGGCATCGATAGGTCCGAACTGAGCGGCCAAGCAGTTTCTTCGGCAGGTGACATCAATGGCGACGGCATTGATGATATCCTGATTGGCGCACCTTCTGCCGACATAGCCGGGTTTCGGGATGATGGCAGTAACATTGTGCACACCAGTGCGGGCCGAAGCTATGTCGTTTTTGGTTCGGACGAAGGGTTCAGAAGCACCATCTTTCTCAGTAGTCTCGACGGAACAAACGGCTTTGCTTTGGAAGGCACGAGTTACCACGCAAAAAGCGGTCAGTCGGTGTCCTCCGCAGGTGACATAAACGGGGACGGGTTCGATGACATTCTGATCGGCGCCTGGGGTGCCAAATCCTCGGGAATAACAACGGGTCTGACCTATGTGGTTTTTGGAACGGATCAGGGGTTCTCTCAGAAAATCCTCGTGTCAGACCTCGATGGCACCGCGGGCTTCGTTGTACATGGCGCCGGATCAGGGCACGCCTCGGGTATAGGTGTCTCATCGGCCGGAGATCTCAATGGCGATGGAATTGATGATTTTGTCATTGGGAGCAAAAACGCCAGTGTGGTCGACGCCAGCGGCACAACCTTCACCGCCGGAAAGACACATGTCGTCTTTGGTTCAGAAAGCGGTTTCCCGGCAGATCTGTATCTGGCCGATCTCGACGGTACGGATGGGTTCGTCTTGAATGGTGTGGATGCGTATGACTCCAGCGGTTCTCCTGTTTCGTCCGCGGGTGACGTAAATGGCGACGGGATCGACGATCTCTTGATCGGAGCCTTTAGAGCAGACCCTGGCGGCAAGTCTTATGCCGGCGAAACCTATATTGTTTTTGGATCCGACGACGGGTTTGATGCAAGCGTCGACCTTGCTGATCTTGATGGAACGGACGGTTTCGTTTTCAAAGGCATCAATGCGAACGACGCTAGCGGCCGCTCAATATCCGCCGCGGGGGACGTCAACGATGACGGGTTCGGCGATATCCTGATCAGTGCAAGCCAAGCAAATGACTACGCTGGTGAAACCTATCTGATTTACGGCGGTGCAAACATCCTCGACAGGTTTGATGCCGCCGACGGTACACGGGATGCTCAGATCGAACTGTCGTTGTTGGCAGAACGCCCAATGGACTATGATCTCGTTACATAAAGACGCAAAAGGTCGGATCCTTGCGATCCCGCGGTTCAATGAATTGAACCGGTGTGCTTCTACCGAGGATCGTCACGACTGTTATCCCTTGGCTTCGTGCCTCGAACAATTGGCGTGGGACGTCGCACAATCGAAACGCTTCCCAAAGTTCAGGCCCGGGCACTGCGTTTTGCGGGGTTTCGTTTCATGAGAGGGTGCTGGCAGACTAATTGGAAGACGTCTCAGCTTGGACAGCGTAACTGTCCCTATTCCGTGCAGAGACTGCGCCACTCGGCGAGAGCAGCGGCGCGGTTCAACTTGAAATTTGGTCTGGAGTAGAGGCCGCGTTCCGAATTGAAGAGATTGTAGACAGATGCGTGGACGGCGGCGAATTTCTGCAAGCTTCGTATGCGACGAAAGCGGAGCATGGCGCGTTCTCGTCGCCGGAACGGCAGATGCGAGTTCTCAACGCGATTGTTCAACCAACGCCCAGTTTCCTGAATGCCCGCTGCGCCAAGATCTTTCAATGCCACCCCATAGGACCGCAGCCTGTCTGTGACGATCGCTTTGGGACGACCGTGCTTGCGCATTGCTTTCCTTTGGAATTTCAATGCTGCTTTCTTGTCTCGGTTCTTGGTGACATAGCTTTCAAGAACCTCACCCTCGTGATCGACAGCGCGCCAAAGGTAGTGCCGTTCGCCATTCATATTCACGAACATCTCGTCCAGGTGCCTGCGCCACCGGCTCGCCTTCATACCGGAAATGCGTCGCTTCCTGATCTCTGATGCAAACATCGGGCCAAACCGATACCACCAGTAACGAACCGCTTCGTGTCTCACATCGACACCGCGCTCATGCAGGAGATCCTCCACATTGCGAAGCGACAGCGGGAAACGGACGCACAACATCACTGCCAAGCGGATGATTTCTGGGCTGATTTTGAAGTAGCGAAATGGTGAGCGTTTAGTCATCCCGAGAGACTATGTGGCCTCCCACTCTGTCTCAAGTTGGTTTCCTCTGACAAGACCACCCGGAAGGGCGCGCTCAGCACGGATTCCGGGGTTTTCATCCTCTCGATTGCGGCGCGCAGCCATCTTGGTGGGCTGTCGATGTCCCTGCCTGCCATCCTGGACGAGGTGGACGCTGCCGGGTGGCCAACCATCATTCTGGAAACCGTGGGCGCCGGCCAGTCGGAAACCCAGATCGTGGAATTTGCCGATATCAAGGTCGTGCTGAACGCGCTGGGACTGGGCGACGACGTGCAGGCGATCAAGGAGGGAATTCTCGAAATCGCCGACACTCTGGTGTTGAACAAATGCGATCTTCCGCTTGCGGACCGGACCCAAAGACAGCTTCGGGCCACGCTCGCGCTGCCCAAATGCGATCGGAGAGCGTTCCTGTCGTCGCGATATCTGCCTCAGAATTGACCGGGCTTCAGGAATTGGCGGCTGCGATTTCAAACGCCGCCGCCAATGAGACGCACGAGTTGAAGCAAAGCCGCCGCCTGCGGGGGCTGCTGAAACGCAGAGCCAAGGCCATTTTTCTGGAGCGACTGGACCAGCTGGACGACCTGAAGATGGACAAAACCTGCAGCGCCATACGGCAGGGTGAAACCACACTGCAGGACGCGGCGCTCGACTTGCTGGGGGCCGCATTCAGGTAGCCCGTCCTCCACAACCCGACGCGACGAACAGACAAGGGCAGAGCGCAATATACCTACAACACGCGGACAATCCGTGTGTTCGCTGGGAAACGGTGAATCGAGCCAAGTTAGGACATCCCCCAAACGCCACGGCGCGTTGTTCCGGCCCAAAGAAATTCTCCCTGCCAGAAACTGGCGCAACTCTTCGGATTTGCCCAGCCGGATCAGGGTAGCTCTACGCCCTCGGCCTTGCAGTCTTTCTTTGCGCCTTTGGTGTACTCAACACATTTGTCTGTCTCTGTCACGTCATCCGTTTTCAGCGTCAGCGCCTTGTCACAGGCCGCCTTTTGAGTATCGAATGCTTCGAGCAAAACACCAATTTGCGGGAGACTGGTCGACAATTGTATGTGGCACGCTCCTGACGTTGTTGTACGGTTGAGGTTGTATTTCGTGTCCGCGCTTGCAGACGCCCCAGCAAACGCACACGCGCTTGTCAGGACAATGGGAAAGATCTTCTTCACAACGGCCTCCTAATTTAAAAAATGGTTCAGTTATCCCAGCAGTCGAGCAGACCCCTTTCGCAAAAGCAAGCGTGATTTGTGGCCGCTCGGACAGCTTCTCTGCGCGGGCTTTCCGACGACACACGCCCATTAAGGGTTAGCGCCCGAACACCCTGCATTTGCGAAATCAAAAAGGTCTTTGAACTTGCTACCCAAAATCGGCGAAATGACCTGATTGTCGTCGGCTGCGCTTCCACCTGGTTTCCCGATGGTCTTGGCATTCAGCCCGACGATTTCCGCTGCTCTATTGATCCAGACACCGCCGCTGGACACCGGGCCATACGGGTTGCCTTTGAAGACCTGCACGTTCTTGATGATAACGTCCGAATATGCGTTTCGATTGCCGTGGACCGCCATCAGTTCGCGCCCATTCTGAAAGTTCTTTGGATAACCGATTGAGGTAACGACATCATTTTCCTTTAAACCGGATCCCAGCTTGAAATGGCCGGCATTTCCCGGTGCTTCCATTTTCAGGAAAGCAAAGTCATGGTTTGGTTCGAGCACCGAATAATCGTTCGGCAGGGCAACGCATTTGACAACCTGAGATGCAGAGCTTGGCTCCAAGGGCGTTGAAGCGGTGTACGCATGCAGGAAGATCAGGTTGCCCTTGGCAACAGGGTTGCCAGCGTCATCGATCAAACAATGGGCCGCCGTCAGTATGACGTCGTTTGCACCTGCATATTGTGCCGAACACTGCTCCGTCAATTTGCCGTCGCTTCCAACCAGGAACAATTTGCCCGCGTATTTGTACGGAGTCTTTGTCTTATCGGCGATCTCGGGCTTGAGAGGCGCAGCGTGGCCAACCCCAAGGGTCAGGAACAGGTAAAAAGCCGAGCTGAAAAACAGTCTAATCAAGGCCATGGTCATTGTTCTCACGGAGTGTTTTGGTTTCCATTGTCGCGCTGCGGTGTGTCCGGCCATGACCGGAACGTACCATTTCCGGGAAATTGAGCGGCCGGTAACGGCGGCAGACGTCAATTGACACATCTGGCATAGACAAACGCCCCCGGGCATGTCGTGCTCTCCATACAACAGATATCGGAATGGGTCTCGGTCAGGGTCGGGCTTCCCGAGCAATGAATGTATTGCGCAGTATCCTCCGATATTTTTCGGCATTGTGACTTGCCTTGCACAAAGCCCCCGTCTCCATCTGGTTTCGCACACCAATTGGCCCGATTGTCGGTATCAAGGTTACCGCATGTGACGATTTCGACAGTGTCCCCTTCATTTGCGGTTGCAACCGGGCCCAACAAAGACAACCCGGCCCCCAGAAAAACCCCGAAAATCAAACCCGTTCCTCTGCCACCGTTCGTCTTAAATGGTTTCGTCAGAAAAAATCGTTTCATGAGATCACTCCACTTTGATTTTGCAATTGAGGGTTTCGCGAGTGCTTTGCGCCACATCATTGTCACCGTATCAAGCTGAATATTCAGATCGCGTCCTCCCAACCAAGATCAATGGTTGCAGAGAACCTTGGACCTGTTTCCTGAAAACGCGTCCGCCACTGAGCATGCAGTGCCGTTTCAACCGGTTCGTCTGAGTAGGTGGCAGGTCGGAAATGTTCAATCTCTTCAATCAACAGTTTGAGCCCCTCAACATCGGTTTCCGGGACGTCGTAATCCCGAAGGTCAATGGTGTGCCGCCAAGTCGTTTCGGACGTGGTGCATTGCTGCGGCAGTACCAACACCCAGTCTGCATCCGTCAGCAGTTCATTGGTCGATTTCTTGCGCTTCACCCCTTCGCGCCGCACGTCGCCAACAGTGCGACGATGTTCCTTGAACAATGTCAAACGCATCGCCGGTTCGCTGTTCAGCGCATTCAAGTTCACGCCTGACCCGTGCGCCAAGGGGGTATCTCGGAACTCGAGCGGGACCCGCCCTCGGGACGCTGGTCCCGTGACTTCCACGCGGATCCCAGCGCCCGTGCGTTTCACCTCGGCGGTACGTGCACTGAGCGGTTGTGCCCACTGCACAACAGGGGGCGAACATCGCAGTTCGGGGATCGCGTGCGGCTGATAGCGCACCAGACCAAAACGCACAAACCCGTCCGGGCTATTTGCCGGGTCGAGAGTTACATCAACGTACCATTCCTCGCGCTCGACATCGAAACGTGGAGTATAGACAGCCAGACCAACACGCATCGGGGGGACGCCGGCGGCGCCCGCTTTCTCTTCGCCCTCGTCCTTGTCCCTGTCACCCTGATCCAGGGGCATGAGCACGTCTGGAACGAAGACGGCACGTCGAATATCCGGCTCGGAACGGGACAGATCGGCCAAGGCCGAAGCGCTCAGCACAGGTTCAGTCTCCATTCCTCCGCGCACCGGATCACTGCCACGACGCGAGATGAACGGCCCTCCCGGCCCAAGGTCATCATCGCTGAATTTCAGATCCGCACCTGACATGGCGTCCAGATCGACCAGGCGCTCGCTGCCTCCATCATACCGGTCGGGAATTTTCACCGTCGTGCCGTTCTCACGCCCCAAAGCCGGCGGCCACAAAACAATGCCCAACAGTTCGTCTTCCCCGCTGGAAAACCATTCGCGTCCCAGTGGTATCCGTACCGAAGCCGAACGGTGATGCACCAGACCATCACCGCCCGGGAGCGGCTTTGTGGAGGCATCCAACAGGGGCACAGGGGTTTTTGCATTGGGCTTTTCCGGGCGGATGGTCGCCGGCAGGAAGATTTCCACCTGTTCGGACAGGTTGCATTGGTATTCAGCTGGGACCGGTTCGGCGGGGATATGATCGCCTTCAGTATAAACCAGTCCCTCGCCCACACCTTCCGACAACCAAGGATCACCCGCGCTGACCACACGGGCCGCGGTTCGCATGTCGTCCAGTGTTCGCGACAAGGCATTCACACGGACGGACATGCGCCGGGACTTGCCATCGGGAAACACATGGCGGTGCGCGATGCGCGCCTTTCCGGGACCGGCGTCGAGGAACAAAGCACGCAGATCCAGAAGTCCTCCAGGCAGGTCGCGCGGCAGTCCTTCGACACGCAACAAGGTCACACGCGCCGTGTCAAAACTGACACGGCCATCTTGCCGAACTTTGAAACCGAACAGGTCTTCGGCATCTCGATAAAGAAGGATCTCTTCACCAGCTTCGTTCAAATAGGTCCGCGGGCTGCCGTCCTGAGTCCGCAGTGGCGGCCAGGCACCCCGGCGTCTGTTCTGCAGCGATCGACCACGGTTCTTGTCGTCAAAGGTCGAACTTCCGGGAAGAGTGACATCCGCTACGATCTCGACAACGTCATTTGCCATTGCGTCGAACGGAACCGCACCGTCCAGAATAAGGTGCGTGGATCGCGGCGCACTGATACTCAGGGCAACCTTGGGGGACTGATCAAGCCGGGACGGCCGTGTGGCACGCATCGGGCGAGGCGTCGCATTGGACATGTCCAATGCTGGCAGTTGACCATTATCCGCGTCAAAAGGCGCCTCTGCGGCAGGCGGCGCGACGGGCTTGGAAGCGGCCCTGTTCGACGCGTGTACTGCACTCAGGGTCGTGAAACCGACCAACTCGGGCAGCGGAGTTTTGCGCAGAGTATCACTTACCGCTCGCCCGAGCGCCTTGAGCGCAGAATTGTCGAGCGCAGCCAATCCACCCGGCGCCACATAGCCAACGTCCTCCACCGGCAGGTTGTTCAGATGCGCCACAAGTGACAAGCTGAACGTGGCCGGCAGACGCTCTTTGGCACCGGCCACCATTGCCGCGCGGGCGCTTTGACTTCCCTGCTGCCCGCAATTGCAGAGGAAGGCCGCCAAAGATTGGATCAGCGCATGTTCGCGGGCTAATGCATCACGGGCAGGCAGGACCCAAGTATCAATCTCGAAATCCTCGCCCGGTCGCAAAAGCAAACGGAGTTCCTTTGCAGCGACCCCGTTCTTGTTCAATATCGACGCAAAGCCGTCGCCCGCCGCATCCATGCAAAACTTGCGGGCCGCGCTTTCGGGGCCAACACTGACAATATCATTGACAGACCGCACAGGCTTTGTCCGGGCCTCCCTCGGACCGGCTTGGACAGTCACGATGACCGGCAGCCTGTCGTGAGGCGCGTCCGCAGGCTGAACATCATAGATCAACGGCCCACCGTCCAGATAGTCCGCTTCGCCCTTGCGCCGGATCGCAAAGACTAGCTGTGTGGCAAAGGGGTCAGGGAAAAAGCGGTTCACCTGCGCGTCGCTGACCTGTTGCGAGGGTACTCCGGACGCTGGTGTATAGCGACCCGCCGTCTTTAAGACCGCATCGCCCAGCACCCATCCTTTGGCTTGTTCGGATTGGGGAAAGTCGGTGTAAGTGCGGCTTTTGACGGATTGACGATTGTTCAGCCCGCGTTCCAGTTCCGTTCGGGTGACAACCAACATCTGCCGATCCTGCTCGTTGCCCTTCGCAGCCCGGGATCCAGCGGCAAACCCATAGGCGGACGACGGGTCCGCATTCGGCTCGACCGTGTCAAACGCGCCGTGCCATTCAGCCAGATCGAAAGGAACATTCGGCACCAGAACAGCACGGTGGCTGATTGTCGGCGCGCCGCGCTTGGTCATACGCGGATCTTCCTTGGACTTGCGCGTTGCCAAATTCGCGTTCGGCACATCGTCATGCAGTTTTCCCACGGTGCGCACAATCATGTTCGGGCCGGTCTCAAACCCCATCGGACCGGGCGTGCCCGTCGGTCTCGGCCCACCACTCGGTGTCTGAGTAGAACTGCGAAGCGCATGCCCAATCGGAATCGCAAAACTTGGCGCAGCGATTTTTTCGTGGCGTAGAAACCGGAAAAACGGCTTTGTTGCAGAGGCGCTGGCCTCGAGCGCCGGGTAGATGGCGGGATCGCCCTGACCATGTTTCAGGCGCATCGTGCTTGCCTGGCGCGACGTCCCTCCCGAATATACGGCAGCCAATGCTGTACAATACGGCACTCCAAAGCGGAGCGCCGGCAAGCTTTTTTCCAATAATTTCTGAGTACGACCAAAGATCTGTATGTCTCGCGAGGCGTCTGTCCCAGAGGTGACATCAACGCCCATCGGGCTGCCGTCCCACGTGGTAAGCGCCTCCTCGACCATGGCTTCCTGTTGGCCGTTGCCCGCTGGCAGCAAACGCGTGGCGCCGCTTTGATAGCCATCCATCAACGCATTCTTGCGACCTTTGTCCGGCAGAATGGCGGTGACAAGCCCCTGAATTGCCTTGGCGGCGTCGGCGTCTCCCGACGTTCCGTATTTTATTTCGCGCGCAGTCAAAGGATACCATCTGATCCTGTGCCCCGCAGTGGGCAAACCGATGATCGGGCGAACACCTGTAGTCAGATCATCAGCATCGAGCACGACATCTGGCGTGCTCTCTTCAGATGGTTGCTTGCGCCCATCTCTGCGTGCCAGGTGGATTGCGGCCTGCGTGCCGGCAGTGCGCATCAAAAAGGTGAGCCCGCCGGTTAGTATCCTTGGCCCGAGGCTCAGGTCATCCGCGTCCTTCAGCCCCGTGTTCTCTTGATCCCGCTGTCCGGGTTCGAGCTTGGGCGTCGAATTGACTTTGGTGCGCCGTGCCTGCCTGCGCTGGAACTCGGAATCCGTCGCCGTTCGCAGATCAATGCTGGTCAAATCAAAGCGCGGCAACGACGCATCGGCACCGCATGCCCCGTCAGACAATGCGAGCAAGCCGCCGGATTGGCTGGCCGGGCGCGCGCCTTGTCGGGCAGAAAGGTGCTGTGCGGCGGCATACTCGGTGGCCGGCCAGAATTCACCGCCTGTGCGGGTCTTGGCAACTTGAAGCAGTGTCCAGGTGTATCCAGCTTGGGCTTTTGGTACCTTATCGTTCAAACGTGCCGCAACCACGTAGAACCCGTCTTCCAAGCCTTCTATGTCAACCTCAAGATCTACGGTCAGGCCAAAGGCGCGCGCCAGGACCGGATCGGACTTGATCGCCGCATAGCGTTGGACGATCGGCATCTCGTTATATGGTTTGACTGGTTCCCGCCCGGTTACCGGATCTGTGCGTTGTTTCTTCAGTTTTTCGGCTTCGCAAGCATGTTTGTACTGAGGCCAAGTCGCGTATGTCTGAACTTGCTCAGCCTTGGCAAAAGCCTCCTCTCGTGCTGCTCTGTCATGCGCCCGTTTCGGGCACAGCGCGTCTTGTTCCTGCGGTTCTTGTCCACAGGTGCCATTCGCCAGGCGACTTGCTTCGTCGCAGTAGGCTTTGGCGGTGGGTTCCCGTGCAATGCCAAGATCCTGATTCAAAGTCTTGTACTCTCTGAGCTTCAGCGCGCGACGGACCGCGTTCACGAGGTCGGTCTTGGTGAACGAGTTGACTTTCGCCTCCTCAGGTAAATCGATCGTGTTACCGAAAGCCTCCTGCAGGTCGGAACGATGCTTTACGGTGAATTGATCTGCGTCGAGAATCTCGCGCACCTTGGCATAAAGATCGTCGGCAGGCAGCGCTGTGCGGCATTTTTCTTCTGCTTCGGCCCGGCAACCGGGGTCGCCATGGGCCTCGGCCAATGACAGGCAAAGCTCGTGTGCACGCTGCTGGTCAAGGGCCAGCGCCAGGTCTGCATGCGGCACCGGCAAGACACCTGCAATCGGCTCTCTTTTTTTCATTCCCGCGCTCAGGACCTGGCCATCCAGACCAAAGTGCTCCTGTTCCAGAGGCTGAACGGCGGCAGAGCCTGATTTGAGCGTGTCGCTGGCACTTATTCCTTCGTTTTCCTGCGAAACTTTGAGCGCTTCGACCAAATCACCCCAACGTCCCGGCTCCAATTCCTTGATACCGGGCTCGGAGCCGAGGTTGGGACCACCGTTGCAATTTCCCTCGTCTTGGGCTTTGGCCTCTGCTTCGGCCCTCGCATCGCGTATGGGTGCGTCCGAGCCAAGGCAGCGCTTCCATAGTTGAGCCGCCTCTCGTAGCCGATCCTTTCGCTCCCGACTGTCAGCGGCCCCGTCCCCGGCGACAGAGGGCAACCCCTGCACCTCCGCTTCAAGCACGACCGCTTCTTCGTCCTCGGAACTCGGGCTCAGCGGCGACAGCGCCGCAGAGTTGCGCAGCGGAACAAACACAAGCTCCACACGGTCGCGAAGGCCCTCGCTTATGTCCTGCGGCCAGCTTTGCAGTCCATAATCGCCGTTTCCGTCCGGTTTCGGTTCAAGCTGCAAGGTAAGCTGAGCCCGGGTTTCGGACTTGAGACCCGATGCAAGCACGTAGTGATCCACAGAGACCGGAATTGGCTCGTCTATGTCATTGCCGCCAGAAATACCAATCCGTGCCACCATCAGAAAAAATCCCTGCTGTTTGGAACATCGTCGAAGGTTTTGTCGAGATAGCTGCCAAAATCCTTGTCCGGACAGAGGGCATCTGTTTCCACCAGAGGGGCGTCGCTGCCCGTGCCATCACCGCCAGCAAACCGGGTGCCGCCAGGCCCGAGCAAAGACGCGTGAGCCTGACCAGAAAAGCCCTCACCTTCCTGTTTCCAGACCGTGACGGAAAAGTCGAAATCCTTGAAACCAATCGAGAAGGAGTAGGTGAATACGGCCTCCCCGGACATGTTGCCGTTCACCATGCCCAGACGCACCGACAGCGACGCTCCAAAGCCAAAGATCCAAATCCGGGCTGAACCGCCAATATAGAACGTCCCGGTGATCTCGGTCAGCTTTTGATTGCTCGCCAGTGTGATCTGGCGAACATAGATGCCCGACATCAAACGGCCCTGCCCCGTCAACGGGCCAAAACCAAAAGCCGCCGCGCCGCCAAATTCGAATTGCGCCTCGAAGCCGACGATACCGTCTGCATTGGCTTCGATGGCAAAAAAGCCTGACCCGCCAAAGGGAAGGTACGAAATGGTGAACGGATTCGAGCGTGAGGACAGCGCAGCACGGAAACGCGCTGCGCCGGGTCCAAAGGGCAGAATGGCCGAGGTGCGCAGAGCAATGTTGAAGAACGACGCTGCTCCAATCGAGAACATGCCCAGGTTCATCGAATAGCCTGCCTCTACTCCAGGCAGATCGAAGCGCGGCAGGATAAACGCGCCCGAGCCTTCGGAAGGCGACAGGATCGATTGCAGATCCTGAAGGAATTGAAGCTCGGTGCCGATTACATAGTCGTCATAGGTGATGTCAAAACGAGGTTTTGAGCCGCCGCTGGTTTCGAACGTGGCGCCCTTGAACTTCAGAGTCAGCGCATCAAAAGCGTCGCCCACCAGTTTGATATCAAAGGCACCAATGGTGCCTTTTGACGAGAACTCGATCGATGGCTGGAATCGATTCAGCTTGATGACGATACCGGTGCGAACATCCAGTCGCGTTTTTTTTGCGGGTGCAAAGATACCGCCCGTGGCTTTGGTCACCGGATCGCCCAGCGGAACGCCATAGCGATAGCGCATCTGAATCTCGGACGGGACGAGATCCAGCAAGTAATCCTCGATCTGCGCGCGGATCGCCGCAAGGTCGACAAAACGCATGATGTCTCCGCGCAGGATTTCGGACAGTACGTTGGCAGCCTGTTTGCCGATCAGAATGGGCGCGGACGCTTCATTGCTCCATTGGGTGATGAAAGATGTGAGAAAGCGGCGTTGTTTCGGGTCGCTTAGGGGCTTACCTTTTTTTTCGATCAGATGCTTCAGCCAGGCCGCGTCGGCGGCAAGCGCATCATTAGCCAGCGTTGGGATTTCATTCGTCGGTGCCGGGCTAAAGCCGTCTAGGCCAAAGTGGTGCGGCGCCGGGCGCACGGCAATTTCTTTGGTCAGCGTGTCTGCCAGAACCTCGGGGGTCTGCCCCACCAGGGTGGTTCGCAGCTTTATGGCTTCGTCGTAAAATCCTGCAAGCGAATAGTTGTCATCACCGATGCTGACCTTCGGAGTCAGGATGTAGTCTTTTACAAATACATCCAGTTCGCTGAGAACGGCAGTCTCGGCCCGGCGCAGCTCGGACCGAAGGTGGGCGACAAGCTTGTCAAACTCGGCTTCGGCCTGCAGGGTGATCTCTCGGATCTCGGCCAGCTCTTGTTTGGGATCGAACGTGGTGTCGATTTTGACTCCGACAAACTGAAGCGGCGGAGGCCCATTTTCGAGCGGCGCGCGCAGGTCCTGCAGCCGTGCGAAATTCGCGGGGTCCGTCTGTCCGGCTCGGCCCGCAATGGTCCCGAGTTCCTGTTCCAGGTCCTTGAGGTACGGGCCGACCTTTTCAAGCTCCCGCAGATTGGCGTCAAGCCCGTCAAAGACGGCCAGCTGCCTGACCCAGGGGACATTCTGGATCTCGACCAGTTCTTTCACCAGATCAGTCAGCGATTGCGATTGAGCGCGCAGGACACCGACAACGTCCTTCAGCAGGCCCGCCACATGGATTGTTGTGCTGTGTTCAAGCCTGCTCAGCTGGACCGAATAGTCTTTGGCTGTTTTCCGGGCGTCTGCCACAAGCCCTTCGAAATAGTCGGTCTCGACCGCAGCCTTGGTCACAAGACCGGACAGCGCGACCCAGGGCAGGCTGCCGCCAAACAACCGGTCGACTGCTGTGGCGACGGCAGTAGCGGAAGTTTCCAAAGCGCCCAGCACCTTGGGATAGCGGGCGGCAAAGCTCTGAATGTCCGAAGGCAGACGTGAAGCCGTGTCAAAGAACGCCTCGAGATCCGTACTACAGAGATCCAGCTCGTCGATGGCCCTCAGCTGCTTGCGAAGCTGGACGGCACCACGGTCAGCCAACACCATGTCGCCATGGGCAACCGCCAATGCAGAGCTGACCTTGGCCAGTTCGGGCAGCACCTCTTCCAGATCGGTTTCGAGCATGATGGCAAAAGAGTTGATCCGCTCCTGCGCCTCGTCCGGCACATCCTCGACAAAGTCCTGCATCCTGGCCTTGACACCGGGCAACTCGGCATAAGCTTTTTCCAGCGCCTCTTTCAGTTCGGCCTGGGCCGCGTAAACGCGTGTTGCAGGGGATTTGCCACCCGGTAGGACGCCCCCCTCATAGGCAACATACAAAAGCTCGGGTCCGGTCTCCCATTCGAAGGGTCTGACTTCGAATGGCGTGGTCACCCGTTTGGGATCCGAAAGCGCCAACCCGTCGGGACGATAATATCCGACGATCTTGCGCAGCGGTGCCAGATAATCGTTTGCCGCTTTGCATATTTCGTCTGCGCCAAGTTGAACGGGTCCGATGAACACCTCAAGCAAGTCGATGGACGCCTCCAGAACAGGCTTGGGTGTTTTGGCCTGACCGGCTTCGTCAAAAGACCTGCGAAACGCGTCTGCGGTCGTGATCAGCTGTGTGATGAATGCAAGCTCCTCGGCATAGTCGCGGCGAACTTGGTCCATGAGGAGTTTAACGTCCTGCAGCAAAGTCTCGGCCACCGTCAGGACATCGGCGACAAAGGGAATGATCAGCTCTTCGAGCTGGTCATAAGCTTCCTGTTCAAGCTTGCCTTTGAGATTGACAAGGTCGGCCTCGATCCGGGTCCTGGTCCCGTCGATGACATCATTTGCGTCATTGCCGAGTTTCTGCAGGCGATCCCGGATCTGCGTTTCCGCGTTTTGCCCTATCGAAACCGCTCGCTCGGTCGGGAAATTGCCCGACGAAAAATCAAAAAAAATATCCGAGTAGTTTCTCGTTTGCAGGAACTCATCCAACAACCATCGTGCCGGATTACTCTGGCCAAACAGGTCCTTCAACCTGTCAGGCTCCAGCGCAAAATGAATGACATGCCCCAAAAGGCCCCGCACTTCTCCTGGTGGCAAAGACACCAGTTCCCGCAAACGCTCGGCGTCCGCGTATAGCCGTGCAAGGATGGTGTTGACCTCGGCGGCGTTCACACCTGGGCTGACAACCAGGTCTTCCGCCGGAATCGGTGTCCAGGAAGGCAAGCGGATCGGGACCAGATCCATGCGCTTGCGTTCGTCAGGAACCAGTATGGCCGGCAGCGCGCGGGCCAGACTCAGGCGTTGTTCCTTCAGAAAAGCGTCGGCCAGGCTCTCTAGAATACTCGGCAGGCCATTGACTGCCGTCTTGAAGATCCCCCAAAGGGCATCAAACCGTTCGCGGAAGGCGCCTTCTATCCGCGCCACCGGGTTGGCGAGAGAACGTTTGAGGGCGTTGATGAAACGGCGACCGGCTTCGTAGACGGCCCCCAGAGACAGTGCAAAGGCGATAGCGTCGCTTTGAATTGCGCTGTCACGCAACGCATTGCGCAAGGCGTTCAGGCCGCTGTCGAGTTCCGGGAAAATCTCGCGGATTGTAATGGCGCTGATGTCTGACGGGGCGACCGATTGTTGTTCCTCGACCAGCTTGGCTTCAAGCACGTCCCAGCTCGACCGGATATCTTCAACCGCTTGGGCCAGCGGTTTGACCACTTGCAGACGCACCAGTTCGGCGCCTTCTGCCGCCTGGCCCGCAATGTCTGCGGACCGGTTCGAAATCTGCTGCTCAAGCTCTCGCGCTTCATCAGGCAATTGGTCGAGAGCACCGACCAAACCCTCTTGCAGTTGGCCTGCACCGTATCGGATCTGTTCATCCAATGCCGGCATGCCGGTGTTCGGGCTTTGCAGGCCTTCAAGGACTTCCATCAAATCCTTGAGGCTGACCAACCCCAAGATCTTGGCACTGTCATCAAAGATCTTCTTGTAGATGTCACGGACGGCGGCATCAGCCGCATCTTTTTCGGTTTGGCCCTGCCCGCGTTTCCCCATGTTTGAAGGCGTCAGGCGGCGGTTGCGCGTCTGCTTGTCGTCGGATTTTGACGCGGCCGTATGATCGAACCAGTCAGCCAACTCGGCAAAGCTGTCAGAGACAGGCACAGCAAGCGAGGTGTCGTTGGTCAGGACCCCCAAGCCGCGCGAGAAGGCCACCATATGCCCTGAAGGCCGGAACACTCCGCCCGAATTGTCCCCCTTGGTGCCCATATTCTGTTTCTTCTGGTCCTCTTGAACCAGGTTCAGGAACAGCTCGCTGGCATTATTTGGAAGGACAGCGCCAGGTTCGACCTCGGGAAAGCCGTCGCGCAGAAAGGCAAAGTCGAACCGCGCGCGCAGAGGGCCATAGGTGGTGCCAACCAGTCGCTCGGCCTGGCGCGCGCGGATCCGGGCCACGTCAACCATTGGATAAAACGGCGGCTGGTCTGCACCCTGCATCACCGGGTTGCTTGCAAAGTTGCCCATTTGCGGATCCAGAACAGAATAGCCGTCTGTTCTGGACCCAATCGCGCCAACGGTTTCAAAGCGCCCGCTGACCTTGAGGGTCCAGTGATCCGTTTCGAGGCTGGTCGAACCGGCCTTGAGCTCAGGCGCGTAGCGCCGCTTGCCACCATCAAAACGCACCGTGCGGATGTGGCGGACAGGATCGACTGCGGCGGCTTCGGCCCCCTCGTCCGGTGATGGTGTCCGGTTGTAATACGCCGCAAGCTCGGCCAGGCTGGCGTGATCATTGGCGGTGACGTTATCGACAAATATCAGCGGCAGGTCCGATTTTGCCCCATCGACCTCCATCTCAAAGCGTATATTGGCCTCGGCCAGCGGGGCGGTGCGCGGCCAAAACGCCAGCGCGTTTCTCTTGGTCAGGCCGATCCGGCCCTGCGCGCTGACCTTGCCCACCTCTACTGCGTGATCCGGATCCACGATATCAGGGGTTTGTGCGGTCAGGATGTTCAGCAGCTCAACCGGGAACATTCGCCCTTCGAAGGGTTGAAAGATCGCAGGGAAGCGTTTTTCGGGCTTGCCCAACCGAATGAACTTGCGCTGACGCAGGTACGCGCGGATACCGCCGTCAGGGTCGCGCAGAAACTCGCGCTGGGTCACCTTGACCAGCGAAGCCCGGTGTCCCAGCGGGAAGAGGAACCCCCTGTAGGTGACCTCGCTGAACACATCGCGAGACAAGACGGTCCATTGCTGCCATCGCTCGATCGACAGCGCATCAAAGAGCCCCTGCCTGTCGCCAATGCGCAAGGCAGCAGCCGGAGGCTCGAAACTGCTGTCATGTCGCAGCGTGCCGCCCAGCGCGCTAAGCGACAACTCGGTCACCTCCAACGGGCGCGGCTGATACAGCGCCGAACCATCCTGAAGGTCTATCAGCCGGTGGCGGGGCTCCGGCTCGACTTGTGAAGAATCGCTCACCAAGGCGTCCGCCGCATTGCGCCGGCCCAACACGGGCAATCCCCATCCCGAGGACAGCATCACCAGCTCGTGCCGGTCGAACGCATCCAGCGTCGTGCGAAAGCGGGCGTCACGGTTTTTCGTATCAGCCCTGTCTGATGCCTCAAAAAACGCCTTGCAGAATGCAGCAACCCTGTCGCGCGGTGTAGGGGTTACCTGCGGCTGATCAACATAGGCAAAGGCGTGGTCGGCAGAGACCTCACCTGTCTCGTCAAGATCCTCGGGATTGCCGCCAGAGCCCAAAAAGGTAACTGTCCTCGCTCCGACCGGATCAGCCCCCTTGCCGTAGAACCAGGGCGGTACGGGTCCGCGTGTCGGCGCTGCGGCCAAGCCAACAACCTTGCCATTCGGCAATTCCTGCAGAGCGTTTCCATAGGTGCGACCCCAAAGCGCCTCGCTGCGCAAATCCGGAGAGTGGACCGCGCGCAGGCCGGGGTCTTCGGCTTCGATCAGGAAATCGGCGGTCCAGAGCGGCTGGCCAGCGGGGGGAGTGATCTCTTCACGGGCAAAGATCGCATCCGGCGGACGCCCCGTGGAACGGCTGATAACCACCGCGTCCTGATGCGGTGACAGAATCAAGCGCGCCGGAATTTCGATGGCCGTCTCGAACGGACCCGGTGGATGGCGCAGGGTTGCCTGAATGTTCGACAACCGCGTCGCCGAGGTGACAAAAGGTCCGGACTCGAACCCAAGATGGTCCAGCATCGCACCCGGGCTGACGCTCAGTGTACGCTGACTGAGCCGGTCCAGACGCCCGCTTTCGTCCGGCGCGTAGATCCGCGCGGCGCGGCGGGTCACTGCAAGCTCGAAATCCGAGAAATTGGTGAGACCCGCCAGCGTAAAGGGCAAAACCGAGCGTGGAACGCGGGCGGCGGCGTCTTCGGGTTGATCCAGGTGGCGCCGGTCCAGCCGAACCAGCTCGGCCCAATCTGCGCAACTGACCCGAAAGACCAGCCGTGAGGGATTGGCCAAGCGACCCTGCATCAGGCCGTCATGCGATTGCCGTTTGATCTGCGCCGTGTCGTCATAGGCGAGGATCTGGTTTATGAATGCCTTGCGAAGAGACTCCTTCCGAATTTTCAGGTGCCCAAAATCTATGTTCGCTCCGGCCAGCCAGCCCGGCGCCTTGTTACCGTCAAGTGTAAAGACAAACTCGACATTCTCGGCGCGGCTGTCCTTGGGCCAATGCTTGGCCCCGGGGTTATCAACGGAGCCATCACCCACACTGACCGCGATCATTTCGTCCCGGTAATACGTGCGGAACAACTGATACGCGGGCACCGCTTGTTCCAGAAGACCTTCAACCACAAGCGCCGCCGAGAAGTCTTCATCCACTTTGCGGACCGCATCCGCTTCGGGCGAGTCATCGGGCCTTGCGATAATCGCCTTGTAGGTCTCGGACACCCGGTCGAACATACCTTTCAGAAAGACCGGTGCCCGCTCGCGGGTCAGCTGGCGCTGAACGTGACGCGCCAGCGCGCGGGCATCGACGTCCAAACCGACATTCCCGATGTAGATGCGCTGGTCGGCAGGGAAGCGCGCGCCATACTTCGGCTTGCTTCGATCCCAAAACGCGCTCTGAAACTGGTTGAACGGCCGGGCATCAGTGCAATTTTTCGAGTCTTTTTCACCCTTTGCCTCGCACAGCGCAAAACGAGCATTTTTTTCTTTTTCAACCTTTGCCCTGCACAGCTCAAACCGAAATGTCTTGCGCGTTTTCAGGTCTGGCAAGCGGTTCAGGGCTTCATCTAGTTGAATTGCCTTGCCGGGATCAATTTCAAACCACCCCGTCGGGGCGGTCTCGCCCTTTGGCTCGAAATTGATTTTTCCGGTGGCTCGCTCGACCCAGACCCGTGTCAATTCCAGGTCCACATCCGGCATGGGTTCAGGTTTGGGCAGGTAGACGGCTTCTTCAAAAAGGTGCTGACCGGGGAAATCGATCGCGATTAGAGGGCGCGCATCGTCGCCAGAGCCGCCGTTGTGAACAGGCGCAGCACAAACGTTGTTGTCCTTGACCAGCTCTGGCTGCCAATCTTCATCATAGGCCAACCAGACGCCATCAAATCGGAAGCCCAGCCACAGCAGGTCGTCGCTGCGCGCAGCCCGGAGTGTTGCCCGGGACAAATCGATCCGTGTGCCAAGTTCCGGACCCAGTCGAATTGTACTGACAAGGGTGTCGGCTTCCACATCGACCCACCTTGGCAGCCAGATAATGCGCAGATCCGTAGGTTCAAATGTCAGTCGCGAAAAACTGGCATCCGGCAGGCCGGCTGTATGTTCCAGAAGCAGCATGTTGACTTCAAGCCAGCTGAGCCGCCGTCGCTCTGTTCGGGCAATTGCCCAGACGATCGAAACCTGCTGGCCCCATCGGCGGGCAAACGGATCCGAAAACGCAGGGGGATCGGACTTGCGCTTGCCCTCCCGTTTGAATTTGGCGCCATCGTCTGCGGGAGAAAGCGTGGCCCCCCGCAAAACCAGGCGACCGACCGGGGTTTCGATTTTTTGCGGTTTTGTGCTGATGAAATCAGCGTCGAAACTCAGGCTGAAATCCGGATTCGACTGTCCTGTTTCCTTTTCCGCCCGTAACATCAGACGGCCCGCTAGCTCGTTGAATAAACCCGAGCCATGAGTTTTTATGTCCTTGTTTTTCTCATGAATGCTGAACGTGTAGAAAGAGAACTGTCCCGGCAAGACCGCTTCGGCCAACGCCCCCCCATCGCGGCGTTCTGATTCACTGCGCAGCAAGAAGACACCTGTCTGCAAGCCGGATTCGTCTTCCTCGGACAGGGCCTGCAGCTGCGGACTGGGACCAAATTGGGTCAGCCAGACGGTCGGCCCCTGGCCGCCCAAAAGCATGACCGTGTTCGCGTTCGATCGAACCGCTGTTCCAAGGAGTTCAAAGGTATCCGGATCGTAGTGTTCTCGCTCGGCCTCACCGGCCAATTCGGCTGCCTTTTTCCCGGCGGTATCCACGTTCTGCTCAGCTTCGGACGGCATCATCCAGCCAAAAGTCACCAGTTGCAGGGTCAAGGCAGGATCACCGATATGCAGTTGCGTATTGCCCGGGACTGCGAGTGGCAAGACGGAAAAAACCAAGTGACTATGCAGAACAAGCCTGACTTCAGCTATTGCGGGGACTTCGTTGGAATGCCAGACCAAGCCATAAAACGCTTTGCCAAATATTTCACTCGCCCGTGCCACCGGAATTGTGGTCGTGAAAAATTGCTGGAATGCTTTGGCTGGGTCCGCCACATCGCGAAAAAGACTCAGGCTTTCGCCATCCGCGCCTTTGCCCAGCAGCTCGTTTGCCCCCTCCAGGCGACCCGGAACCTCCTGGCTACCGTACTCAAACAGACGTAGCCGCGCCGACACCCCAAACCGGAGCGTGTCGCCAATCATACGCTGGTAGAACGTCAGCACGAGCCGGGCGTTCGAAATCTCGCCAAAGCGTCCCTTTTCGATGCGCAGCTGGTAGATCTTCTGGCCCGACGCGGACGAAATGGCCCGAAATACAAACCGCGCCGTTCGGCCAAACCGGTGTGCGTCCAGTGTCCAACGTTTGGGGTTATTTCCAGCCGTGGGAACCTGACTGCCTTCCGGCTTGAACAGCGCGGTAATCGTTACCGTTCTTCGGTCCACGTCGAAGTCAAAGTCCAAATCAACTTCGTGGCCGTCTGTCTCGTCAGCAAAGGCTGCGCCGGCCGAAAAGACGACAGGGGACGCGGCACTGGTCTGCAAAAAATGCCGACGGTTCATAACCAAGCCATTTGCACGGGCCGCGGAAGAGGAGGTGTTGTTTGTCGTTTTCCTTTGTTTTCCCAATTTGCTCTTAGCCACACACTAAAAATGAATTGCTGCCTAAACCAATAGGTGATCGCCAAGCGACTCTTTCAAGCTGCGGTCGTTTGCCTCATTTGGCAACGATTCGTTTGGGTCGGAAAATCACCTCCCCGTTCAGCTATCAATCCTATGACGGAGTGAAGTTTGTTGCAGAGGTGAGAGGCGAAAACATACCCCCACCGCCGGGCCTTGAACGAGGCGAAAAGCAAGTCGCGTGCCTACACCCTAACCGGATCCCAGCGCACAATCCCGTCCCAATCGCTTCAGTCTGCGGACCTCATCAGGGCCCAGTACAATGCCTGCGCCCAAAATCGCTCCGTGCAAGTTCGGTAGCAATATTGCAAGGCTGTTCCCAAGGTCTTCCAGTCATTCAGCGCCCCGGTCGCGCTCGTGATTTACTGGCCATGAGTCCGGATCCCGATAACCTTGGGCTCAAGGGCTTGTTCGGGGAACCGCTGGACCCCACCGAAATCAGCAAACGCGCAAGTCTCATTCGGAAAACCGCAAGCGTACCAAACGCGGCCTTGCCCGTTCACGGCAGCGGACGCCATGAAAGCTGCGGATTGACTGCCGTAGTTAGGACGGCAGGCTGTGCGACGGGTCGCGCAAAACTGCTAAGTTATTGAAAAATGGCGGTGCTGTCAGACGAAACCGAACCAGTCTCTGCTAGGCCAGTAGCGCTGCCCCTTGTCGCGCGCCAAGTTCGCGCCACTCGGCAAGTGCGGCGCTGCGTGTCAGCTTGAAGGTGTCTCTGCTGGCGAGCTCTCTTTACTGGTTGAAATGGTTGTAGACAGAAGAATGCGCAAGCGCACCGGACCAAATCCTGATCCGGGCACTCGGCGATGCCCATCGCTAGATGAAGAGGCTGACGTCCGGAACCACCCTTCGAGAGTTGGCGAGCAGGAAAGCAAGTCACAGGCTTACATCCGAACGCGCTCCCAGCTCGCAATCCTGACGCCGTCGATTCAGCTTGCCATCCTCAAAGGCACCCAACCAGTCGTCCTAAGTCTGCAAAAGATCATCCGCGCGCCAGTACCCCTCGATTGGGATGCGCAAATGCGCTCTACAGCTTCAGTGTCTCAACCTAATCAGCGAAATGCGTTCCCTGCTCAGGTACAAGAAATCCCTGCAAGGCTCCTAAAAATTCCCTGTTTTTGATTTAGGAAAATCTCCTGTAAACAACTGATGTATAGATATCTTTTGGGGCACAACCCCCGCAAACAGTAGTATTTTGCGCCAAGTTCCCTGTTGATTTCCCTGAAAGCAGGGAAATACGGCAAACGAAGCGCCAGATGGTGGCAACAGAGACTTCGGGCCAAACTGGGACAAAAGTGCCGCTCGGTTATCGTCTCTGGAAGACAGGCAATCCGATAACCCCCGGAACACGCGAGAATTCCGAGCCGGCGCGAACTCCGGTCAAAAACAAGGAATGTGAGTGGCGGAGGGCAAGGGACTGGCGTCGAACCTTCTCTGCTTCTAGCGAATTTACCGTCGCTCAAAGCGCAGTCGAAGCGAGCCGCGTCCAACTACGGAGAACTGAGCCTGTGTTTCCTTATCCATCGGGTTGGGCAGTTCGAAAACGCACCAGTTTTCGGGCGAAAATACATGGGGAACATATAGGATCCGATATCGTCTGCGGCCGGTTCGGGAGGCAGAGCTAGCGACGCGGAGTTCGTTGGAGGTCAGTTCGAATTCGCAGCCATCCTCCAAAGTCGACTTCACCTCAAACATCCAGTCGACCGACGGTGTCTGTACGAGAAAATCGTAACCGGCTGAATCGTCACCTTCGCCGCCGCCAAAGAACTTCGTTCTATTCTCCGATACCCACGAGCTTTCGTCGACGGCGTCGGGAAACCGTCGCTTCAGATACTGAAAAGCCAACCATTCACTGGCGACACCCATTGCGACCTTCTGCGTTTCTGTCAGTCGGGCGGCGCGTTGACCCCGTTTGCCTCCCCCGCCGTTGCCGCCATCGGCGTCCGATCTCGACGCCCCATCAAATGGCACCAACCTGGTTCGCTGACGACTCCGTGCGAACCAGCTATCGTCGGATGCCATCGCGGCCTCGGCAATGTTCTGCATGGCTGCGGCAAATGAGGGATCACCTGAATCAAGGTCTTGTCCGGCAAATTGGATGATCCGCTTCCGACGGTCGCGTTCTTGTTGCTCTCTATCCTTCCGCTCCTGTTCCTCTCGTACAGCGCTCTCGTCCAGCCCAAGGCTTCCTGGATCAATGTTTGCAGGCATTTCATCGGGCCAGATTCCGGCGCGCTCGCAGAGAGCTGCGACACGGTCCGAGTTGATGGCATCGAAGTCAAGCAGGCCTGCATTCTCGACCAAGCGCACGACCTCCTGTGCCTCTCCTCTTTCCCAGACCTCCGGAAGATCAATATGGTTCTTGCGGCACCACGCCCCTATTACGGGTTTGGCTTCGCCCGCAAAGGCGCGAACCACTTTGCGGTTCTCGCTGATCGTCTTCTCGAAAGGCGGAAGTTGATATTGCGGTACCATCCCCACCGCCGCAGCAAAGGATGTCTCCACATGCTCGACGACAATCTGTCGGTCGAGCGTCTCAAAGTCGACGACCCAAGCTGGTTCAAACGGGATGAACTTCAGTTCGCGTCTTGAAAGGTAAGTCGAAAGGTCTTTACCGAGCCGGTAGTCATCTAGATGCAGCCGCCGTAGTCGGTCCCTTAACGTGGGCGCCATCTCACGCAAAAAAGCTTCGAAGGTGGCTCGCAATTCCACGTCGCTTGATAGGGTTTCCTCACCGAGCGACAGGAGCGCTCGGTTGAACTGTCCGTAGTTAAGGTCAAGCGCTGTCGCAATTGACCGCCGATCAGGATTATCCTCGCATGCCGCGAGCAGGTCGGCGACAGCAGGAGATTTCGTTGAAAGATGCGCCTCCAGCCAAACCCGAAGTTTGAATTCAGCGCCTTGATCCTTGGCGGCATCGGCGAGGTCCCGAGCAAGATCGACATTTTCAAAGTATGCGACGACCGGAATGACCAAGTGAAGTACGTGCGCTAGGTCAGTCCGCATCCCAGCACGCATGTCTTCGATTATTCTAACATCACATCCAAGCGCAGAAGCGAGTTCGATATCGGTGGGTCGTTCTAGAGAGCCATCAGGGTATCCCGGCGCAAGCCTAAGAAGGGCCAACTCGAGAGATCGAAGTCGAGTGTCGATAAGTTTGGAGAGTTCGGCCGCAAGGCCCTTTGCCAGTCGAGGCCAGTCAATTGTGATACCGTCCGTCAGAATGAGCGTCGGGTTAGCTTCATCCCGATAGGCGTACAACTGCATGTGACTGCCGTTCGCCACTTCCTGGCCAGCCACTGTCAGAGAAATCGATCTGCACCTCCGAACCCTGATCGACCGAATTCGACTGTCGAGTGTCGTTTGGAGGATACCTCGCTCTAGGTTTTCGCCGATCACTTCGTTGGCAATAACTGCAATTTCAGGAAGCCAATCCAGGCCCATTGACACGAGATACTCGTCGTCGACCGAAGGTACGAAAACCGAGCCGTCCACCAGCAATCGAACTGATTCACGATCCAGTTTCTCCGCAGAGTAAGCCTCAATCTGCCCTAAGCTCTTTTCGATGACCCCAAGGTCGACTTCACCCAGCTCAAGTACCGACATGCCTGCTGCTGAAAGAGCCCGCGCCTCAAAGCCTTGCGCGTTTTCGACGAGGATCACTTTGGTCTGGGCCCCTTCGTCGGCTTCGATCCGGATCAAGTTTCCACGACGATGAACCGCAAGCGGGAGATTGGGTGGCAATTCGGCGTGGCTTTCGGCGAGTTCTCCCCAAGCCCGACTGTATTGTCGTCGAAAAGTTGCGATATCTCCAGACTGAAGTTTCTCGACGCAGTTTGCCAAGGCAACGAGGCGAAGCGAGGCTGTTTCGGGGCTGGCCCAATCTTGAAGCCCGAGCCCCTCGCCAAATGCAATTTCGGCGACTTCGTCCCGGTCAACGAGAACCCTCGCGTCGTCCGAGAGACGCGGCATGAATGCCGGAACACCCGGTCTCTTTGTTCTCGATGCCCAGCATTGGCTCGGTGATAAGAACATGCGCTCTCCGCGCATCTCTCCCTGCAGCCACTCCTCGGACCGCAAGAAGGCACCTAAAGGCGTGACAATGCGGCGCTCATCCCAATCACGTTCCGATCGACGATAGCGCCCGATCCTAGCAAAAAAGAATTTGCTGCGGTGACGCGCGATATGGTGGACAAGCAATTCATAGAACGCCTCGCGCAGGTGGTCTGGAAACTCACCGTAATCAATCTGTCCCGGCAGTCGCCAGAACTCACCCTTAAGCGTATAGTCTTCAGTGTATGGATGATTAAAGGAGGTATGCTGAGCTGACTTTGCCCACTCTTTGGAAAGTCCTCGGTCGGCATCTCCGTTTCGCAAAAGATTGTCCCAATGGTACGCGGGCGACCCTCTTTTCTTAACACCGGATGCTAGTTCTTTCAGACCATCGCTCACGCCCAAGAGATCCAGAAAAGCACCCCATTTTCGGTTACCTTCTGCAATCGGCAGAACCCACTCTTTTAGTGGTTTGACAAGCTGGTTTCTCGAGCGTCGACAGTCCGGTGAGTACTCAGAAGCTTCGCTCAGGAAGGCCTCCAGACGCTTTCCAATTTCAGTCCAAGTACCTGAGAAGACGGCCTTATCAGCTGGCACCCACCCCCCGATTGCCGGTACGTGTAAGTCGGCATCTTTAACTGCGGATTCCGCACTCTTTCCCGCTGCATCCCAAACACGAAACGCCCAATCGAGAGCGTCCATACGCCTCTTGTCGCTAGGCGACTTGCCCAGCGCTGTACGCAAACCGGAAAGCGCTTCTAGCGGATCAAACGGTCGAACAAGTCCAGCATCAGACAGAGCTTTCAGGGTTTCGTCAGACAGAGGGACCTTCTCGTCGAAAAAGCGATAGCCCCTGGTGAGGGAGGATGGCGGTAGAGGAACGTCCCCCTTCTTGCGCTTGCCGATTTCACTTGCGCCGCGAACGTAGAGACCGCGCCGATCGCCCTCCTCATGCCCACCGGCCGAGCGCAGTTTCCCCGACCGGTCGAGAAGAACCTCAGTACCGTCGAGGCGATCTAGGTTCACACCAGAAGCCTCGCAGAGCGCGACCAGATCCTTGTAGAATTTCGCCCACGTTAGCGGCTTTGCGGACCGCTCTATCAGAGATCTCGCATAGATTTCCGCCCAATCCGGGATCTCATCAGGCGATGGCAGGCGAGAATACTGATAGCCATAGCGGCCCCAGCAGCGACCCGCCATTTCGCGAAGACGCTCAAGGCGCTCACTATCCAAGTCGCTCGAAGTTAGGTTTATGCCGATATGCTTCACAATCTCGCGCGGTTTCAGCAGCGCGAAATTGACCTCGGGCCAGATGGTAACGTTATTGATCTTGGACCATCTTTCGCCGTCCTTGGTCGGAATGATTGGAACAAGGCGAAGGTCTTTCAATTGCAAGTCCGCAGCCCGGACCGCGCCATCCAGTTTCCTTGCGGCACTTCCGGTCCACGCAATCAGGTCAAAGACACTCCGACCGGGAACATCTATTTGCTCATCTACGGCGACGAGAGCCCCGGAAAGGCAGGTCTCTGCGACAGCCTCCATTAGGAAGCTGTTGAGCGGAAGATCCAACTCGGTATTGCGTCGGTCGATGTCTGCAAAAAACGGGGCGTCAATGTGCCCCACGAGGGGCGATCCAGCTTCGCTTGCCATTGGCAAAAAGTTGTAAAGTTGTCCGTTCAAAACGGCTGCGGTGGATATGCCTACCGCAACCGAAACAGATGGTTGTCCCTTCCAGTCCAACCAACGCTTCAAAGCGGGGGCTCGGTCGATGCTTTCCCTTACGGCATCAAGGACCCGTTCCTTGTCGACCTCCTGCTGTACCAGGAGAAAGCGACGCCGTTCTCCAACGTCAATCTCGGAGATCCTCGGGTTCCCTGGGCGCCCCCCCTCCCGCAGGATTTTCTGGCGTCTGGTCAGGCGACGGCTACCCGTTCTTTTTCCATCGATTTCAACGTCTATGCGGACTTCCGCGATGCGATCGAGAAAAAGGAGAAGCGGGTGTTCGAGGTTTGCGATCTCATCGACTTGTTTTCTAACCAGATCCACTGCTGACGAGGATCGCAGAGGAGCAACTACAACCGTCGCAAAACCGGCAGACGCGAAGCGTTCGACCTCAGGAGGGATTTCATCTAGCGGCTGCGGTACCAGGTATCGAGGGATTGTCTGCGAGATCCGATCCGCTTCATCTTCCCGAACCTCCTGATCGAGCAGCTCGGAAAGAATGATGTCACGTATCTCACATGGTTGAGAAAATCGGAAACAGAACCCATCAAACGATTTAGTCGCCCGTTCCTGCGCTCGTGAGTAGATACGTACATCGTCAGTGATCGCCTCAATACTGCGAAAGCCGAGGCCCTTGTTGCCAATCCCCTCGCCGATCTCTTTTCCGCTGGTCGCCAGGTTCATGATGGCATTCACATCACGCTCTTTGAAACCGCGCCCTCGGTTGGCTACATAAAGGTAACCTTCGGTGTCCGATATTTTGACGAACCTGATCGTGATCGCACCGTCTTCACCGATTTCATGAGCATCGTGCGCATTCTGGATGAGTTCAAAAAGTACTCGGTCACCGTATTCAGTCCCAATGACTTCACCGAGATTCTTCAGGCTTTCGTAGGTCGAGAGCTCCTTCCGGTGCGCATCGAGTGCGTTCGAAAGAGCATTTCGGGCCTTGATCTTCAGAGCTTCGGAAAGGCTGTGGGACGCTATATCAGTGGACAGGTTCAATTAGTTGACCTCATCTTTTCACGCGATGAAAGGAAACATAATTCATGAAAGTTCCTTGAGAGTTTTCCCGTCCTTGCTGCGGCGCCAAGTCTGAGGTCCGCTACAATTTCCGTCCTTGACCACGCCCCCAGCCATGCTCGCGCTTGGAAACAGGTGGTCGCGTGAAAAGCGATACAAGTCAGGGTCACTGTCTGGGACGAGGATTCCCTGGCGAACCAGACGGTCACGCTCCTCGCGATCCCGCTTCACGCTAGGGGAGCCATCGCGCATCGCAGTCGAGTCCTTGCGGACAAGGAAGCCACCGGACTCGGGGCGGCCATAGGCTTGAGCCTTCTGCGGACGCATTACAAACCAATCGTTCTCGCTCATACATTTTCTCTTTCGTTCTATTTGATCAATGGCAGAGCACACAGCGTATTCACCAGCTGCAATTGCTCAACAGTATTACACTTCGCCTCACGCAATCGCGGAGCTCCAAATACCAATGCGAGTCCCTTGGCGCGTGACACAGCAACATTGATGCGATTCAGCGAAAACAGAAACTCCATCCCGCGTGAGGATTCTTCGGCGGAAGATGCGGTCATGGAAACCAGGCAGACTGGCGCCTCTTGCCCCTGAAACTTGTCGACGGTGCCGACACGCACGCCGGATGGAAGCGCATCCCGCAAAGCGTTTACCTGTGCGTTGTATGGGGCGACGACGATGATGTCCGTCTCGCGCATCGGTCGCGTGCTGCCGTCCTTCTCCGTCCAGCTTCCGCCAAGGAGCTCAGTCACGGTTTTGCCAACAACGGCGACTTCTTCCTGCCCGATCTGTGCATTTCCCTCATGCGGGACCGGCACCCAGAAGGCTCCGGCTTCGGGGAGCGCCGTGCCTGTCACGCACTGGTAAGACGTATCAGGATGGCTGGTCAGTCGGCCTTCATACACCTGTTCCGAGATAAACTGACAGACCTCCGGGTGCATGCGCCTGGATGTGGGAAGGAAGATGCCCCGCTCGGGTGGAACCGTCGCATGCTCACCGAGCATCCAATCCAGGCACGACAGGTTCGCAGGCTCGGGATGCGCTCCTTGAATGACCTGCGGCAACTGGCGTGGGTCGCCCACAAGCACGATGTTTCGCGCGGCACGCCCCATGGCGGCCATGTTGGCAAGTCCGACCTGGCCTGCCTCGTCCACGAACAGCCAATCAAAGGCCTGAACATTTTCGTCGCGGGAGAAGAACCACGCGGTGCCGCCCACGACATGCCCGCCGTTGGCGGCCTCTGCGTTGTCGGTCGTACGATGAACATCGCAATCTTCGGGATAACTATCCTCGCTGCCAGAAACCTTGTGCACGAGTTCGAGATTGATCGGCAGGTCTTCGTCTTCCAACGCTGAAAGACAGCCCATCAGCACATTCCTGATAGCCTCGTGGCTGTTGGATGCGACGCCGACGCGATGGCCCTTGCGCACCAAAGACAGGATCGCGCGTGCACTCACATAGGTCTTGCCGGTACCAGGTGGCCCCTGAATCGGCAGGACCGTTCCATCCATGTCATTCACCACGGCAATAGTGCCCGCTACAGGTTCTGCCCCGCCCAATAGATCGCCTCGTGGGCCAGAGCCCAGACGCGGTGCAGCGCGCGACAGCAGGTCGTCCACCGCCGTGTACCCGCGCGCGCCGCACTGATCGGCGATCACATCGCGCAAAGCACCGGCAATGACACCCGTCTGGATCGGCCAGTCCGGATGCAGCGTTAGCTGATCCGCCAGAAGGTCGGCCTTGCCTGGACCTGCTTTGACCGTGATCTGGCGGGCGCGGCGGTCCATGGTCTCGATTCCGACCGTTGTCGGGGGACTGTCGAACACCGGAACCGTCGCCTTCTTACCGCTCCGCAGTTTCGTTTCCTGTTCGGGATAGGTGTATCGGCGCGCAAAGGATCGCTTGACGGGTTCGACAGGGCCCGCTGCCTCAAGCGCGCCAAGCGCATCGAGATCGTCGAGCAGATCATCTTCGTCCTTCGCAGCGCTATCGAATACGGCCCATTGCGCGGGCTTCACCTCACGGCTGTGAAAAACGCCGAGGTTGAACAACATATCCTGCCGCGCCTCCGGCAAACCTGATGCTGCCAGCAGGTTGCGCAGAGCTTGCGTATCGGCGTCCTCTTCGACCTCTTTATCACCTGCATCCGGGGCAAGTGTCGGCCAAGGGCCGACAGGCCGGATGCCAACCAGCCAGTCGCGCAATTCCTCGGTCGAGATACAGTCGACGCGGTTGTAATCCTCTATCTCGTCCAGAATCTGCTGGTCCTGCGTTTCGCGCCAGCGCTCATAAGCCACGACCGAGCCACCCGCCGTCTTGACCTCGCCGTCGCGCTTGCGATCGTAAAAGGCCTCCATCGATTTGATGGAATAGTTCGGCTCCGACCCGATCAGCCCGCCGCGGACCACGGCAAACAGATCGACAAAGCGCCGTTCCCGGAGCAGCCGGTCAAGGAAAGCCTCTCCAATCCCATATTTCGTGGTCAGGCGTTTCAGCGCTGTAATCTCGTATGGCGCGTAGTGGTAGATGTGAGCATTGGGGTACTGCGTGATCCTCGCGCGAAAGAACGCCAGCAAGTCGGACAATGCCCGCGCCTCGGCATCGTGGTCATGGGCCCAGAACGCTTGGAACTGCCCGTCGAACCAGATGCCGTGCAGATATTCGAGGCCACCCTCGTAGTGCGGGTCGCCTTCGATGTCATAGAACAGGTCGCCCGGCTGCGGTTCCGGCAGGAGGTCGAAGCCTTTTCCAGGCTCGGGTGCCCGCAGTTCGAAATCTGGCTCCCCGGTTTTGCGGGCCTGCTGCAGGCGGGCTTGAGTGACCAAACGGGCCTGGGTGTTTTCGGCCATTCCGCGCACTGGGTGATCGAGCGTCGAGAGAGCCTCCAATGTGTGAACACCCGCGGCTTCCAACTTCTTAACCTGACCACGGCTGATATTGGCGACATTGAACAAGCTGTCTTCGGTCTGCCAAACGCTTTCGCAATGATCGGCCCAGCGGCAAATACCGCAATCCGCACATGGCACCGGGCGTGTCGGCTGCGGATCGGCAACGAAAGCTTCCAGCCGTTCGCGCGCCATCCGCGCATAGGCAGAGAAATCCGCCAGGCGCAGCGTCGCGCGCGTGCCGTCGCCCAGTTCGACATGTACAAACTCGGGCACCACCCCCTGAATTTCCGCCAGCAGATCGGAATACAGAACCAGCTGCAGCACGTGTTTTGGATCTGCCCGACGTTTCAGCTTGGTATCGGCCACCTCATAGCTGAACGGTCCAAGCGCCGATGGGGTCTCGACACGCTCCAAGAAGTCGGACCAGCCGCCCCAGTTCCCCGATAGAAACGCGCCCTGAAACACCACATCCGGACCAGCGGCGAGCGCTGCGCGTGTTGCTTCGGCGTTTTCGCCGAGCTTGCCACGCTCGATTTCCATGACTGTGCGTCCGGCCTATTTGAGCCGAGCAAGATGCGCCGCCTCATGCGCATCGCCCTGCTTTTGCAAAAGCGCTGCATCCTCGGTGTCGTCGCCCGGCTCCGGGCCCGTTCCGCGCATATGTGCCAGATCAAGGGTGGTCGCATGTACGCACCCTGTAAAGCGCATGAGATCCGTGGCGGACAAAAATATGCGACCGTCGAGATCTCTCATGGCTACTCCATTACCTATGCAAATCAATCTCCAAGGGAATCACCTCGACAGACCGCAAGGTCATCAATACCGTTTGAGGGTGTCAATTTCTGGCATGGAGATCAAATGTCTTTTGCAAAAGCGCAGGATTTGCTTCGCCTTGCCCAGATGGCGGCTTCTCGCCGAGGTGGCGTCAGCCTTGAGGACATCTGCGCCGAGTTCGATGTGTCGCATCGCACTGCTCAACGGATGACTGAGGCTCTCGAAGCAACTTTCGTGAACGTTTCGACCGCCGACGATGCCGAAAGACGGCGTTACTGGCGGATGGACGCACCCTTGCCAGATCGACTGCAGCCCCGACAGGAAACGGCGATCGAAGCGCTGGAAATTGCGACACGTACCGCACGCGAAGAAGGGCGAATACGGCATTCACGCGCATTGGAGGATCTCCGCGACGGGTTGCTGGCGCGTTTGAAACCAAGGGATGCGCTTCGGTCGGAGGCCGATGCAGAGGCAGTGCTGGCTGGATTAGGCCAGGTCACGCGCCCTGGCCCTACCGTTACGCTGAAGCCTGCTTTGACAGATGCTGTCATCGAAGCGCTGCGCGGTCCCTTCAGGCTGCGCGTTTGCTATGGCGCTCGGGGAACTGCGCCGCGTGTGATAGAACCGCATGGCATGCTGCTGGGGCACCGCACCTATCTTGTGGCACGCCAACCCTCGCGTGGAGAAGACATTCTGAACTTCCGCATGGATCGGCTTCATGAGGCGGAGGTACTGAACGAAAGCTTCCAACTGGCCTCGGGTTTCTCCCTGGAGACCTATGCCGCTCAGGCGTTTGGTGTCTATCAAGACCCCGAACAATTTGGCGAAGTCGTGTGGCGCTTTTCACCGGAAGCTGCAGAGCGTGCCGCCGAATTCCGTTTCCACCCGACGCAAGTTGTCGAACCTCAGGACGATGGCAGCCTGATCGTCAGGTTCAAGGCAGCGGGCTGGTTGGAAATGGCATGGCACCTTTATCAATGGGGCGACAAGGTGGAGGTGTTGGCGCCTGCGGGCTTGCGCGAATTGATTGCGGGCCACCAGAGGTCGGATTTCGACGCTCTGCCATGACGTTCTCGAACAGGAATTTACTATGAAAAACCGTCTCGACCATGCAGCCTTGAAAGCAAAACAACGCGCCATTCGCGAAGGCTTCCCCGAAACCATGGGGCTGCGCGCTCATCGCGCCATCAGTTGGATCGGCCGTGCAGAAGCTTGCGGCGAGGACGATGATGCGCGTTTCATTTTCCTTTGGATCGCATTCAACGCGGCCTACGCCGACGAGCAGGAGTTTCAGGCGGTCGCCCCAGGAGAACGCGCTGCTTTCGTCGAATACTTCGGTCGGCTGGTCGCCCTTGATAGAGACCAACGCATCTACAAAGCGCTGTGGCAGCGGTTTTCAGGCCCTGTTCGGATGCTCATGGAAAACCGGTATGTCTTCAATCCATTCTGGCAATACCACAATGGGATTGACGGCTTCGAGGATTGGGAGGATCGATTTAAGAGCTCGGCACGCTCCTTTGCGGCGTCGTTCCAGGCGGGCGACACCGCACGGGTCCTGAGCTTCGTCTTCGACCGATTGTACGTCCTGCGAAATCAACTCGTCCACGGAGGATCAACCTGGAACAGCGGTGTGAACCGGGCGCAGGTTCGGGATGGCGCTGAGATCCTTGGGTTTCTGATGCCTGTTTTCATCGACATCATGATGGACAACCCAAATGAACACTGGGGTAAGCCATTTTATCCCGTCGTCGAATAGGTTCGAAACGGCCTTTGCTCATCACGTTTCAATTGGATATGCACGCCCGAGCTTGGTCTCTCATAACAGCATAGGCGAGCCGCAAGCTGGCGAATAGTGCCCGAACTTCGAACTCCTGCATCTTCGCCGGCTTTCGCGGGCGCCCAAATACTGCACGGGAAATCACGAACACGGCGATAAGACCCAAGACCGCACCGATGACCGGCAGGATGATCGCGCCTGCGACCGCACCCACGCCAAAGATCGAGCCGATCCAATACATCTGCGCCGATGTCGCCGCCGCACCGCTCAAAGCACCGATGGCTGTGCCGGTGGACGCTGAGCCAAATGCGGAAATAAACATCAGCATGCCGCCGATAGTGGCTGCGCCGGTGATCTTGCCTGTTGCAATCTGTGCCACTCGGCGCGCTCGGCGAGCACGTCGGCTTGAAACCTGGCTAATCGCGGCAATGATACCGTTTAGATCACGCTCGACATGCCGCAACTGCTTCTTCGTATTCACTCAACTCGTCTTTCCTGCCACAGGGCTTTTCGTTCAGTGTAACGAAAAATGGCGCTCTGCTAAACGCTTACGCGACAACGGTAGTCGTATTCCTGTGACTGGTGCGCTTTCAGTCGCCACTTTTGGCAACGCAATAGTAGGCAAGATGGATGCTGGGATAGATGGTACCGCGGCTGATATGCCTTCGTAACCTTCTTTCTGTCTGGGGTGCAGTCACATCAGCCATGCTTCACCCCGTAAATGAATGTCAGGATGGTCTGGATTGGCTTGGTTGCAATGCCGCACCGCCGCATGTCCGGAGTCCGCCCGATCCTGCAAAATCTTGGCGCTTGCCGCACCGCAGCAACTGGCAAGCTGCGCGAGACATAAGGACCGGCGAACGTTCGATTTCCGTTCCATCTCGCCGAACGCCACCGGAGTCGAAGTGTTCAGGTGGCGGGTCTGAAAAGGGGTATGAATTCAGACGCCTACGAACTCTGCACCAAAACGAAACAGTCATGAGGTCCAGAGAAAGTTGCGCGGGAGAGAACCAATTCGACCATGCTGCGCCGTGTCCAGTGCTCAGCCCCTCCCGCATAACCCTCGAAAACAACGGAAAAATCCGGCCGCAGCCGGATCGGGAGAACTCTTGCATATGGGCAAGTGGCGGGGAGACAGGGATTCGAACCCTGGGAACGCTCTCACGTTCAACGGTTTTCAAGACCGCCGCATTCGACCACTCTGCCACCTCCCCGGCGACGAGATGCATCTAGGCTTTGTGTCGGGCGGTGGCAAGCAAAAAGCGCAACAGTTCCGATTTCTCTGCATCAACGCAAACCTTGCCCCACGCTGCAGTACGGCCAGCGAGCCCAGTCCCGCCGCTCCAGCCTTGTCAAACAGGATGGGGATTTCTTGCCGAGCCGCCGTTCCCAGCCTTTTCTTGGCTTCTGGCGCGCGCTATGATGCGCGCGAAGCGGGACACGCGCCCAGATGAGGCAGAGAGGCCGGAAAACCGGCTCAGCGCGGCACGGACATGCCGCAAAACAGGCAGGGGACACGTCATGACCAGAACGACTTACAGGCTGCGCTTGTTGTTGATGGGCGCAACAGTTCTGGCGCTGGCCGCCTGCGAAGAGGGCAGCGTACCCTTTCTGAAACCGTCGGACACCGATGACGGCACGGTTGCGACCCAAACCAGCACAAAACTGATAGAACGCGACGTGGAAGCACCCGAGGTGTTCCAAGTCAACGAAGCCGGGTTGTGGGACGGGCGTCCCTCGCTGGGCGGTGTCTGGGTGGCACACCCGGACGCAACCGAGCCCGAACGCGTGATCATCCGCAACAACGCAAATGGCAAGTTCGTGATCGGCGCATTGTTCAGACGTGAGCGTGAAATTCCCGGCCCAAGGATTCAGGCATCTTCGGACGCAGCAGCTGCGCTGGGAATGCTGGCAGGTGCCCCTGTCGAATTGAACGTAACGGCGCTGCGCAAAGAAGAAGTTGCGCCGGAACCGGCCCTTGTGGAAGCCGAAGCCGTTGAAGCCCAACCAATCCAGATCGACGACGCCGATACAGCGGCTGCGGACAATGAAATATCGGAAACCGCGCTGGATCCCATCGCGGGGGCCGCCGCAGCCATCGAAGCCTCCAGCCCATCAACGTCTGGGACACCGCCTTCAGCACCTGCCCCGGCTCAGACCGCACCCAGTTCGAAATTGGACAAGCCGTACATTCAAATCGGTATTTTCAGCGTGGAGGCGAATGCCAGCCGCACTGCAGATCTGATGCGTGGCGAGGGATTGAAGACGACGATTTTGGCGCAAGAAGCCAATGGCAAGAAGTTTTGGCGCGTCGTCGTCGGCCCGGCCCAGACCAAGTCCGAACGCGCTTCCCTGTTGAAGAAAGTCAAGGCGGCCGGGTTCACCGACGCCTATGCCGTCACCAACTGATCCCGGAGGAGTACATCTGATGAGCTTTGCGCTCCGGTTCCCGATGAAGACCCTGATCGCCGCAGGGGCGATCCTGTGCCTGTCCCCTGTGACGGCATCCGCTTTCGATACAAAGGCCCGTGCGGCTTATGTTGTCGACCAAACCACCGACACCATTCTTCTGGCCAAAAATGCCGAAGATCCGCTGCCCCCGGCATCAATGTCCAAATTGATGACGCTCTATGTCGCGTTCGAAGCGCTGCGGGACGGGCGTTTGACCCTGGACGAACGGCTGCCGGTGTCCAGCCACGCGATGAGCTACAAGGGCTCAACCATGTTCCTGAACACGCAGGACCGCGTTCGGGTCGAAGATCTATTGCGAGGGATCATCGTATTGTCGGGCAATGACGCCTGCGTGGTGATTGCCGAGGCGCTGAGCCCCGACGGAACCGAGGCCGGTTTTGCACGTTACATGACCGAACGCGCGCGCCAGATGGGAATGGATCATTCGACTTTTGCCAATTCCAATGGATGGCCAGCCGCCGGCCACCGCATGTCGGTGGAGGATCTGGCGATCCTTGCAGAACGGTTGATCGAAGATTTTCCGGAATACTACCCCCTGTTTGCAGAGACCGAGTTCCTGTTTGATGGCCGCGCGCCGTCCAACACCCGCAACAGAAACCCCCTTTTACGGCTAGGGATCGGGGCAGACGGCCTCAAGACCGGACACACTCAGGAAGCCGGGTATGGGCTCGTTGGTTCGGCCCGCCAAGGCGACCGTCGGGTGATTTTCGTGATCTCCGGCCTCGACAGCACCAACGCCCGCGCCGAGGAAGCGGAGTCGATCGTCAACTGGTCGTTTCGCCAATTTGCCGAAAAGACAATCGCCAAGGCCGGTCAAAAGATCGCGTCAGCAGAGGTCTGGATGGGGGGACAGCCTGAGGTAGGTCTGGTTCCGGCAGAAGATCTGGCGATCCTGCTGCCTGCATTGGGCAACAAATCAGTGAGCGCCGAAGTGGTTTACACCGGGCCGGTACAAGCCCCGATCAAGGCAGGTCAGCAATTGGCCGAACTGGTGGTGGTACCAGGCGACTTGCCGGAAATGCGTTTGCCTCTGGTCGCTGAGACCGATGTGCCCACCGGCGGATTTTTGGTTCGCGTCCGCACTGCGGCCGAGCTGCTGATCACCCAGTTCCTCAATGGCCCCGAGGAGTCACTGTGAGCACGTCAAACGGCCTTTTTCTGACCTTTGAAGGCATTGACGGCTCCGGGAAATCCACCCAAGCTCGGCTGTTGGCTGACCGCTTGCGAGCCCGGGGACACGATGTGGTTCTGACACGCGAACCCGGCGGCTCTCCCGGAGCGGAAGAAATCCGACGTCTGGTGCTGGAAGGCGATCCGGACCGCTGGTCGGCCGAAACCGAAATCCTGCTGTTCACCGCTGCCAGGCGTGACCACCTTGAACGCACGATCTTGCCCGCTCTCGCGGCTGGCAAGGTCGTGATCTGCGACAGGTTTGCCGACAGCACCCGCATGTACCAAGGCCTCTCACGCGGCGATCTGCGCGCCGTAGTTGACCAGTTGCACGCCCTGTTGATCGGGCGGGAACCAGACATGACAATCCTGATAGACATGGATCCTGAAACCGGCCTCAGCCGCGCCAAGGGACGGCAAGGTACCGAAGAACGGTTCGAGGATTTCGGCGTCGACCTGCAACACAAGATGCGCGCAGGTTTCCAGGCCCTGGCGCGGGAATTTGCGAACCGGTTCCAGACTATCGACGGAAACCGCCCTTTGGGGGACGTTGCGCAAGACGTTGAAGCCCGCGTGCTCAAGGCGCTGGCATGAGCGACGACCTCCCTGCCCCGGATCAGGCACCCGGCGCACCTCACCCGCGCGAAACCGAACATCTTTTTGGTCAGGAAGAGGCGGAAGCAACTTTTTTGGACGCCTTCAATTCCGGTCGTCTGCATCACGGCTGGATGCTGATTGGCCCTCAGGGGGTGGGCAAAGCAACTCTTGCCTGGCGCATAGCCAAGTTCCTCCTGGCGACACCGCCGTTAGAAGACGACGGTCTGTTCGGCGCACCGCCGCCACCGGGCAGTTTGGAAATCGGCGCTGATCACCCGGTCAGCCACCGCATCTTGGCCGGGGCCGAGCCGGGATTGGCGGCAATCACACGGTCAGTGAATGACAACGGAAGGCTGCGCGACCAGATTGTGGTGGACGATATCCGCAAACTGAACCGGTTCTTTGGTCTCTCGGCCACTGATGGCGGTCGACGCGTGGTCATCGTAGACGCAGCTGACGACATGAATGTCAGCGCTGCCAACGCGCTTTTGAAGATGCTCGAAGAGCCCCCTGCCCGCACCACGATCCTTCTGATCGCGCATCAGCCTTCGCGTCTGTTACCGACGATCCGGTCGCGCTGCCGGACCTTGCGACTGTCGCCCCTGTCACCCGACAACATGCAGGCCGCCCTGCAACAGGCCGGTGCCCCGTTGCCCGACAATCCCGACGCTCTCTCTGCCTTGGCCGCAGGATCTGTGGGCGCAGCGCTTCGGCTGATCAGTCTAGGTGGCCTGCAGATCTATCAGGAGTTGGTTGGCATCCTGGACAGCATGCCGCGCCTGAACCGATCCCGCGCTTTGGCACTGGCCGAGGCAGCAGCTCAGCGGAATGCGGGTGAAAAATTCCAGTTGTTGATGACGCTTATTGACATCGCCATCGCCCGATTGGCCCGCACTGGCGCGGCCGGACACGCTCCCCTGCCCGAAGCTGCCCAGGGCGAAGCGCAGTGTTTTGCCCGCCTTTCTCCTACCCCCCATCATGCACGGGTGTGGGCGGAACTGGGCGTCTCGGTCACGGCACGGATGCGTCACGGGGCGTCGGTGAACCTTGACCCTGCCGCATTAGTCCTAGATACGGTTTTCAAGATGCAGGAAACCGCGGCCAAGGGCTAAGATGAACGACACGATCACCCCGGAAATCACACCTGAGATCACGGACAGCCACTGCCACCTCGATTTCCCTGATTTCGAAGGCAAATTGCCCGAAATTGTCACCCGTGCGGCCGAAGCCGGTGTAACGCGGATGGTCACAATCTGCACGCGGTTGAAAAACGAACCCACCGTGCGGGCCATTGCCGAAGCACATTCGCCAATTTTCTATGCTGCAGGCACCCACCCGATGAGCGCAGCAGACGAACCAATGGCAACGGTTGACCAGCTGGTTGCCCTCGCTCAACATCCGAAATTCGTCGGCATTGGTGAGACGGGACTGGACTACCACTACACCGCCGACAGCAAGGATGTTCAGCAGGAAAGCCTGAAGATCCATATCGAGGCCGCCCGCCAAACCGGCCTCCCGTTGATCATTCATTCGCGCGATGCTGACGCGGATATGGCTCGGATCCTGAGCGATGAAATGGCCCACGGCGCCTACACCTGCGTCATGCACTGTTTCTCGTCTTCGGCCGAGTTGGCCAGAGCGGCCATCGATCTGGGCTTCTACCTGTCGATGTCAGGCATTGCTGCCTTCCCCAAAAGCCAGGAATTGCGCGACATTTTCGCCGCCGCGCCGGTGGACCGGATTCTGGTGGAAACCGACGCACCCTATCTCGCGCCGCCTCCGTACCGCGGCAAGCGCAATGAACCGGCCTATACCGCCCACACCGCGCGAAAGGGCGCCGAGGTCTTTGGCATGGACTATGCCGACTTCGCCGCGCAGACACAGGCAAATTTCGACCATCTGTTCAAAAAAGCAGCGCAACACAAGGTCGCCGCATGACATCCGAGTTGCGTTTCACAATCCTGGGCTGCGGTTCCTCGGGTGGGGTACCACGACTGGGCGGACACTGGGGTGACTGCGACCCGAACAATCCACGCAATGTCCGCCGCCGCTGTTCCATGCTGGTCGAACGCGAAGGGCCAGAGGGCGTGACGACGGTGCTGATCGACACCACGCCCGACATGCGGTCACAACTGCTGGACACCGGCACCGGGCGGCTCGATGGCGTGGTCTACACCCATTCCCACGCCGACCATGTGCACGGCATCGACGACCTCCGCATGATCGTTTACAACATGCGCGCCCGGATCTCGGTCTGGGCCGATGGCGACACTCAGAACGCACTTCTTAGCCGTTTTGGCTATGCTTTCGTCCAACCCGAAGGCTCACCATATCCCCCTATTCTGGAACTCAAATCCATTCCCGGCCCGTTCGAGATTGACGGCCCCGGCGGACCAATCCCGTTCCGCCCCTTTACGGTAAACCACGGCTCGATCGATTCACTCGGCTTCCGGATCATGGACCTTGCGTATCTTCCGGATGTGGCAGAAATGCATGACGACGCCTGGTCCGAATTGGTGGACCTGGATTGTTGGATCGTGGATGCCCTGCGCAGAACACCCCACCCCACCCATGCGCATCTGGACAAGGCGCTGGAATGGATCCAGCAGGTCAAACCAAATCGTGCCGTGCTGACGAACATGCATATCGATCTGGACTATGCCACTGTCGAGGCGGAAACCCCGGACAACATTACACCGGCCTATGACGGCATGGTGATCCGCTACTCACTGTGAGCCACGAACGCGCCTCCACACGACCCCATCAGGGGAGAGCAGCGCAGGCACCCGGTTTCTACTCGTCCGAAACACAAAAAAAGTTGGCCGCCCCTTCGTCTGAGCGTAGGGAAGACTGCTCCCGCCCGGGTCACCTCAAATGTTCCAAAGTCTGATCGACGTCATCCTGCCGGTCTTTCTGGTGATCGGCGCCGGTTATGCCACGACGCGGGCGGGTTACTTCAGGTTCGAACATATCGACGGGATCATGCGTTTTACGCAAGGATTTGCGATCCCCTGCCTTCTGTTCCGTGCCATTGCCGATCTGGATTTGAGCACCAGTTTCGACCCTGCCCTTCTGGGCAGTTTCTATTCCGCAGCGTTCCTGTGCTTTCTGGCCGGTCTTTTCGGCGCGCGCATCATTTTCAAGCGCGACTGGGAGGATTGCGTCGCCATCGGTTTCTGCTGTCTCTTTTCGAACTCGGTCCTGCTGGGCCTTCCCATCACCGAACGCGCCTACGGACCAGAGAACCTGACCGGCAATTATGCCATCGTCGCCTTCCATTCCCCCTTTTGCTACGGCGTCGGTATCACCGCGATGGAGATCATTCGCAACCGAGGTCACGGCGGTTTCAAGACCGTTACCTCGGTCCTGAATGCCATGTTTCGGAACGTTCTGATTCTTGGAATTGCTCTGGGGTTCGTCGTCAACCTGACGGGTTTCGTAATACCAGAAACCGTCGATAGCGCCCTGTCTCTGGTCATACGTGCGGCGCTTCCCGGCGCCCTGTTTGCCTTGGGAGGCGTTCTGGTTCAGTACCGACCCGAAGGCGATCTGAAGGCGATCCTCTACGTTTGTTCCATTTCACTGCTACTGCACCCCATTCTGGTTTGGACGTTTGGAAAAACCCTTTCCCTTCAAGAGGATCTGTTCCGCTCCGGAGTTTTGACCGCCGCCATGGCTCCTGGTTTCAACGCCTATATTTTTGCCAACATGTACGGTCGCGCCAAACGGGTTGCGGCCTCGTCGGTGTTGATTGCCACCGGGCTGACGATCCTGACCGCTTGGGGTTGGCTGACTGTTCTGGGCTGAAAATTCCCGGTTGACGAAATGCTCCGCGTTCCCCTACCAATTGCCTCACGCAGGGGGGTCCCGCCAAGGGGACTGAGAGGCGGACGGGGCAGATGCCCGGTGAAGCGACCCTTTGAACCTGACCCAGTTGATACTGGCGGAGGAAGCTAGGTATGCATCGCCAGGGGACCCGTACGCCCCGAGCCATGCAGGTGCCGAACAAGGGGACCGTACACCCCCTGTTTCCAGCGCGAAATCACCTGGTGTCTTTTTGAGTGAACGCTTGAGGAGCACCTGAATGAACGTCCCCAACCCGAAAATCACCACCGGTGAACTGCCGGCCTCGCGCAAGATCTATGTCGATGGCCAGCTGCACGCCGATGTGCGCGTGCCGATGCGAGAAATCTCGGTCCATCCCACTGCGGGCGAGCCCCCGTTGCCGGTTTATGACAGCTCTGGCCCCTATACCGATCCCAACATCCTGACCGACATCAAGCAAGGCCTCGCCCCCCTGCGCCGCAAATGGATTGAGGCGCGTGGCGATGTCGAGGAATACCAAGGCCGCGAAATCAAGCCCGAAGACAACGGCTTTGTCGAAGGCGATCGGCTCACCCCTGAATTTCCGGTCAAACCCCGCCCCATGCGCGCACGCGATGGCAAGGCCGTGACCCAGCTGGCTTATGCTCGCGCCGGTATCGTGACCCCGGAAATGGAATTCATCGCGATCCGCGAAAACCAGCTGCGCGAACTTGCCCCCTGCCACAGTTCTCAAGGGCGTGATGGCAATGACTTTGGCGCCAATATCCCGGACTACGTCACCCCCGAATTTGTCCGTGACGAGGTCGCGGCAGGCCGCGCCATCATCCCGGCCAATATCAACCACCCGGAAAGTGAGCCGATGATCATCGGCCGCAATTTCCTGGTCAAGATCAACGCCAATATGGGCACCTCTGCCGTGACCTCCAGCATGGAAGAAGAGGTGGACAAGCTGGTCTGGGCAATCCGCTGGGGCGCCGATACCGTGATGGACCTGTCAACGGGCCGCAACATCCACAACACTCGTGAATGGATCATCCGCAACTCCCCTGTGCCGATTGGCACCGTGCCGCTCTATCAGGCGCTGGAAAAGGTGAACGGCATCGCCGAGGACCTGACATGGGAAGTGTTCCGCGACACGCTGATCGAACAGGCAGAACAGGGCGTGGATTACTTTACCATCCATGCGGGCGTGCGCCTGCATATGGTGCCGATGACCGTCAACCGTGTCACCGGGATCGTGTCGCGGGGCGGCTCGATCATGGCGAAATGGTGCCTGCATCACCACAAGGAAAGCTTCCTGTACGAGCATTTCGACGAGATCTGCGACATCTGCCGCGCCTATGACGTGTCGTTCTCCTTGGGCGACGGTTTACGTCCCGGCTCCATCGCGGACGCCAACGACGAAGCGCAGTTTGCCGAACTGGAAACCCTGGGCGAGCTGACCAGGATCGCCTGGGCCAAGGACTGCCAGGTGATGATCGAAGGGCCGGGCCATGTGGCCATGCACAAGATCAAGGAGAACATGGACAAGCAGCTGGAATGCTGCCACGAGGCGCCGTTTTATACGCTTGGGCCGCTGACCACCGACATCGCGCCGGGCTATGACCACATCACATCCGGCATTGGCGCTGCCATGATCGGTTGGTTCGGCTGCGCCATGCTGTGTTATGTGACGCCCAAGGAACACCTGGGCCTGCCGGACCGGGACGACGTGAAAACCGGGGTGATCACCTACAAGATCGCCGCCCATGCCGCCGATCTGGCCAAGGGATTGCCCGGCGCGCAGCGTCGCGATGATGCGATCTCTCGCGCGCGGTTCGAATTCCGTTGGGAGGATCAGTTCAATCTGGCGCTTGATCCCGAAACCGCGCGGGATTTCCACGACGCGACACTGCCGAAACAGGCCCACAAGGTGGCACATTTCTGCTCTATGTGCGGGCCCAAATTCTGCTCGATGCGGATCTCTCACGACATCCGGGCCGAGGCTCAGAAGGAAGGTATGGAGGCGATGGCCGCCAAGTTCCGTGAAGGCGGCGAGCTGTACATGCCCGCCGAGGACGCCAAGGCGGAACCGGCGGAATGATCACCATCGCCGGGGCCGGTCTGGCTGGCCTCGCCTGCGCCCTGGAACTGGCGCGGCGTGGGGCGCAGGTCAGGGTCCATGAACAGGGGCACACACCCGGAGACAGCAGCGTCGCCCGTTATGCGGGCGGCATGCTGGCCCCCTGGTGCGAACGTGAAAGCGCCGAGGAGGAGGTGATCACCCTTGGCGCGCAGGCCGCCGACTGGTGGGCTGAGGTCACGCCCGTGACCCGGCGCGGCACGCTGGTGGTGACACCGCCGCGCGACCGGGCGGCACTGCAGAGCTTTGCCCGCCGCACCCGCGGTTTTTGCAGCGTTGATCGAGCTGAAATCGGCAGGCTGGAACCGGCCTTGGCAGGACGGTTTGCCCAGGGCCTGTTCTTTGAGCAGGAGGCGCATCTGGACCCGCGCAGCGCCCTGCGGGACCTGACTGCCAAAGTGCAGGAGCTTGGGGGGGAGATCATCTATGGTGCCCCTGCCCCCGCCCGCGTCACGCTGAACTGTACCGGCATGGCCTCACCCGTAAAGGGCCTGCGTCCGGTGCGTGGTGAGATGGCGGTCCTGCACTGCCCTGACGTGCAGATCACCCGCACACTGCGTCTGCTGCATCCGCGCATGCCGCTCTATCTGGTTCCGCGCGGCGATGGTGTCTACATGATCGGCGGCACGATGATCGAAAGCTCCTCGACCCGGCCGCCGACCGTTCGGTCGCTGACCGAGATGCTCAGCGCCGCCTTTACCCTGCACCCCGGCTTTGCCGAAGCCAGCGTTCTGGAAACCGGCGCGGGCCTGCGCCCCGCCTTTGCCGACAACCTTCCCCGCCTGATCAGGCAGGACGGAACGCTGTACCTGAATGGCCTCTATCGACACGGCTTTCTGCTGGCCCCGGCGTTGGCCGCGCAAGCAGCAGATCTACTGATTCCGGAGAAAAACCATGAACCTGATCGTCAACGCGCAACCGCGTGAAGTGTCCAGCGCGACGCTGGCCTTGGCCCTGCCGGAACTGGGCTTTACCAGCCCCGCCGTCGCCACGGCACTGAACGGAACCTTTGTTCCGCGCGACGCCCGTGATGTGACCCACTTGAAAGACGGGGACCGGTTGGAAGTTTTGGCCCCAATGCAAGGAGGTTAAGGTATGCTGATTTACGGATCCGAAATTCACTCCCGATTACTTCTGGGCACAGCTCAATACCCGTCACCCGCCATCCTTTCGGAGGCGATCCGGGCCAGCGGATGTGAAATCATCACCGTCAGTTTACGCCGTGAAACCGCCGACGGATCGGGGGCAGGCTTCTGGGAGCTGCTGCGCGACACCGGCACCCGTATTCTGCCCAACACCGCAGGCTGCCATTCAGTGCAGGAGGCCGTGACCACCGCCCAAATGGCGCGGGAGGTGTTTGGCACCAACTGGATCAAGCTGGAAGTGATCGGCCATTCCGACACGCTGCAACCGAATGTCTTCGGCCTGGTCGAGGCCGCACGTATCCTGTGCGCCGACGGGTTTCAGGTTTTTCCCTACACAACAGATGATCTGGTGGTCGGTGAAAAGCTGATCGAAGCGGGCTGTGATCTGCTGATGCCCTGGGGCGCGCCCATTGGTTCGGGCCAGGGTCTAAGAAACCCCGACGCACTGCGGGCCATGCGGGCGCATTTTCCGGACGTGCCCTTGATAGTGGATGCCGGGATCGGGCGGCCTTCGGACGCGGCACAAGCGATGGAGCTGGGCATGGATGCGGTGCTGTTGAATACCGCCATCGCCCAGGCCGGAGACCCGATTGGCATGGCCCGCGCCATGGCGCTGGCGATCCAAGCAGGACAAGCCGGGTTTGTTGCGGATCCGATGGAGCGACGGGACATGGCCGTACCCTCGACCCCGATCCTTGGTCTTGCAGAGCTGGCGTGATGGAACGGTTTTATTTGATCGTCAGCCATGTCAGTAGGCTGGAACTGCTTGTCCCTCACGGGGCCAAGCTGGTGCAATTGCGGATCAAGGACCAGCCCGAAGTCGAAATCCGCCGCCAGATCACCCGCGCCCGTGATTTCTGCGCAGTCTACGGCACGCAACTGGTGGTGAACGATTACTGGCGTGCAGCGCTGGATCTGCGCTGCAATTTTGTCCATCTGGGGCAAGAAGATATGGACAGTGCCGACTTCACCGCCCTGCGCCGCGCGGGAATTCGCTTCGGCCTTTCAACCCATGACGAAAGCGAACTGGAACGCGCTTTGTCTCACGATCCGGCATATGTCGCGCTTGGACCGGTCTACCCGACCCTGCTGAAAAAGATGAAATGGGGACCGCAGGGATTGGAGCGCGTGACGCGCTGGAAGGCACTGGTTGGCAAGACGCCTTTGGTCGCGATTGGTGGGCTGACGCCCGAACGCCTGCCAGGTGTATTTTCCGCAGGCGCCGACAGTGCGGCCGTGGTCACCGATGTACAGCAGGCCAATGACCCTGAAGCGCGAACTCGGGAATGGGTCGCGGCCTGCGCGGCGCCGGTCCCGGCATGAACCGCTATGCCCGCCAGATGGTTCTGCCCGAAGTCGGAGCCCAGGGTCAGGCCCGATTGTCCTGCGCCCGTGTGCTGGTAATTGGCGCAGGCGGGCTGGGCTGCCCGGCGCTGCAGTATCTGGGAGCAGCCGGGATTGGGCGCATCACGATCATGGACCCCGATATCGCCGAGGAAAGCAATCTGCATCGGCAGGTGTTGTATTCCATGGCCGATCTGGGGCGCCCCAAAGCACTTGCAGCGCAGGAGCATCTTGTCGCGACCTCCCCGGATCTGAAAGTGGCGGCCCTTCAGGATGCGCTGACCCCGGCCAATGCACCTGCGTTGGTTCATGACGCGGACCTGGTCCTGGATTGCGCCGACAGCTTTGCGGTGTCCTACATCCTGTCGGACACCTGCCACGCGTTGGGTAAGCCGCTGATCTCGGCCTCGGCGCTGGGACAATCGGGCTATGTTGGCGGGTTTTGCTGCGGCGCGCCCAGCCTGCGGGCGGTGTTTCCCGACCTACCGGACCGCGCCGCCAATTGCGCGACCGCAGGTGTGCTGGGCCCTGTGGTCGGGGTGATCGGCGCCATGCAGGCGCAGATGGGGCTTCAGGTTCTGTTGGGCAGTGATCCTTCACCGTTGGGGCTTCTGCTCTCATTTAATCTGGGTGGCTTCCGCTGCAGCAGTTTTGCCTTTCACGATGCGCCCGAGCAGGATCAGCAGATGCGGTTCATTAGCCGCTGTGATTTAACGGAGGACGACCAGATCATTGAATTACGTCCTGCAAGCGAGGCCCCCACACTGCCTCACCCGCAGGCGCGGCGAGTCGCTCCCGAGTCATTGCCCACCCTGCCCCTGCAGGACAGTGCGCGAATCGTGCTTTGTTGCCGCACCGGGTTGCGTGCCTGGCAGGCGGGGCGCGTATTGCAGGCCCGTGGCCTCAATGATGTCGCACTGCTGGCGGACCCGGGCGCGTCATGAAGCATGTTCTGATCATTGCCGGGACCGATAGCAGCGGGGGTGCAGGACTAAGCCGCGATGTGGCAACCGCAAGTGCCTTCGGCCTGCCGGTCTGCCCGGTGGTAACCGCTGTCACGGCCCAAACCGACAAGGCTTTGCTGTCCGCCGTACCAATGCCGTGCAAGCTAATCCGGGAACAAATCCGTTCCGCCTTTGACAGCCGCCACATCGGCGCGGTCAAAATCGGGATGCTGGGCAGCACCGAGAATGTCCGGCTTGTCACTCAGGAACTGCGCGACCGGCACGTCCCCGTGGTGCTGGATCCGGTGTTGCGCAGCACTTCGGGAAGCAGCCTGCTGACGGGCGACGCCGCTGACACCCTGATGCGGGAACTGCTGCCAGTTGCCGATCTTGTCACCCCCAACCGGCCGGAGCTGACCGCGTTGTCGCGTGTGCCGGATGCAGACCACGCGAGGCAGGTCGCAGCTCTGAATGCGCACGCCGTTCTGGTAAAGGGCGGGCATGACAGCGGCGAAACCTGCACCGACACATTGTTTGATCGGCAGGGGATCAAGCACTTTTCCTCTCCCCGGCTGTCACGATCCAAACGCGGCACCGGCTGTACGCTTGCCACCGCGATCGCCTGCGGGCTTGCGGCAGGCCTGGGTTTGAGAGAGGCTTGCGCTCAGGCCAAGAAACACCTGCTTGCCTGGTTGTGCGAAGGTGAAACGCCCTCTCTCCCGCCCGAGCTGAGGACATGAAGGAAACGCCGCAACACTCTGAATTTAGAGGCGCTGGTTCAGATCAGTTTTCAGGGCAACGGCTGATATTCATCACGGTGGTGGAGGCGAGTACCGGACTCGACACCATGTTTCTAAGTCATTGCATAACTTATGGTATCAAGTGAGAGGTTGGGTTTTGTGTCTCACTTGTGTGCCACCTTGTAGCCCGGATGTTGATAAATTGTCAAAATCATTCAGTGATTACCCCCGTGAACAAGGTTCTTGGGATTTGTTCTGAAAAAATGAAGTTGACTTAGGGTATTGTAATATAATGATTAATTTGAATGTCTTGTTTGGGGTTTCACAAAGCAAGGTCGAACTGGAATTGATCAAATTCAATTAAGTCGTTGATATGTATGGGAATTAAAGCAGGTACAACTGGCCAAGACAGATACCGAAGGGCTTTTCGTCCTACAGATCAGGCGAATTATCTTTCGAGCCAAGGGGCGAAAGGTTTCTGTCTATATGTGAGGGATAGAATTTGTCTTTGGAAAACAGATAGATACCGGGCCTGAATGCCTGTCTTGTCGCGCGACCCTTGCTCAGTCCGAGTAAACCCAGCGAACGACTATGTACACGGCTCCGATGGCAACTCCGACCAATGCCCCAAGGAAGGCCGATAGGACGGGCGCAGCCCAGACTTCTAGAGAACCGAACATACCGGCCCTTGGGATCACAAGGCCGATTACGAACCCCGCCACAGCGCCACGCAGTGCCCAAAGTATCGCAAAGCGGGCAGCGGCTTTGATAGCAGGCACCAGCTTGCCTTTGTGCGCTACTATCCGCGCGCGGCCAACGTGGTAAGCCTCTGTCAATCTGGGTAGGGCATGGGGGAACTGCGCGACAGCGGTTTGTGTGTATCCCCCTTCGGAAAAATGTTTTGAAAAATTCTGATCCGACTTTTCCAGCGCTTGCGATTGCGCAACATGCGCCATGTCAAATCGGCTATCGCCGCTGTCGATTGTAAAGCCCTTCTCACGGGCTTCATGTATCCACGGAAGTTGTTTTCCCTCTGTAAGCCGGTCTGCCTTGTCCATGGCATATCGAATTGCAGAGTTGTCTTCATCGACACTCGATAGCTTGGTGAACAGTCGGGCCACTTGGCCATTGGCGCTATCCGCGCTTACCCCGCTGTCGGTAAGCTCAAGAAAGAACACGGACCGTACAAACCGCTTTGCACGGCGCTTGTTGCTTTGCCACAGTAAAAACCCAGCGGCACATACGATAGCGACAATCCACATCTGATGACCTTCCAAATGCTTGACCACTCTCAACCCGCACAACCGGGATAGGGTCAATATCCTAAAATGGTATTATCCTAACTTGGGATTACCCGATTGCCTGCACTCATTCAACAGGCAGTCCATTGACCAAGACCCTTCGCACACCTGAACATGTTTACCTGTGCCAACGGCTCAGGCAGGTGCGCCTTGATGCCGGGCTGACCCAAGCAGACTTGGCCGAACGGCTGGACAAGCCGCAATCTTTTGTGGCGAAGGTCGAGACGCAGGAACGTAGGCTGGACGTGATCGAGTTCGTCAAGTGGATGGTGGCCTGTGATGATCCGGCAGGAATGTTGGAGATAACTGCAGCAATTGCAGAGAGCTTGCCTTGAGGGAAAAGATGCATTTGCAACGGCCCCTCGACAGCAAGTCTTTCGAGGGGCTGTTTCTAAGTGAAATGCTCAAGCAACACACTATTTTGATGCTTTTCTTTGTGATCAACTACACCTAGTGTTGAACACCAAAGAGGCCAAAGAGTATTTCCAATGAAGTTACGCGAAGTTAGCGCAAAAAATTTTCGTACACTTGAAGACCTGACAATCCACTTTGACGATGACTACTGCACCCTGAGTGGGCGCAATAACGCAGGGAAAACAGGTGTCGTAACCATTATCAGGCACTTTCTGGACGACGAGCGCCCTTATTTCCATGCTGAAAACTCACTGTCGTTTGATCGGGATAAGACGCAGTGGGTCACATGTGATGAGATGAGCATATCAATCCGTCTTGAGTTAGATCGTCACGACGATGCTGAGGTGTTCTTCGTTATCAATAGGTTCGCATCAAAAGAGATTGAGGGTGATACAGCCCGGTTGCGACTCACGGAAACATTCACAACTGGGGAAAACAGTGAACTGAGTTGTCGATTAAATGGTGATGACTTGGACACTCAAACCGCCAGTGAAATTGCAAAAAAACTGAAGTCAGCGCCCAACTTAGTTGTTCACAATTCAACTATTCCTGCTGGTCGTCTGTATTACCTTTCTGGCGAAATGACCGAGGTTCTTGAATCACATTTCTCGCAGGATGATCGGGCAAAAATTGCCGCTGCGGAAAAGAACTTGGCAAACAAAGTCAAGACAGCCGCCAAAGAGCACAAGGAAGAACTAAACCAGCTTCTGGGACGTCTTGGAGAAAACTATGATGTTGAGTTGACCACGCTGGAACGCGGAGGGTCATCTCGGTTCCCACTGAACGTTAGACTTAATGACAAAAGCGTCAATGCGAACCTAGGTGGCTGGGGGTCAGGTACTCAAAACAGGACACGGGTTCTAATCTCGGTCCTTGAAGCCAACCGTATCCGAAAAACACAAGCTGCTGCGAACCGGCTTACGCCAGTTGTGATCGTAGAGGAACCTGAGAGCTTTTTACACCCATCTGCTCAAGCAGAGTTCGGAAAAGTTCTTAATAACTTGGCTTCTGACTTTGGCATACAAATCTTGGCGACGACCCATAGTCCTTACATGCTGAACCAGACACAGCCACAAGCGAACCTGCTACTTGAACGACATGTCTACAGGAATCGCTTGAAGGAAACGAGAATGGTCGAGACTTCTGGTGACGATTGGATGTTGCCCTTTGCGGATAACCTCGGCGTTGTCGCGGGTGAGTTTATCCCATGGAAGCGGATTGTATCATCCCCAAACTCCAAGATCGTGTTGGTTGAAGGTGATATTGATGTTCAATACCTGGCCCACCTGAAAGAGAAATACCCTGAAATCTACCAACTTCCAGATGATGTTGAAATCGTTGGGTACGGAGGAAAGGATGCGCTGAAAAACACGCAAGTCCTCCAATTCATGCTGTCTCGTTTGGAAAGAGTGTTTATTACTTTTGACCTTGATGCAGAGCGGGAAGTTAAAGGCAAACTTGAAACGATCAGCTTAAGTGAAGGTACAGACTTCTGCGCGGTAGGTGTCAGCAAGCCGGGGAAAGAGTGCATAGAAGGCTTACTGCCGGATGCTGTGCACAAAGAGGTTTACTCTGAAAACGTAGATGATGTGGCCGCTCTTGGATCGGCCAACAGCACCGCTAAGAAGCAAGCCAAAAGCAACCTCAAAAAAGCCGCCCTCGAAAAGTTCCGTAAAGCAGAACTAGAGGTGGCTGACCTAAGCGAAATGAAAAAACTGATGAGCAAGATCGCAAAGGCGTTTAAGTGACCCTGAACGTGTCAATCGCTGTCTTGAGTTGGCCAAGTTTGTAGCCTTCTCGCATGTACACTTCTCGGGTTACGCCTGACCGGGCGTGGCCGACAATGCACTGAACTATTGGTTCCGGCACATCTGCTTGACTGAGCCGTGTAACAATCGTGTGCCGGAAACAGTGAAACACGACACCCGGTTCTTTAATGCCGAGTTCAGGCAAGAAACGCTCATTGCACCAGCGGCCCAGACTGCGCCCATAGCCGCCGTTTATGTTGAGGTTGTAATCTGGGAACATACGCTTGCCCATGCTGCGGCTTTGAACAAACTCAAGAAATCCAAGCCGTATCAGTTCAGAGTGAACCGGGACTTTGCGCCGTCCAGCTTCTGTTTTCAGTTTCTTGTCGTCGTCTCCTTCATCAGTGATGTCCAAAAACCATATGCCGTCTTCTTGCCGCACGTCTGCAATGTGCAGTTGGCAAATCTCGTTCAGACGTGCCCCGGTAAATAGGGCTAACAGCATACCCCACTTGTGGCTTTCGCTGCGTACAAGGCCAGAGGTGTTTTCGGTCAGTTCGGTCAAGATGCGCTGGACTTGTTCCGGCGTGAAGGGCTTGCGCTTTATCTCGTTCTTCTTGGCACGTTTGCCCAACTTCATACCTTCAAAGAGCCGGTGCGGTGCGTGGCCGTGTGTTTCAGCCCACTGAAAGAAAGCCGCGAACATTTGAATATGGCTATCAATTGTCTTGTCCGAAATCTTTGCCTGACCCGGCACCTTTATGGCTTCCATCAAGGGCAAGCCTTTCAGGGCTGTCTTGACCTTCCGGTTCGACGGCAAGTCATGCAGCACTTGTTTGACCTTGCTCGCGTCTTGCTTGGTGATCGACCCCAACAGCCGCTCTGGGCCGAAATATTCCAGAAGAATGCCGAGATAGGCCCGGTTCTGTTTGACAGTCTTGTCTGGCAGGCGGCGGGCTTGGTCTGCCGTAAATTCTTCGACAGCAACGCCAAGCGGCGATGAGGCGTCTTGAGGCGACTGAGAGACGGATTCGGTGGGTTGCCCTAAGAAAGGCTCATTGATGCGTTCAACGGCTTCTAGAATCTCTCTGACAAGGTTCAACCGGCCACGCCGCAGTTCGCTAGTGGCCAAAGGTTGGCTCTCGCCCCAATCGTGATCTGAAATCCCCGCGTTTACCTTGAATTTTTCAACATAGAGGCGAAAATCATCCGTTGACCGTTCTTTCAAGAGTTCTTCATGCCTCAAAACCTCAGCTTCGAGTGCATCAAGTGTCTCCTGCATAGGATCATTCAGGTTCAGCCGACCCAAGTAGTGTTCAAGTTGGCCTTCAAAGTACGCTTTGACCTTTGGTCTTAACTCAGCACGGTTCAGTTTGGCCAATTCTGTGTGCCCTTCGATTACTTTACCACAAGATGCCAGATGCCTTGCCAAGTCACCAGCCTTGTGTGGGCAACGTGTTTTCAACGACAGTTTAAGCGTGTGTCTCTTTCGGCCCGGATTTGTAGGCAATGGCCAACGAAAGTAATATATACCGTGTCTAGAAGGGCTTAGGTAGGCTGACAACTTCATGGTTTGTGTTCCACTGTTGTGTCCCACTTGATAACCGTGAAGCTATGTTATTGATTTAGAAGCACTTGGAGGCGAGTACCGGAATCGAACCGGTGTACACGGATTTGCAAGACTAGGTATCTGTCTGAATATTAAGGGAATTGTGTTTAGATTAATGGGTAAAACCTGCGGAACATTGCGTGAATGTTTAGACGGGTTTTCGGTCTGCGTTTTTGAGCTGAGTTACCGCTTCTGACGCATTTCCCAGTTCTCGATCTTCGTGACAAATTTAGATAGCGCGCCTCCTCTGCTGACCTCTGAATCCAGGAAGGAAAACGTCTCGGAAACAATCGCTGGTCCGGTTTTCTCTAGGGAGAACTCGTAGCAACCACCTTCGGTGTGCAGATTAGGATTGTACCGGACAACCCGCCAGAACCCCAGATCATTTGCGGCCTTATTCTTGACTAAGCCCCATGCGAACGACCGATTGTAGCCCGTTGAAATCCACCGCTCGTGATCAATCAGGTTTATTCTGTATGACAAGGGCATCTTTTCGACTCGTGTAGTTGCGAGGTGTTGTTTCTGCGGTAGCTCACTTCGGAGTTTTCAGCTTACTAAAAAGAGTAACTTCGGCCCATACTGGACATTCACGGTTTGAGCAGCGAATGATCGCTACGAGCCCAACCAGTACATTGAGGGCAGTGCGGCTAATGGCTGACTCTCTTTGAGGTTTTAAGGACCCGTCGCCTTGTCATACTAGACAAGGCTGGCCGCCGTACTGGCCATTGTAAGTATCGTGGTATTCTGCGCGACGCGTTTTGCCCTTCTCCAAAGTCGCCCTTTGTTGAGAAACGGTTCAAACTGAGCGAAAGCATTCTTGCGGTCGTTTGGGGTTACGCTTCCCGTTTTGCATCCAATTTCTCCCCAGATGCTGCTTGCTTCCTTCGCGCACTCCAGAATGAAATTCGAAACCTCTTCACCTGACCTGTCCTTGAGTTCGATACAATTGAAACTGTCTGAGGAGAAGCTTTCGAAAAAAACGACAGAAGGCATTTTGACAAAGTCTCCTTCTAAGAAGAATCTACCAACATCCATCAAAAATACCTGTTCATCAATTTTGCGCCGTGTACGGATCGGTTTGAGTTTCATTCCGGGTGTCATCAGGCCTATTGGGTAGGTCTCGGATACTTCAGTGCGCGACCAGGTTTCCTTTTTAAAGACCGAGTCCAAGTAAAAAATTTGCAGGTTTTGACCGGAAAGCGGGTCTAGGTCTTCAATGGCAACCGAAAGGTACTGATCAAATTCCTGATTTATCCGACTGGAGTGTATGAGGAAGCCGAGGATTGTTGGCTCTTTTTCGACCGCATCTACAATCGTCGGATCAAATATCATCTTAAAGAACTCCCATACAAAACTTTTTCTCACTCGAACATGGTTGGGAGCTTAAGATCAAGCTTTGTGGGCGCAAGCTATCGTAGACAAGTGGTCCGTTTTGTCCGCATTACTGGCATTGATGCATGCAGCAGCGAATGATCAATTTCCATCCGGCTTTGCATGCGTTGGCCTGGTTGGTCGCAGAGAAACGGGCGATTGCTTTGCGCTGCGAGCGGAAGTTATTCGGTGGTCGTTCGACGATCTTTGCCCGCTGATCGACCAGCACTACCTGGTTACTCAAAGGTTTCTTTTGCAATAAGCAGCCGTGGATGTTTGCGGATGTTACCAGGTCTTGAAGGGTCTAAGCCGTTTTGAGACTGTCGCCCTTTGGCAGTCATTACAGAATCTGCACCGTAGCTCGCCAGAATCGGGCCTTGGGCTTATTGGTATTTGGGATAGACAAAGCTCAAACACGGTGAGAATTTCGGAATGTCCTATAGAACCTATATTGCCGCAAGTCGTGCAGCCTATATTGCGGGCATTGAAGCTGGAATAGCGCCGCAAGAGCTACGTGCACATACCGGCGTCATAGGAGAAGCATTTGTAGCGGATTATCTCGGGGTAAAGCTCTCTGCCGAAAATAATCAGCACGGCTTTGACCTGATTGATACAGACGGCCTTCGCGTTTCGGTTAAGACAATTACTACGTCCACAGGTGTGGACCTAAAAGAAAGCACGATTGGCCTTGTGGATCGAGTAGTGGTCGTTTGGCTTGACACCGACGAGGACGAATTGGGCGTTCACGTGGTGTATGACGCAAGTGTCGAACAGTTTTTACAAGTCTGCGCGGCCACATATCGTGGGTCTTTGCGGCTCGGACGTGGAGCGATGAGTTTCCCCGAAAGGTCTGCAGCAGCGAAAAAGTTCGAGGTAGGGGATGTGATCGCCACTCACAAGGATGGCGATGTTGTCATTCGCAAACATGTCAGCGGTTCATTTACGGCCCTGGTTGACGGGGTACCCATGCCTGCACGTCAATATCTGTTGGGCATTCGCGACGCCATGAACTTGCCTGACAAAGCCAACAACACGACGCGTAGTCTTGGTGCGCAGGTGTTTGGAGCGCTTGGAAAGTAAGCCACAATTCGGTCCTAGCCGTAACTTGGCGCTCAACCCGTTCAACTACCGCACCCATTCCAAAGCAGGCATCTTCTTCCGTACAACCGTCTACAGATGACTCCAAATATTGTATTTCTCGGATTGATTGATAACGTTAGCTCAGTATTTGAAGGTTTGAGTTGAAAGCGATGAGATTTGAAAAGCCTGAAGTTGTAAGAAATATCAATCAAGCCGTCTTGCTCGCGGCCGTCGCGCTAGCCAAGATACAATACCAAGACCCAGTTAGCGCGGGTGAAGGTTTGCCTAAGATTTGGGCCAAGGTTAAGGGTGAACTCGAAAAAAATCCTGAACATATTGCCTGGACGTTCATCGCTAGTTGCGTATCGACAGCATGTGTAATGCTGCTGCGCGAACCGCGCCTACGCTGCGAGCTCACTGACAAAGAACTTCAATTGCATGCCCGAGAGCTGGTTGAACTACTGACCGACGCGGGCGAATTGCACGCAAATGATCTTACAAACCTCGCATTGTCGCAGTATGTGCAGTGCAGCATCGAACACATTCCACAGCTCATAAACTCAGCGGCACCCGACGCAGAGATTGATGACGACCATGCAAAACAAGCCTATCGTGAGATGCTAGCGCGATCGGTCACAGCCGTATTTGAGCGACAACCCGATTTTTTTAAGGGAATGACCGAAGCTGTTCAGGGTGCAACGTCAACCGCAGAGCGCAGAGATGTTGCATGGAAACGGCACAGCGCATGGGTACGTGGCCTTTTCCACGAAACCCCTATTTTTTCTCCAGACAGCGACATCGATGTACCGCTGTCCTCAGTGTACCAGAGGCTCAGGTGCTATTGGCATACTGAACATGAGAAAGAAGAGCCTGACGAACGCGAAAACCTCAAATATCGGACTGCCACGGTGGCAGAGCTACACGACACCGTAGATGATTGGCTTAAATCTGCAAATCGACAAGATTCTGTTCGGTTGATCGCAGGCGGGCCGGGCAGTGGAAAATCCTCCTTTGCCAAAGCGTACAGCGCTAAACTGATTGGCGCGAACACCCACAGAGTTCTGTTTATCCAACTGCAACATCTTACGATGCACGGTACATTGAAAGAGAGCATCGGACGACATCTGACGGGGCGGCACGGGTATAAGTGGCCTAACAAAACCGAAGGCTTTCCGCAGAACCCCTTAGACTGGCACGGCGAGGACACACGTCCCCTTTTGCTGGTTTTCGACGGTCTGGACGAATTGACAACGAACAAAGATCGCGAAAGCGATTTGACAAAAAAGTTCGTTAGTAACCTGAAGCACGTGTTGAACGAACTCAACACTGCAGGACAGGTGGCCGCAGCACTTGTGCTCGGTCGGGATCTTGCGATGGACGCTGCCCGCGATGATGGGGACCTTAGTCTGAATGCTCTGATCCATGTAGCTCCGATCCGTTGTATGACACGCGAAGATCTACGACTTACGCAAAACCCTCCAGACGAAAGCATCGCTGAGGGATTTGACCCAGTTTCCGACCCGCTCAACCTGTTGGAACGCGACAGCCGAACTGCCTATTGGAAACAATGGTGCAGAATTCAGGGTATGCCGGATCAAGACCCATCGCCGGCTATCACTGATGAGCGAATGTCCGAGTTGAATGTAGAACCTCTTCTGCTCCACCTATTGATCATCTCTGATTTTTGCGGTGAACGCTGGGAACAAGCAGCGGAGAACCGAAACCTCATTTACAACGACATCCTGAGAAAGGTGTTCAATCGAAACAAGGCCAAGGAGTTGGATGCTTACAAGTCACTAAATGAAAAGCACTTCTTTGAGTTGATGGAGGTGTTCGGACTGGCTGCATTTCGCGGTAATGGCCGGACTGGAGATCATGAAGAATTCAAGCGTTTGCGCAAACGCTATGCAACCCCCAAAGCTGAACGATCACTCTACTCTGAACTTGATGGCGCCAGTTTGAAGAACGTCGCATTGATGGTGCATTCCCGCCAGGATTTGGATGGCGCCGGGTTTGAGTTCGTTCACAAGAGCTTCGGTGAATATCTTGCGGCACGCGCATTACTCGGGGCTTGTGAACGTTTGCGAAAACTCTGGGTCAGTGAAGAGAACGACGAAAACCTAATGCAATTGGCGCTGCGATGGGTGGATCTGATCGGCGGGGGGCAGATGTCAGCATCTGTTCTGCGGTTCCTTCGTGATGAGTGCAGCCTGAGAAGTTGCGAAGTCACAAATGGGGCGATCGAAACGCTGTCGGAAGTGTTTGATTGGGCGCTCGCACACGGCTTCCCTGTACAGAAGTCGGACGACCTCAAGAGCCTTGGCTATCGCAAGCTGGAATTCCATCAAAAATGTGCGGAAATGGCAATGCTGGTCACGATCGCATCCCTATGGGCCTCCTTGCACAAGTCAGATTCAAACAGCCCGGTAGAATTGCTTGAGATCCAGTCTTTTGCGCAATCATCTCGCGCGGCGTCCGACATGATAGATCGGCTGTTCCCTCAGACCGAGATTGGTCTCGGAATTCCTGTCGTTTTGAGTGGTTTCGTGCTGGAGAGAAGTGATTTGTACCGGTGTCGCGCCCCTGAAGCGGATCTAGGCGGGGCAAACCTTAGTCGCTCGATCTTGCATGGGGCGGAGCTGAACAATGCGAACTTGAAGGGGGCGAACCTATTCGCGGCGCAAATGCGCGGGGCGCATCTGGCGGAGGCGAACCTGCGTGGGGCGGTTCTGTTTGAGGCGAAGCTGTCGGATGCGAACTTGAGAGATGCGGACTTGAGCGAAGCGGATCTGAAAGCGGCATTCCTGGGGGACGCGAACTTGAACAATGCGTTACTGAATGAAGCCGACCTGACGGCGGCACATCTTGTTGGGGCGGACCTGAGTGGCGCGATTTTGGATGGTGCCAACCTGAATGCGGCAAGCCTGTTTGCGGCAAACCTGTCTCAAGCGAGCCTGCTTCGGACGGATTTGCGAAGGGCGGAACTGAAATTGGCCGAACTGCGTAGTGCAAAATTGATGGAGGCTGACTTGAGTGAGGCCGAGCTCATTGAGGCGGACCTGAGTTGGGCGAAATTGAATGGGTCGAACCTGAGTTGGGCGAAATTGAATGGGTCGGACCTGATGGGGTCGGACCTGAGTGGGTCAGACCTACGTTTCACAGATCTAAGCGACTGCAAAATAGAGTTTACGTCGCTTAGATCTGTGGATTGCACTGAATCTATTGGTCTGTCTCAATCAGCGATCAATACTGCATTTGGCGTGAAATCCGGTGTTGGGTTGACGCGCTTGCCTAATAATCTCAGCTATCCTGATCATTGGCACATCGCCAAGGAGATCGAAGAGGATAGCGACCTTGCCCTTGAAGCGTATTCGGATGCTTGGTTAGCGTGGCAAAGTAGAAATTCTGAGATCAATTTTTAGCGTTAGCCGTTGCGTCTGATCCAAACCAAATTGATTTGTGAACTATGGATTGGGTGCGCATTGCAAGAGCTTCAAAGGAAAATGGGTCAGTCTTCGAGCAGGTTTTGCATAGTCCGCTATCTGCGCATGACTGTCGTTGATTGAAAGAGCGGCGAACGTCAGCAGTCCGCCCTTAGCAGTCATTCATCGGCCGAGATCACGCCGCAGCGCAGCTTCTCTGAGCCGGTCATTCGCTGCGAGCGCAAAAACGGTGCGTCGACTAAGGTCGGGAGTGCGGACAAATCCGACCATGGATTTGTGGACTTCGCTGACGCAGTACCTTGTTGCTGTTGCGGCATACTCATCGCTGCGTTGCGGTCGATGTCATCAAGCCGATCCTTGAGAGACAATCTGCGGGACGCAGTTCAAACCGTCACCTCGCTGTAATCGAGACCAATCAGCGCGACTCGGAACAAAACGCCTTTCTGTTGTAACTTGTCAAATTTCCGCCATCCAAGTCCGGGGCGCCTGGCGCAGACTTACATGCATTACTGTCCGAAACGCCCAAAAGCTCTGGCCGCGAAACATACCACCAAGCACCTAACCAGCAGGTCTGATTTCACCGGTATCCAGCACCGGCGATGCATCCATATCTTCTGCGTCCAACATGGTGGCCACGCGTTCAAGGCTGGCCACCAGCATGGCCTGTTCCCAATCTTCCATGGCATCGAATTTGCGCACGAAACGCTGTTGGAGCGGGTCCGGCGCCTCTTGAAGGATTTTGCCACCTTCGTCGGTGAGCAGGATGTTTATCTGGCGTCGGTCCAGGTTGGATTTTTCCCTTATGACCAGTCTGTCGCGGACCAGTTTATCTACCAAGGATGTGACGGTTCCCTGCGAAACGCGCATGCGCAACGAGATGGCTTTGGCGGTGGCGTATCCCTGCTCCGAGATGATTTGCAGAACGCGAAACTGGGTGGGGGTGACGCCCGTGGACTGGCGAATCTCGCGCCCGAACAGTTCAGTCGCGCGGACAATTCGTCTTAAGGCAATCAAGCTGCTGTCGATCCGGTCCAATTCGCCCCCATTGATTTGACCATCAAAGCATACGTGGTTTGATATTTGCGCGCAAATTCAAAATTATTTCGAATGGCGAAGTTATGTCTGGCGACTTTCAGGCAAAAGTGTTAAAAAAATATCACAATAGAGCTGCTTTTTGCCACGCTACGTCATCTTGTTGTTTTGACTGTTGAACTTTTGGCTTCTCCTTGATACTTCGACCCCTGAAGCGAAAGGAGCTCACAATGCAACACCCCGCTCACCCCATGCGCGTCGATCTACCGTCTTTGCGCAAGCCCACCGCCAGAGATGGCGCCGATATCTGGAAACTTGTCCGAGCCTGTCGCCCGCTTGATGAGAACTCCATGTATTGCAACCTGCTGCAGTGCGATCACTTTGCCGACACCTGTGTTCTGGCCGAAATGTCAGGCGAGCTAGCGGGTTGGGTGTCCGCCTATGTCATGCCGAACGAGCCTGATACCTTGTTCGTCTGGCAGGTCGCGGTCTCGGAAATCGCGCGTGGTCAGGGATTGAGCGGCTTGATGCTGCAAAACATCGTGAACCGTCCGCAGTGCAAAGACGTGACCCGACTACAGACCACCATCACCGTCGATAACGACGCATCCTGGGCCCTGTTCCGCAAATTCGCGCGCCTTCAGGACAGCAAGCTGGATATCACGCCCTATTACACGCAAGCGCTGCATTTTCACGAGCGTCACAAGACCGAGTATATGGTCACGATTCCGCTGGCGAACCGGGCGCAACTGGCCGCCTGAGCCATGCGACCTTCTATACTCAGCAGCTTATTTTTCATTCATCCCCCAAAACCCAAGAGAGGTCGTATGTCTACGAACCCCGCCGATATTGCCATTTTCAAACGTCGCGAGTCCGAGGCGCGCAGCTATTGCCGGGGATTTGACGCTGTGTTCACTTCGGCAAAAGGGTCCGAGATGATCACCCGCGATGGCACGCGCTACATCGATTTCCTGGCCGGGTGTTCGTCACTGAACTACGGACATAACGATCCGGACATGAAAGAGGTGTTGATTGATCATCTGCAGTCGGATGGTCTGGCCCACGGACTGGATCTGCACACGGATGCCAAGGCCGCATTTCTGGACGCGTTTGACCAACACATCCTTAAGCCGCGCAAAATGGATCACAAGGTGATGTTCACCGGCCCCACCGGGGCCAACGCAGTGGAAGCGGCGCTGAAACTGGCGCGCAAGGTTACCGGACGCACCAATGTGATCGCCTTCACCAACGGGTTTCACGGTGTCACCCTAGGGGCGCTGTCAGCGACAGGCAACAGCTATCACCGGGGCGGTGCGGGCACCACGCTGAACGGCGTGACGCGCATGCCTTATGACGGCTATTTCCCCGGCGACACGGACACAGCCGATTTCCTTGAAGCCATGCTCAAGGACCGCTCGTCCGGGATTGATGCACCGGCGGCAATTCTCTTGGAAACCGTACAAGGCGAAGGCGGCTTGAATGCTGCCCGCCCCGAATGGGTCCAGCGCGTTGCCGCGCTGGCTAAGGAACATGGCGCATTGCTGATAATTGATGACATCCAAGCGGGCTGTGGCCGGACCGGCGGCTTTTTCTCTTTTGAGGACATGGACATCACCCCGGATATCGTCACACTGGCGAAATCCGTTTCGGGCTTTGGCCTGCCCATGGCGCTCTTGCTGGTGCGCCCTGAGCATGACGTCTTTGGCCCTGCTGAGCACAACGGCACCTTCCGGGGCAACACCCACGCCTTTGTCACCGCCCGCGTGGCTGTGACAAAATTCTGGGTCGATGATCGGTTCCAGAAAGAGGTCGCGGCCAGGGCGCGCATGTTGACCACGGCGCTGGAAGAAATGGCCGAGTTTCTACCGGGCGCCAAGCTTAAGGGGCGTGGCATGATGCAGGGGCTGGATGTCGGATCAGGCGACCTGGCGGCGGCTATCTGCGCCCGCGCCTTCAAAGACGGGCTGATCATCGAAACCTCGGGAAACGAGGATCAAGTGGTCAAGGTTCTGGCACCCTTGACCACCGATAACGATACCTTCCTGAAAGGTCTCAAAATCCTGCGGAATGCCATGCGCATCGCCACCGATTCAAGCAAATTTGCAGCGGAGTAAGACATGATTGTACGCGATTTCAACGAGATTGTCACAAAAGAACGCGACCGGGTCGTGTCGGATGCGCAATGGAGCAGCGTGCGCATGTTGCTGGCTGATGACGGGATGGGCTTTTCCTTCCACATCACCTTTCTTGAGCCGGGCTCAGAACACACGTTCGAATACAAGAACCATTTCGAAAGCGTCTATTGCATGCAGGGCACCGGGTCGATCACTGACGTGGCCACTGGAGAAACACACTATATCAAGCCCGGCGTGATGTATGCGCTGGACAAGCACGACCGCCACATTCTGCGCGCAGAAGAAGAGCTGATCATGGCCTGCTGCTTCAATCCGCCGGTCACCGGCACCGAAGTGCACCGCGAAGATGGCTCGTATGCGGCGGCAGACGACCTGGAAACAGCTTAAGAGGCTCTGGCATCAGCCGGATGACACATCGTGACCTTCCCTGCACATACCGTCGAGAAGATCGGCGGCACCTCCATGTCGCGCATCCACGAGCTGCGCGATACCTTGATCGTTGGCGATCGGAAGGCGGACGCCCTGTTCCACCGTGTTTTCGTGGTTTCTGCCTTTGGCGGGATCACAAACCTGCTTCTAGAGCACAAGAAAACCGGCGAACCCGGCGTCTATGCTCTGTTTGCCAATGACGACAATGATCACAGCTGGCTGGATGCGCTGACCCGCGTAGCTGAAGCAATGGGCGCGTGTCACAACAAGGTGCTGCACAATGCCGCCGACCGCACCCTGGCCGAAGATTTCGTCCGTGACCGGATCGAAGGCGCGCGCAATTGTCTTTATGACTTGCGCCGCCTGTGCTCTTACGGGCATTTCCGGTTGTCGAGCCAGATGATGATCGTGCGCGAGCTTTTGTCCGGCCTGGGCGAGGCGCATTCCGCCTATGTCACGACGCTAATGTTGCAGCGTGCCGGGATCAATGCCCGCTTTGTCGACCTCAGCGGTTGGCGCGATGAAGCCGAATGCGATTTGCAGGCTCGTATCGCAGGCGCCTTTCAAGACATAGACTTGGCCACAGAACTGCCCATCGTGACAGGCTACGCGCAATGTCGTGAAGGCTTGATGCGCGAGTACGACCGTGGCTATTCGGAAGTTACATTTTCGAACATCGCCGCCTTCACCGGGGCAAAAGAGGCAATCATTCACAAGGAATTTCATCTGTCCTCTGCCGATCCTGCTCTGGTTGGCGCGGAGCAGGTCCGCAAGTTGGGGCATACCAACTATGATGTCGCCGACCAGCTCTCGAACATGGGGATGGAGGCCATTCACCCCAACGCCGCCAAAATCCTGCGTCAATCGAAGGTGGCGTTGCGGGTCACCAATGCGTTTGAGCCCGCTGACCCGGGTACGCTTATCGATGAACAGGCTGCAAGCGCGCCGGGCGTGGAAATAATCACTGGGCTGAATGTTGTCGCCTTGGAGCTGTTCGAACAGGACATGGTGGGCGTGAAAGGCTACGACGCAGCCGCTCTGGACGCGCTCAGGCGTCACAACGTGCGTATCGCCTCGAAAACGTCGAACGCCAATTCGATCACCCACTATGTCGAGGCCCCGCTGAAAATCGTGCGTCGCGTGGTGTCTGATCTGGAAGACGCGTACCCCTCAGCAAAGATCAGTGCTCGCAATGTGGCGATTGTCTCGGCGATCGGGCGTGACCTCAGTGGGCTGAAAGCCTTTAGTCGAGGTCTGATGTCTTTGGAAACGGCGGAGATCGACCTGATTGCCGCCCACCAGACACCACGCAATGTGGACATTCAATTCGTTGTCCCGCGTGAAGCGGCTGATGCAGCGGTGATGGCTTTGCATGCGGCTCTGGTCGAGGCGTCACGCGAAGACCATCTTCAGCAGGTGGCGTGAGCCAACAATTTGCAAACGCGCCACAGGTTGGTTCAATACCAAAAACAAGTTTGATGGTTTGTACTCCCGGGCGAACGTTTCCGCACCCAACTGAACAGGGCCGACATAAGCCGACCCTGTTTGTGAGAATTGCGTGCGAACTAGCCCAGTACCGCTTTCACCGCTTCGACCGTCCCTGCCACTACCTGATCAGCCTCTTCACGGGTCAGGCAGAAGGGTGGCGCAAAGCCCAGGATGTCGCCTTGCGGCATGGCGCGGGCGATGATTTTGGATTGCTCCAACAGTTTGGCTGAGATTTGAGGGCCGATTTTGTCGGCGGCGTCAAAGAAGGTGCGGCTGTCCTTGTCCTTCACAAATTCCACGGCACAGAGCATCCCTTCACCACGCACGTCGCCGACGTTGGCATGATCGGCCAGCGCAGCGGCCATGGTCTCATTGAGGTAGCTGCCGACCTCGCCTGCGTTCTGCACGAGGTTCAGCTCGTCGATGAGTTTCAGGTTGGCCACACCGGCTGCCGCTCCGATCGGGTGCGCCGAATAGGTCCATCCATGGCCGATGGGGCCATTTTCATCCGTGCCCTGTTCCAGCACCTTCCAGACCTTGTCCGACACGATCGAGCCACTGAGCGGCGCATAGGCAGACGTCAATCCTTTGGCGATGGTAATGATGTCGGCCTCAAGCCCATAGTGGTCCGAACCCATCATCGTGCCCAGACGGCCAAAGCCGGTGACGACCTCATCCACAACCAGCAGAATGTCGTGCTTTTTCAGCACGGCCTGGATGGCTTCCCAGTACCCGGCGGGCGGGGGCACGATACCGCCGGTACCCAGCACCGGCTCACCAATGAAGGCGGCGATGGTGTCGGCGCCTTCCCGTTCGATCAGCGCCTCCAATTCGGCCGCGCAATGGGCGACGAACTGCTCTTCGCTCTGGTCCAGATCGGCGCGGCGGTAGTAGTAGGGTGCCTCAGTGTGAATCACCTGTTCGACCGGCAGATCGAATTTCTTGTGGAACAGTTCCAGGCCCGTCAGCGAGCCGGTCACCAGACCCGACCCGTGATAACCACGCCAGCGCGAGATGATCTTTTTCTTCTCAGGGCGGCCCAAGATGTTATTGTAGTACCAGATCAGCTTGACGTTGGTCTCGTTCGCGTCCGATCCGCCGAGGCCGAAATAGACCTTGGACATGTTTTTCGGCGCCCGGTCCAGGATCATTTTCGACAGCGTGATCGAGGCCTCAGTGCCGTGGCCCACGTAGGAGTGGTAATAAGCAAGCTCTTTGGCCTGCTCGCCGATGGCTTCGGCGATCTCCTGGCGGCCATAGCCCACGTTTACGCAGTAGAGCCCGGCAAAGGCATCCAGCAGCTTGTTGCCGTCACGGTCTTCGATGAACACTCCGGAGGCGGTCTTGATCACCCGGTTCGGTTTTTCGCCGCGGGCGTGTTGCGCCAGGTGGGTGGAAGGGTGGAAAAAGTTCTCGCGGTCCCACTGGTCGAGTTGGTCGTTCTTCAGCATGTGCTTTCCTTTCTTGTCGGTCGTGGGATCACGCCCAGTCGCGGCAGACGTACTTGATTTCGGTGAATTCTTCCATGCCCAGGCGAGCCCCTTCGCGGCCCAGACCGGATTGTTTTGTTCCGCCAAAGGGGATCGGAGCGCCGGTGACCTTGGTGCGGTTCACCGCCACCATCCCGTATTGCAGCGCACGGGACAGGCGGTAGATGCGGCGCGGGTCGTGGCTGTGCAGATAGGCGACCAGACCGTATTCGCTGTCATTGGCGCGTGCGACAACCTCATCCTCGGTTTCAAACGGGGTGATGGGTGCGACAGGGCCAAAGGTCTCTTCCGACATGATGCAGGCATCTGCGGGCGCATCGACCAGCACGGTTGGTTCGTAAAACAGCGGTCCTAACGGGTGGCGTTTGCCGCCGCAGGCCAGCTTCGCGCCTTTTTCCAACGCGTCGGCCACATGTTCTTCCTGTTTCTGCACCGCACTTTCGTTCATCAGCGGGCCAATGTCTGGGTCGTCCATACCGATGCCTACGGTCAGCGCCTTGGTGGCGTCGATGAACTTGGCGCAGAATTCGTCGTAAATTGGACGTTCCACGAAGATGCGATTGGCCCCCAAACAGTCCTGTCCGGAGGTGGCGAATTTCGCCTTGATGGTCTCGGCCACGGCCACGTCCAGATCCGCGCCCTTGAAGACGATGACTGGCGCATGGCCGCCCAGTTCCAGCACAAGGCGCTTCACGGATTCGGCCGATTGGCGGTAGAGCAGCTTGCCCACATTGGTGGAGCCGGTGAAGGACAACGCTCGCACGCGCGGATCGCGGGTCCAAGGTTCCACTACGGTCGGGGCGACGCCGGTGACAGCATTGAAGACGCCCGCCGGAATGCCCGCGCGTTCGGCCAGCTCAGCCAGCGCCAGTGCACTATAAGGTGTTTCGCCCGACGGGTGCGCCACCACGGTGCAGCCCGCCGCCAGAGCCGCCGCCGCCTTGCGAGTCAGCATGGCCGAGGGGAAGTTCCACGGTGTGATCAGCGCGGCCACCCCCACAGGTTCGCGCCAAAGCTCAACCTCCGCGTCCGGCAAATGGCTGGTCACACCTTCAATATTGGGGCGCTTGGCCTCTTCTGAATAGAACTCTACAAAGGCCGCGCCATAGTCGATTTCGCCACGCGCCTCGGAAATCGGCTTGCCTTGTTCCAGCACCATGATGCGCGCAAGGTCTTCCTTGTGCTCCAGTTGCAGTTCGAACCAGCGGCGCAGGATGGCGGCGCGTTCCTGCGGCAGCAGCCCAGCCCAAGCGAGAAATGCAGCCTGCGCGGCATCAACCGCGGCAGATGATTCCTCTGCCGACATAGCCGTTACATCACCCAGATGGTCACCGTTGGCGGGATCAGTCACAGCAAAGCTGTCGCCGGACGCTGCAGCCACCCATCTTCCATTTACATAAGAAAAAGAACGCACAAGCGCCTTGTCCTCGATATCCGTACGCGCGGAGAGCGCCGTTTCCGACATCGTTTTTCCTCCTCTTGTTGCAGAGGAAACTAGGCGTCGTTGGCAGAAGATGTGACTTAAGTTCAAAGCGACAGTAGATGATTCAACTGCCACTCTGTTCTCCCAGAAGTACATCGAATGGCAGTCCCGCCTGCCCCTTTACCGGCTTGGTCACAATGTAGGTGAAATAGCGGGACAGGCCTATGCGAGCGTCGAGCATTTCGTCGATCAGCCGCTGATAGGCGTCGATGTCGCGGGTCACGATCTGCAACAGATAGTCGAAGCCGCCGCCAAGCGCCCAGCAAGCCACGACCTCATCATACCGGCCCATCGCCGCCTCGAAGGCGCGGAAACTGGCCGCCGTGTGATCGGCGATTTCAGCCGCAACAAAGACCGTCACATGTGGCGCGAGTTTCTTTAGGTTAATGCGGGCACCGTAGCCGTCGATCAGGCCCGCTTTTTCCAGCTTTTTTAGGCGCTCCCAGCATGGTGTGGGGGACAGCCCGATCCTTTCGGCCAGCGCCGCCTTGGTGATCCGCCCCTCTTGCGTGAGAACAGACAGGATCTGGATATCGCGCTTGTCCAACATCATCCCGTCAGGCCTGAATGACAGTTCCGGCGTTGCCAAAATGTTTGCGGACATGAGTGGCGATGGCGGTGTCTTGGGCGCCCGTGCCGGTCAGGTCGCAGATCGTGATCGCGTCAGGTGATATGCGACCGGGTCTTGCCCCGGTGATCACTTCACCCAGTTCGGCTGGTGTGCCTTTATTCCAAAGCCCGGCAGCCATGGCCGCTTCCAGTTCCCCGGACACCTCGCACTGTTTGACGCTGTCGCAGATATACGCATCTGCCGTGACCAGGGCGGCGGGATCAATTTCGTTCTTGCCCGCCTGGTCCGAACCCATGGCCGTGATGTGCAACCCCGGATGCAGCCACTCGGCCTGCAGCACAGGTTCGCGCGCGGGTGTGGTGGTGACGACCAGTTGCGACCGAGCAACCAGCTCTGCCGGATCGGCCATCACCTCCGCCTCGATCCCCAGCGTTGTTGCCAGATCGGCGGCGCAGGCGGCGGCTTTCTCAGGATCACGGCCGTGCACCAGAACCCGTTTGAACGGGCGCACCAGATGGGCGGCGATCATTTGCAGGCGGGCCTGAACCCCCGTGCCGATCACGCCGGCGGTCTCGACCGTGTTTGGCGCCAGATGACGTGCGGCTACGGCACCGGCTGCGGCCGTGCGCACATCGGTCAGATAGCCGTTGTCCAGAAACAGGCTCTCGACCAATCCGGTCTTGGCCGAGAACAGGATCATCAGTCCATTCAAGCTGGGCAGGCCCAGTTTCGGATTGTCAAAAAAGCCGGGGCTGACCTTGATCGCAAATCCGTCAAAGCCCGGAATATAGGCGGTTTTCACGTCCACCTCGCCATTGGCCTCGTGCAGGTCCATCGACAGGATTGGGGGCATCACCACTTTGCCGGAGGCCAGGGCGACGAAGGCTTGCTCCACCACATCCACAGCGGTGAGGTCGAGCTTTACAGCCTCCCTCAACTCGGCTTCGGTGACGATTTGAATGTCATGCGCCATAGGTTTTGCCTTTCACTTCAAGGTCTCCGATCATTACGTCCTGTCCGGTCATGAGTTTTGCAAATGTTGGCATGTCCAGATTGCGCCCTGTAATCACCGTGCCAACGGGGCCGTCTGGCCTGGGCAATTTTCCTGCCAGCATCGCGGCCTGACCGACGACCGAGGCGCCCTCGGCCACGATGCGATCCTCGTAAAACATCACCTGCATGGCGTAGAGAATTTCCTCTTCTGTCACCAGGATGGTGTCGTCCAGCAGATCGCGGCAGATCGGATAGCTCAGGCGGTTCTCCAACCCGATGCCGCCGCCCAGAGAATCCGCCAACGAGGCGTATTCCGGAACTTCGACCGGGTTGCCCGCGTGGATCGATTCATACATCGCCGCACCGCGATCCATGGTGATGCCGATCACCTTGATGCCTGGATTGATTGCTTTGGCCGCAGTGGCGATACCGGCCGCCAGGCCTCCGCCCGAAAGCGGCACCAGAAGCATATCCAAATCAGGTCGCGTCTCCAACATCTCGAACCCTATGGTGCCCTGACCTGCAATCACATGCGGATCGTCGAATGGAGAGATTTCCATCAACCCTTCAACCTCACACAGCCGCTGACTTTCGTACATTGCTTCGTCCTGGGTGGTGCCAATGATACGCACATCCGCACCAAGGGCTCTGATCCCATCCACCTTGGCCTGTGGAACCAGTTCGGACATGCAGATCACCGCCTTCATCCCGCGCCGGTTGGCAGCAAAAGTCACGCCACGTCCATGATTGCCTGTCGAGCAACAAGTCACACCGTGCACATCGTCCGGCAATGCCATCACCGCCGACATCGCACCGCGTAGCTTGAACGCCCCGACAGGCTGCATGTTCTCCATCTTCATCACGAAGTCATGGCCCGCCACCTTCGACATGAACGGAGACGGGATTAGGGGCGTGTTGTCCGCCACGCCGCGAATGCGATTTCGCGCATCGAGGATATGATGAATTTCAAGGGTCATTTCAGCCATCAAAGGTTGTCGTCTTCCACGTTTGTCGAGCTAACAAGCAACAGCCGGAACCAATGCAAATTGCATGGATCACCGTCAGTTGTGTACAACACTACAGAAATCTCGTCTTGATCAATGTGAAAATACGACCTTCAAGCGCCGTTTTTTTACACCCCCCCACCTTTACTTGCAGTTAGCTTGAACAAGAGAGTGCCGCCCCAATGGCGGATCCATCCAAATTGTACACAACCATCTACGTCTTACCTATGAGGTCGCAATGCCCATCGAACATGCTCCGTTCAGTCAGGTCGAATATGATCGCCGAATTGCTAAGACCCGTCAGGCGATGGAGCAAGCAGGGCTGGACCTGCTGTTTGTCACCGACCCGTCGAACCAGGCGTGGTTGACCGGCTATGATGGTTGGTCCTTCTACGTCCATCAGGGCGTTCTTTTGGGCCTTGAGGGCGAGCCCATCTGGTGGGGCCGCTATATGGATGCCCTTGGCGGACGGCGCACCTGTTGGATGGCTGACGACAATATCCACGGCTACGCGGATAACTATGTGCAATCTACCGTGCGCCACCCGATGCAGGATCTGGCCGGACATATCCGCAGACTGGGCTTGGACACCGCCCGCATCGGTGTTGAGATGGAGAACTATTACTACTCGGCCAAGGCCCATGCAGTGCTGGTCGCAGAGCTGCCAAACGCCGCCATCCAAGACGCGACCGCCTTGGTGAATTGGCAGCGGCTGGTGAAATCCGACGAGGAGATCACCTTCATCCGCAAGGCTGCGCGCATTTCCGAAAAGGTCATCCAGACTGCTATCGACCGCGCCGCGCCGGGTGTGCGCAAGAACGATCTGGTGGCGGACATCTTTCATGCCGGGATCACGGGTGTCGGTGATGATTGGGGCGACTATCCGGCGATCGTTCCGCTGACGCCCTCGGGTCTGGACGCAACTGCCGCTCACCTGACATGGAACGGTGCACCCATGCGCGCGGGTGAAGCGACTTTCTTTGAGCTGTCGGGCTGTTACCGGCGCTATCACGCGCCGCTTTGTCGGACTGTCTATCTTGGTACGCCACCGCCCGAAATGCGGGCTGCGGAACAAGCCCAAATCGAAGGGATCGCCGCCGGACTTGAGGCTGCGCGCGCAGGCAACCGGACCTGCGACATCGCCAACGCCTTTCTTGATGTGCTGGCAAAACATGGCCTCTCGCGCGAAGGCCGCATGGGATACCCGATCGGGCTCAGCTATCCACCGGACTGGGGCGAGCGCACCGCCTCAATCCGGACCGAGGACGAGACTGTTCTGGAACCTGGCATGGTGTTCCACTTCATGCCCGCGCTTTGGATGGAGAGCTGGGGGCTGGAAACAACCGAAACCATCCTGATCACTGAAAACGGACCGGCCGAGGCATTGTGCAATATGGACCGGAAACTCTTTGTGAAGGACTGATCGTGAACGCACTTGCAGACACAAAGACCCTGCTGGGGGAGCTCATTGGCTTCCCCAGCGTGTCTTCGGACAGCAATCTGGACATGATCCAGCATTTGGCTGAGCGCCTGGCCGACTGCGGGGCCGAAGTCGAAATCTGGCATGATGAGACCGGGACCAAGGCGAACCTCTTTGCCACCCTTGGCCCAAAACGCGATGGCGGTATCGTGTTGTCGGGGCATTCGGATGTTGTGCCCGTGACCGATCAGGATTGGGCCTCTGATCCATTTTCGATGACAGAGCAGGACGGCAAATGGTTTGGGCGTGGCACCTGTGACATGAAGGGCTTCATTGCCGCCGCCGTTGCCATGGCCCCCCGCTATGCGGAGCTGGACTTGCAGCGCCCGGTTCACTTTGCCTTCACCTATGATGAGGAAATCGGCTGTTTCGGTGCCCGCGCGCTCGCAAACACCTTGCGTGAAAAGGGCATCAAACCTGCGGTGGCCATCATTGGCGAGCCGACTTCAATGCGGATCATCGAGGGCCACAAGGGCTGCTATGAATACACCACCCACTTCACGGGGCTTGAAGGGCATGGGTCCGGTCCAGATCGGGGCGTGAACGCTGTAGAATATGCCGTGCGCTATGTGTCCAAGCTTATAGAGCTGAAAACGGATTTGCGCAGCCGCGCACCAGAGGGCAGCCGATTTGAACCGCCCTGGACCACCATCAACACCGGCGCATTGGTGGGCGGCGTTGCCCACAACGTGATTCCCGGCAAAGCCCGTGTGGAATGGGAAATGCGACCAGTCCAGAAATCTGATGCCGATTATGTGAAAGAAGAATTGCACCAATTTTGTGCGCACACGCTCATGCCTGCGATGCAAGCCGTACATCCGAAAGCCGGGATCGAGACCGAGGTGATCGGCGAGGTCGATGGGCTTGAGCCTATGACGGAGAATGAAGCACGCGATCTGGTGATGGAGCTGACCGGCGCCAATGGCGCTGATGTCGTGCCTTTTGGCACCGAAGCTGGTATCTTTCAGGGGCTTGGCATGTCTGTAGTCGTCTGCGGCCCCGGGTCCATTGATCAGGCGCACAAACCGGATGAATTTGTCTCGGTCGATCAGATGGAGCAATGCCTGGACATGCTCACCCGCCTTTCGGCCAAGCTGATCTAATGCGGCCCTCGGGTTCCCCTAAGCTTCTTGAGAGCATAATTTAGCCGCCCATAGGAGCCTCAACTACCGTGACCTCAGCCATTTTGGAAAACAACGACTTCAAAGCCCGCGATCGCTTTGTGATCCTGCACCAAGAACTGCGCAATCGCATCTGTTTGCTGGATTACGCACCCGGCACTCGGCTCTCGGAAACGGAATTGGCTGAAGAGTTTGGCGTGTCACGCACGCCGCTCAGACGCGTTTTGGCCCGCCTGGAAGATGAAGGTCTGGTCAAGTCGGTCCAAGGCGTCGGAACATTCGTAACCGATGTAAACATCGATGAACTTGCACAGACCTATCAACTGCGCATGGAGCTGGCGGAAATGGTGGGAAAGCTATCCCCGAAACAGCCGGACGCACAGCTTTCGGCTCATTTGACCGAACTATCGCAGCGCGCCAAGGCGTTGATCCAAAATCCCGAGCCACGCGACTTTGCCCAGCTCAATATGGAATTTTTCCTCGCGCGACTTGCCTTGACCGACAACGCGCCGTTGCAGGAAGTTTCCCAGCGACTTTACGTGCAGACCGCCCGGATCTGGCTGAAGTCCTTTTTTGCCTCAGTTATTGACCTTAACGAAGAAATCCGCGTTTTCGCGCGCGAGGTCGATGAAGTGACCGCCGCGATTGAACTGGGAGATCTTCAGGCGGCCGCGCTCATACAGCGGGCCCATATCTCGATGAGCTATAGCCGCATGAAGCGGTGAAGACTGGGCAATACGGATTGACCAACGACAACTCGATTATCGATCCAGATTGCTGCGTATTTTCAAACTTTCGATGACGCAGGACGGCAACTTGAACTGATCTTGCGGTACTCCAAATGTAGCGGCAACCTCAGGCTTCTCAAAATCAGTCCAGACCATAGGTGCGTTCTTCGATATCTATGGCATCCAGTTCGGCCTTACATACCGACAGGAACTCGGCCTCGGCATCTGACTGGCGGCGCGTCGGGTTGGTGACAAGGTAGATGTTCACCATGGGCAGCTCATCATAGGGCGGCAACTGCCTGATATTGCCGGCAAGAACGTCCTGTTTTGCAACGTGAAGCGGCAGGGCGCCAATGCCGATATTCGCCATGATCAGGCGGCGGATTTCGTTCAGGCTTGAGGATACACCGCGCCAGTCGGTGGCCAAACCCAGACGTGCACGAAGGCGAGAGATGGCATGTAGTGGCCCGCCCTCGGCCTCTGTCTGGAAGGCGACGAAGGGCTCGCCTTCCAGATCACTTGTTTTGATTTCATTTGCGTCGAAGAGGGGGTGGCGTGCGCCGCAGTAGAGGCCGAAAAACTCTCGGTACAAGACCACGCAGTTCAAGTTCCGCGGCATTTTTGAAAGCAGGCAAACCCCGAAACTGGCCCGGTTCTGGTTCACCATCGTTTCCACGTCCTCGCTTTCGTGAACCGAGAAGGAATAGGTGACATGCGGGTGCGTCTTGGAAAAATTACTCAAGATCGCGTCGAAATGCTCGGAAATCACGGAGCTCGTGATGGCGATCGACAGATGCCCCCTGAGTTCGGCACGGTCGTCATCGAGCAGGGAGGGAAGCTGCGAAATGGTGCCAAAGATATTGGCGCATTCGGTGTAAAGCGCCTGTCCGGGTCTTGTGATCGTGAACTCGTTGGGCTTGCGGATAACAAGCTGCTTGCCTGTAGATTGCTCAAGGCGTTTGAGCGCTGCCGAAACGGTGGGCTGCTTGAGACCCATGAAATCCGCGGCCTTGGATATGCCACCCTGTTCGACCACAACCATGAAGGTGCGCAGAAGGTTCCAGTCCAGGTTCCAGGGAAAGCGTTGCTGCTGCGGAAGGCTCATAGATTTCATCTATATCTATTGTAGGCATTATCTGTTTGCGCAATATTGACGAGTCATGCAAGTTTTTTCGCAAGCGGGTCCGCCCGCAGGCATTGATCGGGAAACACCCCGGCATGATTCTCATAGGGAGACATAAATGACTTTTCGCCGTACCATCTTGAAATCCGCGATTGCCGCCGCCGGCCTTGCGGTGTTTGGCTTGAATACCGCTGTCGCAGAAGAGCTCGACACGCTCAAAGAAAACGGCGTGATCCGCATTGCTATGTCCGGCGCCTATCCTCCGTTCAACTTCGTGAATGATCAGAACGAAGTTGTTGGCTTTGATCCGGCCATTGGCACCGAGATTGCCAAGCGCATGGGCATGGAAGTCGAAATCGTGACCACTGCGTGGGACGGCATTATTGGTGGCCTTCTGGCCAACAAGTACGACGCCATTGTCGGATCGATGACCATCACCGAAGAGCGGGATGAGGTGGTTGATTTTGTGGGTCCCTATTACTCGGACAAGCGCGCGATTTTCAGCAAGCCGGGCGCGGGCATTTCGAGCCTTGAGGATCTGGAAGGCAAGAAAGTTGGTCTGACCTTGGGCGAAACCCACGAAGATTGGGCGCGCGAAAAGGGTTATGACATCAACACCTACAAAGGTCTGCCCGAACTGCTGCTGGAACTGGAAAACGGCCGTGTGGACGCCATTGTCAACGACTCGATCGCGGCCATCCTCGCGATGGGCGAAAAGGGTCAGGAGTTCGAGATGTTTGGCGACCCGACCACGGAACCGTTTGGCGCAGGCATCGCCATTCGTGAAGGCAACCCCAAGCTCGCCGCAGAAATGCAGGCAGCGCTGCAATCCATGATGGATGATGGCACCTATCTGACCATTGCTGAAAAATGGATTGGCGCAGACATTCGCTAAGACATTTTTCCCCGCCGCCCAACAGCGGCGGGGATCTTCATCGTGGTGGCGGTTAAGGGACCAATGTTCCTTTACTGCCCCATCCACGGGCGCCAAAGTTATCCGATACTTTACGCAATACGTGCCGAGGCAGCCTTTGCGCCGTCCGGACGATTTCGGGTCGGATACGCAAAAGGAGTGACTCATGGACATTGAGCTGATGTTGAAGGTCTATCCCTTCTTTCTGGAGGCCGCGTGGGTCACCATTCTGCTGTCGGTTCTGACAGCGATCCTGGGATTGATCTGCGGCACGTTAGGTGCCGCGGCCCGGCTCTCGCGATTTGCGGTTCTCCGATTCCTTGGTGCAGCTTATGTCAGCGTGTTTCGTGGCACGCCTGCGCTGATTCAGCTTTTCATTCTCTATTTCGGCGGCCCTCAGATCGGTATTCAGCTGGACGCCTTCGAGGCCGGCGTGATCGGCCTTGGCATCAATGCGGGCGCCTATATGACCGAAACCATCCGGGGCGCGATAATCGCCATCGACAAGGGACAGCGCGAGGCGGCGCGGACGTTGGGACTCAGCAGCTGGCAGGCCACCTACAAGGTAATCCTGCCGCAGGCCGCGCGCCTGATGGTGCGCCCGCTGGGTGTGAACCTGAACATGCTGATCAAGGCCACTGCGCTGGTAGCCGCGATTGCAGTGGTCGAACTGACCTATACGGCGCAGCGCTACATCGGATCGACCTACAAGCCCTTCGAAATGTTCCTGCTCGCAGGGATTCTCTACATGATCATCATCTATGTGACCGGCCGCGGCGTTGCCTGGCTGGACCGCAAGGTTCAGATCACCTGATCGGAAAAGGACAGACAGATGGGCCTCGATTTTTCGATTATTCCCAAATACATGGACATTATCCTGCTGGGCGTCGCCTGGACCATCGGGATCACGGTTGCAGCCGCCTTGCTGAGCTTTGTGGGCGGCATCATCTTTGCGGTGATCGCTCTTTACGCCCCTTGGCTCATTCGTCAGCCGTTCCGGTTGATCGAGTGGGTGTTCATGGGCACGCCGCTTTTGTTGCAACTGTTCCTGATCTATTTCGGGCTGGTGCAGATCGGCATTGACCTGCCTGCCTTTGTGGCCGGGATCATCGGCTTGGGGCTGCATTTTGCGGTCTACAATTCCGAGCTGATCCAGACTGCCATCCTTGCCGTGGACAAGGGCCAGATGGAGGCGGCGCGCACCCTGGGTCTCAGCCGCACGCAGGCGCTGCGCAAAGTGGTCATTCCTCAGGCGGTGCGCGCCGTCATTCCCCCGATCGGCAATAACATGATCGCGCTTCTGAAAGACAGCGCGCTGGTTTCGGTCATCGGGGTCAGCGAACTGACGCTGTCGGCGCAACGGGTGATCGGCAAGACCTACCGCCCGTTCGAGTTCTACATCCTCGCCGCCGCTTTCTACTATGTCATCAACCTTTGCATGGAATGGGTGCAGCGCAAGATCGAACGCCGCATTTCCGTCTCGCGCTGAGCCAAGAGGCCTACCATGACCGAACAGACACATTTTGTCGAAATCCGTCACGCACAGAAGTCCTTTGGCACGCTCGAAGTACTCAAGGACATCAGCCTGAACGTCGAGCGCGGCCAGATCGTCGGGATTATCGGATCGTCCGGGTCGGGGAAATCTACTCTGTTGCGCGCGATCAATGATCTTGACCCGCTGACCGGCGGAGAAATCTGGTTGGATGGCGTGCAGGTGAACAAGACCCTGCCGCATCGCCAGTATGAAAAGCACATCAACGAAGTGCGCCAGCACGTCGGCATGGTTTTTCAACACTTCAACCTGTTTCCTCACATGACCGCCCGTGAAAACGTCACCATGGCGCCAAAAATGCTCAAGGGCCTGTCTCAGGCTGATGCCGACAGGTTGGCCGAGGAACAGCTGGACAAGGTCGGGATGCTGGAACGGATCGACTATTACCCCTCGCAGCTTTCCGGCGGTCAGAAACAGCGCGTCGCGATTGCCCGCGCCCTGGCAATGAAACCCAAGCTGATGCTGTTTGACGAAGCGACCTCGGCACTCGACCCCGAGCTGGTGGAAGAGGTCAACCTGGTGATGAAAAAGCTCGCCGAAGAGCACATGACCATGATCATCGTCACCCATGAAATGGATTTCGCGGCCTCGGTCTGTGATCGCGTGCTGTTCATGGACAAAGGCGTTGTGGTCGAGGAAGGCCCGCCAAGCGTTCTGTTCAAGAACCCGACCCAGGACAGAACCCGCGAATTCCTGCGCAAACACATCGAAGGTGCGTCGTGAGCGAAGAATCCCACCTGTTCTATCAATCCCGAAACCCACGACCGTTTCTGGACCGGGGTGAAGGCATCTATCTGTTCGACGAAAGCGGCAAGCGCTACATTGATGGCTCTTCAGGGGCGATGGTTTCCAATATCGGGCATTCAAACCCGCGCGTGCTGGACAAGATCAAAACACAGATGGATCTCGCAACCTTTGGCTATCGGCTGCATTTCCGCACGCACCCATCCGAAGATCTGGCCGCGAAAACCGTAGCCATGACGCCTGACGGGCTTGATCGGGTGTTCTTTGTCTCCGGCGGGTCCGAAGCGGTGGAAAGCGCCGTGAAACTGGCGCGCCAATATGCGATCACACAGGGGCAAACCGATCGCTACAAGGTGATTTCGCGCTTTCCGTCCTATCACGGTTGTACTTTCGGGGCGCTGGATCTGACCGGATATGACCCGCTGCGCGACCCTTTTGCGCCGATGCTTGCGGGCATGCCCAAGATCGCCGCCCCGGCCACCTATCTGGACCGTGACAACCTGAGCGAAGACGCACGTGGTTTGAAATACGCAGAGCTTCTGCGCGACAAGATCCTTGCCGAAGGGCCCGAGAGCGTGTTGGCATTCCTGATGGAGCCTGTCGGAGGGGCCTCGACCGGTGCTCTGGTGGCCCCGGACAGCTATTATGGTCGCGTCCGCGAAATCTGCGACGAATTCGGCGTTATTCTGATCTATGACGAGGTCATGACCGGCGCCGGGCGCACGGGCAAGTTCCTGGCGGCGGAACACTGGGGCATCACACCGGACATCGTGGCGCTCTCCAAGGGCTTCGGCGCGGGCTATGCACCACTGGGGGCGGTTGTTGCCGGTTCGCGTCTGGTCGAGCCGATCCTGGATGCCGGTGGTTTCGCCCATGGATTCACCTACGCGGGCAACCCCATGGCTTGCGCTGCTGGGCTGGCGGTACTGGAAGAGTTGGAAGACCGGCACCTGATCGCCAATGCCGCCGCCATGGGCGAGGTCCTGATGGATGAGCTGCGCAGCCTTATGGCCCGCTATCCCTTCATCGGCGACGTGCGTGGCAAGGGGTTGTTGACCGCGTTCGAATTCGTCGCTGACCGCGACACGATGGAGCCGCTGGATCCCGCCTTGAACGCCTATGACCGCCTGGTCGAACTGGCTTACGAGCGCGGGTTGATCATCTATTCCCGTCGCACCCGCGGAGGGACAGCCGGGGATCACTTCCTGATCGCACCGCCGTTGATTATCACCGAGGCGCAGATCGCTGAGCTGATGTCCATTCTGCGCGACGCGTTGGACGCATTTGCTGCCCAGGTTGGTCTACCTCTGGAGGTGGCCGCATGAGACTGCCGGACAAACGCTGTGACATCGCCGTGGCCGTGGCCCGTATCAAAGACAGCGACACAGTCATGGTGGGCGGCTTTGGTGTTCCCGGCACGCCGATGGCCCTGATTCATGCGCTTGTCGATCATGGCGCCCGCGATCTGACGCTGATCAAGAACGATGCAAACGAGCCGGGCATGGGCATCGATCACCTGCTGAAAAGCGGTCAGGTGGCGCGCCTGATCACCACCCATCTGGGACTGAACAGCCATGCCATCGACCTGATGAACAGCGGCCGGATTCAGGTTGAATTCAACGCTCAAGGTATCCTCGCCGAACGCATCCGCGCAGGTGGGGCCGGGATCGGGGCGGTGCTGAGCGATATTGGCATCGGCACCGAGCTGGCCGATGGCAAGCAGGTGGTCGAGGTAGACGGCAAGCCGCATCTTGTTGAAAGTGCACTCCGGGCCGATTTTGCACTGATCCACGCCGACCGGGCCGATCATTTTGGCAATCTGGCCTATGTCGCGACCGCGCGGAATTTCAATCCGCTGATGGCGATGGCCGCGACCCGCGTGATTGCCGAGGCCGAAACCATCCTCCCCCTGGGTGCGTTGGACGCGGACGCCGTTCACACCCCCGGGGTGTTTGTCGATCATGTCGCCGAACTGGTTGCTCTTTCCGGGGAATACGCCGTTGTCCAACGCTAAGACCCGCATGATTGCCCGCGCCGCGCGCGAAATCGCCCCCGGAATGGTGGTGAACCTGGGTATTGGTCTGCCGACCAGAGTGGTGGACCACTTGCCAGCCGATTTCCCCGTCTGCCTGCATACCGAAAACGGTTTGACCGGCATCGGTCCCTCTTTGCCACCGGACAGGGCCGACCGGAACCTGATCGACGCAGGTGGGGCCTATGTCTCCACCGTTCCCGGGTCGGCCTTTTTCGACAGCGCGACCAGCTTTGCCATGGTGCGCTCGGGCCGTCTGGACCTGACCATGCTTGGCGCGTTCGAGGTGAGCAGCCAGGGTGACCTGGCCAACTGGAAGATCCCCGGCAAGTTCAGCCCCGGCGTGGGCGGTGGCATCGAACTGGCGCAAAAGGCGCGCCGGGTCGTGGTCCTGACCACCCATACGGACCGGGCAGGGAACCCAAAGCTCAGGGACACATGCGCCCTGCCACTGACGGCCCAGGGGTGCGTGTCGCGCGTCTTCACCGAGATGGCGGTCATCGACATTACGCCGCAGGGCTATGCACTCGCGGAGATCGCCGAAGGGGTCAGCCTGGCCGAGGTTCGGGAGGCTACCGGCGCGCCCTTCACAATTCCCCACGACACCGTTCCAGTTTTTTGAGGTCATCATGCAAAGCGAACTCAACACCCGTTTATGCGATGCTGTGGATGCTGCGTTCGACCGGCAGATCGCCTTTCTGTCGGAACTCACCGCGCATCCGTCGACCAGAGGGAATGAACAATCCGCACAGGCGTTCATGGCCAGGGAACTGGCTGACCGGGGGTATGAGCTGGATCAATGGCAGATTGACGTTGCCGAAATTCAGCACCTGCCCGGGTTCTCTCCGGTCCTTGGGCCTTATGAGGATGCCGTGAATGTTGTGGGAACGCATCGCTCTAAGACCGGGACAGGACGCTCACTGATCCTGAACGGACATATCGACGTGGTGCCTGCCGGGCCGCTGGACATGTGGGACACCCCGCCGTTCGAACCGCGGGTTGAGGACGGCTGGCTTTATGGTCGCGGTGGCGGCGATATGAAAGCCGGGCTGGCGTCGAACCTCTTTGCGCTGGATGCGCTTGCAGCCTGTGGGCTGGCGCCTGCAGCGGATGTCTTCTTTCAATCCGTGGTCGAGGAAGAGTGCACCGGAAACGGCGCGCTGGCCTGCCTGGCGCGGGGCTATACCGCTGACGCCGCCCTGATCCCCGAACCGTTTTCGGAACATCTGGTCACGGCACAGCTGGGCGTCCTGTGGTTCCAGGTGCATCTGAAAGGGCTGCCCACCCATGTGGCTTACGCGGGCAGTGGCGCCAACGCGATTGAAGCCGCGATACCGCTAATCCGCGCGCTGCACGAGATGGAGCACCGCTGGAATGCTGCCGAAAACCGGACCAGCGATTATGCACATATGGACCACGCGCTGAACCTGAACGTCGGCAAGATCGAAGGCGGCGACTGGACCAGTTCGGTTCCGGCCTGGTGCGTGTTTGACGTGCGCATGGGTCTCTTTCCCGGGCAATCCATCGACGCGGCCAAGGCGGAGATTGAACAGGTCATTCTGGACGCCGCGCGGCAGAACGACTTCCTGCGCAATTCACTGCCCGAGATCGTCTATCACGGCTTCCACGCCGAAGGGTACGCGCTGTCGCAGGACAGTTCCGCCAAAGCGACCTCGGCCATTGCAGCGCTTGAGAGCGCACACCGCTCGGCCACCGGCGAAGACCTGGTGCGCGAAGCGATCACCGCCACGACTGACGCACGGTTTTTTGGCCTTTATGCCGATACGCCTGCGCTGGTCTACGGCCCCCGCGCCGAGGCGATCCACGGTTTCAACGAACGGGTCGAACTCGAAAGTATGCGCCGCGTGACCAAAGCCACAGCCATGTTCATCGCCGACTGGTGCGGCGTTGAAAAGCTCTGAGGAGGTGCAGATGCAACCCTTGTCTCCCGATCAGATCGCGCATCTGGTGGCCCTGCGTCACGAGTTGCACCAAAAACCTGAGATCTCTGGTGAAGAGGCCCGGACGGCAGACCGCATCGCGGCAGAGCTGGAAACGCTGGGCGCTGACCGGATCTGGCGCGGGCTTGGCGGTCATGGCGTGGCCGCAGAATTCACCAGGCGCGAGGACGGCCCGACGGTTCTGCTCAGGTGTGAACTTGACGGCTTGCCCATCCGCGAAATCTCGGATCTGCCTTACCGGTCGACGATCCCGGGCAAGGGGCACTTGTGTGGCCATGATGGCCACATGGCGTCTCTGTTGGGCGTGGCCATGCGGCTTGCCGAACGGCCCGAAAAGGGACGCGCCATTCTGCTGTTCCAGCCTGCCGAGGAAACCGGCGCGGGGGCTCAGGCGGTGATCGACGATCCGCGCTGGCCTGAAATCCGGCCCGATTTTGCCTTTGCCTATCACAATGTTCCGGGCCGCCCCCTGGGCGAGGTTGGTCTGCGTCAGGGCCCGGGTAACTGCGCCTCGCGCGGGTTGCAGATCCTGCTCGAGGGCAAGAGCTCTCACGCCGCCGCGCCCGAAGATGGCGTGTCTCCCGGCGCTGCTATCGCCGCCCTGATGAGCGAACTGCCCGGCCTCAGCTGCGGGACCATTGGCGACCCTGAGTTTTCGCTGGCGACCCTGACACATGCCAAACTGGGAGAGCCCACATTCGGCATCGCCCCTGCCGATGGCGAGCTGCGCGTGACCCTGCGGTCGATGACCAACGAACGGATGGACGCGCTGGTGCAGCAGGCGCTGCAGCGGGTCCAAACGCACTCGGGCGGTCTTGCCGTTGATATCCTGTGGCACGATGTCTTTCGGGCTGTGGTCAACGACGCTGGGGCCACCGATATCGCCCGCAATGCAGCAAGCGCGCTGGGGCAACAGTGCTTTGAGATGTCCTCGCCCATGCGCTGGTCCGAGGATTTCGGGCGGTTCGGCGATGACGGGGCCCAATCGGCCTTGCTCTATCTCGGGGCTGGCGATAGTCATCCCCAACTTCACAACCCCGACTATGATTTCCCCGATGCCCTCATCCCTGTGGCGGTGGACCTGTTCTTCCAGATCCTGCGGGACATCCTGAGCCCTGAGGCGCAGTAAAGATGCGAAACGGGAGCGCAACATCCTGGTGCACCATTCACCGCGACCGGATCTCGCGAAATCTGGACCTCGCGCGGGGTCTTGTCCCTGACGGCCGCACGTTTTGTGCCGTGTTAAAGGCCGATGCCTATGGGCATGGCATTGCGCAAGTCGTGCCCTTGATCCGGGAACAGGGGGTCGAGACTGTCGGCATCACATCAAACGCCGAAGCGCACGCTGTTCGCGACGCAGGGTTCGACGGCACGCTGATCCGAATGCGCGCGGCTACACTGCAGGAAATCGAAGGCGCGCTGGATGATCGTGTCGAAGAACAGGTCACCTCGGTCACCACCGCGCGGCAGCTTCGCGCCCTAATGGACGCGGGAAAACTGCGAACCGGTGTCCATCTGGCGTTGAATGCAGCGGGCATGTCGCGCGATGCACTAGAGATTTCGTCGGCGGACGGGCAGAACACATGCCATAAAATCCTTGCCACTCTGGGGACTGAGATCCATGGGATCTGTTCGCATTTTCCATCCAATGAACCCGCGCATCTCAGGCAAAGCGCGGATCAGTTTCAGCGACATGCCGCGTGGGTCTTTGAAAACAGTGATCTTAAACGCAGTGAAACGTTGGTGCATGTCGGCAGCTCTCTGACTCTGATCTCGGACGTGGACGTCGCGACCGACATGTATCGCTGTGGCGCAATCCTTTACGGGATCTTGAGGCCTGACCTGGGTTTTCGACCGACAATGGACCTTGAGGCCCGCGTCGTCAGTCTGCAGGACTATCCGCAAGGGATGACAGTCGGTTATGACCGCGCCTGCCGTCTGGATAGGAATTGTCGTCTGGCTTGCATTTCGATCGGCTACGAGAATGGGTTCAGGCGCGTTGCTCATGAAGGCAGTGCTGTCGCGATCCGGGATACACTGGCGCCAGTACTGGGAAAGATCTCAATGAATGCGATCGTGGCGGATGTGACCGGCATCAAAGATATCGCTGTTGGTGATACCGTCGGGGTGTTCGGAGAAGGCGATGTCACATCCATCCTGCCGGAAACGGCTGAAACCCAGTTCCGAACCATCATGGCAGACCTCTACACGGACTGGGGGCAGCGCAACCATCGGGTCTATCGCTGAACCGCGCGCCTCACTCTTTGAATGGGGTTTGGTTGTGGGATGCGCCCCTTACGTTGCAGCCAGCGGCCGTTTCACTTCGCCAATAAGAACGTCTCAAGTTTTGTTCAGTTCGCCCGTCGTCAGTACAGCACCTGCTGGCAGATCTTCGGCATCAAGCATTGACGCAATCCGTTCCAGCGACGCGACAAGCATTGCTTGCTCCCAGTCTTCGAGGTCCTTGAAGCGCCGAACAAACCGTTGCTGAAGCGGATCGGGGGCATTTTCGATAGTGTGCCGCCCAAATTCAGTAATGACGATATTGGTCTGACGCCGATCTTCCAGTGACTTTTCACGCGCGACACACTCGCGCGCGACCAGCCTGTCGACCAATGCGGTTACAGTTGCCTGACTTACATGCATCCGGGTCGCAATGGCTTTGGCCGTGGTTTGACCGGTTTCTCCGACCATTTGCAGGGCCCGGAATTGTACCGACGTCAGCCCGGCCTGTAACGCCAGTTCGCGCCCTGCAATTTCCGTGGCTCGAAGGATCTGGCGCAATGCAACCAGGCTACTGTCGATACGATCCATATGAAGCTCCACACCGAGGATGGATCGAGAGTGTCAATTTTGCATTGGAATCTCAAGTGATTTCACTTTTAAAAGCTTCATCACGCAAAGCAAAATGAACCCAAGAACCTCAAAATTTCACCTTACACAAGGAAATTTGCTTAGCAAATTGAATTTTTTGCTTCGGTATGATAGTTAGTCAATCAAAGCTTAGGAGAAACGATGAAACACTCACTTGAATTGTTTGAGCAACCAATTCCGACGTTGCGCGCACCTCAGCCAGAAGATGGAGAGCGCGTTGCTTTGCTGGCGAAAGATGATCGCAAGCAGGCCTTTGGAGAACTGCTTGGTGAACTCTCAGACTTTGAGCAGTTCATGAATACTTCGATCGTTGCCGAGGTGGATGGAGAAGTCGTTGGGGCCGTTTTGGCCTATGTCCCACCCTACGCCCCCAACACCCTGAACATCCTGCAAGTGGTGATCCACGAGAACGAAGAAAACAAGGGGCTTGGCTCTCTGATGTTGGGGCAATTGATGCGCCGAAAGGTCTGTGCCGAGATCACCCAGGTGGAAACCACGATAAGCGCATGTGACGATGTCACCTGGGCCCTCTTTCGCCGCTTTGCACGATGGCAGCGCAGCCGCATGGAAATCACACCCTTCTTCACCCAAGCGCTACAGCCACGCCGTCGGCACGAAAATGACAACCAAGTCACAATTCAACTCGCTGGCGAAACGAACAACCCCGTCTAAGTCCGAAACGCGCGTCAATTAATAAGTGTAGTGCAAACCCAAGGCACCTGAAACGAAAGCAGATTGACCCATATGACGATTGACAATGACACCGCCTATTGCGCTGAGGAAGCCACCACATTGGGAGACCGCGTCGTTGCTGCGCGTGAAGCAACGGGGTTGACCCAAAAGGATCTCGCCCGGCAGTTGGGCGTCAAGCTCAAAACCGTACAGGCCTGGGAGGGCGACCGGACCGAGCCACGCGCAAACAAGGCGCAAATGATGTCAGGCGTTCTCGGAGTCTCATTGACTTGGCTTCTGAGTGGAGAAGGTGACGGTGTGCCAGAAACAGTCGAAACGCCTGAACTCGGCGCGGATTTGTCTTCGTCCCTGCACAACATTCGCAAATTGAAGGCAGAACTCTCGCAATCTTTGCGCAAACTTGGCGCGATTGAGAAGCAGCTGCAGAGCGCTCTCTAAACAGCGGGAAACTTTGCTGCTTTGTCCGGCAGTTCACCACAAACAAAAAAAAAGAGCAGGAACCATGACCAATCCCGAACTCCAGCAGGCCACCGGTAATCATCCTAAAGATGACAATGAAACCTCTGATAATCGGCAAGACCTCTTGCCGGGGATTGTTCGGAAGAAATTGGGACTCAGCAGCCCAGACATGGCCGAGCTATTTGGCATGAGCGAAGTCGGTTATCGCAGCTGGGAAGTGGGTAGTCGTCGTCCTGGTGGCCCCGCACTCAAACTGTTGGCGCTTCTCGACTTGCAGCCCAAAAAGGTTCTTTTCTGGCTGAATGCACTATAAGCGACGTGCCGAAAGCAGCTGCGTTTTTCTGGGCTCCCAACGGCGCAAACCGAGAAGCTGCAGCATTACGCGTCGCGCTTGATGGGCGCGTAGAACCAGAAGCGGTCACTGACAACTTGATGTCCGATGGCAGTTTTGTCCGCACTTGACCCTTGCTCGCCCCATTTGTGCTGCGGCAAGAATGAGTGACCTGTTTCGCCGACGCCCAGCAACGTCCGTAGCCGAGCAAGTGCAGCGATTTTCGCGCCGCGTGCGTGCGCAGCAAAAAAGTCAATTCACAGGTTGGGCTCTCACCTGACCTTCTCGGCAGATGCACGCGAGTTTGTTATCCTGAGTTGCCAACGTCTGTTTGGCGCTGTGGTGGATCGTGGTGGATGGGAGGAACCATCATGACCATTGCAAACTTACCTGCCATCCGTGCGTGCCGACCAGCATGGAACAAAGGCCGCGTCGTTGGGCAAAAACGCCCTCTGATGCCAAAACATGTTTGGGCCATCCGAGTGCGGCTGGAAATCGCCGAGAACCACCGTGATCTGGCTTTGTTCAATCTTGCAATTGACAGCAAGCTTCGCGGTTGTGATCTGGCGAAACTGAAGGTCGCGGACATCTACGCCTCGGGTCAGGTCAAAGAGCGTGCATCAATCATTCAAAGTAAAACGCAGCGACCTGTGCGGTTTGAAATTACCGAAGGCACGCGCAAGTCAATTCTGCGATGGATGCAGGAGCCGCTGATGGTTGGTTCGGAATATCTGTGGCCCGGACGGTTTCACGAACGGTTGCATATTTCGACCCGTCAATACGCACGCTTGGTTCGCGATTGGGTCATATCCATCGGGCTCGATCCTACATCATTTGGCACGCATTCGATGCGGAGAACCAAGGTCGCGCACATCTATCGCAAGACTGGAAATTTGCGAGCGGTGCAGCTTTTGCTCGGCCACACGAAGATGGATAGCACCGTTCGATATCTTGGTGTCGAGCTCGAAGATGCGTTGGCTATATCGGAAGCCGTTGAAATCTAACCACAAGGGGCGTCCTAGCGGACGGCCCAAACCCGCCGTTGTATCAACATCCAGAATGCCGCAACGCGGCCCGTAATTGCAGACCATTATGCCCTGCACAGCCCGTCCATTATTTCCGCTCATCGGTCAGGTGCGCAGCATCCGCCATCGCTGACGGATCAGGGTGTCACCAGACGCCGCGTCGAGTGTTTCTACCTTGAGCATATTGTAGCTGCGCTGCCCATGCCCCTCTTCGATGGCTTCAAAGGTGATGCGAACGCACAGGTCGGTTTCCGGCAGGATTGGTTGGGTGAACCGTATCTGGCCAAGCTCGGCACCAATCAGCGGGGCATCGCCAAAAGGGCGGGTCTCGACCGCAAGACGCATGGCCAATGCGTGGGCATGCCAGCCACTGGCCACCAACTTGCCAAAAAACCCGTCCTGCGCGGCAGCTTCGTCAATATGCATCGGTTGCGGGTCAAATTCCTGCGCAAAGCCGATGGCGGCATCTCGGGTTAGCCGCGCCGACCTGCTGGTGACGCTCTCTCCGACGCTCAATGCCTTCTGTTCAACCATGCATCTTTGCTCCTTTGGTGATCTTGTCGACGATTTTCTTGTCAGCACGCAGGGCGATCCCCACGGTGTTTGACTCATCCGGGCCATGTTCGGCAAACACGGCGCGGTTGGCGTCATCATGACCGGTGGCGAACATCTCTTCGACATAGGCGACGGTGTCGACGCCGCGCGTCCGGGCGCGGTTGCGGATGTTGGTCAGCACATTGGTCGGCCCGGTCAGCACGATCACCGGCTGCACTGACATCGGCAGATGGGCATTGCCATCGCAGTCTTCATAAGGGGCGCCGATCAGATCGGGGTTGGCACCGGTGATGCCGCTCATAAGAAAGGCGGTCACATTGAGCTTTTGCCAGGTGGCGAGGTCATCGCGGACGATGATGGCGATCTTTGTGTCGAACATTTCAGTCGGTCCTTGTTAAATCAGCGTAATCATCGGCGCGGCGAGGCCAAGGCCAAGCGCTATGTTGAACAGGCGGGCGATGGTTGGGTGTTGCAGAAGGGCGCGCAGGGCCGCGCCACTTGCCAGCCAGGGAAAGCAGCCAATACAGGCAGCGAGGATGAAGACCAGGCTCAACTCTGCGGCCTGTTCAAAGCCCGATCCTTCGACGGCCATGAAGGTCCCGACAATGGAGACGGAAACGATCCATGCCTTCGGATTGACCCATTGAAGCAGCATCGCGGGTAGGAAACCAAACCTCATCTCGCCCTCTTGATTAGCGGTCTCAGCGGATACGGGGGCGGTAGCGATCATCCAGGCCAGCCAAAGAATGGCGCCCATGCCCACAATGCGCAGCACCATCAACACCACATGGTTTTCCAGGATGGTCGCGCCCAGGCCAAAGCCAACGACAAACAGGATCAGCCCGGTTCCCAGGGCGGTCCCTATCAACGCGGGCATTCCGCGCAGGACGCCCACCTGCGCGCCGACCGTTGTCAGCACTACATTGGATGGGCCCGGGGTTACTGACGCGATGAGCGCGAAGACGAAGAATGCTGAAACTTCCATGGTCACCTTCCACATCGAATGCTTGTAGTTATGTAAGGAAAATTGCCGAACTATCTTCGGGGATTTCACCGTGATATATGTCTATCCATTGGTCTTGAGAGTATATACCGAAATGATTTCGGAAATAGAGGGTGAAAATGGACATTGACCGAACAGATCGACGCATTCTGGCGCTTTTGTCGAAAGATGCTCGGATGACCAACAAGGAACTCTCGCATGAGGTCGGTTTGGCAGCATCGAGCGTGCATGAACGACTCAAGCGGCTTCAAGAGAGCGGTTTGATCGCAGGAACCTATACCGATATTAGACTGGAGCGGCTGGGCCTGTCCCTGAAGGCGCTCTTGTTCATCCAGATGTCGGAACATAAAAAAACCGACCTGGACCGCATTCTCAGAGAGATCCTGAAAGTTCCCGAAGTGCGCGCAGGTTGGATGATCAGCGGTCGCTTTGACGCGGTGGTGGAAGTTCTGACCAAGGACACCTCGCACCTGCACCGGTTGGTTGTAGAGCGGTTCTCCTCGCGCGAAGAGATCAGCCGGATCGAGACCTCAATCGTTTTTGAAAGCGTGGCGCAGCACGATCTCGCTGATACGCTCGATCTTACGGTCAAACCGCAAAACACTGCTGACTGAACAAGTGTATGTCCGCTTTTGAAGTTTTTGATTGGCGTCGATGCGCTCGTAGAGAAAGTCGGCTATCCGCCCATGAGGAACAACGGCCCGCCCATGAGAAAGAATAGAAAGGCGTTTATTTGGCCTCGCAGGGCGGTGATCCGGTGCCTACGGTGGGCGCCCCGCCAACGGCACTTTAGGCGCACCTGAGCGGCGTTGTAGGCGCACCTGAGCGGCGTTGTAGGCGCGGCCAGTTTGGTTGCAGGCGGGCAGCCGAAAGCGCTGGGTTCAGCGGACCCTAGCCCTGGTTCTCCGGAGACTTTATGTATCGGAGGAGAAACAGGGCGGCGATATACTCCCCCCCTTGTTCCTGTATACATTTAATGACACCCCTAAACTGTAACATTCGGCGTGATTGCCTCGGATTAGCCTGCGTCAAGCTTTGTCATCAGAGCTAGTCGTTTTTTAATTTAAGAAGCCGGGTCTGTGGGGAACGTAGCGCGAACCTTTGGGAGCGGGGTGACACCCCCTAATTGTAACATTTCCTTTTCGAGCCCCTTCTGTTGTCAGCGATTCAGCGGATGCATACCTTTGGCACAAGTTCGATTGCATGGGCGCAAACGCACATTCAGCCGAAAGGATGCGCAAGCGTACTTGGACCAAGACGCAGTAAGGTTAGACAAAAATGGCACGCACAACGATTGAAGAGAAAGCATTGCGACTGCTTAGCGCCTTCGAGCGAGCCGGGCGTTCAGTAGGGCGTGTCACTGTCGAGGGCAGTAAGATTGAGATTGTTTTCAGTGAAATGACCCAGTTGGATGAATTTGAGAGGATAGAAATGCGTCATGACAAAGCGTGAACTTCCCAAGCATGTCTATCGCCAGCGTAACGGGATTTACTTTCAACGGCGCGGCTGGCCGTCTCGCAAGTTTCAAAATGAATTCGGCACCCCGGAGTTTTGGAAGGAATACGCGGATATTCTCGCGGGGCGGGCAGAGCCAAAGCGGGTTAATGTACGTAATTTCTCGGCGCTGATCCGAAATTACCGCGAGTCGCCCCGGTACAAGCGGCTCCAGCCTCGGACTGCGCTGGATTACGACAAGTATTTGGATTTCTTCCTGTCGATCATGGCAGATGCCAACCCGGCGAACATGAAACGTCAGGATGTGATCCGACTTCGCGATGCGAATGCAGGTAAATCCTATTTTGCGAACTACTCTCTGCGCGTTTTGCGCGTTGTCATGGAGCATTGCGTTGACCTCGGCTGGCGGGACAGCAACCCGGCCAAGGGGGTCTCCGAAATCAAAGCAAAAAAGCAGGAGCGGGAACCGTGGCCGCAAGAGCTTCTGCGAACTTATCGGGGCGCGTGCCCGTTGGGGACGCGGGAGCGGCTTGTTATGGAACTTTGCGTCGGCACCGGGCAGCGCATCGGAGATGTGTTGGAAATGCGCTGGTCTGATATTCAGGAGGGCGGCTTTGTCATTCGTCAGAACAAGACCGGCAAGGAACTCTGGGTTCCGATCCTTCCAGAGTTACAAACGGCACTGGATGCCGCCAGTCGCCATTCGTTGTTTATCCTGACCAATGAGCGCGGAACTAACCGCTGGTCTTATCGTGGGGCCTCTCAGGCTGTCAGAAACGTCAGGGAACGCATTGGTGCGGTTCGCTACGACATCCACAGCTGGCGTTACAACGCAGCCTGTGAGCTTGTGGAAGCAGGATGTAGCGACGATCTGGTTGCCTCGGTCACGGGGCAAAGCCCGGCAATTGTTCTGCACTACACCAAGAAAGTTCGTCAGAGGGTGCGGGCACTTCAAGCGCAAGAGAAGCGTGCTAGCCAAGGCAATGCTTCCTAGTCGGAACTGGAAGGGTTGTTCGTGCGCTTCGCAATTCTAACCAACAGGCCGAACGCGATGCCTATCGCGATAAACAGCAAGCCCTTATCGATAGCCTCGCCAGACGTTGAGCCGCCAAGATAGCGCCTCGACGCGGCCTCTAAGGCTGCGGCGTCTCCAGATGTGGAAGCAACGATAAAACCCGTTACCAAGCGTAGTGCACCTAGGCCCACCATGGCCCACGCAATGATGCGACCTGCAATAACGAAAAGCACTGCAAAACTCCTGTATCCAAGTGTGCCGCTACGGTTGTGCACATTTTGTGCTGCTTACAAGCCTCGCGTGTCACCTTTCCTGAGATTTCATCACAGCGCAGGAACAGTCGCCAATATAGAATTAGCGTGTTCGTGGAACAGAACAAAAACAGAATGTTTAGACAAATGTTTAGACGCGACTATGCTAGCCTACGAGAGAACCCTGTAAGTTATTGATTTTAAATGGAGGCGAGTACCGGAATCGAACCGGTGTACACGGATTTGCAATCCGCTGCGTCACCACTCCGCCAACTCGCCTCACGTGGTGTGTCGTCAGCGTGTATCCGAGTCGGGAAGGCTGTGCAAGAGGCGCGGCGACCCGGATGATACATATTCCTGTTTTGGGTTCGCTCCTTTCGGCATCGGCAAAGAGCCGGGGCATATAGACCTGTCTTGCGCCAACCGCACCACTATCTCTCGGAACCCGCGCTGTCGCGGAAGCTGCTTGAGCCCCGGGACACAAGCGCATAATCAGGCACCATGGTAGATTGGATCACGACAGACGGGTTGACCGGCTATGACGAAGCCGTCGCCTTCATGGAAACCCGTGCCGCGGCGATTGCCGCGGGCGAAGCCGATGAATGTATCTGGCTGGTGGAGCATCCTCCGCTCTACACGGCCGGGACCTCGGCTCGACGCGAGGATCTGACCGATCCGGACCGTTTCCCGGTTCATGAAAGCAAACGCGGTGGACAATATACCTACCATGGGCCTGGGCAACGGGTGGTCTATGTCATGCTCGACGTGGGGAAACGTGGCCATGATGTGCGTCGCTTCGTGCAGCAGCTGGAACGCTGGGTCATCCTTTCGCTGGACGAGTTCAATGTGACAGGCGAAATCCGCGATGGGCGCGTCGGTGTCTGGGTTCGACGCAACGACAAGCCGCTAACACTCACTGGGCAACCACAAGAAGACAAGATCGCCGCCATCGGCATCCGGTTGCGCAAATGGGTCAGTTTCCACGGGATCTCGATCAACGTGGATCCGGATCTGGAACACTTCAGCGGTATTGTACCCTGCGGGATCACCGAACACGGGGTAACCAGCCTGGTCGATCTGGGGCTGCCGGTGACAATGTCTGACGTGGATGTTGCGCTGCGACGAACCTTTGCGATGGTGTTCGAAGACTGATCCTTCTTGCCTACCGACGCTGCAAAGCCAGCTCTCTCAAAGCGACAAAGACGAGATCCGGACGTTCATAGAACATAAGCTGCCCAAGCTCCTCCCAAATCCGGACCTGTATATCTGGCAATCCGCTCATTGCCTGTTTGATACGGTAGGCCTTGTTGACCGGATCTTGCCCCCCATGCAGATAGATCGTGGGACAGATCGGCCCGGCAACCAATTGCCCCCAGTCACGCAAGGCCCAGTAAGAGTCACTGGCGAACCCTGCCGCGCCCTGTTTCACGGACAAGCGGTAACCATCCTGGATCAGCGACGCCAGGTTCAGTTGTTTTATCGTCTGACGGTCAATGGTCCCATCAGGGAATTGCGCGTCCATGAACGCGTCGACATCATTGCTGTCGATCATCGCAATCCCGGCGCGCAGCACTGCTGGTAGCAAAGCCGGAGTAAACCGGGCCGTGTAGGCCATGATCCTGACCCGTGTTGACATGGAACCGATGTCGCTGAGACGAGTTACCGGCGCGCCACTAGACACCGCGACGAGACCGGCGATCTGCCCGCGTAACCGATGTGCAAGGACATGTCCGTAAATCCCACCCGCCAGATGCCCCAGGATCAACGGTTGGTGCAGGTGCTCCCGCTGGATAAGTTCTCGCACCTGGTCGGTCACGACATCCATAACCGTTTCTGGGCGAATTACAGGATCGGAAAGACCGAATCCGGGGCGCATAGGTGCGATGACATGATAGTCTTCCGCGTCAAAGCGGCTGCCAAGAAACTGTACAGCCGCGGTTGCGTCCAGCATCCCATGCATGAAGATCACAGGCGTTCCGCCTTCTCGCCCGGCTCGAAAAACCTGAAGGCGCCGCCCTTCACGCATGTTGATGACGTCAAAGTGCAAAGCGCCGATTGCCCCCACCCCTGGCTTGGTGCGCAATTCCTCGTTCACCAGAAATGCGACCAACCGGATCAATTCGACCTGCCCCGGGGCTCCGGTCTTAGCCAGTATCGACTTGGACTGATTGCGCACCGTGTGCTCGGACTTGCCTGTTTGCTGCGCGATCTCCCGCAGGGATTGGCCCGCCATCAAGTGACGCACGATGCCGACCTCGGCCCGAGACAAGCCAAAGGAAACGACCAGCATCTGTTCTGCCCTTGGGGTCCAGTAAAACTCCAGTGCCTCGACGACAAGGTACCGTCCCGCGCCCTTGAGACCTTCAGGTCCTTCCGGTGTGGCTTCGATCATACGGGCAATCAGATGTCGCGGCTGTCGGCCTGTCGTCAGAACAACGGGGGTTTCATCGATCGGACCATCCCGTCGCATCTGCTCCAGAAGCGTGTCAAGGAGTGTCGCTGATGGAGCACTCAACTCAGCCGTCAGACCGGCCAGCCCATCCGCACCAAGAGCCCAGTCTTTGAATCGACTGCTTTGAGCAAGGATTTCACCTTGCGGTGACAGGGCCACCACAAGTCCCGAGGCTGATCGAACGCTGTCCAGCACGCCAACAAGCGGAACCTTGCGCCCAATCTGTTCCAGGATCTGGTAGGCCCGGGCAAAATGCTCTTGCAATTCTGCGTCCTGGCCCGGTCGCTCAAGATCTTGAGCGTCTTCGAGTTTCTCCAGAGGAGCACCGGGCGCATGGCTTGAAGACGGCAGGATTTCATCCTGAATGTGTTGCCCCCACAAATCCAGAAAAGACTCGAAACGGCCGGGACTTATGACCGATTCGTAAATCGCTGAAATGACCTGGTCGCGGGTCACCTCTCGTGATCTCTGGTTGTCCGCCTTGTCTTTTATGCCCGGTTCTCCCAACTCAATAACGTAAAAATCGCATAAAATTTTCCCCTTGGTCCCTGTATAACCCAAATGGGTCATGACCACCAAGCTCGAGAATGGCCAAGTGCCTGCAGTCGCTTCAATTTCCTCTGTCGCGACCATCGGCGCTGACCAAATCGGTTAGACGCCAACCGTGAGTGAATCATAGTTCCACATCAGCCGCCCCGGATCCCCCCGGGGCGGCAATTTGTGTTTGGAAAGCAGAAATTGGACGTCAGCCCAACGCTGCGCGTATCTTGGTGGCGTGCTCTTCGATCTGTTCCCGATCGCCCATGTTTCCCGGAGGCCGCAGCCGGTCGCCTTCGTGTCGGGGCAGAACATGGAAATGCAGGTGAAAAACCTCCTGCCCGCCAGCGGCTTCATTGAATTGCTGTATGGTAACGCCATCGGCATCAAAGGCCTTCAACACGGCGTGTCCCATTTTCTGGACCGTCTGCATGACTGCCGACAGTTGTTCGGGCGACGCGTCCAGCACGTTACGGCAGGGCGTTTTCGGGATTACCAGCAAATGGCCATCCGCGCGCGGCATGATATCCATGAAGGCAACTGTTGCGTCGTCTTCATACACGCGAGTGGACGGGATTTCGTTGCGCAGGATCTTGGCAAATATGTTGTCGGGATCATAGCTCATGTCAGGCATCCTTGTGATGTCGGGCAACCGTTTCGAAAGGATTTGTGCTCCTAGTCGCGGATCGCGTCAAGAAGACAGCAACCCCAATCCGAAACTACGCTCACCTCTCATGGGCAAGCACCCACATGCGCATTACGAAAAGAGCGCATGTCGTAAATAGTGCGGACTGCAAACTCTCGACAGTTCCCCGATGGCTCCTTCGAACCTTCCAGCCCCAAGACGCCAAACGAACACCAGTGGCAGTTTTCGTCTTCACCGAGGAAACAGACCGAAGCATTGGCGACGGTGGCTCCACGCCGGTCGTCCCTGGCCTGTTCGTGGTCACGGCTGCACTGGGCTCTCGTTGCTTTCGCCCAAGACGGCAGAAGGTCAAAAAGCCACTTTTACCAGAATGTTGTTTGTTCCGACAGAAATACTCGAGAAAGAGGGTTCCCGCGTCGGTAAGTCACGTAGTCTAAAATTCAATCTTAACGAGAATTTCCATTGCCCAGACATCAAGAAATCGAAGCAACACTGCTCGCCTGCTGCCCGGGCGCGGCAATTTATCTTGATCCAGATCAAACTCCACCATTGAAGCACCGGTGCCAGCAATCTAAAACCCAATGGAATCTGGACATGCCGGAGCTGCCTGCATGTCCTATGGGTACGCAACAGGAGGCACCTAAATGGCAGACGCAGCCATTCACGGGCACGAGGACGAGCGGAGTTTCTTCACCCGCTGGTTCATGAGCACGAACCACAAGGATATCGGTATCCTTTACCTGATCGTATCAGCCTTTGCCGGTCTGATTTCGGTCGCTTTCACCGTTTACATGCGGCTCGAACTGATGGAGCCGGGCGTTCAGTACATGTGCCTCGAAGGTGCGCGCATGTTCGCGTCTTCGGCGGAATGTACGCCGAACGGCCACCTCTGGAACGTGCTGATCACCGCACACGGCATCCTGATGATGTTCTTCGTGGTCATTCCGGCCCTGTTCGGCGGTTTCGGAAACTATTTCATGCCGCTGCAGATCGGTGCACCGGACATGGCGTTCCCGCGGATGAACAACCTGTCCTTCTGGCTCTATGTCGCAGGCACCTCGCTGGCCGTCGCTTCGGTTCTGGCACCTGGTGGCAACGATCAGGCCGGTTCAGGCGTGGGCTGGGTTCTGTATCCTCCGTTGTCGACCAATGAGGGCGGCTTCTCGATGGATCTGGCGATCTTCGCGGTACACGTTTCGGGTGCCTCGTCGATCCTGGGGGCCATCAACATGATCACCACCTTCCTGAACATGCGTGCCCCGGGCATGACCCTGTTCAAGGTGCCGCTGTTCAGCTGGTCGATCTTTGTTACCTCGTGGCTGATCCTGCTGTCGCTGCCGGTTCTGGCGGGCGCCATCACCATGCTTCTGATGGACCGCAACTTTGGCTTCACCTTCTTTGATCCGGCCGGCGGTGGTGACCCGGTTCTGTACCAGCACATCCTGTGGTTCTTCGGCCACCCCGAAGTGTACATCGTGATCCTGCCGGGCTTCGGCATCATCAGCCACGTGATTGCCACCTTCTCGCGCAAGCCGGTCTTCGGTTACCTGCCGATGGTCTGGGCGATCATCGCGATTGGTGCTCTGGGCTTTGTCGTGTGGGCGCACCACATGTACACCGTCGGCATGTCGCTGAACCAGCAGGCCTACTTCATGCTGGCCACGATGGTCATCGCGGTGCCAACAGGGGTCAAGATCTTCTCGTGGATCGCAACCATCTGGGGCGGCTCGATCGAATTCAAGGCCCCGATGATGTTCGCCTTCGGCTTCCTGATCCTGTTCACGCTGGGTGGTGTGACCGGTATCGTTCTGTCGCAGGCCAGCCTCGACCGCGCCTATCATGACACCTACTACGTGGTTGCTCACTTCCACTATGTTATGTCCCTGGGTGCTGTTTTCGCGATCTTTGCCGGTGTTTACTTCTACTTCGGCAAGATGACTGGTCGTCAGTACTCGGAATTTTGGGCGCATATCCACTTCTGGATGTTCTTCATCGGTGCAAACCTGACCTTCTTCCCCCAGCACTTCCTGGGTCGTCAGGGCATGCCGCGTCGTTACATCGACTACCCGGAAGCCTTCGAATACTGGAACTACATCTCCTCGATTGGTGCCTTCATCTCGTTCGCTTCGTTCATCCTGTTCTTCGGTATTGTCATCGCCGCCCTGATGCGTGGCGCCCGCGTGACCGAGAACAACTACTGGAACGAGTATGCCGACACGCTGGAATGGACCCTGCCGTCCCCGCCGCCCGAGCACACGTTCGAGATCCTGCCCAAGCAGGAAGAATGGGACAAAGGCCATTCACACTGATCCAGTGGTCTTTTGAAAAAGAAAATGGAACCCCGGCCTCGCGCCGGGGTTTTTTTATGCTTGCGAGCCGATGACCCAAAGTCACCGTAAATTTCACACAGCTTCATTCTGCCTGTCATCCCAGTGACATGTCCTGCGCTTAGCCAACCCGCGCCCGATGGCGCGTGGGTTTGATCCCGCCGTTCCGGGTCCCGATTTCTTGAACCAACAGGACCTTTCATGACCCTCTCAAATGTCGCCGCTGCCGTAGCTGGCCCCAAGACCTTCAATCTGCGTTCCCTGAACAGCAAGGAAGTCATCCGCTTTGATTCCGGCATCGGCGAAGGCGGGTCGGAAGTTGTAGCGCATCATGCGGGCAAGCTTTACGTTACCAACGGTGAGCAGGACCGGATCGACGTCTTCAACTTGACCACCGGAAAGCTGGAAAAATCGCTGGATCTGAGCACCATTGCCAACTTTGGCGGCATCAACTCGGTCACCGTCTCCACCAAAGGTGTCGCCGTCGCTGTGGAGCGCGTGGACCCGGTCGATGACGAAACCCCGGCCGAAGGCGCCGTTGCTTTCTTTGATCTGAACGCCAAATCCACGGACACCCCCACCGATGTTGTCACCGTCGGTCATCTGCCCGACATGGTCACCTTCTCGAAAGACGGCACCAAGGTGTTCGTCGCAAACGAAGGCGAAGCGCTTGACAATGGCGACCCGGCGGGCTCGATCTCGGTCATTGACGTAGCAACCAAAACCGCCAAAACCTTCGACTTCACAGCCTTCGACGCACAGGTCGATCAGTTGCGTGCAGACGGGGTCAGGATTTTCCCGGGCAAACTGCCCTCGAACGATTTCGAACCGGAATACATCACCGAAGGCCCGGATGGCCTGCTGTATGTTACCCTTCAGGAAAACAACGCCGTCGCTGTTTTTGACCCGACCACCGAAGCCTTTACCAAAATCCTGCCTCTTGGAACCGTGGACCACAGCCTGGCAGGCAACGGTATCGATCCGTCGGACAAGGATGACGCGATCAATATCCGCACGGTTCCGGTTGAAGGCCTGCGGATGCCCGACGCCATCGCATCGGTTCAGATCAAGGGCAAGACCTTCTTCCTGACCGCCAACGAAGGCGATGCACGCGACGAAGACGAACGGATCAAGGATATTACTCTGGATCCGACCCTCTTCCCTAACGCGGCGGCGCTGCAGGATAATGCCGATCTTGGCCGTTTGGGCATTTCCTCCATCGACGGGGACACCGATGGCGACGGGGACTATGACGCGCTCTATTCCTACGGGTCCCGGTCTTTCACGATATTCAGTTCGAATGGCCGGGTTGTCTTCGATTCCGGCGACGATTTCGAGCAGTACATTGCCGACAATCGTGTTGCGAACGCCTTTAACAATGACGACTTCCCGACCGACACGCCCGGCACCGTCGATGAAAACCGGTCCGACAACAAGGGCCCGGAACCGGAAGCCATCGAAGTGGGCGTGGTGGACGGCCGCACCCTGGCATTCATCGGGTTGGAGCGGGATTCAGGGATCATGATTTATGACATCTCGAACCCCAATAAAGCCAAGTTCCTGCATTACATCGAAGGCCAGACAAACGGTGATGTCAGCCCCGAAGTCATCGAGTTCATTGCCGCCTCAGAAAGCCTGACCGGAAAAGCGCAGCTTGCCGTGTCCTACGAAGTGTCGGGCACCACCACTCTGATTGATCTCGACTTTGGTCAGCGGATCGTAGGAACGGACTCCGGTGAAACGCTGAACGGCACGCTGTCGGATGACGTGATCTTGGGTCGTGGGGCCGCAGATACCGTAAATGCCGGGGAAGGCGATGACCGCATACTGGGTGGCACCGGCAATGACAACCTGAACGGTCAGGACGGTGATGACCAGATCCGTGGCGGCGCAGGCGAAGACGTGATTTCCGGAGGCAAGGGCGACGACACCCTGCGCGGTGGGTTCGGCGAAGACACTTTCGTCTTTGCTTTGGGTGACGGGAACGACACCATCCTTGGTTTCGCCGACGGCGACATGATTGATCTGAGCGCCACCGGACTGACCGCAGCGGATGTCACCATCACCCGCAACACACAGCGGGAATACACCGTCGATTATGGCGGCCTGGGCGACAGCATCGATGTCACGCTGCGCACGCCCGGCGACCTGTTGACAACCGATGACTTGATCTTCGTCTGATCACGGCACACCCTGCGTCCGGGCGTTCACGCGCCCGGACGTTCTGCAACCAACGACAACCGCGCAGCTCGACCTGCCCGGCAACTGTGCTATCTTCGCGACATGCCATATTCGTGGAAAGAAACCGCTCAGGAAACAGTCCGGGAACTGCACCTTTGGCCGCACCAGTCGCTGCCGCCAAAGGGGTTCGTGATGTTCATGGGCGCTACGTCCCTGTTCATCACTCTGCCGCTTTTGCCTCTGCTTGGATCGCTGGCTTTGTGGGGGCTGCTGCCGTTTCTGGTTCTGGCCATGTCCGGCATGTGGTGGGCGCTGCGTCGCAGTCACCGGGACAACCAGATTTTGGAAGTGCTGGAGCTTGGGCCCGAAGATGCCCAGCTGACCAGACTCACGCCCAAGGGCGCGCCACAGAACTGGCGATGCAACCGATACTGGGCAACGGTCGAACTGCACGAAAACGGCGGCCCGGTCCCGAACTACGTGACCTTACGCGGCAGCGGACGAGAAGTCGAAATTGGTGCCTTTCTGTCCGAAGATGAGCGCAGAACCCTGTATCACGAGTTAAAGACCGAACTTCGCAGAACCCTATGAAACAGGCTTTGACAGGCATCACGAGCTAGGTTATCCGATTGGCATGACACGTCAGGCCGCCTTCTTTAGCCCAGTCTATTATCCGCTGTTCTCATAACAGCGGCCCCATCCCCATATCGATGTTCACCCGCTGCAAACCGGCGGTAAGAACTGATGAAACCCTGCTCCGGATTTGCGGCAAACCGGAGCGCAACAATGATCTCACTCTCAGGTATTTCCAGCGTTGGTCTAATCGGCTTTGGCGCATTTGGGCAGCTTATTGCACAGCATCTGTCGCCGCATGTACCGCTGGTTATCTCCGATCCAGCCTATGCCATCTCCGATGATGGGCCGCCCAATGCTCGTTTTGCGCCACCGGAACAGGCCGCCGCCTGCCCTCTCGTTCTGATGGCCGTGCCTGTTTCCATGATGGCCGAGGTCTGCACAAGCCTTGCTCCTTACATGCAACCGGGCAGCATCGTTGCGGATGTAGGCTCGGTAAAACTGCTCCCGGCCCGCGTCTTGCAACAGACCCTCCCACAGCATGTGGACTTGGTGGGCACTCACCCCCTGTTCGGGCCGCAAAGCGCGCAGGACGGCATTGCCGGGCACAAGATCGCCATCTGCAACATCCGGGGGAGATCGCATTTGAAACTGGCCGCAGTTCTGCGTCGGGTCCACGGATTGAAGATTATCTTCACGACACCAGAAGCCCACGATCGTGAGGCCGCTTTGGTTCAAGGATTGACCCATCTGATTGCCAAGAGCCTGATCCAGATGGGGCCGCTACCCAACTGCATGACCACGACCAGCTTCGAACTTTTGGTTCAGGCCGCAGACATGGTCCGCGACGATGCGCCAGAGGTGTTTTCAGCCATCAATCAGGCCAACCCGTTTTCCGCCGAGATCCGTGACCAGTTCCTGTCGCGCGCAATCGCCTTGAGCAACGCCTTGCACCCCACAGAGCCAAATCCGTGGCGCAAAAAAGAAGGCAGCCCTCAGGCTGCCTCTCAAGATATCGGCTAGTACGGCTGTACCTAGCATCCGCCATTCGAACAGAGTTGATCCTTCACCATTGGGCCAACCTTGCCGAAATCCATCTGGCCAGTATAACGGCTTTTCAGCTCGCCCATGACCTTGCCCATATCCCGGATCGAACTGGCACCGGTGGCTGTCACTGCAGCCAGCACGGCTTTTTGGACCTCGTCCTCGTCCAATTGCTTGGGCAGGAATTCTTCGATCACCGCGACTTCCTTGAGTTCGCGTTCGGCCAGATCCAACCGGCCGCCTTCTTCATAGGCGCGCGCGCTTTCCTGGCGCTGCTTGGTCATCTTGCCAAGAATGGCCAGCACTTCGGCATCACCGACCCCATCGCGTTCTTCGTCAGAACCGCGTGCAGCGATATCGCGATCCTTGATCGCCGCATTGATCAGGCGCAACGTGGACAGCCGGTCTGCGGCCTTGTCCTTCATCGCCTGTTTCAGGGCCTCGTTGACCCGCGTTCGCATGTCCATATTCTCTCGCCCATCCCCATGGATCCTCGAAATGCCGAGATTACCGGAACAATTTGGCCGACACAACCGTGTCGAAAACAAGTTAAGTCATTGATTTTCAACGATTGCCGAAAATTTTACCACCCTTGACCCGACGCCCGACGCCCCGTAAAAGCCCATGAATTTATCTGACATGGGGAGTCGCGCAATGGCCGATACTGCACCGTCCAAGCCAACAGCATGCCTGGCGCTGGCCGATGGCACCGTTTTCTACGGCATCGGGTTCGGAGCAACAGGACAGACCGTTGCAGAACTCTGCTTCAACACGGCAATGACCGGTTATCAGGAGATCATGACCGATCCCTCTTACGCCGGACAGATCGTCACCTTCACCTTCCCGCATATCGGCAATGTCGGTGTGAACCCGGAAGATGACGAAACCGGAGATCCGGTGGCTGCGGGCATGGTCGTCAAATGGGACCCGACGTTGGCCTCGAACTGGCGCACCACGGAAGAGCTGAAAGCTTGGCTGACCCGTACCGGACGCATCGCGATCGGTGGCGTGGATACCCGCCGTCTGACACGCGCGATCCGCCAGCAAGGCGCGCCGCACGTCGCTCTGGCCCATGACCCGGACGGAAACTTCGACCTCGAAGCCCTCGTCTCCGCCGCGCGCGCGTGGCCGGGATTGGAAGGCATGGACCTGGCCAAGGACGTGACCTGTGCCCAAAGCTACCGCTGGGATGAAATGCGGTGGGCGTGGCCCGACGGCTACCCTCGTCAGGAGGCCCCGGCGCACAAGGTTGTCGCGCTCGATTTTGGCGCCAAGCGCAATATCCTGCGGTGTCTGGCCTCGGTTGGCTGTGATGTGACCGTCCTCCCCGCCACCGCAACCGCGGAAGAGGTGATGGCTCACAATCCGGATGGCGTTTTCCTGTCGAACGGCCCCGGCGACCCGGCTGCGACTGGTGAATATGCTGTTCCGATGATCCAGGAAATCCTGAAGACCGACCTGCCGGTTTTCGGGATCTGTCTGGGTCACCAGATGCTGGCCCTCGCCTTGGGTGCAAAGACGGTCAAGATGAACCACGGCCACCACGGCGCCAACCATCCGGTCAAGGATTACGAGACCGGCAAGGTTGAAATCACCTCGATGAACCATGGCTTTGCCGTGGATGCCCAGACCCTACCCGAGGGTGTGACCGAAACCCACGTCTCGCTGTTCGACGGTTCGAACTGTGGTATCCGCATCGCCGACCGCCCGGTCTATTCGGTGCAGCACCACCCGGAGGCCAGCCCCGGTCCGCAGGACAGCTTCTACTTGTTCGAACGCTTTGCCGAAGCAATGGCCGCCCGCAAAGCGGCCTGATCGGGATTGCCCATCTGAATGCACGAAGGGGAGAGCGTTGCTCTCCCCTTTTTTGTTGGGCTTCGTTTCACTTGCGCTATTGAAAATTGAGCTTCAGGGAGAAGGTGTAACTCGATTTTGTCAGCTGTTTCGGTGCTGCCGGAAAGCGCCCAGCCCTTTTGACGGCTGCCACGGCTGCCGCGTCCAGTTTCGCGTCTCCGGATGACCGGATGACCGATACCGCAACAAGTTTCCCCGAGGGGTGAACCGAAAGCCGCACTGTGGTTGCCCCTTTCGCCTTGGTGCCAGATGGCCGCCGCTTGCGCCGTTCGACCTTTGCCCGGATGCGAGAGCCCCAGACGGCCGTCAACTTGGCCTCTCGCCCCGGCGCCAGGGTCGAGGTCTTCGCGGAACCGCTATTGCCAGCATGTTCGGTCCCTCCTGAACCAGCAGCACGTTGCTGTGCCACACCGGCTGACGCTTTTCGGTTGGCGTCAGAGGGTTTGGCCTTGGGTTTTGGTTCGGACTTCTGGACCGGTTTGGGCGCTGGCTCGGGCCGGGGTTTCGGTTTTGTCTCCGGCTTGGGGGTCGGCACCGGTTCGGGCGCGGGCTCCGGCTCTGGAACTGGCTCCGGTTCGGGCTCGGGCTCTGGTTCGGGTTCTGGCTTTGGCGGCGGCGGAGCAGTTTCGACATCCGGCTTGGGTGGTTCCGGGGTCTCGGGTGCCTGGATCGCCGTCATCTTGAGCTCGGCATTCGGCGCATCATCCATGCGGACCGAAGCAAACGGCAAGCGCGGGCTTTCAGTTTCGGTCACGGGTTGCAGAACATCCAGCACCTGCTGAGTTTGTGGCGGACGTTCCCAGGTCGCCACCATGGTTTCGATCTGCTCCGAGGCGCCCTGGATTGACACCATCGCATCCCCACCAACGCCGCCTGCTTCGGCGCCCTGATCAGGCCAATCTGCCAATAGAATAACGTGCAAACCGATGGCCAGCAGACCGAACACAGTAATTTCGGCGGCCTTTCTCATTCCTGGCTCACCACCAGTTCGACATGCGGCACGCCAAGCGCGGCCAACGCGCGCAGCACCTGAGCGATGCGCTGCGCCTCCACCCCCTTGTCGGCGGTCAGGAGAAGGCGTTCTTCCTCCCTTTTGTCCGCTTTGAGAGCCTGCAATACGCTGTCACCGGTGGCCTCCCCGAAATAGAGCATACCATCTGTACTTAAAAACAGCCTCGCTTCTGCCTCAGGCTCTCCCCCGGACACAGAATGCGGTGCAGTGACGTCAACGGGATCGGGCGGTGCGATCTGGGATGTCATCAGGAAGAAGATCAACAGCAGGAACACCACGTTGATCATTGGCACGATGCTCTCCTGTGCCGGGCGTTTGCGGGGGCTTTCGATGTCCATCGCCTACTCCACCAAAACGATCGCAGTATAGCCAGCAGCCCGCAGAGCGTCCGTGATGGTCACGATCCGCTGCAAGGTCGCCCCTTCCTGTCCGCGCAGGATCAACATGTCCGAAGGAGCTTTCACCAGAGGCGCGATGGCTTCGGCCAGCCCCGCTTCCGTAACGGTCACACCGTTTACCGACACCGTTTCCGGGGAGATATCAATCAACCTCGGCGGTCCGTCATATTCCCCGCCGCTACCGGCCATTGGCAAAGGCAGAACCTGATCCAGACCAAAACGCGATGCCAGCATGAAGAACACCAGCAGCAGAAACACCACGTCGATCATCGGCGTCAGGCTGGGGCGCCGTGGCTTCCGGGGCTGGGCGAGATTGATCATGTCTTACTCGGCCACTACTGCAACTGTAGGGGACTCAAACTCCAACGTGCCACCATCCAGGAAATCCTTGTCCCTGTTGCGGCTACGAGTGTTCGCAGGGTCCGAAACATAGATCCGGGTGACCGCATCTTCGATATCGCGGCGCATCCGGTCGATGACCGCCTCGAACCAGGTCAGCGCAGCCGAGGCGGGGATCGCCACTGCCATACCCGCAGCCGTGGTCAGAAGCGCCTCCCAGATGCCGCCTGCCAACAAGGCCGGGTCGGCGCGCGAGCCGCTTTCCTGCAAAGCCTGGAAAGCGGCAATCATTCCCAGAACCGTTCCCAGCAGCCCTAGCAGGGGCGCAATTGTGGCGATCAGCTCCAGCGCCCGCAACCCACCAGCGGCTTCAGCCAGCTCATTCTTGGCCACACGCACAGTGTCTTCTCGGGCCAATGTGTCGGGCTTGGCTTCGCGCGCAGCAATGGCTGCACGTACGACTTTGGAACGCACACCCCGGCGACGATCGACGATCCCCAGTGCTTCGGCAGACCGTCCGGCTTCATAAGCCGCCACGGCCTTGCGCGCACGTCCCTTGGACCAGGCGCCCAACAGGGCCAAACGCCAGATCTTCCATAGAATGATCGCTACCGTGATCACCGACAGCGCCGCAATCGCCCAGATCGACGGTCCACCATCGCGCAGGAACCGGGCCGAGGTGTCGGCAGCAGCTTCCACGACGACTGTTTCGTCATGCAGTTGTTCCGGCAAGTAGCTGCGCAACGCGTCAAAATACGGGGCCGTGACCGACGGCTCCGGTTCGGGCGCAGGTAAGGCTTCTTCAACGAGCAGCGTAGGTTCAAGCGCTGCTTCACTGCCTACGGCGTCGCTGTTCAACACGCCCCCAACGCTTTCCTCTTCCGATAGACCTGTGCCTTCGGAGGTGTCGCTCGTTGCTCCAAAGCCCTTGGCCGGAGACTCCGCTTCCCCAGCAACCGACGGGATGGCCGGCTGCGATGGCAGACCCGGGTCGGCTGTCTCCACCGTCGGGACCGTCGGCGTGACCTGGGTGCCCTGCCCCATCGCGGAACTGGCCATCGAGCCCACTAGAAAGCCCGCCAAAATAAGCGGCAACACGACCCGGGTCGAACGATGGCAAGTCAAGGCAGGGCACAGATCTTGGCGCATGGCGAGGCTCCGCAGAAATAGATACGCGGCCCCCTTATTCCGGGGGCCGCTTTGGATCAAGTTTTCTCTAACAGGTCCACCGGGGGACGCTTAGAATTTTGCCGTCACGAAGAAACTGACATTGCGGCCCGCCCCCTCGATCTGATCGATGTTGCGATAGGCTTTGTCGAAGAGATTGCCGACTTCGAGAGAAGCGGTGACATTCTCAGTCACATCCATCGTGCCGCGCAGATTGAACGTGGTCCAACCGCCGGTTTGTTCGACGACGCTCCCTGAGCTGTCACGCTGGACTGCTTCGCTTTCGGTACGCAGGAACACATCCCATGTTCCGCCCAAGCTTCCAGCAGACCAGTCCGAACGCAAACCCGCTGTTCCGTTCCATTCCGGAACACCGCTGTCTTTGGTGCTGACACCGGAGGAATAGTTGAACTCGCCCGTCACATTCGAAACCGTTACATATGGACGAATGCCGTTCAGCCATCCGGGATTGAATTCCGCCGCGACTTCGAAACCATAACTGGTGACGTTGTTCACGTTTTGATACCGCGAAGTCCGCGGGGCACCCGTAGCAATGGCGGCTATATAGTCCTCGGACTCGGTGTAGAAAACGGCTGCATCCAGAACCACGCTGCCCCGGTCTACACGCGCGCCAACTTCGTAGTTCGTCGCCGTCTCGGGTTTCAAGTTCGGGTTCCCAATGGTCGTGCCGCCGCCGCCGGCAGACGTCAGGTAAAGCTGGCTCAGCGAGGGATAGGTGTAGCCTTGTGAAATTCCGCCCCGCAAAACCACGTCGTCAGACAGTTCGTACACCAAGCCAACGGATCCAAGGAAACGATCGTCACTGTTTGTGGACCCGGGCTGAGAAGCCCCGTTCACAACGTACTGGTCCAAACTACTTTTGACATTGTAGTAGCGGAACCCCAGGGTTCCCGTGAATTTGCCAAACGTGGCTTCGTGCTGGGCGAAGACGCTGCTGGTCTCGATGGTCGCGTCAGCAAAACTGGTGGTCACACTCGGAGGCGCGAAAGGCGGTGTCATCGTAGTGGTCGAGCTTTTTGCCGTCTCGAGCGAATCGTCTTCGTATTCAAACCCGACTACGGTCCGATGCCCAGGCGCAAACTCCAGATTGGCCGTCGCCCGCAGACCCGAGGTATCCTGGACGTCATCCGAAGTGGACAAGACGTTCATCGACATGCCCGGCCCCGTCGCAAAGGAGATGTCGTTGCGGAACTGCCGGTCTATGGTCTGGGTGTAGACATCCACTTTCAACAGCGACATCCAAGGGGTCAGGTCCGTGCCTTCGTAGAACGCGCTGTACTTGCGCAGATCCCGCTTGGGCAGGTCAATGGTGAACCCTGGCAACCCGGTATAGACATCGGCAGACAGGTCATAATCCTGCGCCCGGAACCCGACATAGTGATTGCCGAAATCATAGCCCAGGAAGGCATGAATATCGCGGTCTTCGCTGCCCGATGGCACCAGCGGGCCATTGGCGCTTTCGCGGTCGTTCAGATCCGATTGCGAGAACGACAGGCGATAGTCGAAATTCTCGACAGTACCCGCAATGCTTGCAGACGCACGGTACCCGTCATTGGCGCCCAGATAACCGGCGCTTGCGGTCACTTCGACGGGCTTGTCGGCACCGCGTTTGGTGATGATGTTGACCACGCCGCCAATGGCTCGGTTGCCGGAAACGACCGAGGATGGTCCACGAACCACTTCGATCCGCTCGATCTCAGTCGGGGAAATCAGGATCGGTGTCCCATAGGTCGTGTGATCAGAGATTCGCTGCCCATCGATCAAAATGGCTACACGCTGGGAGCTTTCGCCGCGGATGCGGATCCGCTCGATACCGGATTCAGTGACGCTGACACCGGGAACATCCTGCAGGACCTTGGCGACCGAGCTGGGAGGCACACGGCTGATTTCGTCTTCGTCCAGCACCGTGACCGATGAAGCGGATTTGAATACCTCGGTCGGCAGACCCGAACCGGTGATGGTGATGGCATCCAGGGCAATTATTTCATCCGAGGTACCATCGGTGATGTCCTGAGCCCTGAGCGACGTCGGCCCCAGAGCAGCCAGAAGCAGGGCCGCCGAAGCGGAGTGAAGGCAAGTCGTGCGCAGTTTCATTCTTCTGTCCAACACATGGGGCAAATAGACCCCACAGCTAATTTGGACCTCCCGGACGTATCAGAGAGATCGTTTCGGTCTGCCTGGCTGTGTGTGTGGCTGGGCACAGTTCTTTCCGCCGAGGTTCCCCATCAGTACGGAATCGGCGCTTTTGTTAATTCATTTCTGACAAGTTTACTAGGTTAAAATGCAAACTATCTGCTGGAGATCAGGGACGCAGAGCAACTTCTGCTCGGCAGAATCAAAAGCTTAGTCAGGGCAAGCTGCGCGTGAGGATTCAGGCTAACCTGCTAATATCTATTAATAAGCACCCGCCTCTTGCGACCGAAACCCGTGCCTATGTCACCAAAAAACTTTGTACTCTCGGCGATGCGCGCCGGCAGACTTGAAGTTGACTAATTTAGTAGGTATTTCATGTGCACCTTGATCGCGACAAGCCACTATGGGCACAATACCCCATCAGCCAGACGCGGCTCTCCTGAAATTCACTCTCGTTGGAGACCCCGATGGTTCAAACTGCGACCCCGGCCGAGATCAGAGCGGCCCGGTTGGAAAACCCGAAGCTACGCGAACGCGATCTCTCTGATCAGCTTGGTATAACCGAAGCTCAGCTTCTGGCGGCTCATGTCGGTCAGGGTGTGATCCGCATCACGGCGGATCTGGACCGGATCATGCCCCGCCTGAGTGCCCTGGGCGAAGTGATGGCGCTGACCCGCAACCAAAGCTGCGTGATCGAAAAAGTCGGGGTTTACGACGATTATCGCGGAGGTCCTCACGCGGCCCTGGTTGTGAATGAAGAAATAGACCTGCGTCTGTTCCCGCGCCATTGGAAGCATGGCTTTGCCGTTGAAAAACCGTTGGAAGATGGCGGGGTGCGCCGTTCAATACAGATCTTCGACGCGGCGGGTGATGCGGTCCACAAAATCTTCCTGCGTGAAAACTCGGTTCTGGAAGTCTGGGATCAATTGATCGAAGACCTGCAAAGCCCCGACCAGTCCGATACGTTGGAGGTTACGCCTCGCACGGCGGTCGAACCCGCCAAGGGCGATGCTGAAAAAGCCCAGCGTCTGCGCGATGAATGGGACAAGATCACTGACACCCATCAATTCCTGCAGATGGTCCGCAAGCTCAAGATGAACCGACTGGGTGCCTATCGTCTTGCCGGAGGGCCCTATGTTCGCCCACTGGCTGCTTCGGCAATCAACACCTTGCTGGAACAAGCGGCCGAAACCGCCCTGCCGATCATGATCTTTGTCGGCAACATGGGCTGCATTGAAATCCACACCGGTCCGATCCAGAAACTAAAGCAGATGGGCCCGTGGCAGAATGTGTTGGATCCCCGCTTCAACTTGCATCTCCGGGCCGATCACATTGCCGAAGTCTGGCAAGTGACCAAGGCCACCAAGCGCGGCGACGCGATCTCGGTCGAGGCATTCGACAAGGATGGGGCGCTGATCACCCAGATCTTCGGCGTATTGGCCAACCCTGATGCCGCAGCAAAATGGAACCAGATGGTTCTGGGGCTTGAACAATTGGAACAGGCGGACGTGGCATGACCAAACTGACAACATTGGGAAAATTGCAACTGGCTCTTTGTGCCGCGTTGGTCGTGGCTTTTGCTGCACAACTGCGAGCCGATCCGGCGCAGCGTATCGTGTCCGTTGGAGGGTCAGTGACCGAAATCGTCTTTGCGCTTGGCGAAGGGCACAGGGTCGTCGCGCGCGACACAACGTCGAACCACCCCGCCGAGGCGCTGAGCCTTCCGGATGTTGGCTATGTGCGACGGCTGTCGCCCGAAGGTCTTCTGTCCGTCAACCCCGACATGATACTGGCCGAAGAAGGGGCTGGTCCTCCGGAAGCCATGGAACTTTTGCAGGAAACGCAGATCCCAGTGGTCAGCGTCCCGATGGGCTTTGATCGTTCGGCCGTCATCGCCAAGATCGAGACCGTGGCAGACGCTCTGGGTGTACCGCACAAAGGACAGCAGCTAGCCGCGCAGGTGGCAGCCGAGATTGACTCGGCTTCTCAAATGGACCTGTCGGACAAAAAAGTCCTGTTTATCCTGTCAATGCAGGGCGGACGCGTTCTGGCAGGTGGTGAAAACACGGCTGCCGACGGCATCATTTCGCTGGTGGGTGCGGAAAACGCCGTTTCCGGTTTTAATGGCTACAAGCTGCTTACGGATGAAGCGATCCTCACCGCAGCGCCGGATGTCATCCTGTTGATGAGCAGTCGCCACAACGGGGAGCTGAACGACGAAACCCTTTTGGCCCATCCGGGACTGGCAGCAACCCCCGCCGGTCAGGCTGGAGCCATTCTCAGCATGGACGGGATGCTGATGTTGGGCTTTTCTGTCCGCACTGGTCAGGCCGTGACCGACCTGGCTGCTGGCCTGGACCAGTTCGGGAGCTGACCCATTGGCGGACGTGATGTTCAGCATGGATCGGCCGATTGCCGGAGACCGCAGCCGGTCAGCGCTGCGATTGACCTGCGCCTTGGTGGTCCTTTTGGTTCTGACCTGTATAGCCGGACTCGCGGTCGGAGCTGCGGGAACATCGTTGTGGTCTGCCTTGGGCGACCTGACGGCCGGGCGCGAGTTATCCCTGCGTGACAAGGTCGTTCTTTGGGAAATCCGTGCGCCCCGTGTCCTGATGGGCGTTCTTGTCGGAGCATCGCTGGCCGTGTCCGGGGCGGTTCTGCAGGGGCTCTTTCGCAATCCATTGGCCGATCCCGGCATTGTCGGTGTCAGCGCCGGAGCCAGTCTGGGCGCTGTGGCAGCCATTGTCCTGGGGGCATCCCTGCCCTTTGCGACCGTTCTTGGCACCTGGCTGGTCCCGGTTGCAGCCTTCCTTGGCGCCTGGTGCGCAACCCTTCTGCTCTATCGCATTGCGACACGGGCCGGGCGCACATCGGTCGCCACCATGCTGTTGGCCGGGATCGCCCTGACTGCCCTGGCCATGGCGCTGACCGGTCTGCTGGTCTACATGGCTGATGACGCGCAACTGCGCGATTTCACGTTCTGGAACATGGGCACTCTGGCCGGCGCGACATGGAGCAAGATCTCCGTCGCGGCGCTGCTGATCCTGTTGCCCTTGTCCGCTGCACCCTTTTTGGCCAGTGGCCTGAACGGGCTGGCCTTGGGCGAAGCCGCGGCCAGCCATATAGGCATCCCGGTCCAAAGGCTGAAATTTGGCGCCATCCTGATTGTTGCCGCCGCCACCGGAGCCGCCGTGGCCGTCAGCGGCGGGATCGGGTTTGTGGGTATCGTCGTGCCCCATCTGTTGCGCCTGGCCTCCGGGCCGGATCATCGCTTCCTCTTGCCCAACGCCGCGCTTCTTGGGGCCAGCCTTCTTTTGATGGCAGATCTTCTGAGCCGCATGATCATTGCCCCCGCGGAACTGCCCATCGGCATCATCACCGCCATCCTCGGCGGTCCATTCTTCCTGTTCATCCTGCTGCGCCAGCGCGGGATCGTGGATCTGTAACCATGCTCGACGCCCGCAACGTGAGTGCCCGACAGGGACGCAAACACATTCTGCACGACATCAGCTTCTCGGCCCAGCCCGGACAGGTCAGCGCCATTGTCGGCCCTTCGGGCGCCGGGAAATCCACCTTTCTGAAAGCGATGACCGGGGATCTGGCCTATTCCGGCTCCATAACGCTGAACGGGCAGGATATCGCGCAGGCCCGTCTGGCTGACCTGGCCCGTATACGGGCCGTTCTGTCGCAATCCACGCCCATGGCCTTCCCCTTTACCGTGATCGAGGTTGTCCGGCTGGGTCTGATCAACAGCCCCGGTCAGGATCACATCGCCCAATCCGCCCTTGCGCGGGTTGGGCTGACGGGTTTCGAAGGCCGTTTCTACCAGGAGCTGTCCGGCGGCGAACAGCAGCGCGTGCAACTTGCCCGGATCCTGGCGCAGGTCTGGCGCCCGCTAGGCGATGACGGTGTACCAAGCTGGCTGTTTCTGGACGAACCGGTGTCGAGCCTTGATATCGGGCATCAGCTGCAGGTCATGCGGATCGTACGCGACTTTGCCAGTGCCGGCGGCGGTGTGGTCATGGTCATGCATGATCTGAACCTGACTGCGATGAGTGCTGACAAAGTTCTGCTGCTCAAGGATGGGCGGGCCATTGATCAGGGTAACCCATCTACGGTCTTTCGCAACGATCAGCTCAGCCATGCCTATGAGTGCGACCTGTTCGTCAACCGCACCCCTTCGACATACGCCTTCATCCTTCCACAATCCGCTGCACCCTCGTGAAGGACGCCCCAGCTTTTCCACAAAATGTCGGGAACTGAGCGACCTTTCAAACCCGGTTTAAGACTATGTTAACCGTAATCCGCCAACCCTTTATCCGAACGGGGGAAAGGCCGGATGAGCGATCAGAACTTACGTCTCCTGCAACCGGCACCCGCCGATGTTGCCGAACTGCCCCGGCTTCCTTTGGGCCGGTATCTTGTCGATGAAGGCATCATTTCACAGACCCAACTGGTACGCGCCTTGGAGATGCAGCTGCAGCTCGGCGCACCATTGGGAGAAATCCTCGTGGCCGAAGGTTGGGCACAGGCCGATGATGTGCTCGACGCCTTGGCACGCCAGAACCGGATCCAGCGTGTTGACCTGATTCCCACCGCGATCGATCCCAAGCTTTTTGGAACACACCCGCCCGATTTCTGGCTCCGAAATGGAATTGCCCCCTGGATGCGATTGGGTCCGACGATCATGGTGGCGACCAGCAACCCACACCAATTCGACGCCGCGCGGGCCGATCTGGAACGGGTTTATGCGCATGTTGCACCGGTGCTGGCGTCACCTGATCAAATCCAGACCTGCATCAAGTCACATTTCAAGGAGGAACTGGCCCGCGCCGCAAGCACCCGCGTTGCCGGTGAATTCAGTTGCCGCACGTGGCACAGCCGGGCCCGTCGGGTCGTTTCCATTCTGCTACCGCTCTTGGCCTTTGCATTGCTGCTGACTTTCCCGACCATCGCGGTGACAATGATCTGCGGCCTGGCGGTGCTGACCCTGCTGCTGTTTACCGGTCTGAAATGCGCTGGCTTCGCAATACATCTGACCACGCATGGGTTTGTCTCGGCTCCCACACCCGCTGCTCTGCCCGGCAACCATCGTCTGCCGAAAATATCAATGCTGGTTCCACTCTATCGGGAAAAGGCCATTGCCCACGCTTTGGTGCGCCGATTGGCCAAGCTCACCTACCCGCAAGCCTTGCTGGAAGTCTTGTTGGTCCTTGAAGAGCATGACGACGTTACCCGCCAAACCCTGGCAAAGACAGACCTGCCAATCTGGATGAAGGTCGTCGAAGTTCCGGCTCATGACGGCCTGACCACCAAACCTCGCGCAATGAACTACGCACTGGACTTTTGTCAGGGTGAAATCGTCGGCGTCTGGGACGCCGAGGACGCGCCATCTCCGAACCAGCTGGAGGTCGTCGCAGACAGGTTTGCACGTGCAGACGATGACGTGGCCTGTCTCCAAGGTATTCTGGACTACTACAATCCTCGGACCAACCTGATATCGCGTTTTTTCACGATCGAATATGCCAGTTGGTTCCGGATCGTGCTTCAAGGCATATCTCGGCTCAACCTTGTGGTTCCTCTGGGTGGTACGACCCTGTTCTTCCGGCGCGACATTCTGGAACAGCTGGGCGGCTGGGACGCCCACAACGTGACCGAAGACGCCGATCTCGGCGTTCGGTTGTGTCGCGCAGGCTACCGGACCGAGCTCATCGAGACTGTCACTTACGAAGAAGCCAACTGTCGTCTCTGGCCCTGGGTCAAACAGAGATCACGTTGGTTGAAGGGGTTCATGGTCACCTATCTGGTACACATGCGCAGCCCCCGCAAGCTGCTGAACGAGCTGGGGTTGGCGCGGTACCTGGGGTTCCAGGCCTTCTTTCTGGGCACTTTGGGGCAGTTTCTGCTGGCACCGGTCCTGTGGTCCTTCTGGCTGATCCTGCTTGGTATCCCCCACCCTGCCGAACAGCTGGTCTCGCCCGGCATCCTGCATTTTGGGACCGGGTTGCTGTTCATGTTTGAAATCCTGGCAATTTGCATCGGGATCACCGCGGTCTCATCCGCCAACAGACGTTTCCTGATCCCGTTTGTGCCGTTCCTGATCTTCTACTTTCCGCTTGGCGTGCTCGCCGCATACAAGGCCCTCTATGAACTGGTCTGGTGCCCGTTCTATTGGGACAAAACCGAACACGGACACGCCAATTCGGAATGCGGATCAATCTGACCGGGGAACAAAGCAACTGCATTCACGGACCAGGAAGACATCAGGACTTCATACGTTGACCCGCATCCTGTTTCAGACGTGTCATGAACGCGATTGAAATATGGTCTTTCAACGCCTGGGCTGCAGCCTCTTCTTCGCGGGCTTCGATGGCAGCAACGATGCCAGCATGTTCATCCTGTGCGATCTGTCCTCGCCCCTCGGCGGCCAGCGACGTTGTCGCCATCAGCGCCATGGTTCGGTGAACCAAGTCAAGCTGTTGAACCAGGTACCGATTGTGCGACGCCAGGTGGATCTGTTCATGAAAGCGCCGGTTGGCTTTGGCCAGTTCCGTGGGATTGTCAATCAGAGCATTGTCGGCCTCGACCATGTCCTTGAGCACGTTCACCTCTTCCGGGGTCGCATGCCGGGCCGCCAATCGGGCGGCCAGCCCCTCCAATTCGCGCCGGACAACGTAAAGCTCGGCCATCTGGTTGTGATCCAGCGATGCCACGATCAAGGACCGACCGTCCCGTTCCAGGAGCGACTGGGTTTCTAGCCGCTGCAATGCTTCGCGGATCGGGGTGCGCGAAACGCCGAACCGTTCGGCCAAATCGCTTTCTACCAACCGGTCCCCCGGCTTATACACCCCGATATCGATCGCTTCGAGGATCAGGGAATAGGCATCTTTTTGCGATGTTCGACTGTTGGGCATCAGACTTCTCTATGGTTCGACTGCGTATGTCTAACGGGGCGGGTTGCCCGCAATCAAGACCTTCCTGAACCGGCACCCCGATGAGAACGGCAAAACCGGCTTTCAGGAATTGCCTTTGAAAGCCCCCTGCCCTAAGTCTTCGATCATGGTCAAAGCGTCCTTCTCTCATGTCGATCAATGGGTATTCGATCTGGATCATACCCTGTACCCTCCGCATATGTATCTCTTCGATCAGATCGAAGTGAAGATGACCCAATATGTGATGGACCAATTGGGAGTGGACCGGAGCGAGGCCGACCGCCTGCGTTCGCAGTACTGGCGGGACTACGGCACCACGTTGGCAGGTCTGATGCGCGAACACGGGGTCGATCCGGATCCTTACCTTGTCGAAGTTCATGACGTGTCCATGGCGCATATGGAACCAGACCCCGAGCTGGCCTCCCATATCCGGTCCCTACCCGGCACCAAGATCGTCTATACCAACGGCTCCGCGCCCTATGCCGCGCGCGTGCTTGAAGCCCGCGGGCTGGACGGGCTCTTTGACGGGATCTTTGGCGTGGAGCATGCGGGGTATCGTCCCAAACCTGAACGCAGCGCCTTTGACACAGTGTTTGAACAGGCTGGCATCACCCCCAGACAAGCCGCGATGTTCGAAGACGATCAACGCAATCTGGCTGCCCCGCACGACATGGGAATGCGTACAGTCCACGTGGCGCCAGAACCGCATGACGCCGACCACATCCACCATCACACTGATGATCTGACCATTTTCCTGCGGGGCCTGGTTTAAGCTTCGGGCACCCCGCTGCGGTCAGTTTGCCGCATTGCGGCATTCGATGGCGCGCACCATCTGAAAAGATGTACGCGAACAGACTATTTCACTCCTCCAATCAGCCCCTCCAGACGAGGCATCAGCAATGACTGACACAACCTTTGCGCCCGTGGTGCAAACAAAACCCGTATCCGAAACCCGCCGCACGGCTCTGATCCTGGCAGCCGTGGCTGTCTATCTTGGGCTCTGGGCCACGGCCGTGGTTCAATTCGGTGTTCCCGGTCTCTATCTCCCGGCGCTTGCCAAGGTTCCGGTGATGTGGGGGCTGCTGATCTGGATCGCCCGAGGGTGACGTAAACAGTGTTAGGTAAAACCAGGCCGAACCAACGCACGTGACGGGATGTCGCTTGTGTTTCTTGCCAGCTCAGGCCTAAGTCTGAAGCAAGACAAGAAAGGCGCTCTCATGTCTGAAAAAACACAGCCTGGCAAAACCGAATCCGACACTTGTGACATCCTGATTTCCGGCGGCGGCATTGCCGGTTTGACCGCAGCCGCCGCTTTCGGCTCCGCCGGGTTCAACGTGATCTGTGTGGACCCCACTGCTCCCGTCACGGAACGCGATGTAGCGGGATCGGACCTTCGCACCACCGCCTTTCTGCAGCCGGCGCAGCAGCTCCTGTCCGATTGCGGATTATGGGACCGGCTGGCGAGTCACGCCGCACCGCTGCAGATCATGCGCATCGTGGATGCAGGTGGTGAGTTGCCTGAACCCCGCGTGGTCAAGGATTTCAACGCCTCCGACATTTCGGAGAAGCCCTTTGGGTGGAACCTGCCGAATTGGCTGTTGCGCCGCGAGATGGTGGCCCATCTGGCGCAGATCGACACCGTCGATTTCCGCCCCGGCGTCGGCACGCAGAGCCTGTTCACCCGCACCTCAGAAGCGCGCGTTGGCCTGACCGATGGTTCCCGGGTCCGGTGCAAGCTGGTGATCGCGGCCGACGGAAGACACTCGCCGATGCGCGAAAGCGCCGATATCGGGGTCAAAACTATCCGATATGGGCAAAAGGCACTTGCCTTTGCCGTCACCCATCCGGTTCCGCATGACAATGTCTCGACCGAAATCCATCGCTCGGGTGGGCCCTTCACGCTGGTGCCGTTGCCTGATTATCAGGGCAAACCATCTTCGGCGATTGTCTGGATGGAGCGCGGGCCGCGCGCGCAAGAGCTTCTGGATCTCGAGCCTGCCGCCTTCGAAGCAGCCATGACCGAACGTAGCTGCGGCTTGTTCGGAGAGCTGAAGCTGGCCTCGCGGCGGACAATCTGGCCGATCATCAGCCAATCGGCAGACCGGCTGTATGGCGAACGCCTGGCGCTGATGGCCGAGGCGGCGCACGTGGTACCGCCCATCGGTGCGCAAGGATTGAATATGTCTCTCGGCGATCTGCGCAGCCTGCTGAAACTGGCGCTGGAGCGACCAGAGGGATTGGGCGATGCACAAATGCTGGAGGCGTATCACAAGGCACGGCACACAGAGATTCAGGTCCGTGTCAAAGGCATCGATCTTTTGAACCGCACTTCTATGCTGGAAGCCCGCCCGTTGCGCGATGCCCGCGCCGCCGGATTGAATGCGCTCTACTCCATGGCACCGGTGCGAAAGACGCTAATGCAGATGGGTCTGGGCATGAAATAAAGGCACAACTCGGAATGCGGTTTCTCAAAGGGCATTGGCAGCTTTTGTGTCTGACCGCGGCAGTTGCGGCGCTCTGGCAGACCGATATCATGGTCCCGCTACGTATACTGACTGTGTTTCTGCACGAGCTGTCCCATGTGATTGCAATTGTTCTGACTGGCGGAGAGGTTGTGAACCTGACCATCAATCCGCAAGAAGGCGGTTTGGTGACATCCTTGGGAGGCAACCGGTTTCTAAGCTTGTCAGCAGGCTATCTCGGCTCGCTTTTGATCGGAGCGACCTTGTTTGTGATTGCATTGCGCACCAACTGGGACCGCTTTGTTTTGTCCCTGCTTGGTATTGTGACACTCGCCGTAGCGGTACTGTATGTGCGCGATCTATTTGCTCTGGGATTCACTGTGGCTGCCGGGTCGGCCATGCTTGCCGCATCCCGATTTCTGAGTCTGACGATCAATGACATGATCCTGCGCGTCATCGGGATCAGCAACATGATTTATGTGCCACTTGATATTTTCGATGATACGATTTCGCGCTCCTACCTGCAGTCGGACGCCAGAATGCTGGCCGAAGAAATCGGCGGCGGAACGATGCTGTGGGGCGGCCTCTGGCTCATCCTGAGCATGGCAGTGATCGGCCTGACCCTGCGCCACGGTCTGGGCCGCACAAGCAATCTTTCGTTGCGCGGCCCGATCTTCAAGTAGCCGTCAGAGAACCTGATCGACGGCCTGCTTCAGACGTCCAATGGTGGCGTCCACGTCATAGAGCTTGTCCAGACCAAAAAGCCCCAAACGGAAGGTGCGGAAATCGGCCGGTTCGTCACATTGCAGCGGTACACCGGCTGCGATCTGCATGCCCAAGGCACCAAATTTCTTGCCGTTCTGCACCTCGGGATCGCTGGTATAGCTGACGACTACTCCTGGCGCGCCAAATCCGTCAGCTGCAACGGAAACAATGCCCTTTTCCTTCAACATGGCGCGGACACCATTGCCCAAGGCCCATTGTGCGTCACGGAGTTTTTCAAATCCGTATTCCTTGGTTTCCGCCATCGTATCGCGGAAATCTCGCAGCGCGTCGGTGGGCATCGTGGCGTGATAGGCGTGACCGCCATCCTCATACGCCTTCATGATACCCCGCCATTGCTTCAGGTTGGCGGCAAAGCTGTCCGAAGTGGTCTCCTCCAAGCGCGCCAGTGCACGATCCGAGAACATCACGAGACCCGCACAGGGCGACGCGCTCCAGCCTTTTTGTGGGGCCGAGATCAGAACGTCCACACCGGTCGCCTGCATGTCGATCCAGGCACACCCGCTGGCAATGCAATCCAGAACCATCAGCGCGCCGACCTCATGCGCAGCCGAGGCCATCGCGGTCACATAGTCATCGGGCAGAATCACACCAGCCGCAGTCTCAACATGCGGTGCAAAAACAATGTCGGGTTTCTGCTCGCGAATGGCTGCAACCACTTCCTCGATCGGAGCGGGTGTAAAGGGCGACGGCGCTGAATTCCCGGTCTGGCGTGCTTTCAACACCGTGGTCGATGCCGTAAGCCCGCCCGTTTCGAATATCTGACTCCAACGGTAGGAAAACCAGCCATTGCGCACCACCAGAGCGTTCGCACCGCGAGCGAACTGACGGGCCACGGCTTCCATTGCAAAGGTGCCGCCACCGGGGATCAGGGCCACAGCCTCGGCGTTGTAGACCTCTTTCAGCATGGCGTTGATGTCCAGCATCACTTGCTGGAATGCCTTCGACATGTGATTCAGCGAGCGATCGGTGAAAACCACCGAAAATTCGTCGAGTCCATCTGGATCGACAGTGTTCAAAAGCGCCATCTGGCCCTCCCATTCCTTTGACGTCATCAAGGGGCGCTCTGCGCCCGCTTCATGGGGCATAGTGACTATCCGCGCGCAGAAAGACAGCCCATTGACGACAGAGAGATACATCATTTGCGCCATCCCCGTTTCGGATGAACGCCACCCGTTTCCATGAGGCGGCACTGGCGAACATCTCCGATCGCATCACTTGAGGCGAGACACAGACCATTTTCTGAGAGTGGACCTACGCCGAAAGCAACCGCCCTCTTTTCCGGATCTGCGTTGGCGGGCTTACAGGGGCCCCGGCCTGCGTTCCTCACTCAAGAGCACGTTTGCCTCCACATCCCCCACCCCGGGCAAAGTCATGATACGCCGCCGCAGCACGCGTTCGAAGTCGGCGATGTCGCGGGCCGTGACGCGCAGGCGGTAGTCGTACATGCCCAGCACGTGTTCCACCGTCTGCACCTCGGGGATGGCGGTCACGGCGCGTTCAAAATCTTCCAGGCTCACACGGCCCTTGGTGGCCAGTTTGACGCCCAAGAATACGGTGACGCCAAAACCCAGCTTTTCGTGGTCCAGATCCAGACGTCTGCCCGAAATGATCCCGGCCTCGGTCAACCGGCGGATACGTCGCCAAGTCGCGGGCTGACTAAGTCCCAGTTCGCGCCCCAGAGCGCCTGCCGATTGGGTGGCGTCCTCTGCCAAGGCGCGCAGCAGGGCGCGGTCAATATCATCCAATTCCGTCATAGCGGCAGGCTTTCGTCGGATTTCACCTGCGCCACCAGCATCAGCGCCTCGATATCGGCGATATGCGGCAGGGTCAGGATACGTGCGCGGTAGATCTGCTGGTAATGCGCCATGTCCCGCGCGATCACCGACAGTCGCACATCCACGCGGCCCAGAAAGGTCTGGATTTCGATCACTTCGGGGATTTCGCGCGCCGCCTCGATGAATTCGTCAAAAGCACGGGTTTGGGTCTTTTCCAGCGTCACCCGCAGCGAGACCTCGACCTCATACCCCAAAGCCCGCCAGTCGATCACCGCGCGTTGCCCTCGCAGGATGCCGCCCGTCGTCAGCTTCTCCAACCGCCGCGACAGACGCGCAGGCGTCAGCCCCAGCCGCTCGGCCAGGTCGGGGGTTGAGAGAGTCGGCTCCGCCTGCATCTGGCGAAGAATGCGCCGATCAAGATCATCAAGCATGAAAACATCGCTATCACGGAAAATCACGAATGAATAGCGTCAAGATTCAGCGAAAATCCCTACAGAACCCACTCGCATCTCCGGAAATCGCCCTTATGATCGCCACCAGACACAAACAGAAGGACGTGGATCATGCGCGTTTATTACGATCGCGATTGCGACATCAACCTGATCAAAGACAAAAAAGTAGCCATCCTGGGTTACGGCTCGCAGGGCCACGCCCACGCGCTGAACCTGCGCGACTCGGGTGCCAAGAACCTGGTGGTCGCTCTGCGCGAAGGCTCGCCGTCCGCCAAGAAAGCCGAAGGCGAAGGCCTGACCGTCATGGGTATCGCCGAAGCGGCAGCCTGGTGTGACGTGATCATGTTCACCATGCCCGACGAACTGCAGGCTGAAACCTACAAGAAATACGTCCACGACAACATCAAGCCGGGTGCCGCCATCGCGTTTGCCCACGGCCTGAACGTCCACTTTGGCCTCATCGAGCCGAAAGAAGGCGTCGACGTCATCATGATGGCCCCCAAAGGCCCCGGCCACACCGTGCGCGGCGAATACACCAAAGGCGGCGGCGTGCCCTGC
>WKFI01000006.1 GCA_014872875.1 Paracoccaceae bacterium
CACCTATCAGCCTTCGAACCTGGTTCGCAAACGCCGCCACGGCTTCCGTGCGCGCATGGCCACCAAGGCAGGCCGCAAGATCCTGAACGCACGCCGCGCCCGCGGTCGTAAGTCGCTGAGCGCATAAGCTCTCACCGACTGTTCTGACGGACATGACACCGCCGGAGGATCCCCAAGACGGCCCGACCGTCCCGGGGAAGACCCCTCCGGCGGTGTCCGTTTGCGTGCCTGATACCCAGAGCGAGGTCGAAGTTACGCCTGCAAAGCTGACCGTGCTGAGCAAAAGACGTGATTTCCTGCGGGCCGCCCGCGCCCGGCGCCAGGGCACCGCATCAATGATGGTGCAGGGTCGCAAACGCCACGCAAGCGAAGCCACAGGCATCCGCGTCGGCTTTACCTGCTCCAAAAAGGTCGGCAACGCCGTAGCCCGCAACCGCGCCAAACGCCGCTTGCGGGAAGCCGCCCGTTTGATCCTGACGCAACAGGGTCGTGATGGCTGGGACTATGTTCTGATAGGCCGCAAGGACGAGACTGCCGCCCGCCCTTTCCCGGCCTTGCTCAAAGATCTGGAATACGCGCTGCGCAAACTGCACGGGTAATGCGACGTAGCGACTATTCGCTCAGGATATTGGTGCGCAGATTTGCCGGAAAAGCCGCTTGCCGATCCAGAAACGGCTGGACTTGCTCCGACGCCACCCACTCCCGGTCCAGTTCCTCGCGGGGTTCCAGCGTCCAGTCCACATCGGCACCGTTGCGGATGGCGTCGCCCAGTTCGTTGGAAAGGAAAATCTCGCCCGGTTCGATCACCTCGCTGCGCCAAAGATGACGTCCCGCTATCCGCGGCCGGCTGAGAGGCGCCATGCGAAAGCGCTTGATCCGGCACATCGCCGGCATCGGCCCGTAGACATTCGAGAACTTCCATTTGACATCTCTGGGCCGCAATCCGTTGATCATCAGCGCGCAAAACGCCTGCTGCGGATTGACGATGAAATAGCTGACGTCAAAGGTGTGCCCGGCGCGGTCCCGTATCTCCAACGGCAGAAACTCGTGCACGCCCGGCTCGAAGGTCTCGATGATATCGACAACTTTCCGGGTCACGACCATCATGCGCATCGAGATGCTCAGACTGTCCCGCAACGGCAGCCTATCTTCCTGCTGGACCCAGTTTGGAACCAGCCTGCCGTTTTTTTCGGGATCAAAAGGACGCCCCCAATCCGGCAGCGCAAGAATGCTTTCCTTACCTTCTTCGCAAATTCTGAAATTGGCATTGCGAGCTACATTCGACAGGGCATTCTTGAAATAATATGCCATCGGTATTCCTTTAAAAATCTTTGCCAAATCGGCTTGCATCCCGGGCAGGCTCAGACACTCGAGTGGAGAGCGAGACCCTCACCTTGAGCTTGAGTATCGCTTAGCCAAAAAGATCCTTTGAAATGGATCAAGCGCAAATGCGCGCCCCGCAATGCACCCTGCGACACTGCACAGCAAGGTTCACCTCTTCCCTCTGTCTCCTCTTCTCCCTATTTTCCGTCTCATGTCGCCGCTTGCCCATATCGCCGCCCTGCCTGTGCGGGCCTACAGGCTGATCTTCAGCCCGTGGGTCGGTTTCAACTGTCGTTATCAGCCCACTTGCAGCGCCTACGCGCTGGAGGCGTTGGAAAAGCACGGCACGATCAAAGGCAGCCTGCTGGCCTTGCGGCGAATCGGCCGGTGTCACCCTTGGGGCGGCGATGGGTATGATCCGGTACCGGATCGTGAACGCTCAGGTAACACATGCGGGTGCTGCGAACGCTCCGACACCTGAGCGAAGCATTTTCGCCAAAAGACGCATCAGCCGGTGCTTGTACGTCACCCGATGTGTGTTGCGCCCCAAACCGTACAAGGTTAACGCAACGCGCGCCTCTTGCCCGAAAACCGCAACTCTAGTATGGCCCGGCGCATGCTCGACGAAAGTGACGATATCCATCCGCTCTTTGCCGGTGCCCCCTCGAGCACCGAGTTCAAGAAGCTACGCAAACGCATCGTCCGCTATACGCGCGAAGCGATTGAGCAATATGGTATGATCGAACCGGGCTCCCGGTGGCTGGTTTGCCTGTCCGGTGGCAAGGACAGCTACACCCTGCTGGCTGTGCTCTATGAACTGAAATGGCGCGGCCTGCTGCCGGTGGATCTGCTAGCTTGCAACCTCGATCAGGGCCAGCCCGGTTTTCCCGCCACGGTCCTGCCCGAATTTCTCGAACGCATGGGCGTGCCGCATCGGATCGAGTATCAGGACACCTATTCCGTGGTTATGGACAAGGTCCCTCAGGGGCGTACTTATTGCGCGCTCTGTTCTCGGCTAAGGCGCGGAAATCTCTATCGGATTGCGCGCGAAGAAGGCTGTTCTGCCGTTGTACTGGGGCACCACCGGGATGACATCCTCGAAACCTTCTTCATGAACCTTTTTCACGGTGGGCGGCTGGCCACCATGCCGCCGAAACTGGTGAACGAGGAAGGCGATCTGTTCGTCTATCGCCCACTGGCTCATGTGGCCGAGACTGATTGCGAAAAGTTTGCCAAGGCGATGAACTATCCGATTATCCCCTGCGATCTGTGCGGCAGCCAGGATGGATTGCAACGCCAGCAGGTAAAGATGATTCTGGATCAATGGGAAAAGAACAGCCCGGGGCGGCGTCAGGTCATGTTCCGCTCGCTGATGAATGCCCGCCCATCGCATCTTTTGGACCCGAAGCTCTTTGATTTTGCGGGACTTTCCTTGAATCCGCAGAAAAACGCGGACAATCCTTCGGAAATTCCCGACCTGCGTTAACACTCAAATCAGATTCGCGGCGCTACTGTCCTCCCCGTGCCCTCCGCACGCGAAGGAAAGGTCGCTCGATGTCCAAGCTGAACGCCGGTCTGCTGCGTCTGCGCAGTCAACTTGTCCCGGTCCTGACAGGCCCGCCAATGCTGGCTTTTCTGCCGGCCTTGACGCTCGCCGCCTTCTGGATGGGTGGGGAAACCGCTCTGGTTCTCACATCATTGGGATTGCCTCTGCTCTTTGCGATGATCGGGTCGCTGGGGTTTTGGAAGTTCTCGAAAACCGGCACCCATGACTCGTTGACCGGATTGCTGCTGCGACAAGGATTCGAAGACGTGATCGAACAGACCTTTGCCGCAACGCGGGATTCAGGTCTGAGGACCGCGTGCTTCATGCTCGAGCTGGATGACTATCGCGAATTGTCGGACCGACATGGGCAATCAGCCCTCGATACCGTGGTCACACGAACCGGCGATCGAATCCTCTCGGTATTGCGCGACGGCGACGCCGTCGCCCGGATCGGCGACAGCCGCTTTGCTATCTGCCTGTCCGGCGTTCATCAACTTGATCTGGAGCTGTGCATTCAACTGGCTGGCCGTCTACAATCTGCGGTGGAGGAGCCGATCTCTCTGGATGGGTTGACCGTGTATCAATCCTGTTCGGTCGGGTTCTGCATGCGCCACAAATCTCCGGGCAGCACGGCTGAGGAGTGGCGCGATGCCACTGCCGCTGCACTCAGCGAAGCGCAGAAGCATGGTCCTTCAGGCATCCGCGCCTACTCTGCCGAAATTCACCGCCAGACACGAACCCGCAGTGACCTTAAGGCCGAAGCCGCGAACGCATTGGAAAACGGACAGATTCAGCCCCAATTTCAACCACAGATCTCGACCGATACAGGGATGGTCACCGGGTTCGAAGTTCTGGCCCGCTGGATGCATCCGGTACACGGTATGTTGCCCCCGGACATGTTCCTGCCGGCAATTGAAGAGGCCGGTTTGTTGGAGCGGTTGAGTCAGGTGATGCTGTATCACGCTCTCACTGCGGTCAAGGCTTGGGACAATGCCGGAGTGATCGTTCCACGCGTAGGTGTCAATTTCGCTCGGGATGAGCTCCGCAATCCGGGTTTGGTAGATCGGATCAGCTGGGAGTTGGATCGGTTTGAACTGACCCCCGACCGTCTGGCCGTGGAAATCCTTGAAACCGTCGTGTCCGATCACCCGGATGACATAATCTCGCGCAATGTTGTCGGTCTCAGCAAATTGGGATGTCGGATCGATCTGGACGATTTCGGTACCGGCCATGCCTCCATAGCCGCAATCCGCCGGTTCAAAATCTCGCGCATTAAAATCGACCGCTCCTTTGTTATGAAAGCGGATCGTGATCCCGAGCAACAGCGCCTGATCGGTGCGGTTCTGACCATGGCCGAACGTCTGGAGCTGGAAACCCTGGCCGAAGGTGTGGAGACCGTCGGCGAGCATGCTTTGTTGGCGCAACTTGGCTGCGATCATGTCCAGGGGTTCGGCATCGGGCGGCCGATGCCCTTCGATCAGACCCTGGATTGGATTGCTGCGCATCAGGCCAAATTGCAGACTGCACCGCCTATTGGACGCCAAACCGGCTGATTCCAGAACCCCGAGCGCGGGTACCGGTGCGTCCTGAACCCGCATGTTACCCTGTTTTGACCGGATTCCGCTTGACCTTTCGGGCCCACCTCTGTTGAACCCACTCTGTCATTCAAGAAACAAGGTGGCAGTCCCACATGGACGATCAGAACAAGAATCTCATCCTCGCAACTGTACTCAGTTTCATCGTGATCCTGGTTTGGTTCGTCGTCTTTCCGCCTCCGGAACCGGAAGTCGCGCCGGAAACAGCCGCGATCGAACAGACCGATGCCCAATCCGGCACCGCCAGCGCGCCCAGTGTTGCAGATGCCTCCTCGGGTGAGGCCGTCATTGCTCAAGAGGATGCCGCCGAAGCGCCTCGCGTCGAAATCGACACCGCGCGCATCGCGGGCAGCATCTCGCTCAAAGGTGGGCGGATCGACGATCTGTCGCTCAAGGACTACCGCGTCTCGCTGGAAGAAGACGCAGACATCGTCAAGATGCTGTCGCCGGTCGGCAACCCGTCTGCCTACTACGCGCTTTATGGCTGGGCCCCTGGCACCGGGCTGGGCCTGGATGACGTTCCCGGAGCCAACACAGAATGGTCCTTGGCCGAAGGAAGCACCCTGACCGTCGACACTCCTGTGACCCTGAGTTGGGACAACGGCAACGGGCTGGTCTTCACGCGCACCATTTCGGTGGACGAAGACTTCATGTTCACTGTTACCCAAGGCGTCACAAACTCGGGCGACGCCACAGCATCCTTGGCGCCTTATGGCGTTCTGGCACGCCATGGTGAGCCGCAGGACCTGAAGAACTTCTTCATCCTGCACGAAGGCGTCGTGGCAATGGCCGATGGCGAATTGTCCGAAATCGATTACAGCGACATGCCAGATTTCGCGATCGACCAGCGTGAAGGCGCCCGCGCCGAGGTAACCCAGGTCGAGGCCAATGGCTGGATCGGCTTCACCGACCACTACTGGATGTCGACCCTGATCCCCGCGCCGGGTCAGTCGTTCAAGTCGGTCGCGAAGTATGACGAACGCCGCGATATCTATCAGACAGAAGTCGTGCTGCCGACCCTGACGCTGGCTGCTGGCGAAAGCTCCGAAGTCTCCACCCAGCTGTTTGCCGGCGCCAAGGAATGGGAAGCCATCCGCAACTACCAGAACGATGGTATCGAAGGTTTTCTGGACAGCATCGACTGGGGCTGGTTCTTCTTCCTGACCAAGCCGATCTTCTGGCTGCTGCACGAGATCAACAAGCTGATCGGCAACATGGGCTGGGCCATCATCGGCCTGACGCTGATCATCAAGGCAATCCTGTTCCCGCTGGCCTTCAAATCCTATGTCTCGATGGCAAAGATGAAGGAACTGCAGCCGCAGATGGAGGCGCTCAAGGAAAAGGCGGGCGACGACCGTCAGAAAATGCAGCAGGGCATGATGGAGCTCTACAAGAAGGAAAAGGTGAACCCAGCCGCAGGCTGCCTGCCAATCCTTCTGCAGATCCCGATCTTCTTCTCGCTGTATAAGGTGATCTTTGTCACCATCGAACTGCGTCAGGCCCCGTTCTTTGGCCCGTTCCAGGACCTCAGCGCGCCGGACCCGACCTCGATCATGAACTTCTTCGGCTGGTTGCCCTGGGCAGGTCCGGAACCGGAATCGCTGTTGGCGCTGATCTTCATCGGCATTCTGCCGCTGCTTCTGGGTATCTCGATGTGGTTGCAGCAGAAACTGAACCCGGCGCCCACCGATGCGACTCAGGCAATGATCTTTGCCTGGATGCCCTGGGTGTTCATGTTCATGCTGGGCAGCTTTGCCTCTGGCCTGGTGGTGTACTGGATCGCGAACAACACGATCACATTTACCCAACAGTACCTGATCATGCGCAGCCAAGGCTACAAGCCTGACGTGTTCGGCAACATCAAGTCCAGCTTCAAACGCGGACAAAAGCCTGACGCGAAATGACAGGGCACGTTACGGATATCTGGCGCTACCCGATCAAATCTCATGGTCGGGAAGCGCTGATGCAGGTGATACTGAGCGCCGGGCAGACATTGCCCGGCGATCGTGTTTGGGCTGTTGCGCACGAGCAATCGGGCGCCGACGGCTCGGAATGGGTGCCGTGCATGCATTTCAGCCGCGGTGCCAAGGCACCCAGCCTGATGGCGATCGAAGCGCAATATGACGTGGCATTGGGCACCGTTCGTCTGTCCCACCCCGACAAGCCCGATCTGCTGATCAACCCGGATGATCCCGACGACCTTCCCGGTTTTCTGAACTGGGTTGAACCGCTGATGCCCGAAGGCCGGGCTGCCTCCGCCCGGTTCGTCAAGGTGCCCGGACGCGGCATGACCGACAGCGACTTCCCATCGGTGACCTTGTGCAACAAGTCCTCACACCGCGCCGTCGAACAGGCTCTGGGTCGTCCGCTGGCCATCGAACGCTGGCGCGGCAATCTGTGGTTCGACGGGCTACCGGTGTGGGAAGAGTTCGACTGGATCGACCGTGAAATCCAGATCGGCAACGCCATCCTGATCCCACGTGAACGGACTGATCGCTGCCTGGCGACCACCGCCAACCCAGAAACCGGCCTGCGCGACGCGGATACTCTGGGTGTGCTGAACAGCCAGTGGGGCCATCAGGATTTCTCGGTCCGGGCCGAGGTCGTGCGCAGCGGCCTGATCCGGATCGGTGATCAAGTGAAGGTGCTGTAATGCAGTTGCAATTTCCGTTGGCCGAAGCGCCCGATGAGTTTCAGACCGAAAAAGGCCGCAAGCTCTTTGCCGGAGAATCGCTTTTCGTCAAAGGCGTCGTGGCAATGTCCGGCCTGCCCGATCCCGACCGCGTCGAAGTGTGCTTTGCCGGACGTTCGAATGTCGGCAAGTCCAGTCTGATCAACGCGCTCACGGGCACCAAAGGACTGGCGCGCGCGTCGAACACCCCCGGCCGCACGCAAGAGATCAACTTTTTTACCCAAGGCCCCGAACTTTATCTGGTCGACCTGCCGGGTTATGGCTATGCCAACGCGCCGCTGAAAGTGGTGGAGAAGTGGCAGAAGCTTCTGAAGCAATATCTGTCTGGCCGCCAAACCCTGCGCCGAGCGTTTGTCCTGATCGACTGCCGCCACGGAGTGAAGCCCGTGGATGACGAGATCATGAAGCTACTCGACTCGAGCGCCGTGACCTTTCAATGCGTGCTGACCAAGGCCGACAAGGTCAAAGTCAAGGACCGCGAAAAGGTTTTGGAGCAAGTGCGTGGCGCGCTGGCGAAACACCCGGCTGCCTATCCCGAGATCATCCTGACGTCATCTGAAAAGGGCGACGGCATCGCCACGCTGCGTTCCGTGATCGCCGGTCTGGGCTAGAAACACTCAAATGCTCAGGCGGCTGCCCATCATTCTGGTGCTTGTGGCGTTGACGGTCGGCGGGATGATCCCGATCGGCTGGATGCCCGATGCCCGGGCTGACGGGAAGGTCCTGCTGGTGATCTGTACGCCGGAGGGCGTCCAGGAAACATGGGTCGATCTGGACGGTGACCCCTCCGAACAAGCCCCGGAGCACGCAGACCAGCGCGTTTGCCCCTTTTCGGCCCTGAGTTTTGCGACCTTGGAGATGCACCCCGGGACGGCCCTGCCCGTCGAATACCGCATTGGTGCCCTGTGGACGCACGAACCTTTCACCCATCACACCGCCGGGTTCCACTGGCGCTATGACGCGCGCGGGCCGCCCGCGCACTCCTGAACCTCAGCTGACATTCAAACACTGATGACGCCGACGCGCCCTGCGCGAACGGCAGGTTCTGACATGGAGAGACCAATGGAACCAAAAATGACGCCCAGCCACCCGCAATCCGCAGACCCCAAGCGTTCGCTTTCTGACAAGTTTTACTTCGCCGCGTGGCGCTGGCACTTCTACGCCGGACTGTATGTGATCCCCTTCATGATCATGCTGGCCATTACCGGCCTGATGATGATGTTCATCACCCAGTTCGATGGTCGCGACGGAGAAAAAATCGCCATCACACCGGGCGAAACCACACTGAGTCTGAGTGAACAGGCCCAGGCCGCCACCAACGCCGTGCCCGGCACCGTTGTCGAATGGATCGGCCCCAAGGCCGAGGGACTGGCCACCGTGTTCCGCATCAAAACCGGGACAGGCAATCAAATGGTCGCTCTGAACCAATACACAGGAGAAATCATCGAAACCTGGGATCGGCGCGCCGGCTGGTACGATTTTGCCGACAACATTCATGGAACCTTGCTGCTGGGCGATACCGGCGACCGGCTGATCGAGATCGCCGCCGGCCTTGCGCTGGTGCTGGTTCTAACCGGGCTGTATGTTTGGTGGCCACGCGGCAATTTTGCCAAGGCATTGCTCCCCAACCTGCACGCACGGGGCCGTGCCCTGTGGAAATCGCTGCATGCGGTCGTCGGCTTCTGGATGTCTGCCCTGCTGATCGTCTTTTTGATTTCGGGCCTGGCCTGGGCCGGGATCTGGGGAGGGAAGTACGTACAGGCCTGGTCCACCTTCCCGGCGGAAAAGTGGGACAATGTTCCGCTCTCCGACACGACCCATATCAGCATGAACCATGGCGCAACCAATGACGTGCCCTGGGCGCTGGAACAGACGCCCATGCCGGCGTCAGGTTCCGACGCAGGAATCATCGGCATTCCTCAGGACACCGCCGTCAACATTGAAAGCGTTGTGATTCTGGGGCGTGTTCTGGGGATGGAGGGCAGGTTCCGCGTTGCCTATCCGCGCGGCGAGACCGGGGTTTGGACCATCAACCGCGACAGCATGAGCAGCGATTCAGATGATCCTTTCGTTGACCGTACAATTCACATTGACCGGCACACCGGGAAGATCCTGGCGGATATCAAGTACGATGACTATTCTTGGGCAGGCAAATCCATGGCCGTTGGCATCCCGTTCCACATGGGCCTGATGGGACCGTGGAATTTCATCCTCAACGTGGTGTTCTGCCTGTCGGTGATCTTCCTGTCGGTCTCGGGCGTGGTAATGTGGGTCAAACGACGCCCCTCGCGCGCTGGCCGGCTGGCAGCCCCTCCGATGCCCGCAGATCTGCCGTTCTGGAAAGGTGCGGTGCTGGTGGGCCTTCTGGCCTCACTGACCTTCCCGCTGGTCGGGCTGACCTTGCTGGCGGTCCTGGCCTTTGACGTTTTGCTGCTCAGCAACCTGCCTAAACTGAAACGCGCGCTCTCGTAACCCGAACAAAGACGCCTTCACGGGCCTAAGGGCGGCGCTTGCTACACATGCTGGGCGCCGTTCACCTCGATCTCGGCTCCCGAGATGTACGAACTTTCCTGCGAACACAGGAAATAAATTGCGGCTGCCACTTCCTCGGGCTGGCCCAGGCGCTGCAACGGCAGTTTCTCGACGATCTTGTCTGTCCCCGGGCTCAGGATCGAGGTTTCGACCTCCCCCGGTGCAATCGCATTGACCCGTACGCCAAGTGGGCCGAAATCATGGGCCATTTCCCGGGTCAAAGCTGCCAGAGCCGCCTTAGACGTCGCATAGGCCGCGCCCGCAAAGGGGTGCACCCGGCTGCCCGCGATCGAGGTCACGTTGACCACCGATCCCTTGGCGGCAGCCAATTCATCGCGCAATCCACGCGCCAGCACGACCGACGCAAAGAAATTGACGTGAAAGACCTTGCCCCAGGTCATCAGGTCGGTGTCCAGCGTGTTCAACCGTTCACCATCTGGACCCTTGGGCGAAATCCCGGCATTGTTGACCAGTGCATCCAGCCGCCCATCCAACCGCTCTTGCAGGCGACCCACCGCGTTGATGGTTTCAGCCGGGTCGCTCAGATCCAGTTCCACATGGTCTTCGCTACCCCCGCCCCACGGGCATTTTTCAGGGAAGGGTTGCCGCGAACAGGTGATCACCCGCCAGCCTTCTGCATTGAACCGCTGCACTGTTGCGTGGCCAATCCCGCGGCTGGCACCGGTCAAAACCAAGGTCTTCTGCTCAGTCATAAGCCCGAACCCATATCTGTAATTCGTGGCGACTGTACCACCCGGCCCTACGACTGCAATGCAGCACTTGGCACCCGGCGCGGTTCCGCGTAACACGGGTGCCCAAAGGGAATCCGCACGATGAAGAAGCAAAGCATGAACCGCAACTGGATCGCGACCGCCGAAACACTCTCCTCAGCGCTGCCTTATCTGCAGCGCTATGACGGGGCCATTGTCGTGATCAAGCTGGGTGGTCACGCCATGGGCAGCGACGAGGCAATGGACAGCTTTGCCCGCGACATCGTGCTGATGCAACAAGTTGGCGTTAACCCGGTGATCGTGCATGGCGGTGGACCGATGATCAATGCCATGCTGGATCGCCTGAACATCCAGTCTGATTTCGTCAACGGCAAGCGCGTCACCGACCAGGCAACGGTCGAAGTTGTCGAGATGGTCCTTTCCGGCATCGTCAACAAGCGTATCGTACAAGCGATCAATCGCCAGGGTGGACGTGGCGTCGGACTGTCCGGCAAGGATGCCAACCTGATGGTCTGTGACGAAACCAATCCGGATCTGGGCTTTGTCGGCACTCCGGCCGATATGGACCCGACCCTTCTGCAACACCTGTTTGAAAAAGATATGATTCCGGTCATCGCCCCTCTTGGCGCAGGCCGGAATGGCGAAACCTTCAACGTCAATGGTGACACAGCTGCCGGAGCAATCGCGGCTTCACTGAAGGCCGATCGCCTGCTGTTGCTGACCGACGTGTCCGGTGTGAAGGATGCCGAAGGCGAAGTCGTCACCGAGTTGAAGGCCGACACCATTCGCGAAATGACCAAAGACGGGGTAATCGCAGGCGGCATGATCCCCAAGACCGAAACCGCCCTCGCCGCCATCGATGGCGGTGTCCGTGCTGTGGTCATTTTGGACGGGCGTGCTCCAAACGCGGTCCTTCTGGAGCTTTTCACCGAACATGGCGCGGGTTCTTTGATTCGAGCCTGACGCCGCATCAGCAAAACGTGTTCACAAAAGGCTTGTGTTTTACATACACATGCACATTTATGAATGCATGGAGAACGAAACTCTCATCCGCTTTGGCGTATTCCTAGGATTGTTCGCAGTCTTTGCCATGGCCGAAGCCTGGGCTCCACGACGCCCCCGGCAACTGCCGCGACACAGCCGCTGGGTGACCAATGTCTCGATAACGATCCTGAACACGCTGACCCTGCGCGCACTGGCCTTTGGTTTGCCTTTGCTGGCAGTGGGCGCAGCAATGGACGCGGGGCAACAGGGATGGGGGCTGCTGAATGCGTTCGCCTTGCCCGCCTGGCTTGAAGTCATCGCGGCGATCCTGATCCTGGACCTTGTTATCTGGGCCCAGCACCTGATCACCCACAAGATCCCGGTGCTCTGGCGCCTGCACCGGGTCCATCACGCCGACCGGGACATGGACGTTACAACCGCCGTTCGATTCCACCCCGTCGAAATCGCATTGTCGATGATCCTGAAAATAGGTGTCGTTTATGTGCTAGGCGCGTCCCCGTTGGCGGTTATTCTGTTCGAGATCATTCTGAACGGAACCGCCATGTTCAATCATTCCAATCTGAAGCTACCGCTGGCCCTTGACCGGGGGCTGCGCCTGGTTTTGGTCACACCTGACATGCACCGCGTGCACCATTCGGTCCACCGCACCGAGCACGACAGCAACTATGGCTTTGCCCTGTCAATCTGGGATCGCCTGTTCGGAACTTATGTCGCCCAACCCCAAAACGGGCATGACGACATGACCGTCGGGTTGAAATGGCAGGATGATCGCCCCGCCCGACTGGGCTGGAGCCTGAAACTGCCATTCGGACGTGACTGATGTACGACCGGATTAAGCGCGCTGCACAGGCGCATGGGCTGGAGATTTACGGGGCTCTGCATCCGGATGAGACAGAGGTCAAGATGATCTCGGGCGGCACCCTGATCCTGTTGGGCACAGGCACCGGTTTCTGGCCCCTGTTCAAGGCCAGTTCCGAGGCTCTCGATCACGCGCCGGACCCCATAGATCGCTGGTCTACACGTATTCTCGGTGACTTGGCCCACATGTTCAAAGGTGACCCGTACTTTCCGTTTGGCGGCCCGCCCTATACGCCGTTTATCAACTGGGCGTTGGCTTCGGGGCGCTGCTTTCCCAGCCCGGCAGGTCCGATGGTGCATGATCGCATGGGAATGCTGATCTCCTTCCGCGGGGCGCTGCATCTTCCATTCAAGTTCGACATACCGGCTCCTCTGCTCCCGGTCTCGCCTTGTGACAGCTGTGTCGACAAACCCTGCACCACGACATGCCCGGTAGGAGCCATGAACCTGTCAGGCACCTATGGACTTCAGGACTGTTACGACTTTCTTGAAACTCCGGCAGGCTCCGAATGCATGGAAATTGGGTGCATAGCCCGCCGTGCCTGTCCTTTGAGCCAAAATGCAGGTAGAAACCCCGAACAAACGTCACACCACATGCGATATTTTAAAGCACCATGACCTGTACATTGATTCTGATCCGACACGCCAAATCCGCTTGGGACGCCCCAGCTCCCAGCGATCATGCGCGCCCCCTGAACAAACGTGGACGCCGGTCAGCCAAGGCCATAGGCCAATGGTTGAAGGACATGGATCACCTGCCCAGCCAGGTGATCTCCTCATCATCACAACGTACTCGCGAAACCCACCAGCTTCTGAAACTGGACGCCCCGGTGGTATTCACCGAGCGGCTCTATCACGCCAGTTCCGACATCATGTTTCAGGTTCTGCGTGAAGCCGAACACCCCCGCGTCCTGATGCTGGGGCACAATCCGGGCATCGCAGCCTTTGCCCATTCCCTTGCAAGCCAGCCGCCGGATCATTCCCGCTTCGACGACTACCCAACCGGAGCAACTCTGGTTCTGGATTTTGAAATTGACCAGTGGAGCGATCTGAGCTGGGGCACAACAGGTAAGGTACGTGACTTCATTGTGCCCCGCGAACTGTTGGGCGAATAAGCCGGACAGAAAGCTCGACGAAAAAAGGCCGGGCGAACCCGGCCTGTCTTCACCATTGTCCCTTGCAAGACAGGGTCAGCGGAATGGCGGCGAATAAAGCAGACCACCGTTCGTCCATTGTGCGTTCAGACCGCGGGCCAGGCCAACCGGAGTTTCTTCACCAATATTGCGAGCAAAGACTTCGCCGTAATTCCCTCCGGCCTCGATCGCACGACGGGCCCATTCAGGGTCCAGCCCCAACATATCACCCAGCGTGCCTTCGGTGCCCAACAAACGATTGATCTCGGGTGTTTCAGGATTGGCCGCTTCGGCCAGCTGAGCAATATTTGCAGATGTCACGCCCAGCTCTTCGGCGCTGATCAGCGCGTTCAGTGTCCAACGCACGATATCACCCCACTCGTTGTCACCATGACGCACCAGCGGCCCCAACGGTTCTTTCGAGATGATTTCCGGCAACAGGACATGCGCGGTGGGATCTTCGAACGTCGCGCGCGACGCAGCCAGTATGGAAGCGTCAGTGGTGTAAACCTCACATTCACCCGCCAGATATTTCTCGATCGCCTCTGCATTGGTTTCAATCGGCACCGGCTCGTAGCTGATATTGTTGGCGCGGAAGAAATCCGCCAGGTTCAGCTGGGTTGTCGTTCCGGTTTGGATACAAACGGAAAATCCGTCCAATTCCTTGGCTGACGACACACCCCGCGCTTTGGGCGCGATGAACCCCTGGCCGTCATAGTAGTTCACAGCCGCAAATTCGAACCGCAACCCGACATCGTTGGAGAAGGTCCAAGTGGTATTTCGAGACAGCATGTCGACCTCACCCGAGGCCAGTGATGTAAATCGGGTTTTGCCAGTGGTGGTCACGAATTCCACTGCGCTCGGGTCCTTCAACACGGCCGCGGCAACAGCGCGGCACATATCGACGTCAAATCCTTTCCATTCCCCATTTGCATCTGGAGCAGCGAAACCGACCAGACCGGTCGTCACGCCGCATATCAGTTTGCCGCGGGCCATTACGTCATCCACCGTACCCGCCGCAGCTACACCAGCGGCAAGGCCGGCTACGGTCAACGCACCCAGAAATACGGATCTGTTCATTTTTTCCTCTTCCCGATTTTCCGCCCTGTTAGACGGATTGGAACCGATTTTTTTGTTTTTTCGGCCTTCAGCATACGATTGGATTTTCCCCGTGTAGCGCGGCCAAGCATGGGCGCAATCATCGACAAACGTCAAGAGTGGGATAAGCAAATTCCAAGGTCGGGACACAAGGGAAAACAAGGCCAATTGCGCATGTATGACAATCCGGTAACCCTTCCCGAGAACTGCGCTTTTCAGGCAAGGTCAAAGAAGCTCTTGGCATGGACAAAAGCCTGTTTTTTGACCTCTGCAGCTTCCTGTGCCTCTTCGTCTGGTCCCCACTGTTCCTCCTGCCACTGCTCGTCCAGTCGCGACAGCGTCCAAATCTCTTCGACTGACCGCCAGCCCTGCGCCGCGGCAAATCCAAGGATCAGCGATCCCGAAAGGCTGACGAGGTCGTGAAAGGCTGCCAGCTGGAAATCACTCAGCGCGTGCACCCGTGCCGAGAGTGTTTGCAGGACAGTTTCGTCCTGCGCTTCGTGCATCAACCCCGTGCGCGGCTGCAACTTGGCGCCCAGCGCCTCTGCTGCCCAATCCAGTGCCGGGTTCCACTGTTCGGCCTGCCGGTCCACCAATTCCTTCGGCGCGTCGGCGCGGTAACACAGCAGATCGGAGTCCCCATAGGCCGCCAGCATTTCAGCGACTTCGCCATGCTGTACACTGACCTTGTCGATCGCTGCATTGGCGGACCGTGTGAAAGGCATGGTTTCCGGGTTCACAACCTCGTCCTGCGCGTCCCATTCCGCAGCCATCGCCTTGGCCATGCCCAGCGTCGGCACCACGACCGCGGATTTGGCCGGAGTCTTGATCCGCCGCCCGTCCAGCTCGACCGTGAAGCCGCCTTCGGTCTCAACAGCGGCCGCAGCCTTCCAGAACCGTTTCTGTTTCCATTCGCTCATGCGCTTCAACTCCAGAGCCGCGTCAGCAGCGGCTGCAATTCCTCAAAACTGTCGATCCGATGGTCCGCACCCAGTCGGGCCGGGTCATGATAACCCCAACTGACCGCGATACTGCGCACACCGGCAGCCTGCGCCATCTCGATATCAAACGAGGTGTCTCCGATCATCACGGTGTCTTCCGGCTCCACCCCGGTTTCCGCCATCGCCGTCCGGATCATCGACGGGTGCGGTTTCGACGGATGATGGTCTGCCACCTGACGGGTAACGAAACAGGACAGGCCGTGCACTTCGATCAATGCATCCATGCCTCGCTGTGATTTTCCGGTCGCCACACCCAACAGATACTCCGGAACAGCATGCAATTTCTGCAGCAACTCGGCCGCACCGGGATAAAGCGGCGAATGCCCAGCCCCGTGCTGCAGGCGCGCGGCGTGGTAGGCTTGTTTGTACCCTTCGACCAACGCGTCCTGAGTCGCCTCATCCTGCTGCGGTGCCAGGCGGCGGATCGCGTGATCCAGCGAGAGCCCGACAATCGACAGAACCGTTGCGCGATCCGGCGCCACCAGACCGACACCGGCAAACGCCTCGCCCATCGCACCAACGATGGCCGCCTGGCTGTCCACCAAGGTACCGTCCACATCAAACAGGATAAGCTTCAAGGTCACCGTCTACTCCGGTTCTACGCAAACCGGGGACGCTTCAACATGCATGCGGGCCGAGGTCAAGTCTCCTCGGCATAGGCTCCGGCGGAATAGGTCAGTTCGTAAGAGTGACTGTAGAGCTCAACCAGATTGCCGAACGGATCTTCGCAATAGACCATGCGATAGGGTTTCTGATCGGGATAGTAATGCCGGACCCGCTGCATCCGCTGCTTTCCGCCCAGCGCCTCGATCCGTTTCACCCGCTCTTCCAGCGCATCATCCTGAAGGCAGAAATGAAAGATCCCCGGCTTCCAGTAATCGAATGGCCGTGGCGTATCGTCGGTCTTGGGGAACTCGAAAAGCTCGATCCCGATCCCGTCACCGGTGGACAGATGGGCGATCCTGAACCGACCCCAACCCGCACCGAACACGTCATCACACATCTGACCTATGGCGCTGTCATCCTGTAGCACTTCGGTCGGGGGCATGATCAGATACAGATCGAACGCCTTGGTATAAAACTCCACGGCGCGATCCAGATCGGGCACCGTGATTCCGATATGAGAGAAACTGACAGCAGGCATTGAATGTCTCCGGCTATGACTTCGTTTGCGAAATCGGGGCAAACCCCACCCAAACAGCTAGCCGGATCATCCAAGCCGTCAAATCACCTCAGGTCTTCGAACGGATCATCCGCCGCCAGATCCGGCGTCCAGCCCAGCGTTTCAAAGGTCTGCGCCATGTGATCGGGCAGATCAGCGGTCACGGTGATGACCTTTTTGGTCACCGGATGTTCAAACGTCAGGCTGCGCGCATGCAGATGCAGTTTCTTGCTGATGATACCGCCCATCTGCGCGCCCCAGCCATCGCCCAGGTTTTCCTGCCCCGAGCCGCCATATTTGCCGTCACCCGCAATCGGATGTCCCATCCCGGCCATATGCGCCCGCAATTGATGGGTGCGGCCCGTGACCGGTTCCATCGCCACCCAGGCCGCGCGCGAGGCGACGCGGTACAGCGTTGCATAAAGCGTATGCGCCCGTTTCGCGCCCGGCGTGTCGGCGATGTCGCGCGGATGCACGCAGATCATCTTTTCGCCTTCGCCCTTGGATCCATGCCCCGGCGCCTTGACCAGCCCGGCCTTGATCTCACCCAGATATGGCGTCGGTACCCCGGCCACCACGGCCCAATAGATCTTGTGCGTGTTGCGATGACGGAACGCCGCGGTCAATGCGGTTGCCGCAGGCCGTGTCCGCGCAAGCAGCAGCACACCGGACGTATCCTTGTCCAAGCGATGCACCAGCCTGGGGTTTTCCTCCAGTCCGAACCGCAGCGCGGCTCCCAACCCATCCACATGCTTGGTCTGCCCGCTGCCACCCTGCACCGGCAGACCAGGTGGTTTGTTCAGAGCAATGATGTGGTCGTCCTTGTAGATCACGCAGCCCTGGATCATCTTGGCATCCGCATCCGAAATCCGGTGTTCCCGCACTTCGGGCGTGTGGTCCTTGTCCGGCAGCGGCGGCACGCGCACGGTCTGACCCTCTTCGACCCGGGTCGAAGCCTTGACTCGACCGCCATCCAGACGCAGCTCGCCCTTCCGGCACATCTTTTCGATGCGCCCCTGGCTCACATGCGGATAAATCCGGCGCAGCCAGCGGTCGATCCGCTGGCCTGCATCATCGGCACCGATGGTGATCTGTTGAACGCGGCTCATGCCAATACTCCTCGGGCTGCGGCCAGACCCAAAGCCAGACCGCCAACGGACAGCGCAACCGACAGCGCCACATATAAAACCGCGTGCGAGATCGCGCCGCGTTCGATCAGGTTCATCGTCTCCAGCGAAAACGCTGAAAAGGTGGTGAAGCCGCCCAACAGGCCGGTCATAACGAAGGGGCTGTAGTGGGTCAGCCCTTTGTGGGCAGCCGTCACAACGAACACCCCCATCAGGAACGAGCCCAGCACGTTGACCACGATGATCGCCAACGGGAATTCAGTATGGCCCATCACGCGCAGCACACCCACCCCCGTCAGATACCGAAGCGCCGCCCCGATTGCGCCGCCCAAAGCGACCAGAGATACCGATGAAATCATCCCCGGTCTGTCGCGCGAGAGGGAGTTGTTGTCAAGTTTTCCCCGCCTTGCAATGGTTGCAGGGCTGCTTGGGCCGCGCCACGTCGGGGACATGGCATTTTCAGAGGATCACAAGATGAAACGAATTTCAGCACTGATTTCAGCAGCGTTTCTAAGCAGCACGGCCGCCTTCGCCGGCGAAATCGAAGACTCGCTGCGCGCAGGTTTCGACCAGGGGACTCTGAACGGCCTGCACGGGGTGCTGGTTCAACGTGGTGATGACACCCTAGCCGAGATTTACTTTCAAGGGCCCGACGAACGCTGGGGTATGCCTTTGGGCGACAGGCAGTTCGGCCCCGATGAACTGCATGACCTGCGATCGGTGAGCAAAAGCATCGTCAGCCTGTTGTACGGCATCGCGCTGGACAAGGGACTGGTGCCGCCGCCCGATGCGCCGCTGCTGGCCCAGTTCCCCAAACACGCAGATCTGTCGGACCCAAAACGCGATGCGATTACTATTGAAGATGTGCTGACCATGCTATTGGGTTTGGAGTGGAACGAAAACCTCCCCTATACCGACCCGCGCAATTCCGAGATTGCGATGGAGCAAGCCCCGGACAAAGTCCGCTTCATCCTCTCCCGCCCGATTGTTGCCCCTCCCGGAACGCAATGGGTCTATTCCGGTGGAGCCACCGCACTGCTCGGTGAATTGATTGGGCGCGGCAGCGGTCAAAGCCTCGACCAGTTTGCCCAAACCCACCTGTTCGCCCCCTTGGGCATCACTCAAGTCGATTGGGTGCCGGGGCTGGATGGCAGGGCCTCTGCCGCCTCCGGCCTGCGCCTGACCGCACGCGATCTGGCCCGGATCGGGCAGATGATTGCCAACTCAGGAACCTTCGACGGCAAGCAGATCGTCCCGTCGGATTGGCTGGTCCAAAGCCTGACTGCCCATGCCGACACCGCAGGTCCGCTGCGCTATGGCTATCACTGGTGGCTCGCCCCCGAAGGCACGCCGCCTGTCTGGGCGGCGGGTCTGGGCAATGGCGGACAACAGCTGTCCATCGGCCGCGAAACAGGCACGATCATCGTGATTCAAGCCGGAAACTACAACAAACCGGATGGGTGGCGCTTGCCAGTCACGGTCATCAACTCCTACATCGCGCCCAATCTCTGACACCTGCGATCTGATCCCGGCTCAGATGTTGCCGAAATCGCCGTGGCGTCCGGCCCCATCCCGGAACCGTGCGGCTCCGGCCGTCCCCTCTTTGGTGATGGCGTCACAGCCGTGTTGCCATTCATGATGCAGCGCATCGCGCACGGACATCCCCCGCGTGGCAATGATCGAAGCCCGGTCTGCCCGCACCGCCTCCTGCGGGAAGCGGGCGATTTCATGCGCCATCGCCTCGGCCGCGGCGCGCGCTTCGCCATGCGGCACGACCTTTTCGGCCAGCCCGATCCGTTCGCATTCCTCCGCCGGGACCTTGCGACCCGTCAATGCGATCTCCAGCGCCTTTCCCTGCCCCACCAGCCGCGGCAGACGTACCGTGCCGCCATCCATCAGCGTGATCCCCCAACGTCGGCAATAAACCCCCAGATAGGCGGTTTCAGCCATGACCCGCATGTCGGCCCACAGCGCCAACTCCATCCCCCCCGCAACCGCCGGGCCTTCCACCGCCGCAATCACCGGCTTGCTCAATTCCAGACGCGACGGCCCCAAGGGCCCCGGGCCCGGCGGGACGGACGGCTCTGCAGGCACAACATGATCCTGGAAATACGCCTCGCGCAGGGCGTCATCCTGCAGTGTAGCCGCCAGTTTCAGATCCCACCCGGCACAGAAACTGCCGCCTTTGCCCCAGAGCACGGCAACCGAGGCGTCGCTGGCGTCAAATTCCAAGCAAGCATCGTGCAGCGCCTGCGCACTGTCACGGTCCATCGCGTTGCGCGCTTCGGGACGGTCGTGAATGATGGTCCAGACCGGACCGTTCTTTTCGATTCTGATGGTCATGTGTGTCTCCTCTGTCCTGCTCAGGGAAGCGGAACACAGAGGATTGCGTCACGTTGAACGCGACGGCGCAGCACGATTTACCCTGCGTCAGTCACCGGAATTGCGCTGCAGACGCAGTTTGGCGAAATACTCGGACCGCTTCTTCAACTCCCGTTCAAACCCGCGTTCGACGGGCTGATACAGCACCGGGCGCTTCACACCGTCAGGGAAATAGTTCTGACCGGAAAATCCGTCCTCGGCGTCGTGATCATAAGCATAGCCATCCCCGTAACCCTGATCCTTCATCAACCGCGTCGGCGCGTTCAGGATGTGCTTGGGTGGCGGTGCACTGCCCGTTGTCTTGGCCAGACGCCGCGCGGCCTTGATCCCGACGTAAACCGCATTCGATTTCGGGGCGAGCGCCAGGTAAACTGCAGCATTGGCCAGCGCCAGCTCTCCTTCGGGGCTGCCAAGCCGTTCATACGTGTTCCAGGCGTTCAGGCAGACGGTATTGGCTTGCGGGTCCGCCAGTCCGATATCCTCGGTAGACATCATCGTCAGTCGCCGCGCTAGAAAGCGTGGGTCTTCGCCCCCCTCCAGCATCCTTGCCAGCCAATACAGCGCTGCATCCGGGTCGGATCCACGGATGGATTTGTGCAGGGCCGAGATCAGGTTGTAATGCTCATCCCCGGACTTGTCGAACTTCGCCGCGCGCCGCATCAACCGCACCGACAGCTGGTCACTGTTCAGCTTTGTTTCAACCGTCCAGGCGCTCACCTGTTCGATCAGGTTCAGCAACGCCCGCCCGTCGCCATCGGCCATCTCCAGCAGTGCGTCCCGTGCGTGTCCGTCCAACGGCAGCGCCCGCCCCAGCTCCTTCTCCGCCCGCTGGGCCAGCCGTTCCAGATCGGCCAGCGATAGCCGTTCGAGAACCAGAACCTGCGAACGGCTGAGCACGGCGGCGTTCAGCTCGAAACTTGGGTTTTCGGTCGTAGCGCCCACCAGAAGGATTGTGCCGTCTTCCATATACGGCAGGAACCCGTCCTGCTGGGCCTTGTTGAAACGGTGGATTTCATCGACGAACAGCAGTGTCCCCTGCCCGTTCTGCCGCCGGACCTTGGCCGCCTCAAAGACCTTTTTCAGGTCCGGCACCCCGGTGAAGATCGCACTGATCTGGACGAAATGCAGATCAGTTTCCTGTGCCAACAACCTGGCAATCGTGGTTTTGCCAACCCCGGGCGGCCCCCAGAAGATCAGCGAACTCAGCGACCCATTGGCCAGCATCACACCCAACGGTGCCTCTGGCCCCAGCACCTGTTCCTGCCCGATCACCTCGGACAGCGATTGCGGTCGCATCCTGTCGGCGAGAGGCCGGGTGCGGACCTCTACCGCCTTGCCCTTTGGCGTATCACCGCTGTCGAACAGATCCGCCATCTTACAGCCGGAATCGCAGGCTGACACGTTGGCCACGCCGCAGCAGATCGAACCGCATCCGCCGACCGCTATCGCGCAGCGCCTTGTCCACATCGCCGGGGGTTTCGATCTCGACCCCGTTGACGGCCAACACGACATCGGCGGGCTGCAATCCGGCCCGAGCGCCATAAGGCCCCGGATCGGTCACGACGACCCCTTCCAGCGACAAGGGCAATCCCAGGCTTGCAATCAGCGCCGGGTTCACCCGTGCCACGGCCAACCCCGGTAAAGGCGTGCGATCCCCCATCAGCACCGGGTCCGACGGCGGATCATCCGGCGCCACCATCATGGCAACGTCGATCACCTCTTCTTCTCCACCTCGCCAACGCGCAATTTTTGATACGCCGCCCAGACCCGCAACGGTCATGCGGAACACCATCTCGGATGGGGAGTTCACCACCTGCCCATCAACTTCGGTGATGACGTCGCCCACCTTGAACCCAGCCGCCACAAAAGGGCTGGCCTCGTGCAGATCGGAAATCACCATGCCTTCGGGTAGGTCCATCCCCAGCGAAGCCGCTAGATCGGCATCCACAGGCTGACCGGCCATGCCCGCCCACGGGCGCTGGAACTCTTCGGCGCCATCCTGAGCCTGCCTCACGAATTCGCGTACCAGATTGGCCGGAATGGCAAAACCGATCCCGTTCGATCCGCCCGATCGGCTGAGGATACGCGTGTTGATTCCGATCAGGTCGCCATTCACGTCGATCAGCGCCCCGCCCGAATTTCCCGGGTTGATCGGCGCATCTGTCTGAATGAAATAGCCCAGTCCGCCGCCGGTCGCTGCTCCGGACCGTGCCAGACCAGACACGATCCCGCTGCTGACCGTCTGGCCCACGCCAAACGGATTGCCGATGGCCAGCACCAGTTCGCCGACCTCGACCTCATCACTGTCACGCAGGGGAATGTGCGGCAGGTCGGACACCTCCTCCAACTGCAGGATCGCCAGATCGCTGGCCTTGTCCCCCAACACCACCCGCGCGTTGTATTCGCGCCGGTCATTGGTCACGACACGGATCTCGGTCGCCATGCCCACCACGTGATAATTCGACACGACGATCCCGTTCTCGGACAGGATTACTCCAGACCCCAGCGAGTTCTGCACCCGCGGCCGCGCCTGTCCGAAACCACGAAAGAAATCGTCAAAGAATGGATCACTCATAAAAGGCGAACGCTGCGGCTGCTGCGTTACGATCTTGGCATAGATATTCACCACCGCCGGGGCCGCCTCCTTGATGAGCGGCGCAAAACCCAGCGATATTTCGGTTTGGCTCTTGGGGATCGTGGTCTCGGCCTTGGCAAGTGATGCAGGAGAGATCAGCCCAATGCTGAAAAGAGTGGCAATAACAAAGCGCAGCATATCGGTTCCTTGCATGTCGTGCCCCCCGATATGCGGAGACTGCGCCACGATTGCAAGCTGCGCAGCTATTGTGTGCCGGTGCGGGAGCCTCGTTTGTACCGCCTGGACACCGCCCCGCCACCTTTGGACGGCAGATCAGGGCAACTCGATCCTCAAGAACGCGAATGCCCCCGACCCTCAGACCCTCCGATTGGACAAACCCTGAACGCCAGAGACGGTGAACGCTCCCTCAAACAAACCTGCGTCTGCAAACCATCGCATGATCCGAAAAATTGGCGACCCCGGCAGGATTCGAACCTGCAACCTGCCCCTTAGGAGGGGGCTGCTCTATCCAGTTGAGCCACGGGGCCATCCAACGCTGACATAACGCAGCCGCGAAACCTTGTCACCGGGTTTGTGACAGGCTTTGTGGTGGATTGTCTAATGCACAATGATTGCGATAACGTATTTTCAAAGCGATTAAGAAGAAGGCAGACATCCGTGACATTGGACAACAAACGCCCCCTGACCCTGCGCGACGTCTCAGAAGCGACCGGGGTTTCCGAAATGACCGTCAGCCGCGTCCTGCGCAACCGGGGTGATGTGTCTGAACGCACACGGGAAAAGGTGCTCACCGCAGCCAAGGAGCTGGGCTATGTGCCCAACAAGATCGCCGGGGCCCTGGCCTCCAGCCGGGTCAACCTGGTGGCGGTGATCATCCCCTCCCTCTCGAACATGGTCTTTCCCGAGGTCCTGACCGGCGTCAACAAGGTGCTGGAAAACACCGAGTTGCAGCCGGTTGTCGGCGTCACAGACTACCTGCCCGAGAAGGAGGAGAAGGTTCTTTACGAAATGCTGTCGTGGCGGCCGTCTGGCGTGATCATCGCAGGCCTTGAACATACTGAGGCCGCACGCGCCATGCTGAATGCGTCCGGCATTCCGGTGGTCGAGATCATGGATACCGATGGCAAGCCGGTAGACGCGATGGTCGGCATCTCGCATCGGCGCGCTGGGCGCGAAATGGCCAAGGCGATTCTCAAGGCGGGGTATCGCCATATCGGCTTCATGGGCACCAAGATGCCGTTGGATCACCGGGCCCGCAAACGGTTCGAAGGCTTCACCGAGGCGCTGGCAAAAGAAGGCGTCGAGATCGAAGATCGCGCCTTTTATTCCGGCGGATCGGCTTTGGCCAAGGGACGCGAGATGACGCAGGAGATGCTGGAACGCTCGCCCGAGCTGGACTTCCTCTACTACTCCAACGACATGATCGGTGCGGGCGGACTGCTCTATCTGCTCGACCAGGGCATTGACGTTCCCGGCCAGATCGGGCTTGCGGGCTTCAACGGCGTCGAGCTGCTGCAGGGACTGCCCCGGCAATTGGCCACCATGGATGCCTGTCGGCAGGAGATCGGACGCAAGGCAGCCGAGATCATCGCCGCGCAGCTGGAAGATCCCGACAGCGAGATCGAAACCCGCGTCACGCTGACCCCGACGATCAGCTTCGGCGACACGCTGAAACGCCGCTGACCGGGCGTGATCCGAACCCTCGACACCAAAACCGCGCGGCGGATCTTTCTGGACCGCCACGCCTTGGCCGAAAGCCCAAGCGGCCCGGCCAAAGGCGATGATCTGCTGCAGATGATCCACCGGCTGGGCTTTGTTCAGCTCGACAGCATCAACACGGTGGCGCGTGCCCATGACATGATCCTGTTTTCGCGTCGCCCGACCTATCGCCCGAAGAATTTAAAGCGGCTTTACGAAAAAGATCGCGCGCTGTTCGAACACTGGACCCATGACGCCGCGGTCATCCCGATGGCCTTCTACCGCCACTGGCATCTCCGCTTTCTGCGCGATGCGGATGTCCTGAAAGCCCGCTACAAGAACTGGCACCGCGACGGGTTCGAGGCCCGGTTTCAAACCGTTCTGGACCAGATCCGCGACCACGGTCCGGTCAGCTCCTCGGATGTCGGCAAGGACGAAAAGAAGGGATCGGGTGGCTGGTGGGATTGGCATCCATCAAAGACTGCACTGGAATACCTCTGGCGTTCGGGCGCGCTGACCGTGGTCGGACGCAGCGGGTTCAAGAAGGTTTATGACCTGACCGACCGGGTGATCGAGCGCGACATGTGCCCCGGCGCCCTGCCGTGCGAAGCCGAAGAGACCGTGGACTGGCTGTGCAACGCTGCCCTCGACCGGCTGGGCTTTGCGACCTCGGGGGAATTGGCGGCGTTTTGGGACACCGCCTCTCCAGCCGAAACCCGGGCCTGGTGCGAACGAGGGCTGCAAAGCGGCATGCTGGAGGAGGCGCAGATCACCTGCACCGACGGACGCCTGCGTAAGGTGGTCATGCGCCCCGACTTGTTGGACAAACCTCCGCTGGCGCCGCCATCTTCACGCATCCGCGTGCTCAGCCCCTTTGACCCCGCCCTGCGCGACCGACAACGGGCCGAGCGGCTCTTTGGCTTCGACTACCGGATCGAAGTCTTTGTCCCGGCGGCCAAACGCAAATACGGCTATTATGTCTTCCCCCTGCTCGAAGGCGATCGCCTGATCGGACGTATCGACATGAAGGCCGACCGCCCCGCCCGCACCCTGCGGGTCACCGCGCTCTGGCCCGAACGCAAGATAAAATGGTCCAAGTCCCGACAAACCCGGCTCGACGCCGAACTGGACCGCCTGTCCCGGTTCGCCGATCTGGATCAGGTGTCGTTTCAGGACGGCTGGCTGCGCGAAGCAAAATAGCGCTGCATTCGAAAAAAATCACAGCTCGCCGGTGTCCGACATCATCACCGCGATGAACCGGGTGGTCGGAATTTCGGCCAGAATGATCACCACCATCGCTGTCAGCGGGATCGCCAGGATCGCCCCCATCATCCCCCAAAGCGCCGTCCAGATCGCAAGCGACAACAGCACGGTAAACGGGCTCAGATTCACCGACCGACCCAGAAATTTCGGCTCCACATAATACCCCACGATCATCTGTGGGATCACCAACACCACCAATGCGATCAACGCATGTCCAAAAGAGGCAAACTGGATCAGGCTCATCGTCACCGGAAACACCACCGCGATGATCGAGCCGATATAGGGAATGTAGTTCAACAGACCGATCAGAATGGCCCAAAAGGCCGGGTGTTCGATCCCCAAAAGGATCAGGAACATGTAAGACACCAATCCCAACACCACATTGACCAGCGTCTTTGCCGCCAGATAACCGCCGATCCGCTCATTGATCCGGCGCACGATGTCCAGTGTCTGTTCGGCCTGATGCGGGTCGCCCATGGCGCGACGGGTTTTGTCGGGCAGGGTATCCAATTCAGCCAGCAGGAACACCGCATAAAGCGCCGCCGCCACAATGACAGACCCACCGCTGCTGATCGTGGACAGCGCGACCGGCATCAAGTTGGTCACGTCCACCAGCTCGACCAGATATTCGGACAGGTTGGCCCAGTTCGGCACCGACCTCACCCCGAGGAAATGCAGGAAATTGTCCTGCAGCACATCGAAATTGTCCCGATACTCGAGGATCGAGGCTGAAATCGTCGTCGCGTTCGACGTAATGAAACTCGCCAACACCATGAAACTGACGGTAAAGCCCACCAGCACCAGCAAACGCCGTCCCCGTCGCGGCAACAGGCCGATGACCGGGACCTGCGCCATCGCCTCGGCCGCGGTGGTCAGGATATACACCGCAATAACCCCGACCAGAACCGGCAGGATTATGGACTGCCCGATGACGGCCAGCCAGCCGACCATCAGCATCAGGGCCACCGAATAGGTCACGACCGCCAGTTTATGCATCCTACCTCACCCTGCAGGTAACCTCCTGACAGAAAACAACACTCGGCGCTTGCGTGCAACCGGCACGGGGGCATTGTGCCAGTGGCAGAGGTTTCCCTTAGACCCTGCAAGCCGCCCAGGGATGACGAAACAGAAGTTTCCGAAAGTGGAATTTTGCGTCGCAATCGCCCGAAGAAAGGTCGTTAACCTGCGATTTCCCCCATTGCATGCCGCGTCGCAGCACTCTAGCTCTGTGCGTGGGACACCCCTCCCCAACGAGGGGCGCTTATCTGGAAGGGTAGCATTGATGGCTATTGAACAACCGGCGACGCGGCCGGCCAACCCGCGTTTTTCTTCTGGCCCCTGCGCCAAACCCCCCACATTCACCCTGGACAAGCTGGCTGATGCCGCTCTTGGTCGTTCGCACCGTGCCGCCGTTGGCAAGGACAAGCTGAAGGCCGCGATCGAAGGCACACGCGAAATCCTGGGCATCCCCGCAGATTACAAGATCGGCATCGTACCCGCCTCTGACACCGGTGCCGTCGAAATGGCACTGTGGTCGCTTCTGGGCGAACGCAAGGTGGAAATGCTGGCATGGGAAAGCTTTGGCTCGGGCTGGGTCACCGATGTGGTGAAACAGCTGAAACTCGATGCCGAGGTCAAGACTGCCGAATACGGCCAGATCGTCGATCTGGCGTCCGTCGATTTCAACAACGATGTCGTCTTTACCTGGAACGGCACCACCAGCGGCGTGCGCGTCCCCAATGGCGACTGGATTGCCGACGACCGGAACGGCCTGACCATCTGTGACGCAACCAGCGCCGCCTTTGCCATGGACCTGCCCTGGGACAAGCTGGATGTGACCACGTTCAGCTGGCAAAAGGTGCTGGGCGGCGAGGCAGCCCACGGCATGCTGATCCTGAGCCCGCGTGCCGTCGAACGTCTGGAAAGCTATACCCCCGCCTGGCCGCTGCCCAAAATTTTCCGCCTGACCAAGGGCGGTAAGCTGATCGAAGGCATCTTTACCGGCGCCACGATCAACACCCCGTCGATGCTGGCCGTCGAAGACTACCTTTTCGCTCTGGACTGGGCGCGATCCGTCGGCGGGCTGCAAGGCCTGATCGCCCGCGCCGATGCCAATGCGGGCGCCGTGCATGCATTCTGTGACGCCAATGACTGGATCGCAAATCTGGCCGTGGATACAGCCACGCAGTCCAACACCAGCGTCTGCCTGAAGTTCACCGATGACCGCATCCAGGATGGCGCCGCTTTTGCCAAAGCTGTCGCCAAACGTCTGGAAGCGGAAAACATCGCGCTCGACATCGGCGCCTACCGCGATGCGCCCGCCGGTCTGCGGATCTGGTGCGGCGGCACCGTCGAAACCTCGGATGTCGAAGCGATGCTGCCCTGGCTGAAATGGGCGTTTGAGACCGAAATCGACGCGCAAGCGATCGCCGCCTGAGCGACAGGAATTTTCGAGAAAATACCGGGCCCTGCCGTGGCCCGGATCTTCCCATGATATCAAGGACCAGACACATGGCCCCCAAAGTACTCGTCTCTGACAAACTCAGCGAAACCGCCGTCCAGATCTTCCGCGATCGCGGCATTGACGTGGACTTCCTGCCCGACGTGGGCAAGGACAAGGAAAAGCTGGCCGAGATCATCGGCCAGTATGACGGTCTCGCCATCCGTTCGGCCACCAAGGTCACGCCGACCATTCTGGAACACGCCGACAATCTGAAAGTCATCGGCCGCGCCGGGATCGGCACCGACAACGTGGACAAGGAAGCCGCCTCGAAAAAAGGCGTGATCGTGATGAACACGCCTTTCGGCAACATGATCACCACTGCCGAACACGCCATCGCAATGATGTTCGCCGTGGCCCGCCAGATCCCTGAGGCCAGCACCTCGACCCACGCCGGAAAATGGGAAAAGTCCAAGTTCATGGGGGTCGAGCTGACCAACAAGACACTGGGTGTCATCGGTGCCGGCAACATCGGCGGCATCGTCTGCGACCGGGCCCGCGGGCTCAAGATGAAGGTCGTGGCCTATGACCCCTATCTGGGCGAAGAGAAAGCCAACAAGATGGGCGTTGAAAAAGTCGAGCTGGACGAGCTTCTGGCCCGCGCCGATTTCATCACCCTGCACGTGCCCTTCACCGATGCCACCGCCAATATCCTGAGCCGTGAAAACCTGGCCAAGACCAAGAAAGGTGTGCGCATCATCAACTGTGCCCGCGGTGGTCTGGTGGACGAAGAGGCGCTGGCCGAGATGCTGCAATCCGGTCACGTGGCGGGCGCCGCCTTTGACGTGTTCAGCGTCGAACCGGCCAAGGAGAACGCGCTGTTCAACCTGCCCAACGTCGTCTGCACCCCGCATCTGGGCGCTGCCACCACCGAAGCGCAGGAAAACGTCGCCCTGCAAGTGGCCGAGCAGATGGCAAACTATCTGCTGACCGGTGCCGTGGAAAACGCGCTGAATATGCCTTCTGTCACCGCGGAAGAGGCCAAGGTCATGGGCCCCTGGATCAACTTGGCCGGCCACCTGGGCAGCTTTGTCGGCCAGATGACCGACGAACCGGTCAAGGCGATCAACATCCTTTATGACGGGGTCGCCGCCGAGATGAACCTGGCTGCGCTCAACTGTGCCGTGGTCGCGGGCATCATGAAAAAGTTCAACCCCGAGGTGAACATGGTCTCGGCCCCGGTTATTGCCAAGGAACGTGGCATCCAGATCTCGACCACCAATCAGGACAAATCCGGCGCGTTCGAAGGCTACATCAAGGTGACCGTGGTGACTGACAAACGCGAACGGTCCATCGGGGGCACCGTGTTCTCGGATGGCAAGCCGCGCTTCATCCAGATCAAGGGCATCAACATCGACGCCGAAATCGGTGCGCACATGCTCTACACCACCAACGAAGACGTACCGGGCATCATTGGTACTTTGGGTCAGACCATGGGCGAAAACGGCGTCAACATCGCCAACTTTACCCTGGGCCGCGCCGAGGCCGGCGGCGAAGCCATCGCGCTTCTGTATGTGGACGAACCTGTTCCCGCCGAAGCCCGTGCCAAACTGGCGGAAACCGGTCTCTTCACCCAGATCAAGCCACTGGAGTTCGATGTGGCCTGAGCTAGACCAGAACCAAATGAAAAGGGGGCGTTCGGCAGCAGCTGAACGCCCCTTTTCCATTTCGGGACAGGCAGCACCCCCCTCAAATAATTGTCATGTTAATTAAAGTGAGATATCATCCGCAGGCTTGATCGAGGTCCACCATGCCAAACATCCCGTCCGATCCCACCATTACCGTCGCAGCCCTGCACCGCGACCCGTACCCGATCTACCGCCGTCTGAGATTGGAAACACCGGTGTTGGATGTGCCCAATCTGGGTCGGATCTTCCTGACCAAGGCCAATGATATACGAATGGTCAAGGACAACCCGGCCCTGTTCAGATCCGGCGGGACGGAAACACCGATGGAGCGCGCGTTTCAGGCCACAACTCTGATGCGCAAGGATGGCGACGACCACCAACGCGATCGGCAGGCCATGGCCCCTGCCTTTGCTCCGCGTAACATTCGGGCGCATTGGGACAGCATCTATCGCCGGATCGCCGCCGAATATGTCGACCGTCTGCCACGCGACGGCGTCGTGGATCTGTTTCATGATCTGGCCGCACCCTTTGCAGCGCGCTGTCTGACCAATCTGCTAGGGATCGAAAGCGCCACGGATCAACAGATGATCCACTGGTCGCAGGCGCTGATCGACGGTGCGGGGAATTTTGCGTGGGACTCCGAACCCTTCAAAGTTACCGATGCCGCCCACGAGGAAATGAACCAGCTGTTTGACCACGAAACCGAACGTCACCTGGTCGAACAAGGCCCATCGGCCCTGTCCGCCATGGTCAACGCCACTGACCCCATCGACCTGTCCCAGATCCGGGCCAATCTGAAGATCGCCATCGGCGGCGGCATCAACGAGCCGCGCGACGCGCTGTGTACCATCCTGTTCGGCCTACTGACCAATACCGACCATGTGGCCGCCGTCAAGGAAGACCCGAAATGGTTCGCGGAAGCGTTCGAGGAAGGCGTTCGCTGGGTCGCCCCCATTCAGACCAGCTCCCGCCGGGCTGCAGAAGATACCGAAATCCGCGGCCTACCGGTTGCCCAGAACCAGATCGTCATGACGATCCAAGCCAGCGCCGGCCATGACGAAGACATACATGACACCCCCGAAGTCTTCGACCTGTTCCGCCCCACCAAAACGCACCAGAGTTTTGCCAGCGGACCGCATTTCTGCCAAGGCACGCACATCGCCCGGCTGATGCTGGCCCAGATCATGCTTCCGCTATTATTCGAACGCTTCCCCAACATGTCGCTGCCAAGCCCCGAAACAGTTCCGTGGTATGGATTTGCCTTTCGCGGCCCTCTGTCCTTGCCGGTCAAACTGGCCTGACCCTTTTTTGACTCCCACGGCCTTGGGGTCGCGCAAACCCCAAAGGGAAACGCCCCCCAAGGTAAACTTGGTGTCAGACAGGTTGCCTTCCCCTGCGCAGCTCATCCAGCCTGACCCGGGCCAGGTCAGGACGCGATGTCTCAGTTATAACGGAAAGTACTATAGGTCGCGGCCAGGTGCTGCTTTAAGTTGTGAGTCGTATTCTCAGCTTTTTGGGAGGCGATCGTGTCGAAGTTATCATTTCATTTGTTTGAGCTCAAACCCGCGGCCTTGATGGGCCTGCTGTGCAGCCTTTCCCTTCTTGTTGCTGCAAGCGTGTCGGCGCAGGAATTCCAAACGGAACAGCAGGACACCGAGGTCGTTCTCGCTCCGGATGGCTTTTCACCCTATGCAGGGCGCAATTTTCCGACACGTCCCTTGTGGGGAGACTCGCATCTGCACACCGAAGTTTCGGTGGATGCCGGCACGATGAACCGGCTCAGCCAGGCCGACGCATTCCGGTTTGCCAGGGGCGAAGAAGTGACGACCACCCACGGGCTTCGCGCCAAACTCTCGCGACCGCTAGACTGGCTTGTGGTGTCGGACCACGCTGAAATGTATGGCCTGATGCCGCAGCTTCTGGCAGGCGACGCCCAGGTTCTGTCCAGCGAAATCGGGCGCCAATGGTATCGGGAACTGACCTCCGGCGATGCTGATCGAGCCTTCACGACAGCAATGGAAATCGTGGCTTCCCTTTCAGAGGATGAGCCGCCCATCGACAATCCGAAAGCAATCAAACACGCTTGGGAAGCCTACCTGAAAACTGCCGAGCAGTTCTATGAACCGGGCGTGTTCACAACCATCATCGGATATGAGTACACCACCGAAGGCGCCAACAACCTGCATCGCAACGTGCTGTTCCGCGATGGTCCTTTCCGAGCAAGTCAAACCCGGCCCTTCTCGCAATATGACAGCAAGAACCCCGAAGATCTGTGGGCCTTTCTTGACGAATATGAACAGCGCACCGGGGGCGAAGTTCTGGCCATAGCCCATAACGGCAACCTCTCCAACGGCCGCATGTTTTCGATGAATGCCTATAACGGCTCGACGCTCACCAATGAGATTGCCAGCCTGCGCGCCCGTTTCGAACCGCTTTACGAGGCCACTCAGATCAAGGGCGACGGGGAAGCACACCCGTTCCTGAGCCCCGATGATGCCTTTGCCGACCATGATACATGGGACGCCGCCAACCTGAACGGAACCGAAATCAAGAAACCCGAAATGCTGGCCGGTGAATATGCCCGCGAAGCGCTCAAGCGTGGCATGCAGATCGAAGCGGATCTTGGCGTGAACCCGTTCAAATTCGGCATGGTCGGTGCCACCGACAGCCACACGGCGATGGCAACAGCCCAGGAAGACAACTTTTTCGGGAAGCATTCCGGAGTGGAACCCGAGCCGAACCGCTGGGAACATCTGGTGATTGAAGCGCCAAGCCCCGAGCTTTCGATTTACGGCTGGCAACAGGCAGCCGGTGGTCTCGGTGCGGTCTGGGCCACGGAAAACACCCGCGAAGCGATCTTTGACGCAATGATGCGCAAGGAGACCTATGCCACCACCGGTTCGCGGCTCGTTGTCCGTTTCTTTGGCGGTTACGACTTCACCGAGGAAGATGCATTGTCGCGGCTGCCAGCCGATGCAGGCTACCGCAAAGGCGTGCCCATGGGCGGCAATCTGTCCACCTCGGCCGACGGCAAAGCTCCAAGTTTCCTTGTCGCCGCGTTGAAGGATCCCATGTCGGGCAATCTCGATCGCATCCAGATCGTCAAAGGCTGGCTGGACCCCGAAACAGGCGAAACTCAGGAGAAGGTTTTTGATGTCGCTTGGTCCGGCGACAGGCAACCGGACGCCAATGGAGTACTGCCAAGCGTCGGCAATACGGTTGATATCGCAAACGCGACCTGGACCAACAGTATCGGAACCCCTGAGTTGATCACGGTCTGGGAAGACCCAGAATTTGATCCGTCGATGTCCGCTTTCTACTATGCGCGCGTGATCGAAATCCCGACGCCGCGTTGGACGGCTTACGAAGCTAACCGCTTTGGTGTGACAATGCCGGATTATGTGCCCATGATCACCACCGAACGCGCCTACACGTCGCCGATCTGGTACAGCCCCGGCTGAATACAAACGAATGCGGTTGATCAGGAGGCTCCCTCGGAGCCTTCTGTCACAGTCGGAGACAGCTTGTATCCAAGATCGGATTACCTTCGACCGGTGCAAGATCTGCATAACCGAAACACTGATGGCAGTTGCAGGGATTACTTCCTCTCACGTGCCACTCCCGGAAATGCGAGCCAGCTTGGGCAAAAGGCCCCTTTCGCGCGCGGCCCTTTGAATTGGCAGGCTTACCCGCTTGCCGGGGCCGCCCGGCCTTGGGTCGCGCGAACCGGGCGCAAGACGATCCACGCAAAGACCAGCATTGAAACAACCATGATCACCGAGCCGGCCTGCGCCACGACTTCGGTCTGCTCCCGGATGGCCAGAGCGATGCCGGGCGCCAGCAGAACAATCGCAGCCAACGTGGTCCCGAAATGCAGCTTGGCCAGGCCGCCCTCGGCCTGTGCCGGAAACAGGTGGTAGTAAAAGGCAAAGATCGAACAACTGACCCAGCCCAACAGGTTCAAATGCCCATGGGCGGGTGCCAGGCTGTGATCATGGGTGGCTGACATCTGGATCCCCCATACCATGCCCGCGAGTGCAGCGATGACGGCGAGGCTCAGAAAACTCTTGGCTAGTCCGGTCATGTGTCCCTCCTATTGGCCGAAACCCGGTCAAGTGACCAGTGCCAAGTGTGCCAATCCCTAATCCATATGGAAAATCTATTCTTTTTATAGTATCTATCTGGTTCATGAATTTTGCGAGTTTCGACCTGAATCTCCTACGGGTCCTGGATGCACTGCTGACGACCCACTCGACCACGCTGGCGGGTCAAAAGATCGGACTGTCCCAACCCGCCGTGTCTGCTGCCTTGGGGCGCTTGCGCCACAGCTTGGGCGATCCGCTTTTCATCCGACAGGGGCGACGGTTGGTCCCGACCGAATATGCTCAAAAGCTGCAAACACCGTTGCGGGACCTGTTGGACAAGACCGAAACCCTGCTCAGCCCGCCCGGCACCTTTGATCCGTTTACGTCCGATGCCGAATTCAAACTCTCGGGCAGCGATTTTTTCGCCGAGCTTCTGATGCCGAGCCTCGCCGCTCATCTGGCGCACAAGGCGCCCAACATGCGGGTACAGCTGGTGGACAGCGTGCCGGACTCCCATGTAGGCGCGCTCGAACGGCAGGGTATTCACATGGCCATGATTCCGGACATGGCTTTTCCGGACTGGGTCGCTCACCACCCCCTGCATCGATCACATTTCGTCACCATCGCCAGGCAGGACCACCCCCGCCTTAAACAGGCAGGCCTGTGCCCCGGAGACCGGATCCCGTTGGACCTGTTTTGCGATCTGCACCATGTTCTGTTCTCTCCCGAAGGACATTTTCAGGGCCTGGGCGACGCTGCGTTGCACCATCTTGGGCGCAAGCGGCACATCGTTATGACCTTGCCGGTCTTTTCCGGTGTGTGCACCGCGGTCTCCCGCAGTGATCTGATCGCACTCATGCCGCATCAACTGGCGCAACACTCCGCGTCCCGGCTGGGCCTGTCGATTTACAAGACTCCGCTGGACATTGCGCCGGTCAGCATCAAGCTGATCTGGCACAAACGGTCGGATCTGGCACCGGCGCACAAATGGCTGAGAGATCAGATCGTGGCATTGATGGCCCCCTTGGACACGCCGCCGGAACCAGCCCCTTCCAACCCGGCACGGACTGGTGCATGAACGGGAGCACACGGCGCAAACACCGGAGCCACAGATGACCCAACCCCTCTACGCCATCGGCGACATCCACGGACAGCCGGGCATGCTTGAGACCGCTCTGACGCGGATCGAAGCGGATGGTGGCCCCAACGCCCGCATCGTTTTTCTGGGCGATTATACCGACCGCGGCCCTGACAGCCGCGCGGTGATCGACCGGCTGATCCAAGGACAGAAGGAGGGACGCGACTGGATCACGCTGCAGGGCAATCACGATCGGATGTTCTCGCTGTTTCTGGAAGAGTATCCGCAAAACGACGAACGCCTGCTGGTCGGTTATCACTGGCTGCACGAACGGATTGGCGGGATCGAGACCCTGGCGGCCTATGGCGTCAATGTGGTGGAGGGCGACCGAATCTATCAGGTCCATGCCAAGGCGCGCGCTGCGGTACCGCAACAGCATCTGGATTTCCTGAACGCGTTGAAGCCCTACCATCAGGAGGGCGATCTTCTGTTCGTCCACGCCGGTATCCGCCCTGGCGTCGCCTTGCAGGACCAAACCACCGATGACCTGATCTGGATTCGGCAGGAGTTTCTGAACGACCCGCGCCCGCACCCCTGGCTGGTGGTCCACGGTCACACCCCGGTCAAGCAGGCCGAACATCGCGGCAACCGCATCAACCTGGACCAGGGCGCAGGCTATGGTCACCCGCTGGCCTGTGCCGTCTTCGAAGGGCGCGATTGCTTCCTGCTGACCGATACCGGCCGGGAACCGCTTCTACCCTGACACGTCACACGCCAAACCGAAGCACTCCCGCGCCTTCTTCAGGTGCTCACGCACCTTCAAAGCCTTGGGCCCGGCAGCGCTGCGCGCTGCGGTTGTATCAGACCCTATGTCAGGCCCACAGATCAGTGGACAGGTACTTTAGACCACTGTCGCAGATAACAACACCGACGACCCCACCAGCCTGCGCCCCGTCCAGAAGCCGCAATGCTGCCGCCACATTGGCGCCGGCTGAAAAGCCCGCAAAGATCCCCTCTTCGCGGGCCATCGCCCGGGCGGTTTCCCTCGCCTCGTCCCCGCTGATCGACAGATGCCCATCCGCCTGCACCCCCTCCAGCAAGGTCAGATCCGCCATCGCATAGCCACCGCCCTGGATCGGATGTGCCGGATCCCGGGCAGGCTGGCCGGCCAGCACCGCTGCCCCTTCGGGTTCAACCAGATAGCCCTTGATCTTTGGGTTCCGCTCGCTCAGCGCCCGCATGGTCCCGGCAAAGGTCCCGCCCGACCCGGCGAAATCGGCAAACGCAGTGAGTGTTTCATCGGACTCAGCCCACAGTTCTGGTCCAGTCGTTCTATAATGCGCCGCTGCGTTGCCCTCGCGCTCAAACTGATCCGCCCGAAACGCCCCGCGCGCCGCTGTCAGCCGCTGCGCCTCAGCATCCACCAAGGCCAGATCCGCGCCCGAGACCTCACCGGGAACCGACCCTGACGCCTGATCGACCAGCACCACGTCAGCCCCCAGCGCCGCCATCATCCGCGCCCGCTCGACCGAATTGCCCCGACTCATAACGGCCACGAAAGGATAGCCCTTGATCCCACAGACAATTGCCAACCCGGTTCCCATATTGCCCGATGTCAACTCCACAACCGTTTGCCCGGGCTGCAACGACCCATCCCGTTCCGCTGCCTCGATAATGCCGAGCGCCGCCCGGTCCTTTTTTGAGATCCCCGGATTCAGGTAATCCAGCTTCGCCAGGATCCTTCCCTTCAGGCCCCGCCTCGCCACCATCCGGTCCAACCAAACTGAAGGCGTCCCGCCAATCACATCCAAAATCGACTCCGCCGCCATGACCCGTTCCCGCTTCTTTCTGGTTCCAAATACCTCGGGGTGAATGCGCCAAAGGCGCAGAGGGGCAGTGCCCCTCAAACCCTCACCGCCAGTTCAGCACAACCTTGCCCGACCTGCCTGACTTCATCGCGGCGAATCCCTGTTCGAAATCGCCCACCGAAAATTCATGGGTGATCACGCGGCTCACATCCAGCCCGTTCTGCAACATGGCGATCATCTTGTACCAGGTCTCGAACATCTCACGCCCGTAAACGCCCTTGATGGTGATCGCTTTGAAGACGATGTGGCTCCAATCCACCGGAGATTTCCCCGGCGGGATCCCCAGCAGTGCGATCTTACCGCCCATCACCAGCGCCTCCACCATCTGGTCCAGCGCAGCCTGATTGCCCGACATCTCAAGGCCGACGTCAAAGCCTTGCGTCATCCCCAACTCGGCGATCACGTCGTTCAGGTCTTCCTGTGTCACATCCACCGTACGCACCGTCGGCACCACATGCTGCGCCAGCGTCAGCCGGTCCGGGTTCACATCAGTGATCGCCACATGCCGCGCGCCCGCGTGCCGCGCCACCGCTGCGGCCATGATACCGATGGGACCCGCGCCGGTGATCAGAACATCTTCGCCCAGCAGATCAAAGCTCAGCGCCGTGTGAACCGCGTTGCCCAGCGGGTCGAGAATGGCCCCGATCTCATCCGGAATGTCATCAGGCAGCGGCACCACATTGAACGCAGGCAGGCGCAGATACTCGGCAAAAGCCCCCTGTTCGTTGACCCCGATCCCCCGTGTGCCGGGATCCAGGTGAAACTTGCCCGACCGGCTCTGCCGACTGTCATGGCGGATCAGATGGCCCTCGCCGGAACAGCGCTGACCGATCGCAAGGCCTTCCACATCGCGCCCGATCTCAACAATCTCACCGGCGAATTCATGCCCAGTGATCATCGGCACCGGCACGGTCCCGGCAGCCCAGTCATCCCAGTTCCAGATGTGAATGTCCGTGCCGCAGATCCCGGTCTTGTTGATGCGGATCAGCACCTCGTCGTGACTGATTTCCGGCACCGGAGCCTGAACCATCCACAGCCCCTCTTTGGGGTGGGACTTCTCCAGCGCCTTCATGGTGTTAGGGAGCGTCATGAGATCACCCCCAACTCCCGACCCACTTTACCAAAGGCCGCCAGCGCCTTGTCCAGCTCCTCCCGCGTGAGCGCTGCGTTCATTTGCGTGCGGATCCTTGCCTGCCCACGCGGCACCACCGGGAAGAAAAAGCCCGAGACATAGACCCCTTCGTCAAACAGCCGCGACGCCATCTCCTGCGCCAGCTTGGCGTCCCCCAGCATCACCGGAATGATCGGGTGCTCCCCAGGCAGCAGATCAAAGCCCAACGCCTCCAGCCCCGCGCGCCAATAGCGTGCATTTTCAAACAGTTGGGCGCGTTGATCTGCGCCTTCTTCCACCAGCTGCAGGGCTTCGATCCCCGCAGCCACGATGCTGGGCGGCAGCGAGTTTGAGAACAGATAGGGCCGCGCCCGCTGCCGCAGCAGGTCGATCACTGGCTGCGGCCCGGCGATATAACCGCCGATTGCCCCCCCAAGTGCCTTGCCCAAAGTTCCAGTCAGAATGTCCACATCGACACCGAAATGATCCGGCGTACCCGCCCCGTTCGGCCCCATGAAGCCGGTGGCGTGGCAGTCATCCACCATCAGCACCGCGTCGTATTTGTCCGCCAGCGCCCGGATTTCCGGCAGCTTCGCCAGATAGCCATCCATGGAAAATACGCCATCGGTGGCAATCATGATGTGCCGCGCGCCGTCCTCCCTCGCCTGCTTCAGCCAGGCCTCCAGATCGTTCATGTCGCTGTTGAGGTAGCGATAGCGTTTCGCCTTGCACAGCCTCACCCCGTCGATGATCGACGCATGGTTCAGCGAGTCCGAGATGATCGCATCCTCGGGCCCCAGCAGCGGTTCGAACAGCCCGCCATTGGCGTCGAAACAGGCCGCAAACAGGATCGCGTCATCCTTGCCCAGAAACTTTGCCAGCTTCTGTTCCAGCTCGCGGTGAATGTCCTGGGTGCCACAGATGAACCGCACGCTCGCCATGCCGAACCCCTTGGGTCCCATTGCCTCCTGCGCCGCCTCGATCAACGCCGGGTGGTCCGCCAGCCCCAGATAATTGTTGGCGCACAGGTTGATGACCTCATGCCCGCCCACCACGATCTCACCGCCCTGAGGCGAGGTGATCATGCGTTCGCGTTTCATCAGACCGTCTTCTTCGATCTGTTCCAGCGTGGCCGAGATGTCGTTCAGAAAGGCGTTGGACATGATGAGACTCCGTTGGTTCGAGTCATCATCTACCATAACGGATGAAATTCCGAAATAGAGGATTTCACTATGCTGGAAAAAAATCCGTGAAGGCGGATTTTTATCTTTCACCCGGGCCTCGGGCGAATTCCCTGTCAGAACCTAAGCCTCTTCTGCACGTGCCATCCTCGGCAACGACGCCACCAGTGCCAAGCCAATGACTGCAAGAGAGGCCAAAGCCAGGAAGGCGTAATAATAACTGCCGGAAACGTCAAAGATCCGCCCGGCCATGATCGGCCCGATTGCGCCACCGACAGTCCCGAAAAACAGGATCGTCCCAAAGATGGATCCATGCGACTTCATACCGAAATACTCGGCAACCAGCGGTGAGACGACGGTGAACAGTCCACCATGCGAAAACCCGTAGATAGCCACCACCAGGAACACCAGGCCATGCGCTGATACCCCCATAAAGGCTACGAGACTGCCCAGCAAAACCGTGAAACACAGAAGGAATGCCCGTTTGCTGCCGATCCGGTCCGACAGGAAGCCCACCCCCAGACGCCCACCGATGCTGGTGGCACCAAGCACCGACAACAAGGTTGCAGCCGTGGCCGTGGACATGCCCAGATCCATCCCGTGAACCGCAAGGTGTGTCGGTACTGTCATCATCGACGGGAAGAACGTGAACTGAACGGCGCAAAGGGTCCAGAACACGCGTGACCGGCGCGCCTCGGCATAGCTTACCCCTCTCGACAGATCCGATTGATCGGATCCATGCGTCACTGTTGGGCGGCTCATCGAGAATGCAGCAATGACCAGCAGCACAATGGCTCCGCTGCCCAGAATGACCAGCGTCTGCCGCCACCCGAACGAGATCAACAGAAAGGCCGCAAGGGGCGGAACGGCGATCTGTCCCAACGCAGTGCCCGATTTTACGACGCCGGACATGATCCCACGCCGCTTGTTGAACCAGCGCGCTATGGTCGAAAGCGTCACAACGTCATGCGACCCCAGGCCCAGCGCCATGAAAACGGCAAAGATCGCGAACAACTGCCATTCGGCCGTGATCATCGACAACAGGATATAGCCAAGCCCATAGGCCACCCCGGTGATCCCCAAGACGACCCTCGGGCCGAAACGGTCATTCATGCGGCCCGCCAGGATGGCCAGCAGGCCCATTATGAAAAAGGACAGAGAAGAGGCGCTGGCAACCAGCGTTCGGGACCAGCCGAATTCCTCCTGAAACGGGTTGAAGAACAACCCGTATGAAAACAGCAATCCGATGACGGTGAACTGGGTAAGACAGGCACCAAAAAGGGAGCTGTAACGTGGTTCCATCATCACCGTCTTCCCTTTACCGGCACTTGTTCAGTTCATGTTTGATCATTCCGACAGGAGCAGCACAAGACACCAGTCATGGACGGAACCTTCGTGACCCCAAGGTCCCGACCTGTTTGCCAGGCCGGGTCAGGCGTTCTTCACGATCAGAAATACCCGCGCCGCGCCGTCCGGGGCGCTGATCGCATGGGCCACGTCCGCCGCATAGCGGGCCGTGTCCCCGGCTTGCAACTGGTGTTCGGCCGTGCCGGAGCGTACTGTGATCTTCCCCTCCAGCACCGTAAGTTGCTCCATCGCACCACGGGTATGGGGTTGGCTGTTCAAAGCGCCCCCCTTGTCGAACCTGATGTCATAGACCTCATGCCCTCCGGCCTCTTCCGGCGGCGACAGGATCCGGATGCGGCAGCCCTGCCCCATGTTTTCTATCTTGGGCACGTCCACCGATTTCAGCACCTCGATCCGGTCCCGGGTCTGGCCGGTTTCCAGCAGGCCTGCGAAATCCACCTGCAGGGCGCGGGTCAGATTCCACAGGGTCGCAATGGTCGGGCTGCTTTCGCCGCGTTCGATCTGGCTAACCATCGACCGGCTGACACCCGAAAGGTTGGCAACCGCTTCCAGGGAAAGTCCCTGAGCGCGGCGGGCCTCTTTCAGCCGAGCGGGAAGGCGGGTCAGGATATCGTCTGAATTTTCCGTCATAACGGACTCCTGCGCGATCCGGCTTGGATTTGTCAATGTCCCGGCGGTTTCGCCGCAGTGCGGCAGTGCACCGGCTGTGTACAGTTGGCGTACGGCTTGTGCACCCCGTGTTCCTGTGACGGGACGTTGCGCAAGACAGCGGATGCTGCATCTGCATAATGCCCGCAACCGGAGAGGAGAGAGACCCCATGACCGATATCGTAATTCTGGACGGCGCACGCACGGCCATCGGCACCTTCGGCGGCAGCCTTGCGGCAACCGCCCCCATCGACCTCGCCACAGTAGCCACCAATGCGGCCATGGAACGCTCCGGCGTTGAGCCGGAACAGATCGGCAATGTGGTCTTTGGCCATGTGATCAACACCGAACCGCGCGACATGTACCTGTCCCGGGTTGCGGCAATCCAGGCCGGCATCCCGAATGGCACCCCGGCCATGAACGTCAACCGCTTGTGTGGCTCTGGTGCGCAAGCGATTGTGTCGGGAATTCAATCGCTCATGCTGGGTGACGCGGATTTCGCCCTGACCGGTGGTGCCGAAAACATGTCGCGCAGCCCATTCATCATGCCGCAACAGCGTTGGGGCGCCAAGATGGGTGATGTCAAATCGCTGGACATGATGCTTGGCGCGTTGAACTGCCCCTTCGGCACTGGTCACATGGGCGTCACAGCCGAGAATGTGGCGGACGAACATGATGTCACACGCGAACAGATGGACGAATTTGCCCTGACCAGCCAAACCCGCGCCGCAGCCGCCATTGAAGCCGGGTATTTCCAGAGCCAGATCACCCCGGTTGAAGTCAAGGTAAAGCGGGACATGGTCCCGTTCGAAGTGGACGAACACCCCAAGGCCACAACCGTCGAGGCTCTCGCAGGCCTGCGCCCGGTCTTCCAGAAGGACGGTCGCGTAACCGCTGGCAATGCAAGCGGAATCAACGACGGAGCAGCAGCCATTGTTCTGGCAAATGCCGATGCTGCCGAGAAGGCCGGGCTGAAGCCGAAAGCGCGTGTCCTGGGTTACGCCCATGCCGGTGTACGCCCGGAAGTCATGGGCATCGGACCAGTTCCGGCAGTACAGAATCTGTTGGCCAAGACCGGCCTGTCGGTTGGCGATTTCGACGTCATCGAATCCAACGAAGCCTTTGCGGCACAGGCGCTGGCGGTCAACAAGGAACTGGGTCTGGATCCGGCCAAGGTGAACCCCAATGGTGGCGCGATTGCGCTGGGTCACCCAGTGGGGGCCACCGGAGCGATCATCACCGTGAAAGCTATGTATGAGCTGGAGCGGATCGGTGGGTCCAAGGCACTGATCACCATGTGTATCGGTGGCGGTCAGGGGATCGCACTGGCGATCGAACGTCTGTAAACATTGCCGCGTTGATTGGGGGCTCTGCCCCCAAACCCCCGAGGTATTTGGAACCAGAAAGAAGCAGGAGCGCGGGTCAGGGGCCCGCGTTTCTTTTTGCGCGTCGTGCGAGTTTCGCGGCAAGGTTTGGACCAACGCCGGGACGCGACCAGGGGCACACGGCGATACAGATCGCGCAACCATGGGTTTGGTTGAAAAACGGCAAGCACTTGTCGAAATCCACATACCATTTGCGGACGCCACGCACCGTTTGTTTCTCCGAAAACAGTGCTTCGGGAGGGCAGGCATCCTGACAGATCCGACAGTTCTTGCAGAAGTCATCTATGCCGTACTCTTGCGCTGGCGTAATGGTAAGAGGCGCGTCTGTCAGGACTGCGGACAACCTGAAAGAAGAACCCAATTCCGGATTGATGATAGAACCATGTTTGCCAAGCTCGCCAAATCCACAGGCCAGCGCGGGCGGGATCATTGCCAGGGAACTGGTCATCGGGCCCGTCAGTGGTTCAGCCTGCCAGCCCTGATGCCGCAACCAGGTCGCCGTCGTTTTGGCCGCCAGGGCCGCCCGACGATATTGCTCCATCACTTCAAGCCCGGCCTCAGCTTCCGGTGCTTTGCTGATTTCATCAAAATCATGTTGCACCCCAATCATCACGACGCGGGGCAATGTGGCTTCGAAATCTTCCAGCACCCAATCGGGATCCACCTGGGCCACGCCAAATTTTTCGCATAGTCCATCGCTGAGGAAGCTTTTTGAGGCCTCCTCCCAACTTTGGTCAACAGATTGATTTTGTTGGGGCGAAATATCAGGCAGCGGAAGGTCCAGCACGGCCTGTCGCTTCTCTCGTGCCACGCCGAAACGGGGCTCGCGCGCTGACTGACCATAGAAATAACCCTGCAATTCCCCATGCGGGATGTCGCTCAGGTTTGTCGCCCAATACACCATTCGGGCGCGACGGAACTCGGTCTCTCCCAACCCGTTTACTTCATTCCCACTGACATCAGGCCAGAGGCGCATCTGGTCGGGATCAGGAACAAAGGGACGGTGCGGATTGCTGCGTGCCATACCGAGAGGCTAGCACGCCTGCGCCTCAAAGCACCTGAAAAATAGTTCCGGCCATGAGCACGCCCACGCCCACACCGATCAGAGCTGGGATCCACCATTTGCGCGAAGCGCTGCCATCACTCTGTGGATTGGACTGTGCGATCAAGGCCTGTTCGACCAGGGCTGGAAGACGGGGGCCAAACCGGCCCATGACTCGCGCAGTTTTCACCAGATCGGCAATCACGGCGCGCGGGCCGATGGATTGCTTGATGTAATCCTCGACCACAGGCCGGGCGACTTCCCAGATATTGACCTGCGGATCCAGAGACCGGGCCACGCCTTCGACCACGACCATGGTGCGCTGCAACAGGATCAGCTCGGTCCGGGTTTCCATGCCGAACCGCTCTGTCACCTCGAACAGGTAATTCAACAGCCGGCCCATCGAGATATGGGAGGCATCCATACCAAATATCGGTTCGCCCACCGCACGTAGGGCACGGGCGAATTCATCCACATCCTGCGTGGCGGGGACATATCCTGCTTCGAAATGAACCTCGGCCACACGTTTGTAGTCGCGCTTGATGAAGCCGAACAGGATCTCGGCATAAACCCGTCGGGTGTATTCATCGATATGGCCCATGATACCAAAATCATAGGCGATGATATTGCCATTCGGAGCGACCTTGAGATTGCCCTGATGCATGTCGGCATGGAAATAACCATCGCGCAGAGCGTGGTTCAGGAACAGCGTCAGCACCCGCTCGCCCAGCGCGCGGCGGTCGTGCCCCGCGGCATCCAATGCGTCATTGTCACCCAAAGGCGCTCCATCAGCCCAGCCCAATGTCATCACGCGGCGGGCCGAGAGGTTCCACAGGATGGGCGGCAGCTGAAAGCCTTCGTCATGCTCGGTGTTGGCGGCAAATTCAGAAGCTGCGGCGCTTTCCAGCCGCAGATCGAGCTCGCCCTGTACCACACCATCGAAGTGTTCCACTACATCCATGGGGCGCAGACGTCGTGCGCCGGGGGCAAACAGATCGACGATGCGAGCCGCGAAGTAGAACGCGTCGATATCCTTGCGGAAAGCCCGTTCGATGCCGGGCCGCAGGACCTTGACGGCCACGTCTTCGCCGGTATCAGCCAGGCGCGCACGATGCACCTGTGCGATCGAGGCCGCTGCAATTGGCTCGCTAAACTCGCTGAACAGATCCTCGACCGGCAGGCCCAGTTCGCGTTCGACCTCTTCCATCGCTTCGGCGCGGGAAAACGGCGGCAGCTTGTCCTGCAGCACCCGCAACTGCTGGGCCATGTCTTCGCCCACCACGTCGGGGCGGGTCGAAAGGACCTGACCGAACTTGATATAGGCCGGGCCCAGCGCCGTCAGCGCTCGCGTGGCGGGCGGCATATCCGGATCCCCCTTGTAGCCCAGCCATTTGAATGGCCAGCCCAGAGCGTGGGCCACAATTCGCAGCGCAGCCGGGGCTTCGAATGCTTCGAGCACCACGTTCATGGCACCGGTGCGCTCCAGAGTGGCGCCCGTCCGGATCAGGCGAATGATGTTGTGAGGGCCGCGCATGCGTCAGATCTTCCAACCCGAATGCAGCGCTGCAATGCCCATGGACAGGTTGCGGTACTTGGCGTTTTCGAACCCGGCCTTGCGCACCATGCCCAGAAACGTCTCCTGATCCGGAAACTTGCGGATCGATTCGACCAGGTACTGGTAGCTGTCGTAATCATTGGCGATCAGCTTGCCCATTCGGGGGATCACGTTGAAGCTGTAAAGGTCATAAAGCTTCTGCAGCCCGTCATTGGGCAACTGGCTGAATTCCAGAACCATTAGGCGGCCGCCGGGTTTCAGGACGCGGAAGGCTTCGTTCAGCGCCTCCTGCGGGCGGGTAACATTCCTTATGCCGAAAGAGATCGTGTAAACGTCGAAGGTGTTGTCCTTGAAAGGCAGGGCCATCGCGTCGCCGGTCACCCAGTCCAGGCTGTCGGCCATCTGTTCAGCCTCGGCCCGTTTGCGGCCTTCGACCAGCATGGGTTCGGTCAGATCCAGAACGGTGGAATGGCCGTGGCCGGCACGGCCCAAGAACCTGAACGAAATATCACCGGTCCCACCTGCCACGTCCAACAGTCGCTGGCCGGGACGCGGTGCCAACCAATCCATCATCGCATCCTTCCAGACCCGGTGGATGCCGACGCTCATCACATCGTTCATAATGTCGTACTTCGACGCGACCGAGTTGAACACGCCTTGCACGCGGCCGGCCTTGTCCTCTTCGCGGACGGTTTCGAACCCGAAATGGGTGGTTTTGTCGGATGTCTGGTTCATGGCTCTTGCCGTTCCCGGAATTTGGCCCTTGTTATAGAGCTCTGAGGGCCGGGCACAATGCGGCCCGTTGGTTTGGGAGCGATGTAATGCCTGAATTGCCCGAGGTCGAGACCGTCCGACGCGGTTTGCTGCCGTCGATGGAAGGTGCGGTGATCACGCGTGCGCAGGTGAACCGCCCCGATCTGCGCTGGCCATTCCCGGATCGCATGGCCGACCGGCTGACCGGCACGCGGGTGAACCAGTTGCGCAGGCGGTCGAAATACATCCTGGCGGATCTGGACAGTGGCGAGACCTTGCTCGTGCATCTGGGCATGTCGGGGCGTATGACCGTGTCGGGCGACCCGCTGGGTCAGTTCGTGCATGACCACCCACAGGCGGAAAAGCACGATCACGTGGTCTTCGACATGGAGAACGGTGCGCGGATCACCTTCAACGATCCCCGCCGGTTTGGCGCCATGGATCTATTGGAGACGGCCACTGCGGATCAGCACAAACTGCTGGCGGTATTGGGGCCCGAACCTTTGGGCAATGATTTCCACGAAGCGCATCTGGTGGATTCGTTCCGAAACAAGAACAGTCCGGTTAAATCCGCGTTACTGGATCAGAGAATCGTCGCCGGACTTGGTAACATTTACGTCTGCGAAGCCCTGTTTCGCGCGGCAATTTCGCCACGTCGCAAAGCCGGGCAGATTTCCGCGAATCGCGTCGCCAGCCTGGTTCCGATCATCCGCGAGGTGCTGGAAGACGCCATCAAGGCGGGGGGATCATCGCTCAAGGATTTCCGCCAAGCCGATGGAGAACTTGGATATTTTCAGCATAGCTTTGATGTTTATGGCCGCGAAGGCGACCCCTGCAAACGCGACGGCTGCGGCGGCGAGATTCGCCGGATCGTGCAATCGGGACGCTCATCCTTCTACTGCGCGCAATGCCAAAGATAACTTGATCGGGCGGCCTCGCATGGTAAGGACTCGGATCTGAACGGAACAACCGAAAGATGACAACATGGCCTTTGAGACGATCAACGTCGACATTCAGGACCACGTATCCCTTATCAAGTTGAACCGCCCGGATGCGCTGAACGCGCTCAACACCCAACTCCTGGGCGAGCTTTGCACCGCATTGGAAGAAGCCGATGGCAACGACAAGGTACGTTGCATCGTGATCACCGGATCGGAAAAAGCCTTTGCCGCCGGTGCGGACATCAAGGAAATGTCGAGCAAGAGCTATGTCGACGTTTTCACCGAAAACCTGTTTGCCGATGCAAATGATCGTATCACGGCAACCCGCAAGCCCATAATCGCCGCCGTGGCCGGCTATGCACTGGGTGGTGGCTGTGAACTGGCGATGATGTGCGATTTCATCATCGCTGCTGACACTGCCAAATTCGGTCAGCCCGAAATCAATCTGGGCGTCATTGCCGGAATGGGCGGCAGCCAGAGACTGACTCGTTTTGTCGGCAAGTCCAAGTCCATGGACATGAACCTGACCGGCCGGTTCATGAACGCGGAAGAGGCCGAGCGCTCGGGCCTCGTCAGCCGCGTCGTTCCGGCCAAAAAGCTGATGGACGAAGCGATGGGTGCCGCTCAAAAGATTGCCGAGAAATCGCTGCTGACCGCCATGGCCGCGAAAGAAGCCGTGAACCGCAGCTATGAACTGCCGCTGAGCGAAGGCATGCTGTTCGAACGTCGCGTGTTCCATTCGATGTTCGCAACCGAAGATCAGAAAGAAGGCATGGCCGCCTTCCTGGAAAAACGCGAAGCGCAGTTCCGCGACAAGTAGTCCCAAAGCAAGCTTTGCATTGCGTCCAGAGCAGGCCGATGGCCTGCTCTTTGCGTTTCACGTCCAAAACAGTTGTACACAAAACTGTTACATATTATCGACGGCCCCGCGTAATGAATCGGGGGCAACATGCCTGGAACAGACTTCGAACCGCGTCATCTTGAGACGCTCGACCGTGACCTCCGCCGCTTTTCTAGGTTGGAGGCCGCAACAAGCTATGCCGGGCGACCGATCGTGGGCCCAAGCATTGCTCTGGTCTTCATCGTCATGGCAGGGCTTTTCGCCGCGCTGTTCTTCGGGCAATCCAGCAATACGATGATTGTAGTGATGGCCGCCGGGTTCGGCGCCTACATGGCGATCAACATCGGTGCCAACGACGTGGCCAACAATATGGGGCCAGCGGTTGGGGCCAACGCGCTCAGCATGGGCGGCGCCATCGCCATTGCAGCCGTTTTCGAAAGCGCCGGAGCCTTGCTGGCAGGCGGTGATGTTGTCTCGACCATTTCCAAGGGCATCATCGACCCAACCGGCATCCAGAATGCGCAGATCTTTATCTGGGCGATGATGGCCGCGCTGATCTCGTCGGCGCTGTGGGTGAATCTCGCCACCTGGGTTGGTGCGCCGGTCTCCACCACCCACTCGGTTGTGGGCGGTGTCATGGGCGCGGGCATCGCGGCTGCGGGCTTTGCCGCCGTGAATTGGCCCACCATGGGAAAGATCGCCGCAAGTTGGGTGATTTCTCCGGTTCTGGGCGGCGCGATCGCGGCTCTGTTCCTTGCGTTCATCAAGTCGCGCATCATCTACCAGGAAGATAAAATCGCCGCCGCCCGCAAATGGGTGCCGGTCCTGATCGGCATCATGGCCACGGCCTTTGCCGCTTACCTGGCACTTAAGGGGCTAAAACGTATCGTCAAAATCGACATCACCACCGCTCTGACGATCGGTCTGGCGGTCGGTGCTGTGACCTACTTCATCACCAAGCCGATGATCCGCAAACAGTCCGAGGGGCTGGAGAACCGCAACAAGTCGCTCAAGGTTCTGTTCGGCATTCCGCTGGTTTTCTCGGCCGCCCTGTTGTCCTTTGCCCACGGTGCAAACGACGTCGCCAACGCGGTCGGCCCTCTGGCCGCCATCGTTCATGCCTCCGAGTTCGGAGATTTTGCTGCCAAGGTGGCAATCCCGACTTGGGTGATGATCATCGGCGCGTTTGGTATCTCGTTCGGCCTGTTCCTGTTCGGCCCGAAGCTGATCCGCATGGTAGGCAGCCAGATCACCAAGCTGAACCCGATGCGGGCGTACTGCGTGGCTTTGTCGGCCGCCATTACCGTGATCGTGGCAAGCTGGCTGGGCCTGCCGGTCAGTTCGACCCATATCGCGGTTGGTGGCGTTTTCGGCGTCGGGTTCTTCCGGGAATGGGATGCTGAACGCCGCCTGCGCGCCGCCCGAAACACCGTACCCGAGCGTCCGGTTCTGACACCGAAAGAGCGCCGCCGTCGCAAGCTGGTGCGCCGGTCTCATTTCCTGACGATCATCGCCGCCTGGGTTATCACGGTTCCCGCCGCCGCCCTGCTATCGGCCCTGATCTTCCTCGGCATCCAAACGGTTGTCTCCTGACTCCCCCGGAAACTCACGCACCGGGATGGCCGCCAAACCGGGTTGCCATCCCCGCCCATCTTGGATAAAGACCCCCGCTATACATGCGCGTGCGGCCCGCTCTGGCTAGAATCACACCGGTGGTCTGATCCGGGTCGGTCGGCATTTGCGCCCAGAAAACACGAACCCGAATACCAGAACCCAAAGACACCTCGTCTTGTACAAAAAGGTCAGACACCATGGCAAATTCGCCCCAGGCAAAAAAACGCGCTCGTCAGAACGAAAAGCGTTTCGCCGTCAACAAAGCCCGTCGTTCGCGCATCCGCACCTTCCTGCGTAAAGTTGAAGAAGCCATCGCCTCCGGCGACAAGGAAGCCGCAACCGCCGCTCTGCGTGCCGCTCAGCCCGAACTGATGCGTGGCGTGACCAAAGGCGTCTTCCACAAGAACACTGCATCGCGCAAAATCTCGCGCCTGTCGGCCCGCGTCAAAGCACTGGGCTAAGCCATCTGAGGTTAACGGGCCTTGGTCGAATCGCAGCGCGATACCCGGTGCAGCAACATGGCCAGTCTAGGTTGCCCGTGATCTCTTTCGGCAGAATCGCCTGTCGGGCTGTTCTTCTCGGCCAAGCCGGGCGACAACAAAATTCCAAGGCGTTGCGGATTTGCAGCGCCTTTTTTGTTTCCCCCTTTAACCTGCAAATCTTCTGCAAGTGCGAGAGATTCTTTGCGGCCCATACCTGAGTCAACAGCATAGTTTCATTGCTGGAGCGGCACCGAAATTGCTACCAAGGTTTCAGCGATTCACTCGCTTGGGGGGACAGGCTGCTCTCGGAAAACCTTGACGGGCATCAAGGCGACCGAGAACAACACTCGGTTTCGATCGACTTTCAACGATCGTCCGATTTGCCGTGATCCGGTTGCTCGCCGGTCTTTGGCCCTGTCTATTAAATTGTGTTTGTAACGATTTCGTTCAACCGTAAACCCGAACTGGATGGCGGGTGTCGCGGCGGCGAGGATCGTCAGTGATTGTCCGGCAACGGACGTCGTTGAAACAACTTGTTTCAGCGATCCCCCTCATGTGCGTGGGTTCAACCCGGCTTGGCCGGATCAACAAATGAAAACGAAACAATAGGCCGAATGGCCAGCACTGGGATGCGTGAGGCGCTGGATGACACAAGAGAAATGGGGACAACTTTGTCAGAAACTTCTCAAGACCGTGGGTCAGAACAATTACACCACTTGGATTGAACCCTTAGAGTTTGAACAGCTGAGTGACGGGGTAGCGGTCTTCAATGTTCCGACGAACTTCATGGGCAACTACGTCAGCCAGAACTTCGCGGATCTGATCCTGTACGAACTGAACAATGCCGGTGAAACCGTGCGCAGTGTTTCGTTTCAGGTTGCAGCCAATTCTCCGGCACGTCCTCTTCGGGAGGCAGAAGCACCGGCAGAACCCGAGGTAGAACAAGCCACCGCTCCTGCGGCGCAGGCATCGGCACAAGGCTCCGGCGCAAATCCTCTTGGCGATCTGCAGGCCGCACCGTTAGATCCGCGATTCACCTTTGACAGCTTTGTCGTCGGCAAGCCGAACGAACTGGCGCATGCCGCGGCTCGCCGCGTGTCCGAAGGCGGCCCGGTCACCTTCAATCCTCTGGTCCTTTATGGTGGCGTTGGTTTGGGTAAAACCCACCTTATGCATGCCATCGCTTGGGAGCTCAAATCACGCCGCCCCGAACTGAACGTCCTTTATCTGTCTGCGGAACAATTCATGTATCGCTTTGTTCAAGCCCTGCGTGAACGCAAGATGATGGATTTCAAGCACCTGTTCCGTTCGGTAGATGTGCTGATGGTGGACGATGTACAATTCATCGCGGGCAAAGATTCCACGCAGGAGGAATTTTTCCACACCTTCAACGCACTGGTGGATCAAAACAAGCAGATCATCATTTCGGCAGACCGCGCGCCGGGCGAGATCAAAGATCTGGAAGACCGGGTGAAATCACGCCTGCAATGTGGCTTGGTCGTGGACTTGCATCCGACTGACTACGAACTGCGCTTGGGGATCCTGCAGACAAAGGTCGAGCAGTATCGAAGCACCTATCCCGACATGAAGATCGCCGATGGCGTGCTGGAATTTCTTGCGCATCGAATCTCGACCAATGTCCGCGTTCTTGAAGGTGCACTGACGCGGTTGTTTGCCTTTGCCTCGCTTGTTGGTCGCGAGATTGACATGGACCTGACCCAGGACTGCTTGGCCGATGTTCTGCGCGCCTCCGAGCGTAAGATCACCGTCGAAGAAATCCAGCGCAAGGTATCCGACTATTACAACATCCGTCTCAGTGATATTATCGGCCCGAAACGCCTGCGCTCCTATGCACGGCCGCGCCAGGTGGCGATGTATTTGTGCAAACAGCTGACCAGCCGGTCCCTGCCGGAAATCGGACGGCGATTTGGCGGTCGCGACCACACCACCGTCATGCACGGCGTCAAACGGATCGAAGAGCTGAAGATGACCGACGGCCAGATCGCCGAAGACGTGGAAATGCTTCGACGAGCATTGGAAGCCTGATCTTCGGCTCCGCTCCACCCCTTCAAAAAACGGCCCTGATACACTCTGTCAGGGCCGTTTTTCTTGGGCTTGCACGCAACGATTGCACGCCTTCTGTCGTGAACCGCGCGCACAGCCCTTGACGCCCCCCAAAAAGCCATTGAGAAATCCATGAAAAACCTTGTGCCGCTGGGGCAAAGCGTTAACGTGCTCCACCCGGCCATGCGGAGAGGATAGTAGGGATATGAAGATCAGTATCGAACGCGGCACCCTGTTGAAGGCCGTGGCCCAGGCCCAGTCTGTTGTCGAACGCCGCAACACCATCCCGATCCTTGCCAATGTCCTGATCGAAGCTGAAGGTGATCAGGTCCAGTTCCGTGCCACCGATCTGGATATCGAAGTGGTGGACAAGGCCCCCGCCCAGGTGGAACGCGCTGGGGCAACAACCGTCGCCGCCACTACACTGCATGAAATCGTCCGCAAACTGCCCGATGGTGCGCTGGTCACTCTGAACGCCGACAGCGCCGCAGGTCGCCTGACGGTTGAGGCCGGACGCTCGAACTTCTCTCTGGCCACCCTTCCACGCGAAGACTTCCCGGTCATGGCCTCCTCGGAATACCAGTCGAATTTCAGCGCCAATGCCGCTGTTCTGCGCCGCTTGTTCGACAAGTCGAAATTCGCGATCTCGACCGAAGAGACGCGGTATTACCTGAACGGTGTCTACATGCATGTCTCGGACGGCGAAGACGGTAAGGTACTGCGGTGCGTCGCCACCGATGGTCACCGCTTGGCCCGAATTGATGCAGACCTGCCCGCAGGCGTCGCGGACATGCCCGGCGTTATCGTCCCGCGCAAAACAGTTGGTGAACTGCGCAAACTGCTTGACGATGATGAGATGGATATCGCGGTCTCGGTTTCAGAAACCAAGATCCGCTTTGCCACGCCTGACATCGTGCTGACCTCGAAAGTCATCGACGGTACCTTCCCCGACTACACCCGCGTCATTCCGATGGGCAACACCCGGCGTCTGGAAGTGGACGCGACTGAATTTGCACAGGCCGTTGATCGGGTCGCAACCGTGTCTTCTGAGCGCTCGCGTGCAGTGAAGCTGCAATTGGAAGAAGATCGCCTGATCCTGTCCGTCAACGCCCCAGACAGCGGCGCTGCCGAAGAAGAGCTGGCGGTGGCCTATGGCGACGAAAGGCTGGAGATCGGTTTTAACGCCAAATATCTGCTGGAAATCGCCAGCCAGGTGGATCGCGAAAACGCGGTGTTCATGTTCAACTCCTCCGGCGATCCGACACTGATGCGCGAAGGCAATGACCAGAGCGCCGTCTATGTCGTGATGCCAATGCGGGTCTGATTGCGTCGGGATGCGCGAAGCCTCCCGAAGAGAATTCATCAGCCAGAAAAAGGGGAAAGGCGTGCTTGCCCTGACCGCTTTGACCCTGTCGCACTTTCGGTCACACAAACATGCCGTGCTTGCGTTGGACGGGCGGCCCGTGGCGCTTCATGGACCGAACGGGGCCGGCAAGACCAATATCCTTGAGGCAGTTTCGCTTTTCTCCCCCGGACGCGGCATGCGCCGTGCCAGTGCCGCCGACATGGCCCGCCAGCCCGAAGAGCTGGGTTGGAAACTGAAAGCGCAGCTCCAGACCGCGGATCAGATCCACGAGGTGGAAACCTGGTCCGAAGGCGGCGCAGCGCGCCAGGTGCGGATCGACGAAAAAGCCGCCAGTCAGATCGCCCTGGGTCAGATCGCGCGAGTGGTCTGGCTGATCCCGTCGATGGACCGGTTGTGGATCGAAGCAGCCGAAGGACGGCGGCGGTTTCTGGATCGGATCGCACTGAGTTTCGACCCCGCCCATGCCGAGGCCTCGCTGACCTATGACAAGGCGATGCGCGAGCGCAATCGCCTGCTGAAGGAGGAGGTTCGCGATCCGCATTGGTATGGCGCCCTGGAAAGCCAGATGGCAGAGACGGGCGCACGCATTCATCAGGCCCGGCAGTCGGCCCTGTCCCTGATCCGCACTGCGCAGGAGCAGGCAGAAACCGCCTTTCCGGTGGCCGAGCTGGAGTTGATCCAGACCGAAGGCAGCCTACCCGAAGCAGCAGATGATCTGCGCGAGGCCTTGGCGGAAAGCAGGTTTCGCGATCTGGCTGCGCGCCGGACGCTGGTGGGACCACATCGCAGCGACCTTTACGGTGTTTACGCGGCCAAGGGGGTTCCGGCAAAGGACTGCTCCACTGGCGAGCAGAAGGCGCTGCTGGTGTCGCTGATCCTGGCCAACGCGCGGGCTTTGGCGGCATGCGAAGGCGCTCCGCCAATCGTGCTGCTGGACGAAGTCGCCGCCCATCTGGATGCCGGGCGACGCGCGGCACTCTATGACGAGATCTGCACCCTGGGCGCGCAGGCGTGGATGACCGGTACGGGGCCTGAGCTGTTCACGGAACTGGGCGATCGTGCGCAGTTCGTCGAAGTCACCGATGAAGACGGACTGTCACGGGTCGTGCAGACATGAGCGTAAGCCCCTGGGACCTGACGCTCTATGCGGGCGCCTTGTTAATCCTGTTTCTGACGCCCGGACCGGTTTGGCTGGCGCTTATGGCACGATCAGTGTCGGGGGGATTTCACGCCGCGTGGCCGTTGGCATTTGGTGTCGCGGTGGGCGACATCCTGTGGCCTCTGCTGGCCGTGGCCGGGGTCAGTTGGATTGTGTCCGAGGTTGAAGGGCTGATGGCAATTCTGCGCTGGGGTGCCAGCGCAATTTTCCTGGTGATGGGGCTGTCCCTGATCCGCAGCTCAGGCGGCGGCCTACAGGCGAACCGGGCCTTGACCCGCCCCGGCGCCTGGGCCGGCTTCCTGGCGGGTGTGGCTGCCATTCTGGGCAACCCCAAGGCAATCCTGTTCTACATGGGTGTCCTGCCCGGTTTTTTTGACCTGACACAGGTGACCCGCACCGATCTTGCCGCCATTGTCGCCTTGTCTTTTTTGGTCCCGCTGATCGGCAATCTGGCCTTCGCCGCCGGGATTGACCGCGTGCGCGAGCTGGTGTCATCTCCCCGTGCCTTGCAACACATGAACAGGTCCGCGGGGGCCCTTTTGATAGCTGTTGCGCTGGTCATTCCACTAACCTGACGGACCGCGCAAAAGCCATCGTGAAGCGGCCCCGAGTTGACCCATATAAACGGCCTGATTCCGCCCAAGAAAATGGGGGGATTCGCGTGACATTCCCCTGCCAAGATCGTATAAAATGACAAAAATACGAAGGAAGGCGCGCATGTCCGAAAACCAGCAAACCCCCGCAGAATACGGCGCGGATTCCATCAAGGTTCTCAAGGGGTTGGAAGCTGTTCGGAAACGCCCGGGTATGTATATCGGGGACACCGATGACGGCTCGGGCTTGCACCATATGGTGTACGAGGTCGTGGACAACGGCATTGACGAAGCGCTAGCCGGTCACGCCGACGCCGTGACCGTGAAAATTCACGCGGATTCCAGTGTTTCGGTCAGTGATAATGGCCGTGGAATTCCCGTCGATATCCACCCCGAAGAAGGTGTTTCAGCAGCCGAGGTCATCATGACCCAACTGCATGCGGGCGGGAAGTTCGACAGCAACTCCTACAAGGTTTCGGGCGGCCTGCACGGCGTCGGCGTTTCCGTGGTGAACGCCCTGTCCGACTGGCTGGAGCTGCGCATCTGGCGCAACGGCAAGGAACATGTTGCGCGCTTTGAACGGGGTGAGACCGCCAAGCATCTGGAGGTCGTCGGGGACTGCGGCGACCGCACCGGAACCGAAGTACGGTTCTTGGCCTCGACCAGTACGTTTTCCAATCTCGAATATTCCTTTGAGATACTGGAAAAACGGCTGCGCGAACTTGCCTTTCTGAACTCGGGCGTGCGGATCATCCTGATCGATGAACGTCCGGCTGAAAGGCTGGAAGCCGAGTTGTTCTATGAAGGTGGCGTGAATGAATTCGTCAAGTATCTTGACCGGCACAAAACCCCGGTCATGGAAGCGCCAATCTATATCATAGGCGAAAAGGACGACATCGGCGTCGAAGTCGCCATGTGGTGGAACGACAGCTATCACGAAACAGTTCTGCCATTTACCAACAACATCCCACAGCGTGACGGCGGCACCCATGTGGCAGGCTTCCGCGGCGCGCTGACCCGAACCATCAACAACTATGCGCAGAGTTCAGGGATCGCGAAGAAGGAAAAAGTTTCCTTCACCGGTGACGACGCCCGCGAAGGCATGACCTGTGTGCTGTCAGTCAAGGTGCCGGACCCGAAATTCTCCTCCCAGACCAAGGACAAGCTGGTCAGTTCCGAGGTACGCCCCGTGGTGGAAAGCCTCGTGAACGAAAAGCTGAGCGAATGGTTCGAGGAACACCCCAACCAGGCCAAGCAGATTGTCGGCAAGATCATCGAAGCCGCCCTGGCCCGTGAAGCCGCCCGCAAGGCGCGTGAACTGACACGCCGCAAGACGGCGATGGATGTGAACTTCCTCGCCGGCAAGCTCAAGGATTGTTCCGAAAAGGACCCGTCCAAGACCGAAGTCTTCCTGGTCGAGGGGGATAGCGCCGGTGGATCGGCTCAGACCGGTAGGGACCGCTTGACCCAGGCCATCCTGCCCCTCCGCGGTAAGATCCTCAACGTGGAACGTGCCCGGTTCGACAAGATGCTGTCGAGCCAGGAAATCGGCAACTTGGTGATGGCCTTGGGCACCGGCATTGGACGCGACGAGTTCAACATCGACAAACTGCGTTACCACAAGATCGTCATCATGACCGACGCCGACGTGGATGGCGCCCATATCCGGACCCTGCTCTTGACCTTCTTCTACCGGCAGATGCCGGAATTGATCGAGGGCGGTTATCTCTATATCGCGCAACCCCCGCTGTACAAGGTGGCGCGCGGCAAGTCCGAAGTCTATCTGAAGGACCAGGCCGCATTGGACGATTACCTGATCCGTCAGGGGGTTGAAGGCGCCGTTCTGAAGCTGGGCACCGGCGAAGAAATAGTTGGCCAGGACCTGACCCGCGTGGTCGATGAAGCCCGCCAATTGAAGCGCGTGCTGGACGCCTTCCCAACCCATTATCCGCGTCATATCCTGGAACAGGCCGCCGTGGCCGGGGCCTTTGTCCCCGGTGCGGTCGATGCCGACCTGCAAGGCGTTGCGGACAAGGTCGCTGCCCGTCTGGACGCCATTGCGCTGGAATACGAGCGCGGCTGGCAGGGGCGTATCACCCAGGATCATGGTATTCGCCTGGCCCGCATTCTTCGAGGCGTAGAAGAGGTCCGCACCCTGGATGGGCCGATGCTACGCTCGGGCGAAGCGCGCAAGACCGGCAGCTTTACCCAGAGCCTGCAGGAAATCTATGGCGCACCCGCAACCCTGATGCGGCGTGACCGCAGCCAGGCCATCCATGGGCCGCTGGGACTGTTGAAGGCGATCCTGGAGGAAGGCGAAAAAGGCCTGACCCTTCAACGCTACAAAGGTCTGGGCGAGATGAATCCGGACCAGCTGTGGGAAACCACGCTGGACCCGGATGCCCGCACCCTGCTGCAGGTTCGAGTAGACGATATGGTGGAAGCGGACGATCTGTTCACGAAACTGATGGGCGATGTCGTCGAACCGCGTCGTGATTTCATCCAGAAAAACGCTCTGAGTGTCGAAAATCTCGACTTCTAAGAGTGTGTAGGGATCCCCATTTCTGCGGCCAAAACGTTCAATGCTTTAGTGTGCGCCATCGCGGTTGCATGCGCATACCGTTTGCCAAGGGTCTTTAGTTGCTTCATCTGGTGGTCGTTCATGTGTCATCTCCATTTGGATATGACTAGGCGCCCGCTGCTAGCCTCTCTGCGCGATCTGCACAGAGTGAGTATTAATGGCTGAAAACACTTGGCTGCTTTGCGTGGCAAGCACACCGGCCCGGGTAAAGGCCCATTGATGCGTTTGATCTACGTCCGATGTCGTCAATCTGCGCCTTGCGTTTGCCGCAAAAAGCACCAAGGCGGCAAGACGCCATTCCTACGACGGGTCCTGACGCCAGCCACACTAGGCGAAGCTTTCACCCGCCGCCAATGGTGGCGAGCAAAGGAACTAAGCTTTTGACTGTTCCGAGAGCACTCGTCGAGCTTGGGCGAATGACAGCAATCGTTCGCTCTTTTCGTCCCAAAGATGCAGCCGCGCGTTGGCAAGGCTTTCCCGGATCGACATACGGTTGCTTACCGCGAGGTCCGAATGATCGCGCAGAACTTCGGGGAGACGATAGAACGGAATGCGGCTGTAGAGGTGATGCACGTGATGTATCCCGATATTGGCGCTCATCCATCTCAGCACCGGGGGCAACACATAATACGAGCTCCCTTTCAGGGCCGCTTCCTGCAACTCCCAGTCTTCTTCTTTCGCCCAATGTGTGGATTCGAATTGATGCTGTACATAAAACAGCCACATCCCTGCGGTCGCCGCAAGAAGAGTCGAAGGCACAAATATCAAGAGCACAGCAGGCAAACCGCCAAAATACAGTATCGCCGAAACACCCGCGAGGATTGCAACATTGGTCGTCATCGCACTGACCCAATACTTGCGGCTCGACATCAGCCCAAAAGGCAGACGGTTTTGCAGGAAGAACAAATATCCGGGCGCGAAGCCGAAGAGAAAGAGCGGATGCCGATACAGTCTGTAAATCACTCGGTCATAGGTGGAGAGCTCTTGGTATTCTGCGACGGTCTTTGTGTGAATGTCCCCGATTCCGCGCCGCCCAAGATTCCCCGCAGAGCTATGGTGAATGGAATGTGTGCGCTTCCAGACATCGTAGGGTGTCAGAGTCAGCACACCAAGAATACGCCCCAGCCAATCGCCAGCCGTTCGGTTTTTCAGGAATGCCCCGTGCCCACAGTCGTGCTGGATGACGAAGAGGCGCAACAGGAAACCGGCATTCAGCAAGGAAATACCCAATGCAAACAAATAGCTGACTTCCAAAACCCACCACGCGAGACCCCATAAAAGAAGAAAAGGTCCAACGGTGACTGAAAGCTCGAAGGCGCTGCGCATCGAGTTCGGGTCGCGGTATGCAGAGAGTACCTTAGTCCATTCCCTTGCGGTCCGCGTTACTGACTGATGCCCAGAAGAGTTCGATAGATCAAACATGTGCCTGCTTTTCTGTTTGTGCCAGCCGACCTCATATACGATTGATTGGCTTACGGAAACTATGGCAGTTCGTTTTGTCACATATACTTATCGACAGCGCCATAAGTGACCGCTTCGTGCCAGATCTCGCCTGGACCAAGGACGGAAATGCGTGGTCGCGCCTGATACGTCCAAGTGCAGCATTGGGAAACTGGGCTCCAAGTCGGCATTTGTTGCACTTGCTGGAAAGGGAATCTCCTGAAGGGCCGTTCGGCGGGCAAAACCGACGCTCAATTCATGCCTTTGGACGTCAGCAAACGTCAAACTGGACGGTGTCGCGCAGTTTCCAACGACTGCGATACATCCGAAGGATCATGGCTCATGCTTGTCCGCAGGAACGGCACCATCTTGGAATTCTGACGGCGCGGGCGTGTACCCAAACTCCTCCCCCCGGAGGATTGCTTCGCGACCGCCGAAATCTGCGATTTTTTTCCGCTGATCTTTGAAGGCCGCGTCGTTGATCTGCGATACATCTGCAAGAGAAGACAGGCGGGCCCGCATCCTATTCAGGATACTGCGATGCTCGGAGCTGTTTGCGAGATCATGGATCTCGTGTGGATCTGACAACATATCAAAAAGTTGATCGTCATAGCCGGGATACCGGACGATTTTCCACTGAAGCGTGCGAAGCATGAACATTCCGGTGATTGAGGACCAGTCGTGATACTCACTGAACACAGCCCGATCCGCCGCCGGATCTTCAAATCGGTTTGACAGGCACGCGCCGGCGCCGGTGTGATCATCACCACGTGCCAAAGAACCAGCAGAATTCATGATGGTCGGATGCAAATCGACCAATGAGACAGGTGTTGCAACACGCTTGCCACTGGGGACCTCCGGTCCTGCAAAAATCAACGGAACCGCTACCGCGTCATCGTACATCACGGACTTTCCCCATAACCCACGATGACCAAGATTGTCGCCATGGTCACTGGTATAGATGATGCGGGTATCCTCCATCAGCCCAGCGCTTTCGAGCGCGCTCATCAGCAGACCGATATTGTGGTCCAGATAGGACACGAGACCATAATAGGCTTTCCGGGCTATGCGGACTGTCTCCTCATCAAACCAATCATCATAGTTTGAAGAGGCCCTGAGAGCATCCAGGACAGGGTGATGCGGTCGCTCATCCTTGGCGTATTGCCTTGGCGGCGGAAGGATTGTCTTGTCGTACAAGTCAAAGAATTCAGGTGGTGCAATCAACGGGAAATGAGGTGCCACGAAGCCGATCTGAAGCACCCATGGGGCGTCCCGCTTTTGCACGCCACGATCCCGGATCCATGCGCAGGCGGCCTGAGTGATGTCCCTATCATAGCGTGTATAATCCGTTTCGCCTGAGCCGACCCTCTTTGCCATCAGATCCGCTCCAGCAATCGGCGTGGGCGGCTCACGAAGCAAGCTTGAGAGCCAGCCAATCCCATTGTGGACATGCATCGGAAGCAGCGAAGGATCGAACCCGCAATCGTCTTGGGCATTTCGATAGTGCAACTTCCCAATCGAAGTCACTTCGTGGCCCTGATCCCGCAGCCGACGTGCCCAGCCGTGTGGGGCCCCTTCATAGGGCGCCGTGCTATCCCATGCGCGTATCTGGTTTGGGAACTGACCCGAGGCCAGCGACGCGCGAGAGGACACGCAAACCGGCGAATTGCAGTAGGCATTCTGGAACACTGTGCCTCGCGACGCGAGCGCATCCAAGTTTGGCGTCTGGACCAGGTTATCGCCATAACACCCCAGGACGTCCCGATTGTGTTCGTCGGACAGGATAAGGAGCGTATTTTTCGGCTGCATGGGAGTTTTTTTGCTCTGCATTGGGCCCTGTGCGAGACCAACTCGAGCCTCGGTGAACGGCGGTTGCCGGAACCATACCCTGAAAGGTGAGATTAGTCGAAGACGCACTGCATGACAGGTCAAGGCGTTGCGTCAGCCGTCGCCGCACTTGTCAGGACAGCAACCCGCTGAAGGTCTGCAACTCGAGACAAAGCGGACTTCTGAAGGCACATGTTGAAAGGCTGCTTTGGATTTTCGTACTAGGATCGCTGCGCGTTTGGACGTAACTTCACATGATCTTGTGAGAAGGTGCTAAACTTATGCCATCATTTGAAATCTTGGTCGCTTTTGTGGTCGCCACAAGCATCTTCGCTTATATGCCCGGCCCATCCACCCTTTATGCGGCGGCTCAAACCATAGCACGCGGACGTCGCGCAGGTTGGTTCGCTGCACTAGGCATACATATCGGCGGATACGTCCATGTCGTGGCAGCGGCGGTGGGACTGGCCATCTTGTTCCAAGCAATTCCTATCTTGTACCTCGGTCTCAAATTTGCCGGTGCAGCCTATCTGATTTGGCTTGGAATTTCGATGTTTTTGACCAAAGCGGAAACGGCTACCAAGCCACAGGTCGCCGGTCAAAAAAGTGCGAGGCGTGCTTTTTGGGAGAGCGTTTCGGTTGAAGTGTTGAACCCAAAGACCGCCATCTTCTATGTAGCCTTTCTTCCTCAGTTCGCTGATCCGAGCGCTGCATTTCCGATTTGGGTGCAGCTAATCATCTTGGGAACGGTCGTGAACATTATGTTTTCGAGCGCCGACGCCATCTGCGTTATTCTCGCGGACAAGGTCACCACGCTTTTCAAGGCCTCGTCGTCAGCCAACCGCATCGCACACAAAATTGGAGGAAGCGTCCTGGTTGCACTCGGTGTCAATCTCGCACTTGATCGGCGATAAACCGGACGTTCGTGCGAAGTGCAACATCGATCAAATTGGGCTCATTCCTGCCTTTCGCTGTATTGAACACAAGTGTCCGCTCTTGGTTAGGACATGATATGAGCGCTCTGCGACAATGAAACATCGCCTCAGGGATATGGATCCCAAAAAGATGGGTCCCATTCCTAGTCTCAGCACCGACTTATGCGCCAGACTCCGAGATTTTTTCCTTTCGAATCATATGCGTCTATGCAGGTAGTGATCAACCCACAACGACCTGGTGAGCAATGCTTGATCTGACTATCCTGTTCACGGCTGCCTTTCTGGCCGGAGTCCTGAATGCCATTGCAGGCGGCGGTAGCTTTTTGACCTTTCCGGCGCTGGTTTTTACCGGCGTGCCGCCGATACCAGCCAATGCCACCAGCGCGGTTGCCGTCTTCCCCGGCTATTTGTCAGGGGCTGCGGGCTTCAAAGAAGAGCTGCGCAGTTATGACCGACGTGCGCTGCTCACGTTGACAGGCCTGTCTATCGTCGGTGGTATTGCCGGCGCGTTGCTGTTGCTGGTGACCCCTTCCGAAGTGTTCAGTTTTGTGGTGCCCTGGCTATTGTTGTTCGCCACGCTGCTGTTCGCCTTTGACAAGCAGTTACGGGCAATTACCACCCGCGAAACAGGCCGCGGTCCTTTTGGTAGGACCGCGGCCACACTCGCAGTGACCACCTATGGTGGCTATTTCAATGGCGGTCTCGGGATCGTGCTATTGGCGCTGTTCTCTGGTCTTGGATTCCGGGACATCAACTTGATGAACGGGCTGAAGAATGCCTTGTCCTTCATCCTGTCGGGTGCTTCTGTCGTGACCTTTGCCCTTGCAGGCATCATTTACATTCAGGAGGCCGCATTGATGATGGTTGCTGCCACAATCGGCGGGTATGCCGGTGCCCGTCTGGCCCGTCGCCTACCCGTTCAGGCCGTGCGTGCCATTGTGATTGCTGTTGGCTTAGGCATGACGCTGGCCTTTTTTCTGCACGGCTGATTGCGGGCGTCAATGAACGCAGGGACACGTGGCAATTTTGGGGAGCAGTCCGTCATTCCGCCCGGAGGCGACCCAGAACGGCCTTGGCGATTGCAATATCCTGAACCGCAACGCCTGTGAGATCTGCCAGCGTAATCTGCTGATTGGTCTCGCGCCCTTTGACCTCACCGGAAAGGATCTTGCCCAGTTCGGCTGCCTTTCCATCTGGGAGCATCCCGGCGCGGCGCGCCTGATAGATTTCCCCGCGCAACTCACTTTGCACAAGGCTGTCAGCAACGACAATGTCGGCCAGAGTGAGAATCTCAGGTGCCACTTCGTTTTTTTCCGGGGTGTCCGATCCCATCGCGGTGATGTGGCTGCCGGGCCGGATCATGTCTGCGGTCAGCAGCGGCTGTTCAGCGGGTGTCGTGGTGACGATCAGGCGGGATTGGTCACACAGGTCCGCAAGAGATTGCGACACGGTCACCCGATATCCCATGGCGGTGATCTCGGTAGCGGCTTGCTCTGCCTGGTCGGTATTGCGTCCCCAGATTGTCAGATCACGGCATTGCGTAACGCGCCGCAGGTAATCCGCCTGTAGCCGGGCCTGAACGCCCGTCCCAACAATTCCGATCACTTTCGGATCAGCAGGGGCCAGCGCCCGAGCAGCGACCGCGCCGGCGGCGGCCGTGCGATGATTGGTCAGTTCGCCCTCTTCCAGAAGGATAGCATCAATCATGCCGGTCTTCTGGCTGACAACGATCATACAGCCGCCAAAGGGGGGCAGATCCAGATCAGGATTGTTGAAGAACCCGGTTGCAACCTTGATGACACATACTTCGTCACCGCGAATGGCGCCGTATTTTAAGTGCAGCTCGCCATTGTGTTCCGGAAACAGAAGTTCTCCAACCGGCGGCACCTCGACCTCTCCGCGCGAGAAGGCAATGAAGCCCTGTGCAACTTCACCGACGACATCCACCCGGGGCAGAACTGCGTCGATCTGGCTGCGTGTGTATATGCCCGTCATTTTCAAATGCCTCCAAAGCGCCGGTATTTGAAGGCAAGGCTAGCGCCGTGACGGGGGTTGTTCGTGCTTAACTCTGGAAAGCAGACTTGCCGGATTGGAAACCCTGGATCGATTGTTTTTGGTTTCCACCAGATGCAACTAAATGCCAGTTTGTTTCCGCCTGTGGAGGGCAACATGTCTCTCGCGACACGTCTGTTTTCCGGCCAGATCTCGGATTTTGATCTGAAACTGATCCGCACCTTCCGGGCCGTTGCGGATTGCAGCGGGTTTGCCCTGGCCGAAGTTGAGCTCAACATGACAAAATCGGCGATCAGCAAACAGATCGCCGATCTTGAAACCCGGCTGGGTGTCCAGCTGTGTCACCGGGGGCGGTCGGGCTTTGCCCTGACAGCCGAGGGGCAGCTGGTTTACGAAGCCAGCACTAGGATGCTCAGCGCGCTGGAAGGGTTCCGGGCCGAGCTGAACAGCCTTCAGAAGCAACCAACGGGCACGCTGTTCATCGGCAGCATCGATACGCTGATCACCAGTCGAAGATCGCCAATTCTGGAAATCCTGACGCTGTTTTCCACGGAATATCCCGAAGTGGAGCTGAAAATGATGACGGCATCGGCCGCCGAGATCGACCAATCCATTGCAGACCGCCGGATTCAGATCGGGTTTTCGACCGATCGCGGAAAGATCAAGGGCGCCAGCGCCCTGCCGCTGTTTTCTGAACAGGGCTATCTTTATTGCAGCAACCGACACCCGCTGTTTGACGTTGACGAAGCCGACTTGACCCTTGAGATCCTGAATGAACAACGGTTTGCCCAGCACGCCTATTCGGAAATGGAGCTGCGCGACGAACACAAGGCAAGCCTGAGCCCCAGCGCCAGCGGGCAATTCACCGAAGAGATTGCAATGCTGATCTTGACCGGGAATTTCATCGGTTTCCTTCCGCGCCATTATGCGCGCTCCTGGGTTGAAGCAGGGCAGATGCGCGCTCTGATGCCTGCCAACATTCGCAAGGTTACGAACATTCGACTGCTCTACTACGCTGAATCTCCGGTATCGCCCCTGGTTGCGGCCTTTGTGAAAACCGCCAAATCCGTCAGCGAACGTCGGGCGTGACAGGCTCTCGCTGACCGAAAACTGCCTTATGCGCGCACCAGATGCCGCAACATCCGGCGTTCCATCAGGTTGAACACCCGGGTGATGACGAACACGATGGCGATAAAGATCAGGGCCGCGGTGATGAAACCCTCGTAGGCCAGGTAATATTTGTTGTTGAAAGTTCGGGCGGCGCCCAGAACATCAATCACGGTCACCGTGCTGGCGATGACGGTTGTGTGTAGGTTGAATATCACCTCGTTGCCATAGGCGGGCAGCGCCCGGCGGAACGCGCTGGGCAGGATGATCCGCCGATAGGCCAGCACGCGGGACATGCCGGCGGCGATGGTGGCCTCGACCTCGCCGCGTGGTGTATCCTCGATTGCGCCGCGAAAGATCTCGGCCGTGTAGGCGGCGGTGCCGATGGAAAAGGCGATCAGCGCACACCACCAGGGTTCCCGCAGGATGACCCAGGCAGCCGAGTCGCGGACTGCTTCGAACTGGGACAGGCCGTAGTAGATCACATAAAGCTGCACCAGAAGCGGCGTACCCCGGACAAAATAGATGAACCCATAGGCGATGGGGTTCAGGATTGGCACGCGCGTCGCCCGGATGATGGCAAGTGGCACAGCCAGCAGTCCTCCTGCGATGAGCGACAGCACCAGAAGAAGCAGAGTATTCTGCAGACCTTTCCAGAACAGCGACCAGTTCTGCAGGACGAGATAGAAATCCAGCGGTGAAGTTTCGGAAGAAAAGACGCGGATCGACTCGAGCAGGCTTTCCATGGGGTTACACTCCGCGCACGACACCACGGGTATAGCGGCGCTCCAGTGCGCGTAGGCCCGTGTCGGATAGGATGGTGAGGATGAGGTAGACCAGAAGGGCGATCAGCATGAAAGTGAACGGTTCACGCGTCGCCCGACCGGCGGCGAACCCGTTATAGACAATGTCCTCCAGCCCGATCACCGACACCAGCGCCGTGGTCTTCATCAGGGTCAGCCAGTTGTTGGTGAACCCGGGCAGCGCATAGCGCACCAGCTGTGGCCAGATCACCCGCCAGAACAGGGTGGTGCGCGTCATGCCCACGGAAATGCCTGCCTCGATCATGCCTTTTGGAATGGACATATAGGCGCCGCGAAACGTCTCGCTCATATAGGCGCCGAAAATGAACCCGATGGCGATCACCCCGGCAATGAACTGGTTCAGTTCGATGTATTTCCACCACCCGGTCATTGCGCCGATCTGGTTCAGCAGGACTTGCCCCCCGAAGTACAGCAGCAACATGACGACCAGGTCGGGGACGCCTCGGACGATGGTTGTATACAGACCAGCGATGCGGCGCGCCCAGCCCGAGCCGGACAGTTTTGCCGCTGCCCCCAATAATCCCAACGCGACGGCAAGAAGGATTGAACAGAGGCTGAGCGCGACTGTCACGCCGACGCCCCTGATCAGGAACGGGCTGTAAGCCATCACGTTTTCCATTGGGCGCAATTCCCTTCAGTCAGAAAAAGAGGAGAGCATGCGCAGATGCTCTCCCAAGGTCGGGGGAAGTGGTTATTCGCCGTAGATGTCGTAGCCGAAGTACTTCTCGACCAGCGCATCATAGGTACCGTCGGCACGCACGGCGGCGATAGCGTCATTGAGCGAGGCGCGCAGATCGCCATCTTCCTTGCGCACCCCGATGCCGATCCCTGCGCCAAAGCAGCCCGCATCCAGCGCCGGTTCGCCGCGGAAGGCGAAACCCGCATCGGGATTTTCGCGGATCAGACCAAAGTCAGCCTGCACGGATTCACTAAGGATGGCGTCAAGCCGCCCGGATTGCAGATCCAGGAACATGTCCTCGGACGACCGGTAGATGGCGATGTCAGCGTCGGGATGGAACTTGTTCAGATAGCATTCCGTCACCCCCGCGATGGCTCCAACCTTGAGCCCGCCCAGATCGGCCGCCGACCGGTCGAGCGCTACGCCATCTTTGGAGACGAAGCGTGCAGGCGACTGGTAGTATTTGTCGGTGAAATCGATCCGTTGCTTGCGTTCTTCGGTGATGGTCATCGAGGCAAAGATGCCGTCAAAGCGATTGCTCAGCAGGCCGGGGATCATGCCGTCCCAATCCTGCGCCACAAATTCGCATTCGCGTTTCATATGCGCGCACATCGCCTGGCCAAGGTCGATTTCCCAGCCGACGATGGAGCCATCCGCCGCGCGTTCGTTGAACGGCGGGTAGGCGGCCTCAGTTGCGAAGCGGATGACGTCCTGGGCATTGGCTGCCCCGGCCGATACAGCCGCCAGCAGGCTGATGGCGGTCATTTTCCCGAGTGTTTTGAACATGGTATCCTCCCTGGTGTGTTCAAGATGGGTGGGGCCGGTTTAGTCGCGCGAGCGCGCGAGAAACTGGCGGAAACGGTCTGATTGCGGGTTGGTCATCACCTCGTCGGGTGTGCCGTCTTCTTCGATCTTCCCCTGCTCCAGGAAAATCACCCTGTTCGACACATCGCGGGCAAAGCCCATTTCGTGGGTGACGACGATCATGGTCCGGCCCTCTTCGGCGAGCCCCTTCATGACGTTCAGGACTTCACCGACCAGTTCGGGGTCGAGCGCCGAGGTCGGTTCGTCAAACAGGATGACTTCGGGATCGACGGCCAGCGCGCGGGCAATCGCGGCGCGCTGCTGCTGACCTCCGGACAGATGCGCGGGGTAATATTGCATCCGTTCACCGAGCCCGACCCTCTCCAACAGAGCCGCGGCCGTGTCGCGGGCCTCCTGTCTGGGGACACCCAGAACATGCACCGAGGCCTCCATGACATTCTCAAGGACAGTCATGTGCGACCACAGATTGAAGCCCTGAAACACCATCGACACCCGTGTGCGGAAGCGTTCGATCTGCCGCCGGTCAGAAGGTTCGAGCTGATGCGCCCGGTTGCGGCGGGTGCGCACGACTTCTCCGTCGAGCGCGACTTCGCCTTCGGTCGGACTTTCCAGGAAATTGAGGCAGCGCAGAAAGGTGCTCTTGCCGGATCCGCTGGCGCCGAGGATGGAAATGACGTCGTGGTTGTAGGCATCCACGGAAATACCCTTCAGAACCTCGATGCTCCCAAAAGACTTGTGAATGTTCCGGGCGGACAGCTGGGGGCCGTCTGTGTCTTTTGCCTGTGTCTGCGCCATTGGCAGGATCTCCCGCAAATCGTTCGCCGATCAGGATAGGGATTCGGCGCAGCCTTACGTTGCCGAAGGTCTGAAGTTGGATTTCCGGTTCGGAAACCGGAGCCCGGTCAAACTCGGTTTCCAGTTCGTCACGTTTGCTTTCTCAGCCTGATAACGAATGCCGGGACGGATTTAAGGACAGTCGGGCCAAACCCTATTTTGCACAGCAAAGGATTGGCCTCATGTCCACCACGCCCATCAGCAACTCTTTTCGTCTTGGCAGCCCGGACGTCTTTCCCCCGGCGGAACGCCATGTCTATCTCGACGCTGCATCCGTGGGGCTGAGCCACAAAGGTGGGGCCGCTGCGATTTCGAAATGGCAGAATGCTCTGGCCGAAGAAGGCACCATCGCCTTTGATGAACAGGCCGAGGTCGAATGTCTGGACAATCTGAACGACGCAACCGCACGGCTGTTCAACGCAACCACCGACGATATCGCCGTGGCATCCAGCGAAACCACGCTGATGCAGTCCCTGGCCTGGGCGGTGATGCCCGAAAGGGGAACAAAGATCGTCACCACGGACACGACGCACCCTTCAAGCATCTACCCATGGAAGCGGATCTGCGACCATACCGGGGCCGAGATCAGCTGGGTCCGGTCGGACGAAACCATGTCCATCGACACCGACGCGCTGGAAGCGGCAATTGACGATCAGACTTCGGTCGTGGTGCTGAGCCAGGTGGAGTGGGGCAGCGGGCAGCTGTTCGATTTGAAACGCTTTGCAGACAAGGCGCACAAACATGGCGCAATCCTGGTGGTGGACGCCACCCAATCCGCCGGCCAGGTGCCAATCGACGTGGTGGCGACCGGCATCGACGCGGTTGCAACCTCGACCTACAAATGGCTCTGCGGTCCCTTTGGTACCGGCATGATGTATGTCTCGCCCGAACTGCAGAAGCTGAACCCGGGCATCCTGGGCTGGCGCAGCCACAAGGACATGTGGGACTTTCAGGCCAACCGACTGGAGCTGGCCGATAACGCCAAACGCTATGAATTCGGCACCATGGCCTATGGCACCGCCTATGGCGCAACCGAATCCGTTCGCCACATCCTGGAGACCGGCCTGGACAAAATCGTCGCGCACAACCGCCAGGTTTCCAACCACCTGATCGCTGGCCTGAAAGAGCTGGGCGCAGATGTGTTGGGCCTGTGGCTGAGGCAGATCGTTCCGCCACAGTGGCGGCCCGGTTCCCAGGCAAAAACAGCCGTGACTTCGCAAAGACCTTGAAAGAGGCAAATGTGATCGCTTCGTTGCGACGCGACTTCATCCGCTTTTCACCACATTACTACAACAACATCGACGACATCGATCAGGGGCTCGAAGCGATCAAGGTGGCCCTGTAGCCACCTGCCGTTTCATGCTGAAGGGGCGGTCGAAATGCCGTCCCTTCTTCACTGTGCCAGTGAGGAGACACACATGGTGGCCTTGGTTGGGATTGACCTTGAACGGGACGGGAAACAGCACGGCCATCTGGCGATTCCGCATTCCACGCACCATTCGGCCTATGGGCAAATCAAGGTGCCGGTAACGTATTTGCGGAATGGGTACGGTCCCAGGGCCTTGCTCAGCGCCGGTGTGCATGGGGATGAGTTTGAAGGTCAAATAACCCTCAGCAAGCTGGCGCTGGAGCTGTCTTCCGAGGATATCAAGGGCAGCCTGCTGATCTTGCCCATGGCCAATGCCCCCGCGGTTGCGGCCTCGTCACGTGTTTCTCCGCTGGACCAGCTGAACCTGAACCGGGTGTTCCCGGGGAATGCGCTTGCGCGCCCCACGGAAGCGATTGCGCATGCAATTGAAACCTTGCTGCTGGCGCGGTGCGACTATGCTTTTGATATTCACAGTGGGGGGACGTCGCTGAATTATGATGCGATCGGAATCACCGCATCTACAGGTGACAAAGCGGGCGACAACGCGCGTCTGAACCTTCTGAATGCCCTTGACCTTGATCGAGGATTGCTGCTGTCAACAAATGATGAAATGGGGCTTGATTGCTCGCTGGACGGAGCCATGCTGCGTCAGGGAGTTGTGGGTATAAGTGCCGAGTTTGGTGGCGGTGGCGGCCTTTCGCCGGCTTTGCAATTACAATGCGCGCAAAGCGTTCAGCGCTTTCTTACCAGCATCGGGCTGATACCGGGATCCCCCGACGTTTCGAAAGTGCACCAAACGAAAATGTACAGTGTGGACTGTCCAGAGGCCTACGTCTTCTCTAGTTCTTCAGGGATATTCGTTGCAGAAACCCGGATCGGACAGACAGTTGAAAAGGACGACATACTTGGACAAATCCATGATCTGTTGGACTTGTCGCTTCCGCCCCTGACTGTCCGCAGTGAATTGCCCGGAACCGTTTTGTGCCTGCGCGCACTGCCACGTGTCGAATCCGGGGATTGCTTGGTTCAGATTGGACGAGCTATACCCTGACCCGTCACTTCAGCACCGTTTTGTGTGCAGATCGATTTGACGGAACGCCCGGAAAACCCTGTTACCCATGATTGGCGTTCCCTCGACACTTCGAACAGTCGTTCAAGACGTTGTTCAATGCACCCTAGTCGCTTGTTCTGACGCTCAAATATGCTCTCCTGGACAGGGCCCAACCGACACTTAGGGTTCAAGAATTACCTATTGAAATTATATGTTTAGCTGGCACCACCGAAACCCGGGCTCGAACTGTTTCCGTTTGACATGGTAAACGCGTTTCGGAGCTCCCCATTTCACGACCTGGCTTCAATATTGCTTAGCAGGCTTTCGGTGGTCGGCGCATGTGACGCTTGGGACAGCTGTGCACGCGCTTTCGGTATGAGATCATCAGCTGACCTTGGGCTGGTCTGCGGCAATGATGTTTTCCTTGAGCACCATCGCAAAAGGTATCAACGACAACAGCAGCGCAACGGCAAGAATGCGTGGTCCGTCAAGACCCGTCATGCTCGTAACTGTGACCACTGAAGCTCCACCGAACATTCGCAGGAATCCTCCGACCGATGCTGCCAGACCCGCGCAATGGGGAAAGGGCTGTAATGACAGACCAGTCGAAATCCCGATCGACAGGCTGAAACCTGCGCTTCCAAAGGCGGCAAGAACAAAGAAGGCCGCAGTTGCACCTGTTGGAGTGAACAAGAGCCCAAGTCCTCCAAGAACCGACAGGCCCAGCCCCGTGAGCACCGTTGCTTGCGCTCCAATTCGCCTCACCACACGCGGCGCTGCAAAGCTGAACACCATTTGCAAGAGACCGAGGCCACCAAGGGTCAGCGCAAATGGCAATTCACTCATGCCGCCCAATGTCATTGCCACTTCTGGAGCAATCGAGACATAAGTCATCACTGCGCCAAAGGTGGCAGCATTGGCACAGCTATAGACCAAGAAAGGACGGCTGCGGGCCATGTCGTTCAGATTGCAGGTCACCTGCCCTGTATCGGGGTTTGTTCGAACCGGGCGACCAGCGGGCAAAGCTACCGGCGTTACCAGTAACAACAGAACACCCGCCAGCGCCATAAGAACGAAGGCCGCTTGCCATCCCCAAACGATCGCGAGAACTCCGCCTAGCATCGGCGCTATCATGGGAACCGATCCGGTCAGCCCGCTCATATAGCTCAGCCATTTCCCAGCTTCATCTCCCTCGTAGCTGTCCCGCACCCATGCAAAGGTGGTTACCATGGTGAATGAAGCCCCTAGCCCCTGCATAACCCGAGCCGCATATAGCCAACCGAGGTCCGGTGCCAAAGCCGCCGCAAGACTGCCCACCGCATAGGCCGATAACCCAATCATTGCCGAGAAGCGCCTCCCCCAATGGTCGGACACTGGACCACCCAAAAGCTGCGCCAATCCAAGGGCATAAATGTAGATCGGGATGACAAGGCGCATTTGGGTCTCGGACGCATCAAAGACCAACAGCATCTCGGGCACCGAGGGTAGGAATATGTCGATTGCCAGAGGTCCTAATGGTGTCAGCGAGAAGATCACGATCAGGGCGAACGTTCTGCGGGTCATCGGATGATTTCCTGAACGGGGCGGCCACAATGATCGATCGCAGTAAATGGAGATATACGAGCACGCCGCATCAGCGTCTTGAAGGTTGCACCAATTGCATCCGGGAATTGAAGTTCAGCCACCATGGTGAGGCTTTGCAAGTCCGCCAGCGTGGCGATGGTGTCGTACCGGAGAGGATCAGCAAGAAATTCATACGCCTCGGGCAGATGCTCCGATACCTGCGCAACACTCGCTTCCGTACGACAAAATGCTTTGACCAAGCTCATGCCAATCCGTCTCGGTATTTCCCGTACAAACCATTCATGTGCAGAGTCGGATGCTAGTTCGGCAGGTGCCAAGGCAGGCATACGAGGATAGCACAACACGTTGAGAGGCGCCTTGATCCGCGCATGCCAAGCCTCATAATCCCGCGACGTTTGGACGTCCGAAAGCAACGCCTTTCCATATGTGTCGAGCTGACCCACGATCTCGGCGCTGCCCTGGATAAGCTCATCACCATCCAAAAGGATTGGAACCGAGAAGCGTTCTACCCGACCTGCAATCTCGGCTGGCAGTTCTCCGGGAGTGAGTGTCGCAATAGTAGGTTTAAGACCTTTAAGCCCGGCGAAAATCCTCACGCGCAGGCAAAAGGGGCAGGTTTCAAAAACGAAGAGCTTCATGCCGGTATGCCTTGGATGGGGAGTCAGTGGCCGTGCCAGATCGAGTAGGCCATACGCTCCACATGAGCCGGCAGGTTCTGCTCGTACATGAACCAATGGCTAAACTCAGGCAGCTTGACCGTTTCCTTCAGCTCTTCGATCGATTTTCCGGCGGCCAGACCTTCGGAAACGGCTTTGAATAGTGCCTCGTTAAAGGCCAGATCTTCCGCCAATTGCTCGGGCGACGATTGATGCATATGTCCCGAGATCACTGTATCGAAGTCCAGTTCTGCAGTTACCCGTCGCAGAGTATTGAGCGAACCAACGTAGTCATGGGTGTTCAAACGACCTGGCAGGTTCACAAAGCCCTGAAGATGCCAGTCCACTGCCATAAGCACCTTGTCCTCCGGCATGTAGATTGCACTGTTGCATTGGCCGTCATTTGAACCAAAGTATCGCATCTCAACGACTTTCTCACCCAATTCGATCCGATGAATTTCCCCGTCATAGGTCACATCCAGTTGCACGACGCGGTTTTCCAGGTCGCGGCCCAACAGCTCAATGCAACCTGCATGGGTCACGAATTCCGCCCCTTCCGCCTTGAAGATTTGCCCGCCGCGGGAATGGTCAAAATGCGGGTGGGAATACAGGACTTTGACCACGGGCTGATCTGTCAGCTTGGCGATCTCTGCGCGCATGGCCTCGGCGCGAAACTCTGAATTCGGATCAACGACAAGAACGCCTTCGTCACTGATCACCACCAGGCTGGAATAGTGCGCCATGTGGAACTGATAGACCCCGTCCTTAAGCTCAGTCATGACCGGCTTCATGTCATCATCAGCGGCCATCGCAGTAGTGGTGATCGCGGTCACAGCTGCAATTGCTGTCAAAATGCGTTTCATGGGCATTGCCTCCTTTTCTCAGCGAACTTGTTGGGAGCAATATATTCTTGACTGGAACACGAATAATCAGCTCAGAATGCAATTCTGAAACCACAAAAAGTATGTAATGGACAAGCTTAAGAAAATGGCGGCCTTCGTACGCGTGGTCGAGTTGGGCAGTTTCGTTGCGGCCGCGGATGACCTGAACGTCAGCCCGGCAATTGTCGGACGCCACGTGGCCGACCTTGAGGCGATGCTTGACCTACGCCTTATCAACCGCACCACCCGCTCGATGGAGGTGACCGAAGCCGGACAGCGCTACTATCACGGTTGCAAAACCATGTTGGAACAAATGGAAGCCTTGGAGCAGGATGTTTCTAGCGAAGAAGATGCGCGTCTGTCCGGCGTGGTCCGCATAGCAGCACCAGAGGGTATCGGAGCGCCAATTCTGTTGGATGCCACCGCGAGTTTCCAGGTCAAGCACCCCGGTGTTCTCTTTGATCTCGTCTTTGACAATGACCAGACTGATTTTGTCAGTTCAGGGGTGGATCTGGCGATCCGCCTCGCCATCTCTCTGGAAGACAGCAGCCTGATCGTCAGGAAACTGACCGAAACACGATTGGCTCTGTTTGCTGCGCCCACTTATCTCGCCTCAAACGGAACCCCCAAAACCGTGGCGGATCTGGAACGACATAAGTGCCTTGCCTTCGGGGGGTCACGGTTTGGGGACAGCTGGCCCTTGATGACCGACAAAGGACTGCGAAAGCTGCGCCAACCGTGGAAAATGGTCGTGAACCAAACCCATATCTATCGCGAAGCACTGGTCAAGGGTTTGGGGATCGGCCTTTTGCCCGAAATCATGGCGCAGGATCTTGTTGCATCGCGGAAGCTTCAACGGATCAAGTGGCATGGTGCGTTTCCGGATGTCGGTGTGTTTGCCGTCTACCCGAATCGAACGTTTCAACCGCGTAGGGTCGGCATGTTTTTAGCTCACCTTCGGTTGCATATGAGGCGACAAGCGGACGGGCTGTAGAACCTCATGACTGTTGTCGGTTCTGGCCTTTTTGTTTTGTGATTTGTTGTATTGGCGTTTGGCTTGGAGGTTGTTGTGGAGTTGCATCGCGAGGCCTTGAGCGGCTGGAGCGATGTC
>WKFI01000012.1 GCA_014872875.1 Paracoccaceae bacterium
GAAGATGGCAACGCCGATGTCGAAGCCGCCGTCCGCGCCAAGGTCGCCACCCTCTGCGCGCGCTTCCCGCTCTATGAGAACCTGTAACGCCACAGGCTAGACGCAAAATCCTAACAAACTTCAAACCCCCGCCCCAACCCGGCGGGGGTTTTCGCACCGCCACATTCATTCTGCCCAAGAACTTTGGGGTGAAGGGCCAAAGGCCAGAGGGGCAAAGCCCCGGCAGCAAAGCTGCCAAGCCCAACGGCCGTGAAACAAAGGCCCAAAAACCAGCGCCAGAGCTAGGCGGACAGAAAAACCCGGCCTCCAATGGACACCGGGTTTGGGCTGCTCTGAACGGCGTCAGATCTCGGATTTGGGATCCAACAACGCCTCTTCCAGCAGTTTTTCGTTACGGGCTTCTTCGATGCGGCTGATCCGGTCCTCGGACACCCGTGCATCAAACCGGTATTTCACCACGTTTATCAGGCTCAGCGTCAACAGCAGGATACCCATTGCCCAGTACCCTTTCGTTGCCAGAGGCACATCGGTGGACAGCCACAGGGAAATCCCCAGCAGCCCATAGGCCAGCGCCACACCAGCGCCATTCAGCATCAGAATAAGGGTATTGTCGTTACGGGAATTCATATGTTCAGTCTCCTCAAATCAATATCTGTCAGATGTGTGGCCGCCGATTGCGGCACAAGTTTGCCCGGTTTCAGGCATTCAGACGGTTCAGCACATCCGTCGCGGTCGAGCGGGTACGCGGCCCGAACCCGGCATCCGCCATGCGGTCGGCCAGACCGTCATGGGACAGCTCCTCCTCGATACCGCGTAAAATTTCGCTCTGTTCAAACGGATCATCCGCATTCATCACGCGAGCAATCAGTTCTTCGGCCTCTTCGATTGCGTTTGTGCCCCCGGCATGGGTGTTCAACCTTTTCTGAACGGCTTGTTCGCGTCGCGTGGCACGCGCGGCAATAGCGCCCTGTTTCAAATCGATGATCCGTCGATGGGCGCGCTCGACCGAGCCGCGCAGCTGAAGGATGCGACGGTCCAAGCGCTCAAGGGTCTGCTGCCGCAGAACCAGTTCATTCTCCATCTCGGCGATCGCAGCTGCCGCAGTTTGCGCCAAGTCCTGACGCTCCGCTTGCAGAGCCTCCCGTGCCCGCTCGGTCATGTCCGCGATCTTGGCTACCAGCGATTCAGCTTGCAGGTTTTCGCTATGCTGGCGTTGTATCAGATTTGCCAGAGACAGTTTCGCCGCCTTCAGCGCCGCGCTGGCTTCCCGGATGTTCTGATCAATCAATTCGATCGCATAACTGTCTTTCAAATGCTCTTCGGCACGGGCATTGGCACCAGCAAACAAGGTCTTCAGGGTTCCTAACATGGCATCCTCCAATTCTTGAACATCGTTCACGTTTGGAGATATAGCGCATTCCTGAACATCGTTCAAGGAATATTTGAACGTCGTTCATGGAAACGGATTGTTTCCAATCCTGCGCAAAACCTGAGAGATCATGGTTTCGATCTGTTGCGGTGGCACCCCTGAGATCCGGTTCTGCAAACCCAGAAGCACAATCCCATGCACCGCTGAGAACAATGCCCGTGTCATCAGTCCCACTTCCTCATCCCCCATATCCGGGTTCAGTTCGCTTACTGGACCGGCAATATGGACAAACAGCCCAGCCAACGCCTCGCGGTACCAATCGGGAACCGGCCCATCATCGGTCATCTCAACGTCAAACAAGGCACGCCATAGGTTGGTGTGCTCCGCAGCGAACCCCAGATAGGCATGACTCATCCGGACCAGCCGTTCGACCGGCGGCATACCGCCCGCCCCCTCCAACGACAGGCTGACCACCCGGCCCAACATCTGAAACGTGCGCCCATTCACTGCCATGACCAGCGCATCCAGATCGTCGTAGACGTTGTAGATCGCGCCCAACGAACAACCGGCATCCCCGGCCAGATCGCGCGCGCGAAGCGCATTCAGCCCGTCCCGGGCAATTCGCTCGCTTGCGGCCTCCAACAATCGTTCCCGCAAGGCCGCCTTACGCTCTTCTGCCTTCCTAGCCATGTCTGCTCGCCGCTCCGTCCGTTTGAACCACGTTCATGATATGGTTCTCAAGGGGCGAGCGAAAGCCGAAACAGGGTCTCAGATCAGCCCGCGCCAGATCAGCACGGCGATCACCAAAGCGATCAAGGCCAATATGTTGAAGGCCATCGCCCCCAACATGCCCAACCACCAGCCTTTGCGTCGATCCGCCAGATCAACCGTCTCAAGATAGCGCAGCACCTCGGTCCCGGCCTTGCGCAAATCCGCGTGATCCAACGTCAGGCACAGCTTGGGATGCCCCGCCAACGGCGCCGCTTGCACCAGTTTCTGCGCTTGTTTGCGGACACGGCGCGGCAACCGGTGACGCGCTTTGCGTAGCGCCGATTTCAGATCACCGCCGCCGACACCCTCCTTGGCGCGCAACGCTAGGCGAAGCTTCTCGATCAGGTCAGTCATTTCCGCAGACAGGTCGCTCATGCCATATCCCAATGCCCAAGTTGCGCCCGCTACCCTATGCCGTCTCGGCGTGTCCCTCAATCCCTCTGGCAGAGGTCACCAAGGCAGGCTATCACAGGCCTCATGTTGAACAGCATCATCCATGGCTCGCCCACCGACAAACCCGCCCTTCTGATTGCCCATGGCCTCTATGGTTCGGCCCGCAACTGGGGCGTTATCGCAAAACGGCTGTCGGACGAACGGCAAGTGATCGCGGTGGACATGCGCAATCACGGCAGCAGCCCCCGCGATGATCAGCACCGCTATCAGGATCTGGCCGGAGATCTGGCCGAGGTCATCGCCAACCACGGCGCACCGATGGACGTGCTGGGACATTCCATGGGCGGTAAAGCCGCGATGATGCTGGCACTGCAGCACCCCAAGGCCGTGCGCAAACTGGTGGTCGGCGATATCGCTCCGGTCACTTATGGACATAGCCAGATGATGTATATCGAGGCAATGCGCAGTGTTGATCTCGACAGCCTCGAACGCCGCTCGGATGCTCATGAACAATTGGCAAGGGCCGGGGTAGAACCGGCGCTGCAAAGCTTCTTCACCCAGTCGCTCGACTTGCCCGGCAAAGCATGGCGGCTGAACCTAGATGCGCTGGCTGATCAAATGCCGCACATCATGTCCTTCCCGGACGTCTCAGACGTTTGGGATGGCCCTGCGCTGTTTCTGTCAGGCGCCGTGTCGGACTATGTTCTCCCAGAACACCGGGACCGCATCCGCAGCGTGTTCCCCGGCGCCAAATTCGCCAAGATCCCGGGCGCTGGTCATTGGCTTCACGCCGAAAAACCGCGCGAGTTCGAAGCTGCTGTACGTGCATTCCTGAACGCCTGAGGTATGCGGTCGGGAGGCCTTGTGTCGGGGGCGCTGCCCCCGTCGCGGCAAGCTGCGCCTCCCCCGGAGTTTTCTTGGCAAAGTGAATGAAGGAACGTCTCGCGTCAGCCCCAAGCGCAACCGCAGCGCCGCAGGCGCTGCCGGGCCCTACGGGTTTGACCGCATCTGTGATGCGGGAAAACCGGGCGGGAGCGTTTTGCCCCGAAGCGCTATTACATGCCTTGGTCGATAGGCTCTTCCAGAGCTCCGCCAGACACAGTCCAATCGTTCAGCCCACCCATGTTGAACACCTGCGCATAGCCCATGTCCTTGAGCAACTTGCCAGCCAGAGCAGCGCGACCGCCGCTGGCACAATGGATAACGATCACCCGATCCTTCTGCAGCACCGGATCATGAAAGGGACTGGCGGGATCGGCCCGAAATTCCAGCATTCCGCGCGGCACATGGTGTGATCCAACTGCCCGCCCGGTTTTCTCCAGCTCGGGCGCATCCCGAATATCTAGAAGCACCGCCCCCTCTTCAACCAGCTGACGCGCCCGCGCACCGTCGATCCGCTCCACAGCGGCATTGGCCGCGTCCATCATGGCTTGCAAGGTCAGGGACATGTTCTTCTCCGTTTCGAAATATGCCGGTAACCTAATATATCTGACCTCTCTGGCAAGCCCCAAGAACCGGGTGATAACCGCCTGCTTCAACTGCATTCCGCAATTGCCTTGACCCGGGCCTGTCTGATCGCGGAACATCAAACCGTTGCCGGATGGTTGAAAGACTTTGCGACGCGGCCCTTTGACGGCCGGGCGATAACCGCGGCAGACCGGATATCCCTGGCCTCACTGCGGGCGATTCACGCCGCGCGTCCCATGCCTTCGGGCTGCACCCATCCTTTTGCTGATTTCAAAAAACGGGGAGATATAGGCATGCGGGTTTTCACAATTCTCGGACCGTCGCATTCCGGCAAGTCCACGCTGGCGGCGACCTTGGCCAATCTGGAAGATGCCCATCACAAGGTGCTGGACATCGCCGGGGCCGCCGCGATCCACAGTTTCACTTTCATGGACGAAGCCTGGGGCGCCATCGACATCGCGGGCGGCGCCGAAAACCTGTCACAGGCAGGGCCAGCCCTGGCCGCCAGTGACGCCGCCGTGCTTTGTGTGCCCGCCGATGCCGACGCTGCCGTACTCAGCGCGCCATTTCTGCGCATGGTCGAAGACGCTGGCATTCCCTGTTTTCTCTTCATCAACAAGGTGGACACCGCAACCGACCGGATCAGTGATATCGTCATGGCGCTGCAATCCTACTGCCGACACAATATCGTCCTGCGTCAGGTGCCGATGCGTGACGGCGATCAGATCATAGGTGCAGTGGACCTGATTTCGGAACGCGCTTGGGAATATCACGACGGCGCGGCCTCGACCCTGATCGAAATCCCCTCGGATGTCATGAATCGCGAACAGGAAGCCCGGACCGAACTTCTGGAGGCCTATTCCGATTTCGACGACCACCTCCTCGAACAGCTCATCGAAGACAAGCAACCCATGGCGAACGAGGTGTATGACGTTGCCACCCAGGTTTTGCAGCATAATGACCTTGTACCCGCATTGCTGGGCGCCGCCTCGCATCGCAATGGCATGATGCGGATGATGAAATCCCTCCGGCACGAGGCCCCGGGCGTGGACGTGACAGCCGCGCGCCTGTCGGCGGGGGACAACGCGCAGGCCGTCGGCTGTGCCGCCGACCTTGTCAAGCATCTGGGCAAGACCATCGTGGTCCGCGCCCTCTCCGGCCCGGTGGGCAACGGCCAGCCTCTGGCCGGGGCAAATATCGGCAATCTCACGGCAATTGGCGGTCAGCAGGTGCCGCAACTGGCCCCCGGCGAATTGGGTGTGGCAGCAAAATCCGACCAGCTCTCGCTGGGCGCAAGCTATGGCGCCTCGGGCAGTTCACCCCTGCCCGACTGGTCGCTGGCGCATCCCTCGACCTATCGACGGATGCTGAGCACCGTCAATGATCGGGACGAAGCGCGGTTGGGCACCGCCCTGGAGAAGCTCACCGAAATCGATCCAGCAGCCCAGATCTCCCAGGATGAACAAACCGGGCACCCGGTTCTTTCGGCCCAGGGGTCTCAGCACATGCGCCGACTGGTGGGCATGCTGGAAGACGGTTTTGGCATTGCCACCGAGCAGGAACAATTGCCCGCTGCCCTGCGCGAAACCATTACCCGTAAGGTCGAACATCATCACCGCCACCGCAAACAATCCGGTGGCGCCGGCCAGTTCGCCGACGTGGTAATCGAGATCGCGCCACAACCCCGTGGCGCAGGCTTCAACTTTGACGAAGTGGTCAAGGGGGGTGCCGTGCCCCGCAATTATATTCCCTCGGTCGAATCCGGCGCCCAGGACGCGCTGGCCAAAGGCCCGGTCGGTTTTCCGGTGGTGGATGTCAGCGTCACCCTGAAGGATGGCAAACACCATTCAGTGGACAGTTCCGACTTTGCCTTCCGCACCGCGGGACGCAATGCGGTGAACGAAGCCATTCAGGACGCACGCCCAGTCCTGCTGCAACCCATCATGAAGGTGGACATCCACGTGCCCTCGCCGTTCACCGGCGCGCTGGTCCCCCTGATCAGCGGAATGAAGGGACAGGTTCTGGGGTTCGAAGCGCATCCCGAGGCCGCGGGCTGGGACGTGTTCAACACGCTCCTGCCAATGAGCGCGCTGGACGACCTGACCAATACGCTCGCCTCCAACACCCGCGGCACCGCCTGGTACGAGGCCGAATTCGACCACTACCAGGAGGCGCGCAAGGAAGAATTCGGCTTGTAGCCCAGCATTGCCTTTGGTGCGCGTGGATGCTGGGGCGACCAACGCTCCCGCATTCATTCTGCCGAAAAAACTCCGGGGGAGTCGCGCCGCGCGCGACGGGGGCAGCGCCCCCTATAACAGATCGAACAGACGCCCCGGCAGCCCGTGGTGGCGGGGCAGGTCCAGCACACGCATCAGGCAGAACATCATTGCCTGGTTCGAGGTCACCACAGGCTTGCCCAGTGCAGCCTCGACCCGGCTGATGCACTCGACCGCACGCATATCCGTGCAACTCAGCACGATGGCCTGCGCCCTGGGATGATCCGCCTGCACCGCCAGGTCGTAAACCTCGTCCGGGGTCAGTTCGCCCTGCCCGTAATTGCCCAGTGCGCGACCGATATCGTGCGCCTTCACCGTCTCGATCCCCTGCGATGCCAGGAAGGCCACCGCCTGTTCGTTGATTTCCCCCAGATAAGGCGATGCAAACCCCACATGCGTCACGCCCAGCGCGCGGATCGCCGCCACCACCGATCCGGCGGCCGTGAATGACAACGCGCCGGAACCTGCCTTGATTTTTTCCGCGAGATCTCTGTCGAACTCTGGCCCGTGGGTCAGCGTCGCCGAGGTGCAGCCATAAAGCACCACATCCGGGCGCACCCCTGACAGCAGCATCAGCGACCCTGAAATGTCCGACGCACCCAGCCCGGCCATCTGGTCCGATCCCGGTATTTCATCCACGTCATACCCACCCATGCGTTCGAAATGCACGGTGGCGCCCGGTGGGCAAAGCAGCTGCATGTCCGGTTCAAGGTTGCAGTTCGTGAAAGGGACAAGCACGCCAATCTTCGGGCCGCTACGCGGGATCAGGGTCATGTCAGCACTCCTTTCAGAATCTCGGCGGCGCGGTCCATGACCGGCTTGTCGCAAACCGTGGCGCGCAGGCAATCATGCAAAGCATAACCGCCCATACCCCGCATTATCAGGCCATTTTCGCGCAACGCCTCCTCCGCCCTGCGGGCGTCATCCATCGAGGCAAAGCGCATCAGCACAAAGTTCGTTCGGCTTTCCGGCACCTCCAAGCCCAGCGCACGGCACTGATCGGCAAAGCCATCGCGCAGCGTTGCAGTCTCCGCGACCAGCCGCGCCAGATAGTCCTGATCCAGCATTGCCGCCCGCGCCATCTCCTGCGAGACGATGGAGACATTGTTGGGGTTCAGGATCTTGCGGATCTCTCCTGCCACCTTGTCAGGCGCACAAGCCCAGCCGACGCGGGCGCCGGCCAAAGCATAGGCCTTGGAAAAGCTGCGCGTGACCACTGTATTGCCCTGCTCCACCAAATCAAACAGCCCGCGCGGGTTGTCATGGGGGTCGGCGAATTCGCCATATGCCTGGTCGATCACCAGAAGCACGTCATCGGGCAGATCCCCGCGAAGACCGATCAGATCGGCGTTGGAAATCACCGTGCCGGTGGGGTTGCCCGGCTGGCAGATGAACACCACCCGCGTCGCCGGGGTCAGCCGTGCCAGCACATCGCCGGGTGACACTGTCAATTCCGGCTCGGGCGCGGTGACATAGCGCGCACCGCTCAGCTGGCAGGCAGTCGCCACATAGGCATAGCCGTATTGGCAGCCCAGCACCTCGTCCCCCGGCCCCGCATAGGCGGCGATCAACGCGCCGATGATCTCCATCGACCCGGCCCCGCACAGGATGCGCTCGACCGGCATCCCATGCACCTGAGAAATCGCCGCACGCAGGTCGGTCCAGTCCGGGTCAGGGTACAGCGCCGAATGCGCCAGCGCCGCCTGCCCCGCCGCGATGGCCGCGGGGCTGGGGGGAAAGGCGCTTTCGTTCTGCGCCATCGAGACGGAGCCTTCCGGCCCCAGATCCGCCAGCGCATAGAGCGCCATGGCGGCGATGTGATCAACCGACCGGATCATTTCGCACCCCCATAGGATTTTGCGCCCTCGGGCGTAATCACTCCCTGCGCCAGATCACGTTTGATGGCCTCCGCCGTGCGTAGCGAAGGGTCGCCAAAGCCGCCGCCACCCGGCGTCTCGAAAATCAGCCGCTGGCCGGGTTCGACCCGCAGCTCTCCCTTGCCGGGGATATCGCTGTCGGCCCCTTCGAACCGGATCCGCCCCGGCGCGCCCGCCTGGCCACCGGCACGACCCCGCGCCGGGAACTGCAGCCGCTCCACCGACAGGAACACCATGAAGGCCGCGTCATTGGCTGCACTCAGTTCGATCCGCTGGCCCAGTCCGCCGCGATACTGTCCCGGGCCACCGCTATCAGGGCGCAGCTCGCGCCGCCAGACGGTGACGGGGGCAACGGATTCGGTGATTTCGATCTGACTGCCCCAGACGCCCGAGGGGTAGGCCGTCGCCGACAGGCCATCTGCATGGGGCCGCGCGCCGGTACCGCCGTTGTGGACCGGCTCGATGGCGAATTCACGCCCGCCATCGCGCGCGACCTCCGGCGCGTGCCGCATCGGCAGGTCGAACATGCAGGACGCCCCTTCCGCAGGCACCCGTTCGGGCAGTGCCTGATGCAGGCATCCGAACACCAGATCCGGCGTCATCTGCCCCAGCGTGTGACGCATCGCCACCGGCACCGGGCGCTGTGCGTTCAGGATACAGCCCGCGGGGCCGGTCACCTCGAACGGCTCCAGCGACCCGGCGTTATTGGGGATGTCCGAGCCGACAATGCAACGCAACGCAAACACCGTATAGGCGGTCGCATAGTTCAGCGGCACGTTGATGCCTTTGTTCGAACAGCCCGAGGTGCCGTCAAAATCCACCACCATCCGGTCGTCCGTAATGGTCAGGGTCGCGTGCAGTTCCAGCGGTGTGTCGTAGCCATCGGTGTGGATCACGTTACGGTAGACGCCATTTGGCACCTCGGCAATCGCCTCCAGCGTGCCCCGGCGCGAGGTCTCTATGATGTAGGAGGACAGCTCCTCCAGATCGTCGATTCGGTATTCCTCCATCATCCCCAGCAGGCGGGACACCCCGGCCTCGCAACAGGCGATCAGCGCGTAAATGTCGCCTTCATTCGCGATGGGTTCGCGCGAATTGGCGCGGATGATGTCCATCAGCAGCGGGTTCGGCTCGCCGCCCTCAACCAGCTTGCAGGGCGGGATCAGCAGCCCTTCGTCATAGATGTCGGACCCTTCCGGCCCCATCCCCAGACCGCCCAGATCCACCAGATGCGAGGTGCAGGAGGTGAAACCCACCACCTTGCCATCCTTGAATGCGGGCATCATCAGCAGGAAGTCGTTCAGATGCCCCGAGGCCAGCCAGGGATCGTTGGTCATATAGATGTCGCCGGGCTGCATCTGCTGCGACGGGAAGCGCGCGCGCAGGTGCTGAACGGCCTCGGCCATGGTGTTGATATGGCCCGGCGTGCCGGTCACGGCCTGGGCCAGCATACGGCCCTGCGCGTCGAATATCCCGGCCGAGATGTCGCCGCATTCGCGCACGATGGGCGAAAAGGCCGCGCGGATCAGAGTCTGGCCCTGCTCCTCGACCAGAGCCAGCAGGCGGTTCCACATCACTTGCAGGCGGGCGGTGCTTGTTTTTGTCATCGGTCGTCCTCCCTTACGCCTGACGGGTCAGCATCAGATTGCCCAGGCCGTCGACCCGGGCGGTGAAATCGGCGCTGACCAGCGTGGTGGTCTGCGGCTCAAGGATCAATGCGGGACCCTGCACCACGTCGCCGGGGGTCAGATCGGCGCGCGCAACGACATGGGCCTGCTTGGCGGCGCCATCGACGTCGCAGGTGAGCTCTGCCGTGGTTTCCCGCGTCAGCGCGCGATCCGGCGGAGCGGCAGGTGCATCCGCCACGGGCCGCGCGGGGGTCGAGGCGTAGACCGCCCAGTTCAGGATCTCGATCACCATGCCCGGCACGGGGCGCGAGAACTGGCGACCATATTCGACCTCGAAGGCCTTGGTCAGCGCAGTCAGGTCATCAGCGGTGATGTCGTGGGAGGGCAAATCAATCTCGATCTCGTGCCCCTGCCCGGCATAGCGCATGAAGGCGGTGCGGCGCAGGGTGATCTCCTGCCCTCCAGCACCCAGCTCCACGACCGAGCGCGCCTCGCCGCCCATCTCGTTCAGTAGCGCATTCACGCCCTCGCCGATGTTGTCGAGCAACGTGTAGCGCGAGCGCACGATTTCGAACGACACCGGCGCGAACAGGAAGCCCACGGCGGAGCCGACGCCGGGGTTCGGTGGGATCAGCACTTTGGATACGCCAGCGGCCCGCGCCACACGGGTCGCGTGCAGCGGGCCATTGCCGCCAAAGGCGATCATGGTGCGTTCGCCCAGGTCCTTGCCCGATTCCACGGCATGCATCCGGCCTGCGCTGGCCATGCTTTCATCGACGATCCGGCTGACCCCATCGGCCGCGCCGGTCGCATCGGTGCCCATCGGCTCACCAATGTCGCGCAACAGCACCTTGCGCGCCGCCTCCGGGTCCAGTTGCAGATGCCCTTCGGCAAAGGTTTCGGGCCGGATATAGCCCAGCGCGATGTCGCTGTCCGACACCGTCGGATCATCGCCGCCCCGGCCAAAGGCCACCGGCCCCGGCTCGGACCCCGCGCTGCGCGGCCCCACGGTCAGACGTCCCAGCCGGTCCACTCCGGCGATGGAGCCGCCCCCGGCGCCGATCTCGATCATCTCGATCACCGGGATGCGCACCGGCATGCCGGACCCCTTGATGAACCGCGCCGCCCGCGCGATTTCAAACTGACGCGCGGTCTGTGGACGCGCATTGTCGATCAGGCAGAGCTTGGCCGTTGTGCCGCCCATGTCGAAACTCAGAACCTCGTCCAGACCTGCCTGCGCCGCAATCCGCGCCGCCAGAATGGCGCCGCCCGCAGGGCCGGACTCCACCAACCGGATCGGTAGCCGCGCGGCGGTTTCAATGGTGCACATGCCCCCGCCCGCAGTCATCATCAGGATCGGGCATTGCACGCCCTGCGCGGTGAAGGCCGCCTGGAACCGCTCAAGATACTGGCCCATCAGCGGCTGGATATAGACATTCGCCACCGTGGTGCAGAGCCGGTCGAATTCCCGCGCTTCCGGGCTGACCTCGGACGAAATCGACACCGCCAGATGCGGACGTGCGTCTTGCAGCAGTTCGCGCAGGCGGCGTTCGTGGGTATCATTGGCATAGGCGTGCAGCAGGCAGATCGCCACCGCATCCACATCCGCGGTGTCGAGCGCGGTCAACAGATCCGCAATATCCTCCTCCAGCGGAATCAGCACCTCACCCTCCGCCGACAGACGTTCGCGCACGGTCAAGGCACGGTCTCGCGGAACCAGCAGATCGGGCTTTTCCAAGTCGATGTCATACTGGGAGTAGCGCCGTTCATAGGCGATCTCCAGAATGTCCCGGAACCCTTCGGTGGTGATCGTCGCCACCTTTGCCCCGCGCCGTTCGATCAACGCATTGGTTGCCAGCGTAGTGCCATGAATAAACCCGGTCACTTCGCTCAAGGCACGCCCGCTCTCCTCCATCACCCGGGCCGCGCCCAACAGCGCGCCATCGGCAGGGTTGTCATGGGTGGTCAGGGTCTTCGTCGAGGCAAGGATGTGATCCTCCCCCGCCAACAGCACGGTATCGGTAAAAGTGCCACCAATGTCGATGGCAAGACGCAGGGCGCCGTTCGTCATGTTTGGAATCCGGTTCTGAAGGGAATGAAACGCGTGATCTTCACCGCCGCTCACAGCGGCAGGCAGCCCGGTTCAGGTGACCAGATCGCAGCCGGTAGCCCGGCGGAGCAGAGGGTGCACGTGTATCATGGCGCAAGCATTAGCAACGATTTTTCGTCTGGCAACAAAAATTTGCGCATTGCCCGTGTTGCAAACAGCTAAGGCAGTTGCGGCGCGACCCACCCTGAACGCAAAATGCCGCCCCGGGACAGGGCGGCATTGCATTCAAACTGCATGGTCACAGTGTCAGTTATTGGTAGGAAACACCGGCAACGTTGCTGCCGTAGGCTGACTACTGCCTCCCAGTTGGGCCGCACGCAGAACAGCCAGGCGTTCCGGGGTTTGCCCCAGTACCGGAGCCGCACCGGAGTTGGCCGCGTTCAAGGTCATTTCCATCCAGCCCTTAGCCGCCAAATGCGACTCGGGCGCCCCCAACCCATGGCGCAACTGGTGCGAGATCACCTCGGCATAGCCGAGTTGCCCACCCGCCGTCAGCAGCAGGGCGGATGCCAAAGCCATCTCGGCATCTTCGGTGCGATATCCCACGCCCAGACACACTTTACCGCCGGAAATCAGCTGGTCCATCGGCAGGCCCGAGCTCTGCAACACCGCCAGAACCTGACGGTTCACCTGATATGGATCCGAGGTCGCCAGCCCATCCATCTGCGTCTTGATCGCTTGGGTCAGCCCCGTGCATTGGCGCTGCACCTGCTCCGGACTTGTGTTGGCGATCGTGGCCTCGATCCGCACGGTATCTGCCTGCGCATGGGTTGCTGCCTGGCAGAATTGTTCATCCAGCGCAAACTCCGGATCGCCGATCCGGTCGGCGCGCGTATAACCGCCATTGGTCGCAGTCAACACATTGACCTCGTTGCAATGACCGCTGACTGTCTTTGGTGTCTGGCCAAAGTTGAAGGTCGGAAGGGTTGCCGTTTCGTTTCGGGCCGTCATGGTCTGAGGCTGTGTAACCGGCGCAGTTGTCACCGGTGTGACCTGCGTGGCTGCCATCATGCCTCCGTTTGACGAAACGGATGGCGCAACAGGGGCCGGCACCGGGGTGGGCGCAGACGCCATCTGTCCCAACGGCTGGACCTGCTGCGGAATAGCGATTCCCAGCTGTTCATTACGATAGGTCCGCAAGACCCCGTTCGGCCCCTGGCTCGCGAGGATCTGATTATACGGTGCGACATGCATGCTGGCCTGTGCGCGTTGATGGCTGGTCAGCAGGAAGTCTCTCTCGAAAGGATCCAGATACCCATCCGACGTGTATCCCATATCGGCCTGAAACCGGGCAATACCGGCGCGGCTCTTGCGCCCCAGCGATCCGTCAACTGTCCCGACATTGTACCCGAAATAGTTCAATGCCTCCTGGACCTGCCGGTTTTCGGCCCGCTGCGACGAAGACACGCCGGAACTACGCGTGGAACTTTTCCGCGATCTGTTCTTGTTGGCTTCATTGACGATCACCCCGCCCAGGATCATGCCGCCGATCAGTGCCGCTGCATCGTTGGCCTGTGCCCGCTCTATTGGGAACAGGACCAGACTGGTTGCCATCACGGTTGCCCAGACTTTCCGTACCAACATGGTCTCACCCTCTCAAATTGTTCACTAAGTTCGCCACGATCACAGCGTATCACGGCCAATTCCGTCAAAAATGCTTGGCGTCAAGCCGACCAAACATCAGCCGACCTGTCAAGGTTTCCCATCACCTCGCGGTCCCGGCGCAGAACAATTTTACGATCTAGGGTGTTTCAACCAGCCTCCTTTTGGTCCATGTCCTCGGCATCAAGCGACGCATCAAAGAAGAAGTGTTGTGCTCGCCCTGCATTCTTGGCCGCATACAGCGCCACATCCGCCTCGTGCAGCAGCCGCGCGGCATCCGCACCTGATCCGGGTTCGAAAAGGGTTGTCCCGACACTGGCGGAAATTCGGCAGATCTCACCGTTGTATCGGATGGGTTCCTCGAGCCGGGCTATGATCCGCCGCGCGATCCGATCCAAAATGTCGGCATCCTGCAGCCCGTCAAAGATCAGGACGAATTCGTCGCCGCCCACTCGCGCCACCGTGTCGGAGCTGCGAGTTTCTTCGACCATGACATGAGCAACATGCTGCAGCACAAAGTCACCAGCCGCGTGCCCGTAGGTATCATTCACGGATTTAAAGAAATCCAGATCGATGTGCATCAATGAAAAGCGGGAAGCACGATCAAGTAGACGGCCGAGGATATGATCCATGGCACGACGGTTCTTGAGCCCCGTCAGCGTGTCGGTAAAGGCCTGTTCTTCGGCCGCGATCATCGCCCCCTGCAGACGCAGATTGAGCATTCGCGACGCCTCCATCGCCGCCGATTTTGCCTCCACCAGATACAGCAGTTCGATGGTCAGGTCCGTGGCCGAGAAATCAGCGCTGGTCAGCGCATAATCCCGTACCGCATCCAATACCGATATCCCGAAGGACAGGTTCACTATGGCGCCCTGGTTCCCCGGCAAAGGTACCAGAACGCCTTTCAAAGCGGTCCTTGGATCGTCGCGAAAGCTCAGGTGCAACTTCGCCCCTGCCCGTTTCAGCAGACAGCTCATGCCTTCCACGCATCGCGGTCGGTTCAGCTCGAACAGCTCCAGGAACCGCTGGCCCTGCATCGGTTGATCCGGGCGCAATTTCTGCAAGGTCGGCCCGACCTGCCGGATGTGGCCACTGTCACCCAGCAACACATACATCGGACAAAGCGTGTCGAGAATCTTCAACAGGTCATGTGTCGCAGTCATCCTGCCCGCGCTCCCAGATCAAAGGACCGGCCTTCTGCAAAAGCCGTTTCGATCAGGGTGATCGATATGATCTCCGTTTCGCCCTCGCGGCCCTGAAGATCCAAAATGACCAACGCCCCGTAATCGTCGGCCATCGCCCGCAACACGCCAACCATCACGCTGCTGAACCCGGGCAGATCCGGCCCGCAGCTCAGGCTGAACTGTCCGCCGGTATGTTCCCGCAACTCCATCGGCGGAATATGCAGATCCGACACCGCTAGCCGCGCCCGATCAGGCAAATCGTCGAGGGAATGCAGGAACTCCTCGTAGGTGACACCGCCAAAGCGAAGAAGGCGTCGCAACGGCTCCAATTGGGGGTGCGACACCAGAAACGTCCCCATATCCTCGAGAATTTCCATCAACGGCCGGTCCAGTTCCCGGCTGAGTTCAGCCAGAACCTTTTGCGACTGTTCATCCTCATACACCAGCATGGCTTCGAATTCAGTGAATCCCAAACCAGCGCGCTCAATGACCTCAATCCAGCGGTCGCGCCCATATGTATTGCACACGAATGCTTGTATCGCCCTGTTCATAAGACCGTGCATGGCGAGCCTCTTGAATAATTTCAGAGCTCAATTTGCCCGGCGAACCCTTAAGAAAGGCCGAACATCTAAAAATGTGGACAGTTTCAGAGCCGGAAATCCTCGCCAGCCTGCAAGCCGAGGATCACGGAACGGCTTCGATTACCTGCCCTCCAACCGACAGGGCCTGACCACCCCGTGGCGTCAGCGCATATGATCCGTCCAACACCTGCATCAGCACCTCAGGCTCCAGAACAGGCCAGGTGCGCCCTTTCAGATCATAGGCGTCCTGGACCATCACTTCGTCTCCAAGCAGTGACAGATGCGTCACCCGAACCCGATCATACGCGTCCAGAAACAACACCATGGCCTGCCTGTCTCCGGTTGGCAGAAACTCTCCATGCACCAGCGCGCAGCCAGGGCGACCATCGGGCAGATGACGTTCGCAGGCGTCCAGCCACTGCGTACGGCGGTAGTCGGGCAACAGGCGCAGGTCGGCCACGGTCATGGCTTGCCCATCCGGCAATTGCGGCATCAGCGCAATCAGATGGGCCAGTTCTTCAGGCGCACGTTGATCCAGTATCTCCTGTTCGAAGCGATAGCGATCCGGTTGGGTACGCACCACTTCAATATTGCGGGCCAGTTCGGCGCGATCGGGGTGATCTTCCAGCGACTGCAATCTTGTCAACCCGGCCTGACCGGCCCGGCCCCAATCATGCTGCATCGACCAGAAGGCAAGGTCTCCAACCGCCAATTCCCCGGCTTCGAAACGGGTGATCTGGCTATTGGTCGAGATCCGATTGGCATCCAGCAGCGGTGTCAGCCAGAGCCCGCTGGCAAGGGTCAACACCAGCGCAATCGCTATGTTGACCTGCCGCAAACGCAAGGTCCAGGCACGCCCCGACAGCACTGCCCCCAGATAGCCCAGAGCATAAAGCGAAATGACCACAGCGCCCAACGCGGCCACGACCCGATCCGGTGTCCAACCATATTGTTGCACCCGAAGCACCACGGCCCACAGCGCCAGCCCAGCCAGGAACGGCTGCAGCGCGGCCAGCGCCTTGGTCGCCAGGATCAGGCCGGGCGTCGCAACCATATGTCGGTCATCGCGATCGACCGCGATGCTGACCAGACTGATGGAGACAATTGCTGCCGACATCAGCGTCCCGGCTGATGAGACACCGCCAAAAAGCTCGGACAATCCCCTGAGTGGCAATGCCATCAGAAACAGGGCTACCACCGCCAGAACCAGTGGCACCAAAAGGCGCAAAAGGCGCAGGACCACAAAGGGGGACAACCGGTCTCGCAGCTCATGCACCACCGCCAACCCCAGTCCCAGAACCGCGCCCGACAGGCCAAAGACCAGCCATTCGGTCTCCAAAAGCTGTTGCAGAATGCCGATCCGCACCAGCCCCAGTAAAGCATCCGACAGCAGGATCAGCAGCCAGAACACGGCCACAAAGACCCAGGCCAGCACATAGCGCGCCGACAACGACCAGGCGGTTTCAAAGAGCAGAGCATAGTCGCGCCACGCCCTGCGGTCGCGCAACGCCACGGACAGGAACGGAGTCGCCAGAAATACCATCAACAGTGTCAGTGACAGGGCTGGTGTCTGGTCCAGAAGTTGCGTCGCCTGCTCATATCGCTGCCCGGCCCAACTGACCAAAAGGGTCGTCGGCACCGAAACGACAAGCGCCCCCAGAAGCGCCCGCACCGCACCGACCGGCCCGATCAGGGCCAGCAACACCGCCGAATGAACCGACACAAAGGTGAACACTGCCAGGAACACCGCAGGCGGCCATGCTGAATCATCCCAGTGTTCCGACAGTTGCCAGAACGCCAATCCCACCAAGGCACCGAGCCCAATGAACGCAAAACGGTCGAGGATTACAGTCTTCCGCGAAACATGCTGCATGGATCAGACCCGGATCAATTCAATCCTGTTCAGTCTATGTCGTTCCCACACCGAAAGAAAAGCAATCCCTCGCGTCCCGCGAAGCATAAAATCTGGCGAATTCTCCACCCCGTCAGAAGTCGGTCGGCGCCCCTCCCTCGGACTTGCGACGGGCCACGAAATCAGCCAGTTCCTCGCGGATCGCATCTTCCATCGGCGGCTCCTCGAAATTGGCGATGATATCCTTGAACAGGTGATGCGCCCGCTCTGCGGTCCAGACGCCTCCGGCAGCCTCCCAGCCTTCGTAGTTTTTCCAGTCGCTCAGGAACGGCTGGTAGAAGGCGGTCGTATAGCGGTCCTGGGTGTGTTGAATGCCAAAGAAATGCCCGTCATTGCCGACCTCCCGAATAGCGTCCAAGGCAATGTCATCAACCTCTGTTCCCCAGATCTCGGGCTGCATGTAGCGTTGGATCTGCTGCAGGATCTCGCAATCCATGACGAACTTTTCCGGGCTGGCGATCAGCCCGCCTTCCAGCCAGCCCGCCGCATGATAGACCATGTTGGTGCCTGACTGCACCGCCGCCCAAAGAGAATTTGACGTCTCCCACATGGATTGCCCGTCCGGCACATTCGCCGCACAGACACCCGAAGACCGCATCGGCAGGCCATAATACCGTGCCATCTGTCCGGTCATCTGGGTCGAGCGCATGTATTCCGGCGTGCCAAAAGCCGGCGCCCCGGTCTTCATGTCCACATTCGAGGTAAAGGTCCCGATCACGCAGGGCGTACCGGGACGCACATATTGGAACAGGGCGATCGCACACAGGCTTTCCGCAATCGATTGCGCCACCGCGCCCGCCATGGTCACCGGTGCCATTGCACCCGCAAGCGTAAAGGGCGACACCACGATGGCCTGACCCCGCCGCGCCAGTCGCAGACAGCCGTCGATCATTGGATAGTCATGCTTCAGCGGCGAAGTCGAGTTGATGTTGGTGTACATATGCGGCTTGGCTTCGAACTCCTCATGGCTCAACCCGCCCGCGATTCGCACCATTTCCATCACGTCTTCAACGCGCTCCTTGCCCAGGCTGTAGGCATGCATCGCCTTGTCGGTGATCGTCAGCTTGTCATAGAGAACGTCCAGATGCCGGATCGAGGCATGGATATCGACCGGCTCAACCGGATAGCCACCGGCAAAATGGATACAGTTGAAATACTGTGTCAGCTTCAACAGGTTCTGGCACATCTCGCGATTGCCGGGGACCTTCTTACCGATCTGCATGTCCCAATAGTTGGGCGGCGACGAGACGTTGCCGAACAACAGGTGATTGCTTCCCAGAGGAATCTCCCGCTCCGGATTGCGCGGGGTTATGGTGAAGTTCGAGGGGGCTTTGCCCACCATTTCCATCACGAAATCCCGATCCATCCGGACCAGTTCCCCGTCAACCTTGCAGCCGGCCTCCTTGAAGATCGCCAGTGCTTCGGGGTTCAGGAAGACAACGCCGATCTCTTCCAGTATCCGCATTGCACCTTCATGGATTGCCTCGACACCTTCGGGACCCAAAGGCTCGGTCGGACGGTCGGCATTGACCGGGATGCGCCAGGGCATCTGCTCGATGACATCACTACCCCGCCGCGCAGCGGCACCTGCGCGTCCGCCACCTCTGCGCCGACGTCCCGATGAATCTGCCATGTCTGCCCCCTCTGTACATATCTGTCCGGTCCAGTTGGGCGCAAACACAGGCTGACGGCAAAAACGCCAGCGACAAAACTTGTCGCTTTTCGATTTTGACGTGATTTTTCGGTGGGGATTGCACGCAGTCACAGCCCGACGGCACCAAACCGCATCCACAGATCCGAAACCCGGCCCGGGTTTCGGTCCGATTTTCGACCAAGAAGACGTGCAAGGCGCACCGGCAAACCCCGGCACGCCAGAAAACCACGTCGGATTTCAGGAATGAACGTTCAGGCTGCCAGCCAGCCCGGGATATGGCCGATATCCGGCAACACCGCGTCGGCATGGGGCTGCAGTGCCTCAGACCCGGCCATACCGGTCAGCACCCCCAGCGTCCGCATCCCTGCGGCCCTGCCCGCCACCAGATCATGGGCACTGTCGCCCACCATCGCGGTCCGCTCGGGTGACACACCCACGGCCTCGCAAAACGCCAGCAACGGATCAGGATCGGGCTTGGCACCATACCCGCTGTCGCAGCCGGCCACAAAGGTGAAACGCTCCAGCACCCCCGCGGCGCTCAGCTGCGCCCGCGCCGAAAGTTCGGCATCGTTGGTCATAACCCCCAGTACCAGCCCACGACCGATCAACCGGTCCAGCAGATCGTGCAGGTCCGTGGCGGGAACAAGATCGGCTTCGGCCGCACTTTCGGCCATGTAGACGGCGATTTCTTCCGCGCTCTGCCCCGGCAAGACGGCAGACAGAGCTTCGGCGATCTCGTCATTGGAATGGGCAATCACGACACTGTCGGGTGCAAACGTCTCACGCTCCAGATCGAACCCCAAGACCTCGGCGATACGGCTCGCATGCGCCGGGTCTCCCTTGGCAAAATCCCGAATCAGACGCCCGGTCCAGGCGCTCCAGGTGGCGGCGAAATCGAACAGCGTACCGTCCTTGTCAAAAAGCAGAGCGTCAACGGGCATGGGCCGGTCCTTCGAGAATCCCTGAATGCAGTTGCGTCCGTCCTATCAGGTCCAATGCACCTGTGCACCACCCGGCAACGACATCCGCGCCTGCATAGGGGCTTCATACGCGACACCCTGCGCATCACAAAACTGCATGACCCAGGCATCGTCCATCATCAGGAAGTCCAGAACCGCGCTGAGAAATTCCGGTTCAGCAGCGCGATGGCGCAAGTCCGCCTCGTCGGCGCCTGTCGCCCCGAGGAACACCGGCAGCAGGTCATCCTGCGATACCAGCCAGGCCAGAACCTGCAATGCGAGCGTTTCCGCGTTTTCCACTGTCCAAGCCATGACCTCACCATTTTTAGCGATATCGGAAAGGGTTTATTAACCACTGTGAACAACACTTCAACAAGCGTTCAGTTCTAGTTTCACAAACAGGTTCCACAAAGGGTGTAGGCATGCAAGGCACCATTCTGATCATAGATGGCGTTGCGACGAACCGGATCATGCTCAAGGTCCAGCTGACCTCGGCCTATTACAAGGTGGTGCAGGCCGATCGATTGGAGGGGCTGACCGATATCGTAAGTCGCTCGCGTCCGGATCTGATCGTCTCTGCCCTGTCGCTGCCTGACGGCTCGGCGCTGGACATCCGAGGCGCTCTGGGCGGGGTCGAAGCAGGCCGTGCCATCCCGATCATTGCAATTGCCGATCAGAACGACCGCAACAGTCGCCTGCGGGCGTTGGAGGCGGGTATCGACGATGTGCTGAACACACCGCTGGACGACACCATCCTGCAGGCCCGCATTCGCGGCCTGGTGCGTCGGCATGGCATGGTGGAGGATCTGCAGCAGCACGGCCACTCGTCGCCTACTCTCGGTTTCGCCGAGCCGGTTGAGCCGTTTCTGAGCCAGATGCTGCCTCAATCCCGCGTCGCCCATGTTGCTCTTGTTGCCCAGAACGCAGCTACCTCGGCACTGTGGCGCGCCCGGCTGAAATCACAGGTTCCGTATAATATCAGCACCTACCAGATCGGGGATGTTCAGGCACTGATGGCTCGGCCGGTCCCCGATGCAGTCGTAATCGAACTGGACGATACCGCAGATGGCAAAGGGCTGCGCCTGCTGGCCGATTTGCGCGCACGGATCGCGACCCGCGATGCGGTGGTGATCGCCGTGCCCAACCCGGCCAACCCGCATCTGGCTGCCGAAGCACTGGATCGAGGCGCACATGACGCCATGCATAGCGGCTTCTGCGTCGAAGAACTCGGGCTGCGTCTGGGCACCCAGCTGCGGCTGAAAGCGCGCCAGGATCGCGCCCGCGACACAGTACGCGATGGGCTGCGCGCCGCGATGCTGGACGATCTGACCGGGCTCTACAACCGCCGTTATGCGCTGCCGCAACTGGCCTGGACGGCCCGACGGGCCATGGAGCGCGAACAGTATTTTGCCGTGATGCTTGCCGACCTCGATCATTTCAAGACAATCAACGACCGGTTCGGTCACCCGGCCGGGGATGCGGTGCTGGTGGAAACCGCTCAACGGTTGCAAGGCGTGCTGGGCCCGTCCGATCTTCTGGCCCGCATCGGGGGCGAAGAGTTCATGGTCGTTATCGCCAATATCGACCCGGATGCCGTCCGCGTGACCGCCGACCGGCTGTGCCGTGCCATCAACGGCCAACTGTTTACCGTCCCCGGCGTTCCAGCTCCGATCCAGGTCACGGCCAGCATCGGTGTCGCGATTGGCCCCGATTTCCAAAGCCTCCAGCAGGAGCAGGTCGAAACCCTGATTCAGCAAGCCGACCGGGCGCTGTACCGCGCCAAACATGCCGGCCGCAATCAGGTCACCCTTGCCCGCGCCGCGGCAGCATAGAGGCTTAGGGCACGATCCGGTCCCGACTGATCACGCTGATCCTTCCGGAGCATTGGGTTTTGGGCATTTGAAACCGGGCGGATCTACTCCACAAACCCTCAGTTCAGTTGGCAATTCCCGGACCTTGCCCCTCAGAGTGGGACAGGCGTCCCCATTACAAATGAGCTCTCAGACCCCTCATAGTGTCGCCCTCGTTCGACCAATTCAGATCCCTTTGTCATAAGACTGGAAATCAATGAAGCCATTTTCAACTGGATATTAATATGTGTAGCCCCCTCGATAAAGACTTCTTGCTGCGTTTGACCCAATCCAGAGCCACCGGTCTGTTCTCCCTTGCCCTGATTGCCTTGTTGGCGTTCGCCCAGACGGCAATGGCGCAGGCACCCCGTACCGTTGCGACCTATGGCGCTCCGCCCGGTTTCCAGAACCACCTTGCGCGGCACGATGTTGATAGGCAGCTCTTTTCACTTCCAAGCGAAAACTTCCTGGCGCAGGACGCGGATCTTGTCATCATCTTTGCCCGTAACGGGGCAGACAGCGATTTCGTGCCGGCCGCGCTCTATCGGGCGTTTCTCTCATCTGTGAATGCCGCGGATACCTACCTCTACCGAATTCCCAAAAGCGTCTTTCAACCAGAATTCGACGCCGATGTGATTTTTGTCCTTGTTGAGCCCACTCGGGACAGGATCCGACGCTACTCCGAGGAAGATAAGCCAGGGATCACGACTGACCTTCTGGCCTGTTACACGGCAGCAGTCATCGCGCGAACCCTGAGCAAGCCCGACAAGGCCCGTTCGGACACCGAAATCATCACGTCATGCCATAATCCCAAGGGGTCCGAGACACCCGATCTTCACGACTGAACCCGGTGTGCTCCCGCCCGGACTTGACGGATCACAGATCCATCAAATCCCGTTGGGCCGGGCACCTTCGGTGCCAAGGGGCGCTGCCCCTCTGCGCCACAGGCGCATTCACCCCGGAGTTTAATGGCAGAATGAAGTCGGTTCCGGCGCGCGACCGCAGCGCCGCAGGCGCTGCCGGGCCCAACATGCGTCGCGGCCCGCCAGGGCAGCGTAGGCAGGCGGGAGTGCCCCCGCCCCTAATCGTGTTTTTTGGATTTGTGTTTCCCATGCCCATGAAGCATCCGCTTTTCCAAACGGTCAGCATATTGTGCCCGCTCTGCGTCACTCATGTCTTCAACCCGCGTGATCCACGCCGCCTGAATCCGCGCCTGATACGCCTCGCGCGACTGGGCCTGGCCATCCAGAACCGACCGCAAGGCCGCCGGGTCAAACGGCACCGCGCGCAGGGCAGCCGTCACGGCCTGACCGTCGGCCAACCGTCGTTCCCGGAAACCGCCTTTTGCGTTTCCGTTCTCCGACCACAGTTCCGTGCGCAATGATCGGCGCTCTTCGCGCGGCAATTCGCGGAACAGCATGGCCCCGACCGACGGCGGTGGACGTCCCTTGTCCGTCCCATGAAATCGCCAAGCCGCGCCCGCAACCAACCCTGCAACCGCCAGGTTTGCGGTCAGAGAAACAATTAGAAGCAAACGGACCCACCGGGTCGTGCGCGGTTTTTGCTCTGCGCTCATTGTGTATCCTCCGTCAGCAGGCTGGCCAGATCGATGGCGTCGAACACATCCAGATCCGCATCGGCCTCGCTCAGGATCTGCGCTGCGTCCGGCACAAAGGCCGGCGGCGCCGCCCCGATCCAGACCCCGACGAGCGCCGCCGCAACCATGCCACCCAAAGCTGGCCATCCGCCAAACACGCTGCCGAAAACTCCGCGTATCCCAACCCGGTCCGTTCCCGAGCCCGTGTGTGTCTCACCTGCGGGTTTGGGCGCCGTCTGGGCCTCTTGAAACGCAAGGGCATCTGCCAGGATTCGATCGGTCAGGCCGTCCGGAATTCCGGGGCGTTGAGCACGCGCCTGCGCAAACAGTGTTTCCAGCTCGTCATTGGCTTTATCCCGTTCAGTCATCGCCATACCCCAATGCTTCGCGTTGCCCGGCCAGCGCCTGGGCCAACGCCCGTTTTCCACGCGCGGTGAGACTTTCGACGGCCTCAACACTGATGTCCATGATCACGGCAATCTCCGGGTTTGAAAGTTCCTCGATATGCCGCAGAACCACCGCCTGTCGCTGCCGGTCCGGCAGGCGCATAAGCCCCGCCTGCAGTGCATCCCAGCGGGCCGATTGCTGGATCTGCTCCAGTACTCCGGGTTTCGGATCTTGCGGGTCCGGCACCTGATCCAGACCCACCGTACCGCCACGGCTTCGCCTTTTTCGATCCAGACACAGGTTCATCGCAACCCGGTAAAGCCAGGACGACACCTGCGCCTGCCCCTGTTGCCAATCCGGTGCCATCTTCCATAGACGCATCATCGCCTCCTGGGTGACATCCTCGGCCTCCGCCCGGTCACCCAGCACCCGCACCGCCACCGCAAAGGTTCTGGGCGCAAGACGCCGGGTCAGTTCCTGGGCCGCCCACCGGTCGCCATTGGCAAAGAGCACCAGCAGCGCGTCATCGCCAACAACCTCATCGCAAGGGATCGGTGCCGATTGGCTCATTGCTGCCCCGTCACTCCCAGTTTTCGGACATGAACACCAGCCCGCAGACCGGCCCGTCACACGAACCCGGCTCCCGCCAAAACGCTGTCCTGCTGCTCATCAAGACCTCCATCGGTCGGGATCCCGTGCGCCGGGATCCCTTTGGGCCACAATCCGAAGGTCAGTTCTGATCGGTGCTCTGATCATTTCCCTTGTGCTTTCGGTGACCTCGCATCCGGTCCTTGGCCTCGGCAAACTCCTCGGCCGAGATACCGCCACTGCCATCCGCGTCAATGCGTTCGAACATCTTGCCTGCATGGCGGGGTTTGGGCAACTCGTCCTGGCTCAGGGCACCATCGCCATTGGTGTCGAATTTCTTGACCATCTTGGCCGCGCGATCTTGGGCCCGGTTCTGACTGGCGGCGATCATTTCCTCCACCGTCAGTTTGCCGTCACCGTTGCTGTCGGCCGTGGCGAACCGGGCTGCGCCGCGGTTTTCCAGCTCGGCCTTGGAAATCTCGCCATTGCCATCGGTATCCAGCTGCTCAAAGCTCGGGCGTTCGCCGTGCTTGCCAAAACCGCCCGGTCCAGCCTGCGAGGCCGAAGCGGTCACAATCCCCGCGGTTGCAACAAGGCCTGCGATGAATGCCACGTTTGCCTTTGCCCGTTTCTGCTGCGTTTTCATGGTCTCTCTTTCTGTGCAAGGACGGCCCGGCGCCGTCAACCATGTGTCTCAAACGCAGCCCGGCACCTGTTCCGTCGCAAAAAAAGCAGGCCATCGCCAAAAAGAACGTCGCGGCATCCTGCCGCAAGGACGCCCGGTCCCCTTTTTGTTTTTCCGCGATCGGCCCAAATAAGGGGTTCAGTGACAGGATTTCGCATGACCGATTCACAGATCGCCAATACCGGCTCGCTCGAGGCAGACGCCATCGCCCGCGGCACAAGCGCCGAAGAGGAACGCCCGCTCGGCAAAGCCATGTTGAAGGGTTGGCGCCGTAAATGCCCAAATTGCGGCAGTGGTGATCTGCTGCATTCCTATCTCAAGGTAAATGACACCTGTGCGGTCTGCGATCAGGATCTCAGTCATCACCGCGCCGACGATGCACCGGCCTATTTGACGATCCTGCTGGTCGGACACCTGCTCGCTCCGGCGCTGCACATTGCTTACGTTGCGTGGCGGCCCGAACCTTTGACCATGTTTACCATCTTTGCGGTTGGCTGCACCGGATTGTCTCTATACCTTCTGCCAAGATTGAAAGGAGCGGTCATCGGTTTCCAATGGGCCCGGCGCATGCACGGGTTCGGCAAGGAAGACTGAAGGCCCCGAGCCGAGTGAGGGCCCATGAGCGCTGAGCAGACACCAGAACACACACCGGGCAACGGTCCGATTTCAGGCCAGACCACCACGGACCGCAGCGCCATTCGCAATGCGGCCACGGTCATTGTCATGCGCGATCGGATGAGCGATCCGGCAATCCTGATGGGTCAGCGTGGCGCCAAGGCAGCCTTCATGCCCAACAAGTTCGTCTTTCCCGGCGGAGCGGTGGATCTTGAAGACGCGTCGATCCCGCTGGGCACCGCCCTGCCCGACCTGTGCCGCGAACGGTTGGCCGAAAAGGCCAGTGATGACATTCATCACGCGCTGGCCGTGGCAGCGGTGCGAGAGCTTTGGGAGGAAACCGGCCTCGTCCTGGGCACGCCCGGCGCCTGGTCCGAAGCCTGGCAGGGAGACATCCCCGAGGACTGGACAAGTTTTGCCGCCACTGGCCATCTGCCGGCGGCCCACGCGTTGCAATTCGTATTCCGCGCCCTGACCCCGCCCGGACGGCCACGCCGGTTCGATGCCCGGTTTTTTCTGGTCGATGCCGACGAGATTACCGGCGACCTGGACGATTTCAGCCAAGCTTCGGATGAGCTGTCACATCTGCAATGGATCAAGCTAACCGAAGCCCGCAAGTTCGATCTGCCCTTCATCACCGAGGTGGTTCTGGCCGAAGTCGCCGCCCGGGCTCACGACCTGACACCACCAAAGTCAGTACCCTATTTCCACAATAACGACGAAGCCAGCCTGTTCCTGCGCTTGCGCGGCTATCCCATGCCGGAAACGGACTGACGGACTGATACAACCCGCAGCGCTCCCGCCTGTTAACGCGGCCCTGACGGGCCACGACACAGTTGGGCGTGGCAGCGCCTACGGCGCTGCTGCCTCGTCTCCTACGCATCGAAACGCGAGCGACACATCCCGGATCAAGGGGGCTCTGCCCCCGTCGTGACAGGTCACGACTCCCCCCGAGGTATTTTTGACCAAAAAGAAGCAGGGGCGCCTGCGCTCCTTCATTCACTTTGCCTCAAAACTCCGGGGGAGACGCGCAACGCGCGACGGGGGCAGAGCCCCCAAGCAGCGCCCATGGCGCTGCTGTGCCCAACGCTTTGATGGCACGGAGTGCCAGACAAAGGGGCGGGAGAGCATCCGTTCTCAGATTGCCAGGACCAGAGCCAAAATCGACAGGGCCAGCAGGCTCATTCCCAACACCTCGCGGCGCGAGATCTGTTCCCGGAAGAACAGGGCCGAGGCCAGCAGGCTCAGAAACAGCTCCACCTGCCCCAGCGCCTTTACGTAAGCAGCGTTCTGCAGTGTGAAGGCCCAGAACCAGCAGAACGACCCGCCCAGGCTGGTCAGCCCGACCCAAAGGGCCACCCGCCGTGTTGCCCAGACGGCCTGCAATTGCGCCCGGTCGCGCCAGGCCAGCCACAGCGCCATTCCAACGGCCTGCATGGACACCACCGCCGCCAGTGTAACGCCAGCCCGAAACGCCGGTTCCAGTTCGGCCAATTGCAGCGACGCGCCGCGGTAGCTGACCGCAGAAAAGGCAAACAGCACCCCAGACCCCAACCCCAACTGCGAGGCGCGATTGGTCAGATGCCGCCACCAAGGTCCGTCACTGCCGGGGCTCTTGCCGAGAACCAGCACCGCCGCCAACCCAATCGCGATCGCCGCCCAGCCCCAGGTCGAGATGGTATCGCCCAGCACGACAAGGCCGACAATGGCGGTCTGAATGACTTCGGTTTTCTTGAAAGTGATGCCGGCTGCGAAATTGCGCTGCTTGAACAGTGCGACGACACAGATTGTTGCCAGGATCTGAGCCGTGCCGCCGATGGCTGCAAACATCCAGAATGTTCCGGGCAGTGCAGGCAGCGTACGTCCCGATCCGACCAGATACAGGCCCAGCCCCAACAGAACCAGTGGCATGGAATAGGCAAACCGGGCAAAGGTGGCGCCCGCGGGCGACAGACTTCCGGTGCTCAGCACTTTCTGAAGCATAAACCGCACCGTCTGAAACGATGCGGCTGCGATGGTGACGGGAATCCACAAACTCATGGTCCCGTATATGACGGCATTCTACCCGTGCGGCCAGAGCGGATGCGGCACCGGATCCTTGGCCCGGAACAGGTATTGCCGAAAGATCTCACCATAAGAGCGATAGACATAAGCCTCATTGCAGGCCAGATACCGCGCCTTGTTCTCGCGATAGAGCTTCGGCAACGCGTACCAAGGGGCACCGGGATGCATGTGATGAACCACGTGCAGCGAATTGTACAGAAACAGCCAGGCCAATGGACCGCGATCTTCGATGATCACCGTGCGGGCGCGCGATCTTTCATGGGCGCGATGTTCAAGGAAGGTCCGGATCTTCAGCAGGCCCAGCCCGATATAGGCCGAGATCAGATAGGCCCAGAGTGGCATGGCAGATTGCAGCACGATCCAGATCACGATGGCCGCACCTGGAACATGCAGCGCCCAGGCCTTGATCACCTCGCCGTCTCCTCGCCCCATGGCCTTCAGATCGCCGATGGTGAAACAGGCTTGCCCGATGGCAGGCCCGATCAGCACCCGCCCCAACAGCGTATTGTTCACGCGGTACAGAACGCTCTGCACCAGACACATCTTGTTCCAGACCACCGGATCCAGAAAATTCGATTCCGGATCGTCATAGGGATCGGTCAACACTGCGTCCCGGTGATGGTCCAGATGTGTATCCCGGAACCGGTTATACGGGATCATCAGGTTCAGAGGCAGGAACATGGTCGCCTCGTTCAATGGTTTGGACCGGAACGGATGACCATGCAGCACCTCGTGGGTCAGCGAGGCATGAAACGCCACCAGAACGCCCGTCATGATAACCGCACCTGTCAGGCTGACCGAAGGCAACCAGAACAAAGCCGCCCCCCAGGCCAGATAACAGGCCACGATCAGACCAAGGGTGATCCACTCGACCCCGGCATTTGCATACCGGCTTGCGTACGAGCGCTCAGACATGACGCCCCCAGCGTACATTGGCCCAGGCCCGTTCATAAAACAGATACATGGTAAATCCGATGCCCGTATTGACCAGCGCCATAATCCCACCTGAAAGCACTGATCCCGTGGTGGCAAACCCCACGGCGGTCATCGACACCAGCCCCATAAGATTCCACAACAGGGCTTTGACCAAGGATCTCACTCGCGTTTCCATTCCGTGTCCCGTCTTTTTGCTTTTCACAAAACCGTTACCCTGAAAACAGGCACGCGCGAATTCTGAATATGATTAACAAAACTCACAGATGATGATATTTATCACCACATGACGGAAAAAATCGACAAACGCCTTCGCGCTCAGGCCTTCCGCCAGCGCCTGACCCGAGCCCTTGGTGACAGTGGCCTCAGCCAAAGCGCCCTGGCCCGGCAAACCGGGGTAGATCGCTCGACGATTTCGCAGCTCCTGACCGACGAGGGCGCCCGCCTGCCCAATGCGCATGTGGTTGGGGCTTGCGCTTCGGCGCTCGGCGTCTCGGCCGACTGGCTCCTGTCGCTCTCGGATCGCCCCGAAAGCGCTGCTGAACTGCTCGCCGGGTCGCTGTCCTTGACCGAAGCGCCGCGCGCCCTGGTTGATGAACGCATTTTCGACTGGCATCAGGAGGCCGCAGGTTACAAGATCCGCCATGTCCCAGCCGCGCTGCCCGACATGCTGAAAACCCGCGCGCTGCTGGAATGGGAATACGCCCCTCATCTGGGCCGCACTGCGGACCAGGCCATCGGCGCCTCGGAAGACCGCCTTGGGTGGATGCGCCAGGCCCAATCCGACTATGAAATTGCCATGCCGCTTTACGAGCTGCACTGCTTTGCCAACGGCACCGGCTATTACGAAGGGTTGCCGCTGGATTTGCGTCTGGAGCAGTTGCAGCAATTCGCCGTTCTAAGCCGTCAACTCTATCCGCGCCTGCGGATCTATCTGTTTGATGCCAAACGGCTCTATTCGTCGCCGATCACGATTTTCGGACCGCTGCTCTGCGTCTTCTACGCCGGGTCACACTATCTGGCTTTTCGTGACCGCGACCGGATCGAAACCTTCACCACGCATTTCGACCGGCTGGTGCGCGAAGCGGATGTCACGGCGCGCCAATTTCCGGCCCATATCGAAGACTTGCGGGCGCACATCACCTGATCTGCGCCCTGCATCCGGCCCGAATGCCCCCCGGGGTGAAGCCCTCTAGGCAAAGGGCAGCGCCTCACCGGACCGGGGCGTCCGCAAAGGCGTCCCGGAGGCGACCCTTTGAGCTATACTTTGGGATCCGGGTTCACCGTATGACCATCAACCGCGATCACTTGGCCCGACACCAGCCGCGCTGCGTCTGAGCTCAGAAATACCGCCATGTTGCCGATATCCATCGCTTCGATAAAGCTGCCCATCGAGGTACCCGAGGCATAGCCGGCATAGACCTCGTCCCGGGTCATTCCCTTGGCCGCGGCCTCCCGCTCCAGCACTCCTTCCATGCGAGGACCTTCGACCGCACCGGGACAGATTGCGTTGGCCCGGATGCCAAACGGGCCCAGCTCCATCGCCAATGTCTTGGTCAGGCCAATGACAGCCCATTTCGCCGCCGCATATGGCGCCCGGTTTGGATAGCCATACTGCCCAGCCGTGGACGATGTCACGACTATTGACCCGGAGCCTGCCCCCTTCATCAGAGGTGCAGCGTACTTCGCCGCCAGAAAGGCCCCTTCCAGATTGACGCTGACGCAAGACCGCCAGTCTTCCAACTCGATATCCTCGATCAGTGCAGTTGGCCCGGCGATCCCGGCATTAGCACAGAGCACGTCCAGCCCCCCGGCCTCGGCCACTTGGGCAAAGACGCTCTGCATTGCCGCCTCGTCGGTGACGTTCACCGCGAAACCCTGCCAACCGGCCGGAAGTGCCTGCAACGCGGCCGCGTCTACGTCCGTGACCCAGACCTCATAGCCCGCCGCATCAAACGCGTCCCCCATGGCGCGTCCGATCCCGGACGCGCCTGCGGTGATCAGAACCCGGCGCAGCGTCACCGAGGTGCTCCGATCGCGCGCCCCAGCCCTTCGGGGGCTGGCAGTGCCGCATGCGCCTCGGCAATCTGCACCAGATTGGCTTCAATATGCGCAGCAGGCGGTGAGGAACGGCGGGTCTTCAAGTCCACATGCAGCAGCATGTGTTCACCCGTCGCCAGCAGACGGTCGCCCTCATACATTTCATGCCACAGGTGCATTTTCTTGCCCGCGCCCATGATCACTTGCGTCTTCACCTGAATGGGATGACCTGCATGGACTTCGTCAATGTGCCGGATATGCGTTTCAGCCGTGAAAAAGGACCCGCCCGAAGCGATGTATTCCGGCGTACAACCAATGATCAGCATCAATCGGTCGGTGGATTGCGCAAACGCATCCAGATAGCGGCTTTCGGTCATGTGCCCGTTATAATCGGTCCAATCCAGCGGAACGACGCGCGATTGGGTCAGGATCGGCTGACCCAGATCCGCAACCTCGGTCATGGTTGTCGCCAACCCTGCCTCGCCCAGCCGCGCCGCGTCATGGGCGTTCTGCAACGCGCCTGCGCCAAAGTCATTGGCGGACAGCGCCCGCATCATGCCCACAAGGTTGTCATCCCGGGCGCGTTCCAGATCGCGGATAGACATGTGCCCGGATTGATCATCCGACTGCCCGGCAATCAGATCCACCAGCTCGTCGGTAAACTCCGGCACATCCATCAGCTTGGTCCACGGCCATTTCAGCGCCGGTCCGAACTGCGCCATGAAATGCTTCATGCCCGCTTCGCCACCGGCGACGCGATAGGTCTCGAACAGCCCCATCTGGGCCCAGCGGATGCCAAAGCCATAGCGGATAGCGTTGTCGATTTCCTCGGTGGTGGCGATGCCATCCTTGACCAGCCACAGCGCTTCACGCCAGACCGCCTCAAGAAAGCGGTCGGCCACATGGGCGTCGATCTCTTTCTTCAAATGCAGCGGGTACATCCCCACCGAGCTGATGATTTCCTTGGCACGGTCGATGACCCCTGCCGGGTTCGCATCGGTCGTGACCAGTTCCACCAGCGGCAGCAGATAGACCGGGTTGAACGGGTGGGTCACCACGATCTGCCCGGGACGGTCCCGCCCGTCCTGCAGCTCCGAAGGTTTGAACCCGCTGGTCGAGGATCCGATCACCGCATCCGTCGCCGCATGCGCCTGCAGCTCGGCATACACCTTTTGCTTCAGGTCCAACCGCTCTGGCACGCTTTCCTGAATCCACTCGGCGCCGTCCACGGCTTCGGCCACGGTGGCATGAAAGCTCAAAGCGCCCTCAGGCGGCAGCGCCACATTGCCCAGCCCCGGCAAAGAGCGTCGCGCATTGCCAAGCACTTCGCTGATCTTGCGCTCAGCTTCGGGGTCCGGATCGAACACCCGTACATTCCAACCGTTGAGCAAAAACCGCGCGGCCCATCCGCCGCCGATCACGCCCCCACCGATAATTGCTGCTGTTTTGGTCATTTATGCATTCCCGCATGTTCCGGGTCGCCCGCACATCCCGGCCCGCGCCATATGGATGTGAAAAGGAGACCGATAATGAGACTTGAATTTCATGGATTGCCCAGCGCGGATGTGGACAACATCCACCGCACCGGACGTGACAGTTACGGCGATCCGGTCGAACGCCATGCCAGTGCCGAAGAGGGCGGGATGCCCTGCCGCCATTGCCTGCAGAACGTGCCCGCCGGACAGCCATATCTGGCGCTGGCGCACCGCCCGTTTAAGACCCGCAACCCGTTCACCGAAACCGGGCCCATTTACATCTGCGACCCGGGATGTACGCAGGCCGAACCGTCGTCCGAACCGCCCGCCTTCCTGGACGCGCCGCACTATATCCTGCGCGGTTACAGCGCTGATGAGCGCATCGTCTATGGCACCGGGGCGGTCACGCCGCGCGTTGATCTGACGGTTTATGCCGCTCACCTGCTCGAACGCCCCGACATCGCCTTTGTCGACTTGCGCAGTGCAAGCAACAACTGCTTTTTGTGCCGGATTTATCGGGCAAGCTGAAACGCTCCCGTGTCCGCCATGGGCGGACACAATACCGCTCCTGTCCTGGCAGCGCATGTTCGCGCCCTCCCCGTCAGTCGCCAGACTCGTACACACAGGCCGTGCACAGCCCCCATCAGGGCTGCGCACGGCCTGTGCCCGCTTACTTCGACACCGGCGCCCGCTTGGTCAGGCCAAGCTTTGCCCGCACTTCATCCGGGCCAATGACACGTGCGCCCATGTTCGACACGATGGTGTTTGCGCGTTCGACCAGCTGCCAGTTTTCCGCCAGCACGCCCTTGTCCAGCCACAGATTGTCTTCCAGACCGACCCGCACATTGCCACCCGCCAGCACCGCGGCGCTGGCATAGGCCATTTGGTTCCGGCCCAGCGAAAAGGCGCTGAAGGTCCAGTTGTCCGGCACATTGTTGACCATCGCCATGAAGGTATTGAGGTCATCGGGCGCCCCCCACGGCACGCCCATGCACAGTTGCACCAGTGCGGGATCTTCCAGGATGCCTTCCTTCACCAATTGCTTGGCAAACCACAGATGGCCGGTGTCAAAGGCTTCGATTTCCGGCTTCACGCCCAGATCGGTCATCATCTGCCCCATGGCGCGCAGCGCGCCGGGGGTGTTGGTCATGACGTAATCTGCCTCGGCAAAGTTCATTGTGCCGCAATCCAGGGTGCAGATTTCCGGCAGGCATTCGGCGATGTGGGCCACGCGCTCGGACGCACCGATCATGTCGGTTCCAGCCTCATCCACCGGGAACGGGCTTTCGACGCCGCCAAACACGATGTCACCGCCCATGCCGGCAGTCAGGTTCAGCACCACATCCACTTCGGCGTCGCGGATCCGGTCGGTAACCTCCCGATAATAGGCAAGATCCCGGCTCGGCGCGCCGGTTTCGGGATCGCGCACGTGGCAATGCACGATGGCGGCGCCCGCCTTGGCCGCAGCGATGGCACTGTCGGCAATCTGCTTGGGCGAACGCGGCACGTGCGGGCTGCGATCCTGAGTTCCGCCCGAGCCGGTCACGGCACAGGTGATGAAGACTTCGCGGTTCATTTCCAGAGGCATGAGCGTTTTCCTCGTGTTTTACAGGGTTTTCCTGCGGGATATCCCCAGGCTTGTCCCCGGATTCCGATTTGATTTCGCAATCAGACTGCCGCAGCCTTGACGCCTGAACTTTACAACATGCGAATCGAACTTGATGAAATCCGCAAAAAACATCCTGCAGCCGGAACACAAGGCTCTGAAAACCGCAGTGCTGGTGCTGGACGATTGCAACACGCTCAGCTTTGCGGCTGCCGTGGATCCGATGCGTGCTGCCAATCGGCTGGCTGATCGTCATGCTTTCGACTGGGAATATGTCACCGCCACCGGCGCGCCTGCGACTCTGACCAGCGGGCTGCAGGTGCCGGGCATTCCGCTCTCGCGGCTGGACAGCTGCGAGCTGCTGATCGTCGTTGCCGGATTCCAACTGGCCCGCCATGCCACACCATCGCTCCTGAACGGATTGCGGCGCCTCGCCGCCAGCGGCACAACCCTTGCCGGTATCGACGGCGGCCCCTGGCTCCTCGCCGAGGCCGGATTGCTGGACGGGCACAGCGCCACGACCCACTGGGAGGATTTGGAGAATTTCGCCTCCCGCTTCCCGGATGTAGACGTAAAACAGGACCGGTATGTGGTCTCCGAAGCGCGCCTGACCAGCGGCGGCGCCACCCCCGCGATCGAGATGATGTTACATATCATCGGTGCACGGCATACCGCCGGGTTTGCCTCGCGCGTGGCCGGGCTGTTCCTCTATGATGGCCCACAGGATCCCGCGCGCCCGCAAAGCCGCCTGGGCAGCCACAAACACAATGCGCTGACCGCCAAGGCTCATGCGCTGATGGAGGCCGCACTGGAAGAGCCGATGCCACTGGTCGAAATCGCCAGGACCCTCGGCACCAGCCCGCGCAGCCTGCAGCAGCAGTTCCGCCTGCGCCTCAACACAACGCCGCAGGACCATTACCTTCAACTACGCCTGGCCGAGGCGCGCCGCCTCGTGACTGACACGGAAATGCCGCTGATGGATGTGGCACTGGCGACGGGTTTCACGTCGCAAAGCAGCTTCGCCCGCGCCTTCCGCACCGCGCATGGCTCATCTGCTCGTGACCTGCGCCAGGACCGCGTGCGACCGACGCACCACTGACCCGACACGGCCCCCGCCCCGGCTCTGTTTCGCATTCCGGGTCCTCCGGGGTCGCAGGAAGAGACCGGATCCGGATTTCATCTGGCTGAAAATATCCCGGGGGTGAGACCGCAGGTCGAGGGGGCAGCGCCCCCTCTCCCCTGTTCAATATGGCATCGGATGGGCCCGGTGCGCCGCCGTGATCTCGTCCAGAACCTCCTGGCCCAATTCCAGATCAACGGATTTCAGGATATGCTCCAGCTGCGGAAGGCGCGTCGCCCCAAAGATCGCCGATGTCATGAAGGGTCGCGTGCGGCACCAGGCCAAAGCCATGTGGATCGGGTCCAGGCCATGACGTTTGGCGATCTCCAGATACACCGCGACAACCCCATAGACACGATCCGAATGGCGCCCGCCAAGCTCGGGGCTGATCGCTTTGCGCGAACCTTCGGGCACGGCACCATCCTGATACTTGCCGGTCAACAACCCGGTACCCAAGGGGGAGAAGGCCAGCAATCCAACATCCTCGTTGACGCTGAGTTCAGCCAGATCCGTATCATACAGCCTGCAGAGCAGTGAGTATTCGTTCTGGATCGAGGCCAAACGCGGCGTGCCTGCCGCCTCGGCAATCCGCAACCATTGAGCGGTTCCCCACGCGCTTTCGTTCGACAGGCCAAAGGCGCGGATATTGCCCTTGTCCACCTGGCTCTGCAATGCGCCAAGGCAGTCTTCCATGTTTGCCAGCGTGTCCTCACGGTTCTGTTTGGACGGATCATAGCTCCAGTTCTGCCGGAACATGTAGCTTCCACGGTTTGGCCAATGGAATTGGTAAAGGTCGATATAGTCGGTCTGCAGCCGTCGCAGGGAGGCCTCGATCGTGGGCGCAATGGTCTTGGACGAAATCGGCGCGCCGTCGCGGACATGCTTCATGCCTTCGCCGGAATGTTTGGTGGCCAGAACATAGTCACCGCGCCGCCCTGTTCTGGCATTCCAGTTGCCGATGATTTCTTCACTTCGACCAACGGTCTCGGCGCTGATCGGGTTCACCGGGTACATCTCGGCCGTGTCAACGAAATTGATGCCGCCCGCCAGCGCCATGTCGATCTGGGCATGGGCTTCTTCCTCTGGGGTTTGGGTGCCGAAGGTCATGGTTCCCAGACAGAGTTCCGACACCTCGATCCCGGTTCGGCCCAACGGGTTCATCTTCATGTGCGAGGTCCTTCTCTGTGATCGCGTTGCGGTGAACGTAACCTTCGGGACGTCAGGTACAAGGGTCTTCTCGAAGATCAATCTTGAGAACATATAGTGAACATTGTAATCTGAAGCCATGCCGACTCATCTGCTCAACCGCGCCACTGAACGCCCCCGCCCCAAGATCGTCCTGACAGGCGACACCCGGGGCGACATCGCACTGGAGCGGGGACGGGTACACGAGGCCTGTGGGACCGCGCGGCGCAGTTTTGCCCTCTGGCTGGCCTCTTGTTGCAAGGGGCCCGTGCTTTGGATCAGCCCGGCCTGGGAGCCCGAGCAGCTGAACCCGGACGGAATGCGCGACTTCACCGACCCGGCACGCGTCCTGTTCCTGCGCGCCTCCCGGGCCGAAGATCTGCTGTGGAGCGTCGAAGAGGCCCTGCGCGCCGGGGCGGTCCCACTGGTGATTGCCGACCTGCCTGCCCCCCCCGCGCTGACCCCGGTGCGCCGGATGCATCTGGCCGCCGAGCAGGGCGGCCAGGTGGGACAGGCTCCGCTGGGCCTGTTGCTGACCCCCGGACAGGGCGGCGCCCAGGGGATCGAAAGCCGCTGGTCCATGGTACCTGCGCATTCCGGCACCCGACGCCTGTGGCAGCTGGACCGGCTGCGCGCCCGCACCAGCTCCACGCGCCGGTGGCAGATCATGCAAACCGCCCCGGGGCGGGGTCTGGAGCTGTTATCCCCAACGACAGAGACGGTTGACGAGCCGGCTTAGGGGGCGCTGCCCCCGTCGTGGCAAGCCACGCCTCCCCCGAGGTATTTTTGACCAGAAAGAAGCAGCAGTCACGCAAGATGATAAGCCGGTGAAACCAGGCCTCCAAAGCTGGCATTGGCGCTGCACCGGCTTAGACTAGGAAGGGAAGGAGCGCCACATGACACGCCTTTCCGGGACACGGATTTCAAGACGACATTTTACCCTTCTCTCCCTCGCAGCTCTGGGGCAGCCTGCAGCTCTGCACGCCGCACCCTTGCGGTATGTGTTGCAGAATGCCGACAACTCGGTCGGGTTTGCCTTCACGCTGAGCGGTATCCGCCAGCGTGGCACCATGCCGGTAAAAAGCGCCGAGATCGAGATCGATCCGGCCAATCTGGCGCGCACCCGGGTCACTGTCGTGATGGACGTGGCGAGGGCGCGAACCGGGCTCGCGTTTGCCACCCAGGCGATGCTGGGCCCGGAGGTGTTGGATGCAGCGCGCTTCCCCACCATCCGGTTCCGCTCAACCACCGTAACCCTGGGGCGGGATCAACGCCTGTCGAACGGAGCGCAGCTGGCCGGGGATCTGACCCTTCGGGATGTGACCCTGCCGATCCGCCTGCGGGCAGCACTGTATCGACCGCCGGGCAGCGCGCCGGACGCTCTTGAGCAGCTGAGCGTGCATTTGTCAGGTGTCATCCGCCGATCCGAGTTCGGGGCCACCGGGTATGCCGATCTCGTGGCTGACGCCGTCGAATTGGATATCCGCGCCGTGATCGGTGTTACCGGTTGACAGCAGCCGTGACCGGCAAGGACCAAAGACGACATGGGCAGGTCGAAAAAACCCTAGAACCTGCCGCCAGATCCGTCATGTTGGGCAACCATGCGCCTGATCGTTTCCTTTGCCGCCTTGTTTTTGTCTGTTGCCCTGCTGCAGCTGTCTACCGGCGGCGTAGGCCCGCTGGACGCGATCTCAGGGTTGACCCTGGGCTTCAGCACGGAACAGATCGGTCTTTTGGGCTCGGCGCATTTCTTGGGCTTTTTCATCGGATGTTGGTGGGCGCCGCGCCTGATGGGGACAGTCGGCCATTCCCGCGCCTTTGCCGTCTGTACCGCACTGGGGGCCATGGGCCTGCTGGGGCACACGCTGACGGAAAACCCGAACATCTGGGCGCTGCTGAGGATCGCCTCGGGCACCTGCGTGGCGGGATGCTACACGGTGATCGAAGCCTGGCTGAACGCCAAGGTCACCAATGAAAACAGGGGCCGGACCACCGGGTTGTACCGGATCGTGGACATGAGCGCTTCGCTGGGTGCACAGCTGATCATCGCGGTGCTGCCTCCGGCGAGCTACATATCCTATAACCTGCTCGCGATCCTGTGCTGCGCCGCGCTGCTCCCGCTGACACTGACCAAAGCCAGTCAACCGGAAACCCCTGACGCGCCGCGCCTGCGCCCCAAACTGGCCTGGCACTGTTCGCCGCTGGCAGTAGCGGGTGTGATCGTGGCGGCGCTGAGCTCCGCCTCATTCCGGATGGTCGGCCCGGTTTACGGACAGGAGGTCGGGCTGGAGATCGACCAGATCGCCTTCTTCCTTGCAGCCTTTGTGTTTGGAGGTGCGCTGGCACAATACCCGATGGGCTGGCTGGCCGACAAATATGACCGCCGCTGGGTTCTGATCTGGTTGTCAGTGGTGGCGATCCTGTCCTGTGGCATCACAATGGCGGCGAGCGGCACAGGAACGGTCGGGGTCATGCTGGCGGCAGCGTTCTTCGGCTTCACCACTTTTCCGATCTTCTCGGTCTCGGCGGCGCATGCCCATGACTTTGCCACCCGCGAACAACGGGTCGAACTGTCGGCGGCGCTGATGTTCTTCTTTGCGCTTGGCGCCATCGCCTCTCCGTTTGTGGCCTCCAGCCTGATCGAAGCATATGGCCCGTCCGCGCTGTTCGGATTTGTTGCGGTTGGGCATTTGTTCTTGATCCTGTTTGGCGTGTCACGGTCGCGGGTACGCCCGACACCCGAGGAACGGACCAATTATGTCTATGCGCCGCGCACCTCGTTTACCATTGGCAACCTGCTGAAACGGTCGCGCGAAAAGTAGCGCGTGGTCGGAACACCGACCAAATGACGAGGCACATATTCAAAAAAACCTTTGCGCGAAGGTACGGCTTGCGGTCTTCTGATCCCATGGACGGAGAGCTGGGGTATTCAGGATGAACAAATCTAAAGACGCGCAGACAATTGATCTGGCCATCAGACTGCTGTTTCTGGGGCTGTTTTTATACAGCATCCTAGTCATGCTGGCGCCATTGGCCGGCGTGGTGATCTGGGCGACGATCCTGGCAATCGCGGTCTATCCGCTGTTCGACTGGCTGCAGAAGAAACTGGGCGGGCGCAAGAAGCTGGCAACCACTCTGCTGGTTCTGCTGGGACTGCTTGTGACCTTGGGGCCTGTCGCGTCGGCCGTGTCCGGTGCGGCCAATTTCGGGTCCGAGGTTGCGGAAAAAGCTGCTTCTGGTGAGTTGGAAGTGCCCCCGGTTCCTGAAGGTCTGGAAGAGGTTCCGGTCATCGGCCCCAAGGCCGTGGATGTCTGGCGCATGTTCGAGACGAACCTCCAGGGTGCGATGGACAAATACGGCAAGCAGATCCTGGACGTGGCCAGTGCGATCTTCGGCAAGGTTCTGAGCGTTGGCGTCGGCCTTCTGGCTATGGCCCTCGCGGTCATCATCATGGGAATATTGTTTGGCCCCGGTCCCAATCTGGTCAAGGGGATCCAGAAATTCGCCAATCGGGTGTTTGCTCCGCGTGGCGGCGAGATCGTGCTGATGGCGGGTGCCACGATCCGCAATGTCAGCCGCGGCGTTGTCGGTGTGGCCGCAATGCAGGCTGGGGCAGCCTGGGTCATCCTGGCGCTGTTCGGATTTGAAGCCGCTGCCACCATTGCCATGATTGCGCTGATCCTGGCCATCATCCAGATCGGAGCCGCCATCGTCCTGATCCCGACTGCGATTTACGCTTGGTCGTCAATGGATACCGGTGCCGCTCTGCTGTTCACGGTGCTGATCGTTCCGGTTGCAATTTCCGACAACTTCCTGCGTCCGATCTTCATTGCTCAGGGACTGAAGACACCGATGCTGGTGATCCTGCTGGGGGTTCTGGGCGGCATGCTGGCCTATGGGCTGGTTGGTATCTTCATGGGACCGGTGATCATGGCCGTGTTTTATGAGCTGTTCGTTCTGTGGATGGAGGACTCACCAGCCGACGACGCAGAATCCGGAGTGGACACCGGGGCGGAGCAGTCGTCATGAGAAAGACCATCTGGACGGTTCTGGGCGTTCTGGTTGTCATTCTGGTCTGGTACCTTGCCGCAGATCGCGGCACGCCCTTTACCAGCAATGCACGGGTCAAAGCCGTGGTGACACCCATCATTCCACAGGTATCCGGCACGATCACCGAGGTACTGGTAGAAAACGGCCAGGTGGTGAATACCGGGGACGTGCTGCTGCGGATCGACCAGCGGCAATACCAGATCGCCAAGACCAAGGCCGAAGCACAACTGGCCGCAGCGACGCAATCGGTGGGCGCGTCCTCGGCCCAGGTCAGCGGCGCACAGGCCCGCGTGGCCCGCGCTGAAAGCAATCTGGAAACCACCAAGCTGCAGACCGAACGGGTCTTTGCCCTTGAAAAGAAAGGGCTGGTGCCCATTGCAACGGCCGATGATGCCCGCGGCAAACTGGCTTCGGCCCAAGCCGAACTGGAAAACGCCATCGCCGATCTGGAACGCGCCAAGGAGCAGCTGGGCAGCGAAGGCACCGACAACCCGCAGATTCAGCAGGCACTGGCCGCATTGGCCGAAGCCGAGTTGAACCTTGAATGGACCGAACTGGTGGCACCTGCACGAGGGGTCATCTCGAACCTGTCGATTGCACCGGGCACCTATGCCAAGGCTGGACAGGACCTGCTGACTTTTCTGGACGCGACGGATGTGTGGGTCGAAGCCTACATGACCGAAAACAACCTGGGTCGGGCCAAGCTGGGCGCGCCAGTGGATGTGGTGTTTGACATGCATCCCGGCCAGATCTTCAAGGGACAGATCGAAAGCTTCAGCGCCGCCGTGTACGTCAGCGGCGGTGAAGACAGCGGCAGTCTGGCGAACCCGCCCACCACCAAGGGTTTCCTGCGTGATCCCGAACGCTTCCCGGTGCGGATCGTCCTGCCCGGCTATGAAGCAGCGGATGAAAACGATGACTTGCGCATTCAAGTGAACGGACAGGCAGACGTTATCATGTATCTCAACGACGGAGTGGTCCTGAACACTATCGGGCGGGCCTATATCCGTCTGGTTTCGATCTTCTCTTATGCCTACTGAACTGAGCCCCGACGATCGCAACTTTATCCTGCGTCTGACCTGCGGCGCAGGTGGGCTTTTTGCTGTGGGCCTGGTTCTGGGCTGGCCCATGGCAGTGGTCGGAGCGGTGTTTTCAGCACTCTTTCTGCAAGGACCCGCCGCCCCGCCGGTCAAGGCGGCTTTGAGCCTGGCCTTCCTGTCGCTGTGGACGATGTCGCTGTCCTTTGTCCTGTCATCAGCTCTGGCGCCCTATCCCGTCGTCTTTCTGGCCGCCATCGCCATCGGCATCTTTCTGTCCTATGCGTGGTCGCTGGCCGGTGCTGGCATGTTGCACGGCATTCTGACACTGATGGCGGTGCTTATGGTGCCCAACCTTGTGCTGCAATCGCCGGATCTGACCCTCGTTCTGGTAACCTGGGTCCCGTTGAACCTGCTGATCGCCGCCTTCACAGCAATGCTGATGTTCGAGCTCTTCCCAGCCGCACCTCCACAACCCGGCGCCGCAGCAGCTGCGCCACAGGCCTCCGAGTTCGACAGAAAGCGACGCATGCTGCGCATGTCGCTAGTCACAGTCCCCTTTGCGCTGACCTTCTTCGTGATCGACAGCTCCTATATCCTGACGCTGTTCTTTGTCGCGATCCTGGGCCAGCAACTGGCCGCGATGCCCGCCGCTGGGCCGAAAGTGGCAAAAACAATGCTGTTGGCCAACGCTATGGGTGCCGCGTTTGCCATAGTCAGCAATGAGCTGACAGTGATGGCCCCAGTCCTGATAACCGCGATGGTTCTGGGCGTTTTGGTATGCCTGACCCTGGGGTCTATGATGAAATCCGGCAAACCCTCGGCCGCACTGGCGGGATCGGCCCTGTCCACCTTCCTGATCATCTATGGCGGCACCATCGCGCCCTTTGCCGATGACGCCGACACCAAGGCCATCGACCGGATTCTGCAAGTCGGAGCCGCCTGCCTGTTCGTGATCCTGGCCTATCTGGTGATTGACGAGTTTCTGCCCGAGCGCCAAAAATCCGAAAAACCTGCCGAAACAGCCTGAAACACGCGCCCTTTTCCAATCAGGGATTTCACTGCCCGCCCACATGCGGTAGAGGGGCAGCGAACTTAAGCCTGGAAGACTGAAGCGGAAGACTGAAATGGCACGGATTCTGATCACCTCGGCGATCCCCTATATCAACGGGATCAAACACCTGGGCAATCTGGTGGGCTCACAGCTGCCCGCAGATCTTTATGCGCGCTACCAGCGCGGCCGGGGCAATGAGGTCATGTTCCTGTGTGCCACCGACGAACACGGCACACCTGCCGAACTGGCCGCAGCCAAGGCCGATCAGCCAGTGGCCGAATTCTGCGCCGAAATGCACGCGGTGCAGGCCGATATCGCCCGCCGCTTTGGCCTGAGCTTCGACCATTTCGGCCGGTCTTCAAGCCCACAGAACCACAAACTGACCCAGCATTTCGCAGGTAAACTGGCCGAGGCCGGGTTGATCCGCGAGGTCAGCGAAAAACAGGTCTATTCCAACGCCGACGGTCGGTTTCTGCCGGACCGGTATATCGAGGGCACCTGCCCCAATTGCGGCTATGACAAGGCCCGCGGTGACCAGTGCGAAAACTGTACCAAACAGCTGGACCCCACCGACCTGATCGAACCCCGCTCAGCCATTAGCGGCTCCACCGATCTGGAAGTGCGCGAGACCAAGCACCTCTACCTGTGCCAGTCACAGCTCAAGGATCAACTGGATGCCTGGATCGACAGCAAATCCGATTGGCCGATCCTGACCACCTCGATTGCCAAGAAATGGCTGCACGATGGCGACGGGCTGCAGGATCGTGGCATCACCCGCGACCTTGACTGGGGCGTGCCGGTCAAAAAGGGCGATCAGGAATGGCCCGGCATGGAAGGCAAGGTCTTCTATGTCTGGTTCGATGCGCCAATCGAATATATCGCCTGCGCCGGTGAATGGGCCGAAGCGAACGGCAAGACAGATGCTGACTGGGAACGTTGGTGGCGCACCGACAAGGGCGCCGATGACGTGCGTTATGTCCAGTTCATGGGCAAGGACAACGTCCCTTTCCACACGCTCAGCTTCCCGGCCACCATTCTGGGCTCGGGCGAGCCATGGAAGATGGTCGATCACCTGAAATCGTTCAACTATCTGAACTATGATGGCGGTCAGTTCTCGACCAGCCAGGGCCGTGGCGTTTTCATGGACCAGGCGCTTGAGATCCTGCCCGCGGATTACTGGCGCTGGTGGCTGCTCAGCCACGCGCCGGAAAGCAGCGACAGCGAATTTACCTGGGAGAACTTCCAGCAATCGGTGAATAAGGACCTGGCCGACGTGCTGGGCAACTTTGTCAGCCGGATCACAAAGTTCTGCCGCTCGAAATTCGGTGAAGTGGTGCCCGAAGGCGGTGCCTATGGCGAACAGGAACAGGCCCTGATCACCGAACTGACCACCCGCATCCGTGCCTATGAAGGCCATATGGAGGCAATGGAGGTCCGCAAATCCGCGCAAGAACTGCGAGCCATCTGGGTTGCGGGCAACGAATACCTGCAAAGCGCGGCCCCCTGGTCGGTGTTCAAGGAAGACCCCGACCGCGCCGCCGGTCAGGTGCGTCTGGGGCTGAACCTGATCCGCCTCTACGCGGTGCTCAGCGCGCCTTTCATTCCCGATGCCTCCGCCCGCATGTTGGACGCGCTGAATTGCGACGACGACAGTTGGCCACACGATGTAGAGGCCGCTGTGTCGGTTTTGCAGCCGGGCCACGCATTCACCGTACCAGATGTACTGTTTGCCAAGATCACCGATGAACAACGCGAGGAATGGCAGACCCGTTTCTCCGGCACGCGTGACTAATTGAAGAAACGCCGCCTCACCGCTTATTAGCGGTCGGGCGGCCTTTTCTCTCTGTTCGGCTAAGAAATCGCAAACTTAAGGCCAGGACAGCCCCTGAGCCCAGCGTTCAACTGGTTCCGGTAGGGGCAGGTCGTAGAATCCGGTCAGTCGATGATAGGCTGAGCGCCTGTGATCTCACCATTGATCATCGCGGGGGCCGTGTTCGGGGCCGTGGTCGGGGCCGGTGTCGAGGCAACTGTCGCCGTGGGCGCGGTTCCGCTCGGGGCCGGTGAAGCACTGGAAACACTGCCCCCGGAAACTCCTCCCATCGCTTCGCGGGACATATGCCCGATTTCCGCACAGGCCTGGTAGTCGGCTGCAACACACTGGGCTTTCAATGCTTGCTGAGCGTCGGTGAGATGTCGTGGTCCAGCACCACACGCAGCCAACAAAACGGGCAAAATCAGAATTCCTGCAATGCGCTTCATATCGGCAAACCCCCTGAATACTTCTTACAGTTTGCTAAAATTTCCCAATGATTCCAAAGATTCATTTTATCGAATTCAGTTTCAACATCATTTCTGACCGCAACTGTTTCCCTTTCATCAACACAGATGACTGTTTACCCCGCACTGTTTCTGCGCAATCAGGTCAAAGAAATAGCTTACTAAAAAACTCAGGTTGACTAAGTTTAGTTTTTGAGTCAGTTATACGCCATCAGCCACCTGCTCCGCATGCAGGGAGCCAACACCCTAACAATTTCCGCACTGTTTAGAAGTCGCCCCCAAACATGTCAGACATCATGCGGACCACACAGAAGGCTGATGAAATGAACCAGATTGTTCGCGAATCCTCTTCGACTGCTCGTGAAGTATTCCCCACATACCACGCCGAAGATCTGACCCGCGGCGGTGTTCAGGCCCGCATCCTTCTGAACGGTCAAATTTACAGCCTCAGAATCACACGCGCTGGAAAGCTTATTCTCACCAAGTAAGGCACATTTTGCACGGCAAGGCAGGTTTCAACACCTCGCACAGGCACATGCGCGACGGCGTTGCAGGCGTTCTTTTGCAGCAATATGCAGAACGTCAACTTCTGAACGCATCGGTCGGAATTTTCGATGTCTTTTCAAGCATAAAAGGATGAGACATCGCTTCTGAAACGGGTTGCGTCCGGGCTTTCAGAAGCCTAAGAATGCAACGTTATATCATAACTATGCTGATACATGATCAGCGCCAACCAAGCAAAGCAAATACAATGAAAAAGTCTCTCGCTCTGGCCCTGTCGGCCAGTGTAACAGCCCTGCTGTCCGTCGATGCTGCATCCGCCCAAGGCTTCGAATGGGAAGGCGAAATCGAAATCGCCAATGAACAGGTGATGTCATCAGACGTGGCTGCCAACGAAATCCGTGACACCTATGCAGTGATCTCTCTTGGCGGCAGCTACACCTTCGGCAATGGCGTGGGCATCTTCTCGACGCTGACCGCGGAATCCCTCACCGCCCCCACTGCGGACCGCACTTTTGACGACATGGGGCTGTATATCGAGGAATTGGGGCTGAGCTTCGGTATCGGCGCCAACACAACTGTCGCAGCTGGTAAACTGCACCCTGTATTCGGGTCAGCTTGGGACGACACCGCCGGGTTCTTTGCTGGCATCCAGGCCGAAGACTACGAACTGATCGAACAGATTGGTGTCATGGCCGATGTCGAATTCGGCGGCGCAGGGACACTCTCGGCGGCATTGTTTTTTGCCGATGATACCGGGCTCAGCCGGTCGGCAGGCTTTGACCGGGGTCGCAACACAACTGCTGCAGGTGGTGCAGGCAACACCGGCAAGTTGGACAACATCGCCATCCAATGGTCGGGTCAGGTTGGAGAAACGTCCTATCATATCGCCGCTCGTCACCTGAGTGCCGGCATCGGTGACGTTGATGATGAACGGGGCGTGCTGATTGGCGCATCGCACGAGTTCGATAATGGTCTCTATCTTTTTGGAGAACTCGCCAGCTTCCAGAATTTCGGCGGATCGGCTGATGATGCCACTTATGCAACGCTGAACGCGGCTTACGGCATCGGCAACTGGACCTTGTCCGGCGCTTTCACAAGTGCGGATCTGGATACTCAGGGCAAGACAGACACCACGTCCATCGCGGCCGAATACGAATTCGAAAACGGAATACTGTTGGGTGGCGCGCTTGCGCTGCGCGACACCGCCGGGGTCGAAGACCGTGTTTTGGGCGTGAACATGATCATCCCGCTGGGCGGCTGACCTATCTTCAATTCCCTTCTTGGTGGCCGGTGCGCAAATTGCGCCCGGCCGCTTTTGCGTCTGTGCCCCTGTCATGTTCGTGACTCGCCTTTCCGGGGGCGGCCCTCTATCTGATCCTCAGGTTCTTGCTCGGAGTCCCACCCTCATGCGTCGCTTGCTCTCAGCGTTTTTGATTTCATCTTCGATCACCGCGCTCGGCGATGCGCGTGCAGGCACGATGCAGGAGGCACTTCCGACACCCCTTCCCCGAACCAGCGAAGAACAGGCACGCGTTGCGACCGTTACGGCGCCGACGCGCGATTTCTTGGCCCCGGAACCATTCGAATCCCGCCCGGCAGGCGCCGCCACCTGGCAAGGCACGCCTGACAAGGACAGCTTTTCCCAACCTTCCGAAAACATGAGCTTTGAAAGACAATTGGACTTCAAACTCGGCAACGCGCTGTTCGAAAAGCTCTGGGTTTCCTCCCCCTCTTCCACCAAAGCCTCGGACGGGCTGGGCCCTCTGTATAACCAGCGCTCGTGTCTGGGGTGCCATGTGCGCGACGGCCGCGGCTTTGCTCCAAGTGATGCCGGCGATCCCGGCATGTTGCTGATGCGTGTGGCGGTACCTGCCCCTGTGGCAACATCCCTGGCCCGGATCACCGACTATGTCGGTTCCGGCCCCGAACCCACCTATGGTGGCCAGCTGCAGGACAAGGGGCTGGCCGGACACGTCGCCGAACACCATCTTCGTGTCACCTGGCAGGAGCTGCCCGTGCCCCTGGCCGACGGCACTGTGGTGACCCTGCGCAAACCCACCTATCACTCCGACAATCCGGGCTACGGACCGTTTGCGGACAACGCCCAGTTCTCCCCCCGCATGGCCCCCAACATGATTGGGCTGGGCCTGCTGGAAGCGATCCCGGCCCAAGACATCCTGTCGCGCGTGGATGAAGATGATCGCGACGCTAACGGAATATCGGGACGCGCCAACATGGTCTGGTCGGCCGCCCGAGACTCTGTTCTTCTCGGTCGGTTTGGCCTGAAATCCGGCAGTGCCACGGTTGAGGATCAATCCTCTTCAGCGTTCCTTTCGGATATCGGCATTTCCACCCCCCTGCACCCGTTCGCCTGGGGAGATTGCACAGCGAACCAGCACAACTGCCGGGGCGCCCCTCACGGCGACGCCGATGAGCGGGTGTTCGAGATCGACCAGACAGGCATGGATCTGGTTACCTTCTACAGTCGCAATCTGGCTGTTCCGGCGCGGCGCAACGTGGATGACCCTCAGGTGTTGCGTGGAAAGGCGGTGTTTTACGACATCGGTTGCACCGGCTGCCATACGCCAAAATTCGTCACCCACCGCTTGCCCGATCAACCCGAGCAGAGCTTTCAGCTGATCTGGCCTTATTCCGACCTGCTGCTGCATGACATGGGGCCCGGACTGGCCGATGGTTTTGCCGAAGGCCGCGCCACCGGGCGGGAATGGCGCACAGCACCGCTCTGGGGAATCGGGCTGGTGCAAACGGTGTCGCCCCAGGCCGGTTTCCTGCATGACGGACGCGCGCGAACGCTGTTGGAAGCCGTACTTTGGCATGGCGGAGAAGCCGAACAGTCCAGGCAGGAGGTCGTCGCTCTGCCTGCCGAGGACCGGAACGCCCTGATCCGATTTTTGGAAAGCCTTTAATCCATTGATCTGGCGGAAAAGCGCGGGGAGCGGTTGGTTCCCGTCATTCGCCGCGTCACATTACTTTCATAAACCCTTTATTTGAAAGTCATTCGAAAGTTTTGACGTGACATTTTCGCGGCGACGGCCTAGATGAAAGAAAAATCGCAAGCCAATCGAAAGCTCACAACCGAAAATGGACGCCAGAACCCGCCAATCCGAAATCCTTACCCTACTGCAACAACAGGAACGGGTGGAGGTCGATGCGCTTGCATCCCGGTTCGATGTTTCCAGCCAGACCATCCGCACCGATCTGCGCGAACTCAGCGAACGGGGGTTGCTGTCAAGGGTGCATGGTGGTGCGGTGCGGCTCAGCTCAGCCGCCAGCCGCGATTATACCGAACGGCGCAAACTGAACGGGCTCGCCAAGGAAAAGATGGGCGTGTTGGCAGCCGAACTGATCCCCGAAAACTGCTCCGTCACGTTGAATATCGGCACCTCCACCGAACAGGTTGCACGGGCCTTGGCGGGGCATCAGGGCCTCACGGTTCTGTCCAACAATATCAACATTATCAGCATGCTAATGGATAGCCGCAACCAGGAACTGATTTTGGTCGGTGGTGCAGTACGGCCCAGCGACGGCGCCATTGTCGGGGAAGATGCAGTGGAATTTATCTCGCGCTACAAGACCGACTTCGCCATCATCGGCGCCTCGGCCCTAGATGAAGATGGAGCCATCCTGGACCACGATGCGCGTGAAGTCTCGGTCGCCCGCGCCATCCTCAAGAACGCCCGTACCCGCATTCTGGTCTGTGATGGATCCAAATTCGAGCGCAGTGCCCCCGTGCGGATCTGTGCTGTCTCGGACCTTGACGTTCTGATCACCGACCGCGCACCGCCTGCAGCCTTCGCAAAGGTGGCCAAGGCTGCCGGAACCCGCATCCTTGTCACCGGCGAAACTGAACGCACCGAAACCGAAAGCCGCAAACATGACACAGAGTGACATCACCGACCTGTTCATCATCGGCGGCGGCATAAACGGCTGCGGTATCGCCCGTGACGCCGCAGGCCGTGGTCTGTCTGTCACTCTGGCAGAAAAGGACGATCTGGCCCAAGCGACTTCTTCGGCCTCGACCAAGCTGTTCCATGGCGGGCTGCGCTACCTGGAATATTTCGAGTTTCGCCTTGTCCGCGAGGCGCTGATCGAGCGGGAGGTTCTGCTGCAAGCCATGCCTCATATCTCTTGGCCGATGCGATTTGTACTGCCCTACCACCGCGACATGCGGTTCGACAGCGAAACGCCCACCTCGCGGCTCCTGACCACTTTTATGCCCTGGATGAAGGGCCGACGCCCTGCTTGGCTGATCCGACTGGGCCTGTTCCTGTACGACAGCTTGGGTAAACGCGGCATCCTCCCCGGCATGCGAAAGCTCGACCTGCGCCGCGATCCTGCCGGGATCCCATTGAAATCACATTTCGATACCGCTTTTGAGTATTCCGATTGCTGGGTCGAAGACGCGCGACTTGTCGTGTTGAACGCGCGTGATGCGCAGGCCCGGGGCGCAGAAATCCTGACCCGGACCGAAGTCACCAAAGCAGAACGCCGAGACGACCATTGGGTCGTCACCATGCTGGATCACGCAACCGGTTCACAACGCCAGATCCACGCCCGCATGCTGGTCAACGCCGGCGGCCCCTGGGTTGCCGACATCCTGCGCCAGAAATTGGGCCAGAACAGCCGCGAAACCATCCGCCTGGTACGCGGCAGTCATGTCGTGACACGCAAACTCTATGATCATGACCGCTGTTACTTCTTTCAGGGAACCGACGGTCGGATCATCTTTGCGATCCCCTATGAAGAGGATTTCACCCTGATCGGCACCACCGATGCCGATCACAGCGATCCGGATACGCGACCGTACTGTACCGAGGTTGAACAGGACTATTTGCTCAAGTTTGCCTCGCAGTATTTCGAACAGGCCCTGACCTCCGATGACGTGGTCTGGACCTATTCCGGAGTCCGCCCGCTCTATGATGACGGGGCCAGTTCAGCCACCGCTGCAACGCGGGAATATGTCCTGACGCTCGACAATTCGGCGGCGCCGCTGCTCAATGTGTTTGGCGGTAAGATCACCACCTATCGAAAACTGTCCGAAGCCGCGATGAGCCGGATCGGAGAGGTCTTCGATAATCTGCCCCCGAACTGGACTGCTGGCATCCCCTTGCCTGGCGGCGATTTTCCGGTGGGTGATGTGGCCAAGCTGGTGAACGACCTGCAGCAGGACTACCCATTCCTCACCCCCTATTGGGCCCGCCGCCTGATCCGTGCTTACGGAACCGAAGCCCGAACCCTGCTGGACGATGCCCAAACCATCACCGATATGGGTCACGAGTTTGGCGCCACTATCACTGCGCGGGAACTGGACTGGGTGGTTGACCATGAATGGGTCCGGAGTGCCGAGGATTTCCTGTGGCGCCGCACCAAGCTGGGCCTGCGCGTTACAGCTGAGCAGGCCGAACCCATCAGCGACTATATCAGACAAAGGCTCGTTCATCACGCCGCATAAAAAAAAGGGGGCGCTGCCCCCTCTGGCCCTGCGGCCCATTCACCCCCGAGGTATTTCGAACCCGAAAGAAGCAGCTGATCGGAAGCCTGCTTCTTTCTGGTCACAAATACCTGTTTCCGAAGCCACCGCGTAGCGGTGGATGAGACATGATGCGCGCCGCAGGCGCACAATTTTAGTACGTCAGGATCAGAATTCCACGCCTTTCTGTGCCTTGATCCCGGCGCGGAACGGGTGCTTCACCATCGCCATCTCGGTGACGAGATCGGCGATCTCGATCAGTTCCTCCTTGGCATTTCGACCCGTCAAGACCACGTGCGTCATCTCGGGCTTTTCGGTCTTCAGGAACTCGACGACTTCTTCCAGGTCCAGATATTCGTAGCGCAGCGCGATGTTGATTTCATCCAACAGCACCATCTGGATCTCGGGATCGCGAATCATCTCTTTCGCCTTTTCCCAACCCGCCTTGGCAGCAGCAATGTCGCGGCTTTTGTCCTGAGTCTCCCAGGTGAATCCTTCGCCCATGGCGTAGAATTGGCACAGGTCGGAAAAATGCGTCTCGATCAAGGTGCGTTCGCCGGTCTGCCAGCCGCCTTTGATGAACTGTACAACGGCAGATGGCATCTCATGAGCGATGCAACGCATGATCATCCCGAAGCCCGAGCTCGATTTACCCTTTCCGGGGCCGGTATGGATGATGATCAGCCCTTTTTCGCCATCCTTGTTGGCCATCATGCGGTCGCGCGCAGCCTTTTTCTTGGCCATTTTCTCGGCGTGGCGCTTTTCGTCGTCGGTGCGGGTGTCGGTACCGGATGCGGGGCTGTCTGGCGTTTCGGTCACGGGAGATTGTCCTTTCCAGGTTGTGGGTCTCTCTTGACAAGGGGCAATTCCATGCCGCAAGGGGGCAAGGCTGGTGCCTGTTCTAGGACAGGTGAAGAGGGAATGCGATAGGCCAGGCGACCAATAAAGGTCCAAAGCCGAAACGCAGCCGCCCCCGCGACCGTGACCGGAGAGGTTGCCCGGCCACTGACCCCGACCGGGGTTGGGAAGGCGGGTGGACCGACAGGGCCCAACCCTGAAATCCGTAAGCCGGGAGACCTGCCAGCGTGAGACATGTAACGGGCGGACGGGGTGTTCCGCGACCGGCTTATGCGCTCCGGCAATTCTGCGTGGGCGCTGCTGGCCTGCCCCCAACCGCCACGATCAGGGAGGACGGCCGCGATGTCGCAGGTCACGCTGACAGTCTGCACCACGTGCAGGCATGGGGAGTTACAGGATCCCGAGGCTACACGCCCCGGCTCCCTGATGTACGAGGCGCTCAAACGTGCCGAACTGCCCGAAAGCATCAAGCTACGCCCTGTCGAGTGCCTTTCGGCCTGTTCGCGTGGTTGCTCGATGATCTTGAGCGGCGGGCCTGCGCGCTGGTCCTACATTTACGGAGATCTGGACCCTGCCCAACATGTGGAGGACATAGTCGCCGGAGCCACGGCCTATGCCCAAACACAGGATGGGCTGGTGCCTTGGCGCGAACGTCCCGTCGTCTTTCGCAAACAGTCCATTGCCCGAATTCCCCCCGCTGACATGCCCGCCGAGGAGTAACCCGTGACCGACCTCAACAAAATCCCCGTCACCGTCATCACCGGCTTTCTGGGAGCCGGCAAGACCACGCTGATCCGCCACTTGATGCAGAACCCCCAGGGCAAGCGCCTGGCGGTTGTCGTGAACGAGTTCGGCACTGCTGGCGTCGATGGCGAAATTCTCAAGTCCTGTGCCGACGAAAACTGCCCGGCCGAGAACATCATGGAACTGGCCAATGGCTGCATCTGCTGCACCGTGGCCGATGATTTCATCCCGACCATCGAACAGCTGATGGATCTGCCGGAGAAACCCGATCACATCGTGATCGAAACCTCGGGCCTTGCGCTGCCGAAGCCGCTTCTCAAGGCGTTCGACTGGCCGGCGATCCGGTCACGGATCACCGTGGACGGCGTGGTGGCCCTTGCAGATGCCGAGGCGGTCGCCAAAGGTCAGTTCGCCACCGATCTGGATGCGGTGCAGGCACAGCGCGAAGCGGACGAAGGCATCGATCACGAAACGCCGCTGTCGGAACTTTTCAAGGACCAGATCTCCTGCGCCGACATCATCCTGATGTCCAAGGCCGATTTGGCCGGTGACGCAGGGGTTGATAAGGCGCGCTCCACAATCGAGGCCGAAGCGCCCCGCAAACTGCCGATCCTGCCGATGAGCGAAGGCGTGATCGATCCCCGTGTGATCCTCGGGCTCGAAGCCGCCGCCGAAGACGATCTGAACGCCCGGCCTTCGCATCACGAACATCATCACCACCATGATGACGACCATCATCACGATCACGACCACGATCATCACGAGCATGACCACGACCATGACGCATTTGACACAATCGTTGTCGAACTTGGGGAAGTCGAGGATCCGCAAGTGCTGCAGGATGCCATTGTGAAGCTTGCACGCGAGCGCAACATCCTGCGGGTCAAGGGCTATGTCGCCGTGTCCGGCAAACCGATGCGGATGCTGGTTCAGGCGGTTGGCGAACGTCTTCGGGCGCAGTACGATCAGCCTTGGGGCGCGCAACCGCGCAGAACTCAGCTGGTTGTGATTGCCGAGCACGACAACATCGACGAAGCGGCCATCCGCGCCGAATTGGGGGCCTGAAACTGAATGCACGTCGTCTTTCGCGAAAGCCACGGGTTGGATCAGGGCGACACGCCTCAGGACCTGGGTCAAAGCCCGGCGGACCTGGTGGTGTTGTCCTTTTCGGACAGTGACCTGGGGGCTTTTGCGGCAGGATGGCATCGGGCCGGGGGCAAGCTGCCTTCCTGCCGTCTGGCCAATCTGGTGGCGCTGAAACATCCGCTTTCGGTTGATGTCTATGCCGAACAGACGCTTGAGGGCGCCAAAGGCATTCTGGTGCGTCTGATCGGCGGCGAAAGCTATTGGCCTTATGGTCTGGCGACCCTGCAGGATCTGGCGCGACGCAAGGGCATTGCCCTTGCGGTGCTGCCCGCTGATGGGCGCGAAGACACGCGACTGGATGAACTTTCCACGCTGCCCGTCTCGACACTGCGCCGCCTGCAGGCGCTGTGTGACGCAGGTGGCGCGGTGGCGGCGCAAGCGGCTCTGGCGCAATTGTCTCTGGCAGCAGGGCTTTATGCGGGACCGGTTCTGGGTCTCAAAACGGTGCCGGATTACGGCTTCTACGATCCGATGAAGGGTGTTCTGCCTGCGGTCGAGCCGGGCGACAAACCGCTGGTCATCGTCAGCTTCTACCGCTCCTACCTGACATCCGCTGATACCGCCCCGGTAGACCAGCTGATCACCGAATTGCGGGACCGTGGCTATGCTGCCTATGGCGTTTTTGCAGCCTCGCTGAAAGCGCCCGCCGCTGCGGGTTGGCTGCGTGAAACCCTGCCCGGGCTGGACCCGGTCGCGCTCATCAACGCCACGGCGTTTTCCGCGCAAGGCGGCGATGGCAAGGCATCCCCGCTGTCTGCACCCGGCTGCCCCGTGTTTCAGGTTGCCCTTTCCACCGCCCGACGCAAGGACTGGGCCGACGCCGAACGCGGGTTGTCCCCTGCCGATCTGGCCATGCATGTGGTTCTGCCCGAAGTGGACGGACGTATCTTTGCCGGTGTTGCCAGCTTCAAGGCTCCCGGAAAAAAGGACCCGGATCTGGAATACTCGCGCTTTGCACACCGGGCAGATGCCGACCGCATCCGCGCGGTTGTGGATCGGGTGGCCAGCTGGCATCGCCTGTCCACACTGGGAAACGCAGACAAGCGGCTGGGTCTGATCCTGTCCACGTATCCGGGCAAGACCCATCAACTGGCCCATGCGGTAGGACTGGATGCGCTGGCCTCCTGCCAGACGATCCTGTCGGATCTGGCCGCTCAGGGTTACGGGGTAGAGGCGCCCGATGACCTCGGTCGCACACTGACACGCGACGTGTTGCGCTGGCCTCTGACCGAATATCTCGCCCGGCTTGAAACCTTGCCTGCGCCCCTGCGAAGCGATCTGGAAACCGCATGGGGGACGCCCGACAGCGACCCGACCTGTGTGGACGGGGCGTTTGAATTCAGTGCCATTCAAGCCGGAAATGCCTTGATCGCGCTGCAACCCGAACGCGGTCAGGTCAAAACCCGCGCTGATGACTATCACGACCTGGAGCGCACACCGCGCCACGGATATGTAGCCTTCTACCTGTGGCTAAGGTCCCAGATCGACGCGCTGGTGCATATCGGTGCCCATGGCACGCTGGAATGGCTTCCGGGCAAATCGGTGGCGCTCAGCGCCGATTGCTGGCCCGAAGCCCTGATCGGCGCGCTTCCGGTGGTTTATCCGTTTATCGTCAACGACCCCGGCGAAGCCGCGCAGGCCAAACGCCGCATCGGCGGTGTGACGCTGGGCCACCTGCCGCCGCCGCTGGCGCAGACCGCCCTGCCCGAAGGCATGTCACGGCTTGAGAGCCTGCTTGACGAATACTCCACCGCCGACGGTCTGGATCCCTCCCGGCGCGACCGGCTGATCGAGGACATCCGGGCAGAGGCGCAGGGAACCGGGGTCGAGGCTGATCTGGGCCTGACACCAGATGCGTCAGCCGCCGAGGCAATCACCCGCATCGACCGCTTTGTCTGCGACATCAAGGAAAGCCAGTATGGCGAGGGGCTGCACATCTTCGGCTCCGGCGATTGTGGCAGCCATGAACTGCAGGGCCTGCATAATGCGCTGGCGGGGCGGATCGTCGCCCCCGGCCCCTCCGGTTCGCCCTTCCGGGGACGCGAGGACGTGCTGCCCACCGGGCGCAACCTGTTTACCACCGACCCACGCGCGGTGCCGTCGCGGGCGGCGCAGGCGCAAGGCGTCAAACTGGCGGAAGAGCTGTTGCGCCGCCACCTGCAGGACCATGGCGATTGGCCGCGCGGACTGGTGATCGACCTTTGGGGATCTGCCACAATGCGGACCGCAGGCGAGGAATTCGCCATGGCACTGCATCTGGCAGGTCTGGCACCGAAATGGGACGAAAACTCGGAACGCGTTTCGGGGTTCGAGATCATCCCGCTGGCGCTTTTGGGTCGCCCCAGGATCGACGTGACCCTGCGCGTGTCCGGCCTGTTCCGCGATGTCTTCCCCGGCCTTGCACAAATGTTCGAAAGCGCTGCAGCCGTATTGGCGGACCGCGAAGAAAGCAAAGCCGACAATCCCTATCTGGCGCAGACCCCACGCGTCTTCGGCCCCCGCCCCGGCCAATACGGTCTCAACATGTCTGAGACGCTGGAAGATTATTCCGAGGACGCCCGCAAGGCTGCGGGCGAGGCATGGCTCAACGCCTCCTCTCACGCGATCGACGCCAAGGGCGATATCCGGCTGGCGCGGGAAGAACTGGAAACGCGATTGCGCACCACCGACAGTTTCGTGCACTTGCAAGATCTGCCGGAAACCGATCTCCTGATGGCGTCGGACTATGCCGCCCACGAGGCCGGGTTTGCAGCTGCCATGGCACGGGTCGGGCAAAAGGCCCCGGCGCTCTACCACATGGACGCCACCCGCCCCGATCAGCCGCAGGCCCGAAGCTTGGGAGAGGAAATCGCCCGTGTCACCCGCGCCCGTGCGGCCAACCCGGATTGGGCAACTTCAATGATGGCCCACGGCTTCCGTGGCGCGGCCGAGATTTCGGCGACTCTGGATCACATGGCGGCGTTTGCTCATCTTGCGCAGGTGGTTCAGCCCCATCTTTTTGACCTTTATTTCGAGGCCACTCTGGGCCGCGACGATCTGGTCGAATTCATGGAACGCGAAAACCCCGAAGCGCTGGCCGCCATGCGTGATCGTTTCCGGGCGCTGCACGAGGCCGGTCTGTGGATCACACGGCGCAATTCGATCATGGCGGAGCTGGAGGGCGCGGCGTGACTGCGGCCGCCTCCAAGAAACCGGGAGATCCGCCAGCAGATCCCAAAGTCTATGGCTGGTGCCCCGGCGCGCTGCGCCCGATGATGTCAGGCGATGGGTTGGTGGTCCGCGTTCGCGCGCCTTTGGGACGGCTCAGTCAGGAGCAAGCGCAAAGCGTCGCCCGCCTGTCACAAAAACATGGCAACGGGTTGCTGGACCTGTCGGCCCGGGCCAACCTTCAGATGCGCGGCATTCGCGAGCAGGCGCATAGGAGATTGATCGACGGGTTGCGCGAACTGGGGCTGGTTGACGACGATATCGGAGCCGAAGCACGCCGCAATGTGCTGCTGACTCCGTTCTGGACCCCGGACGACGATACTCATCGCATTGCTCAGGACCTGTGCCAACGTCTGACGCAGGCCAGCGACCTGACCCTGCCCGGCAAGTTCGGCTTTGCCGTCGATTGTGGGCCGCTGCCGCTACTGCAGGATACAGCCGCCGACATCCGCATCGAACGTGGGTCCGAAGGGTTGATCCTGCGCGCTGACGGGACTGACAAAGGCCTGCCGATCACGTCGGCAACAGCCGCAGACGCGGCGCTGGATCTGGCGCGCTGGTTCCTGAAGTCAGGTGGCGCGCCCTCCGGGCGCGGGCGCATGAAGGCGCTGATCGCATCCGGTATCACACTGCCGCGCGGCCATGTCGCAGGCGCGCTGCGCGCTGGGTTCCGCCCCGCCCCGGGGCCGGTTCCGGCAGGCCTGTTGGCCGCACTGGAGTTTGGCCAAATCGATGCGGAAAGCTTTGCTCAGTTGGCAGCCCACGCCCCCTTGCGCCTGACACCGTGGCGAATGCTCTTGCTGGAAGGCGTCTCCACAGGCGTCACCTGCTCCGGTGCCATCTTCGATCCTGCCGACCCGCGCCTGCGTGTGACCGCCTGCACAGGCGCGCCCGGCTGCCCGCAGGCGCTGTCGCCCACCCGCCAATTGGCGCGCGATCTGGCGCATTCGATCCCGGCCGACAGCAAACTCCATGTTTCGGGTTGCGCCAAAGGTTGCGCCCATCCCGGCCCTGCCCCCTTGACCTTGACCGCCACGGCGCGGAATAGGTTCAACCTGATCCGGAACGGCAAAGCCGCCGACCGCCCCGTAAAAACCGACCTCAATGCGTTTGCCCTGCGCCAGACGCCCGACCTCCTGACCGCGAAAGACTGACATGACGCACAGCTATGAAACCGACGGCGCCAAGATCTATGCCGAAAGCTTTGCCACCATCCGGGCCGAGGCCGACCTGGCCCGTTTCAACAAGGATGAGGAATCGGTTGTCGTGCGCATGATCCATGCGGCCGGCATGGTGGGGCTGGAGGACCATGTCCGCTTCTCCGCCGGCATGGCTGAAACCGCCCGCGCAGCGCTGGCGAATGGCGCACCGATCTTGTGTGACGCCTACATGGTTTCCGAAGGCATCACCCGCCCGCGCCTGCCCGCCAACAATGAGGTGATCTGCACCCTGCGCGACCCGCAAGTGCCGGAAATGGCCAAGGAAATGGGCAACACCCGCTCCGCCGTTGCGGTAGAACTGTGGCGCCCCAAACTGGAAGGTGCGCTGGTTGCCATAGGTAATGCGCCCACCGCCCTGTTTCACCTGTTGAACATGCTGCAGGACCCCGACTGCCCCCGTCCCGCCGCCATCATCGGTTGCCCGGTGGGCTTTGTGGGTGCGCGCGAATCCAAGGATGCGTTGATGCAGGACCTGCCGGTGCCGTCGATGATCGTCGAGGGTCGTCTGGGCGGCTCGGCCATCACCGTGGCTGCCGTCAATGCACTGGCCAGCTGGAAAGAGTGACATGGGCAAAGTGATCTGTGCCGGGCTGGGTCCCGGCGATCCGGACCTGATGAGCCTTCGATCGTACCGCGCGATCCAATCGACGCGCCACATCGCCTATTTCCGCAAGGCTGGTTACGAAGGCCAGGCCCGCCGGCTGGTGAACGGAATGCTGCCCGAAGGCGCCATCGAATACCCGATGGAGTATCCGGTTACGACGGAAATCCATTTTTCGGATCCCGAATACAATAAGGTGATGGCAGCGTTCTATGATGACTGGGCGGACCGCTTGGCTGAACTGGCACAATCCGAAGACGTGGTGGTGCTGTGCGAGGGCGATCCGTTCCTCTATGGCTCATTCATGCACTTGCACACCCGGCTTGCAGGCCGCGCCGAAGTCGAGATCATCCCCGGCATCACTGGCATGTCCGGCTGCTGGACCGCAACCGGCCAGCCGATCACCTGGGGTGACGATGTTCTGACCGTCGCTATGGCCACCCTGTCGGAAGACGAGTTGACCGAGCGTGCCGCAAGCACCGACGCGCTGGTGGTTATGAAGATCGGCCGCAACCTGCCGAAACTGCGCCGCGCGCTGGAACGGGCCGGACGACTGGAAGATGCCTGGCTGGTCGAACGCGGTACAATGGAAGATCAGAAGGTCCACAAATTGACCGAACTCGAAGGCAAGGTCCCTTATTTCTCAATCGTATTGATCCATGGACAGGGACGCAGACCATGACCGGCTCCGTTATCATTGCCGGGCTTGGCCCCGGAGACGACTCTCTGGTCACCCAGGAAGTCCGCGACGCACTGGCCGAGGCCACCGACATCGTCGGCTACATCCCGTATGTGAAACGGGTGGAGCCACGCGAAGGATTGACCCTGCATGCTTCCGACAACCGGGTCGAGGTCGACCGTGCCACCCACGCGCTGGAAATGGCGGCCGAGGGCAAACGCGTCGTCGTGGTTTCTTCCGGCGACCCCGGGGTTTTCGCCATGGCCTCCGCCGTGTTCGAGGCGCTGGAAGCTGGCAAACCGGAATGGCTCGAGATTGACATCAAGGTTCTCCCCGGCATCACCGCGATGCTGGCAGCCGCGGCCCAGATTGGCGCGCCTCTGGGCCATGATTTCGCTGCGATCAACCTCAGCGACAATCTTAAACCCTGGTCCCTGATCGAAACCCGCCTGCGCGCGGCAGGTGAGGCAGGCTTTGCCATGGCCTTCTACAATCCGCGTTCTAAGTCCCGTCCCCATCAGTTTGCCCGCGCGCTTGAGATTCTGCTTGAAGCTTGTGGCGGCGACACGCTGATCAGTTTTGCCCGCGACGTGACCAAACCGGGCCAGCAGATCACCACTGTCCCCCTTCGGGAAGCAACACCCGAGATGGCGGACATGCGCACGGTTGTGATCGTCGGCAACAGCGATACCCGCGCGATCGGGCGATATGTCTACACTCCACGCTTTGCGCCAGGACACGCCCCCAGTCACGCGTCGGAAGGGTCTACCGAGTGACCCAGCCAGGCCATCACCTGCTCCACAGTTCGCAGAATGCGGCGCGGCGGCACGTTGGGGCGGTCGATCATCACGACCGGCACACCCAAGCTGCGCGCGGCGGTCAGTTTGGCCTCGGCGCCACCGCCGCCGGCATTCTTGGCAACCAGATGGGTGATGGCGTGATCGCGCATCAACGCAGTGTCGGTGTCCACATCAAACGGCCCACGCGCCACGACGACCGAAGCATCGGGCAAGGGCAACGCACCGGTCGGCGCATCGACCAGTCTCAGCAGGTAATGGTTTGCGGGCTTGACGGAAAAGGCATCAAGGTTCTGCTTTCCAATGGCCAGAAACACCCGCGCGCCTTCTTCGGGCAAAACTTCAACAGCGGACGCTATATCTCTGACGTGGAACCATTTATCGCCGCCAGAAGATTCCCACGGGGCGCGTTCAAACCCCGCCAGGTCCACGCCCGCCTGTCCGCAGGCGTCCACTGCATGAGCGCTCATCTGCGCGGCAAAGGGGTGGGTCGCATCGACCACATGGGTGATGCACTCGTCTTGCAAGTACCGAACAAGCCCTTCAACCCCGCCGAAGCCGCCCACGCGCGTAGGCAGCGGCTGAACAACTGGGCTGGCGGTGCGGCCCGCGTAGGAAAACACCGCATCGGCATTGCTGTCAGCCAGAGCGCGAGCAAGGCGGGAGGCTTCGGTGGTCCCACCGAGCAGAAGGGTGCGTGTCATGGTTAGGTCTTCTTCAGGTAAGCCGTGGCTCTCGATCATCGGTCTGGGCGAAGATGGACTGGAAGGGCTGAGCGATGCAAGCCGATCCGCGCTGGCGCGGGCCGAAATCATCTTTGGGGGACCCCGACATCTGGAACTGGTGAACGCGGGCGACCGTGGTCAGCCTTGGCAGGTGCCCTTTTCCATCGACCCGGTACTGGCAGCACGCGGCAAACAGGTTGCGGTGCTGGCCTCGGGCGATCCCTTCTGGCATGGCGCGGGCGGGTCGCTGTCACGCCATCTGGAGGAAGGCGAGTGGCGCTCCTACCCCGGTTTGTCCACATTCGCTCTGGCCGCGAACCGGCTGGGCTGGAAATTGGAAGAGGTGTTGTGCACAGGGCTGCACGCCGCCTTCTGGGGACAACTATTGCCGCTACTTGCCCCCGGTCAGCGGATCATCTGCACAGTGCGCGATGCAGCCGCACCTGCGGAGCTGGCGGAGTGGCTGTCAGCGCAGGGGTTTGGTGCCTCGACCTTGACGGTTCTGGAATGTCTCGGTGGTCCGCGCGAACGGGTGCGTGAGACAACTGCCGAAGCGTTTGACCTGACCGACATCGATACACTGGTCACAGTTGCGATTGCAGCTGAAGGCGACAAGGGCCTGCCCCAGGCCTCCGGCCTGCCGGATGGCGTCTTTCACAATGACGGCCAGATCACCAAACGCCCGATCCGGGCGCTGACTCTGTCAGCGCTGGCCCCGCGGCCCGGAGAGCTGCTGTGGGACATTGGCGGCGGCTCTGGTTCGATCTCGGTCGAATGGTGCCTCGCCGCCCGTGGCGCGCGGGCGATCACCTTTGAACCGCGCGAGGATCGCCTCTCAAACATCCGTGCCAATGCCGAAAAATTCGGGCTGACCCATCGGATGAAACCAGTGATCGGCAATGCGCCGGAGGTGCTCGACGGGTTTGAGCTGCCTGACGTGGTGTTCGTCGGCGGCGGGGGCTCGCACGCGCTGCTGGACCAACTGTGGCAGATCCTGCCCAAAGGCGTGCGCATCGTCGCCAATGGCGTGACACTGGAAACTGAAACCCTGCTGATGGACGCGCAGAAACGCCATGGCGGACACCTGCTGAAGGCCGAGATTGCCGAGGTTTCTCCGCTGGGCACCATGCGCGGCTGGGACCGCGCGCGGCCCGTTATTCAGTGGAGCGTCACGCGATGATCGTGGCGGGGTTCGGATTTCGCGCGGCCGCTACGGTTGCAGATCTGCGGGACGCGCTCGACCAGACCGGCGCGCAGCCCGACGCGCTGGCCTCGATCACCGAAAAGGCCAGGGCCGCGCAGCTGCAACAGCTGGCGCAGGAGCTGGACCTGCCCCTGATCGCGTTGGAAGAGCATGAGATTTCCGGCGAAACCACCCTGTCCTGCTCCCCCAGGATCAAGGCGCGGTTCGGGACCGGATCACTGGCCGAGGCCGCCGCCAAGGCGGGCGCCAGAAAAGATACCAAAGGGATCTCTGTACGTTTACTTGGACCCCGCATAAAAACCGCCAATGGAATGGCGACCGTCGCCATTGCGGAAAGGACGAAACCATGACCGTTCACTTCATCGGCGCCGGACCGGGCGCTGCCGACCTGATCACCATCCGGGGTCGCGATCTGATCGCTTCGTGTCCGGTGTGCCTCTATGCGGGCTCGCTGGTGCCCGAAGAGCTGCTGCAGCATTGCCCCGAAGGCGCAAAGATCATCAACACCGCGCCCCTGTCGCTGGATGAGATCATTGGCGAGATCAAGGCGGCACATGCCGCAGGTCATGACATTGCCCGCCTGCATTCCGGCGATCTGTCGGTCTGGTCCGCCATGGGCGAACAGCTGCGCCGCCTGCGCGCCGAAGGCATCCCCTATGACGTAACCCCGGGTGTTCCGGCCTTTGCAGCCTCTGCCGCAGCACTTGGCGCGGAACTGACCCTGCCCGGCGTGGCGCAATCGCTGATCCTGACCCGCACCTCGGGTCGGGCGTCTTCGATGCCGGAAAACGAAACGCTGGAGAACTTTGCCCGCACAGGCGCGACTCTGGCCATCCACCTGTCGGTGCATGTGCTGGAGGATGTGATTTCCCGCCTGACGCCGCATTATGGTGCCGATTGTCCGGTCGCCGTGATCTGGCGCGCGACCTGGCCGGATCAGCGCATCGTCAAAGCGACGCTGGAGACACTGGAAGAGGCCACCGAAGGCGAACGCGGCCGCACTGCACTGATCCTGGTGGGTCGAGCTATCGGAGCGGAAGAGTTCGACGAAAGCTGCCTTTATGCGGGCGATTATGACCGCCGCTATCGCCCCGTGGGCACCAACCCGCGTTTCCCGGAGACAGCAGAATGAATGTCCCCGGACTGATGATTTCGGCCCCCGCCTCGGGCACCGGTAAGACCACGGTCATGCTGGGTCTGCTGCGGGCGCTGGCCGAGGACGGGCTGGCGGTACAGCCGTTCAAGAGCGGACCGGATTATATCGACCCTGCCTTTCACCTGGCCGCTGCGGGACGTGCGTCGTTCAACCTGGATACCTGGGCGATGGACGCAAACCTGCTGGATGCGATTTCGGCGCAAGCTGCAGGCGCGCAGATCTGCGTCGGTGAAGGCTCGATGGGCCTGTATGACGGGGTTGCGACCAAGGGTCAGACCGCGTTCGGCACCAGCGCCGAAACCGCCAAGCGCATGGGTTGGCCAGTGGTGCTGGTCGTCGATGTGGGTGGTCAGGCGCAATCGGCGGCGGCGACGGCGCTGGGGTTCAAGAACTACGATCCTGATCTGCCCTTTGCCGGTGTGATCCTGAACCGCGTGGCCAGCCCCCGACACGAACGCCTGACACGTCTGGGGATGGAGCGGGCCGGAATCAAGGTGCTCGGCTCCCTGCCCCGGCGCGGAGACTTGACCCTGCCGGAACGCCACCTGGGCCTGATCCAGGCGGTGGAACACCCGGATCTGGAGGCCGCGATCGCGGGCTATGCTGCGTTTCTGCGCGAACATGTGGATCTGGAAGCCATCAAGCAGGTGGTGGCGGCCTCCTCAGGCCCAGCAGGGCCATCGTCGGCCGCCCTGCCGGCGCCCCCGGCCCAGCGTATCGCCCTGGCACGGGATGCGGCGTTTTCCTTTACATATCCGCATCTGCTGAAGGGCTGGCGCGATGCCGGGGCGGAAATCCTGCCGTTTTCGCCGCTCGCCGATGAGGCGCCTGCTGCGGACGCGGATCTGGTCTGGTTGCCGGGCGGTTATCCGGAACTGCACGGCGGCACATTGGCCGCAGCCGAAACCTTCCGCGCTGGTCTGCGCAAACATGCCGAAACCAAACCGGTACATGGCGAATGCGGGGGCTATATGGCGCTGGGTGAGGCGCTGATCGACAAGCAGGGCACCCGCCACCAGATGGCCGGGCTGCTGGGCCTCGTGACCTCATACGAAAAGCGCAAGTTCCACTTGGGCTATCGCCAGGCAGTTCTGCAAAGCGGAATGCCGGGCTTTGATGCAGGCCACGCCCTGCGCGGGCACGAGTTCCATTATTCGACCATTCTGGACGAACCCGACGCGCCGCTGGCCCAGGTTTTTGACGCCGACGGCAATCCGGTGCCGGAAACCGGTTCGGTCAAAGGCCATGTCACCGGAACCTTTTTTCACCTGATCACCGGAGAGGCCTGAGATGACCGGCTTTGTCAGCTTTGTCTCCTCCGGCCCCGGCGATCCGGAGTTGTTGACCGTCAAGGCAGTGAAACGCCTGGAACAGGCCGATGCAGTGCTGTTTGACGACCTCAGCTCGGGCCCCATCCTGAACCACGCACGTCAGGATGCCGACCTGGTAGGTGTCGGCAAACGTGCCGGACGTCCCTCTCCCAAACAGAACCATGTCAGCCAGTTATTGGTCGAATACGCCTCCTCGGGCGCGCACGTGGTGCGGTTGAAGTCCGGCGATTCCGGCATTTTCGGCCGGTTGGAAGAAGAATTGACCGCCCTGCGAGAAGCCGGGATCGACTACGAAATCATCCCTGGTGTCACCGCTGCTTCGGCCGCCGCCGCCACCGCGGGCATTCCTCTGACCCGCCGGCTGACCGCACGACGCCTGCAATATGTCACAGGCCACGACGTCTCTGGCGCGTTGCCCGAAAGCCTGAACTGGGCAGCGTTGGCGGATGCTGAAGCCACCACTGTGGTCTACATGGGCAAACGCACCTTTGCCGCGCTGGCGCAGGAACTGTTGTTTCGCGGCCTGCCAGCCGACACCCCTGCTCTTTTGGCAACGGGCGTCTCCACCCCCGATCAGTCTCTGTCGCACCACATGGTCGCCGATCTGCCCGGACATCTGGACAGTCTCGAGACGACGGCACCGGTGCTGATCCTCTATGGCGCGCTGGCCGAACCTGACCTCTGAGTCGATCTACGAAAGCCTGACCTCATGATCACCCTAAGCCTGATCGGCATTGGCACCGGCAACCCCCAACATCTGACGCTGGAGGCGGTGGAAGCCTTGAACACCCAGGACCTGATCCTGATCCCCAACAAGGGTGTTGGAAAGGATGATCTGGCCGGGCTGCGCCGAACGATCTGCGAGCGGGTGATCCGGGGCGCCGGGCCGAAAATCGTCGAGTTTGACCTTCCCACACGGGACGAGGCGACGCGCGATTATCGCCAGCGGGTCGATGACTGGCATGATGCCATTGCCCGGATCTGGTGGAACAACATTCAGGCACATCTGCCCAAAGGCGGCACCGTCGGTTTTCTGGTCTGGGGCGATCCGTCGCTTTATGACAGCACGATGCGGATTGCCGAGCGGCTGAAGCCGCTGGCGGATCTGTCCGTTCAGATCATCCCCGGCATTACTTCGATCCAGGCCCTGACCGCGGGCCATGCGATCCCGCTGAATGAAATCAATGGGCCGGTTGTGATCACAACCGGTCGTCAGATCCGTGACAATGGCTGGCCGGCCGGCGCCGATACGGTTGTGGTCATGCTGGACGGCGCCTGTTCGTTCCAAAGCCTGGCCCCACAAGGCGTTCAGATCTGGTGGTCAGGCTTTGCCGGTATGCCCGAGGAGATCACGGTGTCCGGTCCGCTGACCGACGTCGGTCAGAAAATCATCGAGACCCGCGCCCAAGCCCGCGCCGACCACGGTTGGATCATGGACATCTACCTGATGCGTCGTTCCAACGGAACTTGACGCATTTTTCGGTCCGGAGTTTTTCTTGCAAAATTCCGTTTCAGTTCAAAACCCTGCGCTTGCGGGTTTGACTGGGCGTTTCGCCAAATCGGGCCGTATATTGCGCGGAAAACCGGCTCAGATGACCAAAGCCCGACTCGCCTGCGATCTGAGCAATCGTCTCATGTGGAGGCGCCTCCTGCAGCAGGAAACGCGCCCGATTCAGACGCAAAAGGCGCAGATATTCGAGCGGGGTCATCTCCAGACACTCCCGAAACGCCAGTTGCAGATTGCGCGGTGACGTGCCAACTGCGCCCGCCACGTCCGTTATTGTCACCGCATCCTCCAGATGAGCCCGCATGAACTGCTGCGCCCGTTTCACATAAGGTGACGGTGCGGTCAGCCGCGGTTGATCCAGCAGCGGCGCGATGTTGCTGGGCTGGGAATACAGGAACCCCGCGATCAGCTCATCCTCGACAACCGCCTGACTCAGCCGGTTCTCGGACCTCAGCAAACCGCCCTTGTCCACGGCAGACACGGCGGAGCGGAACTTGCGCAGCCAGCCACGCATTTCTTCGGACCGGCAATCGATCTGCGCCTGAAACCGGACCGGCGACTGCAAGGACGTGCAGGCGATCCGCTCGGCCACATCGTGCAGCCGGTCGCGGTCGATCTGAAGCAATACCTGTTCACAGCCTGCATGCCAGCGCATTGCCGTATGCCGATGCGGGTTGAGGACCGAGGCGACACCTGTGCCGGTCTCGACCACATCGATCCCATTGCGGATCTCTGCATGACCGGCAATCGGTATCTGGATCAAATAGAACGAGCCCAGCTCCCCCGGCTCGATCTCTACGTCGGCACCATAACGGATATAGTTGTAGGACAGCCCCTGTCCTTCGGCCCGGTGCTGGCAGGCATCGAAATCATCCCGCACCGATTGACGCTCCAGACGGTGGCCACAGAAATTCCGCGCCACCAGGTCGCGCGCTTCGTCCAGATCATCGGTCTGGAACTGGCGATAGGCGGCCAAGGGGGCGGATCGTGTTTCTGTTCGCATGGAGGCCAGAATGCCCGCCTCAGCCCAAATCACCAAGCTTTTCGCGCCGCGACCCCGATATTTCACGCTTAAAATTTCGCTTTTTGGATATTCGCACCTGATTTTACCGCTTAGCCTCGGTTGAAAAGCACCAAAAAAGGAGAACAGGGAAATGCAAATGGACGCGGGAATCACCGCCACCGATGCTGGTGTGGACGGCAAATCATGGAATGTGGTCGGCCATATCTACACCCCGAAACTGCACAGCGACAACGCCATGCTGTGGCACGCGGTCATTCCGGCCGACACTTTCGTGCCGCCGCATGTGCACCCCACTCAGGACGAATGGATCTATATGCTGGAAGGCAATATGGAGGTCGATTTCGGCTATGAGAGCGGCAACGTGGTCGCACACAAGGCCGGACCCGGTGACATGATCCAGATGCCGCGCGGCGTGGCGCATGGCGTCTTCAACCGGTCCGGTGCCGAAGCCAAATGCCTGTTCGGCGTCGCCCCCTCGCGCAAGCTGTTCGATCTGTTCATCGCACTGGATGGCGTGACCGACCCGGCCGAACTGGTCCGCCTCTCGGCCCTGCACGAGGTCGATTTCCTGCCGCCCCCGGAAGACGCATAAGTCAGGAGAACACAGCAATGGTTAAACGCAAGAACGTCGCCGTCATCGGCGGCGGGGTCTCCGGCTTGGCCGCCGCCAAGGCATTCGACGAACGCGGACACCGGGTCACCGGGTTTGAGCGCACCCATGATTTCGGCGGTGTGTGGGAGCTGTCCCGCTCCTACCCCGACGTGCAGACCCAAAGCCCCAAGGATCTCTACTGCTATACCGATCATCCGATGCCGTCGGAGTATCCGGAATGGCCCAAGGGTCCGCAGGTACATGCCTATCTGCATTCTTATGCAGACAAGCACAAGCTGACGCGGCTCTACCAGTTGAACACCGATATCAAATCGATGGACCGCCGCGCCGATGGCAAACCCGGCTGGACCCTGACAATCGAAAGCGCGGGCCGTATCCGGACCGAGGATTTTGACTTTGTTGCGATCTGTACGGGTCAGTTTTCCGACAAGAACATCATCTCGCATCCCGGTCAGGATGAATTCATCGCAAATGGCGGTCAGGTGATGCATTCGTCGGAATATACCGACAGCTCCATCGCCAAGGGCAAACATGTGCTGGTTCTGGGCGGCTCCAAATCCGCAACCGATCTGGTGGTGAACGCGGCCAAGAACGGCGCCAAGTCATCAACTATGGTCTACCGCGAAAACGTCTGGCGCGTGCCCTATTTCGTCGGCGGCATCAACTTCAAGCGGCTCCTGTACATGCGTGCGCAAGAACAGCAGTTCAACCAGTGGGGCAAATCGCCCTTGCAACGGGTGATCGCCGCGGCGCTGAAGCCTTTGGTCTGGGTGAACTTCCGCGGGTTGGAAACCCTGCTCAAGACGCAGCTGGGCCTGAAGAAATGGAACATGGTCCCCGACAGCCCGATCGAAAAGGAAGCCTGTTGTTCGCTGCCCATCGTGACGCCGGGCCTGTTCGAAGGGTTCCGGGACGGCTCCATCAAGCCCATCCAGGGGACGATTGACCACTACGAACCCGGTCACGCCGTGCTGACCACCGGCGACCGGATCCCCTGCGACCTGTCGGTTCTGGCGGTAGGCTGGAAGCTCGGCATTCCCTATCTGGCGCAGGAATACCTCGACAAGCTGATCGAGAGTGACGGGCAATACCGCGTCTATCGTCTGGCGGTGAACCCGGATCTGCCCGACATGGGATTTGTCGGCTTCAACTCGTCCTTCTGCACGGTTCTGTCGGCCGAGATGATCGCCAACTGGCTGGTGCGCTTTGCCGATGGGCAGCTCGCCGATCAGCCGTCAGCCCAGCAGATGAACGACAATATCGAGATGATGTTGAACTGGAAGCGCAAGGAACGACCCTCGGCTCAGGTCTATGGTGGGCTGTGCTCAGCGCCCTTCCATTTCAAGCATTTCGACGAGTTGCTTGCCGATATTGGCGCCACAAAACGCAAGCGGGACAATCCCCTGGCCGAGCAGTTTTCGTATCCGAATGCGCAAGCTTACGGCGAATACCTGGCCTCGGCGCCACAATATCAGGCGGCATAAACAAAGCCCTTAAAGAGTTTCGACCCGGTTTCCGCATTGGAAACCGGGTCACGCTCAAAATCAGGTAGGAAAATTTCGGCACTCCAGGTCTTTACCGCCGATCGGTACGGGTCAGCACCCGGCCCACCCGACGGGCCAACCGGCTCGCCCCAACAACACCGTGATAGGCCGTCTCGGCAATCATCAACGACAATGGCGAATGTGCGTTTCTTTGATCGTTCATGAGCTTTGCTCCTCCGTGAATGACGTGTCCTTGCTCTGCCCCCAATAAAGGCGCATCGGGGCTTGGCGACAAACGATCCTTTCTTTAGATATAGATTAGAAAACCTAATCCATGATCGTGAAACTCAACCCATGCGCCGCCTCCCACCACTGAAATCATTACAATTTTTTGAATCCGCAGCACGACAGCTCAGCTTTTCTAAGGCAGCAGACGAACTGAACGTGACCCCGGCGGCGGTCAGCCAGCAAATCCGTCAATTGGAAGAGTATCTGGGCGTCCCGCTGTTTCGCCGCCTGACACGTGCCGTCGAACTGACCGAGGAAGCCCGCGCCGCGCTGCCGCTGATAACGGAAGGCTTCGACACTCTGGCCGAGGCGGTGGAACGGCTCTCGGCCGATGAAGCCTCAGGTCTACTAACTGTAAGCAGTGCCCCCACCTTTGCGATTAAGTGGCTTGTACAACGCCTGCCCCAGTTTTCGGCCCTGCACCCGGACATTGATGTGCGCCTTGATGCCTCGCTGGAAACCCGCAATTTCACCCGCGATGGCATCGACATAGCCATCCGCCTGGGTCAGGGCGACTATCCCGGCCTGCACAGCACCCGCATTTTCGAAGAGGCCGTCAGTCCGGTTTGCTCTCCCCGGCTGCTGGAGGGCCCTAATCCGCTGCGCACTCCCGACGATTTGCGCCATCACCAGCTTTTGCACGTGGACTGGGGCGCCATTGGACTGCAATCCCCGGATTGGGAAATGTGGCTGCGCGCCTCGGGTGTTGAAGGCGTGGACACCCGCCACGGTCCCCGCTTTACCGTCGAGAGCATCGCCATCGAAGCAGCCATCACCGGCAGTGGCGTCGCCCTGATCAGCCACGCCGCCGTGGCCGAGGATCTGAAATCCGGACGATTGGTCAAACCCTTCGACCTGACTTTGAAAACCGATCTGGCCTATTGGCTGGTCTGCCCGCCCGAACAGTTGCGCCGCGCCCGGGTTCGCGCCTTTGCCGACTGGCTTCTGGCCGAGGCCGCCCACGACGACACCCTCACCCGCTCCCCGTGAACGGCGCACTTCGTCGCAAATACGCTATCTTTGTATGCCTCATCCTGAAACCCTGCCCCCAGCACCCCTCGCAGGAGCCCTTCCGTGACCCACGCCAAAACTGAAACCGCTGCCCCCGCCATTACCCCCCGCACGCGCGCCCGCGCGCGCCATATTCTGGACCATTACTATATCGGCCCGGCGCGCGATGACGCGGTATTGGAGATCTGGGGCTACACCCCGGGCATGACCTATGCCCCGGGCGAACAGGTTGATCTGCATGTTTCCACCACTGGCAGCCATTGGGATCTAGAGGTCGGACGTGACGGGGCCGGTTACGATCCTGTTCTGACCCAAACCAACCTGCCCGGCACCCATCACCCCACACCGCGGGATTGTTCCGTTCAGGGGTGCGGCTGGCCCGTCACCCACAGTTTCACCATCCCGGAAGACTGGCGCCCGGGTGGCTATATGATCACGCTGCGCGCCCATCGCGACGGCGACATGGTCGAAGAACACCACCTGATCCTGATCCGCGACGCCAGCCGCCCCGCCCCTTACCTGCTGGTCTGTGCCACCGGAACCTGGGTGGCTTACAACTGCTGGGGCGGTTCGAACCATTACGAGGGCATCACCGGCCCCGACCACAACGCGTTCTCCCCCATTCTGTCCACGCAACGGCCCTGGACGCGCGGCTTTTGCAAATTGCCTCAAGGCGCGCCCCGCGCGGTGCCCGAGCACCCGGCCAAGCCCGGCGACATGGTGCGGTATCCGTACATGGAATGGGCCTATGCCTACGGCTATTCCAAGAAATACGCCTCCGCCGGATGGGCCAGCTATGAACGCCCCTTTGCCCGTTGGGCCGAACACGAAGGATACGCGCTGGATCTCACCACCCAGCATGATCTGCAAACTGATCCGGATATGCTGTCCGCCTACAAATGCGTGATCTTCGTCGGCCATGACGAATATTGGAGCCGCGAGATGCGCGACGCGGTGGACAGCTACACCGAAAACGGCGGCCGGGTGGCGCGTTTTGCCGGGAATTTTCTCTGGCAGATCCGGCTGGAAGATCAGGCCCGCCGCCAGGTCTGCTATAAATACACGATGGATCAGGACCCTTTGTGGGGCAACGAAGATCTGTCCCGTGTCACCGGAGCCTGGGATATGGCCCCGGTAAACCACCCGGGCGCGCTGACGTTCGGGGTCAATGGCACCCAAGGCATCTATGCGGGTTTCGGCAATCTTGCCGGCAGGGGGCCAAGCGGCTTCACTGTGTACCGCTCGGACCATTGGGCCTTCAAGGATACCCATCTGGGCTATGGCGACCTTCTGGGCCACGATGCGCGCATCTTCGGCTACGAGGTTGACGGGCTCGACTATACGTTCCGAGACGGCCTCCCCTTTCCCGCCGGCACCGACGGCGCCGCACCCGAAGTTCAGGTGCTGGCCCTGGGCCTTGCGACCAATATCGAGGCTGATCATTCGGTTTGGGGCGAAACGCTCTATATCGGCTCTGACGATGCAAAGTTCAAAGCCTATGCGACATTCGGTGAGGTGACCGAAGCAACGCTTGACGCCAGCGCGCGCGGCAACGGCATGATCGTCTCATGGCAGCGCGGTCGCGGCGAGGTCTTTACCGCCGGAACCTGCGAATGGGTCATGGGGCTGGTGCGGGGCGATGCGCAGGTCTGCCAGGTCACCCGCAATGTGCTGAACCGGTTCGGGACAGGCTGAGGCCTTTGCCGATCCTGATCCACATCCTAGTTTTCCATTCATGAGCCCGCGCATCACCACCGCACTGCTGTTGTTCCTGCTGTTCAACATGGCCTGGTTCGTTCTGTATTCCGCGCAGCTGGGATGGCAGGGACTGACGGACACCCGCCCGCAGGATCTGTCCCGCGTTTTCCTGACCGACACCCCGATTGCCAACACCCTGCTGGCCCTGCACATGATCACAGGCGCGCTTCTGGCTCTTGGCGCACCGCTGCAGGCGCTGCCAATCCTGCGCCACCGCTGGCCGGTCCTGCACAGGCGTCACGGATATTACATCTTTGCTCTGGCCTGCGGGACGGGCTTGGCCGGGCTGCTCTACATCCTGATGAACGGCACGGTGGGCGGCTGGTGGATGAGCCTGTGGTTCGCGCTCTACGGGCTTGCAATGCTGTGGTCTGCCGCCAACACGATCTACTACGCGCTGGACAAGGACATGTCCCGGCATTTCGCCTGGGCCACGCGGCTGGTCATCCTGGCGGTGGGGTCGTGGATCTACCGGATGCATTATGCGCTTTGGTTTGCGCTGACCGATGGTGCAGCATCAAACCCCGCTTTCACCGGGCTCTTTGACAGGGTTCAGGTGATTGCCTTCTTCGTGCCCTACCTGCTGCTGGCCGAAATCCTGCTGCGGCGTGGATCACGCGGCCACTAGGAAGATCATCGTTCCCAGCCCCCAGAGCGTCATCTGATAGTGGGTGTTCTGGGCGCCTTCATGGCCAAACCAGTAACAAAACCAATTACCTGCCACGAGGAACCCGGCCCATGTCGAGGTGAACATCAAGACGCCCAGCAGCCCAAGCATACGGGCGGTCTCGGTCCCAACCGTTCCAACCACCGCCAATGCCAAAGCACCGACGCCGATCCACAAGCCCAGCGTTGCCAGAAACTCCCATATGACGATGACGGCGAACAGAACCTTCTGCACAGCCACGGATGACACCCGGCGGTAAGCGACCTTTTCATACATTTCGGGGTAATCGGCGCGCATCCGGTCCATGTTCAGCACCTCGGCGGTAAAGGTACTGTTCAATTCGGAATGAATGATGTTCTCAAACACGCCCGTCGTCAGCCAAGCCGCAAGAAAGAACACGGTGACCAGTTGGCTCACCAGTATCATCGCATCAAATGTCATGGGAAAGGTCCTGAGGGTTCAGAGGGGGCGGCCGCAAACAGCCGCCCCGCCCTGTCAGATCACGAGGTCCAGTGCAACTTGGCCGGATGGATCTCGAACGAAATGTGGTGCTCGCCCCCAGCCAGGTTGTCCTTGGTGTGGTTGTAGAGCGACCGCCAGTACGGTTGGATTGTCACGCCTGCGTCCTGGATCATCTTCTGACCTTCAGCCATCAGAGCCCGACGGGCTTCGACATCCGCTGTCGCCAGAGCTTTTTCCAGAAGGGCGTCGAATTCCGGGTTGGACCAGCCGAATTCATTCCAGGCCTCACCCGAACGATAGGCCAGTGCCCAGATCTGGACACCCAGCGGACGGTGGTTCCAATTGGTCGAGCTGAACGGGTATTTTGCCCAGTCGTTCCAGAAAGTGGACCCCGGCAGAACGGTCCGCTTCACCTTGATGCCCGCATCGCGCAGCTGCGCGGCCACCGCGTCGGTGGTGTTCTTGCGCCAGGCGTCGTCGATGGAGAGCAGTTCATGCTCATAGTCGCCCATGCCCGCTTCATCCATCAGCGCCTTGGCCGCTGCCGGATCGACTTTCTGGGCCGGCAGTTCCGCATATTCCGGATGCATCGGGCCAACATGGTGGTTTTCAGCCACCACGCCGCGACCGTTATACCCCAGTTCCAGCAGAACCGAGTTATCAACGGCCATCTGGATCGCACGGCGGACGCGCTCGTCCTCGTAAGGCTTCATGCCATCGACCTCGGCAAGTTGGTTGGGCCGGATCACGATGGTGGCCGCGGTAACGATCTCGTGCTGGGTCCAGCCGTCCTGAACACCCATGATGTCGATGAAATCACCATCAACCGAATACATCATGTCCACTTCATCGGCTTCGGCCGCAGCAACCCAGGCCGAGGGATCGGTGCCATAATCGATGAACTCGACACGATCCATCCAGGCGCCGTTACCTTCATTCCACCAAGTGTGGTTTTCGTTGCGCACCAGAACGCCTTTGACACCAACCTCAAGCGATTCCGGCAGGTAGGGGCCGGTACCAATCGGGTTGTCCATCATGTTGTTCGCGTCATGGCTGGCATGTGTAATCGCAGCTGGATAGTCAGCCATGCCCGGGATGAGTGAAATGTCCGGTTTCGGCAGGTTCAACTGCACGGTGTGGCTGTCCACGACCTGAATCGCGCCTTCAACCGCCTTGCCCGAATCCGCATCGATCAGCGACGCCATGCGACCGGCCATCGAGTTGCCCTCGACGCCCTTGTCACACCAGCCCGCAATATTGCGCGCTACGTCTTCGGCAGTGAAGTCGTCACCGTTGTTCCACTTGACGCCTTTGCGGACATTCAGCGTGTAAACGGTTGCGTCATCATTGATTTCCCAGCTTTCCAGCAGGTTCGGCCCAAACGTCCCCTCACGGCCGTAGTCCACCAGATACTCCAGCCACCCGCGCGAGTAGTTGGCAATCTGGCTCCAGTCATAGGTCCGAGGATCTTTCAGCGCACGAACTTCCTGTTGAATTCGGACCGTGCCACCTTGCTGAGCATTTGTGGCCGCCTGCGCAGGCGCCGGAAGACCAAGCATCGCATAGGCCGTAGCGGTGGTCGCACCGAAAGCACTTGCTATGGCCAGAAATTCCCGGCGGTTGACTTCATCGTCACCGACCTTGGCGGCCTGGTCGGTCACCACCTTGGGCAGCGGCTTTCCGGTGCGTGTCAAAAATGTCATCAGTTTTCCTCTCTGTTGGTCGTGAGGGGGACCCCCCCGGTTGGGTGGCAGAGTTTCCTGCCATTCTTAGCGGGCTGTGAGCGTTCCCGCAGTGCCCCGATTCATTGTATACGAATTGTATTTGTACCATCGACCTCGGTTGCTGTCGAACAAATACTGGACAAAACGCGCGGTTGTTCGGTCGGCCATTCCGTACCGCGGTGCAGAACGGCCCTTTGATCCCAAATCAGCACGTCGTTCTCCGACCACTGATGGGAATAGACGTATTCCGGTTGCGTGCAGAATTTGATCAGTTCGTCCAACAATGCTTCTCCTTCCGCTTCCTCATAGCCATCGACCCGGAACGCATGAGAAGCCACATAAAGAGCCTCGCGCCCGTTGACCGGGTTCCGCCAAATGGCTTCCCAATGCTGGTCCGGCCACTTGTTGAACATCGGCAGCTTTGCCAATTCCGGCGAAATCTTGCGCCGTGAATGACTGTAGCGATGCCAGATCCCGCGCCCTCGAATCCGCGATTTCAAGGCCTCTGGCATCTCGGCCCAGGCGGCACGTGTGCTGGCCAATTCGGTCGCCCCACCCGTCGTTGTGACCACCCGACCAATCAGGATATTGGTCAGCGCCGGCGTCGGCAGAAAGGTGCTGTCGGAATGCCACAGGAAGTTCGACTTCAGGTTCAGCGTGTGCAGATCCATCTCGCCCGTGGTCGAGCCATCGGCCCGCACGTTTGAAACATTGGGCACCTCATACGCTTCCCCCGGCTTGCGCTCATCCGCCAGGCGGTCCTCAATCGGACCAAACAGCCGTGCCAGCTCCTGATGTTTTTCGTCTGTCACATTCTGATTGCGGAACAACAGGGCCGAATGCTCCTCGAACAGGGCGCGAATCTGACCAAACATATGGTCGCCAGTGACTTCGGACAAGTCGATACCCAAAACCTCGACCCCGAAATTCGGGCTCAGCTTGCGTGTTTCGAAACTGGACATGATGCTCCCCTTATCCTGCCGCCTTGGCTTCGATTTCTTCCGGGGACAGGTCTTTGACCATGTCCCACGCGCGTGACTTGCCGGGGTTCAGCAGACCCTTGGGATCCAGCCGTTTCTTCCAGGCCAGATGCAGGAAATCTGCCGTTTTCAATCCGCCGCTTTCCACGTGATAGCTGTGCGCGTCATAGACGCCGTGCCCATGCGCTTCGTAAATCCGACCGATCTCGCGCAGGCGCTCTTCGGTGGAATACCAGATAATTGGCAGGTCAAAGGCCACGACCTCCCCTTCCAAAAGGGAAAATTCGTGATGCTGCCAAACATCATCGCCCAGCGCCTGCCCAACTTTTGCAACAAGATCCGCATCTGATGCATCCGGAACGCCGATCTGCTGATACGTGGCCGAGCGATCCGCCTTCAGCACCTGCAACGTGGTGTGGTTATAGGCGAATTCGAACACGTGCGGCAGCTTGGCGGCCTCGCGCTCGGCATCATTCATCGCCAGATCCAGATGACCACCCTGCGCCTCGATCAAGGCGCGAAACGCATCCATGTCACCGGCGGGAACCAAGGCCACCAACAGGTGCTTGCCCTCACGCAGATGGCCTTTCAGTCGCGGGAAATATTCGACGATCCGCGCATCCACCGTACTGGCCAGCTTGCGCCCGACATTGTCTGCGGTCGCCAGCGCATATCCGGCGGCGTAACAATCGCGATAGCTGTCAAAGGTCGCCATGCAACCAATCCAATCAGGATGCGGCACCGTGCGCAACGTAACCTCGGTGATCACCCCGTTCAGACCCCAGGCATGGTGGATCTGCAGCACGTCCTGCCCTTCAAAGACATATTCCTGCGGCTCCTCCTCGACCGACAGCGCCTTGAGTTGAAGGATATTGCCCGGCTCCCGCAAGACCCCATTGGCGATCGAGCCGATCCCGGCGGATCCGCCTGCGATGAAACCGCCGATGGTGGCAATGTCTTGCGTAGACGGGAACATCGCCATTTCCCAACCCTGCTCATTCAGCGCCGCATTGACGTCGATCATCAACGCACCTGCCTCGGCCCGGACAAAGCCGTCGCCGATCTCAAGGATCTTGTTCATGCCGGTGGTCTCGATGATCAGCCCGCCCTGCAATGGCACCGCCTGACCATAATTCCCGGTCCCGCCGCCACGCAGCACCACGGGTGCGTCCGCCTGATAGGCGAGTTTCAGGCAATGCGCCATTTCATCCCGCGTCTTGGGTAACGCCACCAGATCGCCGAAACTGCGCCGCAGCTCCGCATTCAAAATCGGGCTGTACCAGAAGAAATCGCGCGAGCGTTTCTTGACCAGCACCGGTTCGTCAATCACCTCGACCGGGGCCAGGGCCTGTGCAAACGCGCCCCAGTCCAAATCGGTCTTGCCGGAAATCGAAGTCATGAAGTCTCTCCTTTCACGACAGCCGCCAGCGGTCGCGGAGCGGATCCTCCGGCCAGCAGATCGGCTGTCGATGTTGCGTCGAACAACAGGAGATCCCCGATTGCAGCCCCGTCGACGAAAAGAGGTGCAAGGCCAAGGCCCGTTTGGGCATTGGTGGTGATCATCGGAAGATAGTCGCCAAAAGGCGGGTCCAGATGCGCGGCCAGCGCCGCCAGCGCCAGGCTGTGGCGCGGGTCGTGCCGTCCCAGCGGGCAGAACGCATCGCGTACATTGTCGGTCCCCACGGCCACTGGCACGCCTGCGGCCTGCAATTCGCGGATCCGGGTCAGCCCGCGCCGATCCGGCGCGCCGTCCCCCCGCCCCTGCAGATATAGATTCGAAGACGGCAGGCTGGCCACGGTGATCCCGGCCCGTGCCAGTTTTTCCAAAAGGCGCTGCAGATCATCACCTGTCCGGTTCATCAGGCTACAGGCATGACCGCACAGAATCGGCCCCTGAAATCCGGTCTTCAGCGCGGTGTCGGCAATGATCTCCAGCCCGTCCAACCCCGGCGCCAACCCTTCATCAACGTGAAAATCCAGCGCCAGACCGTATTTGTCCGCCACCCGAAACGCCGCTGCAACGCCAGCCTGCCGGTCTGGCTGATCCAGCACGAACAGGCCCAGAACCCCATTCCGTTCCGCGATGATCCGGCCAATCGCATCTGCCCTGTCCGGGTCTGCCAAATCCGTGGTGTTGGTCAGTGGTGCCACCTGCATCTGCACCCGATCCGCGTAATCCTGTGCCAGTTCAGTCAGCACATGCCATGCGACGGGGGGCGTGGTCGCTTCCTCCTCGGCGCTCCAATCCACATGGCTGCGCACTGTCCCGCAGCCTGCTCCAATCAGTTCGCCCAGCCCCCGCTCGGCACGCTGGCGCAGATCCTCGGGCGTCCAAAGCGCGCGGTCCATCCGCTGCGCGTCAATCGCGGCGCGCAGATCACCGCCCACACCGCCCATGCGTGAAATCGTGTGGCATTTGTCCAGATGCACATGACATTCGCTAAGCAGCGGCATCACGATCCCCTGAGCGCCGGTGGTATCGGCGCGCGCCTCCAACCCGCGAACCAAGCCATCACAGATCACCAGATCACCCGCCAGACATTCCTGTTCCGGCACCCCGCCAAACCCTGACGCATCCCGCAACAGCGATCGCGGTACCAGCACGTTTTCCAGCACCAGATCCAAAGGCGCGCGACCGCTCATCCCTGCTCCTTTCGGTGATCGAACCGGGAGAACTCGGCCAGAAACGTCACAAAGTTCCGCGCTGCACTGTCCAGCAGCTGCGCGCCCTTCTCGGCCGTTGCAGCCGATGCATCACCACAGACCCCATCAGGATGTAGGTCGTCGATGATCCAGCCCGGCCGCGCTGCCTGCCCGGTCAATCCGGTAAAGCGAAAGCTCTGTTCCCACTCCCGCATCGCCGGCACGAAATTCTGCGCCTTGCTCATGTCCACCAGATCAGGCTTGGCCGCCAACATCGGCGAGGTCTCAGAATCGCCTGCGTGCAGGTCAACGCGCAACGCGTCCGCCTCCATCAATCCATCCCATTCGGCAAACCCGAACCACGAACAGACCGCCACGATCATCTCGTGCCGGATCCGCAGATCTCGGGCCACGACATCCAGAAGTGCAGTGTTGCCGCCATGCCCGTTGAGTAGCACCAGACGTGTCACGCCTGCCCGCGCGACCGAGGTGCCAATGTCCCGCAGCACTGCCAGCAGCGTATCCCCCGACAGGCTCAGCGTGCCGGGATGGCGGTCATGCTCACCGCTTTTGGTGACGCTCAGCGTCGGCAGCACCAGAACGTTCTGATCCGGTCCCAGTCCGGGCAAGGCACGCGCGACGACCGCCTCTACCAGATCCCGATCGACCGAGACCGGCAAATGCGGCCCATGCTGCTCGATGGCCCCCAACGGCAGCACCGCCACCAGATCAGACGGCAGATCCCGGAACGCGGGCGCCTTCAGATCCGCCCAATACCCTTGCATGCTCATTGCGGCCTCCCGAACAGACCATCGAGAAAGCCATAGAACCACTTGGCCTGTGCCGCGTCATGTTCGTACATCAGCCGCGTCTGTTCATCCCGCGCCTGCACACCCGGCCGTCCATAAACGCCCCACTTCCCCTCCTGCCAACGGCGAAAGCCTTCGATGGTCACTTCCGGGTGGAACTGAAAGCCGTACACCTTGTCGCCATAACGGAAGGCCTGGTTCTCGTAGTACTCATTCCCCGCCAGCCGCACAGCGCCCTCGGGCAAATCAAAGGTGTGGAAATGCGCCTGCGTCACCCAGAGCGGTTGATCCAGAAAACCGGCCGCAGCCTCGGTCGGTTCGACCCGGTAATACCCGAACTCAAAGATCTCGCTCTCCCGCGGCCCGGCCCAGGCGCCCAGATGCCAGGCGATCTGCTGCGCACCCTGACAAATGCCCAACATGGGCACATCAGCCTTAAGACACGCGTCGATCCAGCGGTATTCCTCCAACAGGCAGGGATGTTTGTCCGTTTCATAGACGTTGAACATGCCGCCATAGATGACGGTCCCGGCCAGATCCTCATCCGGTTCGCCCAACACGTCCCCGTCGAACGGTTTGCGAATGTCCACCTGATAACCGGCCTGCACCAGCCACGAGACCACCCGGTCATCCGCAGGCTCGTGCCCGTGACGCACCAAAAGAACACGTTTACCCATGTCGCCCTCCTTGACGAAGCAGGTGTTACGTGGCCCTTGAGATAAATATCCGTGCCAGAGATTTGTCTTTAAGCTTGCAAAGAAATGTCGTTCTGGCAAGCCTGAATTATAAATAGGAAAGACTGCGCAAAATGAAAGAGTTGACGCCAAAAAACATGCGCCCGCCCTTTGCCCGCTATGCCCATGGCGTGGAAATCCCGGGCGATTGGCGCATTGTTCTAAGCTCGGGCCAGCTGGGGATTCGCGACGATGACAGCATCCCCGACGACGCCTATGATCAGGCAAAGATCTGCTTTTCGAACCTTGAAAAAATACTTGGCGCGGCCAACATGAGCCCGGCAGATGTGGCGCATATCTCGGCCTATGTGACCGACCGCGCCCACATGGCCGCTTATATGCAGGCACGCGACGAATTCATGGCAGATGCGGGCCGTTTGCCCAGCTCGACCCTATTGATCGTCAGCGGCTTCACCCGGCCGGAATTCAAGGTCGAGGTCGAAGTGCTGGCCGCCGCCCCCTGATCTGGGCTCCCGTTCAACTTGATGCATGTCAGAGTGCCCACAGCCCGATCCGGCGATACTCTGGGCAAACCTAACAAAAGCAAAACCCGAGGGATGGATGGACATACTGATCCTGAGCGCCGGAAAGACCGACAAAACCGTAAAAGGCCCAAAATCCGACCGTCCCCTGCGTGGTTATGGCAGACGGCAGGCGGAAAAGATCGGAGCCTTGCTGGCGCGCCAAGATCTACGCCCCGACACAATCCTGGTTGCCCCCGGACAACGCGCCCGGCAAACGGCGGAACTGGCGCTCAAGGCGGCGGGCTGGACCCCCAACGGCATCGAGGAGGTTCCAAGCCTCGCCCATGGCATCATGCCAGAGATCGAGGACACCGGCCGTACCCTGCTGGTCGCAGCGCCCAAAGTAACCGACCGTCTGGTCACATCGTTGCTGCCGGCCCTCAGCGGCGCACCCGGATTTCTGACCCTGGTGACAGTCGGTCAGGGAACGATGGAGCTTTTTGACGCGATCAACCCGCGCGACCTGTCCGAACTTTTCCCCTACCCGGCTCCGGACGGGCCGGACCGGCGTCTGCGACCGGCCTACTACTATACGCAATCGGCGGTCATCCCGTATCGCAGTTCGCAGCAAGGCACCGAAGTCCTGATCATCAGCTCCAGCAGCGGTCAGCATTGGGGAGTACCCAAGGGTATCGTCGAACCCGGCCTAACGCCGGCAGTATCCGCTTCGTTGGAAGCGTTGGAGGAGGCCGGTGCTTGCGGTCATGTCAACGACGAACCATTGGGCCACTACAGTTTTGAGAAATGGGGTGCCCCCTGTTCGGTGACAGTCTTCCCAATGGAAGTAAGCCACATGGTGCCCAACACGGAATGGCAGGAAAGCCACCGCGCCCGCCGTTGGGCCTCCAAGGACGAAGCGATCTCGCTCCTGCGCCACACAGATCTGCATTCGATGGTCGAAGCACTCTGAGCCACGGGCGGAAGGAAATTCGCGGCTCCTCAGATCCTGCTCACCGCATCCGTTCAGTCAGTTCCTCGAACAATGCGTGATAAGCCTTTGAGGCCTTGCATTTCGGGGCCGTGGCCATGACCGGTGCCCGCGCAAGACCCATCCGCTCCACATCTGTGGAGAAGGGGATATGCGCAGTCAGGAACCGCTTTTTGTAGTCCCGGGACAATTGCGCCATCAGGTCAGCGTGCAAGCTCTTGCGGCCCTGTACCATCGAAAAGAAGGCATGCATTTTCTTCAGCGGCAGATCATGTTCCCGGAAAAACGCCACCAACTGTTCAAAGGTCCGCTGCGACAAGGTGGTCGGGATGACCGGCGTCACGATTACGTCCGAGGACCGGAACACGTTTTCCGACAGGGTCGAGATGTTTGGCGGGCAATCCAGCACGATCACATCGTAATCCCCCTTCACAGCCTTCAGCGCCTTTTTCAGCCGTGACCGGCTATTGCGCATCCGTGACAGGAAAATGTCGAAGTTCCGATAGCTCATATTGGCTGGCAGAATGTCTAGATTGTCGTAATCCGACCCCCGGATCGCCTTGGTAAATCGTTCAACATCGGCAAAGAACCGTGTGTCTGTCAGCTTCTTCGAAGGCTTCACCCGGAAATAGAAACTGGACGCGCCCTGCGGATCCAGATCGCATAACAGCACCCGGTGCCCGGCCTGAGCAAACGCATAAGCCAGATTGACCGAAGTCGCAGTTTTGCCGACCCCGCCCTTGTTCGAATAACAGGCAATGATCTTCATTCTGTATCCTTCCGCTCGCGGAACAGGCGGCGGAACAACGCCCGTGTTTCGTCACTGTCGAACCGGGCAAAGCTGTCCATTACCTTGGACCGTTCTTCCAACTGGCGGCCGTGCAAGACGGCAATCAACGCCCCCACGCTTTGCGCAATCTCGATTTGGTGCGGCCCCTCCAAGTCGTCCAGAAACGCACGCAAGCTGTCCTGCTGCACTGAATAATCGTTAAAATACCCCAGATTGTCCTGCAGCCGCTTGAGCGGTTTCAGGATTGTCTTGAATGCCTTTTTCGGGAAAACAGGCCCGAAGAACTCCAGCAGGTAGCGCAGTTTCTTGCAGTGGATTCGCAGCTCGTGCACCTGTTCATCATCCGTATCCGGCCCAATCCCGGACGCGATCTTGCAGATCTTGCGGTAGCGTTTCCAGATCAGATCCGCCGCGTAATCATGCGCTGGCCGTTGGGCATTGGGGCCCTGTCCCAGCTTGCGTGGCTTGGCCAGAAGTTTGGCCAGCGCACCGATTTCGGCCTCATATGCCTTGGTTTTCAGATATTGTGCCAGCCGCTTGTGTTCGCGGCCCCTCTCCGCCTCGAACAGGTCGAACATCCGGTCCAGACCGCGCCGCACCGAGGGAGGCACCAGGGCCGAGGTTTCCTGTCGGTCCAACAGATAAACATCCAGATCCCTGAGCCGCCCGGTCTGCGCCATCAGCGCCGAAAACCGGTGCTTCAGTTCACGCGCCCCTTCAGGCCCATAGACGCCCTTGAACAGGCTGATCACCGATCGGATCTTGCGTAGTGCAATCCGGTAATCATGCAGAAACTCGGTATCCAGATCGGCGATCACACCCGCCTCATTGGCCCGCGCGACCGGGATATAAGCGGCCATGATATGGGTCGCCACCTCGATCGCCGGTTCTTCATAACCGATCGTCACCTGCGGTTTGGGGTCATGGACCGTTTGGCCCGGGAACAGGATCCCATGCAAGTCCGCCTCTTGCAATGACACCCCACCCAGATCCATTAACGCCTTGCGCAGCTGAGCCAGCGCTTTGTCATAGCCTCTCAGCCCCTGGAGCCGAGCAATCACACAGCCCCCCTTCTCGGTCGTCACCACGGTCAACTGGGCCCGGGCGCGGGTCTTGCCCTCATCGTCCAACACCGTCAGCGTGCGGATCTGTCGCCAGGCAGCGCCTATCGGGATCAACCGGCGCAAGGGCGACACGACGGACAGCGCTGCCTTCAATTCGCTGTCGGGCAAGTTCACGACAAACCCCACGTCCCGGCCGCCAGGTTCCTCCAGCACGCCTCCTGACGGTCCCATCAATTGCAACTGCTCCCCCGAGTGCAGCAACAACAACCCTGCCTTGCGCAGCGTGCCGTCGAAACAGTCCAGGATCGCAACCTCCTCGGGTTCGACGCCATCACTCAGATGCAACGTCAACTTGCCAAAATCGCTCTCACCCAACGCCACATCGGAAGCAAGCGGCAGAACAATCCACATTGCGTCACCGGACGATCCATTACTCGGGGTCATGTGCTTGGGTTCCTACCTTGCTTAAATAGTCTTCGATCAATGTTTCGACGATCCTCTGAACACTGGTCTCTTCTTCGATTGCACGAATTTTCAACGCTTTCAGAGTCTTGCGGTTCAACCTGAGCGAGGTGTTCTTCTTGTCATCTCCCAAGCGAGCGTCCCTGTTATCCGCTGTATCCTCACGGCCAGTCCGGCCTTTTCGCTGCGCGCCTTCGGCGGCAGCGTCTTTTTTCAGGTCCTTCTTCGATCTGGCCATCCGGGTGCTTTCATTCTTTCATGACGTCATCATAAGTCCTAAAGGCTGCGTTGCAACCTGAACCCGATCTTCACCCCGTCTTTATTGCGCCAATACGCTCCCCCGGTCTGCACAACCGGTGCCCAACTTGTTCACATCCTGCGCCGCCCACTCCGGCAGCGCCCAAAGCGCTGCCCGGCCCAACGCTTTGCGGGCGCGCCAGCGTCCGACAAAGGGGCGGGAGCACCCTGTTATCCGGCCAACCCCAACCGGTTCAGCCCCGCGTCGACCGCCAGCCGGAAAACCTGCGCCTGAGGTGATGGTGTCTCTTCGGGACGCTGCATCAAACCCACCGGCCCGCGGGTAATGTCGGTATCAAAGGGCAGCGCCACCAGATACCCATCCGCCACTTCATTGGCCACCACCCCGGCCGAGATGATCCAGACCGCATCCGTCTGACGCGTATAAACCCGACCGAATGCACCGGATACCGTCTCCAACCGGTTCGGGATCTCCCCTACCCCATGAGCAATCAGAAACCGCTCGACCAACGGCCGGATCGCTGAGCCCTGGCTGGGATAGATCACCTGCCAATCCCCGATCCTCTGCACATCGGGGACCTGCAGCAAAGGATGCCCGGCGCGCACGACGAATTCAACGCGCTCCTCGTAAAGCTGAGTAAACGTAATACCTTGCATCGTTTCAGGCCGCCCCAGACGACCAATCACGAGGTCCAGCTCGCCCAACCGCAGCCGATCCACCAGGAACCCGTGTGGCCCGTCCAGAATGCGCAGATCAGTGTTGGGTGCCAGCTCGTGAAACGCCTGCGCCACCGCCGGCATCAACCGCGCTGCAACCGAAGGCAACGCTCCCACTGACAATAACGTCCGGCCTTGTGACCCGACCTGATCTACCCCGCTCAGCCCCTGCTGCAGCGCCGCCAGCGACATTTCGGCAAAATGAAGGAATACCTCACCCTGCGGGGTCAGCGCCACACCGCCTCGGCTGCGGATCAACAGGCTGGCGCTCAGGATCTCTTCCAACTCCTTCAGAGTCTTGGAAATCGCGGGCTGGGTCAGGAACAGCTTTTCTGCTGCCTGTTTGAAACTCTGTTCCCTGCAGATTTCGACGAAACACTGGATATGGCGAAACTTGATGCGACGATCGATCATTTCTTTCCGATTTTGATAACTAAACAGAACAATTACTCATTTTACTTTGCCGTTTCTAATAATCAATATGGCTACAACACAGATCGAAAGAGGTTCATCATGCGTACCCAAGTCGCCATCATCGGCGGTGGGCCATCGGGCCTGCTGCTCAGCCAGCTGCTACACCGCAAGGGCATCGACACTGTCGTGCTGGAACGCAAGACCAAGGACTACGTGCTGGGCCGCATCCGCGCAGGCGTGCTGGAAACTGGTTTTGTCAATCTGATGCGCGAAGCCGGTGTAGCCGAACGCATGGACACCGAATGCCTGATCCACGATGGCACGATCATCGCCAACGGACAGGACCAGTTTCGCATCGACTTCAAGGAATGCACCGGCGAAAGCGTCGTCGTCTATGGCCAGACCGAAGTGACCCGCGACCTGTATGAGGCGCGTGAGGCCATGGATGGCAAGATCGTCTATAACGTTGAAAACGTGGTCATTCACGGCGCCGATACCGATGCGCCCCACGTTACCTACGTTGTTGATGGCCAGGAGACGCAGCTGGACTGCGACTTTGTCGCCGGCTGTGACGGCTTTCACGGCGTCAGTCGCCAGACCATCCCTCTGAACGTGCGCAAGGAATACGAAAAGGTTTATCCTTTTGGTTGGCTGGGCCTTTTGTCGGACACCCCGCCCGTGCACGAAGAACTGATCTATTCGAACTCGGCCCGCGGCTTTGCCCTGTGTTCGCAGCGCAGCATGACCCGCAGCCGGTATTACATCCAGTGCTCGCTGTCTGACAGCCCCGATGACTGGAGCGATCAGATGTTCTGGGACGAGCTGCGTCGCCGCATCCCCGAACAAGCTGCCGAGGAACTGGTCACCGGACCTTCAATCGAGAAGTCCATTGCACCACTGCGCAGTTTCGTGACCGAGCCGATGCGTTGGGGCCGCCTGTTCCTGTGCGGCGACGCAGCACATATCGTGCCGCCCACCGGCGCCAAAGGGTTGAACACGGCCGCGTCGGACATCCACTACCTGTATCATGGGCTTCTGCAATTCTATCAGGACAAGGACAGCGAAGGCATCGATCGCTATTCCGAAAAGGCCCTGGCCCGGATCTGGAAGGCCGAGCGGTTTTCCTGGGCGACCACGACCCTGCTGCACCGGTTCCCCGAAATGAACGATTTCGATCTGCGGATGCAGCAGGCGGATATCGACTTCCTGAAGGAAAACAAGGACGCGCAGAAGGTGTTTGCCACCAATTATGTCGGCCTGCCGTTCTGAGCCGCGTGACACCAAAGGAGCCTCCGATGACAGATCGCGATGACAGCCGCTTCGATACTGGCATGCAGGTACGGCGCAAGATCCTGGGCGACGCCCATGTGGACCGGGCCGAAGCCGCCAAGACACCGCTGGACGTCCCGTTCCAGACCCTGATCACCGAAACCGCCTGGGGCAATGTCTGGGCCAGTGACGGGATCAGCGACCGGGAAAGGTCAATGCTGACGCTGGCGCTGTTGGCGGCGCTGGGGAATTTTGACGAAATTCCCATGCATATCCGCGCCACCGCCCGCACCGGTGCCAGCAAGACGGATGTTTTGGAGGCGTTTCAGCATGTTGCCCTTTACGCTGGTGTTCCGCGGGCCAATCATGCTCTGAAACTTGCCAAACAGACCTATGCCGAGATGGAACAGAACGCCCCCACCCAGGATTAACCGGGAAACGCGCAACACGTCCCGCCCAGACAGGAGAAGCCGACATGAAGAAACCCGGCGAATTCTACCAAAGAGACCGCGAATGGCATCCGCCTGCCTATGACAAGGATTACAAGACATCCGTCGCACGGTCCCCGAAGAACGCGCTGATCAGCCTGCAGAACTCGATGAGCGAGATCACCGGCCCGGTCTTTGGTCACAATGACATCGACGCCATCGACAATGATCTATTGTCGAACTACGCGCAGGACGGTCAAAGCCCCATCGGCGAGCGCATCATCCTGCATGGGCGGGTTCTGGACGAAAACGCCCGTCCCTTGCCCAACACGCTGGTCGAAATCTGGCAGGCCAATGCTGGCGGTCGGTATCGCCACAAGAAAGACACCTATCTGGCGCCCATCGATCCCAATTTCGGCGGCTGTGGCCGGACCCTGACGGATGAGAACGGCTATTACTATTTCCGCACGGTGAAACCCGGTGCCTATCCGTGGCGCAACTGGGTCAACAATTGGCGACCTGCCCATATTCACATGTCGGTCTTCGGAACCGCCTTTGCCCAACGGCTGATCACCCAGGTTTATTTCGAAGGTGACCCGCTGATCCACAAATGCCCGATCGTCAACACGATCCCGGATCCGGACGCCATCGAGCGGCTGATCGCACCGCTGGATCTGAATGCGACAATCCCGCTAGACACGATTGCCTACAAATTCGATGTCGTGCTGCGTGGGCGCCGTTCAACGCTGTTCGAAAACCGTCTGGAGGGGAACTGATCCGATGCCACAATCGCTTGATTACCTTAAGGAAACCCCGTCCCAGACCGCCGGTCCCTATGTCCATATCGGTCTTGCGCCCGGCGCCGCCGGCTTTGACATCTACCGCGAGGAGCTGGGCTGGGATATTGCCGGTCCTAACGCCAAAGGTGACCGCATCCGTGTCGAAGGCATCGTCATCGACGGCACCGGCAGCCCGGTCAAGGATGTTCTGATCGAAGCCTGGCAAGCCAATTCCGAAGGCGTTTACGCCCATCCGGAACACCCTGGCGACGTGGAAGACGGGTTTCGCGGCTGGGGCCGCGTGATCACCAATTTCGAAACCGGCGAATGGGGCTTCGACACGGTAAAACCGGGCGCTGTTCCGGGGCGGTCGGGCACACTAATGGCGCCGCATATCAACCTGTGGGTCGTGGCCCGCGGCATCAATGTGGGGCTGAACACGCGGCTTTACTTTAGCGACGAAGAGGCGGCCAATTCTAACGATCCGGTAATCAATCTGATCGAATGGGAAAACCGCCGCAAGACGCTGATCGCCCAGCGCACCGAGCGCGACGGTCAGATCGTCTATCGCTTCGACATCCGCCTGCAGGGCGAGGACGAAACAGTGTTCTTCGACATTTGACTTGTGCGGGCCGCGGTCACCGGTCGCGGCCCGATCTCCGGCTACGAAAACACCCCGGAATTCGCATCGAATTCCGGGGCTCCCTGCAGATCAAGCCGGAGCGATATTGTGGTTGAGCCGGAAGAAGTTGTCCGGGTCGAACTTGGCCTTGATCTGCGCCAACTTGGCGACGTTGTCCCCATAGGCCCCGCCGACCCGCTCCACCTCGTCATCGGGCATGAAGTTCACGTAAACGCTGCCCGTGGAGTAAGGCTCCATCCGGTTGAACAGATCGCGTGCCCAGCTGATACAGGTGTCGTCCTTGGCCGCATCCTCCCACCTCGTATGCACGTTCATGATGAAATGTGACGATCGCTGCGGATAGGCGGTTTCCGTTTCACCCACCCGGGCCATCTTACCCCCGACATGCGCTATGAAGACCTCGCAAGCCGGATCCGGCAGGCTGTGGATGGCCTCCAGCAGCGTGTCGATGGCCGCACCTGGCAATTCCTTGAAATCATGACTTTTCCAGTAATTCCGCGCACCCGGCGTCAGCAGTGGATCAAAGGCTGCCTGCCAATCCACAAAGGCATGCGGAGAGATCACGTCCACGATGGGCGTGCCCAGACCCCGCAGTTCCGCCATCGCGGCCTCCCCTTCGTCCATCGGCCCGGCATAGCAGGCGGCCAGCAGCAGCACTTCACGCCCGTGCCACTCTTCCGGCAGGAAGGGCAAAGGCGGCGCCTTGCGCATCACGGACCAGACCGTCAGCTCCTCGGGTGCGGTGTCGGCAATCCGCGCCACTTCTCGCAGCACGCCTGCCGCGTCCGAAATCGGATGCACCACCAGCCCCGAAAGGACGTCGGGGCCCAGCGGGTGAAGGGCAAATTCGAACGAGGTCACAACGCCGAAATTGCCGCCCCCACCCCGGATTGCCCAGAACAGATCCGGGTTTTCCTCGGCCGAAGCATTCAGGATAGCGCCATCGGCGATCACCACTTGGGCCGAGATCAGATTGTCGATGGTCATGCCGAACTTGCGGGTGGTCCAGCCGAACCCGCCGCCCAACGTCAGCCCGGCGATCCCGGTGGTCGAATTGATGCCGGTAGGACAGACCAGCGCATGCGCCTGGGTTTCCCGGTCCAGATCCCCCAAAAGCGCACCTGGTTCCACTTGCGCCCGTCGGGTTGCCGGGTCCACCTGCACCGCGTTCATCTGCGACAGATCCAGCAGCACGGCACCTTCGGCGACCGCATGCCCTGCGATCTGGTGTCCGCCTGATTTGACCGCCATCAGCAACCCGGCCGATCGGGCAAACATCACGGCCTTCTGCACGTCGCTGGCGCCCTGCGCCCGGATCACCATACCCGGCCTGCGATCCACCATCGCGTTCCAGATGGTCCGGGCTTCATCGTATTCCGGGGTGCCCGGCATGTGCACCGCTCCGCGCAGGGATGCATTCAGGGCTTCAACAGCTTCCACATCGACGGCAATCATGCCACCGTTCAACGCATTCATGTCTTTCATGGTTCCGGCCTCTCCCAAGGGTTTGGAAGGTTCCTGCCAGAGCTGCCCCAGTTCTTTGGGCCGTCCTCAAGTCCCGCAATCACAGGTTACGAACGGCGCATTGTTCCTGTCGTCAGAACGTCCGTCGGAAATCGTCAGGCGAAAACACCTGGATCCAGCCTGTCCACGGGGGTAATCACATCCGCCGGTATGTTCAAACGTTCTGCGGCCTTGCGCAGTGCATCTTCATCCGGCGCCTCGTACAGGCAATAGGTTTTGCGCTTGTCAGCGCTGAGGAAGGAAAAGATCCATTCGACCCCTTCTTCGTCATTGATTTGCTTTATGTGCAACTTGTCGTCGTTGGTGACTTCAAGCTTTTCGGCAAAATTTCTTTCGATAATGAACCTTGGCATTCGGTGCCCCCGCTTCAGTTGATCGCCCGTTCGTTTGTCTTTCCTTCAAGCCGTGACGTCAGGGAAACAATACCAAGTTTCTGCGCGATTACCAATGCTTCAGCCTCCAGTTGCATGGCCCGTTCGGCATCCTCCCTGCGTCCTCTCTGGTGCAAGGCGGCCGCATGCGCGGCCAGGTCATGTGCAACCCACGGGAAGGATCGCATCTCCCGGTCGATGCGCAGCGCGGTTTCAAAGTGGGTTTCGACCGCTTCCCAATCGCCCAGAAGCGCCGCCAGCCCGCCCAGCCTGCGCCCGGCCGCCCCGTTGCAGACCGTTGTAACCCCGGCGGTGATCGTGACGTCGCGATACGGCAGAAGCAGCCGGTAGATCGTTTCCGCATGGCTTCTGTTGCCCACCGCGATGCAGACCTCGGCCAGATAGGACAACGTGGTCGAATACATCGCATCCAACGGCATGTTGAACCCGGCCTCGGCCACCTCTTTCAGGATACGCTCGGCAGGCTCCAGATACCCCAGTTCGGCCGCGATCAGCGCAAATCCAGGCCTCCATGTCATGTCATCGGGATTGTCGTCGATCATCTGCTTGATGACCGGGGCGACCTCATGCAGACGGTTCTGTTCCCTGCGGATCGTGAACATCTGGACACCGAACACACCTTCTACATGACGTCCATGGGTGCGTTGACCGATCTTCAACGCCTTGTTCGCCAAAGATTCAGCCATGGCAAAATCACCGTCCATGATCGCCACCATGGCCTGGGCATGGGTTTGCACCCAATGCAGTTGCGGATGCCGGTCCATATCTGCCACGTCGCCCAGCAGCCCTAGATAGTGTTCCAGCTTGTCCCGGCTCGCCATTTCCGCCGAGATGAACAGGCTCAGCGCCCGGCTGCGCCCGCGATCCACATTGCCCAGCCGTTCGGCAAGCCCGTGCATCTGGTCCAGCTTGTCTGCCCAGTTTGCCACTTCGTCCGCGGATCGGGCGATGATCGGCACAAAAAACCGCGACATGCGAACCGCGAACTGGGCCTTGGTGTCGTTCAGCCGCGTTGCCAGCTCCAACGCCTTGCGGCTGTGATCGGCGCTGGCCTCGAACTCCCCGGCATGCATCAGGCTGCGGGCCAGCTGGCCCAGGATCCGGCAGCGCCGCGCCTCGTCACTCTCTGGCAGACCAACCAGCGCCTCCTGACACAAGGTGTTGGCCAGATCCAGCTTCTCGTTCGACAAGAGCCCGGACTCCGTCAGGTTGAACGCTGCATCGGCAAACAGGGCTGGATGGCCGATCTTACGGGCGCTTTCGGCCGCTTCGATCAGGATCGAAATCGACTCGGGCAGCCGTCCGATTGCCTCGTAACTGCGCCCCACCAGGATCTGGGCGGTGATGACTTCCTCGGGCGCCACGCCATTCAACCGCCGCGCTGCTTTCAAAGTCTCTTCAGAGTTTGCCACAGCTTCCTCTGTCGCGCTCCGCGCCAGGGCCCGTTCTGACGCGGCCTGCCAACGTTCAAAGGCTCCGGCATAATCCCCCGCTTCGGTCAAATGGCGGGCGACAAGTTCCGGTCGGCGTTCCATCTCTGCGGTCCGCAGAGTCGTCAAAGCTCTTGCAACGTTGGCATGTTGGCTTTGCCGCGTGGTGGACAGCATCGACTGATACGCCGTGTCGCGGATCAGCGCATGCCGGAAGAAATAATGCCCGCGATTGAACCCGCTTTCAAAGACCAAACCTGACTTGCGCAACTCCTCTAGCGCGTCAGCGGTATCCGCCGCGCTACGCCCCATCGCGGCCCGCACCACGGTTGGATCAAATTCCCGCCCGATGGCCGACGCCGTGAGCGCCACCTGCTTGGCCGTGTCCGAGACCGCATCCAGCCGTGCCATCAGAATTCCCTGCAGCGAAGACGGCACCGAGTGTACCCCGCTTTCCCCCAACACAGTCAGGGCCCGGGTAACTTCCTCGACAAACAACGGAACTCCGTCGGTTTTCTCGATGATCTCGGTCAGCAAATGTTCATCCGGGGTTTTGCCCGCGATCTGTTCGATCAGATGCGCAACCTGATCCTTGTCGAACCGGCGCAGGCGCAGGGTCTGGATATGGGCATCCCCTTCGGGCCAATCGTTCATCCATTCCGGGCGGTGCGTGATCAGCACCATCAGTGGCAGGTCCGAACAGGTGGCGACAATCCGATCCAGCAGCGCCTTGGTCGAGGCATCCAGCCAATGTGCATCTTCGACCATCAACAGCACCGGCTTGATCTGCGCCCGCGTTTTGAGCACATCGACGAAGGTCTGTGTGGTTACATCCCGCTGCTCCTGTGGTGAAAGGTCTAGGATCGGTCGGGCCACCGGACTGCCGGGTGCCACCAGGGCCGCATATACCGGAAGCACCTGTTCCACATCCGTGCCCGCCCGCGATTGCAACAAGCTGCGGACCCGCTCCAGCACCGTGTCATCATCTTCGTTGGGCAGGATCCCGGCGTCCTGAGTGATGCGTTCCGAGATCGGGTGGAATGGACTGCTCGCCAGATAGGGCGAACAGTTCAAGCGAATGATATCCGTGCCGTCCGGGTCCACGTCCGCGTCCAGGAATTCTTCGGTCAGACGCGACTTCCCGATCCCTGCTTCGCCGGACAATAAAACCACTTCGCCATGGCCGCTGCAGGAATGCTGCCACGCCTGCTGCAACAATCCCCGCTCCAGCACCCGCCCAACCATCAGCCCGCGCTCCTCGGCCTGATGCGCGGCCTGGAACCGGCTTTCCGCCGCCCGCTCACGTTCGACCTTCAACAGTGTGCGCGGGGCGTCAAAACCCTTCAGCTGCGTTTCACCCAGTGAGGAAAATTCAAAAATTCGAGACAGGGCGGCCTCGGTTTCTTCCTGCGGCACCACAACGCTGCCCGGAGGAGCGTGTTCCTGTATGCGTGCGGCAAGGTTCAGGATGGGCCCGGTCATCGCCGCTTCCTCCCGCGTATTTTCACTGATGATGTCGCCCACCACCACCGGACCGCTGGCAATCCCGATCCGTGCCGCCAAGGGCTGCCCGTCCGGTGTGCTGATCTGCTGCACGCTCAGCGCCGTATCCAGGCCGGACCGGATAGCCCGATAGGCATGGTCTTCGTACGCTCGCGGCCAGCCAAAGAAGACCAACACACCATCGCCCAGATACTTGGCGACATAGCCGCCATAGCGGCTGACAGTTCCGGCCACCGTATCCTGGTAGCGTTGCAGAAGGCTGCGCATCTCCTCGGGGTCGAGCCGGTTGGTCATCTGGGTCGATCCGACCAGATCCGCGAACATGACTGTCAGGTGCCGACGTTCCGCTGTGGCCGTGAGTGGTTCAGACGGTTCTGGGGACACAGGGTCCGGCTGCGGTTCAGGGGCTGGAACCGGTACCGGGCCCGATGCATTCCCGGGCCCTTCACCTGACGAAAGCTGCTCCATCGCAGCCAGAAGGATGCGTCTGTGTCCAAGGCTGACACCCAGTTCTTTCAGGTCGTCCGTCGTGAGCAGGGGCAGCGCCCGCAGGTCTACATCGTTCTGCGCAAAGACGTCGGCGTATTGCTCCAGCCCAAGATCGGCCAACCAGTTGTCGACCTCCCGAGCCATGTTTCCAGCATGAGGCCAGATCCGATTTCGATCAAGCCCGCAGCCTGCCATGCGAAGGGTTCGGCTTCGCATTGTCAGGCGTCTGGTCCGCCCCCCGCCTGTCGGCGCTAGCGGATACGCCATAGGCCCGGCGATACGCACGGGCAAAACTCTCGGGATTTTCGAACCCACACAAGGCAGAGATATCGCCAACCCTGAGCGCGGAATTGTTCAACAGGTTGCGTGCCTCGGCCAGGCGCAGCCCCCGGTAATAAGCGGACGGCGTTTCTTTCAGGTATCGCTTGAACAATCGGCCCAGGGTCCAAAGCGAGATCCCGACCTGATCAGCTATCTCTTCGATCGTCATGGGCTGGTCCAAGGTGCTCAGCATGAGGTCCACGGCCTTTGACAGGTTGCGGTCCAGACGTTTCAATGACGTATCGGTCAACAGCCGTTGCTGTGGCCCATCATGTTCAGTTGGGCGATACGTCAGGATCTCGGCCACTCGGTCTGCCAGGTCCCGCCCGTTAAAATGGGTGATCAGCCCCAGTGTCATGTCAAACGTTGCCACGCCGCCCGCGCTGGAACACCGCGTGTCAGAGAACGTGAAAAGCCGGTCGGCAAACATCTGATTGGCGAATTTCTCGCGATAGCCGCGCAACGCCTCGAAATGCACGGCAGCGGGCGCACGCGACAGCAAACCCGCTTCGGCAAAAATCAACGCGCCCGTATCCACGCAACCCATCACCGCCCCTCCCCGTGCCCGCGCCTGCAGCCAGCTGAGAAGAGGACGAACCACGGACCGTTCCGGGAAATACGAGGACAGGACAAGAACCACGTCCGCCCTTTGTTCGTCCAACGGCTGAGTGTCTACCGGCATCCCGCTGGAACTGAGCATCATGCCCCCTTCCAGCGACAAAAACCGCCAACGCCAGATCTGTTCGACACTTTCCCGATTTGCCACACGCAGAGGCTCGGTCACCAGGGTCAACGAGAGGACGGGAAAGTTCTCGGTCAGGACAATATCGACATTGGGCATGGCAGGTGTCACCTCTCCGATAAGCTTGCCCAAAAATGTCAGTAAATTGCCAATTCAGGTCAACTGAAAATCTGTGCGCCGGGCTAGCCTTTTGACCCAAGGAGGAGCCGTGATGAGTGATTTGCCCTGGACACCGGATTTCGACACTTGGCCGGTGGAGCACAATGCGACAGCCTTGGCGCACACGACGGACACGCTCAGCGTGACCTGGTCGGATGGAGCCTCAAGCCAGTACCACGCACTGCTGTTGCGCGAAAACAGCCCTGACGCAGGAACGATCCACCCGAAGGCGCGTGAGATGTGCACCGCCCCCACAGACATCGCGGAAGGGCTCGCGATCGAGAGCGCACAGGTGCAACCAAACGGTGCGGTTCAGGTCATGTTCACCGATGGGCACACCAACGCATTTCACCCCGGCTGGCTGCGCGGCATCGCTTGGTTCGGTGAGGAAGAGGTGCCGGAGCCGATCCTGTGGCGGGGCGAAGACCAGCCCGAACCGCCCAGTTTTGATGGTCCCGAGGCGCTGAAAAACCCACAGGTCTTCCTGCTTTGGCTGGAGGCCCTGCGCGATTTCGGCGTCGCCCGTCTGCGCGGCTTGCCACAACAGGACGGTCTGTTGGAAGACATCGTTACCCGGATCGGCCCGGTGCGAGAAAGCAATTTCGGGCGGCAATACACGTTGGAGATCAAGGACGATCCCGACAGCCAGGCGTTCACGTCGGACATGTTGCTGCAGCATATCGACCTGCCGACGCGCGAAACGCCACACGGGCTGCAATTCCTGTATACCCGCGACAATACCACGACCGGTGGCGAAGGGCTCTATGTGGATGCCTACCGCGTGGCTGAAGACATGCGAACCGAGGAGCCGGAACATTTTCATTCGCTGGTCTCAGATGTCTGGGAATATTCGAACCGCGCTCGCGGATCTGATTATCGCGGCAGTGGTCCGGTGGTCGAAACTGATGCCAAGGGCCGGATCACAGGGGTGCGCTACAATACTTTCCTGCGCGCTCCCCTGAAGGCACCGGTGCACGTGCAGGCCCGTGCCTATAAAGCCTACCGGGCATTCTGCGCGCGCGCCCAAAACCCGCGATACCTGATGAGCTTCCGCTATGAGCCCGGCGATCTGCTGGCTTTTGACAATCGCCGAGCCCTGCATGGGCGCGCCGGCTACGAAGCCAAGGGCGGTACACGCTTCATCGAAGGTATTTATTCGGACCGAGACGACCTGCATTCCCGCATTCGCAGCCTGAAACGGCAACTCCGACAGGAGGCAAAGACATGATCCCGACCAGGATGGCAGCGGTGCATTTGACGGGTTATGGCGGGCTGGACTGCTTGCGGTACCGCACCGATGTTCCAACACCGCAGCCCGGCCCGGGTGAGGTTCTGATCCGCGTCACCGCGGCGGGGATGAACAACACCGATATCAACACACGCACGGGCTGGTACAACTCCGGCGTGGGGGATGGCACGACCGAAGCTGGCGGACAGTCGGGGTTTGGCGTCGATGAGGGGGGCATGGGGGACTGGGCGGGTGACATACGTTTTCCCCGTATCCAAGGCGCGGATTGTGTCGGGCGCATTGCCGCCGTTGGCCAAGGCGTAGATCCGGCCCGCATGGGTGAGCGTGTGGTCTGCGCGCCCTACATCTATGACCCCGAAGACCCGGACTGGCTGGAGAATGCAGGCTTTCTGGGGTCGGAACATGACGGGTCTTTTGCCCAGTTCACCAAGGTTCCGGCCCGAAATGCAATAACAGTTGAGGATGACCTGGCCTTTTCCGACGCGCAGCTGGCCACGCTGCCCTGCTCTGGCGGCACCGCGATGAACATGATGCTGATGGCGGGTCTAAAGGCTGGCGACGTGGTGCTAGTGACCGGTGCGTCCGGCGGGGTTGGAACCTTCCTGATCCAGCTTACCAAGCACTACGGTGCCGAGGTTGTGGCCATCTGCAGCGCTACCAAAAGCAGTGAGGTGCGTGCCATCGGCGCAGACCACACGATCGACCGAGGCACCGCCGATCACGCAGGCGCAGCACTGGCCGCAACGCAGGGTCGGAAGTTCACCCTGATCGCCGATGTCGTGGGCGGTGAGAGGTTCGCTGAATACCTTTCGCTGCTCAAGCGTGGCGGGCGTTACGTTACGGCGGGCGCAATTGCCGGGCCGACCGTCTCACTGGATTTGCGCACGCTCTACCTCAAGAACCTCAGCTTCTTCGGCTCCACGGCCTACCTGCAAGAGACCTTTCCCCGCCTGATTGAGATCCTGCATGAAGGCGGGCTGAAACCGGCCGTCGCCGCCACCCGGCCCCTGTCTGACATTGCCGCCGCGCAGGAGGCGTTCCTGCAGAAACACCATGTGGGCAGCATGGTTCTGATCCCGCCCCAAATGGAACCGACCCGGAAGGACATGGCATGAAGATCACCAAACTGACCGTCTATCGCGTGGTGTTGGACAAATGGGGGGTCGAGACCCGCTATACCAAGACGCTGAACATGGACATTCCACTGGAAACAACCGTCCTGCGGTTCGACACCGATGAGGGGCTTGTGGGCTGGGGTGAAACCATGACGGCGCCCTCCTACTACCTGCCGACCTCGCCGCAATCGGCGCGTGCGGGGATTGAACTCATCGCGCCGGCGTTGCTTGGGCGGGATCCGCTGAACCATCGGGCGCGGATGGAGGACATCCGCTTTGCCATGCGCGGTCACAAGCCAACGAAATCGGTGATCGACATGGCCCTTTGGGATCTGGTCGGCAAGGCACGCGGGCTACCTCTGGTCGATCTCTGGGGCGGGCGCGTGGTCGAAGACATGCCGGTCCTGTGCCTTGTCAACACCGCCTCGCCCGAGGAGCAGGTGGCCCAGATCGAGGAGTTCCGAGCCCAAGGCTACAAGCTCTTTCAGATCAAGATCGGCCATGGCAGCCCGCAACTGGAGGTCGCCCGCATCCGCGCTTGTCAGCAGGCCATGCGCGAGGACGAACGCTGTTGGTTCGACGTCAACCGAGCCTGGAGCGTGGATCAGGCGATGCAGGTGATGCCATTGGTGCGCGATCTGGCACCATTGATCGAACAACCCTGCGAGACATACGAACAATGCCGCACTGTCGCCCGCCATACCGGCATGGGGTTGATGCTGGATGAGGCCATCGAAGACCAGGACAGCTTCATCCGCGCGGCAGAAGACGGGGTGATCAATGTCGCCGTGCTCAAGATGGGCTGTACCGGCGGCATCTCCGAACACCGTCATATGGTGGAAATTGGCCTGCGTCTGGGCATCCCGATGCGGATCGAGGATTTCTATGGCACCGGCCTGACACTGGCGGCCGTGAGCCATCTGGCGCAGGGCTTGCCGGCAACGGCAACATTCGGGCTGTATGATTACCACCTGCCAGCCGTGCCGGTCGTGAAAAACCCGTTCGCGGTGAAGAACGGCCGGGTGAAAGTCCCTGATGATTGCGCGCCGGGTTTGGGGGTCGAGGTCGCCCCGGAGATACTGGGCGCGCCGGTGGCGGAGTACAGCCTGTGACCAAAGCCGAGCGTCTGAAACAGATGCTGAACCCGGCCTGCGTAGCCTGGATCGGCGGCGGAGGCATGGCACCCGCAATTGAGTACATGGCCGCAAACGGGTTTGCCGGTCAGGCCATTGCGGTGAACCCCACACGTACTGAAATCGCGGGGCTGGCCTGTGTCGGATCGGTCGAGGACCTGCCCTTTGTCCCCGATCTGGCAGTTCTCGTGATCCCGAAATCGGGGGTGGTGGATACCATTGCCGGGCTCGCAGCCAAGGGCTGCGGCGGGGTAATCTGCATCACCTCGGGTTTTTCCGAGGCCGCGGAAGGCGCCAGCGTGCAGGCTGACCTGATCCGGGCCGCGGGCGACATGCCTGTCATCGGGCCCAATTGCCCAGGCGTTGCGAATTTTCTGGATGGCGCGGCCTTCATGATGGATCATTTCGGCAATCACGCGCCGGCCAAAGGCGTGGCCGTGATCTCCAATGGCGGGGCTTATCTGAGTGATCTGGGCTGCGCGGACCGCTCACAGCCCATCGCCTATCTGATCGGACTGGGCAATCAGGCCACGGTCAGCGTGGCTGACATGCTGGACGTGGTTTTGGATGACCCACGCCTGACCGCAGTGAATATCTATTTTGAGGGGATGACAGATGTCGCCAAGCTCAGCGATGCGGCTGCCAAGGCCGCGCGCAAGGGCATCCCCGTGGTCGCGATCAAGGGTGGGCAAAGTGAGGCGGGAAGTCGTGCGGCACAATCCCATACTGCCTCACTGGCCGGAGATGCGGCGATTGCCTCTGCCCTGTTCCGTCGCTTCGGCTGGATTGAGGTCTCCACCCCGTCCGAAGCCATCGAGACAGTCAAGATGCTGAGCTACTCAGCCTTGCCCGGAGGAATGCGCACAGGTTTTGTCACGTCGTCAGGTTCCTACGCCGTGTTGGGCGGGGATCTGGCCGAGAAGCTGGGACTTCGGATGGATCCGCCAGATCCGGTCTCAGCAATGGCCCTCGACGCGGCCCTGCCACCTTACGTAGGGCCAGCCAATCCGCTGGACATCTCGGATTCACATGGCTGGGACCAGACCGACCAACTGCCGATCTACCGGGCTTTCGCGCAAAACGATTATGACCTTTTTGTTCAGGTGATGTGCTACCCGCCCGAAGGTGGCTGGGACATGTCCACGTGGGACGCCACGACCAGCGCTCTGGCGCAGGCCAAAGGCGATCGTCCGGCGGCTTTTGTCAACACGCTGGCCGAGGCTCTGCCCCGGACAGTGCGGGAAAGGATGATCGCGGACGGCATGGCTCCCCTGCAAGGGATCGAGGACGGTCTGCGCGCGGTGGCCCACGCGGCGCGATATGGGAAAAGTCGGAACCATCTGGATCCCGAAGCGATGATCCTGAGCGATCCAAACATCGTCCAAACCGGTCCTCCGGGCACAACCTTGAGCGAGGCAGACGCAAAGACCAGACTGACCGGGGCTGGTTTGGACATTCCCCGCCAATGGGTCGTGCACGGTCCGGGCCCCCTCCCCGAAATTCCTTGCCATTGCGCCCTCAAGGCCATTGTTCCCGGTCTGCTGCACAAGACGGAGGCTGGCGCCGTAACTCTGAATATCTCTGCCGATGATCTGCCCGATGAGATCTCCGCCATGACTGCGCGGCTGTCAGAAAAGGGGCTGGAGGCACAGGGTTTTCTGATCGAAGAGATGATCCAAAACTCCGTGGGCGAGCTTCTGGTCGGAATCCGTCAGGTGCCGGATATTGGTCCGGTCCTAACACTGGCTATCGGTGGCGTGGCGGTCGAGCTGTTGCAGGATACATCTACATTGATCCTGCCCGCTACTCGCGCCGAGATCAAAAACGCACTGCACTCTCTGAAGCTTGCCCCCCTCATCCTTGGCTATCGGGGACGGCCCAGCGCAGACCCGACCGCCATATTGGACGCGATCGAGGGGCTCTGCGCCTATGCCATCCAAAATCCCGACATTGCCGAGCTGGAAGTTAACCCCCTCCTGCTAACCCAATCCCGCGCCGTCATCGCCGATGCGGTGCTGACCCTGAGAGGCTGAGACCCATGACCGACTACACCCATCTGATCTACGAAGTTGACGCGGACCATATCTGCTGGCTGACCCTGAACCGCCCCGAGAAACTGAACGCGATGAACCTGAAACTCATCGCCGAATTGCAGGCCGGGCTGGAACGCGCCGATGCGGATGACAATGTCAACGTGATCGTCATCCAGGGCGCAGGCCGGGCCTTCTGCGCTGGGCACGATCTTGATGAAGACGCAGAGGAAGACCGGACTTCGATCTACGAATACCGGGCCCATTACTTCAAGCAGTTTGACGAATTCACCACGCCCTGGCGGATCACCAAGCCGGTAATTGCCAGCGTCAACTCCATCGCCATTGGCAAGGGGTTCGAACTCAGCCTGTTCTGCGACGTCACCATCGCCAGTGACGACACGCGGATCGGGTACAACGAGGTGCGCTATGGCATTTCGGGCCACTGCATGTTCCTGCCTTGGCTGGTGAACATGAAAACCGCCAAGGACCTGCTGTTGACGGGTCGCGAACTGACCGCGGCCGAGGCCAAGGAGATGGGATTGATCACTGAAGTCGTGCCGTTAGAAGAACTTAAGGAGGCTACTCACAAGAAAGCCTTGCTGATGGCGCGCATGCCGCGTGAGATGCAGCGGATGCACAAGATGTACCTGAACCGGGTCTATGAAATGCAGGGGCTGAAGACGGCCACCGATTATTACTTGGAACAGGTCGCCATCCTGGGCGCACAGCCGGTGGCGGAGTATGCGGAGTTTTCACGCATGACCAGCCAAGAGGGGCTGAAAGCCGCGCTGGAACACGCCAATGCGCGTTACAAAGGGCTGGATTGATTGTGTCTCGGAGTTATCCCGCCACTCGCAATGGGATGGCCTTGTCCACTTCTCGCGCGATTTCAGCGATCAAGGCTTTGACCGCAGGGCTGCGCCTGCGCGGATGGACCCGCGCGATATAGGCGATGTCGGGGGGTACTGGAAAAAGCCCCTCGACAATCTCCATATCCGGGGTGACATGCAGCCCGTTCAGCAGAGCCACCCCCAATCCTGACCGCACAGCGGACTGTATGCCCGCGGCGCTGGGGCATTCCAGCAACGTGTCGAACCGATGCCCCAGCCCCTGCCCATCGCGAAAACCCCAATGTTTGTAGAAACACTGGTCATCAAAGGCCAGAAACGGCACCGGCTGGTCGGGATCCAGGATCAGATCGGGGGATTTCACCCAATGCAGCGTGTCGTCGAACAGGATCATATCACTGCCCTTCAAGTCCCGGCGAAACAGCTGCATCACTGCCAGATCAATCTCCCCTGCACGCAGCCAGTCCTGAACATTAAGGCTCTGACTCGTGCGGATCTTCACCTGAATATCCGGATAAGTCCTCGTAAAACGCCCTAAAATGCGGGCAATACCGCTGGTCGTTGTGTCTTCGGTCATGCCAAGAGTGATGGTTCCGGCAACGTTTTTTCGACCCAGCGCTGCCAGTGCTTCGTCATGCAGGTCGCTCATCCGACGGGCATAGTCCAACAGCCGACCGCCAGCATCAGTGAACAAAGGGCCGCCGGCCCGGCGCGCCAACAGTTTGCAGTCCAGAGCAGTCTCAAGCCTCTTGATCTTATGGCTCACCGCTGATTGCGACAGGGCCAGTTGTTCGGCCGCGCGTGTCACACCGCCCTGGTCCGCGATGGCAACCAGCGCTCGAAGCGCATCCAGATCCAATCGGTCCGACATTCGTGTTTCTCCTAACGCGTCAAGAAATGACATATTTCGATCACATCATGACAAGCATTCATTTGCGTCATATGTTACCTCTCGACTACCCCTTTGGAAAGTAAAATCCCAAGGAGCCGTCCCATGTCCCACCTCGTCCCTCAACACAGCCTGATCCAAAATACGCGTATTGCCCATGGCACGCATGGTGACGGTGAACCTGTCGTGCTGATCCACGGCACCCCGTCTTCTTCATATATCTGGCGCAACGTGCTGCCCGAACTGGTTCACGCAGGTTACAAAGTGCATGTGTTTGACCTGCTGGGTTATGGGTTGTCCGAACGCCCGTGGGATCCCGACATCGACACCTCCGTCACCGGTCAGGTGCCTATACTGGAAGGGCTTCTGGAGCTGTGGGGGCTGAACGATCTGCATGTCATCGCGCATGACATCGGTGGCGGGGTCGCCCAGCGCTTTGCCCTGCACTCTCCCGACCGGGTCCGGTCGCTCACCATGATCGACGTGGTCAGCTTCGACAGTTGGCCGTCGAAGCGCACCCATGAACAGATGCAGGCCGGGCTGGAAGCACTGATCAAAGCCCCCGATGCCGACCACCGGGCGCATTTCCGCGACTGGCTGCTGTCCACCGTGCAGAACAAGACCCGGCTCAGCGAAACGTCAATGCACACCTATCTGGATTACATCAGCGGCCCTGTCGGTCAGGCCAGCCTGTTCCAGCATCAGGTTCGCCATTATGTCCCTGACCACACAAATGACGTAGCCCCCCGATATGGGGAACTTGGAGACTTGCCTGTACAACTGATTTGGGGGGCCGAAGATGCTTGGCAGGTGACCGACTGGGCTCATCGTCTGCACGAGGCAATCCCCGGCTCCGAGCTACATGTGCTGGAGAACTGCGGACATTTCGCAATGGAGGACCAGCCGGAGCAGATCTCGGGCCTGTTGATCGACTTTCTCAAGCGAAAGGGCTGATCCATGAGCGACGCAACCCGCATTTCCGCAACCCCTCGACACCTCCGTCGCCTGACCACTCTGTTCGAGATCGCAGGATCGGTGCTGGCCATGGCCTATGCGCTGCTCATCGCCTCCAATATCGGGGCCGAGATTCTGGGCTTCACTCTGCTCTTGATCTCCTCCGGTCTGTTTGCCGGATGGGCGGTGATCGACCGGCGCTGGACCTTTGGGCTGCTGCAGCTGTTTTATGCGGCCTCGGCTATCATTGGGCTGATCCGCTGGGCCTGACAGGGCGGGCATGACCCAAAGGGGCGGAGGTCATTCCTCCGCCACCGCCTTAAGATGCCCGGCAAATTCAGGATCCAGGATCAAAGCCTTGCAGCGGGCAAAGCGGTTTTCCGCATAAGCCCAGAAGTCTTCGGCCGGGTTTCCGTCCGCATGCTGGATCAGCCCCCAAAGCGTCCACAACAGGTCACACATCGCTTTGTAGATCACCATGCGCCCCACCTGTGCCGCAGTGGGCGTTGCGCCGAAATAGGCCGTCAGCATCTCCAGCTCCTGATCGCGGGTCAGACCCGCTTCGACCGCCAGATCGCCCAGATCCCACAACGCGTCGTTCATACCGGAATATTCGAAATCGACGATCCACATGCGGTCGCCATTATCCAGGAAGTTCTCGCACAGAGGGTCGCAATGGCTGGGCACCAAGTGTCCCGGCTTTCGGGTCAGCAGATCCTTGATCGGCGCGGCTTCGGCCACGACCTGGGTATAGCCTTCCGGCAGATCGGTCTCCTTGGTTGAGAGCACCTTCAGGTATTCGTCAATCATCGCAAACAGCTCGAACCGGAAGCGGAACGGGGTTTCGGTCTGATGCAGCTGGCGCAGGGCTGTGCCGGCACGGGCAGCCGCTCCGGGACGGGACGCAAACAGCTCGGGCGTCATGGTGACGATGTCCAATACGCAAGCACTGATCATCACGCCGGTGGCGGCATCCGCCCACAGCACCTCCGGGGCAATTCCGTTGCGACTGGCGGCACGGGCATTGTGGATCTCGACCTCGCGGTCAATATACTCCTCGGTCCCGTCGCCGGGGATGCGTACGATGACGGCGCCCGCGGGGGCTTCCACCCGGTAGACCAGATTGGTCAGCCCACCCAGCCGTTGGATCCGGCAGGTGTCGGCCTGAACGTCTTTGTAAGCCTCGAGATTGTGCAAGGCCGCCAGAACCCGGTCGATATTCTCGTCAGTCATTATGTCTACCCTCCCCTCAGGCTTTCAGTTTCCGATTTTGCGGATCGAACAACGGTCCGTCCACGCGCTGGATAGGTACGCGGTCGCCAAAAATCTCCAGCTCAAAGTCTCGTTGGTCGGCCAGATCCGTCGGCAGGTAGCCAAGGATGATGGTCTTGCCGACACTGTGCCCGAACCCACCACTGGACGCGACGGAAACGGTCTGCCCGTTCAGCAGAATGGTCTCGCCTCCGGTCATCGGCAACGGGTCATCGGCGGTAAAGGTACACAAGCATCGGTCCACGCCTTGGGCCTTCTGCGCCTCCAAAACGGATCGCCCGATGAAATCGCCCTTGGATTTCAGATGCACGCGAAACCCCAACCCGGCCTCAACCGGTGTGTAATCCGGGGTGATGTCGGCACTCCAGTACAGATACCCTTTTTCCAACCGCAATGACTCGATCGCGCGATAACCGATATTGCGGATGCCATGCGCCTGCCCAGCCTGCCACAGCAGGTCATAGACATGCAGGGCAAATTCGGTGGGGATATGCAGTTCCCACCCCAGTTCACCCACATACCCGATCCGCGCCGCCCGCACCCGGGCCGCACCGAGTGTAATCTCCTGTGCAGTGGCAAACGGGAAGGCGGCGTTCGAGACGTCCTCTTCGCACACCGCCTGCAGCACCTCGCGGGCCTTGGGGCCGCAGATGTTGATCACCGCACGGGCCGAGGTCACCTCGACCAGATGGGCTGAGCCGTCTTCGGGCAGATGTCGCCGGATCAAATCCGCGTCATGCACGCCAAAGCCGGAACCGGTGACGACATAAAAGTGATCCTTGCCAATCCGGGTGATGGTGATGTCAGCCTCGGTCCCGCCCTGATCGTTACACAGCTGCGTATAGATGACCGAGCCCACCGGCTTGTCCATGTTGGACACCGCCAGGTTCTGTAGAGCCTGCAGCGCCCCGGAGCCGATGAGTTCGAATTTGGAGAAACTTGACTGGTCGATCAACACCACCCCATCGCGTGTTGCCCGGTGTTCTTCCGCTGCAAAGGCTTTCCAACCCGGGTTGAGAAAGTCGAGCTGGTCGACCGGTTCCACGCCTTCGGGCGCAAACCACAGGGGGCGTTCCCAGCCGTTTTTGGACCCGAAGACCGCACCATGGTCCTTTAACCTTGCATGCAGCGGCGACAGGCGCAGATTGCGTGCGGCTTCGGCCTCCTGCCCGGGATAGCGCATTTTGTAGTGATGCGCGTAATGCTCGACCGCACGCGGATACATGAAGGCCTTGGTCGCGTGATGCGGGCTGAAGCGGCGCACGTCCAGCGGCCACAGATCCAGGCTGGGGCGACCCTGCAGAATCCATTCGGCAATCATCTCACCCGCGCCGCCGCCCGCGGCAATGCCGTACAGGAACCCCGTGGACAGCATCAGGTTCTTCAGTTCGGGCGCCCAGCCCATGACGAAATCACCATCCGCCGAATAGGGGATCGGCCCGTTGATGACCTGCCGTATGCCGACTTCATTCACGACCGGGGTGACCTGACCTGCCAGCTCGGCCAAAGGGGCAAAGCGGTCCAGATTGTCAGGCAACAATTGACGGACGAATTCGCCGGGAATGCCCTGATCGCCAAAAGGCAGGGTACCTTCCTCATACCCGCCGATGACCAGCCGTCCGCCCGCATCCGGCTTGTAGTACACCAGCCGTTCGGGATCGCGCAGCGTTGGCAGCCCCTTGACCAGCTCCGGCTGCGGCAAGGGTTCGGTCACGATATACTGGTGCTCGACCGCACAGGCCGGGACCACGACACCCAGCTTGGCGGCCAGCTCGCGACTCCACATGCCTGACGCCAGCACGATGGTCTCAGCCTCATAGTCGCCTTCCGTAGTCATGACTTTGGTGATGCGGCCCCCGGTGATTTCGAAATCGGTCACCTTGACACCCTGCCGGATCTGCGCGCCATGTTTACGCGCGCCGGTAGCAATCGCCTGACACAGGCTGGCCGGATCCACATGCCCGTCCGATGGGATGAAAGCCGCACCCTCAAGCCCGTCGGCGTCGATATAAGGGAACAGCTCCTTCGCCTCGGACGGGGTGATGATCTCCATCTCCAGATCGAAACTGCGGGCCATCGTGGCCAGCCGCTTGGCCTCGAGCAGCCGTTCCCGGGTTGCAGCCAGTCGCAGACTGCCCACCTTTTTCCAGTCGAACTGCATGCCGACCTCATCCGCAAGCCGGTCATAAAGTGCGACTGATCGTTTGAGCATCCGCGTGGTATTGCGCGAAGACCGCAGTTGCCCGACCAACCCCGCCGCGTGCCATGTCGCGCCTTCGGTCAGCGAGGCCTTTTCCAGCAGCACCACGTCGCGTTCGCCTTCGCGGGCCAGGTGATAGGCGATGGAGCACCCAATGATCCCACCCCCGATGATCAGATGTTTGGCCGAATGTTGCGTCATGTCGAAGTCCCTGTTGTAGGTTGTCGATGTAAGTCAGTCGCAAATTTCAACATTAATCAACAAATTTTGTCCATTTGTGTTGATTTTTGTTGGTTGAATCCCACAACGGCACCGCTTAACCTCACAAAATCCAACAGAAATACAGCTGTTATGTCGAAATACGAAAAAGACATCCTGAACACGGTGAACCAGCAGGGGCGCATTTCGGTCACTGAATTGGCGCGTATTCTGGATGTGTCAGACCAGACCATCCGCAGAATCGTCAAACCGATGGTCGAAGACGGGCGGATCGCCAAGGTTCACGGCGCGCTGGTCAGCACTCAGGACGTTCTGGATCCACCCTTCACGGCGCGTATGACCACCAATCGCAGCGCCAAGGTCGCCATCGCCAACACGATGGCTACACTGATCCCTGACGGCGCATCCGTGGCCATCGACACCGGATCGACCTCTGGATTTGTGGCGCAGGCGCTGCGGGATCGGAAAGACCTGACCGTGGTGACCAATTCGGCCTTTATCGCCGCATCGCTGGCCATGATCGAGGGCAACCGGGTCTTCATGGCCGGAACTCAATTGCGCAATCACGACGGGGCCGCGTTCGACAAGGCAGCCTATGACGTGATTGCAGGCTTCACGGCGGACGTGGCGATTCTGTCTGCTTCGCTGGTGCATCCCAAGCGCGGTTTTCTGGTTTTCGATCAATGCGAACGCGACATGGCCGCCGCCATGCGCGGGATTGCCGACACATGCCTGGTCGCAGTGGACTCGACCAAATTCGATGCAGCCACCGCCAAACCCGCCTTGCGGCTACCGGACATGAGCGGCGAAGACATTCTGGTGACCGACCTGCCCCCTGCACCGGAATTTGACAACGTCATCGCCCCGGGCCGGGTGATGATTGCCGACAGTGCCTGACGTCACACCAGCGACACAAGCGCCTCGCAGACACGTTGAGGATGATAGCGCGTCGGGTCGTCCACCCGGCGCAGTGGCAAGGCCACACACGCCACCTCATGCTGCCGCGTGACCCGCTGCATCTCGGCTTCGCTCACAGCGTCCTGATCACACAGAACCGCGCTCATCAGATCGCGGCTGGCACGATCAGGCCCGACATCGGACCGCAACGCGCCTAACACCGCGCCAACCTGGTCACTCAGATCCATGCCCGGGCATTCCGGGTCCCGTCCAAGGCTGGGCACATAGACCTTGGGAACGCCGCTTTCTGCAACGGCGCGCCCCACACCAGAGGGCAGCAGATTGGCAATCACGCTGGTATACAGGCTGCCGGGCGGATAGCAGATCAGATCCGCCCGCGCGATCAGGTCCCTGTTGCGTCCCGGCAGCTCAACTTGGTCTCGCGACACCGGCTCCCCGTGACGGGCAAAGGACAGCTGCCTGATCGGGGAGCGGATCGGTGCCACATCCTTGCCGGTCAGATACCGCTGCCCCTGCACAACCGAACCATCCGCAAGTGTTGCCCACAAGTCCAGATTGCGGTCCACGATGGCCCGCACTGTTCCCTGGACAGCAACCATCTTGGACATGAGGAACAGAACCGGCTCCAACGCCCGATCATGAGCCAAATAGCCCCCCGCCAGGATCAAATTGCCCAAGCTGGCGCCAGCAAAGTTGAAATCCTCCGGCCGATTGGCCGCGAATACCCGCAGTTGGGCTTCGATCAAATGACGCATGGGTTGCGACACCGATTGCATCAGCGGGTGTTCGCCCCGCAGCACCGTGTCGAACTCGGCCTTCAGCTCGGCAGCATTGGCATCAGAAGCAAACCGATACGTGAACAACCGATAGATATCCGGTTGCCCCAGCTCACTCTCATCCGCCAGCGCCATCAGACGCGAGCGAAGATCCCCGACCGCCGGCATGTCGAACGCCTGCCGCAACACCTGAGAACTTCCGCCACTGTCAAAGGGCGTGATCAGATGACAGGAGTTTTGGGTGTAGCTCTTGAGCTTGCGGGCAATGCCATTGAGGGCACTCCCCCCGCTGAAAAACAGCAGACGCGGGCCTAGGCCAGGCACACTCTTGGCGCGCGAAATGCGCAGCTCGTCGGGGAAATGGACGCTGCGGGTGATCTGCAAATCCGGCATCCTTCCCGCCTCCGTTCCGGGTTGCCGTAGTTTTCCCGCCTGCCCCGAGATCTGTCAACCGTCCCAAGATGGTGACGTGATTTGTCTGCCGAAACAAAAAGCTGGCCCTGTGATTGCAATCGCTTCTGCAAAATGGCCTATTCACCGCATGGGCTCCGCACCGCTAACCATCGACACCGAAGGCGACACGCTTCGTATCCGGATCACAGGGTCGCTGACCACAGCGGCACTGGAACCCGTGGCAAGCGCACTGGACACGTTGACCCCGAACACAACGACCATTCTGATCGACCTTGCAGGTGTCGGGGAGTTCGACACTGGTGGCGCCTGGGTCATTGGAGAGTTCCGCCTGCGAATGTTGGATCAAGGGCGGAATGTGCAGCTCGAAGGTGCCTCGGACGCTCAAGCGGCCCTGCTCGACACAGTCGGTGCCCATTTGCCGATGGAACCCGCCCAAGGCGTAGAGCCCCGCAGCTTATCCGCGCTGTTGGAAAGGATGGGCAAACGCACGGTCGGCGCGTGGCATGACAGCCTCTCGATCCTCAGCTTTTTCGGCCTGACCCTGCAGCGGCTGGCCCGCGCATTGATCATGCCTTGGCGATTGCGCAGCGCCGCATTGGTCACGCATATGGAGGAAACCGGGCTAAAAGCCGTACCGATCGTGGCCCTCATGGGCTTTCTGATCGGCGTGGTTCTGGCGTTTCAGGGCGCGACCCAGCTGAAACAGTTCGGCGCCGAGGTGTTCGTGGTCGAGCTGATCTCGATCTCGATCCTACGGGAGCTGGGCATCCTGCTGACCGCGATCATCGTGGCAGGCCGGTCGGGATCGGCCTTTGCCGCCTCCATCGGGTCGATGAAAGTCCAAGAGGAAATCGACGCCATGCAAACACTGGGTCTGGACCCGGTGGATGTCCTGGTGGTGCCACGCACCTTGGCCCTGCTGATGGTTCTGCCGATCCTTGGTTTTATCGCGTCGATGTCCGGCCTCATTGGCGGTGCGCTGATGAGCTGGATCGACCTGGGCGTCAGTCCGGGCATGTTCATGACGCGGCTCAAGGAAAACACTGATGTCTGGCACCTGCTGGTCGGCGTGATCAAGGCACCGTTCTTTGCGATGACAATCGGTGTTATTGCCTGCTGGCAGGCAATGCAGGTCCGGGGATCATCGGAAAGCGTCGGACAGCGGACGACTGCGGCTGTGGTGCAATCGATCTTTGCGGTGATCGCACTGGATGCGCTGTTTTCGATCTTCTTTTCGGAAATCGGGGTGTAAACATGTCTGACACCACGCCCCAGACCAGGACACCCGAACGCGAAGCCGCCATCCGGGTGCGCGGGCTGAAGAACCAGTTCGGTCCACAGGTGGTGCACGAAAATCTGGATCTGGATGTCTGGAAGGGCGAGGTTCTGGGCATTGTCGGCGGGTCGGGCACCGGCAAATCGGTCCTGCTACGCACCATCGTCGGCTTGAACAAACCAGCGGCGGGCAGCATCAATGTGCTGGGCGTCGATGTACTGAACGCACCAGAAAGCGAACGCGTTACAGTCGAACGTAACTGGGGCGTGGCCTTCCAGGATGGCGCACTGTTTTCCTCTCTCACCGTTTTGCAGAACGTCATGGCGCCGATGCGCGAACACCTTAAGCTCAGCGACAGCCTTATGCGAGCGCTTGGACAGCTCAAGATCAGCCTTGTGGGGCTGCCGGGATTGGCCTGCGGCAAATACCCGTCCGAGCTCTCGGGCGGTATGCGCAAACGCGCGGCTCTGGCCCGGGCGCTGGCACTGGATCCGCAGATCGTTTTTCTGGATGAGCCAACTGCCGGGCTCGACCCGATTGGGGCGGCAGCCTATGACGACCTGATCGGCGACCTGCAATCGGCGTTGGGGCTGACCGTTTTCATGGTGACCCACGATCTGGACAGCCTTTACGCGGTCTGCAACCGTGTCGCGGTGCTTGCAGAACGGCGGGTGCTGGTGGAAGGTCCGATTGATCAGATGACGGATGTGGATCACCCTTGGGTTCAGGAATACTTCACCGGCCCCCGGGCCCGCGCCGCGCAGAAGAAGACGCATAACCGCTAGGGACAAAAATGGAGACACGGGCAAACTACATTCTGATCGGGCTCTTCACGCTGGCGGGTATCGTCGGGCTGTTCGGATTTCTCCTGTGGCTCGCCAAGGTCGAGGTGAATCGCCAATACGCCTATTACGATGTCCTGTTCGACAACGTGGCCGGGCTGGCGACCGCAGGCGATGTGCGGTTCAATGGCCTGCCGGTCGGTCAGGTGGTAGGTCTTGATCTCGACGAGGAAGATCCCTCCAAAGTCCGTGTCCGGCTGGAGATCGCCGCCGACACCCCGATCAAGATCGACACCATTGCTCAGCTACAGTCGCAGGGCGTGACCGGGGTCAGCTATGTGGGCCTGTCGGGAGGCACGCCCTCCAGCGATCCCCTGCCCCAGTTTGGCGAGATCCAAAGCCGGCGCAGCCCCTTGCAGACCATTTTCGAAGGCGCACCTGAGCTGCTGACCAAGGCCGTTGACCTGCTGGAAGATGTGCAATCGGTTGTAAACCAAGAGAACCGCGACGCCGTCAGTACACTGTTGGAAAATCTGGCCTCAGCTTCGGCCCGGTTGGATAGCGCGCTCAGCGATTTCGAAACTCTTTCCCGCGACCTTGGCAATGCCGCGACCGAAATCGCCGCCTTCACCGGGCGACTGGAGCAGCTTTCAGACACGGCCGAAGAAACGCTGACCACGGCCACACGCACGCTCGATTCCGCGCGTGGCGCGGCGGACACCGCCGTGGGCACGCTGGACACCGCAAGAGAGGCCTTTGCCACTGCCGACGGGCTGATGCAGAACGAGTTGAAGGGCTTCATCGAAAGCGGCGCCCGTGCCGCTGATACGCTGGACACTACGGTGCAAACCCTTGAACCCGCAGTCGCCGAAACCGTCACCGCCGCCCGCGATCTGATCGAAACCCGCCTTCCCGGTCTGACAACCCAGGTGCAGGATACTGCACGGGTGCTGGAGGAACAGATCACCAGCTTGGGTACCGATGCCAGCGCCCTGATCGCCCGCTATGACGAGGTCGGTCAATCTGCCCAGGCGCGGCTGGACCAGACCGAAAACGTCATCGCAAATTTCGACGCCGCCACGGTCGAGGCCAAAGCAGCGCTCACAACCATCAACGCCGCTGTTCAGCAGGATCTGCCGGGCTTGATGGAAGAGCTGCACGCCGCCGCCCAGACTGCAAACCGGGTGATCGAAGATGTAGGCACTCAGGTCTCGGACGTGGCCGGGCGTCTGGGAACCCTGTCAGAAGACGGCAGCAAGGCGTTGACCACGGCCACAGACACCTTTGAAAACGCTAACGAAACGCTGGCTGCGATCACCAGCGCAATGGACAGCGCCGAAGAAACGCTGGGCGTGGCCAACACTACCTTTGCTTCGGCCAACCGGGTGATCAATCAGGACCTGGACGGCATCATCAGCGATGTACGCACAGCCGCCACCCGCTTTTCCGAGGCTGTCACACGCGTGGCCGACAATGCCGATGCAATCTCGGATGAAGTGCTGAGCGCCTCGCAGTCGGCCTCCAACCTGGTCGGAACAGTCGATGGCATCATTCAGGAGAACCGCCGCCAGGTCTCGGGCTTCCTGCGGGCCGGGCTGCCCGAATTGCAACGGTTCGTCGAAGAATCCCGCCGTCTGGTTGTCAATCTGGAACGGTTGGTGGACCGTGTCGAACGTGACCCCGCCCGGTTTCTGCTGGGTACGCAAGCTTCGGAGTTCCGTCGATGATCAAACCCCTTCTCTGGCCGCTCATGCTGTCGGGCCTGATCCTGAGCGGCTGTACCGGATTGGGATCGCTGAACCGCGCGGGCAAGCCCAACGATCTCTACGCGCTGACCCCGAAAAGCACGTTCTCAACCTCGTTGCCGCGGATCAGGCAACAGATTGTTGTCGAGGAACCCACCGCGACTGCAGCCGTCAATTCCGACCAGATCGCGGTGCAGCCGACCCCCTTGCAGGTCCAGTACCTGCCCCGCGCCCGCTGGGTCGATCGCGCGCCCCTGTTCATTCAGGCGCTGCTGATCGAAAGCTATGAAAACACCGGCAAAGTGGCCGCCGTCGGGCGTTCAACCGTGGGGTTGCGGGCCGACTATGTCATCTTCCCCGATGTGCGCGAATTTCAGGCCCGCGTCAAAACCGATCCCGAAGGCAATGAAACGCTGGAAGTCCATGTCCGGCTGAACATCAAGGTCGTAGATGCGCTGGAGGATCACATCATCGCGTCCGCCTCATTCGAAGAACTTGTCACGGCCTCCAGCGACGAAACACTCGACCTGATCACGGCTTTTGATCAGGCCTTGGGTCGCACCATGCGAGATGCCGTTGAATGGAGCATCCGCAAGATCTACAGCCATTCAGTGTCCCGTCCGACCCCTGAATAGGGGTCGGAGCACAGCAAGATCACGCCTTTGACGCTTGTGCGTTTTTCCGCAGGAAATAGACCACCGACACGACCGACATGACCAAAAGTCCAACCGCCACCGGGCTGTACAGCACCTGTGTCAGATCCCCATTGGTCAGCGCCAGTGACTGGGCAATCGATTTCTCGAACCGTGGCCCCAGAAAGAACGCGATGATGAAGATCACCAGCGAATACCCAAAGCTGGCCATCAGGTAACCCAACACGGCAAAGATCAGCATCACGGCGACGCCGAACAGCCCGCTGGTCGCCATTGACACACCGACAAAACACAACAGCAATGCCGAGGAGAAGATGATGGATTCCGGGGCCGAGACCACCTTGACCCAGATCCGCAACCCGATCTGACCAACCCACAGGTTGACGAAATTCGCCATGATCATCGCCCCGAACAACCCATAGACCAGACGCCCTTGATTTTCGAACAGAAGCGGGCCCGGCTGCATCCCGTGGATCATGAAGGCGCTGATGATCAGTGCTGCGCCGACGCTGCCGGGAATGCCAAGCGTCAGCAGCGGGATGAGGTTGGCGCCGACCACCGCCGAATTTGCTGACTCGGAGGCAGCGATGCCCTGGATATTGCCCTTGCCAAAGCTTCCGGGATCCTTGGACGACGCTTTGGTCATCGCATAGGACATGAAGGCCGCTGCCGTGGACCCGATGCCCGGTAGTGCCCCCAGAATGGTGCCGATCGACGCGCCCCGCAGCATGGTATAGCGGCAGGACCAATATTCCGCCCAAGTCACGCGCCGGTCATCCGGATTGCCCGTATCGCGGCTGACAATCGCCGGGCGCACATTGCCATGTGCAAGTGACAAGCGATGCAGGATTTCCGAAATCGCAAGCATCCCGATGGCCACTGAAGGCAACGGCAGCCCGTCAAACAGGTCCCAATACCCAAAGATCAGACGCGGAGTGAAATGCTCGGGGTCCTGACCAACCGAAGCCACCAGCAGCCCCAACGCTGCTGCGATGATCCCCTTGGTCAGCGAATTACCGATCAACCCGGCGAGAATTGAAAAGGCCAGGATCATCAGGCAAACCACTTCGACCGGGCCCATGCGCAGGGCCAGCACCGCCAATGGGGCCGAAACGGTGATCAGGACGATATCGCTGAACGTGTCGCCGGTGACCGAGGAAAACAGCGCCATCTTGGTGGCCTTGATGGGCTTGCCCTGCCGCGCCAGCGGGTGCCCGTCCAGCGCCGTTGCGGCCGCGTCAGGTGTACCCGGTGTATTCATCAGAACCGCAGGAACGGCACCGCCGACCAGCCCGCCCTTGTTGACCCCAACCAAGAAGGCGATGGCGGGAAGCGGATCCAGTCCGAATGTAAAAGGGATGGCAATTGCCATTGCCATGATCGGACCGATCCCGGGCACGGCGCCCACGAACTGGCCCAGGATCACACCAAAGAGAACGAAAACCAGATTGAACAGCGTGAACGCATCGGCAAACCCGGTCAGAATTGTGGAAAGCTCGACCATGTTCCGGCTCCTCTCAGGGCAAGGCCCGACCCAGCACCTGGGTCACCAGGAACCAGATCAGAGCCGGCATTCCGACAACACCCAGCCCCAGCCACAGGGGGCGACGCTCGCCGATCAATCCCATGATCACCAGAGCGAGGGCCGGCGCCACATATTCGAAGCCCCAAAGGGACATTGCCCAAATGCCCACCACCAGCACCGCAACATAGAGCCCCGTGATCGCCATCTGACGCGGATCGCGCAGTTGCTCTGGTGTTGGCTTGATCAACAGCAGCCCGCCACAGAAGGCAATGACCAATGACACGACATTAGGCAGCGCATTCGGAGACAGGTTGCCCCCCTCAACCGTCTCGATGTAGGTCGGATTGACCAGGAAATACATGGCCAGCCCAAACAGCAGAAAGAAGCCGCCGGACAGCCGGTCCGCAGAAACACCCATCTTGTCCTCCCGATAGGACGTTTCGAATTTGAACACGAGGCGGGGCGTGCCTGTCGCCCCTGAAACCATTGATTTCAGGCTGTCTTATGTCAGCACTCTGAAAACCTGCCCAACTCGAAACGCGTTTGATGGTCTGCCCTGCCGCGCAGGTGCGGCAGGGCGTCAGCGTTTATTCCGAGAACAGGATCTTGGCGTTGGCCAGCCCGTCCACCATCATCTTGCGGGTGCCATCGACGCCCATGTTCACCGGATCGCCCTTGACCGCATTGCGCACGATCTCGGCAAATTCCGGAGCCTTGGTAGCCTCATCCATGGCTGCGGCAATGGCCTTGACCGCTTCCGGATCGGTACCGCCGGTCATTGCAAGGAAGAAGACCGGGTCCACATAGGCGTTGACGCCTGATTCGATGAACGTCTTCACGTCCGGTGCATAGCTGAGACGGGACTGGTTCGCCCCGGCAATCACTTTCATGTCGCCGGATTCCAGATATGGGTATTGTTCACCCGAACCGAAACCTGCCAGAACCTGACCGCCCAGGATCAGTTTCATCACTTCGGCACCGCCATCAGCGGTGACCAGGTTGAACTTGGCTCCGGTCGCGGACATGGTCTGGTTCATGATCAGAACCTGAGGCGGTGCCATTGTTGCCACCGGCAGATTGCCCTGCTCTTTGGCATAGGCGATCAGACCTTCCAGATCGTCAAAGGGTGCGTCCTTGCTCGCGACAAGCGCCAGCTCCGCTTTGGCAACGGTCCCCAGATAGTCGAAGCTTTCCACCGTAAAGGGCAATTGATCCCCTCGCTTCACCAGCTGCACGAGGACAGGAATGCTGACCCCCATGCCGATGATGTCGCCGCGCGGCGGGCGCTGCGAAATACTGGTAAACATCGCCACGCCGCCTCCGCCGGGCTTGTTTTCAACAACGATGTCCCAGCCGGTGTTCTCCTCCATCACCTTGGCCAGTACGCGCCCCATCGTATCGGTCGAGCCGCCGGCCCCAAATCCGATCTGGATGGTCAGTGGCCCATCAGGCTTCCAGCCTTCCGCCCATGCGGGGGCTGCAAACGCGGTCAATGCGCTTAGGCAAAGTCCAAGCAATCCGGTTCTGATTTTCATTTCAACTCCTCCATGTGAACTCTCTGGTGCCGCCCCTGTTCCGGCGGCAATTGTGTGGACCGGTTGTCTCCGGTATTTTGCACAGCACGCGTGATCCGTTCGCACATTGACAGAAACTGAAGCCTTTCCTCGGGACTCAACGCCCCGTCGATGGCGTCGGTCAAGGCTCCGATGGCCGGCTGCAGCGTCTGAAATTTCTGCTGTCCCGCATGGGTCAGCGAAAAGATACGTACCCGAAGGTCCGTTTCGTCACTTTTCGAGACAAGCAGACCTTGTTCTTCCATCTGCTTCAGGACCCGGCTGACCTGGGCCTGTTCTGTCGCCGTAAACGCAACCAGTTCACGCTGACTGGCAGCCGGGACCAGCGACAACCCGACCAGAATGCGCCACGCGACAAGGCTGAGATCTCCGTCTCGCGACACAACATGCGTCACTTGAGATTTGATGACCCGGGACAGGCGTGACGCGGTGATCGTCACCAGGCTGACCCCGCGTGGTGCGTTGTCAAAGGTGACATGTTCCATCAAGTCCCGCCGTTCAGCCATACAGCGCCGCCTTTCTCTGGTTTGGGCCCTTGCGTAGGGAATCACGATTTACATGACTTATCATACTTAACATGATAAGTCATTCATCCTGTGGGAAACCTGTGTCATTTGCGGATCGCGATCGCGCGGAACCGAGGTCGACAGAAACCATCCAGGGTCGAAACCCTGACAGATTGAAATCGCGTCAGATCAGGTAAAGCTCAGATACTAATTGGAAAATCCGAGCACAAAGCGGATTAATCGACGGCGCTCCAATCCGGTCCCGGATCGTACCGGGTCATCGCAAAGACCTTCTCCAGACTGTCTTCACCCAGATCCGCCTCGAGCACGACACCATTTTCTGCAACCATGAAAGAGTGAAAGCCGGTCGTGCCATAATCAGATGGCACGGCGATCACTGCATGTCCTGCAATCATGTTACCGCCCATGATATAGTCTATCTCTCCGCCTGGCGCGTTGTCGCTCTGGCCAGTCAGAATGCGATAGTAATATCCGCCGAACGGTTCCGGCGCGACATCCTGCTGACCGTCGCTGTATCCATCCAACGACGCCCGTGCGATCCGAACGCCCAAAGGACTGTCCGGATCAGCCCAGACCAGCCCATCGCGCCCATCGGATGATGACAGGAAAGACGCGGCAAACTCCATCACCCCATCCCCGTCATGATCCACCAAGCGGTAAGCAGCTTGAATATCCACATAGGCCCGCAGGAAGTCGATCACGTCCAGCTCGTTCACCCCGACACGCCGATGGTGCACTTCATCTCTGCCAGCCTCCACGTCAAAGGCCCAGCCGTCGGCGCTCCGCGACAGTGGAATCGGGAAGGGCCAGCCCTCAGCCCCCAAAAGCACAATCAACCCATCCGCGCCATCCGGCTGGAACCGGAAGCCTTCGGCATGGATCGCCAAAAGCTCAAGCCTGTTCAGCTGATCCCGCAGCGGGTCACCAGTGGACAGGAAATCTGCAGCTTCCGTCCCGAACACCTCCAACACCGCCGAAGACGGGTCCGAAGCCGTCAGTGCCGCCACCATGGCCTCCAACGCATCCTGCGCCGTGGGATAAACCTGCGGTGCCTCTCCTGCCGTCGCAGGTCCGGTCAAGCCCACCATCGCGGCCAGAACAGCCGCGAACTCCGTGCGAACTCCAGATCTCATCATCATCTCCGTCTCCCGCCCCCGGCATGGCCGCGACTGCGTGCAGCCCCCGCCGCCGCGCGGTTCGGAGACGCGCTGCGCCGCTCCAAAGCGCCCCCGGACGGGGCTGCCTTGCGTTTCGGCGCAGCCTGCGCGCGCTGGCGCGGCTGTTGTGCAACCTGTGGTCTCTGTGGCGTGCCGGCCTGTGCCGGACGCTGCGCCTTGGGCTGGGCCCTTGTCCGCTCCACCGCAGCCTCTCGCGCTCGGTCAGGGCGCTCGACACCGGCTGCGGGCCGCTCTATCCCGGCCGCCGGATTACGGCTTTTCGAGATATCGGCCGCGCCGCTTTCGCGCGACAATTGCGAACGCAGCTGATCGCCGCGATCCGGCTTTGACACGGGCATGGTCGTGGCCCCGTCCGGTTTGCGCTTGCGCGAAATTTCATCGCGCGCCTCTTTCTGACGACGCTCATCGGGTTTCCATCCCACATCCGGGCGATTGCCGATATTGACGTCACCATCAATATCGATGTCGATGTCGGGATTTCGGATGATGGGCGCGCCATGCCAGCCGCCACAGTTCCGGCACCCCCAATAGTCGTTCCACGGATCGTCGTCGTCAAAAATATTGTCGATCAGGGCGATCACCCCGAATGTGACCAGTCCGGCAGCGACAAAATCGCCGACATCCGAGTTGTTGTCCTCCACATAGACAACTTCGGGGTCATATTGCGGCACATAGACGACTTCCGGATCTGCTGGCTGGATGATTATCGTCTCATCGCCCGCGTCCTGTGTAACTTCTACAGTCTGTTCTTCGCCACTGGTCAATGCGCCGGTTTCGGTGGCCACTTGGCGCATATCCTGCACCGCATCCATCACGTCATCGCTTTGCGCCAGCATTGCGTTGCCGATGGTCTCGGTCCATTCGATATGGGTCGCCATATCGTTCAGAACATCGGGAAAGGCCGTCGCCAGAACCGTAACACTTTCGTCCCAGCCCTGCTCTTCCAGCAACGGCTTCAGCTCCTCCGGGGTCGTGTCCGCATTGTCCGACACCATGTTGTCGGCCTTCACCACTTCCAACGGGTAAGTCGCTGCTACCAGTACCTGGATCAGCAAAGTGTCCGGATAAAGTGCAACGGGACCCACCAGCTCCTGCAACTCGTCCTCTTGCAGCAGTTCGGAGCCTTCAGTAGTCTCTTCGGCCTCGGTTTCGGCATCGCTTTGCGACATCGCACTGTCAGGGCTGATAAACAATCCCGACACAATCAAGCCGCTCAAAAACAATCGCTTCATTACTCGCCCACCTTCAAATGTGTGCAGTCAACAATACGCCTGTGACATCAACTATATAGGCGCGTAGAAAGCTGGCAAGTGTCTCTGTCTCCATTGGGTCTGGAAACACCTGACATGGACTTTCAATACTTTGCTGTGTAAGCGGTATGGAGTTTCGATCACTGGACTCTTGTCTCCGGCTCGACCAATGTGCGTTCGTGAAACAGAAACGCCTTTCTCTCAGCCAATTGCGCGCGATTGAAGCAGTTGCTTCGCGACGAAATTTCTCGGACGCGGCTGGACTTTTGGGTGTGTCGCAACCTTCTGTTTCCAATCACGTTACCGCCGTTGAAAGCCGCTTTGGCATGCAATTGTTCGAGCGGCGCGGCCATCAAGCGGTGCAATCGCGTGAATTGGAACAGCTGTTACCCAAACTGCGTACGATCCTCACACTCGTCGAGGAACTCGAGGGCGAAATGGAAGGCCGTCGGGCACTTGAAACCGGTCATTTGCGCGTGGGCTATTCGACTTATCAAGTGGCGGTGCCGATCCTCACCAGTTTCATGCAACGCTTTCCCAACGTTCAGGTCGAAGCCCGATCCATGGCCAGCTCCGATCTGGTGAATAGGTTGGAAAGTGGTGATCTGGATGTGGTCTGCATCACCGCGCGTGAAGTGCCGGGACAGATGTCGGGCATCTGTTTACGCGACATGAGAATCGTGTTGGCCGTGCCCGAGACCCACCCCTTTGCCACCAAAAGAAGCGTGACGCTGAAGGATCTGGCTGGCCAACCGTTGATCCAACGCGAGGTCACCTCGAACACCCGCAAGCTTCTGGAAGCACGCGCAGCTTTGGCACGCGTTCCGCTGACGACAATTCTGGCGGTTGGCTCCTGGGGGTCAATTGTCGAAATGGTCCGTGCTGGTGTCGGGCTCGGAATCGGTCTGGATGTCGAGGTCGATGATGTCCCCGGCATTGTCCGGGTCGAACTGGAAGACAAATCCCTGACGGCTTCCCAATTCCTTGTATATCTGCCTGAAAGACGGGTCGTCTCGGCTGTTCAGGCGTTTTTGTCCACGGCCTCGGAATTGTGCCCTAGATGACGATTTTGTAACACCTGCAAGACTATAGCAAAAAGCTATGAATACTTGTTCAGACTAAGAGTAGCAAATAGTCCCAAGCAAGAAATCAATTCGTGCCAAGGACGCTCTCATGCCAGACTTGCCCGCACCATTTCTCGGTGAACCGTATCTGCTTACTCCCGGTCCGTTGACCACTTCCCGCTCGGTCAAGGAAGCAATGTTGCGCGATTGGGGCAGCTGGGATGGTGACTTCCGTGCAATGACCGCCGAATTACGCGCGCGGCTTGTTGCCTTGCTGGGTGAAGACGCAGAAGCGTTTGACTGTGTGCCGGTACAAGGCTCCGGCACCTTTGTCGTCGAAGCCATGTTGTCGAGTTTCATTCCACTCGACGGAAAGGCGTTGGTTCTCGCCAACGGTGCCTACGGCAAACGTGCCGCCGAGACGCTGGGGTATCTGGGGCGAGCGTATACACTGCTCGACAAGGGGGATTACCTGCCGCCACGCGGCGCTGAGGTCGCGGCAGCGCTGGCGCAAGATTCCGCAATCACCCATGTCGTGGTGGTTCATTGCGAAACATCCTCAGGTATTCTGAACCCGCTGAAAGAGATTGCCGAAGCCACGGCCTCGGCAGGTCGCCGCCTGCTGATAGACAGCATGTCCGCTTTCGGTGCTGTTTCTTTGGAAACCGGGGACATCGCTTTCGACGCCGTCGTGTCCTCAGCCAACAAGTGCATTGAAGGTGTTCCCGGATTCGGCTTTGTCCTTGCCCGCAAGCAAGTTCTGGAAGAGGCAAAAGGCAATAGTCACTCGCTCAGCCTGGACCTACACGCCCAATGGGCGGTTATGGAGAAGACCGGGCAGTGGCGCTTTACCCCGCCAACCCATGTTGTTGCTGCCTTTTTGCAAGCACTGAGGGAACACGAAGTCGAAGGCGGCGTGGCCGGGCGCGGCGCCCGTTATGCCCAAAACCGGGATGTGATGGTCGCTGGCATGCGAGCGCTTGGGTTCGAAACACTACTCGACGACGCATGGCTATCGCCGATCATCGTCACCTTTTTCTGCCCCGCTGATCCGGCCTTTGATTTTGATTCATTCTACAACGCAATGAAATCAAGAGGCTTCATCATCTACCCCGGCAAACTGACAGTCGTAGACAGCTTTCGGGTGGGTTGCATCGGCCAGATGGATAAGTCGGTGATGACCCGGGTCGTAGAAGCAGCACGTGATGCCTTGGCCGAAATGGGCGTCAAAGACGCGACGCCACCGTCCTCAGCTCTCGAAGAACGTAAACACCTGTCCGCTCCCGAAGCGGCAGCCTGAAGAAAAGGAAACAACCATGACCAAATTCAAAGCCGCTGTATTCGACTGGGCTGGCACCACTGTCGATTTCGGTTCCTTCGCGCCGATGGGCGTCTTCGTGAAGGCTTTTGAACAATTCGGCATCAAGGCCACCATCGACGAAGCCCGGGGGCCCATGGGCAGCGCCAAGTGGGACCACATCCGTACGATGATGGACATGCCTTCGATTGCCAAACAGTGGGAAGAAAAGCACGGCAATGCGCCCACTGATGCTGACGTCGACAAGGTCTATGAAGTCTTCGTTCCGATGAACGAAAAAGTCGCGGCCGATTATGCCGACCTGATCCCCGGCACGCTCGAAACCATGACTTACCTGCGTGGCAAGGGGATGAAGATCGGCTCGACCACCGGCTACACGCGCTCAATTATGGAAAACGTGTTGCCGGTTGCCGCAGCTCAAGGCTACGAGCCCGACAACCTGGTCTGTTCCGACGATTTACCCGAAGGCCGCCCCGGTCCGCTTGGCATGTACAAATGCATGGTCGACCTCGTGGCCTATCCGCCCGCGGCCGTCATCAAGGTCGATGACACCGCCCCCGGCATTGGCGAAGGTGTTGCCGCAGGTTGTGTAACCGTCGGTCTGGCTTTGTCGGGCAATGCCGTAGGCAAGACCGTCCAAGAGCTTGAGGCCATGGACCCTGCCGAGATCGACATTCTGCGCCAACAGGCCACGCGGATCCTGAAGGACGCCGGTGCAGATCATGTGATCGACACAGTCGCCGACCTGCCTGCTTTGATCGAACAGCTGGAAGCCGCTTGATCATGACCTGGTGACTCAAGAACCTTCGCTGTGCCACCGATAGGTGGCGCGGCGTTCGTTTTCGGGCGCAGGGTCGCAATCAGAAGGTTCCGCTTTGGAATAGCCAGCCACTGAAAACGCTACACCTATGCGGCACTGCGTCACCCGATCGCACCGAACACTGCTCGGGGGTCTCCGAAATGATATTGCAGGGAACACGCGGGAAGAATCTATGACGATCTTCTCTCGGAACTGGGCTGAGACGTTGTTCGACCGGTGGGTGCTGGCAAAGCGGTTGTTGCGGACCAAGATGTAAGCCCCAACAAAAACTCAACTTTCCGGCTACGACAAACGACATTTCAAAGCCTTTACCCCGCCCTTCAACATGTTCGCGACGCTGGGGGAGGCCAAGCATGTTACGCCTTTGATCGTCCCCGACAGAGGCGCTCGATTTGGCAACTACGCAAACGAGAAGCCGACATCGCACACGGTGTAAGACATCGAAGACGTACAAGATCGCTGACCGCGACACCAGCGATTGTGACCGGGCCGTTCAGGCCCTTGCCGGTTGACAGACGCATGACAACCTTTTTGGGAATACGCGCGCTGACGGTTCCACCTTCTTGTCCCCTCAGCTGCGGCTGTTTCGACACTTTTGTTGAACAACGGCTGGCAGTCCGCGCCATACCAGCCAGAGACCTCCATTCCACCCGAATGCCTGCTGCAGCTCGGATTCTGGCCGGCCACGTGGTCTGAGCGGGTCAAACACGCACTGAACACGGCTACCCCGAAAAATCGAGACGGAGCATCGAGGCGCCGCGACATGCCACTTGTATTGGAGAGCGAGACATTTGCCTTTGTATGACAGTTTCATGAGACTCCTAAGAGTATAGCTAAAAGTTATAGCTTTCGATTTTTTGCAATTTTGTCACGCAAAACAGGTTCATGGCGGCTGTCAATAATCCGTCAAACCAGCCTGGGAGCTATTCATGACGACCAAGACCACCCTTCTGTCGGGCGCCGCCCTGCTGGCCTTTGCCGCAACGGCCAATGCCGCTGACTGCCCTGCCGCCACCGTATCGGACATGCATGGCCTGACCGCCGACTTTCCGCAGCAATTCGAGCTGGCCGAGTTCGAAAGCAAAGCGTCCTGCGACCTTTCCTTCGCTCAGAACCCTGTGATCGGTGATCTTAACAAGCGCATCTACGGCAATGGCGACCTGAACGACGTTGCCGCTCGCCTGCCTTCGGAACCGCTGGTTGTCGCCCCATACGCCCAGATCGGCAGCTATGGTGGAGTCATTACCGGTCTGTCCAAGGGCACCGAATCCGGCACCTCAGACCTTTTGTCGGTGCGCCACGTGAACTTCGTGCGGTACTCGGACGATCTGCAAACGGTGGTACCGAACATTGCCAAAGCCTGGGACTGGAATACGGACTATACCGTACTGACGTTCACCCTGCGTGAAGGTCACAAGTGGTCGGACGGTGAAGCCTTTACCGCCGAGGACGTGGCGTTCTGGTACAATGACCTGATCTTGAACCCGGACGTGTATGAAACCACCCCGGGCCGCTGGCTGTTTGCCGGTGAACCGGTCAAGGTCGAAGCGCTGGACGACACGACTGTGCGTTTCACCTTCCCTGTCCCCACCCCGGGTATCCTGAACCGCTTTGCCGTAGATTTTGGTCAGCCCTTCCAGCCCAAGCACTTCCTGTCGCAATTCATGCCGAAATACAACGAGAACGCCGAGGCGCTGGCCAAAGACCATGGGTTTGAAAATGCCGCGACCGCGGTCGATTTCTACTATGGTGGTTCGGATTGGAAAGACGTGCCTTCGCCGCTGTTGAAAGACGCCGACCGGGCCATGGCCATCGGGCGCGCAGTCGTGCCGACACTCGAAAGCCACATCGTGGTCGAGGAAACGGCAGAAGGCCGTAAACTGGTCGCCAACCCTTATTTCCACCAGGTGGATACTGCTGGCAATCAGTTGCCCTATATCCCGGAGATCGTCGAGACCTATGTCGCCGACAAGGAAGTGCAGAACCTCAAGATCATGGCCGGCGAGGTCGTGTGGAAACAGCAGGCCATCTTCCTGGAAGATTTCCCCCTGCTGAAGGAAAACGAAGCGCGTGGTGGTTACAACGTACAGTTTGCCCCAACCTTTGGCGAAAACGTCTTCTTCTCGTTCAACCGCACCCACAAGGATCCGGTTCTGGCACAGATCTTCAACGACGTGCGGTTCAACAAGGCGATGTCGCTGGCGATGAACCGCGACGAAATCAACGAGATCGTCTATCTGGGCCAAGGCACGCCAATGCAGGGTGTTCCTGCAGAGCCCAAGACGGTGTCTTTCGTGACCGAGGACGACCTTAAGAAGGACATCTTGCACGACCCCAAGGCTGCGGTGGCTCTGTTGGCGGAAATGGGTCTGACGGATGCGGATGGAGACGGCGTTGTCGAACGCCCGGACGGCAAACCGCTGGTGATCCGCCTGGTCTATTCATCGCAAGGCGTACCCGTGAAGATGATGGAACTGGTGCGGGATTACTGGACCGCCGTGGGCGTTCGGATCGATCTGAAAGAGGTCACTTCGGACGAATACCGCGCCGCGGGCAACAATAACGACCTGGACCTGACCACCTGGAAATACGACGGCAACGCTGGCCCGACCATTTCACAGGACGTGACAGTCTTTGTTCCACCGTTTGGTGACTTCTTCAACCCTGGCACGGGTTTCGGCTGGGCCGAGTGGAAAGCCACAGATGGAAACGCGGGCACCGAACCCCCCACCGAAATCAAGGCCCTGTGGGATCTGTCCGAAAAGTTCATTCAGCAGGAAATGGGGAGTGACGAAAGCAACCGTCTGGGTGCGGAAATCACCCGTATCCACTCCGACGCTATGCTCAAGATCGGCACGGTAGGTGACATCGTCGCGCCGTTCATGCACCGCGATGACCTGCAAAACGTCGAGCCGATCCGCGCCAAGACCTATGACTTCTACTGGACCTATCCCTACCGGCCCAGCCAGTGGTTCCTGGCGAAGTAAGCCTTTGATCTGAATAGACGGTTCGGGGCGGCAACCACGCCGCCCCGAACGCGTGCAGAGGAAAGAAAATGCTGCGTTTCACGCTCGAAAGACTGGTTGGGATGGTGATCACCATGGCCCTCGTCTCGGTCATGGTGTTCCTGATCATGGAAATCCCACCGGGAGACTACGCGGACCGCTATGCCTTCAGGAAATACTCTGGCACGGGGGTCAATGTGACCCAGGCTGATATCGAAGCCATCCGCGTTGACCTGGGTTTGGACAAGCCCATGGTGCTACGGTACTTCGACTGGATTGGCGGAATCGTTTTGCATGGCGATTTCGGGCAGGCATTTGCCTTTGAGACCTCGGTTGTAAAAGTGATTGGCGACAAGGGGTTTCTGACACTTGGTATCCTCTTTGCGACTCTCCTGGTCACTTACGTGATTTCGATCCCCATCGGCATTCTGGCCGCTGTGCGCCGGGCTTCGGCCATGGATTACGGTCTCACGGTCTTTTCCTACCTGGGTCTGGCTCTGCCCAACTTCCTCCTGGCGCTGGTCCTTCTTTACTTCGCCAGCCGTTGGTTCGGCGCAGATATCGGCGGGCTGTTCTCCGAGCAATACACCGACGCGCCCTGGTCGCTGGCCAAGATTTGGGACCTTGTGAAACACCTGTGGCTGCCCGCCTTCGTGCTGGCCTGGTCTGCAGTCGCGTATCAGATCCAGACGGTGCGCGCGACGATGTCTGACGAGTTGAACAAACTGTCCGTGACTGCGGCGCGGGCCCGGGGTGTGCCCGAGCTGAAGCTATTGGTGAAATACCCGGCACGTCTCGCCATCAACCCGGTTGTCTCGACCATCGGGTTCGACGTGAACCGGATCTTTTCCGAACTGCCGATTGTCGCTGCGGTATTGGGCCTGACCGAACTGGGCGAGCTGTTGCTCAGGGCCTATCTCGACCTCGACATGTATGTGGCTGGCGCGATCCTGCTGCTTCTGACCTTCGTCATCGTCTTCATGAACTTCGTGTCCGACTTGCTGCTGGCTTGGCTGGACCCACGCATCAAGCTGGGAGCCTGACTATGACCGATGTGACCCCCGAACATCTTTCGTCGGATGAAAGCAAGCGGCTGAAATACTATTCCGCTTCGCAATGGACACTGATCTGGTGGCGCTTCCGTCGTCACAAGGCCGCCATGGTCGCGACCTTGATCCTCGGCCTCATGGCTCTTTCCGGCATTTTCGCCGAGTTCGTTGCGCCGTACGGCACCACCACACGCGACACCAGCTACCTTGACGGCGCACCGCAAATCCCCAAGTTCTGCGACCAGAACGGGTGTTCGCTGCAGCCGTTCATCCACGGGGCCACCACAAAGCGTGACCCTGTCACCCTACGCGCAATTTCCGTGCCGGATCCCGACAAACGTGTCTATGTCCAGTTTTTTTCCAAGGGTGAACCGGTCAAGGTACTGGGTTTCATTCCCACGGACCGACACCTCTTCGGTCTTTCGGATCCAACGGCCAAACTGCACCTTTGGGGCACCGACGATCTTGGCCGTGATGTGTTCTCGCGTACGGTCTATGCAACCCGCGTGTCGCTCTCGATCGGCGTGATCGGGGTTATGATCTCGTTTTTGCTGGCGCTGATCATTGGCGGTATCGCAGGCTATGCTGGTGGCTGGATCGACAATGTAATCCAACGCGTTACCGAAGTTATTCGCGTGGTGCCGATTATTCCGTTGTATATGGGGTTGGCGGCAGCAATGCCCAAAGAATGGTCCACCACGCAGGTCTATTTTGCCATGACGCTGATCCTTGGACTGTTCGGCTGGCCGACACTGGCGCGGCGCATCCGCTCACAGCTTCTGTCAATCCGCAACGAAGACTACGTGGTGGCCGCCCGCCTAGCAGGAGCGCGCCCCACCCGGATCATCTCGCGCCACATGCTGCCATCCTTCACCAGCTTCATCATCGTCGATCTGGTGATTTCCTTCCCTTACATGATCCTGTCGGAAACCGCGCTCAGCTTTGTGGGCCTTGGCCTGCGCCCGCCGACGGTCAGTTGGGGTGTGCTGCTGCAACAAGCACAATCCGTTCGCGTGATCGAGCAGACTCCGTGGCTGTTCATCCCCGCCATTTTTGTCGTCGTGGCAGTACTGGCCTTTACAGTCATTGGCGATGGTTTGCGGGATGCCGCAGATCCGTATTCCGACAGCCGCTGAGGAGATAGGCCATGTTGAAAGTCGAAAACCTGACCATCTCCTTTCAAACTGACGAGGGGCTGATCACCCCGGTTCAAGGGGTAAGCTTTGAAGTCGCACCAGGACGCACTCTTGGGATCGTAGGCGAAAGTGGATCGGGCAAGTCCGTGTCCACCAAGGCGCTGATGCGGCTTCTGCCCGGCAATGCCCGGATGTCCGCCAAAACCCGCATAACCTATGCCAACAAGGCAGGTGAACCCGTGAGAATCGACAGGCTGAAACCCAAATCCCGCAGCTTGCGTCAGTTGCGCGGAGGAGAAATCGGCATGATCTTTCAGGAGCCCATGGCTAGTTTTTCGCCTGTTTACACCATCGGCAACCAGATGATGGAAGCGATACGCCTGCACAGGAAGGCTTCGAAAAAGGAAGCCCGCGAGATTGCAATCGCCATGCTGGACCGCGTCGGCATTTCCAATTCAGCCGCCCGCGTGGACCAGTACCCGCATGAATTGTCCGGCGGAATGCGGCAAAGGGCGATGATCGCATTGGCACTTTCTGCAGGCCCTGCGCTTCTGATCGCGGACGAGCCCACGACGGCCTTGGACGTGACCATCCAGGCGCAGGTTTTGGAGCTCATGGCCGAATTGCAGCGCGATCTGGGGATGGGCATGATCTTTATCACCCACGACCTTGGCGTGATCGCCCAGGTGGCCGACGAAATCGCTGTAATGTACCTCGGCACCATCGTCGAACGCGGCGCCACTGCCGATGTGATCCGCAACCCGCGCCACCCGTATACACAAGGACTGCTGAAAGCGATTCCCAGCCTGAATACGCTCCATCACCGCCTGTCGCCCGTGCCGGGCGACATCCCCAGCCCGACCGAACGCCCGACAGGCTGTCCTTTCCATACCCGATGCGCCCAGAAACGCGCCGGACAGTGCGACGTCACCACACCGCCGGAACGGATTTTGGGCGAAGGGCGTGCAGTAGCTTGTTGGCTGGATGTCGGCATGTCTGCGCCCGTCTCACCCCGCTCGGAGGAATTCGCATGAAGAACGATGTGCTGATCGAGGTGAAGGACCTGGAAGTTCGTTTCCCGATCAAGAAGAAGAAGCTGTTCAAAACTGAGATCGAAGAACTGCGCGCCGTAGACGGGGTCAGCTTTGATATCCACCGCGGCGAAACCGTCGGGCTGGTTGGTGAAAGCGGCTCAGGCAAGACTACGGTCGGGCGCGCGATTTTGCGCGCGATCGACCCCACCGATGGTGATGTGATCTTTCATACGAAAAAGCGCGATGTGGATCTTGGGCATCTGGAAGGGGAAGACCTTAGAAAGTTCCGAAAGAAGATGAACATGGTCTTCTCCGAAGGGGCACACAGTCTGTCGGACATGGCATCGGACCTTTTGCGCGCCTTTCGGCCGCGTATGAGCTTGGTGTTTCAGGATCCCTATTCATCGCTGAACCCGCGCATGACCGTGCGAGACATCATTGCCGAACCGCTGGTGGCGGGCGGGTTGATGACGGACCGTGACAAGATCGACAGGCGCGTGCGCAAGATCGCGGCACGGTGCAAGCTGAACCTTGAACACCTGCGCCGCTTTCCCCATGCCTTTTCCGGCGGGCAAAGACAACGTATCTGCATTGCCCGAGCTCTTGTGACCAAGCCTGATTTTGTAGTCTGCGACGAAAGCGTCTCGGCTCTGGATGTGTCCATCCAAGCGGAAATCGTGAACCTGCTCAAGGACCTGCAGGAAGAAATGGGAGTCTCGTTCCTGTTCATCGCGCATGATCTGTCGGTTGTTGCCCAGATGAGCCATAGGGTTGCAGTGATGTATGTGGGAAAGTTTGTAGAATACGCACCAACTGACAGTCTTTTCTTCGAACCGCGCCATCCCTATACCAAAGCGCTTTTGTCAGCGATCCCACAGGCCGATCCCGAGGCCGTCTTTGATCCGCTTAGTCTCAAAGGTGAGATCCCCAACCCCTTGGCCGCACCTTCAGGCTGTCGGTTTCACACCCGGTGCCCTATCGCAACGGAAGAGTGCGCCCGGTCTGAGCCCAAATGGCGTGAAGTTGTTCCGGAGCATTTTGTGGCCTGCCACAAAGTATAGAGCCGTCTTGCCGACAACAGAGCGCCGTGGCGAAATGCAGGAGCAAATGTGACACCCCATTCGAAGATCCCAAAACGGGTTCTTTGTTTCGACGACATGATGCCCCGCTGGAAACTCCGTTCGAGTTTCGGTTTGGAACGAGAAACTGCCTTTTGACGGGCTGCATCAACTTCGTTGTTTCTTGGGGTGGGTTCGTCGGCATGTCGATTTGGCGATAGTCCACAGCCAAAAAACCTTGGTTTCTAAGCAGCTACGGCTCTATGCCAAAATCATTGGGCATCGAACCAGTGCTATGTCCTCGTCGGACCAACACCGGCCATGTACCAAGTTTCTCAACCCAGATCTCTGCCCAACAGATACGCGCTGTTTCACGACCCTTAAGCGCTACACCATTGCAACGTTAACAATTGTGTTTGCAGGCTTTCCGATCATGTCTACGCGTTCTCCAAAACAAAAACGCCACCTCAAGAGGTGGCGTTAAGTCACTGATATACAGTGTTTTGGTTGCGGGAGCAGGATTTGAACCTGCGACCTTCAGGTTATGAGCCTGACGAGCTACCGGGCTGCTCCATCCCGCGTCACTTGGATGAGGGTGATTTAGATATATTCCCGGGGGACTGCAAGGGCCTTTCGACAGGTTTTTGAAAAAAATGTGACGGAAGGCCGAATTTCTGACTGCGAAGCTGCATCGACAAGGCGACGTCATCAAGAACGCCCCGCTAGGGTTTGAAAAATCAACAGAAATATCCACAGGGGAAAGAGCGTTAGGGCAGCGGCCCGGTCTGGAACAAGCGAATTTTGAGTCCCCCATGTGGGATCGGCGGCCCGGACTTCAGCCCTGGCAGCCCCGTTGCATGGGCCAACCCGTTTTCGCTGGTGACAAAGGCAACCCGCCATCCGGAAAACTGATCGCGAAGGGTCTGGCCAAACGCGCCATAAAGCGCATAGAGCAGCTTCTTGTTGCCGATCCGCGCACCATAGGGCGGGTTTGAAATAACCAGACCGGCAGGGCCTTCGGGGCGCTGCAAGTCGCTGACGGCGCACTGAGCAAAGCTTACCAGATCCGCAACATCCGCCCGTTCGGCATTGGCCTTCGCCATCTCGATCGCCCCGGCATTGCGGTCCGAACCTTGGTACACACCTTGCGCTTCGGTTGCCCGCTCCGGCGCCTTGGCCCGCATCGCTTGCCACCGATCCGCGTCAAAACTGGCCAGCTGCTCAAAGGCAAAGTCCCGGCTGCGTCCCGGGTTGAGGCCCGCGGTGATTTCGGCCGCCTCCAAGACAAAAGTCCCTGACCCGCACATCGGGTCGATCACCGGTTCCCCCGGCACATATCCCGCCTGCCGCAGGAACAGCGCCGCCAATGTCTCCCGCATCGGGGCCTTGCCTACCGCTGCCTTGTGGCCGCGCTTGTGCAGCGACTCGCCCGAAGTATCGATGCTGATCGTGCACAGATCATCTTCGATCCGGATCTTCAGGCACAGCGCTGCCTTGGGGTCGATCTGCGCCCCCAATTCTTCGCTCAAGGCCCGTTCGAACCGCTGGGCGGCAGCCTTGGCGTGATAGATCTTGGACTTGCGGCACGTCACCTCGACCCGCAGCGGCACATCCGGACGTAGACTCTCGGCCCACGGAAACTTGCGCGCTCGCTTGTCCAACTGCGCGAGGTGGAAAACCCGAAACGATCCGATCCGCACCAGCACCCGCGTCGCCCCGCGCAGCACCAGATTGGCACGCCAGACCGCGTCCCAATCGCCGCGTGTCACCACACCGCCCGGTATTACCCTTGGGTCGGGAAAACCATGGTCACGGGCTTCGTCCCGAAGGACCTCTTCCAGCCCCGGGGTGCCGGTGAAAAACAGTTCGAATGTATCAGGCGTGCTCATCCGGTTCTCTTATCGGGAATCGCGCCCCGCTTCGACCGGATTATGCACGCCTGCAAGGGATTTTAGGCCGCGACCTCGGCCAGGACCTGATCCACAGCGGCCTGCAAAGCATCCAACGCGCCGTCCAGCTCAGCCTCGGACGCGATGAAGGGGGGCGCCAACAAAACGTGATCGCCGTGCCGTCCATCGCGTGTGCCCGGCATCGGATAGCAGATCAGCCCATTGGCAAACGCGGCCTTCTTCAGCTTGCCAGCCAGTCCCAGTTTCGGGTCAAATGGCGTCTTGCTGTCGCGGTCGGCCACGAACTCCAGTCCCTGGAACAGCCCGCGTCCCCGGATGTCGCCCACATGCGGGTTCTGAGCGAACCGGGCGCGCAGTTGGGTCTCCAGATAACCGCCCCGCGCCTGGACTTGCGTTGGCAGGTCGTTCTCCAACAGCTCCTGCACCACGGCAAGGCCGGCCGCTGCCGCCACAGGATGGCCCAGGTAGGTGTGTCCATGCTGGAAGAACCCGGTACCGGCGCTGATCGCGTCATAGATCGCCTTGGAACACAGCATTGCACCAATAGGCTGATAACCCGCGCCTAGCCCTTTGGCGATGCACAGGATGTCCGGAGCCACGCCATCATGATTGCAGGCAAACAGATGTCCGGTACGGCCCATACCGCACATGACCTCATCCAGGATCAGCAAAACACCATATTTGTCACAGATCTCGCGGATCCGCTTGTAATACCCTTCGACCGCCGGAACCGCGCCCAAGGTCGCGCCCACCACCGGCTCGGCCAGGAACGCCATGACGCTGTCGGCCCCTAGCCGCAGGATTTCGTCCTCCAGCTCCTGCGCGACCCGTTGGCCATAATCGTGCAGGCTCTCGTCCTGACCTCGTTCTGCGTATTCATAGCACGGCGCGATATGGCTCACATCAATCAGCAGCGGCGCAAATTGCTGGCGCCGCCAGGCATTGCCCCCCGCCGACAGCGCACCGATGGTGTTGCCATGATAGCTTTGCCGCCGTGCGATCAGGTGACGGCGCTGCGGCTCACCCCGTTCGGTGAAATATTGTCGGGCCAGTTTGATCGCGGATTCCACTGCTTCTGATCCGCCCGAGACAAAGTAGACCCGATCCAGATCACCCGGAGCGTTTTCAATCAGCAGATCGGCCAGTTTTTCCGCAGGTTCCGACGTGAAGAAGCCTGTATGGGCAAAGGCCAGCTGGTCCACCTGATCCTTGATCGCCTGCGTGACACGGGCATTCGAATGTCCAAGACAGGACACTGCCGCACCGCCCGAACCATCAAAATACCGCTTGCCGTTATGGTCGATCAGGAAACAGCCATCGCCGCCCACTGCAGTGGGGGGGGTGGCGTGACAATGACGTGGGAATACATGGTTCATGCCGCGATCCTTTCGAGTTGGGCCACAAGGGCAGCGACCGAGGCCGCGTTATCCAGATGAGGTCTGCCGTCAGCGGCAGTCAGGCTGTTTTCGAATCCGACGCGAACAGCGCCGCCCAGGCGGGCGGCTTCCCGCAGACAGGCATGCTCTGACGCTCCAAATGCGCAAAGCATCCAATTGCTGTTCGGTGGCACGCAGCGCAGAAACGGTGCCACGTCCTCGGGGCGTGACTGCTGACCATCCGAATAGCGGCCCAGAACCATAATGACGTCGCTTTGTTCCTGTCGGACGATCCCTTGGGCTTGCCAGTCCTCCAGCAGGTTGGCATCAGACTTGTCATACAGGATGTGTACGACCCGAGTGCCGTTTGCGGCACAGGTTCCATAGACGTGATCTGCCAGCTCTGACGACCGGGCGATCTCTCGGATCGAGATGCTGGCCCACTTGGGGGCGACCTCTTTCAGCGTGTTCAGCTGCGCATCCACGTCATAGATCCCGGCGCTTTCCGTCGTGATCTGGATACCCATTTCGGGAACCGCGCGTTGCAGTTCGGCAATCGCCTCGCGATAGCGACCGGGATCCAGCGAATGGCGGCCCTCCTCGTCCCGCACATGCAAGTGCAATGCATCCGCACCAGCCCGATGGCAGGCGACAGCAGTCTCGACCGTGTCCGGGATGGTCACTGGCAAAGCGGGATGATCCGCCTTGCCGCGCCGGGCCCCGTTCGGAGCCACCATGACCAAAGGCCGGGTCATTTTCCGCCCCGCATACGCTGACCTTCCGGATCATACAGCGGCCCGATGGTCACCGTTCCATCATACAGCGTCCGAGCAATGTCCACCTGGATACGCGCACCATCTGTGATCTCGCCCTTCACGTGGCCCAACGCAACCGGCTTCCCGATACGGTAACCAAAGGCGCAGGAGCTGGTCTGTCCCACGATTTTCCCATCCAGATAGATCGGTTCATGCCCCAGCGGCACAGCCTGCTCGTCATCCAGCGTGAGGGAAATGACATTCGGCTTTGCCCCCTTCTCCAAACGTTCCTGCAGTGCCTCAAAACCGGTGAAGCCGCCCTTCTTGCGCGTGGCAAACATCAGGCCCGCTTCGATGGGGGAGTTGTCACCATCCAGCTCATGTCCCATTGCGCAGAAACCTTTTTCGATCCGCATCGAAGTCTGGGCGAACAAACCCGCCGGCTTAGCACCGGCAGCCGTCAACGCAGCGTATACGGCCGGGGCATTCTCGGCCTTCATGGTGATCTCCCATCCGGCTTCACCCACGTAAGACATGCGCGCTGCGCGGACATGTTTGCCCGCGATATGCGCCGGGCCGACCTTGAAGTACCCCAACTCGTTCAGCTCGGGCGCGCCGCAGTCTGCCACGATCCGCGCGGCCTCGGGCCCCATCAGGCCCAGCACGGCGTAGTCTTCGGTCGAATCGGTCAAGGTCACATCGAACCCGTCGGACTGGCGGCGGAGCCAGGTCAGGTCGCGCTTGATCGCATTGGTCCCCACGAACAGACGGTAATGATCTTCGGCAATGCGCTGAGCCGTAATGTCGGACTCGAACGTGCCACGGTCATTGAGAACGGCGGTGTAGATCACCGACCCTGGCGCGCGGTTCATATGACCCGCACAGGTCTTCATCAGGAACGCCTCCGCACCCGGTCCCTGAACCTCGATCTTGCCAAAGGGCGACGCGTCAAAGATCGCGGCGCTTTCATTGGCAGCGGCAACTTCGGCCTTCACATTCTCGAACCAGTCGGGCCGTTCAAACGTCATGCGCGGCTCGGCGGTCTTGCCGAAGTACAGCGGACGCTCCCAGCCATAGAACTGACCGAAATGCGCCCCTGCCGCCTTGTATTCAGTCTCCAGCGGCAGGGCGCGCAGGCTCCGAGCGGTTGAGAGCTGCTTGCCCGGATAGGCGATGTCGTAATGGGTTCCCAGGATCTCCGGCGCGCGCGCCATCAGGTGATCGAGGTTGTTATAGATGGGGGCAAAGCGCTTGGCGTCGGCCTCGCCCAGGTCATAGGCGGTGTGGCCGTGCACAATGCAATGCGCCAGGTTCATGCCTGCGCCCCCGCCCGAGGCCAGCCCGACCGAATTCATGCCGCAGCCCAGGAACAGCCCTTTGGTCTCGGCCGTTTCGCCCAGCATGAATGTGCCATCCGGGGTAAAGCTTTCCGGCCCGTTCAGCAGCATCTTGACCTCGGCCGTCTCCAGCGCGGGCAGACGGTTCAGGGCCAGCTCCATCATCGGCTCGAAATGTTCCCAATCCTCGGGCAGCAGGCCGAATTCAAAGCTTTCGTCCAGCACGCCCGGTTTGATCGGTTTGCCCATCGGCTCGAAACAACCCACCAGCAACCCGCCGCTGTCATCGCGGATATAGAGGTGGCTGTCATGGTCGCTGAGCGTGGGCGTATTGCCGACGATCCCGTCAATCGGCTTGGTCAACAGATAGAAGTGCTCACAAGCCAGCGCCGGTACCTCGGCCCCTGCCATGGCGCCCGCTTCGCGCGACCACAGACCGGTACACAGCGCGATGGCGTCGCACATCACGGTGCCTTGGGTGGTCTCGACTCCTTTGATGCGACCGTTTTCGGTCAGGATTCCAGTGACGCCAGTGTTTTCAAAGATCTTTGCGCCCAGCCCTTTGGCCGCCTTGACCAGCGCCGCACAGACATCACTTGGGCTGACCCGTCCATCATCCGGCGACCAAACCGCGCCCAGCACATCGTCCGCATTCATAAGCGGCCAGCGTTCCTTGGCCTCCTCGGCGGAAATCGAATAGGCCTCGATCCCATAGGCATGGGCCAGGGCTTCTTGTCGTTTGACATGGGTCAGGCGATCAGGGGTCGTTGCAATGGACAGCGACCCTTTCTGGATCCAGCCGACATTCTGGCCGGTTTCCTGTTCCAGTTGAGAATAGAGATCGACCGAATACTGGATCATCCGTGTCAGGTTCTGCGAATGCCGAAGCGCCCGCACCTGGGCCGCCGAATGCCAAGTGGTGCCCGAGGTCAACTTGTTGCGTTCCAGCAGGATTGCGTCGCTCACCCCCATCTTGGCGAGGTGATACAGCGTCGAGCAACCCATGATGCCGCCGCCGATCACGACGACCGAGGCCTGGGAGGGAAGTTGGTGTGCCATGTGCAGAACCTTGTGAGATGCCCCCGTTTTCACCACCGGGGAGCAAGAGGATGCGAAAAATGTTGTGCGATTAAGGATGGCGGAATTACAAAATCAGTCAATCGAAGTGAAAAATAACATATGTTTTGCATAACCGATAGCTTGAACGAGATTGATTCGCGATGGATCCGACCCTGAAAACCAAAACAATTTCAGCACTTAAGCAGGAAATCCCCCATCTTTCGCCACGTCTGAAGACGGTTGCGAAGTACATTGTGGACAACCCATCCGACTTCGGTTTGGACCCAATCCGCGAAACCGCGCGAAAATGCGGTGTCAGCACCTATACCTTGGTCCGGATGGCCGAACGGATGGGCTTTGCGGGCTATGACGAACTGCGCGAACCCTTCCGTCATGCGCTAGTGTCATCCACCGAATTGGTGCAGCGGTTGGACTGGGTGGATAACCTGCGCGACGACGGTCGCCTGGGACAAGTACAGGCCGAAGCCTCGGTCAACACGATGGCCATCGTACGACGTTCACTGGAACGACAATCTCCAAAGGTGATGGAACAAGCGGCCAATCTGCTTCTGAACGCCGACAACGTCTATCTGACGGCGGTTCGGGCCAGCTATGCTCTGGCATATTATTTCCACTATGTGGGCCGTATGGCATTGCCATCATTGCAATTAATCCCCCGGCACATGAACAGCGCCATTGATGAGTTGAACCACGCAGGCCCCGGCGACGTGATGATCGCAATCACCTTTACGCCCTATTCCCGCGAAACCATCGAAGCGTGCAAATTTGCAAAAAACAAAGGTGTGAAACTGATCATGTTGTCAGATTCCGACGTGATCTCGTCGGACTTCACGGCAGATGTCACGCTGGTTGCATCGCTTATCAGCACCCATCATTTTGGCTGTTATACCGGAGCTATGGCCATTCTGGAGAACTTGCTGGCGCTGCTGGTTGACCTAGGGGGAGATGCCGCGAGACAGCGAATCAAGTCATATGAAGACTTACGCAAGGACAACAACGCATATTGGATCGCGCAAAAAAAACATTAGTTTTCAGGTGACAACACACAATACATTGGCAACCTTACTGTCACCGCCCGGCGCCGCGATAACCACGTCACTCAAAACGATGGGGGCGTCAGGTAAGAAAACTGAGGGAGAAACAATATGGTTTTCAAGAATACGATCTGCGGCGCAGTCGCAGCTCTTTCGCTTGGCGTTGCGGGCTCGGCAATGGCTGCGGATCAACAGTTCGTCACCATCGGAACCGGTGGTGTAACCGGCGTGTACTATCCGACCGGTGGTGCCATCTGCCGTCTGGTGAACAAGGGCCGCAAGGATCACGGCATTCGCTGCTCGGTCGAATCGACCGGTGGTTCCGTCTACAACACCCGCACCATCCGCGCGGGCGAGCTGGATTTCGGCGTCGTGCAGTCTGACGTTCAGGCCGCAGCCCTGAGCGGCACCGGCGCCTTCAGCGACGATGGCACCTACCCGGGTCTGCGTGCGTTGTTCTCGGTTCACCCGGAACCAATGCATGTCATGGCTCGCGCAGACAGCGGAATCACCGATGTCGAAAGCATGAAGGGCAAGAAGGTCAACATCGCGAACCCCGGTTCGGGAACTCGCGTTCTGGCCGAAACGCTGATGCGTTATTCCGGCCTGACGGCTGGTGACTTCGCCCTGGCCGCCGAGCTGAAATCCTCGGAACAAGCCGCAGCCCTGTGCGATGGCAAGATCGACGCGACCATCTGGGCCGCCGGTCTGCCGAACGGCTCCAGCCAGGAAGCAACTTCGTCCTGCGATGTGAAGATCGTTCCGCTGGAAGGCGCCAACATCGACGACCTGCTGTCGGAAAACAGCGCCTATGCGGCCGCCACCATCCCCGGTGGCATGTATCCGGGTAACCCGGACGACATCCCGTCCTGGGGTCCGAAGGCGACCTTTGTGACCTCGGCTGACGTGTCGGATGAGGTGGTTTACGCGGTTGTCGCGGCGGTTTTCGAGAACTTCGAAGACTTCAAGAAACTGCACCCGGCGTTTTCGCGTCTGCAGGAAGCAGAGATGATCAAGGACGGTCTGACCGCCGACCTGCATCCGGGCGCTCTGAAGTACTACCAGGAACGCGGCTGGAAGTAATCCATCGCACAGCCTGAACAAGATAGCCCCCGGTGCCGCACGGTGCCGGGGGCGTTTTCCTTAAGGCGCGCTCCGAAATCCGAAGGAATTGCCCCCGGTCCCATGACTGCAGGACGGCAACAGATTTTCGGCGCTGATTACGTGCAAGACCAAAAAACCGGAGCATCGGAACAGACGCGGTAAAGCGACCGATATTCCTGACAGAACAAGAAAATAACCCCGGGGGATCACGATGGCCGAGAACACGACGAACGGGCCGCAGGACACCAGTTTGGAAGATTTCGTCGCTGACGCCGATACCGGCGGACGCGTACCCAAGGACAAGTTTGGCGCCAATGCGCTGTGGTATATCCCGCTGGTCTGGTCACTTTACCAGCTTTGGATTGCGTCACCCCTGCCCTTCATTCTGGGCGTGGGCGTGTGGAATGACACCCAGACGCGTGCCATACACCTGGGCTTTGCGGTGCTGTTGGCCTTCATCGCCTTTCCGGGGCTGAAATCCAGCCCACGCCACAAGATCCCGATCGCGACCTGGGTGATTGCCATGGTCGGCGCGGCCGCTGCGTCGTACCTTTGGTACGCCTATGCCGGCGTGGCCGCACGGTCCGGTAATCCCAATACTGTGGACGTGGCCGTTGCGGTCATCGGTATCGTGCTGCTGCTCGAGGCCGCGCGCCGGTCGCTGGGCTTCCCGTTGATGGGCGTGGCACTGTTCTTCCTGGCCTATGTGTTCTTCGGGAGCTGGTCCGGCCTTCCTGAAGTCGTTCAATGGAAAGGTGCCTCGGTCAACAAGGCGATGAGCCATATGTGGCTGACCACCGAAGGCGTCTTTGGCGTCGCTTTGGGCGTGTCATCAGGCTTTGTCTTCCTGTTTGTTCTATTTGGCGCGCTGCTGAACCAAGCGGGTGCGGGCAACTACTTCCTGAAGCTTGCCTTCGCGGCACTCGGGCACCTGCGTGGTGGACCGGCCAAGGCGGCGGTGATCGCCTCGGCTGCAACGGGCCTGATCTCGGGCTCGTCCATCGCCAACGTGGTGACCACCGGCACCTTCACCATCCCGCTGATGAAGAAGGTTGGGTTCCCCGCAACCAAGGCTGGCGCGGTTGAAGTCTCAAGTTCGATCAACGGGGTTCTGACTCCGCCAGTGATGGGCGCAGTGGCCTTCCTGATGACCGAATATGTCGGCATCTCCTATGTCGAGGTGGTCAAGACCGCCATCGTCCCGGCGGCGATTTCTTATATCGCGCTGGTGTATATCGTGCATCTGGAAGCCCTGAAGATGAACATGCCCGGCACCAGCCGGATGCACCCGGTCAAATTCATTCTGGGCGCGATCTTCATCATCGCCATTTCCATCGTCATCGCCGGTGGCGCGCTGATGCTGTGCGGCGTGATCGTGGATGCGATCCAGTCCGTCGCGGGCAGCGCCTCGACCTGGTTGATCGTCGTGATCATGCTGGTGGCCTATGTCGCTGCCGTGCGGTTCGCCGCGCAAGGCCCGGATCTGGACATGAGCCTCGAGTCGATGCAGCACCTGCCCCCCACCCGGGAAATCTTCAAGACCGGCATCCACTACATCATGCCGATCCTGCTGCTGATGTACCTGCTGATGATCGAACGCAAATCACCGGGTCTGTCGGCCTTTTGGTCCACGGTCGCAATGCTGTTCATCCTGGCGACGCAAAACCCGCTCAAGGCGTTCTTCCGCAACCAGGGCAACGTCGCGGACGAGATCCGCAACGGCATGCAGGACATCGCAGACGGGTTGATCGCGGGCGCCCGGAACATGATCGGCCTCGCCTGCGCCATGGGCGTCGCGGGTATCATCGTGGGTGCGGTCACGCTGACCGGTATCGGCCAAGTGATGGCGGAATTCGTTGAATTCCTGTCCGGCGGCAACCTGCTGGCAATGCTGTTCTTTGTCGCCCTGATCTCGATCATCCTGGGTATGGGCCTGCCGACCACCGCCAACTATATCGTCGTCAGTTCGCTGATGGCCGGTGTTGTGGTGGAACTGGGCGCTCAGAATGGCCTGATCGTACCGCTGGTGGCCGTGCACATGTTCGTCTTCTATTTCGGGATCATGGCGGACGTGACGCCACCGGTGGGGCTCGCCAGTTTTGCCGCTGCCGCGATTTCCAAAGGCGATCCGCTGCGCACCGGGTTCCAGGCGTTCTTCTATTCGATCCGCACGGCGCTGCTGCCCTTCCTGTTCATCTTCAACACCGATCTGCTGTTGATCGACGTGGGCTGGGGACAGGCGGTGTTCATCTTCATCGTGGCGATGGTCGCGATGCTGCTGTTTGCCGCCGGGACGATGAACTATTTCATCGTCAAATCGAAGATCTGGGAAAGCGCGCTGTTGTTGGTGGTGGCCTTCACCCTGTTCCAACCCGGTTACTTCCTGAACCAGTTGCAGCCCGAGTTTGAAACCCGCCCCGCCAGCGAGATCTTTGCCATGGCCGAAAGCGCACCGGCGAACGCTTCGCTGAGGGTGCGATTGATGGGAGAGGATCTGGACGGCAACGCCGTGGATGCGCGCTACCTGCTGCCCTTGGGCGACAGCGGCGCGGACGGCACCACGCGGCTTTATGATGGCGCAGGGATCGAATTCAGGGATGAAGATGGTAAGCTCTTCGTCGATAACCTGAATTTCGGCGGACCTGCCGAGCAGCTTGGCATCGACTTTGACTGGGAACTGGCTGAACTTGAGGTCGCTGCCGACCGGATGCCGAAAGAGATATTCTATATCCCGGCACTGCTGATCCTGGGCTTTGTCGCCGCGCTTCAGTTCCGCCGGAAACGCAATGCTGCACAGGAGGTACCGGCATGACCGAACATGTTCTATGCGCTGTCGATCTGACACACTCGGACGCAGACAAATCGGTTCTTGAAACGGCTGCGAAGCTGGCGGACCTGTACGGGGCGACGCTGAGCGTCGTCACCGTGATCCCCGATTATGGCATGTCCTTCGTTGGATCGTTCTTTCCTCACGGCACTATGAAGAAAGCCGCTGAAACCGCCAGTGAACAGCTGCACAAATTCGTGTCCGACACGCTTCCGGACACCAAGACTGTCCAGCACATTGTCGAGATCGGTTCGGTCTATGAGAACATTCTGGATGCGATAGAACGGTCGCAGGCAGACTTGGTGGTAATCGGTGCGCACAAGCCCGACTTGGTGGATCGTCTACAAGGCCCGAATTCGGCCCGTGTGGTGCGCCACGCCCCCTGTTCGGTCTTCGTGGTCCGATAAAACCACATGATCCAAGCCCCCGCCGGTTCCGCTTGGCGGGGGTTGATTGCACCGACACTTGCCTATGTCGTACCGGCGAGGCAGGTGTCGGATGCGAGTTTCGAGCAGCAGATTGAAGGTCAAAGCCCTTGTGCACTGCGCTGCCCGAAACAAGACTGGCATCGGGAATGCAAAATCCGTTCTTTTGCCTCTTCACAAGCTTGAAACCCTCGTCTATACGGCGCTGTACCAAGCCTAAGACAGTGCGGTCGTGGCGGAATTGGTAGACGCGCAGCGTTGAGGTCGCTGTTCCTTAACCGGAGTGGAAGTTCGAGTCTTCTCGACCGCACCATCATCTGCCCTTGACGGGCCAACTTCTTGGAAATCTTCGACCGTTTCCGCATTGCCCGCGATCTTCGGGCGCGCTGCTCAGTCGCGTTGTGCGTCGCGGATTAGGGCGGCCAGCCGGTAGAAACCGTGCGCCATCTTGGTGAACGGCGTCAGCAGGAAAAAGGTCAGCACGGCCCCCAAATGCAGCGCCAACAGGACGGGCATCAATCCAGTGGCGCCCAGCGCATAAAGCACGAGCCCGCTGAGGCCAACAAAGCCAAGGAGCAGGATGAAGGCTATCTCACCGCTCCAAGCGGACACATCGCCCAAGCCTTGGTCGGATCTGCGTTTCATCATCACCATCCCACCGCAACCCAGCGTTAACAGCACCCCTCCGGACACGCCGAACAGCTTGGGCAATGACCAAAGTGGATAAGGCGCGGGTATATCAAAGACATAATGCAAGATCGTCCCGGCAGAAGTTGCCGCGAAACACAATAGAAACCCATACATGATTGCCTGATGCATGTGCCGTCGGGCATGGGTAAATCGATCCTCGTCCTCGAAATTGCACCCCTCCCCATGACCTGCAGCCAGATCGGTCATGCGCGCGGCCTTGGACAGTGCCGCTTTGACATGCCGGATCCGAATCCGGGTGCCCCCAACGGTTCGCCAATAGCGCCTCAGCCCGATGCCAATGCTCAGAAGCGGCAAAAGAAACGCAGGAAGAAAGATCGCAACCATCGCGTTGTGCGATAGCACAGCATAAAAGCCATCCCCTCCGGCCGAGCCAAGCGCCCGGATCGCCCAGAAGATCAGCGCCAGACCGACCACCAGTGCCAGGGCAATCATGCCACCATGGGTGTGAAAACGCCGGGCCAACGGCTGCGGCCAGGCAAAGCTTTCCCAACTGTCGCGGCGGATCTCGGCCAGGACCTTGGGCAGGTTCAAATCAAACTCATGCGGGGCGGTGAATTGGCAGGCGTAGTAGCAGCCCCGACAGTTGTGACAGAGGTTTGCCAATTGCGTCAGATCGCCATCGCTGAAGGCCCGGGCCGAATGCAGAGCCGGGAAAACCGAGCAATAGCCTTCGCAGTACCGGCAGGCGTTGCAGATCTCGGCCTGACGGCGGGCCTCTTGGAGCAGTTCAGTTTGCATAGGCTGCGGCCTCCTGCCCTGCAATTCGCCCAAAGACAGTGCCGATTGTCATGCCGAACCCTGCCAGATAGCCCTGCCCAAGGATCGACCCGGCCATGGTCTCGCCCGCGGCCCACAGATTGGCGATCTTGCCTGCGGATGTTGAACACTGCGCGTGTTCGTCCACCTTCAGCCCCAGGTAGGTGAAGGTCACGCCGGTACGCAGCGAATAGCCATAAAACGGCGGCTCGGTGATCGGGCGGGCCCAGTTGGTCTTGGGCGGAGTGAGCCCTTCTGTTGCGACCCCGTCCAGCTCCGTCGGGTGAAAACTGCTGGTATCGCCGCAGGCCGCGTTGAACCGGTCAACGGTCGCGCACAATTGCTCCGCCGGCAGGCCCATCTGTTCTGCCAGCCCTTTCAGCGTGTCGGCTTTCAGTGGCGGAAACACAGAAGGCATGAACAGCTCGATTGATTTTGCATCGATGATGACATACCCCACCTGATCCGGTTGTGCTGCGATCAGGCGTCCCCAGATGGCATAACGTTTCGGCCAAACATCTTCACCTTCGTCATAGAAGCGTTCGCCATCCTTGTTCACGACGATGGAAAACGGTACACAATCCAGCCGCGTGACGATCCCGCCATCGAATTTGGGCGCGCGCCCGTCGATTGCCACCGCGTGGCACTGGGTGGGATCGCCGACGCTGTCCACACCCTGCTCAAGCAGATCTGCCAGCACCACGCCACGGTTGTAAGGTGTCCCCCGGATCAGGAAGTTTTGTGCAGGCGGCCCCCAGGCGCGTGTCAGCCAATCAATATCGGCCTGAAACCCGCCCGAGGCCACGATCACTGCCTTCGGCGTGATCCGATGAGTGACGCCTGCGTGGTTGTATTCTACGCGTTCGATACGAGTGCCGGACAGTTCCAAATGGGTCACATGCGCCTCGTAGAGCACATCGATGCCCAACGCAGCTGCCCGCCGGTAATAGGCATTTACCAGCGCTTTGCCGCCGCCCATGAAGAACGCATTGGTACGCGACAGAGACAGAGTGCCCGAAAGCGAGGGCTGAAACCGCACGCCGCGCTCCTGCATCCACGGCAGACATTCCTCCGAGCGGCTGATCGCCAGCCGAGCCAGATGCTGGTCGGTCTTGCCATCAGTCACTTTCAGCAGGTCGGCAAGATACTCCTCTTCGCTGTACGCATCGACCAACGGCCCCAATGGTCCGGTATGCATGCAGCGGAAGTTGCGGGTGTGGCGGGAATTGCCGCCTCGATACGGTTTAGGAGCAGTTTCGAGGATCAGCACCCGGGCCCCGGCCTCGGCCGCTGTCATGGCCGCACACAGCGCGGCGTTGCCGCCACCGATCACTGCGATGTCGTATTGCGTCATGGCTGGAGTCCCTTGCTGTACCTGAGTTAGCAAGCGGACAACCCGTGAGACAAATGACAAAAAATCACCCGATCAAAACATTTCCTGCATCAGTTGACATCCCTGGGTTAGAAAACGATCCGACCTCTCAGACCAAGAACCGTCAGGCTGGATTGACCTTGGTTTCGCAACGGGTTGTCGATGAACTGGATCGACGGGGTGATCTGCAGGCCGGGAGAGATTGAAAAACGGTAAAAAGCCTCGGCCGTGAATTGGGTTCCGGCAATGTTGCGCGCCTCGGCCCAGTTCAACCCGATACCGGCCAGGTCAGTATTGCGTCCGTAATACCCCAGTCCCAGGGACAGTGACTTCTCGAACAGAGCTTCGGTGCCCTTGGACCGCCCGGCCCGGATGAAAGGCATCCATTGGTTGTCGATGAACCAGGCCGCTGAAAAAGCTGCTCCGTAATCCTCATCCCGCGAACCATCATCTGCCGCATCCGAGTGCCACAGAGTCAAATGGATATTGTCAAAATAGATCCGATCGAAGCCGCTGGTGTATCCGATCTCCAGGCTTTTGAAGAGGTTGCCATCGGAAAACACATCGAAATCAGGCGAGGATGGATCTGCATTGGCATCGGCAATGCTGGCCACTGCGTACATGTTGGATCCTAGCCGAACACCGCCAGCTATACCCAACCCCTGATTGGGCGTGAATATGGTGGGATTGGTGTTGAATGAAAGGTTCTGAAAGCCGGAATAGGGGCTGACCAGCCCATAAATGTCGACAAAATCAGTCACGTCGATCTGGCCTATCTGAAGTGTCCAGGCCCCGTTTGCAGCTCGCTGTGTCCAGAACAGATTGGTCAACAACGTACCGCTGTCATTGAAGGCCGTGCCGGTCAGCGATACCGCCCCGCCATTGATCCCCAGAAATTGCGGTGCGACCGCACCATAAGCGTGGCGGTGTTCCAGCTTGAAGGTCAACGATCCTGTCTCGCTTGCCTGCCAGGACCCATAAAACCGCGCAATACCCCCTCCGGCTTCGCCCACGCCAAGATTGGAATTCGAGAACTGCCCCAGCGTCAAATAATCGATGTTGAACCGAAAACCCTGCTCAGCCAGCTCATCCTTCCATGCAAACCAGCCCGGTGCGACGTCGCGGGGAAATTGCGACCGATATTGCGGGTCGGTCAGGCCGTCACCTTCGGTCAGATCTGCTTCGACCGAAGAAGGCCCGTTTAATCCGCGGGCACCGGCAGGCGCAGCACAGGTCAACACCAGCGCAAAGGCCGCCGCGCCCCAGCGCAGCGCGTTCTGTTTAGCAGGTTTCATTTTTGTCACCTGAGATAAACGCTCCTGATCCATCAAAGTGTCTCATTGTCCAGTGTGCGCACCGCTGTTGGCATTCAACTTCTTTTTCAACTCGGCAATCCAATCATTGCCCTTGTCGGGCTGAGACAACCGCGTGGCCAACGGTTCGACCTGCGCCACATCCAGATCAAAGGTTGCATTCATTGCAACCGGGCCATCCACAACAAACACCTGACGCTCAGACGGCGAGATCCGCAAAGTACCCTGCACACGAACAGGCTCATGCAACCTTTCCGGTCGCCAGTCCCCGTTCAACATCAAGCGGATCATCTGGTTCGGATTGGGCGGAGGCATATGGCTGCACATCCCCCGTTCAGGCACCAGATAGGCAATCGCCTCACCCTCCTCGGTGGGCGGGGCCGGAATAACGAACCCGGCCAGATCAACCGCCTGTCCGTCCACCTCGGGGTTGCCCGACGTCGCCGCTTTGCGCCGCCGCTCCATCACCACCCAGCGCTGTTCCAGCAGCCAGTTGCCGTCAATCCCGTCGCGCGCAAGCTCTGCCAGTGCGTCGGTTTCTGCCGCACTTGCCGCTTGGGACTCTTCTTCTGTCAGCCCCCCCATCTCGACGGCGTGACGCGACCGCAGAATTGCCCGCAACGCATCGATATGGTCCATGGTGAGATCACGGTACGGATCTTCGTATTCCTGTACCGATTGGTCGATCAACCGCTCCCACGACACAGGCTCGGCTGCTCGTGACTGAGAAGGGGCCAGAAACGGGGCAAGCGCCACGACACAAATGAAAATCAAAACACGCATATCTGAAGCCTACCACCTTGGTCGCCGGACATCACAAGTGAAACGGGGCAGCCCGAGGGAGAGCCGCCCCGCCCCAACTCAGTTCAGGGTGTTCTTGTAGATCACCCCGTCCTTCATGATCAGGCGGATCGTCTCCGGGCTCTCGGGTCGCGGTTCCGCATCGAACCACTTGTCGCCCGTTCCCACAACCGAGAAATCCTCCAGCGGGTTGCCGTCGATCAGAAGGATGTCCGCATAGGCGCCTTCCTCGATCACGCCCAGCTTGCCGTCCGGATAGGGATTGGTGAAATCACCGCTGAGTGCCATGATCTCGCCGCCCACCGATGTCAGAGTGACCATCGACGCGTAGGGGCCGAAGAAATAGTTGTTCAGATGCTTCTCATAGGCGATCTGAATGTTGCAGGCTTCGACGGAGCCCACGCAATCGGTCTGGAAGCCACGCGGTGCCGGGCACTCCTTCATACTAGGAATGTAGGCTTCAAAGGTCGCCGAAGCTGATTTGGCTTTCCTCAGACTGTTGGGATTGTTTTTCACGGACGGAATATCCAGCAGACCGGGGTCGAACGCCGTGAGGTTGGTTGTGATGTAGGCGCCCTTTTCATTCATCAGAGCCGAAATCTCGCAATCGAAGTGGAAGCCGTGTTCGATGGATTTCACCCCGGCATTCAGAGCATTGATGATCGCTTCCTTGCGGTAGGAATGCGCCATGACATAGGTACCATATTCGTTGGCAACCTGAACGGCGGCCTCGATCTCTTCCTTGGAACCTGCGAGCAACTGCCACGGATCGAAGGCCGAAATCACACCACCCGACTGCATGAACTTCAGCTGTGTCGCGCCCATGCGCAAGTTGTTGCGGCCGTAGAGGTAGATGTCATCGACGCCACTGACCTGTTGTGCCATGTTCAGATTGCCGAAGTTGGTCTGTCCGCCGGGCGGAGAGGTGAAGGCTGCGAAATCGGCATGGCCACCGCGTGTCCCGAGGAATGCACCCGACGGGTAGAAACGCGGGCCGGGGATCTGGCCGGCGTCGATGGCGCGCCGCAACCCGCCGCCAGCGCCCCCGGCGTCACGCACTGTCGTAAAGCCCTGCATCAGGTACATCTCGGCCATCCGGGTGCCGTGGATGGCGAAATCCTCCCAAGTCGAGTTGGTTTCCATCGCAGCGATCGACGGCCCCATGAGCATCAAGTGTGCGTGAGCCTCAATAAAGCCCGGTGTCAACGTCCTGCCGCCGCCGTCAATTACGGTCGCATCCGGGGCTTCAATCGCTTCGGTTGAAACGGTTTTGATCAAGTTGCCCTCGACCAACACGCTGGCGTTCTCGATCCGGGCCTCGTTCACGCCGTCAAAAACATGCACATTGGTGAACAAGATCTGCGGGGCGGCGTCCTCTTGGGCCAGTACGGCCGAGCCCGTCAGAATCATCGCCACGGTGTATTTGGCGAGTCGTAGAAACATGCTAACCTCCTAATTGTGCTTGTTACGATTGATGATAGCTGAGCAATCGACCAAATCCCGGCCAGTTTTGATTTGCTCCGTTAGGTTTTCTTCGAAAAACTGGCCGCTTTTTGTCGAATTTACGATGGGTATTGGCCGATCTGTAGAGAATCTGGCAAAACTGGCCCATGCAGACCCAATCTGACGGCTTTACCCGACTCATTCTTGCGGCCCCTTTCACCGACCATGCAACGCGGCAAGGTATTGATGTGGCACCCGTTCTGGAGGCGCTGGGATTGAGTGCCGAGATGATGCGAGACCCGACCACAACGGTTCATGTCGAAATCGTATATGGGTTGTGCAACATGTTGGCCGAACAGTCCGATGACCCGCATCTGGGATGCCACGTGGCCGAGACCTTTGATCTGGCCAGCTGGCCACCGCTGGCGCAGGCTGGACGGACTGCCGGCTCAATTGGAGAGCTCCTGGTCAACTACCTGCTGCAGGTGCCACGCGAATCCAGCTCGGTGCGCCACGCCCTGACGGTCGAGGTCGAAGGCGCCATCTATGCCGTCCACCGTCTTGTGGAAACGCGCAACGCTCCGATACAGGTCGAAGGCTTCGGCATGGCCTTGCATCTGCGCTTGTTGCAGCTTGTATTGGGGTCCCGCTGGTCACCTGACGCAGTCTTGCTGCGGACGTCCTTTCCCGAGGCCCTGCCCCGTCGTTTCATGAACGTGTCTGTGCGCAAAGCAAATCTGCCCGGCATGGAATTGCGCTTCCCGCCTTCGTGGTTGTTTGTGGCCCCTGCAACGGACCTGCGCTGGTCGCCGGAAACTCCAAAGCCTGACCCGGCAGATCTGTCTATCCTGTCTGCCCTCCAGGGCGCGGCCCGTCCAAACCTTGCTGACAGGACATTGAATGCTGAAGCTCTGGCCGCAATGCTGGGCCTCAGCGTCAACCGTTTGGAAGCGGCCCTGCATCAGCACCAGACAACTGTACCGCGCGAACTCAAGGCGCTACGCATCGCGGTGGCCAAGGAGGAACTTGTTCAAACGGACCGGAGCATTGCCGAAATCGGTGCCATGTTGGGGTATGACGACCAATCTCACTTCGCCCGGTTCTTCCGCTCACAAACAGGTCAATCGCCAAGAGCGTACCGTAAGTCTGGCCAACGGTCCTGAGTGGCCCCGGCAAGGAAACATTGCCTGCATTCTGGGAGTATGATCTGTCGTTTCCCAAAGGGCAGACGGATTGCAGAAAGGAACTCAAATGTCGAAATTCAAAGCTGCCGTCTTCGACTGGGCCGGAACCACCGTCGATTTCGGGTCGTTTGCTCCGATGGGCGTCTTCGTAAAAGCCTTTGAACAGTTCGGCATCACGGCCACCATCGACGAAGCTCGCGCCCCGATGGGCGCACCGAAATGGGACCATATCCGCGCCATGATGGACATGCCCACAATCGCCGCGCAATGGAAAACAAAATACAGACAGGCCCCGATGGATGCGGACGTGGACAAGGTCTACGAGGTATTCGTACCGATGAACGAAAAGGTCGCCGCCGACTATGCGGACCTGGTGCCCGGCACCAAGGACGCCATCGACGATCTGCGTGCCATGGGGCTCAAGATCGGCTCGACCACTGGCTATACCCGCTCAATCATGGAACATGTCCTGCCGGTCGCGGCGGCCCAAGGATATGTACCGGACAATCTGGTCTGTTCCGACGATCTTCCCGAAGGCCGCCCCGGCCCCCTGGGTATGTATAAGTGCATGGTCGATCTGGTGGCCTATCCGCCTTCCGCCATCATCAAGGTCGACGACACCGCGCCGGGTATCCAGGAGGGGGTGGCAGCGGGCTGCCTGACCGTCGGTGTTGCGCTGTCGGGCAACGCGGTCGGCAAAACCCCGGAGGAACTCGCCGCGCTCACCGAAGACGAGATTATTCCCCTGCGCGACCATGCAGCCCGGATCCTGAAAGACGCAGGTGCCGATCACGTGATCGACACCATCGCCGATCTACCCGCTCTGGTTCGGCGGCTTGACGATCAGAACTGACCCCACCGCGAGACCGGCAACGACCCGAAATGCGTTACCGGCCCAGTGTTTTCCTTAAATGTCGCCCTCTGGCGCCCCCAGAGCACGCGACAACCCCAAGGCAGCGTCGCGGACCTGCCGACCCAAATCCTCGATACGATCCTGCGTCACTCTATTCGTCGGACCCGAAACAGAAATCCCGGCAATAGCCTCACCGTGCAGGTTCAGGATGGGTGCCGCGATACAGCGCATGCCTTCGGTCTTTTCCTCGTCATCCACCGCATATCCGCGCGCGCGGATCTGTTCCATGTCACGCCGTAATGCGTCTGCATCGACCAATGTGTGACGGGTGAAACCGGTCAGGCCCTGCTGGCTGAGCCGTTCGACCCGCGCGTCTTCCGCCCGCGACAACAGCGCTTTTCCGATGCCGGACGCATGCAAAGGTGACAACGTGCCCGGTGGAAAAAAGGCGCGTACCGAATGATGCGTTTCCACCTGCGACAGAAACAGCACCTCATCGCCCTTTTCGATGCCCAGATTTGCTGTCTCGCCGGTCGCCTCCATCAGCGCGCGCATGACGGGACGTGCCCGTTCAACCACTCCTGACCTTCGCAGGAAGGCCGACCCAATTCGGAAACTGGCCGGTCCCATATGCCAGGTCTGGTCGCCGGGTTCGATTTCGACAAAGTCGCGCAACTGCAAGGTGGTGAGCACCCGGTATATTGTTGCCGGAGACTGCTTCAGCGTGGTCGCGACCTCGGACAGCGTCTGTCCCCCGCCCTCCGCCAATTGTTCCAACACATCCAATGCCCGATCCAAAGACTGAATTCGCGTCTTTTCGGACTGGTCATTAAAGGCCTTGGGACGGCCACGTGTACGGGGAGAGTTCGACATATTCGAGCCTCATGAGCCAAAATCATAGAACAAAAATTCTATTTTGAAAAATCACTTCAAACAATGAAAAATTACAGGACGATGTTTTTATTGATATAAATCTCATTTTTCACTCTGCAAAAAACATTTTCAAAAAAATTGCTCCTTGGTGCGTCACCTGTCTAATCTGATCTCAACCCAGATGAAGGAGAGCATGATGAGCTTTCAGAACCCGGTCTTTATCCCCGGTCCGACCAATATGCCCGAAGCGCTGCGCCGCGCCGTGGACATGCCGACGCTGGATCATCGTTCGGCAGTGTTTGCCGAAATCCTGCACCCGGCGAGAGCAGGTGTGAAGAAAGTGCTGCAATCCGACAGCGCAGAGGTCTTCTTTTTCCCGTCCACCGGCACCGGTGGTTGGGAGACAGCGATCAGCAATACCCTGTCATCAGGAGATCACGTTCTGGCCGCGCGCAACGGTATGTTCAGCCATCGCTGGATTGACTTGTGCCAGCGCCACGGGCTGAAAGTTCAGGTGGTGGAAACCAATTGGGGTCAAGGCATCCCTGCCGACAAATTCGAGGAGATCCTGACCGAAGATACGTCTCACCGGATCAAGGCGGTTCTTGCCACACACAACGAAACCGCCACCGGCGTAAAGTCGGACATTGCTGCAATCCGCCGCGCTCTGGATGCCGCGGATCACCCGGCCTTGTTGTTGGTGGACGGCGTCAGCTCCATCGGCTCGATGGACTTCCGGATGGAGGATTGGGGCGTCGATATCGCTGTAACCGGATCGCAAAAGGGTTTCATGCTGCCTGCCGGTCTGGCCATCGTGGGATTTTCGCCCAAGGCGATGCAGATGGTGGAAACCGCCACCCTGCCCCGCACCTTCTTCGATATCCGCGACATGGGCAAATCCTATGCCGCGAACGGTTATCCTTACACGCCGGCTGTCGGCCTTCTGAACGGGTTGAACCAGAGCTGCGAAATGTTGTTGGAAGAAGGTCTGAACAACGTTTTCTTGCGCCACCGGCGGATTGCCGACGGCGTTCGTGCAGCGGTCAAGGCATGGGGACTGGAGCTGTGTGCGGCGTCACCGGATCTCTACTCTGACAGCGTCAGCGCGATCCGTACACCCGAAGGGTTCAACGCCACCAACATTGTCATCCATGCTGCCGACACGTATGGCGTCGCCTTTGGTGTCGGATTGGGAGAGGTCGCAGGCAAGGTGTTCCGCATCGGGCACCTGGGAATGCTGACGGATGTTCTGGCGCTGTCCGGCATCGCCACCGCCGAGATGTGCATGGCAGATCTTGGACTTGAGATCCAGTTGGGATCGGGCGTTGCCGCCGCTCAGGAGGTGTACCGCACCACAACCGCCACCCCCATCAAGGCTGCGGCATGATGAAAGACAGTTCCATGATCGTCCCGACGCTTGAAGACATGTATGGCGCGCGCGAGCGCATTGCGCCCCATGTTCATGTGACACCGGTGCTGACATCATCCTACCTGGATGACCTGACCGGGGCCCAACTGTTCTTCAAATGCGAAAACTTTCAAAAGGCCGCCGCCTTCAAGGTGCGCGGGGCCTGCAACGCGGTGTTCGGCCTAAGTGATGATGATGCCGCCAAGGGCGTCGCCACCCATTCCAGCGGCAACCACGCGCTGAGCCTCTCCTACGCGGCTGGGCGACGGGGCATTCCGTGCCACGTCGTGATGCCGCGCACCGCACCACAGGCAAAGAAAGACGCAGTCATCGGCTATGGGGGCAGCATCACGGAATGTGAGCCGTCAACGTCATCGCGCGAGGCGACGTTCGAAAAGGTCCAGGCGGAAACCGGGGCTGATTTTGTCCACCCTTACAACGATCCGCGGGTCATTGCAGGTCAGGCCACCTGTTCTGCCGAGTTGATGGAGCAGGTAGACAGGCTGGATGCCGTGATCGCCCCCATTGGCGGCGGCGGCATGATCTCGGGTACATGCCTGACCCTGTCGAACCTGGCGCCGGATGTGCAGATTTATGCTGCGGAACCGGAACAGGCCGACGATGCTGCACGGTCTTTCCGCGCCGGACACATCATCGCCGACGACGCGCCACAGACCGTGGCCGACGGGTTGAAAGTGCCGCTGAAGGACCTGACCTGGCATTTTGTCAGCAATCACGTGACCGACATTCTGACTGCGTCCGAGCAAGAGATCATAGATGCGATGCGCCTGATCTGGCTGCGCATGAAAATCGTTATGGAACCGTCTTCGGCCGTTCCCCTGGCCTGTATTCTGAAGAACCCGGACCTGTTTCGGGACAAGCGGGTCGGCGTGATCGTGACCGGAGGCAATGTGGATCTGGGCAAATTGCCCTGGATGGAGGGGTAAATGAAAGACATGGACATTAGCAGCTTGGATGTGGGCTTTGACGTGCCGGCCCAGCCCGGCATGGATGAAAGCGAAATCCAAACCCCGGCGCTGATCCTGGATCTGGACGCGCTGGAGCGCAATATCGTCAAGATGGGCGATTATGCCCGCACGCATGGCATGCGTCACCGAGTACATGGAAAAATGCACAAATCGGTGGATGTGGCCAAGCTGCAGGAAAAACTGGGGGGCGCCGTTGGCGTGTGTTGCCAGAAAGTCTCCGAAGCCGAGGTCTTCGTGCGGGGCGGTATCAAGGACGTGCTGGTGTCGAACCAGGTCCGCGACCCGCACAAGATCGACCGTCTGGCCCGGTTGCCCAAACTGGGCGCCCGCATCATCGTCTGCGTCGATGACGTGGTCAACGTGGCCGACCTGTCAGCCGCGACACAGCAACACGGTACAGAACTGGATGTGTTTGTCGAAATCGACTGCGGAGCGGGACGCTGTGGCGTGACCACCGCGGACGCGGTGGTGGAAATCGCCCAGGCGGCTGACGCTGCTCCGGGACTGCGCTTTGCCGGCATCCAGGCCTATCAGGGCGCAATGCAACACATGGACAGCTATGCTGATCGCAAGGCCAAGCTGGACCAAGCCATCGCCCAGGTCAGCGAGGCGGTAGATGCATTGAAACGCGTGGATCTGGAACCTGATCTGGTTTCGGGCGGCGGCACAGGATCCTATTATTTCGAAAGCAATTCAGGTATTTACAATGAATTGCAATGCGGATCATACGCTTTCATGGACGCCGATTACGGTCGCATTCTGGATGCCGAGGGCAAAAGGATAGACCAAGGTGAATGGGAAAACGCGCTGTTCATCCTGACCAGCGTGATGAGCCACGCCAAATCCGACAAGGCCATTGTGGACGCCGGATTGAAAGCGCAATCGGTGGACAGTGGGCTGCCCGTCGTGTTCGGACGCGATGACGTGGAATACCTGAAATGCTCCGATGAACATGGCGTGGTGGGCGACCCGGACGGGGTGCTGAAAGTGAACGACAAGTTGCGCTTAGTTCCCGGTCACTGCGACCCGACCTGCAATGTGCATGACTGGTACGTCGGGGTCCGAAACGGAAAGGTTGAAACCCTATGGCCCGTATCCGCCCGCGGTAAGGCGTTCTGAGAGATTTCGGATCGGCCTGCGGCCAATCCGACCGGCGCGGGGGCTGCGCCCCCGCGCATCGCGAACACCCCGGGGCCTTGCCGCGGACCACACCCTTGGCCGGGGGGCTCTGCCCCCTGGGACACCACTCTCCACCAGGGGGCTCTGCCCCCTGGAACCCCCGGAGTTTATTTAGCAAAGTGAAGGAGCAGGCGCATGTGGATCGTGCCTGAAAGTGAGATTGCGGGCCTGATGACCCGTGAAGCCGCCTTTGATGCGGTAGAACAGGTTTTTGCCGCCATGGCGCGGGATCAGGCCTACAACTTTCCTGTCGTGCGCGAAGCCATTGGCCACGAAGACGCGCTGTACGGTTTCAAAGGCGGGTTTGATCGCGCCGGCGGATCCCTGGGGCTCAAGGCCGGAGGCTATTGGCCACACAATCTGGAACGGCGCGGTTTGATCAATCATCAATCCACCGTCTTCCTGTTCGACCCGGATACAGGCAAACCGTCGGCGATGGTGGGCGGCAACCTGTTGACGGCACTGCGCACAGCAGCCGCATCTTCCGTGTCGATCCGGCATCTGGCACGCAAGGATGCCAAGGTGATCGGAATGGTCGGGGCTGGACATCAGGCGACGTTCCAACTTCGTGCGGCGCTGGAACAGCGCAGCTTTGAAAAGGTGATTGGCTGGAACCTGCACCCCGAGATGCTCCCCAACCTGGAAAAGGTTGCGGATGAGGCGGGACTGCCGTTTGAAGCCGTTGATCTGCCCGGTCTGCAAGAGGCGGATGTGATCATAACCATCACCTCGTCCTTTGCCGCGTCGCTGATGGCCGATCATGTCAGCCCCGGCACCCATCTGGCCTGCATGGGCACCGATACGGTCGGCAAGCAGGAGGTCGAACCTTCCCTGTTGGCCAAAGCGGTTATCTTCACAGATGAGGTTGCCCAGTCCGTCACCCTGGGCGAAGCACAGCACGCGATTGCGTCCGGGCTGATAGCAGACAGCGGCATCACACAGCTCGGGGCGGTGATCAATGGAGACCATGCCGGTCGCTCCGATGACCACGAGATCACCTTGTTCGACGGAACCGGCGTTGGACTGCAGGACCTGGCCGTCGCGTCAACAGTGGTTGACTTGGCGATAAAGCAGGGCAAGGCGATAGAAGTACCGTTCTAGATCGCCTTGTGCGCACAGACACGCGCCGGGATCCGCCTCTCTTCCCGGATCCTGCGCAAAAGACAGGTCGGTGGGCCTCTCCCACCTACCGACCTGCTCCACATCATATCGGTTCAGGCGTCAACCGGAGCGACGGTCTCGGCAAACTTGGTGAAGAACTTTGCCGCAAGTTTCTTGGCCGTGCTTTGGATCAGCCGGCTTCCCAACTGCGCCAGCTTGCCCCCGATTTCAGCCTTGGCCGCATAGCGCAGAATGGTTTGATCCCCATCCGCTTCCAGAGTTACATCGGCCCCCCCCTTGGCGTGGCCTGCAGCGCCGCCATTGCCTTGGCCGGACAGGGAAAACGACGTAGGGGCGCCAGAAGTATCCAGCTCCACATTTCCGCTGAACCGGGCCTTAACCGGCCCGACCTTCAGCACCACCTTGGCCTCAAGCTCGGTATCGGAGTGCTTTATCAACTCCTCGCACCCCGGAATGCACTGCTGAAGCACCTCTGGGTCATTTAGTGCCGCATAAACGCGGCCAACCGGGGCGTTGATGGTGATTTCGTCATTCAGTTCCATTTACTTTCCTTCCTCAGCAACAGGGAAACTTAATCCGGGACAAGGTTTCAAGCTGCTCGGGTGTGGGCCGCAGCCGTGCGATCAACTGTTTGAAAATGCTCATTCTTCCCCCTCGACATCGCGCTGTTTGTGTCGCCTTATTTGGGTCAACTGTGCCAGAATCGACAGGGCAATCTCTTCAGGCGTCACGGCGTTGATGTGCAGGCCTGCAGGAGCGTGGACCCGGTCCAGCCGCCCCCGATCCATGCCTTGATCTTCCAGCTTGGTTGCCAGCGAGGCGAATTTTCTGCGACTGCCTACGAAAGCCACAAATTCACACTGAGCCTCCAAAGCTGCTCTCAAGGCGGCCAGATCCCCCTTGCCTTGGGTCGCCACCACGATCATCCGGCGATTGCCCCCGGACACCTGCGGCAGAAGCACGTCCGGACTGGCCTGCCTGACTGCCCACTGAAAACGCGCGGTCAGGTCTTGCAGCGCTTCCGCCACCGGAGAGGTGCCGTAGATCACCAGCTCGGGCAGCGGCAGCACGGGCTCGACAAATATGTCCATCGAGCCTTTCGACGGACAACCGTTCCGGGCGAATTGCACGCCCTCCGTAATCTCTCCGGCCTCGACGCCCTTCTCGGCCAAAATGTCTTGCGGGTGGAGCGAGATCAGCCGAGGCTCCCCATCCTCAAAGGATTGACGGGCTGCCTTTGCCAGGGCGCCCCGCACACACCCGCCACCAATCCAGCCTTGTGCGATTGTTCCATCAGCCAGCAGCAGCGCCTTGGCACCGGGTTTGGCGGCGGTCGCGCCTGCTGTTCGAATGACCGTGGCAATCGCAAAGGGCGCACCTTTGGCCCGCAGATCCAGAGCAAGGTCAGCAATGTCACGGTCGGTCAATTCAGCTGGTGTCATAGTCGAGCAAGCTCCGGTTCCAAGGCGGCCAGATCGGCCAGCCGGTTTGCAGGGCGAAACAGATCCAGATGCGGCAGAGCAGCGGCCATGCCGCGCGCCACCGGTTCGTACCCATCCCAGCCTTTCAGTGGGTTCAACCACAGAATGCGACACCCGCGTTTCTTCAAACGCTCCAACGCGTGTGCCATTGCTTCGGGCGGATCGGTGTCATAGCCATCTGACAAGATCAGCACGACAGTTCGACCATCGACAAAACGGCGCGCATAGGAGCGTGCAAACAGGTCCAGTGAAGCGCCGATTTTCGACCCACCGCCGAAACCGTCCGCCATCAGCGACATCCGTCCCAACGCCCGCATGGCGTCCTTGTCACGCAACGCTTCGGTGATCCTCACAAGTCTTGTGTGAAACAAGTAAGCGTCCGCGCTGGTATCTGCGCGCATCAAGCCAGCCAAAAAGGCCAAAAACACGCGCGCGTAAACCGTCATGGACCCGGACACATCGCACAAGGCGACGATCTTCAACGGTCGGTCCGGGCGTCGTTTCATCGGCAGATGCAACGGCTCCCCTCCGGAAGACAGGCTTTGCCGGATTAGACGGCGAAAATGCAGGCGATCGCCCTTGCGGGCAGCCTTACGGCGCCGCGATCGCCGATCGCGCAAGGCCGCGCCCAGACGACGCGCGACTGCCTCAGCCGCGGCAATCTCCTCGGGTGGTACAAGATCGCGCAGGTCCTTGCGCATCAAGTTGCGCGCCCGGGTGGCTATCAGTTTACCTTCGCCATCGCTTTCAGCCTCTCCCTCACCGCCATCCGGCGTGCTGGCCTGCCCGGCTCCGCCAGCTGACTCCCCCTTCGCGTCGCGCGAGGAATGCACGCTGTCCGACCCGCTGGTCTGGGACGAAGGCATCACTTTCTGCGCCACCCGTCCACCATTGCACCAATATGCGTCAAACAGATCATCAAAGCGGGCGATGTCCTCGGCACATCCACTACAAACCGGCTTGAGAGCCCGACGCGCCTGTTCTGGATCAATCGCGCGCACATAGGTCAGGGCCTGCAGCGCAACTTCGGTTTCGCGTACCCCCAATCGCAAACCGTTGGCGCGCAGATGCGCCAGAAAGCCCGACATCCGGGCCGCGGGGCCAAGATCGCGGCCCGCAAATTTGGTGACCCGGCTCACGCCGCCTTCCCCGCCAGACGCTGCGCGACTTCGGTCGTGACATTGGCACGGTCGGTTTCGGTTTTCAGCAAGGTCGCAAGGCTTGCCTGCAAGACCACCGGATCCCGGGTCAGATCGGCAATACCCAGCCCCATCAGGGCAGCCGCAAAATCCAGCATCTCGGCAATGCCCGGCACCTTTTCCAGATCCTCCTTGCGCAGATCCTGGACGAACCCGATGATCTGCAGGGCCAGCTGTTCCTCGATGTCGGGGCAGCGGGCCTGCAGGATCGCCAGCTCGCTGCTTCGATCTGGATAATCCACATGTGCGTACAAACAGCGCCGCCGCAGCGCATCGCTCAGGTCTCGCGTCCCATTGGCCGTCAGGATCACGACAGGTCGCGTGACGGCCTCGATCGTCCCCAACTCGGGTATCGTGATCTGAAACTCCGACAGCACCTCCAGCAGATAGGCTTCGAACTCCTCGTCCGCCCGGTCGATCTCATCGATCAGCAGAACCGGAGGCACCTCCTGTCGGATCGCCTGCAACAATGGGCGCTGTAGCAAGAACTCTTCGGAAAAGATTCTGTCCTCTACTTCGCGACCTGTGTGGCCGCCTTCCGCCGCGGCCCGGATGGCCAACAGCTGTCGCTGATAATTCCACTCGTAGATCGCTTGCGCCGCGTCCAAGCCTTCGTAGCATTGCAACCGGATCAACCGGGCGTCCCGAACCATCGCCAGCGCCCGCGCCACTTCGGTCTTTCCAACACCCGCCGCACCCTCCAGCAAAAGCGGCCGACCCAGCGACAAGGCCAGATGCACCGCCATCGCCAAATCATCCGAAGCCACATAGCCAACCTCGGCCAGGTTCTGTTTCAAGTCCTGAAAGCTCACAAGAAGTATCCAATCTTCATCTGGCCAAAAATATCCCGGAGAGCGCAAGGGGCTGGCCCCTCGCTCCCGCCCGTACCACAGGCACTCTGCACGCAATCGAACGTCAGTCGGACCGGCTGACGCCGGTCCGAACCCGCTCAGCCATGCAGGCCCAGATCATTGGCGGTCTTCCAGATCCGCCAGTGGTCATGCGGCATGTGGCTCTGACGCAGACCGAATGCGCGGAACGCGTCATGCACCGCATTCGAAAACGCCGGCACCCCGCCCACATTCGGGCTTTCGCCGACCCCCTTGGCCCCGATCGGATGATGCGGGCTGGGGGTTTCCGTGTGATCGGTGGTATAGTTCGGCGTTTCCCATGCGGTCGGCAGGAAGAAATCCATCAGCGTGCCGGTCTTTACGTTGCCCAGCTCGTCATAGGCGATCTCCTGCCCCATCGCGATGGCCAGTGCCTCGGTCAGACCACCATGGACCTGGCCTTCGATGATCATCGGGTTGATCCGGGTGCCACAATCGTCCAGCGCATAGAACTGCCGGATCTCATGCTCACCGGTGTCCACGTCGATCTCCATCACGCAGATATAAGCGCCGAACGGATAGGTCATGTTCGGCGGATCGTAATAGCTCACCGCCTCCAGACCCGGTTCGATCCCCGGGATCGCCTGGTTGTACGCGGCAAAGGCGATCTCCTTCATCGTCTTGAACCGCTCCGGCGCGCCCTTGACCACAAAACGGTCCACGTCGAACTCCACGTCGTTGTCGTGCACTTCCAGCAGATAGGCCGCGATCATCTGCGCCTTGGCGCGGATTTTTCGACCTGCCATCGCCGTGGCAGCACCCGCAACCGGCGTGGACCGGGACCCGTATGTCCCCAACCCATACGGAGCCGTATCGGTGTCGCCTTCTTCGATGGTGATGCTGTCGGCAGGCAGGCCGATCTCAGAGGCCAGGATCTGGGCAAAAGTGGTGGCGTGCCCCTGTCCCTGAGAAATTGTCCCCAGTCGTGCAATGGCCGACCCGGTGGGATGAATGCGGATTTCGCAGCTGTCGAACATGCCCAGCCCCAGAATGTCGCAATTCTTGACCGGACCTGCGCCGACGATCTCGGTGAAATGGGTCAGACCGATGCCCAGCAGTTTGCGGGTCTTGCCAGCCTTGAAGTCTTCGACCCGCTGCGCCTGTTCGGCCCGCAGCGCCTCGTATCCAACCGACTCCAATGCCTTGTCCCAAGCGGTATGATAATCGCCGCTGTCATATTCCCAGCCCAGCGCGGACTGATACGGGAACTGATCCTTGCGGATAAAGTTGATCCGGCGCAGCTCGGCCGCATCCATGTTCAGCTCGATGGCCAGAACCTCGATCATACGCTCGATGAAATAGGCCGCTTCGGTCACCCGGAAGGAACAGCGATAGGCCACGCCGCCCGGCGCCTTGTTGGTGTACACACCGTCCACCGACAGGAACGCCGTCGGAATATCGTAGGACCCGGTGCAGATATTCATGAACCCAGCCGGGAACTTGGTCGGGTCAGCGCAGGCGTCGAACCCGCCGTGATCTGCCGTAGTGTGACACCACAGGCCGGTGATCTTGCCGTCCTTGGTGGCGCTGATCTTGCCCTTCATCCAGTAATCGCGGGCAAACGCGGTGGTCATCAGGTTCTCCATCCGATCCTCGACCCATTTCACCGGCACGCCGGTGACAATCGAGGCCACGACCGAACAGACATACCCCGCATAGGCGCCCACCTTGTTGCCGAACCCGCCGCCAATATCGGGCGAAATCACACGGATATTGTGTTCTTCAATCCCCGAGATCAGCGACACCACGGTGCGGATTGCGTGTGGCGCCTGAAACGTGCCATACAGCGTCAGCTTGCCATTGACTTTGTCCATCGACGCGACCGAGCCGCAAGTTTCCAGCGGACATGGATGCGTACGGTGGTAATAGACCATTTCCTCGGCAACCACGTCGGCCTCGGACAGCACCTGTTCGGTTGCGTCCTTGTCACCCACTTCCCACGTGAAAATATGGTTGGGGTGATTGCGCGGACCATGGGCGCCATCGGGCAGCGTATCGCCGTCGCCCAAAAGATCCTCGCGCAGTACCACGTCGGACTTCAGCGCCTCAAACGGATCAGTCAGAACCGGTAGTTCTTCATATTCCACCTCGACCAGCTCGACCGCATCGGCGGCGACATAGCGGTCCTTGGCGACAACGAACGCGACCTCCTGCCCTTGGAACAGCACCTTGCCATCAGCCAGGACCATCTGCTTGTCACCGGCCAAGGTCGGCATCCAGTGCAGACCCAGTGGTTCCAGATCCTTGGCGGTGATCACAGCGACGACCCCATCCAGCGCCAGCGCCGCTTCGGCATTGATCGACACCACGCGGGCATGGGCATAGGGCGACCGCACAAAGTCGCCGTGCAGCATCCCAGGCAGTTTGATGTCGTCGACATAATTGCCCTTGCCCTGGGTAAAGCGGGCGTCTTCCACGCGTTTGCGGGAACACCCCAAGCCTTTCAGCCCGGCAACGCGATCTTCGCGGGTTTGTACCTCGTCCTTCATTGCGCGGCCTCCTTGACGGCATTCAGTTCCGCCGCGGCGGCCAGAATGGATTTCACGATGTTCTGATACCCGGTGCAGCGGCACAGGTTTCCGGCCATTCCGAACCGAACCTCTTCTTCGGTCGGATTAGGGTTTTCCTCCAGCAGTTTCGAAGCCCGGGTGATCATCCCCGGCGTGCAGAAGCCGCATTGAAGCCCGTGATGTTCGCGGAAACTTTCCTGCAGCACATGCAGCGCATCCGGGCTGCCGATGCCTTCGATCGTGGTAACCTCGGCGCCGTTCGCCTGCGCCACGAACATGGTGCAGGATTTGACTGACTTACCGTCAATCGTCACCGTGCAAGCGCCGCAATGAGAGGTTTCGCACCCGACGTGCGGACCGGTCAGGTTCAGCCGTTCGCGCAGGGTATGGATCAGCAATTCGCGTGGTTCGGCCAGGAATTCGTGATCCTCGCCGTTCACGTTCAGTTTGATATGCATCTTGTTCGACATGTCTTGCGCCTCCCCTTACGCGCGGTCCCAGGCGCTTTTGATCGCGCGGGTCAATATGATGCTGGCAGCGTGCTGCTTGAAGGCGACGGGGCCGCGATTGTCTTCGACCGGATCGATATCCTTCAACATCGCCGCAACTGCCGCCCGGATCGCGTTGTCTTCCACCGAGGTGCCGATCAGGGCATCGCTTGCATCCTGCGAAAAGACCGGAATGTCGCTTAGATTAGTCATGGCAATCGATGCAGAGGTGCAGGTGCCGTTCTCTTTGGTCAGCACAACAGCTGCTGCGGCCGTGGCGTAATCACCGATCTTGCGTTTCTGTTTTTCGTAGGCCTGCCCACCTTTGGGCGCGTCGAACGAAACGCCTACGAGGATTTCGTCATCTTCCCGCGCAGTCATGTAAGCCGCTTCGTAGAAATCGCGCGCCGCCACGGTACGTTCGCCGTCCGGCCCCACCAAGGTGAAATCTGCATTCAGGCATTGCATCAGACCCGGCATGTCGTTGCCGGGATCCCCGTTGGCGACATTGCCCCCGACCGTGCCCATGTAGCGGACCTGCGGATCGGCGATCTGTCGTGCAGTCTCACGAAGGATGGGCGCGGTCTGCGCCAGACCGTCATGATCAATCAGTTCATGCTGTGTGACCAGAGCCCCAAGTGTGATGCGACCGCCACCGATAGCAATGCCCTTGAGCGCAACAACGTCCTGCAAGTCGATCAGATGCGGGACTTCGGCCATGCGCAACTTCATCATCGGGATCAGGCTGTGCCCCCCCGCCATCACGCGCGCGTCATCGCCATGTTCGTTCAACAGGGCAATCACGCCCTTCACGTCATTGGGGCGATAATAGTCAAACGCCGCTGGTATCATTGCTGTTCCTCCCGTCCTGCAAATCTACTGGCTGGACCACAGACTGAGCGCGGCGCCCTCCGAAAACCTTTGTTTTTAAACAGGCTTCGTGGCTACTTGCACGAAATGCGAAATACGTGGCACGAAATGCGCGCGCCCAATGAGCCTCCCGCCCGGTCCTTCCGGATCAAAGATCCCAAGAGATCCGTTGGGCTCCGCAATACTGGGCAGGTCAGGTGCCCGGACCGGCTGGGACCGTGCAAAACGACCGAGGGTTGGCGCTTGGGTCACAAGGGCCATCGGAGCGACCTCGCTTTCCAAGACTTACGTCGTCCCGCCTCATCGTTGCGGATCGGACTTCACGAATGAATGGTTGCGACCAGATCACCCCCTTGAACGCGTTCGGTTCGGTCATACAACCGTCTCGCGGACAAACAGAACAGGGGCGAAAATCCAGCCAATCCACAGACACAGGCACAGACGCGCTGCGTCAGCAGCGCCGGGCCCAACGCTTTAAGGGCGCGCAGCGCCCGAAAAAGGGACGGGAGAGACTGGGATCAGGACAGGATGTCCGGGGTCACATGAATCAGCGTCGGCCCCTTTGCCTGGAACGCCTCGGCAACCGCCTCCCGCAAGGCTACAAGATCCGCGGGGCGGGCCGAGGCTGCACCGAACGCTTCGGCCAGTTTGCAGAAATCCGGGTTGCGCGCCACCACGGCATTGGGCGCGATCTGTGCGCGGGTCATGCTGTCTTCAATTTCCTTGAGCTTACCATTGTCCCACAGCAGGATCGGCAGCGGCAGGCCCAGTTCCACGGCGACGCCAAGTTCCTGCATGGTGTAGTGGAACCCGTAGTCGCCGATGATCGCCATTGTCGGCTTTCCGGCCCGTGCAACCGCGCCACCAATGGCCGCGGGCAACGCATAGCCCAAAGTACCAAAGCCGGTCGGATGGTGCCACAGTCCGGGACGGGCCATATCCCAAACTTCCTTTGCGACATAGGCAAACTGGGTCATGTCGGAAAAGACCATTGCATCGGTCCGCACCACTTCGCGTAATGCGTCACAAATCGCGACGATGCCCGGACGCTCTGCTTCAACCTCGCCACGCCAGCGGGCCCGCGCGTCAGCAACCTCTTCTTCCGACCATCCCGTCTTTGATGACCAGTCGCGGGTTTCCTCCCAAAAGGCGCGGGCAAAACTGTCGGCATCGGCCTGAATCTTGACTGTTGCGCGTTGCGCATCGCTCAAAATCTCGGGATCCAGATCCACCCGCACCAACGTCGCAGAATGCCCCAAAGCGTCTCGCCACAGGTCCACCTCGGCCAACTCCGTACCAATGGCAACCACAAGATCGGCGCTTGCGATTACGTCGGTGCTCCCCGGCCTGGCAAGACAGGCACCGAAATCCAAAGGAGCGTCCAGCCCCATGGCGCCCCGCCCGGCGTAGGTGGTCATGGTAGCCACACCCAATGGCATCAGCACATCGCGCCAATACACAGCCTGTGCCCCACCACCCAGGATGAACAGCGGGCGCTGAGCGATTTGCAACAACGACAACAACGGCTGTACGTCCGGTTTGCTCGATTTGACCCGCTCGGCCGGCATATTGGGAAACGGTGGCGCGTCCGCTTCGGATTCCAACTGTGCTATTGGCACTTGGATGTGTTTGGGGCGCGGGCGCAACGTCTGGAACTCTTCAAACGCGCGCTCGACCAGCCCATACGCCGCCTCAGCCGTATTGGCCTGTTCGGACCAGTCCGCCACACAGGCCCCTGCCCCGCGTTGATCTTTCATCTGATGCAATTGCCCGCGTCGTGCTGCCGTTTCATCAAGACAGGAGGACAGCACCAGCATCGGTACGGAGTCGGAATAGGCTTGCCCGATCGGCGTCATGATATTGGTCAGGCCCGGACCCGTGATGACATAGGCCACGCCCGGCTTACCACTGGCCCGCGCGTAACCGTCGGCCATGAACCCGGCCCCCTGTTCGTGCCGGGCCAGAACATGCGTGATCCCGGCCTCTTCAATGCCGCGGTACATTTCTTGATTGTGAACACCGGGGATACCAAAGATGACGTCCACACCGCGATCCCGCAACATGTGCGACAGCTGAGCTCCAAGTTTGCGCTTCATCAGGCTCTCCAGAAACGAATTGTAAGGATGGCATAGACCGCCAAAAGCTCCAGACGGCCGATTAACATGGCGGCGCTGAGCATCCATTTGGCTGCATCGTTGAGACCTTCGAAATTGCCGGACGGGCCGATCTGGTCACCCAGACCGGGGCCGATATTGGCGAGGGCCGCCGCCGCGCCGGAAACGGCGGTGGTAAACTCCAGCCCGGTCAGCCCCAAGGCCCAGGACAACACGCCCAAAGTCACTGTGAAAAACACGAAGAAAGACATGACCGAACTCAGGACATCCTGCCCCACGGGACGCCCCGCATAGCGCGGCGTGAACACACCGTTTGGCGACCGGATGCGCTGCAACTGCACCTTTATCGACGCAAACAGCAGCTGATATCGGAAGATCTTGATTGAGCAGGCGGTCGAGCCCGCGCACCCTCCGATCAAGCCGACAAAGAACAACACCGTAATCGGAAACCCACCCCAGGCCATATAGTCGGTCGAGGCATAGCCGGTGCCGGTGAGCAGAGACACCGTATTGAACAGGGTCTTGCGGAACGTGGTCTCTGCGCCGTCAGCATTGATGCTCATGTTCCAGAACACCAGCATCAGCACCAACACCAGAGCTGTGGCGAAAAAGACGTGGATCTGTCGGTCGCGGAAGATCGGCTGAACCTGGCCCGATGTCATCTGGACAAAGCGCACAAAGGGCAAGGCCGCCAGCATCATGAACACCACCGCAACATATTCGGTTGCGGCACCAAACGCGCCAAACGAAGCGTCGTAATTGGCAAACCCGCCGGTCGCGACAGTTGTCATGGCATGGACGGATGCGTCGAAGGCCCCCATCCCTGTGGCGACATAAGCCAGCGCACAGGCCATGGTCAGGGCGACGTAGATCACGGAGATCCTTGACGAAATCTCGGTCGCGCGAGGCAGGATTTTACCAAAGGTATCAAATCCTTCGGAGCGGAAGATCTGCATTCCGCCGACCCGAAGTTCGGGCAGAAACACCATTGCGACCACAATGATGCCGATCCCGCCCAGCCATTGCAGCAACCCGCGCCACAACAGGATTCCGCGCGGCAGATCGTCAAGCCCCGAAATGACGGTCGAGCCGGTTGTGGTCAGCCCGGACATCGCTTCAAAAAAAGCATCCACGATCCGAAGCTCGGTCGCACCGATCACGAATGGGATCGCCCCAAAGATCGGGAGCGCCACCCAGACCCCGGTTGTCAGCAGAAAGGTCTGCTGAATGGTCAAACCTTCGCGCACCCCATTCTGACAGGACAGGGCCACCAGCCCCCCGACCAGCGTCGTGATGATCGCGCTTTGCAGAAAGACCGGCCATTCGCCTTCGCCATCGACCAGATCGGCCAGCATCGGCAACAGCATGGTCAGCCCCAGAAAGGCGACCAGGAGGCCAATCACATATCCGACAGGGCGTAGGTCCAGCATGGGCGCAGGGTTGGCCCTGTCGCGTCAGGGTGTCAAGCCATTGCGCACATCATTTGTCGCTCTTGGGCTTCTCCGGGAGGACTGGCGGTTTCGAAGGGGCACGCGTGCGACGTGCCACAGGTTTGGCGGCTTCTCGCGTTGCTTTGGGCGCAGCTGCACGCTTGGGTGCGGCAGGCGCAGGTTTGGCCGGCGCGGATGCTGCCGTGGCCGATCCTGCCGTTGATTTTGGCGATGCCGAAGCCGGTTGGGCTTTTGTCTTTGGCGTACCGGATGGTTTAGCGGTCCGCGCGCGGCGCACCGGGGCAGGTTTGGGTGCAGGCGAGGTTGCAGTGGCCGGTTTTGTCGCAACCACCTTGTCGGCAGCTGCCATTTTGGTGGCCTCCGCCGCCGGTTGCGCTGTTGCTTTGGTCGCGGGAGTCGCCTGCGCGGGTGCTTTCTTGGCAGCAACGCGCGCCGCCTTTGGCTTTGCCGCGACCGGTTGTTTCGGGCTTGCCTTGGCTGGCTGCTCTACCTTCGCCTCCGAGCGGCTCCATAGTTTAGGCGGTGTCATCATCCGCACTGGCAGAGTCGTCATTGTCTGGAACATGCGCGCCTGCTGATAGGGCATATCCAACGCGGTGGTAGATGCGATTTCGAACAGGCGCATCTGCGCCCCGAAAGCCGCGCCGTACATCTCGAATGGAGATGTCATTTTCGATATCTCGGTGAACGGAAAGGTCATCCTGATTTCCTTGGCAACAACGTCGTTCAAGCTCTGGCCCCGCGCTCTGCCGTTTCGCTTGCACGAGTGCCAGATCGATAGATCGCAACGGCAAGCCATAGCTGCCTGCGGCTGATCTACCTGAACAAAGGTAACATGGTGATGACGCAACTGCAGCATTTTCCGCCGCATTGCAGCGAATTGCCGCTGATGCGCACAGAAAACAGGCAATATTCCGCGAGTTGGACTGAACTTAACCGCGGTGAATCAGCGTCGAAAACAGCTGCGGGTCCAAACTGGTTGCTGCAAAAGTTTGGCCGTGCGTCAGGATCGAAACCGCATCATGGCTGTGCAGGCTCTCCTGATGACTGGCAACAACCCGGAAATCACGGATGCGATGATCCGATTGCAGCGCTTCGCAGAACAAACGGGCCGCGTCTTCCACGAAGATCGGGTTGGCGGCATTGAGCTCTGCAAAGGCTTGTTCGTCCTCGCGTTTCACCATGACCTGAGTTTCGGTCGGCACGGCACGTCGGCAATGGCCAATCAGGTCCTCGAACCACAAGCAATCCATGTCATAGTCCACCTGCACCGAAATCCGGGCAACCGATCGCTGGGAATGTGGTGTCGCCAACTGACCCCGCGCAGAGCGCGCGTGCTCACTCAACTCCAGCGAACAGGGACAAGTCGAAGAGTAGACATAGTCCAAGTGCATGATCTTTTCCCGCACCCCGTCATGATCAACGAGTTCCAGCGCGAAATCATAATACTGGTAGCCGCTCAGCCCAGACCGCAGGCTGTCCACCCGCGCCGGGTAGGAAAAGCGCATCTGGATGCGCGCATCCGGGCTGTCCAGGTCAGACAGGTAATCGTCGATCGCGTGTTCCATGACCTCAAAACTGAAAGTCCGTTCCGCATGCTTGTAGAACGACCGCATGATCCGGGACATGTTGATGCCCTTTTTGCTTGCGTCGAGCGAAACGGTGCCTGTCACGCTGGTTTCCAGCGTCAGATCCGCGCCATCCGGGGTATGGAACCGTATAGGCAAACGGAAATTCGAGATCCCGACATGCTGAATGTCCTGCTTGGCGCCCCGGATCAGGCTGGAGGGACCATTCTGCAGATCAGGCAAAGTCGCCCGATACGTCTCATCCGAAACAAAATCCTGAGGGTAGGAACGCGACAGATCCGGATAGTTCGACACTTCCCGGCCCGGAAGCAACCGCGCCACGGCCGGATCCAGCTGGGCGATCTCGGTTTCGGTCACGGTGCCCGCCCATTTGCGCAGCGTATTCAGCGCGGCGGCTGCTTCGTCCCGATCCGGTGCGTCTTCGATATTCCGTGAATGAACATTCATCGGTGCGTTTCCTTCCTCTCGACCCGCGATTTTCGCCGCAGGCAGTGACCTGTCTTATACTGTTACACCCCGGAATACAAAATGGATCAGTCAAATGCGGCAGCCAGGGTCCCTTATCTGACGCCCAGCGCCTCTGACAGATCCCTGAGACGTCGCGAACGGGATTTGTAATGCGCGGTGACCATGACATAGGGGCGTGGCATCTGAAGGCTTTCATCCGAGGCTTTGAACAAATGACCCAGGGCCAATTCCTTCTCCAGAACCGCCTCGGGCAACAAGGCCACACCCAATTCGGCCTTCACGAAGCTCACCGCGCTCGGGACCGATGGCGTGGTGATCACCGGGGCCTCCGAACGGTCATTCGGAAACGCGGCAAAGAATTCCTGCCACCCCGGAACCGAAGAAATTGTCCGTCCCCAATCGACCTCGATCAGGCGAGCCTGCGACACCTGGATGGCTGGCCGTGCGGCCACCGGAACAAGCCGGTCAATGAACAGCTCGGTGATCCTGTAGTCCGGGTGTTCCCCGCCATAGGTCAGGCGCGCGTCAATCCCGGCTTGTTCCAAATCGACGCTGTCATCCTCGATCCTCAGCTGGATCGGCACATCAGGGCGGCGGTCCGCCAAGGTTTTCAAACGTTGCGGCAGCCAATGCTGGGCCAATGCCGGAGTGGCCGAAATGACAAGAGGCCTCCTGGTTTCTCCTTCGGTGAGCGCCTCGGTGAAACCGGCAATGTCAGTCAAAGCTGAAGCAGCTTTCATGTAATAGACCCGCCCGGCGTCGGTCAGGCGGATCTGGTTGGCCCGGCGTGTAAACAGCTTCAAAGACAACCAGTCTTCGAGGTTTCGAACCTGCATCGACACGGCGGCGGAACTGACACCCAGTTCCACACCGGCAGCGGTAAAGCTTCCAGTTCTGGCGGCACATTCAAAAGCACGAAGGGCATTCAACGGAGGCAGTTTCATATTGATACACTGTAAGTTTTTCTGATGGTCGCCAAGATATTTTGTAGTGGTGTAGTTTGGAACGCAGTCGCAAAGCTAAGGCAAGCACCCAAAAACAAGGCTTTCACATGCGCGATATCCTCGATCTTGACCGTTACCCGCTGGACAAACCGGACACACCTGACTGGCATGCCCTGGTGGAACGTTGCCGCGCCGATCTGGAACGGGAAGGCATGTTCAACCTTGACGGCTTGATGCTCGCAGATGTCGCCGCCGAAGCGGCAAATGATCTGTCCCCACGCTTCCAGAGCGAAAGCTTCCGTCACGAACGGGATCACAACATCTATTTCAAGAATGAGATCCCCGGCCTCAGCGCCGACCACCCTGCTTTGACCCGGTTCACAACTTCAAACCTTACACTGTGCGCGGACCAGCTTGGCACCTCACCACTGTTGCGGCTGTATGAATGGCCAGAATTCGTGACCTTCCTCGCCGCCACGATGCAAAAAGACGAACTTCACACGATGCAGGACCCCTTGGCCCGGGTGAATGTCATGTCCTATGACGAAGGGCAGGCACTGAACTGGCATTTCGACCGGTCCGAGTTCACCACCACGATGCTCCTGCAGGCCCCGGACCAAGGCGGCGAATTCATCTATCGCACCGATTTGCGCAGCGACAACGACCCAAATTATGAAGGTGTGGCTCGGATGCTGCGAGGAGAGGATGAGGCCGTGAAGTCCATCACCCTCAGCCCCGGCACACTGAACATTTTCCGCGGCAAGAACACACCCCACCGGGTCGGAACTGTCAAAGGGGACAAGGCGCGGGTGATCGCGGTGTTTTCCTTCTACGAAACACCCGGTGTGACCTTCACCCCAGAGGAACAGATCGGCTTCTACGGGCGCCGCGCATGACCGAGCTTGCCGTGTTCAAGGACGACCGCAAACGCACCTTTCTGAATGCCAGCGGCGCGGACAAACCGTTGAAATCCCCCCTACCCCCGGATGTTCTGGACCGGGCGCGTGCCTTTCGCCTGCAACAACTGCGGGATGAAATGGCGCGGCAGGATGTTGCGGCGTTGCTTCTGTATGACCCGGTGAACATTCGCTATGCGTTTGATTGTTCCAACATGTCGATCTGGACCGCGCACAACCCGATCCGTTACGCGCTGATCCTGAATGGAGGGCCAGGCATCATGTTCGAGTTCAAGGGCTGCGAACATCTCAACGATGGACTGCCTGGCGTGGACGAAGTTCGCAACTCGATCGGCTGGATGTTTATGTGCGCCGGGGATCGGGCGGGCGAGCGCCTGACCCCCTGGGCGGATGAGATTGCCGACCTTGTACGCTGTCACGGCGGCGGCAACATGCGACTTGGCGTGGATCGGATGGAGCCCGAAGGTGTGCATGCTTTGTCAGAGCGCGGCATCCAGATTCTGGATGGGGGTCAGATCACAGAAACTGCCCGTGCCATCAAGTCTGCCGACGAGATCGAATTGATGCGCTGGACCATCCGGGTCTGCGAGGCTGGCATGGCCAGGATCTATGAACACTCCGTCCCCGGTGCGACGGAACAAGAGTTGTGGGCGCATCTGCATTTCGAGAACGCCCGATCCGGCGGGGAGTGGCTGGAGACCAAGCTTCTGACCTGTGGACCAAACACCAACCCCTGGTACAAAGAGTGTTCAGACCGCGAATGCCGTCTGGGCGAAATGATCAGTTTCGACACGGACATGATTGGCCCCTACGGCTACTGCGCTGACCTGTCACGCAGCTGGACCTGCGGCTATACACCCATGACTGACAGGCAGAAACGGCTATATTCGGCGGCTCGACAGCAGATTGAACACAACACGGCCCTGCTTCAGCCCGGTCTGAGCTTTGCCGAGTTCAACGCCAAAAGCTGGCAGATCCCGGAGGCCTATGTGCCGTATCGGTATTCTCTGGCCGCGCATGGTGTCGGTATGGCGGATGAATGGCCCGTTGTCCCGCTGCATGTGGACTTTGATGGCGCACATGGCGGGCACTTCGAAAAGAACATGGTGATCTGCGTCGAAAGCCTGATCGGAGAGGCGGGTTCGGAGTCGATCAAGTTGGAAACGCAGGTCCTGATCACGGAAAACGGCGCCGAACGGCTTGATCACTTCCCTTGGGAAATGTGATCTACGCCGGGCGCCGTTCAGGTCCTGAGCGATTGCAGCTGACGACCTGCGTCAGCTCATCCCCAGCGCTTCCTTGTACATTTCCAGAACCGCTTCTTCTTCCGCAATGTCATCCTTGTCGCGCTTTCGCAGCGCGACAACCTTGCGCATAACCTTCGTGTCGTATCCGCGCGCCTTGGCCTCGGCCATCACTTCCTTTTGCTGGTCGGCGATGTCCTTTTTCTCGGCTTCAAGGCGTTCAAACCGTTCGATGAACTGGCGCAGTTCCCCCGCGGTTACGCGGTAACGGTCGCTTTGGGCGTCTTCGGTCACTTCCATGTTCATCGGGGGCTCCGTCAGCAAGGCAAAATCTGTGTGGACTTGCGGGATACAAGGCCTGCCAGATCATCGCAAGACGGGATTGCGATGCCAGCCACATCTTGCGCAGAATACGCGAATTCGATAGGCGCATCCGCAGCGTTCAAATGCGGAGATCAACCATGTTCGAAATTCTGGTCTGGATCGGTGCAGGACTGTCGGTTCTGGGGCTGATCGGGTTGGTCTGGTGCATCGTCAAAGTCGCCAAGGCCCGGCGCAGCAATTTGTCGGACGAAGAATTACGGCAAGCCGTACAGGCTGTTCTGCCTTATAACCTTGGAGCCTTGCTTCTGTCGGTACTGGGCCTGATGCTTGTGGTTGTCGGCATCTTTCTGGGCTGAACAAACACATAGTCCGCAAACGGTCAAAAGCCGCCCGCGTCTCCGCAAGCGGCCCTTTAATTTCTGACTTTCACCAGAACTGCAGCCGTCAGATCGGCATATTGTCAAAGCTGTCTTCGACGGCCTCCTCGCACAAAGCGTCGTCCAATCGGCGCATCCGCGGCGGAACTTTCAGGCCGGCATCCCTCATCCGATCCAGTACCCGGCTGAATTCCGGCTGCAACGCCAAGCGACCGGTGCCATTCGCCCCTTCAATCTTCTGTTCAAGCTGTTCGGCAACTGTAATCAGTTCCTGATCAGTCATTCTCTTCCTCCCTCTCGCGGCCAGACCCCTAGTACGGATATGTCATGTACACGTAACAGGAGTTCAAAATCGCACAGACTTTTCTTCCTGCATCGCGTTTTCCGGTTAACATCGGGTTAATTCCCGCATGCCTGCCGGTGCTGCTCAGGATTTTGGCAGAGATTGGCCCGACCTGCATTGATATGCGTCAATCGGCGAAACGGGACTTGATACATCTAATGTTTTGAATATATTATTTTCAAATCACACACGGAGAGCACCATGACACCCAAGGTGAAGGCCTTTTTCGACGAAGCGACCAACACGGTCTCCTATGTCGCCTGCGAACCCAATGGAAAGTCCTGCGCAATCATCGATTCGGTTCTCGACTTTGACCACGCGTCGGGACGCACCAATACGGCCTCGGCCGACCAGATCATCGACTATGTGCAGCAGCACGAACTGCGCGTGGAATGGGTTTTGGAAAGCCACGTTCATGCAGACCACCTGTCCGCAGCCCCTTACCTGCAGGAAAAGCTGGGTGGAAAAATCGGGATCGGGTCCAACATCACAGTGGTGCAAGACACGTTCGGCAAAGTGTTCAATGAAGGAACCGAGTTTCAGCGCGACGGATCGCAGTTCGATGCCCTGTTCGAGCAAGGCGACAGTTTCCACATTGGCCAGATGCGCGGAGACGTGATGCACACGCCAGGCCACACGCCGGCTTGTCTGACGTATGTAATCGGGGATGCGGCTTTTGTGGGCGACACGCTCTTCATGCCCGATTTCGGCACTGCCCGCTGTGACTTTCCCGGCGGCTCCTCGGAAGAACTCTACAACTCGATCCAGAAGATCCTGGCCTTGCCTGATGAAACCCGAATCTTCGTAGGACATGACTACAAGGCGCCGGGTCGTGACGAATATGCCTGGGAAACCACCGTAGGCGAACAGAAAGCGCTGAACATCCACATTGGCGAAGGGCGGCCGATCGAGGAATTCGTCGAGATGCGGGACACGAGAGACGCCACGCTGGCCATGCCGCGTCTGATCCTGCCGTCCCTGCAGGTCAACATGCGGGCAGGTCAGATGCCCGAACCCGATGAACAGGGGGATGTCTTCCTGAAAATCCCGGTCAACAAGATCTGACTGACCTTACACAACGCGCGAACACGAAGGAACACGACACATGGAAATGGACTGGATCTGGGGACTGGTCGGCGGGCTGTTGATCGGCACAGGCGGAGCAGTTTTTCTGCTTGGCAATGGCCGCATCATGGGAGCCAGCGGCATTCTGGGCGGCTTGATTGACGGCTCAGGCCGCAGCAACCTTGCCGAGCGGCTGATCTTTCTGGTCGGAATGGTGCTGCTGCCGCTTTTGTTGTGGCCCATCTACAATGTCGAGATCGACACCCACATGACGTCGAATATCTCTGTCATCATTGCTGCCGGTTTGCTGGTTGGAGTCGGCACCCGGATTGCCAATGGCTGCACCTCCGGTCACGGTGTCTGCGGCATTTCTCGCTTCTCGCTGCGTGGGATCGTGGCAACCGTCTTTTACATACTGGCCGGCGGCCTGACGCTGGCCATTTTCCGCCACGTTCTGGGGGTGATCTGATGCGACTGCTTCTTTCTTTCCTCGCTGGTGGCCTGTTTGGCGCAGGCTTGTTCGTTTCAGGCATGACCGATACCACGAAGGTTCAAGGCTGGCTGGACGTCTTTGGCAATTGGGACCCGACCCTGGCCTTCGTCATGGGCGGCGCGATCATACCGATGTTCTTTGCCTGGCGCCTGACCGAAGGCCGCAAACCTGCTGTGGGTGGTGAGTTCCCCTCCCTGCCCCGCCCGGAACTGGATCATCGGCTGATCACCGGATCCGTGCTTTTCGGCATGGGATGGGGTTTGGCAGGCTTGTGCCCCGGACCGGCCATCGCTTCGATCACGTATAACGGCTGGGAAGGTGGTCTGTTCATGATCGCAATGCTGGCTGGCATGATCGCGGCGCCTCGGGTTGGAACGGTACTGGACCAGATGGCCGCAAAAGCCTAAAGGAAAAGACATGGACGCTCGCTGTATCACACCCCGCTATTTCGTCTCGCCGCAGATCTCGGTCGAGGATGTCCCCGCCATTGCAGAGGCCGGCTTTACGACGGTGATCTGCAACCGCCCGGACGGGGAAGTGCCCCCCAGCCACCGGGCTGAAACGATCCGGGCTGCGGTGGAAGCTGCAGGTCTGACGTTCCAGGTACTGCCGCTGACCCATCAGACGATGACGCCGGAAAACGTAGCCAAGCAGATCGAGCTGGCCGAAGGGTGTACAGGCCCTGTTCTGGCTTATTGCGCCTCGGGTACCCGCTGTTCCGTGGTCTGGGCTCTGGGGAACGCAGGTGAGCTGGGCGCGGACGAGGTCCTTTCGAAAACGCAAGCCGCCGGCTACCAATTGGACGGGCTGCGCCCTGCTCTCGAACAGATCGCAGCTTCCTCTGACTGATCTGAAAACGACTGGGCCCCAAAGCGCTGGCCGTCTGCATCAACTCAGGTGCGGTCGGCCAAAGATCGTCGGGTTTGACTATCGAGCGTCCCCGCAGATTGTCGGGTGTGAACCGGCGTCAATGGATCTGTTTTATCCGCCCAAGGGGACCGTGTCCTGCTCAAGCTCGACGGCCAGACCGGCCAGTTCCGTAATTTCGGCGGCGGCCTGAGAAGGCGAAAGGCCCAAAAGGTCCTCCTGTTCGGCGGCTGCCTCAATCGGGAGTTCAGCGGTCACAAGCTTGGGTCGCTCGGCCTCCTGCTGTGACGCCCCCGCGGTTTCAGCATCTACATCGATCGGACCAATACGAGCAGCGAAGTCTTCTGGCGTCGGATCCGGACGCCGTGACGTGGGGCCTTTCGCATGCAATCGGACAGCCCGGGCACCGCCCGCCTGCCCAAGACGACAGACGGCCACGGGACGCCCGTCAATCGTCTGCAACTCGGTTGCGTTCAACGCGGCAACCGTCACCGGCAATGCATCCCCCGGCTTCAATCCCAACAAGTCTTCAACCTTCAACTGAAAGCGTGTCAGAACCGCGTTCAGTTCAGCGCGAACAACACTGGTTCCGTCTGCCAATGTCGGCCCCGTTTGCCCGCTACATTCCCCTCCTGTTTCGTCTGCAGCGACGGGAACAGGCAGGATCAGGTTCATGCTGCCTTGAACCAGGCCCGCTGCCAGATCCAACGGCATATGAAAAACGAGGTAGTCTTCCGCCGCCAGCGACAAGAGAAGACTGGCGACACCTTCCACATGCGCCCCAAAACGGAACCCGTCCAACACGTCGCCTTCTGGCATCCCTTCCAGCATGGTCCTGGCGTTTTCCAGGGCACCATCGATCAGTGGCGCCAACATCGCGGCGTCCGTTCCCGTAAACCTGCGCTCTCCATTGTTCCTTGCCGCAACGCGGGACATTGTTTGCTGCTGAATGATTGCGGTCACCGCTGCACCATCCAGAGTCACCGCGCCGGACACGCCCTCTGAACCATCCAGAACGATCAACAGATGCTTGTCGTTGAGAAACTGGCCCAGATTTTCCGAAACAACCCTCAACTGGCGGGCACCGATAACGGCGAGCTGCAGGTCACACAAATCCTTGGCAGAACGTGCAAAGGATCTGCGCAGAGCCCGCAGGGCCATCCGCGACGCACCCTTGTCTTCCTTTTCCGGCGCCGAGGAGCCCACCATGCGACGCAAGGCAGAAACGGGTTCCGCCGTCTGTTCCGGATCTCCTGATGTGTCTGTCATCTGCCCATCCAACTTGCCGACAGATCGCCTTGCCGGTCCTGTCACCTAACCCGATTTTGGTTACGAAGTTCTTTATGGATGGGTGAACTTGCGCCCAACGCGAAAGCTCAAGTTCCGGAATTCACGCGCTTATTGAGCCGCCATACGACCAGTGGCCACGGGTAATGTGACCCGAAACGCCCCACCGCCTTCGCCCGGCAAATATCGAATATCGCCTTCCAAACGTTGAATGATTTCGCGGCAGATCGCCAATCCCAGCCCTGCACCTCCTGCCTTTTCCGAGCTTACACGGGCAAATTTCTCGAACACCATCTTTTGAGCGTCTGCAGGGATACCATTGCCGTTGTCGACAAAATCAATCCGCAGAGTATCACCGATCCGATGCACCTGAATACGAAGCTCGGGCTGCTCGGCATCACAATACTTTTGAGCATTTGAGATCAGGTTAATGAAGACCTGCCCCAAACGATCCAGATCCGAATCCAAATCGACACCTTCATCTTCGGACCGCCGGATTACCCGAATGGGTCGATCCGCGCCTGGCAATACCGTTGCGACGGCGCGATCCAAGACCTCCGACAGACGACCCGAACGGATGTTCAGGTTCACCTGCCCGCTTTCCAGCACACTCAAATCCAACAAATCGTCCAACAAACGCGTCAAGCGCAGTGCCTCATCATGGATGATCGTCGCGTATCGTGTCTTGTCCTCGGCCTCCAACTCGTCGGTGTCGCGCAGAATTTCCGAAAACGCCCGGATCGAGGTCATGGGCGTACGCAATTCATGGCTGACCTGGCTGAGAAAGGCGTCTTTTTGCAGTGAGATCTGGGTCAGCTTTTCATTGGCATCCCGCAACTGGGCCGCGGTTCGCGTGAGCTGGGCGGATTGCTCCTCCAACCGGTTTGAGTATTCCAGCATCTGTTGGGTTTCATCGGCCACCGCCAAAAGGTCTTCGACCGAAACGGAAGACCCGCCCACGATCTGGCCGATCATTGCATGCGCCGCGGCTGCCCCGACGGACCCGCTCAGCTTGCGCTCCAGACGTTCCAGAAACCCGGGGGTCGGTTCCGGGAGGTGACCGCGACCACCCTGCCGGGTGACCTCGCGCTGGAAAAAGGTCTGCGCCTCGGCTGCGCCGAGGATACGCTGTGACATGATCATCAGGTCTTCGCTTTGGGCAAAGGACCCGGTCCAGCCACGCGGCCCGGCGGAATGTTCAAAGACGTTGACGAATTGCGCACCCTGCAGGCGCTCCAGCGGGCTGGGGAAACTGGCCAGTGAAAACAGGCAGAACATGGTGGTGTTCAAACCCAGGCTCCAGATCACTGCATGGATGGTCGGATCCAGCCCATCAATGCCAAACAGCGCCTCGGGCCGCAGCCAGCCGATGCCAAAGGGTCCGTACGCCAGCACGGTCTCGGGCATCAACACGCCCCCCAGATTGGGCAAGAGCATGGTGTAAAGCCACAGTATGAACCCGGCCGACAGCCCGGCCAGCGCGCCAACCCTTGTCGCACCGCGCCAGAATAGCCCGCCCACAAGTGCGGGCAGGATCTGGGCAATCCCGGCAAAGGCAATAAGTCCGATGGCCGCCAGCGCTGCGCCGCCACCTGAGAGGGTGTAATACACATAGCCCAGCACCATGACGCCTGCGATAGAGATCCGGCGCGCCATAAGCACCACGTTTCGCACGTCGCCCGACACCGAGGCCCCGCTCCCCCTTGAGCGCAGCCAGATCGGCATGACGATATGGTTGGACACCATCGTCGAAAGCGCCATGGCCGCAACGATGACCATGGAGGTCGCCGAGGAAAATCCACCCAGAAAGGACAACATCGCCAAACCGCCCTGCCCCTGGCTGAGCGGGATGGTCAGCACGAACAAATCCGGATTGGCAGTTTCGGGCATTATGTCCAGCCCCATCACCGCAATCGGAACGACAAACAGGCTCATCAGCAGCAGGTACAGCGGAAAGGCCCAGGCTGCGATCCGCAGGTGCCGTTCATCTACATTTTCGACGACCATCACCTGGAACATACGCGGCAGGCACAGGAAGGCTGCCGCCGACAGGAAGGTGATCCCGACCCAGCGCCCGCTATCCACATGCCACTCGCCGATCTCCGAGGCATCGATGCGGGCCATCATCTCCCCTACTCCGCCTGCAAGCCCCCAGACCACAAAGATGCCAACCGCCAGAAGGGCCACCAGCTTGACCACCGCCTCGACCGCAACGGCGGTGACCACGCCGTGGTGGCGCTCATTGGCGTCCAGGTTGCGGGTGCCGAACAAGATCGCAAAGACCGCCAACCCAGTTGCAACCCAGAAGACCGAAGAGCCAGACAGGTATTTCTGCTCGGGATCAGCTTCGGCAAAGATTTCAAAGGAAAGGGTAATAGACTGAAGTTGCAGCGCAATATATGGCGTCACCCCGATGACGGCCAGTATTGTCACCCCGATCGCCAGCATGTTCGACTTACCATAGCGTGAAGAAATCAGGTCTGCGATAGACGTCACTCGCTGGCTCCGTCCGACGCGTACCAGTTTGCGCAACCCCCACCACCAAGCCATCATGACGAGGGTCGGCCCCAGGTAAATGGTTACGAACTCCAATCCCGACCGCGCGGCATAGCCAACCGCGCCATAGAACGTCCAAGCCGTGCAATAGATCGACAGCGAAAGCGTATATACCAGCGGCGACCGCAACCAACGCGCCGCAGCGCCACGGGCGGCGAAACGATCCGCCGCAAAGGCCACAAGGAACAGGAACACCACATAGCCCAGACATACGGCGACGAGGATATTCAGCGACGCCATCACAGGCTCTTGTCCTCATCTGGCGACAACTCACCCCCCTGATCGCTTTTGACCCAGGTTTCGGCCCAGCGTTTCACACCCATCCCAAACAACGCATTGACCGCGATCAGCAGCGCCCAGACCACGAAGATGTATGTGATGGCTCTGGAGGTGGGAACCGGCCCGGCTTCGCTGCCGGAAATCAGCCACAGAAGCGGGATGAGGAACAAGACGGCCCCGAAGATGGGCAGGAGTTTGGCGGCATCCATCAAACGGCGACGCCGGTAAGATCGTCTTTCCAGGAACATGGCCGGACCGCGGGCGCCGTGGCCCGCAGTATCGTCCGACCCGTCCGGTCCGGTCATGACTGAGTGGCCTGGGCGTGCAGATCCCGCACGGCATCCATGACTTCGGCATTGGAAAATGGTTTGGTCATGAATCGGCTGACCCCTGCCTTTTCTGCCATTTCCCGGTCGCGCGCCTGACCGCGGGCCGTCAACATCAGCACCGGCAAGTCGCACAACCCATCTTCGGCCTCGCGTAGTTCCCGCAGGATGTCCATACCGCTTTTTCCGGGCAGCATCACGTCGAGTATGACAAGATCGGGAGCCGCCTTGCGGATCACGTCCATCGCGTCAGCCCCGTTCGAATGGGTATCCACGCTCCAACCATCGCGGGTCAGAAGGAACCGGATCGCTTCTATAATATTGGGCTCATCCTCGATCAGCACTACGTGACGGCTCATGCCTGCTCATTCCTCCCCTGACGCAGCTCGCGGTTGCGTTGCTACGCCCTTCCATCCCCATTGCAGCAGCTTAATGCGGCTGTTGCAATAGTGTCAAAACTCTTCGCTCAGGATTGACGGTTCACGCCTTGCCCGACATTCCGCGCGCGGACAGACCGGACAGGAACTGCCGACGGGCTGCGCCGGATGCTGATCAGCCTGCTCCGCGAGGACCGGCAGTATCAACATGGCGCCGTGATAGACCGGATCCTGATCGAAATCCGGCTGTTCCTGCGGCCACGCAACGGCGAAACAGTCAAACACAGCGACGGACCGCCCCACCTGTGACACGCGGCGGCGGATCGGAATCTGTGGGCGGGAAAAGGCAGAAAACAAGGGCCACAAGGGACAGGAAGCCCCAAAGCGTGGCAAGGCAAAATCAGCAACCGGTTTCCGAAACAGTGTCGAGCCCGAGGCATCGGACAGGACCAAACCGACTTCGGATCCCAACACGGCCTGCGGCATCGCAGCCAGACGACGGAAGATTGTTTGCAGGTCGCACCCGAATTCACGGGCCAGCGCCATGGGATCCAGACGCTCCGCTGCCAGGGACGTACTGAACCTTTCCAATGGCAGCAACGCCGCATCCTCGGCGTATTGTGTCAAAGCGACGCGGGCCACCGTGCGCGACGCCTTGGAGGCCAGCGCTTCGGCGCCTTCAATCAGATCATCAGGCGTTCCCGAACCATCTTCCAAAGACGGAAAGTGGAATTCGTTTTCGGAAAAGAAGGTCTCTACCTCCTCTTGCGGGACACCGCGCCGTTCATGTTCCGTGTCACTTTCATCCAGGAAAGTCACCAAAGCGCGGGAGCTTTCCGCCAGTCTTTGAGCGTCCTGGTTGATGTTCTTGTGGAAACGGTCCTGCCATTCCGGCTCCAATTCTCCGGTTTCGGCCAGGATCGATGCTGTGGAACGGATCGCCGCTGCAGTTGACAGGACTTCGTGCAACGAAGCGGCAAGATGCGGGTCATGTGTCAGCCGATCCGACAGAGTCTGCACAGTGCGCTCTAACGAAGCGACGCGCCGATGCGCCCCTGCCAACACTTCGGCCCAACCGGGGAACCGCCCGGCAAACTCTTCGGCCCGATCAGTTTCGGCCACCGGAGCCGGGGCATTGGCCGCGGCCTCTCGCAGCGTAGCGATCAGAGCGGCTTCGGCGCCTTCGGTGAGCATCGACGGCTCGACCCCCAGAACCTGGGCAATATCAACCAGCAGCTTGCCGCCGATTCTGCGCCGATTATGTTCGATCAGGTTGAGGTAGGACGCAGAAATCCCCACATCCCGCGCCAGATCCGCCTGTCGCAATCCGGCGATCAGACGTCGTTCGCGAATTCTGCTACCGGTCAGCGTTTCACGCGCCATCAGAGTCCCTTTGCCAAATCCGTTCCATTTCAACGACTTTCTGCAACGCAACATAAGAGAATTTACAGAATACCGCAGAATACTGTTCAGTTATTTACAAAATAATCGTGATTTTCAAGGGATTTATTGCCGTATTTTACATGACCCCCGCATACTGCTTTTGCACGAAAACCGTGCCCGCGCCGCGTGGAAGTGAGGAGCTACGAGGCGCAAGTTTCGAAATGGGAGGAATTCATGACCAAATCCGATGTCACCCGTCGTGGCGTATTGAAAACCGGTGCAGTCGCCGGTGCGGGCGTCGCTCTGCCGACGATCTTCACGGCCTCGTCTGCAGCCGCCTACACCAATGAACCGACCGGCGGTTCCGTCACGCTGGGTTTCAACGTCCCGCAAACCGGTCCCTATGCCGAAGAAGGCAATGACGAGCTGCTGGCACAGCAGCTGGCCGTCGAGCATCTGAACGGCGAAGGCGATGGCGGTTGCCTGAACACCTTCACCTCGAAGGCGCTCAAGGGCAACGGCATCCTGGGCAAAAAGGTCGAGTTCGTCACTGGCGACACCCAGACCAAATCCGACGCCGCCCGTGCATCCGCAAAATCGATGATCGAAAAAGATGGCGCGATCATGATCAATGGCGGCTCGTCCTCGGGCGTGGCTGTGGCCGTCCAGGGCCTGTGCCAAGAGGCGGGTGTTATCTTCATGGCGGGCCTGACCCATGCCAATGACACCACCGGCAAAGACAAGAAGGCAAACGGCTTCCGTCACTTCTTTAACGCCTACATGTCGGGTGCCGCTCTGGCGCCGGTGCTGGCTGCCGAAATGGGCAAGGAACGCCGCGCCTATCACCTGACTGCCGACTATAACTGGGGCTGGACCCAGGAAGAGTCGATCGTGGCCTCGACCGAAGCCATGGGCTGGGAAACCGTGAACACGGTGAAAACCCCGCTGGCATCGACCGACTTCTCGTCATACATCGCGCCGGTTCTGAACTCGGGCGCCGACGTGCTGGTTCTGAACCACTATGGCGGCAACATGGTCAACTCGCTGACCAACGCGATCCAGTTCGGCCTGCTCGACAAGGTCGTCAACAACAAGGACTTCAAGATCGTTGTTCCGCTGTATTCGGAACTGATGGCCGCTGGTGCGGGTGAAAACATCAAAGGCGTCCTGGGTTCGATGAACTGGAACTGGCAGCTGCAGGACGAAGGCACCAAGGCATTCGTGAAGTCGTTCGGCGAGAAGTACGGCAAGCCGCCTTCGAACTCGGCTCAGACCTGCTATGCTCAGGTTCTGCTGTATGCCGACGCCTGCGAACGCGCCGGAACCTTCAATCCGTGCGGTGTTGTCGAAGCACTGGAAGGCTTCGAGTTCGACGGCCTGGGCAATGGCCCGACACTGTATCGCGCCGACGACCACCAGTGCTTCAAGGACGTGCTGGTCGTGCGCGGGGCTCTGAACCCGACCAACGCTTATGACACCCTGGAAATCGTCGAGAAGACCCCGGTTGAGCAGGTCACTTATGCACCTGACCACCCGATGTTCGCCGGCGGCGACCTGGGCAAGTGTAACCCGGGCGCATAATCCGAGCAGTGGCGCCGGAATTGTTCAAATAATTCCGGCCCGAATTCTTACCGAGAATTCGGCACCGCCGAAACCGAGTCTCTCCGGCACAGATCCGGAGAGACCTTCCTGATCCAGCACAATGGTGGGGACCATGGACTCAATCCTCCTGCAAATTCTGAACGGGCTCGACAAGGGCTCGGCCTATGCGCTGATCGCGCTGGGACTGACACTCATCTTCGGCACGCTGGGCGTGGTGAACTTTGCGCATGGCGCCTTGTTCATGATCGGTGCTTTCTGCGCCGTCTCCCTGCAGCGCCTGTTAAACCTTTCGTTCGAAACCATCGACGAAACGCAGAAGGACTTCTTGGGCAACCCCCTGAAGGTCAAGACGCCCTATGTCGAAGCCTGGTTTGGCCCTGATGTCGGGGCCTGGATCATAGACTGGGCAGTCCCGCTCGCGCTGCTGATTGCCATTCCGATCATGCTGGCAGTCGGCTACATCATGGAGCGCGGGCTGATCAAGCATTTCTACAAGCGTCCGCATGCTGACCAGATCCTGGTGACCTTTGGCCTGGCCATCGTGCTGCAGGAAATCGTCAAGTATTTCTTCGGCGCAAACCCCATTCAGACCCCGCCGCCTGATGCTCTGAACGGCGTTGCCAATATCGGAGCAGCCCTGGGCATGGACATCGTGTATCCGGTCTGGCGGATCGTCTATTTCTGCTTCGCGACGCTGATCATTGGTGGCATCTTTGCCTTCCTGCAGTTCACCACTTTCGGCATGGTCGTCCGGGCCGGCATGGCAGATCGCGAGACCGTGGGTCTTCTGGGCATCAATATCGACCGTCGCTTTACCATCATGTTCGGGATCGCTGCCGCAGTCGCCGGTCTGGCGGGCGTGATGTACGGACCGATCAATCCGCCCAATTATCACATGGGCATGGACTTCCTGGTTCTGAGCTTCGTTGTGGTTGTCGTCGGCGGCATGGGCTCGCTCCCCGGTGCGGTTCTGGCCGGGTTCCTTCTGGGCATCCTTGAAAGCTTTGCATCCACCACCTGGGCCACGACCACCATCCCGGGCATCAACCAGATCATCATTTATCTTGTCGCCATCATCGTCCTTCTGACCCGTCCACGCGGGCTGATGGGCCGCAAAGGCGTCATGGAGGACTAAACCGATGTTTGGACTGGACAAGAAAGACACTTCCCTTCTCATCGTTGTAGCGCTGCTGACGCTTTTGGCGCCGTTCATCCTGAACCCGTTCCCCACCGATAGCGGTCTGGCGCAGTTCAATGCCGGCTATCCGGACCTGATGCAGCGGTTCATCATCTTCGGCATCTTCGCCGTGGGCTTCAACATCCTGTTCGGGCTGACCGGATATCTGTCCTTCGGACACGCAGCCTTTCTGGGTGTGGGCTCCTATTCGGCGGTGTGGATGTTCAAACTGCTCAGCTACAACATCCTGCCTGCCATCGCGCTGGCCGTGGTCGTAGCAGGATTGTTTTCGCTGCTGATCGGCTATGTCAGCCTGAGGCGCTCGGGGATCTACTTCTCGATCCTGACGCTGGCTTTTGCCCAGATGTCCTTTGCGCTGGCCTATTCGGTTCTGTCGAACCCGAAGTTCAACCTGACCAACGGGGAAACCGGTCTGCAGGTCTACAATGACGACCCACAGATACTGCAGGGCGCCAACGCGCCGGACCTACCGCACCTGTTCGGTCTTTCCATGCGCTCGACCTACACGATGGAGGTTGGTCCCTGGGCCTTCGACTTCAACGCCGGGTACTATGTCTGTGCAGTGATCATGATGATCGCCTTCTATTTGGCGATCCGCATCTTCCGGTCGCCGTTCGGCATGATGCTGCGCGCGGTCAAGTCGAACCAGCAGCGGATGAACTATACCGGGCTGAACACCCGCCCCTACACCCTGGCGGCCTTCGTGATCTCGGGCATGTATGCCGGTCTGGCCGGTGGTCTGATGGCGGCGATGGACCCGCTGGCGGGCGCCGAGCGGATGCAATGGACTGCCTCGGGTGAGGTTGTTCTGATGACCATTCTGGGCGGCACCGGTACCTTGATCGGCCCCGTTCTGGGTGCAGGCTTCATCAAGTATTTCGAGAACATCTTCTCGAAGATCAATGACAGCGTCTTGCATGGCTGGTTCGCCTTCCTGCCCGACGGGCTTGAAGATGCGGTCGTGACCATCATCCACCCCTTTGTCGGCAAAGGCTGGCACCTGACGCTTGGCATCCTGTTCATGCTGGTGGTGATCTTCCTTCCTGGTGGACTGGTCGAAGGTGGTCAGCGTCTTGCCAAGTGGATCCGCAATCGCGGCAAGACCGAAGACAAGACCAGCGGCAAAACCGAGCCTGCGGAATAAGGAGAGACACTCATGGCGATCCTAGAAGTCAAGAACGTAGCCAAGCGGTTCGGTGGTCTTCAGGCCCTGTCGGACGTGAACCTGAGCGTCAAGGAGAACTCGGTTCATGCCATCATCGGCCCCAACGGGGCAGGCAAATCCACTCTGCTGAACTGCCTGGTGGGCAAGCTGATCCCCGATACCGGATCGGTGATGTTCGATGGACAATCGGTGCTGGGCCGTGCCCCGTTCGAAATCAACCAGATGGGGATTTCACGGGTGTTCCAGACGCCTGAGATTTTTGGCGAATTGTCGGTCATGGAAAACATGATGATCCCGATCTTTGCCAAACGTGATGGTGCGTTTCGGATGCATGCCTATGAAACGGTTGCAAATGAGAAGTCGGTGGTGGAAGCGGCCGAGAACATGCTGGAAGAGATGAACATGGCGGACAAACGGCACATGAATGCCGCCTCCATGTCACGCGGCGACAAACGTCGTCTGGAAATCGGCATGTGCCTCAGCCAGGAGCCGCGCCTGCTGCTCTTGGACGAACCCACCGCCGGTATGGCCCGGGCCGACACCAATAACACCATCGACCTGCTGAAACAGATCAGCGACGAGCGCGATATCACCATCGCGATCATCGAACACGACATGCATGTGGTGTTCAGCCTCGCCAACAGGATCACGGTTCTGGCGCAAGGCACCCCGTTGGTCGAGGACGATCCGCAGAACATCCGTGGCAACCCGAAGGTGCGCGAAGCGTACCTGGGCGAAAGCGCGTAAGGAGATCTTAAGATGAACGTCAAACCCGATTTCTCCAAGAACGCCAACCAGGCAACCACGGCTCCGGCCTTCCTGTCGGTCTGGGACATGCACTCCTACTATGGCGAAAGCTATATCGTGCAGGGTATCAGCTTCAACGTGCACGAAGGCGAGATCCTCGCGCTGCTGGGCCGCAATGGGGCAGGCAAGACCTCGACCCTGCGCTCCATTGCCCGTCTGGGTAACCCCGAGGTCAAGCACGGTGAGATCTGGCTGGATCACAAGCCATTGCACAAAATGACCAGCTACGAAGCCGCGTCCGTCGGCCTGGGGCTGGTGCCGGAAGATCGCCGCATCATTCCGGGTCTGACCGTCGAAGAGAACCTGCAACTGGCACAAATCGCCCCTCCGATCGGTTGGTCGCTCGACCGTATTTATGACCTGTTCCCGCGACTGGGCGAACGGCGCAAGCAGGAGGGCGTTACCCTTTCGGGTGGCGAGCAGCAAATGCTGTCCATCGCCCGCGCCCTGGCTCGCGACATCAAGGTGTTGCTGCTGGACGAACCTTACGAAGGACTGGCCCCTGTGATCGTGGACGAGATCGAAAAGACACTCATCCACATCAAGGAACAGGGCATGACCACCATCATCGTTGAACAGAACGCCGTGCGCGCGCTGGAACTGGCCGACCGTGCCGTGATTCTGGACACGGGCGGCATTGTTTTCGACGGCACTGCTGCCGAAGTTCTTGAGAACGAAGAATTGCGGGCCGAATATCTCGCGATTTGACCAATGAACACTCCCCGTCGCGTCGGGTTGGCTCCGATGCAGACGCACTTTACGACCGGCTCCTTTGGGAACCGGTCTTTTTTTGATCAACTTTCAGGATTCACGGAAGAGAGGCTTGCCAGAACGTCCGAAAACCAGACAATCAGGTGCAGTAACAAGTGTGAGAGAGCAGTTATGATGCGGCTTCTGACAGCGACCGGGTTTTGTTTGAGCGTCCTGGCTCCACAGATCGGGTATGCTCAGCCAGACAGCCAGGCTTTCCAAGCCTTCGAACTGGCCGAAAACAACGCTCAGAAACCCAAGAAGAAAAAGCCAAAGCACAAAAAGAAAAACAATCCGGACGTATCGGTCGGCGTGGGGTCGAACGGCGCGTCAGTGAAACTGAAGAACGACGGCAACGCAATCAAGGTCGGCCCCAATGGCCCACGCCTGACCGTTCGACCCGGCGACAGCAAATCGCGGGTTACAATTGGGCCGAACGGATACTGGCGGCTGAGGTTCTAGTAACTGCCACGGTTTGTGATCAAGAAAAACGGCTACGCAGCTCAGTCTTCAAAACCTTGCCATAGTTGTTCTTGGGCAGTTCCGGCACGCGGAAATAGGCTTTGGGCCGTTTGAACCGCGCAATTTGAGCATTGCACAGGTCATTCAAGTCCTTGTCCGAAGCATCGCCGACCACAAAGGCCACGACTTCCTCCCCCCAATCTGCATGCGGGCGGCCGATAACAGACACTTCGGCAACTTGCGGGTGCTCCAGCAGGACTTCTTCAACTTCGCGCGGGTAGACATTTGAGCCACCAGTGATGATCACATCCTTGGATCGGTCCTGCAGCGTCAGATATCCTTCGGCGTCCATCACGCCCAGATCCCCAGTCATCAGCCACCCGTCGATCAGGGTTTTGGCGTTGGCTTCCGGGTTCTGCCAATATCCCGGCATCACGATGTCACCTCGCACCATGATTTCGCCGGTTTCACCGACTGGCAAAGCCGCCCCGTCAGCCGTCCCGATCTGTACTTCAACTCCGCTTTGCGCACGTCCGACACTGGCCAGACGGTCCCGCCATCGCGGATGATCGCGGTCGGTCACGTCATGGCGCGACAGCGCGGTGATGGCCATGGGACATTCCCCCTGTCCGTAAATCTGAACAAAGACCGGTCCGAAATGCTCAACCGCATCCACGATATCGGCCACGTACATAGGTCCGCCGCCATAGACGATGGTGCGCAGTCCCCGCCCAGTGCGCCCCGTCTGGCGTGCGACCGATGTCATGCGCGTGATCATCGTGGGGGCACAAAACATGTGAACCCGCCCAAAGTGTTCGGCCAGATCAAAAATCTCGCCTTCGTCAAACCCGCCGGAAACGGGGCATACATGCGCTGCGCCCTTCAGAACATGCATCAGATTATACAGCCCTGCCCCGTGGCTCATCGGCGCCGCATAGAGCGCCTGATCCTCGGGCGATACCCCGTCAACGTCATTCAAGTACGTCAGCGCCATGCCCATGAGCATCCGATGCGTGATCATCACGCCCTTGGGTTTGCCCGTGGTGCCCGACGTGTAGAAAAGCCATGCCAGATCCCCCGGCGCCGCCGCGTACGGAGCAGCCACCGGTTTGGTCTGCAGCGCTTCTTCGAACTCACCCGACCCGGCTTCGATGCAGTGGATGTCAGGCGCTTCGTCGCGCACCGATTGCGTCAACCCATCGGTTGTAAAGATCTTTGTTGCCCCGGAGTTGCTGAGAATCCATGCGACCTCCCGCCCATGAAGTTTCGCATTGATCGGAACCGCCGCCGCACCCGCATACCAAATGCCATAAAGCACGATCAGATACTCTGGACAGTTTTTCATGAAGATTGCCACATGATCGCCGGGCCCTATGCCACGGGCGTTCAGCCACCCAGCCAGCCTCGCAGTACGGTCGTGGAAAGTGCCGTAACTGGCGACCAGTTCCTGTCCCAGAAAAAGCGCTGGCTTTTCCCCGTTCACCTGAGCCTGCCGGTGCAGCCACACTCCCAGATTCATCCAGTCTCACTCCCTATTTCAATGTCCCGCCTGTCTTACCTTGGGACGCTTGCAACCTGTCACAACGTCATCTTCCCCTTCAATTCCGTAGAAATACCCGGCACAACAGGAGTATGACCGATTTCGCATTTGATCATGCCCCCGTTGGACTCGCCGTTCTGGATAAACGGATCGTCCGGCGTTGCAATCTACACTTTGCGCGCATTTTCGAAGCGTCGGTCGAGGATCTGACGAACCTGCCAATCTCGGAACTCTATCCCAGCAGGGATGATTTCAACAGGATCGGTGAGCGGCTGCAGCAGATGGAAACTGGCATAGATTACTATTCCGACGAACGTATTATGCGACGCAGGTCAGGTGAGCTCTTCTGGTGCCGTGTCCGCGGCCAGTCCGTCAGCAGTGAGGCCCCATTCACAACGGGCGTCTGGTCGTTTGCCGATCTGTCAGATGACCGACCTGTCGTGTCACTAACCCCGCGTGAGCGTGATGTCGCGATTCTGACCTGCCGTGGCTTGTCTGCCAAGGAAATCGGCGTTGAACTGAAGCTCAGCTACCGTACGGTCGAAACGCACCGGGCTCATCTGCTGGAAAAATTTGGCGCCAGAAAGCTGCCCGAACTGGTCGCAAAACTGTCCGGCATGCCGTTGTGATTTGCAAAACTTGCAATCGATTGCGGTCATGCTCATGTTACCGGTCAAACAAGGGCGCTTTTCATGGGCCAATGCTTGCCTTATAAGCCCGACAAATTTGCCAAGCCTGCTCACAAGACAGGCCCATCGGAACCGGCCGAGGAACAACATGACAAACAAATCTCACGAAGCGGATGTGGCATTCATCAAGGCGCTGGCCGAACTGCTGCGCGACAATGATCTGACCGAACTGCAGGTCAAGCGGGATTATGGCGAGGATGACAGCCTGAATGTGCGCGTGTCGCGCATGGCCCCTGCCCCAGCTGCACCGGTTCAGGTCCAGGTCCCGGCAGCTGCCGCCCCTGTGGCAGCTGCAGCGCCGGTTGCCGCCGCTGCAGCACCTGCCGCTGCTCCGGCCGCCGCCGACGAAGACCCGGCCAGCCACCCGGGCGCCGTGCCCTCGCCCATGGTTGGTACCGTGTATTTGCAGGCCGAACCGGGTGCGCCGTCGTTTATCAAGGTGGGCGACACCGTGGCCGAAGGCGACACCTTGCTGATCGTCGAAGCCATGAAGACCATGAACCACATTCACGCGCCCACGGCCGGAACAGTGAAGCGAATTCTGGTCGAAGACGGCGCCGCCGTCGAATTCGGAACCCCGCTGGTCATCGTCGAATAAGGATCCCGACATGTTCGACAAGATCCTGATTGCGAACCGTGGCGAAATCGCCCTGCGAGTCATCCGCGCCGCCCGTGAAATGGGCATAGCCACCGTCGCTGTCCATTCGACCGCAGATGCGGATGCCATGCATGTGCGCATGGCCGACGAATCGGTCTGCATTGGCCCTCCGCCAAGCACCAACAGCTATCTTTCGATCCCGGCCATCATCTCGGCCTGCGAAATCACCGGCGCGCAAGCGGTTCACCCGGGCTATGGCTTCCTGTCGGAAAACGCCAATTTCGTGCAGATCATCGAAGATCACGGCCTGACCTTCATCGGTCCTTCGGCCGCTCATATCCGCATCATGGGCGACAAGATCACCGCAAAGGACACTGCCAAGGAGCTGGGAATTCCGGTTGTGCCCGGTTCGGACGGTGGTGTCCCCGACGTCGAAACCGCCCGTAAGGTAGCCGCGGACATGGGGTACCCCGTGATCATCAAGGCCACCGCCGGTGGCGGAGGACGCGGAATGAAAGTCGCCGAGACTGAAAAGGATCTGGAAACCGCGTTTTCCACCGCCCGGTCGGAAGCCAAGGCCGCTTTCGACAATGACGAGGTTTACATGGAGAAATATCTCCAGAAGCCGCGTCACATCGAAATCCAGGTTTTTGGCGACGGCAAGGAAACCGGCGTCCATCTGGGCGAGCGGGACTGTTCCCTGCAGCGCCGCCACCAGAAAGTGTTCGAAGAGGCCCCCGGCCCCTGCATCACGCCCGAAGAACGCGCGCGGATCGGCAAGATCTGTGCCGATGCTGTGGGCAAGATGGGCTATGCCGGTGCAGGCACGGTCGAATTCCTGTACGAAGATGGCGAGTTCTATTTCATCGAAATGAACACCCGTCTGCAGGTCGAACACCCGGTCACCGAAGCCATCTTTGGCGTCGATCTTGTCCGCGAACAGATCCGCGTTGCCGCCGGCCAACCGTTGTCCTTCACTCAGGATGATCTGCAGATCAACGGTCACGCGATCGAGGTCCGCATCAATGCGGAACGGCTGCCGAACTTTGCCCCCTGCCCGGGCAAGATCACGGCCTATCACGCGCCAGGTGGTCTGGGCGTCCGGATGGATTCGGCGCTTTATGACGGCTACTCGATCCCGCCCTATTACGACTCGCTGATCGCCAAGCTGATCGTCCATGGCCGCGACCGGCCCGAAGCCCTGGCCCGTTTGAACCGTGCATTGGGCGAGTTGATCGTGGACGGCATCGATACCACTGTTCCGCTGTTCCACGCGCTGCTGCAGGAACCGGACATCCATTCCGGCGACTACGGCATTCACTGGTTGGAGCGTTGGCTTGAGGCCAACATGGCCGAATAAGCTCGCAGCCCCGCTAAACAGCGGGGCTGAATCAAACACAGCCCGGGGGGCGCCTGAATGTCATTGACCCCCGAACTGTTGTTGCACGGCTACTCCATCGGCGTTTTTCCGATGGCCGAAACCCGCGATGATCCCGAAGTCTTCTGGGTCGACCCCAAACGTCGGGGCGTGATACCTCTGGATGGTTTCAGGATTTCCCGCTCCCTCGCAAAAAATATAAAGCGTGCAGATTATCGCGTCGAAATCGATCAGGATTTCGAACGCGTAGTCGATGCCTGCGCCGACCGATCCGAGACCTGGATCAACGATGAAATCCGCGCGCAATACGTGGCCTTGCACGAACTGGGTCATGCCCATTCACTGGAGGTGTGGGACCCGCTGGATCGGCTGATTGGCGGCGTTTATGGCGTCGTTCTGGGGCAGGCGTTCTTTGGGGAAAGCATGTTTTCGCGACGCACCGATGCTTCAAAAATCGCGCTGGCCTATCTGGTCGACCGGCTGAATCGTGCTGGGTTCAGTCTGTTTGATACGCAATTCATCACATCGCACCTCGCCTCCCTGGGCGGGCAAGAGATCACGCGGGCCGAATATCACCGCAGATTGTCGGATGCCATTCAACGCAGGGCCGATTTCACCGGGCCCTCAACGCCCAGTCCTCAGGAAATCCTGCAGCGCAGAACCCAGACGTCATAGCGGTTGTGATCCAACGCGCTCAGCGCAGGTGAGGACGCGATCATCCAGCCCTCAAACCTGAGACGGCCACTCTCCGGTTCGCGGATGGTCAGGAAGGCATAGGCGTCCCCCGTAGGATTGTCCGTCGGGTAACGGCATTCCTCAAGCGTAACCAGCAGACCGAACATCTCGACCGTGGCGCCGTTGACCAATTCGGTGTCCTTGGTTTGCCCGTTGACCTTGTCCAGCGCCCGCAGGACTGCGCCATCACCCAATTCGGCTTCGACGCGCGGTTGCTGCAACAGAACCTGGGCAGATACGGGGAATGCGAACGCCGCACAGAGCGCCGCGGAGGCCAAGCGACGCATCATTCGTCGCCACCACCCGAAACGAACTTGACCAACAACGAGATGAGGCTCACCGCGCCTTGCGTGTCCAGTATCTCCTCCCCGGCCTCCAGCGGGAACGGCGATCCGCCCGGCATGACCTCGACAAAATTCCCGCCCAGCAAACCTTCTGAGGAAATGACGACGGCGCTGTCTTCGGGGATTTCAATGCCGTCCTGAACGGAAAACACGGTATCGGCACGGAATGTTTCGGGGTTCAGGTCAACGCCAGTCACAGTGCCGATCTTGACCCCGGCCAGACGCACATCGGTGCCCACGCTGACCCCTTCGAGCGAACGGAACGACGCAGACAATTCGTAACTGTCGCCGGCACGGGAGATGCCCGCCACTTGCCCGGCATAGACGGCAAAGCTGATCGCTGCCGCAAGGACAACGCCGCCAACAAGAACTTCGGTGGTGCTATGAGACATGAAACAGAACCGCCCGCAGAGCCTTATTCAGGGCTCCACGCCTCATAGTCGTTGCGATCGGCCGGTTCCTTGCCGCTTCGGATAGAACCCGAAGGTGCATAGGCCAGCATGGTTCCAGTCAGGTTTTCCTGATGCGGCTTTTCCCAGTCCTTGTGTTTCAAAGGCCGTTTTGTGGGTGGCTCATCAAAGGTGCGGTGCAGCCAGCCGTGCCAATCCGGGTCCACACGGGAGGCTTCGGCCTCCCCGTTGAACATGACCCAGCGACGCGAATCGTCGGCATTGCGATAGAACACATTGCCTTGCGCATCCTCACCCACCTTGGTGCCCTTACGCTTGGTATAGATCGCCGTATTCAGCGTTGATCCGTTCCACCAGGTTACGGCGCGCAGAAGGCTGCTGAGAATGCTCATGGACGACTCCTCGTATCTCTGAGGGATATATGACCAAAACAGACGCCAAGGTCCAGTGCGGCATGACGTGCGTGGACCAAGGTCCCACCGCTTTTGTGCGGGACCTTGCCTGCCTCACGTCAGAAACCAGCTCATTCAGCCCCGGCCAAAAGCGCGGTCACCTCGATTTCGATCCGGAATTTCGGGTCGATCAGGTTGCATTCCACCATTGTGACCGCGGGCGGATTGTCGCCAAACGCCTCGGTCAGCAAAGGCCAGCACGGTTCGAACTCATGGCGGTCGGGCAGGTAGTAGTTCACACGAACAACATGAGCGAAATCGCTGCCCGCTTGCTCCAAGGCGCCGCGAATGGTCTCAAGCGCGGAACGGCACTGATCTTCGACCGTTTCCCCCTGGCCAACGGTCCCGGCAACGTGAACGAACCCGCCGGCAACCACTGCTCGGCAATAACCGACCTTCGCTTCGAATTCGCCGCCCGAATGAATACGTTTGATAGTCATGAGATCCTCTTTCTTGCGTTGCCCGGACACTGCCGAAAAACCACCCCCTGGGCAAGAGCCACGCTTTCGCTATCCAACGCCTGACCCTGCCCTCTGATCTCAATCCTCCTTGCTGACGCTTCAAGTTGCTCCAAATGCGGCGAAATTCACTGTCTCAGAGGCAGCAATCCACTGATCGCACACGCGGAATATTCGCTTTGCTGTGTGGCTAACCGCGCCCAACAGCACTTGCGAACATCGGCACACAGACATGTAGCAGGGCTACCCCCGGTACAAACAAAAAAACGCGGGACAATGCCCGCGTTTTTCAAAGCTCTCGAAGCTGATCTTAGCCCGCCGATGCCGGCTCCTTGTCGGCGTCCGCGTGGATCATCAGCGGCTGCGCCTCTGATGTTACAGCTTCCTCGTTGACCACAACCTTGGTCACGCTTTCCATGCCCGGAAGATCGAACATCGTATCCAGAAGAATATCTTCCATAATCGACCTGAGGCCCCGCGCACCGGTCTTGCGTTCGATCGCCTTTTTGGCAATGGCACGCAGCGCGTCATCGGTAAAGTCCAGCTCAGTTTCTTCCAACTCGAACAGGCGCTGATACTGCTTTACCAGTGCGTTCTTGGGCATGGTCAGAATGGTGACCAGTGCATCTTCGTCCAGATCCTCAAGCGTCGCCAGAACAGGCAGGCGACCGACGAATTCAGGGATCAGGCCGAATTTCAACAGGTCTTCCGGCTCCAAATCCTTGAAGGTCTCGCCAACACCCGCTTCGCTTTCGTCGCGCACATCGGCGCCAAAGCCCATGGCGCTTCCTTTGCCACGTTGCTTGATAATCCGATCCAGGCCTGCAAACGCACCGCCGCAGATGAACAGGATATTGGTCGTGTCCACTTGCAGGAATTCCTGTTGCGGGTGTTTGCGCCCGCCCTGTGGCGGCACCGAAGCAACTGTTCCTTCCATCAGCTTCAGCAAAGCCTGCTGAACGCCTTCGCCCGACACGTCGCGGGTGATGGACGGGTTCTCTGACTTGCGGGTGATCTTGTCGACCTCGTCGATATAGACAATGCCGCGCTGCGCGCGTTCGACATTGTATTCGGATGCCTGCAACAGCTTGAGGATAATGTTCTCAACATCCTCGCCCACGTACCCCGCCTCGGTGAGCGTGGTCGCATCCGCCATGGTGAACGGCACATCCAGAATACGGGCCAGTGTCTGCGCCAACAGTGTCTTGCCGCAGCCGGTAGGGCCGATCAGCAGGATGTTGGATTTCGCCAACTCAATGTCCGAGCCCGCTTTCTGCGCGTGGTTCAATCGTTTGTAGTGATTGTGCACCGCAACCGACAGCACCCGCTTGGCCGTCGCCTGACCGATCACATAATCATCCAGCACATCACAGATGTCCTTGGGCGTCGGCACTCCATCCGAAGACTTCAGCCCGCTGGCCTTGGTCTCTTCCCGGATGATGTCCATGCAAAGCTCGACGCATTCATCGCAGATGAAGACCGTGGGACCGGCAATCAGCTTTCGCACCTCGTGCTGGCTCTTTCCGCAGAAGCTGCAGTAGAGCGTGTTCTTGCTGTCACCACCTGAATTCGTTGCCATACCTTACCTTTCGGCTTCGTCATCCGCCCAGAACCCCATCGCGATAGGGTTCAATTCCTAGGCAGCTTAGGGCAGGTCCCCAGATGCTACAATCGCAAATTGCACACTCTTGCGATCAGCGATCCGGCGACTTGCCGTTCATTCAACTTTCCGCGTCATCACCTTTGGCGCGGTTTTCGACAATCTCGTCAATCAGACCGAAATCTTTCGCCTCTTCCGGAGACATGAAGTTGTCGCGTTCCAGGGCTGCTTCAACTTTTTTCAAAGTTTGCCCGGTATGCTTCACGTAGATTTCATTCAAGCGACGCTTGAGTTTGAGCGTTTCTTCGGCGTGAATCATGATGTCCGTCGCCTGGCCCTGGTAGCCACCTGAAGGCTGGTGAACCATCACCCGGCTGTTGGGCAGCGAAAAGCGCATGCCCGGCTCACCTGCGGTCAGCAGCAGCGATCCCATCGATGCGGCCTGGCCGATTACAAGGGTGGATACTTTCGGCTTGATATACTGCATGGTGTCATAGATCGACAGACCGCTGGTCACCACGCCACCGGGCGAGTTGATATACATGCTGATTTCCTTGGACGGATTTTCTGCCTCAAGGTGCAGCAATTGGGCCACGATCAGCGAAGACATGCCGTCATGCACCGGACCGTTCAGAAAGATGATCCGCTCCTTCAACAGGCGAGAGAAAATATCGTACGCCCGTTCGCCCCGGCTGGTCTGTTCGACCACCATGGGGACCAGTGTGTTCATGTAGAATTCGTTGGGATCGTGCATCAGAACCTGCCTGCTATTTTGATGAAACGGGACCATACCCGGAAATGCGTTACCCGAGTCTTAGTGTCGCCCCCAAGGGGCCGCAAGAGGCAGGGGTGAAATTGACTTGGACGGCATGACATCGCCACATGTCGCAATTCGGCAAACCCAAGTCGAAAAGTCTCGGTCAAGACAGGAGTGACGGGCGTAGGTCGGGATCAAATCGGCGGCTGCGCCACTGTGTTCAAAGCCACTGGCTGAACGGGAAACGGGAATGATGCAACTGGAAAACGAAGGATTCATCCAGAAAGGTGCCTCCGCCAAATTGGCGGTGCCCTTCACGGGTGACCCACAGGATTTCTATTTCCTGCTTCTGCCCAAGGCCACGATGCTGCCGATTGCTGCGGCCATCGAACCGTTGCGCATTGCCAATCAGGTTACCAATACCCAGCTCTACCGCTGGTACACAATGACCGAAGACGGATCTTCGGTGACCTGTTCAAATGGCATGACCGTAACGCCTGACTTGCCTTTGCAACCGTTGCCCGGTGATGCGGTCGGGTTTGTCTGCTCGGGCGTGGAGCCACATCTGAGCGCCGGCGAAGCGACGCTGAACTGGCTGCGTCGGGAAAACCGGTTCGGGCGTCGCTTGGGCGGCATCTGCACCGGCGCCTTTGCATTGGCGCAATCGGGCCTGTTGCGCGATCAGGAATTCACCCTGCATTGGGAAAACCAGCCTGGTTTTGTCGAGATGTTCCCGAACCTGGAGCCCTCGCCCAATATCTACGAAATCTCCGGACGTTATCTGACCTGCGGTGGCGGCAATGCTGCCACTGACATGATGCTGAGCCTGATCGAAGAACGCCACGGCAAAAAGCTCGCGATCATCGTCGCCGACATGTGTCTGCATGTGCGATCCGGCGGTCAGATGGCTCCGCAAAAGTCGAACTATGCGGTGGCTATCGGCAGCCGAAACCAACGGCTTTTGTCTGCGCTACAACTGATGCAGGACTCGATCGAAGAGCCCTTGTCCATTGGCGAACTTTGTGACCGCCTGGACATCTCGCGTCGCCAGTTGGAGCGACTGTTCTCGCGCTATCTGAACGAGAGCCCGATGCATGTCTATTTCGACATGCGACTCAGCCATGCTTATGCGTTGATGAACGAAACTTCGATGACCGTGACCGAGATTGCTCTGGCGTCGGGCTTCAACAGCGCCACGCACTTTTCCCGACAGTTCAAACGAAAGTTCGGCGCCAGCCCGCATTTCTTCCGCAAAGGATGGTCCTAGCAGGAATTTGGCGAGCTTGTAGGCCCAGCGAAATCTGGGCCTACGTCCTTACTGGACTTCACGTGGTTCAGCCAAACATGTCGGAGGTAATGCCGGCATACCAGCCGATGCTTTCCTCGTATGTTGCCTGACGCAGTTCAGCGTTTTCGCCGGTCTGGCTGATAAAGCCGTCGACCTTGGCGATCTTCTCCTCGGTCGCTTCATAGGTCGCACCAACTTTCACACCGTCATCGGTGCCGATCAGCGACCAGCAGGTGTTCGAGAACTTGGCCGGGAACATCTTGGACCCGGTCAGCGCAGCGCGGACTGCCATTGCAGCCACCTTTGCTTGCGAATTCGCCGAGAAGCCGGATTTCGGCATGTCGCCCTGCGCGCAGGCATCACCGAGCACATGGATGTTCTCATCCATGCGGCTTTGCATGGTACGGCCATCAACCGGGGCCCAGTTGCCTTCGGTTATTCCGGCCATCTCACAGATCCGGCCCGCCTTCATCGCGGGGATGACGTTGCAGGCATCGACCTTGGTTTCTTCGCCGTCGATTGTCACGGTCATTGCATCGGGGTTCACCGACACCACGTCACCGCCGAAATCCGGACCGATCCAGTCGATCATGCCGTCATAGTGATTGCCCCAGCCTTCCTGGAACAGCGCCATTTTTGAAAACTTCGGCTTGGGATCCGCCACGATGATCTTCGCAGTCGGGTTCTTTTCCTTCAGAACATGCGCCACCATGGAAATCCGCTCATACGGTCCGGGCGGGCAACGGAACGGGTTCGGCGGCGCAATCATCGCGAATGTACCGCCTTCGGGCATGGCTTCGATCTGTGCCTTCAGCAACTCGGACTGCGATCCGGCCTTATAGGCGTGGGGCATCTTGTTCTGGGCGCTTACATCCCAGCCTTCGACCGCACCTTCGACAAAGTCGATGCCGGGGCTCAGGATCAGCCGGTCATAGGGCAGTACGGCGCCTCCTGCCAAGGTCACGGTGCGCGCATCCCGGTCAATGCCCACGGCCCAGTCATGCACCACGTTGATGCCATACTGGCTGGCCAATGTGCCATAGGAATGGGCAATCGAGGACAGCTCGCGGAAGCCCCCGATATAGAGGTTCGAAAAGAAGCAGGTGTAATAGCTGCGCGAAGGTTCAACCAGCGTGACGTCGATCTCGCCCTTGGATCCTTTTGCGATGTATCGCGCTGCAGTCGCGCCACCGGCACCACCGCCGACGACAACCACGCGCGGCTTGCCTGCACCCAAAACGGCTGGCGCCTGCAAAGTCGCTGCTGCGGCAACACTTGCTCCCAGGAATGTCCGTCTATTCACTGTCATGGTGTGTTCCTCCTCCCATCAAACAGAAACGCGCTGGAGATCTACTCCAACGCGCCAAAATACGCTGCCAGTGCAGCAATCTCTTCATCCGACAAACGTGCGGCCATCATGTGCATGACCGGGTGTGGTCGGATCTTTTCCTTGTAGGCGTGCATTGCCAGGACAAAATCCTCCTCGTACCAGCCGGTGATCACCGGGATGCCGTCATACTCACCATCGACCTGGTGGCAGGTGGTACACTCCGTCGACAGGTATTCGCCGTAATCCGGGTCCCCCACGATGGCGAGGATTTCGGGTGGCAGCTCAAACTCCTCTGCCAGCGCGGTGGGTGCAGCTTCTGGAATGTCCTGCGGGCTGGCCGAGAACTGGCGCAGATACGCCAGCACGTCGCCCCGATCCTGTGGGTCCTTGAGGCCCGCGAACTCCATGTTCGTGCCTGAAACAAGAACCTTGGGATTGTTCAGATAAGCATCCAGGTGTTCCAGATCCCAGACCATGCCATCCCTTCGGGCACGTGTGATACCTTCGGAATAGGAAAAGTCCTCGAACTGGGCGACCTTGCGGTCGAAGATCCCGTTCAGATGCGGGCCAATACCATGTTCGGCCCCCTCTCCAACCTGGTGACAGGCGGCGCACTGTTCGAACAGTTGTTCGCCGCGCGCCGCATCACCAATCTGAACCGCTGTCTCATCTGCCCAGGCCACGCCGGTCAGCGCGCCCCAGACAATCAGTGTTCCTCCCCAAAACCTCATGCGCCTAGTCCGCGAAGGACTGCAGATAGGCGATAACCGCTCCGACGTCCTTCTCTTTCTTCAGACCGGCAAAGGACATCTTGGTGCCTTTCATGTAGGCTTTCGGTTTGGTTAGAAAGGCCGTCAGCTCGGCTTCGGTCCAGACCAGACCACCTTCTCCGGCAGCCATCATCGGTTTGGAGTATTTGAACCCGTCCACCGCGCCGGCTGATGCCCCGACGATTCCGTTCAGAACCGGGCCCGTGCGCTGTTTGGCGCCTTCACCAACTTGGTGACAGGCCTTGCACTTCTTGAAGACCTTTTCGCCAGCGGCCACCAGTTCCGGATCGATCGCAGCGGTTTCCACCGCCGGTTCTTCGGTCGCGACAGGCTCTTCCGTGGTGACCGACGATTCGGTTAAGACCGCTTCCTCGGTTTGCTGCGGTGTGACTGCCGAATGATCTTCACTTGCAGCTTCAGCAGCACCTTCATCTTCCGGTGTCACGTCCAGCACCATGGCGCGCATGGTGATTTCGACGCTGTCCTTGCAGTTTTCCATGCACGGCTCGGGGTTCCAGAAATGCGCCTCGGTGGTTTCGCGGTCATCAATGATGAACCCGCCTGCGTTTGGCATTTCCACATCCAGAAAGTTCTCGTTCGACAGGACGAAATCGTCATCGACCAGATCATTGGAGTAAAGAATGTAGGCCACAATCGCATAGACGTCGTCATTCGAAAGCGTCTGTGCTGCGCCGAACGGCATCGACCGGTTCACGTAATCCCAGGTCGTGGACAGGTAGGGCCAATATGACCCGACCGTTTTCAGCGGGTCCTTGTCGGCCAGCGTGTCCGCGCCACCGGCCAGTTTCGGCCAGTTGTCGACACCTTCAGCAAAGTCGCCGTGGCAGATCGCGCAATGCTCGGCGAAGACCTCATCCCCGGTCCAGACATCACCAGATCCCACCGGCAAACCCGTACCATCGGGGGAAACATCCTTGTCCCAGGCCGCGATTTCTTCGGGCAACGCCGCGCGACCCAGACCATAGCCACCGTCACGGATCGGTGCACTGACTGCAACTGCGCTGCCGCCGCTGGCTTGAGCCGCTGCAACAGCAGCCTGCAACTCGCCCACCTGGCCTTCCAGCGCATCGGCCCGTGCTGATTCGGCGGCCGCAGTCGCAGCCGAAGCGTCAGCGGCGCTTTGTGCTTCTGCGCTACGCGCTTCGACCAGAGACACACGGTCTTCCAACAGCTCGATCTTGTCCTGGCCATAGCCGCGCTGGGACACACCGTAGGCAACGCCCAGCATCAAGGTGATGCCGCCCGCCGTGGGCAGCAAAATGGAATTAAGAGACTTCGACATTTTCGGCCTCTCCGTTGCTGCGCACCCACCAGGTCTGGATGCAGTTGTTATGATAGATCGAGTTCTCGCCACGCACTGCGCGCAGATCCTGCTTGGAGGGCTGGACATAGCCGGTGCTGTCCTTGGCGCGGGACTGCAACAGCATCTCTTCGCCCTGCCAGTCGTAGTCCAGATAGAACCGGGTCAGCGCCTTGTCGGTGCCTGGCGCGCCCAGACGCGCTTCCTTCCAGGTCTTGCCGCCATCCACGGACACATCGACGCCGGTGATCGCGCCGCGGCCCGACCAGGCCAGACCGGTGATGACCAGCGGTCCCTTGCCATGGGTGATTGGTGCCTGCGGGCTGGGGCTGGTGACAACGGATTTTGCATCCATCACCCAGGTCCACTTGCGCGAGGTGCCGTCCTCCAGAGTGTCGGTGTATTTCGAGGTTTCCTCGCGGCTTTCGATAGCCATTTCGGTCACTTCGATGCGACGCAGCCATTTGACCCACATGTTGCCTTCCCAGCCGGGAACAACCAGGCGGACCGGATAGCCGTGCTCCTTGCGCAGCGCTTCGCCGTTGGCCTTGAAGGCAACCAGCACATCGTCCATCGCCTTTTCCAGCGGGATCGAGCGTCCGTTCGACGACGCATCGGCACCTTCGACATAGACCCATTTGCCTTCGGGTTTCACACCGGCCTCTTCCAGCAGGGTCCGCAGAGACACGCCGGAGTACTCCATGTTGTGAATCATGCCGTGGGTAAACTGGGCGCCGTTCAGCTGGCTGCCTGCCCATTCCATGCCGGTATTGGCAGCGCATTCGCAGAAATAGACGCGGTTTTCACGCGGGAACCGCTCAAGATCCTCATAGGTAAATACCAGCGGTTGATCGACCAGACCGTTGATCATCAGTCGGTAATCTTCCTTGCGCAGCTCAATGGCGCCTGAATGGTGCCGTTCAAATGCACAACCCTGCGGCGTGATCGTTCCGTCCAGCGCATGAATCGGTGTGAAGTTGATCGAGCTGATCGTGTCTGCCGTCAACCATTCGACATTGCGCCGAACCACATCCTTTTCGAACTCGATCGGGAGACCATAGGGGGTGGCGTCCACGCCGTCCCCCAAACCCGAAGCCCACTCCTGAACTTCCGTGATCAAAGGGTCGGGGCCGGCGCCCTTGGCGGCAGTTGCTGCAACCGCCCCTGCCCCGGCAGCCGCCGCGCCGGTCAGGAACTGACGGCGCGAAGGGGCGTTGGTGTTGGAGTTCTCACTCATGTCGGGTTTGCCTCCTTGTTTCGTGAGGTGCTTTCGGGACGAACGCGACAGAATTATGCGCGTTCGAATGGGATCAGCCCGGGCGGGCGACGCTTACGCGCCGGCCACCTGAACCGAGTTGTTGGGAGTAACGGTGATGGTGCCCTGTTTGCGGATGTGGCTTTCGACCACATCCCAGATCTGGGGCCCTTCGGTGCCTTCGTTGACGCTGGCCCAGCCTGCAACCACATAGGTCTTGGCCGGGTCGATCTTTTCGCCGGTCTTGAGCAGGGTCATGTCGGTGATCCGTTCGCCCTGCGGCTTGTTGATGTCGATGCGGTAACCCATGCCGCCGATCCGCACCATGTCGCCGCCCTGCTGGTAATACGGATCGGGGTTGAACAGGTTGTCGCCCACGTCTTCCAGAATGGTGTGGATGAATTCACCGGTCATTTCAGTGCGGTACGCCTCACCATAGCTCATCGAGGTGACGTTCCAGATGTCTTCGCGGGTGATTGCCTGGCCGGGCAGGATCGACGGCCCCCAGCGTACGCCAGGCGACATGGCGATGTCGGCTTCACGTTCGCTCAGCAGCGCGTCACAGATCACGTCATCCCAGGTGCCGTTGAAATTGCCGCGACGATAGAGCGTGCTGTTTTCATCCGTATGACCGATGACCTCGGCCAGCTGATCCGCATAAGGCGCGCGTTGTTCGTCGATCAGCTTGGTGATCATCGGATCCGGCGCGATCACGTCCGAGAAGATCGGGATCAGCTTGTGCTTCAGCCCCATCATCTTGCCGTCGCGGACGTCCAGATCCACGCGCGATACGAACTTGCCGTTCGACCCGGACGCCACAATGTGGGTCTGACCCACCAGTACCGGCTCGGGCAGTGCATCATGGGTATGGCCCGACAGGATTACGTCGATGCCGGTGACGCGGCTCGCCATCTTCTTGTCCACGTCAAAGCCATTGTGGCTCAGAACAACGACGCATTCCGCGCCCATACCGCGGACCTCGTCCACCATGGCTTGCATGTTTTCGTCACGGATGCCGAACGAATATTCCGGGAACATCCAGCGCGGGTTGGCGATCGGCATGTAAGGGAAGGCCTGGCCGATTACGGCGATCTTCGACCCTCCACGCTCAAAGAACTTGTAGGGCTTGAACAGCTCAGCCGGTTCGTCCCATTCCGCGTCAAAGATGTTCTGACCCAGCGCGGCATAGGGCAAGCTTTCAACAATTTCATTCACCCGGTCCGAACCCAGGGTGAATTCCCAGTGGAAGGTCATCGCATCGGGTTTCAACGCGTTCATCACGTTGACCATGTCCTGACCCGCTGTTTGATGACAGGTATAGGACCCATGCCAGGTGTCGCCGCCATCCAGCAGCAGCGCGTCGGGCCTGTCGGCGCGAATGGCATTGATCACCGTGGAGACCCGGTCCAGCCCACCGACGCGGCCATATGTCTGCGCGAGTGAGGCAAAATCGTTATACGTCAGCGCATAGGCCGACGGGCTGCCATCAGCGATCCCATAGGCCTTGCGGAAATCCGCGCCCGTGATGTGCGGCATCTGCCCGCGCGCCGGGCCGACGCCCAGATTGATTTCCGGTTCGCGAAAAAAGATCGGTTTCAGCTGCGCATGGATGTCCGTCACGTGAATCAGGCTGACATTGCCGAACGTGTCAAACTCCAGCAGCTGATCTTGTGTCAAAGCCTGCTGGGCCGCCAGCCGCGCCCAATTTCCAAAACCTGACGCGCCCACAAGGGCGGACGCCGCCATGGAGACCTGAAGAAAATCACGACGAGAGATCATTGTGGATCAGCTTTCCGTAGTTAACATACATCATATTCGCATGTATGAATATTGATTAAGCGAAACACCCCGCGAACCCGATTGGGCACGCGGGGTGACAGGATTAGTTGCGGACGGACGGCCCTTCGACCGACAGACCATTGCCGCGCGAAGCGACATAAAGTTCCAGCGCCACGAATTCATCCGAACCCGGGCTGTAGGTTTCGGCCCGCGTGTCGCGAACGCAGCCCTTGAAGCGGGCGTGGACCGTGTTGATCTTGGCGTTCTTCAGACGATAGGTCGGGAAACCGTTGATCTGCCCTTGGCTCAGATGGTCAGCGCGGATCATGTTGCCGTAATTGTCTTCGTGACAATTCGCACAGCTCAGCTCCAGCTGACCGGTCCGGGTGTAATAGAGCTCCTTGCCCATTTCCCACGCTGCTTCGGCAGGACCATCAATGGCCACGTTGACCGGCATGCCCCGTGACTGAACACTGATCAACGCTTCCATCGCAGCCATGTTGCCGCCAGTGTATTTCCACTTCTCGGCCTGCATCCCGGTTTCACGGCAATCGTTGATCTGCATGGCCATGGTATAGACGGCTTCTTTTTCGTCATTCCATTTTGGGTATACGGCACGCACCCCCTTCATGCTTTCCTCAACATCGTCGTGACACGACGCGCAGGATTTGCCTGCGGCACCTTCGACTTCTTCCCACTTCTCCAGCGCCTGATCCACAAAGACCATGGCCGGGTTGTCAAAGTCGTCCATCTGCAGCGACTGCGTTTCGTCCGAACGGAAATGCCAGCCCGACATCACCTCGTCCAATGTGTCCGACAGGTGATCCGGCGCAGCAGCCTTGGTGACCATTTCGATCTCTTCGTTAACGACCAGAGTGTCGTCGTCAGGATCCGCCACCGCCGACAGGGGGGCCGCCACCAATGCGGCAATTGCTGTCATTGCCTTGAATTTCATCCATTTTCCTCCCTTGGGTCGTTGGCCTGGCCCCACGGCTTGCGCGGGGCAAGGCATCCAATCTGCCTGAGGCGGGGATCAGGCGATAGCAATCGCCTTCTTGGTGTCATAGACCGACCCGTCGTCATCATACCAAGTGAATGTAAATTCACCGGCTTCGGGCACCTTGGCCTCGAACTGAACATATGGGTTGGTCGAGATCGCCGGTTCCATGGTCATGTCCAGAACGGACTCGCCGTTGAACTCGACCGTGAAGCGATTGATGATCGAACGCGGAATGGTATTGCCTTCCTTGTCCTTGCGCTGGCCGCTTTCCATCTTGTGGCTGATCAGCGATTTGATGGTGACGACGTCACCAGCTGCTGCGGTCTTCGGAACCTTGACGCGGGGTTTTACACCGGATGCCATACTGATTTCTCCTTAACTTCGCTTGTGTGCTGAAGCAGCGCTTAGCCGCCACAGCCCCCGATGGTCACTTTCACGGTCGTGCTGGCCTTGGCGAAGGACCCGTCTGCCATCTGAGCGATAGCCACCACATCCTGCGTGCCCGCCAGACGGATCCGGGTCGAGGCGGCCTGGCTACCGGCCATCGGGCCAAAGTTGAACTGGGCCACACCCGGTGTCGGGTTGCCCGTCGCCAGAACAAGAATGGCGGTTGCTCCCGGTGCATCGACCGAGATCGGCACAGTGTTGCCGTTTTCCGCAATTTCCGGCGCGGTCAGGGTGATACCGGCATCTGCCATGTCCGCACCGCCGGTGAACGCGGCAATCTGGTCGTCGGCGGCCGCATTCACGCGGAAGGGCAGAACGGTAACAACCGCAGCCCCCAGGCCCATTGCCAGAGTGTCACGACGTGAGAATTCCATCGTCTTTCTCCTTTGAACGTGTTTCAAGCACGCAAGCCGTCAGGCGGCGCGCATCATTCCTTAAGCGTCGCCAGAAAGGCGACAACATCTTCGATTTCCTGCGCCGTCAGGATCGGCGGCAGTGGTTCCTGGCCGGCCTTGCCCGTATAGGCATCGCCCGGGCGGATGAAGCCATCAACCTTGTAGAAGGCAGGCATGACCGTGCCTTCGAAAGTCATCTTGGCGTTGGCAATCAGGCCCCGCAGTTCAGCTTCGGACCAGCGTTCCCCGGCCCCATCCAGCATCGGACCGACTTCGCCGTGAAACGGCACGTCGGCCAAGGCGGTGATTTCGTGGCATGCCACGCAGTTGCCCTTGGATTTGTTGCCGACGATCAGCGCGCCATTCGCTGCATCCCCCGCCACACCGGTCAGCGACGCCTCGATCGCGCCGTCTTCGTTGTAAGCGACTTCCTTGGGCGCCACTTCGCCGGCCAGAGCAGCACCACCGATCAGGCTTGCCGCCAAAGTCAGAGATGTTAGCTTCATGTTTCCTCCCATTGGCTGCCACGCTTCAAGCGCAGCTTAGTTTGGCTTTGCATACCGTAGGCTACCGGGTGACCATTACGCAACAACAAATTCATTATTATGAATTATTAGATTATTATGCCGCAGGTCAGTCAAACGAACCATTGTTGCGCTCCTGAATGCGTCGCGCGTGGTATCGTTGAAAATCTTCCCCGTTATCAAGCTCGTAGCGCTTTTCGTTGACCCATGTAAACATATCGAGGGTCGTCCCCGCCCCGAACGCTCCCGGCATGACCGCAACGGCGGACTGCTGCGCGGTCCGACCCTCAGGCACCTCTTCCGGCAGGAACAGAATCGTTGGAGTGAACAGTACTCCCCATTTGCGCGCCATGTCTTTTTCCGGAAGGGACTCGCCATCGAAATCGGTCACTTCGACGTCGCCATACAGGTTCAATTGAACAACAAAATAGTTGTCTTCGATATATTGGCCGATCTCGGGACGCGGAAAAATGTCCTTGTGCATCTTGGTGCAATAGATGCATCCCCGTTGCTCGAAAAACAGGACCAGCCTTTTGCCCTCGGCATTGGCTTCGTCCAGATCCTCGCGGAGGTCCTTGAACGTGTCCCGCATCCAGTCGGTCTTGTGCAGACCGTCATCCCCCAGTTCGGCCGCCTGAACAGACCAGCCCATCAACAGCGCACAGGCCGCCGCAATCCAAACTCTCATGTCCTTCTCCCTTGCTTGATCCGAGCCTTCAGCCCAGTGTTGCAAACCCCGGTACCCAGCGGATCATGGCATCCGCGATGTAACGCACGCCGCCCGTGGCAATCAGAACCGCGAACAGGATTAGCATCCCCCCCATTATCTTTTCGACGACGGCAAAAGCGGACCTGTGCCGATTGACCCAAGCCAGAAATGGCTTGGCAAACAGGGCCGCTACGATAAAGGGTGCCGTCATGCCAATGCCATAGACCAGCAGCAGCATGCCACCCCGCCAGACCTCTCCCATTCCGCTGGCGACCATCAGGATCGACGCCAGCGCAGGCCCCACACAGGGGGTCCAACCGAATCCGAATGCAAGCCCCATCAGGTAGGCACCGACAACCGTCGAGGGCTCGGCGCTGCTTTCCAGACGGGCTTCGCGATACAGAAGCGGGATCCGCACGACCCCCAAAAAGTGCAACCCGAAAACCACCAGAATGGCTGCGGCCACATAAGACAGCGTTTCCAGGTACTGCCCGAAAAGCTGCCCCAGCGCGGTTGCCCCCATGCCCATCAGGACGAATACCGTGGTCACCCCGGCCGCAAAACATATGGCGGACAGCAAAAGACGGGTCTGTGCACCGGCGGCAATCTTGCCATCTCCGCGCAATTCAGTCATCGACAGGCCGCCCATATAGGACAGATAGAATGGAACCATCGGTAGGATGCAGGGCGTAAAAAAGCTCAGAAGTCCGGCCGCCAATGCCCCGAAGAGTGAAATTTCCAGCATGAAACGGCCTTTTCTGACTGCAATACGCCCGGTGCCCCGGCGTTGCGCTTGAATTATTCACATATTCAAATTACGTTGTATGGCAATTCGACGTCAACAGGTATGCTCATGAGTCTTGCACGTGGTTTCTCAAAAGTCATGGCCGCCGCCGGCGTCTGGCTTGCCTTTTCGGTTTCAGCCTGGGCGGCCGAACTGATCATGGTCGAACAGGCCGGATGCGCTTGGTGCAAACGCTGGGACTCGGAGATCGCGCCGATTTACCCCAAGACCGACGTGGGCCAATTCGCACCGCTACGCCGCGTTGATCTGCACAAGATGCCGGATGACCTGAAAATCACACGTCGCGTAAACTTTACGCCGACCTTCTTGATTGTTGAAGACGGGCATGAGATTGGCCGTCTCGAAGGATACCCGGGCGAAGATTTCTTCTGGCCGGTACTGGAAAAGCTGCTAAGCGACCAGGCCGGTTACACCATCAAGGAAACCAATCTCGCCGGGGGATAACGACCATCTTGGCCTGACTGAAAACAGGCCCCAAGCGAAGAAACGACGGCGTCGCGCCACGCCGTGGTTGAGGAGTTAGACATATGGCACTGCCGCAGTTTTCGTCTGACATGGCCGAAGAAGAGCTCGACCGCATGGTCGATAACGCAACCACGGCCTCGAATTTTCTGAAAGCGATCAGCCACGAAGGACGGCTGATGATCCTGTGCCATCTGGTCAGCGGCGAAAAATCCGTAACCGAGTTGGAAGAGCTGCTGTCGGCCCGTCAGGCCGCCGTGTCGCAGCAATTGTCGCGGTTGCGTCTGGAGGGGCTGGTCATCCCTCGCCGGGAAGGCAAGGCGATTTACTATCGCCTGGCCGATGAACGCCCGCGCCGAATTCTCGAAGTCGTCTACGAACTCTTCTGCGAAAATGGGGACGCCTGAGCTCAAGCCCCCGCGTTTGCGGCAACGCAACTGATCAAGCATTTTATCGCGTTTGGCCCACCCGGAAATCAAAATTTGCGCCCGATTGCCGCTTCGGCAAACGGGCTTTTGACATGCTTGATCACAAATCTTGTTTCCTGCATGCTTCCCGAACCCCAGGCCCGCCTTTTGAGCGACAAGGAGATCGACCATGATGGACATGCTGACCGAGCATCATATGGCAGCTTTCATTGGTCTGATGGGCGGAATCATTTTGGGGCTGGCGGCCCGTATCGGCCGGTTCTGCACTCTCGGCGCGATCGAAGACCTACTGTACGGTGGCAGCAGCCAAAGGCTGCGCATGTGGGCGCTTGCCGTCGGTGTCGCGGTTATCGGAAGCTTCAGCCTGATGGGCGCCGGACTGTTCGACGAAAGCCAAAGTTTCTATCTGTCGATCCGTTGGATGCCGCTGGCTTCGATCCTAGGCGGGTTGCTGTTCGGCTATGGCATGGCGCTCAGCGGCAATTGCGGATACGGCGCGATTGCCCGGTTGGGCGGAGGTGACCTCCGATCCTTCGTCATCGTTCTGGTTATGGGCGTTTCGACCTATGTCGTCCTGTCAGGTCCACTGGCCCCCATTCGCAACGCCCTGTTCGAACAGATCGACGTGACAAACGAAATACCGCCCGGACTGGCCCATCACGCGTCCGCCCTGAGTGGTCTGCCGCTCCATTGGATCGGTATCGCCGTGGGGGTCTTGATCGCCATCGCGGCACTGTCCTCGTCCGAGCTGTATTTGGACCGAACGGCCATGTTCTGGTCGGTTGCCGTCGGTCTAGCCATCGTTTCCGGCTGGGCGGGAACAACCTATGTGAACGAGATCGGGTTCGAAGCTCTTCCCGTCGTGTCGCACAGCTTCTCAGCTCCGGTCGGTGAAACCATTCTGTGGACCATGACCGGCAGCCTGCGCCCGGTCAGCTTTGCGGTGGGCAGTATCGCCGGCGTCTGGACCGGGGCCTTCATTGGGTCCTTGATCAAAGGGCATTTCCGGTGGGAAGCATGTGAAGACCCCCGTGAACTGAAACGCCAGATCTTTGGAGCGGCGATCATGGGCGCTGGCGCAGTGATCGCCATGGGCTGCACGGTTGGACAGGGTATGACCGCCTTTTCTGTCCTCTCGATCAGTGCCCCTGTCACGTTCATCGCGATCTTTGCCGGTGCGGCCTTTGGTTTGCGCCAGTTGATCGAGGGGTTCAGCGCTGCCGAGTGATGGCGGGGCCGGCACTCACTGAACCACATCCGTTCCTTGTATAACCCAACTGCACGACGGCAAACTCGCGCTCCTTCGGTCACACGGGCGTGATTGGGGTTGCGCTTGGCGCAACACTCCGCAATCTCGGCACAAAGCTTTGCGGAGATCTCGATGACCCACCCCCCCGAACGCTCCCAACTGCGAGCCGCTGACATTCTGGCCCGCCGTCTGTACGAGGCTGGATGTCGCCATGCATTTGGCATGCCAGGCGGCGAAGTTCTGACCCTTGTGGATGCGTTGGAACAGGCCGGGATAGCCTTTCACCTCGTCAAACATGAAAACGCCGGCGGTTTCATGGCCGAGGCCGTGCATCACCGGGACGGCGCTCCAGCCATTCTGGTCGCCACTATTGGCCCTGGTGCTTTGAACGGTGTCAACGTGGTGGGCAATGCGCATCAGGATCGCGTTCCTATGCTGGTTTTGACCGGCTGCGTCGATGCCGCCGAAGAGCAAAGCTATACCCATCAGGTGTTGGACCATCAGGCCGTCTTTCGCCCCATCACCAAGGCAACTTTCCGCCTGAACGCAGAAGCCGCTGATCAGATCGCCGACAAGGCAGTCTGTATTGCCACCGAAATGCGCTGCGGCCCAGTACATATAGACGTGCCGATTTCGGTCGCGGACGCTCCGGCGTTCGATCGTGGCGGCCGCCGTGCGCCAGCCAGCCCGACCGCACCTCAGGGCGAGGCGCTGCAAACGGCCCGCGCATGGTTATCGGAGGCGCGCAAGCCGCTGGCCGTGATCGGCGTGGACGCGCTTTATGATGGGGCCGCGGCCGAGATCCGCAAATTCATAGACACCTTCCAAGTCCCCTTTGTCACCACTTACAAGGCCAAGGGGATCCTACCCGAAGATCATCCCTTGTGCCTGGGAGGGGCGGGTCTGTCCCCTTTGGCCGACAGACACCTTATACCGCTGTTGAAACAGGCGGATTTGATCTTGGGGTTGGGCTATGACCCGATCGAAATGCGCCCGGGCTGGCGCGATGCCTGGGATCCTGCGCAGACGCGCATGATCGACATCACTGCCGTTCCCAACACCCATTACATGCATCAGGCCGGTCTGAGCTTTGTGGCTGATACCGCTGCCACTTTGCGGGCCATGACAGAGGGTCTCACGGCGCATGCCAGCTGGCCGGATCAGGAACCTGCCGAGGCTCGAACCGCTTTGAAGGCAGCGTTCCATCAGGAAGACGACTGGGGCCCGGCCGGGGTAATCGCAGAGACGCGCACAACCCTGCCACCTTCCACGCTCGCCACCGCAGACAGCGGCGCACATCGGATCCTGCTGAGCCAAATGTGGCGCTGTGATGAACCGCGTGGTCTGATCCAGTCCTCGGCGCTTTGCACGATGGGCTGCGCCCTGCCAATGGCAATTGGTCTCAAGATGGCAGAACCCGACCGTCCGGTGATCAGCTTTTCCGGCGATGCAGGGTTCCTGATGACAGCGGGAGAACTGGCAACGGCAGCCGAAATGAAGGTCGCACCGATCTTTCTGGTCTTTGTCGATGCCAGTCTTGCTCTGATTGAGTTGAAGCAACGCCAACGCCAGATGGCAAATCGCGGCGTGGATTTCGCCAAGCATGACTTTGCGGCCATGGGACGTGCCTTTGGTGGAAATGGCGCGACCGTCACCAACCGGGGAGAACTTCGTGCCGCGCTGAACGACGCCATGTCGTCAGACACATTCACTGTCATTGCCGCCGTGATCGACCAAGGAGGCTATGATGGACGCATCTGACCTGCTGCCCAAGGGCGCCTTGGACGGCGTCAAGGTATTGGACCTGTCGCGCATTCTGGCTGGCCCGACCTGCACCCAGATGCTTGGCGATCTGGGAGCAACGGTCCTGAAGATCGAAAATCCCAAGACCGGCGGCGATGACACACGGCAATGGGGACCGCCCTTTGTGCAGGATGCGCAAGGCCGCGACAGCGATCTGTCAGCCTACTTCATGGCCGCAAATCGCAACAAATACTCGGTCGCCATCGATATTGCCACGACAGAAGGCCAGTCCCAGATCCGCAGGCTCGCGGCAGAGGCGGATATCCTGATCGAAAACTTCAAGCCCGGTGGTCTGGCGAAATACGGGCTGGATTACGAGACGCTGTCCGAGGAGTTTCCAAGCCTCGTATACTGCTCGATCTCGGGCTACGGTCAAACCGGCCCCAACAGCCAAAAACCCGGCTATGACCTGATGGCCCAGGGGTTCGGCGGGATCATGTCGCTGACCGGCGAACCCGAGGGCGCACCGATGAAGGTCGGCGTCGGCATCGCCGATGTTATGTGCGGTATGTATGCATGCATCGGCATCCTGTCTGCGTTACGGCACAAGGAGCGCACCGGTGAAGGACAACAGATCGACGTGGCGCTTGTTGACGCGCAGATTGCCTGGCTGATCAACGAAGGCGTGAACTATCTGACCACCGGCAACGTGCCGCAGCGGCGTGGCAACGGGCATCCCAATATCGTGCCTTATGACGTATACCGGACCGCCGACGGCCATGTGATCCTGGCAGTTGGGAATGACAGCCAGTTCACACGTTTTGTCGACTTTCTCGGTCTACCGCAGCTGGTGGATGATCAACGCTTCGCGACCAACCCCGCACGATTGAAGCATCGCGACGCGTTGAATGCACAGTTGATCCCGGCCCTGCAGGCGCTGGACACGAAGGATGTGATCCAAGGGCTGGAAGCCCGCAAGGTCCCGGTTGGCCCGGTCCAGAAACTGGACGAGGTGTTTGCCTCCGACCAGGTCGTGGCTCGCGACATGCAGATAGAAATGCAGGCAGATCCCGGCCCGGTGCAGTTGATCGGCAACCCGCTGAAATTTTCACGTACCCCGGTCACCTATCGCAAGCCCCCCCCGAATTGTGGTGCCGACAGTGATCAGGTGCTGAACAGCGATACTCCATTCGACAACTGACACAACCGCGCCGCGCCTTGCGCGGCGCCGGGCCCAACGCTTTTTGAGGTATCTCCGATGCCTCGAAAAAACGGCGGGAGGCCTGCGGACCAAGTCCCATTCGATTCCCGACCTGTAACATTCAAAGTCGGCCTGATCCCGCAGATCAGGTTACAGGTTTCGGCGCCTCCCGGCCGAAATATGCCCATTTTGAAACCATTTACGCTTTGCGCGCCAAATTTCGCCGAGTTTTCCACCCCATTTGGCAACATTTCTCGCGCCTTTACTAACACCCCTTCACCAATCCGCGAGCACGGTCGATACGGTGTCGGACCGCGGGTACAGTCAATTCAAACAAGACGTTCCCCAACCCGCCACAGATTGGACTCCACATGACCCAAGACATCTTCGGACAAGAGACAAGCCTGACCGGATCCGGCGCGATGCGCGACTGGAATGCCGTTCAGCTGGGCGTTCTCTCGCATGCTGCCGTAACGCCCCAGCATCTTGGCTCGTTGCTCGAAGCAGCTCCGGATTTTGCCATGGGCCACGCGGCAAAAGGTATGTTCTATGTGCTCCTGGGTCGTCGAGAATTGTTGCCAACCGCTCGGGAGGCACTGGCCGCAGCCGATGCAGCCCTGGTGTCGGGCACCGCGCTCCCCCGCGAACGGCGTTATGTCGAAGCTTTGCGCTTGTGGTTGGCGGGCAAACCCAGCGGCGCGATCGCCGAGTTGGAACAGGTTCTGACAACCCATCCGGCGGATTCGCTCGCCATGAAGCTCAGCCACGCAATCCGGTTTGTCTTGGGGGACGCAACGGGCATGCGGGCCTCGATCGAACGGGTGATGCCGTCCTATGAGCCCGACCATCCCGGGCGTGGCTACCTATTGGGCTGTCATTCCTTCGCGCTGGAGGAAACCGGGTCCTACGAGAAAGCCGCCAACGCGGGTCGTCAGGCTCTGTGGATGGCGCCCGATGACGCATGGGGTCTGCACGCGGTGGCCCATGTACATGAAATGATGGGTGACGCGCGCGGTGGGCTGGACTGGCTGACCGGCCGGGAAGAGGCTTGGGCCCATTGCAACAATTTCCGTTACCATGTCTGGTGGCACAAGGCGCTAATGCATCTGGCCGAAGGCGAAGTGGACACGGTCCTGCACCTGTATGACACCGAAATCCGCAAAGACCAGACCGACGATTATCGCGACATCTCCAACGGTACTTCGCTGCTGATGCGACTGGAGCTGGAAGGCGTGGACGTGGGCAACCGGTGGGAAGAAATGGCAGAATTCAGTGCCAACCGCACAGAAGATGGCAGCTTGATCTTTGCAGACCTGCATTACCTGATGGCACTGAGCGCCACCAATCGCAAGGACGCGACGCATCAGATGATCGCCCGCATCCATGCCGATGCCAAACGCGGCGCTACAGAGACCGATCAACGCATGGCTGCTCCCGGCTGTGCGGCGGCACTGGGGCTCGAAGCGTTTGGCGAGGCCGATTATTCCACTGCGTTTTCCCACCTTGCCCGGGCGCGTACCGGAATGCACCTGGCCGGCGGCAGCCACGCTCAGCGCGACGTATTCGAACGGATCACGATCGATGCGGGTTTGCGTGCGGGACTGCTTGACGAAGCCGAGGCAATTCTGGATGACCGCCGAAGCAAACGCTGCGGCTACGAAGATGCCTATGCCCTTGCCCGGCGCGAGTTGATCGCCGCCGGTCGCGATGGCTTGGCCGCTCACAGCATGCCAGCACAATAACGGCCCGGAACGACCAGGAAAGACGACCGAATGGCGACCCATCTTTCGCCCGTGCAGGACAGCGGCACCCGACCAACCGAAGTGCCCGCAAACACCGGCCAGGCCCCGGCGCAGGCTGCCCCCCGGCAGCGCGATCCGCGGCTTGATTTCTATCGCGGTATTGCGATGTTCATCATCCTGTGCGCCCACATTCCGGGCAACCGCTGGACCGGCTGGATTCCGGCGCGGTTCGGGTTTTCAGACGCGACCGAGATTTTTGTGTTCTGTTCCGGCATGGCATCGGCCATCGCCTTTGGCGGTTCCTTTGCCAAGCGAGGCTGGTGGATGGGAACTGCACGCGTGGCTTTCCGGTGCTGGCAGGTCTTCTGGGCCCATATCGGCTTGTTCCTTGCCGTTGCCGCAACAATGGCGGCACTGAACCTGACAGGCGCCTTCGAAAAGAACTATATCAATTCGCTGAACCTGGGCCATTTCTTCAACAATCCCGAACAGCAATTGGTTGGCCTGTTCACGCTTACCTACGTGCCCAACTACTTTGACATCCTGCCCATGTACCTGGTCGTTCTGGCGCTTATGCCGCTGATGATGGGGCTGGAGAAGGTCAGCCTCTGGCTGGTCGCCGCAACCTCGATCGGGATCTGGCTGGCGGCAAATCCATATGTCATCGGGTTGGGTCCGCAAGGTATCGCGCTCCCGGCCGAACCCTGGTCCGAGCGTAAATGGTTCTTCAATCCGTTTGGCTGGCAGCTTTTGTTTTTTACCGGTTTCGCCTTCATGAAAGGCTGGCTCCCTGCGCCGCCCGTATCGAAATGGTTGGTGATGGCGGCTTTGGCGTTTGTTGTCCTCTCGATGCCATGGGGATCGTGGAAAGTTCTGAACTGGATCGGCGCATTTGACCCAGCGCTGAAGGAAATGGTGCAAGGCCATCTACCGGCCCTCAAGGAATGGCGCCACAAGAGCGACTTTGGCCCGTTGCGCTACCTGCACTTCCTGTCGCTGGCCTATCTGGGCTGGGTGGTCGCCGGCGAAGGCGGCAAGCGTCTGATCGCGTCCGGCTCCTCCATCGCGGCCCGAACATGGGCGGTTCTGTTGAAGATCATCACCAAGGTCGGACAGCAATCACTGGCGGTTTTCGTCTTCTCCATGTGGCTCGCGCGGATGATCGGCTGGGGCCTGGATCAAACCGACCGCGCCATCCTGACTGTGGCCTTCGCCAACCTTGCGGGCTTCGCCCTGATCATAGGCTGCGCCTATCTGGCCGGCTGGTTCAAATCCCACCCGTGGAGGGCCAAACGCTCATGACCCTGTCCCGCCGTTCCTTTCTGGCCACTGCCTTGGCCACGACTTCGACGCTGGCTCTGTCCCCCGGACAAGCTCTGGCAACCGGGGGGGAAGCGTTCAGTCCCCAATACGTAATAAACCGTGCCCGCGCGCTGGCGCGCAAAAAGTACCAGCCCCGCGCATCCGTCCCTCAGGACTGGTTGGACATGAGTTACGAAGAGTACCAGACCATCTGGTTCCGAACAAAGGATGCGCTTTGGTCGAACTCGGACCGCAGTTACAACGTGGATTTCTTCCATCCGGGCCTGTACTTCCCGCGCCCGATCCGGGTGAACACGGTCGAACACGGCATGACCACACCGGTGCAATTCGACTACGCGCTGTTCGACAAGACCGACAAGGCGCCTGATCTGACACTTGACGACAGTCTGGGATATTCCGGCCTGCGCCTGCGAACCGAACTCAGCCAACCCGGCATCAAGAATGAATTCTGCGTCTTTCAGGGGGCAAGTTACTTTCGTGCCATCGGGATGCAGCAATTCTATGGCCTCTCGGCCCGGGGATTGGCGCTGAAAACCGGCGACCCGATGGGCGAAGAATTCCCGGACTTCATCGAGTTCTGGCTGGAAAGCCCAACCGCGCAACAGACCAACATCGTCGTTCATACACTGATGGACAGCCCCTCGGTTACCGGCGCCTATCGGTTCAACATTCAGCCCGGCGAGGCCTGCATCATGGACGTGGAGGCCACGCTTTTCCCGCGGACCGAGCTGGGGCATGTGGGCGTCGCCCCTCTGACGTCCATGTTCCTGTTCGATCGGACCAACCGCAACCGGTTTGACGATTTCCGCCCTGCCGTGCATGACAGCGACGGCTTGCTGGTGCAGAACGGGAACGGAGAAATTCTTTGGCGTCCGCTGGCAAACCCAACCCGGCTCCAGATCTCGTCCTTTGTGGATGACAACCCACAGGGCTTTGGCCTGATGCAGCGGGCACGGCAGTATTCGGACTTTGCCGATCTTGAAGCGCATTATCACAAGCGACCCTGCCTGTGGGTCGAACCCAAGGGCGACTGGGGCAAAGGCTCGGTCACGCTGGTGGAAATCCCCGCCGATCAGGAGATCTATGACAATATTGTTGCCTATTGGCGTCCGCGCGAAGCCTATCCTGCCGGGTCCGAGATCCCGCTTTCCTATCGCCTGACCTGGGGTGTCGATCCGGCGCTGGATCTGCCACGTGTTATAGACACCGCCGCAGGCGAACGGCTGTTCGGACAAGTCGGGCGGCTGATGGTGGTGGATTTCGAAGACCATCCGCTGTTCGATGACGGGGAACAGGCCCTGCAGATCCACACCAGCTCCCCGCATGTGGAGACAACCAAAGGTGTGCTGCAACGTAACCCGGAAACCGGGGGCATGCGGTTGGCCTTTGCCTTTGATCCCGGCGAACGCACCCATGTGGAGCTTCGCGCGCAGCTGCGCAAGGACGGCAAGCCGGCCTCCGAAGTCTGGCTCTATCGGTGGACAGCATGAGCGATCAGGACCAAATGGCCCTGATGCCACCGGAAAACCCGGTGGCCATGCCAGCGCAGAATTTCCGGACCCGGTTCCGCGATGCGGCAGCCCCGGCTACGTCCTCTGCCACTGCTATGCCCGCCCATGTCTCACTATGGCGCGGGCTGGCATTTTCGCCCGCCATGGCCGCTACTGTGGCGCTGACCTGGGTCATGTCCGGCTGGTTCGCCGATGACGGGTTCACGGTATTGGAAACCATCCTCCTTGCGTTGATCGCCTTCAACTTCTTCTGGATCTGTTTCACCGTTTCCACTGTTTCTCTGGGGCTCTATTCCTTGTCGCGGCGCGACCCGGTGCTGCGCCCTGATCCCGTGCGCCCAATGAAGGTCGCACTGCTGATGCCGGTCTATAACGAGGTGCCGTGGTACGTGCTGGGCAATGCCCGTACCATGTTGGAAGAGCTGCGAACGCGCGGTGGCGCGCATGAGTATTCGATGTTCATCCTGTCTGACACGCGCGACGACGGCATCGCCGCGCAGGAACTGCAGAGCGTACAGGCCCTGCATGCCACCCTGCCCTCGGATACGCGGATCCATTACCGTCGTCGCGTGATGAACACCGATCGCAAGGTGGGCAACATAGCCGATTGGGTCAGCCGCTGGGGCGGCGCCTACGAGGCGATGCTGGTCCTGGATGCCGACAGCCTGATGACGGGTCGCGCCATCACCCGTCTGGCCGATGCCCTGTCACGCGATCCAGGCGCAGGCCTGATCCAGAGCTTTCCGCAGCTGATCGGCGCGCAATCGGTCTTTGGGCGGATGCAGCAATTCGCCAACGGTGTCTACGGTCTGGCTCTGGCCGAAGGTCTGGCCCGCTGGTGTGGGCACGAGGGCAATTACTGGGGCCACAATGCGATCATCCGCACCCGCGCCTTTGCTGCCTGTGCCGGTCTTCCCCGTCTGCGCCGCAAACTGTGGCAGCGTGGGGACGAAGACCGCCTGATCATGTCGCATGACTTTGTCGAAGCAGGGTTGCTGCGTCGTGCCGGATGGTCGGTCCGCTTCCTGCCGCGCATCCGAGGGTCCTACGAGGAAACACCACAGACCCTGATCGATCACATCCAACGCGATCGCCGCTGGTGCCAGGGCAACCTTCAACACATCAACCTGCTGGGCGCGCGCGGGTTTCGGGCCATTTCCCGCTTTCATCTGCTGCACGGCGCAATCGGGTACCTTATGGCGCCCATCTGGTTTGCATTGCTGGTAATCTGGGCTCTGATCGGACGCGGCGAAGACGCCTCGGTCCTGACCTATTTCAGCGAGAAAAACCCCACCATGCCCTCCTGGCCGGATATGAGCGAGCCGCGTCATGTTCTGGTGATCCTTCTGATCTATGCCATGCTGCTGCTGCCCAAGGTACTGGCGATTGCCGCCCTGCCGCTGACCGGATCGCGCTTTGCCGATTTCGGCGGTGTGGGACGGTTCATCCTGTCCTTCCTGTCCGAGGTGCTGCTGGCCATTCTGTATGCGCCGATCCTGATGGTTCAGCAGATGCTGGCTGTGTTCCGCACCCTTCTGGACATGCAAAAAGGCTGGGCCCCGCAGGCGCGGGATGGCGGGTATTATAGCCTAAGGACAATTGCATTTTGCCATGCCCTTGAAACGATCAGCGGTATCGCGCTTTGGATCGGGATCCTGGCCGGGGTTGTTTCGGTCTGGTTGTTGCCGATTGCCGTCAGCTTGATCCTTGCCATTCCGCTTTCGTCGCTCAGCGGCATGGCGGTATTGGGGCGCTTGAGGGACTGGATGGGCACTCGTGACGTGCTGTCCGAGCCGCAGATTACGCGGGCGGCAAGGCACTACCGAGCCGAGTTGAAATCTCTTCTGGACGGAACGCCCTCCGGGTCCAGCCCGGCAGAGTAATCCGATTTCATGCGAGGCATTCGACCCGGTCGCCGACATGGGAACCGGGTCGCGCATGTGTCAAAGCCGCTTGGTGTCCAAACGGCTTGTGAAATCCGCGCCCGAATTCAAGCAGGAGTTTCTGTCTAGTTCCGGCCCTTCTGGCAGGTGTTTCAGCGTTGCGCCATTCGAATATCAGCCGTGCGCGCATGGCCCTCCATGCCCTCTGCCCGCGAAATCGCCGCCGTAGCCTGTGCCAAAGCACCGACAGCTCCTTCATCCACCTGCTGCCACGTCACGGTCTTGAGGAATTTGTGTACGCTCAGCCCACCGGTATACCGCGCCGCACGTGAGGTCGGCAGAACATGGTTCGGCCCGGACGCCTTGTCGCCAAAAGCCACGGTTGTATTGGCCCCAAGGAACAGCGAACCATAAGCACTCAGACGAGATTTCCACCAAGCCAGATCCTCCGCCTGAACATGCAGATGCTCGGGCGCATAGTGGTCAGCTACTGCTGCCATATGTTCGCGCGTTTCGCACAGGATCACTTCGCCCAGTGCCTCCCAGGCGAGCTTGGCCTGTTCGCCATTCGGTAAAGGCAACTCAGTAATACATTCCGGCACCAGTCGCAACACTTCCTCCGCAAGGACGCGGCTGTCGGTCACCAACCAGACCGGGGAGTTATAGCCGTGCTCGGCTTGCCCGGCCAGATCCCAAGCTACGGTCAAAGGATCGGCACTGTCGTCTGCGATCACCAGAGAGTCCGTCGGACCAGCGAACATATCGATCCCCACGGGGCCAAACAACTGGCGCTTGGCCTCGGCCACGAACTGGTTACCGGGGCCCACCAGTATGTCCGCTGGCGTGCATCCAAACAGCCCTTGTGCCATCGCTGCCACGCCCTGGACGCCTCCCAGGTTCAAAATGATGTCGGCCCCTGCCAGATCCATGGCAAACAAGATCTCGGGCGGGATCCCCCGCCCCGGGCGCGGCGGCGAGCAGGCGATCACCTGAGGCACACCCGCAGCCCGCGCTGTTGTGATCGTCATCAGCGCCGATGCAATATGCGCATATCGCCCACCCGGCACATAGCAACCGGCAGCGCTGACCGGAATCTGCTTTTGCCCGGCAATCAGACCCGGACGGATTTCGGTTTCAAAATCCATGGTCGAGGCCCGCTGTGCCTCGGCAAACTTGCGGATGTTCTCATGCGCGTAACAGATCGCCTGTTTCAGATCTTCGGACACCAGCCCGACGGCCTTCTCCACCTTCAATCGCGGCACGACAATTTCAGCCCCCCAATTGTCCAGGCTCCGCGCATATTCCTGTACAGCCACCTCCCCCTCTCGGGCGATATGATCCAGCATGGTGCGCACGATATTGCTTGCATCGCCTGTTGGACCAGCCTCCAAGCCTTTGCCGATCTTAAGGAAAGTGGCATCTGCAAGGATTGGATCAGAGCCAGCGAGGTAAGATGTTGTTTCGTTCATTTCGGGGAAAACCTGTCTAAGTTGCACCTTGACCGCAAGGCATGGGAGTTTCAGAAAAGGCAAAACAGTCGGGGAGACCGAACATGCTGATGAAGGGTGTCACACTGCGCGGATTGGAAGTGTTCGAAGCGCTTGCCAAAACCGGATCCGTTGCGCAGGCGGCCGAAATCACGGGTCTCAGCCAACCTGCCGTGTCCCAGCAATTGCGCAATCTTGAAAAGGCGCTTGGTACCGACCTGGTCGATCATGGCCGCCGTCCGATGCGCGTCACTCCTGCAGGGCGCAGTTTTCTGACACGAACAGAAGCGGTGCTGAGCGAACTGCGCGTCGCGCAGAGCGAACTGACGGTCATGGACCTGACGCATCTGAGCACGCTCAGCATCGGGTTGATCGATGATTTCGACAATGACCTGACGCCGCGCCTGGCGACAATCCTGGCCGACAGCCTGACCAAATGCCGGTTCAAGATGATCACCGCGCCCAGCCACGAAATCAGCGCCGCAATGGCCGCGCGCGAGTTGCATATCGCGGTTGCTGCCAGCACCGGTCAGCTGATGGACGGAGTAACCGAATACCCGCTGGTGCGCGATCCCTTCATCCTGGTAGCGCCCAAGGGAGCATTGCGGAATCCGCCGGAAGAGCTTCATGTTCTGAACGACTTGCCGCTTCTTCGTTATTCGCGTGAACAGTTGGTCAGCCGTATGATCGAGGCGCATCTGGCCCGGCAGCGACTGGAATTCGAAGAGCGGTTCGAAATTGGCAGCCATCTGGCGCTGATGGCGATGGTGGCGCGACGCGTGGGATGGGCGGTTACGACGCCACTGGGCTATATGCGGGCGGGTCGGTTCCATGACCAGATCGACGCTTTTCCGCTGCCCTTCGGAGCCTTTTCGCGAACGATCTCGCTTTTTGCCAGTGCCGATTGGGCCGACCAGGTGCCCCGCGACATTGCCCAAACGCTTCGGCGTCTGGTGCAAAGTCAGATGATCGATCCCGCCATTTCGCAACAACCTTGGCTGGCCGGTCAGTTGCGGGTGATCGAAAGCTGACCATGCCCCGCCGGTGCGCAGACTTAGAGCACCGTTCGCGGCATTTTCAGGATTTCGAAAGGACGTAAGCAGCAAGGGCACTGGATTGTTCCATCGGTGGCGGATTTCTCCAGACACCATCGGTCCCATGCACCGTGCAAGACCCTGTGACCAAGTTTTTGCAACAGGGATCAACCCTTTTCGGGTTTCTTAATCTGTCAAGCTGGGCAGAACCGCCTTGATCCCTTGGGCCGCCTGTTCGATCAGATCCAAAGCACCGTCAAAATCCCTTGTGTAATAAGGATCCGGCACATGATCGGCCCCGGCGGCCGGACTGAAATCGGTCATCAACCGAACGGGTGTTTCATTGCCAACCGGACGCAAAGTCTCCACATCCGACAGGTTGCTGTCATCCATCACCAGAATCAGATCGTAGCGGTCGAAATCCGCCACCGTGAATTGCCGTGCACGTAGATCTGACAGGTTGATGCCGCGGGCACTGGCCGCCGCCTGCATCGGACCGTAAGGCGGCTTGCCCACATGCCAGGCCGCCGTCCCGGCGCTGTCGGTTTCCACTTCCGGGCACAGGTTGCGAAAGACACCTTCTGCCGCCGGAGATCGGCAGATATTGCCTAGGCATACAAACAGGATTCTTGGGGCCACGCGTCGTCTCCGTTCTTGATCGTCTGATTTGCACCATGCCCCGAAACTTGGGCGGTTTCAAAGTGGAGCTGCCCCCGTTAGAATTTTTGTACCGACTTCAGAACAGGGTACTTTCCATGACCAAAATCGTGATCCTGACCGGTGCGGGAATTTCTGCCGAAAGTGGGTTGGGAACCTTTCGGGATGACGATGGGCTTTGGGCAAAGTACCGGATCGAAGACGTCGCCACACCCGAAGCCTTTGCCCGCAATCCGGAATTGGTTCAGGATTTTTATAACCAGCGCCGCGCCAACGCCGCTGACGCCAAACCCAACGCCGCCCACATCGCGCTGGCACGACTTCAGCAAAACTGGCCGGGCGAAGTCGTCATCGTCACCCAAAACGTCGATGCGCTGCACGAGGCGGGTGGCGCCGTGGATGTACTGCACATGCACGGTGAGCTTGCTCAGGCGCTGTGCGCCGCCTGCGGTCACCGCTGGCCGGCCCCCGAAGTGATGCAGACCAACGAACCCTGCCCCGCCTGCCAAGCGCCGTCGGGCCGGCCCGATGTGGTCTGGTTTGGAGAAATCCCATACCACATGGCTCGGATTTACGAGCATCTGGCAGAGGCCGAGATTTTCGCGTCCATTGGCACCTCAGGCCAGGTCTACCCGGCAGCGGCGTTTGTAAGTGAGGCGAATGCAGCCGGCGCCACATCAATAGAACTGAACCTGGAACCGTCCGATATCAGCCGCCAGTTCGCAGAGCGGCGGCTGGGCCGAGCCAGCCAGATTGTACCGATCTGGGTCGAGGATCTATTGGCTGGAGTATAGCGTCCGCAACAAACAAGACCGGCTCCCCAGCGGAAACCGGCCCTCTAAAGTTTTGTACCTGAACCAGGGCGCCCCCCGAAACAGGCTCAGCACTCAGTTCAGTTGGAATGGCTGGTGTCGCCTTGTTCGTCGCCGTGGTTCATGTGTCCGTGGCCCGAACCGTGACCGTGCCCATCTTGGCGTTCCAGATCCACCGGGATCTCGATCACCACGTCCCCCGCTTTTTCAAAGGTCAAGGTCACGGTCACAGTGCCACCCTGCTCCAGGCTTTCGTTCAATCCCATGAACATCACGTGGTCGCCACCGCGCTTGAGCATATGTGTGCCACCAGCCGGAATCGGAAAACCGTCTTCGTCGTGGCGCATCTGCATGACACCATTACCATCATCGATATGGGTGTGTAATTCGACGCGTTTTGCGATGTCCGAACTTGCATTGATCAGAACGTCATCTTCGCCGGACATGTTCATGATCCCCATGAAAGCGGCGCCGGTGGGCGCGCCGGGACGGGAGGACCGGGCATAGGGGTCCATGATCTTGATGGCTTCGCTGGCATAGGCGGCACCGGCCAGGGTCAGGGTTGCGGCAGTGGCGCAGAGGATGGATTTGAGCGACATCTTCGTCTCTCCTTACAGTTCAGGCATTGTGTCTTTGAAAATCAGAAATGAGAGTTCAGACAAAACGCGGTGGACCACGAGCCGCAGGCGCGATCCTTTCGTAGGAGAGGTACAGTTTTGAAGGCTGAGTTTCGAAGGCGTTGCTTGTATGCGGCGCGGTCCACTCCATCCCGGATGGTGGTTCAAGAGAAGCCAGCAACTGCATCGTGCAGTCAGGGCAATGGTGCGGCGCTTGGGTGGGTTGGCCGTCTTCATCCACATAAACACTGACTGGACCAACGCTGGTACATAGCACGATCTGCCCGGACGGATCCGCCTGACCACGCATCGTGCCGACACCGTAACCGGTAACAGCCACGACAAGCGCCAGAAAAACGGCCAGATATACGCGCAGAATAGTCATTGCACGGCAGGTATGACGCCGCACAATCCGAAGTGCAAGAGCCATGGCTTCCCTGCGACAGGACGCTATACCCGTCCTTGCCAAAACAAAAAAACACCGCGAGGGATTTTCCCCAGCGGTGTTTTCATTTCACTGTCCGAAAATCGGGAAGCTTAGGCCTGAGCCGCGGCTGCCTTGGCGATTTCTTTCTTTACCTTCAGCGCGTTTGCCGACAGGTCTTCGTCCTTGGCTTTGGCCAGGAACGCGTCCAGACCACCACGGTGATCGACCGAACGCAAAGCAGCAGCGGAAATGCGCAGCTTGACGCCACGACCCAGAGTTTCCGACTGCAGGGTCACATCGTTCAGGTTGGGCAGAAAGCGACGCTTGGTTTTGTTGTTCGCATGGCTGACATTGTTGCCAGTCATCGGGCCTTTACCGGTCAGTTCGCAACGGCGCGACATGTTGTTGTTCCTTCGTATCTGGTGACAGGTGCAGATGGCCTGTCAAATCACAAGGGGCGCAACCCGAAGTCGCGCCCGAAAACTGGTTGGATGCGTTTAGGAGGAATCGCAGCCGGGGTCAAGGCGGTTTGGCGCGAAAGTGCGCGAGCCTGTCATTCTTCTGTCATGGGGTCCAATCCTGTCTTCAGCAAACCGAAGGCTTCGGTCAAAACATAGCGTGGATTGCCCGGCGAACTGGAATTGGGATCGTGGAACATCCACTGACAGAATTCACGCCCCAGATACACCTCTGGGTATCGAATGCAAACTTCGTTTTCCACCAAACGCCAACGTCCATCCAGCGCCATACCCGGCAGGTAACTGAAGACCGTTCGAACACGGCCATCCGGCCAACCGGAGTTTTCCATCGGGCCACCCATCTGATCCGTCGCGCCGGTCCATCGGAACCCATTTTCCAAAAGCGACTGCAACTCCTCCTTTGTCAGCCGGTTCTCGGCATTTTCAGCGGCATACCCATAAGGCCACAAAGGTACTCCCGCGCGTAAAAGATCAGCACGAAACCCTTCCACCACTGCGGGATCCAGAAACGGCTTCCAGGCGATTTCCATCCAGCGCACATTGGCGGCAGGCCAGGACAGAAACGTCCCGGGCAGCATCTCCTGCGCCTCAGCATCACGCCCGGCCTGGGCCAAGGCGATAAGCCACATCCAGCGGGTCGGGTTGTTTTCCAACCCGGCCTCCCTCTGTTCTTGCAGGAGTTTCAGCGCGGTTTCGGTTTCCCGCATGGCCAGATAAGCCCGGATAATGAAATTGTATTCGGCGGGACGCATTCGCGGTGACTGCCGAAGGGACAGATCCAGCTCGGCCTTTCCCTTCTCATACTCTCCATTGGCCACCAGGATCATACCCAGCGTCCGTCTGAGCGCACCTGAATCCGACTTGTTGAACACGGCACCATTGGCCAGTTCCAAGGCATGCCCCTGCCTTAGCTGTTCCAACGCAATAAGCGATCGCATTGCAAGCGCTTCGGCGTTCAACGGATCGCGGGCCAGGATATCTGCAATCCCTGCTTCAGCCTCGGCAAGCGCTTCATCCGGTGTTTTCAACAAGATCCACATCCGCGCCCAGATATAGAAATTGGTCCAGGTATGTCCGGCTCTTGCGTCCAGAAAGTCCGGATCCAAATCCTAAGCGTCCTGATACAGTTTGGTGGCCACTGGGATATGGTTCCAATGCTCGGTCGCAATCAGATGAGACGCTTTCGCAAAAGGCAAAAAGGCCGCCGGATTATTGGTGAACGTCGCGAATACGGCTTCCCGCTCTGGCTGACTCAGGCGCAACCCTAAATCTTCGGAGATATTTGTCTTCAATGCAGTCAGAACCTGCATTTCATTCCCGATGGGTCCCGTCAGATCGTATTGGTCCAGCCCAGACAGTTCGCCTTCGTGAAACTGCCGCAATCTGGCCTGAACACGGACGCCCCCCGCATCCCGAGCCACCGATCCATCAAGAACATGCGTGATCGGCCCAAGGTCTTTCAAATTCTCCGGCGAAGCTTCGACCCCTCGCAATTCAAGCGAAACTTCGCGCGAAACAATGGTCAGGGACTTGGCCCGCACCAAGGTCAGCCAAAGATTCTCAGACACGACCTCGGCCCACGGAGCAGATCCGGCCTGTTCCTGGAATGGCAGGATCAATAGCCGCGGCGCGGTGACGTCCCGCACAGGCTGCAGGCGCGAGCGATCCCACAGTAGCAGTCCGATCAAAAAACAACCAACTGTGCACGCTGCCACAAGAATTGCACGCCACGGCAGGGATCGCGATCGGATCGTTTTCCCTGCATCCGAAGGATCCAAAAGCACTTTGTAAGTGCCGACAGGGTCAGCGATGTTCTTAACCCTCAGCTCTCCGAGATCGGCAAAGCCTAGATCAAGTTTCCCCTGGACGTTGCGATAAACCGAACGAGATATATGGATCCCGCCAGGGTCGGCCAACGCCTCCAATCGGGCGGCAACATTCACGCCCTCCCCCAGAATGTCGCCATCTTCTTCGATGACATCGCCGGCATTGATGCCTATCCGATAGACAATCTTTTGGTCATCCGGCTGTTCAGACTGATCTTTTGCCAGATCTCGCTGGATCGAGACGGAACACAAAAGCGCATCCACCGAGCTTGCGAATTCCACAAGAAACCCGTCACCCGTGGTTTTGACCAATCTCCCGCCGAACTCTTGCAATCGCGGCGTTATGACGTCCTGAAAACAGGCTTTCTGCCGAGCAATGGTACCCGCTTCGTCCGCATGGACGAGGCGCGAATAGCCGACCATGTCGGCCGCCATGATCGCCGCAAGTCTGCGGCGCATAACGTCCGCTTGCATGATGGGCTCCATCCGACAGACACGAAGAGCCTACCACGCAGTTTGCGCAGCTCAAAACGCCGTGCCGGTCAGCAGACCTCCAGAGTCGCCAGCATTGCACGGGCAGCAACCGTTGGGCTTTGATCCCCCTTCGACACCGAAGCCGCCAGTTCCGCCATTTGCTCCCGCGCTTGCGGCGTTTCCAACCGCGCCAACAGCGCTTGCCGAACCTCCTGGTCGAACCAATAGCGCGCCTGTTCCGCGCGGCGTTGATCCCACGCCCCATGCTCGCGCCGCCATCCGATCAGTTCCTGCATTTCTTCCCAAGCTGTCGAAAGGCCGTCTTCTTCCAGCGCAGAAACGGTCATTGCCTTGGGGAAACCTTCCGGATCCTGAGGCCGCTTTCGAAGCAAGCGCAAGGCACCTGCGTAATCGGCACAGGTGCGGGTTGCGACAGGTTTCAACGCGCCATCAGCCTTGTTGACCAGAATCAGGTCGGCCATCTCCATGATGCCACGCTTGACGCCCTGCAATTCATCCCCCCCTGCCGGGGCCAGCAGCAACAAAAACAGATCCGACATCTCGGCGACAACAGTTTCTGACTGCCCGACGCCAACGGTTTCGATCAGCACAACGTCAAATCCGGCAGCTTCGCACAAGGCCACCGCTTCGCGGGTGCGACGCGCAACACCGCCCAGGTGGGTCTGGCTGGGCGATGGGCGGATAAAGGCATTCCGATCCCGGCTCAACCGCTCCATCCGGGTCTTGTCCCCCAGGATCGAGCCACCGGATCGCGCCGAGCTGGGATCGACGGCCAGCACTGCCACACGCAGACCTTGGGCCGTCAGGTACATCCCGAAGCTTTCAATGAATGTGGACTTGCCAACCCCCGGCGTGCCGGAAAGGCCGATGCGCATGGCCTGACGTTTGTGACCTGCCAGACGTGCCAACAGCTCTGAGGCCTGTTCGCGATGATCCTCACGCCCGCTTTCGACCAGAGTGATTGCCCGGGCCAATGCCCTGCGGTCACCGTCCAAGATCCTGTCACCAAGCTGTGTGATATCCATGCGCGCCTTCCTGTGTTCGTTCGGAATAGATGGCGCACGGACCTTGTTCCTGTCCAGATGATTGATGCGCTTTCTGGTGCGGCCAGTCGTCCCTTTTCCGATTCACGGCGTCCCGGACGGCCTTTTTCCCTTCGGATGTTGCTCTGCCTGGCAATCGTGCAGGTCGTTGAGCCGTTTGAATACGGATGGATAGGGTCAGGACCCATTAATTCTGCGTCGCTGGCGCGCGAACGGCAAGAAAGCAGGGGTTTTGGACGCGCCGGGACTGGCGGTGTCAATTCCAAGCGGTCAAAACCGCTGCTTTGCAGCGGTTCGTACGTCCGTCGGATTTGGCTGATTTTGCCACTGTGCTACGTCACACCTCCTTGAAATAGAGCCACTATTCCTTCGAACCTGTTCCAGGTCAGAGAAAAAATCAGTCAAACCAGCGGTGCAGAATTAATGGGTCCTGACCCTAATTCGAGGATCTCTTCCATCGCGTGCTAGACCTCGGCAATGGCTTTGGCGATAAGGCGGCATGTCCCGCCCGTTGCCCATCGACGCCATTCTCCCCGACTTGATTCGGGCCCTTTCAACCAGAGGCCGCGCCGTGCTTCAGGCCCCGCCCGGCACGGGCAAGACCACCCGGGTACCTTTGGCCATGCTCCAGGCCGGCCTGACCAAGGGCCGAATCGTGATGCTGGAACCCCGGCGGCTCGCGGCACGCGCCGCGGCCGAACGCATGGCAGAAACCCTTGGCGAGAAGGTGGGGCAGACAGTCGGTTACCGAATTCGGGGTGATGCGCGCGTCTCGGAACAGACCCGGATCGAGGTGGTTACCGAAGGCATCCTGACGCGAATGCTGCAATCGGACCCGGACCTGCCGAGCGTTGGCGCGGTTCTGTTCGATGAATTCCACGAACGTTCACTGAACGCCGATCTGGGGCTGGCGCTGTGTCTGGAAGTGGCCGAAGCACTGCGCGACGACCTTATCCTGCTGGCCATGTCCGCGACGCTGGACGCGGGGCCGGTGGCCCGGTTGATGGATGCGCCATTGATCACTTCCGAAGGTCGCGCCTTTCCGGTCGAAACCCGATGGCTGGATACGCCTCTGGGCCCCAAGGCCCGACGTCTGGATGCGCTTGTCGATCTGGTGGTCCGTGCCGAGGCCGAGAGCCGTGACATCGGGCATGGCATCCTTGTCTTTCTGCCCGGTGAAGGCGAAATCCGCCGTGCCGCGGCGCAACTGAGTACGCGCCTGCCAGACAATTGCAGCGTCCTGCCGCTCTATGGTGCCCTGCCCTTTGATCAACAACGCCTGGCCATTCAGCCCGCGAAACAAGGGCGCAAGGTTGTTCTGGCCACTGCCATCGCAGAAACCTCGCTAACGATCCGTGACGTGCGTGTCGTGGTTGATATAGGCCAAGCCCGGCGCGCCCGGTTCGACCCCGGATCAGGCATGTCACGGCTGGTGACTGAACGCGTGACCCGGGCGGAGGCAACCCAACGGGCTGGACGCGCTGGCCGTGTGGCAGCAGGCTTGTGTTTCCGGCTTTGGACAAAGGGAGAGGAAGGCGCACTGGCCGCCTTTCCACCGGCCGAAATCGAATCCGCTGATCTGACCGGGCTGGCGCTCGAGCTGTCCTTGTGGGGAGCGTCCCCCCAAGATCTGGCCTTCCTGACCCATCCCCCGGAGGGGGCCATGGCCGAGGCCAAGACATTGCTGCACATGCTGGGCGCCCTTGATGCCAAGGATCGGATCACCGATCACGGTCGGCAACTCGCCCGCCTGCCTTTGCACCCTCGTCTGGCCCATATGCTGAGCCTTGGCGGCGCCGAAGCCGCGCCGCTGGCTGCACTCCTGTCGGAACGCGATCCCTTGCGTGGAGCGCCTGCCGATCTGAGCCTGCGGAACGAGGCCGTGAAAGACCCCAAGACCTTCCAGTCCCGTCGCCCCTTTCAGCTCGATCGCGGCACGGTCGAACGCATCCGGGTCGAGGGGAAAAGGCTGCGCCAGAAAGCCGGACGGACCGAGGATCGCGTCAGCTGGGCACGATTGGCCGCGTTGGCCTATCCGGATCGCATAGGCCAGCGCCGTAAGGGCGACATGCCGCGCTATGTTCTGTCGGGCGGCAAGGGCGCGGTTCTGGATGCAGGCGACACACTGGCCGCTGCACCATTCCTTGTAGCGCTCGACACAGACGGTAACCCGCGCGAAGCGCGGATCCGTCTGGCGGCCCAGATTGGCGCCTCTGACATCCGCGATCTTTTTGCCGGTCAGATCAACCGGGAAGACAGCTGTGTGTGGTCAAAGCGCGATCGCCGCGTCATTGCCAGACAGCGTGAGGTGTTCGGTGCCATCGCGCTGGACGAGCGGATCTGGAAGGATGTCCCGGCCGAGGCGGTCGCGGTGGCAATGCTCGACGGGGTCCGCGACCTCGGTTTGCGTCTGGACGGAGCGTCAGGACGACTGGCGCGACGGGTCGAATTGGTCCGGGCCGAAGGGCACGACCTGCCCGACTTCTCGGAACCCGGTCTACTGGCCACCCTGGAGGAGTGGCTGTTGCCAATGCTGACCGGGGTGCGCAGTGCCGAGGATTGGAAGCGCTTTGATCTTTTACCTGCGCTTAAGTCCGCTCTTGACTGGAGCCAAACCCAGCTGCTGGATCGGCTGGCCCCACCACATTTCACCACGCCTTTGGGACGCAAAATTCCCATCAATTATGATGAACACGGCCCCGAAATCTCGGTCCGCCTGCAGGAAATGTTCGGCGTCACCCAGCACCCGCGTGTGGGGGGAGAGGCATTAAAGATCAACTTGCTGTCACCCGCGCAACGTCCGATCCAGATCACCCGCGATCTGCCCGGCTTCTGGGCGGGTTCCTACGCCGATGTACGCAAGGATATGCGCGCGCAGTACCCCAAACATCCCTGGCCGGAGGATCCGACCCAATCCGACCCGACCTTGCGCGCAAAACCTCGAAAATAGGCTCTACCGCAGCGCCGTAAAGGCGCTGCCGCGCCCAACGGAAGGAGAGGCCCCTGGGGCCTCGAACGACTGGCGGGAGAGCTCAAGGGGAAGAGAAAAGGCGATAATCTTCACATGGTTGCTCATGGTTGGCGCAAAGAAGGCAGTCCAATACCTGTAGCCTGAAAACCGCCATCGGCCGCCAGGATCTGACCGGTGATGTAACTGGCCTTATCGCTCAGCAGGAATGAAATCGCCGCAGCGATCTCGGCCTCGCTGCCGTACCGGTTCAAAGGGATGGCATCGTGGTAAGCGTCGATGATGTCCCGGCTGTGCACCGCCATGGCCAGTTTCGTCGCCACAGGACCCGGCGCCACGGCATTGACGCGGATGCCCAACTCCCCCAGCTCGGCGGCCTGTTGCAGGGTCAGCTGAGCCAGACCCGCCTTCGACGTGCCATAGGCCACGCGCAAGGTGCTCGCCCGCAGCCCCGAAATAGAGGTGATATTCACGACCGCCCCGCCGCCTTCTGCGGCCAGAAGATCGGTAAAGGCCTGGGTCATCAGGAAGGGACCGTCCAGATTGGTTTCCATCACCCGGCGCCAACGCTCGAAACTGGTCTCCCGGATGGGTCCGAAATCGGCGACACCAGCATTGTTTACCAACCCGTCCAGACGCCCAAACCCTGACGTGATCTGGTCCACCGAGCGCGCAACATCTTCGGGGCGCGACACATCGGCTTCGATCGCCAGAACATCGCCCAGCGCCTCGGCCGCGCGCGCCAGTTCCGGGCCGTCGCGGTCCAGGATGGCCACCCGCCAACCCATCTCCTTCAACTCCCTGGCCGTCGCCAATCCAATTCCCCGTGCACCACCGGTGATCAATGCCGTGTTCATGTTGTTCTGCCTTGCAAGTTCGCTCAGCCCCATTCGCCGTTGAAGCGACCGGTTCTGTCAATCCGTTCAAATCCATGCGCGCCAAAGACGTCGCGTTGTGCCTGAATCAGGTTGGCACTGCTCCGCGCCTGACGAACACTGTCATACCAGGCCAGCGCACCCGCCAGGGATGGCACTGGCAAACCGGTCTGAACCGCACTGGCAACCACATGACGCAGTGCCGGGACTGACCCTTCCAACGCTTCTACCATACGCGGAGCGAGCAGCAGATGACCTTGGGGCATATCTTCATTCAACGCTGCACCAATCTCGTTCAGCAAAGTCGAACGGATGATGCACCCCGCGCGCCAGATCTCGGCCACGCGTGCAAGATTCAAGCTCCATCCATGCTGATCAGAGGCCGCCTGCAGGATCCCGAAACCCTGCGCATGGGACAGGATACGTCCTGCCAGCAGCGCCTGTTCCAACATCTGGGAGCCGGGCAACCCACCAACCAGATCGCTTCCGGGCAAGGTCGTGGCCGCGGTTTCCCGCAATGACTTGTTCGCAGACCAGGCCCGCGCTGCCACCGCGCCTTCGATTGTCGAGGCGGACTGTCCCAATTTCAATGCCTCGATCACGGTCCAGCGCCCGGTTCCCTTTTGCCCGGCCTTGTCCTGGATCATATCCACCATCGGTTGACCGGTCTCGGGGTCCGGCTCTTCCAACGCTATCGCGGTCACATCCACCAGGAATGAGGCCAGAGCACCCGAGCTCCAGTCTCGAAAAAGGGCCGCGATGTCGCCTGCAGACCATCCTCCGCCATCGCGCAGCAGACCATAGATTTCGGCGATCATCTGCATGTCGGCATATTCAATCCCGTTGTGGACTGTCTTGACGAAATGCCCCGCTCCGTCCGGTCCCAGATGATCCACGCACGGATCACCTTCGAACCGCGCGGCAATCGCTGTCAGGATCGGCTGCAACCGCACCCAGCTGTCCGGTGTACCGCCGACCATCATCGACGGTCCGTGCCGCGCCCCTCTCGCGCCCCCAGATACGCCCATACCCACGTAAGAGAGGCCTCGTGCTTCAACCTCTCGGGTACGACGCATGGTATCGTTGAAATCTGCGTTGCCGGCATCGACCACCATGTCGCCGGGCTCCAGCAGCGGCAGCACCTGCGCCAACATTGCATCCAGTGGCGCGCCGGACGGGATCATGAACAAGACGACGCGTGGTTTGGCCAGGCGGGTTACAAAGGTCTCCAGATCATAGGCCGGCAGCAGGTTTTCGCCCAGATGACTGGCACCTTCGACAAACGGGGCGATCCAATCATGTTCACGATTGGCAACTGCGGTTGCGAACCCGTGCTCCGCCAGGTTCAAAGCAAGGGCACGACCCATGGTTCCCAGTCCATAAACCCCGATATCCGCCTGCTTCATAAGCGCTCCTTCGCCCTGTTTTCATCTTGTCCGCGTCCGCATCAAACAGCTTCGTGCGAAATTGCCCGATTATGCCCGATTCCCGAGGACTTTTAACCCCAAACCAGACAGAGTTACGGACTTGACCCTTGGCAAAGACGCACTTGATATGTATATACACTCAGTTAATCGCAGCGATAAAGCTTGCAAGGGAAAGAAACAGGCTTCGTACCAATGACAAATCTGATGACACAAGCTTGGGAGGAGGTTCTCAAGCCGATGTTCTTCCGTCCACGCCGCGTCCAGGTGGCGGCATTGTGTTACCGTAAGACCGGTACGGACCTGGACGTGTTGATGGTGACCAGCCGGGATACAGGACGCTGGATCATTCCCAAGGGTTGGCCGATCCCCGGCAAAGACGGGGCGCAGTCCGCTTTGCAGGAAGCATGGGAAGAGGCCGGCGTGACCGCGGGCGCCCTTCAGGACGATCCGATCGGCACGTATGACTACGTCAAACGTCACAATGATCGTCCGGATGAACCAATAGAGACGTATGTTTTCAAGGTCGAAGTGGATGATCTGGCTGCTGACTACCCGGAAGCAGGGAGCCGCAAACGCCAGTGGATGAAACCTGACGAAGCGGCAAACCTTGTTCACGAACCGCAACTGAAGGACCTGCTGCGCGGCTTGTAGGAGCACCTCAGCCTTGCACTGCTGGGTCAGCCTCATAAACCGGCTACAGCGTCATTGCGACGCCTCGCCATGCCTGCACGCGCGCGCCAAACCCGGATAACTGTCATGCCACAAGACACCCGCTCAGAGTGGCAGACTCTGGACAAGGACCTCAAACGTATTTCCCAGCTTGAACTGGCGGCGACGTATGTGTCGCGCCCCTTGGTTGGGCTTGGTGTCGGGCTGGCCTTTGTCATAGTTGCCGGACTTACAGCCGCTGTGTTCTTTGGAACCGCGTCCGGCAGTTTGGTCGTGGTTCTGGCCGCGATCTTTGGCGCCTACATGGCGCTGAATATCGGCGCCAATGACGTCGCCAACAACATGGGACCTGCAGTGGGTGCCAATGCGTTGCCTATGGCTGCTGCCATCGCGTTGGCAGCTGTTTGTGAAAGTGCAGGAGCGCTTTTGGCCGGTGGCGACGTCATCCAGACGGTATCGCGCGAAATCATCTCGCCGGAGCCGTTGGAGGATCCCGAAACACTTGTCTGGGCAATGCTTGCTGCGTCGCTCTCAGCCGCCCTGTGGGTGAATCTGGCGACGCTGGTACGAGCTCCGGTTTCAACAACACACGCGGTAATCGGAGGTATTCTGGGCGCAGGCATAGCCGCCGCTGGTTTGGGTGCTGTGAACTGGAGCACCATTGGTCAGATCGCCTCTGGCTGGCTGGTCGCGCCCTTGCTGGGGGGCGGAATTGCTGCAGCGCTGTTGGCGTTGATCAAGACGCAAATCATGTTCGTGTCCGATAAGCTGGCTGCCGCGCGGTTCTGGCTTCCGATCCTGATCGGCCTGATGGCGGGCAGCTTCGTCACTTATCTGGCCATCAAGGGCCTGAACCGCTTGGTGTCGGTGAGTGGCGAGACAGCCCTGTTGACGGGATTGGTTGTCGGATCTTTGACCTGTCTGCTGGCCCGCCCTCTGATCCGCCGGCAGGCCGAGGGGTTGGAGAACCGAAATAGGTCGCTCAAAGCGCTGTTCACGGTGCCTTTGATCCTGAGCGCGGCACTGCTGTCCTTCGCCCACGGAGCCAATGATGTTGCCAATGCGGTCGGCCCGTTGGCAGCCATCGTTCACACGGTCGAATTCGGCAGTTTCGCCGCCCAGGTGCCGGTTCCGGTTTGGGTCATGATGATCGGGGCTTTCGGAATTTCCTTTGGCCTGTTCCTTTTCGGCCCACGCCTGATCCGAATGGTCGGTCAACAGATCACCCGCCTCAACCCGATGCGGGCCTATTGCGTGGCACTGTCCACCGCCATCACCGTCATCCTGGCCAGCTGGCTGGGTCTGCCGGTCAGTTCCACACATGTCGCCGTGGGCGGCGTGTTCGGAGTAGGGTTGTTCCGCGAATGGTACATGGCGCACAGGCTGCGAAAGTCCCGCAAATTCTATGCGCTGGGGGATTTGATGGCGCATGAAGAGCATCGCCGCCGCAGGCTGGTGCGCCGCTCCCACCTGCTGTCCATTCTGGCGGCCTGGGTTGTGACGGTTCCGGCTTCGGCGTTGATGTCGGCAGTTCTGTTCCAGCTTTTGCAAGTGATCATATCTTGACCCGTCTCACACCCGAAATGCATCCGGACCCAGCCGTTTGAACTGTGCCCCTTCCGCTTCGGCACGTTGCACCGCATCCAAAACCTGACGGCAGATCACGGCGGACCGTCCAAGGGTCTCAGCCAAACGAAGGATCTCGCCTTGCAATTCCTCGACCTCGGTCTTGCGCCCTTGCATCAGGTCGTAGGCCATCGAGCTTCGGGCGTGCTGATCAATTGACAACATCCGCGATGCGACGCGCAAAAACAGCGGCGTCGGCAGCCGCAAAATCCATGGCAGTACCCCGGCAGGCACCGGGGCGGGTGGATTTACGGCAACGCCCGCCGCTTTGAACACGGACAACGCTTCGGTCATCTGCGCGGCCATGACCTGCCGCCACGCACGATCAAGCAATTGCTCACGCAGGTTCAGCCCTGACAGCGCGTTGAGTGCATTGTTCAGATTTATCAGCAGTTTTCCCCACTGCACGGCCTCGATCCGGTCGGAACCACAAAGCGGTAGATCCGGCACATTCAGGACGGTGTGCAGGGCTCCGGACCCGTTTTCAATCACGATGTCTCCCGAACTGGCCCGATGAAAGCGTCCGTCTTCTGCCCTGATCACGTTAAAGGGCACCATGGCCGCGCGGACATCCCTGCCCGGCAAGGCATCTCGCAGAGTTCGGATATTTGACAGACCGTTCTGGAAGCTCAGGATAACGGCATCTGCAGGCGCATGGGTGCGGATGAAATCTGCCATCTCCTGTGTCGCGCCCGATTTTACCGCAACCACGATGATGTTGCCTTGCGCAAGACAGTCGGCATCCGTTCGGGCAGCAAATCGATCCGGGGCCAGGTGCAGGTTCAATCCGGCATAGTCGGACAGGTGCAATCCCTGCGCCGCGATCGGCTCCATCAGTCGAGGCCGTCCCAGCAGCGTGACCGGGATCCCGGCCTCGGCCCACAGCCCCCCCACGAAACAGCCGATGCTTCCGGCGCCTGCGACAACGATCTTCGGATCTGTCATTAGCGTCCCCATACTGGCGTGGCCGTACAATGCGGCCACACCAGACAAGATCAGAGCAATCCCATCAGGAGGCAAGGCAGCATTCGCCCTTCACCGGGCAAATGCCGCAACGGCCCAATCACTCCTGCAGGCACCAGCGCATGATCGCCTTTTGCGCGTGCAGGCGGTTTTCAGCCTCGTCAAAAATCACCGAGTTCGGACCATCCATCACTTCCGAGGTCGCTTCCTCCTCCCGGTGCGCGGGCAGACAGTGCATGAAAAGCGCGTCTGGCTTGGCGTGGCGCATCAGCTCGGCGTTGACCTGATAAGGGCGCAGCATGTTGTGGCGACGTTCTTTCGAAGACTGGCTGTCGTGCATGCTGACCCAGGTGTCTGCGACCACCAGATCCGCACCTTCGACCGCTTTAAACGCATCGCGCTCCACCTGGATCGAAGAGCCTTGCGCACGGGCAAAGCCCATGAACTCCTCTTCCGGATCCAGCTGCGCCGGGCCGGTAAAGGTCATGTCGAACCCGAACTGTCCGGCAGCATGCAGGAAGGAGGCGCAGACATTGTTGCCGTCGCCAGTCCAGACCACCTTCTTGCCCTTGATCGGGCCGCGGTGCTCTTCGAATGTCATGACATCCGCCATGATCTGGCAGGGATGGGTGCGATCGGTCAGCCCATTGATCACCGGCACGTCGGAATACTCCGCCATCTCGGTCAGCACGGTTTCATCAAAAGTACGGATCATGATCATGTCCACATACCGGCTGAGAACGCGCGCCGTATCGGCAATCGTCTCGCCGTGGCCCAGCTGCATGTCCTTGCCGCTCAGCACCATGGTCTGCCCGCCCATCTGGCGCACCCCCACGTCAAAGGACACACGGGTCCGGGTCGAAGGTTTTTCAAATATCAGAGCGACCATCCGATCCTTCAGCGGAAGTTCATCATCCAACGCGGCCTTGGGGCGGCCCAGACGTGCCTGTTTGGTGACACTGGCCTGATCGATGATCTTGCGCAGCTCGGCTGGGTCGGTTTTGTGGATGTCGAGAAAATGGTTCATGTCGGTATCGCTTTTGTCTGTTACAGGCCGGGAGCATTGCCCCCTGGGCCTGCGGGTATTTTGAACGGGAAGAAGATCAGGCGTTTTCAACCTGGGTAGCGGCCTTGTCGAGACGGGTGACGGCTTCGGCAATGTCTTCGTCCGTCAAGGTCAGCGGTGGCAACAGGCGGATCACATTGTCAGCGGCGGGAACGGTAATGACCTGGTTGTCATAGCCCGCATTCACCACGTCGATATTGGTTGCCTTGCACTTGATGCCCAGCATCAGGCCGGACCCACGCACATCCTCGAACACGTCCGGGTGCTCGGCGATCAGCCCTTCCAGTTTCTGGCGCAAAAGGCCTGCTTTGCGGTTCACCTCGGCCAGGAAATCGGGATCGGCGACGTGATCCATCACTGCACAACCCACCGCGCAGCCCAAAGGGTTGCCGCCATAGGTGGATCCGTGAGTACCCGCGGTCATCCCGCTGGCCGCGTCTTCGGTGGCCAGCACCGCACCCAGCGGGAAACCACCGCCGATGCCCTTGGCCACCATCATGATATCGGGCGCGATGCCCGCCCATTCATGGGCGAACAGCTTTCCGGTCCGGCCGACGCCGCATTGCACCTCGTCCAGGATCAGCAACAGACCATGTTCGTCACAGATCTGACGCAGGGCCTTGAGCTCGGCATCTGGTACCGGCCGGATACCGCCCTCCCCCTGCACCGGTTCGATCATGATCGCAGCGGTCTGGTCAGTGATCGCGTTGGTCACGCCATCCAGATCGCCGAAAGTCAGATGGACAAAGCCGCCCAGCAACGGGCCAAAGCCCTTGGTCATCTTTTCCGAACCAGCGGCGGCGATACCCGCCGAAGACCGGCCGTGAAAAGAGCCGTCAAAGGTTATGATTTCGACCTTCTCGGCCTCACCTTTGTCATAGAAATACTTCCGCGCCATCTTCACCGCCAGCTCACAGGCCTCGGTGCCCGAGTTGGTGAAGAACACGGTGTCGGCAAAGGTATTGCTGACCAGCTTGTCTGCCAGCGCCTGTTGCTGCGGGATCTCGTACAGGTTCGACACGTGCCAAAGGGCATTGGCCTGATTGGTCAGCGCTTCGACAAGGGCGGGATGCGCATGGCCCAGCGCATTCACCGCGATACCGGAACCCAGATCCAGGAATCGGCGCCCGTCCGCCTCGGTCAGCCAGGCACCTTCTCCCTTCACAAAGTGAAGCGGGGCACGATTGTAAGTCGGCAGAACAGAGGGGATCATCCGGATCATCCTTTTGGCAATATCGAGCCCAAGTGAGTGCAACACGAAAAGGCTCAGGTCAACGATGGAGAGAAGGGTGCGCGCCGATTTCGCAGGCGCAAACGATCAAACCGACCTTTGGCGGGTCGGGAGACACATCAGCGTCGGCGTCGGAGCGCCGTGATTTGTGCAACTTTGATCATGCGCACGGCTCATAACGGGAGAATCACCGCATGTGAAGCCCTTTTGAAACCGGTCGCTTGACAATTCGGACGGCCGCGCCCTCCATGCATCCATGACAAGACTTTGGACTTTACGCGATTACCGCCTGCTCTTTTCCGCCTCTGCCATTTCCAATCTCGGCGACGGCGTTTCTGCCCTGGCTTTTCCCTGGCTCGCCACGTTGATCACCCGTGATCCCATGCTGATTGCCTTGGTTGCCTTTGCCACCCGCCTGCCTTGGTTGCTGTTCTCAATCCCCGCCGGTGTCTGGACCGACCGCGCCGACCGGCGAAGGCTGATGGTACAGGCCGATCTTTTGCGCATGGCGCTGACCTGTGGGGTAATCGGCGTGATCCTGACCGTTCCAGCTTTTCCGGTTGAACAGGATCTTCTTTACATCGGCGCGCTCTCGGTGCTCGCGTTCCTGCTCGGCAGTGCCGAAGTCGTGCGCGACAATGCGGCCCAGACCATTCTGCCCTCGGTGGTGCCGGGCGAACGGCTGGAACAGGCCAATGGTCAGATCTGGAGCATCGAGCAGGTCATGGGGTCGTTCATCGGCCCTCCGCTGGCCGGTCTTCTGATCGCGTTTGCGGTGCCTGCGCCCTTTGCACTGGATGCGATCACGTTCGGCACGGCCGCCGTGCTGGTCTGGTGCATGGTACTACGCCCACGCGCGCGTCCCGAACCACGCCCGGTTCTGCAAGAGGTCCGGGAAGGCATCAGCTGGATGTGGCGCCACAAGACCGTGCTGCAACTGGCCGTCATGCTGGGCGTGATGAATGCAATGGCGCTGATGACGCTCACCGTCCTAATCCTGTTCAGTCAGGAAATACTGGGCCTGAACGCCGCACAGCATGGCCTGCTGCTGACCGCGGGCGCTGCAGGCGGCGTGATCGGCGGCCTCGTTTGCCCAACCATCGCTGCCCGCACCGGCCAATTCCGGGCCCTGATGATCGCCTTGCCGGTTTTCGCGCTGTCCTTTGTCATGATCTGGATGGCATCCTCGCCCATCATGGTTGCCACCGCTCTATTTGCCGAAATGTTTGCGGCACTTCTGTGGAACGTCGTCACGGTCTCCTATCGTCAACGGTTGATTCCGGACGCATTGCTGGGCCGCGTGAACAGTCTTTACCGGTTTTTCGGTTGGGGCATGATGCCTCTCGGCGCTTTGGCGGCAGGGTTCATCGTTGCCCTCGCCGAACCGCAGCTGGGGCGTGAGACGGCATTGCGCCTGCCTTACCTTCTTGGCGCGTTCGGGATGGGAATGGTCTGGATCTATGCGTGCTTCCGTCTGCGCCTGTGACCCTGTTTCTTTCTGGTCTAAAATACCTTCGGGGGTGAATTGGCCCAATGGGCCAAGAGGGGGCAGACTGCCCCATGGTATCGCCAGCCGACCCACCCGGTTCAATTGATCTTGCCAACGCCTCGCAACTGCCGCACGGATAGGCGCATGTTTGTTCCCAAGGCTGAAAATCCCGGTCTCGCTGCCGGCCTGATCCTGCTGGCCACGGCCTTCATCGCAGGCACCACGCTGCTTGCCAAGGCGCTGGGAACGGACACGTTGGGCCCGGCCATGAACCCCTTGCAGATCAGTCATGGGCGTTTTCTCTTTGCCTTTATCGGATTGTCCTCCGCTGCCCTGATCCTCCGGCCCAGGTTTGCCAAGATGCATCCGGGGCTTCATGTCGGTCGGGCAAGTTTTGGCTGGGCGGGAGTCACCCTGATGTTCGCTTCGGTCGCGCATATACCGATGTCGGATGCCACGGCGATTTCATTCCTGAACCCGGTCTTCGCGATGATTTTGGCGATCCCGTTGCTGGGCGAAAAAATCGGCCGCTGGCGCTGGATCGCGGCTGTCATTGCCGTAACCGGCGCCATGGTGCTCTTGCGTCCGACCCCTGCATCGTTCCAGCCTGCAGCCCTGTTGGCGCTTGGCGCGGCGGCACTTATCGGAATGGAGTTGATTTTCATCAAAAAGCTCTCGGGGCGCGAACCTGTTTTCCAGGTTCTGCTGATCAACAACATGCTGGGGCTGCTCATTGCCTCGGTCGCGGTTGTTTCGGTTTGGCAGATCCCCACTCTTCAACAATGGGCGGCCATGATTGCTCTGGGCCTTTTGATGGCCTGCGCGCAGACGGCTTTCATCAATGGCATGGCCCGTGCAGATGCCAGTTTTGTGGCGCCGTTCAGCTATGCAACTCTGGTCTTTGCCGCTCTTTACGATTTTCTGGGCTTTGGCATCCTGCCCGATTTCGTCTCTCTACTCGGCGCTGCCATCATCCTGACCGGGGCGGCAATATTGGCTTGGCGCGAAGGCCGCGCACGCAGGGCGTAACCACTAGCGCCCCTGTCTGCGCGTGCCCATCAGCAGCAGGACCACAAAGACCGAGCCCAGCGATGTGGTAACGATTCCAACCGGCAACTCCTGCGGGGCCAACAGAAGACGCGACAGAATATCGGATCCGGTCAACAGAATGGCTCCGGTCAGTGCGGACAATGGCAAAAGGCGACGATGCAGAGGTCCGACCAGACCGCGCGCAATATGCGGCACCATCAACCCGACAAATCCGATCACGCCGGCAACCGAGACAAAAGCCGCGGTCGCAAGGGCCGAGATCAAAAACATGCGAAACCGGGTCGCGCGCACCGGGACCCCGAGGCTCGCAGCCGTTACATCCCCGGCCAGCAGAGCATCCAGCCAACGATGACGCCACAGCGCATAGGCCAGGATTAGTCCCAGACCGGCAGCAACCAGCGGCAAGGTTTCCCAACGGGCCAGCCCCAAACCTCCCAACATCCAGAAGATGACCGAATGTGCCGCACGATTGTCGCCCGAGAAAATCAGGTAATTGGTGAGCGCCGCAAACAGGAATGACACCGCCAGCCCCGCCAGGATCAGCTTTTCCGGCGCGCTGGTGCGTAAGGTCTGAACCAGGGCCAGCACAATGCCGGACGCCACCAACCCGCCGGTGAAAGCGGCAATCGGCAAGGTCCAGACCCCCAACAAGTCGCCAGTGACTGTGATGACCAGAACCGCCCCAGCCGCCGCCCCCGAAGACAGACCAAACAGGAACGGATCGGCCAGATCATTGCGGGTCGTGGTCTGCAGGACCGCGCCCACCAAGCCCAGCCCAGCCCCGATCAGAGCTGCAAACAGGGCGCGCGGCAATCGCAGGTCAAAGATGATCCGATGCATCGGCTCTGGCTCGACAGCAGACAGCCCCAACCCGGACGCAATGGCGGTGAACACGTCCGAAACCGGAATATCCGTGGTGCCGTAGAGAACCGACAACAAAAGCAGAGCGGCCAGAACGGCCGCCCCAAAGGTCATGGACAGGCCAAGTCGGCCCATATCAGAACAGATCCGGGTGCATTGCCTTGGCGATTTTCTCGATCGCGGCGATGTTTGCCGGCCCCGGGGTCAGTTCCTTGTACCGCAGACCAACCCAGCGGCCGTTTTTCACGGCGTCAGTATGGGCCATCACCGGATGCTCCTGAAGGAACTTGAACGTGTCAGCAGCGCCGTTGCCGTTCTGATAGTCCAGCAGAACCAGGAATTCCGGGTTGGCGGCCGCCACGGTTTCCCATGAGGTTCGGCCCCAGCTGGTGTCCATGTCATGGGTGACGCTGTTACCGCCCGCAGCCGCGATCATCGCGTCTGGGATGGCAAACTTACCAGCTGTAAAGGGCGCATCCGCCGGACCATCCAGCAGAAAGACACGCGGTTTGTGCAAATCCGCGGTCTTGGCCTCGATCGCGGCCAGTTGATCTTTCCAGCCTGCGATCAGCGCTTCGGCCTTGTCTTCCACCTGCATCACTGTGCCCAGGCGCAGAACATCACCGAACAAAAGATCCATGCTGGCCTCGGGCCGGGCCTTGTTCAGGTGGACGCAGCTTTCGGTCAGGATCATGGTCTTGATGTCAAACGGCGCCAACGTGTCCGGCGTAACCTCTCCACCCGGTTTCATCCCGTAATACCATCCGGCAAAGAACAGGTCGGGATCCGCGGAAACCAGATTTTCCACCGTCGGATATTTCGGTGCCAGTTCCGGAATGTCTCCGCGTGCCGCGTCGAATTCAGGGCTGGTCTTGTACCAACCGGTGATGCCGGTCACGCCGACGATCTTGTCCTGCAGGCCCAAAGCAAAGGCCATTTCGGACATGTTGATGTCATGCACGACCAGCCGGTCGGGCATCGTGTCGAACACAAGCGGTTCGCCACAATTGTCCACCTTGATTTCATCGGCAGCAGCAGCGCTCGCCACGCCCAGCGCAAGCGCCGTACTCCAGATCAGTTTCATGTTGAGGTCTCCATTAGAGTTGAACAGTTGATTTTCGGATATCGAGCGCCGGGATCAGGCGCCCGTCATGTGGCAGGCGCAGGAAGCTGACACCGAAGGTCTCTCGTACGCTGTCTTCGGTCAGAACTTCGGTGGCCTTGCCGAAAGCAGTCAGCCGCGTGTCCTTCATCAGTGCCGCATGGGTGGCAAATTCGGGGATCATCACCAGATCATGCACCACCATCACAACCGTGACGCCCAGCGACGCGACCAGCGACAGCATCCGCCCCTTGGCGTCTGGGTCCAGATGGTTTGTCGGTTCGTCCAAGAACAGCAGCGACGGTTCTTGTGCCAGAGCCCGCGCGATATGGGCACGCTGACGCTCTCCACCGGACAATTGCTCCATCGGTTTGCGCGCTTTCGCCGACAATCCGGTCAATTCCAGAACGCGAGCCAGATCCTGAGCCATCTGTTCCGAGCTCTTGCCGGACACCAAGGGCATCTGCCCCAGCGCCACATAGTCGCGCAAATGTAGTCTTCCGTCCGGAGAGGCTTGCTGGGATACCACCGCAATCCGGCGGGCGCGCTCCATGGCCGACATGTCCCGAAGGCTGCCGCCATCCACCAGCACTTCACCCAGCGCCAATGGCTCGACCCCCGACATCAAGTTCAACAGCGTGGACTTCCCCGCCCCGTTGGGCCCAGCAATGGCCAGCACTGCACCACGTTCCAGATCAAAAGAAACGTCGCTGACCAACGCGTCACCGTTCAGTGCGTAGTATTCGACATTGCGCACACTCAGAAAGGGATCCTACGCACTCATGCCGCGCCCTCAATCCGAAGCGCGGGCATCCGGGCCAGAGTCTTTTCATACAATGCGGCGGGGCGATCCACGGCCCGCGTCCAGCCCGTGTCGCTGTCCAGAAACTGATGCGCAAATCGACCCAGTGCTTCTGTATCTGCCGGATCATCCAGATCAATGTCGCCAAACAGGTAAGATGCCTTGCCCACAGCCTGGAACCCAACGGTCACAGGGCGCTCGCAGCCTGCCATGCAATCCACCGCGCGTATCGCGTAGCGCGCAGGAAGCGTTTGGGCCAAGGCACCGCGCGTATCGCGTAGCGCGCAGGAAGCGTTTGGGCCAAGGCACCGCGCAACCGTCCGGCGGCCCTTGGCCCCTTGCAGGTGGTGCAGATCAGGATGAAATGGTCTTTATCGCCTGCCATGATCCGCCTCGCATCTCTGCGCGTGCGGAGGGAAGGCACCAATGGTCTGAACACGCAAACGGCGTGCCATGAAAGCCTCCTTCCAGGACGCCCCGCCCCGGGTTGGTTGAACATCTGATGGCAGGTCTCCTGACTTGCGGGTCGTCGCTTTGTCGGCCTTCCCGGCCTGGTCGGCCAGTGGCATTTCGACATCGCTCTCCGCTCACAGTTGCGGGGGCAGTCACGGATTTGGCGCCTGGTGGCTACACCGCACCGTATTCCCTTTTCATTCGCCGGAGCTTGGCCCCGGTCAAAACCATCACCGCCTTTTAGGAACACCCGCTTTACCCTGTCAAGAAGCGAACACCCGCCCACTCGCGGCCCCGATCCGCCCCATCACAGTTGTGTGCCCCTTGCTTCCGCGTTATCCCGGAACCAGATACACAAGAAAGCAGGTGCAGAAACGGCAGGCCCGAACTTTGGGCTGCCCGTCTCAGGAAACAAAGTACCTCACAGATACACCGCGCAGAAACAGTGCCCAGCAAATACAGTGCAGAGTTTGCCCATGCCCGTTCGTTCGATCACCCTGTCCGCCCTGGTTGCCGGTTTATGTGTCTCTCAGACCTTGGCACAAACCGCCACCGAAGCCCCCACAGAACTGTCGGTTGAACTCAACGCGCTGCAAGACACACAAGGCGCCTGTCGGCTGAGCTTTGTCGCCCGCAACACCACCGGCACTTCCATTGACAAGGCAGTGTTCGAAACGGTGATCTTTGACGCCTCTGGTAGTGTGGTCAGCCTGTCGTTGTTCGACTTCCGCGACCTGCCAGCCGACCGCCCCCGCGTGCGGCAGTTCGACCTGCCAAACCGGAGCTGCGACAGTGTTGGTCAGGTGCTGATCAACGGGGCCAATACCTGTACGGTCGCTGGAGAACACAGCGACCTGTGTCAACAAACGCTGTCGCTGAGCAGCCGAATTTCCGTGGAGTTGCTGGGATGAGCTTTCTAGACGCACTAAGTGGCATTCTGGCGTTGGGTGGTCCGGTTGTCGCGATCCTTATCGCCATGTCGGTCCTGACCTTGGCGGTCACATTGTATAAACTCTGGCAATTCGCCGTGTCTGGCGTCGGGCGGCATCGAAAACTGTCACAAGCGCTGACCGCGTGGGATGCGGGCGACCGTCACGGAGCACAGACGCACTTGGCCAACAGCCACAGCTATCTGGTGCCTATCGTTGCTGCCGCCATGGCCGCACCAGATCAACCCGGGCTGGACGACCGTCTGGATGCCGAGGCCGGGTTGGCTCTGGCAGGGCTGGAGCGGGGGTTCCGCTTTCTTGACATGGTGGCGCAGATCGCCCCGCTGCTGGGGCTGTTCGGCACTGTTCTTGGCATGATCGAAGCGTTTCAAAGCCTGCAATCGGCAGGCTCTTCGGTTGATCCGTCGCTGCTGGCGGGCGGGATCTGGGTGGCATTGCTGACCACCGCCGCAGGGCTGGCCGTAGCCATGCCGACCTCGATGCTGCTGGCCTGGTTCGAAAGCCGGATGGCCCGCGAACGGGTCTTTGCCGACAAGGCGCTGCGCACGGTTCTGGTCCCAGGCCATCAGCTGATCGAGGCAGCCGGGTCAGTCCCCGCCACCGCCCCGAGCCATGCGTAATACCGCTCCATTTGTCCGGCGACGGATGTCGATGACGCCGCTGATCGACGTCATATTCCTCTTGTTGCTGTTCTTCATGGTGACCTCGACCTTTTCGACCTTTGGTGAGATCGAGTTGAGCCAGGCCGTTGCCGGCGCGGGGACATCCGATACCACGACCGAGCGGGTCTTTGTCCAACTGGGCGCCGACAGGTTGACCCTGAACGGACAGCCTCTGACCTTGGACGACCTGACCCAACAGGTCACCGAAGGTCAGATACTCGTCAGCCTCGATGACGACACGACCGCTCAACGGTTGGTCGATCTGCTAGTGCGACTGCGCGGGCGCGATGGGCTCAGCGTCACGGTGCTGGAGTAAGCCGATGATCCGCCGTGGCCTCCCCTTGCGCAAACGCGATTCCACCATTGCGCTGATCAACGTGATCTTCCTGATGCTGATCTTCTTTTTGATTGCGGGTACCGTTGCGCCACCGCTGGACCGGGATCTGGAGCTGGTCAACACGGAAGGGTTGGAGGGGCGCGAGCCACCTGACGCACTGGTGCTGCACAGTGATGGCATGCTCAGCTTTCGCGGCGCACCCATCGACCCTGAGACCTATATGGCGACCCACGAAAACGGTCCGGTGCGCATCGTCCCCGACCGCAACGCCCCAGGTCAGCGCCTGATCGCGGTGACCGGCGCCTTGCGTCGTCTGGGCGCCCCTTCGGTCATTCTGGTCACTGAGCGGGCGATGCAATGATCCGCCGGTCACTTGCCATTGCAATTGCAGCGATTGTGCTGTCGCTGCTGGCGCATGGTCTGGGCCTGCGTCTCAGCTTGCCGACCCTTGTCCGGCCGGCGGAGCAAGCGCCTTCGTCAGATGCAGTGGAATTGACCAACACGTTTGAAGACCTGGCAGAGGCGGTAACCGAACCGGTTGAACCAGAGGAGACGGCAGCGCCTGAACCGGAACCTCAACCGGAGCCCGAACCAGACGAACTGCCCCCGACCAGTGAGGCACTGGTTGCCTCTGACAACCCGACGGATACAACCTCTCCGGATACGGGCGAGGCCGTGGAGCCAGAACCGGCCCCCGCCGCTGAGCCGGAACAGGCCCCCGCTGCTGAGCCGGAAGTCACCGAGCCGCTGACGGCCGAAGATCTTGCCAACCCTGCGCCTCCGCTGGGCGACCCAGACGCCGCGGAGCCAAGCACCGAAGAAACCCGGCCCATCGAGCCAGAGGCCGCAGAACCCGTTGCGCCGCCTGTCCTGCCGGACACCGCGCAAATCGTTGCACCAGTGACCACCCCGGTAGCACCCGTGGTGCCAATCACCCCATCCCCCGACCCCGCGGCCCTTCCCATCGTTCCGCTTGAAACCGAGACGGTCGAAGCGCAGCCGGAAGATCAAGCACCGCAAACCATTCAGCCTGATGAAACCGAAACCTCGGCAGACAGCACGCAGGCCGTCGCCTCCTCCCTGCGTCCGCGCTTGCCCGAGCGGCGTCCCTCCCAAGCACAGTTGGGCGAGGCAGACGGAACCGTGGAATCCCCTCTCAGTCGCTACAATCGCGACGGTACCGACCTGTTTGCCGGCCTTTCTGCCCCCAGCCTGGCAGACGGTCTGAACTTCCCAATTGCCCGCAACGGCGGCAATGCCACGCGAACCAATTACGCGGGGCGAGTCCTGATGCATCTGAACCGCTTCCCCAGCGGCCGCGTATCAGCCCGGGGGAGCGTCCGCGTGATGTTCGAAATCAACCCCGATGGAACATTGGCCTGGGTACAGGTTATCGACAGCGGTGTAGGGTCCGCCATCGATCTGGCCGCACGGTCCCAAGTCCGCCGCGCGTCCCCCTTTCCTGTCCCGCCTGACGGGAAAAGCCACAGGCTGAGTTTCGTCTACAGCTCAAAGTGAGTCTCAAGCGGACCGGTCGCCGCTTCGAAGACGACAGGAATCACATAACAAAGGACAGGAATCGCGCCTCTCACCGCCGCTGCGACAGGGCACATTAGCCCCATCACGACCCACCCAACCGATGATGGAGCACCAGATGAAACTGACGACCCTGACAACCGCTGCAACGCTGCTGGCATCAACCGCTCTGGCCGATATTGAAACCCGTACGGTGAGCTTTGAAAACCAGGGCGTGACCCTGTCCGGCACGCTGTACCTGCCGGATGGTCATGATGGCACACCGTTGCCGACCGTGGTGGTCACCGGTGCCTGGACCTCGGTTCAGGAACAGATGCCAGCAAACTACGCGCGTGAAATGGCCGAGCGGGGCTTTGCCGCCTTTACCTTTGACTTCCGGGGCTGGGGCAAGTCCGGCGATCTGCCGCAGAATGTTCGCTTCGTCGAAAGCCCCGAAGCGAAAACCGAAGACATTTCCCGTGCCTTCGAATTCGTCGCCACCCTGCCCGAAGTGGATGCCAGGCGGATCAACGGTTTGGGCATCTGCGCCTCGGCGGGCTATATGGTCGATGCCGTTTCGGGTAACCCGCTGGTCCAGCGCGTCGGCCTTGTCGCGCCATGGCTGCAGAACGAAGAGATCGTCGAAGCGGTTTACGGTGGCACTGAAGGCGTCACAGGCTTGATCGCCATGTCCCGCGAGGCCGAAGCCGCCGGAGGCCAGATCATCCCTGCCGCCGGCCCCGAAGGCGCCGAAGGCGTGCTGATGCCGATCGGAGGCTACTACTACGAAGCTGATCGCGGTGCGATCCCGGAATATGACAATCAGTGGAACAATGCAGGCTGGGAAGGCTGGTTGACCTATCACCCGGCCGACAACCCCCAGCGCCTGGATAAACCGCTGGCCGTTGTTCATTCCGAAAGCGCCGCGATCCCGCAGGGCGTCCGCAGCTTCCTGTCAGGCTTTACCGGTGACGCCACCATGCAGTGGCTGGAGGACGTGACCCAGTTCGATTTCTACGACAATCCCGAAGATGTCGAACGCGCGGCCGATACCGTTGCCGCCCACTTCCGTGCCGGGACCGACTCCTGACCGTACGAACCCGGGGGGGCTGTCCCTGCCCCCAACCGTTCCAAAGGACATTGCAAAGGAACAGATCCATGATCCGCAACTCTCTGGCGCTTTTGACCGCCGCGACCCTGAGCACAGCCGCCCTAGCCGACCCCGAACAGATCTCCCGTTCGATCACCGACATTGCCGCCGGGGCTGACCGGCAGGACTGGACCCGCGTCCGCGGCGCCTTTGCCGACACGGTGACAGTCGATTACACCAGTCTGTGGGGCGGAGAAGCGGCAACCCAAGACGCCGACGATCTGGTGGCGGGCTGGGCCGGGTTTCTGCCTGGCTTCGACAGCACCCATCACATGGTGACCAACCACAGTATAACCTCTTTCTCCGAAACGACTGCCACGGCCGAGGCTGATTTCACCGCAACCCACCGGATCGAGGACGGTCTGTGGGTGCTTGGCGGGCGCTATACCTATGCGTTGGAGAAATCGGGCGACCGCTGGCGTGTAACCGCCTTGACCATGACCGCCCTCTGGGAAACCGGAGACCGTGGGCTGGTCGCCCAGGCCGGAGAGCGTGCGGCGCAAAACTGACACTGACTTGCGGGATCACCCTGCCCGGAACGCGGCCGGGGTGGTCCCGAACTTGCGTTTGAAATGCTGCCCGAACCGGCTGACATCCTGATACCCTACTTTCCAGGCTATCTCGGCCACGCTGTGTTTCGAGGTCTTCAACAGAACTGACGCCAGATCCAGACGTGCCGCAATGACATATTGCAGCGGCGATTGGCCCAGCACAGTCTTGAAAGTCTTGGCAAAGCGCGTGACGCTCATCGCGGCAATGTCGGCCATCTCGGACAGAGACAGGTCTTCGGCCAGATTACTGTGAATGTAATCCAACACCCGGCGCAGCCGCTCATCCTCGATCCCGACCTGCCAATCCGGCGTCGGCATGAGCGTTTCAACCACTTGCGCGGCCAAGGCCCGCTGGAGGGTTTCGCGGTACAGTGTCCCGCCACCCAAAGCGGTGCTGGCCGTCAGGCTGAGGTTCAGCAACAACGGGTCGATATCCCCGACTATGGCGCGAAAGCCAAAGCCCCGATCCAGCCCAAACTCCGCCAGGATACTGTCCTCCAGGCTGACCAGGACCAGTTCCAGATCCTCGTCATATTCACAGACCCCATCACTGCCAGCAGGCAAGATCCAGCCCTGTGACTTGGTCAAAGGGGTATGCGTCGCCAAGGTCGAGCCATGGGCGAACCGATGCGTCGGCTGATCGTTCAGAAAAATGCCGACCGACAGCGAGGGCAGCTCGAACGCCCCCCCACCTGCGGGCAAGACCGTCTTGTTAGATAAGACATTGGACATGATGCAAACCTAGGGGTTGGCAGAGACCATTTCAAAGGGTTCGCCCCCTTGGGCAAACCCCGCCCTGACACGGTGGCGTCAAGGCGCCGGTTTGTCCATCTCATAATTATACGATCTCATACATGAAAGTAGTGATTGATCAGGTGATTATCCCAAAGCGGAAACCGCTCTAGTTTTAACTCAAGCCCGCAACTCCGCTTCACAAGGATCCCCGCGATGAACCGCATCACCCTGCAGAACGCGCCAGACCCAGTATCCGTGACCTCCCAAACCGTCCGGTTCGACAGCAACGGCAACAGCCTGAAGGGCACGCTGTATTTGCCGGCTCAGACCGAAGGTCCGTTGCCTGCGGTCATCGTCACCGGCGCATGGACCACAGTGAAGGAACAGATGGCGGGGACCTATGCCCGCGAACTGGCGGCGCGCGGTCAGGCAGCCTTGGCGTTCGACTTCACCGGGTGGGGCGAAAGCGAAGGTAAACCGCGATTTGTCGAAGACCCGGCCACCAAGACAGCTGATATTCGCGCAGCGGCGGCTTACTTGGCTTCACGTAATGATGTGGACGGCGCCCGGATTTCGGGTCTCGGGGTTTGCGCATCCTCGGGATACATGGCCGCGGCGGTTGCCGATGATCCGCTTTTGCAAAAGGTGGCGCTGGTTGCCCCGTGGCTGCACGATCCGGAAATGGCCAAAGGCATCTATGGCGGGCCTGAAATGGCCGCAAACCTGATCGCCGCGTCCGAGGCCGAAGGAGCAAGTGACACCGTGCTGCTCGGGGCGTCGGCCACGGATGAAAACAGCGTCATGTATCAGGCCCCCTATTATACCGAAGAAGACCGCGGCCTGATCCCGGCCTATGACAACAAATTCTCGGTCGCGTCCTGGAAACCCTGGCTGACTTATGACGCACAGGTCAGCGCCGACCGCCTGACCAAGCCGATGCTGATGGTCGGTTCTGCCTCGATCGCGCTGCCCGCTGGGGCCGCCGCCTACGAGGCGCGCACCAAGGCGCCGCTGGAAAAGCTGTGGTTGGGCGAAGACGTCACCCAGTTCGATTTCTACGATCGTCAGGACGCCGTGACAGCCGCGGCCGACGCCGTGGCCGATTTTCTGAACGCCTGAAAGGACAGGACATGAAACACTTGCTCACCCCCATCGCAGTTGGCCTGTCACTGGCTTGTGCTCAGCCCACGCTCGCGGCCTCTCCCGAAGACAATATTCAGGTCGTTCAGGATTTCTTTGCCGCCTATGGAGCACAGGATCTGGATGGGATTGCCGCCGTCATGGACGAAAACGTTCAATGGTACATCCCCGGACGTCACCCTCTGTCCGGGACCAAGAACGGCCGGGACGAGGTTCTGGCGTTCTTCGCCCAGCTCGGGGTAGCGGGGTTCCAGGCGGAACCGATCTATTTCGGCGCAGACGAGACCCATGTGGTCGACATCCATCGCGGCTGGTCCAACGCCGACGGCAAGCCCAATGTCGATACGATCTGGGCACTGGTCTACCGGATCGAGGACGGCAAGATCGTCGAGGCCACCAACCTGAGCGCCGATCAGGACGCGGCCAATACCTTCTTCTGGTCACAATACGATCTCGCCCCGGTGCCGGACCGTCTGGCTGACTAAGACACGTTTTCCCGTCAGGTACACTGCATGACCCAAGATATCAAAAACACTGTCCAATCCTTTTTCGCCGCGATTGACGCGCGGGATTGGGCTCACGCACAGGAACTGATGACCGACCCGTTCCACCTGGATTACTCCAGCTTCGGCGCAGGCCCCGGTAAGGACCTTGACCCGGCAGATATTCTGAACGGCTGGAAAGCCATCCTGCCGGGTTTTGACGTAACTCAACACCATCTCGGGCCGTTTAACATCGACACTCATGGTGACACGGCAACTGTCCGCGCCTCGGTCATCGCAACCCACCAGATTGCCGGTGCGCAAGGTGGAGAAATCTGGACCGTCTACGGTGATTACACACTTAAACTGGTGCGCAACACGGGCTGGAAGCTCAGCGCGAACCGCTTCAACTTCCGGTTCCTGACCGGAAATGGCGAGCTGCCTGCCCGGGCACAGGCCCGCTGTGCGGCACAGGGAGACACGGTATGAAACGTGCGCTTGTGACCGGAGCAAACCGGGGCATCGGGCTTGCCATCGCCAAGGGGTTGGCCGAACAGGGGCACATGGTCTGGCTGGGTGCTCGCGATCTGACAGCAGGGCAAAGTGCAGCTGACCGGATCGGAGCCACTGCCGTGCAGCTGGACGTGGCCGACCGCGACAGCATCTCCTTGGCGCTGAAGCAGACCGGCCCTCTGGACATCCTCGTCAACAACGCCGGGACGCTGGGCGCGGGCAGCGTTCTGAACGACCCACAGGATTTCGAGACATCGATGGCCGTCATGGTACACGGCCCCTACCACCTGATGCATCTGGCGACCCCGCACATGGTGGAACAGGGCTATGGCCGTATCGTCAATGTCTCTTCCGGCTGGGGGGCGTTTGCCGATGGCGTTGCGGGACCCGGCGCTTATGGCGTGGCCAAGGCGGCGCTGAACGCCCTGACCGTGGCGGCCGCGCGTACCCTGCCCAGCACCGTCAAAGTCAACGCCATGTGCCCCGGCTGGGTGCGCACCCGCATGGGTGGGATGGGGGCCAGCCGCTCTCCCGAAGAAGGGGCCGACACCGCATTGTGGCTGGCCACGCTGGACCGGAACGGCCCGACCGGAGGCTTTTTCCGCGATCGCAAACCGATTGAGTGGTGAGACCGATGAAAGATACAACCAACGTCACCAGCTTCATCGCCGACTGGTTCGAGCGTTTCGACCAACTTGCCCCAATCGGCTCCTTCTTGCCCGATCTCCACCCTCAAGTGCATTGGGACATGCCTGACACCGACCCCGATCTGCACGGGCATGACCGGGTTCGCGACTGGTACGACAAAGTTCTGGCCACCTTCACACGCCCCACGGAACACCATGTCACCGACATTCAGGTTTCAGACCATGACGCAACCTTCAACGTGCTGTTTCGCGGTCGCACCCATCAGGGAGAGCTGATCGAACTCTCGGTTCGTGAAACCTGGCGCTTCGAGATCCGGGCAGATGGCCGCCCGCTGATCACGCAATATTCCGCATCCCTACCATATGAGGCACCCCAATGAAGACCCTTGTCCTGACGGCACACCCAAATCTGACCAAGTCGCGCATCAACCGCGCATGGTTCGACATGCTGTCGCAAACACAAGACATCACCACCCGCGACCTGACATCGGTCGGCGGCCCCAAGATGCAATTCGATCTGGCCACAGAGCAGGCGCTGCTGCTGGCGCATGATCGCATCGTGTTCCAGTTCCCGTTCTACTGGTATTCTGCCCCGCCAGTTCTGAAAGCATGGATGGACCAGGTGCTGACATATGGCTTTGCCTATGGCCCCGGTGGCGACCAGCTGAAAGGGCGCGAGTTCCTGATCCTCGTCTCGACCGGTGGCCCGGCCGACAGCTATCACGCGGGAGGCTATAACAACTTCTCGATGGACGAATTCCTGAAACCATTCCAGCAGACGGCAAACCTGACCGGCATGACCTATCTGCGCCCCTTCGTAGCGCATGGCATGGCACAGGCCACTCCGGACCAGATCCAAACGGGACTGCCTGCCATGTTGGCCCACCTGACCAATCCCGTATTGGATCCCAAGGTGAAACAGGCCCGTCTGCTGGCCGAGTTGGCCGCTGATCCGGTCAAGGCTGCTGCCGTCAGCTGAGCGTGACGAAATCGATCAGGTTGCGCACCCGGGCCGGCAGCAAACGTCGGCTCGGGTATAACGCATACATGTCACGGGTGATGGGGATGGCCCCGTCCACTGAAACCTCGCACAGGCCCGCACCAACCATGTCCCGGGGCAGGATGGTGATCCCCATATTTCGCTGTGCCGCCCCGTCTAGCATATCAAGCGTGTCGAACTCATGTGCGATGATCGACGGTTTGATCTGTTCGCCCGTGCGCATCAGCCATGGCTGGCGCGACACAAGCGCCGGCAGTTGCGGAAGCCGGTCGCGAGAGATTGCGTCTTGTAGGTCATGCTCCGCGACAAAGCCATCGCCGGCACAAAAACAATACTCCAACGTCCAGAGTCGGCGGATCACCAAACTGGAGTCGTCCAACGGGCCGACCCTAAAGGCCAAGTCGATATTGTCGCGGAAGAAATCCAAGATCTCGTTGGTTGCGGTCACGTCCAGTCTGACCCCCGAATGAGCCTGTGCGAAATCCAGCAGCATCGGTCCGATCCGGCTTTGGACCGCGACGGGCGGCGCCGTGATCCGGATCGTCTGCCTGCCTGCCACATCGGCAAAACCCGCGATCTCCTGCAAAGCCTCAACCGGGCCCTGACAGCGATCCATCAGGCGCCGCCCCTCTTCGGTCAGCCGAACCTTGCGGGTTGTGCGTTCGAACAGCTTGACCCCCAGATGATCCTCAAGTTCGGCAATCCGGCGACTGACCCGGCTCAGCGGAATATCCAGCCGGGCAGCAGCTTCGGAAAAGCTCAAATGTCTGGCGACGGCCGTGAACAATGCAAGATCGTTGTAGATCATTATATCACCAGCAAGATTATATCTCTTATTCTGGAATATTATCACACTGCTCTGTGGGCGCTAGGTTTGTTTGAACCCAAGCTCATCGGAGAAAGACATGTCTTACGCAATCCAGATGCCCGCCATCGGCGGCCCCGACGTTCTGAGCCAGGTGGAGTTCAACCAGCCACAACCGGGTCCCGGCGAAATCCTGATCCGCAACCGGGCGGCCGCGGTGAACTTCATAGACACGATCATTCGCCAGGGCGAAATGCCTGATGGTATTATGCCTGCCTTGCCCCACATCCCCGGAGTTGAGGGCGCGGGTGTCGTCGAAGGCCTCGGCGAAGGAGTCACCGGGTTTGCCCTGGGTGATCGGGTAGCGTGGATGGGGTCGATCGGTGCGGCAGGATATGGCAGTCACAGCGTGATTGCGGCCCCTTATGTCACACGGATAGCAGACGACGTACCCTTTGCAACCGCTGCGGCCCTGCCGGTGAATGCCATGACCGCCTGGCAAATGTTGGTCAATCTGGGCGGTGCTGCTGCTGAAAAAACGGTTCTGGTTCACGCTGCGGCGGGCGGTGTCGGCACCATGATCCAGCATATCGCCAAACATCTGGGCATGACAGTCATCGCCTCGGCCAGCACCGACAAGCTGGATTACGCTCGGGCGCAAGGCGCGGATTTCGTCGTAGACTACCGCCGTGAAAACGTCACGACCCGCGTCAAGGAACTGACCGGCGGGCGGGGTGTCGATCTGACACTCAACCCCATCTCGGGCGACACGCTGAAATCCGATCTCGATGCGCTTGCGCCGTTGGGTACAGCTGTCGTTTTCGGCTTTCTGGCCGGACCGCCCAACGGATCCTTTGCCCAGGACATGGTTCCGCATTTCCAGAAATCCGTTGCCGTCCGACTGAGCGACATCTACACCTACTTCACGGCTCAGCCACAGGCGTTCAACGCCGACATGGCCCGGATCTTTGACCTTCTGTCACAGGGTATCCTGCGCCCCCAGATCACCGAGATTCCGTTGGAAAATGCCGCTGAGGCACATCGCAGGCTGGAAACCGGCAAAACCACCGGCAAACTCGTCCTGACCGTGGATTAAGGTCTCTCCACGATCAGAACACAGGTTCCCGCCGTCAATCGCAGGCGGCGGTAACGATCATTTCGACCTTCAGCACATCGCGGGCCAATTTCGCTTCTCCACACGCGCGCGCCGGAGCATGGCCATCAGGGACCCAGGCATCCCAGACCGCGTTCATCTCGGCAAAGTCGGCCATGTCGGCAAGCCAGATCACGCATTGGAGGATCCGGGTCTTGTCGCTGCCCGCCTTGGCCAGCAGATCTTCGACCTTGGCCAGGATCTCGGATGTCTGATCCGCGACACTCGCCGCGTCCGAAGTCTGGCCACACAGATAGGCCGTCCCGTTATGTTTCACGATACGGCTCATTCTTTGGCCGGTTTCAATTCGGGTGATGGTCATGATTTGCTCTCCTGTTACAGGACCTTGCGGTCAAAGCGGTCAATACGGAACGCCGATAAATCGAAACGGGTGGTCCCGCCAGTCACCAGTTCGGCCATAACCTGTCCAACCACCGGTCCCATCTGGAACCCGTGCGCGGAAAACCCGAACGCGTGGAAGGCACGAGCGGCATTTGCGGCGGGGCCGATCACGGGCAGGTTGTCGGGCATATAGGCCTCAAGCCCAGCCCACATCCGATTGATGCTGGCGCGCCGCATGATCGGAAAGAATTCGGCGGTGGTACGGGCCGCACTGGCCAGTTTGGCATAGTCGAGCCGCGTTCGATTGTTCGCACGGTCCGCAAATCCCTTGGCCCCGCCGCCGATCAGAGCGGTGCCGTTTTCGAACTGCTTGAAGCTCAGTTGTCGGCTGACCGCTCCCACAACAGGCGCGGCGAATTTCGGCACGCGCGCAGTAATCATCAGCATCGGCGCAGCGTGGCTGAGCGGGACGTTGTCTCCGATCATCAACGCAATGCGATCAGCCCAAGCACCGCCACAATTGACGACCGTTTCTGCCTCGAAGCGGTGACCTGTACCTTGCGCCAGCCAGACGTTGCCAACCCGCCTGAGGCCAAGCGCTTCTTCGCCCTCGACGATTTGGGCCCCATTCCGCTCGGCCGCCCGGCGGAAGGCCGCAGTTGCCTTGTAGGGGATTGCGTATCCGTCCAGTTCGGACAGAACGCCGCCAACACAATCCGGGTTCACATGCGGCAATCGCTGCATGAGCTCGGATTGGTCGATAATCCGCTCATGCGTGTAGCCGAGCGCGTGCATCTTGACCTGGCGCTCATGCAAAGCGGTGATGTCGGCCTCATCCACTGCGATGTTGATCAGGGACTGGTTACGAAACCCGGTGTCCTCCCCCAATTCGTCGTCCAGTGTCTGCCACATCTCCATCGATGCCTTGGACAAAGGCACCTCGGCCATGTCCCGCCCCAAAAGTCGCACGCCACCGGCATTCACGCCCGAGGCATGGCGTCCCGAGTAATCCTTCTCCAATACGATGACGGAAACACCCTGCTTGGACAGGTAATAGGCGGTGGCGCAGCCCTGTATACCGCCGCCAACGATCAGGACATCCGCTTTCATTCCGCGGCCTCCAGAATGACCGGTTTGTACTGGCTCAATTCATCCAAGCTCAGCAAGCGCAGCGGAGAACGCAGCCGGTAGTACCCCACCTCTTCCGGGTCTGTCCCGCGCCATTGCGCCAACAAGCCGGACACGACATGCCCGCATTGACGGCCCTGGCAAGGCCCCATGCCGCAGCGGGTCAGCGATTTCAGCGCATTCGGATCGCGCGCGCCCTGTTCGAACCCGGCTCGAAGATCGTCCATCGTCTGTTCTTCGCACCGACAGACCAAGGTCGTCGGTTCCTGCGGCAGACGCAAAGCGTCAGTTGGGCGGTACAAACGGTCAATGAACCGCCTGAAGGGGATCTGCTCTTTGATGCCGGACAAATCCTCGCGAGCCTGCCGATCACGGTCGGTCAAGGACAGCTTGCCCAAACGATGCAGAATGTTGAATGCCGCCAACCGCCCGGCGGTGCGCGCGCCATCGGCTCCGATGATACCGGCCCCGTCTCCCGCGACAGATACATGCGGGACGGAACTTTGTCCGAAGACATCCACCGTGACCTGCCAGCACATTTGATCCGGGTTCCAATGATGCGCCAGCCCCATCGCACGGGTCATGTTCAGGTTGGGTTGCACACCGTGATGCAGAAAAACGGTGTCAGCGTGGATCTTGCGCTGCTTGCCTTTTGTCGCAAAGCACAACCCCTGCGCCTTGTCTGAGCCCAACACCGCCAGATCTTCGGCAAAGCGATAAACAGGAAGACCAGAGGCCCGGATTTCGCGCAGCAACGACAACCCCTTGCGCAGCATCGCAACTTGTCTCAAGGCTCTTGGCATCAAGGGAACAGCATCCACATAATTTTGCCGGGGCGTCGTGTCGATCAACGCTTTGACAGATACGCCCAGGCGCAGATACTGCGCGACGATCAGGTAAAGCAAAGGGCCCGAGCCAGCAAAAACGGCTCCTTCGGCAACCACTGCATCGGATTTCAACATCACCTGCGCTGCCCCCGCGGTCATGACGCCGGGCAGCGTCCAACCGTGGATAGGCATCGGGCGTTCCATCGCACCGGGACAGAGCAACATCTCGCGGCAGTGCAGTTCCCGTGACTCGCCGTCCTGCGAAAAGAGAATGCGCCCATCCTCCCCCAAATGCCAAACATCCGCGTTGGCAAAATGGGTGACGTCAGCCCGTTCATAGGCAGCAATCAGGTCTGCCCCAACGGTATAATCCGCCCCCAAGGCTGCAACATCGGGCAAGGGGCTTGCCGCCGCCGACCGATAAATCTGCCCTCCGGCCCGTGAGGCGCGGTCCAGAACAACGACACGCACACCGGCCTCGGCCATAGCAATGGCCGCCGACATGCCAGCCGGACCGGCTCCGACAATGGCGCAGTCAAAGGCTGACATGCGGGGCCTCGGACGCTTCGGTGATGTCCTGAGTGATCACGACCATCCCGTCGGCCACGCGACGCAAACAGGCCTGCTGGTTCGGCAATCCGTCAATCTCGACCAGGCACTCGAAACAGACACCCATGGCGCAATAGGCACTGCGCGCTTCGCCCGACAGGGCCGCCTTGCGCGTTTCGGTCTGACCGGCGACGGCCATAGCTGTCCACACGGACTGGCCAGGCAGGGCCGTGACGGGCTGGCCGTTGACCGACAGCGTTACCGGGCTTGCGCCCACGTCTTGCAGGGATCTGAACATGACTGGTCTCCGAATATGACTGGGACAGGCGCTGGGAGGTGCGCGCCTGTCCCGTTGGTGGGATCTGTCCGGATTACTCGGCGATCTTGTCGAGAATCGATTGACCCCAATCCTGACCCACATCCTGCAGGACCTGCGGCCAGACCTGCGCGCGCACGTGTTCTGCTGTCGCGGCCAGCTGCGCATCGGTCAGATCAACGATCTTTGCTCCGTTGTCGGCCAGCTTCTGCTCGAATGCGCCCTGATCGGCCTCGGCGGTTTCCCAACGCTGGGCTTCGAACTCCAGCGCCGCCTGTTCCAGTGCGGTGCGATCCGCTTCGCTCAAGTCGGCCAGAGTGCCTGAGTTGATGATCATGTACCAAACTTCAAAGTGAGTGTTCACGGGAACATAAGCGGTCGTTACATCGCGGAAGGACGCATAGTACCCTTCGGCGCCGGACCCCACGACACCGTCAACCACACCTGTCTGCACGGCGGTGAATGCTTCGGAAAACGGGATGGGCGAGCTGATGTAGCCCAATGCGTCGGCGGTCAGCTGGAAGCTCTTGATGCCTGGAACGCGCACCTTGATCCCTTTGGCTGCGGTCGGATCACCTGGATCAACAGCGTCGGTGTTCAGTGCGACGCCACCGAAATACACAGGATAGGCCGCCAGCATGGTGATGTCCTGCTTGGCATAGAGCTCCTTCATCGCGTCGTGAATCGCACCGCCGGGGCCATAGATCTTCTTCGCTTCGCCCCAGTTCGCGGCAACATAGGGAAAGGCCGAGATCTGCATGCGGCGATCCACGGCGGTGGCTGCAGGTTGCACGGCCATGTCGATTGCACCAACCGAGATGCGTTCCTGAACCGACGTGTAGTCCCCCAGCGCCGACGCCGGGAACAGGTTCAGCTCGAGGGAGCCGTTGGTTGCGCCGGACAGGTCTTCGGCAAAAGCACGCAGTTCGTTGTCGATGGTTGCGCCCTGAGGCCGGATATGGCTCAGCTTGAGCGTATCCGCGGCGGCCAGACCGGCAGTTGCGACAAGCGCAGCAGCCATGCAGGTGGATTTCAGGATCTTCATCATTTCAGTCTCCTCCAAAGGGATGATGAGTGGTGGTTCAGGTGAAAACGGGGTCAGTAGCCAAAGACGCGCGGCAGCCACAGGGACAGGTCCGGCCAGAAACTGGTGAGGAACACCACCGGCAGATATCCCAGCAAGATCAAGGTCATGGCCGGACGGATAACCTTGGTCACCGGCACCTGGCCAATGCGTGCACCCAGATACAGGATCGAGGCATAGGGCGGCGTGACACCTCCCATCGCTGTATTGACGCCCATGATGGCCGCGAACTGGATCGGGCTCACACCGATGGCCTGCATGAGCGGCAGCAACAGCGGAGCAATCAGGATGATGGCGGTCACGTCATTGACGACCATGCCGACCAAAAACAGCAGGATGTTGATCAGAACCAGCAGCAGCGCCTTGTTCTCGGTGATCGAAAAGATTGCCTGCACGATGGCCTGCGGGACGCTCTCCAAAACGAACATCTGGCTCAGGATCATCGAAAACAGGATCATCAGCATGATCGCACCCACCGATGTGGCGGCTTCCTTTCCGGCCCCAAGGAAGGTGCTTAGATCCAGCCCCCTGTAGATCAGGAACCCGACCGGGATCGCGTAGATCACTGCCACGGCTGCGGCTTCGGTCGGGGTCATGATCCCGCCATAAATCCCACCCAGAATGATAACAGGCATCAGCAGTGCCGGGGTGGCCTTCATCCCGCGATGGGTCGCTTCGGACACAAATGCAGATCCCTTCAGCGGCTCGTTCAACTGCAAGGGAAATTTGCGGGCCATACGAATGTTCACGACCGAAAAGCTGGCCATGATCAGCAGCCCCGGCCCCAGAGTGGCCAGAAAACAGGCCAGAATGGACGTGTCGGTCACCCAGCCATAAACGATCATCGTCACCGAAGGCGGGATCAGCAGCCCCAGAAGCGAAGCGTTGGCGATCAATGCAGTCGCGTATTCGCGGGGGTAGCCCTGTTTCTCCATCTCGGGGATCAGCAACGGGCCGATTGCGGCGACGCCCGTCAGGCCGGACCCCGAGATCGCTCCGATCAACGCACAGGACACAGTGGCAACCACGCCAAGACCACCCCGCAGATGCCCAATGAAGATGTTGACGAAGTTCAGGAGCGATGCGGCGATGCCGGAAACGCTCATGATCGTTCCGGCCAGCACGAACAGCGGGATGGCCAGCAGCACAGGATTGCCCAACTGCTGAAAGCCCCACAGCATGTTGCCCTTCATGACAACGTCGCCGACGAAATACATCACCATCAACCCGGCGCCGAAACAATAGGGCAGCGGCACACCAAGGGTCAGAAGGATGACCAGCACCAGTACGGCAAGAAGCGCGATCTCGATCATTTAAGGGCTCCTTTCGAAGGGGTGCCAGCAGCAGGGAAAAACAGGGTCCGCAGATGCACCAGCAGGTGCCAGGCGGAGAAGGTCATCATCAGGACCATTCCGACGAACAGCGCGACATCGACATAGAAGGTCGGCAGGTACAGCGTCGGGCTTTCTCGCCAGACCCACATGGAATACTTGGTGAAGTCCCAGGCCCATGTGGTCAGCCAGATCCCGACCGCCAGGCTGATCACCTCGCCGATCACGGCAAGAACCTGGTGCTGCCGTTCGGTGCTCAGAAAGATCTCAAGCACATTGGCGCGGATATGGGTGTTTTCCCGCGAGGCGTTGACCGCTCCCAGCATGTACAGCCACAGCGTGGGATAGAGGAGACTTTCCTCCAGACCCATCACCGGGATTTCCAGTACGTATCGGGTAATCACCTGAACAAACTGGCCCAGCGCAACCAAGCAGATCAGCACTGTCAACAGGACGCTTGCGATGCGTGTCATGTCCCCTCCGTCATTGCGAATGCAGGCGTTGCATTCGTGGCAGGGAAACTTGCCGGGACATTCCATCAAGTCAAAGCGATTAAATTGATAGTAAAATAAAGTTAGCTTATATACTGGTGAAAAGATTAATGTTATCAAAGAGCCATGAATCTCAGCTTCCGCCAATTACAAGCATTTCGGGAGGTGATGCGGACCGGTTCCGTATCGGATGCCGCCCGAATCCTAGGTCGGACACAGCCCGCCGTCAGCGCCTTGATCGCCAATCTCGAGGCCGAGCTGGATATCGCCCTGTTCCGCCGTCAACGCGGAAAAATGGCTCCGACACCCGAGGCGCTGTATTTCGTGACCGAAGCCGAAGCCATCCTGGACCGTCTGTCGCTTTCGACCCGGACAATGCGAGAGATCGGAGCACTGACCAAGGGTCGGCTCAACATCGCCTGTATGCCCGCAGCGGCCAGCCTGCTGATGCCACAATTGCTGGGGGAGTTCCTGAAGGACAAACCGGATGTGCGGGCCTCGCTTATGATGCGGGCCTCCCCGGTGATCGAAGAATGGATCGCGTCCCAGCAATATGACATCGGACTGGGCGAGACCCCCAAACCTTCGGCTGCAATCGAAACACTGGATTTCGACATGCGTTGCGTTTGTGCGATTCCGGCAAGTGATCCGCTGGCGAAATTTGATAGTATGGAGGCCCGACACCTATCGGGCCGCCCGATGGCAGCGCTGCAGGAAGGACATCCGAACCTGATTGCGACCCTTCAAGCCTTTGCTCAACAGAAAGCCAGTTTCGAGCACCGGTTCGAATTGCGCACATTCCAACCCGCCTTGACGCTGGTCGAAAAGGGCCTGTGTTATTGCGTCTGTGACCCGATCACCGCCGCCGGGTATCAGAACATGCGCCCCGACCCACGGCCCGTGGTTTTCCGCCCCTTCCGGCCGGACGTCGCCCTAAACGTCTCGATCCTACGCCCGGCGCATCGCCCGCCATCGGCCCTTGCCAACGCGTTCTCGGAACAGCTGGCCGAGGCTTTGGACGCAATCAATCAACAGTTCTAAAACAGAAAAAACCGTGCTGGCGCGATGCCCCAGCACGGTTTCCGCTTTCGAAAAAGTAGCTGGTCAGATCAAGCCGCCAGTTCCTTGACCGCCGCCAGCAGCTTGGCCACTTCCTGCTCGGTGTTGTAGTGACACAGCGAAATACGGATACAGTCAGGCAGGCCCAGCGGGGTCAGCACATTGCCGCTGTAATGGTCTGCCTTCCGGGTATGAGTGCGAATGCCCTGTTGGTTCAGGATTTCGACCACATCCGCTGACTCGCGCCCTTGGACCACGATCGATACCAGACCTTCGCGCGCCGGGTTGTCTTCACCCGCCAGAATGCTGACATGTTCCATTTCACGCAAACCGGGCAGATTTCCGGTGCCGTTGATCATGCTGTTGGTCAGATGTGTTTCATAGGCGTGGATCGCGCGGCCCGCCGCCTCGATCCGCTTGCGCGGCTCGGTCTCGTCGGACACTTCGCCGCCTAGCCAGTCGAAATAGGCCACCACATCAGACACGGTCGCAAACGACCCGGCATCACGGGTGCCGAATTCCCAGCCCGTCGCCGGGGCATCGATCAGCATGTCATGCGGCAGCACCGACAGCCGTTCGGAGATCCAGGCCATGCCGTAACCGTGACGCGAAAACACCTTGTAGGGTGAAATCACGTAGCCATCGACATTGTAGGCGTCCAGGTCCAACTGGCCGTGGGCGGCGTGCTGGATGCCATCGACGATAATCATGCAGTCGGGCGACACCGCGCGGATCGCTGCGGAGATTGCGGCCACATCCATTCCCATGCCGGTCACCGGGGACGCGTGCAGGATCGTCGCGACTGCCACATCCGGCGTCATCAGCTTTGTGTAGTCGTCCGCCGTGACCATCCCCGTGACATCATTATGAGGCACGTTGACATAGTCCAATTCTGCAATCCCGGCCCAACGCCGTGCGGCACTGCGTGTCGCGGGATGTTCGATGGACGACCCGATGACCTTAGCCCCTTTCGGTGCATTCACACACGCCGTGCGGATCAGGCGGAACAGCAGCTCGGTCCCGCTTTCCCCGGCAAAGAACTGGCCAGACGACGCGTTCATGAACACTGCCAGATCCTGTTTGGCCTTGTTGATCACGTTCTGGGTGCCCTGCCCCGCCGGGTTGATGCGCCCCGGATTGTCGGGGATCGCGGCGTAGAACGCCGAGGTCTCGGCCACCGATTTCAGCGTCAGCGCGCCACCGGCGTTTTCGAAGAAAATGCGTTCGCCCTGAAACGGGCAACTGTCCACATGCGCGAACCGATCACGGATCGCATTGATCAGGGCGGGGTTGTCTTGGATCATCATCTTGTCCTGTCAGTCTTTCAGAGCGCGCGGCTCACAATCGTGCGGCAGAGTTCGGCCACCGCGAGATGGGAATTGCGAGGGAAACCATCGACACTGTCATCGACGATCCCGTGGGTTGAGCTGATCAGACCATTGGCCACCATCGTGTCCAGAAGCAAGGCTTCACGGTCGGGAGTGTGCAGAAGTTTTGCATTGCCCGCGCGCGCAGCCATGGCGGCAGCAATCGCAGTACAGCCCCAGTTCGAACAGGCTGCCGTGACCAGCACATCACAGCCCGTCACGGCGCCGATGCCGCCCCCGCAACCGCATTGGCATCGATCGCCGTAGGGAACGTGGGCCTTCACGTGATCCGCGACCTTGCCCATGCCGATTTCGTTGCCACCATCGCCAACGGCAACCACCGGAATGCCACGCTCCAGAGCGAGGTCGAACAGGAAGTCCACGCGCGCGCGCCCCATGCCATAGTCGATCCCGCGCATCGAGTGGTACACGCCGAATTCATTGCGCCCGACCCGTTCTGTCGAGAAGAGGAGATCCGGGTTCAGGTCTTCCAGCATCTGAACCGCCTGCGTCTGACCACCCTTATCGTCGGTGGCGAAAGGCAGCATCACGATGGTCGCAAGGCTTTTGTCTGCCCGCGCAATCGCTGCCTGCTCCAGCGACACCGGAAACAGGCCGGCCGCCTGACAGGTATTCTGGATCGCAGGCAGCAAGGTTTCTTCGCACAGCATCACACAAGTGACATTGCGCGCCAGCACCAGAGCCCGCGCAATCGCTGCAGCGCCGGACGGGCCATCATTTTCGCCCAACTCGGGCGTGATCCAGGCACGCGATACCGAACCGGTGGTCATCACGACGGTACCGCCTTCGGGCACCGCCATCAGAGCATCCGCCGCGGCACCGACAAGCGAACCACCCTGCAGGGCACGCGCCGCTTCGAACAGGTGTTCGACGCCACGTTCGCCCATGTCGATATTCACAAGGTGGTCCAGCCGGTTATCCAGCCGGGTAATCAAATCCATGTCGGCCATGTCAGCCCTCTCCGAACAGCGTTGCTGCGAACCAAGCCTCGTCTTCCAGATGGGCTGCCGTCTTGTGCATTGCCGACATCAGACAGTCTGCTACCGCCATCGCCCCGCCTGCGCGGGCCACAGCGCCCGAAGTAGGTTTCAACCGGATCGACACCCGCCCGCCCGGTTGCCCGTGCGTATTGACCGTCACGATCCCTTTGTCCTGCAACATGAGCATGCCAACGGCAGCGGTCACCTCCGCAGGCACGCGCGCCGTCGAAGTCGCCCCGGCCATCTCAAGCACCAAGGCCAAGACATCCTCTTCCCCGATCTTGGGGCCCAGGGCCGAACGCGTGACACACCCTGTCCCCAGGACGGTTTCCAAAGCCTCGGCCAGGTCCTGACCGTCCTGTGCCTCCTGGATCAACAGCTCAGGAGAAAAACCCTGAAGGCTGCGCATCGCGCCCACCGCAATTGGCGCCCGCGCTTCCATCCCCAATTCGCTGGCCTTGGCCTGAACCGGGACCAGCGCTTCGGGATCACCGCACAGGACACCGGCCCGTGGACCGGACAGCCCGGCCTTGTCGGCATTGGTAATGACCAGATCGGCGCCAAAGGCCAGCGACGGTGTTCCGCCATGCAGCACCGGCCGGAACCGGGCACCATACGCTTCGTCCAGCAGAACGGTGCACCCGGCCCGCTGCGCCAATCGCACAGCTGCTGCGGTCAGATCATCTTCCAGCATCGCCAGTTCCGAGGTGACGGTGGTAATCACCATCAACGCGGGCAGATGGGCTGCCAAGAGGCGTTTGACCTCGGGCAGGTCATAGGCTTCGACCACCGGAACACCGGCCAGCTTGGCCCCTCGCGTGACCGATGCGTGAGATCGGTCACCCTTGGGCACCAGTGACAGAACCGGGCGGTTCTGCGCATGGGCCAGCACGGTTGCGACAATCCCCGCGCTGGTGCGGTTGATCACGCAGGCGGCTTCGTCCCCGTCGCCACCCATATGAGCTATGGCGGCCTGACGCAGTTCTTCGGAAAACAGCCCCGGCCCCACCCATTCTTCGCACAAAAGCGGCAGATCTTCGGTCCCTACGGGGTAGAAGCGCAGGTTGCCGGTGCAGATGGCAATCTTGTCGATGCTCTCGCGCGCGACAAAATCGGCTGCAACACGACCGGCCTGCGTCAGGCGACGCACTTCATCCGCGGAACTTTGCAGCAGTGCACCCCGGGCATAGCCGACACCCGGGTCAATCTCGTTTCCGAACCTGTCGGTCGTCATGCGCCCGGCTCCACATTGATGGTGACGCATTTGCGATAGGTATAAGCTTCCAGCGCTCCTTCGATGGAATATTCGCTGCCCATGCCCGACTGCTTGGTGCCGCCATAGGACATGCCGGGGATCTGCCCGCCGCCCTGGTTTACCTGGATCCAGCCCGCGTCGATGGCGCGGCTCAGTCGGGTGATCCGGCTGACATCATGGGTGAACAGGAACGCCGCCAGCCCGTAATGGGTGTCGTTGGCCATGGCGACAACCTCTTCTTCGGTCTCGAAGGGGATCGCCACCATCACCGGGCCAAACACCTCTTCGCGAGAAATGCGCCAGGTGTTGTCCACGCCGGTCAGGATGGTTGGGTTCGGGCAGAAGCCAGCCGGATCCTCGGACGGGGTTTCCCCGATCAGGAACGTGGCGCCCTGCGCTTCCGCCTCGGCCACATAGGCGCGGATTTCGCCATAGCGTTCCGCGTTCACGACCGCGCCCATGTCCACATCCGGGTCCAGCGCGTCGCCCACTTTCAGCGCAGCGGATTTTTCCGCCACCTTGGGCATCAGCTCATCCCAGATGTCCTTGTGTACGAACAGCCGCGAGCCGGCGGTGCAGCTTTGCCCCTGCCGCATGAAGCGCATCGCGTTGGCAACCTGTTGCGCGCAGCTGTCCAGACGACCCTCTGCTATGGCGTCTGGGAACACGATTGTGGGCGACTTGCCCCCCAGCTCCAGCGTCAGGTTGGCGATCCGGTCCGAGGTTACCTTGCCGATCAGCTTGCCCACTTCGCTGGACCCGGTGAAAGACACCTTGTCGACGCCGGGATGCGCAACCAGTGCGGCCCCGGCCTCTTCGCCCACACCTGTCACGACATTGAACACACCCGGCGGGAATAGCCCGTCAGCCAGTTCGGCCAGCTTCAGGATCGCCAAAGGCGCATCCTCAGCCGGTTTCAGCACCAGGCAATTGCCGGTCGCCAAAGCCATCGAAATCTTCACCGCCCCCAGCTGCAAAGGCGAATTCCAGGGAATGATCGAGCCGACAACCCCATGCGGCTCACGGGTCGAATAGCTGAAGATGCCCGGCCCCAGAGGCAGGGTTTCCCCCTTCTGTTCAACCGCGACCCCACCGTAATACTTCAGAACGCCAGCGGCACCCAGCGCCTCTCCGCGGGACTGGGTCTTGATGGCATTGCCTGATTCGGCCGCCAGAACCCGGGCCACTTCCTCGGCGTTGTCTTCCAGGCGACGACCGAGTTCGGCAAGAAGCTTGCCACGTTCGGACGCTGCCAAGGCGCGCCACGCCGGCAGCGCCGCACGGGCGGCATCGACGGCCAGGTTCACTTCGGTTGACGTGCCGCGTCCGACCTCGCAGATCGGGCTGCGGCGCGAGGGGTTTTCCACCACCAGCCGACCTTCGGGCCAGTGCCAGGCCCCGTTGATATAGCTTCCGGCCAGGCCCGCGTCGGGCAGTTTCGGTTCCAGGTGTGTCGTCATCCCTGATCTCCTTGGCGAGCGTTGGGTGTTCCAGAAATAAGGCGCGCCGCCGTTGGGGGAAACGCTGGCGGCGCAGGGTCCGGATGAGAGCGGTATCCAGACCCGGGGTCTTGATCAGATCTTGGCGCGGACCACGGCCCAGGCGTCGTCCAGCGCGCCCTTGAACCGCTCGGTCGCGATGTCGATCTCGTCCTCGTTGATGATCAGCGGCGGCATGAAGCTCATCCGATCGCCAATCGCCCGCAGATACAGCCCACGGTCATGGGCAAAGTTCTGCACAAGCTCGCCCACTTTCCAAGAGGGGTCAAACGGCTCGCGGGTCTTGGCGTCCTTCATCAGCTCGAAGCCACAGAACAGGCCTACGCCGCGCACCTCGGCCACCAGCGGGTGATCGGACAGCGCGTGACATTTCTCCAGGAACCGCTGCGACACCTTGCGCACATGGCCCACCAAGTCGATCTCGTCATAGATGTCCAGCGCTTCCAGACCCACAGCTGCGCCGACCGGGTGACCAGCATAGGTGTAGCCATGGCCGAATGTGCCGACCTCGTCCGAGTTCTTCATCATGTCCGCATACATCTCGTCCTTGAACATCAGGGCCGAGATCGGGAAGAACGCCGCCGACAGCGCCTTGGCGCAGGACACCATGTCCGGCTCCAGACCCCAGGTCTGAGACCCCCACATGTTGCCGGTCCGGCCAAAGCCACAGACCACCTCGTCCGCCAGGAACTTGATGTTATATTTGCGCAGGACCGCCTGCATCTCTTTCCAGTACCCCTCCGGCGGCATCAGCGCTCCACCGCCCGAGATCGCAGGCTCCGCAAAGAACGCCGCAACCGTTTCAGGGCCTTCCGCCAGAAGCAGCTCTTCGAACTTCGCTGCCATCCGGGCCGAGAACTCCTCTTCGCTCTCCCCGTCGATGTGGAAGCGATAGTAATTCGGCAGCTCGGTATGCTTGAACTCGGGCAGCGGCAGACCGAACTTGGCGTGCATATGCGGCTGACCCGACAGCGACACGGTCGCGATGGTGTTGCCGTGATAGCCCCGCACCCGGCCAATGATCTTGCGCCGGTTCGGCTCACCCTTGGCGGTGTTGGTATACCACAGCAGCTTGATTGCGGTGTCGTTGGCCTCGGACCCCGAACACTGGAACATCACCCGGTTCATCTCACCCGGGGCCAGCCCGATCAGGCGTTCGCCCAATTCGGCAACACGGGGGTGCGAGCGGTTGTAGAAGGTCGGAGCAAAGGGCAGCACGTCCATCTGGCGCTTGGCCGCATTCGACAGGCGTTCGTTGTGATAGCCCAGCGACACACAGCCCAGCCCGGAAAACCCGTCGATGATCTCGCGACCTTCGCTGTCATAGATGAAGACCCCCTTGCCGTGGGTGATCATGGTCGGCCCCTGTTCGGCGTGCTGACGCAGGTTCGACTGCGGGTGCACGTGATGGGCCTTGTCCTGCTCGATCGAGCGTTTGGCGTCGACGTTCATGCTGCTGCTCCAAATGAAAACTTGGCCGGATTTCACATTTATCTTGACTGAACATCAATCTCGAAGTTTTTTCGATTTGTTGAATTCAATTCAGGCAAGATACCCCATGAAACCGCTCCTCGACCTGCGCCATCTCCAGCTCATACAGGCGATCAACGAAACCGGCCGGATCACTGATGCCGCCAAGAAACTTGGCGTCACCCCTTCGGCCCTGTCGCACCGCCTGCGCGAGGCCGAACGTCGGCTGGACGTGCCGCTGTTCACCCGGATGCACAAGAAGCTGCGCAAGACACCGGCCGCCGATTACATGGCCGTGGTTGCCGAACGCATCCTAACCGACCTCAGCCGCGCCGAGGAGGATGTGCGCCGCATGAACGCCAATGTGCAGCACGTCGTGCGCCTGTCGGTAGAGGCCTACAGCAATTACCGCTGGCTGCCGTCCTTCATCAAATTTCTCAAGTCGCGCACCGACGGGATCGACATCCAGATCATGGCCGGGGCCCGCAGCGATCCGGTCAACGGCGTGCTGAACCGTCACCTGGATATTGCGATCATGTCCGGCACCGTCTCACAGGCCGGGTTGCGCAGCTTGCAACTGTTCGAAGATCCCCTGCTATACATCATGCCACCCACCCACAGGTTGGCGGATCGGGACTATGTCGAAGGCACTGATATCGTTGGGGAACCCTTTATCACCTATACCAAGGTGCCCGAGCCTGACCGCGAATTCGCCCTGCTCTTCCGTCCGACCGACAGCTATCCCAAATGGGCCGCCACCGTCGAACTGCCTGAAGCCATCGTTGAACTTGTCGCCTCGGATCTGGGCACCAGCGTCTTGTCGAACTGGGCCTTGCAAACCGCGCTGAACGAAGGCCGGATCGTCGGTGCGCAGGTGACGAAAGACGGTATTTCGGTCCCTTGGTGCGCGGTTCTGCGGTCTGAGGATATCGAGGAAGGCGACCCGATCTATAAGGTCGCGGAACTTCTGTCGGAATGGTGCAGCCTGCCGGACGGCGGGTTCCACACAACCTGACCTGCGCAAAAGGGCTCCGGTTCCGACACCCGGAGACGGAGCCCTTTGATGACGCGTTTCAGTCTCGCATCCGCGCATTGCCGGGATCATAAAGCGGCTTGAGGCTGGCCTGCGCTGATACCGGACGCCCCGAAACCATGATCTGATAGGCACGGCCAGCAAGATCCTTCAGCGTCATGCCGTCCGGACGGGTGACATAGCCCATGCCAATGGCGCCTTCGACGGTCCAGCCATAACTGGCCGAGGTGAGCCGCCCGACGATCTCCCCATCACACAGAATGGGTTCCTTGCCAAAGACCAGCGCATCCGGGTCGTCCAACCGAAAGGACAACAGGCGGCTCTTGGCCCCTTCGGCCTTGCGGGCTTCGATCGCGGCTTTACCGGTGAACTCGGTCGCGAAATCGCAGGCAAAGGTCAGACCACTGTCCACGGGGCTGTCATGCGGTCCGATATCGTGGCCCCAATGGCGGAAGCCCTTTTCGATCCGACAGCTGTCCACCGCCATGCCACCACACAGGCGCGGCGCGCCGTCGGCCGCCATCAATGTCTCGAACACCTGCTGCGCGAACTCCGCCGGGACATGCAATTCCCAACCCAGTTCGCCCACATAAGTAATCCGCTGCGCCCGGACAGGCGAATGACCCACATGCAGGTTCTGCCAGGTGCCAAAGGGGAACGCTTCGTTCGACAGATCCGCGCCGGTGAGCGCGGTTAGGAAGTCGCGCGACCGCGGTCCCATCACTGCCAGCGTCGCCTCGCCCGCCGTCACGTTCACCACACTGACACCGGATCCTTCGACGCCGGATTTCAGCCAGCTTTCCGTCTGCGGCTCGGCCCCGGCGGATGCCATCACCAGATAGCGTGTCTCCGACAGGCGCGCGACGGTCACATCCGCCTCGATCCCGCCTTGGTCGTTGAACATATGGGTATAGACCAGCGCGCCGGGCGCCACGGCCATATCGGCGCCACAGAGCTTCTGCAGCTGCGCCTCGGCCCCTTGTCCGTCCAGAATGAACCGACCAAAGGTCAGGTCGATCAACCCCAGATCACTGCGCAACGCCTCGTGTTCGGCCTTCCAGTCATCAAACCACGGCTCGCGTCCGAACCCGTCGGTCATCTCGCGCCCGTAATGCAGCGGCCGCTCCCAGCCATTGGCGCTGCCGAACTGCGCGCCTGCATCGCGTAGCTGCGTATAGTACGGCGTGCGGCGCAGACCACGCGCTTCGGTCTTGCGCAGATAGGGCCAGTGCATCGCATAGGCATGGCCCAGCGTTTCCGCCGCCTTGGTCGCGGTATAGCTGCGCGCGTTCAGCCCCGGCACGATGCGGCGTGAATCCACATCTGTCAGGTCCATCGTCATGTGGCCGTTAATGATCCATTCGGCCAGCGCCTTGCCCGCGCCCGGTCCGTTCTGGATCCCGGTCGAGTTGAAGCCAGCCGCAACCCAGTACCCTTTCACATCCGTGATAGGCCCCAGATAGTGCTTGGCGTCCGGCGTAAAACATTCCGGCCCGTTAAAGAACTTGCGGATACCCGACTCCGCCAGCGCCGGAACCCGCTCCATCGCGGCCTCAAGAATGGGGTAGAGATGTTCCTCGTCACAGGGCAGCTCATCGAACTCAAAGCTCTCAGGCAGGCCCTTTTCCGGCAGCCAGGGCGTCGCGTTGGGTTCCGAACAGCCGATCAACAACTTGCCCGCGTCTTCCTTGTAGTAGGCGTATTCATCCATCACCCGCAGCACCGGCAGGTCGCCGGTGACACCCTCGATGGGATCGGTCACGACGTAGTAGTGGTTGGTGTAGTGCAACGGGATCTGCACGCCGTGGGTCAGGCCGAATTCACGCGCCCACATGCCGGTGGCGTTGACCACATGCTCGGCACGGATCAGCCCCTGTTCGGTTTCCACACCCACCGCGCGGCCGCCTTCGATCACGATGCGGGTGACCTTTGTGTCCTCGAAAATCTGCGCGCCGTTCATGCGCGCGCCTTTGGCCAGCGCCATGGTGGTGTCGATGGGGTTGGTGTAGCCGTCGCCGGGGAACCAGAACGCGCCTTTGGCGCCATCAATCGACAGCAGCGGCCAGCGCTCTTGCGCCTCGGCCAGCCCGATCTCCTTGGCCTGGATGCCGCAGCCATGGGCGTAATCGACCTTGCGCCGCAGCTCCTCCATCCGCGCGTCATTCAGGGCGACAGTCATCGAGCCGTTGCGTTTGAACCCGGTGTTCTGGCCGGTTTCGTCCTCAAGGCTCTCCATCAGGTCGAGGCCGTATTTGGCGAGCGCCGTCATCACCGGCACGCCCTGGGTTTCCGAGACCAGCCCGGCGGCGTGCCAGGTGGTGCCGGATGTCAGTTTCTTGCGTTCCAGCAGCGCAACAGACCAGCCCGCCTTGGCGAGGTGATAGGCCGTCGCGCAGCCAACGATGCCGCCGCCGATGATGGCGACCTGAACATCTGTGGGAAGGGGATTTGCCATGAGTTATGCCCTCAACCGATCATTCTCGGGATCATAGAAGGGCACGGTTGCAACGGTCGCCTTGACCGGCACGCCCAGCACTTCGATCTCGTAGACGTCACCGGGGTTCGACGGCTCGGTCAGGTACCCCAGCGCTATCCGCTTGCCGATGCGGAAGCCTGTCCCGCCCGAGCTGACATAGCCCACCGGCTTGCCATCGCGACAGATCGGATCAGACGACAGTGCGTCGGCGCCGTGGCCTTCCAATACGAAAGCGGTGAAGTGATAGTCCTTCTCCTGATCCGCCTGCGCCAGGAAGGCGTCGCGGCCGACAAAGCTCTCTTTCTTCTTGCTGACGAACCGGTCCAAGCCCGCGTCAAAGGCGGTGTATTCGATGCCGAAATCCGCGCCCCAGCCGTGATAACCCTTTTCTAGACGCATCGCGTTCAACCCGTAGGAGCCGAACTCGACCATGCCCTTGTCGGCGCCCTGCTCCATGATCGCCTCATAGACCTTGACCAGATCGTCGCTGCGCAAATGCAGCTCCCAGCCCAGCTCGCCCACATAGGACACGCGCAGCGCAATCACCGGCGCGCCGGCGATGGTGATCTCGCGCACCGACATCCAGGGGGCGTATTCCTTCGACAGATCATCGTCGGTCAACGGCTGCAACACGTCGCGCGATTTCGGACCCATCACCATCAGCGCCGCGTCGAATTCCGACCCGCGCTTCAGCGAAACGCCATCTTCGGGCAGGTATTGCGACATCCAGTCATGGTCGCGCTGATCGGCCAGCGTCGGCCCGCACAGCAGGTATTTGTCCTCGCCCAGACGCGCAATCGTCGCCTCGGACCAGATCTTGCCCTTGGGCGTCAGCATATAGGACAGCTTGACCCGGCCGACCTTGGGCATTGCGCCGCAGAACACTTCGTTCAGGAACTCGGTCGCCTTTGGCCCCTCAACCTCATACCGAGTGAACCCGCCGTGATCCATCACGCCCACACTGTCGCGCACGCCTTCGCATTCGGCCTTGACCGCGTCATGCCAGCACTCGTGGTGGAAGCTCAGCGCGCCATCATTCTTGATCGCATCGGTTTCAAACCAGAACGCGCGCTCCCAACCGGCAACCTGCCCGAACTGAGCGCCCTTGGCTTTCAGCGTGTCATAGAGCGGTGTGGTCTGCACCGGACGCGCCGATTTCCACAGACGGTGCGGATAGGGGATCGCATATTGGTTTTCATAGAGCTCGCTCGACCGTTTCACGGTGTAATCAAACGTCGCCCATTCCTCACCAAACCGGCGCGGATCCCAGAAGGACATGTCCCATTCGGTCTCGCCTTCGGTGATCCATTCGGTCAGCGTTTTGGCCGCCGCAGCCGAATGGGTGATGCCGACGGGGAAGCAGCAGGCGTGGTAAAAGTTCGGCAAACCGAATGCGGGGCCACACAGCGGCGCGCCATCTGGGCTGTAGGGGATCGGGCCGTTCACGAAACGGCTCACACCCGCCTCACCCAGCAGCGGCACATGCTCCAGCGCGGCCTCGAGGATTTCGGCGATGTCATCGACGCTGTCTGGGTACAGCTGGTTGGCAAAGCAATCCGGCATCCCGTCGAGCCAGGCCGGGCGACCTTCGTGACCATACGATCCCAGCAGCAGGCCGTTCCGCTCACGGCGCAGATAATACATGATGTCTGGATCCCGGACGAGCGGGAAGTTTTCCGGGTTGGCCTCCAGTTCCGGCAGGCTGTCGGTCACCAGATACTGGTGTTCCAGCGTGACGACGGGCAGTTTCTGCCCCACCATCTCACCCACCACGCGGCCATAATAGCCACCAGCGTTGATCACGATATCCGCGATCACATTGCCCTTGTCGGTCACCACCTCCCACTCGCCCGAGGGGCGGCGGTTGATGCCGGTAACTTGGGTAAAGCGTGCGATTTCAGCGCCCAGATCCCGTGAGCCTTTGGCCAGGGCTTGCGTCAACTGCGAGGGGTCCACATCGCCCTCATACGGGTCCAGAATCCCGCCGATGATGCTGTCACCCGAGCTGAAATAGGGGTGCATGTCGTCCATCTCGGACGGGGTCAGCATGGCCATGTCATAGCCCAACCCTTTGGAGATGCCCACCAGATGGCGGAACAGGTCCATGCGTTCTTCGGTATGCGCGGGCCAGAAGGCGCCGGTGTGGCGGTAGGTGATCGGATAATCGACCTCGTCCGCCAGATCCTTGTAGAGCCGCCAAGCATAGTTGCCCGCGCGCATGCCGCCCCAGCTGTTGGCGTAGGTCGGGATATTGCCCGCCGCGTGCCAAGTCGACCCGCTGGTCAGTTCGTTCTTTTCAATCAGCAGCGTGTCGGTCACGCCCTCCTTGGCCAGGTGATAGAGGGTCGAAACGCCGACCGCACCGCCCCCGATGATGACAACTTTGGCTTGGGTTTTCATGGGCTCAGGCTTTCAGATGAATGGGCAGACGCGCGCGCAGGGCGGCTTCGATATCTGCAGGCAGGTGGGTCGGCGCAGGCTGCGCCTCGATGTCGGCGACGCGGGCGATAGCCTTGTCCCAGACGGTCTGCGCGCCGCTTTCAAGCCAGTCGTTCACGCTCTGGCGGTCGCCCAGTTTGGGATAGACATATTCCTTGGTCATCAGGTCCAGCGTCTGCGCGGTACCGAGGAAGTGCCCCTCGCCGGTCACGACCTCTTCGATCATGTCCAGATCAATCGAGTCTTCGAACATTTCGACCCCACGAACCGACCGCAGGATGGCGCCGCACATGTCATTGTCGATCACCAGCGCCTCCTTGCTGGCCGCCATGATCGACCCCAACATGCCAACCGACAGGTTGATCATGTCCGCGCCCCCTTGCGCGGCAAGCGCGATGGTATAGCCCTTTTCATAACCCGACTGCGCATCCGCGGTCTTGGCGTCGGTCATGCCCGCAGACACGGTAGATGGCAGTCCAAGGTTCAACAGCAACTGCGCGGCGGCGGCGTTGGCCACAGCGGCCTCGCCCGAGCCACCTGTCATGGCGCCGGTCCGCAGGTCCGAGATGAAGGGCAGGAAAGCGAGGATACAGGGAAAGCCCGGCTGCATCATGTTGACCAACACCAGACCGGCCAGCGATTCCGCCAGACCCTGCGCCAGCGCACCCGCCAAGGACGCAGGGCTGGTCGCGCCCGCCTGCGCGGCGGAACAAATCTGCAGCGGCATCCCCAGACGCACGCATTCGAACATCACGCCACAGGCCTCCTCCGCCAGCGTCAGCGGCGGCACTACGTGACAGATCGAGGCGAAACAGAACGGCTGTTTGCGGAATGCGCCCTCGCCTCCCAGCGCCTCGTCGAACATGTCAATCACGGGGTCTACGTTTGCCGGCTCAAAGAAGCTGGTACCGATGGGTTTGGACGTCGCCTTCATCGCTGCAAAGGCGGTGTTGATGTCGAGCGCCAGCGGATCCTCAAGATCCCGCGCCACAACGGGACGCAGGGAATAGTGGATGCTGTCACAGACATCGACAATCCTCATAAGGCCATAAAGATCCTGCAGCGTGCTGTCGCGGAAGGTGTTCGTGGCCGAATCCAGAATTTGGACAGCAGCGCCGCCGGTGCCGATATGCACCTTGCCGCCGCCAACCTCGATCCCGCGGTCGCGCACGAAACCGGGCAGTTCAACCCGTTTGCAGGCTTTCGCGATCATATCTTCGACCAGCGGCCTGGGAAAGGTGATCCGCCCATCCGCGCGTGCCACCGCGCCGTTGCTCAGCGCCAATTCGCGAATGTCTTCAGGAGCTTGCGACACGCCGATCCGTTCCAGGATTTCAAAAGCCGTGTCCGTGATATGTGCAAGCTTGCTGTCAGTCAGCGGCATGAAACGACCGCCCTGAGGCGGAAGGGTCATCTGTGGCGCGGAAGAGGAGGCCGCGCCCCCCCGTTTCGATCGTGTTCGCCGCATGAGCGCGTCCTCAATGATGTCATTTGTCGGCGCATATTAGGAAGGCTTCATAATTAGCTCAATTCCATTATTTGCAATCTTTTGTGAATGATTTTCACTCAACTACACCACCCCCCCTTTAAGCCAAAGGGACCAGCCTCAGCCAGTCCCCCGTCTCTTGCTTGTACGTGGCGCGGAACGATAATCAGGCGCTTTGGGCCACGCGCTCCGCCAGAACCCGGTCCAGCCAACCCGGATCCATCTCCGGCACAGAGGATAACAGAAGATCCGTGTACGGCGCGTGAGGCGGCGTGAAAATCTGCGCCTTGGCCCCCTGCTCCACTATGCGCCCGTGCTGCATCACCACCACTTCGTCAGCAATCGCCCGCACTGTCGAGATGTCATGGGTGATGAACATGTAGGCCAGGTCGTGCTCCCGCTGCAGCTTGTCCAACAGACGCAGAATGCCTTCGGCGACCAGCTGATCCAACGCCGAGGTCACCTCGTCACAGATCACCAATCTGGGCGAAGCCGCCAAGGCACGGGCGATCCCGATCCGCTGCTTTTGACCGCCGGACAGTTCGGACGGCAACCGGTTGATAAACTGATCCGGTTCCAACTCGATGTCACGCAACAGGGCCCGGATCTCCTCGGTCAACTGTTTGCCCTTGAGCCCGCGATAATAGGTCATCGGACGACCGATGATGTCGCGTATCCTTTGCTTGGGATTCAGCGCCGTGTCGGCCATCTGATAGATCATCTGAACCGCCTGCAACTCGGCCTTGCTGCGTTTACGGAACTCCGGCGCAAGGGCCGCACCGTTCAGCACCATGTTGCCGGACACCGGGGGCAACAGCCCCATCAGGCTCCGCGCCGTGGTGGACTTGCCCGACCCGCTTTCGCCCACGACCGCCACCGTGCGGCCCGCGTGAAAGTCGATGGACACGTCATTCAGAACAGGCTTGGACATGCCCGGATATTGCGCGGTGACATTCCTCAGCGACACTACTGGGACCTGCCCCTCGGCCACGGCAGGCTTGGCTGCGGCCTTGAAGGACCGCACCGCCCAAAGCGACTTTGTGTAATCCTGCTGAGGCGCGTTCAACATGGTCGCGGTGTCGGCGCTTTCCACCTCGGCGCCATGACGCAGCACCATGATCCGGTCCGCCATCTGTGCCACAACCGCCAGATCATGGGTGATATAGATGGCCGAGGTCCCGAACTCCTCGACGATGTTGCGGATGGCCGATAGCACTTCGATCTGCGTGGTGACATCCAGTGCCGTGGTCGGTTCGTCAAAGATGATCAGATCGGGACGGCACGCCATGGCCATTGCGGTCATCGCACGTTGCAACTGTCCGCCCGAAACCTGATGCGGATAGCGAAAGCCGATCTCTTCGGGGTTGGGCAATTGCAGCTGCCGGTACAGGTCGATGGCGTCCTTCTGTGCGTCTTCCCGCGACATCACACCCCGGCGCACCGGGAACTCGGTATGCTGGTTGATCAACTTGAAGGCCGGATTGAAGCTGGCCGCCGCCGATTGCGCCACATAGGCGATGCGCGTGGACCGGAGGTTACGCCGGGTTTCGCGATCCGCCCCGGTCAGTTCGATGCCATCGAAATGGACCGACCCGCTCGAAAACCGGCAGCCGTCCCGCACATAGCCCATGGCGCCCAGCCCGATTGTGGACTTGCCCGCACCGCTTTCCCCGATCAGGCCCAGCACTTCGCCTTTGCCCAGGGTCAGATCAACGCCTTTGACGATGGTTTTCCAGCGGTCCTCGGACAAACCTTCGATCTGTAAATTCTCTACCCTCAACAGAGGGGATTGTGTCTCGGTCATGGTGTTCCCCTCAGGTTTTCAGGCCGCTGGCCTTGTGCAGCATCCAATCGACGATGAAATTCACGGCAACGGTCAACAGCCCGATGGCCGCCGCCGGGATCAGCGGCGTAAGATCACCAAAGGTAATGAGCGAAGCGTTTTCGCGGACCATCGACCCCCAGTCTGCCGCTGGTGGCTGGATGCCCAAACCCAGAAAGGACAGCCCGGAAATGGTCAGGAACACGAAGCAGAAGCGCAGGCCAAACTCGGCCACCAGCGGCGGCGCCGCATTGGGCAGGATTTCCTTGCGCATGATCCACCACAGGCCTTCGCCACGCACCTGCGCGGCCTCGACATAATCCATCACCACGATCCCCATCGCGACCGCGCGCGCGATCCGATAGACAAAGGTGGCATAGATCAGCGCAATGACCCCGATCAGGCTGGTAACCGACGCGCCAAAGATCGTCAGCAGCAACAGCGCAAAGATCAGCGTCGGAATGGAAATCACGACATCAACGGCCCGCGACAGCAGCTGATCGACCCAGCCCTGCAACACGGCCGCAAAGAAACCCGCCGTACTGCCCACGACAAAGGCAATGATGGTGGTCAGCAGCGCAATACCGATGGTGTTGCGCGCGCCATAGATCATCCGCGTGGCCATGTCCCGGCCCAGACTGTCCGTTCCCAGCCAATTCTCGGTGGTCCAGGGCTGATACTCCCACCCGACAACCTCGCTTTCCCCGAACGGGGCCAGCAGCGGTGCAAAAAGGGCGACAAGGATATACAACAACACGACCACGACACCGAATTTCGCGGTCAGGGGCGCCTTGCCCAATTCATGCAGAAACCCATTCATGGTCATTTCCTGTGCAGCAGGCGCGGGTTCGATGCGATCGAGATCAGATCGGACGCCAGGTTGAAGAGGATGTATGTGGCGGCAAACAGCAGGCAGGCGGTCTGCACCACGGTAAAGTCACGCTTGGCGACGCTGTCCACCAACAGCTGCCCCATGCCCGGATAGACAAAGACCACCTCGACGATCACCACGCCGACAATCAGGTAGGCCAGATTGATGGCAATCACGGTGACAATCGGTGCAATGGCGTTGGGCAAGGCGTGGATCACGATCAGACGCCTTTGGCTGGCGCCTTTCAGTTGCGCCATCTCGATATATGGCAGCGCCAGCAGGTTGATCAGCGACGCCCGCGTCATCCGCATCATGTGTGCCGTCACGATCAGCGTAAGGGTCAGGGCCGGCAGGAACGTGCGATAGATCCGGTCGCCCAGACTGGCGTCTTCGGACAGGTTGGCGATCGAGGGGAACAACGCAAATTCAACGGCAAACAGCCAGACCAGGATATAGCCGACAAAGAACTCCGGCACCGAAATCGCGGTCAGCGTCGCGACGTTGATCGACTTGTCCAGCAAGGTTTCACGATACAGGGCCGAAACCACCCCCAGCAGCACCGCCAGCGGTACCGAAATCAGGGCCGCGAACCCGGCCAGAAAGAAGGTGTTGTAGAGCCGTTCACTGATCAAATCCCAGATCGGCAGTCCCGAGATCAGCGAATTTCCAAGATCCCCCTGCAGAAACCCGCCAAACCAGGCCAGGTAACGGGTATGTGCAGGCTGATCGAGCCCCAGTTCACGCCGAAAGGCCGCGAGGTTTTCCGGCGTGGCGGACTGGCCCAGCACCTGCTGGGCAACGTCCCCCGGCAAAAGCTCGATCGACAGGAAGATCACGAGGGACACGACAAACAGGGTCAAAAGGCCAAGCGCCAGTCGCTGGACGAACAGCCTGAGAAGATGGTGCATGAGGTATCTCTGAAACGGGTTTCAGACCGTTTGGCGGGACGCCTGCCCCGCCAAACGGTTCTATCTTGTCAGGCTTTCCACCAGCGCTCGATGGCTTTGTAGCCATCCAGCGACCAGTTCGAGGCCACATCGTCGCCGTGGTGCACATCGGCACGGCGGGCATAGACAAAGTTGCGGAAGAACGGGATGACCGAACCGCCTTCGTCGCGCAGGATCGCCTGCATGTCGCCATACATCTGCGCCCGCTTGGCGTCGTCCAGCTCGGACCGCGCCGCCAGCATCAGCTGCTGGAAACTGTCGTTGCTGAACTGGCTCTCGTTCCAGTCGCCGCCCTTGGAATACGCGGTGGCAAAGATCATGTCCGGCACCGGACGCGCACCCCAGGAGCTGGTGAAGAAGGGCTTCTTCATCCACACGTCGGACCAGTAGCCATCACCCGGCTCGCGGGTGACCTGCAGGTCGATCCCGGCGGGCGCCGCATGTTCACGATACAGGGTCACCGCGTCCACGGCCCCGGCAAACAGCGAATCCGACACGCTGAGCGAGACACTCAGGCTGTCCAACCCGGCTTCTTTCAGGTGGAACTTCGCCTTGTCCGGATCATAAGCGCGCTGTTCCAGCCCGGCATCGAAGAACGGCATCGACGGGGCAACCGGGTGGTCGTTTGCCACGGTGCCGTGGCCGCGCAGAACCTGCTTGACCAACGCTTCGCGATCGACACCGTATTTCAGCGCCAGACGCACGTTGTTGTCGCTGAACGGTGCTTGCGAGCTCTGCATTGCAAAGGTCGGGTGGAAGCCGCCGGAAATCGACTCAATCTCCACGTTCTTGTCACGTCCCAACAGACCCAGCGTCTTGTACTCGGCCGACTGGACCGCGTCGATTTCACCGGTGACCAGTGCGGTGGTGGCCGCGCCACTGTCCGAGATCAGCAACAGTTCGACCGTGTCGAAATGGGCCGCGCCGTCTTTCCAGTAATCGGGGTTGCGCTTGAGCACGGTTTTCACACCGGGCTTCCAGCTGTCCAGCGTGTAGCCGCCGGTGCCGGTTCCGGACATGTCCAGAGTGCCATCGCCGTTCACTGGCATGATCTGGAAATGGTAGTCCGACAGGATGAACGGGAAGTCGGCATTCGGCGCCGACAGGGTGACAACCACGCCATCGCTGCCTTCGGCTACGATATCCTCGACACCCGCCAACAGTGATTTCGCGCCCGAGGTCGACTCCTCGCCCCGGTGCAGGTTGAGCGATGCGATGACGTCTTCGGGGGCCAGCGACTTGCCATTGTGGAAGGTCACACCCTGCCGCAGTTTGAAGACCCAGGTCTTGGCGTCGTCCGACGACCAGCTGACTGCCAATTCCGGCTTCAGCTTGTTGTCCGATCCGATCTCGGTCAGGTTGTTGCGCAGCGCCCACCCTACCATGATCTGCTGCGAGCCGCTGGCCTCGGCCGGGTTCAACGTGTCACTGGTGCCGCCCTGATTGACCGACAGGCGGAAGGTGCCGCCTTTTTGCGGCTGCGCCTGCGCGGCGCGGGGCATCTGGGACAGCCCGACCAGAGCCGCGGATCCTGCCAGAAAGCCGCGACGGCCAATCTGCAGGTTCGATCCGAATTTCTTCACTTCAGTTTCCTCCCTTCAAGGTAACTCTCACTGGGTTTCCGCCAATTGGCGGTCTCGCGCGTAATGGTCCGGATGGGCTTCGCCCCAGATCCGGATGGCCTTGTCCGATGTGGTGATGTCGTCGGGGTCGGTGACATAGCTCAGCAAAAGGCTCTGCCGCTCGCCTCCGATGGGCGCTGTCACCCGGTGCAGCGTGTATCCACCGCGAAACAATTGCAGGTCGCCGGGGCGCAGCTTCAGGCTGCGCAGCTTGCTGCGATCACCGTCCAGAACCGCTTGAACAGCACCATAGTTTTCGTCTTCGCGGCTGCGCAGGTTCGGGACATATTCGAACGCGCCACCTTCTTCGGTCTGTTTCAGGCCAAACGATACGGTGAATTCGTTGTTGTCGAAATGCCAGGCAAACTCGCACCCTTCGGGCTGCACGTTCACATTGGTGCCGGCATAGGGATCGCGATAGGTATGCAGTTCCTCATAGCCCAGCGCCTGCGCTACAAAGCGGCACAGATCCGGGTTCTGAAACACCGCCCAGATGACACCTTCCTGTGCAAACCGGTCGCCCCGCACCATGCCGTGACGGCGCGGTGAGAAGCGGTTCAGCGGATGATCCTCGGGCGTGCCGTCCGGCGCTTCGCAGAAATACGGGTTCAAGTTGGCCTGGTGGAACACCGCATCCTTCGACAGCCTGTCGGCCTCCTGCTGCATCGCAGCCAGGATCTCCGGCCGGATAAAGTCGGGCAGCTGAGCACAATTGACCGTCTCCAGACCATCCCGCGCGGCCTCCAGCATCTGCGCATAGGCCGCGCTTTCAGGCTGGTCCAGCGGATAGCTTTCCACGTCAAACAGCTCTGCCGTCGTGTAGGCTGTGGTCTGATCTTCGGATCTGAGGTCTGACATTTGCACTTCTCCTTGTTCGGGCACGCGGCCGAAAGCCGCGGACGCCCAGGGCATGGGGACCGATGTCTGTGACACGAAAAATGGCGGAGGGAGGTTGTGACTTCCCGTGCGTCACGTAAACGCTGCGGGCAGTATTTGCGCAGAGTTGCGTTATTTCAATTTAATAATAAGACCGTTAACATGAAATCCCCTCACCCATAAATCGAAGCATGGTAGAGAATTTTTTTGGATTTTTTTCAACAAGTTACACCAAATATCCACCGAAATACCTGCCTTTACCGAGAACCGTTGCTTCAAGACATTCAGAAATTGAATGCCCTGAATTCGACATCTTGGTCGCAATTGCCCAATTGATGGCACGGGCGTAGATCCGCCGGATCACGGACCCTTTCCCTGCCCGCCCGGCCGCTTTAAAATCGTGGTCAGGGTTGATCAATCGTAAGACACAGCAGCGCAGGCCGCCTGAACATCCTGCACGAACAGCTCGACCGCCCGGCGGTGAACTTGGGCCCGGCGCGTCGCAAGCGAGAATGGCGACGACCAGCACAATTCCGGCGACGCGAGTTCCCGAAACAGCCCCTGCGCCACGCGGGGTTTGGCAAAATGCTCCGGCAGCGGGCCGATGTATTGACCGGTTTCGATCAGCATAGCCATCGCCTCCATATTGGCGACAACCGCTCTCGGTTCAGGCAGTCCCAGATCCGGAGACACCAACATGTCGTACGTGCGCTGGCAAAGCGGGTACTGTGACAGGATCTGGGGCCCGATATCTTCTGCCGGTCGATCAAACAGAGGATGCGACGTACTGCAATACAGGCGATGCTCCTCGGCACAGAGTTCAACATAATCCAGATCCGGCGAGAGGCTGCGAAACGGGGCAATCGCGACGTGCAACTCGCCACTGATCAGCTGTTGTGTCAGATCGATGGGCGAGGCCACAACAATTTCCAGCCGGACCTCGTTGGGCCGCTGCAGAAAGCGCTGCAACGCCACAGCCAGATTCAACCCCGGCAAGCTGCTGACCGCGTCCACCACCCCAATGCGCAGATCGCCGGTCACCGCGTTGCGTAGCTCCAGCAATTCGGCATCGAAATCGCGCGCACTGCGCAGCATGTCGCGCGCTTTCTGATAAGCAATTTCTCCCTGCTCGGTCAGGCGAAACCCACCCCGCCCGCGTTCGCAAACCCGGTAACCCAGCGAGGTTTCGAGGTCCCGGATTCGGATGCTGATCGCGGATTGCGTGATGCCCAAGGCAAATTGTGCATCCGAAAACCCACCGCATTCGGCCACCGTAACAAAGGTTTCCAACAATGTATTTCTGAGCAGTTTCAAGCTGTTTTCCCCTACGGCAACTCAATCAGGCAATTACATAAGAAATTTTCATGCAAATATAAAGAACGTTATATTTTTTCATGATTGCACCCGTGCTGATCTTGCCTCCGACACAGTCAACCATGCTTAACGGGAGGAAACCTGTATGGCGCTGAGCCTGAAACACCTGAAAACCACCGCGGCTGCCGCATTGCTGAGCCTGGCACCGATCTCGGCCTGGGCCGAAGACTGGAAATTCGCGATCGAAGAGATCCCCGGGTCGATCATGGATGCCTATGCGCAGGAGTTCAAATCCCGCATCGAGGCCGCCACCAATGGCGACGTAACCGTAACCGTCTATCCGATGGGCACCTTGGGATCGCCCACCGAAACCGTCGAACAGGCGGCCGACGGCGTGATCCAGTTCACCAATGTCTCGATCGGCAACCTGGGCACCATCGTGCCGGAAAGCCAAGTCTTCCTGCTGCCCTATCTGCTGCCGTCCGACCCGGCCAAGATCTCGGATATCCTCAGCGGGTCCGAAACCATCTACGGCCCGCTGAACGACGATTTCCGCAAACGCGGCCTGGAAGTCATGACCATGTATTCCGAAGGCCCACAGGTCTGGACCACCAACCGCGAAATCCGCACGCCCGAAGATTTCTCGAACTTCAAGATGCGGGTGATGGTGTCGCCGATCCTGCTGGAGACCTACAAGAACATGGGCGCCAGCCCCACCCCGCTGCCCTTTGGCGAAGTCTTTGGCGCGCTGCAGCTGGGTGCTGTGGACGGGCAGGTCAACCCGATCCCGACCATCGAAGAGATGAAGTTCTACGAAGTCACCAGCCACCTGATCTGGGCCGGCGAACAGGAACTGGTCACCACCGTTGTGGCAGGGTCCGATTGGTTCGAAACCCTCACCCCCGATCGTCAGAAACTGGTGCGGGACACCATGGCCGACATGACGGGCTTCATCGACGGCGTTGTCACCGACTTCAACCAGAAGCGTCTGGACATCATCAAGGAAGCCAAACCTGAAATCGGCCTGGTTGTCCTGACCGAAGAAGAGCGTGATGCCTTCCGCGCCCGCTCGGGTGATACCGCTGCCGCCTATGTGGACACCGCTGGCGCCCGCGGTCAGGAACTGCTGGACGCGCTTGGCGCAGAACTGTCCAGCAACTGATCTCCCCTACCACCACTCACCAAGACCACCCTGCGCGCCCCGCCGCGCGCAGGGTTCTTCTTTGAAAAAAAGGGAGTATATCATGCAGGACGGCAAGCCCGCCCCCTTCGGCCTCCTGGGCAGGATCGACGCTGGCATCGGTCGGATCGAAACCTGGATTCTGGGCTGGGGCATCATCCTGATGGCCGTGAACACCATCGCCAATGTCTTTGGCCGTTACGTGTTCAACCAGTCGATCTATTTTTCCGAAGAACTCAACGAATTTCTGATCGTGATCGTGACATTCATGGGGCTGGGATACGCCACCCGCAAGGGCATCCATATCCGCATGTCGGCGATCTATGACGTGCTGCCGGTGAAGCTGCGCAAGGGGCTGATGATCGTGATCGCCACAATGACCGCCGTGATGATGGCAACACTGGCCTGGTACGCGCTGGAATATGTGCAGAAAGTCGCGTCGCGCGGACGCATCACTCCGGCGCTGCAGGTGCCGCTGTACCTGACCTACGTCTGGGTTGTGGCCGGTCTGGCGCTGGCCGCCTTCCAATATGCCCTGACCGCCCTGCGCAACCTGAACTTCGCGGAAGAGGAGATCTATGTCTCCTACCTCGAAATCGACAGTTATGAAGACCCCGAAACGGCCGCGGCCATTCAGCGTCACGCCGACGCCACCAAGGAGGGCGCGCAATGACCGAATTGATGCTTGCCGTCATGATCCTGCTGCTGCTGGCAGGGTTTCCGATGAAAATGCCGCTGATCTCGGCCGCCGTGCTGGGCTTTCTGGTCTATTTCCCGACCATGAACATGCAGATCCTGATCCAGCAGATGATCGGCGGCGTCAAACCCGCCGCGCTGATCGCGGTACCGATGTTCATCCTGGCCGCCGACATCATCACCCGCGGTCATTCTGCCAATCGGCTGATCGACGTGGTGATGAGCTTTATGGGCCACATCAAGGGCGGGTTGGCCATCTCGGTCACTTCGGCCTGTGCTCTGTTCGGTGCGGTCTGCGGTTCGACGCAGGCAACCGTTGTGGCCATTGGTGGCGCGATGCGCCCCCGGATGCTGAAATCGGGCTACAGCGACAGTTTCGCCATCGGCCTGATCGTCAACGCCGCCGACCTGGCCTATCTGATCCCGCCCTCGATCGGCATGATCATCTATGGCGTTGTCTCGGGCACCTCGATCTCGCAACTGTTCCTGGCGGGTATCGTGCCGGGGCTGCTGATCGTCGTCTTGTTCTCGGCCTATTGCATGGTCTACGCCTATCGCCACGATATTCCGGTTCTGCCGCGCGAAGGCTGGGGCCAGCGGTTCACCGCCATGCGCCGGGCGCTGTGGCCGATGGGGTTCCCGGCAATCATCGTCGGCGGCATCTATGGCGGGGTGTTTTCCCCCACCGAAGCCGCGGCGATCTGCGTGCTCTATGCCGTGGTGCTGGAACTGGTGATCTTCCGCTCGATCAGGATCCGCGACCTTTGGGACATCGCGCTGTCCACCGGTGCCATTACCTCGGTCGTGTTCATCCTGATCGCCGCCGGGGCCGCCTTCAGCTGGACACTCAGCTTTGCCCAGGTGCCGCAACAGATCATCGAATCCTTGGGCCTGAAAGAGGCCGGACCGCTGATGACCCTGCTGGCGATCAACCTGGCCTTCTTCATCGGCTGCATGTTCGTGGACAGCATCGTGGTGATCCTGATCCTGGTGCCGATCTTTGCGCCGATGATCAAGGCCAGCGGGCTGGACCCGGTTCTGGTTGGCGTGCTGGTCACCCTGCAGGTCGCCATCGGGGCTGCCACGCCGCCCTTTGGCTGCAATCTTTTCACTGCCATCGCCGTGTTCCGCCGCCCGTTCATCCAGGTGGTCCGCGGTGTCCCGCCCTTCCTGATAATTCTGCTGATTGTCACCGGGCTTCTGGTACTGTTCCCCCAAATCGCCTTGTTCCTGCCGGAACTGGCCTATCGCTAACACTTAGAAAAACACCAAGAAACTGGAGAAAAACATGTCTGGACACGGTTACGAATCCGGTCGTTTGAACCTGCCCTTCGTCGGCATCGCCACCTTTGGCAAGAAGCCTTATGTCGAGAACTGGGACAACATCGATGCCGATGTCGCCGTCCTGGGTGCGCCGTTCGATTTCGGGTGCCAATTCCGCTCAGGCGCGCGTTTCGGTCCGCGTGCCGTTCGCGAGGCCTCGACACTGTTCAGCTTTGGCCATGCCGGGGCCTATGACCACGAAGACGACGCCACCTATCTGGGCGCCGATGTGCGCATCGTCGATCTGGGCGACGCCGATATCGTCCACACCAAGACGATCGAAAGCCACGCCAATATCGAATACGGCGTGCGCAAGATCCTCGAGGCAGGTGCTCTGCCCGTCACCATCGGCGGCGATCACTCGATCAACATCCCGTGCATTCGCGCCTACGAGGACGACTGCGCCAAAAACGGCCCGATCCACGTGGTTCAGATCGACGCGCATCTGGACTTTGTCGATGAACGCCACGGCGTGACCGAAGGCCACGGCAACCCGATGCGCCGCGCGATCGAAAAGGACTATGTGTCCGGCATGACCCAGCTGGGCATCCGAAACGTGTCCTCGACTGCCAAGGAAGGCTATGAGGACGCGCGCGAGCGTGGTTCGGACATCCTGTCGGTGCGTCAGGTGCGCAAGCTGGGCACCGAGGCGGTTCTGGACCGTATCCCCGAAGGCGCGCGGTACTATGTGACCATCGACATCGACGCATTCTGCCCCTCGATCGCACCCGGCACCGGCACACCGTCCCATGGTGGGTTCCAGTATTACGACGTGCTGGAGATCCTGCAGGGCCTCAGCAAACGCGGGGACGTTGTCGGCATCGACCTGGTCGAAGTCGCCCCCGATTACGATCCCAGCGAAAGCACCCAGATCCTGGCCGCGCAGCTGCTGCTGAACTTCATCGGCTTTATCTTCCACAACAAGGGCTGAGCTCCCTCCCGCGTTGACCCGCTCCGGCGGGTCTTCCCGGCCTCCGGCGCGCAAAGCACGTTTCTGCGCGCCGGGTTTTCGTGGCACTTTCCGATCTGGGTCTCAGCTGCGGCTTTGCATCCGACTGCGCTGCCCCCCACCCCGATAGATGCCCGCGACATTCGCCTGCATCCGCTCCAGAGTGTTCAGCAACGCGACAAGATCAGACTGATCCAAACCTTCGAACAATTGTGACCGGGCCGCGGCGACGTCTTTGTTGCATCCCTGAACCTGCGCCCGCCCCTTGGCCGTCAATTCAACCTGAGCATAGCGCCGGTCATGGTCCATGGTCCGCTTGCGCACCCATTGACGGTCCACCAGCTTGTCTACCAAACGGCTGGTGACAGTCCGTTCGATCACCGCCAATTCCGACAGGTCATTGATCGTCAGCCGCGCGTCCTGATCCAGGCATTGCATCAACCGCCATTCCACCAGCTTCAACCCGTGTGGGCGCAGGACAAAATCCATCATCTCGCGAATCTGGCGATTCAGAGCAGCCAGGTGAAATTCCGGCGGATCCGCGTTCTCGATCCTGTGTTCCGGCTGTTCGACCATCCGACTGCGCCACCTTTTCCCACCATGTTTCCAAGGCTTTGTACCACGTGCGCACATTTGCTGCTAGATATTTTCATAATATGTGCTAAAGCATTTATTGAAGCTTAAAGTATCTGTGTGAACTGTCGTCGGAGATGCAGCATGAAAATCACGGTAATCGGGGGCGGCCCGGGCGGGCTCTACACCGCTTTGTTGACCAAGAAAGCGCGGCCGGACTGGGAGGTCGAAATCTTCGAACGCAACCAGGCCGACGACACGTTCGGCTTTGGCGTGGTGTTCTCCGACGAAACACTCGACGAATTCCTCAGCCGCGACAAACCGGTCTTCGACCGCATCAAGGACGAATTTGCCTATTGGGACGACGTGGCCGTGCATTTCAAAGGTCAGGAAATGCGCTGTGCTGGCAACGGATTCTGCGGCACCTCCCGCCACACCTTGCTGCGTATCCTGCAAGACCGCTGTATTGAACTGGGCGTGAAAATGGAGTTCGGTGCTGAAATCGACCCGGCTCAGCTGAACACCCAATTTGCCGATTCAGATGTGATCGTCGCGGGCGACGGCATCAACTCGGCCATTCGCGATCATCACAAGGAGGCGTTCCAGCCCTCGACCACCTGGAAATCCAACCGCTTCTGCTGGATGGGATCGACCCGCCCGATGGGTGAGTTCAACTATTTCTTCCGTGAAACCGAGCACGGGCAGATGGTGGCGCATTGCTATCAATACGAAAAGGACCACTCGACCTGGGTGTTCGAGATGGACGAGGCGACATGGCAGGGCCACGGGTTCGAAGAATTCGACGAAGAAGGCTCCAAGGCCAAGCTGGAAGAGATCTTTGCCGAGGAGCTGATGGGCCACCCGCTGCTGCTGAACCGGTCGAACTGGCGCAACTTCCCGCGGATCTTCTGTGAAAACTGGTACACCGACAATATCGTGATCCTGGGCGACGCCAAGGCCAGCGCACATTTCTCGATCGGGTCAGGCACCAAGCTGGCGATGGAATGCGCCATCGCCCTGGCCGATGCGCTGCTGGAACATGCGGAAACGGATGTGCAGACCGCGTTCAAAGCCTATGACGACGCCCGCCGCACCCCCTGCCAGATCATCCAGCACAACGCCGATGTGTCGCTGGCGTGGTTCGAACACATGAACCGGTCCTGGGACATGGACCCGTTTCAGTTCGCCATGGTGGTGATGTGCCGGGCCAAGTCGATCACCTATGACAACCTGATCGTGCGCGACCCGGAATTTGTCCGCAAGGCAGATGACGAATGGTACGCCCGTCACCTGGCTGAAACCGGCGAGGATCTGACCAAGACCCGCCCCACGCCGATGTTCTCCAAGTTCAAGCTCCGCGATATGGAACTGATGAACCGCGTGGTGATGTCGCCCATGGCGCAATACAGCTGCGACGGCGACGGGGTGCCAAACGACTGGCACAAGGTGCACTACGTCAGCCACGCGCAAGGCGGCACCGGTATGATCTATACCGAAATGACCTGTCCGTCGGCCGATGCCCGGATCACCACCGGCTGCCCCGGGATGTGGAATGACGAACAGGAAGCCGCTTGGAAAAGCATCGTGGACATGATCCACACCACCTCGGTGGCCAAGGTCACGATGCAGATCGGCCATGCCGGTCGCAAGGGATCGACCCAGCTGGGGTGGGAGAAGATGGACCACCCCATCGCGGATGAAGGCGCCAACTGGCCGCTGGTTTCGGCCTCTCCGATCCCTTGGTTTGATGGCATCAGCCAGACCCCGGCCGAGCTCGACCGCGCGGGCATGGACCGGATCAAGGCGGATTTCGTCCAAGCCACCGAACGCGCCGCACGCGCCGGGTTCGACATGATCGAACTGCATTGCGCACACGGTTACCTGATGGCCTCTTTCCTGTCGCCCCTGACCAATCTGCGAACAGACAATTACGGCGGATCGGTCGAAAACCGGTTGCGCTTCCCGCTGGAGGTCTTTGCGGCCATGCGCGCTGTCTGGCCCGCGGAACGCCCCATGGCGGTCCGCGTCTCTGGCACCGACTGGAAAGACGGAGGCCTGACAGAAGCGGATCTGATTTCCATTGCCGAAGCCTTCCGCGATGCGGGCTGCGATCTGATCGACGTGTCAGCCGGGCAGACCGTGCCGGATCAGCAGCCGGTCTATGGCCGGATGTTCCAGGCCCATCTGGCCGAAGCCGTGCGGAATGTCCCCAAGATCGCCACCATGGCGGTGGGCGCCATCACCGAAGCAGCACAGGTCAACACCATCCTGCACACCCGCCGCGCCGATCTGGTGGCCATTGGGCGGCCGCATATGTGGAACCCCTATTTCACCCACCAAGCCGCTGCCTGGTACGGTGCGATCAACCGGGAAGCCTGGCCCAAGCAATATGAAAGCGGCGCCATTCAGGCCTTCCGCGAGGCCGAAAAAAACCGCGAAAAGATGCTGGAACTTCAACGCAAGGCCAAGCCAGGGCGGCATTCGCACAACGGGTGATCCCAGGCCCATGCGCCGTCCAGGACGCTTGCAAAGGTTTTGAAACCCTTTGTCCCGCCAAACTCTGTCGCAGGCCCGCAGCTCGCAGGCCTGCGCCCTTCCGTTCAGTGCCCCGGGTTCTCGGGATCGGCATCTTCGCCCCCTCGGTCGAACCGTAGGGCATAGCTTTCCAGCAGATCCGACGATCCGTGCAGCACCCGCCATTGACGGATGCCGTTCCGCACCCCTGCACGGCCTTCTCGGGTGTCGGGTTCTGCGAGGTTGTCCGCTGCGGCCTTGGTCGTCAGGCTGTCCCACAGCGCCTGTTTTCCAGCGCAATACTCTTCGGCGCCCCATTCCGCCAACAAATCCTGAAAATACGCGTAAGCGTCTGCGTTGAACACCCTGTCTTCGCCCAGACGCCCAATCACCGGGTTCTCGGGATGCACACCACAGCACGGCACCCAACCTTCGGGGATGGGTGTGTTGGCCGAATGGGTTCGTTCGGCGCGCAGCAGTTTCGGCAGCACATGGGTGTGCGGCCCCTCGGGCGACTTGCCACCCGTGTCCGGCCCACCGATCATCTGATAGACCTCGACCCGGCCAATCCGGGTCAGCGCCACCCGATGAGGATGCGCCTTGAGGATCGCGCCCATCGCCGGATTATCGGGGTCAAACAGCGACCGCCCGTCATTTTCATGCAGCACTTTCAACAGCTCGGGATCAGCTGTCCGAATGCAGAAATCGACCTGAAACTGCCCCAAGCCCATATCGAACAGCAAGGCTGTCTTGTCCTCGTCGCGTAGCGCATCCGCATCCGGGCCAAGGCCAGTCAGAACCGTGCGCTGATTCATTGCTGCCACATCGCGCGGCAGACAAAGCGACATCGCCTGCGTCCAGCGATGTGGCTTGGGGCTCAGCGTCTCATAGGCCACAGGGCGCACGCCCTCCAACCGCTCGATCCTCACACCACCTCGGTCGGTGACCTGCATCAGACCGGGTTTCGCCCCGGGAGCCGGATCGCCCGCAACGTGATGAAACTCGGCGATTGCGCCAAAGGATCCCATGTTCCAGCCCGTGTCTTCGTGAATCAGCGCCGCGTTCAGCACCTGCTCAAGTTCCGCCATCCCTTACTCCTTGCGGTGAGATTTCCAATCCAAAGCCCCGTTCAGCACCGCCTGATAGACGGCCCGCCCGATGGCTTCGCCGGTTTCGGTGTGCAACCCGGCATAGGCGCCTGCGCCCTGCGGTGCGGCCACGGCAACGCAATCGGTGCCTGTTCCGGTCGCGATCCCGGTGGGCAGTTCGAACTGTGCATCCATCACCGCAGCGGTCCGCGCCTGAACGGCGATGGAAAGTGCCTCGATCAGCGCGGTCTGCGTCAGCCCGACAGACAGATGCAGCGCCACATTTATCGTGCCCCAATCCCGGCCCGAATAATCCACACGGCGACCCACCCGTTCACCGTTGGACAGTCCGACCGTCGCAACGGCATGCGCCGCGACCGCGCCCACCTGTGCATGGCTCTCGCTGAAGAACCGCACATCGCGCGACGTGAGGAACGCCACCGCCTCCAGCTCCCCCTGCCCGGCCAGTTCCTGGTGAAACCAGGCCTCTACATCCAGATCCCTGGGCAGGTCGCGATTGCGCACCTCACGCCAGATGATCCGGTTGGCAGTGACAAAACCGGGACGATTGACTGCCCAACTTAGCACCTGCATTTGTGCGCCCAGATCAAAGGCCAGCCAGGGTCGATCCAATGTCACGGTGCCCATCACAGCACCTCCAATGGTTGGAACACCGGACCATTTTCGGTCTCGCGGTGCCAGATTGAAATCCCAAACGCCTGCGCCATCAGTTCGGTACTCAGCACTTCTGCCGGGGGGCCGTCGGCCAGAATGCCGCCCTCGGCCATCAGGATCAGCCGCGTACAATGCCGCGCCGCCAGCCCCAGATCATGCAGCGACACCAACGCCGAACGCCCCTCGGCCGCCAGATCCGCAAAGACCTGCATGGAGGAGATCTGATGTGCCGGGTCCAACCCAGCCGCCGGTTCATCCGCCATCAACAGCGGCGTGTCCTGCGCCAATGCACGCGCAATCAGCGCGCGGGCCTGTTCTCCGCCCGACAAGCGCGACGCCGCCCGGCCCCGAAACGCGTCCAGCCCCATCCGCTCGATCGCCCTGTCCACATAGGCCTGCTCGGCCGGCGGCAGGGTGCGCCCCTGCGGCAGATGCGGCAATCGTCCCAGCGCCACCAACCGCTCCACCGGAATCGGCCAGGCAATCTCGCGCGATTGCGGCATCCAGGCCACGGCGCGGGCACGGTCTGATGCGCTCATCTGCGCCAGCGAACTGTCACCGTCCGCCCGGATCAGACCCAGACTGGCGCGCATCAGGCTGGTCTTGCCAGCCCCGTTCGGCCCGAGAAGACCCACGAATTCGCCCGGGCCAATCTCAAAGGACACGTCCCGAAATACCGGTCGATTGCGCAAGGTGACCGACAGGGACCGGACCGACAGCAAGCTCATACCAATCCCTTCCGTGTCTTGTAGATCAGATGCAGGAACAAGGGCGCGCCGACCAGCGCGGTCACAACCCCCAGCTTCAGATCCCGCGACGGCAGGATCAGCCGCACCGCAATATCTGCCATCTGCAGCATGATCGCCCCCCCGAGGGCCGAGGCCCACAAGAGCCGCGATGGCTGTCCCTGCACCAAAGGTCGCAGGATATGCGGCACCACCAGCCCGATGAACCCGATGGCCCCGGCCACAGCAGTGGCACCTCCGACAACGCTGGCCGTGCCCAGCACCAACCACAGCCGCACGCGCTTGAGGTTCACACCCATGGTCTGCGCGGCATCCTCGCCCAAGGTCAGCGCATCCAGACCCCGGCCCAGCGACAACAGGATCACCGCACCCACCACGGCAAAAGGCAACACCAGTCCGACATGAACAAAGGATCGGTCCGCCAGCGATCCCATCATCCAGAACACGATCTCATTGGCGGCAAACGGGTTCGGCGACAGGTTCAGCACCAGCGAGGTCAACGCCCCCGCCATGGCCGAGATCGCGATCCCCGCAAGGATCAGCGTCAGCGATCCCCCCTGCGGCCCGGCCAGCGCCATCACCAGAAACACGCCCATCAAGGCCCCTGCCAGCGCGGCAAAAGGCAGCCCCAGGGTGGCCGACGCCGCGAGCCCCGTATTAATCGCAATCACCGCGCCCAGCGCGGCCGACGAGGACACCCCAATCAGCCCCGGTTCGGCCAGCGGGTTGCGCAGATAGCCCTGCATCGCTGCCCCCGCCAATCCCAGCGCCGCGCCGATGATGACCGCCAGCAAGGCGCGCGGCAGACGGATTTCCCACATCACGAGGCTCAGCGGGCCATAACTGTCATCAAACAGAGCCGCCAGACTGTCACGTGCACTGACATCGGCCGGGCCTGCGGTCAGCGCGATCAGAAACAGGATCACGACGGTGCCGGACAAAAACAGCATCAACCGGATCATTCGGAACGCTCCCTGTTCAAGAAATCGCGGCGCTCCTGCGCCAGTGTTTCAACCGCCCGCAATACGTGCGGGGTGCCGCAGACCCAATCCGCATCGCGAATCTGTCCTGCTCCGCCTTGCGCGGCCAGATGCCGGACCACCGGATGACCCAGGATGTCCTCGCTGCGGGACGCACGCGGATATGGCGTCGTCCCTACCAGCAGATCCGGGTCGGCCATCGCCAGTACCTCCAGCGGCATCCGGCCCGACCGGTCATAGCCCAGTTCGGCGGCGACATTAGCCAGCCCTGCCGCCTCAAGGATCTGGCCGGCCAGACTGGCAGGCCCGGAGGTATAGCCATTGGCAGAATAAAGCGCCGCGCGCGGGCGACCGTCTGCTTCAATATCCAGGGCAGCCAACTGCCGATCAAATGCGGCCAGCAGATCTGCCGCCGCCGCTTCGCGTTCCAGCACCTCGCCCATCTTTTTGATCCGGTCGCGGACATCCGACAGCGAGTTTGCAGGCTGGAAGACCACCACCGGCACGCCCAGACGGCGCAACATGGCCGTGGTCGTGAAGGTGGAATAGGCCCCGGCAATCACCAAATCCGGCTGCAGCAGATATATCTCCTCGGCCAGACCGTGATTGATCGGATAAGCCATGGCCTCGTCCGCCATGGCCGACGCACGGGTATCCCGTGCGATATACGACACCGAGGCCAACTGCCCCGGTGCCGCAAGAAGCATTGCCAGTTGATCGGTGCACAGGTTCATCGACACCACGCGCGACGGCCCGGCATCAGCCATGCCAAAGGTCCCCCAAAGGGCCCCAAGCACCGCTGAAACTATGCCGGGCAGCCAACGCATGGATCAGAACGACGCCCGAACGCCGACAAAGAAGGCGCGGTCCGAGGTGCCATAACCCCGCACGGTCTGATACTCTTCGTCGAACAGGTTTTCGACCCGGACATAAACTTGCGCCGCGTCGGTCACCTGATAGCTGGCGTTGACATTTGCCAGCGTGTAGTCCGGCAAACGCGCACCACCGTCGATCATGTTGGCGACGCGCTGCAATGAAACACCCAATTGGAAGTCGTCGGTAATGTCCGCATCCAGCCGAACGCTGATGTCGGTCTCTGGTACTCGCGACAGTCGTGCACCGGACGATAAGGTGGCGTCGATGAAGGTTGCATTACCCGACAGGATCACACGATCAGACAGCGGAACACCACCGGACAGTTCGATACCCTTGGAACGAGCCGTGCCAGGCACCTGAACATAGCTGCCGCCCTGCCACTGAATCAGATCGGTAATCCGGGTCTGGAACAGGGTGGCCCGTGCAAACCCACCATTTGCAAACAGCTTTTCCACGCCTGCTTCGATATTGTCGCTGGTTTCAGGCTGCAGGGCCGGGTTGCCGTTCACCGGATCAAACAGTTCGAACAGCGACGGGGTTCGGAAACCGGTACCGGCTGCGAACCGCAGAATCCAATCCGGAACCGGACGATAGGCAACGGCTAGTCGGCCCGTGGTTTCACCCCCGAAAACCGAGTGATCATCGTGACGCACTGTTGCCGCCACATCCAGTTCGTCCGTCGGAGCCCAGTTCGCCTCGGCATAGATGCCACGCATGATGTGGCTGCCCTGATTGGGGCCACTTTCATAGGATTCGTCGGAAGTGTCCGCGCCAAAACCCAAGGTCAGGGCCTCGTTGACAAAGGCAGTCCCGTTGTAACTGCCGGTCAGGCGCTCGCCGATATAGGGATAGTTGAAAGGCCCCCACGCGTTTGTACCATAGCTCACCCGATCGTTCTTGAACCCGGTGATCGCAAGCTCGTGCTCAACCGCACCGCTGACGATATTCATGAACGCTCGCCAGCCATAGCTTGTGGATTCGCTGGTTTCGTCGGGGGTGACGCCATCCGCCGGACCGACCGGCCAGATGTATTCATCATAGCTTGTCTTGCTGTCCTGCCAGAACCCGTTCAGCCCAACGGTAACTGTATCTGTCAGCTCATAGTCGGTCGCGAAGGAAACGCGCTGCGTATCGTGACCATCCGCTTCGGTGTTGCCAGCGTTTTCGTCTGCGGCCGAAAACCCATCGGTTTCGACATTGGTCAGCGTCAGCGCAACCCCGCCACGTTCACCGCGATGGGACAGGTTATAGCTTAGCCGCGAAGTGTTGTAGCTGCCATATTCGGCGCCAAAGCTGTGAAACGTGCCCGGCTCGGTTGCACGGTTGGTGGTGATATTGATCACACCGGCGATTGCTTCTGAACCATAACGGGCCGATTGCGCGCCTTTCAGAACCTCGATCCGGGATACGTCGTCAGCGAGCAGAGAACCGAAATCAAAGGAGATTTGCGGAGCCGACGGGTCATTCACATCAATCCCGTCCACATAAACTCCGAGGTAGCGGCCCGACGACCCACGGACCCGAACACTGGTCGTGGTGCCCAGACCACCGTTTGAGGTGACCGAGATACCGGGCAGCGTGTTCAGGAAACCCGCGACCGTCTGTTCACCACTGCGACGGATATCTTCCTGGGTTGCAACCTCCACGGTCGAACCAGACCGTTCAACGGCTGTTTCCGTGGTATTCGCCGAGATCGTGATATCGTCCAGCTTGATGATGTCTTCGTCCGGAGTGTCCTGAGCCTGGGCCAGGGCTGGGGTCGCGGCTGCCAGAGCGGCGACCAGAGGCAGGCGTGCCTTGCGCATGATTTCATCCTTCCGGTCCGCCATCGGCGAACACGGTCAAAGTGCCCGCAAAAAGCAGGCCGTTGAGAGGTCAGTCATTGGAAGGCAGGCGCATTCCGCAGACGGTGAATAAATCGTCACCACTACGGAGATCCGTTATCGTCGGCGCGCCCCGCACCGGGATAGGGTGATCATCCTGGCAGGTCTCCTGACTCGCGGGTCGAGGCCGTGCCGCGCCTTCCCATCCTGCGGAAACTCCCGCACGACAGTGGCATGTTGCGACACCGCTCTCCGCTTACAGTTGCGGGGGCAGTCACGGATTTGGCGCCTTTTGGCTACACCGCACCGTGTTCCCTATTAACCGGGTGGTCTCCCAGCCGGACCAGAACGAGCGCTAAAAAATCAAAATGGAACGCAATGTCAACAGATTCTAAATGCCGCTTCGTTACTAGCCCTTTTCGTATTTGTCGAAAGCGTCGGCAAAATCCGGATGCCAGCGCGAAAGAGCCGGTCTGTTTTCGATGATATCGCCCGCAGCCCAGGCCACACGCCTGCGGTCAATCTCTTCGCTGACATCGTTGTCAGGGCACAGGATGTAGAAATCGCCCTGTTCCAACCGCTCGACCAGAAAACCGGCCACCTGTTCCGGCGTCCACGCTGCCGGAGGTTTTTCGGGCAGGAAGCTGCGGATCATGCCAGTATAGGTAAAGCCCGGCACCAGCAAATGCACCGAAATCGGCGCGCCCGCCTCGCGTAGTTCATGGCTCAGCTGTTCTGTCAAAACCTTCAGCGCCGCCTTGGTGCAATTGTAACCGGGGTTGCCCGGCGGCGTTGTAATCCCCTGTTTCGAGCCAGTATTGACGATCATCGCCGGCAGGTTCTGCGTCACCATCTTTGGCACAAAAGCATCGACACCTCTCACGGCACCAAAGAAATTCACGTCCATCATCTGCGCCCAGCTGTCATCCACGGCCAACGTGGAACTGCGCCTGCCAATGCCCGCATTGTTCATCATGAACACCACGGGCCCCAGCCCAAAGGCAAGATCGGCCAGCGCACGCACCTGTTCTTCGCGTGTGACATCGGTTTCGCAGGTCACGACCTGTGCATCCGGCGTATTGGCCCTGATCCGCTCTGCCGCCCGGCGCAGCGCCGCATCATCGAGATCGGCCAGAACCACCTGCAGCCCGTCCGCCGCCAGCCGATCCGCCACCGCGAGCCCGATGCCATCCGCCGAACCGGTAATCACGGCGACGCCGCCGGATGCACAAATGTCCTGATATCCCATGTCGTCCTCCAAATCCCGCGGCCATACAGGCCCTGTCTGCAATCAACATAGGCATGATCGGCCGCGACACAAAGTCGGCATCAGTCTTCGGGCATTCGCAGAAACAGCTCTAGTGATGCGTCAATATCACCGGGCTGCAACAGTTGGGCCACCGGCGCTTTGTAGATCGGATCCGTTGCGACGATCGCCGACCCCGCCATCAGGGCCACCAGATGCACGAACAAAACCTGTGGCCTTTCCTCAGACCTCCAACCCTGTGCCTGCGCCACCTCGATCTCTTTCCGCTGAACTCTGGCGAAGTCTTCCAAGGTCTGCCTGAGCGCGTCCGAGGCATGACGCATGACGTCCGGATTGCGCAGCACCATGTGATATGCCGGGTTGTTCCGCGCCCATTCGACATAACCTTCGGCCATTCGGCGCAGCCGTTCGAGCCCGCAAAGCTCCTCGGTTGCGGCCGCGGTGCTGCCGATCATCTGCGTGACACCGTCCATCGCCAGCGCCTGCAGAAGATCGGCTTTCGTGGAAAAATGCCGCAGCGGCGCCGCATGGCTGACCCCCAACTCGCGCGCCAGGGCGCGCAGACTGAGCGTCTCGATCCCGCCGGTGCTCAGTTGTTTCACCGCATGACGCAGCAGCTCTTCGCGCAGGTTCCCGTGATGATAAGGCTCGGCCAGCGATCTGCTCCTTGGCTACATGTTGACAGCGCCTACATATCACCTCATGTAGACACCGACAACATACCCGTTCAACCCTGATTCTGTCAGCGTCGCACCCAAAAAACCACAGGTTTTCAAAAGGACAGCCTGACGGACGCCCCACGGACCACACGGCAATCCGCCGATCCAAACTTCAAAACCGGTACTGCAAATGACACATGACCTGCTCAAGGGAAAACGCGGCCTGATCATGGGGCTGGCAAATGACAAATCAATCGCCTGGGGCGTGGCCCGCGCCTGTGCCCAGAACGGCGCCGAACTGGCGTTTTCCTATCTCGGAGAAGCCCAGAAAAAAAGGGTTCTGCCGCTGGCCGACCAGATTGGCTCCGACCTGGTTCTGCCCTGTGATGTTGCGGACGAAACCAGCGTTGATGCCTTGTTCGACAGTTTGGAACAGACATGGGGTCAGATCGATTTTCTAGTGCACGCCGTCAGTTTCTCGGACAAATCCGAGCTGCGTGGCCGCTATCTGAACACCAGCAAGGACAATTTCGTGAACACAATGGTCGTCTCGGCCTATTCCTTCACGTCCGTCGTGCGCCGGACCGAACGGATCATGCCCCCCGGCGGCGCCTGCCTGACACTGACCTATTACGGGGCCGAAAAGGTTCTGCCCCATTACAATGTCATGGGCGTGGCCAAGGCAGCGTTGGAGGCCTCAGTACGCTATATGGCCGAGGACCTTGGTCCGCGTGGCATCCGCGTCAACGCGATCAGCGCCGGTGTGATCAAGACGCTGGCAGCCAGCGGTATAGGCGATTTCCGGAACATCCTGAAATGGACCGAAGAGAACGCGCCGCTGCGCCGAACGGTCACCCAGGAGGAGGTCGGCCGCTCGGCCGTTTATTTGCTGTCGGAGTATGGATCAGGCGTCACAGGCGAAGTGCATCACGTCGATGCCGGGTATCACGTGGTCGGCATGAAGGCAGTGGCCGCATCCAATCCCATAGAGTACTGAAACCGGGTTGGAGTTGCGCCTTGGTGGCATGCGCCGTCCCAGGCGCGCGCTCGCATCAGCGTCAGCTGATGGCTTCAGGACTTGAGCCGATAGCCAGAGCGCAGCATCCCCCAAGCCACCAGGCAGACGGCAAAAGTTGTGACACCGCACACCGCGGCTGCAATCCAAGGCGATGTATCCGAAGTGCCGATCACTGCAAAACGGACCCCGTCGATCAGATAGAAGATCGGGTTCAGATGTGACAGCGTGTTCAAAACCGGCGGCAGCGCGTCAACCGAGTAGAATGTGCCGGACAGGAAGGCCAAGGGCGTGACGATGAAATTGGTAATCGCGGCCATCTGGTCGAACTTGTCGGCAAAAACCCCGGCGACAATGCCGCCCCCCCCCAGTAGCGCCGCGCCCATGGCAACAAAGAACAGGGCCAGAACCGGCGACGACGGCCAGATGCCCAGCGTCAGCCCCAGCCCGATACCGATACCTATCGCAACCAACACCCCCCGCGCCACGCCTCCGGCCAGATAACCCAACAGGATCTCAAGCCCCGACAAGGGCGGCATCAGCGTGTCCACGATATTGCCCTGCACCTTGGTGATCACAATCGAGGACGAGGTATTGGCAAAGGCGTTCTGGATCACCGTCATCATCAGGATGCCCGGTGCAAGAAATGTCAAGAACGGCACCCCCATCACATCCCCCCGCTTGGGGCCGATTGCGATATTGAAGATCAACAGGAACAGCGCCGCCGTCACCATCGGCGCCAGCAACGTCTGCGTCCAGACCACCAGAAACCGCGTGATCTCGCGCCGTGCCAAAGTCGCCAGACCAAGCCAGTTGACCCGCCCGAAAGTGCGCACACCGGGACGCGTGGTGCCGTATTGTTCGGTGCCGTTCTGCTGCATGATCCTGCCTTCTTTAGCCCGCGCAACTGCATAGCGGATCGACCGAAACCTGCAAGACCTGAGCATCACTTGCACAAGACCTGCGCAAGACGCCTTGTAACTCGGGCCACGGTGATTAAAATAGAACGCTGATCATGGAATTCCGAAGCGGCCGCGCAATTCGTGGGGCCGCTTTTAGCGTGGGAAGGCAGAATATGTCCTGGACAGACGAACGCGTCGAACTGCTCAAGAAAATGTGGGGCGAAGGCCAGTCGGCCAGCCAGATCGCCAAGGAACTGGGCGGCGTGACCCGTAACGCGGTCATCGGTAAGGTACACCGTCTGGGCCTGTCGAACCGCTCCACCGGGGGCGGAGCGTCCAAAGCGGCCGAGCCCAAGGAAAAAGCGGCCCCCGCCGCTCCCAAGGCCGAAGCCAAGCCCAAGCCTCAGCCCAAGACCGAACCGGCACGCCCGGCAGCCCCGGCAGCCGAAGCGGCGCCTGCAGCCGAAACCAAACCGGCTGCCATCCCGGCGCGCAAACAGATCATCCCGGCCGGCCAACCACTGCCGCCGCAGCCTTCGGCGAATGAAATCAGCCCCGAGGCCCTGGCCAAGGTCAACGAGGTCGAAAAGAAGGCCAAGAAGCTGACCTTGATGGAGCTGACCGAACGCACCTGCAAATGGCCGGTGGGTGACCCAGCGACGGATGATTTCTGGTTCTGCGGTTTGCCGGTGCAACAAGGCAAGCCCTATTGCGACGCGCATGTTGGTGTCGCGTTCCAACCGATGAGCTCGCGCCGCGACCGCAAACGGTAAGGCCCCGGTATCATGCGCCAGCCCCCATCCTCTCTGGAAGATGTCTGGCTGGCGCGGGCCAAGCGGGTTCTGGCCCTGGCCCAATCCGGGCTGCATTTCACAACAGATGAGCATGATCGTGAACGCTATGTCGAGTTGACAGAGCTGGCTTTGGCGATGCTCGCAGATCTTGGCAACGTGCCGCTGTCGCGCATCACGGAGCTGATCAGCCCTCATGCAGCTGGTTATGCCACGCCAAGTATTGATGTGCGCGGCGCGCTGATCCGGGATGGGAAGGTCCTGCTCGTGCGCGAAAAGTCAGACGGCCGATGGGCCCTGCCCGGGGGGTTTGCAGATATCGGACATTCTCCTGCAGAAAACGTGGAAAAGGAAATCTGGGAAGAAGCCGGGCTGCTGGTGGAAGCCACCAGACTTTACGCCCTGCGCCACAAGGCACGCCACGCCTATCCAGCCGACACCCGTGATTTCTATAAACTGTTTTTCCTGTGCACCGAGCAAGGCACCGCCAGCCCCGAGCCGGGATCCGAGACAGCAGATGCCCGGTTCTTCGATCCGGCCGCTCTTCCCGAATTGTCGGAGGGTCGCGTCATTCTGGCCGATATCGAGCAGGCATTCGAAAGCCACGCCTCAGCTGATCCAACTACGGTTTTTGACTGAAACCAAAGTCCCCTGAGCCGTGACCGAACAGAGAAAAACTCGGCACAGGTAATCAAGGGGTTAGACCTGTGCCCGAAGCTGCGCTGAACCTGACAGCGACCACCTGCAACACCCAACTGTAACGCCAAAGCGAAGGAAATCTGGGCGGCGTGCCTCCCGAAGGAGTCCTCGTCACACGCCGCCCATGGAGCGATCAACCCTGTTCAGGGGCCGAGGATGTGAATTTCGGAATCGGATTGGTAGACGCAGCTTTTTCTTCAATGCCGGGCCAGTTGCCTTCAGCCTTGTTGATATTGCCGGGGATGTCTTCCTCCCAGAAGCCCACCACAACGTCGGTGATGTTCAGATACAGCTTGTCATCGACAATGCGCCACAGGTTCGGGTTACCCGGCACCTTGCCACCTTTCGAGACCCCATAGGCGCAGTGCCCATCATATTGCGGCGCGTAGTGCTCGGGGTTGGACAGGAACGCGTCCCGGTTTGCCTCAGTCGAAAACGCCCAGGTGGCCCCATTATAGTCTGCGGTGATCGAGGATTTGCCCTTTACACCCTCGGGCTGGGCACCGCCGACGGCCGCTTGATCCAGACTACGATAGGCCACGACATCGTAACCCGAAACCGCATAGCCCGTGCCATCCACATATTGGTCACCCGCGAAGGCAGGTAGGGCGAAACTGACGGCAGCGACAGCAGACAGAATGAGGTTTTTCATGTGGAAATCCTTTCGATTCAGATGGTTGATGCGCCTCGGATGATCATATTCCGAGCCTTCCTGTTTTTGTTCTGGTGTAGACAGTATGCAAATTTCAGCGGCTGCGAAGGGGGGCTCACGCCGCTGTGTCCGGGAACGAGAAACCGTGATCCAAAACCGGGTGGAAGCTGCGGTTTGTTACAAACAAGAGTTAGAACCCGCGTTCAGGGGGGCTTATCTGAAACAGGATCTGAATCCGGACAGATCACCCTGCGCCAGACCCGATCTGGCGAACAGTTGTCCTTCAGGACCCACCGACCTTCAAGAAACCTTCCCCTTTGAAGTCCGCTCATCATTGGAATTTCCCGGAAAACCCTTAACTGTTTGCGAGCGGGTCCGCAGATTTGCGCGGAACCGACCCAGGAACACATGCCTGAAACACGGCCCTACTAATGACCCGGAACACGGAAAGCTGGACACCATGAGCGATAACTCGACCTACACCCCCCCAAAAGTCTGGACTTGGGATCAGGAAAGCGGCGGCCGTTTTGCCTCGATCAACCGCCCAATTGCCGGGGCCACCCATGACAAGGAGCTGCCGGTGGGCGACCACCCATTCCAGCTCTATTCGTTGGCAACCCCGAATGGTGTCAAGGTCACGGTCATGTTCGAAGAACTGCTGGAGGCCGGTCACACGGATGCCGAATACGATGCCTGGCTGATCAATATCGGGGACGGTGACCAGTTCTGCTCGGGTTTTGTGGACATTAATCCGAACTCAAAGATCCCGGCCCTGATGGACCGCAGCGGTGATGAACCGCAGCGCGTGTTCGAAAGCGCGTCGATCCTCATGCACCTGGCTGAAAAATTCAACGCCTTCCTGCCGGCCTCGGGGCCTGCACGCACCGAAACGCTGAACTGGCTGTTCTGGCAGATGGGCAGCGCGCCCTACCTTGGCGGCGGCTTTGGTCATTTCTATGCTTACGCGCCCGAAAAATGGCAGTACCCGATTGATCGTTTCGCGATGGAAGCGAAGCGCCAGCTGGATGTGCTCGAGCGGGAATTGGCGACCAAGACCTATATCGCAGGTGAAGACTACACCATCGCTGATATGGCGATCTGGCCGTGGTACGGGCAGCTGGTGCTGGGACGGCTCTATGATGCGGCCGAATTCCTGGACGTGAAAAGCTACACCAACGTGGTCCGCTGGGCCGAAGCCATCGATGCACGGCCCGCCGTCAGTCGCGGCCGCATGGTCAACCGCGCCTTTGGCGAGCTGCACACCCAGCTGCGCGAACGCCACAGTGCCGAGGATTTCCAGACCCGCACCCAAGACAAACTGGAACCGGCCGAAGCCGAGTAAGCCGGACCTCGCTCAGAACCACCGGCGCGGGTTTGAATCCCGCGCCGAAATCCGGGACCTTACCGCAGTTTTGGCGGCTTGTTCGGGTCGCTACCGGGGATCACCGGCTGATAGGGTTCCGGCTCAGGCGGTGCCGGCAGGTCATAACGCATCCCCACCGCGGCCAGTTTCGCTGCCGCCGGATTCGAGCTTTCAAAAAAACCGACATCCATCATGCCCGCATCAATGCCGGAAAAGGTCAATGCCTCCCCTGCGGCCTTGGCCAGCGCCGCTTTGGCGCGCTCCTGCGCATCGACAAAGCCCAGTAGGTGCCCGGCCCCGCCACTGTCGTAGCGCACGCCGACCAGATAGGCGCAGCTTGCCAGCCCGCCCGCCACGGCCAGCTTCAGATCCAGCGCCGACAACAAAGCATCCGGTAACCCCTTGGGCCGGGTGAATTCGGAGATCCCGCTCTCAACCTCTTCCGGGACATGGGCCAGTGTTTCACCAAGCCATTCCACCGCCTCGGCCGGGATCAGCGTCGAAGACGGCGCCACATCCAGGTTCAGCCCCAGCCCGATCCCCTGCCCCGCAAGCATCTGCACGATCACCCGCCCGGACAGTGCCGCATACGGCACAGGACGTCCGGCAAAGCGGCTCAATCGCTCTTCGGTGTCAAAGACCAGAATGAACCGCCCATCTGCCAGCTCGAACAGCTCGGGCGAGATGTTTTCACCCTGCGCTTCCTCGGTCAGCATCAGGAACAGCTGCGCATCGGCCAGCCGTTCATGGAACCGCAAGCGGCTGGCACCCTCTTCACCCGCCTCCATCATGGCCTCAAAAGCCGCATCCAACAGGGTCATGTCGTCCATCTGTGCTATCCCAATTCTTCGCGGACCCTAGCTTTCAGAACCGGCAACAACTCGGTCTCGAACCATGGGTTTTTCTTCAGCCATGCCGTATTGCGCCAGGACGGATGAGGCAAGGGGAAGACCTGCGGCGCATGATCCCGCCAGCCCCGCACCAGATCGGTGACGGCGCCCTTGTGCCCCAGATGCCATCGCTGCGCATGGGCGCCGACCAGGATCTTCAGGCGGATATTCGGCAAGGCTTCGATTACCTCGACCCGCCAGGTTCGCGCGCAGACCGGCGGCGGAGGCAGGTCCGACTTGTTTCGATAGCCAGGGAAACAGAACGCCATAGGCACAATGGCGACATTCCGCCGATCGTAAAACGCTTCGGCGCCAAGCCCCAGCCAGTCGCGCAACCGGTCGCCGGACGGATCCGTGAAAGGTCGCCCACTGTCATGCACGCGAAGGCCCGGCGCCTGCCCGGCAATCAGGATTCTGGCCGATGGTTGAAACCAGACCACGGGTCGAGGAGCATGCGACGTCTCGGTTCTTGCAAAACGATCAGCGCAAATACGGCAATCGGCAATACGATCCTGCAAAGCTTGCAGCGGTGATGACACATCCCCCTCCGTTTCCCATCCTGAAACAGTCCGGCTCTGGCTAAGCAACCAACCCGGCTTTCAAACATTCCCCGAAGCGACCAGAATTCCAAGCCCTGCCGGCTCACAAAACCGCCATTGCCAATGGCAATTTGTTTCACATTCAGACATAATGTGGCCCAAATCCAAAGGTAGTCTGTTAACACTCCTCTGATAGTGAGGCAGTGTCGGAGAGGACAATACCGTACATGAGAGCCGATGAACCGGCCGAAACGGGCAGTACCGGGACAAGCGATGCTTGAGTTTGACAATGTGAGTAAATCCTTCTGGACCGGAACGCGCCGCAAGGTGATCCTTGATCGTGCGTCCTTCCGGGTCGAGCTGGGGCATTCGCTTGGTATTCTCGCCCCGAACGGCACCGGCAAGACCACGTTGATCAAAATGATGGCCGGTCTGGAAAAACCCGACGAAGGCGAAATTCGTCGCGGTTGCAACATCTCTTTCCCACTTGGGTTCATGGGCGGGGTCGTCTCGCGTATTTCGGCCAAGGAAAACAGCCGCTATATCGCCCGCCTTTACGGGCTGGATCCCGACTATGTCGAAGCTTATTGCCGTTGGCTTTGCGGACTGGGTGAATATTTCGACCAGCCATTGGGCACGTATTCGTCGGGAATGCGGGCACGGTTCTCCTTTGCCCTGATGCTGGCACTGGATTTCGACATGTACCTGATCGACGAAGGCATGCCGGCCAGCACCGACGTGGAGTTCAACAAGAAAGCCGGGGCCATTCTGGAAGAACGGCTGGCCACCACCACACTTGTCATCGTGTCGCACAATCCGGGCGTTCTGGAGAAGTTCGCCCGTACAGCAGGGGTCCTGATGCACGGGCAACTGCACATGTTCGACACATTGGAAGAAGCGAAGCAGCTCTATGACTACGAAACCAAAGGCTAAAAAGTTCCGGATCCGCCGGAGCCCAAGCGCTGCCGAAACCGGTGCCGCGCCCCATTCCGCTGCTGCGCCTTCTAACCCGGCCTCGCAATTGGCGGCACAGCGGGCCGCCGCAGCGCCGCAGCAGACAGGTCAGCCATCCGGGCAGGAACAGCCCGCCAGACAGCCCAGGCATGCGCCTGCCGATCCGGCTTCGGCGCAAACCGCTGCGCAGGCTTCGCCACCCCCCGGTGCTCAGCCACGGGCCAGCGCCACACCCAGACGTCCTGCCGAACCGACCAGCCGGAGCGGCCAGGTCAGCTCGGCGCGTGAAACCAGCGTCGAGGCCGAGATTGATGCGATCCGCCGCGAAGGTCTGACCGGACGTCAGCTGCGCATGGCCCGTCGCGTGGCCCACAAGCACAATCTCGCCGCCACCTCTGATTTCGACGCGGTGCGCCTGTTGCGCAAAAAGGGTATCGACCCGTTCCAGCGCTCCAACATGCTGGAACTGGTGGTTTCGAAGAACAACGGTGAAGACCAGAAACCGGACCCGGCAGACGCCGCCAAGGTGCAACTGCCGCAGACCATCACGCCCAAGAAGCAGACCCTTCCCGCAACCGAGCTGAGCCCGGCCCAGCAGCGCGAACGCGATATCAGCGAAATCCAGCGCGACCTGACCCGCCGCCGCCGCCGCAAGCTGGCTCTGCTACTCAGCCGCTTGTTCTTCTTTGTCATGCTGCCGACCATCGCCGCCGGGTACTATTTCTATGTCGTGGCGACGCCGATGTATGCCACCAACTCGGCCTTCCTGATCATCAAGAACGAATCCGCTGGCTCCTCGGGCTTTGGCGGCCTGCTCAGCGGCACCCAATTCGCCACCACCCAGGACTCGATCACGGTTCAGGATTACCTGACCTCGAAGGAGGCAATGCTGCGCCTTGACGACGATGCCGGGTTCCGGACCCACTTCCAACAGGATTGGATCGACCCGATCCAGCGCTTGCCCGCCCCCACCACCAACGAGGAGGCGTACAAGACCTATTCGAAAAACGTCAAGATCGGCTACGATCCGACCGAAGGCGTGATCCGACTTGAAGTGTCCGCCGCGAACCCCGAGGTTTCGGCCGAATTTTCCCGCCGCCTGATCTCTTATGCCGAAGAACGGGTGAACCAGCTCAGCGAACAGAAGCGCGAAGACCAGATGAAGGAGGCCCGCTCGGCCTTCGAGGAAGCTGCCCAGGCTCGCCGTGACGCACAACAAGCCTTGGTCGAACTGCAGATCAAGGGCGCATTGCTGGATCCCGAAGGGGTGATCAGCAGCTTGCGCGGGCGCATCAACCAGGTCGAAGTCCAACTGCAGGACAAGGAGTTGCAACTGGCCGCCCTGCTGGACAATGCCCGCCCCAACAAAGCCAAGGTACAAGGCGCCCAAGGTGATATTGCCCGCCTCAAGGCGTTGCTTGATGACTTGAACGCGCAGATGGTCGACGCCTCGAAAGGTGAAAACTCGCTTGCGCAACTGGCAGTGCGAATTCAGATGGCGCAGGCCGACATCGCCAGTCGGGACATGATGTTGCAATCAGCCTTGCAGCAAATGGAAACAACCCGACTTGAGGCGAACAAGCAGGTGCGCTACCTGACCACATCCGTCAAACCGGTCGCCAGTGAGGAACCCTCCTACCCGCGCAAGTTCGAAAATACGATTTTGGCTTTTCTGATCTTCTCGGGTATCTATCTGATGTTCTCGCTCACCGCGTCCATCCTTCGCGAACAGGTATCTTCGTAAGCTCATGAAACATATCCCCGTCGCCGACCTGACCATCGGCAATGATCGTCCCCTGACCATCATTGCCGGTCCCTGCCAACTGGAAAGCGCCGATCACGCGCAAATGATCGCCGGCACGATGAAAGAAGCCTGCGATGCAGCCGGCGCGCAATACGTCTTCAAGGGCTCGTTCGACAAGGCCAACCGAACCTCGGTCAACGCCGCCCCCGCCCTGGGTCTGGAAAAGGGCCTGGCCGTGCTGCAATCGGTCAAGGACACAATTGGCGTACCCGTGACCACTGATGTGCATGAAAAAGAACAATGTGCCCCGGTGGCCCAAGTCTGTGACATCCTACAGATCCCGGCATTTCTGTCACGCCAGACCGCACTCCTGAAGGCCGCAGGTGTTACCGGCGCCACGGTCAACGTCAAGAAGGGCCAGTTCCTAGCGCCTTGGGACATGCCCAATGTCGCGGCCAAGATCGAAAGCACGGGCAATCACAATATCATGTTGACGGAACGTGGTGCCAGCTTCGGCTACAACCGCCTGGTTGTCGATATGCAGTCACTGCCGGAAATGGCGCGCACAGGTTATCCGGTGATCATGGATGCCACCCACGCGGTTGCCCAGCCCGGAGGACTTGGCGGCGCGTCCGGCGGACAGCGCGAATTTGCCCCGGTCATGGCTCGCGCTGCCGTGGCCGTCGGTGTCGCGGGCGTGTTCATGGAGACACATCAGGACCCAGACAACGCCCCCTGCGATGGCCCCAACATGATCTATCTTGATCAGATGCCGAAACTGGTCGAAATGCTGATGGCGATGGACAATCTGTCCAAATCGAACCCGATTGAAATTTGACCCCAACACAGAGTTTTCCGATATGACCAATCCTTTGCCCGAGGTGACCCCAAACACCTGGAACTTCCTGCGCGACGCGATGATTGCGCCCACCGGTTTCCGCGAATATGACGCGCGCTGGAAATACCCCGATGCCATCAACCTGCCCGGCATGACCGCCTTGGGCCTGGGGCTGGGCACCCAGATGCATCGTCGCGGGATCGACCCGGTGATTGCCGTCGGCAACGACTATCGCGACTATTCGCTCAGCATCAAACAGGCGCTGATCATTGGCCTGATGCAGGCAGGCATTCAGGTCAAGGATATCGGCCCGGCCCTGTCGCCAATGGCCTATTTCGCGCAATTCCACCTGGATGTGCCTGCCGTGGCCATGGTCACCGCAAGCCACAACCCGAATGGCTGGACCGGGGTCAAGATGGGGTTTGACCGCCCGCTGACCCATGGCCCGGATGAAATGTCGGAACTGCGTGACATCGTGCTGAACGGCGAAGGCGAAGCCCGCCCCGGTGGTTCCTATGAATTCGTGGATGGCGTGCGCGAGGCATACATCGACGATCTTGTGGGAGATTTCAAAATGTCCCGTCCGCTCAAAGTGGTCTGCGCTACCGGCAATGGAACCGCAGGCGCCTTTGCACCCGAAATCTTCGAACGGATCGGTGTCGAGGTCGTGCCCAGCCACAACGAGCTCGACTACACTTTCCCGCATTACAACCCCAATCCCGAGGCCATGGAAATGCTGCACGACATGGCTGACAGCGTGAAGGCCTCCGGCGCTGATCTGGCATTGGGTTTCGACGGTGACGGCGACCGCTGTGGGGTTGTGGACGACGAAGGCGAAGAGATCTTTGCCGACAAGGTTGGCGTCATCATGGCCCGCGACCTGTCGAAACTGCACCCGAACGCGACCTTCGTGGCCGATGTGAAATCCACCGGTCTCTTTGCCAGCGATCCCGAACTGCAGAAGAACGGCGTGAAAGCCGATTACTGGAAAACCGGCCACAGTCACATGAAGCGCCGGGTCAAGGAAATCGGCGCCTTGGCGGGGTTCGAGAAATCCGGCCACTATTTCCTGGCCGAACCGGTGGGCCGCGGCTACGACTGCGGCATGCGCGTCGCAGTCGAAGTCTGCAAAATGTTGGACCGGAACCCCGACATGTCGATGTCCGACCTGCGCAAGGCGCTGCCCAAAACCTGGTCCACCCCCACAATGTCGCCCTACTGCGCTGACACCGAAAAATATGACGTGCTCGACCGGCTTGTGCAAAAGCTGGTCGCCAAACACGAAGCTGGCGACAGCCTGGCCGGCCGCGCAATCAAGGAGGTCGTCACCGTCAACGGCGCCCGCGTGATCCTCGACAACGGCTCTTGGGGTCTGGTTCGCGCCAGCTCGAACACCCCGAACCTCGTTGTGGTCTGTGAAAGCTCCGATAGCGAAGACGAAATGCGCGCCATTTTCACCGAGATCGACGCGGTGATCCGCACCGAACCGCTGGTGGGCGACTACGACCAGACGATCTGAACGACAAAGCAATCAGTGTTCCGCGCGGGGAATCCTCTCTCGCGCGGCGCACAATACACGCTGCGATCCACGGCGTGCGTGCGAGCTTGCAGCATGAACACCCAGAGTGAGGTCGGCCCGGATCTTCATCTGGCTAAAAAAATCCTGGGGAGAATTGGCCCCTCGGGGCCAAGAGGGGCAGCGCCCCTGCCAGACCGATCAAAACCGGTCCAGCTCATCACCGCAGGCTCCGCCGCAGCGCCACCGGCGCTGCCCGGCCCAACGCTTTGAGGACGCGTCAGCGCCTGACAAAGCGGCGGGAGAGCACCGGCCTCAGTCCACGCCCAAAAGCTTGAACAAACTGTCCTTGGCCTTCTTCTCCAGCTCGTCCTTCAACACCTCTTCCAGATCTGCCTCGGGATCGATCTGGGTGTCGAACTCCGCCTCCAGCTTCTCGCGGGCAAACTCTTTGGCCTGCGCCTCGACCTCATCCTTTTTCAACTCGATCTCGGCCTCGAGGATCTGGCTCAGGTCCGGTCGAATACTGGGATCTACCCAAGGCCCGGTGACCTTGACCGGGATGCGAAGCGCCTGACCGTTATGGGTGGCCTGCGGCAGAAACGTATAGTCAAGATCCTGCGCACCCAGCCCGATCCGGCCTTCACCCTCGATCCGCAGGCCTTTGATCAGCATCAGCAGGTCTTCATTCAACAGATTGCCGTTTCGCAACACATAGCTGGCAGTCAGACTGTCGAACACGGTCGATCCGCCGTTGCCCTGCCCTGAGCGCATCAATTCCTCCAGGTCGAAACCTGTAAAGAACCCCTTGCCGACCTCGAACCATCCCTTGCCCGACAAGGATCGCATGATCGTGTCCATGTCGTTGCCGACACCCAGAAACTCCAGCTGGGTCAGCGCCTCACCATTCATCGAATGAATATCGGCCAATTGTCCCAGCGCTTGATTCAGATCGATATTGTTGGCGTTCAGCTTTCCGCCCACCGACAGACCATTGCGGTTGTTGGCGACCAGCTGCCCGCTGACCTGCCCACCGAAGATGGCCGCCTGAGAGATCCCCAGAACCGCCCGCGCCCGATCCACGCTCAGGTTCAGATCCGACATCCCCAGCTTGACAGAACCGGTATCCAGAGATTTCAGTTTCACCCCGATCGACCCGTTGAACAGGGCCAGAGCGCTGACGTCGATTGGGTCCTTCGACCAGCCCGAAGACGAGGCCTCTGAGGTCGCCGCCGCCCCGGACGCTTCCGTCAGGCCCGAGACATCCAGATCCCCGGCTTCCAGCCGGGCCGTCACCTGTGGCACTGCCGAGAGGACCACATCCGCGTCCCCGGTCAGCTCATTCTGGTCCAGTTTCACCGTCAGGTCCCGCAGGGCCAGACGCCCATCGGTCGTAAAGGTCGCATCCGTGCCCAGCACGATCGACTTTCCCAATCCGGGGGACAGGCCGGGATCCTCCAGCCCCAAAGCGTTAAGAACCTTGCCGGTGTCCACCGCCTCCAGCGTGAAGCGCCCGCTGGCATCCCCTGCAATGCTGGCCCGCCCGTCGAACCGGGCGCGCCCGCCCCCGGCGCGCAGCGTTGCCCCGACCGAAGCCACCTGGCCTTCCAGAAAAGACTTAAAGCTTCCAATCTCGGCCACGACCTCCACCGGCTCCCCAGCCGGTCGCAGGATCCAGGACAGATCCGCCGTGCCGTCCGGCTCGGGCCAAAGCAGCTCCAGATCCAGACCGGATTGTACAATCGGTGCGGCCCCGAATGCGGCATAGGTCAGGCTCGCTCGCTCCAACACCAGTTTTTCAATGATATACCCGGCACTGGTCCCACTGGTCCCGGCTCCGACCGCTTGCGTGTTTGCGACCTCGCCGAACACCCAGTTCCCCTGACCATCGGCCCGGGTTGCCAGATGCAGGGCCGGGGCAACCGCCCGGATCTCTTTGACCCGAACATCGCCACGGATCAACGCGGCCGCATCCAGACCGATACTGACCCTCTCGGCCTGCAACATGGGCGGTGCCTCGGTCCCCACCCAATTCGCGTTGGCAAAAGACACATCGTCGGCGCGCACGCCCAACACCGGCCACAGCGAGAATTTCACCGGCCCACCGATCTCCAGCGCGCGCCCGGTCTGCGCCTCGACCTGGTCGGCTGCCAAATCGGCAATCTTGTCGCCGGGCAACACCAACAGTGCGCCCAGTAGCAGCGCCAAGGCCACGATCAATGCCACCGCTACCCGAAACAGCAAACGCATCCGCCTGCCTCCTTGCCTCGTCTTTTTTGCAAGGATACCTCAGCCGCGCGCGGGCGCAATGGCACAGGCCCTTTTGCTTCTGCCTGTACTGCCCCCTTTGCAGCACGCTGCAACTCGATTATAGCCCCAGCATGACCACGAACCCGCCCGATCTGCGCCCCGATCTAGCCCCGCGTCCGAAACTGGGGGATGCCTCCCGCCCCGGCCAGCCGACCCTCGGCATGGTGTCGCTGGGTTGCCCCAAGGCGTTGGTGGACAGCGAACGCATCCTGACCCGGTTGCGCGCCGAAGGATACGGCGTGTCGCCCGATTACGCGGGCGCGGACGCGGTGATCGTGAACACCTGCGGGTTCCTCGACAGCGCCAAAGCCGAAAGTCTGGATGCGATTGGTGAGGCGTTGAAGGAAAACGGCAAGGTCATCGTGACCGGGTGTCTGGGGGCCGAGCCAGACTATATCCGCGAACACCACCCCCGCATCCTGGCCGTCACCGGCCCGCATCAATATGAACAGGTGCTGGACGCGGTGCATGCCGCCGTGCCGCCCGATCCCGATCCGTTTGTGGACCTGCTGCCGGCGGCGGGCGTCAAACTGACCCCGCGCCATTTCAGCTATCTCAAGATCTCCGAAGGCTGCAATCACAAGTGCAAGTTCTGCATCATCCCCGACATGCGAGGCAAACTCGCCTCCCGCCCCGCGCATGCGGTCCTGCGTGAGGCGGAAAAGCTGGTTGATGCGGGCGTGCGCGAACTGTTGGTGATCTCCCAAGATACTTCGGCCTATGGGCTCGACCGCAAATACGATCTGAACCCGTGGAAGGGAGGCGAGGTGCGCTCCCACATCACCGATCTGGCGCGGGAACTGGGCAAGCTCGGCCCCGCAAGCGACCTCTGGGTGCGGCTGCACTATGTCTACCCCTATCCCCATGTGCGCGAGCTGATCCCGCTGATGGCGGATCCCGACAACGCGGTGCTGCCCTATCTGGACATCCCGTTCCAGCATTCGCACCCGGATGTCCTGAAACGCATGGCCCGCCCCGCCGCCTCGGCCAAGACCCTGGACGAGATCGCCGCCTGGCGCGCCACCTGCCCTGACATCACCCTGCGCTCGACCTTCATCGTCGGCTATCCGGGAGAGACCGAAGCGGAATTCCAACACCTGCTCGACTGGCTGGACGAGGCGCAACTGGACCGCGTGGGCTGCTTTCAATACGAAAACGTCGACGGCGCCCGGTCAAACGCCCTACCCGATCATGTGGCGCCCGAGATCAAACAGGACCGCTGGGAACGCTTCATGGAAAAGGCCCAGTCCATTTCCGAAGCCAAGCTGCAGGCCAAGGTCGGCCAGACCATGGACGTCATCGTGGACGACATTGACGAAGACGGCATCGCCACCTGCCGCACCACAGCCGACGCCCCCGAGATCGACGGGAACCTGTTCATTGATGAGGGCACCCAAGGGTTGAATATTGGAGACATAGTGTCCGTTGAAGTTGATGAGGCAGGGGAGTATGATTTGTGGGGACAAAGGATGTCCTTAGCGTAGACCGTAATCGCTCCACGCCGCAATATGGCCATGGGTAAGATCCGGTCCTACCCCTTTTTTCGTGTTCGGTTGTTGCGATGAAAGTGTTTCGAAATTGGGAAAGCTGGTTGTTTCGTTTTTTCGGAACAATCGCTTTGGCACTGTCGCTGATCTGGTTGATCAGAGACGCGCCAGTTGCAAAGGTTACTGCATCTTTTGTCATTGGTCTTCTTTGCTTTGTCTTCGCCAACCTATCAAAATTCAAGCGTTTCAAAGGCTTGGGATTCGAGGCAGAGCTTTGGGAAGACAAACAAAAGGAAGCGGAAGAGTTAATAGGCAAGCTCAATGGGATCGTTTCGCTTTATTCATCCGAGGTCTTGTCGACAAAATTCAAATCAGGGCGCTGGTCCGATAACGAAAGCAGATGGCACGAAGTTCTTAAGTTATATAAAGCTTTGAAATCAAACCACGCCTCTGCGGGACAAGACATCAACCTGACATCCGCCGAACGGGACATGGGAACTTTCTTTTCTATTTGATGCTACCTTGCCAATCGCACAAAAGCTGGAAACGAATATTCAAAGAAGCCTGGCAAGCTTTGAAAAGGACGTCAGAGAAAAGTTTGGAACGCCAATCCAAGACGTTGATGGGTACAACAAAGAACGCGCAGCAATTGACCGCCTTTTTGGCAACGGCAAGCGCGTTGAACTGTGGCACCATGGCAAAGACCGCCAGCTTGCCCAATGGTGTTTGACCGAGATGGAACGGATCAATTCAGCCGCAATCAATCAAGCTACACCTTTGATTTCACTGCCAGAGGTAGATCTGGAAGCTTTGTAAGACCTTGCTCAATTGGAACAGCAAGAAAATTTCTTCCCGACCGAACAACTGGCTGACAGGCACGGTATTTAACGTTTCTGCATCCTAGCCGAACGTCGAAGGTCAAACCGCTCAAGACAGATCTACACGACAGGTTCACGGCGCCCATTGACCCCGCACCAAACTGGACCAATTCTAGCTGCTACAAGCACACCACAGCCACAGGGAAACCTTAGCCATGTCCGACGCCCCCATCATCGCCCAGAAATCCCCTATCGCGGTCGAAGTGACCGAAGGCAAATCCTATTTCTGGTGCTCCTGTGGGAAATCCTCGAAGCAGCCGTTCTGCGATGGCAGCCACAAAGGCAGCGACTTCGCTCCGATGAAATACACGGCCGAAGCGGACAAGAAGCTTTTCTTCTGTGCCTGCAAGCATTCCGACAAGAAACCGCTCTGCGACGGATCCCATTCGAAACTCTGACCATCCCTATCGCTCTGCTACGCTCCATCACGATGTGCGTGACCGCAGCGCCAAAGGCGCTGCCCGGCCCAACGCTTTGAGGGTGCCTAAGCGCCCGAAAAAGGGGCGGGAGTGCTACCGGTCCGGAGCCTTCAATGCATTCAGCCGGTCACGGTTGGCACAGTGTTCGGGGGCGTCGTCAACCTGGCCGTGCAGACACCCCAGCCAGTGTTCGCACTGCCGGTCGCATCCCCCGGCACGACACCGGGTCAGCAACTCGGCATAGCCTTCGGCATCCAATCGCCCATCGGCAATCGCTTCGGTGAAGTTGATCCCCATGGACCGCGCCACGGAACGGTTCAGCCAAAAGTGGCGGTCGATCGGGCCCAATTGGGCGCGTGTCAGCAAATGCAAAGGGCCTCGTTCATACATCGTCCAACTCCTGCAGTTGGGTTTTCAGTTCAGCAAACCGCGCATGGTTGGGACAGGTCTTCGGTGCGGTCTCAACGCTCCCGTGCCGATCCAGCCAGTCAGGGCACCGTGCCCAATCGCATCCTCGACAGGACTGCACCAGATCGGCCCAATCCTCCTGGCTCATTAGCCCGGCATCATGGGCCCGTACCAGATCGACCCCGACCGTCTTGCCCATCCGGCTCATCAGCCGGACATGGGCCATCATATCCCCTAGTTTCTGCATCCGACCTCCTCGGAGCCCTTGTATGTCTCCGGCTCAGTGTCCTCGCCCGTTGCGCATCAGTTCGAACAGATCCTGGTTGCGGCAGTAATCCGGTGTCCGGTCTGCCCCGTCCTTGTGAGCCTTCAGCCACAACTGACAATGATCCGGGTGGGCACACTTGGCGCAACGCAGAACCGCATCCGCAATCCGGTCGAAGCGCAACCGTCCAGAGATTGCCTCCTCCTGCAGGTCGATACCCTGAGTTTCTGCCATCCGGTCCAGCAGGTCCGCGTGGTGTTTGAGTTGAGCATGATCCGACATCGGGCGCGTTCCTTGATCGCTGTTCACGGGATTCAATTTACCCCATCCCCGAACACCCGTGCCTTGATGCAAGTCAACCTGCGTGGGACACACCCAGATGATCCAAATAAGCCCGGACGCTGTCCTGCACCCGACGAAACCGATCCCCGCCCAATTTCTTTCCGCCATACCAACGGGTTACGATCACCAGATGATCCTGCATACCGGCCCGTTCCAGCATCCGCAGGATCACCATCCCCGCACCGCTTTCGCCATCATCGGCTTTCAGAGCACCCGTGGGAAGAACCGCCGCCCAGGTGTTATGCGTCGCCTTGGCATAGGCTCGGTCCTGTTTCAATTGGGCCAGAACTGCATCGATTTCAGCCCGGGACGTTACCCGCGCGCCGGTCACAGCATATTTCGATCCACGATCTGTCAGGATCACTCCAAGCTGGGTCAGTTCGGTCATATAGGCACGCTCAGTCCAGATTGTATTGCTTGATTGTGTTCTGAACCACCGAGATCCGGCTGTTGTTGGGCGGGTGGGTTCCCAGAAATCGGTTTCCGGGGTCGGGCAGACCATAGAAATACTCGACGCCCCGCCGCGGGCTGTACCCGGCGGCGTCCGTTATGACAGTGCCCAAACTGTCAGCTTCCAGCTCGTAGCTCTTGGAATAAGACCGCCCACCGACAAAAGCTCCTAGATCCTGAGCCGCCGAGATGTCATTGGCGCTGCCGCCCGCCGCTGCAACCAGGGCTGTGCCCAGGATCGCGCCAATTGCCGCATCGCGGCTCTGGCGGGCCAGGTGCCCCCGAATGTGATGCGCAGCTTCGTGTCCCATGACAAAAGCAATCTCATCAGCATTTCGGAAAGTCGTCAGCATGGCCGGAGTAAAGGTAATCAACGGGCGACCCGATTTATCGAGGCTCTGATACGCGTTTGGTGGCGCATCCCTATCTTTCGAGATCTGGATCTTGAAGTCGCAGTTGACCTGGCCCTGATTGATATCCCGGCAGCTTTTTTCCGCAGTGGGTTCTACCCGCCTCTGCACCCGAGCAAAGGCGGAAGCGGCCTGGGAATAAGACATTTTCGGCCCCGACGCCGCAGGTTGAGCGGCTTGAACCGGCGCAGAACTGGGCGCGTCTACTGTAACATCACAGGCCGCAAGAAAGACTAGAAGAGCAAAAAACCGACGCATGGAGCGCCTCCGTCAGAAAATCCGTCACAAACCCTTGGGGTTCGATAGTTTTAACACAGGCCGACATGGGGTTTCACCCCTTTCCGAACACCCCTTGCGGAACTCTGCCCGACCCAGCACTGTGGCCGCATGTTTACGATAGAACATGAATTCGACTCGACCGTGATCACGTTGGTGGATGAAGGCGAAAAGCCGCTTCTGGAAGATGTGGTCATCAATTCCTTCGCCGAATGCGTGACACTGGAACAATATGACGCCCGCACCGATACGGTGGTCCGGATCACTTTGTCGCCCGAACAGTTACAGGATCTGGCGATGGCGCTGGACCTGCCAGAAGGCGTTTACCAAATTCGTAGAGAGCCGCAGAACGGTCAAAGCGGATCATAGACAAAGACCTTCTCCCGCACTGCATGCCCGCGTTTGAGCTTTAGCGCGGTTTGTGGAACCGCCATGGCACGCGCCAGGATCTTGCGCACCTCATCATTGGCCTTTCCGCCTTCCGGCGCAACCGTGACCGACAACCGGATCGTATCGTTCACCACAGACATGTCAGCTTTGGCGGCCTGCGGCGTCACCTTTACTGCAATCTCACGACCCGGTCGCGCCAGATGGCTCAGGTCCGGCAGATTGCGGATCTTGGGCTTTGCCATACCAAACTGCCCCGGTTCAGAATTCGTGACCACGTGGGCCGCGGAAATAATCCCTGCGCGCCTGTCTTTCTTGCTCCGTACGTCCGGGCGGTGGAGGGGCGCCACCACCCCAGTGGACAGCAACGGCGCCAGTCGTGGCTGAACCTGATATCGAACTGGACGTGGACGAGACACAGGCCGCAAGCGGCAGAACCAGCCCCAAAAGAATGCAAATCTGCTTCATGCGAATTCTCCAAATATGCCTGAACACCATCTTACCCGTTTGAAAATGTGACGCATCTCGAAAAAGGTCACCACAGCCGGGCATTTACCCTTGAAACCGGCTCCAAGGTGCCCGAGATACACATTGTCTTATGTAAACGGGATTCACATATGTCGCTCAAAAACCCTTCCGCCCTGGAATTCCTTCTCAGCCGACGTTCGCGTCCCGCCAAGACCCTTGTAGCCCCCGGTCCGACCCGGGAAGAACTGGCGCCTTTGCTGACCGCCGCAGCACGCAGCCCGGACCATGGCAAGCTGGAACCCTGGCGTTTCATCGTCCTCGAACAGGGCGCGATGGCGCGTCTGGCTGAGCTCACCGAAAGCCGTGGCGCTGCCTTGGGCAAGTCGCCCGAGGATATTGCAAAGGGACGGACCCAGTTCGACCTGGGGGTGCTAGCCGTTGCGGTGATCGAAGTGCAAAAGCCGTCCCCCAAGATCCCACCGGTCGAGCAGACCTATTCCGCCGGTGCCGTCTGCCTGGCCCTGTTGAACTCAGCTCTGGCGGCGGGATGGGGGGCCAATTGGCTGTCGGGATGGATTTCCCATGACCGCACATTCTGCGAACAGGCGCTGGGACTGGCCGAGAACGAAAGCATTGCCGGATTTATCCACATAGCCACGGAAGGCGCAGCACCACCGGAACGCCCACGCCCGGACCTGGACGCAATCACCGAATGGGTCACGGAGTAACTCCATGGGCATGATCCTTCAGTCCTTTCTGCTGGCCCTGGGGCAAGTCGGCGACCCTCGCTTTCGCAAGGTCCTTTTTCTGGGGATCGGCCTGACCTTTGCCCTGCTGGTGGCGGCCTATGCGGGCTTTCTGCTGTTGATCAATTTGTTCGTCGGCCCGGAAGCCACTGTTCCTGTGCTGGGACAGGTCACCTGGCTGGATGATCTGCTGAGCATATCGTCCTTTATCTTCATGATCGTGCTGTCGGTATTTCTGATGATACCCGTGGCTTCGGCCATCACCTCCATGTTTCTGGACGAGGTCGCACAAGCAGTCGAAGATCGGCATTACCCGCATCTGCCATCCGTTCCCAAGATCCCGTTCGGCGACGCGCTGAAGGATACGGTGAACTTTCTGGGCGTGCTGATCGGCGCCAATATCCTCGCGCTGATCCTGTATGTGATCTTGTCGCCCCTGGCGCTGTTCATCTTCTGGGGGTTGAACGGCTTCCTGCTGGGCCGGGAGTATTTCACCCTGGCAGCCATGCGGCGCTTGGGGCGCGACGGTGCGCGAAAGCTGCGTTCTGAGCATTCGGGCAAAATCTGGCTGGCGGGTATTCTGATGGCGATCCCGCTGTCAGTGCCACTTCTGAATCTGGTGATACCGATCCTGGGCGCGGCTACGTTTACCCATATTTTCCACGCGGTGAACGGCAGACGCTGAATTCGCGCAGAACCGGAGTTCATTGCGGGCTCCGGGGCTTGGTACGACCCGGACTTTGCGTTTCAGCCAGCCCCGCTGTCCGCGTGTCATTCAACCGGCGGCAACCGCCCCATCCAGTCGAAATCGCGGACAGTGATCAAACCGGACAGGATGATGCCTGCAATGATCACCCACAACACCGCTGTGATCCCGGTGGTGATCCAGGCCTTTTTCTTCAGGTTGTGATGCTCCGGCGCGCCCGCATGGGTGCCCGGCTCGATCTTGCCCAGATCGCCCTGGGTTTGTAGCCGGATCGGAATGACCACGAGAAAGGTCAAAAACCAGATGACCGAAAACAGAACCAGGCCAGACGTGATCGACATGTAAGCTCCTCCTGACAGGCGCGTTTGGGTGGGCTCAGGCGACGAAGATTGTCGCCTGCCGCCTATATATCTCAGACCTGCTCCAGTTCCACCAGGCAGCCGTTGAAATCCTTCGGATGCAGGAAAAGCACCGGTTTTCCATGGGCACCGATCTTGGGTTCGCCTGAACCCAAAACGCGCGCACCGGTTTCCTTCAGGTGATCACGGGCCGCAATGATGTCTTCGACCTCATAGCATACATGGTGGATACCGCCTGCGGGGTTCTTTTCCAAAAAGCCGTTGATCGGGCTGTTGTCGCCCAGCGGGTACAGCAGTTCGATCTTGGTGTTGGGCAATTCGATGAACACAACGGTTACGCCGTGATCGGGTTCGTCCTGGGGTTCCCCGACTTTGGCACCCAAGGCATTGCGATATTGGGCCGATGCCGCGTCCAGATCCGGAACGGCGATAGCGACATGGTTCAAACGACCAATCATTGCGTGTCTCCTCTACTCTCAGCTAGCGCTGGTTATGGGCTGTCAGAGCGCGCCGGGCAAGTGCGCCAAATCGCCCGTGCCGAAACGTGACGACGCTCATTAACCGCGTGTTAGCCAAGCCTGTCTAAAGTCGATTCCCGTGAACAGGACCCGGAGACGAGCCCCGAAAACAGGAAAGGACGCGTATCATGGATGACAGGGATCCCTTCGCCTCTCCCCTTCAAGTGCCCACCGCCAACCGACCGCTCTTGGGACTGACGGTTCTGGTGGTCGAGGACAGTCGCTACGCCTCCGAAGCGATGCGCCTGCTGTGTTTGCGCAGCGGTGCACGCATCCGACGCGCGGACTGTCTGAAATCCGCACGGCGACACCTGCAGACGTACCGGCCCGCAGTGGTCATCGTGGATTTGGGCCTGCCAGACGGTTCCGGCATTTCGCTCATCGAGGAGCTCGCCCAAGCTGCCCCCCGGATGAGCCTGATCCTTGGCACATCGGGTGATGACGGCAGCCGAGAAACTGCCCTGGCAGCCGGGGCGGACGGTTTTCTATCCAAACCGATCACCTCCCTTGCTGTGTTTCAACAGGCGGTGCTGCGCCACTTGCCTCCGAACCAGCACCCGCGCGGACTGCATCTGACCAGTGACGATCAAATCCATCCTGACAAGATGGCCTTTCATGACGATATGGCACATGTGGCGGATGTCCTCAGCGATTCGCAGGATGAGAAGGTTCTTGATTACGTGGCTCAGTTCTTGGGCGGGGTTGCCCGCAGCATAGGCGACAACCCCTTGGCGCAGGCGGCCGATGACCTGGCCCATTCCCGTGCTGTCGGAGCGCCCGTTGGAACAAATGCTGCGCGAATTGCCGGGTTGGTCCACGAGCGCCTGCAGCACAGAAAGGCAATCTGATGGTCGAACTTTTCCTGATCACGATCTGTGTCTTGGCGGTGGTCCTTTACCTGCAGGCCCGCGTCGCCGCCTGGCGCATTCGCCGCAACCGTCGGGAGCAGCCCGCCCCGGTCCCCAGCGGCCTGCCAGCCCTTGCTCATCACTCTCTTTCCCACCGGGACTAGGGTTCTGGTCAGGACCGATCAGCGCAGAAGAGCGGGGTCGCTTTCCATCTGCATTCCCGGGAAGACCACAGTTTCCAACACGTGGCGATCCAGACCGGTCAACCCTGCCAGAATCCAGGCGGTCTGCGCCCGCAGATCTGCGGTCGGCATCAAGTCCCGGCGCGCATAGAGATCCGCCTCGGAAAGTCCGGGCCAACGCCCGTGAACCCGTCCCCCGCGAACAGCCCCACCTGCCAATACCATCGCTCCGCCTGTTCCGTGATCGGTGCCTGCGGTCCCGTTTTCGCGCACGGTACGCCCGAATTCGGTCATCGCAACGATGGCAGTCTTGCTCCAGACCTTGGGGCCCAAACCTTTCTCCAGTGTCAGGATCGTTTCCGTCAATTGCCCAAGCGCCTTGGCGAGCACCGGTTTCTGGCGATTATGGGTGTCCCAGCCATTGATCGAAAACGATGCGACGCGCGCATCCTGTTTCAGCTGGCTGGCCGCAAACTCCGCTATGTTGACATGAGCTTCTCCGCGCGCACGTGCTGGAATGCTCATCTGCATGTCTGCGTCACCGTCCTCCAGCAGGTTGTCGGTCAATTGCAACTCAGGGTCGTCCGAGCGGGACAAGCTCAAAGCCTCTTCCAAGGCCACCTGGAACAACGGATCGTCCTCCATGACCAGATGGGCCAGCCGCTCGGCCTGCGCGCTCATGACAAGATTTGCGTCCGGCGACCAGTTTGACACCGGAGCAGCGCCGTTCAGGATCTTCATATCTCCGTTGCCCAAAGCAAAAGCGGTTCTGGCATTGGTTCCCGGGATCTCTTGAAGCATCCGATTGAGCCAACCGGCTCGCGCACCTGTCAACGTCTCGGTTCCGGCCTCCAGCAGGTCCTGACCGTCAAAATGGCTTCGCTTGTCTCGATACGGCGTCGAAACCGCATGGACAAATCCCAGTTCCCCGCGGCGCCAGATCGGCAACAACCGTTTCATGGCCGGATGCAATGCAAAGAACCCGTCCAGATCAAGCCCGCCATGCGCCGGACCACCGTTCAGATGTTTCCGCAGTCCGGCATAATCAGGGTCGCCATAGGGTTGCACCACGCCGATCCCGTCCATGCCCCCGCGCAGAACAATGACGACAAGCCGCGTGTCCCACGGCGCAGCTGCGAATGTCACAGGCGTCAGAAGGGGGCTGGCCGCCAGCGAACATCCAATCAGGGCACTGCGGGTCAGAAAACCGCGACGGGAGAAGGACTGCGTCATCTGGGATCTCCTGTTCACTTGTCAGCGACGCTGAAACGCCGGAGAAATCAAAACAAGCCCAACGCCTTCGGCTCGTGTTTCTGCAGCCTGCGCCGCAAAATGTGTTTGGGAGGATGCGAATGCACCCAGGCTCGCCTCGACAAAAACCCGCGGATCCGGCAGCGGGTCGATCAATTTTTCCGGCGCGGCCATCGCCCAACGCATGCGCGCGGCGAGACCTTGCGGCGTGACCCAAGCCTCGTCTTCTTCGGGGAATCCGTTCGGGCCCGCGGGCCGCAGCCAGGTTTGCCCCATTATCGTCAGGGGCACCCAAAGCGCTCTCAGGGCGACATTGAAGCTGTCATTGGACTGGATGTCGGGCTGAACGGCCAAAGCACGACAGGCCGAGGCGACAAAATCAAAGGGCGGTTTGACATTCTGAAGCTCTGTCCGCCAACTGGCCGGATGATCCAGAAGACCGGAATAGACTGCCATCAAATCACCATCGGTTTGCAGGTAGATCTCTGCCAAGTCTTCGACCAAGCCTGCATCGGGATGATCCGAGACAAAGTGGACCGCCAATTTGCGGGCGATGTGACGGGCCGTGGCCGGGTGGGCAGCCAAGTCCCGAAGCACCTGGTGTATGGCGTCCAGGGATGGAGCATCACCGCCATACTGCTTACCCAGAACAGTTTCATGCCCGGGTTCGGCCATTCTGGGACGAAACAAGAAACCTTCCTGTAAGCTGTGGCTGAGACCGGTGAACAGTTCGGCCAATTGCCGCACGTCCTGTTGCGTGTACGGCCCCCCTACTCCGAGGGTATGAAGCTCCAACACTTCACGCGCCAGGTTTTCGTTGAGACCTTTGAGTATTTTGGAGCGTTTCGTCGCGGCAGCATTCGGCCCGGATGACCGGTTCTGATCGAGGTATTGGATCATGACCGGATGGGTCGTCACAGCGATCAGCAGATCTGAAAAGCGCCCGCTGATATTAGGTCGGATAGCTTCCTCGACATAGGTGGGGCCTCCGTATTGTTTTATCCCCGCCTTTCCGTATGCCGTGAAATGATCTGCCCAGAATAGAACCAACCGTTCCCGAAAGGGTTGATCAGAGTGCGCACATCTAAGAACGGCCTGCCCAAGATAGAAGAACATATCCTGTCTGGCCGCCCTTCGAATCGATTTGACCCGGTCAATCGCCGCGTCACGGTCATCATCATTCCCACTCGTCCGAGCAACTTTTCGAGCTTGCCAGTCCTCGATCAGGCGTTCCCTAAAAATATCATAAGGTTCGATTGGGAAAGCCTGAGCCATTATGTCCCCCTGCCGCAGGTGTTCCAGCATTTCCGCCGCCGAACCGGGGGCGGCAATCTGCGGAGACAGACCGCAGCCGAATCTTATTTCTGCAAGTTCCGGAGAAAAGCGCACGGGCAAGGGTCCTGTCATGTTGCATTCGGCCTGATACTGCCAAGGTAGCAGCACAGGAACCGGTATTCATGTCATTTGACAGGTTACACGCGAAGACTTGCCGGTTCCGTCGCGCGTTTGAAAAAAAAGAACGCGCCAAGGCGCGTGCAGGTCATGCGCTGACGCGCGTTTACGAGGCGCTGCCTCGCGCTCCGGGGTTTTATTGCAAAGTGAACGCAGAAGCGGGATCACTTGAGACCCCGCTCCAGATCTTTGGGTTATTGATCCTGCGGGATGACGCGCAGGCCCAGCTCCATCAACTGGTCGGACATCGGCTCGGACGGCGCCGACATCATCAGGTCCTCGGCGCGCTGGTTCATCGGGAACATGATGACTTCGCGGATGTTTGCAGTGTCGGCCAGCAGCATCACGATGCGGTCAATGCCCGCTGCACAGCCACCATGCGGCGGGGCGCCGTATTGGAACGCGTTAACCATGCCGCCAAAGCGTTTTTCGACTTCTTCCTTGCCATAGCCTGCGATTTCAAAGGCTTTGAACATGATTTCCGGCCGGTGGTTCCGGATCGCGCCGGACAGGATTTCATAGCCGTTGCACGCAAGGTCATACTGATAGCCCAAGACCTTGAGCGGGTCGCCTTCCAGCGCCTCCATCCCACCCTGCGGCATCGAGAACGGGTTGTGTTCGAAATCGACCTTGCCGGTTTCTTCGTCTGCTTCGTAGATCGGGAAATCGACGATCCATGCAAAGGCAAAGCGATCCTTTTCGGTCAGCCCCAGCTCTTCGCCGATCACATCGCGGGCCTTGCCGGCAACCTTTTCAAAGGCTTTTGGCTTACCACCAAGGAAGAAGGCCGCATCGCCGACGCCGAGCCCAAGTTGCTGCCGGATCGCTTCGGTGCGTTCGGGACCGATGTTCTTGGCCAGGGGGCCGGCGGCTTCCATGCCCTGCCCCTGATCGCGCCAGAAGATGTAGCCCATGCCAGGCAGACCTTCGCCCTGGGCGAATTTGTTCATGCGGTCGCAGAACTTGCGGGAGCCACCGGTCGGCGCCGGAATGGCACGAATTTCGGTGCCTTCGTTCTCCAGCAGGTTGGCGAAGATCGCAAAGCCCGAGCCGCGGAAATGCTCGGAACAATCCTGCATCTTGATCGGGTTGCGCAGGTCCGGCTTGTCGGTGCCATACCATTTGGCGGCATCCTTGTAGGAAATCTGCGGCCAGTCGGCGTCGACCTTCTGGCCTTCACCGAATTCCTCGAACACGCCTTGCAGTACCGGCTGGATCGTGTCGAACACATCCTGCTGCGTGACAAAGGACATCTCCATGTCGAGCTGGTAGAAGTCAGTCGGCGACCGGTCGGCGCGGGGATCTTCGTCGCGGAAACAGGGCGCGATCTGGAAATACTTGTCGAAGCCCGAAACCATCATCAGCTGCTTGAACTGCTGCGGGGCCTGCGGCAGGGCGTAGAATTTGCCCGGGTGCAGACGCGAGGGCACCAGGAAGTCCCGTGCGCCTTCGGGGCTGGAGGCGGTGATGATCGGGGTCTGGTATTCGCGGAAGCTTTGGTCCCACATGCGGCGGCGCATCGAGGCGACAACGTCCGAGCGCAGGGTCATGTTCTTCTGCATCTTCTCGCGGCGCAGGTCGAGGTAACGATAGCGCAGGCGGGTTTCTTCGGGGTATTCCTGATCGCCGAACACCATCAGCGGCAGTTCTTCGGCCTTGCCCAGAATTTCCAGCTCGCGAACGTAAACCTCGATTTCGCCGGTGGGCAGTTTCGGGTTCACCAGTTCGGGGTCCCGGGCTTTGACGTTGCCGTCAATGCGGATGCACCATTCCGAGCGTACGGTTTCGAGCTCAGCAAAGGCGGCACTGTCGCCGTCGCACAGCACCTGGGTCACGCCGTAATGGTCGCGCAGGTCGATGAACAGCACGCCACCATGATCGCGGACCCGATGGACCCAGCCGGACAGGCGGACGGTTTCGCCAACATTGGCGGCGGTCAGTGCGGCGCAGGTATGGCTGCGATATGCGTGCATGATGCGGATCCCTTCGGGCGTCAAAACGGTTCGCGCCGATACACCGTGACTGGGCCGGGAAGTCAAGGGGACAAGGGGCGCAGGACGTCGCTGACGGGGTGGCAATTTGGTGTTTTTGGCGCTCGGGTGTATCTTTGGCACAGAATGGTTGGATATCTATTGGGGGAGGCTCCATGTGGGAAACGGCGTTCGATCACTTTCTGGCACGCCTTATTGTCAGAGGGGAGCTGCGGGTGACCTATCCGGACGGGTCGGTCCGCAGCTATGGCGACGGTCACGGCCTGCGCGGCGAAATCAACATCCATGACAGCCCAACGTTGCGCCGGTTGTGCCTGCATCCGGAACTGGCTTTCGGCGAAGCCTACATGGATGAGAGCGTCACCATAGGCGATTGCGAACTGGAAGATGTCGTCGGTGTCATCCTGCGCAACCTGGCGGCGGGGCACCGGACCCGTTGGTGGACGACGCTGGAGAAATTCCGTTTCTTCGTACGCGGATACTGGCAGCGCAATACCGCAGCCACGGCCCGGTGCAATGTGGCACATCATTATGACATTTCGGATGATTTCTATCGGCTGATGCTGGATGCGGACATGCAATACAGCTGCGCTTATTTTCGAGATCCCGACATGACGCTGGAGGAGGCGCAGACCGCCAAGAAAGCGCATATCGCGGCCAAACTGCGCCTTGAGCCGGGCTTGCATGTGTTGGACATCGGCTGTGGCTGGGGCGGTATGGCACTGACCCTTGCGCGCGAACATGGCGCACGGGTGACAGGGGTGACACTGTCGGAAAACCAGTTGGCAACTGCACAGGCGCGCGCACAGGCGGCGGGGCTTGAGGATCAGATCACTTTTCGCCTTATGGATTACCGGGCACTGGACCAGCGTTTCGACCGGATCGTTTCGGTCGGCATGCTGGAACACGTGGGCGCACCGCAGCTGAGCGTCTATTTCGACAAGGTTTCGCATCTGCTGAACCCAGACGGGGTGGCGTTGATCCATACGATCGGTCGCAATGGTCGGCCCAAGGCGCAATCAGCGTGGCTGAACAAATACATCTTTCCGGGAGGCTATGTGCCATCACTGACCGAAGTGGTAGAGCCGATCAGCCGCGGCGGCATGTGGGCATTGGACATCGAAAGCTGGCGACTGCACTATGCATTGACGCTCCGACACTGGCTGGCGCGGTTCGAGGATAATCTGAACACGGTGCGGCAGATGTACGATGACCGTTTCGTGCGGATGTGGCGGTTCTACCTTGTCGCCTGCCTCAAGGTGTTCGAGGAGGTCGATCAAACGGTTTTCCAAATACAGTTGGGGCACAAGCCTGACGCCGTACCACTGACCAGAGACTACATGTATCGTGACACCAACCTGCAGGCTCGCGCTGCCGAGTGAGATAGGATTCGTGTTCCGCGCCGGAAACAGAACAGATCAGAACGGTCTCACCACGTTGCCGGAGTAGAAATAGACCCCCAGCCCAATCGCGAACAACAGATTGCCCGCTATGGCGTGCAGCAGAACGGCAAAAAAGAACGAGCCCCGCTGTCGGTAGGCATAGGTGAAGATCAATCCGCCGACAAAGGTCATAACCGCAACGATCCAGCTCCAATACATCAGATGTGCCAGTGAAAAGAGTGCCGCATTAAGCAGATCGGCACGCCAACCCTCCGGCAGGATCGCAGCATAGCGACGGAAGAACAGGACACGAAACAACAGCTCCTGTGGCAATGCCGAGACCAGCGGGTACCCTATCCAGATGAAGGCCAGCAGGGCCGGTTCATTACGCAACAGGAAGAACGCCGCCTCGGGGCGCGCGACATAAATTATGGCGATACAGATGAGCGTGACCGCCACAGCAAAAACAACGAGCTCTCTCGCAGTCCAGGCGCGCCAGTTGTAACGCAGCTCGGCCCAGCCAAAACCAGGAGTGAAGTGCAACAGTGCAATGCCCAAGGCAGTAAACGCAAAGAGGGCCGGGAACATCAGCGTTGCTGGCAAAAGCACCGCGATCAGTATGGGGACCGCGGCAAACAGCAGCGCAAACTCGGACAGCAACCGTCGCCTGACGCTTGGATGGGATGTCATGCTGCCTGCCTGGGTCATGCCTGTTTCATCTCTGCCTTAATCAGTCCACGTAACGAATTCCCGACAAAGATAGCACGCGCCGTTGTCAAATCACCGGGCGCCAGATTTTTTTCGATAACCTCTTTCCCCGCCAACGCCTCTGCCAACAACGTCTCACGCAGGATGCCGGGCAGCAGGCCGGCTGACAGCGGCGGGGTTGCATGTGTACCATCCGCCAGTGTCACGAAAAGGTTGGTGATCGTGCCTTCGCACAGCGCACCCTGCTCGTTCACAAACAGCAGTTCATCCACGCCTTCGGGCAGATTGGCCCGGGCCTGGTCGTAAATTGCACGGCGTGTCGATTTGTGCCCCAACCACAGGTCCTGCGAAGACAGGGTTACCGGGGACAGGTCCAAAACCCAAACCGCAGGAGGCGCTCCGAGATCCGCAACGGTCAGATCAAACCGTCCGGACGCGTCCAGCGTCAACCGGCAACGCAGCGCCGCTTGCCCGGCCACCGGCTCCAATATTCTCGCTGCACTGTCCCGATCAAACGACACACCAAAAACCCGAGCGGACCGCGCCATCCGGGCCAGGTGGCGGTCCACGTGCCGGAACCCTTCGCCGGGGTGCCAGCCAAAGGTCTCGATCAGGCGGAAATCCGGATCGGCTGCGATCTGGGCCCGGTCTGCATCGCTTGGGCGTATCGGGCTTTCCATAGGGCTTCCTCATATTCCGATGCAGCGGTGCTGTCCCAGACGACGCCACCACCCACATTAAGCACCGCGTGGCCGTCTTCCACCATCAACGTTCTGATCGCCACGTTGAATTCGCTGCGCCCGTCCGGAGCGGCCCAACCAATGGTGCCGCAATAGATCTCGCGCGACCAGGGCTCCAGATCGTTCAGGATCTCCATTGCGCGGATTTTCGGCGCGCCGGTGATCGATCCACAGGGATAGAGCGCGCGGAAAATATCGCTCAATCCGGCATCCTTGCGCAGCTGTGCCTGCACCAGCGAGACCATCTGATGCACTGTGGCATAAGATTCGACGCTGAACAGTTCGGGCACCCGCACCGATCCGGTTTCCGCCACGCGCGAAATATCGTTGCGAAGCAGATCCACGATCATCAGGTTTTCGGCCCGGTTCTTTTCGTCCTGACGCAGGAAGTCGCGACGGCGAGCATCCTCGACCGGGTCGGGGCTGCGCGGTTGAGTTCCCTTCATCGGCCGGGTTTCGATACGCCCGTCTGCATCGGTGCGGAAAAACAGCTCGGGTGAACGCGACAGCAGATCCGGCAACCCGTCCTGCAGCACCAGCGCGCCATGGCCCACCGCTTGATGCGCACAAAGCGCGGTATAAAGCGCCTCGGACGTGCCCCGAACCTGCGTATCAATTGGGAAGGTCAGGTTGGCCTGATAGATGTCGCCAGAACCGATGTTCTGTTTCACCGTGCCAAAGGCCTGAGCATACCGCGCCTGTCCCCAACGGGGGCAAAACGACTCCAAGGTGGCCTTGCCTGTCTCAAGTGGCAGAGACTGAGGGGCATCATAGACACCAAAACACATCAGCGGCAGCCGACGGTCGCCCGGCAACCGCGCCTGCAACCTGGGCTCCAGAACAAATCCCAGCTCGTAGCTGGCATAGCCTGCCAGCCAGGCACCCTCTGCCCGGGCCGCATCTATCTCAGCCAGTGCGGCCGCAACCTCGTCCGGTTGATCCGCCCGGATGACGCGGGACGGCGCGGTAAATCCGGTCCCCGGTCCCGCTGGTCCCTGATCGAAACGAATATGCATCTGGCATCCCCATTTGCCGTGGAGCACTGGTATAATGCATTTGCACCCGCGGGGAAGACGGGAAAGCGGCAATTTCGCTCCCGTTTCCGATCCCCCTTGCACCTTTCCGCGCGGTGCCTATAACGCAGGACAATTTGGGCGCATGGGGGCGCCCGGTGACTCGCGCAGATCTGAAAAGGGGCCAGCCATGCCGAAAAGAACCGACATCCAGTCGATCATGATCATTGGGGCCGGTCCCATTGTCATTGGTCAGGCCTGCGAGTTCGACTATTCCGGGGCGCAGGCCTGCAAGGCGCTGCGCGAAGAAGGGTACCGGGTCATCCTGGTAAACTCGAACCCGGCCACCATCATGACCGACCCGGGGTTGGCCGACGCCACCTATATCGAACCGATCACCCCCGAAGTCGTCGCAAAGATCATCGAGAAAGAGCGCCCCGACGCCCTGCTGCCCACCATGGGTGGTCAGACCGGGCTGAACACCTCGCTTGCGCTGGAAGAGATGGGTGTGCTCGACAAATTCAACGTCGAGATGATTGGCGCCAAGCGCGACGCCATCGAAATGGCCGAAGACCGCAAACTGTTCCGCGAGGCGATGGACCGGCTGGGCATCGAAAACCCCAAGGCCACCATCGTCACCGCCCCCAAGAAAGACGACGGGTCTGCGGATCTGGACGCGGGCGTGCAGATGGCGCTGGATGAACTGGACGAAATCGGCCTGCCTGCCATTATCCGCCCTGCCTTTACCTTGGGCGGTACAGGCGGCGGTGTGGCCTATAACCGCGAGGATTATATCCATTTCTGCCGCTCGGGCATGGATGCCTCGCCGGTGAACCAGATCCTGGTGGATGAAAGTCTGCTGGGCTGGAAAGAATATGAAATGGAAGTGGTCCGCGACAAGGCGGACAACGCGATCATCGTCTGCTCCATCGAAAACGTCGATCCGATGGGCGTGCACACGGGCGACTCGATCACCGTCGCCCCGGCGCTGACGCTGACCGACAAGGAATACCAGATCATGCGCACGCACTCGATCAACGTGCTGCGCGAGATCGGTGTGGAGACCGGTGGCTCGAACGTTCAATGGGCTGTGAACCCCGATGATGGCCGCATGGTCGTGATCGAGATGAACCCGCGGGTATCGCGTTCTTCGGCACTGGCCTCCAAGGCAACCGGTTTCCCGATTGCCAAGATCGCCGCGAAACTGGCCGTGGGCTTTACCTTGGACGAGCTGGACAATGACATCACGGGCGTCACCCCCGCCAGCTTTGAGCCGACCATCGACTATGTCGTCACCAAGATCCCGAAATTCGCGTTTGAGAAATTCCCGGGATCCGAACCGTACCTGACAACCGCGATGAAGTCGGTGGGCGAAGCCATGTCCATCGGCCGCACCATCCACGAATCGATGCAGAAGGCCCTGGCCTCGATGGAATCGGGCCTGACTGGCTTTGACGAGATCGAAATCCCCGGTCTGAACGTTGGTGTCTGGGATCAGGCGGACGACAAGGCTGCCGTCATCAAGGCGATCAGCCAGCAGACACCGGACCGCCTGCGCACCATCGCCCAGGCCATGCGCCACGGTCTCAGCGATGACGAGATCTTCACCGTCACCAAGTTCGACCCCTGGTTCCTGGCTCGCATCCGCGAAATCGTCGAGGCCGAGCGTGACCTGCGCAAAAACGGCCTGCCCACCACCGAAGAGGGCCTGCGCGCCGTCAAGATGCTGGGCTTCACCGATGCGCGTCTTGGCAATCTGACCGGAAGGGATGAGGACAATGTCCGTCGTGCCCGGCAAAACCTGGGCGTCACCGCCGTGTTCAAGCGGATCGACACCTGCGCGGCGGAATTCGAAGCGCAGACACCTTACATGTATTCGACCTACGAAGCCCCGATGATGGGCGAAGTCGAATGCGAAGCCCGCCCCAGCGACCGCAAGAAAGTCGTAATCCTGGGCGGCGGCCCGAACCGGATCGGCCAGGGGATCGAGTTCGATTACTGCTGCTGTCACGCCTGTTTCGCACTGACCGACGCGGGCTATGAAACCATCATGGTCAACTGCAACCCGGAAACGGTTTCGACCGACTATGACACTTCGGACCGTCTGTATTTCGAGCCGCTGACCTTTGAACACGTCATGGAAATCCTGGCGACGGAAAAGCAGAACGGTACCCTGCACGGTGTGATTGTCCAGTTCGGCGGCCAGACGCCACTGAAACTGGCCAACGCGCTGGAAGCGGAAGGTATCCCGATCCTGGGGACCACCCCGGACGCCATCGACCTGGCCGAAGACCGCGAACGCTTCCAGGCTCTGGTCAACGATCTGGGCCTGAAACAGCCCAAGAACGGCATCGCCTCCACTGACGCGCAATCGCTGGAAATTGCAGAAGACATTGGTTTCCCGCTGGTCATCCGCCCGTCCTATGTTCTGGGTGGTCGGGCAATGGAAATCGTCCGCGACATGGCCCAGCTGGAACGCTACATCGCCGAGGCGGTGGTGGTTTCGGGCGACAGCCCGGTTCTGCTGGACAGCTACCTGGCCGGTGCGGTCGAACTGGACGTGGATGCCCTGTGCGACGGCGAAGCCGTCCACGTCGCAGGCATCATGCAGCACATTGAAGAGGCCGGCGTGCATTCGGGCGACAGCGCCTGTTCCCTGCCGCCCTACTCGCTGGACGCCGATGTGATCGCCGAGATCGAGCGCCAGGCCTTTGCGCTTGCCAAGGCGCTGAACGTGGTGGGTCTGATGAACGTGCAGTTCGCGATCAAGGACAACGAGATCTACCTGATCGAGGTGAACCCGCGGGCCTCGCGCACCGTGCCGTTTGTCGCCAAAGCCACCGACAGCGCGATTGCATCGATTGCCGCCCGCGTCATGGCCGGTGAGAAACTTTCGTCCTTCCCGATGCGCCCGCCGTATCAGGAAGGTCAGGACACCCAGATCGCCGATCCTATGACCCTTGCGGACCCCAACATGCCCTGGTTCTCGGTCAAGGAAGCGGTGCTGCCCTTTGCCCGTTTCCCCGGTGTCGATACGATCCTGGGCCCGGAAATGCGCTCGACCGGCGAAGTCATGGGCTGGGACCGTTCCTTTGCGCGTGCGTTCCTCAAGGCTCAAATGGGCGCAGGCATGGTCCTGCCGTCCTCGGGCCGGGCCTTCATCTCGATCAAGGATGCCGACAAGACCGCAGCCATGAACGAGGCGGCACAGATCCTGATCGAACAAGGCTTTACCCTTGTCGCTACCCGTGGCACCCAGAGCTGGCTGGCCGAACAGGGCGTCGCTTGCGATGTGGTCAACAAGGTCTATGAAGGCCGCCCGGACGTGGTGGACATGCTGAAAGACGGTCAGGTGCAGTTGGTGATGAACACCACCGAAGGCGCTCAGGCGGTTGAAGACAGCAAAGCGATCCGCTCGATCGCGCTGTATGACAAGATCCCGTACTTCACCACCGCCGCCGCCAGCAACGCCGCCGCGCGCGCGATCAAGGCCCAGGCCGAAGGTGAGGTCGAGGTGCGCAGCCTGCAGGGCTAATCACCAAAAGACTGGATTGAAGCGGCAGGCGGTCCCAGGGGCCGCCTGTTTTGTTTTCAGGGGCGCTGCCCCTCTTGTTGTTTGCTTTTAGGGGCGCTGCCCCTCTTGGCCCTGATGGGCCAATTCACCCCGAGGTATTTTCGACCAGAAAGAAGCCAAAGCGCTTGGTGCAGGGCGTGTCGTTGATGAAAGGTGCGTCCCAGCCGCTGCACCTGTCGGAATTTTTCGGCGCAGTCGTTGACCCGAAAGCCTCTTGAACCGACTCTGTACGTACCCGAGCAGCAGAAGGAGCGCGAAAATGCGCCTGACCTTGGTCCTGATCAGCCTGTTGACCCTGTCCGCCTGCGGCGGCGTTCCGCTGGTTCCGTTCTTCTGACCGCCCGGCCCCGCGGCCGGACAGTCTGTTTTCAAGCTTTGCCCGCTCAGGCAGCGGCCCGTTCGTCTCGCCCGAAAAAGACCAGGTAGAATACCGGCGCCGCGACCATGGTCAGGATTGTGGCAAAGGCCAGACCGCCCATGATCGTTACCGCCATCGACACAAAGAACGCGTCCCCCAGCAAGGGCGCCATCCCGAGGATCGTGGTAACGGCCGCCAGCATGACCGGGCGCAGACGCGACACGGACGCTTTGACGATGGCCTCGCGCAGAGGCAGGCCCTGTATACGCACGAGGTCGATCTCCTCGACCAGAACGATGCCGTTCTTGATCAGCATGCCAGAAAGGCTGAGCAGCCCCAGAAGCGCCGTGAAGGTAAATGGCAGCCCCGTGCCCAGAAGCCCGATGACAACGCCGTTCACCGACATCGGCACCAGAAGCCAGATGATCAGCGGCTGACGCAGCGCGTTGAACAACAGGATAGAGATCAGCACCATGATCAGCAGCGACAGCGGCAACTGCTGACCCAGGCTGGCCTGGGCTTCGGCCGAGTCCTCGAACTCACCGCCCCATTCCATCTTGTAGCCCGGCGGCAATTCCATCGCCTCGATGCTGTCCTTGATCTCGGCCATGACCGACGCCGCGGTCAGATCAGGTGGAATATCCGCTCCGACAGTGATGGTCAGCACTCGGTCGCGACGATGTACCAGAGTGTTTTCGACCCGCGTTTCGAACCCGTCCACCATCTGCTCCAGCGGCACCCAGGCATTGGAGGAACTGGAGTAGACCAGTTGATCCATCAGGTTGAAATTGTCTTCGCGCGGGTGACGCAGAACGATGGGAATCTGCCGATCGTTTTCCCGGAACACACCGCCCGTGACCCCGTTGGTCCCGAACAGAAGCGCATCCGCGACATCCTCGCGCATGATCCCCGCCGTCTGCGCCCGGTCGGTGGCATAGATCGGGATCACCGCGATCTCCTGCTCGCGCCAGTTCTGGCGCGGTAACAGGATGTTGGGCGAAGCCTCGATCAGTTTCTCCTCGGCCCGGGCCGCGATCTGGCGCAGCACCTGCGGATCGGGGCCCGAGAAACGCACCTGGATCGGATCGCCACCGCCGGGTCCGAAAACCAGCCGTTTGGTGCGGAATTCACCTTCGGGGAACAATGCCTGCCCATAGGTCTCAAGATCGGCCTGCAGGGGCGGAATGTCTTCCAACGATTCAGTACGGATGATCATGTGTCCATAGGATGGGTTCGGTTTCTCGGCCGAATAGGTCAGCATGAACCGCGTTGCCCCCTGCCCCACGAAGGTCGCGACCGAAACCACGTCATCGCGATCCTGCAGCCACTCTTCGATCTGCTCCAGATGCTCGGACGTGGTGTGGATCGTGTTACCCTGAGGCAGCTTGTAGTGGACAAAAAACAGCGGTGTGTTCGAGTTCGGGAAGAACTGCTGTTTCATCAGACCGAAGCCCGCAAAACAGGCTGCGGTCACTGCAATCAGCAAGGCAACAACCAGCCAGCGCAATTTCAGCGCCAGCCGCAGGATTGCTCCATAGGCCCGGAACATGAGCGATCCATAGGCATCGCCTTCGCCTGCATTACCCTGCTTGAAGAAGTAGTGCCCCAGAAGCGGCGTCACAGTCAGAGCCAGAACCCAGCTGAGCAACAGTGAAATTCCGATCACCGCAAAGAGCGAGAACAGGAATTCCCCGGTGGCATCCGGGCTGAGCCCGATACCTGCAAAAGCCATGATACCGATCACTGTGGCGCCCAAGAGCGGGATCTGAGTCTTCGAAGCCGCGTCATCCGCTGCCTCGCGCGAATTGCGCCCGTGCAGCATGGCGATCTGCATGCCTTCCGCGACCACGATGGCGTTGTCCACCAGCATCCCCATGGCGATGATCAGCGCCCCCAGCGAAATCCGCTCCATCTCGATCGAGAAGAGCGCCATGAACAGGAGCGTCCCCACAACGGTCAACAGCAGCGTTGCCCCGACGACGATGGCCGCGCGCCAGCCCATGAACAGCGCCAGCACCACGACAACGATCGCAACCGACATGGCGAGGTTGACCAGGAAGTCGTTGCTGGCCTGTTCGACCACCACATGCTGCTGATAGATCGGCTCGAGCGAAACGCCATAAGGGATTTGCGGCGACAGTTCGGCCAGCTTGGCGTCCACACGCTTACCGACCTCGACGATGTTTTCAGTTGCCAGTCCCGCCACGCCCAGCGTGAACGCCTCGACCCCGTTGAAGCGGACCATGAGGTCCGGGTGATCGACACGACCGCGATGCACATGGGCGATGTCCAGAACATTCACCACCGCACCGCTGGCCCCCACGGACAGACCGGCAATTTCCGACACGGAGTCCGAGCCCTCAGGCGCCAACAGCGGCGTATCCTGACCGCCGCCATCAATGGCGCCTGCATCCCGAACCGAATTGGAATTGGCAATCGCGTTGCCAAGGGCCTGCATCGGGATGCCCAGATTGCGCGAGATCGCCAGATCCGGTTCGATGAACACGGCTTCTTGCGGCAGACCAGTCACATCGACATCAGCGACGCCGTCCACGGCCAGCAATTCGCGGCGCAGGAAGCGGGACAGTTCGTGTTTTTCGGAATCGGTGAAGCCTTCGGCCGTCACCGCATAGAACAACCCGAACACATCGCCAAACGTGTCGTTGACATAAGGTTGCCCTGCGCCCGAAGGCAGCCCGCGCGCCGCGTCGCGCACCCGCGCACGCAGCTTGGTCCAGATCTCCGGCAGTTCGGTGCCGTCGTAAGTGGACTTGATTTCGACCTCGATGGTCGAAGTGCCCGGCTGGTTGACCGAGGTGATCTGATCCACCTCGCCCATTTTCTGAATCGCCGATTCCAACGGTTCCGAGACCTCCAGCGCCACCTGTTCGGCGGTTGCGCCGGGATACTGCGTGACGATGACCGCCTGTTTGATGGTAAAGGCCGGATCTTCCAGACGACCCAAGGTCATGAAGCCCCAGATGCCGCCAAACAGGGCCACCAGCATGATCAGCCACGTATAAAGCGGCTTTTCGATCGCATTGCGCGCGATGTTCATGTGCCCGCTCCTCAGTTGGCAAAGCCGGTAAAGCGGCGCACCGCCTGTCCGTCATCCAGCGCGGCGCCGCCGGTCAGGACAATCTCCTGCCCATCCGACAACCCTTGGGTCACCTTGAACTGACCCTGGTCGCTGGGCTCCAGCGTGACAGCGACCCAGGTGACCGTGCCGTCATCGGCGCCCGTCGGGTCGAACACCATGACCCCGGTTTGGCCTGACGGGTCGGTTACAATCGCCCCGGCTGGCACGAAGATTCCAGCCTCTCCGACTTCGGCAGCCACCGTGATGGTAGCCGACGACCCGGGGAAGACGTTCAACCCTTCGGGCCGCTCCATCGCAAAGGTGATGCGGAAGGTCTGGGCCACGTTGGAGGCTTCGGCGTCAAATTCCAGGATCTGCACCGGAAATTCTCCGGCCTTGCCGGGGAATTGGGCAAAGATCTGGGTCGCCGGGTCATTCTCGGCCCGCTGAAACAGGATCTCAGGCACTTCGACTTCGATATGCAGCTCCGACATATCGTGCAAACGCACGATGGGCGTGCCCGCTGAAACCGTGGTGAACAGCTCGACATTGCGGTTCGACACCAGAGCATCGAACGGCGCTTCCAGCGAAGCGTGTTCCAGCTCGTATTCCGCGTTGCGCAGGGCGATCTGCGTCAGGCCCGCCTGGGTTTCGGCATCATCAATCGACACCTGGCTGACTGTGCCTTCCAGCCGTTTCAGGCGGGTCACGGTACGATCCGCCTGTTCCTTTTGCAGTTTGGCCTGGTTGAACTGCAACTCGAACGGCTCCAGATCCAGCTGGGCAATCAACCCGCCCTTGGGCACCGTAAAACCTTCGGTCACCGGAAAGTCCAGGATCTGCCCACCGACCTGAAACGCCAGATCGACGGATCGTTTGGCGACCACCTGACCATAGAACTTGCGCTCCAGCTTGTGCGCCTCTTCGCTCACGGCCAGCAGCTTGACAGGCTTCAGCACCTCCTGTGCCAGGATCGGCCCTGCGGAAACGGCCCAAACAGCCGCCAAAACGGGAAGAAGTCTCATATGTCCAGCCCCTCTGGTATTCCAGTCTTGAGAATTGTGGTGCGGATCTTGCCTGCCAGTTCCGCAAATCTTTCTGTTTCGTCGTCCGAAAGGCCCGAGACATCCCGGAAGAACGTTCCAGCCTCTTCGATGATGTCGGTGCGAACCTGCCACCCCAAATCGGTGAGGCTCAGCAGCCAGGCCCTGCGATCGTCGGGATCGCGGCTGCGGGTCAGGTAGCCCTTGGTCTCCAGCGCATCGGCAGAGGCCGTAATCGAAGACGGCACCTGCAACATGCGCTTGGCCAACACCCCCATGCGCATCGGCTCCCGCAGGCGCAGCAGAATGTGCTTTTCCTGTTTGCTCAGCTGCAGGTCCTGATCTTTTTCCCTGAACCCTTCGTCCAACCGCCAGTAAAGCAGCATGACACCCATCATCGACCGGATTTCCGGTGTCAAACTTTCAAAATCGTCGCTCTGATCATCCGTCATGCAGCGCCCTCACGCGATCAAAAACAGGATTTCAGCGATATACTTCATTTTCTGAACCTTTCAAGACACGAAATGAAAGTGCATTGCCGCAAGGGCAACCTGCCCTAGTCTTGACCTCGGGGTTCGTTTTTTGTGGACTCAGCGCGTCACCAACGGAAAGAGCCATGTATACACCAGCCATCACAGGCACCGGAGTTTTCACCCCGTCCGAGGTCATCACCAACGCCGAGCTTGTTGAAGCCTTCAACGCCTATGCAGACAAGATGAACGCCGAAAACGCCGATGCAATCGCTGCCGGTGACATGGCGCCGATGGAGCATTCGTCGGAAGAATTCATCTACAAGGCCTCAGGGATCGAACGCCGCTATGTCATGGACAAGAAGGGCGTATTGGACCCCGACGTGATGCATCCGCTGCTGCGCCAGCGCAGCGATGACGAACCGGGCATCATGACCGAAATGGCGATGGACGCAGCCCAAAAGGCGCTTGATCAGGCGGGTGTAGACGGCTCGGAAATCGACTTGGTGATCTGCGCTGCGTCGAACATGGAACGCGCCTATCCGGCGATTGCCATCGAAGTGCAGCAGGCCATTGGCGCAGGGGGATTCGCCTTTGACATGAATGTGGCCTGTTCTTCGGCCACTTTCGGCATACAGGCCGCCGCCGACATGATCCGCTCTGGTAGCATTCGCAAGGCATTGATGGTTAACCCGGAAATCTGTTCCGGACATCTGGAATGGCGCGACCGAGATTGCCATTTCATCTTTGGCGATGTGGCCACGGCGGTAGTTCTGGAACGCAGCGAAGACGCCAAGGGGTCGTATTTCGAAATCTTGTCCACCCGCTGCGCCACGCAGTTCTCCAACAATATCCGCAACAACAACGGCTATCTTCGCCGTTCCCGCCCCGACGGGGTTGCGGATCGCCGCGACATGCAATTCATGCAGAACGGCCGCAAAGTGTTCAAGGAAGTGCTGCCGATGGTATCGGCTCATATCGGCCAACACATGGAAGACGAAGGTGTCAGTAACACTCAGCTGAAACGCCTGTGGCTGCATCAGGCCAACAAGACGATGAATGACTTCATCGGCAAGAAGGTCATGGGCCGCCCCCCCGAACCTGCCGAGCAGCCCAACATCCTGCAGGACTATGCCAACACTTCTTCAGCCGGCTCGATCATCGCGTTTTCGCAGAATTCCGATGATCTGTCCGAAGGTGAATTTGGTTTGATCTGCTCGTTTGGCGCTGGCTATTCGGTAGGGTCGGTTCTTGTCAGACGCCACGTCTGACGATCCTCTAAGGACCAGTAAACAGTGCCATAATTCCAATGTTGTCGTTCGTCGTCCAGAGTGTCGTGCTGCCTGCGCGAGGAAACCGGATTGGTGTTTCAAACCCAAGTTTCACCAAAACCCGCAAGCCATTTTATGAGGACGAGCCTGACGACAACGTTTTCGGCTCCTGCCTCAACCGGGGGAACCTTGGATCTTTAAATTTAGAACGCGGAAACTTGCACCAGATTTGCCTTAGCGAGGACGCAGAGATCATGGCTTGTTGTTGATCGACGGCTGGTGCTGCGTTGGATCAAGGCAACAATCATGCGCAGGTGGCGCCGCAAACACCAATTGCTTTCCGACGACCTAAAAAATACCGACTGTCTGAAATTCAGGTGCTTTCTTCTTCCAGGTGAAGCTTCATATCGATCAGCACCTGTTGCAACAACACGGTTTCGCGCAACAGTCGCTTGGCCTCGTTTACAGTGATAATTCCGTCTTCGATGGCCTGTTGATATTCGGCCATCAGCATCGCAAAGCGCTGGCTCAACGCGATCACATCCGCGTTGATTCCCCCGCCCGAGCCCGGCTCATTGGGTTTTCGGTCATCATGGGACAGCCGGATATTCTTCAGCTCGGCCAGCGCGCTGGTCACATGAGGATAAGATGACGCGTTTTCCAAACGTGCCACTGCATCCACCGGCATGAAACGATCAGCATGTTCGGCATTGTCGGAGTAATACCGTCCCAAGGTCGCCTTGGACTTGCCTGTAATCTGGCAGGCAGCCTCGATCCCGACATCCTTGACCAATGCCTCGGTATGTTTCTTCAAATAGGACCCAATATCGGCCATCAATACTTCCCTGGTTCCGGTTCCGGATTTCTGCCCCTACACCTCTCCTCAAAAAGGAGCGCGGGGAATGGCCCGGTTATTTTCCCATTTTTACCTAGAGCACCCTGTGCGAATGTTCACGTATCCCATCGGTATTCATAGGGTTTTAAAGAGTTAGGTGTGGTTTTGTCCACACTTTCACGAGTTGAAAGCGGGGTCTTAGTGTTGTCTAAGCCCGGTTTCAGGTCGCAACTTGGCGACCATTAAACGCCGCCGGTTTCCAGGCCACCTCCCATCCATCCCCAGGGCCGTTCCGTCCCGGATAAGGAGGCCGGACCGGCGGCGAACTTTTTTTCCCAAACCAGTGCCGTGTGCGGCGCTTTTCCGGGTTCAATCCGGGCCTCGTGCACAGTAGACCAATTCCCATGGCGAAACTCTATTTCAACTACTCCACCATGAATGCAGGCAAGTCCACGGTCCTGCTGCAGGCCTCGCACAACTACCGTGAAAACGGTATGGAGACCTACTTGCTGACCGCACAGATAGATGATCGTGCCGGTATTGGTCGTATCGCCTCGCGTATCGGCATCGGGGCCGAGGCCGACCTGTTCAGCCCCCGTGATGATCTCTTTGCCATGATCGAGACGCGCCTGTCACAAGGCCACATCGCCAGCGTGTTTGTCGATGAAGCCCAGTTTCTAAGCCGCGACCAGGTCTGGCAACTGGCACGCGTCGTGGACGACCTGAACGTGCCGGTCCTGTGTTACGGGTTGCGGGTCGATTTCCGGGGGGAACTGTTTCCCGGTTCGGCCACCCTGCTGGCCCTGGCCGACGAAATGCGTGAAGTGCGCACCATCTGTCATTGCGGCAAGAAGGCCACCATGGTGGTCCGTCAGGACGATCAGGGCCGCGTCCTGACAGAAGGCGAACAAGTGCAGATCGGTGGCAACGAAACCTATGTCTCGCTGTGCCGCCGCCATTGGCGCGAAGCGGTCGGCGATCTGCCAAAGACCTGACATTCGACACCCGTAATCCGGCGCTCTCCCGCCCGGTGTCGCCGCTTCTACGAAGCGTCAAAACCCGTTGGGCGCGGCAGCGCTGCGCGCTGCGGCTGCACACACCTGCAACTAACTTGCAAAACACCAAAGGGGGCGCCCCGCGACAGCGCGTTCACGCGCCGGAGCGCCCCGAGTGTTGGCCCTGTCTCAGGCGACGGGGTTGGGCAAGTCCTGATCCGTCAAGAACGCGTCCACATTGTCCAGCGCCATGTGGCCCATATTGCTGCGCACTTCTTCGGTGGCGGTGCCCAGATGCGGCAAAAGCGTGACGTTTTCCATTTCGATCAGCGCCTGTGGCACTTTCGGCTCAAACTCGTAGACATCCAGACCAGCCCCGGCGATCGAGCCGCTTTGCAGAGCGTCGATCAGCGCCGCTTCCTCGACCACCTCACCGCGCGCGATGTTGACCAGATGCGCCGTTGGCTTCATCGCTTTCAACACTTCGGCATTGATCAGGTGCAACGTCTCGGCTCCGCCCGGAACGGCGACAACCAGGAAGTCCACGGATTCGGCCAGATCCACCAGGCTGTCGGCCCGCACCGCCGGATAGTCCAGATCCTTGTCCGATCGCGCAACATAGCGCACATCCATCCCGAACCCGAAATGACAGCGCCGGGCAATCGCCTGGCCAATCCGGCCCATACCGACAATGCCCACAGTCTTGCCAGTCGCATGCAAACCCAACATCTGGGTTGGATGCCAACCTTCCCATTCGCCTCGACGCACCAGCCTCTCGCCTTCGCCAGCGCGGCGGGCCGTCATCAGGATCAGCGTCATCGCGATATCCGCAGTGGCGTCAGTCACCGCGCCGGGCGTGTTCGTCACCGCCAGTCCCGCTGCGCCAGCGGCCGCCACGTCGATATGGTTGTAGCCCACTCCGAAATTGGCCAAAAGCTTGCAACGCGGTTCTGCCACCTTGGCAAAGATCTCGGCCGAGAACTTGTCACCCAATGTGGGCACCACGACGTCAAATTCGGTCAAGGCGCGGATCATCTCGGCTTCGCTCAGCACCGCGTTGGTATCGCGGATCTCAAGCGACCCATAGCTTTCGCGCGCCCGCGCCTCGACAGAGGCCGTCATCGGCCGTGCAATCCAGATCTTGGTCGCAGAATTGGTTCCGGTATTGGTCAATGCATCCTCCCGCCTGGCGGGACCTCTCCATCCGGGCCCACCAGCACTATGTCTCCGTTGGCGTCAGGCAGGCCCAGCACAAGCACTTCGGACATGAACTTGCCGATCTGACGTGGGGGAAAATTTACGACCGCCAGAACCTGCTTGCCCACCAGCATATCCGGCATGTAATGCGCCGTTATCTGCGCCGAGCTGCGTTTTTCGCCTATTTCCGGACCAAAATCGACCCAAAGCTTGATCGCAGGCTTGCGTGCCTCCGGATAAGGTTCGGCCCGGGTGATACGACCGACCCGAATATCCACCTTAAGAAAGTCGTCAAACGAAATCTCAGCCACGCGACAACTCCTTGGATCGATTGGCGGCGGCTGCGACCGCACGGTCGAGCAAACCGGGGAAGCCCCCTTCCTTATCCATCAACACGTCCAACGCCGCCTGAGTGGTGCCATTCGGACTGGTCACATTGATCCGCAACTGGGACGGGCTGTCGTCGGCCTGTTCCGCCAGCGCCCCGGCCCCCGCAACGGTGGCCTTGGCAAGTTGCATCGCCAGATCCTCCGGCAGCCCCTGCTTTACGCCCGCAGCCGCCAGTGTTTCGATCAGGTGGAAAACATAAGCCGGCCCCGAGCCACTGACGCCCGTCACCGCGTCCATCTGATCTTCGCGTTCCAGACGGACCGTCTGCCCAACAGCCTGCAAAAGCCCCTCGGCCATCTCAATATGCGCGGCCGAGCTTTGCGCATTGCCGATCACCGCCGTAATCCCGCGCCCCACGGCAGCAGGCGTATTCGGCATCGCCCGGATTATCGGTGTCTGTGGACCCAGGATCTGTTCATAAGTCTCAATCGAGGTTCCGGCGGCCACGGATACAAACAGCGTTTCACCCCCGCCCATCGCCTGCAGAGATGGCAACGCCTCCGCCATCATCTGCGGTTTCACTGCAATCAGCACGATGGCCGGGGTCTCCGGCAATTCCGAATTCACATGCACGTCCTGCGCCTGGACCCAATCCGACGGGTACGGGTCCTGAACCCAGACCGAATTTGCGTCCAGGCCGCCGTCCAGCCAGCCAGCCAGCATGGCGGACCCCATCTTTCCACAGCCCAGCAAAACCAGCCCGCGGTCCGAGATGACTGACATGTCCATGAAGTGCCCCTCTCCTAATACTTGGATCAGGGCAAAGCTTTACGCGCGGCCGTAGGCCTCTGCAATGGCGACCTGCATCGCCTGCTCCGGGGTCTGATCGCCCCAGACCAACATCTGAATCGCCGGATAGTACCGCTCAGCACTCAGCACGGCCGCATTGATGATCGTATCGATCTGTTCGGAGCTGGCTACCTGCCCCCCCGCCATGACCAGACCATAGCGATAAACCATAAGCTTCTGCTCGGCCCAATAGGTAAAGGCCCCGGCCCAGCATTGATCGTTCACATGGTTCAACAGTTCGTACAGACCGCCAAGCTTTTCCTCAGGCGGCTCCATTTCGAACGTACACACCATACGAAGGGTTTCGTCATAACCCGACCACGCCAGAGTGATCGAATAGGTCCGCCATTGCCCCTGAACCGCCATGGCGATCTGATCATCGCCAATCCGGTCAAAATCCCAGTCGTGGTATTCGGCCAGGTTTTCGACAATGTCGATAGGGTGAATTTCTTCTTCCAGATACTGCTCGGAAAGGGCCATGGGTGCACCTCACTGCTTTTCTAGCTGATGGGGGCTGGCAGCGCCCCCAGCGCTAGATGCCTGCTCTACAGACCGGGGCGATCCCCCGTGCCCGTACTAGATATGGTGCTGTGCGCAGGCCAGTCTGGCAACCCCCTATTTTGGGGATAAATGCAATAAGTTGTGGACAGAGCGTTTCTTTGCCCAAAATGTCGGCCCGCGCAAACACGCGACACCCAATCCATCTTGAAAGGCAGACCAACAAAAAAAAAGGGGGCGCTGCCCCCTCGGCCTGCGGCCTCACCCCCGAGGTATTTGGACCCAGAAAGAAGCAGAAAGCCTCGTTTGGTTTCTTTCTGGTTTCAAATACCTCGGGGAGTTTGAGGGGCAGCGCCCCTCATCACACACCAAATAGAGCGCGCCGCAGGCGCTCCACCGAACAACCGAAATCAGGATCCGATCTGAGCTTCCAGCGCCTCGAGCCGCGCTTTCAGAGATTCATTTTCTTCCCGCGCTTTTTGGGCCATGGCACGAACGGCGTCGAACTCTTCCCGGGTTACGAAATCGCGATCGGCCAGCCAACGGTCCATCAGGCTCTTCATTGCGGTTTCGGCTTCGTCTTTGGCCCCCTGAGCGACACCCATAGCGTTGGTCATCAGCTGCGAAATGTCGTCCATGAATTTGTTTCGGGTCTGCATCACTCTTCTCCGTGTCACGCTTGGCCCCTATATGGGGGGTCACGCAAAAAGGGGCAAGGTTGACTTCGCCCGCAAAGCAGCTGAATTGAGACCCCATGCAGGCCGTTATTCCCTTCCCCGAGTTTTCGCCCGAACTGTTCTCGATTTCCCTGTTCGGGATGGAGTTTGCCCTGCGCTGGTATGCGCTGGCGTATATTGCCGGTATCCTGATCGCATGGCGGCTGGGCGTGGCTGCGGTAAGACGCGCGCAACTTTGGCCGGCACAGACACCGCCGATGCGTCCGCAACAAATCGAGGATCTGCTGACCTGGATAATCCTGGGGGTGATTCTGGGAGGGCGGCTGGGCTTTGTGCTGTTCTACCAGCCTGGCTACTACCTTTCGAACCCGGGTGACATTCTGAAAGTCTGGCAGGGCGGCATGGCTTTCCATGGCGGACTGCTGGGCGTGGTGATCGGAGCTTGGATCTATGCCAGCCGCCACGATATCCCGAAGCTGCAGATGGCCGATCTTGTCGCCCACACGGTACCGCCGGGGCTGTTGCTGGGGAGGCTGGCGAATTTCATCAATGCCGAGCTTTGGGGGCGGCCCAGCGATCTGCCCTGGGCGGTTATCTTTCCAGGGGCCGAGGCACAGAACTGCCCGGACGTGATCGGGCTCTGTGCACGGCATCCATCACAACTTTATGAAGCCGCGTTGGAGGGACTTTTGCTGGGGGGGCTGCTTTTGTACCTTGTCTACCGGCGAGGCGCGCTGCGCAGACCGGGCCTGATCACCGGCACTTTTCTGGCGGGTTATGGTACAGCCCGCTTCCTGGTCGAGTTCTTCCGACAGCCTGATGCGCAATTCATCGCTCCGGGCAATCCGCTGGGGTGGGCTTGGCAAATCGGCAGCTACGGGTTGACCATGGGGCAGCTCTTGTCCCTGCCAATGATCGCGCTGGGTTTATACCTGGTCCTGCGCGCACGAAAGGCCACGCAATGAGCCTTGAAGACGATCTGAAAGCCCGCATTCGACAAACTGGCCCGCTGACTGTCGCCGAATACATGAATGAATGTCTGCTGCACCCGCTGCATGGCTATTACATGACGCGCGACCCGCTGGGGGCATCTGGCGACTTTACCACTGCGCCGGAAATCAGCCAGATGTTCGGTGAGCTTCTGGGCCTCAGCCTGGCGCAGAGCTGGCTGGATCAAGGACGGCCCACACCCTTTACCCTGGCCGAGTTGGGACCGGGTCGCGGCACCCTGATAGCCGACGTGATGCGGGCCACACGTGGCGTGCCGGGCTTTCACGATGCGGCACGGATCCTGCTGCTTGAAGCCTCACCTACCCTGCGGCGCACCCAAAGCGCGACGTTGCAGCAATATGAACCCGACTGGATCAACCAGATCGAAGACTTGCCGGAACAACCGCTGTTCTTGATTGCCAACGAATTCTTCGACGCCTTGCCCATCCGACAATTTGTTCGCTCGGGTGCGGGGTGGTGCGAAAAACAGATAGGCGTGCTGGAGGATGTACTGGCGTTTGGATTGGGGGCCGAAGCTCTGCAACCGGCGCTGGAGCCACGCCTTGCGGACACGCGTGACGGCGATCTGGTCGAAATCTGTGATGCCGCACTCCCGTACTGTCTTACGGTGGCAGCAAGGATCGCCCAACATGGCGGAGCCGCGCTGATTGTGGATTATGGCGATTGGCACTCGCTGGGCGACACATTGCAGGCGTTGCGGGGCCATGCCAGTGCCGAGGTTCTCAGCGCCCCGGGCACAGCGGACCTGACCGCCCATGTGGATTTCGAATCGCTGGCCCACAAAGCTGCCGCAGCCGGTGCAACATTCACGCGTTTAACGCCCCAGGGGATCTTTCTGGAGCGGCTCGGCATCACCGACCGCGCGCGCAGTTTGGCAGCAGGATTGCAGGGCGACGCTCTCGAGGACTTAATTGCCGCACACCGACGCTTGACGCACCCTGAGGAAATGGGACAACTGTTCAAAGTGCTGGGGCTTTATCCTGACGGCACATCACCTCCACCGGGGCTTGAGGCATGACGCTGGAAATCCTGACTTCGGATCTGTTGTCCGACAATAGACACGGGTTCTTTACGCGACGCGGCGGCGCGTCCTCGGGTATCTTCCACGGTTTGAACTGCGGCACCGGATCTTCGGACCAGACCCAAGCGGTGGCGGTGAACCGTACGCGCGTGGCTGATGCAATGGAGGTGAACCCAGAGGCATTGGTCGGCGTGCATCAAGTGCATTCCGCCGACGTGGTCACGGTGACCCGTCCGACGACCGAGCGCCCTCGCGCCGATGCGCTGGTGACCAACATACCAGGCGTGGCCCTGTCGATCTTGACCGCCGATTGTCAGCCCGTGCTGTTTGCCGACGACGAGGCCGGAGTGATCGGAGCGGCCCATGCGGGATGGAAAGGGGCCGCCGAAGGGGTACTGGAGGCCACCATCGAGGCAATGATCGACCTGGGCGCGACCCGCGAGGCGATTCGTGTCGCCATCGGTCCAACCATTTCGCAACGCGCCTATGAAGTCGGCCCGGAGTTTTTCGACCGGTTCATGTCCTTGGACCTGGAGAATGATCGTTTCTTTGTGCAGGGCGAAGGCGACCGGCTACTGTTCGACCTTCCATCTTACGGGCTGCATCGACTGCGCGCGGCCGGAGTTGGCCAATCCGAATGGATTCGGCACTGCACCTATTCCGACCCGGACCGATTCTATTCCTACCGCCGTACGACTCACGCGGGCGAAGCGGATTACGGCCGGTTGATTTCGGTCATCCGCCTCTGACCTTGCGCTGCTTCCTGCGGCGCGGCCCGGATAAGACCCCGGCGCGCCAAGTGTGTGCCACATTTGCCGGCACCCCAGTCAGGACGCATGACGTACCCGACGCCGCACAAAAATAATAATACATTAGAAACAATAAGATAGAGCCAACCACCTCAGGTTGTTCAGGTATCGTTAACACTCTGTCAATGGCCGAAATTACCCTCAATCGGCCATAACCGGGCCGCATTCCAAGTCGATAAATGATGCAACGAAAGACACAGCCCCCAACGAATGCCAGTCCGGCTCCAACGGCAGGAGAGAGACATGAAAGCCCGAAACCGCTTTATCAAATCCGTTATCCAAACGGCGCGCCAGACCGAAGCACATGCGCTTCCCTGGAGCCGAGGTGCAACCCGCGCCGAAACACTTGCGCGCCGCACGGCGTATCTCAAGTCCGCGGTCAAACCAACTCTGGCCCGCACAGCCTGACCGATCCGCGCGGCCCCTGAAATGGGGCCATTGAATCCCTCCGGGGATGGGTGGCTGCCGTACCCATCCCGGACCCCGCGCCGAATGCTGCCCATTCGTCGGCCGGGAGTACCGGCCCGCCTCGCCATATACGGGGCGGGCCGTTCCAACAGACATTGGGCAGATTCTCAGCAGTCCCGGCTGTTTGAGGGAAAATTGGAAACAGTTCTGCAAGAAGTGCGGAATTAGACGCAGAAGTGATTATAATGACTGCCGGAATTTTGACAGTGTGGCTCAAATCCTGTCATTAGGACTGCAGTACAGACAGTGACACGTAACCATGTCCGTCTGACGTTGTCGGTGGGGGCCGACGCAGATGAGACCCGTTTAGAAAGGGCCGTCGATGGCGATCCCCCATACGTTGGCGCGTGCGGCGCGCAACGCCGTACAACATTCTCCGATCCTGCAGGACCCTGCTGCCTTGCGGGCGCCCAGCAAACCGCAATTACGCCGTTATGAGACAATGTCCCTGCTGCCCAACGGCAACATTGCCGAAACGCGCCATATCGCTCCCGCTCTGCCTTTGTTCGAAAACGCTTTCAGCGCCTTTACGCGCGGATCCTTGATCGAAAGCGACCACGGCCCGATTGCGGTGGAAGACCTTCTGCCCGGGGATCGGGTGATGACCCACCGAGGCGAGGCCGAGCAGGTCCTGTGGATTGGCAAGACCACCCTGGTGCCCGGGCGGCCCGGTGTCGGCGGTCGCAGTCACAAGCTGACCCGTATCATGGCCGACAGCTTCGGTATGCAGAAACCATTGGGCTACGTGATCGCCGGGCCATCAGCGCGGCTGCTTCGTACTCCCGGACATCTGCGGGCCGTGTCCGGTGGGCGTCCGATCCTGACCCCGGTCCAGGAGTTCCAGGACGGGATGAACATCATCGAAACCGCGCCACCGACGCCAGTGGATCTGTTCCACCTGTGCTTGCCGAAGCACTCCGTGATCCGGGTCGGCGGCCTCGAGTTCGAAACATATCATCCCGGCGTTAACGCGTTGCGCATGATCAGTCATGCGATGCGGTCGATCTATCTGAACATCTTTGGCCATATCAACGAGCTGTCGGAATTCGGTCCGCAAGTCTATGCCCGAGCTGGTGAAGGCGAGATTGACGCGTTGAGCGCATAGGCCAACCCGGAGCCCTCCCGCGCCCTTATCGGCGCATCTGTGATGCGCCGCAGGGCTTTGGGCCCGGCAGCGCCTCGCGGCGCTGCGGCAGTGACGGTGGCAATGGAGCGCGGGGAATGGGGCGCCCTATCAGGCGTCCTTGGCCAGTCGTTCTTCCAACACGTCGAAGGGAACGCCCGCCTCATCCTTAGCGCAGCGGATCACCAGCGAAGTCTTGACGCTGGCCACATTGGGCGTGGTCAACAATTGCCCGGTCAGAAAGCTCTGGAACGTGCTCAGATCGGGAGCCACGCATTTCAGCATGAAGTCCACCTCCCCGTTCAGCATGTGGCATTCGCGGACCAGGGACCAACCACGACACTTCTCCTCGAATGCGCTGAGTTCCACCTCGGCCTGACTCTCCAGTCCCACCATGGCGAATACCTGCACCTCGAACCCAAGGTCGCGCGCATTCACATCCGCGTGGTAGCCGCGAATATAGCCCGACTCTTCCAGAGTCCGGACCCGGCGGAGGCAGGGCGGTGCCGAAATCCCCACCCGTTTGGCCAGTTCGACATTCGTCATGCGGCCATCGGCTTGCAGCTCCGAAAGGATCTTGCGATCAATCGGATCAAGACGTGTTGCGACCATGCAAAGCTCCCCTGAGGCATCGGACATCATGATCTGAAGGGCTGCCGATGCTCTTGCCTTTTGGTTGAAACGCGGATCCGAACCCGAGTCAGGCTCACGATCACGCCTCGGAATTGCGTTTCTTATAGCAGCGTCGCGGGCGCGCGCAATAATATTTCGCCGCAGCGCAACAATCTTTCCACTCCTGTTCCATAAGGTTGGAACTTTGCCACCATTCGCTCAGATCATGACCAATATGTCGGACCGGCGTTGGGGGTTTAAGCCGGGGATCTTGGTCGCTATATCCTTGGACGACCGGCCGCAAGACGGCCCTGCTGCTGAATTGGGAAATATGACATGAGCGAAACGCGCCACACCAAGGTTCTGATCATCGGGTCAGGCCCCGCCGGATACACGGCGGGTGTCTATGCCGCCCGCGCCATGCTGGAACCGATCCTGGTGCAAGGCATCGAGCCGGGTGGACAGCTGACCACCACGACCGAGGTTGAAAACTACCCCGGTTTCACCGAGGTGCAGGGTCCCGATCTGATGATCAAAATGCAGGAGCACGCCCAGGCCATGGGCTGCGAAATCATCGGCGACATCATCACCGAGCTGGACACCTCGACCCGCCCCTTCACCGCAAAGGGTGACAGTGGCACTCTTTATACGGCTGATGCCGTGATCCTGGCCACCGGGGCCCGCGCCAAATGGCTGGGTCTGGAAAGCGAGGAGAAGTTCAAGGGGTTTGGCGTATCGGCCTGTGCCACCTGTGACGGGTTCTTTTATCGTGGGCAGGAGATCGTGGTGATCGGCGGCGGCAACACCGCCGTGGAAGAAGCGCTGTTCCTGACCAACTTCGCCTCAAAAGTGACGCTGATCCACCGCCGCGACGAGCTGCGCGCCGAAAAGATCCTGCAGGATCGCCTGTTCAAGAACGAAAAGATCGAAACACTGTGGTTCCATCAGCTGGATGAAGTCGTGGGAACCGACGCGCCGCTGGGTGTTGAAGGTGTGAAGGTCAAGAACGTGCAAACCGGTGAGATCAGCGAAATTCCCTGCAAGGGCGTTTTTGTGGCCATCGGCCACGCACCGGCAAACGAATTGGTTCTGGACAAGCTGGATACCCACATGGGTGGCTATGTCGTGACCAAACCGGGATCTACGGAAACCTCGGTTCCGGGCATCTTTGCTGCTGGTGATCTGACTGACCATGTGTATCGACAGGCCGTGACCAGCGCCGGGATGGGCTGCATGGCGGCGCTGGACGCCGAACGGTTCCTGGCGGAACAGGAGTAAGCACAATGTCCGGCGATCTGCCCCATGATTTCAACGCACAAAGGGCGGAGACCGTAGCAGCTTATGACACCCTGCAGGCCGAACAAGGCCTGCCGGATCTGGCCGATGTGGACTATTTCTTTGTTGCCCGCAATGACGCTGCCGATTGGCGACCGCTCGCCGATCAGCTGAGTCGTGACGGGTACGATTGTCAGTATGTCGAAGACGATGACGAAGCAGACGGGCCTTATCTGGTGGCCACCCTGCCCGATCAGATTATATCGGCCGGCGGTATCTGGATCGGGGAAGAAGTCGCAACCCGCGCCGCGCTGGAACATGGTTTCACCCCTGATGGCTGGGGCCTGGAGGGCTGAACTGCACGTTGATCGGAGCGATGCCAGATTGGCATTCGCTCCGAACGCCCTGTCATAACCGGCAAGACGGCAGTTTTCGCGCCCAACCAGCCCGCTGGACACTGCTGCGTGACTTGACCCGTCCCCCCGGCCCCGTAATCATCATCGAAACGCAACCGACAGGCGGAGGTTTCCTTGGGCAGCGTACTCTGGCGGGGCAGCTGGGCGGCACGGATCAGGATTGCCTCGGGTCTGGTCCTGTTCACCTACGCGTTTTTCCATTTCCTCAATATCGGCTTGGGTTTGATCGGACCCGAATGGATGGAAGCGATGCAGGACGTGCGTATGCTGGTCACACGAAGCCTGCCCGGCACGATCCTGCTGTACGCAGCGCTGATCCTCCATGCCGGACTGGCACTTACCTCTCTTGCGCGCAAGCGAAGCCTTCGGATGCCCTTCAGCGAAGTCTTGCAGATCGTACTGGGTCTGTTGATCCCGCTGCAACTGATCGCTCATCTGGTTCAGACCCGATACGCACATACAGTTTTCGACGTGAACGACGAGATGAGTTATCTCATCATCCTGATGTGGCCAGGGTCGGCCATCTGGCAACAAAGTGCGCTTTTGCTGATCGTCTGGATTCACGGCTGTATCGGGCTGCACTATTGGTTGCGGTTGACCACCTGGTGGCGAAAAAGCATCCCCTACCTTATCGGTGCGGCCGTGTTGATCCCCGCTTTTGCATTTGCAGGTCTTCTGACCGAAGGCCGCCGCATGTTTGCAATCTTCATCGACGACGATCTGCGTCCCGATTACATGGCCGACTACAATTGGCCCAGCCGACAAAGCTTTGCTCATCTGGACACCGTCAAGGACCAAGGCCTGACACTGTTTTGGACAGCGCTGGCCGCAACCGCGGCGGTTTACCTTGGCCGCAAACTGTTGCGACGCCGCAATGCCATTCAAGTCCAATATGTCGATGGGCCCAAAATTACCTCGGAAAAGGGTCTGACGCTCCTTGAGATGTCGCGCTCAAAAGGCATCCCGCATACAGCGCTTTGCGGAGGCAAGGGGCGTTGCACCACGTGTCGGGTAATCATCGAGGAAGGCGCCGAGCTTTTGCATCCTCCCTCCGAGACCGAACTGCGCAGCCTGCGCGCCGTAAACGCCCCACCCAACACGAGACTGGCCTGCCAGATCCGGCCAACCGGCTCGACGACCGTGTTCCGTGTCTTTCGTCCCGAAGGCGGCCGCAGCCGAGCCCACGCCAGCCAGGGACAGGAGCGACAATTGGCGATCCTGTTTCTTGACATGCGTAGTTTCACCGCCAGAACCACCGGCCAATTGCCCTACGACGTCGTGTTTCTTCTGAACCGTTTCTTCGATGCAATCGTGCCGTCGATCACTGGCGCGGGCGGGACCGTGGACAAGTATCTGGGCGATGGTCTTTTGGCCGTGTTCGAGGCCCCAACCTCGGAAAGTTCGGCCAAAGCCGCGATGAACGCAGCCGCTGGGATCGGGTCCGCGTTGCAGGTTTTCAACCAGACGCTCAAAGCCGAAGGTACAGCGCCCGTCAAAATCGGCATGGGGCTCCATCTGGGCGATCTGGTACTGGGTGAAATCGGAGTGGTTGGAAATGCCCCCCGCACCATCATCGGCGACAGTGTCAATGCTGCCAGCCGTCTGGAACAGCAAACCAAGGCCCTGTCGATCGAACTTCTGATCTCCAAACCGGTGCTGGACGCAGCGCAAGTCCCGACCGATGGTCTGGAGCTTCAGGAATTCGAATTGCGCGGTGTGTCCGAACCGATTTCCGCTTTGCCGGTTCAGCGCGCGGCGACTCTTCCCGCACTTCTGGCCCAACAATCCGAACAAGACAGGGCTCAGGCCTCCTGAAGCCTGAACGGAAACCCCACGGACCCCCCGTTTTGGGGGAATTTGGTGCGTTTCAACCCCATGGATGCGCCAAAACCTCCCAGTTTGGCGGTTTTGACAAACTATTGCTAGACACCTGTTTCGGACGGGGCTATGCCGCCCACGACCGGGCCGGTATGGCCCTGCCGTCACCGCACAAGCGAGAGATTTGATATGACGATGCTTAGCAACCTGGCTCCCATCCCCGAGCTTTATGTTTCCTATGAGTCAGCTCAGAAACTGAAGGTCGAGGCTGCCGATCTGAAGAGCCATGACCTGACCCCGCGCCAGATCTGTGATCTGGAACTTTTGATGAATGGCGGGTTCAATCCTTTGAAGGGATTTTTGTCCCAAGCCGATTACGACGGCGTTGTTGAAAACATGCGCCTGGCAGATGGCACTTTGTGGCCGATGCCGATCACCCTGGATGTCGGCGAAGATTTCGCCGCGTCGCTTGAAGTTGGCGAAGACATCGCCCTGCGCGACCAGGAAGGCGTGATCCTGGCGACCATGACCGTCACCGACCGCTGGGAGCCGAACAAGGCCCGCGAGGCGGAAAAGGTGTTTGGTGCCGATGACGATGCCCATCCGGCCGTCAACTACCTGCACAACACCGCTGGCAAGATCTATCTGGGTGGTCCGGTCACCGGCATCCAGCAGCCCGTGCATTACGACTTCCGCGGTCGCCGTGACACGCCCAACGAACTGCGCGCCTATTTCCGCAAGCTGGGCTGGCGCCGCATCGTTGCGTTCCAAACCCGCAACCCGCTGCACCGCGCCCACCAGGAGCTGACCTTCCGCGCCGCGAAAGAGGCCGAAGCCAACCTGCTGATCCATCCGGTTGTCGGCATGACCAAGCCGGGCGACGTTGACCACTTCACCCGCGTGCGCTGCTATGAAGCGGTTCTGGACAAATACCCGGCCGCCACTACCACCATGAGCCTGCTGAACCTGGCCATGCGCATGGCCGGCCCGCGTGAAGCTGTCTGGCACGGCCTGATCCGCGCCAACCACGGCTGCACCCACTTCATCGTTGGCCGCGACCACGCCGGCCCGGGCAAGAATTCCCAGGGCGAAGACTTCTATGGCCCTTATGATGCGCAGGAACTGTTCCGCGAACATCAGGACGAGATCGGTCTGGAAATGGTGGACTTCAAGCACATGGTCTATGTGCAGGAGCGCGCCCAGTACGAGCCTAATGACGAGATTGCGGATCGCGACAACGTCACCATCCTGAACATCAGCGGAACCGAGCTGCGCCGTCGCCTGGCGGAAGGCCTGGAAATCCCGGAATGGTTCTCCTTCCCCGAGGTCGTTACCGAACTGCGCCGCACCAAGCCGCCGCGCAGCGAACAGGGCTTCACCGTCTTCTTCACCGGGTTCTCCGGCTCGGGCAAATCCACCATTGCAAACGCTCTGATGGTCAAACTGATGGAGATGGGCGGACGTCCGGTGACACTGCTGGATGGCGACATCGTGCGGAAAAACCTCAGCTCCGAGCTGGGCTTCTCGAAAGAGCACCGCGACCTGAACATCCGTCGCATCGGCTATGTCGCGTCCGAGATCACCAAGAACGGCGGTATCGCCATCTGTGCGCCCATCGCGCCTTATGCCACCACCCGCCGCGCCGTGCGTGAAGACATCGAAGCCTTTGGCGCCTTTGTCGAAGTGCATGTCGCCACCTCGATCGAGGAATGCGAAAAGCGTGACCGCAAAGGGCTCTACAAACTGGCGCGCGAAGGCAAGATCAAGGAATTCACCGGCATCTCGGACCCCTATGACGTCCCCGCAAACCCCGAGCTGCGTGTCGAAACCGAGGGCACAGACGTAGACAACTGCGCACACCAGGTGCTGCTCAAGCTCGAAAGCATGGGCCTGATCGGCATCAAGTGATCCCGGTTTGCACTTACTGATTAAAGATCCCCGTCAGCCTGCTGGCGGGGATTTTTTTTGCCAGGACGGTACGAGCCAACGAAAAACCTCGTCAGGACATCAAGCCAATGTCTGTTGGCTCCGGCTGCGCCCCCTGAGCCGTCAACATGGCATGAATCTGTCCTCGATGATGTGTCTGATGGTTGAACATTTGCACGATGCAGATCGCCATGGGCTTTTCGATCCGACCTGAACCATCCAGAGGATACCAGCGTACGCTCCCTTTGAGAGCTGTGTCTGTCAGCTTCGACACCCAGTCTTCGATCTCGGCATCTCGCCGCGTTCGCAACTCCTTGTATGTCTCCCAATCGGACGGGTTGGTCAGCGAATGCGCAATCGTATCCTGGGGACGTTCATTCCCCTTCAGGCGCTCCAACATCAGTGCATCCGCCCACACCAGATGGTTCATGGTCGCCGCGATGGACTTGAAAAAGGCACCTTGATCCGCCCAACGCTGATTGGGCTCAAGGCCATCTGCAGCGGTGAACAGAGATGTATTCTGCCACGTGTTGTAACGTGCAAAGAGACTGCAATATCCTACTGATATCATCGTTCAAAACCCTCGAAGTTGAGATTGAATGTCGGGAGATCGGGTGCTTTGCCCTCAAATGAGGACAAACAGTTGCAGCCGCTATCTGGCTGCAAGCTTTTGCACTGGGATCAGCTTAGGGAACGCTTGGCTTCCATGAAAGCCTTTTCACGCCGCAAGGCATATTGCGAGGCATCCTGTGGTTTGAACCGGCGCCCAATCACTCCAGCCCTGCGCCCTTTTGCCAGGACAAAAGAGAAGTTTGTCGTTGGTTCACACTTCAAGCCTGCGAATTTCACCCGCCGGCTTTCCGGAAAGACCACCACGGGGCGGAGACAAAAACAAGGCCTCAAGTCCGCAAAGCGCGCTTGTCCCCACACAGAAGCCACCGACCTGTTCATCTTCCGCGACAACGATGCGGACCGCGCGGTTGCCATCCGGGATGTCCAAGTCAACGACGGATCGCTCTGGAAGGGTGCAACACTGTCCGAAGTAGATCTCAGCTCTCCCGAGTTCGGCCCACCTGTGACATAATAAGCAGATATCCCCAAACCCCACACGGTCAGGAAACGATTATGTCAAACGATCCCTATGCCGATCTGGGCAATGCCAGTGACGAAATGCAACTGCGCCTATTGGAGGCGATGATCGCGCGCGCCGAAGATCCCAAACAGATCGCAATGCGCCATGCCTATCTGTCTAAAGTGAACTTGCCTGCTGGCGCCAAGGCGGTGGAACTGGGCAGCGGTCCGGGCGACGTTACCCGCGACCTGATCCAAGTGGCAGGCGCGGCCGAGGCACTGGGATTGGAACCCTCCTCAGTCATGGTCCGCGCTGCCGCGGCCAGACATTCCGACACATTGGGTCTGAGCTTTGCAGTGGGCGACGCCAAGGCGACCGGTCTGGCGGATCACTCGGTCGATCTGGTAGCCCTTCACACCCTGCTGATCCACTGTCCGGACCCCGAAGAGGCAATTGCCGAAGCGCATCGAATCCTCAAACCCAGCGGATATCTGACCGTCTTCGACGAAGACCCGCCGTCGGTCACCGCTGCCATTGCCGACAACGACCCCTTTCACCCCGTCGTGGACAACCTGATCCGCGCCTATGTGCATGACCGTTGGCTGGTGCGCCGCACCGCCGGGCTGCTGTTGCAATCGGGCTTTGATATCCTGCATCGCGACGGCCATCTTTACTTGCCCGCCCCCGACAGCCCTTATTTTCTGACCATCATCGACCGAGGCGCCGACACGTTGCTGGCCGAAGGTGTCATAGGGGAAGAACTGGCCCAAGGCATCCGGACCGAGGCTCGACGACGGATGGAGACCGGCCATTTCTTCGGTTCCATCGCCTTTGTGGGCATTATAGCGCGCAAAAGATGAGACCGGCGGATCGCAGAAGGTTGTGAGTTTTTCGGCCGCGTTCTTTGCAAATAACCAAAACGTTCCGCTCAGAGCGTATCGCGAATGACCCGGGCAGCGCGGGCTTCCAGTTCGCTATATGGTTCAATCTGTTCCTGCAGCGCCTGCAACCTGGGCAGGCGGGCCTGGAAATCCGCCTCGCTCATCGCCTCGACCGCGGCCTGGATATCCTGCGCCGAGTTGCACCGGATGATCCCGTCCGGATCAAGGAACTGCTCCAGATTGGGACATCCCCAATAGATCGGCACTGTATTGCACAGGATCGCATCCACCAACTTTTCCGAGAAATAGTTGGTTTCCTGCACATTCTCGATCACGATGGAGTAGCGATACGGTGCCAACCCGTCTGCCTTCTGGTCGAACGGAGTATAGCCGCGCCCCATGACATCCACGTCCTTGCCCGCGGCGCGTACCCATTCCACCATTTCATGACGCAGCTTGTGTCCGGTTGAATCCCGTTTTGCCGAGGCAATAAGCGAACACATCCCTGTCTTGTTCAGCGGCAGATCCCGCCACTCGGGCACCCAGGTACTGCCCAGCGGAAACAGCACTGCATTGGGGATGGTGTTCAGAAGGTATTCGCTGAAAGTCAGCACCTTGTGAAACCGTCGATGACTGAGCCGCAGCAGGCGCAGGTGCTTGAGATGAAACTCTGACGGCTCCCCCATGATCAGTGAGATCCGCGCCCGCGTGCCATAGTTGATCTGGTAATGCACATTGGTGCGCGGGAAAACTATCAGGTGATCGCTTGGGGCCAGATCCCCGACGCTGCATCCCTGCAAACGGTCGGGACAGCCCAAGGGCCAGATCAGATCGCTGACCGGCGCCGAAGACAGCGCCCGCGACAGCTTCATCCCATAGGGTAGAACGGCGATGGCCGGGTCCTGAACCCCGCTCATTCGGCACCACCGGCAGCATGCTCAACCGGAGACTCCACAGGCAGATCCACAGTCCCGCGCATCAGTACAAATCCAGTGCCTGACACCTTCACACCTTCCATCGCATCCACCGGTCCGACGCGGGAGACTTGCGCCTGGCCGGGGCGCCCCATCCAATGCCCTTGCTCGGCAATGAAGCTGTTCTTCTGAATAAACCCATGCCGCCAAAGATAAGCCCCCATCGCCCCCGAAGCTGAGCCGGTAAACGGATCTTCGGGCGGGCTGGGTGGGGCCAAAAGCAGACGCGAAAACGTGTCGCCAGACCCGGTCGCGCCTTTCAACGTCACCAGGAACGGCTCGCTCATATCAACTCCCGGTGCATCCAGCGCCTGCGACAGGGTTTCAAGAGCCTCAACATTCAACGTAGCAGCCCGCAGTGCTTCGTGGTCGCGCAAGACAGTAACGCAGAAAGGCAAACCGGTTGACACGACCTGGGGCGTCCCCAAGATCGCCTCCTCGGGCAGAGAGATAGCGGCGGCAACCAACGCCTTGTCCGGTGTCACACCAAAGCGGGGCGCAACCTGCGTCATCTCGATCCGGTCGCCCTCCATGCGGATCGGCACAAGACCTGCACCGGTTTCCAGGACACAGCGATCACCCGTGAGCAGCCCGCGATCTCGCAACGCTGCGACGGTGGCGATGGTCGGATGACCAGCAAAGGGGATTTCCCGACTGGCAAGGAAGTAGCGTACCTTGATATCCGCCACCTCGGACGGGCCGGTGAACGTACACTCCACCAATGACGTTTCCCGCACATAGTTCAGGCAAACCTGATCCGGCAGGCTTGCACCACCATGCACCACCGCGCACCCGTTGCCACCAAAGGCCCGGTCGGAAAACGCATCGACCCAGTCAAAGTCAAACAGGCTCATACGCCACTCCTTGATCTCTGCCATCTCTTTGGCAGAGACCAACGGGCGGGTCAAAGCCCGTTTCATCGCGCGGACATGTGGGTCAGACAATCAGGCCGGGGGTGAGATCAGTGGACCGGCACCGGGTCGAAATCATGCTGACGCGCCAGAACAAAGGCCAGACGGCGGTCGGCCACCAACGCCAGCTGTTCACCGGCAGCATTATGCACTGCATAAAGCTGTTTCTGATCCCCGGCGCCCGCGCGCAGTTCTTCGGGCAGATCGGCAACTTCGATCGTCTTTACATAGACAATGCGTTCGCCGGCTTCGTGAAAGTCGAACGGAGTGTGCATGGCTTACCCTTTCCTGATGTTGATCTTCTGAACCACGGTTTCGGGACGCGCACGGGTCAGATCCACGTGCAAGAGGCCGTTTTCCATGATCGCCTCGCCCACTTCGACACCGTCCGCCAACACAAACATGCGCTGAAATTGACGCGCGGCAATGCCACGGTGCAAAAAGACGCGCCCGTCGCTGTCGTCGCGTTGGCGCCCGCGGATCACCAACTGGCGGTCCTCGACGGTGATGGCCAGATCTTCCTCGGCAAACCCGGCAACTGCCAGAGTTATGCGGTAGGAAAAGTCCGACGTCTGTTCGATATTGTAGGGCGGGTAGCCTTCGTTGCCCGACTTTGCCGAGCGTTCCAGGAGGCGTTCCAACTGCTCGAAACCCAGCATGTGCGGGTAGGAGCCCAGAGTAAGTTTCGACACGTTTTCGTCCTTTATTCGTTCAAAGCGACGCGAAGCTCGGGTCCCGTTGCGGCAACCCTGCTCGAAAGTACAAAAGGAATATGGGAAGAAAACCGGGGATTAACAAGGTCTAGGCGAAAACATCTCAAGCCTGTATCCTGAAATTCAAGAGCAATACAAAAGTCCCGAGTCGCAGATGAATGCACCCTCAGAGATGTCCATGCAGAACGAAGAAGTACTGCGGGTTGAACTTGAAGTGTTCAAGCAGCAGCACCGAGATCTGGATGACGCCATTCATGCCTTGCAGGAGCGGGGTACCGGCGATCAGTTGACGATCAAGCGGTTGAAAAAGCAAAAGCTGCTGCTGAAAGACAAGATCGCCCTGATCGAAGATCGCCTGACCCCTGACATAATCGCCTGATTTCGGGCTAGCAGGGCTCCCGCCGCTTTTTCAGGGGCTGAAGCCCCCTCAAAGCGTTGGGCCCGGCAGTGCCAAAGGCACTGTAAGGGGCGCTGCCCCCGTCTCTGCCTCGCAGAGACTCCCCCGGAGTTTTTCTGGCAAAGTGAATAGAGGAGCGTGGTCGAGCGACCCCGAATCGGTTGTGCGTAATCGCAGGGCCGCAGGCCCTGCCCGGCCCAACGGGAAGATGGGGGCGGGAGCCCCCGGATGACGGGCGGGAGCACGTCGCAAGAGCGTCGAAAGCTGTGGTTTTCCAGCTTGCGACCCGCTTGCCGCATTGCCCCGTTCGGCGATTTGGCTATAGTGCGCGCTCTTTCTTCCCGGCCCGATCCAGTGAAAGGGCCAGCACGCAAAGGGCAGGACATGGCGGACACCACATCCGAAACCAAAGCCGAGATCAAAGTGGGCATCATCATGGGCAGCCAATCGGACTGGCCCACCATGAAGGAAGCCGCCGATATGCTGGACCAGCTTGGGGTCCCGTATGAAGCACGCATCGTTTCGGCACATCGGACACCGGACCGGCTTTGGGACTATGGCAAGACAGCTGTGGATCGCGGATTGCAGGTGATTATCGCAGGCGCCGGCGGTGCGGCCCACCTGCCGGGCATGATGGCGTCGAAGACCCGGGTGCCGGTTATCGGCGTGCCGGTGCAAACCCGGGCCTTGTCTGGTGTGGATTCGCTTTATTCCATCCTGCAGATGCCGCGCGGTTTTCCGGTGGCGACCATGGCGATCGGTGCTGCCGGTGCTGCCAATGCCGGTCTGATGGCTGCGGGCATCCTGGCGTTGCAGGACAGGGACCTGGCGAAACGGTTGGACGATTGGCGCGACGCGCTTTCGGCCTCGATCCCGGAGGTGCCGGTCGATGACTGAGACCCTGTCCCCCGGAGCCACCATCGGTATTTTGGGTGGCGGCCAACTGGGCCGCATGCTGTCGGTCGCTGCCTCCCGCCTGGGGTTCAAAACCCATATCTATGAGCCCGGTGCCAACCCACCTGCCGGTCAGGTGGCCGATCAGGTCACGACTGCCGGCTACGACGATGCAGAAGCCCTGGCCCGGTTTGCCGAAGCCGTGGATGTGATCACCTATGAGTTCGAGAACATTCCAACAACCGCTCTGGACATTCTGGAGGCACATCGCCCGATCCGCCCGGGCCGCGAGGCGCTGCGTGTCAGCCAGGACCGGCTGACCGAAAAGACTTTCCTGCAGGATCTCGGCCTGCAGACCGCGCCTTTTGCCGACATCACCGATGCGGCCTCTCTGGAGGTGGCATTGGCCGAAATCGGCGCGCCTTCGATCCTCAAGACCCGGCGCTTTGGCTATGATGGCAAGGGGCAGGCCCGGATCAAGACACCCGAAGATGCACCCCAGGCGCTGGCCGACATGGCGGGGGCCTCGGCCATTCTGGAAGGCTTTGTGAATTTCAGCCACGAAGTGTCGGTGATCGCGGCGCGTGGCGTGACTGGCGAAGTCTCGTGCTTTGATCCTGGTGAAAACGTGCACCGGGACGGTATCCTGCACACCACCACCGTGCCCGCCCGCCTGACCGGCAGCCAGCGCATGGATGCGGTCCTGCTGGCGGGCAAGATCCTGAACGCGTTGGATTATGTCGGCGTGCTGGGGGTCGAACTGTTTGTCACCCCCCAGGGTCTGATCGTGAACGAGATCGCGCCACGCGTGCACAATTCCGGCCACTGGACCCAGAATGGTTGTGCCATCGACCAGTTCGAACAGCATATCCGCGCCGTCGCAGGATGGCCGCTGGGCGACGGGCAGCGTCATTCGGATGTTGTTATGGAAAACCTGATCGGCTTTGACGTGGACCGGGTGCCCGAGCTGTCGCGGGAAAGCAACTGTGCCATTCATCTCTATGGCAAGGCCGAGACCAAAGAGGGTCGCAAGATGGGACATGTCAACCGTGTCCAGGTGGTCGAGCCCAAGAGCTGACGTTTCTCGGGGCGAGATAATTCTCAGGTTTTCTCCGATGCCCGAAGCAGATGGCATCACAAAACGGACACCCCGTCGGAAATCGGTTTCCTGACGGGATGTTCCGGCTTAAGCCGGTTGAATGCGCCTGATTATACTGACCTGCCTCGCCATGATCGCCTTTGCCGCCAATTCGGTTCTGAACCGACTGGCAGTGGGGACCGGCGCAATTGACGCCGAAAGCTTTGCGGTGATCCGGCTGGCCAGCGGCATGGTGATGCTTTGCGTGTTGGCATTTGGTCAAAAGGTCAGCCTGGCGCAGCCCTGGCCGAAACTGGTCGTGGGCGGGGTGTCTCTGACGCTTTACATGTTGGGCTTTTCGCTTGCATATCGCTCACTCGATGCGGGGTTGGGCGCACTGATCCTGTTTGGCGTTGTGCAGTTCACCATGTTCGGCTGGAACGCCTTGATGGGCCAGCGCATCACGCCGTTGCAACTGGGCGGTGGCGCGGTAGCCCTCGCCGGGCTGGCCCTGGTCTTGTGGCCCACGGGAATGACCGACAAGGTGCAGACAACAACATTCAGCGGACTGGGCTTCATGGTGCTGGCCGGTCTGGGCTGGGGGGCTTATTCGCTGGCCGGGCGCGGAGCGCAATCTCCCTTGGGAGCGACAGCGGGCAACTTCATCCTGTCCTTTGGCTTGACGTTGATGGTTCTTCTGGTCCTCGGCTGGAGGCCCAACGTAACGCCCTTTGGTATCGCTCTGGCCTGCTTGTCGGGCGCTGTGACCTCGGGCATGGGCTATGCAATCTGGTATCGCGTCTTGCCTGATCTGCCCGGTCCGCTGGCAGGGACGATCCAACTTTCGGTTCCGGTGATCGCGATCTTGGCTGGCGCGCTGATGCTGGGTGAAGCCCTGAGCCTGCGGATCCTCGTGGGCGCTGCCATCGTGATCAGCGGTATCGCGCTGGTCCTTCAGGGGGGAAAACCGCGCAAAACCGGGTGAGCGGGGTTTTCTGCATCCGGTCAAAGGGCTATCTGGGCCGCATGTTGCGTGCCCTGACCCTCCTCCTGATGCTCATGCCTCTGCCGGCGCTGGCCGATTGCGTGGTGCTGCTGCATGGGCTGGCCCGCACCGAGGCGTCGTTCACCGTCATGGAGCAGGTCCTGTCTCAACGCGGTTATCAGGTGGTGCGCCCCGGGTATCCCTCGACCGATCTGCCAATCCCCGAGCTGGCCGACCAGACCCTGCCCAGCGCCGTGGCAGAGTGCGGCGACAAAACAGTCCATTTCGTCACCCATTCCATGGGTGGAATCCTGACACGCTATTGGCTGCTGGTAAACCAGCCTGAAAATCTGGGTCGCGTGGTGATGCTGGGGCCGCCGAACCAGGGCAGTGAGCTGGTTGACAAACTGGGCGACTGGGAGGTGTTCGGCCTGCTGAACGGGCCCGCGGGCATGCAGCTGGGCACCGGCCCCTCGAGCGTGCCACGCCGTCTGCCTGCGGTCAGCTATCCGGTTGGTGTCATTGCCGGGGACAAATCACTGAACCCGGTCTTCTCCTCGATCATTCCGGGGGCCGATGATGGCAAGGTTTCGGTGGACTCGACCCGCGTACAGGGCATGTCGGATCACATCGTCCTTCCCGTCACCCACACATTCATGATGAACAACCCGTTGGTCATCGCACAGGCCGTCCATTTCATCGAATTCGGCCGGTTCAATGCCGACCTGTCCTGGATGGACAGCGTTTTCGGCACCCTGGACTCGGAGTGCGAAGACGGCCCCTGTAGCAGCGTTGCCCCACAGACGGGCCGCGCGGAGGATAGATGATGGTTTTGGACGTGACCCTGACCAGAGCGAAAACATTGATCCACGGCCAAGGGTTGATGCAGACGCCGCTGTCGCTGGCAGGAGGCCTTGTCGTGGACGTGCCTACGGGGCGCGAGATCGACCTGAGCGGCTATCTGGTTCTGCCTGGCATCGTCGATGTGCACGGCGACGGGTTCGAACGCCATGTCGCCCCGCGACGAGGCGCGATGAAACAGATGGTCGAGGGGCTCATGGCCGCCGAAACCGAATTGGCTGCGAATGGCGTGACCACGGGGGTTCTGGCCCAGTTTGTCAGTTGGGAAGGTGGGCTACGCGGGTTGGAGTTTGCCGAAGAAGTCTTCACCGCGCTGAAGAATATCCGGGGCCAGGTGGTCACAGATCTGCGGGCCCAGCTGCGGTTCGAAACCCATCTGCTGGATGATTATGCCACCCTGCCCGACCGGATCCGCGATTGGGGCGTCGGCTATGTGGTGTTCAACGACCACCTGCCTCATGACCGACTGGCCGAAGGTCGCAAACCGCCGCGCCTGACCGGGCAGGCCTTGAAGGCGGGTCGCAATCCTGAAAAGCATTTCGAACTGTTGCTCGACCTGCACGCCCGCGGTGCGGATGTGCCCGCCGCATTGGATGCGCTTTGCCCGGTTCTGGGCGAGATGGGAATCCGGTTGGGATCGCATGACGATCACAGCGCTTGTGACCGCGCTGCCTGGCGTGCACGCGGAGTGCGGATCTCCGAGTTCCCGGAAACGACCGAGGCCGCAGAGGCCGCCCGGCAAGCTGGCGATCTGGTGATCATGGGCGCACCCAACGTGGTGCGGGGCGGCTCGCACAAGGGCAATGCCTCGGCACTGGAGATCATTGCGCTGGGGCTATGCGATGCCATCGCATCGGATTACCACTATCCCAGCCTACGCCGCGCGGCGCTGATGCTGGTGAACACAGGGCTTATGGATCTGGCCGAGGCGTGGAACCTCGTCTCCGAAGGCCCTGCCCGCGTGCTGGGGCTGAACGACCGGGGCAAATTGCTGCCCGGCCAGCGCGCCGATCTGGTGATCCTTGACGCCCAAACCCACCGTATCGCCGCCACCCTGTCAGGCGGGCGCGTGAGCTATATGAGCGGTGACATCGCCCAACGCTTCGTGGGTTGAGCCTAGTCCAAGAAAATTGATGAATTTTCTTGGGTGCCGGTGGCGCGGTTTCGCGTTTTCTGGCCCTGGCAGGCCCCTGCTTGCCGCGCTCCATATTCGGCTTGGCTGCGTTTATTCAGATCACCGTAGTCAGAGGAGAGCTGATCCGCCAGGCCTTGGCAGGAGACCCCGAAAGGCTCAGATACTGGCTGGCAGAACGCGCCGCTTGTTCAGTCCAGTCAACCGACATGCTGTCCACGGCGACCGCCGCCCAGTCAGAGCTTGCGCAAAGGCCCGCGATCCCGCGCAGATCAAGATAAAGGCGGCCAGTACAGATTTTGTCATTTGGAACAGCTTGCCAGTCGGAAACACCCAAACTCACTTTTGAGGTCAGGGACCTAAAAAACCCTGCAAAAACAATGCCATTTGGCCAAAACAACAAAGGCGCCCCGAGGGACGCCTTTGCCGTATGTTGCACAATTTTCGTGGAAAATTGTGATTACATCATGCCGCCCATGCCGCCCATGTCGGGCATTGCCGGTGCGCCTGCGCCTTCTTTGGCGGGCTTGTCGGCAACCATGGCTTCGGTGGTGATCAGCAGACCAGCAACCGAGGCTGCATCTTCCAGCGCGGTGCGGACAACCTTGGCCGGGTCGATGACGCCGAACGAGAACATGTCGCCATATTCTTCGGTCTGAGCGTTGAAACCGAACGATGTGTCGTCGCTTTCGCGGACCTTGCCGGCGACAACCGCACCGTCAACACCTGCGTTTTCGGCGATCTGGCGCAGCGGCGCTTCGATGGCCTTGCGGACGATGTTGATGCCAGCGTTCTGGTCGGCATTTGCGCCTTCCACGGCTTCCAGCAGCTTGCCACCCTGAACCAGAGCAACGCCACCACCGACGACAACGCCTTCCTGAACAGCAGCACGAGTTGCGTTCAGAGCATCGTCCACGCGGTCCTTACGCTCTTTCACTTCAACTTCGGTCATGCCACCGACGCGGATCACGGCAACACCGCCAGCCAGTTTGGCAACGCGCTCTTGCAGCTTCTCACGGTCGTAGTCCGAGGAGGTTTCTTCGATCTGGGTGCGGATCTGAGCAACACGTGCTTCGATCTCGGCCTTCTCACCGGCGCCGTCCACGATGGTGGTTTCGTCTTTGGTGATTTCGATCTTCTTGGCGGTGCCCAGCATGTCCATGGTAACGGACTCGAGCTTCATGCCCAGATCTTCCGAGATGACCTGACCACCGGTCAGGATCGCGATGTCCTGCAGCATGGCCTTGCGGCGATCGCCGAAGCCCGGTGCCTTGACAGCAGCAATTTTCAGACCGCCGCGCAGTTTGTTGACAACCAGAGTTGCCAGCGCTTCGCCTTCAACGTCCTCAGCAATGATCAGCAGCGGTTTCTGCGACTGGATCACCTGCTCGAGCAGCGGAACCATCGGCTGCAGGGAGGACAGTTTCTTCTCGTGCAGCAGCACCATGCAGTCGTCCAGCTCGGCAATCATCTTGTCGGCGTTGGTGACGAAGTAGGGGCTCAGGTAGCCGCGGTCGAACTGCATACCTTCGACAACATCGGTCTCGGTTTCCAGACCTTTGTTTTCTTCGACGGTGATGACGCCTTCGTTGCCAACCTTCTGCATCGCGTCTGCGATCTGCTGGCCGATTTCTGCTTCACCGTTGGCCGAGATGGTGCCAACCTGTGCAACTTCAGCCGAGTCTTTCACTTCGCGCGAGGACGACTTGATGCCTTCAACAACCTTGGCAGTTGCCAGGTCGATGCCGCGCTTCAGGTCCATCGGGTTCAGGCCAGCTGCAACCTGCTTCAGGCCTTCTTTGACGATAGCCTGCGCCAGAACGGTTGCGGTGGTGGTGCCGTCGCCGGCTTCGTCGTTGGTGCGGGAAGCAACTTCCTTCACCATCTGGGCGCCCATGTTCTCGAACTTGTCTTCCAGTTCGACTTCCTTGGCAACCGACACACCGTCCTTGGTGATGCGCGGTGCGCCAAAAGATTTGTCCAGAACCACGTTGCGGCCTTTCGGGCCCAGGGTCACTTTGACAGCATCGGCCAGGATGTTCACACCGGCCAGCATGCGGTTACGGGCATCAGAATCGAATTTGACGTCCTTAGCAGCCATATTCTTGCTCCTTTAGAATTCTTTATGTGTTCAGCGAGAAATAAGGATCAGAGAAACCCGCAGGGCTTACTCGATGATCCCCATGATGTCGCTTTCTTTCATCATCAGCAGTTCTTCGCCGTCGACCGAAACTTCGGTGCCGGACCATTTGCCGAACAGGATCTTGTCGCCAGCCGACACGGCCATCGCGATCAGCTCGCCGCTGTCCTTGCGGGCGCCTTCGCCGCAAGCGACAACAACGCCTTCGGAAGGCTTTTCTTTTGCGCTATCGGGGATGATCAGGCCACCGGCGGTTTTTTCTTCGCTTTCGGTGCGACGAACCAGCACGCGGTCATGAAGCGGTTTCAATGCCATCTTTGCAGCTCCTTGAGGCTCAAAGGTTGTTGTTCCTCCCCCCGCTCCCTGCGAGGGCATTAGCACTCATCTTTGGTGAGTGCTAACGGCGAAATAGCTAGGCGGTGAAATCGCCCGAGTCAACAAGCCGCTTCGAAAAATTTTGCCCGCATCGAACAATCCCTCCGTGACGGCATTCTTTACGCGGGTCACGGGACAGATAGAGTGTGCCCACCACCGGTTCAACACGTCAGAGCCAACTTACCTGCCCACGCTTGAAAGGCCGCAAGACATGCAGATCAGCGCAAACGGAATTCACCTGGAGGTCGAGGATCACGGACCTCGCGACGGCACGCCCCTGGTGCTGATCCGTGGCCAGGGCAGCCAGCTGGTGCATTGGCCTGATGCATTGATCGAAGGTTTTGCAGCGGAAGGGTTTCGCGTGATTGCTTTCGACAACCGGGACACAGGGCTGTCGCAACGTTGTCCTTCGGACACGGCGCCGGGGCAGGCAGACGCTATTCTGGAGCTGATCCGCAAAGGAGGCGATTTGCCGAAACCTTATGGGATCGAGGATTTGGCCGCTGATGTAATCGGCTTGCTGGACGCGATGGGAATTGCGCGCGCGCATATCTTCGGCATCTCGATGGGCGGGGCAATTCTGCAGCAGATCTGCTTGGATCACCCGGACAGGTTGTTTTCAGCCACCATCGTGATGACTGCCTGCCGGCCGCTGGTGGACCGACGCAGCGGTGACAGCAGTGCCTTGGCCGCTCTGGCCGAGAGTTTGCTGGTTAACCCGCGCACCCGCGAAGAATACCTGCAAGGACAAGTCGAGGAACACGCCAACTGGGGCAGCCCCGGCTTTCCAATGCCCGAGGAGGAGATCCGGGCCATGGCGGCTCGCGCCTATGAGCGCGGGGTAGACGATCAGGGTATGAACCGGCAGGTGTTGGCCATTGCCCATGCGCCGGACCGCCGCGAAGACCTGAAAAAAGTCGCCCTGCCCTGCATGGTGATCCACGGCACGGATGACACATTGATCCCGCTTGAACTGGGACAGGAGATCGCCGCCCATATTCCCGGAAGTGTCTTTCACGCCATCGAGGGCATGGGCCATATCATCACCCCGGCCCTGTCGCCACTGATCGTCGATCTGGTTACGGGTTTCACGAAGCGCGACGCCTGACCCACGCGGCCCAAGGCTTTTGCAAAAGCCTTGCCAGAAAATTGGTGAATTTTCTGCGCCCTTTCCAGATGTCGTGTTTCGACCTTTTTCTGGTCGAGTTTGGCGAACTGACCCCCATGCGCGCTCTGTCATCCTGATCTCAATCAGGAGGACATGATGCCCCGGACCCGATCCCGCAGATCCCGCCCCGCCCCTGTACAGGCCAGAGGTCCAGTGCAATCCATGCTGGCCCCAGTCGAACTGCTCTCGGCCGATCAGGTGGAGGCCATCCACGCGGCCTCGCTCACCGTGTTGCAGGAAACCGGGATCGAAATCCTCTCGCCCAGCGCCCGGGCTTTGTATCGCGACGCAGGCGCCGAGGTAGACGAAAGCACCGAGCGGGTCCGACTGCCCCCCGAACTGGTGGAAGACACGATCCGCACCTGCCCGTCCGACTGGACCTTTCACGCCCGCAATCCGGCACGCAATGTGCCCATTGGCGGGCGTTGGTTGGCCTATTGCAACGCCACCACCCCACCCTATGTCAGCGGCCCCGGCCTGCCTCGCCAACCCGGCAGCCTCAAGACCTTCACCCAAGCGGTGCAACTGTGTCAGGCGCTGGACCAGATGCATTTCTTCTATGGCTACCCGGTGGAACCACAGGATCTGCCGGTACACACCCGGCATCTCGACGCCTATCATGTTCTGGCAACCCAATCGGACAAGATCTGGCGCGCCTATGCCATGTCCGACATGAGTGACGCGCTGGAAATGGCGCGGATCGCCCGCGGTGTTTCCGCCGATCAATTCGCCGTTGAGCCCAGCCTGCTTCTGAATTGCAACACCAATTCCCCGCTCAAGATCGACCAAGCGATGTGCGACGGGCTGATCGCCATGGCGCGCCACGGCCAGCCGGTGGTGATCTCGGCCTTCACAATGGCGGGAGCCATGGCGCCAGTGACCATGGCCGGCGCTCTTGTTGAACAGAATGCCGAATGTCTGGCCGGAATGGCACTGACCCAATTGGTCCGCCCCGGCGCGCCGGTCATCTATGGCGCCTTCACCTCGAACGTGCATATGCGCTCGGGCGCGGTGGCTTTGGGCACACCGGAATATGCACAGGCTGCGATTGCCGGTGGGCAACTGGCCCGCCGCTATGGCGTGCCGTATAAATCCTCCAACGTGAACAGCTCGAACGCGCCGGATGCGCAAGCCGCTTATGAAAGCATGAATGCGCTCTGGGCCACTCACATGAGCCATTGCAACGTGATGGCGCACGGCATCGGTTGGCTCGAATCCGGTCTGACCTTCAGCTTTGAAAAGGCCATCATCGACGCCGAAATGCTGCGCATGATGCAGGCTTTCCTGCGCCCCATGGATCTGAGCGACGAGGCGCTTGGCGTTGCGTCGATCGCGCGGGTCGGGCCGGGAGGGCATTTCTTTGCCGATCCTCTGACGCTCGAGCGGTACGAGACCGCGTTCTGGGAACCGATGCTGAGCGATTGGCAGCCTTATGACGGCTGGGCTGAGGCGGGCAGCAAAACCGCCACCACCCGCGCCAGTGCGATCGCCGAGACCCTGTTGGAGCAGTTCGAACCACCGCCCATGGATCCGGCCATTCGCGACGAACTGGACACCCATGTGGCAAAACGCAAGGAAGAATTGTCATGACAACCCATGCTCGCATCATCATCATCGGGGGCGGCATTGTTGGCGTCTCGACCCTTTATCACCTTACCAAAGCCGGAGAGCAGAACGCCCTGCTTTTGGAACGGCGCGAACTGACCGCCGGGGCCACCTGGCATGCGGCAGGCAATGTGCACACGCAAAGCGCCTATGCCAATCTGTCGGCTCTGCAAGCCTACTCGCTCAGGCTGTATGACGGGTTGGCCGAAGAGGTCGGACAGGAGGTCGGCAGCCATGTTGTGGGGGGCTTTTTCCTCGCTCAGACCAAGGAGCGCATGGAGGAGTTCAAGCACCTCGCCGGTAAGTTCCGATCCCTGGGGTTGGAATACGAACTGGTCACCCCTGATGAGATCAAGGCCAAATACCCGCTGTTGAACGTGTCGGATCTGGAAGGCGGCGCCTGGGACCCGGAGGAAGGCTATGTCGATCCCTATTCCGTCACCATGGGTCTGGCTGCTGGCGCGCGCAAATATGGCGGCACGATCCGGCGCAACACCCAAGTGGAGAGCATCACCCGTCTGCCCTCGGGACACTGGCGACTGACCGCCGGAGACGAGATCTTCGAATGCGAAATTCTGGTAAACTGCGCCGGGTTCTGGGCGAATGAAGTGGCCGAAATGGTCGGCACCCGTCTGCCGATCACCAACATGGAACACCAGTATCTGGTCACCGAAACCATGTCCGAGGTCGCCGCGCTGGATTACGAACTGCCGATGATCCGCGATTGCGACAGCCAATATTACCTGCGCCAGGAAGGCGACGGGTTGCTTCTGGGGCCGTGGGAGCAGGACTGCCGTCAGGCGTGGAAACACGCGGACGGCCGCGCGCCGTGGAGTTTCGGGCAGGAGCTGTTCGAAGATGACTGGGATCGGCTGGGCGACGGGTTGGGCGCAATCTTTCACCGGGTGCCGCCGTTGGCAAACGCCGGGATCAAGCGCGGCGTGAATGGCGCGATCAGCTTTGCCCCCGATGGGCGTCCGATGATTGGCCCGATGCCGGGGGTGCCGGGCTTCTTTGTCGCCTGCGGATTTCTGGGCGGAATTACCCAGGGTGGCGGGATCGGTCTGGCGATGAGCCAGTGGATCCTTGAGGGCGAACCGGAACTGGACCTGCATTTCATCGATGTGGCCCGGTTCGGCGACTGGACCACCCGCGAGTTTGCCCGCGAACGCACCCATGAAATCCTGCCGATCCGGTACGAGTTGATCTATCCCGGTATCGAACGCAGCGCAGGCCGCCCCCTGAAAACCACCCCGATCTACAGTGACCTGCTGGCCCGGGGTGCGGTTATGGGACAGGCCTATGGCTGGGAACGACCATTGTGGTTCGACCCGACCGGAGAAGGAGACCAGCCCAGCTTCCAGCGGCCCAACTGGTGGGAAGCCGTAGGTCGGGAGGCCCGCGCAATGGCAGCAGGCTGCGGCCTGTCAGAGATGTCGAGCTATGGCAAATTTCACATCTCCGGCCCAGACGCCCGGTCGTTTCTGGACCACATCGGATCCGCCAAAGTGCCTGAGACCGCTGGCAAGATGGCACTGTCACTGATGCTGAATGACCGGGGCGGGATTGTCGGGGACATCACCGTTGAAAACAGCGGCGATGGCACGTTTTACTGCGTCGGCGCAACACTGGGCGTGGCTCTCTATCAACGTTGGATGGAGGATCACGCGGACGGGTTTGACGTGCATATCGAGAACGTCACCGATCGCTTTGCTGCGCTGGGGATTGCCGGACCAAATTCGCGCGCCTTGCTGAATGCAGTCTCGGGCGGAGCGTTTGACGATTTCCCCTTCATGACCTCCAAAACGGTCGAGATCGGCCGCGTGCGCTGCAAGGCAGTACGGATTTCGTTCTCGGGGGAACTGGGGTGGGAACTGCACTGCCCAATGCTGAATCAGCAAGCGCTGTTTGATGCCCTGATGACCGAAGGGGCGCACCATGATCTGGTGCTGATAGGCGGTCGCGCCATGGGCATGCTGCGGCTGGAAAAGGGCTATCGCAGCTGGGGCCACGAAATGACGACGGAAGTCACACCTCATGCTGCCGGGCTGGAACGGTTCTGTTCCACCCGCAAGGACTATCTCGGTCGCAGCGTGGTGGACGCGGAACGGTGCACGCCCCCTGCAAAACGCTTTGTCACGCTGGAAGTGGAGTCCGCCGCGCCGCCGTGCTGGGGCACCGAACCCGTGCTGAAAGATGGCGAACTGATCGGTTATGTGACCTCCGGTGGCATGGGATGGCGCAGCGACAAGATGCTTGCGGTCGCCTGGGTCGACGCGGAAGCCGTCCAAATCGGTGATGCGCTGCAGGTACAGGTTCTGTTGCAGGAATATGCCGCAACGGTGCTGGCTGATCCGGTTTATGACCCCCGGAATGAAAAGCTGTTGGGCTGAGCCCCCTGCCCTCGTAAGCTCGGCCGCGACAAGGCGATGGAGCGGTGTGGATGCTGACGGTGTGGGGGCGAAAAACCTCGTCCAATGTGCAAGCACTGATGTGGTGCATTGGGGAACTGGGGCTGGGCTGTACGCGTCATGATGTCGGGCACCGCTTTGGCGGAACCGACACAGACGCCTTTGGTCAGCTGAACCCCAACCGCACAATTCCGGTGCTGCAAGACGGGGCGCATCCGCCGCTTTGGGAAACCGGTGCCATCCTGCGCTATCTGGCGTCGGTTTACGGAACCGAGAGCTTCTGGCCCCGCAGCCCTCAGGCCCGGGCCCATGTGGACCGCTGGGCGGAGTGGGCCAAGCTGAATGTGGCCTTGGCCTTTACCGGACCAGTGTTCTGGCATGTCGTGCGAACTGCACCCCAGGATCAGAACCCGATTGCCATTCGGCGGGCCGTGACGGCACTGGAAGACAAGCTGCGCATCGCCGAAGACCAACTGGCGCAATATGAATTTCTGGCAGGCGACAGCTTCACACTGGCCGATATTCAGCTGGGCCACATCCTTTATCGTTATTATGACATCGCCATAGACCGGGTGGATCTGCCGCATCTGCGGCACTATTTCGACCGACTGGTGGAACGCCCGGCCTTTGTCGAACACGTCATGATCTCGTACGACGATCTGCGCCCCACGTGACCAAGAAAATTCAAATTTTCTTGGACGGAATTTAGTCTAAATTCCGTGCCGCACGGATATCGGGCTTTTCTGATCATGCGACGGGGCCACCCCGAAGGCACGTTTGTAGGCTTTAGAAAAAGTGCCCCGAGAGTAGCCGTAATCCTGTGCAATATCGAGGATCGGGCGACGCCTGTGCAACACCTCCTGCCGGGCCGCATTCAGGCGCAGTTCGGCATAGACCTTGGCCGGGCTGGACCCGAAATTGGCCTGAAACAACCGCTCCAGGTGGCGCTGGGTTACCTGCAACCGCGCCGCGATCTCATTGATGGAGAGCTTGTCGAACACATGTTCCTCCATCAGCTTGAGGGCCGCGAAAACCGTCTTGTTCGTGGTCTGATAGCGAAAGCGAAAGGGTCGGTTCTGGTTCAGTCGTCCGTCGCGAATGCCGTCCAGCATCAGCCGGGCGGCGATCTCATCCACCAGTTCGCCCGAACCCCGACGAGCCAGGTAATCCATCAGGAACTCGGCCGCCGCATTGCCACCTGCGCAGGTGGCATGGCGGTCGTCGTGAATGAACAGCGCGCTGGAAATCTTGACGCCGGGAAAGCGCGCAGCCAGATAAGCCGCATCCTCCCAATGGGCCGCCACCTTGCGACCTGTCAGCAGCTGCGCCTGTGCGAGCCGGATCACACCGGAGGACAAGGCCCAGACACGGACACCGTGTCGGGCCCAACGCCGGATTTGCGCCACCATGTCGGAGTTTTCGGTTTCGTCCGCCCCAGCGCCCGAGACCACCAGAACAATGTCGTCGCGGTTCACCTGTGCGACAGGCAGGTTAGGTGCCAAACATAATCCGTTCGAGGCCGCCACCTCTTCCCCGTCCAGCGAGGCCACGGCAAACGGGAACCCCACCCCGGCACTGATCTTGCGCGCCACCCGCAGCACCTCCACGCCGGACGACAGAGCCTGCATAGTGAATCCCGGCTCAATGAAAAAAACGAAACGCTGGTGATGGTCTTCCACAGTGCCACCATGATTTCCGGCAACAGGTCTTCGCGCCACTTCAACCTGTTCCGACTTCTTTTTCAACGGGCTTTGTCACAGGTCGCGCAGTTACAGGTTGCATACATAGGTCAGCGACATCATATGCGCGGATTTCTGCGGCGGCCGCGCTGGCCGTGTCGTGGGGTAACCTGCCAGGATGGTTTTGCCCGTCGCACGGCGCCCGGCATAGGCCTTGATATAAAAGATCGAGAAGGTCCGCTTTCGACAGTTGAAATCTGCCATGAAGATCTTGCTTCGTGTTCCGTCCCTTAAGGGTTTGTGTAGGTCCTGCAGCATCCAGACAGATCGGATGTCTCCCTTGATCTCCAGGGACGATGGTTTCACGTAAAAGTCGGAAACTGTGCCAGCAGACTTGGCCGAGGCCACATACACCAGACCTTTGGGGACTTTGGGCAGCGACTGAACCAGAAGCGCGGGATCAAGGGAAAGCTGCTCCTTCGGCGCGTCAATCGCCGAGCTTGGCACTGCAGGAACAAGTGTCAACGCAACAGTCAGTGTCAAGAAACCGAAAGCTCGGGTTTTGATCATTTCGTTCCCCCCGAATGGAACCGGCCTTTGACCAGCGTAGCACCGTTCCCTGCCGGGACCAAAAAGGAAGGTTGAACTCGGGTTTTGTGATCACCGAGATCAAGTCGCGGTCACTCCTCCTCCCAGCTGTAGGCCCAGTGTTTCAAACCCTCCCGCCCTGCCTCGGTCAGGGCATAGACGCCTTTTTCGACCTTCTCGAACCAGCCATAGTGATTGTCCCGCATCAATCTGGTTGCGGCCCCCACCCCGGTGGTCTTGGCGACCGCGGCCCCTTTGCTGGCGCCATGTTCTGCCAAATGGGCCGCGCAACGCAGGGCGTCCTGACGATATGCGGTGACGATCCCGTGCCGCGTCGCCCCGCCCGCGTTTGGATCACCCTGCAACCGATCGAATTCGCGCAACAGGCGCTGTGTCTTGATCTTGGACTTGCGCGGCGCATAGGGACCGGGATCACACTGGACTTCGACGGTCTTGTCACCGCGCACGGTGATCAGCCCCAACCCCAGACGGCGGCAGAGCGTCAGATTGTCCTTCAGGGAACGCCGCGCCGTACGGCCTGTGGGTTTCGGCACCGCAACATAGACCAGATCGGTGACGGTCAAACGGGCGATGGCCTGATGAAACAGGCTGAGCGAAAACCGGGTCTTGAGTTCGACAATGACCGGCGGCTCGTCGCCCCGACAGGCCACCACATCGGCGGCGCCGACTTCGCCCTTCACCTCGTATCCCTGCCGTTCCAGCATAGCCTTGATTGGCGGGTAAAGATCCTGCTCGCGCTCCATAATCGCATCGTAAGCGCGCAGGCGCGTCGGTGAAACCGCTTTTCCTCCAGACCGCTGCCTTCGGTCCCGGTTTCCGGCTCCGGAGCAACGTTCTCGAGTTCACGACCACGTCAAATCACGATTGGCGGCCAGTTCTGGCTTGTGACCCAATCCGTGCTAGCTTACCAATTCAGGAACCCGTTCATCATGGGACACGCATGAAGCACCTGATTTTCATAGTTTTTCTCCTTCTGGGCACCCAGATTGCCCAAACCGCTCAGGCCCGTTGCAGTGGAATTGACTATCGTGATCACCTGGGCGACAGCTGGGACACGGCCCTGCAAGACCGGGTGTCCAAGGTTCCCTTTGCCTATGGTAATCACTGGGTGGCTACAAAAGGAGACAAACAGATCAACGTGATCGGCACCATGCATGGCGGTGACCGGCGCATGGGACGGATCATGCGCGGCTTGCGTCCAGTCGTGGAACAGGCCGACGCGATCCTGTTCGAAGTCACACGGCGGGACCTGACCAACCTGGATGAGCAGTTCAAGAACCACGCCGATCTGATGCTTCTGCCCCGCGGCCAGCGCCTCGAAAGCTATATTTCGGCGGAAAGCTGGGAAATGCTGGTGCGACTGGCCGCTCATCTGGGCATGAAGCCGGCCAATCTGAACAGAATGCAGCCTTGGGCAGCGTCCTTTTTTCTGATCTGGGATGGCTGTCAGAGCCTTGGGCTGGTCACGGGCAAAGGTCTGGATGACCGGTTGGAGCGTCACGCGCGCAAGCACCGCGTTCCCATTGGATCATTGGAAATTCCTACGACCGGCTTCAAGGCGCTGTCACGGATCGGCCTGCGCGACCAGGCCCGGATGCTGGAGTTCGAGTTGCAGATGTTCCTGACCGAGAAACCTGACAATGCGACACCGGTCGAGGCCTATTTCGACGAAGCGGTTTGGGAAGCAATGCTGATGAACCGTTTGCTGATGTACAGCTATCTGGATGCCCCCCGGGCAGAGATCGATCGACAGTGGGATCTGTTTGAACGGTACATGCTGGATGAACGCAATAAGCTGTGGATGGAACCGATGCTGGCCGCCAAAGGCAACAGAATCGTGGTGGCCGTGGGCGCCGCGCATCTGCCGGGACAACATGGTGTTCTGAACTTGTTGAAACAGCGAGGCTACACATTGGAACGTGCAGAATGGTAAACCAGTTCCATCGGCTCGGCTCTGTCTGTTGGCAAAGGTTTGAATGATGCGTTTTGTCTTTGCCGTTCTCCTGAATCTCCTGCCAGCCGCTGTTTGGGCCAATTGTGCCGGTCTTGATCTGCGTCAGACGCTTCCGGCTCAGGAACTGGCCGTGATGCAGGATGCAGTGGCACAGATACCTTACGCAGAAGGCAACCGCTTTACCGCCAGCAAGGAAGGACGCCGGATCGACCTTGTCGGCACCATGCATCTGAGCGACCCGCGTTTCGACCCGGTGTTAGAGCGACTGCGGCCCGTGGTCGCCAAAGCCGATGCGATACTGTTCGAGATCACACAACAGGACATGGCCGCCTTTGAAGATGGTCTGAAACGGGACCAGTCGCCGCTCCTGATCACCGACAGCCGCACGTTGATCGAGTTGATGGAGCCCGACGCCTGGGAACGGCTCGCGACCCAAGCCAGCGCCGCCGGGATTCCGCCTTGGCTGGCCTCGAAAATGCGCCCTTGGTTCCTGTCAGTGACCTTGGCACTCCCGCCCTGCCTGCGGGAGCAGAAGGCGGCCGCAGGAAACGGATTGGATCGGCGCCTTTCCGCGCTCGCCAGCGATTTGGGCGTACCGCAGGTGTCGCTGGAAACAATGGAAGAAATACTCGCGATTTTCGAGAAAGACCCGCTGGAAGAACAGGTTCGGCTGCTCGAAGCATCGCTTTCGGCCATGGCAATGAACGAAGACAGCTTGGCGACCGCCTCGAATCTCTATTTCGAGGAACGGGCCGCGTTGGCCATGAAACTGGGGGAATACACGTTTCGTATCGAAACCCGTTTGCCCAAGGCGGAAAAGGATCGGGTTTGGCGTGACTTTGAGACCGACATGCTGGACACCCGTAACCGCGCCTGGATGGACACGATCCTAACCCACCCCGGCAAAAACATCGTGGTTGCCGTGGGCGCAGCCCATCTGTCAGGCGATGCGGGTCTGCTGCGACTGTTGGAGCAGGAAGGCTATGTCATCCAGCGCGAGGTTTTCTAGGCGGGTTTCCCGCCGACGTCCAAAAGTCGCGCCTTGGGCGGGGTGACAAGGGCGTAAACCGTCCATATAAGGCGCGCGAAATGCCCCGCCTGAACACGCGTATCATCACAGGAAAAAGCTAATGAGCACCCAAGTTTTTGGTCACAAATCCCCTGACACCGATTCCACCGGCTCGCCCATCGTCTGGGCCTGGTACCTGAATGAAATCAAAGGAACCGCTGCCGAGCCCAAACTGCTGGGCGAACCCAACACCGAAGCGGCCTTCATGCTGGAACGCTGGAACCTGGACAAACCCACGATCATCGAAGACGTCGCCGACGATCAGCCGGTTGTCATCGTGGACACCAACAACCCGGCCGAGCTGCCCGCCAACATCAACGGCGCCGATGTGCAGGCGATCATCGACCACCACAAGCTGGTTGGCGGCCTGGAAACCAAAGGTCCGATCGACATCACCGTACGTCCGCTGGCCTGCACCGCAACCATCATGATCGACCTGATGGGCGACGACGCCGCCAAGATGCCCGAAGCCGTCAAAGGCGCAGCGCTGACCTGTATCCTGTCTGACACCATGGAATTCCGTTCGCCCACCACCACCGATCACGACCGCGCCGTGGCCGAAAAGCTGGCGGGTGAGCTGGGCATCGACATCCCGTCCTACGCCGCAGAAATGTTTGCTGCAAAATCGGATGTGTCGTCCTTCTCCGACGCTGAATTGATCCGCATGGATTCCAAAGAATACGAAGTGGACGGCACCAAGTTCCGCGTGTCGGTTCTGGAAACCACCGCACCGGACATCCCGCTGAACCGCAAAGCCAGCCTGATGGAAACCTTCAAGACAGTCGCCGCCGAAGATGGCGTGGACGAGGTTCTGCTGTTCGTCGTGGACATCCTGAAGGAAGAAGCCACCCTGCTGGTCCCCAACGATCTGGTCAAGGGCGTGGCAGAAAAGAGCTTTGGCGCCTCGGTCGAAGGCGACGCCGTTGTTCTGCCCGGCATCATGAGCCGCAAAAAGCAGATCATCCCGAACCTGAAGGTCTGATTTCGCCTGCCTGTTTATGGAAAGGCGCCTTGTCCGAGGCAGCCTTTCCAATATCTGTCGAAAAAGCTCCCGAAGTCACCTTCGGGAGCTTTTTTTGAGCAGGATGGTCGCCCCGAACTTGGGTCATCAATTGACGGGAAAGACCCAAGCTCAATCGTACTGCGATGTATCCCACCACTGGGGCTGCATGAATTGCGGGATCGCCCGTGTCTTTCCGTCCAGCCGGTCGACTATCCCTGCCGTCAACTCCAGAACCATCCAGGATTCGGGAATGGTCAGAAGCGTTGGATACGGGGTCTGTTTTTCCGTCGGGACAAACCCATACCGCGGGTAAAAGGTTGGCACGCCCAGAACGAACACGGCATCAGTTCCCACCGACGCCAGATGCGCGATGCTGGTTTGCATCAGCTCTTTGCCAACACCCTGGCCCTGATACTCGGGTAAAACGCCACAAGGGGCCAACAGAAAGCATTTCGCGTCCGGATGGTCCTGAAAGACAAAAGGTGTGAACAGCACATTGCCTGCTATTTTTCCGCCGCGGTGAACGCTGATCGAAATCGTTTCCGGATGGCTAAGCAACGCTTTGGCAAGTGGGGCGATTTCCTCACCTTCTGATGGGCCAAAAGCCATACGGTGAAGGTTGGCTATGGTGTTTATTTCATTTGGGGTCATCAGTTTGTCCTATCTTTGGTTCATTTGCGCGCGCACCGATTGGTTCCCCAGATGCGTGATGCGATAGGGATGACCGTTTTTCGATTTGATGAAACGCTTGTCTTTCAGACGCTTGAAAACGTCCAAGGTGCAGGCGGAAAAGACAAACCCGTCCCGTGTAAAACACTGAACGGAATGTACTTTTCCATTACTACCGCGCGTGTATTTTATCTCGCCACCCAAGGCGAGCTCATGCAAAACACGTTGCTCGTGCTTTGAGATGTTCATTGGAATTTCTCGATCTTATGAAAGTACAGAAACAGGACACTCAGCATCGCGCGTGAGTGTGCCTATCCGTGTGGTGTTCCTGTATTACTGTCGCCAGGAACGGGCGTCAGGCCCGGGACTCTTTCATAAAATCTCCATCGATCGAGGCAGAGTGCCCCGTCATGTCCGGGCTGTTAGGATATCCCGGCTATGGCGTCAATATGTTTGCTTGGCCTCTGTCTTCAAGGGGGTATCCGAAATTCGGTGTTCCAACACCTGAACTTTCCCAGATCGGACTGGTCTTTGCGATCTTCAGGTTTACCGAGATCGTCGCCCCGAGTTTCAGGCGGGGCACTGCCTCGCGCCGCCTTAGTTCTTCGGCAATATGAAACAGGGACAGGTTTGGGCCAGGACAAGCGCCCCAGCCCAATGGCGCGGGATTACGCGGCCTGAGATGATGCGAAACCTATCCGGGCGGCATCGTGTCGAATTGTGTGATGCCCTCCGGGATAACGTGATACTCGGGCTTTTCTCCGACGAACAACGCGGCCTTGGCACCACGAAAGACCGATGGGTCGTCAAGTGTGCCAATCTTGACAATGACCGGATCCAGCCCCGGACGATGCGTCACCAAATGCGTACCGCACGCGGCGCAGAAGTCCCGGATCACCGCGTTTTTGCGATCCGGGCGACTGTACTGGCTGGGCTGACCTTTGGTATAGCGAAACCCGTCACGGGGCATCAGCATGAAAAGGTTGGGTGCTCCACCCGAGATGTGCTGGCAAGCCCGGCAATGGCACTGACCTTTGAAGATCGGTTTGCCTTGGGTTTCATAGCGTACTGCGCCGCAGAAACATCCACCTTTCAGGGTCATGTCTGTCCTCCTTGGTTCTGTTCGGGAAAAGATGGACAAGGTTGATCAATCCATGCAGTGTCAGGAATGACATTTATCATGCCTAAATTGACAATCGATGATCCGTACTGTTCTTTTGCATCCCGACCCTTGTCAGCAGTCGAGCCTGTTTATCGCGTCCGAAATGCTGGACACGGCCAACAGGGTGGCGCGGCTGCACGGAAAAAGCGCCGTATTTGATCCTGTGATCCGCCGTCCGGGCGCATGTGAGACGGGGGCGGATGAGGCAGGGGCAGATCTGGTCATTCTGCCGGGCCTGGGCTTGTCTTCGGGTCGAGAGGTGCGGGCCGCGATGGAGACCAGTGCGTTCAAGGATCTGACACAGGCCCTGCGCCGGCTTGCCGGGCCCCGAACCCTGATCGCGGGCGCCTGTTCGGGGTGTTTTGCTTTGGGAGCGGCAGGGCTTCTGGATCGCCGGGCAGTGACAACCACTTGGTGGCTGGCTCCGCTGTTGCAATCGATGTTTCCCAGATCCCGGGTCAAGTCCGGCGAGATCGTTCTGCGCGATGGGCCTTTGATCACGGCCGGGGCAGCGTTTTCACAGATCGACCTGATGCTGGTCCTGATCGAACAGAGCTGTGGTACGGCCATTGCCGAGGACTGCCGTCGTTTTCTGATGGCCGACAGCCGCCCCAGTCAGCTGCCCTATATGTCGGTGGCAACCTTGGTCGCAGGGGATGCCGCCTTGCAAAAGGCCGAGCTTTTTCTGCGCCAAAACATCCACCGTCAGGTCAGTCTCGAGGAACTGGCCGTGGCTGCAGGACTGGGTACACGAACCTTTTCCCGGCGCCTTTCGCGCCAGACAGCCCTGACGCCATCAGCCTTTGCCCAGACACTTCGCGTTACCGAAGCGATCCGACTGGCCCGCAGCACGTCCCTGGGCCATGACCAGATTGCCGAGCGGGTTGGATATGCCGACGCCACCGCTCTGCGCCGGACCATGCGTCGCCGCACCGGGCGCACCTTGGAGAGCTTCCGCACCTGATCCGGTGGGTTGCCCATGGTCTTCGCCTTCGGGTTGCTGCATAAAACGGGCAACAAGGACCTGTAGGGAAACGCCCAATCATGACCCAGATCGTCAACGCCCTGACCGAGATCTCAGCCCGTTACAAGGCTTTGTTCGTGGACCTATGGGGCTGCGTCCACAACGGTGTGCGGGCTCATGACGCCGCAGTCGCCGCATTGCAATCCTATCGGGCTGCAGGCGGGATCGTCGTTCTGGTGACCAACTCGCCCAAGCCACGGGCCGGGGTGGCGGTACAGCTGAAGCAATTCGGCGTACCGGAAGACGCCTATGACACAATCGCAACCAGCGGTGATTCCGCCCGAGCGGCGATGTATACCGGGGCTGTTGGATCCAAGGTCTATTTCATGGGTGAATGGCAGCGGGATGAAGGATTCTTTGAACCGCTCAACGTGATCGACAATCCGGTCACCATCACCCGCGTGCCGTTGCAGGACGCCGAAGGGATCGTCTGTTGCGGCCCGTTTGACCCGATGGCCGACCCTGATGTGAACCGGGCCGACTTCCTGTTTGCCAAGCAAAAGGGACTGAAACTGCTCTGCGCAAATCCCGATATCGTTGTGGATCGTGGCGAGCGTCGGGAATGGTGCGCCGGGGCACTGGCCAAACTGTACACCGAGATGGGCGGTGAAAGCCTGTATTTCGGTAAGCCACATCCGCCGATCTATGATCTGGCCCGACGCAGGCTGGCGGCTCTGGGTACTGACATCCCTGATGAAGAGATTCTGGCCATCGGCGACGGCCCCCTGACCGATATCGCCGGCGCTATCGGGGAGGGCATTGATTCCCTCTTCATCTCGGGCGGGCTTGCAGCCAGAGAGACAAAAACATCAGTCCAGCCAGACCCCGAAGCGCTAAAAACTTACCTGGAAACGGAAAAATTCGACCCGACATATACAATCGGGCATCTTAGGTGACGCAAATAGGGCTTGATTTTCTGCAGCTGCAAAGTAATAAAGTTGCCGAACAGGGTGAATAAGCGCCCGAAAGTTTCAAGCCCGATCATCCAGGAGGGTCGAATGTTGGACAATCTGCCACGCGGAACCATCTGCATTGAAGACATCGAGATGGGCATGACCCGTTATCTGCGGAAGGTCGTGACCGACGAAGATATCGAGATGTTCGCCCAGGTCTCGACCGACCGGAACCCGGTTCATCTGGATGATGATTACGCCCGCGACACGATCTTTCAGGGCCGCATTGCCCACGGGATGCTGACCGCCGGCCTGATTTCCGCCGTCATCGGCGAACAGCTGCCGGGACATGGTACAGTCTACATGGGCCAGTCTCTGAAATTCCTGGCGCCCGTACGCCCGGGCGACATGGTCTATGCCGAGGTCAAGGTTGTCGATATCGAAATGTCCAAACGCCGGGTCAAGCTGGATTGCCACTGCTCGGTGGATGGCAAGAAGGTGCTGGTCGGCGAAGCCATGGTTCTGGCCCCATCGCGCAAATTCGACTGATACGGCATCAAGCCGCGTCAGAGCGGTTTGCCGACGCGGCTGCAATCGTGCTTCAAAGGGCCTGGAAAGGCCCTTTTTTGTTGTGCGGGAATGCCTTGCCACCGCGCGACCCAAGGTCGGACGGGGAGTTTCTGGTTTGCGGATTGCAAGATCGGCGGCGCCGCCTGGTGGAGTTCGGGACGGGATGTCACCCCGTTCGGCCAACCGGTTGGACGATACCCTTGCCATCGGGTCCGGTTCCAATGCTCTGCTACGACATGCCGGGGGTACATTGCACCCATGGAATGAAGGATCGATCGCCGTAAAGGCTAGACCGGGGGTGTAATCATTGCCTTAACCCGGCGTGCGCTGCCTCTATCCTCTGATCCAGCTTGAACAGCAAGGCCAGTAAAGCTACGGATGCGCCATGCGTATGATCCGAGATTATCACTTCGTCGAACCCAGCGACCGCGGAGCCACCGTTGCCATCGGCAATTTCGACGGTGTGCATCGTGGCCATCAGGCCGTCATCGATCTCGCCCGTCGGGCAGCCCCCGATGCGCCTCTGGGGGTCATGACTTTCGAGCCGCATCCACGCGAGTACTTTGCACCGGACGCCCCGCCCTTTCGCCTGATGCGGTCCGAGACCCGGGCGCACCGGTTGGAGAAGCTCGGTGTGGAGCGGCTCTACGAGCTGAACTTCAACACTGCTCTGTCCAGCCTGACGCCGGAAGAGTTTGCCCGCGACGTGATTTCGGAAGGCTTGGGGCTGACCCATATCGTGGTCGGCGCCGATTTCTGTTTCGGCAAAGGCCGCGCGGGCACGGCGCAGGACCTTGAACGGTTCGGCGCCGAGCTGGGTTTTGGCGTTACCATCCTCCCCTTGATCGAACATTCGGACGTGGCCGTTTCATCGACCGCGATCCGCAAGGCGTTGTCCGAGGCCCGCCCTCGCGATGCGGCCGCGATGCTGGGCCACTGGCATCGGATCGATGGCGAGGTAATCGGCGGCGAACAGCGCGGCCGTGAGCTGGGATACCCTACGGCCAACATGTCCATCGAAGGTCTGCACCAGCCGGCCTTTGGTGTTTATGCAGTACTGGTCGACGTGCTGGATGGTCCACACCAGGGCAGCTATCACGGCGCGGCCTCACTGGGGGTGCGACCGATGTTCAACGGCGAACAGCCCAATATCGAGACCTTTCTTTTCGATTTCTCGGGTGACCTCTACGGTGCGACCCTGTCCGTGGGGCTGGTCGAATTCTTGCGACCCGAGCTGACATTCGACGGGCTGGATGCGCTGATCGCGCAAATGGAGGCGGATTGCGCAAAGGCCCGCGAGATCCTGACCGCGCTATGAGCGATGTGATCAACCGCAAGGGACTGTCCAAACGGTTCTGGGAAAAGAAACCTCTCGCAAAGCTGAACCGGCAGGAGTGGGAAGCACTTTGCGATGGCTGTGGCAAATGTTGCCTGAACAAGCTGGAAGACGATGAAAGCGGTGAGGTCTACCTGACCCGCGTCGCGTGCCGGTTGCTGGATGATGACAGCTGCAAATGCGTGCAATACGATATCCGGCATCAGTTTGTGCCGGAATGCATCGTGCTGCGGCCCGACAATCTGGACACCCACGCCTATTGGATGCCGCAGACCTGCGCTTATCGTTTGCTTTGGCTGGGCAAACCGCTGCCGGATTGGCATCCATTGATCACCGGGTCGTCCGACAGTGTGCACGAGGCAGGTGTTTCGGTGCGCGGGATGACCGTGTCGGAATTCGAGACCCCGGAAGACGAGTGGGAAGACCATATCATCGAGGAGCCGATCTGATGTTCTTTGCCTCCGACAACTCTGGCCCCGTTCACCCCCGGGTGATGGAGCGCGTGGCCCAGGCCAATCAGGGATTTGCCGGGGCCTATGGCGCCGACCCGGTGATGGAAGGCGTTCGCCAACAGATCCGGGATCTGTTCGAAGCGCCCGATGCGGCGGTCTATCTGGTTGCCACAGGCACCGCCGCCAATTCGCTGGTGCTTGCGACACTGGGCCAGCCCTGGCAGACAATCTTCTGCTCGCCGGTTGCGCATATCCACGAAGACGAATGCAACGCACCGGAGTTCTTTACCGGCGGAGCCAAGCTGACCCTGGTGGGAACGGGCGACAAGATAACGCCTGAGGCTTTGCGCAATTCCATCGCAGCCCAGCAGGCACGCGGCGTGCACGGCCCCCAGCGCGGGCCGGTGTCGCTGACGCAGGTTACCGAGCTTGGACAGGTCTATTCAGTGGCAGAGCTTGCGGCGCTGAGTGCCGTGGCGCGTGAATTTGACCTGCCCGTCCACATGGACGGCGCGCGCTTTGCCAATGCGTTGGTGACATTGGACTGCACACCGGCCGAAATGACCTGGAAGGCCGGCATCGACGCGGTGTCATTCGGGGCCACAAAAAATGGCTGCATGGGGGTTGAGGCGGTGATCTTCTTCGATCCCGCCCATGCATGGGAATTCGAGCTGCGCCGCAAACGCGGTGCACATCTGTTTTCCAAGTACCGATATCTGGCCGCGCAGATGGCCGGTTATCTGGAAGACGATCTGTGGCTGAACAGCGCCCGAGCAGCCAATGCGCGTGCTGAACGTCTGGCGGACGGGTTGCGGCGGGCCGGTGCGCAGTTCCTGCTAGACCCCCAGGCCAACATGGTCTTTGCCGCCCTACCGCGGGTCACACATGAAAAACTGTTCGCCGCAGGCGCCGCGTATCACCTGTGGGGTGCGGTGCTGGACGGGGAAGACCCGCAAGAAATGCTGGGCGCGCGGTTTGTCTGTGACTGGTCGATTACCGAGGGCGAGATCGACAGGTTTCTTGACCTGATTTGACGAGGCAAAGCAGGGGGCGCTGCCCCCTCGGCCTGCGGCCTCACCCCCGAGGTATTTTGAACCAGAAAGAAGGCCTAGTCAGCTTGCGCAAAAAGCGTGCGCAAATGGTCGGCGGTCTCTGTCGCGTGCGAGATCGGCAGCATGTGACCCGCACCGGGGATGACGTGTGACACAGCATTTGGCAAACGTTTTTGCAACCCTTTGTTCACCACATCGATGACCGGGTGGGTTTCGCTGCCGTGCAGCAGCAGTGTGGGCGCGGTGATCCGGTCCATGACGCCCGGCGCCAGAAGCCCGGCCAGATCCTCGTAGATCGCATCCCGGCACGCGGGCACGACGTGGATGCCGCGGGTCATCGCCGCCCGGGTGGATTCAGGCAAGTCCGGCCAGCGCGGCGCGTCATCACTGGTCCACATCCGGTTGAACAGCCGGGCGCCCAGCGCCTCGTCCCCTTGGGCCAGCGCTTGGGTAAAAGGCTTTGCGTCTTCTTCGTGTTGCGCCAACAGGTCCGGGTCATCCTGAACCGCCACCGCAAAAAACACCGGCTCGATCAGGGTCAGGCTGCGCACGCGCTCGGGGTGATCCGCGGCCAGACGCAGCGCAACCGTGGCGCCAAAGGAATGGCCGATCAGATCCATACGCCGATCGAACAAGGGCGCAGATGCTTCGGTCATCCGATCCTGGTAGTCTCCCTGGCCATCCCAATCGGGGCTGCGGCCATGGCTGAGCATGTCCGGCGTGATCAGCGTCAGCTCATCCTGCATCTGTGCAGACAGACCTCGCCATGCTCCGGAATGCGCAATGGTGCAGTGCAAGGCCAGGGCCTGACGCGGACCGTTGCCGAACTGCCGGTGAAAAAGCGGCTGCGGTACCGCGGAAGGAAAGTCTTTCATGTTTTGATCTTGCCCAAATGCTCGTCCAGGTCCTCCAGCCGATCCTGGCCCCAGAATCGCTGATCATCTGCTGTAATATAGAAAGGCGCGCCGAAGGCACCCCTTTGAATGGCCTCTTCCGTATTTACTACATAGGTCTCGGCCCCCTGAAGCAAACCGGAATCCGCCAAGGCCGGGTCAAATCCCGCTTCCTCCAGGCAAGCCCGGATCACCGCATCGTCGGAAAGGTCCTTGTCGTCGGCCCAGACGCTGCGGGTCATCGCATGGACCAGACCACCCAGATCGCCGCCCCCTGCCCGCTGTGCCGCGATGAAAGCATACGAGGACGGTGCCATATTGACCGGGAAATGCGCCGGCTGGATGTTGAAGGGCAATCCCAGCTTGGCCGCCTGACGCGGCAACTCCTGCCGCCTGTATTCCTGCCGCGATGGGTGTCGGTTCATCGGCAGCACGCCTCCGGTCCCATTGAACACGGCCGCAAGATCAACCGGTTTATAGGCAATGGTCGCGCCATGCCGGGCGGCGATCTCCTCCAAACGGGTGCCCGCCAGATAGGTGTAAGGCGACACTGTCGCAAAAAAGTAATCGATATCTGCCATGACCCGTTTTCTCCCGCTTAGAACTAGGACTGAAGGTAAGCCCGTGTTAAGGCGGGTTCAACATCACGAATCTGTCACATAGCCATTGCTGCCCGGGGATATCAGCCAATGCCGACACTCAACGAACCCAAGCTTATCGCTGGGAACGCCAACCTTCCACTTGCCGAAGCCATTGCCCGCCGCATGAGCCTGCATCGCGGCGTAGACCAGGGCCTGGTCGATGCCCGCGTCGAACGGTTCAACGACGGCGAAATCTTTGTCGAAGTCTTCGAAAACGTCCGTGGCGAAGACATGTTCGTCATTCAGCCGACCTCGAACCCGGCCAATGACAACCTGATGGAACTGCTGATCATCGCTGATGCGATGCGCCGGTCTTCGGCCAAGCGGACCACCGCCGTGATCCCGTATTTCGGCTATGCCCGCCAGGACCGCCGCACCAAGGCCCGGACGCCGATTTCGGCCAAGTTGGTGGCCAACATGATCGCGGGGGCCGGGATCGAACGGGTCCTGACCATGGACCTGCATGCGGCCCAGATCCAGGGCTTCTTCGACATTCCGGTGGACAACCTCTATGCCTCGCCGATCTTTGCGCTGGATGTTAAGCACCAGTTCAAGGATCAGCTAAGCGACATCATGGTCGTTTCGCCCGATGTGGGTGGCGTGGCCCGGGCGCGTGAATTGGCCAAGCGGATCAATGCACCGCTGTCGATCGTGGACAAGCGCCGCGAAAAGCCCGGTGAAGTCGCGGAAATGACCGTGATCGGCGATGTGACCGACAAGATCTGCCTGATCGTGGATGACATGTGCGACACTGCCGGAACGCTGTGCAAGGCGGCTCAGGTGCTGTTGGACAACGGCGCCAAGGAGGTCCACGCCTATATCACCCACGGCGTGATGAGCGGCCCCGCCGTCGAGCGCGTCACCAACTCGGTGATGAAATCACTGGTGCTGACCGACTCGATCCAGCCGACCGAAGCGGTGAAATCGGCACCCAATATCCGCATCGTGCCGACAGCGCCGATCTTTACCCAGGCAATCCTCAATATCTGGCATGGTACATCCGTATCGTCGCTGTTCGAGGACAAGACCCTGACACCGATCTACGAAACACTTTACGCAGGCTGATTGGCCAAACCCGTTTCGATGTTCCGACCCCGCGCAGTCCCATGATCTGCGCGGGGTCGTTTTTTGCTAACTCAACAGGGTACAGGCGCCACGATCCGTCCTTTTGGCAAAGGGTTTGACGTGTCGTGGCAAGACACCCGTCCCGGACCATCGCGCCAGAAGAAATTCGGATCGATGTGGCAGGTCGGCCAGTCATTGCAGCGACGGACGGCAAAATGCACATGCGGCGTGGTGCCAATACTTGGCCGGTTGGCTTTTTGCACATGTCCGACCAGCTGCCCGGCCTTGACCAATTGCCCGACCCGCAGGCCCGGCAACGGCACAATATGAACCATTTCGACAAAAACCCGCTGCCTGGCGCGCTTGGGTCTGGGGCGGATCGAAAACCCGGTGGTGATCCCCACCACCCCGCCATAGGCGCTGTTGTCAGCTTCGATGAAGCGGATCCTCCCATCCGCAGGTGCAAGCACGGGTGAACCGGCGCGTTTACAGAAATCCATGCCTTCGTGACGGGTGATTGTCCTGTGCGGTTCGACGACATGGTAGGGCGCACCGTTACGCAGGCGGGTTTTCCCGTAGTCCAGACAGAGGCCCGCCTTGCGCCGAAATCCACGCTCTACGCCATGTATGGCGGGCACGCCCTCGGGGGTGACAAAACTCTGCTCTTCTTGATCAGCCTGTGCCCGGGCCTCCCAGGTCCCGGTGCACAGCACCAGTGCCACAGCAATCAGATACCGTTTGGAAGTGAAATGCCTCATGCGATCCAACATCCCGGAATTGGGCGCACCCAAAAGCGTTCTGTCAAGCCGTTCAGAGTGCTTTAGCGACGTCCGGATCTGATGGGCTGAGGGGCCTGAACAGGCGTCACACATATGGGCTGCGTTGTGGGCGGACGGTGAATTCGCTTACACAGGCGGTTTTCGGCAGCTCCAGCGTAGAAGAAATCAACTGCCCCACATCTTCGACCTGGATCATCTTGTCCGTGTCCTTGCCTGCAGTATCAGCAGACGGGGTGTGCACGAAACCCGGGTGGATCAGCGTCACCCCGATCCCGTCTTCACGCACATCTTCGAACAAAGCCTTGGCGAACCCGGCCTGGGCATGGCGCAGGGCACAATGGATTGCGTGGTTCTTCCAGCCCAGCCAAGAGGTTGGCCCGCAGATATAGATGTACGTCCCCTGCGCATTCCGAACCGCCGGTAGCAGATGCGCGGTCAGCCGGATCGTGGCGCGGAGCACTTGGTCGATTGACCGGTCCCAATCCTCGAACCGGTCGGTCGAGACGGTCCCGTAGGTGAATTTCGCCGCCGCATGCACCATGGCGCCCAAAGCGCCACCTGATCGGTCCGAGGCCCAATCTGACAAGGCCTCGATTTGCTCCATATCACCCATTTCCGCGACAAAGGATTCACCGGTTCCTCCAGACTCGGCAATCATTTCCAGCGTCTCCTGCAGCCGATCCTGATTGCGTCCCTGGGCCAGTACATGCCAGCCATCGCGGGCCAGACGGATCGCAGCCCCCCGGCCGATCCCGCTGGAAGCCCCGGTTATGAGCGCGGTTCTGGTCACGGATGATACTCCTTTATTGGTTCCGGTTAGGCGCGGCGCCACCGGGTGTCAGGCTCACAGTTCCGAGGGCGCAAAGATCGGCACCGGATGGTCAAATCCCTTCAGGCGCCGCTCCCCCAGAGCCTCATAGGACCGATGCGAGGCTCGGGCGACGGCCCCTGTTACCAATACCGGGCGCTCAAAGTCGCGACACAGCGCCTCCACCCGGCTGACCAGATTGACCGACTGCCCGATCACGGTGAAATCCAGCCGTGTGCGGCCGCCGACATTGCCATAGAACACCTCGCCCTTGTGCAACCCAATGCCCAGATCAAGGCCCCTTGGCCAGTCCGGGTCCTGTTTGGCGTCCACCACAGCAAAGGCCGCGGTTTCTGCGGCTTGGATCGGATCCGACCCGCCACCTGCAACCGGAAAGATCCCCAGCACAGCATCACCGATGAATTTCAAAACCTCGCCGCCCTGGGCGGTGATCGCCTCGGTCACGAGTTCGAAATACTGGTTAATCGCATCCAAGAGGTCTTGTGGCGCGCGTTCGGCGGCAAAGCGGGTGAAACCGCGCAGATCACTCATCCAGATCACCGCCTCGATCATCTCGCCATCCCCGCGATGGACCTGACCGTCCAATACCCTCTTTCCCGCGCGTTCACCCACAAATGTGTTCATCAGCGTCTCCGCCAGCGCCCGCTGAACATGGTGTTCGACTGCCGCGGCAATGGCCGGAACGCAGGCTTTCAGCCGGACCACCTGGTCATCGGTGAACCCCCCTTCAGTCCGGGTCTGCACGGTGAATGCCTTGTGCGAGCCATCGCTGAAAGGCAGCGCCAGGGCAAGGTAATGCGTGAAACCGGCGTGGTACAGTTCAGGTCCTACCGAGTAACGCTGTACGGCCGCCTCGCAATCCAGCCGCCAATCTGCATCCCGACCTTCGGAATAAATCGCATACATCGGGCTGTTGCGCAGCTTCTCCAACCCGCTGTCGTCCCACACCAGAAAATTTCGCCGGACGCCGTTCTGAGGGTCCCAAAGACAAAATGAGGATTGTGCTATCGGGTGCAGCAACGGCGCGCCCACCGTGGCCCGATCCAGCGGGAATCCCTGATCGCGCAACAGATGGCTCAGCCCCTCCAACATCGCCCCCAGGTCGCTTACCCCCCGCGCCCGGGTCAGCAGCCAGTCCACGATATCCTTGTTCTGCGCCATGTGCCCCCACCTGTTGTCATCAGATGATCGGATCATGGCAGTTCAAAATGAAATTTGCATCCCCAGCCTTGAACACAGACGGCTCGGAAACCCGCCACAGCCCTGTGTCCACGCAAAAAATCCTTTCAATGTTCGATTGCTTGGCTTGCGGGTCTTGACGCTCGGAAGCAGCTGAATTATTCCCCGAACTCACCGAGCGGGTATGGTGAAATGGTATCATAAGAGCCTTCCAAGCTTAAGGTGCGGGTTCGATTCCCGCTACCCGCTCCAGTTCCTCCCAATAGATCCATCCGGACAACGGACGAGCCTGGCATTCGTTTGATCTATCAGGGCTATAGCCCCCTGCCCCCAAACAAAAAAGAATGCGCAAATCCGGTCGCAGGATTTGTCATACCAAGGGCCGTGCACTACCTTTTGTAAAATCTTACAAGCCCCGACCAAGTGGCGGGAAAGCCAAGGAACATCCGCCCGTGCCGAACGATCGCCTGCATACCGAATACCCCCAACATGCCGTTCTGGTAGCGCATGGCCAACCTTCCGATCCGATGCCTGCCGAAGAGGCGCTGGCCGATCTGGCCCGTTCCGTTCAGGCGGAGATGCCGGGATGGGTTGTGACCTCGGCCACTCTAGCTTTGGAAGGGCGACTGGAAGCGGTCTGTGACGCTGCCGGACCCGGTACGGTGATCTATCCCGGCTTCATGTCCGGTGGCTGGTTTGCAAGCAGCGTCCTGCCCCGCCGACTGGAGGGCCGAAATGTTTTCATGGCAACGCCATTGGGGCTGGATCCTGACCTCCCGCCCCTGATGGCCGAGGTGCTGGTCGAACGGGCCAAAACCTGCGGTTGGGCCCTGGAGGACACAGAACTTCTGCTTTTGGCCCATGGCTCGGGGCGCGGCACCAAGGCCGCTGAGGCCGTAACTGCCTTCTCCCATGCGCTGCACGACCATATCTCCCTGAAGCGCCACGTTCTGGGCTATGTCGAGCAGCCCCCATATGTTGCGCAGGCCGCGAGACAGGTCGGACCGCAGAGCATCTGCCTGCCCTTCTTCGTTCAGGAAGGCGACCATGTGAAAAACGACATTGCCGAGGCGTTGAATGAAACGAGGTTTGCAGGTCATTTCTTGCCGGTGATCGCCAAGATCCCGGGGGTCCCTGCCCTGATCGCCCGCGCCATTCGCGCAAGCGCCTGATCCTCGACACACTCCATTCCTGATACATGGGATGTGTGAAGCCGGGCTTTTGGTGGTCAACACGCAGCCCCCTGCCTGTTGTGTGATTTTCAGCCAAACACAATGGGCAAAATACAATTCTGGTTCCAACCCGGAAACTGGGAAAGGACTCTTCAGCTCGAAACTTGTATCGCCAACTTGCAAGCTGCGGGGCTGCCTGCCCTGCAACTCGGTCAAGTTGACACCCGTTTCATTTTCGCCCGCTCCGTTTTGTCGGATTGGGTGTTTCAGATGTGGCCACTTCTTACATCTCACCAAACCGGTGCGACCAGAAGGCACTATCCTCTACGGCACAGCCATCCTGCGGCCCCGGACGCTCAAACAACCAGCTTTGGTATCCAAATTGCTGAAGGTGGACATGAGTGGTGATAAGCGCAATTACTCTCACGTCCACCCGCAGCATGTTTTTCTCCGGGTTACTGATGAGTCCGCGTTTTTTGTGGGTCGTAGACCGGGCTACCAACCACTTTTGCGGTGGTTTGAAGGGCCTCGCTTTTCAGCTGCAGGACCGTTCCAGCGGCGATCCCCGGGCGGACATGTGCCAGCGCCAGCGATTTGCCCATCCGGTGCGAGTAACAGGGGCTGTTGACCACGCCGACCTCTTCGCCATCCAACAGCAGGGTCTCTCCGCCCTCCACCATATCCGAATGATCAATGTCGAGGGTGATATTGGAAATCTTCTCGCGTCCCTTTGCCCCCATCACTGCCTCCTTGCCACGAAAATCACCCTTCGTGGCGCTGACCGTGAAGCCCAGGCCGACCTCCCACGGGGTGTGCGCTTCGGTCATGTCATAACCGTAGAAGAGCAGCCCCGCTTCAATCCGCACCTTGTCGAGTGCGGTGAAGGAGCATGGCATCACTCCAGCATCTGCCAGTTTATCCCAGATATCGGTGATCACCTCAGCGTCTGCGAATACTTCATAGCCGCGCTCCCCAGAGTAACCCGTCCGCGAGATCCGGCAAGAATGGCCGAACAGACTGGCAGGGGCGTGTTCGAAGTAGCCGAGGGAAGCGAGGTCGATATCGCAATGTGCGTTCAGGGTCTCCAGCGCCGCCGGGCCCTGGACCGAGACGTCGTGCAGATTGTCAGTGAACTCCAGCCAGACATCGCGGCCCTCAGCCGAAGCTTCCAGCAGCGCCATGGTGTCGCCGGAGCCATGCACGATCATCCATTCATCACCGCCGTTGTTCGACACAATTGCGTCGTCGGCAATGCCGCCGGCCTCGGTCAGCACACAGAGGTAGGCCGCTTTGCCCGGCGCCAGTTTGGACAGGTCGCGTGTGGTCAGGTGATCCAGCACGGCCAGCGCGTCCTTGCCGCGGACAAAGACCTTCTTCAGCGGCGACATGTCGAACATGCCAGCGCGCTCGCGCACCGCGTCGTGTTCGTCGTTCGGATCGGTGCTGTAACTCCAGGCGGTGCCCATGCCGTTCCAGTCCTCCAGCCCCGAGCCCAGGGCGGTGTGGCGGGAGGCAAGCACCGAGGTGCGGCTCAGTTCTTCGGTCATGTCTAGGGGGTCCTTTCTCAATACCATTCGTCGGGCATGGCGGCTTTGCGTTCCGCCACGAACTCGTTCAGGGCTGTGCGGGTGTGTTCCGGCATTGCCGGCGGCTCATATTCCGCCAGCATCTGCCGCCAGCGGGCCGCGGCGCGCTGGTCTGCGGTTTGGCGGCCGTTCTCATCCCAGGTCTCATAGGGGCCGCCTTCGGGCACCTGCGTTTCGAAGTTGGCGGTGGTGTAGTGGCGCAGAGTGTGGCTGGTGGAGAGGAAGTTCTCACCCGGTCCTGCCTCGCCATAGGCATCACGGCCAAAGGCCTCGTCATCGGTGGTGAACCCCTGCAGCATCTTCAGCATGGCACCGCAATGGTCGAGGTCCATCACGAATTTCTCGTAGGACATCACCAGCCCGCCTTCGAGCCAGCCTGCCGCGTGCCAGACCTGATGGCCGCCGGATAGAAGCGTCGCCCACATCGCATCCGCGCTGTCCTGCATCGCCTGGCCGTCGGCGGAATTGGAAGCCGTAACCTGGCCGCCGCCGGAGCGTACCGGAACCCCCAGCCTACGGCCCAGTTGGCTCAGCGCCATGCTGGTCAGATTCGCCTCTGGAGAGCCAAAAGTCAGCGCGCCGGTGCGCAGGTTCATCGAAGAGTGAAAACTGCCGAAGACCACCGGGCAGCCGGGGCGCACCAGTTGCGTCAGGGCAATTCCGGCCATCGCCTCAGCCAGGGTTTGGGCGGCAGTGGCGGCAGGCGAAAGCGGCCCCATGGCGCCGGCAAAGATAGCGGGCGAGATGCAGACGCATTGGTTGGCCTCAGCATAAATGCGCAGGGAGGCCGACATCACCTCGTCATAGATCAGCGGCGAGTTGACGTTGATATTGGCCTGCATCACCGCGTTCCGGTCCAGAAACTCTGCGCCAAACGCCAATCGGGCCATTTTAACACTGTCCTCGGCGGCCTGCGCCGAGGTGACGCCGCCCATGAACGGTTTGTCCGAAAGGGTCAGGTGCGCCAGCATCATGTCCAGATGGCGCTTGTTCACCGGGATATCCGTCGGCTCGACCACCGTGCCGCCGGAATGATGCAGTGCGGGCGACATATGGGCAAGCTTCACGAAATTCTCAAAGTCCTCCAGCGTGGCATAGCGGCGGCCTTTCTCCAGGTCGCTGACAAAGGGCGAGCCATAGCCGGGCATCATCACCAGATTGTCGCCGCCCAGGATCACGCTGCGGGCCGGAGCGCAACCGTGCAGCAGGAACTCCACCGGGGCGGTTTTGCACAGCTGTCGGACATGCCCCGGTTCGAACCGGACCCGGACACCGTCAACCCGCGCGCCGGCTTCGGCAAAGAGCGCCAGCGCCGTGTCGTCGCCACGGAATTCGACCCCGACGTGTTCCAGGATCCATTCCGCCTGGGCTTCGATGCGGACAAGAGCAGTCTCGTCCAACAGATTGTAGGCCGGGATCTTGCGGTGCTGGTATACTGGTGTGACTTGTGGCGCATTGTGCCGGGTCAGCCTGCCCCGGCGCGATCTGCCGCGCTGGGTGATATAGGTTTGAGCGTTCATATTTCCCAACGTTGCGGCTCCTGAAGTGTTTCTCGGACTCCATATTTTGGGAATCTACCCCGCCAGCAATCGATTTTATTTGCTCACGGTGTTCAGGAATTTTATACGCTTAAGTCATGCCAGTAGAATTCCGTCACCATGACAGTCTGCGCCTGTTTGCCGAGATCGCCCGCTACCGGAGCTTTTCCGATGCGGCGGAGGCGCTGAACATGACCAAGGGCGCGGTCAGCTATCAGGTCAAAACATTGGAGATGGATCTGGGATTTGCCCTGTTTCAGCGTGGCGCCCGCGGGGTGGTGCTGACACCAGGCGGGCTCAAGCTGCTGGCGGCTTGCCAAACCCACTATGAAGAGATCGAGGCCCAAATCTTGGCCCTCAAAGGGCTGTCCAACAGAACTTTGACGGTGGGCGTCTCCACCTATTTCGCCGCCCGCTGGCTTTCTCCCCGGCTGATGTCCTTCATGCAGGATTATCCGGACATCCAGCTGAGGCTGCAGCCGATGATCCGGCTGTTCGATCTGGAAGCTCAGGGCGTTGATATCGCCATCCGCTGGGGAAGTGGGCATTGGGAGGATGGCGAAGTTACGCCGTTTCTGCCCTGCCCGGCTTTTCCCGCAGGCAACGCTGCAGCACTGGAAACGGTGGAGCGGCTTGGCTGGGAGCAGGCGGTTTCAACCTTTACGCTGCTGCGTGATCATGACGACAGCGATGCCTGGACAGACTGGCTGAATGTCGCGGGGCTGCCGCATCAAACCAGACGAGACACACTGATCATCCCTGACCCCAACGTGCGGGTTCAGGCGGTCGCTGATGGTCAGGGGATCGCCCTGATGGACACGCTGATCGAAAGGGAGCTGGAAGAGAAGAATCTGTTCCGATTGTCTCCGCATGCGTTGCATGACTACGGCTATTTTCTGGTCCACCCGCAAAAAGCGGATTCCCGAGACTGCGCCGCCGCGTTCTCAACATGGTTGCAAACCCAATAGACCGAAAAATCTTGCTGAAAGGCTTCTGTGAGATTTTGCGCGAACAGGTTGGCCTCAAATCGCGTAAGTGCGGGGGCAAGTACGGTCCAGCTGTGGGCGCGACTGGCCGCAATGCCAGGTCGCGCTGCGGCATCTTGTGGATTGAGTGATGTTCGGTTTGGACCGTTCTCCTCCTTCAGAAGTTTCGCTGGGGGGAACCGTGATCAGCCTCGGACGCGTAGAGAACCAGGGCAACGACAAAGCTCAAAAATGGCAGGCGCAGCACTGGCGAGTATGGGCGGTTTGCCGCCATTCTCCGCAAAATGCACCGAGGTCCATAATCCGGCGTCGGTCACCGCACCACGTGCACCGCACATTGGGCATGACGTACGACCCGAGACGCGGTTGATCCAAGGAACAGGTCCTGCATCCCCGGGCGATGTCCCGTGATGACGATGCAGTCTTTTGTGTGCTTCTGAGCGTAGTCCAGTATCGCACGGGCTGAATGCCCCTCGATGACGACAATTTCAATGTTTTCAATGCCGTCAGACAAGGGCTCAAGCTTCTTGGTCACGATTTCTCGGGCATCTTCAATGTGGTTTTCAGGAAGAACTTCTCTGGCATAGTCGGGCAGGTGTTCCAGAACATGCAGGACCGTGATCTTCCCACCATTCTCTCGGATGGCTTGGGCGATTTCGAGTGCTTCATGGGCGTCGCGTCCTGCTTCGAATGCAACGGGCACAAGAACGTTGTTATACATTTTCGGATCTCCAAAACTGATTTTGACGGGCGTGGGGAGCGCACGCCCGCCGGGCGGGAGCGTTCAGGACGCGAACATCGCCTTGTATTGCTCTCGCAGGATGTTTTTCTGAACCTTGCCCATCGTATTGCGGGGAAGTTCATCCAGAATGACCAGCTTGCGGGGATGTTTGAACCGGGCCAGGGATTGACGCACGACGTCCATCATCGCTTCGGTATCTGGCGAAGCGCCGTTTTCAGCGACAATCACCCCCAACACGGTTTCGCCAAAATCTGGATGCGGCACGCCGATCACGGCACTTTCCAGAACACCGGGCTGATCGTCCAGAACCAGCTCGATTTCCTTGGGATAAATGTTGTAGCCGCCCGAGATGATAAGGTCCTTGTTGCGACCAACAATGTGAACATAGCCGTCCTCGTCGATCTTGCCCAAGTCCCCGGTGATGAAGAACCCGTCTTCTCGCAGCTCGGCGGCCGTCTTTTCCGGCATCTGCCAATAGCCCTTGAAGACGTTCGGCCCACGCACCTCGATCTGACCCACGTCGCCATCCGGCAGCGTCTCGCCAGTGTCGGGATTGGTGATCTTGAGTTCGACCCCGGGCAACGGGAAGCCGACGGTGCCGGCCCGGCGTTCTCCGTCAAAGGGGTTCGAGGTGTTCATGTTGGTTTCGGTCATGCCATAGCGTTCGAGGATCCGGTGACCCGTGCGTTCTTCGAACTGGCTATGGGTTTCAGCCAACAATGGGGCTGAGCCGGACACGAACAAGCGCATGTGCGCGGCAAGATCGCGGTTGAAACGCGCATCACCCAACAGGCGGGTATAGAAGGTCGGAACCCCCATCATGGTGGTGGCCTCTGGCATCCGATCGACGATCTGGTCCAGATCGAATTTCGGCATGAAGATCATGCTGCTGCCAGCTGCCAGCGTGACGTTGGTTGCCACAAACAGCCCGTGCGTGTGGAAGATCGGCAAGGCATGCAACAGGACGTCATCCGAGGTGAAACGCCATTCGGTGACAAGCGTCTGCGCGTTTGACAGAAGGTTGTCCTGGGTCAGCATGGCCCCTTTTGAGCGACCTGTGGTTCCGGATGTATAGAGGAAAGCCGCCAGGTCATCGCTCTGTCGATCAACCGTGGTAAAGCTCTCGGGCATGACCCGCGCTTGCGCCATCAGTGTCCCCCTGCCATCGGCATCCATCGTTTCGACCTGTGCGCCAAGGCTCTTTGCGACCTTGCCCAGCTGCGCTTCGCTCTTGCTATCGCAGACGATCAGGGATGCACCGCTGTTTTCGATGAAGTAGCTGAGCTCATCGACCGTGTAGGCCGTATTGAGCGGCAGAAAAACCAGTCCAGCCTGTGCGCAGGCTGCATAGAGCGCCAGCGCGTCCGGGGATTTCTCAACTTGGACCGCGACCCGGTCACCGGGCTTCAACCCGATCTGAGCCGTCACATTGGCAATCTGAGCGCTTGTTGCCAGGAAGTCCTGGTGCGTGATCACCTGACCGTCAAGCAGGCGCAGGAAGGGCGTGGTCTTTCCGGCGTGGATGCCAAAAAGACCGTCATAGAGAGGATTTGCCATTAGGTTACCTTTCTTCGGTCGTGGGAATCGCAACAGGTCCGGCCATCGCCCGGACTTCGGGCTTAGCAACGACTTCGCGGGTGGTTGCGAAATTCTCGTGGTTCTGCGCGACCTTCGAGAGGTCGTAGAGATAGTTCACCATGGTGCCGCCCGACTGTGCGCGCCCCTTGTCCGATATGTCGGCATCGGCATGCACTGCGTGAACAATCGCACCATTCCCAAGATGAAATCGGGCCACTGGGTCAAAGGGCAAACCGCCACGGGATTTGGCATTCAGAAGGTAATGCGCAGCCAGCGCCCGCATGTGTTCTGGATCGTCAGTGGTCCAGGTCAGGCCAACTTGCTTCAGCCATTTGGTTAGCTGTGGAATGGGCGACAGGGTCACAAAGGTTCTCAACCCCGCAAGTTCAGCAGACAGATCAGCTGCGACTTGTTTGATGAGCGAGTTCCCAAAGGAAATGCTGGCCAGACCGGCCTGACAGTTGGAGATCGAGTAGAACACAGCCGTGTCTGCCGCTTCCGCCGGCAGCGCGTCACGGTCTTCAGCCAGCAAGGCCTGAACCGATCCCGGGATCCCCTTGGTCAAGGCCACCTCGACAAAAATCAGGGGTTCATCCGGCATCGACGGATGAAAGAACGCGAAACAACGGCGATCTGTGGGTTCCAACCGGCGGCGCAGATCATCCCAACTGTCGATGGCATGCACCGCTTCGTATGCGATGATCTTTTCCAGAATATGCGCAGGGCTTGTCCAGTTGATCGGACGCAAGACAAGGAAACCGCGATTGAACCAGGAAGCAAAGAGGTGGCGAAAGTCCAAATCCAACGCCTGAAGTTCCGGTTCCTTGCCACCCAACCGCAACAGGTCGGCCCGCATCTTGACCAATGCCCCCGTAGCACCGGGAACGCGGTTCAGGCGGCGAACGAACTCTTGCCGAGTGGGTTCGGCAGCCTCGGCAAAGGCTCGGTAACTGGCCTTTGAGGGGCTCCGTTCATACTCGTCCAGCGTGGTGCGCACGGCCTCGGGGTCGATGTTCATCGTGGTGGCGATGTCCCGGAAGAACGCAAGCTTGTCCGCATCTTCCAGCTCATCAAACCGCGACAGGATCTCCTGCGCCAATGCCAGCCCCGAGGTTTCGCCCGCCGATCCGACCAATGCTGTGGCCATTTCAGTCAGCGGGCGACCGTCCTCGGCCACATCCGGTGTCTCGCGGCGATAACGCCGCTCGAACACCGTCGAGAGAAGATCGGCAAGCAGGGTCATACCGCCGCTCCCATGATGAAGTCAGGCAGCCAGGTGGCCAAGCCCGGGAACAGGCAGAGCAGGATAATCGCCAACACCATGCAGGCCACGAAAGGCAGCGATCCAGTCAGGATGGTTTTGAGCGAGATATCCGGCGCGATACCGTTGATCACGTAAAGGTTCAGACCAACGGGCGGCGAGATCAGCCCGATTTCCATGTTGATGGTCAGCACAACCGCGAACCAGATCGGGTCAAAACCTGCAGTGGTGATGATCGGCAGCAGGATGGGCGCGGCCATCAGGATCACCGCCACTGGGGGCAGGAAGAAGCCGGCGATCAGCAGAAACACGTTGACGGCGCCCATCAGAACCCAGCGGTTCACGTCCAGTGTCCCGATCCATTCGGCAATCGACTGGGTGATGAACAGCGAGCTGAGCATGTAGGAAAAGACACCAGCGGCGGCGATGATGAAGAGGATCATCACGCTCTCTTTGGTGCTGTCACGCAGGACGACCCAGATCGCGCTCGGGTGCCATAGCTTATAAATGATAATGGCGATCAACAGGCAGAGCAGCGCCCCAACGGCAGCAGTTTCCGAAGGCGTGGCGATACCGCCATACATGGCATAGAGCACCCCCAGAATGATGCCGAGGAAGGGCAGCACGCGGGGCAGGATCTCGAACCTCTCGGCCCAGGTATAGCTGCCAGACCCCAGGCGGGTCGCATCACCAGACCTCCAGGTCGAATAGAGCGACCAGATCATGAACAGACCGACCAGCATCAGCCCGGGGATCACACCAGCCAGGAACAGGCGGCCGATCGAAGTTTCGGTTGCGATGCCGTAGACGATCATGGTGACCGAGGGCGGGATCAGAATGCCAAGCGTACCTCCGGCCGCAATCGACCCTGCTGCCACACCGTCGGGGTAGCCGCGTTTGCGCATCTCGGGGATGCCCATCTTGCCGATGGCAGCACAGGTTGCCGGTGAAGATCCCGACATGGCGGCAAAGAGCGCGCAGGCGCCAAGGTTAGAAACAACCAGACCGCCGGGAATGCGGGTCAACCAGCGTTCAAGCGCCTCGTAGAGGTCGGCCCCTGCCCGCGTGGAGGCAATTGAAGCCCCCATGATGATGAACATCGGGATCGAGAGCAGAGCGAAGTTGTCGAGCTTGCCGAACAGGATTTCGGGCATCAGTTCGAGCGAGCGTGGGCCGTCAAAGATGATCAGGAAACCGGCAGAGACGATCAGCAGGCCAATGGCCACGGACACGCCGGAGAAGAGTACGAGGATGGTGGCAACCGCCACGATCCCACCAAGCAGAAGCGGGTCCATTAGGTGTCCTCCAGACCAAAGGGTTTGTCGATACCGGTCAAAACTGCGACGAGATCAGCAATCAGTTGCAACATCAGCAGGCCAAAGCCCACCGGCAGCGCCAGATAAGGGATCCACAGGCGCACGCCCCAGACGGTGTCGGAACGCCAGCCGCGATCCCAGGCGAAGTGCCAGTATTCGTAGCCGTAAAACAGCATGACCGAGACGATGGCGATCGACAGAACCGACGTCAGGATTGCCATGAAGAACCGCGGGCGCGGTGCCAGCGAAAGCGGTATCAGGTCGACATTGACGTGCCCGCGCAGGCGCTGAACATAAGGTAGTCCAACCAGAGTTGCTGCAATGACCAGATAGATGACAGCCTCGGTCTGCCAGACGGTCGAGCCGTTCAGGACAAAGCGCACTATGATCATCTGGCAGGTGATGGCGACGGCGGCGACGATCATGCCTGCAGAACACCAGCCAGCCAGTGTCGAGAGTGCCGCGACGACGCGGAGGAAGGGATTGTTCCCGGTACGGGACGCAACGGCAGAGCTTTGACCAGCCACGTGCACCTCCTGTTGTTATTGGAAAGGTAAGTCGGCGAAAAATGGGGCGGATTCCCACCCGCCCCGCGCAGCGATCAATCGACGGCCAGTGCCAGATCGAGCAGCGCCTGCCCGTCTTCCACCTCTTCGACGAATTTCTTGTACGAGGTTTCCATCGCCAAGCTGCGCCAGGCCTCAAAGTCCTCGGCCGACATGTCTGCGATTTCGACCCCTGCTTCGGCAAAGACCTTGGTGGATGCAGCGTCCTGTTTCTTGGCTTCTTCCAGGTAATATGCCTCAGCTTTTTCTGAAGCAGCCAACAGCGCGGCTTGCTGCTCTTCTGTAAGGCCTTCAAAGGTGCGTTTGTTCATCAGAAGAGGCTGATACATGAACCACAAAGCGACATCGCCTGCCGGTGTGTAGCAGCTGACCTGCTCATAGATGCGGTAGCTGACGAAGGACGACGAAGACGTGTTGGCGGCCTGAAGAACCCCGGTCTGCATCGCATTGTAGATTTCCGACGAAGCCATCGACGCAATCGAGGCATCGGCACCGGCCAGCATCTGTTCAAACGACTTGCCAGCCGCACGGGTCTGCAGCCCTTTCACGTCTTCGGGCTTGGTGATGCATTTGTCCTTCCCTGCAAAGCCCCCGGCCAAATATCCGTGAACAAGCACCATGACGTCATCTTCGGCCATCTTGGCTTCAAGCGCTTCCATGAAGGGAGAATTCGAAAGGCGTGCAGCGTGATCATGGTTTTTCACAAGACCCGGCATCAGAGTCAGGTTGTAAGCGGGCTGCTGACCCCCGGCGTAGGACAGTGGCAGAACGGTCATGTCCAACTGTCCCCGACTCAACGGCTTGTATTGTTCGCGCGGCTTGAACAGGGATTTTGAGCCGAAGATTTTGATGTTCAGATCCACATCGGCTGCTGCAACTTCATCGGCAACGATCTGCGCGACCTGGTGGCGAATATCTTTGCTCGACCATTGGTGAGACAGACGCAGTTCGGTTGCGCCCGCCAAAGTGCCCATGGAAGCAAGCGCCAGCGCGGCCACGGCAGTCTTCAGAATGGGTTTCATGTTTTCCTCCTCCAAGAATCCAACCCGGAATACACCTGGGATGCCCTAACGATTGGCAGATTATGTTTTTCAGGTCAACATTTTTGTATACAAGAATAAGATTCTTGAGTTTCACAATGGCATTTGGTAATGCGAATTCATGGAAAAACGTCGCGCAGATATCATCGCAGAGCAGCTTGAAGAGCGGATATTTGATGGAACTTTCGCGGATGGAGATCGCCTTGACGAAGTCAGCCTTTCTGAACAATTCGGCGTTTCCAGAACCCCGTTGAGAGAGGCACTACAAAGACTTGCACGCTCGGGATTGGTGGAATTGATTCCACGGCGCGGAGCCTTTGTTCGTCAACCAGGTCCAGTTGAGCTTATGGAAATGTTTGAAGTCATGGCAGAAGTTGAGGCCGTGTGCGGACGTCTTGCCGCAAAGCGCATTTCTGACCAAGCTCTGGCGGATTTGCATGATGCAAATGACAAGTGCCAGGCAGCCGTTGAGGCACAAGACCCCGATTCCTATTACACCGAAAACGAGCGTTTCCACAAAATCATCTATCGGGAATCGGGCAATGGGTTCCTCGAAACCGAGACCGAAATGCTCCACCGGCGTCTACAGCCATTCCGCCGCCAACAGCTGAGACTGCGAGGTCGCATGGCACAATCCATGGAGGAGCATGAAGCTATCCTCGAGGCCCTCGAGCGGGGAGATTCCGATGGTGCGGCCAACGCCCTACGCGGCCATGTGGCGATTCAAGGGGAGAAATTCCACAGTCTGATGGCAACCCTCAAGAACGCTGCTGAATAAGAGCCTGGTCGCCCCCTAGATCATCATGATCTTGTCGATCAATGGCCCTCTAACAAGACCGATCATCCTCTACAGGTCTCGCCTGAAACGAACGACGGCTTCCCACACAGCATTGCGGCGCGGCATTCATTCCCTAGGGTTTGTGTTGGCTTGAGGGACGTGGGTTCACTTCAGGAAAAGACAAACAGGTTTGTTTGAGAGATCGGGGTTTCGCAAAACTCGCGGACGAAAGGCTGAAGTTCATTCTGGAGAGGAAAACTTTGGAGAAACCGGGGGCCCCAGACGGCCTCTGATCTCTGCTATGCGTTCACTTAATCAACTTGGTTGTTCACTATGGATCCTCAGGTAACCGCATATACCTCAGGAAGCACAGCTAACGGTCAAGTTGAATAGCACAAGGCGCCTGACATTCACTCAAAGTCAGACGCCACCGCCCCTTGGGAGCGATGGCAAACTTTTAATGGCCAGGATTGCAATCTGAACCGGTCAAATTACAAACTGATAGGAGCTTTCACAGCCCCAGTCTCAGAGCCAGCCTCTCACCCGCATTTGGAGTAGCCGCAACTGCGACACGTCATGCAGCCCTCCACCATCTGCATGTCGTATTGACCACAGCTGGGGCAGGCTTTGCCACGGGGTTGGTCCAGGTTGACCACGTCAGCCTTGGGGTCGGTTTTCAATCCCATGCCTTCGCCTTCCAAAAAGCCGATCTTGACCATATGCGTTTCGATCACGCCTCCGATCGCGGCCAGGATTGATGGAATGTACTTGCCCTGCACCCAGGCTCCGCCACGAGGGTCGAACACGGCTTTAAGCTCTTCGACGACAAAGGACACATCGCCCCCGCGCCGGAATACGGCCGAGATCATCCGGGTCAGCGCCAGCGTCCAGGCGTAATGTTCCATGTTCTTGGAGTTGATGAACACCTCGAACGGGCGGCGGTGGCCGTTGATGATGATGTCGTTGATGGTCAGATAGATCGCGTGCTCGCTGTCGGGCCATTTCAGCTTGTAGGTATGGCCTTCCAGTGATTGCGGGCGGTCCAACGGTTCCGACATGTAGATCACGTCGCCGCCATCCACCTCGTGCGGAGCAGCCGCGTTTTCGCCCGGCGCGGCTTCTGCGCTTTCGGACACCGAAAGGACCGAGCCTGTCACATCATTGGGGCGATAAGTGGTGCACCCTTTGCAGCCCTGATCCCAGGCCTGCATGTAGACGTCCTTGAAGTCATCAAAACTGATGTCTTCGGGACAGTTGATGGTCTTCGAGATCGAGCTGTCGATCCATTTCTGTGCCGCGGATTGCATTTTCACGTGGTCCGCCGGGGCCAGTGTCTGCGCGTTGACGAAATAGTCAGGCAGCTCGGCATCGCCAAACTTGTCGCGCCACATCTGCACCGCGTAATCCACCACTTCCTCTTCTGTGCGCGATCCGTCCTTCTGCAGCACCTTGCGAGTGTAGGCGTAAGCAAAGACCGGCTCGATCCCCGAAGATACATTGCCCGCATACAGACTGATGGTGCCGGTGGGCGCGATAGAAGTGAGCAGCGCGTTGCGGATACCATGTTCGCGGATCGCGTCACGCACGTCTTCGTCCATGGCTTGCATGGTGCCCGAGTTCAGATAGGGCTCGGCGTCGAACAAGGGGAATGCGCCTTTTTCGCGCGCCAAATCGACCGACGCCAGATACGCGGCGCGGGCGATCGCTTTCAACCAGTCTTCTGTCTGACGCGCCGCCTCGTCCGAACCATAGCGCAGCCCCAGCATAAGCAGAGCGTCGGCCAGACCGGTCACCCCCAACCCGATCCGGCGCTTGGCCTGAGCCTCTTTTGCCTGCTCGGGCAGCGGGAATTTCGAGGCATCCACCACGTTGTCCATCATTCGGACGGCGGTTGCGACCAGTTCCTGCATCGCTTCCTGGTTCAGAGCCGCATCTTTCTCAAACGGGTTCGACACCAGCCGCGCCAGATTGATCGATCCCAGCAGGCAGGCTCCATATGGTGGCAGGGGCTGTTCCCCGCAGGGATTGGTGGCGGCGATTGTCTCGCAATAGCTGAGGTTGTTGGCGCTGTTGATCCGGTCGATGAAAATCACACCCGGCTCGGCATAATCATAGGTGGCCTGCATGATCTTGTTCCACAGATCCCGCGCCTGCACGGTGTGATATACTTTGTCGCCGAAGGTCAGTTCCCAAGGGCCATCTGCCTTGACCGCCTCCATGAACGCATCGGTTACCAGCACCGACATATTGAACATGCGCAGCCGGGCCGGATCGGATTTGGCGGTGATAAAGTGTTCGATGTCCGGGTGATCACAACGCATGGTCGCCATCATCGCGCCCCGGCGCGAGCCTGCGGACATGATCGTGCGACACATGGCGTCCCAGACGTCCATGAAGCTGAGCGGGCCGGATGCATCCGCCGCCACGCCCTTCACATCCGCGCCGCGCGGGCGAATGGTTGAGAAGTCATAGCCGATGCCCCCGCCCTGCTGCATGGTCAGCGCTGCTTCCTTCAGCATATCGAATATTCCGGCCATGCTGTCGGGCACGGTGCCCATGACGAAGCAGTTGAACAGGGTTACCTGGCGCGCGGTGCCGGCGCCTGCGGTGATGCGGCCCGCGGGCAGATATTTAAAGTCTTCCAAGGCCGCATAGAACTTGTCTTCCCAGGCCTTCGGATCTGCTTCAACCCGTGCCAGATCCCGCGCAATACGGCGCCAGCTGTCCTCTACCGTGACATCAATGGGGGTACCTTCGGCATCTTTGAAACGGTATTTCATGTCCCAGATCTGTTCTGCAATCGGGGCGGCGAAGCGGCTCATGTGGCGAATCCTTCCTGGGTGGCTAGGCAGTGTCGATACGACGAACATCCGGGCATCCTCAACTCGGAATTCACGAGATAGCGAGGATTTCTCTACGGGCAAACACAATACCTTGAAGCTGGCGGTCCGTAAACTACAATATGATGGTGGAACTTGGGACGACTCTGGGGATGACCTGTGGATAAACACATCAACCTGATCAAACTGTCAGTCGGATCGGAAAGCGTCGGTACACTGGCGGAATGGCAGGAGATGCGCAGGACCCAGATGCCCGATGGTTTGCCCCGCCACGTCACCCGCATGTGGCCCAAGCGCGAAGCCGAGATCCTGAAAGGCGGATCGATCTATTGGGTCATCAAGGGACTGGTTCAGTGCAGGCAGAAGATTCTGCGCCTGGACGAGGTCATAGGCGAGGACGGTATCCGCCGCTGCGCCATCGTGCTGGACCCCGAGTTGCACCGCACCCAGACGGCGCAGAAACGACCTTTTCAAGGCTGGCGCTACCTCAAACCCGAAGACACACCTCCAGACCTGCCCAAGGGGCGAGCCAGCGAAGAGCCCCTGCCGCCCGAGCTGAACCGTGCGCTCGCCGAAATTGGTGTTCTTTGATCGGCGCGCCTGCCGGGTTTTGACGGGACGTTGCAGGAGACTTCACCCGGTTCTTGCCGATCCGCCTGTCAACAAGCCTTCAGGCTGTTATCGAGCGCCGCCCAAAGTTCTTCCACGGGTTCACACCCGACCGAAAGCCGGACAAAACCCGGCGCTACGTCATCGCCCCAACGCGCACGGCGCTCTGCCGAGCTGTGGACGCCACCAAAGGACGTGGCCGGACGCAATAATGGGCAGCCGTTGATGAAGGCCTCGGCCTTCTCCTCGCTCCCCAAAGTCAGCGAGACAAGGAACCCGAACCGGTGGGTCTGTTGGCACGCCAGCGGGTGTGACGGATCACCTGCCAACCCCGGATAGCGCACCAGCTCCACACCCGGATGGTCAGCGAGCCGCTGGGCAATCACACCTGCCGAACTACACATACGGTCAAAGCGCACGTCCAGTGTTTCCAACCCGCGATGTAGCAGCCATGCCGCGTGCGGGCCCGGGATGGAGCCCGAAAAGCTTCGCCATTCCTTGACCGCGTCAAACAAATGAGCGTTGCGCGTGGCCACGTGGCCCATCAACGCGTCCGAATGCCCGCCCATGCATTTGGTATCCGAGGACACCACCATATCGATGCCCAGATCCAACGGCCGTTGCCCCAAGGGCGTCAGCGTGGTGTTGTCTGCTATGCTGATCCCGCCCGCGGCACGAACCTCCTTCGCGACCGCGGCCAGATCCACCATATCCAACTTAGGGTTGGATGGGGTTTCCACGAACACCACGTCAAACCCGTCAAAGCCCCCTTCGCGGAAGCTGTCCGTCGGACGCTCGACCACCTCGACCCCCAGTTGGGCCAGGAAACGGGCAGACAGGCGACGGGTCACATAGTAGCCATCAGACGGGATCAAAAGACGCGCCCCAGCCTTGAGAGTTGCGAACAAAGCGGCCGAGATCGCCGCCATTCCTGACGGAAAGCTCAGGCAGGGCGCTTGTTCCAGATGTGTCAGAACATGTTCCAGATGCTCCCAGGTCGGGTTGTCCACGCGCCCATAGGAGGCCTCGCCCTGCCACTGTCCTGGCAGGTGGAACATCGAACTCATCGTCAGCGGCAAAGCGACCGGATCGCCCTTGTCCAAGGCGTTACCGCGCAGGTGCAGCAGCTCTCCGGTACGAGGCAGATCGGATGCGGTCATGGGCCGTCCCTTCCTTGATAAGTCACGATGTGGTCGCCGAGGCGAGCCGCCCCGTTGTTCCGCGCCGTCACGCAGAGGTCAAGGGGAGGGGTTTTGATCCGTACAATTTCAACGTGATATCCATCACGTTAATTGAATTCTTCCGCAACACTGCTACGCTAGGATTATGGCGGAGTGAAATCGCCTGAATATTGACGACCCAACACTATTGACGCCCGGGCGTTCAACGACTCGGGCAAGATCATCTGGCCAGCACCTGTCCATTGTCCACAACGGGGCTTCCAGGTCAGACAAGAAGACACAAAAGAAATCCGCCGCAGGCATTACACCTGACGGACGGATCATTAGAACCGGGGAGAATGTACATGTCCAGAAGACCGAATTCGTCCGTGCTGAGCCTGATGTTGGGAAGCGCGGTGTCCGCTTTGTCAATCGCCTTTGCCGCCGGATCAACCGTGGCCCAGGTGGTGCCCAGCGAAGAAGCCGCCGAAGGCACCTTCCCGGACAAACCGTTTTCGCCCTATGCCAACCGCACCTTCCCCGAACGTCCGCTGTGGGGTGATACGCACCTGCACACAGGGCTGTCGCTGGACGCCGGCGCCTTTGGCAACACGCTCCTGCCGGACGACGCCTGGCGCTTTGCCAAGGGAGAGCAGGTTGTTTCCTCGACCGGTCAACCGGTTCGCCTGGCCCGTCCGTTGGACTGGATGGTTCTCACCGATCACACCGACCTGATGGGCTTTGCACCTGATCTTCAAGCAGGCAAACCTGGCATCCTCGCCGATCCCAAAGGGCTGGAATGGTACACCGGCTACAAAGCCGGCGGACAGGAAGCGGGCATAGCTGCGTTCGACATCATCACCAATTTCTCGCAGATGACCCTTCCCGAGCTTCTTTTGAATTCCTACAGCCCAGGCGCCGACGCTTTCGCCTTTACCTGGGAACATATCGTGCAGGCGGCCGAGCATCACAATGACCCGGGGGAGTTCACAGCCTTTATCGGGTTCGAATGGACCAGCGTGCCCAAAGGTTTCAACCTGCATCGAAATGTCATGCTGCGCGACGGCGCCATGCGCGCCTTGCAGGTCGTGCCCCCGGTCACTCAGCCACCCTTTGGCGACACTGACCCGAAAGCACTGTATCAATGGCTTGAAGACTATCAGGAAAAAACCGGCGGCCGTGCCGTGGCCTTTGCCCATAACGGCAATCTTTCAAACGGCTGGATGTTCCCCACAGATGACACCTATCACGGTGGCAAGGTCGATCAGGAATATGTTGACGCACGCGCCAAATGGGAACCGCACTACGAAGTCACCCAGATCAAAGGTGATGGCGAAGCCCACCCGGTGCTCAGCCCCGGTGACGAGTTTGCCGACTACGAAAACTGGGATATCGGCAACCTGGACCTGACCGAACTGAAGACCGAAGACATGCTGGCTGGCGAATACGCGCGCGAGGCGCTGAAGCGCGGTCTGATGCTGGAAGAAAAGTTCGGCGTGAACCCCTACAAGTTCGGCATGGGCGGGGCCACCGACAGTCACACGGCGCTCGCTACCGCTGATGAAGACAACTTTTTCTCCAAATCGGTGAGTGTCGAACCGTCCCCCACCCGGATCGAACATCCCTTCATCAAAAGTGAATTGGGTGAAATCCCCGGTGATATCATCGTTGCTTCGGGATACACGGCCGTCTGGGCCACCGAAAACACCCGCTCGGCCATCTTCGACGCCTTCAAGCGGCGCGAGACCTATGCCACCACCGGCCCGCGCATCGGGCTGCGGTTCTTTGGCGGCTGGGAGTTTAACGACAACGACCTGAAATCCCGGCTGATTGCCGATACGGGCTATACCAAGGGCGTCCCGATGGGCTCGGACATGCGCCCGCGCGAGGGGGATGGCGCACCGACCTTCCTGATCGCAGCGCTGCGCGATCCGATCGGGGCAAATCTGGACCGGGTTCAGGTGATCAAAGGCTGGTTGGACTCCGACGGGGAACTGAACGAAAAGGTCTATGACGTGGCCTGGTCCGGGGACCGCGCCCCTGACGCCGACGGTAAATTGCCCGCCGTGGGCGATACCGTGGATCTTGAGACGGCAAGCTGGGCAAATACAATCGGCAGCTCGGAATTGGCTTCGGTCTGGACCGACCCGGATTTCGACCCGGCGGAACGGGCGTTCTACTATGTCCGCGTGCTTGAGATCCCGACACCGCGTTGGATTGTCTATGACAAGGTCCGGTTCAACGTAGAACTGCCCGAAGACGCCGTCCTGACCCATCAGGAACGCGCCTATTCCTCACCGATCTGGTACACGCCAGCAGAAGAATGAAATCGGGCTTGACCCGTGTGACCGCGCCAAGCCGCCTCCAAGCGGCTTGGCGTATTGCGTCCGTAGGCGCCTAGCAAAGGGTTTCGAAACTCCGGGTTGCCAAATACAAGACAATCGAACTTGGCAAGCCAAATCAAAGAGCTCCGACACAGTTTTACGGAACTCGTGATTAGATCCGATGCAAGGGTGCCGCCTTGAAACCGATTGCTTAGCGCAGCAAATCCAACAGCGCGGTCAACGCTTCCTTGTCGCCCGGCTCATGCCGCGCCACCCGGCTGCGCCACAGTGTGGCCTGGGATTTCAGCACCGGCCCGTCCGACAGGATTTTCAGGTGGTTGGCGCGCAGAGTTTCCCCGGTCGAAGTGATGTCCGCCACCATTTCGGCGGTTTCATTCTTGACAGTGCCTTCGGTCGCACCTTGGCTGTCCACCAGTTGATAATCCGCAACGCCTGCGTCGGTCAGGTATTCCCGCACCAAGCGGTGATATTTGGTCGCGATCCGCATCCGGAACCCGTGATGTTGCCGGAACGCTGCCGCTGCCGCGTCCAGATCATCCAGATTGTCCACGTCGATCCAGAACTGCGGCACCGCCAGGATCAGATCGGCGTGGCCAAAGCCCAGCGGCGCGATTTCTTCGACCTGCTGTTCCCAGCGCGGTAGTTTTTCCTGCACCAGATCGGTGCCGGTGACGCCCAGGTGAATACGCCCGGCAGCCAGTTCGCGCGGGATTTCCCCCGCCGAGAGCAGCACCAGATCAACGCCGTCCACCCCATCGACGCGGCCCGCATACTCCCGGTCCGAACCTGTCCGCGACAGGGTCACACCGCGCTTGGCAAACCAGTCGAAGGTTTTCTCCATCAGCCGCCCCTTGGACGGCACACCCAGCTTGACGCTCATGACCGATCTCCTTCCAGCGACAGGATCAGATCGGGGCGGATCACCCCGCCGACGGCCGGGATTTCACCGCCCTGCCCCAGCATCCGGGTCAGCGCGTCGTACCGCCCGCCGCTGGCGATGGGCGGCAGATCGGGGCGGCTTTCCGCATAGAAGCCAAAGACAAACCCGTCATAATACTCCATCGACGTGCGGCCATACGAGGCTTCGAAATCCAGGTTCTCCACATCCACGCCGCGTGCCTTCATAGCGGCGGTGCGTTCATCCAACCGGTTCAACGCAGGCAGGATCGCCGGCAGATCCACCGCGATGTCGCGAAGCTGTTCAATGGCATACGGGACGGTTTCACGGACCGCCATCAGCGCCTCCAGCGCCAAGATTTCGTTTTCGGCAATTGGCCCGGCGGCCGCATCGGCGCGCAAGACCTCGATCCGGTCACGGATCTCGGCCGCGCTGCGCTTGCCGATTTCGGTCGCAGAGCCAACAAGATCGCCCTCCGAAGACAACAGCTTGGCGCGGCTTTCAGGGACCGCGGTGCGTCCGGCATACCGATCAAGCAGCGCCCGGAACCGGCGCGGTCGCCAGATATGGCGCATCAGGGCTGCCTTGCGTTTCTCGGTAGTTTTCAACCCCTGAACCGCCGCCATCAGGATCCCGATATCACCGGTCGCCGCCCGCAGGGACAGCCCACGCAGCTGCAAGGCAAACAGCGAAAACACCTCGGCATCCGCCGCCGCAGGGTCTTCGCGGTCAAAGACCTCGTACCCGACCTGAACATATTCGTTGGATCGGTCAGGATCTTGTTCCTGACGCCGGAACACCTCACCCGAATAGGTATAGCGCGCCGATTCTGCGCCCTCTTTCATGTGCATCTGCACCACCGGCACAGTGAAGTCCGGGCGCAGCATCTGTTCGCCGCGCAACGCGTCGCTGGTCACATAGGCCCGCGCACGGATGTCTTCGCCATAGAGGTCCAGCAGGGTGCCCGCCGGTTGCAGCAATGGCGGATCCACCACCTGAGCACCCGCCGCTTCGAACCGGACACTCAGCTGAGCTGCCCGAGCCGCAATCTGGGAACGATCAGACATGGGTTACTCCTGCCCGGCCAGGATTTCACGCACCTTGGCGACCAGCTGGTCACGCGGCACTTCGAACTGGCTGGGGCGTTCTTTCCATTCTTCCAGCGTCGCACTTTGCGCGATCTGGGCGCCCAGAATAAGATCCTTGATCTGGATGACGCCTGCTTCTTTCTCGCTGCCGCCTTCGATCACCGCGACGGGAGAGTTGCGCTTGTCCGCATATTTCAGCTGGTTCCCGAAATTCTTGGGGTTGCCCAGATAAACCTCGGCGCGGATGCCCGCATTGCGCAGCTCGGACACAATCGCCTGATAATCCGCCATCCGGTCACGATCCATCACGGTCACCACCACCGGCCCCTTGGGCTGGGCGCTGATCCGACCCTTTTCGCGCAAGGCCGCCAACAGGCGGTCCACGCCGATCGAGACACCGGTTGCGGGCACTTCCTGCCCGGTGAAGCGTTTGACCAAATCGTCATAACGTCCCCCGCCCGAGACCGATCCGAACTGCCGCTTGCGGCCTTTGTCGTCCAGGATCTCGAAGGTCAGCTCTGCCTCGAACACCGGCCCGGTGTAATAGCCAAGGCCGCGCACGACCGAGGGGTCGATCTCGATCCGGTCCGAGCCATAGCCGCCAGCGGCCAGCAATTCCCCGATCTGTTCCAGCTCGGCCACACCCTTGGCACCCATATCGCTGTTGCCGATGGCCGCGCGCAGGTTGGCGATAGTGCCTGCCGCGTCGGCAGCTTTCGAGGTCAGGAAGGCCAGCACCGGAGCAGCCTGATCTTCGCTCAGACCAACGCCGTCAATGAACGCGCCCGATGCGTCGAGCCGCCCCTTGGTCAGCAGTTCGCGCACTCCCTGCTCGCCCACCTTGTCGAACTTGTCGATGGTGCGCAGCACGTTGTCGCGGGCCGCTTGATCATCGCCCAGCCCCATGACCTCCAATACGCCGTTCAGAACCTTGCGGTTGTTCACGCGCACCAGATAGTCGCCGCGCGGGATGCCCACGGTTTCCAGCGTATCGGACAGCATCGCGCAGATTTCCGCATCTGCGGCCATCGAGGCGGTACCGACCGTATCCGCATCGCATTGATAAAACTGGCGGTACCGCCCCGGCCCCGGCTTTTCATTGCGCCAGACCGGCCCCATCGCAAAACGGCGATAAGGCGTCGGCAGATCATTGCGGTGCTGGGCATAGACCCGCGCCAGCGGCGCTGTCAGGTCATAGCGCAGCGCCATCCAGTCACCCCCCGAACCACTTTTACCGGCGTTCTCGTCAAACTCCTGCCAGGCGAACACGCCCTCGTTCGGCCGATCGACGTCGGGCAGAAACTTGCCCAGCGCCTCGACCGTTTCCACGGCCGAACTTTCCAGCGCCTCGAATCCGTAATGATGGTAGACGCCCGCAATCGCACGCAGCATTTCGGTGCGCTGGGTCACTTCGGCGCCGAAATAGTCACGGAAGCCCTTGGGCGTTTCAGCCTTGGGGCGGGGGGTCTTCTTGGGTTTGGCCATCTCGGCCTCCTCGCATCACGTCGGGTTCATTCTTGCCGCGGGGTCTAGCCGATGCATGTGACAACGGCAAGGCAGAGCACCCCGCCAGCGCCCCAAAGCCGCGCCCCGGCTTCATATGGCTGAAAATATCCCCGCCGGAGGCCTGCGGTTTTTCACAGAAAAACCGCATCCCGGCACAACATCCAAACCCTATATGTCGCCAAAATCTCCGGACCGCCCCTTGCCACCGGCAAACCGCGCCGCACCGGCGCGACCTTCAGCGGCAAAGGCCCGTGCGGACCGCCATTCCCGCCGCAGTGCCGCCGCCAGATCAGCGGGATTTATGCGCGCCGACAGGTGATCGGCCAACATACAGGCCTGTGGAAAGCGGGTGAGGTCGCGGGCCAATGCGGTCGCCACCGCCAAAGCCTCGCCCGCAGGACAGGTGCGATCGGCAAACCCCATCACCTGCGCCTCTTCCGCCTCGACCGGGCGCCCTGTCAGGATCAGGTCATTGGCCCGCCCCTGCCCCAGAATGCGCGGCAGCCGCACTGTGCCCCCGTCGATCAGCGGCACTCCCCAACGACGGCAGAACACACCGGTCACGGCCCCCTCTGCCATCACCCGCATGTCGCACCAGGCGGCCAATTCCATGCCGCCCGCCACTGCAGGCCCTTCGATCGCGGCTATGACCGGTTTCGTCAGCATCAGCCGCGACGGCCCCATGGGGCCGGGCAATGGCGCGGACATCGGATCTGACCAATCCTCGGGAATATCCAAGCCGCTGATCCATGCATCGGCTGCGCCGGAGCCCGCGGATTTCAGATCGAATCCTGCACAGAAATACCCACCCTCGCCCGTCAGAATCGCCACTCGGGCGGCCTCATCTGCTTCGAACGCCAGAAACGCGTCAAACAATAACTGCGCTGTCGCCGGATCAACGCAGTTACGCACTTCGGGCCGTTTAATCGTGATCGTCGTGATCCCGTCCTGGGTTGTGCTGGTGACTGTCATGGCGGTTCCTCCCGGGGCCAGCGTGACCCGCCCCCCATGGACCGGCAAGCCAATTGCGCCTATGACGTTGCGACCAAGGTTGAGAGGCCCCAATGCAGCACCTGGAAGAAAAACTCGCCCACCTGATCCGTACCGTTGATGAGCTCAACGAGGTGGTCACCCGCCAGCAATCCGAGATCGACCGGCTGACTTACCGGGTCCAGATGCTGATGGAGCAAGAAGCCCGCCGCCAGCAGGAAGGCACAGGCGGCGTGGTAATTGGCGACGAGCGCCCGCCGCATTATTGATCGCAAAGACGCCTGCAAGGGCGGATGAGCCGCTCTTCCGCCCGCAGGGGCGTCGCAGCTAGACCTCTTCGACGTCCAGAACCCCTTCCAGCGATTTGATCGCGCCCTTGATCTGCGGGTTCACCGGAAACATCTGCCCCAACTCCATCTCCACATCGCCCGGCAGGCCCGGATCCTGCAGCAGCAGATACACCTCGCCACGGGTTGTCCGCGGGGCGGCCTGTGCGGCCTCTTCCAATACATGCGCGACGGTCGGGATGGCTTCCATGCCCGACACATAGACCTTGAGGTTTGACGCTCCCGCCTCGGCCGTCACGGTGTCCACTGGCGCAACCGACCGGCCCAACAGTTTCAGCTGGTCGCTTTCCATCGTGGCCTCGGCCGTCACCACGACCTTGGCGCCGGTGTCCAGATATTCCCGGCATTTCTCCAACGCCTCCGAGAACAACGTGACCTCGTAAGCTCCGGTATTGTCACTGAGCTGGGCAAAGGCAAACCGGTTGCCGCGGGCCGATTTGCGCTCCTGCCGTCCGGCCACGACCCCGGCCATCTTGGCAAGGAACGGCCCGCGCTCGGCCTTGGCCGTGACCTCATCCAAGGTCATCACGCCCTTGCGTTTCAACGCGCCCATATAGTCGTCCAACGGGTGGCCGGACAGGTAGAACCCGATGGCACGGAATTCTTCGCCCAACCGTTCGGCAGGCAACCAATCGGGCGTCGGCGCGAGGCGCGGTTCGGGCAAATCATCGCCTGCCTCGCCAAACAGAGACACCTGGTTCGAGTTCTTCTGTTCAAAGATCGCCGCCGAATAGCCAACCAACGCATCCAGGCTTTCGAACACCCGCCGCCGGTTCGGGTCCAACTGATCAAAGGCCCCGGCCCGCGCCAGCATCTCCAACGGGCGTTTGCCGACCTTTTTCAGGTCCACCCGGCGGGCGAAATCGTAAAGCGTGACAAAAGGCCGGTCGTGGCCATCGTCGCGGCGCGCCTGCACGATCAGGTTCATCGCCTCAAGACCGACGTTCTTCAACGCGCCCAGCGCATAGACCAGTTCGCCATTCACCACGTTGAACGTCGCCAGCGATCGGTTCACACAGGGCGGCACATATTTCAGGCCCAGCCCCTTCTTCACCTCTTCAAAATAAATCGCCAGCTTGTCGGTCAGGTGGATATCGCAATTCATGACCCCCGCCATGAATTCGACCGGGTGGTTCGCCTTGAGCCAGCCGGTCTGGTAACTGACCACGGCATAGGCCGCTGCGTGCGATTTGTTGAAGCCATAGTTGGCGAATTTTTCCAGCAGGTCGAAGACTTCGCTGGCCTTCTTGGCGTCCACACCATTTTCACCCGCACCCTTTTCGAATTTCGGGCGTTCGGCGTCCATCGCCTCCTTGATCTTCTTACCCATCGCCCGGCGCAACAGGTCGGCGCCACCCAGACTGTAACCCGCCATCACCTGGGCGATCTGCATCACTTGTTCCTGATAGACGATGATGCCCTGGGTTTCCTCAAGAATATGGTCGATCAGCGGGTGGACCGAGGTGATCTCTTTCAGCCCGTTCTTGACCTCGCAATACGTTGGGATGTTCTCCATCGGGCCGGGGCGGTACAGCGCCACCAGCGCCACGATGTCCTCGATACAGGTGGGCTTCATGCGCTTGAGCGCATCCATCATGCCGGTGGATTCCACCTGGAACACGGCGACGGTTTTCGCAGCGGAGTAAAGCTTGTAGGTCGCCTCGTCATCCAACGGGATGGCGTTGATTTCGTTCACCGCACCTTCGGGCGGCTCATAAAGCTGCGTCCCATCCTCGGCCACGTGCAGATCCCGGCCCGACTGGCGGATCAGGTCCACTGCGTTCTGAATCACGGTCAGGGTCTTCAGACCCAGAAAGTCAAACTTGACCAGCCCGGCCTGTTCTACCCATTTCATGTTGAACTGGGTCGCGGGCATGTCCGATTTCGGATCCTGATACAGCGGCACCAGCGCATCCAGCGGCCGGTCGCCGATCACCACCCCCGCCGCGTGGGTCGAGGCATTCCTGAGCAGCCCCTCGACCTGCTGGCCATAAGTCAGCAGCCTGTCCACGACCTCTTCGTTCCGGGCCTCTTCCCGCAGGCGCGGTTCGTCCTGCAGGGCCTTTTCGATGCTGACGGGCTTGACGCCTTCGACCGGGATCATCTTGGACAGGCGGTCCACCTGACCATAGGGCATCTGCAAAACCCGCCCGATGTCGCGCACAGCCGCCTTGGACAAGAGCGCACCAAAGGTGATGATCTGCCCCACCTTGTCGCGGCCATATTTCTGCTGCACGTATTTGATCACCTCCTCGCGGCGATCCATGCAAAAGTCGATATCAAAGTCCGGCATCGACACCCGTTCCGGATTCAGAAAGCGTTCGAACAGCAGCGAATAGCGCAGCGGATCAAGGTCGGTGATGGTCAGTGCATAGGCCACCAGCGAGCCCGCACCCGAACCCCGCCCCGGCCCCACCGGAATATCATGATCCTTGGCCCATTGGATAAAGTCCGCAACGATCAGGAAGTAACCGGGGAAGCCCATCCCCTCGATAATACCCAACTCAAAGTCGAGCCGCTCCTGATACTCCTCGACGCTCACCGCGTGTGGGATCACAGCCAGGCGCTTCTGCAGACCTTCATTGGCGATGCGACGCAGTTCCGCGACCTCGTCATCGGCGAATTTCGGCAGGATCGGGTCGCGGCGGTAGGCCATGAAGGCACAGCGCTTGGCGATTTCGACCGTGTTCTCGACCGCTTCGGGCAGATCAGCGAACAGGGTCACCATTTCCTGCTGCGATTTGAAGAAATGCTGCGGGGTCAAGCGCCGCCGCCCCTCCTGCTGGTCTACATAGGCGCCTTCGGAAATACAGATCAGCGCGTCATGCGCCTCGTACATCTTTTCCGCTGGAAAATAGACGTCATTGGTCGCGACCAGCGGCAGGTTCATGGCATAAGCCATCTCCACGTGGCCCCGTTCGGTCAGTCGCTCCGCTTCGGGCTGGCCGCCCTCACCCGGATGGCGTTGCAGTTCGACATAGAGCCGATCCGGGAACATCGCCTTGAGCCGCTGCATCAGATCTTCGGCCACAGGACGCTGGCCCTGTTGCAGCAGCATCCCCACCGGCCCCTCTGGCCCACCAGACAGACAGATCAACCCGTCAGAACATTCTTCCAACTCCTCCAGAGTGACCTGAGGCAACTCCCCGCCTTTGTCCACATAAAGACATGAGGACAGCTTCATCAGGTTTTCATATCCGGCCTCGTTCTGCGCAAGCAGCACCAGTGGCGCAGGCAGTTTCGGCTTGCCGCCCGGCTCGGTCTTCTGAAAGGTCACATCGACCTGACATCCCAGAATGGGCTGAATGCCTGCACCACTCAGAGTCACGGAAAACTCCAGCGCCGAGAACATGTTGTTCGTATCGGTCACCGCAATAGCGGGCATCTCGGCCTTTTTGCACAGATCCGGCAGCTTTTTCAGACGCAGCGCGCCTTCCAGAAGCGAATATTCGGTATGGGTGCGAAGGTGGATGAATCGGGGATCACTGCTCATGGCCGTAATCTAGCCTGACCAGCGGGGGGCGCGAAAGTGGATCTTGGGCGGCGTTTCTGCACAAAAATGCGTCGCCATTATATTGATTAATTTGAAAGTGCTTCACGACACCACTTGACCCAAATCAATTCAAGCCCTTGCTGTACTTATAAAAATCAACCCTGGCATAAGGTCTCTTTCGCAATATTTTTCCTATATTTCTGCGCTGCAGAACGACTTTTCCTTGCCAGAGCCACCACCCGCTTTCTAGGCTTTGATACAGATAAAGCCCGCTCACCCTTTTACGTCGCATCGAAGGGGGGCAAGCCAAGGGTCAACGGGGTAAGGCGACGGGTTTTTCACATGACGATCACCTTTCTTCTGAACGGAGAGAGAGTGGAGCTGGAGGACGTGTCGCCGACAGCAACGCTGCTGGACTGGCTGCGCGAGGATCGCGGTCTGACCGGCACCAAGGAAGGCTGCAACGAAGGAGACTGTGGCGCCTGTACAGTCATGGTTACAGATCCGGACGGGGCAAAGGCTCTGAATGCCTGTATCCTTTTCCTGCCACAGCTGCATGGCAAGGCGGTGCGCACGATCGAAGGCGCAGCCGGACCAAAGGGCGAGCTGCATCCCGCGCAACAGGCGATGATCGACCTGCACGGCAGCCAGTGCGGCTTTTGCACGCCCGGCTTTGTCATGTCCATGGTCGCCAGCCACGCAAACGGCGCCACCGATCACGATACGCAACTTGCTGGCAATCTCTGTCGCTGTACCGGCTACGCCCCGATCATCCGCGCGGCACAAGCCACCGAAAAGGTCGCCGTGCCGACATGGGTGCAAGAAGACCGCTCCTTCATCCTGCCCGAAAAACTCCGGGGGGAGGCTGAAAGCCGGGGGGTAGAGCCCCCTGCCAACGTACAGATCCCTCAAACCGCCGATGAACTGGCAGAGACTTACGCCAGGCACCCCGACGCCACGCTGGTGGCGGGTGCGACCGATGTGGGTCTCTGGGTCACCAAACAGCTGCGCGATCTCGATCCGGTGATATTCCTCGCAGGTTGCGACGATCTGAAAACCATCGACGTCACCGACAGCGAAATTCGCCTTGGCGCAATGGCCCACATGAATGCGGTGCGTCAGGTGATTGAACCCCTGCATCCTTCCTACGGCGAGATGATCCGCCGCTACGCCAGCGTGCAGGTGCGCAACGCGGCGACCATCGGGGGCAATATCGCCAACGGGTCTCCCATCGGCGATAACCCTCCCGCACTCATAGCCTTGGATGCGACCCTGCATCTGCGCCACGGCGATACCCGTCGGTCCATGCCGATCGAGGACTTCTTTGTTGATTACGGCAAGCAAGACCGCGCACCGGGAGAGTTCGTGGACCAGATCACCATCCCGCGCCAAGAGGACAATCTGAAGGTCTACAAGCTTTCGAAGCGGTTTGATCAAGACATCTCTGCCGTATTGGGTGCCTTCAACATCACGGTGAAAAACGGCACCGTCACCGCGGCCCGCATTGCATTCGGAGGCATGGCCGCAATCCCGAAGCGGGCAACCCATGTGGAAAGCGCCCTGATCGGCCAACCCTGGAGCGAGACATCCATCAACGCGGCCATGACCGCCTTCGATCAGGATTTCACCCCACTCACGGACATGCGCGCCTCGGCAGAATACCGGCTGGAAACCGCGCGAAATCTGCTGATGCGATATTTCATCGAACACAGCGGAGATACCGCGTCGGTTCTGGAGGTGTCGTCATGAGCATTGCTAAACCTCTCCCCCATGATGCAGCAAAACTTCACGTAACAGGCGCAGCCCGTTACGTGGATGACATCCCTACTTCGCGGGACTGCCTGCACCTGGCTTTCGGGCTCGCTCCCATCGCCAAGGGGCGCATAACGGCGATGAACCTCGACGCGGTCAAGCGCAGCCCCGGTGTTGTTGCGGTGCTGACTGCAGATGACTTACCCTTTGCCAACGATGTGTCGCCCTCGATCCATGACGAGCCGCTCTTGTCGGATGGCACGGTGCATTACCCGGGCCAACCGGTGTTTCTGGTCGCAGCCACCAGCCATCGCGCCGCCCGCGTCGCCGCCCGCAAGGGCGACGTGACCTATGCCGAAGAAGAGGCGCTTTTGACCGTCGATCAGGCGCTCATGGCCGACAGCCGTTTCGAAGATGGCCCGCGGATCTATGAAAAGGGCGATGCCGCTGCCGCCATCGGCGCAGCGCCGCATGTGATAGACGGCAAGTTCGATCTGGGTGGGCAGGAGCATTTTTATCTTGAAGGTCAAGCCGCGCTCGCATTCCCGCAGGAAGGCGGCGATGTGCTGGTGCACAGTTCGACCCAGCACCCGACCGAGATCCAGCACAAGGTGGCCGAGGCGATCGGCGCACCCATGCACGCCGTGCGGGTTGAAACCCGTCGCATGGGCGGCGGATTTGGCGGCAAGGAAAGCCAGGGCAACGCCCTGGCGGTCTCCTGCGCGATCATCGCCACCCTGACCGGACGCCCGGCCAAGATGCGCTATGACCGCGATGACGACATGACCGTGACCGGCAAACGCCATCCGTTCAAGATCTCCTACCGCGCGGGCTTTGACGACGACGGCAAGCTGCTGGGGGTCGACTTCCTGCATCTGGTCAACTGCGGCTGGGCGCAGGATCTGTCGCTGCCCGTGGCCGACCGCGCCATGCTGCATGCAGACAACGCCTATCTTATCCCGGCGATCCGCATCGAAAGCCACCGGTTAAAGACCAACCTGCAAAGCTTTACCGCCTATCGCGGATTTGGCGGGCCGCAAGGTGTTGTCGGGATCGAACGGGTGATGGATCACATCGCTCATGACCTCGGTCTGGACCCGATCGAACTGCGCCGCCGCAACTACTATGCCGCGCCGGATCAGGCCGGGGCGGACAACACGACACCCTATGGCCAGAAGGTTGAAGATTTCGAACTGCACGAGATGACGGCGCAGCTGCTGGACAGCAGCGATTACGCCGCTCGCAAGGCCGAAATCGCCGACTGGAACGCCGGTCAAGACCGCTTTGCCCGCGGCATCGGCTTTTCGCCGGTGAAATTCGGGATCTCCTTTACTCTAACCCACCTGAACCAGGCCGGCGCACTGGTGCATGTCTATCAGGATGGCTCGGTCCATCTGAACCATGGCGGCACCGAAATGGGTCAGGGTCTGTTCCAGAAGGTGGCGCAGGTCGCCGCCAGCCGCTTTGGCATCCCGCTGGAAAAGGTGAAGATCACCGCCACCGACACCGCCAAAGTGCCCAATACCTCGGCCACGGCAGCTTCGTCCGGGTCGGACCTGAACGGCATGGCGGTCAAGGCCGCATGCGACACGATCCGCGACCGGATGGCGGACCATCTGGCCCAACGCTATCAGACCGAACCTGCGAAGGTGCGGTTCGAAGATGGCAATGTTCACATCGGTGATGAGGTCATCAGTTTTGATGAGGCGGCAAGCCTTGCCTATCAGGGCCGGATCAGCCTGTCGGCCACCGGGTTCTACAAGACGCCCAAGCTCGAATGGGACCGGATCAACGGCCAGGGCCGCCCCTTCTTCTACTTTGCCTACGGTGCTGCGATTACCGAGGTCGTGGTAGACCGGTTGACCGGCGAAAACCGGATCCTGCGGGCCGATATCCTGCATGACGCGGGCGCTTCGCTGAACCCTGCGCTGGACATTGGTCAGGTCGAAGGCGCCTATGTGCAAGGCGCCGGATGGCTCACGACCGAGGAACTGGTCTGGGATGGCAAGGGCGCGCTGCGCACCCATGCGCCCAGCACCTACAAGATCCCCGCCTGTTCGGATCGCCCGGACGTGTTCAACGTCGCGCTTTATGACGGGCAGAACCGCGAGGACACGATCTACCGCTCCAAAGCAGTCGGTGAACCGCCCTTCATGCTCGGCATCTCCGCCTGGCTGGCACAGTCCAACGCCGTCTCCTCCTTTGGCGATGCCTTCCCAGCCATGGATGCGCCGGGCACCGCAGAAGAGGTCTGGCGCGCAATTCGGAGGGTCCGGGATGGGGTTTGACCTGATCGACCTGAAGGCCGCAGTGGCGGCGCATGGCCGCGCCACCCGCGTGGTGATCGCCGACATCCGCGGGTCCTCCCCCCGCGAAGTCGGCGCCGCCATGCTGGTCTGGGAAACAGGCCAATCCGGCACAATAGGCGGCGGTGCGCTTGAGTTCGAGGCCGCAGAGACCGCGCGGACCCAGTCGCAGCCTTCCATCCTCAGTCGACATGCGCTCGGCCCTGATCTGGGCCAGTGCTGCGGTGGGGTCGTAGCGTTGTTGAGCGAAGTGTACGACGCCGAACGAGTTGCGGGCCTGGATAACGAACTGATCGTGCGCCCCGCAGGCGTACAAACGGACAAGCCGCTCAGTATTCAGCGCCTGTTGGCAAAAGCACGCAATGCGGGCGAACCGCCCGAGGCGCAGCTGATCGACGGCTGGATGGTGGAGCCGGTCCACAAACCCTCCCGCCCGCTGTGGATCTGGGGCGCAGGCCATGTGGGCCGCGCTCTGGTCGATGTGCTGGCGCCGATGCCCGATCTGGAGATCACCTGGGTCGATACCGGCCCCGAACGGTTTCCGGACAAGATCCCGGCAGGCGTCACCGCTCTGCCCGCGACCCAGCCTGCGGCATTGATGCGCCATGCCCCTGAAAATGCAGAACATCTGATCCTGACCTATTCCCATGCGCTGGATCTGGAGCTATGCCATCAGGCGCTGCTCAGGGGGTTCGCGTTTGCAGGCGTCATCGGGTCAAAAACCAAATGGGCGCGGTTCCGGTCGCGTCTGGCGGCGCTGGGTCACGCACCCGGTGCCATCGCCCGCATCACTTGCCCGATCGGGGACCCCACCTTGGGCAAACATCCACAGCAGATCGCCGTGGGCGTCGCAACGCAGATGATGCGCCCCGCCCAAATGCGCCAAAGCCATGTAAGCAAGGAGAGCCGCGCGTGACCAATCAATCTTCCGGCCCCCTACTCAGCCTCAAAGGCCTGACCAAGGCCTATCCCGGCGTGGTCGCCAATGACACCGTCTCCTTCGACATCGGCGAGGGCGAAGTTCACGCCCTGCTCGGCGAAAACGGTGCCGGGAAATCGACGCTGGTCAAGATGATCTATGGACTCGTGAAGCCCGACAGCGGCGTGATGGAGCTGCGCGGGACGCCTTACGCACCCGCCGAACCGCGTCAGGCCCGCGCCGACGGGATCGCCATGGTGTTTCAGCACTTCTCGCTGTTTGACGCGCTGAACGTGGCCGAAAACATCGCGCTGGGGATGGAAAACCCGCCCGCCATGCGTGACCTTGCCGCGCGGATCCGCGAAGTGTCGGAGACTTATGGCCTGCCTCTGGACCCCTATCGCACCGTTGGTGATCTGTCGGCCGGCGAACGCCAGCGGGTCGAGATCATTCGGTGTTTGTTGCAGGATCCGAAACTGCTGATCATGGACGAACCGACCTCGGTTCTGACCCCGCAAGAGGTCGAGATCCTGTTCCAGACTTTGCAAAAACTGCGCTCGGAAGGGACCTCGATCCTCTATATCTCTCACAAGCTCGAGGAAATCCGGACCCTGTGCGATCACGCCACGATCCTGCGACTGGGCAAGAATGTGGGCGAATGCGTGCCGTCTGAAACCTCGGCCCGGGACATGGCAGAAATGATGGTGGGCAGCGCGCTGCAAACCCCGGAACGCAGCGGACGTGAATTCGGCGATGTAGCGATGGATATTTCCGGTCTGTCGGTGCCCTCGCCTTCGGCCTTTGGCACCGCGCTCAAGAATGTGCATATGACCGTGCGCAAAGGCGAGATACTGGGCATTGGCGGTGTCGCGGGCAACGGACAGGACGAACTGTTGGGTGTGTTGTCCGGCGAAACCCTGACCGAGGCGGACGCCGTCAAGCTGCATGGCCAGCCCATCGGCAAGATTGGACCGACCGATCGCCGCGCGATGGGGGTGCTGGCCGCGCCTGAAGAACGTCTGGGCCACGCTGCCGCGCCTGAAATGAGCCTGACTGAAAACGCAATGCTCACCGGTTCGGTGCGCGAAAATCTGGAAAAGAACGGGTTCCTCAACTGGGGCGCCGCACAGGGCTTTGCCGAGAAGATCATCGAAGCCTTTGACGTGCGCACTCCGGGTCCGGAAAACGCCGCGCGGTCGCTGTCGGGTGGCAACCTGCAGAAATTCGTGATCGGTCGCGAGGTTCTGCAGAACCCCGATGTGCTGGTGGTAAATCAGCCGACCTGGGGCGTGGACGCCGCCGCCGCCGCCGCGATCCGGCAATCATTGCTGGACCTGGCCGCAAAGGGCTGCGCCGTGATCTGCATCTCGCAGGATCTGGATGAGTTGATGGAGATCGCCGACAGCTTTGCCGCGCTGAACGAAGGACGCCTCAGCGCGCCGCGACCAACCCAAGGTCTGACCGTGGATGAGATCGGGCTGATGATGGGCGGAGCGCATGGCATGGAGGTGGCGCATGTCTAAGCGCCAACAATAAAACAACGGCGCCGGTTGGGTTTGTTCTGGCCGACGAACCCCACCAGCCAGGGCGCCACAATCAATAAACGGGACGCGTGTCTTCCACGCAGTCCCGACCGGGAAACGACAGGGGTAAATACATGATCGTTCTGGAGAAACGACCGCAGCCTTCGCGCGTCTGGTCCCTTGCTACGCCACTTGTGGCGGTGCTGGCGACCATGATCGCGGGCGGGATGCTGTTCGCATTGCTGGGCAAGAACCCGATCGAGGCGATTTCGACCATTTTCTGGGAACCGCTCTTTGGCGAGTTCGCTTTCTATTATCGCCCGCAACTGCTGGTCAAAGGTGCGCCACTGATCCTGATCGCGATTGGTCTGTCTCTGGGCTTTCGGGCGGGTATCTGGAACATCGGGGCCGAAGGACAGTACATCATGGGCGCAATCTGTGGCGCCGGTGCGGGACTGGCCTTCTACCCGCTGGATGCGTTCTATATCTTCCCGATCATGGTGATCGCAGGCGCACTGGGCGGCTGGATCTGGGCAATGATCCCGGCCTTCTTGAAGGTCAAATTCGGCACCAATGAAATTCTGGTGTCGCTGATGCTTGTCTATGTGGCCGAACAGATGCTGGCCTCGGTATCGCTCGGGCTGTTGAAGAACCCCGAAGGCTTCGGCTTCCCTGGGTCGCGCAACCTGCAATCCTATGACAGCGCCCATAACGCCGAACTGATCGCGGGTACCGGGATGCATTGGGGCGTGGTCGCGGCCTTTGTCGCAGTGATCTTTGCCTATGTTCTGCTGAACCGGCACATGCTGGGGTTCCACATCCGCCTGACGGGTGAAGCCCCCCGCGCCGCCAAGTTTGCAGGCGTCAAACCGGCGCGGCTGATCCTGTTCTGTCTCGGCATGTCGGGCGCTTTGGCCGGGCTGGCCGGGTTGTTCGAGGTGTCCGGCCCTGCGGGTCAGATCTCGATCGACTTCAACGTCGGCTATGGCTTCACGGCGATCATCGTGGCCTTCCTGGGCCGGTTGCATCCGGTGGGTATCCTGCTGGCCGGGCTGCTGATGGCGCTGACCTATATCGGAGGCGAGATCGCCCAGGGCAGCCTGGGCCTACCCGCCGCCGCGATCCAGGTCTTCCAGGGGATGCTGTTGTTCTTCCTGCTGGCGCTGGACCTGCTGACCAATTTCCGCATCGCAATCCGTAAAAGTGAGGTGGCGTGACATGGACCTTTCTGCAATCAATCCCGTCCTGCTCATTGCTTCACTGATGGTGGCGGCAACCCCAATCCTGCTGGCTGCCATTGGCGAGCTGGTGGTGGAAAAGGCAGGCGTTCTGAACCTCGGCGTCGAAGGCATGATGATCGTGGGCGCCATCGCGGGCTTTGCGATTACGGTGGAGAGCGGATCGCCGTTCTTCGGCTTTATTGCCGCCGCCGTCGCCGGAGCAATCCTGTCGCTGCTGTTCGTGGTGCTGACCCAGGTGGCGCAGGCCAATCAGGTGGCCTCGGGCCTGGCACTGACCCTTTTCGGGCTGGGTCTCAGCGCCCTGATGGGTCAGGGTTATGTGGGCATCAAACCGCCCGCGACGCCAAAGCTGGACATTCCGGTGCTGAGCGATCTGCCGGTGGTGGGCCCGATCCTGTTCAGCCATGATCTGGTGCTGTATCTGGGAATCGCCCTGACAGCTGCGGTCTGGGCGGCACTGAAATACACCCGCATGGGGCTGATCCTGCGCGCGGTAGGCGAAAATCACGATGCCGCGCATGCCCTGGGCTACAAGGTTGTGCGTATCCGCACTCTGGCGATCATGTTCGGGGGCGCCTGCGCCGGGCTGGGTGGCGCCTATATCAGCCTGATCCGCGTGCCCCAATGGACCGAAGGCATGACCGCCGGGGTCGGCTGGATTGCACTGGCGCTGGTGGTGTTTGCCAGCTGGAAGCCCTGGCGGGCGCTTCTGGGTGCCTATCTCTTTGGCGGCGTTACAGTTGTTCAGCTGAATCTTCAGGCCGCAGGCGTTGCCATTCCGGTCGAGTATCTGGCAATGTCGCCCTATCTGATCACCATCCTGGTGCTGGTGATCCTGTCGGCGGACAAAAGCAGCGCGCCTGCCGCGCTCGGCCGCAACTTCCACGCCTCTCGATAGAGGCTTGAATGTGGCCCTCGGCGCCCGACGCCGGGGGTTTAAACCTTTGAAACTTGAAGACTTGAAAAGACCAAAACGGGGAGAAAACACATGAAACTGACGTCTCTGCTTGCCAGTGCTGCTATGGCGCTGGGGCTGGCCACCGGGGCGGTGGCCGAGGACAAGACCAAGGTGGGCTTTGTCTATGTCGGACCGGTCGGCGATGGCGGCTGGACTTATGAACACAACAAGGGCCGCCTGGCCGTCGAAGAGCAATTTGGCGACAAGGTCGAAACCGTCTACGTGGAATCGGTACCCGAAGGACCGGATGCGGAACGTGTGATGACCCAGATGGCGCTGGAAGGCGCGGACCTGATCTTCACCACCTCGTTCGGCTACATGGACCCAACCATCAATGTGGCCAAGAAGTTCCCCAAGGTGAAATTCGAACACGCCACCGGCTATAAAACTGCGCCGAATGTGTCGGTCTATTCCGCCCGCTTCTATGAAGGTCGTGCCGTTCAGGGTCACATCGCAGGCAACATGACCAAGTCGAACATCATCGGCTATATCGGCTCCTACCCGATCCCCGAAGTGATCCGCGGCATCAACTCGGCCTTCATCCACGCTCGCAAGGTGAACCCGGACGTCCAGTTCAAGATCGTCTGGGCCTATACCTGGTTCGATCCAGCGAAAGAGGCTGATGCAGCCAAGGTGCTGATCGAACAGGGCGCTGACGTGATCCTGCAGCACACCGACTCGACTGCACCCCAGGCCGCGGCACAGGCTGCAGGCAACGTGGTCACCTTTGGTCAGGCGTCAGACATGAGCGAATACGCACCGTTCCCGCGCGTTTCCTCGATCATCGACGACTGGGCACCCTATTATATCGCGCGTACTCAGGCCGTGATGGACGGCACCTGGGAAACCGCCAACACCTGGCACGGCATTGGCGAAGGCATGGTTGCGATCGGCGAGATCTCGGACGCTGTTCCGGCGGATGTGAAAGCCGAAGCGTTGGCGCTGAAGGCTGCCTTGGGTGACGGCTCTTACCACGCCTTCACCGGTCCGCTGAAAAAGCAGGACGGCAGCGATTGGCTGGCCGATGGCGAAACCGCGGATGACGGAACCCTGGCGGGCATGAATTTCTACGTCGAAGGCCTCGAAGGCGACATTCCGCAATAACCGGCGCTGCACGAATTTTGTCTTACAAAATTCACCAAGACCCGCCCCCAAGGCGGGTCTTTTTCGTTCGGATGTCCGCCGCGCGGGCCAAGAAAATTCACGAATTTTCTTCGGCACCTGGCCAAAGGTCAGGTTCTGCCCCCAAAGCTGCGCCAAGCCAGTGCCACACGGGACGCCGCCGTTACAAAACACAAGGCGCCGAACACCCAGGCAGCCGCGGCAAAAAGCGCGGGCCATAGACAGATCAAAACAAAAAACGCGATGGTCTCGGCCCCTTCCAGCAAACCGCCGGTGAAATAGAGCGCCTTTTCTCCGCGTGCGGTTGTTTGCATTCCGTATCGGTCCGCCAAAAGCGCAAATCCCAGAAAGCTCGCCCCGTTCACATAGAACGCGCAGAGAAGAAAAGCCCCTGCCGCGCCATTGTCTGCAGGATCAGCCAATACGAAGCCCAAGGGCACCGCACCGTAGAACAAGAAATCGCAGGTGATATCCAGATAGCCGCCGAAATCGGTACCGCCCCTTACCCGCGCCACGGCACCATCCAGGCCATCTGCCAACCGAGACAGCAACAGCGGTACCAGCGCCCAGTGTGCCAGGCCCAGCGCGATCATCCCCGCGGCCAGCAGGCCCAAGGTCAACCCCACCAACGTCACCTGGTTCGCCGAAACACCAGTCCGGGCCAGAACGCGCCCCTGGGCGTTCAGCATGGGATCGATCAGCGGGCGAAGACGGGCGTCAAACATGTCCGTGTCTTACCCACGGACATGTCTTCTTGCCAATCACGTTCCCGAAACCGCCTGCGTGTCAGTGGCCGGTAAACACCAGCGTCTGTACGGGCAGCAGCAGCATTTGCAGCCGCAAGATCAGCGCGTGAACCAACCCCACGGTGTCCACCATATGCAGGAACAGCCAGCGGCCCGTGCTCAGTTCCTCGTGATGCAGGATATCGTGGTTGTTGGTATAGGCATTGGCGATGCACTTGCTGCCTGGCGGGATGTCTTCGGTCGTGCCTGGATAGACGGGTTCAAGAAACACCGTCATTGTCCCGGGACGTTGCTGGTCCTGCGGGTCTCTCAACTGATCCGTGGGGCGCATCTGACCTGACGGGATCACATCCTGAATGCCCACCACGACCATCGGAATGATCGTGAACGGTTTCGACAGGCAGCCAAGTTCGGCATACATGCCCGGCTTGATGACGGTCGCGGTCAACTGACCAAAACCCGCTGCAAACCGCTCCCGTTCGACAAACTCGGTCGGAACCAGAATACCGGCCGGGCGCAGAACAGGATTGATGTAGTCGCCGACCTGCAGCGAAAACTGTTCAACCCGCCCAGAGACACCTGCAACGACCACGGTTTTGTCCAATTCCGCCTGAGCCTGTTCCAAAGCCGCTTCGGCGCTGGCCTTCTGAGCCGGGATCAACACATTGATATTTTCCTCGACCGCAGCTTTCTGGGCCTCGGCAGCGTCCAGTTCACCTTCCTTCCGGTCCACGAGATTCTCCAACCGCTCGATCTCGGTCTCGCGCACGGCACTCGACCCACGTTCCCGCAACTCAACATTCCGGGCGAGATCATCTCGCGATTGCTCAAGCGACGCCTCAACTTGGTCGATCAATGCCTCTGCGGCTTCCAAGTCGATTTCTGCAACACTCAGCGATGCGTCCACCTCGGCAATCCGCGCCTTGGCGGTCTCAAAGGCGGCCGCCTGACTGCTGTCATCCAGCCGGAACAACAGGTCGCCTGCCTCGACCGACTGATTGTTCACGACTGCGACTTCGGTCACCCTGCCCGGAGTTTCGGGCAGGATCGTCACGGTGCGGAAATAGGATGCAACGTGTTTCGTCGAAGGGTGAAAGAAGAACACCGTGGTAATGAGCGACACGGTCAGCACCGCACACAGCGTGATGCCCCAGCGCAGCTCGTACCAGACGGTGAAAAAGGTGATCTCCTGCCCCAGACGCTTGCCCTGGGCAAAACGGCGGTACAGGTAGTCCGGCAGCACGGTGACCAGCGAACAGACAAGAAGTTCAAGCATGGGTCAGTCCTTCTGTTCGCTTTGGTCGCGTTTGTTCATCGCTTCAAGAGATGCTGCAATCGACTGAATCGGCGTCAGAAAATCCGGCATTCGGAACGCCGCCACTACCAGCGCGATCACCCAGAACAGATTGTTGTGGGTAAAGAGCGCAAGCACAGCCAGAATGCTGATCAGCTGGAACTGTGTGTGATTGCCATGATGCGCCATCTTTTCGGGCAGCGCGTGAAGCGTGAAATACAGCCCCCCCAGCCCGACAATCAGGGCCACCGTGAAGATCGCCATGCCAGTGAACAACGGATCCGACCCGTCTGCCCCTGGCAAGTATCCCGGAATATGCCCCGTCGCCATCGGGTGGACATCAGCGCTTGTCATTGCTTTCTCCCATACTGGGTAATTCAATTCGTCAATGCGCTTAATGTTGCACGGCAATGCACTGCAACCAAAGTGAATTCTGTGCTGCACGACGGGTTGATTTCCACTTTTCCGCGTGAACAGGCCATGCCATTCTCCGCCCATGACCCGGATCCTGACCACACCTGACGGCACGCCGTCCAGCCCGTTCGCCTTTGGCACGATGCAATTTGGTGGCCGCGCCGATGCCAATCAAAGCGTCGAGATGTACCGCGACAGCCGCGCCGCGGGCATCACCCATTTCGACACGGCCTATCTGTATACCGACGGCGTGTCCGAGAAGCTGTTGGGTCAGATGGTTCAGACCGAGCGCGACCAGCTGCTGATTGCCACAAAGGTCTGTTACCACGGCCCTGCCACCCCAGAGCGGATGATCGAACAGTTCGACATCTGTCGCCAGCGGCTGCAGTTGGACATGGTGGACGTGCTGTACCTGCACCAGTTCGATTCCCAAACCGACCTGCGCCGAACGATGGAGGGATTCGCCCAGCTGAAGGAGACCGGGCAGATACGCTATGTCGGTTTGTCTAACTTTGCTGCCTGGCAGGTGATGAAAACGCAGGCTGCGGCTCGGGAACTGGGATTGGGCATTGATATCCTGCAACCGATGTATTCGCTGGTGAAACGCCAGGTCGAAGTTGAAATCCTGCCCATGTGTGCCGATCAGGACATCGCCGTGGCCTCTTATTCGCCTTTGGGCGGGGGGCTATTGACCGGGAAGTACGCCGCCGGCCAATCCGGACGCCTGAACGAAGACAAGGGCTACAAGCTGCGCTATGACCCCGATTGGATGCATCATACGGCACAGGCCCTTTCGGCGCTGGCCAAAGAGCGCGGCGTCTCTCCCGCGACACTGGCAGTGGCCTGGGTCGCCAGCCATCCTACAAGACCGACCCCGATCATCTCGGCCCGCTCGGCCGAGCAGCTGAAGCCGTCGCTGGACGCAATTGGCTTCGACATGGGCGTCGATTTGCGAGCCGAGATTTCAGCCCTCGGCCCGACCCCACCCCCTGCGACAGACCGGCTGGAGGAAGCTTCGACATGACCGACTTCATCATCATCGGCGGCGGCATCGCTGGAATCAGCGCCGCCGCACGCCTGTCCGAGCTGGGCCAGGTCACGGTGCTCGAAACGGAAGAGGCGCTTGGTTATCACGCCTCGGGTCGGTCGGCCGCATTGTTCGAAGAAAACTATGGAAATGCGCCCACGGTGGCCCTGAACCGCGCCAGTGCAAGCTTCATGGAAAACGCCAACGGTGGGTACCTGACACCACGTGGCTTTCTGCTGTTGGGCAAGCCGGATCAAGCCGACGCCTTTCATGCGGATGTCGGCGACCTGGGGCTGGAGCCGATCCCGGTGCAGGACGCATTTGCCCAAGTGCCGATCCTCAATCCCGAAACTGTGCGATTTGCTGCCCGAAACAATTTGGCCCGCGACATCGACACTGACCGGTTGATCCAGGATTTCACCCGCCAGGCCCGCGGCAACGGCGCCCAGATTCTGACCAAACACACGGTTACGTCCATCTCGTTCGCGGATGGGCTCTGGACTGTCACTGGCGGCGGGGAGCAGTTCCGGGCAGCAACCCTGGTCAATGCCGCCGGAGCATGGGCTGATCAAGTCGCATCTTTGGCGGGGATCACACCCGTCGGGATTCAACCGCACCGCCGTTCGATGGCGCGCCTGCCCGCCCCCGGTGGCCATGATGTGTCCGGTTGGCCGATGTTGATGGCTGTTGGAGAAACCTGGTATGCCAAGCCGGATGCTGGCAAACTTCTGGTCTCTCCCGCCGATACTGACCCGGTCGATCCCCACGACGCCTACGCCGACGACATGGTTCTGGCCGAAGGGCTGGCCCGTTACGAAGAAATGGTCGTGACCCCTGTTACCCGGGTGGAGACAAACTGGGCCGGGCTCCGCAGCTTTGCCCCGGACAAGACGCTTGTGCTGGGTCGCGATCCGCAGAACCCAAGCTTTGTCTGGAGCGCCGGACAAGGCGGCTATGGCTTCTCAACCGCCCCTGCGGCGTCGCAGTTGGTGGCGGATCTGGTGGCCGGGCGCGCGCCGGAACTGGACGCCGACACGGTCGCTCAACTCAGCCCGAAAAGGTTCCGCTGATGCCCATTCGCACTGTCCCAGGCACCGCCTCGATCGCGCAGTCCGACCAGATCAACCAGGGCAAGATGTTTGCGCCTGCCGCCGAGCGTAATGCTGACGTAATCGGAGATCTGTTGGAACAGGTCGTGCCCGCGCAGGGTCACGCCCTTGAACTGGCCAGCGGGACCGGTCAACACATTACCCGCTTTGCCACTCGGTTCCCGCGACTTGAATGGCACCCCAGCGAGGTAGACGCCAGCCGCCGCGCGTCGATCAGCGCTTACGTGGAAGAAGCTGCTCTGCCCAACCTGGCCGCACCCATTGCTCTGGACGCCACCGCCCCTGGTTGGGCCACCCGCCACAGTGGTTACGACCTGATCCTACTGGTCAATCTGCTGCATCTCATAAGCGTATCCGAAGCTGAAACCCTGATCTCCGAGACCGCCCGTGCCCTCGCCCCAAACGGTCGGTTTGTGATCTACGGCCCGTTCAAGCGCGGCGACGAACTGACCAGCGACGGTGACCGCGCTTTCCACGCGAGCCTCGTCGCTCACGACCCGGAAATCGGCTACAAGGACGACTTCGACACGATGGACCTGATGCAGACTGCCGGGCTGGAGATGGTCGAAGTTTTGGAAATGCCCGCCAACAACCTGGCCTTGGTGGCAGGAAAACCGGGGTTTTGAGCGCAGCGGTCAGATCTTCGCCCAACCCTCCGAGGACCTGATCAGGATCAAAGTCAGCGGCCCTGGCCTGTGCCAAACACCTTCTCAAATTCGAATGTAAATTGAGAGGAATACGCCCATGAGCTGGAAAGACAAACTCACCGCCACCCGCAAGGGATTGCGCAACCTCAATGGTGCGATGCCCGGGACTGCGCAAGCTTTTGGCGGGTTGGGCAAGGCGGTCAAATCGGGCGGCGTTCTGGACTACAAGACCAAGGAATTCGTGGCCCTGGGCATTGCCGTGGCCGACCGTTGCGAGCCCTGCATCAGCCTGCACATCGAGGCCCTGGTCAAAGCGGGTGCCTCCCGTGACGAGATCGCCGACGTTTTGGGCATGTGCATCCAGATGGGCGGCGGCCCGGCCATGATGTATGCGGCCAAAGCATTGGAATGTTTTGACGAATTGACTGCATAACAGACCGACTTACGGGGCGGCGGTCTCGCTGTCCCGCACCTCCCGCACCCCGCGCAGCACATCGCGGATATTGTCCAGCGACGGGTTGTCTGGCAGGTACAGCGCCTTGCAGCTCAGCAGCATTTCTGGCGCGCCCTGCACCGGCTGCAACACGCCGTCGCGGAGATGCTCCGTCAACATCGCTCGCGGAAAATACCCCATCCCGCCACGCTTGATCAGATACCGCAGGCCCATCAGCGCGTTGCCCAACACGATGTGTTGTTGCGACCGGGTTGGCAGCACCTGATGAAGCTGGGCTTCATATTCCGGACCCAATTCAAGATTCAGAAACAGCGGCAGCGCCTCCTGACCCAGATCCACAGCCTCGTCTGATACCAACAGCAACCGCTCCGGAGGTAAGTTCTCGACCCCCAGCCGCGTCCCTGTCGGCACTTCGTTCACGATGGCGATGTCCAGCAATTGCTGGCCGACCGCCTCAGCCATGTTCAGCGCGTGATCATAATTCAGGACAAAGGGCAGTTTGCCCTGCTCTTGTTCTAACCAAACCGTCACGTCCACCAAGAGCGGGTCCCAGATCGACAATTGCGACCCCAATCGCAGGGATACCCGTCCTCGGATCGCCCCGGTCAGGTCGGCGCGTACAAATTCCCAGGTTCGCAGCATCTGTTCGGCATAGGGTTTGAACTGCCGCCCGGCCGCACTCAGTCGCGTGCCCCCTGGCCCACGCTCGAACAGCGACAGACCAAGGCTGGTCTCCAGCGCCTTGATCCGGGCGCTGACTGCGGTTTGGGTCAGGTTCATCTGCTGGGCCGCAGCGTGGAAACTACCCGTCTGATCAATGGCCAAAAAGGTCTGGAAGGCGTTGATTTGCATGTGATCAATATTTCTGCTCGAATTGATAAAATCAATTCGTTTTCCTGATCACAGAACTAAAGCTACCCTTCATCCAAATCACCAACAGCCAGATCAAACACCGTCAAGCCAAAGGGAACGCCACCATGCTGGACAAGAGCCACAAGCCCACCTGGACCAGTTTCGAGGAAGCCACCGCCGAAGACTGGGCCGCTGTCGAAGAATACGAAAAGGCCTATAATGCGGCCCTGCCCGACCGCATCCTGGACGCCATCAAATCACTGGACGAAGACTGGACTCCCTATCCGGTGAACCGCTACCAACACTCGCTCCAGGCCGCGACCCGCGCTTGGGAGGATGGCGCCGACGAAGAGATCGTCATTGCCGCGCTGGTACATGACACCGGTGACATCCTGTCCCCTTACAATCACGGCGAATTGTCGGCCGCGATGATGAAGCCCTATGTCAGCGAAAAGACCTATTGGATCCTGAAACATCACTGCGTGTTCCAGGGCTTCTACTACAACCACCATTTCGGCGGCGACCGCAACGCGCGTGAAAAATACCGTGACAGCCCCTATTGGGAAGACTGCCGGATTTTCTGCGAACGCTATGACCAATGCGCCTTTGATCCGGACTATCCGACCAAGCCGCTGGAATTCTTTGAACCCATGCTGCGCCGAGTCCTGTCGAAGAGCTGGGGCCACATGGAACTCGCAGAAACTGCCGAGGATTGATCAGAGGATTGATCCCTCGCCAGTGCCCATAGCAAACGCTTCCCCCCAGCCGTCCAGCTCGGGGGAATGGCACCTTCATGAAACCTGTGTTCGATCCTCCGATGGGGACCCGTACATGAACGGATCAATGCCAACACTCCGGTCGCATCTGGTAGATATTCCAATACGACGGGCGTGCTGACCCGCCCCCACAGCGCCGGTTGACCAGGATGCGTCAGCCCCCCCCACGGCTGCACCTGATCTTGCGACAACACCAGCCCGACCTGGACCGACGCGTGGGGCCGTCCGGGAACCGGCACATAAGGAAAGCCGGGCGGATGAGCACAGGAAATGACGTAAAGCCCAATATCCAGCCTCCAATTGCGCCCGCGCCGGCACAGGATGACACGACGATCTGTCACGAAATAAGAGCCAAGTTTGATAGGACGAACCGCCGTTGCAAGGCCAGCCCGAAAGAGCACAGAACAAAGGCGACCGTAGTTGCCCCATAGATCCAAAAAGGCTTCTGACCTGCGAAAACGGGCATCGAACGGCAATACCGCCATTGTCGCCCGCATCACGGCCGCGCCAACCAGCAAACAGATATGGACCAGCCTTTCGTGGCCCACAGCCTGCAACAAGACCCGCCCATACCCGGGCTGCCCCGACCATAACAGGCGTTCCCCCGGAGACAGGATTTGTTTCAGATCTCCCCCCGAAAGAAGTTCGCTTGAACAATTGGCCGCGCCGTTCCCTCCGGATCCTGGCAAGCGATGCATTTACCGCGATACACAGGCCAGAAAACTGAGCCCGAATTCCAACTTTCGGCAATGACCGCACAAAACCCGAAACCATCCAACGGGTCAATCACACGGCAGGCTCGACTGACCCGTCTTGAGGATGAGCTGCCCCAAGCGACTGTGCGAAACGCGGGATCCCGCACAAATTCCGACGCGCATCACAACAGGCTTGCCGGACGCCTACCGCAAGTGTGATCCTTCAGAACAGTATATCGAGTTCAGAAAGGGTCAGATATGCGCGTGCTCTGGACAGCCCTTTTGGTGCTGCTGTTGGGCCTGCCTGTACAGGCACAAGCCCCACGAGCTTTCGGTGACAACCATCCGGTCGATTTCTCCGGTAAGGCGCCTCAACGGTTTCCCGTGCACGGCATCGACGTAGCCCGGTTTCAGCCTGACGTGAACTGGCGTGAAGCGCGACGCTCAGGGGTCAGCTTTGCCTTTATCAAGGCCACTGAAGGCGGCGATTTCAAAGACCCGATGTTCGCCAGCCATTGGCAGGGCGCGGCAAAGGCCGGGATCCCGCGCGGTGCTTATCATTTCTTCTATTTCTGCACATCGGCCGCCAAACAGGCCCGGTGGTTCATCCAGAATGTGCCCAAAACCCGCGGCGCCCTGCCTCCGGTGCTGGATCTGGAATGGAACCCCTTCTCGCCCACCTGCACCAAGCGTCCTACGGGCCAGACGGTACGAAGCGAAGCGAAGATCTTTCTCGACACGCTGGAACGCCATTACGGCCAGCGCCCGATCATCTACACAACCCCGGAATTCTACCGCCAGACCGGTATCGGCAAATTGCGCGGCACCGAATTCTGGCTCCGCTCCACCGCCCGTACTCCGAAACAGGTTTATCCAGGACAAAACTGGCAGTTCTGGCAATACAGCGGCACGGGAACTGTACCGGGAATCGCCGGAGAAGTGGACCTGAACGTCTTTGGCGGCAGCAAGCGCCAATGGAAGCGCTGGCTGGCTTCGCGTCAGAAAAGGTAAAGCAGTTCTCGAAACGAAAAATCAGAGAAAACTCGATTATCAAACCAGAACTCAATTGATCAAAAAAGTTCAGTCCCGAACTTCACTTAGCCCACGAACGCGGAACAGCGCATCTGCGGACCTGACCTTACTACTCAAGCTAAGATCGTCATATTCAATGTAGAAATTGCAATGCGACTGAGGCTTTCGCCCGGAAGTATCATAGAGTTGGGACTTTTTGCATCTTAAACGGACAATACGGACTTCATGCGCGGGAATTTTAAACGGCAACGTTTTGCCAAATGTAGCTTCTGGCACAACGCTCCCACCACCCATGGGATTAATACTTCCTGCTTGAGAAGTAACAGGGGTCGGATCAGTGAGCATAGATCCGACACCACTGCTTGCAAACGGGCTTGCACCAACTTGACAAGTACGCTGCGGCAGTTCGACTGCATCAATGTAAATGCTGTGCGCACCAAGGTTGGTTAAGCGCAGATCGACAAAGTAATACTCACTGAAATCATCAGGCTGAGAATCCAAGATTTGAACCCCCAACGGTTCAGAACTTCGTAGCTTCGGAACGAGATCTTTCCCCATGGAGTAAACGAGACTTCCCGCGGCCACAGCGGCAGAAATACCCGCAGCGGTCGCCCCGTTCTTGGGAACCTCGTGGGTCGAATACAATACGTCTTGAGAAGTTAATATTGCTTTGGTCAGATCCATTGGGTCATCCTATTCGAAAAACAAAGGCTAGTTTGAAGTCTAATGGTACCGTAGCTTACCCATCGCAGCGCAACGATACTTAATTCTGGTTTACCCTCGGTAAATTTACCTAAAAGCAAACCACAATTGCCCCTAGAAAAGGAAAAACTCCGACAACGGGACCGGAGTTCTTCTGTTTTTCGAAACTCAATGCCAGATCAGGATTTCTTAATCCAACCTTGGGGCTTCGTGCCCGACCTGGAACTGCCCAGAGTGGATATCATCCGTTCTGGCGGATGGTCTCGTTTTTGGGATCATAAGGGCTATCGCAGGTCACGACGCCATCCCACAGCTTGTCCTGGATCTTGACTTTGACCTTGGTGCCTTCGACCGCCAGTTCCGGCGGCAGATAGCCCATGCCGATGGACTTTTCAAAAGCCACCGAGTAGCCGCCAGAGGTCAGACGGCCCAGACGGGTCACGCCATCCTCGGCATAGATCGCCTCCCGACCCCAGGGATCGGCATCCTCCGGACCATCGATCAGCAGGGTACAGCATTTCACCCGCACGCCGGTTTCAATCAGCTTGTCCTTGCCGTGGAAGTCTTTCTCCAGGTCAACAAAGCGCGGCAGGTCAGCTTCCAGCGGGGTTGCATCACGTCCCAGCTCGGTGCCAAAGGCGCGATAGGATTTCTCCTGACGCAGCCAGTTCTGGGCGCGGGCACCAACCAGCTTCATACCGTGTTTCTCGCCAGCTTTTTCCAGCAGGTCGAACAGGTAGTTCTGCATCTCGATCGGATGGTGCAGTTCCCAGCCCAGCTCACCGGTGTAAGCCACACGGATCGCGTTCACCGGGCACATGCCCAATTCGATCTGCTTGGCAGACAGCCATGGGAAGCGCTTGTTGGACAGAGCGGTGTCGGGATCCGCATCGACGATGATCTCTTTCAGAACGTCGCGCGACTTGGGTCCGGCGATGGCAAAGACGCCCCACTGGGTGGTGACATCCTGGATCTCGATATAGCCGAACTCCTCCATCTTGTCCTCGGCCGCCTTGCGCAGGAAGTCGGCGTCATACTCGGTCCAGGCACCAGCAGAGACGAGGTAGTAGTTGTTATCGCCGTTGCGGACGATGGTGTATTCGGTGCGGGTGGTGCCATGCGACGTCAGCGCATAGGTCAGGTTGATGCGCCCGACCTTGGGCAGCTTGTTGCAGGTGAACCAATCCAGGAACTGGGTTGCACCGGGGCCTTTGACGACGTGTTTGGTAAAGGCGGTTGCATCGATCAGGCCAACGCCTTCACGGATCGCCTTGGCTTCGTCCACGGCATGCTGCCACCAGCCACCACGGCGGAAGCTGCGCGCCTCTTTGTCGAAGTTCTCGGGCGCATCCAGCGGGCCGAAATAGTTCGGACGTTCCCAACCGTTGACCCAACCAAACTGGGCGCCACGGGCCTTTTGACGATCGTATGCCGGCGCGGTCCGCAGTGGACGGCAGGCTTCGCGCTCTTCGTCCGGGTGGTGCAGGATGTAGACGTGCTCATAACACTCTTCGTTCTTGCGCGCCGCGAACTCGGTGGTCATCCAGTTCGAGCTGTAGCGTTTGGGGTCGAGCGAAGCCATGTCGATCTCGGCTTCACCATCGACCATCATCTGGGCCAGATAGTAGCCAGTGCCGCCGGCCGCAGTGATCCCGAAGCTGAATCCTTCGGCCAGCCACATGTTGCGCAGACCCGGAGCTGGGCCGACCAGCGGATTGCCATCAGGGGTGTAGCAGATCGGGCCGTTAAAGTCGTCTTTCAGACCAGACTCGGCGCAGGAGGGCACACGGTCCGCCATCGCCATGTACTGATCCGCGATCCGGTCCAGATCGAGCGGGAACAGGTCGGCGCGGAAGCTGTCCGGCACGCCATGTTCGAACCGCGCGGGCGCGCCGTGTTCGTAGATACCAAGGATCCAGCCGCCGCGTTCCTCACGCGCGTAGGATTCATTGTCCGCGTCGCGCACAACCGGGTGTTCCGGGTTACCCGCCTCACGCCATTTGACCAGCTCGGGGTCCTTGTCCATGACGATAAAGGTGTGCTCGACCGGGATGGCAGGCATTTTTATGCCCAGCATCTTGGCCGTACGCTGAGCGTGGTTACCGGAAGCGGTCACAACATGCTCGGCCGTGATCACCACCTGCTCGTCGCTCTCAACCAGGTTGCCGCCCTTTTCGACCATCTTGGTGCAGGTCACTTCCCAGTGTGTGCCGGTCCAGTGGAAGGCATCGGCCTGCAGCTTGCGCACAATGTCAACGCCGCGCTGACGCGCGCCTTTGGCCATCGCCTGTGTCACGTCGGCCGGGTTAATGTAACCGTCCTCGGTGTGATAGATCGCGCCCTTCAGGTCCGAGGTTTCGATCAGCGGCCAGCGCTCCTTGATCTGCTCGGGCGTCAGCCATTCATAAGCCACGTCGCAGGTCTCGGCGGTAGACGCGTACAGCATGTATTCGTCCATACGCTCCTGCGTTTGCGCCATACGCAGGTTGCCAACCACGGCGAAACCGGCATTCAGTCCGGTTTCCTCTTCCAGGGTCTTGTAGAAATCAACCGAGTATTTGTGGATGTGGGTTGTGGCATAGCTCATGTTGAAGAGCGGCAGCAGCCCTGCTGCGTGCCAGGTGGAACCGGACGTCAGCTCGTCCCGTTCAATCAGCATGACATCGTCCCAGCCCGCCTTGGCCAGGTGATACGCAATCGAGGTCCCGACGGCACCGCCGCCCACGACCAGCGCTTTGACTTGGGTTTTCATTATCCCGCTCTCCGGATCATTGGAATCTTGGAAATGATTTATGCCCAAGCCGGACGCTTCGCGCAAAAGCCATCCGACGCAAAAACCGACAAAACCGACCTTCTGCGCCATCAGCAACGTCGGTTCGGGGCGGAAAGAACGAAAATAGAGTGTTTTTGGCTAGGGGAACCAGGCATCCACTTGTCTCCCCCTCGCGCCGGGAGCAGGATTGACTGCAGTACGGTTTGGCCAAGTCTCAGCCCACCCGATCAGGCAAGACCGACCCGCACGGCATTCAGCGCGGGTCTTTCACGGTTCTGTACCGTCTCACTCCAGCGTGACAATCTTGCCCGGGTTCATGATATTGTCGGGGTCGAGGGCGGATTTGATTGCAGCCATGTACGAGGTCGCCGCGCCCAGTTCCTTTTCCAGATACGGCTTCTTGCCCTGACCGATCCCGTGTTCACCGGTGCAGGTGCCTTCCATTGCAATCGCAGTGTCGGTGAGCCAGGCCATGAACTTTTCGGCCTTGCCCCTTTCTTCTGCGCTGTCCATATCGATCAACAACAATGCGTGGAAATTTCCATCGCCCACATGGCCCACGATGGGCGCCATGATGTCAAGCTCTGCTGCCTTGTCCTGTGCGCCACCGACACATTCGGCCAGGCGCGAAATCGGGACGCAGACGTCTGTGCTGATCCCTTTCGCACCGGGGCGCAGTTGCAGCGATGCCCAATACATGTCGTGACGGGCCTGCCACAACTTCGTCCGCTCCTCGGCCGTGCTGGTGGCAGCAAAATCGGTGCCGCCAAACTCCTCGGCGATCGATCCGAACATTTCGGCCTGCTCGGCTACACCAGCCTCGGACCCGTGAAACTCCAGCAAGAGAAGCGGTGTTTCGGGCAGGTCCAGTTTGGAATAGGCGTTGGCGGCCTTGATGCTGAGTTCGTCCAGCAGTTCGATCCGCGCCACAGGGACGCCATACTGAATCGTCATCATCACCGCCTGGCAAGCCGCATCCAACGACGGGAAAGAACAGCGGGCCGAGCTGATCGCCTCCGGGATACCCTGAAGGCGCAAGGTAATCTCGGTGATCAAACCCAATGTCCCTTCGGAACCGACCAGCAAACGGGTCAAATCATACCCGGCCGAGGATTTCTTGGCCCGCTGCGCTGTGCGGATCACCTGGCCGTCCGCCATTACTGCTTCCAGTGCGATCACATTGTCCTTCATCGTGCCATAACGCACCGCGTTGGTCCCCGAGGCGCGGGTAGCGGCCATCCCCCCCAAAGAAGCATTTGCGCCCGGATCAATAGGGAAAAACAGGCCCTGATCGCGCAGGTACGTGTTCAGCTGTTCACGCGTCACACCCGGCTGTACAACCACGTCCAGATCCTGTGCATGTACCTCGAGGATCTTGTCCATCTTGCTCATATCGACCGAAATGCCGCCCGCCGGTGCGTTCACATGTCCTTCCAGAGAAGTGCCGGTACCAAACGGAATAACCGGCACCTTGTGCGCGGCACAGATCTTGACGATCTCAGCTACCTCTCCAGTGTTTTCCGGAAACACCACCGCGTCCGGCATCTGGTTCACGATATAGGTCGTTGTATGCCCATGCTGTTCGCGGATCGATTGGCCAGTCTGCAACCGCTCGCCGAATTGCTGTTTAAGAATGCCGATCGCTGTTTCGATGCCGCCTTCGTTGCGCGGCAGAGCTGTAGCCTGAACCATCTCTTATCCTCTTCTGCGTCCTGAGCAGTACGCTCACAAGTTGACACATCAACATTTAACAAATCAACCGCCTATCGCGATTGCTTCGCGCCCAAAGGCAATTCTTTGCCCCAAGCTCATCGCCGGAGGTCTTGCGCCGCATGTCATGCGTCGCCCGGAAGCAGGCCGCGCCTTGGGCGTGGCCTGCTCTGCCCAACGGCCAGCGTCGGATCTTTGATCCGGCTCTGGCGGGCGGGAGCGCCCCGGTCCCGGCGTCACTCGCCTATGGCAATACCTTCGCGGCGAGGATCGGCGCCCCCTTTGAGGCCGTCACCGATTTCGATCACGTGCAAACCGGAATTCAGATCACGCTCCTTGACCTCGAACCCAATTTCACTCAGAGGCTCCGAGAACGTCGTCGCTTCGGTCCCCGCCTCGACATCATAAGTGCCGAACCGGTTGACCAGATGCGGCATCGCTACTGCCTGTTGCACATCCATCCCCCAATCCGCCCAGGCAACGATCGCCTTGGCGACATAACCGATGATCCGGCTGCCTCCCGGTGATCCGATGGCCAAAACCGGCTGTCCGTCCTTCATAACGATGGTCGGGCTCATCGACGACCTCGGGCGCTTGCCCGGCTCCAAACGGTTAGCAATCGGTACGCCGTCGCGATGCGTTCGGAACGAAAAATCTGTCAGTTCGTTGTTCAGCAAGAAGCCGCGTACCATCAGCCGCGACCCGAACGCGTTCTCGATGGTCGTGGTCATCGACAAAACATTGCCATATGCGTCCACGATGGAAATATGTGAGGTCGAGGGCAGTTCGATCGCCTCGTCATCCGCCCAATTCAGCGCGTGGTCAAATTTCGGCTGCCCCGGTTCAACATGTTCCAACGCGGTTTCGCCATTTAGCAGCTTGCCTCGCTCAGCCAGATACACTGGGTCCACCAGACCAGCCTCCGGCACAGGCACGAAATCGCTGTCGGCCATGAAGCGTCCGCGATCGGCAAAGGCCAGGCGCGAAGCATCGCCGATCAGACGCCAGCTTTCCGCCGCCTCCGGCCCTGTTGCTGACAGGTCGTAGCCGTCCAACATGCCCAGGATCTGCCCAACAGTCAGCGCGCCCGAACTGGGTGGCCCCATCCCGCAGACTTCGTACACACGATACTCTGCGCAGACCGGTGCGCGTTCCTTCACCTGATACAAAGCCAGGTCGATCAGTGACAGAACGCCTGGGTTGCCGCCGGCGTTCTGCACCGTTTGTACGATTTCCGCTGCAATGGGCCCGGCATAGAACGCTTCTGCCCCTTTTGCCGCCAATGCCCGCAATGTCTCGGCATAGGCTGGATTGCGTAAATGATCCCCTGCTTGCAACGGTACATCACCGGGCAGGAAATAGGCGGCCGTTTCGGAATAGCGCTGCAATCGCTCGGCATCGCGCGCCACAAGACCGGCCAGCCGGGGCGAGACGCGAAAGCCGTCCTCGGCCAATTCGATCCCCGCTGCAAACAGCCGGGGCCATGGCGTGCGCCCCCAGCGGCGATGTGCCTCCTCCATCAGTGCAGGAGTACCGGGGGTGCCGACCGAGCGCCCACCAACCACCGCGTCAAAGAAGCCCAACGGCTCTCCTGTGTCGTCTTGGAAAAGCCGAGGCGTGGCCGCCAAAGGCGCAGTTTCGCGCCCATCCAGCGTCGTCAGCTCGTCAGTCGCCGCATCATACCAGACCAGAAACGCACCGCCGCCCAGGCCCGAGGACTGCGGTTCCACCAATCCCAACACCGTCTGCACTGCAACCATTGCGTCCGCCGCACTACCGCCCTGACGCAGCACATCCGCACCCGCCGCCACGGCCAGCGGGTTGGCCGCCGAAACCATCCAGTTCTCCGCTTCTACCGGTTGTTCATTTGCCTTCGCCCGCAACGCCTCTTGGATTATTGGGGCCGCGCTATCGAAATGTCCTGCAACACTGCTTTCCGGGGCGACACTGTCGGCCACCTCCTGCGACCACCCTGCACTCCCCAGACAGAGAAAAGAAGCCGCGAGCCAAGCAATATTCCTCATAACGAACTCCCGTCAGTTTGCCGTGCAACTTTATCGTCAAGATCCCAAAGTGCCAGTGCTTCGTCACATTTGCCGGTCTTGACCGAGATCCTGCCGACGCTCAGACTTCAAAGACATTTGGCATCAGGAGATTTGATTTGAACAACCGTTTTGCGCAGGCCTTGATGATTTCCTTGATCGCCCTGCTCCCGTCACAACTCCTGGCCGAGAAACTCAAGATCGTTCTCCCCTCTGAAGCGCCTCCGATCATTTCGGACTACAAGAGCCGCTTCGGTGTCAACAATCTACCGCGCCGAAGCCGCCACCAAGGCATGGATATCGGCGGCCCGGCGGGTATGGAGATCATCGCCATAGCACCAGGTAAAGTGGTAGAAACCGACATCGGTGATTGCTGGGGACCAACGGTGGTGATCGATCACGGCCGCGATCCAAGTGGAAAGCCTCTGATTGCTGCTTACGGCCATGTGGGGGACATCGTTGTTCGAACGGGCCAGAACGTCAAAAGAGGGCAGTTGATCGCCCGTCTGGGCGACAATGCCAAGGATTTTCGCTGCATCTGGGGTGTGCGGCATTTGCATCTGCAATTGGGACGGCAACACCGGTCCGGCCCCAAAGGCACGTATTGGGGGCATGTCAAATATCTGACCGATGGCAAGAAAGGGCTGAACCCGCACCTTTATTGGGCCGATGGCCCCGGCAAGGTAACCTGTTTCCAGCCAGGCAAACGCTACCCGGCCGGAACCATCACCTATCCCACACCATGCCGGTAACACGTTACAGAACGATGCGGGCTGAAACCTGTCCAATGCCTTGAATCGTTGTCAGGTTTGATCGTGCCCCAAAGTCACAACATCGAGGGCACGACCTGATCTGGCGGCCGATGGCCATCTTCGAAAGTCTTGATGTTGATCAGAACCTTCTCGCCCATCTCGTTACGGCCTTCGACCGTGGCCGAACCCATATGCGGCAGCAACACGACATTGTTGAGTTCGCGTAGGCGAGGGTTGATATCGGTGCCGTGTTCATAGACATCCAGACCCGCCCCGGCGATCTCGCCTGCGCGCAACATCCGGGTCAGAGCATGCTCATCAATCACCTCACCACGCGACGTATTGATGATCACCGCAGTTGGCTTCATCAGCTTCAGACGCCGTGCGTTCATGAGATGGAAGGTGGACGGCGTGGACGGGCAATTGATTGAGACCACATCCATTCTGGCCACCATCTGATCCAGGCTCTCCCAATACGTCGCTTCCAGATCTGCCTCGATCTCGGGCCGCAACCGTCGCCGGTTGTGATAATGCACCTGCATTCCAAAGGCACTGGCGCGCCGCGCTACGGCCTGACCGATCCGTCCCATGCCCAGAATGCCCAGACGGCGCCCGGCAATGCGCCCCCCCAACAAGGCAGTTGGCGCCCAGCCGTCCCAATCGCCCTTCTGCATGACCGCCAGACCTTCGGGAATGCGCCGCACAACCGACAGGATCAGCGCCATGGTCATATCGGCCGTGTCGTCGGTCAAAACACCCGGCGTGTTAGACACCAGGATGCCTCGCTGCCGCGCTGTCGCCACATCAATGTGATCCACCCCCGCCCCATAGTTGGCGATCAGCTTCAAACGTTCTCCCGCCTGGCCCAACAACGCCGCGTCGATCGTATCGGTCACCGTGGGTACCAGAACATCGGCATGACGCATGGCCGCGGCCAATTCCGATCGGGTCATCGGCGTATCGTCGGTACGCAGTTGCACGTCGAACAGTTCACTCAGCCGGGTTTCAACCGGTTCCGGCAACCGTCGCGTTACGACAACACTCAGACGTTCTCTTGGCACAAGCTCTCTCCCACAGCTTTTCAAATCGGTGCACTCCGTGGCATCGTGGCTCAGGAACCCGGGGGGCACAAGAACCCAACGGGTCGCGGGGGCAAATAACCTCGCCAAAAAATAGATTACCAAGCCGGTCAACGAATCGGCACGAGCGGACAGACAACAGAAAAAGACCTCCCGAAAGACCGGGCGGCATAGTGGGACGGCAGGCAGGCTGTGACTGGTTCAGGTATTGGAAGAGGGCTTGGGAAAGCCCGAAAATTTCTTTTGGGTCTTCTGGTTATGGCAGCCACCACCAGCTCTGCCGTTGCGCAGCAGGACCGTGGCCCGGTGACCAATCTGCCTCTGCCCCGCTTTGTTTCCCTGAAAACCGGTGAAGGAAATGTGCGGCGCGGCCCGTCGCTCACTCATCGCATCGACTGGGTGTTCAAACGCCGCGATATGCCCCTCCAGATCACGGCAGAATACGGCCATTGGCGTCGGGTCCAGGACCGAGACGGAGCCGGTGGCTGGGTGCATTACGCGCTTCTTTCGGGCGTGCGCACCGTGCTGATCGAGACCGACATGCTGCAGGCTCATTCTCGCCCCGACACGAACGCCCCCATCTCGGCCGCCTTCGAACTGGGCGTGGTCGCCCGCCTGGGGAAATGTGGCCCCGACTGGTGCCAGATCTCGGCCGGAGGCTATAGCGGCTGGGTGCGCAAACAGCATTTGTGGGGTGTGGACCCGCAGGAACTTCGGGACTGACGCAGCGTAGACCCCGGCTGCGCTGCCCGGCCCAACGGGTTTTGACGCATCTCTGATGCGGTGAAACCGGGCGGGAGCGCCCTTTAGCGTTTTCTCAGGTATTCACACAGATCGCAGGCAGGATCGCCCGCCCGCAACGGCACCTGCTTGTTCAGCTCCCACTCATCGGCTGGAAAGTCCGGGAAGAACGTGTCCGCATCCTCGATCACCGTGTCGACCTCGGTCAGCAGCAGCCGATCGGCCAGCGGCAGAAGCTCGCGATAGACCCGCGCGCCGCCCATCCCATAGATCCGGGCGATACCCTGGGACCACGCAAAGGCGATGGCGTCCTCCAGCGACGGGAAGACATGCTCCGCTTCCGGCTCCCCCCGCGTTGTCACCACGATGTTCAGCCGGCCTTTCAGGGGCCGCACCGATTTCGGCAGGCTGTGCCATGTGTTGCGCCCCATGATCACGGCGCCGCCCAAGGTCTCCTGCTTGAAAAAGGTCAGGTCTTCGGGAATGTGCCAAGGCATGATCCCGTCCTTGCCGATGGCCCCATTGCGCGCACGCGCCACTATCAAAGAAATCATATACTTACACCGCGACTGGAGCTGCTATATGTGGATCGGGATCATAGTTCAGAACCTCGAAATCCTCAAACCTGAAATCGAAAATCGACGCCACATCCCGGGTAATCCTCAACTGCGGCAACGCCTTGGGACTCCGTGCCAGCTGAGTCTTCACCTGCTCCATGTGGTTCGAATAGATATGCGCATCACCGATCGTATGCACGAAATCACCCGGCTCGTACCCCGTCACGTGTGCCAACATCAGTAACAACAGCGCATAGGAAGCAATGTTGAACGGCACCCCCAGGAACATGTCCGCCGAACGCTGATACAATTGCAGATGCAACCGCCCGTTCAGCACCCGCACCTGCCAGAGCGTATGGCAGGGTGGCAAAGCCATGTCCGGCACGTCACCGGGGTTCCAGGCAGACACGATCAGTCTACGGCTGTCGGGGGTTTTGCGAATGTTCTCGATCAAGTCCGCGATCTGGTCCACCTCTCCGTGGGCACAGGGAAAATGCCGCCATTGATGCCCGTAGACCGGCCCCAGATCGCCATTTTTGTCGGCCCATTCATCCCAGATCGACACACCATTGTCCTGCAGATAGCGGATATTGGTGTCACCGGACAGGAACCACAGCAGTTCGTGTATGATCGAGCGAAGATGCAGCTTCTTCGTCGTGACCAGGGGAAATCCGTCGGCCATCGGATACCGGCTTTGCAGTCCGAAGGTCGAAACCGTACCGGTTCCGGTGCGGTCCGAAGACACCTCCCCTTGCTCAAGAACAGTTTTCAACGCGTCATGATATTGGCGCATGTTCCTCTCCCGGATCGTGCCTGTCAGGTCCCTGTCTGCCGTCCGTGCTGGCTGGCTCCGCGCCCTTCGACATTACGCAAATCGCCCGAACGCCACGTCAGCAAGACAAAACAACATGAATCAGGTCTATCCAAATCCGGTAGGACATCCAAGCCCAACCGCTAGATACAGTATGGCAAATCGGCCAGACCACGTGAGCAATCTTGCTCAACCCGTGTGTTTTCATTGACTTTTCCCGAACCGCGTCGGAGAGTCGCAAAAAACTCATGCCAAAAACGAGCAGAGGCAGGCAGTCATGAAGAAACATATCGTTGCCCTTGCAGCGGGCATTGCGCTGTCCGCGTGCGGTGGTGGTAACCCCTTTGTTGCAGATGATGGAACCGGCGGCGACCCGGGGACCGGGACCGGTGGTGACACGGGAACCCCGATAGACAGTGATCGGACTGTTCCGCCGGGAACTCAGGATCCGACGCCGAACCTCTCGATCTTTCGCAGCGAACCCACCAGCACAGTCGCTGGCAGGGAAGGCAACGGATTTGCCACCAATATCGCCTACGACCCCACCACTGACGAATTTTCGGTCGATAATCTGGGGTTTGACGGGGACAACACCTACACCCGCGTGAACACGCCTCAGATCATTCAAACGATCGGCCACTACGCGATGTACGAGGCCGCAAGTCAGTTGCCGGATACTGCCACCGGGACCCCGGTCAACCAGCTGACACACCGCGCGATCTATGGCGTCAGCCGCGCCCCTGGTGAAGAAGGCCGCACCAAGTTCGCCATCGTGCGTACCGGCGCCTATGTCGAATATGGGTTCGGTGGTTTCATTTACCAACGCGAAGGTGGCGTCACCCTGCCCACGACCGGCCAAGCCACCTACAAGGGCACATCAGCAGGTCTGCGAGATTATAATGGAACCGGCGGGTTGGAATACACCACCGGAGACATTCAGATCGATATCGACTTTGACGATTTCAACGATGTGACCGGAACGCGCGGCGATGCGGTGAAAGGCAAAGTGACCAACCGCAAGATCTTTGACCTGGCGGGCAATGAGATCACAAAAACGGTTCTGGATCGCATCAACGCGGATCTGAGCACGTCACTCACCGCGATACCGACCGCAAATTTCGTCATCGGCCCTGGCGTGATGGACGACAATGGTGAAATTCTGGGCGAAATCAACAGCTTCTACGCGGATTCCAACGGGCAGTCGCAAGTTTTCGAGGAAGGAAACTACTACGCCGTCATGGCGGGAGATGATGCAGATGAGATCGTCGGGGTCTTCGTGCTCGAAACCTCCCGCGATCCGGTCGCATCCAATGTCCGGGACACCAGCGGCTTCATTGTTTATCGCGACTAAGGGCTGACCGGATGCTTCGCGCAGTTGCAAAACTGACCGGAGCCGTCACACTTTGCCTTGTCGTCGGGCTGTCCGCATTAGCCGAAGAAAAAAAGGTTACGCTGTCTCCCGATGAACTGCGCGAAGCGGCGGCCTTGGCCTTGCGCGCGGGCGATGCCCCGCGGGCTTACGCGTTTTCCGAAGCCCTTCTGCAACGGGACGAAACCGATCGGACCGCGCTGTTGATCCATTCCCGGTCCGCGCGGGATCTGGGGAGATATCACGTGGCCAAGGCCTCGGCCAGATCGGCCTGGAAACTGGCCGAGACCGATGAGCAAAAGTTTTCGAGCTCGATGGTCATGGCACAGGCACTGTCTTCAGATGGCAAGCGAACTTATGCCCAGCTCTGGCTGCGCCGCGCTGCGCATCACGCCCCGAACGAACAGATGAGCCAGATCGCTGCGCGTGACTTCCGCTATGTTCGAGCCCGCAACCCGTGGCTCACTCAACTGAACTTTTCGGTCACACCGGATTCCAACATCAACAACGGTTCTGCGGAACGCTCTTCGTTCCTTTACCGCGGTCCTTGGGTTCGGGAAACTGTCCACAGCGGGACGGCCCGCCCGTTGTCGGGTGTCGAGTATTCGCTGGGCGTGAATACCCGCTACAGATTTGCCGAAACCGGTACGCGCGCCCACGATCTTACCTTTTACGGGCAATACCGTACGTACACATTGTCCTCCGAAGCCAAAGCGCAGGCCCCATCCGCCACAGGCAGCGACTTTGCATTCGGCGAATACATGTTGGGTTATGCACACAAGGGTATCAATCTGGACAGACGCGGAGAGTACCGGTTGTCGGGAAGAGTTGGCCAAAACTGGTACGGCGGCGATGAATACTCACGCTTCTTCAGGCTGAGCGGAGGCCAGTTCTTTCGCTTGAAAGAAGGGCGAAGTGTGAGAGTCCGCGTGTCCGGCGAACGGCTTTTTGGTGTTACACGCAGCGACGCTGATACAGTTCGTACCGATTTTTCCTACTCTTTCCCTCTGCCGACAGGCGCTGCGGTTTGGACAAATCTGACTCTGGCAAAAAGCGATTCCACGGTAGAGATCGACGATTATCAGGCGGTTGGGCTGCAAGCCCAGGTGGAATTGGCCAAACCGGTTTTTGGAGCCACGGCTCTGATCGGACTGTCTGCCCAGGACAAGCGCTACGACGCTTCCGTCTTTGGGCCGCCACGACAAGAAGAAACCGTTGCAGCATCATTTACCCTGATTTTTCGGCAGATCGACTATTACGGCTTCAATCCGACAATGCGGATTTCCGGCTCGAATACAGATAGCAACATCAACCGCTACAAGGCAAAACGCTTTGGTGTAAATTTCGGTATTCAGTCGGCCTTCTGAAGGTCCGGCTCGACATTCCTGATCCCGGCGCTACCCTGCCCGGGGGAAAAGACAATCAGGGATACCACAATGGCTTTGACTTATCTGCACACGATGGTGCGTGTGAAGGATCTGGAGAAATCCATGGCCTTCTACGAATTGCTGGGGCTCAAGGAAACACGACGTTATGAGAATGATCAGGGTCGGTTCAGCTTGATTTTCATGGCGCCTCCCGGGCAAGAAGATGCGCCGATCGAACTGACCTACAACTGGGACGGCGATGACGGATTGCCCAGCGACAGCCGCCACTTCGGGCATCTGGCTTATGGTGTGGACAATATCTACGAAGCGTGCGCCAAGCTGCAGGAGGCCGGTGTGACGATCAATCGCCCGCCACGGGACGGGCGCATGGCCTTTGTGCGGTCGCCAGACAATATCTCGGTCGAGTTGCTGCAGAACGGTGACGCGCTGGAGCCGCAGGAACCCTGGGCCAGCATGGAGAGCACCGGGCACTGGTGAGCCAAAGTGTTTGCGCCCGTTACGAATTGACAATGCGAGTTTGGAAACGGCCTGGGCAGTCCTGAACGGGGCTGTCCAAGCTTTTCGAACGGGACCCAACGTCCCGAGGGCCGCCAATACGGGGACAGCAGGCACGCCCTGCAATTCAGGTACAGTTTGTGCAAACCACCTGCACAGCTTCATTTGAGATGATAGGCTGGGGTCAAAACGCGGTCACTTCTGCAACCGGGATCCGAACTTTAATCAGACGCTTGTCGCCTGTTTCGGATCATTGACTGGATTCTGCCCTTTTTTGATGGGTCTGATCCTGGACTTGGGCCGGACAATTCGCGGGAGGCCCATCCAAGTGTTCATAGGCTCGGCAGACCGAATTCAGTAGATGTACCGAATCTGATCCGTCCAATATCTTTCGACCCGTTTCAAGGCGCCGGTGATGTCCTCGATACCGTCATGGGTGATGACACCCTTGCTCACCAGCCCTTCGGCATGGCGCGCAAACAGCTCCGTCACCACATCGCGGATGTCGCGGCCTTTCTGGGTCAAACGTACACGCACCGAGCGGCGGTCGATCTCGCACCGCTGGTGATGCATATAGCCCATTTCGACCAGCTTCTTCAGGTTATAGCTGACATTGCTGCCCTGATAGTAACCGCGGCTTTTCAGTTCGCCGGCGGTGACTTCGTTATCGCCGATATTGAACAACAATAACGCCTGCACAGCATTGATTTCCAACACGCCAACGCGTTCGAATTCATCCTTGATCACATCCAGAAGCAGCCGGTGCAGGCGTTCCACCAGCGCCAGCGCCTCCAGATAGCCGGACATGAAGTCTTTCTCCTTCATCCGGCCGATTGGCATTTCCATACTCATGTCTTTCTCCGACTCGAAACTTCCGAGCTTGAGAGTGACGAAAAATGCCGAATAATCGGTTAAACCGATTTTTCGCTATTTTTGAAAGGTTTGCGAGATATCCTGAATCAAGTTCTCGAAAGGTTCCGGTGCGGGCACCTGGCCCGTCACCCATTGATACAGATCCTGATCATTTTCGTGCAGCAGCGCATCATACAGATCGAGCTCCTGCACGCTCATGCCCGCCAGCGTGCGTTCGGCATAGGCGCTCAGGATGATGTCCATTTCCTTGATTCCGCGGCGCATGGATCGCATCTGCAGCCGTTTGATCCGGTTTTCCGGTGTCTCGTTCACCCGTTGCCCCTTTCAATCAATTGACGCAGTTTCTTTTCGAGACGGGCCGCCCGTTCAGCATTGGCACGCATTTCTCCGCGCAATCCCCGCAATTCGGTCAGAATATCCTTCATGTCGTTGGGCATTTCAGTTTCACTTGGCGCCTCAACTCCTTCGCCTTCGCCAGTCAGCAGCCATTTGATCGAAACATTCAACAGCCCCGCCATCATGGACAGCTTGTTGGCACGAGGCTCGGACAAGTCCTGTTCCCAGCCTACGACCGTAGCCTTTTTGACCCCCAGACGGCGCGCCAGCAGCGCCTGTGTCATGCTCATGGCTTCGCGTGCGGCGGCAACGCGATCGCCAAAGGTCGCCGCTTCGGGCCCGTACCAATCGAATTCGTCGTTGCTCATCTCAGCTCTCCTAAGCTTATGTCCACAAATGGATATCCACGTGCCGCTTGATCGTGGATTGGGCGCACCCTATGACAGTCAGGCAGAACATACAAACCAAGGCCTTGCCATGCCATTCCTCTCCGACACTCTGTCGCGCGTCAAACCGTCCCCGACCATCGCCATGACCGCCAAGGCCGCTGAATTGAAGGCCGCCGGGCGCGATGTCATAGGCTTGTCCGCAGGTGAGCCGGATTTCGACACACCGCAAAACATCAAGGACGCGGCCGTGGCGGCGATTGCAGCCGGAAAAACCAAATATACCGCACCTGACGGCATACCCGAGCTGAAACAGGCCGTCTGTGCCAAGATGAAGCGCGATCATGGTCTGGACTATGAACCTGCGCAGGTCTCGGTCGGCACGGGCGGCAAACAGACCCTCTACAATGCACTGATGGCGACGCTCAATCCGGGGGACGAGGTGGTGATCCCTGCCCCCTATTGGGTCAGCTATCCGGATATGGTGCTGCTGGCAGGCGGTACACCTGTGGTGGTGGAAACAGGAATCGAAAACCAGTTCAAACTGACCCCCGACCAACTTGAGGCCGCCATTACGCCCAACACCAAGTGGTTCATCTTCAATTCCCCGTCCAACCCCACCGGTGCGGGGTACAGCTGGGACGAGTTGAAGGCCCTGACCGAGGTCCTGATGCGCCACCCCCAGGTCTGGGTGATGACCGACGACATGTATGAACACCTGGCCTATGACGGGTTCGAATTCTGCACCCCGGCCCAGGTTGAACCGGGCCTGTACGACCGGACGCTGACCTGTAATGGTGTGTCGAAAGCCTATGCCATGACCGGTTGGCGCATCGGCTATGCAGCAGGCCCTGTCCAGCTGATCGGTGCCATGCGCAAGGTTCAGTCGCAATCCACCTCGAACCCTTGTTCGGTCAGCCAATGGGCCGCGGTCGAAGCCCTGAACGGGACCCAGGATTTCCTGGCTCCGAATGCCGAGATCTTCAAACGCCGCCGCGATCTGGTCGTGTCGATGCTGAACCAGATCGATGGGCTCGATTGCCCCACGCCCGAAGGCGCTTTCTATGTCTACCCCTCCATCGCAGGTCTGATCGGCAAGACCACCCCGGCGGGCACGCAGATCGACAACGACGAAACCTTTGCTCTGGCCCTGCTGGAAGAGGCGGATGTCGCCGTAGTCTTCGGCGCAGCCTTCGGGCTTCCCCCAAACTTCCGGGTCAGCTACGCTACCTCGGACGAGGCTCTGAAAGAGGCCTGCACGCGCATTCAGGCTTTCTGCGCGTCGCTGACTTAAGAAGGAACCAGTATGAGCGCCGAACTGCCGGATTACTACTTCCGCGTCCGCGAAAACGGCGCTTTCGTGTTCCGCGTGGACACCGAAAACCGGCAGCGCCGAATCGAGATGGACCAGATCGCGGTCGTCAACATTCGCAATGGCGAAATCAAACCGCATGGCGACCGCAAACTTTCAGCGCAGGATCTCAAGGAAATCAAAGCCTGGATGACCCAGCGCGCTGCGATCCTTGCCGAGCGTGACATAGACGACATTCACCGGGCTGTGGACTACTTGAACCTGACCACGCAATGGGCACAGTCCAAGGCAAGCGACGACCAACTGGAGCAAGTTACCGATGCGTTGCTTTTGGCCATGCACGACCTCCGCTCAGTCCTGGTGCGAAAAAAGGCGGACCGGTTGATCGGGAAACCCGGGCGCGATGGGTAAACCATTTGCCACAACGCTAGGACCGCTTTTTTCCACGGCCGAACACTTTGCATGTACCGTCTGAAACCCGGAATCAAACGCGATCCGATCCGCCGCTGGGCACTGCCTGATCGGATTTTCTTCGGCTTTGGCGCCTGCGCCATATTGGCCGGCGTCTATCTGCGACGAGCACCTTTGCCGGGCTTTTATGCCGAACGGATTATCCCGGGCGACGGCTTTGCCGGTAGCCATGTCTATGTGACGGATGGAGAGATGGCCTTCGATTTCCACGGCTACTCCCGCCGATCCCGCCTCCTGAACCACCACTGCACCGCTTGGGCTGGTGAATACGACAGGGGCTGGAGCCATCGGCTGGAACGGGTTACCTTCGATCTCCTGGACACCCAAGCTCTGAATGCCCACAAAATGCTCGGCCCCGACCAGTACTACGGCGATCCGATCCCCCGCGCCCAGGCTTTTCTGGATCGCTTCGATCACCCGAAACACTACACGCGCGCAGCAGCTATCGCCTCGTCATAGCCCTTTTTTCGTCCCAATAAACTCGGGGACACCTTTGCCTGCAAACAGGAGGCTGAGACGTCAAGCAGCGCCACTGGCGCTGCTGGGCCCAACGCTTCAAGGGCGCGAAAGCGCCTGCAGAAGCGGCGGGAGTGTGCCTGAACCAGACACGCTGGATCACACCTTGCGTATGCCACGGGACCAGAAGCGCCACATCAGCAGGACCGAGGCACATCCTAGCCCCGCGACCAGCCCCAGCCAGACGCCAATCCCATCAAGCCCGTATCCGAACCCCAGAACATAGGAAACCGGGATGCCCAGAACCCAATAGCTCAAAACCGCAATGACCATCGGAACGGCGGAATCCTGAACGCCGCGCAACAGGCCCAGTGCAATGGCCTGCAAGCCATCGACCAACTGGAAAAGCGCTGCCATGACCAGAAGACCTACCCCGATGGACAGGATCTCGGGCCGCTGCGGCTCTTCAGGGTCCAGGAAAAACCCGATCAGCATTTCGGGCGCAGCAAGGAAAAGGGAAATTGCAAGAACGGACATGATCAGAGACATGGCGGTCACCACACGCGCGCCCCGGGCCATGTGATCCCGGTCCTTGCGGCCCAAAGCATTGCCAGCCCGGATAGTGGCGGCATTGGACAATCCCAGATGCACCATAAAGGTCAAACCGGCCAAGTTCACCGCGATACCATGCGCCGCCAAAGGAGCTGTCCCCAGCCAGCCCATCATCAGGGCCGAGGCCGCAAACAGGCTGGATTCGCTCAAATTGGTCAATCCGATGGGCGTGCCCAACCGGAAGACACGCGAAAACATTTCGGGATCCGGGCGCCAGAAATTCTTGAGCAGTTCGTGCTGCGGCAAAACTCTCAAGGCGTAGATCGTTATCGCCAACAGTGAAACCATCTGCGTCACGATCGACGCAATGGCCGCACCTGCAACACCCAGTTCAGGAAACCCCCAATTACCAAAAATCAGGCCATAGTTCGCGAGCGCATTGACCCCGGCGGCCAAGATGGTGATCCAAAGAACAACCTGCGTCCGTTCCAACGCCGCCAGATAGGACTTCATTGTCATGACCAGAAGCGCTGGAAAAATTCCCCAGCCCGCAATCTTCAGATATTGCGATGCGACCTGCGACAGCGCCTCGGTCTGACCAAGCATCAACAGAACCGGTTTTGACCATAGCAGAAGTGGCATGACAACGATGCCATAGATCAGCGACAGCCAAAGCCCCATCCGGGTGGCGCGGCGGATCTGACGTTCTTCCCCGGATCCAGCGGCTTCTGCCACAATCGGCATCACGGCAAAGGCAAAGCCGGACCCCAAAAGAAACAGGGAAAAGAAATAACTGCCCGCCAAGGTCACGGCAGCCAAGGCTTCGGCACCATACCAACCCAGCATCAGCGTGTCGGTCATACCAATGGCAAACTGCGCCACGTGCCCGCCGATCAGAGGCAGACCCAAAATCGAAATGGCGCGGATGTGACCGCGCAAAGACATCGGGGCAACTGGCTGCGACAAACTGGACATGCGCAAGGGTTAGGAGCTGCGACAGTCCGTGGCAAGGGGCGAAATCACGCTCGCCCCTGCCTTGATCAGGTTTTGACGCCCCGCCTCCGACGCGTGGGTTGCACCCTGCCCCGGATCACGCGGCGGACGGTCGGCATCAGACCTTGCGGGTCTCGGGATGAAGGGCAGTACCCAAGATATGATCCGACCTGTGGATCACATGGTGAGCCTGTCCAACGATCAGCGGATCAGGCTGCTGAACGATCTCTTCATCCTTGCCGGGATAGTCCAGCGAAGCCAGAAAATGCCGCATGCAGTTCAAACGGGCGCGTTTCTTGTCGTTCGACTTGATCACCGTCCAGGGCGCATCGGCGGTGTCGGTATAGAAGAACATGGCCTCCTTGGCCTCGGTGTAATCGTCCCATTTGCTCAGGCTGGCCTTGTCGATGGGCGACAGCTTCCACTGTTTCAGCGGGTCGGTTTCACGGGACTTGAAGCGGTTCAACTGTTCTTCCTGCGTCACCGAGAACCAGTATTTGTAGAGACGAATGCCCGATCGCACCAACATCCGTTCCAGATCAGGTGTCTGGCGCATGAATTCAAGATATTCACCCGGTTCGCAAAACCCCATGACCCGTTCGACGCCGGCGCGGTTATACCACGACCGGTCATACAGGACGATCTCACCATCGGTCGGCAGGTGGTTGATGTAGCGCTGGAAATACCACTGCCCCCGTTCTTCGTCGGTGGGTTTGTTCAGCGCCACCACACGGGCATGGCGCGGATTCAGGTGTTCGGTAAAACGCTTGATGGTGCCGCCCTTGCCTGCTGCGTCGCGGCCTTCGAACAGCATGACGAATTTCTGCCCGGTCTCCAGCGCCCAATGCTGTACCTTCAGCAGCTCGGCCTGAAGCTGGGCCTTGTCCTTTTCATAAGTCCGCCGGGCCATCTTGCGCCGGTAAGGATAGCGCCCGGTTTCAAAGGCGCGGCGTGCCTGTTCGGCCAGGCTCAGGGTCGGCTTGGCGGCGCGCGCGGGTTTGGACTCAGGCTTTGCATCCTCCTGAGTTGCGGGAGCCTCGATCACCTCTGGCCCAGCTTCCACGGCGCCCTCGGCAACGGCTTCCACCGCAGGTTCGATTGTTGTGACCTCAGCGGTCTCCTCGGTCGTAACTGATACATCCGTCGCCCCGTTGACAAGGGTTTCTTCGGGGGTGGCGGTGGGCTTCGTCATTGCAAACTCCTTAACTTTCGGGTGTTGCGGAGGAGCTAGCAAAATTCCGGAAACTCCGCCCTGATCTGCGTCAAGAAACTGTTACATGCGGGTGACTTTTTCTGACGCGACGACACGTGAGCCCGACGTTGCCAGATAGGCGGCAGAGCGCGACACTAACCGTACACAAGTTGCGCTCAGCCCGTGCGCCACCACATGCACAGTACCACCAGCGGGAGACAGGTATGAAGCAGGGATTTCACCAGTTAAACGGCCAGCGCTTCTTTGTTCGCACATGGGGGGATCCGTCCAAACCACCGCTTTTGTTGCTGCATGGCTTCCCGGAATACTCCGGTGCATGGGAAGAGCTGGCGCCGTGTCTGACAGAGCGATTTTTCTGCGTCGCCCCGGATCAGCGTGGCTTTGGTCAGAGTTGGTCGCCCGTTGGCGATGAGCATTACGCCGCCGCGCAATTGGTTGGGGACATGAACGCGCTGATCGATCTGCTGGGGGGACAGGCTACGGTGCTGGGGCACGACTGGGGGGCAGCAGTAGCTTATGGGCTTAGCTTTTCGCCCAAGACCAAGGTCGATCGCCTGATCATCGCCAATGGCGTGCATCCTGTTCCGTTTCAAAGGAGCCTGACACCGGGCAGCGCACAGGCCCGCGCCTCGCATTATTTTCATTACCTGCGCAAGCCCGGGGCGGCCGTGGATCTGGCGGCCGACGGATTTGCCAAGCTGCAGGCCCTGTTTGCGCGCAACATGGACATGAGCTGGCTGGGTGGTGCGCGGCTGGAGGCCTACAAGAATGCCTGGGGGACTGCGGATCAACTGGACCGGATGCTGGCCTGGTATCGCAAATCGCAGATCAAGGTGCCGAAACCAGAGGAGACATCATGGACCCTTCCGGAGTTTCCCGTCGAACGTCTGCGTGTGCATTGTCCGCATCTGTTGATCTGGGGTGAAAATGACACCGCGCTTTTACCTGAGGCGACGGAAGGGCTTGAAGACTATGCGCGGGACTTGACCCGTGTGAATGTGTCCGGCGCGGATCACTGGCTGTTGCACCAGAAGCCGGATGAAGTCGCGCAGATTATTCTGGAATGGTCAGGCCGGTAACATCAGGCGCTGCAGGAAGTCCTGGATCTGTGACAGGTACCAGGGGTGTTCGGAGCCTTGGAAATGAAAGCCCACATGCCCCCCTCTGGCCGTGAGACGCAGGGTGAGATTGGGCAGCTTCTGCGCCCCGAGTTCATGGTATTCCCGGGCCGGGATCCAGGGGTCATCCTCGGAGTGCACAAGCAGGATCGGTACGCAGGTGTGATGCATCCTGTTGATGACCGAGGTCCGGCGGTAGTAATCCTCGACCCCGTCGAACCCGTGCCGAGGCGCGGTCACCGCGGCGTCGAAGGCGCGGATCCGGCGAAGCCCGCGCAGATCGGACAGGTCGGTCAGCCCGTTGTGATGACGCAGTGTTTTCTCCTGTCGGATCAGATCACCCAGCAGTGCCTTTTCATAGATCCGGTTGCGCAGGCTGAAGAGTTTTTGCGCCGAGCTCACCATGCAGAGCGGAGTGGAGACCGTGGCAGCGCCCAGCACATGCGGGGTTGGAACGGACGATGTCAGGGCATTCAGCAGCACAGTCCCGCCCATGGAAAACCCGACGACGAAAACCCCGTTTCGGGTCAGTCCGCCCGGCAAACCCCTGAGCACGTCGTGCAGATCCCGTCCACAGCCCGCGTGGTAGGAGGAGGAACAGGTTGCAGCCGACATCCCCGCTCCGCGCAGGTTCAAGCGCAGGACGGGAAACCCCTGCGCCACAAAATGACCGGCGGTCTGGTGCAGGTAGATGCTGTCTTCGCACCCCGCGACCCCGTGCAGCAGGATCAGCAACGGCTTGGGCAAATCCGGGTCATGCAGCGTACCGACAAGACGGTCGCCGCTGTTGTCGGAGGTTGGGAATTCCAGCCGAGACGTTGCGCCGGGAATCGGATCCCGGCGGCCCACAATACGGCTGCGCACGGTTTGCAAGTCCGGTCCCCACCAGGGCCAGAGCGGTTTGAGTGCAGCGCGGTGATTGCGTTGGGTCATCGGACTTACTGAGCAGAGGCGTCGGCAAAGGACAAGACAGTCCCAGCGTCAGGCAGGTTTGAAGCGGTTGGAGGGGCGCTGCCCCTCTTGGCCCTGAAGGTCCAATTCACCCCGAGGTATTTGGAACCAGAAAGAAGCCATTGAGGGCACTCGATCAAAAGAGGCGCACCAGCAGGCGCCGCGGCAGGAAACGGGCGAGACGGAAGAACCATGAAAACAGCATCGGAAAACTGGTGCTGAAACGGCGTGAACGCATGGCCCGGAAGACGTGGTCGGCAGCCTGTTCAGGTTCCATCAGGAAGGGCATCTTGAAGCTGTTCTTGTCTGTCAGCCGGGTCCGGATGAAACCCGGGTTGGCCAATTGCACCTTGATCTGCGTATTGCGCAAATCGGCCTGCAGATTTTCGGCCAGATGCATCACTGCAGCCTTGCTTGCGCCATACCCGATGGCGTTGGGCAAGCCGGTAAAGCCTGCCAGCGATCCGATGATCACGATATGCCCGGGGCCGCGTTGCACCATTTGCGGGACGGTACGGCCCAGAATGCGAAGGGCACCGTTGAAGTTGACGTCAGCCATGCGTTCGACGGGCTCCGGGCTCCAATCGGGGGCGGCGCTCGGGTCATACTGACCTGCACAGTAGATCAGCCCGTCAAAGGCGTCGCCCACCTGATCCACAGCTGCCTGAATCGAGATCGCGTCGCTGAGGTCCACCGGCACCACGCGGGCGTCGCTGATAAGGGTCTGGGCCAATTCAGACAGGCGCGGTTCGGAGCGTGCGGAGAGGATCAACTTGCACCCTTCGGCGTCCAGCCGTTGGGCCAATGCCCGGCCCAACCCTTCGCTGGCGCCAACCAACCAATATGTGCCGCCTTCGATCACATCAGTCCTCGACCCGGCGCATGACGGCAACCAGCTCGGCCACCTTGATGCCGAATTTTCGCAGTTCGGAGCGGTTCAGGACGGTGCCGTTTTCCATCAGATACAGCCAGTCGGTGACGTTGAGGACATGACCGCCCGAAGCTTCGGGCAAGCGGATCTTGTAGGACATTTGCACGGTGGCGCCGCTGTGTTGGCCAGTTGCGATTCCGATGATGTCATCTGCCTCGGCGGTGAAGGCGCCATTTTCCCCCATGGTCAGCCGCCATTCGCGCCTTTGGGTGTTGCCGGTGTCATAGGTAAAGTCTTCGGACAAGGTACCGGTGTCGCCGTTCCAGGTGCCTTTCATCTGGGCCACGAAACGCGAGGTGACATGGCCGCGGGGGCCATAGATCATGCCTTCGGAAATGATGTCACCGGACAGGTGCTGCCGGATGTCGAAGGCCGGGCCAGTACCAGCATAGAGCGCGGGTTTTTGCGATTTGAAGCCCAAACCCGGCTGCAAGAGCACAAAGATCAGGAGCAGGATCAAAATGACGACAAGGGCTTTCATCTCAGGTCAACCTCGTGAGACAGGCGGGCCACCATCCAGACAGCCCCGATTTTCAATATGCAGGGAACCACGGCATAGGCGAGCGTAAGAGTGGTCAGAGCCCGCGCCGAATTTTCCCCACCTGCGACGAACCCGGTCAGGTCCAGAAGTGGCAACATAAGCCCCGCCGCCAGGGCAAGGGCGAATTTGGCCGACATCGACCAGAAGCCGAACGCCTCTGCCGCCTGGACCCTTGCGCGTGACAGGGTGGCGGCAAAGAGCGCGGGCAGGATCACCAGATCCGCGCCAAGCGATGCGCCCGAGCCGATACAGATGGCCGCGAACAGGATGGCTGCACCGGGTGGAAGTGCGGCTGCTCCTATAAAGGATACGATGGCCAGCGTCATTCCGATCAAAAGAACCTTGCGGGTTCCGATGCGGGCCGACAGCCGGGTCCAGAGCGGGACCGACAGGCCCGCGCTGAGAAAGAACAGGATCAGAAACAGGCCCGAGAGGCCGGTCAACTGCAGCTTGTCTTCAACGAAGAACAGAAACAGGGTCGAAGTCATCGCCACGGGCAGGCTGTTGACCAAAGACAGGATCAATAGACGCAGCCCGCCCGACGTTTTCAAGGCTGTGAGCGAGAGCGCCGACCCGGACGGAGCGGACAGACGCCACAGACCGCGCGTGGACGCCCAGACGCAGATTGCCATGACGGAGAGGACGGCGCCGAAAACGGCATAGGTATTCCCGCCCATCAATGCAATCAATGTGGGGGCCAACGCCGCGACGATGACACCAAACAGGCTACCTGCCTCGCGAAAGGCGGACATGCGGATCAGCGCTTCGCGCGATCCGGCCAGCGCCATGCTTTGACCGTAGAACAGGACTGAGCCAAGGCTGAAAGAGGTGAAGACCACGATAAGCGACAGGGCCAGCCAGACGATAGGATTCGTCATCGGCTCGAAAGTGAAGAGCATAAGGAAGCCCAGCGCCATTCCAAAGCCAGCCACGGCCGCAAACACCCCCCGCGCCCCGTTCCAGCGGTCGACCATGCGGCCCAGAAGGGGGTCCTGAACAAAGTCCAGCACGCGCAGGCCGATCAGCACGCCACCGATGGCTGACAGGTTCAAGCCCAGCTCTGCCGTGGCGTAGCGCGGCAGGTGAATATAGAGAGGCAAGCCAGCCGCCGCCAGCATCATGGCGAACAGGCTGATCTGAAGGTGTTGCATTCCCGGCCTCACTGCCCCCGCAACGAGCGCGACAGGCTAGCCGAACGGGCTTGATCTGAAAGCCAGATGCCCAAGAAACGCTTGCGGATGTTCGGTTCGGACACAGTACAAGTCTTTCGACCATTCAACCACATGCTGAGTGTGTCTGGCCGCGGGGACGCCGCAACAAAACGATCACCAGCCTGCACATCGGTGAAGCATTTCGAAAGCTTCGCCATCAGGGCGGTGTGATCGGAACGGTTGCCCTCGATCCTCTGAAGCTCATCTAATGTACCTTTGGTCAGTTTAGGTTCGCTGAAATCACGCAGATAGGTCAGTTGCAGCGCCATAGGCTCTGACCAGGAAAACCGCTCGCCGGATTCAGTGAAGAGCGCAGCCTTGTAGAGGCGCAAGCCAAGCCACCGCACGGTCACTTCGTTCACCAGGGTGGGCGCTTGAAGGCCCGCCAGTTTCAGATCCTGCCGGGCTTGGGCGCCATGCGACACACCAAACGCCAGCAACGCCAACAGTGCCAGACATTGAACACTCACCAACAAACGCATGGGTCAACTCACTTCCTGTTCCGGGGGTTCCGGGCGCGGTTTGAACGGCGCCCCTTTCAGTTTCAGCTTCACTGCCTGCCAATAGATCAGCGCAACCGTGCGGAACGCACCAAGAGGACGCCGGATCGCCGCCCGAAGGATCGACCCGTTGGTCAACGGTTTGCGATCCCCCCAAAGCGTGGCAATCACGCCCTGATCGCCGTTTTCGTGCAGGATGCGGATGGCGATGCGGTCGGGGCGGATGTCGAAATTGAACTGATAGCCGCCATCGATTTGCTGGAATGGCGAGACGTGAAAGATCTTGGCTGATCTGAGCGGCGTGGTTTTGGTGATGGGCCGGAAACCCGGCAGATGACACAGATAACTGTGCCGGTCGCGCATGGTGTTGGTCACCTCGGCAATGGCAGCCAGCAGATCTTCGCCTTCGATCACCAACCAGAAGCTGACCGGATTGAATGTATAGCCAAAGAAATTGGGCTGTGTCAGCAGAAGGATCCGCCGGTCGCCGGTGATCTCCAACCCGGCTGTTTCAAACACCTCGCGTGCCCATTGCAGGCCCCGCCCCTGCCCGACGCGACCGCCATGGTCACGGTCACGTACGGACATCAGGTTGCGTCGGTTGCGCGAAAACAATGCGGGACCGCGACTCTGGGTCGGATCGATCAACAGGTAATCGACCCCATAGCGGAACGCATTGCGCAGGTTGCCGCGCCGGGCGTGGGTGGTAAAGCCCGCGATATGTTCCGGCGGCAGGCTCATGCTGCGATCTTGACGCTCTGCGTGTTCAACAGCTCGGCCACGCGAACGGCGCTGTAGAACCCATCTTCGTGGAAGCCGTGGCGCAGATAGGCCCCTGCGAACCACGTGTTGTTCTGACCCTGAATACCGGCAATTCTGCTTTGCGCGGCCAATGCGGCGCGGTCGAACACCGGGTGGCGGAAGGTCTTCTGGTCATAGATCAACTCATCCCGAACCGGGCTGACCGGGTTGAGCGAAATGAACAGCGGATCATTTTGCGGTATGTTCTGCAGCTGGTTCATCCAATAGGTGACGCCAATGGCGGCCTGATCCTGATCCCCTTCGGCCTTGTAAACCCACGAAGACCAGCAGGCCCGGCGGCGCGGCATCTGCCGTTCGTCCCGGTGCAGGATCATCTGGTTGTCCTGGTAATTGATGTTGGACAAGGCAGCCTGCTCAGCCGCAGTGGGGTTTTCCAGCATCCGCAACGTGTCGTCGGAATGGCTGGCCAGGATGACCTGATCGAAGTGTTCCGCACCGTACTCGGCGGTTTTGATGGTCACGCCGACCGTGTCGCGTTTGACATTTTGCACCGGTGCGCCCAGCCGGAACGTCACGCCATTCAGGCGCAGACGGGTTTCCAGCCGTTTCACATATTCGATACTGCCGCCGGACACCGTGTACCATTGGTGCTGCTTGCGGGCCGACAAAAGCGAGTGGTTCTTGAAGAACTGTACCAGCGTTCGAGCGGGGAACGATCGCACTTCGTCAGGCGGCGTAGACCAGATCGCGCCGCTGATCGGCATCAGGTAATAGCGCTGGAACCATTTCCCCAATTGAAGCTCATCCACCATCTCGCCGATGGTCACATCGTCGGATTGCGCGACCCGTTCTGCCATCGCATTGAACTTGAGGATGTCGCGGATCATCGCCAGAAAGCCCGGCCGCACAAGGTTGCGACGCTGGCCCAGAATGGCACCAAGGGTCCGCAGGCCATATTCCACCGAGCCGTTGTCGATGGTGGCCCCAAAACTCATCTCGCTTTTTTCGACCGGGACGTCCAAATCGTCGAACATGGCGGTCAGATGCGGGTAGTTGACATAGTTGAAAACAATGAAGCCGGTGTCGACCGGCTGATCGCCGTTCACACCTGCAGTAACAGTACGCGCATGACCGCCCAAGCGCGGTTCTGCCTCATAAAGCGTCACGTCATGCTGCGGGGCCAGCAGATAAGCGGCGGCAAGGCCGGAAATGCCGCCCCCCACGATTGCGATACGCTGGCGGCTGGTGTTTGGGGCATCGAATGACATGCGCTCTCCTTGAACTTTGTCAAAGGGTTACGCCCCATGTTCGGAGGCAGATCATATTTTTCGCCGAATAATGGAGCATTTTTTTCGACAAAAAATGATCCTGCCCGAAACCTGTCCCGTAATCAGCACATGTTGAAGCCGAGCCACGACGCCGATCTTGATGTGTTGCAGCCGCCCGTTAGGGTGGAACCTGCAGTTATTTGTGCGGAGCCGAAGGGTTTGGTCGAGGAAAAAAGGTACACTGAACAAACGGTCTGGATGCTGGCCGTGCGGGACAAACGCGACCGCGTGGCATTTGCCCGGCTGTTCGACCACTTTGCCCCGCGACTTAAGGGGTTCGTGGCGCGTGGCAGCTCGATGTCGGCGGCGCAGGCGGAAGACGTGGTGCAGGACGTGATGCTGACGGTCTGGCACAAGGCGCACCTGTTTGACGCGGAACGCGCACAAGTATCCAGCTGGGTCTACCAGATTGCCCGAAACCGGCAACTGGACGTGATCCGCAAGCACAGCCGACCGGTTCCCGAGGAACTGAAACGGCAGGATGAGACACAGGAAGACGCCTCGCAAGTGGTGGCGCTGGAACAGGAAACCTCAAGGCTGAAGGCAGCGCTGCAACGATTGAAACCGGCACAGCGTGAAATGATCGAGAAAGCTTACCTGGGCGAACTAAGTCATAGCGATATCCAATCGCAGACAGGTCTGCCCCTTGGAACAATCAAGTCGCGCATCCGGCTGGGGCTGGAGAGGCTGCGACACGAACTTAAGAATACCGGAGAGACATGACAGGCATAACCCATCATATCCCCGATGACCTGCTGATGAGCTATGCGGCAGGCACTCTGCCACACGCTTTTTCCGTGGTGGTCGCTGCGCATGTGTCGATGTGTGACGAATGCCGCGCCCGATTGGCCGCGCATGAATGCGCGGGCGGCGTGGTACTGGACGGGCTGACACCCCAGCTGGTCTCGAACGACCTGCGCGACCGGGTGTTTGCATCGCTGGACGACGCCCCCCCACCAGAACCTGTGCGCCACGCGCGGTCCGGTGTCTATCCCGGCCCGGTGATGGAAGCGCTGAAAGGAAAGCCGCCGAAATGGAAACGGCTGGGCATGGGCACGCGGCAAACAATCCTGAGCGATGATGACGAAGGATCGGTTCGGCTGCTGTATATCCCGGCGGGTCAGGCTGTCCCGGACCACGGCCACAACGGCTTGGAGCTGACTCTGGTCCTGCAGGGCGCATTCCGGGACGACACCGGATATTTTGGTGTTGGCGATCTGGAAGTGGCAGATGCAGAGTTGGAGCATACGCCAATTGCCGAACCGGGAGCTGATTGCATCTGCCTGGCGGCGACCGATGCGTCGCTGAAGTTCAATGCGTTCATGCCGCGCCTGTTGCAGCCCCTGTTTCGGATCTGACGACACCTTTCAGTCTCGCAGACATTTCAACCCGGTTTCTGTTGTAGAAGCCGGGTTGTTTTATGTTCATATGCTTGCACGGGAGCGTTCAGGACATCCGCCTCGGACTTCACGACCTTGTTCGAGCTTGCTCCAAGCTACGCTTTCTCCGGATCCATGCCCTCGGGCGCGCGGGTCGAAACGGAATACACCTTGGCACCGGTTTCGCGATTCACTCCGGTCATGCTGACCTCATAGCCCCAGAGCGCCTTGATATGCTTGAGGACTTCGGCCCGATCCGCATCCACCAGGTCAATCCCGTCCAGCATCTGGTGGGTCAGCTTCAGTTCGCGGTCGCCTTTCAGATCGGCGTCCGTGACCTGAATATCGGGCTCCTGATAGGCCAGATCATAGGATTTGGCCAAAAGTCGCCGGATCTCGCGATAGCCCTGACGATTGTGGATCTGGCTGACCACCAGTTCCGGGCTTTTGGCGTCATCGGTGATCACAAAAAGCTTGAAGTCGCGCATCAGCTTGGGTGACAGGAACTGCAGGATGAAACTCTCGTCGCGGTAATTCGCCCAGGCCTGCAACAGGACCGATTTCCAATCCGGATTGCCGGCGAATTCGGGGAACCAGTCGCGGTCCTCTTCGGTCGGGTTCTCACAGATGCGGCGGATATCCATCATCATGGCAAAGCCCAGCGCATAGGGGTTCAATCCGGAAAAGCGCGGATCGTCAAACTCGGGCTGCATGATCACATTGGTATGGCTGTGCATCATCTCCATCAGGGCGCCTTGAGTGATCAGGCCTTTCTCGTACAGCCGGTGGATGATGTAGTAATGGCTGAACGTTGCGCAGCCTTCATTCATCACTTTGGTCTGTTTCTGCGGGTACAGATATTGCGCCAGATAGCGCACGATGCGCAGGATTTCGCGTTGCCAGGCTTCCAGCACGGGGCTGTGTTTTTCCAGGAAATACAGCAGGTTCTCCTGCGGCAGGTTCAGAGCCGACTGGCGTGAGGATATGGCGCGGTCCTCAACGCTGACCTCTTCGCGCGTCTCCCCAAGCGTGGCATCGGTCCACAGGTCCAACACGCTGCGCTGGCTCTCATGGCCTTCACGCTGGCGCTGCATCGCCTGCAGTTCCTCGGCCGTGGGTTTGGGCGGGCGGCCATAGCGGAACACCCCCTGGTCGCGCAGCGCATGGGCGGCATCCAGCACGCGTTCGACCTCATCCAAACCATAGCGTTCTTCGCAATCGGCGATGAAGTTCTTGGCAAAGGCCAGGTAATCGTGAATGCCCGCCGCGTCGGTCCAGTCCTGAAACAGGTAGTTGTTCTTGAAGAAGTGATTATGCCCAAACGCCGCATGGGCCATGACCAGCGTTTGCATGGCCATGGTGTTTTCTTCCATGTTGTAGCTGATGCAGGGGTTCGAGTTGATCACGATCTCATAGGCCAACCCCATCATCCCTTTGCGATAATAGGTCTCATCCCGGACGAAATGCTTGCCGAAGGACCAGTGCTGATACATCAGCGGCAGTCCGACACAGGAATAGGCATCCAGCATCTGTTCGGCCGATATGATCTCGATCTGATTGGGATAGACATCGAGGCCCAGATCGTTCAGCGCAATCTCCTCGATCGCGTCATGCACGGTGCCCATCAGCTCGAACGTCCAGTCCGATCCGTCAAACAGGGGCCGTGTTACAGGGTCATCCAGGGTCATGCGGCATCTCCTGCACTGCGCTTGGCAAAAAGTTCGCGGAACATCGGATAGATATGTGCGGGTTCGGACACCCGCAGCATCTGGAAGTTCGGCCAATGCTCCTTGACCCGCCGGTAGGAATGCCACAGATCACCCCCCGCGCCGGGGTCATTCAACAGTGCGGTATCACTCTCTGGAACAATTTCGACATAGGCGTAGTACTGGCAGATCGGCAACAAAACGGAATTCAACAGCGCCTCACATTTGGCCGAGTCATTGCCGAAATTTTCCCCGTCCGACGCTTGGGCCCCGTAGATGTTCCATTCGTCCGGAGGATAACGGTCCTCGATGATTTTCTCCATTTCCGTCAGAGCCGTACTGACGATCGTTCCTCCGGTTTCGCGAGCATAGAAAAAGGTTTCCTCATCGACCTCCTGCGCATGGTGCGTGTGGCGCACGAACACAATCTCGGAATGCTCATAAGCGCGTTCAAGGAACAGATTGAGCAGAATGAAGAAGCGTTTTGCCAGGTCCTTTTCCCGTTCCTGCATCGAGCCCGATACATCCATGAGGCAGAACACGACCGCCTGAGAATTCCGGATCTTTTCCGGAACATGCGTGTCATAGCGCAGGTCCAGCGGGTCGATGTACCCCACAACCTTGCGCTTCCGCCGCAGTACCTCCAGTTCTGCCTGCAGATCTTTCAACAACTGCAACTCGTTGGCAGTGGGACTGTCCAGAGCTTCAAGCGCCAGGATGCGGTCTTCGAGCTCCTCGAATTCACGGGTCGAAGGGCGTTTCAGCGCAATGCGGCGCCCCAAGGAGTTCCGCATAGTACGGATCAGGTTGAGGTTGTTTGGCGTCCCGGCTGTCGTAAGGCCGGCCCGGCGGGTGCCGATGGTTTCGGTTTCCACCGTGTTTTTCTTGATCATATCCGGCAGTTCCAGCCCGTCGAACAGGATCTGCAGGTATTCTTCTCGGGTAAGGTTGAAGGAAAAACCATCCTCGCCTTCGCCGCTGTCCGATCCTTCACGGCCGCCCTGCCCGGCCCCGCCCTGGGGCCGTTTGAAGCGGTCGCCGACAACAAAGTCCTTGTTGCCGGGATAGACCCTTTGACGGAAACCACCCTGGGGCGACTGGGCCAGCCGGGGTTCCTTGATCCCCTTGACCGGGATTGTCACCCGTTCGCCAGTGTCCGGCCCCTCCGCGCCGCCCTTGACCGAGCGCTCGCGGACGGACTTGTCCACCATTTCCTTGACGTGGCCTTTGGTCCGGCGCAGGAACCTCTGCCTGTTGCCCAGGCTTTTTCCTTTCGGGTTCCGGCGGCGGTCGATGAAGTGATGCATCCTGTCTGCACCTCCGGATTGTTATCCTGCCTTGTTCACGCGCATGTACCATTCGACAAGCCGCCTGACCTGCCGTTGGGTATAGCCGTGGCCTTTCATGCGTTCGACAAACTCCATGTGCTTGCCTTCGGTGTCGCTGTCTTTCTTGGACCCGAAGCTGATCACAGGCAGCAGTTCTTCGACCTGGCTGAACATATGCTTTTCGATCACGTCGCGCAGTTTTTCATACGAATTCCACGGCGGGTTGCTGCCGGTATTGGCGCGGTGACGCAGGGCGAATTTGACCACCTCGTTTCGGAAATCCTTGGGGTTGGAAATGCCCGCCGGTTTCTCGACCTTGGACAGTTCCTTATCCAGGATTTCCCGATCATAGAGCTGACCGGTATCAGGATCCTTGTAATCCTGCTCCTCGATCCAGGCATCGGCATAAGAGATATAGCGGTCAAAGACGTTCTGACCGTATTCCGAGTAGCTCTCCAGATAGGCCTTCTGGATTTCATTCCCGATGAAGTCCTCGTACCGGGGTGCCAGATCGGTCTTGATGAATTCCAGATAGCGGCTTTCCACCTCCTGCGGGAACTGTTCTCTTTTGATCATCTGTTCCAGCAGATACATCAAATGGACAGGATCAGCGGCAACCTCCTCGGTGTCATAGTTGAAGACGTTCGAAAGCACCTTGAAGGCAAAACGGGTAGACACCCCGGTCATGCCTTCGTCCACCCCGGCATGGTCCTGATATTCCTGAACCGTCTTGGCCTTGGGATCGGTGTCTTTCAGCGTCTCACCATCATAGACGCGCATCTTGGAGTAGAGGTTCGAGTTCTCGTGCGGCTTGAGCCGTGACAACACGCTGAACCGCGCCAGGATCTTGAGCGTCTCAGGCGCGCAGGGTGAATCCTTGAGCTCGCTGTTTTCCAGAAGCTTGTTATAGATCAGCGCCTCTTCCGTGACCCGCAGGCAGTACGGCACCTTGACGATACTGACGCGATCGATGAACGCCTCGTTGTTCTTGTTGTTCTTGAAGGCCTGCCATTCGCTTTCGTTGGAATGGGCCAGGATCAGTCCCTGGAACGGGATCGCGCCAAAGCTTTCGGTGCCCATGTAGTTGCCTTCCTGCGTTGCGGTCAGCAACGGGTGCAGCATCTTGATGGGCGCCTTGAACATTTCGACGAATTCCATGACGCCCTGGGTCGCACGGTTCAGCCCGCCCGAGAAGCTATAGGCGTCTGGGTGATCCTGACTGTAGTGCTCCAGCTGGCGGATATCGACCTTGCCCACCAGGGTCGAGATATCCTGATTGTTCTCATCTCCCGGTTCGACCTTGGCCACGCAAATGCGACGCAGGCGCGACGGGTGCAGCTTCACCACCTTGAAGCGCGAGATGTCGCCGTCAAACTCGTCCAGCCGCTTGACCGCCCAGGGTGACATCAGTCCCGGCAGGCGGTGCTGCGCGATGCCGTACTCGTCGGCCAGCATGCGCCCCATACGCAGCGGATCGAACAGGCCCAGCGGAGATTCGAAGATCGGGCTGATCTGGTCGCCGGCTTTCAGCACATAGATCGGCTGATCTTCAACCAGTCGCTTCAGCCGTTCCGCGAGCGAAGACTTGCCTCCCCCAACTGGTCCCAAGAGATAGAGGATCTGCTTGCGTTCTTCCAAACCCTGTGCGGCATAGCGGAAATAGCCCACGATCCGTTCAATCGTGTCTTCCATTCCGTAGAAGTCGTTGAAGGCAGCGTATCGCTTGATCGTTCGGTTTTGGAACAGCGGCCCCAGCCGGGGATCTCTGGACGTGTCCAGCAGTTCTTCTTCACCGATCGCCTTGAGCATGCGTTCCGCCACATTGGCGTACATGGATGGATCGTCACGACAACCGTTCAGATAGTCCTGCAACGACATTTCCTGTTCGCGGGTCTCGGCATATTGCTCCGCGAAAAGCTCGACAATGTCCTTCATCGACACTTACCTCCTGTTTTGCCTCACGTACTGGGCAGTCCTCCTTGGGTGCATTTGCTGTGCAAAGACATAGCTCTCCCGACGCGTGGGGAAACTCGCTCCGCAACCTTGTCTCAGAATCTGCTCTCGCCCGACTTCGGGCCGACGGTCTTGGGTTCCTTTTTCCGCAAAGCGAACCAAGCTGTTGAAGTCACTCAACATTTGACCGTTTGATTTACCACTTATCGTACATCATCTATTTCGATTTTTCTATCTGTATTTGGTAAACAATTCGCCAATGTGAATAGATTGGCATTGGAATGCAGCAATTCGTGATCACAATTTACTCAGTCCGGAAACCCGTGATTCCGGGGTCTTAACCATGAAATTCAGGGGCCGCGGGGCATATCGCCAGCCTGAGGCGCCGATTTGGATGCCTCGCAAAGTACGACGAAGGTCTGAATTTCGGGATTGTCCAAAGTTTCAGCAGGTTACAGGATTTTTCCTGATCTTATTCGGTTTCGAAACAATCGCGTGTTGTTTGCCTCAAACTGATTCTATCCAGCGCAATTTCACCGAATTGAGGATCGAGCGCCCTGGATTACGCTTCAATCGGGCACCCAAACTCTTTTTTGCGGACCATCAGCTCATTTGTTGCGGTTCACGATCCGGTCATAGAGCTTTTCAAGCCCGGTCAGGATCAGGAAGACCCCAACCACCCAGATGATCAATTCGAAGGGCGCAAAAACGGTGCCACGCAGCCAGCGGGCCAGCAATCCGCCCTGGGGGCGCAGTTCGCGCAGGCCGAACAATCCCTCGCGCCCCCACAGATCAAAGGCCCAGAACCGCGACAGATAGATCAGTACGGCGGCGACAAGCACGGTCAGGGTCATCCAGAAGACGCGTCGGCTCATTTCATCACCTCGATCGTTGCGGGATCCATACGCAGGACCAGAAGGTCGCCGTGGCGCGAGACGTCACCTTCGAGCGAGATGAACTGAGCGACATAGTCGTATGCGATTGCGGGCAGAGGCCCGCCATCCTTACCCAGGATCATCAGGAATTCCGATCCGTCGACCGGTTTGGTCGAAACAAAAACCGGTGGGATGTCGCCCAGCAGACAAAGGTTGGCGCAGGCCTTGTGGGCGATGCCGCGTCCCGGGCGCATAGCGCCGGCCAGGCATTTACCGTCACAGATCTCACCGGCCAGTTTCCAGCGACCCAGCGGTTCAGAGACGGGCGGCGCTCCGCTGCCTTCGGCAGGTCCGAGGCCGCGCGCCCCGCCCCTCACCTGCAGCATGTTCAGCGCGCCGCGTTCCAGTATGATGCCCGAGGCGGTGACCTTCTGACCCTCCAACGGTTCAGCACGAGAGAAAACGCCTGATTTGCCCTGCGCAGTCAGCATCAGGGTGTGGCCCGGTTTGATCCGATCATTGCCTTCGGTCACGTGCAGAAGTGGATAAGGCAACAGTTCGATCACGCCGGTGACAGTCTGGCGGCCGTAGTCAAACCTGAATGCACCGTCGCCGGGATCATCCTGTGACGCGCCTGAAACCAACCCGAAAGCGGTCATGAAGGCCACAACGGCGACCCCCGCGATCAGCAGGAAGGAACGCAGTTTCTTGGGCACCTTGAAGTACCCGACGAAAAACGGGGTCGTATCCTTTTTGACAGGTGGTTTCATCATCAGACCTCCACCGGTTCAACATAAGTGCCGGGTGGGTTGGCCTTGGGATTGACCAGAACCACTCCGTCCCGCACTGCCAGATTATAGGTCGGGATCTTTTCGGTGAACGGCGCGGGGGAACGGCCGCTGCGAATGTCATATTGGAACCCGTGCCATGGGCAGGTGATCAGGCAGCGGATCACCTTGCCTTCGCCCAACGGGCCGTTCTGATGCGCGCAGGCATTGGACACCGCGCTGAGTTTGTCTTCCAACCGGAACACCGCAACCCGGTCACCGCTTGGCAGAACGGCGATTTTGGCTCGCGCCTCGGGAATGTCTTTGGCGTGGCAAACCTGAACCCAGCCATCAGTGTCCGGCACTGCATCCGGATCTCCGGCCTTTCGTTCATGCAGAAAAGCCAGCAGGTGCAAACCTGCGACCGTAAAAGCCGACGCCACGAAAACCACGGTGAACAAGTGGTTCTGCTGGTCCTGCAGCACACCAAGGCTGACATGAGCCACAACTGCAGCATAGGCAAAATAGATCAGGTAATGAATCCGCTTCCACACCGGGGCCGTCAGGAATTTGAGCCAGAAATCGTGACTGGTTGCAGCCAGGATCAGCAGGCAGAGCAGCGCAAAGATCCCGAAGGCTTCGAACGGAAAGCCGACAAGCTGACCGTAGCTTGTGTTGGAAAACAACAGCGCTTCGTACTTGTTGGTGCCGGAAAAGGCGAAATACCAGTTCAGGACATAGCTGAAATGGGTCAACGCGACGGCGGCAGTCATCACCCCGAAATGGCGACGGTTGTAAAGCAAAGGCAGGAACCGTTTGTCCAGCCGTGCCAGGGGGCCGATGCACAGGATGATGGTCATCATGAAAAACGCGCAGGCTCCGAACGCACGGGCGTTGTGGATCTGCGGGTTGATCGGGCGTTCGTGGCTGAGGATTTCGGGGGTCACATAGAGGAAAACCCACAGGAACCCCACCACGCCTGCCAGCATGAAACCGTCATACCACCATTTGTTCTTGTTCCACTGAACTGGAATGTATTTGACGCTCATTCGCTGACCTCCCCGCTTGGGGTCTGATCCGGGGCAGAAAGCTGGACAGGCTCAAATTCAGCAGGCCAGTTCTGGCGGCTGGAAAGCGCAAAGAGCACCGTGCCAAGGATCACGATGCACAAGGTCACCGCCATTGCACCATGCGCGGTGCGCACAGGTTTGAAACGGGCGTCCGGATCGTCGCGTCCGGTTTCAAGAACGTACCATCGCCAAAGCACCAGCGGCCAGAGCAGCAGGATCCCCGGCAAAAGCAAAGGCCGGAAGGCATAAGTGCCCTGCGCGTCTTCGTCGATCCTGTCGATGCCGATGGTCAGGAACGCCGCTGCCGTGACACCGCCGACGATCAGCCAGATCCTGGCCAGCCAGAGCAGGGTTTCTGCTGTGGTCATGCCATCCCTCCATATGCGATGCCGGACAGGTCCGACATTTCCTTTTTCCAGGTTGTAAGGTCGTCGGCGTTGAATTTCGATAAATGGTCATGGCCACAGGCACGCGCCATCACCTGCATCAGGCCGACAGAGGCTTCAAAGAAATTGGCCAGCTGTTTGGCGGATTTTTCAACTACCAGGCGGCTGACCAGATGCGGCTTCTGGGTGGCAATGCCGACCGGGCAATTATTGGTGTGGCAAGCGCGCATGGCGATACAGCCAATGGCCTGCATGGCCGCATTCGACACGGCAACCGCATCGGCGCCCAGCGCCATGGCCTTGATGAAATCTGCCGGTTTGCGCAGCCCGCCGGTGATGACCAGCGACACGTCAGAGCGGCCTTGCCGGTCCAGATGCGCCCGGGCCCGGGCCAAGGCCGGGATCGTCGGAACCGAGATATTGTCACGGAAGATGATCGGGGCAGCCCCGGTGCCGCCACCGCGCCCGTCGAGGATGATGTAATCAACGCCGACTTCCAACGCCGCGTCGATATCCTTTTCTATGTGCTGCGCGCTGAGCTTGTAGCCGATGGGAATCCCGCCGGTGCGGTCGCGCACCTGATCGGCGAAATCACGGATCTGGGCCGGATCCGTCCATTCCGGGAACCGCGCCGGTGAGATAGCATCCTGCCCCGGATCCAGCCCTCGTACCTTGGCGATCTTGTCCTTGACCTTCTTGCCGGGCAAATGACCGCCGGTCCCGGTCTTGGCCCCCTGTCCGCCTTTGAAGTGAAACGCCTGCACCTTGGCCAGCGCATCCCATGAAAAGCCAAATCTGGCCGAGGCGAGTTCATAGAAATACCGGCTGTTGGCCTGTTGTTCTTCGGGCAGCATGCCCCCTTCGCCGGAACAGATCCCGGTACCCGACATCTCGGCTCCGATGGCCATGGCAAGCTTTGCGGGTTCCGACAGCGCCCCAAAGCTCATGTCCGACACGAAAAGCGGGATATCCAGGCGGAGCGGTTTTTGCGCGTTTGGGCCTATCACCACTTCGGTCCCCACCGGGTCATCGTCCAACAGGGGAGGTTTGTGCAACTGTGCGGTCAGGATCTGGATGTCGTCCCAATCAGGCAGCTCGGTCCTTGGCACACCCATGGACTGCACCACCCCGTGATGGCCGGTTTTCGACAGCCCCTGTTTGGCATAGCGTTGGATCAGGTCGTTGTAAGGTTCTTCTTCCGTGCCATGACTGGTGTCTGCGTACAGCCCCAGATAGGCGTTGCGGTTGAATGGTTGCGGGTTTTCCAGCGCCCAGGCTTCGATCTCATCCGCATCCACCAGCACTTCGCCGTTTTCGATCCAGGATGTGAACTTGGGCAGGACTTCGTCATTGGCATATTCCGACACGCCACTGTCCAGCCTGTAGTCCCAGAAATGCAGCCCGCACATCAGGTTGTTTCCGCGCACGAACCCGTCCGACATCAACGCGCCGCGATGCAGACATCGCCCATAGAACACCGAGACCTCATTATCAAAGCGAACCACCACCAGATCCACTTCGCCCACCAGGGCATATTCCGGTTTGCGGTCCTTCAGATCGTCATATCGCGCGACTGTGGCTTTCTGCATCATGTCTCCTTGCTGGCGTAGGCTAGCTGTTGAGGGCGGTGGTCTCCGTCTGTTCTTGCGGCTGTTCTTGGCGCCGTTCTTGGGGCTGTTCGTCAGAGGCTTCGATCTGGGCCATCTTGCGGCCATACCAGCGGCCGCCGATCCCCGCCGTAGCCCCATGCAGGAGCGCGCTGATCCAGACCGCGTTTACGGCCATGGAAAGCACGCTTTCACCCACTTCCGGTGGGAGTTCCTCCAGCACGATCAATGCAAAAAGCGCGGTGGCGAGCCCACGCGGGCCGAACCAACCGAAGAAGAGTTTGGAAATCGGCTTGGCATCAGTGCCCATCAAGGAAAGCCAGATCGCCAGCGGACGCACGACAAAAAGGCTCAACAGGATCAAGGCCAGCATCGGCCATGTCAGATTGGCGACGGCGTGGGGGACAAGGGCGCCACCGATCAGCAGGAAAGCCAGCCAGGCCAGGATCTGACCTTCGCTCTCGGTAAATTCAAAGACGAACTTGCAACGCCCGCCGACCACATGACCAAAGCACAGGCCACTGACAAAGGCTGCGATGAAACCGTTCCCCCCGATCATCGAAGAAATCAGATAGGTGCCACCGGCCAGGGCGAGCGCGGCAATGCCCTCGGTCGTGTCCGAGGTCGTGTCAAGGTCCTTGGCCTTGAGCAGAGCCAGACCGCCCAACGTACCCAGCCCGATGCCGGCCAGAATGCCGAAACTGATCTGTTTGATACCAAAAACCAGCCACTCGCCCGGGCTGTGTGACATCTCCATCGCCGCGACCGAGGCCAGCATCAGGATAATCGGCAGGGCCAGCCCGTCATTCATACCACTTTCCACGGTCAGCGCCCGTCGTGACCGTTCCGGGACATCCGGGTTGGTCACCACCGCCTGCCCCAGCGCCGCGTCGGTTGGCGACAGGATCGCGGCGGCCAGCGCGGCCAGCGCCAACCCCATACCGGGCATTATGGTCCAGGCCACGAAGGTCCCGATCACAATAGCCAGGGGAAGACCCACCAACAGCATGCGGGCAGGCCAGACATTCTGCTGCCGCAACGCCTTGAGATCCGTCTGGGCCGCGTCCAGAAACAGCAGCACGATCAGCGCCACTTCGGCGATGGGATCCAACAGGGCATGCGCCCGGTCACGGCTGACCAGACCGGCCTGTTCCAAGACCACACCAAGCCCCAGAAACACCATCGGCGCGGTCAGGAACGTCTTGTCCAAACGCTTGGCCAAAAGGCCATAGACCATCACGACAACGCAGATTGCAGCCAGTCCACCCACGGAACCTTCCTTTCGGGGCTGCCGACTCTTGCCATGATCTCAGGATCCGGCCCCAGCCCAAGTGAGTATCAAGTGATCATTGAACTAAAGTTATGCGATTACAGGGAAAAGGTTACATAAGGATCTGCTGAAATCAAAACACGAAATTTGAATTCGATGTGCGAACCGGGGAATTTGCACCGGGAACGGTGTTGCTCATTCACCCGGATGAGCGTCTTGGTACGGAACAACTGAGCGGGATTGATGAGAAGCCACCCGGGAAAACCGTCACGGCAAATCCGGCCCGTGTCGTTTTCTGCAACCAGATTTCGGATTCCTGCACGCGACAGGTCCGACAGGTCTTCATCGTAAAACGACAAAGGAGACCTTTAGGATGACGGATCTAGCCCTCAAACCCCGTTCGCGCGCAGGTGGCCGATCGGCCCGGCGCGCGATCAGAACCGCCCGCGATTTCACAATGCTTCCGGGTCTGAAGAACAACCTGCCGCTGTGCGAAGTCATGGACGGCGCACAGGTTGAAAAAATCGACAACGCGTCGATGGACATTCTTGAGAATGTCGGTGTCCAGTTCCGGGATCCCATCGCGCTGGAAGATTGGAAACGTGCCGGGGCCAAAGTCGAGGGCGAGCTGGTCTATCTTGATCGCGGGTTGGTACGCGAGCTGATCGCGACGATCCCGTCGGACTTCACCTATCACGCGCGCAACCCGGCCAATAATGTGCGCTTGGGGGGGCGGCATTCGATTTTTGTTCCCATGACCGGCGCGCCGTTCCTGCGAGATCTGGATGATGTACGCCGCAATCCGGTGCTGGAAGATCTGGCGATGTTCCACAAGCTGGCGCATATGATGCCAGCGCTGCACAGCTCGGCCCACCACATCGTCGAGCCCTATGACCACCCGATCAGCCAGCGACATCTGCGGATCACCTATTCGTCGATGAAGTATTCGGACAAAACCTTCATGGGCATGACCACCAGCCCCAAGAATGCCGAAGACGTGATGGACATGTGCGCCATCCTGTTCGGCGAAGACTTCATCGACAACAACCCCGTCACCACCGGCAACTGCAACGGCAACAGCCCGCTTGTGTGGGACGAAACCATGCTGGGCGCCATGCGCGCCTTCTGCCGCCGCAACCAGCCGGTGCTATGCTCACCCTTCGTTCTGGGCGGCGCCAACACGCCGGCTTCGGTCCCCGCAACCGTGGCCCAGCTGAACGCCGAAGCGCTGAGCGCACTGGCCTATACGCAGGTCATTCGCAAAGGTGCCCCGGCGATCTATGGCCATTACCTGTCCACGGTCAGCATGAAATCCGGCGCCCCGATGGCGGGCACACCCGAGATCAGCCTGATGAACTTCATGATCGGTCAGATGGCGCGGTATTACGGCGTGCCGTGGCGCACATCGAACACCTTGGGCGGCGCCAAGACGTTCGACGCGCAGGCCGGATATGAAAGCGCCACGACGCTGAGCGCGGTGATGCATGCCAGCGCCAACTATATCTGGCACTCGGCAGGCTGGAACGAGGCCGGGATGCATTGTTCCGTCGCCAAATTCGTGGTCGATGCCGAACAATGCGCCATGGCCTACCGGATGGCCGAAGGACCGAAATGGGACGATTTCGACAAGGCCGTGTCGGCAGTGCCGGATGTGGGGCCGGGTGGCCATTACCTGGGTCATCCCCACACGCAGGAGAATTTCCAGCAGGCGTTCTTCATGCCCGAGCTGTTCGACAACAACTCGATCGAGCAATGGGTGGCCGAAGGCAGCGTCGAGATCAACGAACGCGCCCTGAAACACGCGCGCAACCTGTTGGCCGAATATCAGGAACCCAAGCTGGACGACGCCAAGAACGAAGAGTTGCTGGACTATATCGCCCGGCGCGAGCGCGAGATCCCGGCCGCCGACGAACTGAACCAGAGCTACTGAGCACACTTCCCGACTGGACCCGCCCCCTTAAGGCGGGTCTTTTTTTCATTCCCGCTTTGAAGACGACACCTCATGCAGATCGCCGAAATACACATCTATCAAGTTGATCTTCCAGTCCGAAATGGCCCCTACACCATGGCAAATGCCGAGGTCTGGGCGCTGGACAGCACTTTGGTCAAGCTGGTTGCAGATACCGGTCTGGTTGGCTGGGGGGAAACCTGCCCGGTCGGCCCCACCTATGCCGAAGCCCATGCCGGCGGAGCCCGGGCAGCTCTGACGGCCATCGCCGACGGAATGCTGGGCTGTGAACTCCTGCCCTTGGCCGTGCATAGATGTATGGATAGTCTGCTGACCGGCCACAATTACGCCAAGGCGGCGATCGACATTGCCTGTCATGACCTGCTGGGCAAAGCGTTGGGGCGCAGCGTCTCGGACCTGTTGGGCGGGGCGGTCACGGATCGTGTGCCGTCCTATTTTGCCACCGGCGTCGGAGCCCCCGACGACATCGCGCGCCTGGTGGCGGACAAGATCGCAGAAGGATATCCCCGGTTGCAGATCAAGGTGGGCGGTCGCCCGGTCGAGCTGGATATCGAAACCATCCGCAAAGTCTGGGAGGTCGTCCGCGGCCGGAATGTACGTCTGGCCGTGGATGGCAATCGCGGTTGGACAACGCGCGATGCGCTGCGGGTCAGCCGGGAATGCCCGGACATCCCCTTTGTTCTTGAACAGCCCTGTAACACCATGTCTGACCTGGAAAAAATTCGCCCGCAGGTCCGTCATGCGATCTTTATGGACGAAAACAGCGTCGATCTGAACACGGTCGTCACGGCTGTGGGCACCGGGTTGGTGGACGGATTCGGGATGAAGCTGACCCGGATTGGCGGGTTGCAGAAGATGAGCACGTTCCGGGATATCTGCCAGGCGTACAAACTGCCTCATACCTGCGATGACAGTTGGGGCGGCGACATCATTGCGGCTGCCTGCACTCATATGGGCGCTACGGTTTCTCCCGAACTACTGGAAGGGGTATGGCTGGCCGCACCGTACATCGGCGGCCATTATGACCCGGTGAATGGCATCCGGATCGAAGACGGCCACATTGCCAAACCAAACGGTCCCGGGCTGGGAGTTTTGCCCGATGAAACACGATTTGGCACCCCGGTTGCGTCTTTTGGGTAAGGGATAAGATATGCAATTCCAAGGAAAGAAAGCTCTGGTCACCGGCGCCGCAGGCGGGATTGGTCAGTCGATTGTAGAGAAACTGATTGCCCAAGGGGCGTCAGTTGCCGTTGCAGACCGCGATGTGTCTGCATTGAGCGCAACGGCCTATCTACCAGGGGACCTATTGGACCCAAGCTATGCCGATACCCTGCCCGCAACAGCGGCCGAAGCTTTGGGCGGATTGGACATCGTGATCAACAATGCAGGCGTGATTACCCGTGGACCGGTGACCGACACTTCGGACGCTGACTGGGATTTGTCCGTGGGGGTCAACATTCAAGCCCCGTTCCGGATCTGCCGCACCGCCATCCCGTTGATGGCGGCAAGTGGCGGCGGGGCCATCGTCAATACGGCATCCTGCTGGGGCGGCAAGGCTCCGGGACCAAACCATGCGCTGTATTGCATGACCAAGGCGGCGATTGCGTCGCTGACCCAGTGCATGGGGATGGATCACGCACATCAGGGCATCCGCGTCAACGCGGTCTGCCCGAACGAAGTAAACACGCCGATGCTGCGATCCGGCTTTGCCAAGCGCGGCTTTGACCCGGACAAAGCGGTGGAAGACCTGGGCCGGACAGTCCCCTTGGGGCGGATTGCCGAACCCGACGACATCGCGGATGTGGTGTTGTTCCTGGCCTCGGACGCGGCGCGCTATATGTGCGGCGCCTTGGTCGAGGTCAATGGCGGGAAACCCGTCGCATGACACGGTTTGACGGCAAGGTTGCACTGGTCACCGGCGGGCGCAGCGGGATTGGGCAAGCGATTGCCCGGCGACTGGCAGCGGAAGGCGCGCGGGTTTTCACCGCACAGCGCAGTGCGGATGATGAATTCGGAAGCCTCACCGCGGATTTCAGCGATCCAACCTGCCCGGATCAGGTGGTCCGCGAAGTGATCAGCAAGGCCGCCCGGTTGGATGTGTTGGTCAACAACGCCGGCATGATGCAGGAATCATCTGTCGAAGGCATGAGCCTGGATGACTGGCAGCGCAACCTGACGGTCAACCTGACGGCGCCGTTCCTGATGATCCGGGCCGCTCTACCCCATCTTCGCAAGACCCGCGGTTCGATCGTCAACACGGGATCCATCGAAGGTCTGGGCAGCAACCCGGGCCATGCTGCGTATTGCGCGTCCAAGGCCGGGTTGCACGGGCTGACTCGCGCTGTGGCCGTGGATCACGGACACGAAGGCATCCGCTGCAACGCGGTGGCACCGGGTTGGATCGATACGGATCTGAACCTGGAATTCGTCGATTCCATGCCTGATCCGGATGCGTTCCGCAAGGAAATCGGACGAATTCACCCTGTTGCCCGCACAGGCAAACCGGAAGAAGTTGCAGCCCTGGTTGCCTTTCTTGCAGCCGAAGAAAGCGGCTTCATAACCGGTCAGATCTATACGGTCGATGGCGGGCGCATGGCCAAGCTGAGCTTGCCGCAGTAGCGCCCCACCCGTCCGGGGAGCGCAGGATTATTCATCCCGCGCTTTCCATTCTTTCCAACGCAAAACCATATTCGCTCCGATTTCACGGAACGGTTGTGGGGGCAGTTTGCTGGGTTGGGCCTCGGCCGTGAAGTGGCGCGTTATCTCGGAGGTTTCGCCACAGGCCAGTTCCGCCGCACCGATCCCGGTCAGGGTTCCGCGCGCCGTGCCAAGACCGTTCTGAACACAGCCCGAGGTTACGCCCGCGTCAATCTGACGCATGACCGAGACGCCGTTCATCGAAAGGCACAGGTGACCGGCCCAGGCATACTCCATCCGCAACCCTGCCAGTTGCGGGAAACGCTGATCGAACTTGCTTTGCATGACGCGCGCGGCACGTTTCAGGTCACTCTCCGAGGCGACCATGCCCGGTCGTAGTGCGGCACAGGTGCGGGTGATGATGCGGTTACCCCCCTGCCCGGTATCGATGCGACGCATCGTGGTGCCCATCGGGTCCGACGGCGTGACGCCCCAGCGTGGCTGACCACCCAGACGCTGCAGCGCATCCAGGTCCAGATCCGGTGTCATCATGGCAAACAGAAACAGTTGCATCAGCCGGCCGCGTTCGATCCCGAAGCTTTCCAGATGACCATTGACCGTCAGGATGACGCGCGGAGTACTGACGGAGCCTTGAGGCGTCGAAACCAACCAGTCGCTGCCTTGCCGGGCAAAACCGGTCACAGCGCTCTGTTCGTATATCTGCACCCCATGGGAACACAGCCCCTGCCCCAGCCCGCGAATATAGCCTGCGGGTTGCAGCATGACCGTGCCGGGGGTGTAGAGTCCCGATTGGTAATGCCTGCTTCCGGTCAGCTCGTACATCTGCTGAGGATCCAGAACCTCACTGACCTCGCCCAGCGTTTGCAGGTGTTTCGCATAGCTGCGATTGTGAGCCTGTGCGGTTGCGCTGACGGCGCCGTTCACCTTGCCAACGGGGTCGAAGTAATTCGGATCGATGCCATAGTCATCGACGGCCGCGCCGGCAAAGGCAATCGCCTGTCGATTCAAGGCGATTAACGTGCGGTCGTCGCCACTGCCTGCATAATCTTCGGACGTCAGCTCATGCGGCAGGTCGATCATGAAGCCGGAATTGCGTCCCGCAGCACCTTCGGCCAGACGTCCGGCTTCCAGCACCACGACCCGCGCACTGGGTTGCAACTGGGTCAGTCGCCGTGCCGCCGACAGACCCGCAAAACCGCCACCGACCACCACGAAATCGGCAGTGATGTCGCCCGACAGCGAATGGGCCGGACCCTGCGGGTCGAGGATTTCATTCCAGGCGGCCGGTCCGCGATGGAACGGCCGCCGTTTGACGTTGAACGCGGTCAATCCACCGCCTCATCCGCATCATCGGCCAAGTCGATCCAGATGGTTTTGAGCTGGGTGTACTGGTCATGGGCATGGACGCCATTGTCACGCCCGCCAAAGCCGGATTGCTTATAGCCACCGAAAGGTGTCGAGATGTCGCCTTCACCGAAGCTGTTTACCGTCACCGTACCTGCGCGCAGCATCCGCGCGCCGCGAATGGCGCGTTTGGCATTGGCGGTAAAGATCGAAGCGCAGAGCCCGTAGGGCGTGTCATTGGCAATGCGGATCGCTTCGTCATAGCCAGACACTTCGATCACGCTGAGGACAGGGCCAAAAATTTCCTCCTGCGCCAGCGTGCTGTCATTCCCGGGCACCTCGACAACCGTTGCCTCGACAAATCCCTTGTCCGCCTTGCCCCCGATCAACACGCTGTCGGCCTGATCCAGATATCCGCAAACCTTTGCGTAGTGTCCCTCGCTGACCAACGCACCGATCCGGGTTTCGGGATCCAGCGGATCTCCCACATTCCATTGCTTGGTGTGATGCTCAATGCGCTCCAGAAGCTCAGCTTTGACATCTTTGTGTACGATCAGCCGGGACGACGCCGAACAGTTTTCGCCCATGTTCCAGAACGCGCCATTGACGACATGCTGAGCCACGCGATCCAGGTTTTCGGCATCCTCCATGACGATGGCCGGGTTTTTGCCGCCCATTTCCAGAACCACTTCCTTGGCGTTGCTTTCCGCCGAATAGGTCAGAAAGCGTTTGCCGGTCACGGTAGAGCCGGTGAAGGACACCATGTCGACATCCATGTGACGACCGATGGGTTCGCCGACTTCGGCTCCGCCCCCCGGAACGACGTTCAGCACACCGCGCGGAACACCGGCCTCCATCGCCAGTTCGGCCACGCGCAACGCGGTCAGCGTAGTCTCTTGCGCGGGTTTTATCACCACCGAACAACCTGCCGCCAGGGCCGGGCCGATCTTCCAGGCCAGCATCAGCAGCGGGAAGTTCCAAGGCAGGACCAGCCCCACCACGCCAACGGGTTCGCGCACCACCATGGCGATGTGATCATCGCTGGCCGGGGCGACCTGATCATAGATCTTGTCAATCGCCTCGGCATGCCATTTCAGGCAGTGAATGGTTTCCGGAACATCCACGGTTTCGCAGTCAAAGATGGTCTTGCCGCTGTCGAGGCTTTCCATCACCGCCAGTTCGCGGGCATTGCGGGTCATCAACTTGCACAGGCGGATCAGCACGTCCTTGCGCTCGGACGGGTGCAGGCGGGACCAGCGCCCATCGTCAAAGGCTTCACGTGCCTTTTCGACGGCAAAATCAACGTCCTGCGCATCGCAAGCGGCGATGTCGGCCAGTTTCTCATCGGTGGCCGGGTTTACCGTTTCAAAGGTCTTGCCCGAGAGTGCCGGGCGGAAGCTGCCGTCAATGAAGGCCGTGTTGGGCAGCTCAAGACCAGCGGCAATGGATTTGTATTCGTCTTGCGTCAACAAAGTCATGGATCAGTCCTCGGCCACGATATCGGCGATTTTCTTTTTCAACACGCGCACCACTTGCTCCAGGGCACGTTTGTCATCCTTGTTCAGCCCTTTCAGCGGCGCACGCATGGCGCCGGACGGGATACCGTTCATTTCGACCCCGTATTTGATCGTCTGGATGAACTTGCCGCCCTGCTCCAGCACACGCATCAATGGCATCATCGCCGACATGATGCGGCGGCCCTTGTCGAAATTGCCCTCCAGCACGCAGGCATTGTAGAGCGCGACGTGTTCATCGGGCAGGAAGTTGGACCCGCCACAAACCCAGAAGGGCGCGCCCCAGGCGAAAAACTCCAGCGCCTGATCGTCCATGCCGCAGCCCAGCTGGATATGCGGATAATCCCGCGCCAGCAGATGTACTCGGTTAATATCGCCCGAGCTTTCCTTGATGCCGCAGAAATTGCGCGACCGACCGACACGGTCCAGGAACTCTTCCCCCATCATGGTGCCGGTGCGGTGCGGATAGTTGTACAGCATCACCGGCAGATCGGCTGCCTTGTCGATGGCCAGAGCGTTCAAAGCGTTTTCACGATCAGTCGGCACCGAATAAGGCGGGCTGGCCAACAGGATGGAGTCGGCTCCGATCTCCTTCGCACCCGAAGCCAAGGCGATGGAATCGTTGGTCAGCATGGCGCCGGTCCCAACGACAAGAGGCAACCGACCCTTGAGCTGGTCATGGGTGAATCGGGCCAGCTCCAGACGTTCTTCGACGGTCTGGGCGTAGTTCTCGCCGGTCGAGCCACCAGAGATCAGGCCATGCACGCCGCGCTCGATCAGGAACTCGATCACGTCGGCCAATGCGTCCCAATTGACGGTTCCATCGTCAAAATAGGGCGTAACAACAGGGGTGTAGATCCCCTGGAAGCGAAAGATGGGAGTCATTCAGGTCCTCTATGCGGGGTGTTTTCGCGAGACCGTCCCCATTGGAACATCCAATGCGGTCGGCATCACGAACATTTCGATCTGATCTCGGGACAGGTTCCAATGGTCCACGGCCAGCTTGCCGGCCTCGTCCTCGTCACCTGCTTCGATGGCGGCAATGATCGCGTCATGCTGGCGGCTGGCCTCGGTCAGGTTGTCGGCCATGTCGCTGTTCTGAGGGCGATAGAAGGTCATGCCGATGCGCGCATGGTCGATCAGCAGACGATGGAAGGAGGGAAGCAGAAAGACGTTGTCCGCCATTTCGCCCGTCACTTCGTGAAACGTATTGTTGGCCAGCGCCCGATCTGCGCCCGAGCCTGAGCGCAGAGCAGCCTTGAACGCCTCCTGCGCCTGTTTCAGACGCTCGATCTGGTCCGGGGTCGCGTTGTTTGCTGCCAGACGCAGGATCGCTCCGTAAACCATAGGTGCCGCAAGAAAGAAATCGCGAAGGGTGGTATAAGACATTTCGCTGACCCGGGCGCCACGGTTCTCGCGCAGTTCAACATAGCCTTCACCGGCCAATTGACGGAACACCTCGCGCAGTGGCGTACGCGAGAGCGAGAACTCGTCACACAGTGAAGTTTCATCGAGATCCGAACCCGGACGAATCTGCAACGTCAGAATCGCCTGTTTCAGATGCTCGTAAAGCTCTGCCTTCCTGCGTTTTGCCGCGTCTTTCACCTGAGATCCCTCCACATTGATCGCTTCGGCTTCAGAATTCTTTCTCAATTCGATCAGTGCAAGCTTGATATGAGATATGAATTTATCAAAAATACAATTTGAATACAATCCTGAAAATTTGCATATTGGCCCAGCAACGACCCAAGCTGGCAGCACCACGCGGAGCAGACCAATTCTACCAGACGGACTTCTGCACGAATTGTCCCCTCACAGGTGCTTCCTGCGATAAGGTCGGGGAACCCACAGCGATCAGGCCAAAACGAACGCGATGACAGACCACCCACAACACTTTGCCTTCATTCTGTTGGATGAATTCACGCACATGGCGTTTTCTTGCGCGGTCGATCCGCTGCGGATTGCCAATCTCGTCAGTGGACGGCAGCTGTATTCCTGGTCCTTTATCTCCGAGAATGGAGAGACAGCGCGCGCTTCGAACGACGCGGTAACGCTGGTCCATCACGGGTTGGAAGACATTCCAAAATGTGACCGGTTGTTCGTGCTGTCGGGCATCCACATGAAAGAACATGTGAGCCCGGCACTGATGGGTGCTTTGCGTCGGGAACGTGCCAAGGGCACCCAGATCGGAGCCTTGTGCTCGGGGGGCTATATTCTTGCAAAGGCTGGATTTCTAGGAGATCTGCAGGCCGCGATCCACTGGGAATATCATGACAGTTTCATGGAGGAGTTTCCCGACGTGAACCTGGTCCGGAGCGTCTTTGTGGCAGATGAGAAACATATCACCGCCTCGGGAGGAACCGCCACCGCCGATCTGATGCTGCACCTTATTGAACGCGATCACGGTTATGACCTGTCTGTCGCCGTTTCTGATCAGATGGTTTACAACGCTGTACGCAATGCGACAGCCGAACAACGCGTGTCCTTGCAATCGCGCAACGGGATGCGCAACCCGCATCTGTCAAAAGCGATCCAGATTATGCAGAACCGGTTGGAAGCCCCGATCTCGCCTGCACGCATCGCCGAACATGTGGGAATCTCACCCCGCCAATTGGAGCGGTTGTTCGGCAAATACCTCAACACGTCGCCCAAGAAGTACTTCATGGAGCTTCGCCTAGAGCGAGCGAGGCATCTGTTGGTGCAGACCGAATCGTCAGTGACCGAAGTGGCCCTGGCCTGTGGTTTCGAAAGCCCGGGCCATTTCTCTCGCGTGTACCGGTCATCCTTTGGCATAACCCCGCAAGAGCAGCGCGGGCGGATTTCGTGACACTCCAGCGATGAATTGGTCTGCTCAGAATTGGTGATTTTGGAACTTAATCACTAGACCAATCTTACGGTATCCTCGCCACAGCCAGTTTTCGAGGACACGTTATGAACCAGCAACTTCAACCCAAAACCCTGCCCAGCGTCTGCCCGCTGGACTGCCCCGACACCTGCAGCCTGAGCGTCAAAGTACAGGACGGTACCCTGTTGGAGGTCAAAGGATCGCGCGCCAACCCGTTCACCGACAATGTGATCTGCAACAAGGTTGTGCGCAGTTATCCCGAGTTCGTGCATGGTCCGAACCGCCTGACTCACCCGTTGAAGCGGGTCGGTCCGCGCGGCTCAGGGCAGTTCGAGCGTGTGACTTGGGAGGAGGCACTAGACCTGGTCCATGACGGTTTCACCCAGGCAATCCGCGATCACGGCCCTGAGGCGGTGTTGCCGTTCAACTATGCCGGACCGCACGGGGAACTGGCGGCCGCGTCGATGGACCGGCGGTTTTTCTATCATATGGGCGCGACGATGCTGAACCGCGGGCCGCTCTGCGGTGCCGTACGCGGCGGCGCATATGCCAGCCTGTTTGGTTCCGCGCCGGGAATGCCGCCGATGCAGGTTCTGCATTCGGATCTGGTGCTTGTCTTTGGCAACAATGTCACCGTGTCGAACCTGCATCTGGCGCCTCTTTTGAAACAGGTTCGTGCCAAGGGCGGCAAGCTGGTGGTGATCGATCCCAAGCGGATCAAGATCGCCGAGCAATGTGATCTGCACCTGCAGATCGAACCGGGCACGGATGTGGTGCTGGCCATGGCTCTGGCCGCCGAACTGGAACGGCGGGGCGCGCTGGACATGAAGTTCATCAATGCTTGGACCACGGGGTTCGAGCAATACATGGCGCAGGCGCGGCAGTATACAATCGCATCTGTGGAAGAGTTGTGTGGTGTCTCCGCAGAAGATTTTCATACCCTGGCCGACTGGGTCTGTGCCGCACACAACATGGCCATCAGCAGTGGCAATGGGATCGAGCGAGGACGGTCCGGCGGATCGGGGCTACGCGCTGCAATGGCGCTGCCTGCCCTGACCGGACATCATGGCCGGATCGGTGCGGGTGTCATCGCCAAGGCCGGTGCCGCCGCGCCCAAGACGCAGGCCAAGCTGCACGGCAATCACCTGATGAAGCCCGGCACCCGCATGTTCAACATCGTGGATGTGGCCGAAAAGCTGCTGGATACGGAACAGGCGACGCCGATCATGGCCACAATGATCTACAATCACAACCCGGTCGCGACCCATCCTGATCAAGCAAGGCTAATCCAGGGCCTTATGCGTGAAGATCTGTTTATCGCGGGATGTGACGTGGCGATGACCGATTCCATGGCGTTCTGCGACGTGATCCTGCCCGCTGCCAGCCATTTCGAATATGACGATGTCTATGGCGCCTATGGGCAGAACTTCATTCAGCGCGCCGCGCCGGTGATCCCCTGTGTTGGCGAAAGCCTGCCCAATACCGAAATCTTCCGCAGGCTGGCCGCGCGGTTCGGCTACGACGCGCCAGAGTTCAAGGCCAGCGACGCGCAGTTGATGGATGACGCATTTGACACCTCACATCCGCGCTTTGACGGGGTCAAGGCCAGCCAGCTGCCCCTGGACGCTGCCGTAGAGATGACGGCTGAGGATGGTACTCCGCTGGTGATGTGCCAGACGGTTAAGCCTGCCACAGCTTCAGGCCGGATTGAGCTGTTCAGTCAGGATTTGGAGGATCGCTTTGGCTTTGGCGTGCCACGTTTCGATCCGGTGGCACGGGACCGGCCTTTTGCCCTGATCTCTCCCAGTTCGGCGAAACGGACCAACGCGACCTTTGGCGGCTGCGCGGCTTCGGCCGGGCTGGAAGTGGTCGAGATGCATCCGGACGACGCCAAGTCACGCGGCCTGAGCGACGGGGACGAGGTTATTCTGTGGAATGACCGGGGCGACGTGGCCTTGCGCCTGAGTGTGACGACCGCGACACGACCCGGCGTGCTTTACAGCCCCAAGGGCACATGGCGTGACAGCAGCCCCACCGGCCTGACCGTCAACGCCTTGATCCCCGCCGCCATTCGCACCGATATCGAGGATGGCGCCTGTTATCACGAAACCTTCGTGGATGTGCGCAAGGCCTGAACCACGGGCCGACCAACCGGGGCAAAATTGCCCCGGTTGCCATTTTTTTGGATCGGGCGAACGAACGCGGGGATCATGCGCCCTGCCCTACCCCCGGATTGTGGTCATGAAGTTCCGGTACAACCGCTCGGCAGAGCTCAGAAACTCCGGCATGGCCTCGGTCGCCTCGGCCCGCAGCCGGTCCACGCCATCCGGCCCCATGACCTGCACCAGCGCTTCACGATAGGCCGGGATAGCGGCCCAGTTGTCCACGGTGTCGGGTTCGACTTCTACATGGTACTGGGTCGACCAGGCGTTCTGCCCGATGCGCATGGCTTGAACCGGACAAGTTTCTGAACGAGCCAGAACCGTTGCTCCCTCGGGTGGTTGTGCAACGCGGACCGAGTGCCATTGCACGCAAGTTTGCGTGACCGGCAGACCCTGCATCAACGGATCGATCCGACCTGCCTCGGTCAGTTCGACCTGCATGACCCCGACTTCCGAGGGGCGCTGCGGCCCGCATGTGCCGCCCAGCGCATCGGCCAGCAACTGATGGCCAAGGCACAGCCCCAGATAAGGCTTGCCCAGATCCCGTACCCAGGTTCTGATCGCCGCCTTTTCGGCGACTAGCCATGGGTGTTCATCCACGTCCCAGACATCCATCGGCCCGCCCATGACCCAAAGCACGTCATAATCCTCCAGCGGAGGGATCTGATCGCCTTCGTCCAGTTCGACCACATCCCAGTCGATTCCGTCCCGCTCCAAGAGCGCACGCAACGACCCGGGATGTTCACAGGCAACATGTTGAAAGACCAAGAGTTTCATAACGTCTCCTTTACGTTGTCGGGTGTCATGCCCGGGCCGCTTCTGCATTTGAACGCTGCATCATCCCCCGCTTCAAGGCCAGCGTGGCCTCCACACCTGCAAGTATTGCGCAGAGGGTCAGCAGAGCACTGCTGCCCAGTTCGACGATCACCCAGCCCGCAATCAACGGAAAACCGAAGATGCCAATGAAATAGGTCAACGCAAAGAATTGCAGGGTTTGCGGCAACAGCTCGGGCGCAGCATCATTGGCGCCCATCGCAGCGAGGATCGGATAGGACACGCCATAGCCGATACCGAACAGCACCGCGACCAGCAGGTAAAGCGCCGGACTGTCGCCGCTGACCAGGAACAGCAGCAGCGATCCGCACATAACGTATTGCAGGGCTGCAATAGTCAGATACGGCACGCGCCCGCCTTTGAACCGGGCCAGAACCAACCGAAACAGTACGACGGTCAGGGTATAGGTCAGAAAGTAACCCGCATAATCCAGTCCGCGTTCATCTGCCATCACGGTTTGAAAGTTGCTCATCCCGGCAAAGACGCTCGCTCCGATGCAGACCATCACAACCGGCAGCCGGGCTGGGGATCGCAGGATCTGGCCGATGGCCTGCAACGAAAGCTGTGATTTTGTGCTGGAGCCCGCACCAAAGCTGCTTAGCCGCGGGATCAGTGCCAGAAAGATCAAGGCTGCAATGATGCATAGACCAGCGGTCAGCAGGAACGCGTCCCTGATTTGATAACCAGCATCCTCCATCACAGATGCCATCACAGGTGACAGACCGAAGCCTGCCATGACCACCACCGAATGCAGAGCGAAGAACCGCACGCGATCTTCGGGTTCGACAATCGTCGTGACAACCACCGGGATCAGCGCATAGGTCAGCCCCCACCCGGCGCCAAGGCAGAGGCTGGCGGCAACAAGCGCTACGCCAACTCCATCAGCCATCGCGAACAAAGCCAGAGCAGCGGCGATGGACAGGCAAGCACCGGACAGTGTCTGCACCCGTCCAAGGCGATCCGACAGATGGCCGGACAGGTAAACGGCAATCAGGGTCGCCAGAGTAGCAATCAACAGCATGGCGCCCACCGTTTTTTCGTCGGCGCCAAAACCAGCAAAGAGCCGAGGCAGCAGGAAGGTCAAGCCATATGCGCCCGCCTGCAGAAACGTGGCAAGCAACAGGAAACTGAACAAGGTTCGGCGTGTCATCGGGTCCTCCGGACTGCGCTAAAGCAGCGTGGTTTTCGTCGGCACCCTGATTGCCACGCTATTGGTTTGTGATTAATGTCCAAAAATGACAATTTTTAGCAGGCCAAAATGAAACAAACACCCTGGCTTGCCTTTTCTTTTGACCGCCATTCGGATCAGCCGATCTTTGAACAGATCTGCGAGGCGATCCGAGCCCGTACGATTTCCGGTGAACTGGCCGAGGGCACCAAACTGCCCCCGACCCGGGTCTTCGCAACCGAGCTGGGGGTGTCGCGCTCGACGGTTGTGACGGCCTATGAACAGCTGGTGGCCGAAGGGTACCTGCATGGCGTTCGCGGGTCGGGCTATACGGTCTGCGCTGTGGGAGAGCTGACACATAGCGCCGCCCCGCCGGTGCCGGATCAGAACGAGGTCCAAACCGAGGAACGTCCCCGTCCGCTGCCCTTCGAAGCCAGCCAACCGGATATGCGGCTGTTTCCGCATCGGCAATGGGCCAAGACCGTGTCGCGCATCTGCCGGGCGAACCCGGAATCCATGTTGCTGGGTGGTGAGGCCTTTGGGAATTTCGAGTTGCGGCGGGCAATTGCGGCCCATGTCTCGGAATGGCGGGGGATCACGGCCACGCCCCAACAGATCCTCGTAACTGCAGGGGCAACGGATGCGTTGGAAGTGTGTCTGCGCACCCTCACCCGGGCCGGAGATCAGGTGGCGCTGGAAGATCCGGGATACCGACCGATGTCGCATTTTGCCCAAGCGCAGGGTTTGGAACAGGTCCTCTTGGATATCGACGACAGCGGAGCGTGCCTCCCAGCCGCACAGAGCGCTCCCAAGGCCGCCATTCTGACGCCGTCACATCAGTATCCGCTAGGTGGTGCCATGTCGCCCAGCCGCCGATTGGAATTCATCCAATGGGCAGAAACCAACAAGGCCTGGATCATCGAAGATGACTACGACAGCGAATTCCGATATTCGGGACGTCCAATCCCGGCCATGGCGGGGTTCGATCATCTGAACAGGACGATCTACATCGGCAGTTTTTCCAAGATTTTCTCAAATGCGCTACGACTGGGATATGTGATCCTTCCTGACGCCCTGAGCGACGGGTTTCGGGCGACGATGCGGCGCTTCGGGCTCAAGGCCAGTTACATGCCGCAACAGGCATTGGCAGAATTCATTCATTCAGGCGAGTTCTACCGCCACCTGCGGCGGGTACGCCGGATTTATGGGGACCGACGCAAACATCTGCTGGACCGGCTGACCCGGGAGTTCAGCGCGTATGGCAGCTTCACCGATCACCAGGCGGGTATGCAGGTGGTTTTTCACCTCAACGCACCGTTTCAGGATGCCAAGATCGTTGCCAAAGCCCGCATGCTGGGCATCACGGTCGATGCGCTTTCGGACTATACGATCCGCGCCAGCGATGCGAATGGTCTGATCTTGGGGTTCTGCGGGTACACGGTCGAAGAGATGGACGCCGCATTGGATCTTCTGAAAAACTCGGTTTTTCAGAAAGTTGACCGGGTCTAGCCTGAATTCTTTGTTTTCTCGGCCGCCCTTGCCACATCCCCCCCAGGGGGATAAAACACAGGCATGTCTCATTCCGTCCACAGCTCCCACCCGCAAATCATTGCCCGGCTAAAACGTGCCCAGGGGCATTTGGCCAAAGTCATCAAAATGATGGAGGAGCAGGCCTCGTGCAACGAGGTCGCACAGCAGCTTCACGCCGTTGAAAAAGCGATCACCAATGCCAAACGTGTGCTGATCCACGACCATATCGACCATTGCCTGGATCCAGAAGGCACAGTCGCGCTGGATGAGCTCAAGTCCATCACGAAATATCTTTGAGTCATGTTGGAAATTCTATCAAACCGCACTTATCGCCACCTGTTCGCAGCGCAGCTTGTGGCGCTGACCGGTACAGGTCTGGCAACAGTTGCATTGGGGCTTTTGGCATTTTCGATTGCTGGGGAGTCTGCCGGTCTGGTTCTGGGAACCGCTCTGACCATCAAGATGATCGCTTATGTGACCGTTGCGCCTGTCGCGGCTGCCATCGCTGAGCATCTGGACCGTCGCCGTATGCTGGTCGTGCTGGATCTGGTGCGGGCGGCAGCGGCTGTCTGTTTGCCATTCGTCACCGAGATCTGGCAAATCTACGTTCTGATCTTTCTGCTGCAATCGGCTTCGGCCGGATTCACACCGGCCTTTCAAGCCACGATTCCAGACGTACTAACCAAGGAAAAGGACTATACGCGCGCCTTGTCGTTGTCGCGATTGGCGATGGATATGGAGAGCCTTGTCAGCCCGATCCTTGCCGCAGCGTTGCTGACTTTGGTGAGTTTCAACAGCCTGTTCCTGGGAACATCCTTGGGCTTCGTGGCTTCAGCGTTGCTGGTGGTGTCGGTCGTGTTGCCCTCACCCAAACCGGCCAAACCACGTGGAATTTACGACCGCACGACCAAAGGGTTGCGGATCTATCTGAAAACCCCACGCCTGCGGGGCCTGTTGGCATTGAATTGGGTGATTTCTGCAGTCGGGTCGATGGTCATCGTCAACACCGTGGTCATCGTCCGCGGCGACCTGGGGCTTTCGGAAAACGCGGTCGCGATGATACTGGCGGCTTTTGGTGGCGGGTCAATGCTGGCTGCACTGGGATTGCCCCGCGTGATCGAAGCCATTTCGGACAGGACAGTTGTATTGTTTGGAGCGGGATTGAGTATCCTGGCCCTTTTTGTAACTGCCCTTTTCCCGATTACGGCCACAACGATCTGTGTCGGCTGGTTTTTCACGGGGCTCGGATACTCGGCCGTTCTGACCCCCTCGGGACGTCTGCTGGCCAGATCCGCACATCCGGAGGACAGGCCGGCGGTGTTTGCCGCCCAGTTCGCCCTGTCGCACGGATGCTGGTTGGTGTTCTATCCGACCGCTGGCGCAATGATGACCTGGTACGGCGCATCCACGTCAATGATCTTCCTGTCAATCGCGGGGCTTGCCGGACTGATTACAGCTGGTCGCTTGTGGCCTGCGGACAGCAGATTGCCCGTGGCACATGATCACTCGGACCTTCCGGCGGACCATCCGCATCTGCAGGGCGGTATCCCCCACAGCCATCCAATTATCATAGACGATCTGCATCCCCATTACCCGCGTTGAGCCGGGGGTTCAGTCCCGCAGCCCGGAAGTTGCCTTTTGCATGGCAAGGATCAACGCATCCCGCTTGGCCGAAAGCTCTGCCGGGTTCTGGCCCTGTGCCTCGTCCTGAACCCCGTCGATCAATGTCTGCGCGACTGCACTGTCCAGATGGATTTGCCCCAGGTCATCCCACCAACCGTTGAACGTGTCGGTGAAGTGATCGCAGAAGGATTTCAGCCCCCCCTCCCCTGCACCCAGATTGAACAGCATGGTCGGCCCCATTGCCGCCCAGCGCAAACCGGGACCGGCCCAGACCGCCTTGTCCACGTCCTCGACACTGGCCACACCCGACGTCACCAAATGAATCGCCTCGCGCCAGAGCGCTGCCTGCAAGCGGTTGGCGACATGGCCGGGCACTTCCTTGTTCACGCGGATCGTCACCTTGCCGACGCTTTCATAGAACTGCTCGGCCTTCTCGACCACACCCGCGCCGGTGCGGTCATTGCCCATCACCTCGACCAGCGGAATCAGATGTGGCGGGTTGAACGGATGGCCCAGCACGAAACGCGCAGGATCCTGCCAGCCGCCCTGCATCTGTCCCAGCGTCAGGCCCGAGGCAGAGCTGGCCACCACCGCATCAATGTCCAGAACCGGTTCGATCCGGGCAAAGGTGTCGTGCTTGATCGGCAGGCGTTCGGGCACGTTCTCCTGCACGAATCCGGCCCCGGCGACAGCATCCTCGGCCCGGGTATGAAACCTGACCGCATCCGGATTACCCGCCTTGGTCAACCCAAGTTCGGTCATCGTCGGCCAGGCCATTTCGACATAATCGCGTACATTGCGTTCGGTATCCGGAGCCGGATCGAACACCGCGACCGAGCGGCCAGAGGCCAAGAATAGCGCCGTCCAACTGGCACCGATGACACCACCGCCCAAACAGGCCGTATGAGTAATCTCGCTCATCTCAGAACAATCCCGGGTTCAGGGGGGAGGCCGCAGTCATGCCGCCATCCACGGTGAAACATTCGCCACTGACATAGCTGGACTGGTCCGAGGCCAGCCAAGATACCATATTGGAAATATCGCGCGGCTCGCCGAACCGACCTACAGGGTGCCGCGCCAACGCATCGGCCATGGCCTTTTCCGGATCCCGCGCCAGAGCAAACCCGTCTTCGGCCATTTCTGTCATGATCCAACCTGGTCTGATGGCATTGCAGCGGACTTTCGGGCCATGATCGACAGCAATGGACCGGGTCAACCCATGCACAAACGCCTTGGAGGCGTTGTAAAGAGCCATCGACGGGTCCGAGACCATTCCGGAAATCGAGCCGATATTGATGATGTTGCCACCCCGCTGCACCATGTCGGGCAGCGCCGCGCGGCACATGTTGAAGACCCCGCGGCAATTGATGTTCATCACCAGATCCCAATCCGCATCGTTGCTGTCCAGAACGGACTTTTCGACTTGGACACCGGCGTTGTTGACCAGCACATCCACAGGACCAAATTCCTCGTTTGCGGCTTTCAACAGAAACTCCGCATCCGAGCTGATGGACACGTCCGCCTGCACCCACAGGACGGCTTCGTCCAGATCCTCGGGCCGCAACCCGCGTCCGCAGGTTGCCACGTTGAACCCGTCCGCCAGCATACGATCGACGATAGCCCGCCCGATGCCACGGCTGCCGCCGGTTACGATGATTGTCTGCTTATCCATGGGCCACCATCACATGTCTGATTGCGGTATAGGCGTCGAGTGCATAGACGCTCATGTCACAGCCGGTGCCAGACCCTTTCATCGCGGCCCAGGGCATTTCCGGCGTGGCAACGCCATGGGTGTTGACCCAGGTGAAGCCATAGCGCAGGCGGCTGGTCACCTGCATGGCGCGACCGACATTGGCGGTCCAGACGGAAGACGCCAAGCCATAAGGCCCGGCATTGGCAACCGTCAGAGCCTCTTCCGCGTCGGAAAAACGCGAGAGGCTGACAACCGGTCCAAAAACTTCGTCGGTAGCGATCTCGGTGGCGTTGTCCACATTGGCCAGTACGGTCGGCTGATAGAAGAACCCCGGTCCATCGCCGGTGGCGCCGCCGGTCACGATCTCACAGCTGGCGCGGGCACGATCCACGAACCCTGCGACGCGATCCCGCTGCGCCGCCGACACCAGCGGCCCCATTTCGGTGCCTTCCGCCTTTTGTGCGCCAATCCGGATGTCCTTGACCTGCGCTTCGACTGCCGCAACCAGGCGATCATAAGCGCCGTCCTGCACCAACACACGGCAGGGCTGGGCACAGTCCTGGCCGGCATTGAAAAAGCTGCCATAGCGGATCGTCTCGGCCACGGCATCGATATCGGCATCGTCAAATACGATGACCGGGGCCTTGCCACCCAACTCCAGATGCACGTGGCGGATCTGGTTCGACGCGGCGCGCATTGCCGCCATGCCAGTGGCTGGGCTGCCGGTGACAGAAATCGCCTCCATCTGGGGCGCATTAATCAACTGATCGCCCAAGGTTGGCCCGCGCCCGTGGATCACGTTCAGAACGCCTTTGGGCAGGATGTCGTTCAACAGCTCTGCCGCGCGCAAGGTGGACAGAGGGGTTATTTCTGACGGTTTCAGAACCACGGAACAGCCTGCGGCAATGGGCGCAGCGAGTTTCCACGACGCCATCATAAGGGGGTAATTCCAAGGTGCGATGGCAGCCACCGGGCCGACTGGGTCGCGCCGGATCATGCTGGTGTGACCTTCGACATATTCCCCCGCAGCGCTGCCCGACAAGGTTCGGGCTGCGCCCGCGAAAAAGCGGAACACGTCAATTGTCAGGGGCATCTCATCATCGCGGGCCGAAGGCCACGGCTTGCCGACGTCCAGGCTTTCCAACTCGGCCAGCTCATCCTGATGCGCCTCCAGCACATCGGCGATCTGCAACAGAAGTGCTGCACGTTCGGCAGGTGTGGTACTGGCGAAGTGCTCGAACGCCTCGGCTGAACTGCGGACGGCAGCCTCCAACTGCTCAGAGCTGGCCTCGGCCACCCGGGCAACTGCCTCCCCAGTGGCCGGGTCGATAACCGGCAGGACTGCGCCATCGCCGGCGACAAGTTCCCCATTGATCAGCATGTTTGTCTGCATCTCTCTCCCCCGTTTCAGAACGCGACCTGGTCGCCGCCTTTCAAACCCAGACGGGTCCGCGCCTCGGCAGGTGTGGCGATCTGAAGTCCCAAATTTTCGACAATATTGCGGATCTTGCGTACCTGCTGGGCGCTGGACACGGCCTTTTCGCCCGGCCCGATGTACAGGCTGTCTTCAAGCCCGACGCGCACATTGCCGCCCAAAAGCGCACTTTGAGTGGTGAAGGGCATCTGGTGGCGGCCAGCAGCCAGCACTGACCATTCATAATCGTCGCCAAACAACCGGTCGGCAATCGTGTGCATGTGCATCAGGTTGTCCAGATCGGCGCCCACCCCGCCCAGAATGCCGAAGACCATCTGGACAAAAAAAGGCGGTTTGACCCAGCCCTGGTCCACGACCCAAGCCAGATTGTAGAGGTGGCCCAGATCGTAACATTCAAATTCGAAGCGGGTGCCATGGGCCTCCCCCAGCTCTTTCATCGCGAATTCGATATCCGCGAATGTGTTACGGAAAATGAAGTCGCGGGTCATGTCGAGGAATTCGGGTTCCCAGTCATGTTTCCAGTTCGAGTATTTCTGCATCATCGGGAAGATGCCGAAATTCATCGACCCCATGTTCATGCTGGCCATTTCCGGACTGGCCCTCAGGGCAGCGCGCAGGCGTTCTTCGCGTGTCATGCCCAGGCCACCGCCAGTGGAGACGTTCATGACCGCATCCGTCGCCTGTTTGATGCGCGGCAGAAACTCCATGAACAAATCCGGGGCGGGATCGGGCTTGCCGGTCTGCGGATCACGGGCGTGCAGATGGATGATCGAGGCGCCGGCCTCGGCTGCCTCGATACTGGCCGCGGCGATCTGGCTGGGCGTGATCGGCAAATGCTCGGACATGGTGGGCGTATGAATTCCCCCGGTCGGCGCGCAGGTGATGATGACAGGCTTGGTCATATGTGTGTCCTTTTGAGCGGGGCATTTTCTTCGGCGAAGAAAATGGGTCAGAAAATTCGTGAATTTTCTGGGTCGCTACAGTTTCATCTGTTGCACCTGGGCGCTGAGCCCGCCATCGAGAACCCAAAGCTGCCCACTGGCATAGCGCGCTTCGTCCGAGGCCAGCCAATTCACGAGGTTGGCGATGTCGTCCGGCGTGCCGTAGGTACGCATCGGATGCACGTCGCGCACGGCCTGTTGCAACTGGTCGATTGTCTTGCCGCCCGCGCCCGACCCATCACCTGTGAAGAAGCTTTGCAGCATGGGCGTGTCCACGTAACCCGGACAGATCGCGTTTACGCGGACGCCTTCGGGGCCGTGATCACAGGCCATCGCGCGGGTCAGTGCATGAACAGCGCCCTTGGTGGCACAATAGGCTGCCAGACCGGGGTCCGCGATGAACCCGTCATAACTGCCGAAATTGATGATGCTGGCGCTGGTGCCCGATGCGGCAGCCGCCCGCAGCAGCGGCAGCGCGTATTTCGACGTCAGGAAGGTTCCCGTACAATTGACCGCAAAGCTCTGGTTCCACTCCTCCAGCGTGGTGTCTTCAATCGTCTTTTCGATCTCGATGCCCGCAGCGTTGACCAGAATGTCCAGCTTGCCGCAGTGCGCCTGTACATCAGCCATGGCCGCTTGCACGTCCTGTTCGGACGCCACATTCATTTTCAGGAAATGGCTGCCATCGGCGTCATGCGCCGTCAGTGAGCCATGTTCGGTCAGGTCCGCGGCAAAGACGGTGGCGCCTTCGCGCAGGAAGCGGCCGACGATGGCGCGCCCAATCCCGCCGCGACCGCCCGTGACCAGCGCGACCTTGTGTTCCAGCATCATTGATCAGGCTCCTTGTTCAACGGGGGGAAACGATAGACGTGGGCCGCTTCGGTCCAGTCCATGTGATTACGAACATATTGGCGGGACGCATCCGACGGCGGGTTGTAATCCCAGTGTTCGGAATCCCCATCCGCCATTGCCGCCTCCATCGCGGCATGCAGGGCACGGCGGGATTTCTGGGTCGCGATTATATCGTGCCGCAGGGTGTCGCTGTCCCAGCGTGTCCCAACCTCATGCGCGAAATCCCGGGCTGCGTCAGCATAGGCCGGATCAGTGGCGCGGTTCACCGTCTCCAGCGGATCGATGGACAGATCATAGAGCTGCGGCGGATCCGGGTCGCAATGGATGTATTTCAGCGCCCCACGTCGGATCATTAAGACCGGCGCCGATGTCATTTCGGCACAATATTCACCGATTGCCGCATCCATTGGATCACTCTCGCCCCGCGCCAGCGGCATGAGGCTGCGACCGTCAATGGGTTCGCCCAGCATGTCAGGTGATCCGCCACCGATCTCGAGAAAGGTAGGAAGCAGATCCACCAGCGAACAGGCGTTCGACGCGCAGCCTTGCGCTATGCCCGGCCCCGCCATGATCAGGGGCACCCGGGCCGAGTGTTCAAAGAAGTTCATCTTGTACCACAGCCCACGCTCTCCCAGCATGTCGCCGTGATCCGCGGTCACGATGATGATGGTGTTGTCCAGCGCGCCGATCTCTTCCAGCGTCTGCACCAACATCCCGACCTTGCTGTCGAAATAGCTGACATTGGCCAGATAGGCGCGGCGGGCACGGCGGGTTTCTTCCGGGGTCAGGGTTACGCTGCTCGCCTCGATCCCGTCCATCAGGCGGCGGGAAAACGGATCCTGATCTTCCAGCGCCGGAACAAATTCCGGCATGTCGATCTCATCATCGGAATAGAGGTTCCACCACTCGGGCCGCGCCACATAGGGATCATGCGGGTGAATGAACGACGCCACCATGGCAAAAGGCGCAGTGTCCCCGGCGGTCCCGGCCCGTGCCCGGTCGAACAGCCAGCGGCGGGCCGCAAATCCGACTTCGTCATCATAGTCGATCTGGAATGTGGCCTGCGCCAGACCGCTTTCCTTGACCGTCTGCATGTTGTGATACCACTTGTCGATGCGTTCGTCCGCGGCCTCCCAATCGGGGGTCCAGGCGAAGTCGGCCGGATAGATGTCAGTGGTCACACGGTCCTGAAACCCGTGTTTCTGATCTGGCCCGACAAAGTGCATTTTGCCCGAAAGGCAAGTTCGGTAACCCAAGAGTTTCAGATAATGGGCAAAAGTCGGGACCGAGGCGCGAAACTCGGATGCGTTGTCATAGGCGGCAATGCGGCTGATGAGCTGGCCGGACATGAAGGCAAAGCGAGACGGGGCGCAGAGCGGCGAGTTGCAATAGGCCGCATCAAAGCGCATCCCACGTTCGGCCAATGCATCGATATGCGGGGTTTTTGCGACTTTGTGACCATAGGCTCCGGTCCAGTGCGGGGCCAACTGATCCGCCATGATGACAAGAATATTGGGCTGGGTCATCGGGTAGTCTTCACACGAACGCTGGGGTGATGAGAAAACCCGCGCGGATTTTCCGGGCGCGAGCTCATGCCGGGGTCGCCTTTTTGTAGGCGTCCAGAACCAAGCCGTGGAAATGATGAACGGCATGTTCGCTCATGCCCGACCCGTCAGGATCGTTGACAATGCGGCCCTGCTGAAAGGCCGGGGTGTTCATGCCCTTCTGCACGCTTTCGCAAATATCGATATCCTCGACCTGCAGCACCTCGTCCAGATAGCGGATGGCATCCAGCTCGGCCTCATTGGGTTCCGGCGTTTCCAGGAAGAAGTCATAGGTCTCCAGCGTGCGGTCCGGCCCTGCCGGGATGATGTTCAACACGATCATCGAAGACCGCCCCGGATAGCGCATCAGGCAGGTGTTGGGCCAGAGCCACCACACGGCATGGGTTTTCACGGATGCGTTGGAGACGTCATAGGCACTGTTCGGCGCATTTCCTGCATCCGCCATGTGGCTGGAATAAATGCCATGGGTGGTCACCTTGTAGGTGTCCATGTCCACCAGATCGCAAAAGTCCTTGTGCGCGGTCGGGCAGTGATAGCACTCAAGGAAATTGTCGACGACGTTCTTCCAGTTCGACTTGATGTCGTAGGTCAGCCGATGGCCAAAGGTAAGCTTGTCGATATCCGGCGCCCAGTGGCGGATTTCAGTCTCCAGATCGCCGCTTTGCGCGCTGAGCGACGACGCGTTGGGATCAAGGTTCACGTAGACAAAACCACAGAACTCTTCGACCTGAACCTGATCGAGGCAGATGTCCTTTTGCTCGAATCCTTCCAGGTTTTCAGTGTGGGGCGCCCGCACCAGATTGCCGTCCAGCTTATAGACCCAGGCGTGATATGGGCACATGATGCGCGTTGTATTGCCCTCACCCGAGAGCAGTTCGTGGGCGCGGTGCTTGCAAACATTGTAGAAGGCCCTCAGCACGCCATCACGGTCGCGAACAATGACGATGGGCTGACCGGCGATCTCGATCGTGGTGTAGGATCCGGGGTCGCGGACTTTCTCGACATGGCAGACCCATTGCCAGGTTCTGGCGATGATCGCCTGCAGATCCACGTTGTACCATCCCTGTTCAACATACGCCTCCTTGCGCAAGGACAGAGACCGCGACGGGTTGTCATCGTAACCAGTGCGGATGGCTGCAAAATCCTGTGCCGACGGATGTTCAGTCATGGCGATCCTCATTTGGTAAAGGCGTGGCTGCGACGGATGACCCGTCCTTGCACCAAGGATTGCGCCAAGACGCGTCGATTTCTTTACATGGATCGCCTCACATTTAACCTGGATCGCCAGATTCAATACCCGCACGCTTCCGGTGCATCGGCCAGGCGCGGAACTCGAAAGGGATGCGCCCTTCGATTCTGTCTTTGATCGGCGGCAGGCCGAACCGGGCCTTGTAGGCACGGCTGAAATGAACCTGGCTGGCAAAACCAGACGCAACGGCGATCTCGGACATCGACAGGCTGGTCTGCGTGACCAGCCCTCTCGCCCGATCCAGGCGGATGTCACGATAGTATAGCGCCGGTGTTTTCTTCAGATGCAGCGCGAACAGCCGGTCCAGTTGCCGGTGGGACACGTCCGCCCGTTTGCAGATCTCGGCTATGGGCAGGGGATCTTCCAGATGCTGCTCCATCGTCTTGATTGCCTTGCGCACAGACACTGGCACCGTCTTACCCAGCGGTTCAGCGGTCTGCGGGTTCTGCGGCGTATCCGGCTCGCGCAGTTGCGGGTGGAACACATAGCGCGCAGCAGAATTGGCCAAGGCACTGCCATGAGTGCCTTGCAGGATGTGCAGTGCAAAGTCCGAGGACGCCGCCCCGCCGCAGCAGGTGATCCGGGGACCATCGAAGACACAGAGGTTTTCGCTGACCTCGGTCTCGGGATACAGTTCCTGAAAGGCGTCGATGTGTTCATAGTGAACCGTGGCGCTGCGGCCCTTGAGCAACCCGGCCTGCGCCATGATGAATGGCCCCGTGTCGATGCCGCCAATGGTTGCGTTGTGGCGAGCCGCCTGCCGCAGGGCGGCCTGGATGGCGCCGGTGGCAAAAGCTTCGGGCGTCCAGCTGGCCGAAACGACGACGAAATCGGCTGGCACATCGGCCACGTCACGCAGGCTTCTGGTCACCAGGCTGGCCCCGTTGCTGGCCTGACAGGTACCACCCTGATCCGAGACGAACTCCCAAGAAAAATGACCGATGCCTTCAAGGTAGTTGGCCGCCCGAAACGGATCGACAAACCCCATCGTCGCCGCAAGATTAAAGTTCGGAGTGACGATGATCCGCAGGTGGATCGGGCGGGCTGGGCCGGTCATGCCATGTCCATTTAGGTAAAGTGGATGACGGGAATGGTAAAACCGCGGACCCGCCCCCGGCAAGTCTCAGAACACACCCATGCTCAGCCCGGCCCCCAGCGCCATTCCCAAATCCCGGCACAGCTCCAGCTGGTCTTCGGGAATGGTCTTTTCGGCCAGGATGGCTTCGGGCGTTTGCGCATGGGTGCAGACGATCAGCGGCGGCTGCACCATCCGCAACCGCCAGCCCTGCGCAATGCGCGCGGTCTGGCGGGCGGCGTTTTCTCCGTCCGATCCGGCACAGACCATCTGGGCATAGGGCCGCCCTTCGATGCGCCCCAGCACCGGGTAGTAACAGCGGTCGAAGAAATCCTTCATCACCCCGGAAATCGCCGCCAGGTTTTCCGGCGCGCAAAAGATATAACCGTTAGCTTCCAGCAGATCCTCGGGCGTGGCGTCTTGCGCCTGCACGAGAATGGTCTCAACCTCGGCCTGCGCGGCGTCTGCCGCGGCCTGTGCCATCTGGCGGCTGCCGCCGGTGCGGGAGTGATAGACAATCAAAAGCCGGGTCATGGCCAATGATTTAGCGACAAAGGCGGCGGGCGACCAGCCAATCCTTCAGGTCGCCTTACCTTCGGCCCGAGATCAGCTGGCCGCGCGGGCCGTGATCGCCTGGGACAGAATACACATCAGTTCGAACATCAGCGAAATGCCCAACCAGGCGGTGCCTCCGTTCGCGTCAAAAGGCGGGGCGACCTCGACCAGATCGGCGCCCACAAGATCGACACCAGCCAATTCCCGGATCACCTGCTGCGCCTGAAAACTGTTCGGCCCGCCAATTTCCGGCGTGCCGGTACCTGGCGCATAGGTCGGATCGACAAAGTCGATGTCATAGGTGCAGTACGTTGGCTGATCGCCGACGATCTCGCGCACTTCGGCCATCACATGGGGGATGCCGCGTTCAAAGACCTCTTCGATGCGGATGATGCGCACGCCCTGCTCGATACCCCAGTCAATGTCTTCAGTGTTGTAGGCGGTTCCACGGATGCCGACCTGGACAAATCGGTTGGGGTCCACCAGCCCCTCTTCGATCGCGCGGCGGAACGGAGTGCCATGGGTGAACTTGTTGCCACCGAAATAGCTGTCGAACAGATCGGTATGGCTGTCGAACTGGATCAGGCCCAGCGGCCCGTTTGCCGCCAGCGCCCGAAGGATCGGCAAGGTAATCAGGTGATCACCGCCCGCTGTCATGGGCGTGATGCCCTGCGCCGTCAGATCGGAATAAAAGGCCGTTACCCGGTTCAGGCTGTCCTGAATATCCACCGGGTTTGGGGGCACATCGCCCAGGTCAGCGCAATTGACGCTGGAAAACGGGTTCACCCCTGTCGAAGGGTTCATTGCACGGATCATGGTCGAGAAATCACGCAGTTGGCGCGGACCGTGGCGCGCGCCCGGGCGGTTGGTGGTTCCTCCATCCCAAGGCACCCCCACCAAACCCATCTGCACTTCAGCATAGCGCGGGTGGTCGGGCGTCAACCCGGGTAGGCGCATGAAAGTTGGCACGCCGGCAAAGCGCGGCAGGTCCATGGCCGAGACCGGTTGGAAAAAATCGTTGCTCATGCGGTGCGCCCCTCTTTGACGTTCTCAGCGATCATCGAGATCATTTCGAACATGATCGCCGAGGCGGTCAGCGCCGTGATCTGGTTCGGGCTGTCCTTGGTCGGCATCATGCAGACGATATCCCCGCCGACGATGTTCAAGCCCCGCACAGCATGCAGCAGGGCGACGGCCTCATCAATGTCGAACCCCTTTTCGCCGGGTTCCAGGTTCGACACGGCGGGCGCGATGGTGGGGTCGAGGCAGTCGAGATCAAAGGTGATATAGACCGGGCGGCCTGCCATCACCTCTTTGATCTGGGCGACCACGTCGGCGATGCCGCGTTGGCGGAATTCCTTCATCGTGACGATGTTGTAGCCGTAGTCGTAGGACGGCTGCAGCCAGTCCAGCGTGCGAGGGTGGCCGCGCAGGCCGATCTGCATCGAATGGGTCGGATCGACCTTGCCCTGATCGACCAGATAAGCGCCCCAGTGGGCGGCGGATTTCTTGGCGCCCAGAAAGTGGTCGACCTTGGTGAACACATCCGTATGGGCGTCGAAATGCAGGAAGCAGACGGGCTCCCCCCCGGTGATCTGGCCACAGCCGATCGCCTGGACGATGCCGCCGGTGATCGAGTGATCGCCGCCAATCGACACCGGCCGCGCGCCGGTGGCGTCGATCTCGGTATAGAAGCGGGTGATCTGTTCAATGCAGTCTTCGTTGTCATTGGCGCGGGGGAACGGCACGTCGCCGACATCGGCGATCTTCGCCGCCTCCCACGGGTTCAGCTGAAACCCGCCATGCACCCGCCGCCCCACGGCCGAGACATTGCGCAGTGCGCGCGGCCCCAGGTGCTGGTCGCGTTCGGTGGTGCCGTTGCCGGTGGAATGTGGCACTCCGACAAGAGCGATGTCCTTGCCCTCGGGGCCTTCATTGGGGCAGCGGAACATGGTGGGGATACCCCACCAATACAGGTTTTCCATCATCGCGTTCAGATGTGCGTCGGCCATTTCAGTCGTCCGTCATTGGTGAAATTGGGGGAAAAAGCCCCGGCAGGTGGAGAGCCTGCCGGGGGACATGGGAGCGGGCTATGATCAATGACCGCTTCCGGAGTTCCTGCGATAGGCACCTTGTGCGATCCGGTCGATGACCATGGCACAGAACAGGATTGCCAGACCGCCCAGCAGGCCCTGCCCTTTGGCCGCGTATTGCAGCGCCTCCAGGATCAGCGCGCCCAGGCCCTCGGCCCCGATCAACGAGGCGATGACCACCATCGACAGTGCCATGAGGATGGTCTGGTTGATGCCGGTCATGATCGACGGCAGCGCCAGCGGCAGTTCGACATTGAACAGCAGTTGCCGTTTCGAGCAGCCAAATGCGATGGCGGCCTCTTTGGTGCTTTCGGGCACACCGCGCATCCCAAGCGCCGTCAGGCGGATCACCGGCGGCATGGCAAAGATAAGCGTGGCCAGTACGCCCGGCGGTTTGCCGGTTCCAAAGAAAGCGATGATCGGGATCAGATAGACGAAGGCGGGCATGGTCTGCATGAAGTCCAGCACCGGCTCGGCAAAGGCATAGGCACGCTTGGACTTGCCAAACCAGATACCCAGCGGGATACCGATGATGACACATAGGAACGCACCCGCCCCGATCAGAGCGACGGTGATCATCGCCAGTTCCCACAGCCCCATGAATGCGAGATAAGCCATAGAGGCTGCCGTAAAGATCGCCACGCGCGGACCGGCCAGGCGCAGCGCCATGACCACGGTCACGAACATCACCACCGGCCAGGGCGTCTGGATCAGCAGGATTTCAAGCCCGTCGAGCACCCAGCGGATGCTGGCCGTCACCCCGTCGAACACGTCACCAAAGTTGTTGGCCAGCCAGTCGAACCCGGCATCGCCTTTTTTGGCGAAAATGGTGAAGTACTCCTTGCCCACCGGGAATTCGGTGATGCTGAGCTTCTCACCCAACAGCCCACCGGTCAGCGAGGCCACGAACTCTTCGGGCTTGGCGACTGTGAAACGGATCAGGGTCAGTGGCCAGATCGCCAGGATGCCGATCAGCCCGAACCAGATGCCAGACCGGCGCAGGCCGGCTTGTGCCTTCTGCCCCGAACGCCAACGCAGATACTGCGCCTCGTAGGCGTAGTTGGCATACAGCCCCTCGACCAACTTGATCGCCAGCAACAAAACCACGCCCGTCAGCAGGATGGTCGCGGCAGTGCTGCCTGCGGCCTCGGCGGCCTCCAGCGCCTTGTCTGCGGCGCCACGCAGGTTGTTGGCGATTTTCAGCTTGGCCTCGGCCCCGGCGGCATCGCCTGCGGCGGTTAACTCGGCGGCTTGCGCTTCGCGCTTGGCGATATTCTCCAGCAACCGTTCATAGCGGGCCAGCTGGTCTGCGCCCAGCTCCCCCCACAGACCGCGCCCGATCTGCACCAAGGCAAAGAGTTCGAGAACGAGGAAGGTCCAGAAGAACCCCCAGGCCCCGCGCGCCGCGCCCCAAAGCGGGCCGCAGATGGCCGCCATCGTGTTCCAGGACCAGGTGAACCCGGTCTTGCCCTGGATCTTGGCGAATTCGGTTTCATAGTAGTCGGCGTTGTCCTGCACAAAGGCCGCAACGCCGTGATCTTCGTTGGTGGGGCCATTATCCGTCATGCCTTGCCTCCCTGAATACCTTTCAGCAGCGTTGCCCGATCGACCACGCCGATGTCGGCACCATCATCACCGGTGATGATGATCACGTTTTCGGTCGAAGTGGCGATGTCGATCAGCTGATCCAGATCGGTGCCGTGATGAGCGCGTGGGCTGTCGTCGAAATTGACCGGGCGCGTCGGCTGATATTCCCCGATCGGCACCATGATCGAATGGGCAAAGACAAGTTTGAGCTTCGAGATGCCATCGACGAAATCGCGCACGTAATCATCGGCGGGCTGTGTCACGATCTCTTCGGGCGTGCCGATCTGCACGATGCGCCCGTCTTTCATGATCGCGATGCGGTTACCGATGCGGATCGCTTCGTCCAGGTCGTGTGTGATGAAGACGGTGGTCTTGTTCAACTCCGCAGACAGCGCCATGAACTGATCCTGCAATTGCCGCCGGATCAACGGATCAAGCGCCGAAAACGGTTCGTCCATCAGAAGCACGTCCGGGTCCGAGGCCAGCGCGCGGGCCAGACCGACCCGCTGTTGCATGCCGCCGGAAAGCTCCGACGGGAAACGATCTTCATAGCCTGTCAGGTTCACCCGTTCGAGGCATTTCTGCGACACCTCCCAGCGCCGGGACTTCGGCTCGCCACGCACTTGCAGCGGAAAGCCCACATTGTCGCGCACGGTGCGGTGCGGCAGCAGGGCCATGTGCTGGAAGACCATGCCGATGTTGTTGGCGCGCATGTCGCGCAAATCATTGTCCGACAGGTTGAGCATGTCGTTGCCCATGACGTTGATCTTGCCGGCGGTCGGTTCGATCAGCCGGTTCAGGTGGCGCACCATGGTGGACTTGCCGGATCCCGAAAGGCCCATCACACAGAAGATTTCACCCCGTTTGACCGAGAAGGACACATCAGCGATCCCGACCACACAGGAGAATTCCTTGAGCACGTCCGCCTTGCTCAGCCCGCGTTCGCGGATTGCCGCCATCGCGGCGTCGGCATTGCTGCCGAAGATTTTCCACACGCCCTCCAGCGTGATCACGTCATCGCTCATCGTCCATCCCCGTGTCTTCGTTGGCCCGGGCAAAAGACGCCCGGGCGGAGTTGGTTCATCAGATCCAGTGTCGAACCGTTAATTGAACCAGCTGTCTACGAGGTCACCGTTTGCATCGACCCACTCGCGGGCGAATTCGGCCGGGTCCTTGCCGTCCACCGAAAGGGCATAGACGATCGCGTTGACCTGATCGGTGGTCAGTTTTACCTGCCCCAACATCGCCGCGGCTTCGGGTTGGCTTTCTTCCAGACCGGTAGCGTAAAAGACGTGTAGTTTCGCGGCGTCCCACGCGGTGCCCGCTTTGGAGTTTTCCAGCCAGTTCGGGTCGTCGGTGGGCTGTTTTACATCCCATTCCGCCGCGTCATAGGCGGGCTCGGTCAACGGCACGAGGTCATAGAGCGAAAACATGTGATGCGGGGTGTAACAGTAGAACACGATGTTCTGACCCTGGGCCACGGCATTGTCCACTTGGGCCAGCGCCAGGGTTTCGTCCATTTCCATCAGGTTCATGGTTTCGGCATAGCCATAGGATTTGGCCCGGATCTTTTCGATATTGGTCGAAGCCCACCCGGCCCCACCAATCCACATCTCTCCACGACCGTCGCCATCGGTGTCGAAATTGGCGGCCATGTCCGGGTCGGTCAGATCGCTGATTGTTGAAATCCCAGTGCGTTCCTGGGTGTCCTTGGTGACGCAGATCTGCTGATCCGACAGTACCGCGTTGGGATTGAACGCCACGGTGCCCTTGCCGGTGACAAACGTGTCATGCAGGTTCTGCTGGTTCGGCAGCCAGACTTCGGGGTGGACGTGCATCGCACCGGAATCCATCGCCTCAAAAATGATCGGATTGGTGCCGTTCTGCAGTTCGACCGACAAACCCAGATTATCCTCCAGCGCGACCTTGAGGATATGTGCTGTGCCGCGGACCGAGGCCCAGTTCGGTACGCCGATCACAACATCCTGCGCCAGGGCGGCGCTGCCCAGGGTCATCGCGGCGGTGGCAGCCATCATTGTCTTGAGTGTTTTCATTTCTGTTCTCCTGTTGGATTCGATCACGTCTTTGATTTCTTGACCCCGGCCTGTGATCACGGCGCCAGGGCATTTTCTTTGGACAAGGTGAGTGCTGCCTGCAGCAGAACGTTGCACCCAGCGGTCAGATGGTCGGGTTCGGCCCATTCGGCTTCGTTGTGGCTCAGCCCGTCCTTGCAGGGCACGAAAACCATGGCGGTGGGCACCTTGCGAGCCACCTGACAGGCATCATGGCCCGCACCGGAAACCATCCGGCGGTGCGGCAGGTTCTGGGCTTGGGTGGCGGATTCGATGGCCGACACGCAGGTCGCATCGAAGTGAACCGGCGGATTGTGCCAGATCATCTGCAAATCGACACTCACATCGCGTTGCGCACGAACCACCGATTTGATCGCGGCATCCATGCGCCCCAGCACCGTGTCATCAGGGTGGCGAACATCGATGGTAAATCGCACCTCGCCCGGGATTGTGTTTCGCGAATTGGGGGAAACATGCAGCTCGCCGACTGTGCCGACGGCATCGGGTCCGTGATCCAGCGCAATCCGCTGAACGTCCTGGATCAACCGTGCCGTTGCGACCAGCGCATCACTGCGCCCGTCCATCGGGGTAGACCCGGAATGTGCATCCCGCCCGGTGACAGTGACATCATACCAACGCTGTCCCTGCCCGCCGGTGACCACACCGATCACTTCGTCATGGTGTTCCAGCACAGGGCCTTGTTCGATGTGTGCCTCAAGGAATGCGCCCAGTTCATGTACACCACAAGGCTCCGCCCCCGCATAACCGATGCGTTCCAGTTCCTCTGCCAAGCTCACACCGTCGGAATCGGTGCGGCCGAGCGCAAACTCCAGTTCGAAAAGCCCGGCATAGACACCCGAGCACAGCATCGCAGGAGAAAACCGCGCGCCTTCCTCGTTGGTCCAGTTCACTACCTCGATCGGGGCGTCCGTTTCGATCCCTTGATCATTGAGGCTGCGCAGAATCTCCACCCCAGCCAACACGCCATAAACACCGTCGAATTTGCCGCCATGCGGCTGGGTGTCCAGATGGCTGCCAATGGCGATGGGTTTCAGATCGGTATTGCGGCCGGGACGTCTGGCAAACATGTTGCCCAGCCGGTCGAAGGAGACGGTACAGCCCGCCTCCTCGCACCAGCGGGTGAACAGATCGCGGGCGATCTGGTCGTCATCGGACAGGGTCAGACGACCGCATCCGCCGCCCGGCAGCCCACCGATCCGCGCCATCTGCATCAGGCTGTCCCACAGCCGTTCGCCATTTATGCGCAGATTGGAGGTCATGCGTCCTCGCGGCACAGGGCCTGGGACAAGCAATGCACGCCACCGCCTCCAAGGGTGAACATCGACATGTCCGGGTCGTAGACTTCGAACCCCAGCGCGCGCATTTTCGCGTTCAGATCGGTTGCGCCAGCCATGGACAGCACTTTGCCGTCACCCAGAGCCACGAGGTTCACGCCGAGGTTCTTGGCCTCGCGGTAGGAGACATCGACGATCTCGATCCCCCAGCCCTTGACGATATCGACCAGCCAGGGCTCCATCGCGTCGATGCAGGCCACGGCGAGCTTTTCGGCCAGCGGCACGATCAGCCCGTCCATATGCACGAATTCGCGGCTTATCGGAGCGACCACTGCCTCCCACCCTTCGGCGCGGACAAATTCAGCCACCTGTTCGGAGCCTTCTTTCTCGGACCGTTCGCCACAATGGCCGATCAGCACCCGGCCCGGTTCGATGATGTTGAAATCGCCGCCTTCAAAATGACCCGCGGTCGCGAATTTCCAGATCGGGATATCGTTGTCCTGATAGAACTTGATCGCGGTGGCGTAATCGGCCCGGCGGCACTTTAACTGCATATGGCAGATCAGCGCGCCCCAGGGCGTCATGGCCGAGCTGTCGCGGGCAAAAAAGTTTCGATGCAGAACCTCGTCACTGTCCAGATAGTGGCAGGTAACACCGGCCTCTTCATAGATCGACACCATTTCTGAATGCTGCTTCATCGCCAATTGCAGGTCGAACGTGTGGCCGGTCTTTTCCGCATTGGCCAGGGTCCGGCCGATCAACGGACCGGCTTCGACCCATTTGAAATACTCGGGCTTGCCCAAAAGAACGTCGGTCAGCTTGGCGTAGTCGTTGTTGATGCCCCATCGCCGTGCAGGCGCGCCATTCCCATCCATGCTCTTCCTCCTCCGAACGCATTGCATGTGTTGTCGGAGCAGCATTGGCTTAGTGTTTGGTGGTAATAAATTACAAACTAAGGAACTTAACTTTTAAGTTTGTACACGTATAATATCGGTATGTCGTCACCAAGCCTGTCCAAAGCAGATCTGCACCTGCTTCACGTATTTTGCGCCGTGGTTGAGGCTCGCGGGTTTTCGGCGGCGCAAATCACGTTGAACGTCTCGGCTTCGACCATTTCGCGCCAGATCTCGGATCTGGAAACCCGCTTGGGGATGCGACTGTGCCAGCGCGGACGGAAGGGGTTTCGTCTGACGGACAAGGGTGAAATTGTCTATGCCGCCTCGCACAAACTGTTCGCGGCGCTGGATCAATTCGGAGAAACCGTGGATGGCACCCGTGGCAAGCTGGTGGGCCGCCTGTCCGTTGCAGCCATCGACAATTGGGTTTTCAATAACGAAGCACCGATCATGGGCGCCTTGGGGGAGTTTGTCCGGATTGCGCCAGATGTTGCAATCGATGTTCACTCGCTGGCGCCCGACGATATCGAAATGGCGGTGCAGGATGGGCAGATCGCCATCGGAGTCGGCGTATTTCACAAGCACAAGCCCGGGCTGATCTATGAAAGCCTCGGTTTTGAACGGATCGGACTTTATTGCGCGCGCGGCCATCCTCTGTTTACAGCCGAAACCCCGGAGGATGTGGAGACACGTCTTAAACAATCGAATTTCTGCAAACGCGCCTATCTGAACGAAGATCTTGTGGCACCCGTGTCGCGCGGGTTGCGATCAAACGCCAGCGCGCACCAAATCGAAGGTGTGGCAATGTTGGTGTTGACCGGCGAGTATATCGGCTACCTGCCGGAGAGTTTTGCCGACATCTGGGTGCGCGAAGGACGGATGAGATCCGTTGGCGATGGCATGCATGATCTGGCGTCCGAAATCAAACTGGTGAGAAAACGGGGTGAGGAACCGAACCTGGTTACCAAAACCTTTATTCAGTTGATCCGGGAGGCGGGCAAGCAAGGCTCCGGCGATCATTCTTGGATGTCTCTTGGCAGCAGCGACAAAGAGCACACCTGGCATCGGCAGACACTGCCCAAAAAACCTGCTAATACAACGAAAGGCGCCTGAAGACCGCCTTGAAAACATGCTGTGAAGCTTGATCACAGCCGCCATTGGCCTTGCGCCTTAGAATTTGTCGCACTACCCACCATCTTGAAACCGCAACCAGTCCAGTATACCACCGCATACTGAACGCTTGGCCCTGTGTAAGGCCTCCCCCTGCTACACCGGTGTTCAAGTTGGAACCAAAGTCAAACCGTAGGGATCGTCATGAGCTTGTACACCGACTACCTAACCGAAATCGAAACCCGCAAGGAACAGGGTTTGAACCCCAAGCCCATCGACGATGGCGCGCTGGTCGGTGAACTTATCGAGCAGATCAAGGATGCCGGGAACGCACACCGTGCGGACTCCCTGAAACACTTCATTTACAACACCTTGCCGGGAACAACGAGCGCTGCTGGCGTCAAGGCACAGTTCCTCAAGGACATTATCCTTGGTGCCGTTAGCGTCGAAGAAATCTCCGCTGAATATGCATTTGAACTGTTGTCACACATGAAAGGCGGCCCCTCGGTCGAGGTACTTCTGGACCTCGCCCTGGGCTCCGATGCCGCTATCGCCCAAAGCGCGGCCGAGGTCCTGAAGACTCAGGTATTCCTCTATGAAGCTGACACCGACCGACTCGCTGCTGCTTTGGGTTCCGGCAATGCCGTGGCCAAAGAGATTCTGGAAAGCTATGCTCAAGCCGAATTCTTCACCAAGCTTCCCGAGGTCGAAGAAGAGATCAAGGTCGTCACGTATATCGCCGCTGAGGGCGACATTTCTACCGACCTTTTGTCGCCGGGCAACCAGGCACACAGCCGTGCCGATCGTGAGCTGCACGGTAAATGCCTGATCACCCCCGAAGCGCAGGCCGAAATCGAAGCACTGAAAGCTGCACACCCGGATGCGCGTGTCATGCTGATCGCGGAAAAGGGCACCATGGGTGTGGGCTCTTCGCGGATGTCGGGCGTCAACAACGTGGCGCTTTGGACGGGCAAACAGGCTTCGCCTTACGTTCCCTTCGTCAACATCGCCCCTGTTGTGGCGGGCACGAACGGTATCTCGCCTATCTTCCTGACCACCGTTGGTGTGACAGGCGGCATCGGCCTGGACCTGAAGAACTGGGTCAAGAAAACCGACGCGGATGGCAACTCCGTTCTGGACGAAAACGGTGACCCGGTACTGGAGCAGGCATACTCGGTGGAAACCGGTAAAGTCCTGACCATCAACTCGAAGACCAAGAAGCTCTATGACGCCGACGGGACCGAGCTGGTGGACGTATCCTCAGCCTTCACCCCTCAAAAGGTGGAATTCATGAAGGCGGGCGGTTCCTACGCCGTGGTCTTTGGCAAGAAACTGCAGACATTTGCCGCCGAAGCTCTGGGCCAGGCGCTGGAGAGCGCCTATGCGCCGTCCAAGGAAGTTTCAGTCGAAGATCAGGGCCTGACCGCTGTCGAAAAAATCTTCAACCGCAATGCCCGTGGCGTTACCCCCGGCAAGATCTTGCATGCCGGATCGGATGTGCGCGTGAAGGTAAACGTGGTCGGCTCGCAGGACACAACGGGCCCGATGACCGCGCAAGAACTGGAGGCGATGGCCGCCACAGTGATCTCGCCGTCGGTTGACGTAGGATATCAGTCAGGTTGTCACACCGCGTCCGTTTGGGATCTCAAGGCTCAGGCCAATATCCCCAAGCTGATGAAATTCATGAATGACTTCGGTCTGATCACCGCACGTGACCCAAAGGGCGAATACCATTCAATGACCGACGTGATCCACAAGGTGCTGAACGACATCACCGTGGATGACTGGGACATTATCGTGGGCGGCGACAGCCACACCCGCATGTCCAAAGGCGTGGCATTCGGTGCGGACTCGGGCACTGTCGCCCTGGCTCTGGCCACCGGCGAAGCCGCCATGCCGATCCCGGAATCGGTCAAGGTGACCTTCAAAGGCAAAATGGCCGACCACATGGATTTCCGCGACGTGGTACACGCCACCCAGGCGCAGATGCTGGAACAGCATGGCGACAACGTGTTCCAGGGCCGCGTGATCGAAGTCCATATCGGCACCTTGCTGGCCGATCAGGCCTTTACCTTCACCGACTGGACGGCCGAGATGAAGGCCAAAGCGTCGGTCTGCATCTCCAATGACGACACTCTGATCGGATCACTGGAACTGGCGAAGAGCCGCATCCAGATCATGATCGAAAAGGGTATGGAGAACCGGACCAACACGCTTCAGGGCCTGCTGGACAAGGCCGATGCGCGTATCGCCGAAATCCGCTCGGGTGAAAAGCCTGCGCTGACACCGGACGAAAACGCGAAGTACTTTGCCGAAGTCATCGTGGATCTGGACCAGATCGTCGAACCGATGATCGCCGACCCGGATGTCAACAACGCCGATGTCTCGAAACGGTACACCCATGACACCATCCGTCCGATTTCCTTCTACAAGGCGGACAAGAAGGTGGATCTGGGCTTTGTCGGTTCCTGCATGGTGCACAAGGGCGACATGAAAATCGTGGCCCAGATGCTGAAAAACCTCGAAAAGCTGAACGGCAAGGTCGAATTCAAGGCCCCGCTTGTTGTGGCGGCACCGACCTACAACATCATCGACGAGATGAAAGAGGAAGGCGACTGGGACATCCTGCAGCGCTACTCTGGCTTCGAATTCGATGATTTCATGCCGAAATCCAAGGCCCGGACCGAGTACGAGAACATCCTGTACCTCGAACGCCCGGGTTGCAACCTGTGCATGGGCAACCAGGAAAAGGCCGAAAAAGGCGACACCGTTCTGGCGACTTCGACCCGTCTGTTCCAGGGCCGCGTGGTGGAAGACAGCGCCGAGAAGAAAGGCGAAAGCCTGCTCGCATCGACGCCGGTTGTTGTTTTGTCGGCTATCCTGGGTCGTACCCCCACGATCGAGGAATACAAGGCCGCCGTCGAAGGTATCGACCTGACCAAATTCGCGCCGCCGGTCGAAAAACCCGCAGGCGCCCGGTCGGTCCACTTCTAAAGGCTGGTGCGGGTCGTCTTTAGGGCCCGAAACCATGAACAAAAAAGGCGCTCCCTTGCTTGGGGGGCGCAATTTTTTTTTTAAGTGCGCCCTGACATCGGCAAACTGCCTTGCGCAGGACGTGCAAGGGGGCGCGTCGAACTCGGGGAAACAGGCCCAAGGGGATTATGGTGCTGTCCTCTGATTGGAGCGGTGAATCCGCAACCTGCTCAAAGCACTCATGCCGAAGACAGGAACCAACTTCCGCAAGGAAGATCACAAAGCGGTTGGTGCTGGAGTCTGAGCAATCGCTTTATCTCTCGGCGGCCCTCTTTGCTTGGTCGAGGACAGTCCACATGACTCCAGATACCTCGAAGTGCCTGAAATCCATTTAAAGTCAACTGAGGTACCACAAGAGAACAGCAGTGAAGCGCTTATCGAAGCTTAGGTTGATTGGTCGATCATACATTTCTGACCGGTCAATTCAGGACGCCTTTTAAAACACCTGTCTTGGAAGACCTGGAGGCGCTCTTGACGACGAAAGCAATGTCCGGTCTGGCCGGTCGGCCAATTGCCCCTCGCGAGTCATCTGACAGCTTTCTTCGGATTGAGACCCAGAAGCGGGAACGCTGTTCGGCTCAACCTGGCCCCAAGCAGCCGGTGCTGCGCGATCACCACAGGCCGGACAGTCTCTCGGTTCCGGCGTTTTTTTGGGGTGAGCGCGCAGCAGTTTTCAGTGGTATTGGATCGTTACTCACGACGCGTAGTGCGGTGCCTCAACATTGAGCCGGCGACGAATAGCCAACCACTCCAGCTCGCCTTCGTATCCGTACCAGTCGCTGACGGCCATATCGGACAGGTGGCGCCGGATTTCCTTTTCGGGAATTTCCCGAACGGTGGCGCCCCCGGTGGCTGACTGTTGCACCTGCAGCTGTACCGCGCAGGCCTGGTCCAAATAGAACGACCTGAAGAATGCCTCTCCGGCTGTCGCGCCGAACACAAAGGCGCCGTGCCAGGCTTCTACGATCGCCTTTTTACCAATTCCCGCCTTCAGCAGGCCGGTCAGAAAATCATCAGTACATTCAAACTCATAGTCGGTGTAGCCCAGCACGTCACCTCCACCAATCATCAAATAGGCCTGGCTGAGCGGTTGCAGCCCCTCCTTCTGGGCAGACACCCCCATGATGGCCTTGGTGTGAATGTGCATGATGCAGTTCATCGCCGGGTCGGCTTCGAAAAACAGCTTGCCAATCTCAGTAGCGGAGGGGTTAGGCTCGCCGTTTTCCGGGTTGTGATTCACGCGATCAAAGCCAACCTTGATTAGATTTGATGCCGTCACCTCTTCGTGCATCCATCCGTAGTGGTGAGTCAGAAGAGCATCCTCCCCTGGAACTCGAACAGCGTGCCATTGGTTCGTCAAATCCGTCAGACGATATTTCACAAGGGCGTTGTAGATGGCGGCAAGCTCACAGCGCGCTTCCCATTCGGCATCGCTGCAGTTGGCCGGGCGCTGCCCTGTCGGTTTTGGGGTCATGATATTCATGAGGGTCTCCTTTGTTCCGGAACGATTGCACAACGAGACCCTGTAAATTTGTCTTGAAACGCCCAATATTTTGCAGAAAGCTCCCTCGATGCTAAACGTTTCCTTTGTGCTTTTCCCCGAGTTTCAAATGCTGGCTTATGTTTTGGCCACGGAAACACTGCGTCTTGCCAACAAATGCTCGGGGTCGGAAAGGTTCCGCTGGCAAACCAGAACAGCAACAAATGCGGCAGTTCAGGCTTCGAATGGAGCGCTGGTGTACCCTGATACTATCGAGTGGTCGAATGAACCCAGAGCTGATCTGGTGCTTTTGTGTGCCGGGTATCAACCACTTATGTATTTGACCCCACGAGTGCGCGCTTACACCTCGAGGGCTGCGACGACAAACAGCGTTATTTCAGGTGTTGATACGGGCACTGTCATATTGGCCGAACTTGGTTTGTTGGACGGGTGTCAGGCCGTATTGCACTACGAAGCTGAAACCGAATTTCGAGAGCGTTGGCCGGACGTTGAAGTGGTGGACCGCATCTTTTGCCTCGACGGAAATCGTTTGACAGCTGCAGGTGGTACGGCCACCGGCGACGCCATGTTGGCGTGGATATCACGCGACATCGACGAAGATCTGGCATTGAACGTGGCAACGGGAATGATCCATGGCATGCCGCGAAGCGGAGAAACTCCGCAACGTTCGACAAGCACCGCAGATCCGTTGCTGCTTCAGATGCATCAAGTAATGATGGACAACATATCACATCCGCTTTCAATCAATGCGGTCTGCGAACACCTGCAGCTATCGCCAAAACAGCTTAGACGACGATGCTGCCGCGTCCATGGTCTGACACCGTCAGCCTACTACCGCAGATGTCGGCTGGAGGTGGCACATCAGTTACTGGTCAACTCGTCCCATTCAATCACAGACATTTCCGTAAGATGTGGCTTTGACTCATCGGCCAGCTTTTCGCGCGCCATTCGAGCTCATTTCGGACAACCTCCCAAAATGGTTAGAAAGCGGACGTTCAGGTCAAGAATTTAGTTGAACGCACTCAAAGCAGAATAGCCATTCACCCAATTCTGCCTGCGACCGCGCAGAAGCCCGTTCAATGGCTGTTGTGCAGTCGGATATCTCTGATCCTTGGCCCCTCCTCTCGCGGCAGGAAACGCTCTTGCCGCACTGAATTAGGGTCGTACGAGGTTGCTCTGTTTCCGACCGAAGCTTCGCCCAATCGCATTGATTGATCCGGCAACCTACTTTCCAGTCCGGGATGTGTAACGCTGTTGGCGGCCCATGCGCAGATTTCACACTGGCCATGTATGTCAGTCGTACTGAACCGTGCCTTCGTAGCGGTTTCTCGCAACGATGGAATGTACCATGGAAGCCAGGGTAGTGAGATCCGCAACCGGCAAGTTTACGGCCTTTTGAAGCGCTGCTGCGTAAGGCGGCAGGTCCGTGCATTCCAGAACGATTGACGTTACATCGGGTGCATCACGCAGCAGTTGCAAACCGACCTCCACCAGTTCCTCTGACAGCTTGTCTTCTTGTATTTCAAGTCGCGTATTTCCCAGAATGGTCGCCGCGAACTCCGGTTGGTTCTCCATGCCGGCAACTGCGATCGGGGTGGCACCCGCGCCAACCGCCTTAAAGTGCTTTTGCGTCAACGCCGAAGTGCGCGCAGTGATGACCCCTACTCTGCCAAGCCCGCCCGCCATCTGATGCATCAAGGGAATCTGGATGAGGCTGGAGGAAAAAACCGGGATCGACACCTGTTCGGCCAGCTCCTTCTGGTACAGCGCCATGAAACCGCAGCTTCCCGTGATCGCGGCGCAACCTGCCTGTTCCAGCTCGCGGGCCGCGTCCAGAAAAGGCGAAAAGAACTCCAGGCTCGGACGTTCCAACAGTTCTTCAATCGTGGTGCCTTTGACGACCGCCTTTTTCACCGGAAAGGGCAAGCTGTTGGTGCAGCGGATATGCCCCGGCGGCTTTGAGAAATGGGTGTCGAGACACAGAAGCCCGATTGGGGCGATGTTGGGTGAGCTGGTCATGATTATTGATCTTTCGTTCACGTCAAAATCGCCCAGTAGAATAGGCGCTGCAATCCATGTTCGGTGTCCGGTCGGTCAGCATATCGGCAAGCAACTCCCCGGTTCTTGGGGCCATCATCAGCCCGTAATGAGAGTGTCCGAAGCCCGCAAAAAGCCCGTCGTGACCTTTAAACCCGCCGATCATTGGCAGGCTGTCGGGAAAGGAAGGTCGCCGTCCCATCCAAAACCTGGGATTGCCGGTTTGCAGGTCTGGGAAAGCTGCCTTGGCCTTGGCTTGCATACGCTTCTGCTTGCGGTCATCGCGTGGGGCATCCACCGATGCAAACTCTGCCTGCCCGGCCACACGCAAACCGCCCTCCATCGAACTCGCGACAAACTTGGCGTCCGAGTCCAGAACCGAGTTGCTCAACTCAATCCCGGCTTCAGGGAACTCAAGGTGATAGCCCCGTTCCGAGGCCAGCGGGACTGAAATACCCAGTGGTTTCAACAGCTCGGCCGACCATGCACCCATCGCCACCACGACCTTGCGGGCCGTGAGCACCTTCTCGCCACAGGTAATCCGCCACCCCCGTTCAACCTGTTCCAGCTTGGTGACCGGCGCGCGCAGAATTTCAACACCAAGGCTCAGCGCCTTTTCTGCAAGTGCCGCCATGATGAGACCAGGAGACCGCGCACGGGCCTGCCCGTGGATCAAGACGGCCGACTTGAATTCAGGGGACAGAGCCGGTTCGACCCGACGCAGCTCGTCCTGCCCAACCAGTTCGAGTTGGGCGCCTTTTTCCTTTCGGATGCGGTAGTCGATCGCCTGAAGCAGGTCATTTCCGTCCTTGCGATAGGCATGCACATAAGCGCTGTCCTGAACCAGGTATTCCTTGCCCGTGCCCTCCAGGTGCCGCCGGTAGAGATCGACACATGGCATACAGAGTGGTTCCATGGCGTCGGCGATCTCTTCCACGCGCTTTGGCGTGCTATTGCGCAGAAAGGCCAGCCCCCAGGGAAGCATACGCGGCCAATAGGTCGGCCTGACACTGAGCGGGCGATAGTCCCCGAACATCAGGGTGGGGATCTTCTTCCAAATCCCCGGCATCGATTGCGGGATAAAGGACCAGGGCGAGATTACGCCTGCATTTCCCATCGAAGTTTCCTGCCCGGGGTCGCTACGGTCGATCAGGCGAACCTGCACGCCGCGCTCGGCCAGAGAGAGCGCGGTGCAGATACCAACTGCACCGGCACCCAGTATCGTGACTTGGTTAGCCATCTTTGTTACGCCACCTTTGCCTGCCGTGATTTCACAACTTGGCTAAGGATCGCAGGGCTCGCGACGATCAGCGCCACAAGATCAGCTTGCAAGGACGGGGCGATGAAGATGAGCCCGGCCAATGCAAGCATCAAGCGATAAACCATGCCCATCGGCGCCAACCAATAGCCGACGACTGCTGCCGAAAGGGCGATCACCCCAGCGATACAGCTTGCGGCGGTATAGGTGAATTCGACAAAGTCAAACCCGGTCGAAGATACAAACAGCAGGACCGGCGCATAGACAAAGGCCATTGGCGCCACCACCTTGCCCAATCCCAGTGAGAACGCAGACAGCCCGGTCTTGAAGGGGTTGGAATTGGCAATCGCTGCCGCGGCATAGGCCGAGGTACAAACCGGAGGGGTGATTTCCGCAACGACACCGTAATAGAGCACGAACATGTGGCTGGCGATCGGCGGAATGCCCAACTGTGCAAGCGCGGGCTGCGCGACAGAGACCAGCATGATATAGAGTGCCGTTGTCGGAACCCCTGCCCCCATCAGAATGCAGGCGATAGCGATGAACACGAGGCTGATGAACAGGGTCAGGTCCTCGACGCTGAACAGTTCGAAGCTGCCGAAGCTGAACAGGCTATGAAGGTCACCGCCCAAATTCGCCGCTGCCTGTGTGACCATGAAACCGATGCGGAACCCGACACCGGTGGTGTTGATCACACCGATCACGATGCCCACGGCAGCCGAAGCAGCCCCAACGGCAAGTGCGTATTTTACACCGGTTTCCAACGTGTCAGCCATTTCAGGCAGCTTTGTACGTTCCTGCGGATTGAAGCAGGCCAGCATCGCGCCACCGATCAATAGAAGTGACATCGGCAGGTCGAACCCACCCCCCAGATACTTCCAAAGGACAAAGGCAATGAACGCCGCCGGGTAAACAAGCGTGAGTGGTGACTTCACCCGGCTCATGCCAGCGATAAGAGCCAATGAAATCCCGCAGAAGGCAGACATGTAGGGCGTGTAGCCGGAAAACAGCACCGTCAGGAGCCCAACCAAAGGCACAAGATTGGCCCAGCCATCGCGCCAAACGGCGCCAAGCCGTGGCAGCAGTTCGCTGGACATGCCTTCCAGACCCAGGCGACGGGCCATGAGATGGACCACGGCAAAGACGCCAGTGTAGTGGAGAAGTGCCGGGAAAATCGCTGCAATCACGATGGTCGTGTATGGCACCTCGAGAAACTCGGCCATGATAAAGGCCGCAGCCCCCATGATCGGTGGCGTGATCTGTCCGCCTGCCGAGGCCGCGGCTTCAACACCTCCGGCAAAGTGACCGGGATAGCCAAGGCGTTTCATGTTGGGGATCGTCAATGCGCCGGTGGATACCGTGTTCGCCACAGAGGACCCTGAAATCGTTCCGAAAAAGGCAGACGAGACGACCGAAACCTTGGCAGGCCCACCAGTATAGCGCCCAGCAAGAATTGTGGCGTTGTCGATGAAGAGCTGTCCCAGACCGGTGCGCTGCGCGATAACCCCGAACAGGACGAAGTGAAAGACGATGGTGGATACGACCCAAAGCGTGACACCGAAAATGCCTTCTTGCGGGAAGTACATGGACGACACGAACGTTCGGAACTTGACGCCAGGATGTTGCAGAATGCCCGGAAACAGTGGACCAAACAGCGCATAAGAAATGAACAGGCAAATGATCAAAGGCAGGATCCAGCCCAGTGTCCGCCGTGCGATATCCAGAACCAGCACGATCAGGATACAGCCGAAAATCATGTCGTAAGTATTTGGATTACCCATGCGGAAGGTCTGTTCTTCGACCCCCAGGAACGGAATTCCGTGCCAGGCAAGCCCAAGATACAGTGCTGAAGCCACCCCCAACACCATCAGGACGACATCAAGAAAGGGAACTCCCCCCAGATACAGAGCGCCCGTCTTGAGATCAAAAGCGGTCTTGGTTTTGACGTGGGGAAACAGTGCATAGATCAGGATGAACAAACCCGACAGGTGCCAGCCCATGTGCCAATAATCAGGCGGCAGCGCAAAACCTGCGGTCAGGTAATGGTATCCTGCAAAAGCCAGCGAGACATAGCGCAGGAACATACCGAACCAGTTTGAGACTTCGCGTGTTGCGGCACCCTCATCGTATTTTGCCTCGATTGCCGCCAGTTCTTCGGCCGAGAGCTCGGGGGTGCCGTTTTGATGTACGTCGCTCATGACTTACCTTGCGCATGTAAAGGGCGTGAAAGGCCACTGGGCGGCATAGAGGGAGAGGGCGCCGCCCAGCGAGGTTCGTTCGCAGATAGCGAACGGATTACTTGAGAACACCAGCCTCTTTGTAGAACTTCTCGGCTCCCGGATGCAGCGGAACACCCAGCGCCGCTATGCCGTCGAGCGCAGTATCCAAGGTGATCTGCTTGCCCTTGGCGTGACCATTATCAAGCAAGGTACGCGTGTTCTTGTTCCACATCGCTTCCGTGATGCCATAGACGAGCTCTTCGGGCAGATCCGACGATACGACCAGAAGCGCCGAAACCGCCGGGGTTTTCACTTCGTAATCCACGCCTTCATAGACGTTTGCCGGGATTTGTGACGGAATGTAGGCCGGGATGATTTCGTTGATCTTGGCCAGATCTTCATCAGAGAAGCTGTGCAGCTCCATGCCTTTGGTCGTCGCCAACTGAACCATGGCCGAAACCGGCCAGCCTGCCGCATAGAAGTAACCATCGAGCTGCCCGTCTGCGAGACGTTCGGCCGACTGGCTGTTGTTCAGTTCGGCTTCGTCCATGTTGTCGCGGGTCACGCCCCACGCTTCGAGCATTTGAAGCACGGCAACTTGAGTACCGGAACCGGCCTGTGCGATGCCAACACGCTTGCCTTCCAAATCACCAAGACCGCTGAGGGACTGGCCTTTGGGCAGCACCAGATGCAGGTCTTCGGGGAAAAGGTTGGCAACGATACGAAGCTTGGGATGCGGTTTGCCCTCGAACTTGCCCTCGCCCAGATACATGGATCGGGTCACGTCGGCTGCCGCCATACCTGCTTCAAGCTCACCATTCTGCACAGCGGTGTTGTTGAACACGGATGCAGTGGTGGATTGCGCGATAGCAATCAGTCCGGGAACACCACATTGACCGCCCTTATCGCAGGGCCGCGAACCTGGAGGGGCCGAAATGCCGTTGGCAATGGTGCCACCGATGGGAAAGTAGGTTCCGCCGGCGCTGCCGGTGCCAATACGGAAGAAGGTGGGGCTTTGAGCAGCTGCGGTCCCAGCCACCAGCGTCGCTGCCAGAAACGCCCCGCTTAGCTTAGTCAAAAAGGTCATTTGTTTCTCCTGTTGGTCTAGTCCGGATTCGCCCCGGGGATTGCTAAGGCATGAGCATGGAATAGCCCTTCAATAAATACAAATTTCAATATTTTGGCTTTTTCAAAGTTTTCCTTATATATACTCACCACCCCCTAACCCCACCGCGTTGAAAGACACTCAATGAACCTCACCCAAATCACAGCTTTCCGTGCCGTTATGGAAGCAAGCTCGCTTTCAGAAGCGGCGGAAAAGCTGGGGCGCACGCAACCTGCGGTAAGTCTGGCCATTCGCTCGCTTGAAGATACGCTTGGATTGAAACTCTTTGTTCGGCATGGCCGGCGTTTGGTTCCCGTCCCCGAAGCACATTACTTGCATGCCGAAACCAGCGACATTCTCGACAGGCTCAGCAATGTGGCAGGAACGATGAAAAGCTTGATCGCCGGGCAAGGCGGAAACTTGAATGTCGCGTCGATGCCGGGGCCGTCCACCTTCTTGTTTCCTCGTTTTGTGAGCCGCTTTGTTGGCGACAACCCCAATATTCGTGTCTCGCTATCGTCCCGCACTTCGCCCCAGATTCGTGAACTTGCAGCCACGCAGGGCTTCGACTTTGGCTTTGCCGATGTGATCGGGCGCGGGCCATCAGCTCAGACCTTTCAGCAAGAAATCATTTCAGCCGACTGCTTTTGCGCCATGCCTCATGATCATCCGCTGGCAAAGCAACAAGTCGTGGAATGGCGGGAGCTGGACGGCGAGCCGCTTGGGCTTCTGCAGCCTACACATGTTTCGCATCAAAAAACGGTGGCAGAAATTCGCAAAGCTGGCGGTCACCCCAACATCGTTCTGGACAGCCAGTTTTTCCTGCCCATGATGCCTTTTATCAGCGCAGGACGCTGTCTCGCCGTGGTCGATCCGCTGACTTCTGTATCAGAAAACGAGATGAACACGACGTCTGGTCGCGTTGTTTTTCGCAAACTCGCCAGTGGTTTCAGATACGAATACGCGATTGTCTATCCAATCTTTCGCCCGCTCTCCCAACTGGCTGGGCAAATCAAAAACGGATGGCGAACTGAAGTCATGGACTTGCTGTCCTCCGTGGGCGCCAGACCGGAACTTCACCCCTTCACTTCCGAATAAAGTTAGTGGTCCTGCCTTCTTGAATTTCGCTCTGGTGCGAGGCTGCGCTTCGAGAGGAAACAGGTGAAGGCCGGGGCGTGAACGGAGAGGTAGATCTGCCGACCAAGTCAGCTTTGACGAGATGCCGATCTGACCACGTTTAAGTCCTTTAACTGCTGGTCCAAAGTGTTCGGTCTGCGCCCCCCTTTTATCCAACCGTCTTGAGTGCGTGGAATTGGTTTTGACCTGTCTCAACCCAGTGCCGCGCCCTGCAAAAAGGTCTCGCACCAATTGCGAGCGGCGGGCAAACATTGCCTGAAACCGTCCATAGGTGTACCCTTGAAACATAGGAGAGCATCCATGCACCGGTTCTATGCCGCTTTTGCAGGACTACTCTGGCTGGCTGGAATGACCTATGCTGGTCCGCTGTTCGATGCTGCGCAGCAGGGAGAGATCGGGCGCGTGGAAGACCTGCTTGCTGCAGGTGCATCCGTTGATGAAAGAGGTCCAAATGCAGCCACTCCGCTGATTGCTGCGGCGTTGGCTGGTCATCCGGATATTGCGCAAACCCTGATTGATGCTGGGGCAAACGTGATGACCCGAAACCACAGCGGTTTTACGCCTCTTCACGCAGCAGCATATGGCGGCAGTATCGAAACCGTGCGTCTATTGCTTGACCATGATGCGGATATCGAAGCCAATATGAACCGCGCCGGTCAAACTCCAATCTACATGGCCACTGACGAAGATCACTTGGACGTGGTCAAGCTGCTTCTGGCGGAGGGAGCTGACGTTTCAGGCATCGACAAAAGTGGTTTCACCGTCCTGATCCGGGCGATGTTCCGTAAACGCTACGACATCGTTGCGCTCCTTAAACAGCATGGCGGCGAATGCCCCGGTCCGGACATGTTCGGCGAAGGCTTTCAACAGCTATGCGTCGAAGCCAGCCAATAGGACCGCAAAGGGAGGTGTGGAAAATGAAGGCAAGGCACTTGGCATCCGGGGTCGCGCTCATCGTCTTTGCCAGCGCCGGGGCCGCTGATGAACCGGTCAATACCGGCCCATTCGGGCACGTCGCGATCAAAGGTTATGACACAGTCGCCTATTTCACCGAAAATCGCGCGGTCAAGGGCTCAAGCGATTTCGCCTATGACTGGCTTGGCACACCCTGGCATTTTCACAGCGCAGAAAACCGAGATCTGTTTGAAGCCGACCCGGTCAGATACGCGCCGCAATACGGTGGTTACTGCACGCTGGGGGTCGGGCTTGATACCCATGCCTCGGAAAACATCGACCCGGAAAACGCTTGGCGGATCATCGACGGCAAGCTTTACTTCATCTCCGATCCCAGCGGGGCCGAAATGCTGGACGGCTCGGAACGGGAAGAGCTGCTGGCGAAGGCAGACACTAACTGGGATGCCGTTAAACCATTAGCCGAACAAGACTATTCCAACTGACCTCCTATGTCAGGTTGGCAACGGTGCGTCACTCACCGCTCAGCCGTCCGGTGCAAAGTGGAACAGCAGATGCGCGTTGACAAAACTGTATGGGAGCCCTTCCACGTGCCCTTCCCCATAGACCGGCCCGCATTGCGCACGCCCCAACGCCAGACCCGGCTGCTTGAGGCATAGTTCGTTGCCGCGAACTTGCGCCGAGCCGGTGGCGAACATGATGGGCGAGCGGAGCGCCATGGTTCCGTTCTTAGATACCTGTATCAAGCCCGGCCCCCGACCCTCGAAATTCCCGCGCCAGAGCTCGCCATTCATCAACTCAGCGATCTCCGCTCCCGCCAGTTGCGGCCGCGTCCCAGGCTGAAAATCGAATGGCCATTTTTGCAATCCAGCCAGTTCCATAGCCTCAAGAATACGCTCCAGGTCTTCCTGTCGACGAAAATGCGCGAACAGTACACGGTATAGCTCTGCTGCAGCATGGGGACCAATGCGTTCGGATTCATCGGTTGCGGCTCGGGCCTGTTCCATCTGACCAGCTTTTGCGTAGGCCGCGCCCAGAATATTGAAAAAGTCCTCTACCCCCTCGGAACTGGACCGGATCTCCTCAAGGATTTCGATCGCTTTTTCCGGCTGCCCATCCAGAATGTAGGACAAGCTGGCGACCTGTCGGGCATAGGCGGGCAGTTGCGGGTTCAGTCGCCTGGCGATCTCGAACTGTCTGATCGCATCTTCATGCCGCCCTGCGAAAGTATGTGCAAAGCTCAGCGCAAGCTGCGCCGCAGCTTCACCCGGCGCGAGATCAACTGCCAACTGCGCCGATCGCAGGGCTTCTTCGTAGCGACCATCGACAGTTTGCAACTCGCTCAGCACCGCAAAAGGCAACGCAGCTTCCGGATCCAATTCCAAAGCGAGACTGGCATGTTCATAGGCCAGCTTCCGGGCGACCGGATAGGCCAGAACGTCGTCGTAGTTGCGACGCATGACAAGGGCTTCGGCCCGTGCGCGCGCTGCATAAGCCCGGGCAAAAGTCGGATCAAGCGCGGTTGCCTTGGTATAGAGCGCCAGAGCTTCTCCCAAGCCAGGCCGGAAACCGCTGCGTGCGGCCTCCTCAGCTCTCAGGTAGTAATCGTAAGCTTCAAGATTGCGGGAGGGTAGCCTGCCTATGCGCTGCTGTTCTGTGGATGATACATCCACGCCCAGCCGAGCAACCGTCGTTTGGATCACTTCATCCTGCACCGCGAATATTTCCGATGCGTTGCGTTCAAACCGCTCCGCCCACAAGGTTTCGCTGCTTTGCAAATCGGTCAGCCGAACATTGACCAGAATGCGACCACCTGATCGGCGCATACTTCCGTCCAAGACGTAGCGAACGCCCAACTCCCGACCAAGCGAACGGTAATCGGGTTTGCGGCCCTTGTAGGAGAAGGCAGTGTTGCTGCCGATGACCATCAGGCCTGAAACCTTTGAAAAATCAGTGATCAGATCATCAGTCAAACCATCCGCAAGATAGCTCTCCTCCCCCGACAATCCGAGGTTTTCAAAGGGTAGCACTACCAGAGCCGGCCTGGGTTCAGCAACGCCTTCCAAATCCGCACCGTTTTTTCCGAGCTCCCAGTCCGATCCGTTAAAAAACACCGCAAAGCCGACCAGCAGAATCCCCAATGCGGCGATACCGGCAACGACAAAGGCAGGTTTCCTGCGCCGTCCCGGCACCGCACCCGGCGAAGTGGACGGATCAACTGATCGGAACACCGCGATTGGCTCGGGCACGTTTTTGACGTGATGCAGACCAGCGGGTTCGAACTCTTGACCAACCTTGCCCCGTGTATACTCAAAGACCTCACGCGTAATGCAGATACCGCCTGGTTGGGCCAAAGGCTCGAGCCGCGCGACAATGTTGACGCCCTCGCCATAGATGTCGTCTTCCTCGACGATAAGATCACCCATGTTGACGCCGATCCGCAGCTCGATCTTCGTGCCCGGCGCAGAATCGAGGTTTTGGCGCTCCATGGCAGCCTGAATCTCGACAGCGGCCTCCACGGCATCAACGACGCTGCCGAACTCGGCCAGAACACCATCGCCCATGACCTTGACGACACGTCCGTGCTTTTCGGAGATTATGACGGCCAGAATTTCCTGTTGTAAGGCTGTGACGCGTTCGAAGGTTCCCGTCTCGTCTTCGGCCATCATCCGGCTGTATCCGACCACATCTGCTGCGAGTATGGCGGCAAGCCGACGTTCCAAATTCTGCCTCCTCGATTGAAAAGACTGATCCCGGCCCTCAGCCTAGCAATCAAAAGCCGATCTGGAAACTGCAGCCGTTTTCAAGCACTGGCCTTGCAGGTTGCGGTGAAGATTTCTGAAGCTGCGCAAAACACTGGCTGAAGGCGTGCAGAAGATATCGTGATTTATTGGGTGGAAGGCGCGAAAAGTCCACGCCTTCGGTTGGCGCGTGTATTGCTTATTTCAGCTTATCGGAGATGGCCGCAATGCCCGCTTCGGCGCAGATATCGTCAAACTCTTTACCGGTTTGGTCCTCGCCGGGGGAGCCAGCGATGCCGATACCGCCGATGATTTCGCCCTCGAACAGGATTGGAATGCCACCAGACAGGGTGATCAGACCGATTTCGTTAAAGACCGCTCCCAGCGTTGGTTCGTGTTCATTCTCGGCCTCGATGACAGAGGTAGCCTCGCGACGGGACGCAGCCGTCATCGCCTTGCGGCTGCTGGTTTGGATCGTGTGCGGGAATGCACCCTCTTTCATGAGTTGAACACGAGGTTGCGCGCGTTGATCCACCACGGTGACGGTGACGTCAAAACCCAGTTCTGTGCATTTCGCTTCGGCAGCGGTGGCAGCGGTCAAGGCCCAGTCGAGCGGGATGCTTCGTTCGACATGCGGAGCGGCATGTGCCAGTCCGGCCAGTACCAGGGTGCCCATGCAAAGGGCTTTCAGAGGATATGTCATGGAGTGATCCTTTTCTGGGGAGGGAAGCGGCAACGCGCACGTTTAATCCGACGCAGGCAGTTTCACCCGGTAGACGGTGAAATCGCCCAGCGTCCGGTCAACGCCCTCATTCAGCTTCGGCAGCAACCGAAGTTGCGGCGCAGGGATATAGAGGTAGCCATCAGAACTGATGCTCATTGCATCGGGCCAGAGCAGCCGGTCATCCTGCACCAGTTGCTGCGTCTCGCCGCTATTGGCGTCCATGGTCCAAACCGCGTTGTCCTGCACGCTGCCCAGATAAAGCAGATCGTCGTCGTCCCGCGTCATGCCCCCGATGGTCATGGATTTGCCGGCCACCGAGATATGAGACTCAATCGCCGCATTCTCGGCTGGTTCAGCAAGTTTTGCGGTCGGGATTTCCCACAGGATCGGCCCGCCGGTGGGCTGAAAGTAAAGTGTTTCGCCAGAAGCGCTGAGTTCGATGTCGTTGACTTGCAGGAAATCCGTGCGGAAGGCCTTTCCCAGAAAGGTGGTCATCACATCCGGGTGGGCACGGGTCGAATAGTGTCGATCCAACGCACGGAAGGCCTCGCCCGTTTCCAAGTCCAGAACGATGATTGCACCAATGCCGAACTCGGAAATATAGGCAGTCTTGCGTTTGGCATCCACGCGAACGTCATTCAGGCGCGCGCCTTCCGGCAACACATCATCGCCAAACCTGTAAACCCGCGCGACCCGATTGGTGGTGAGGTCGATCTGCACCAGTTTCTGCGCGCCTTTGATGGAGGGGCCGAAATTTGGCCCGGCATAGTCCACGACCCACAAGGAGCCTGCGCCATCTGAATGCACGGCATTCACATTCATGAACCGGTTCAACGGTTCCGACGGGTCAAATTCGTTCCAGGTGTTTCCCGGATATGGACGGATGGTACCATCTTTCAGGATTTCCGCGACCGACGGGGATTTGACCTCTGTCCATTGCGGGATGCTGACAAATACGCGTCCGCCCGGCGTCACAGCCACACCGTTCATGGCAAGATCCGGCGATGTCGCCACGATTTCCAATTCGCCGATCTGTGCATCAAGTCCCCGGTGGTCAGCCGTGATGGGATCGTCAGACGGATCAGCATCAATCCATTGGTCGAGTATCTGGCCGGTTTCGATGTCGATTCTGAATTCCACTTCTTGGCCGGCTTCGTTCACGATTTCGATGTCGATCACGGGGCGGCCTTCGAAAATGTCCGGCTCGGCCTCGACCACCGCACCGGCTTGGGCTTCAAGAGCGATCGCGACGGCTTGGTCAATTGTAAGAGGGGGCTTTTCGGTGCTTTGTGCAAAGCCCGGAGCGGCAAGAATGCCAAGCGATGCGGTCAGTGCCGTGACCTGAAGGTAATTCATTTCATGCTCCTTTTTGTGAGCCAGTGGTCCATGCTTTGATGCAGAGAAACCTAGGCTTGGGGTGTCACTTGGGGATTTCAGGAGACTTACAGTTTTGTCAGCGAACACGGCTCAGACGGGTTTGCGCCCGAACCGAAACAGCGCGACTGGCGGTCGTTTTGCTGCGATTGACAAGCTTTAGTAAATGATCTGCCAAGAGCCGACGCATGCGAGAGCAAGGCCGGGCAAAGAGATCTGCAACAAGCAAACCGATGATCGCGCCAGCGATGGTGGCTGATACCGTATGCGCATCCAGCATGTAGCGGGCGTACATGGTCAGAAACAGGATCGGCCAGACGATTACGCCAAGCCATTTCGAGTATCGCCTGACGGCAATGTATGCACCGGCGCTGGCAAGTGATGAATGCCCCGAAGGCAAATTGTGATCACCACCATTTGGCCGTTGCCCCAGGCGGGTGCCAAATATTTCGACGTCATTGAGAAGCCGCTTTGGCCCGTGTGTCGCCACAGTTCCCGCAAAGCCGACAGTCGCAATTTGCAAAAGCCCTTTGATGTCGCGCAAGGCAATGGCTGTTCCCAGCGGAACAAGCGTGTTGACGTGCCGCCCATAGTCTTCAACGCCGGTGACCAGAGCGCTGTTATGACCCTTTCGGGATTCCGCATAATGACCATCCATATCGCTGGGATAAAGGGTCGCCACGACGAGAGACACAAGCGCCGCGATCCAAACGAGATGACGCAAACGAAGTTTTCCTGAGGGTGACATTCTGAACTCTCCTGCCTGTTTTGGCAGAGGTGTCACCGATCAAACTGTCTTGTGATTTACCCGGAATTTACAATGTGGCTTGTGCTGGGAAACGGATTGTCACCGTCAGACCCTGACCATTTGGTCCGTCCGACAGCGACAGTTCAGCCTCGTGAAGTTCGGCAATTGCCTGAACCAAGGACAAGCCCAGACCAAGCCCTTCGCCCTGGCGGTCCGCTTTCAATTGATACAATGGCTGAAGAACGCGCTCATGTTCAGCGAAGGGAATACCCGGCCCTTCATCGCTGACTGACAGCAGGGTTTGATGGCACCGCAATGTGATTGTCTGGCCCACAGGCCCATAGCGCAGAGCGTTTTGGAGCAGATTGGCCAAAAGCTGGACGAGCAGATCCGGATCACCATGAACCGGCGCGGGCGCCACTTTTTCAACCACGAGCCTATGCCCGGCTTCCTCAACAACCGGGGCGAACGTCTCTCGCAGCCGATCAATAAGATCATCCAAGGAGACCGATCGAAAATTCGATCGACCTGCACCACTTTCGATGCGGGACAACCGAAGCAAGGCTTCGAATGTCCCGGTGATCTGATCGATCTGATCCAATGCTTCACCAAGATCGTCCTCGGTGACGGCACGACCCTTCTCGACCAGTTTCGTCAAAGACGTTTCGATCTCTGCCCGCAATCTTGCCATCGGCGTGCGCAGGTCATGCGCAATGTTCGAGGACTGCACGCGCATATCCGTCATCGCTTGTTCCAGTCGCGCAGTCGTCGAGTTGATACGCCCAGCTACAAGGCTAAGGTCGTCGTTCCCCTCCACAACAATGCGTTGGTCCAGTTGCCCCCGCGCAATGTCTGCCAGCCCGTCCGTGATAATATTCAATCGTTTTTGCGCCCGCAGAGCCATCCACACCGATGCCAAACCAGCCGCGAACAAACTTGCCAAAAGGCTGATCTGCATCCCCGTGGCAAGAATATCTCGCAGTTCCTCTTGCCGTTCGGTGTTTTCACCCAACAAAATCACGCCATGCTGGGTCTGGCGCTGCAGATACCGTGTTTCTTCGCCCAGTTCCGGGTCCGTCCAGAACCCAAGGCGATTCATGTCGGTGACCAACCGGGCGCTTTCGCCATCCTCTGGCTCGGGAAGGCCATCACCCGCTGCCAGCGCAGCAACCGCGATGTCCATCCGTTCGTTCAAACGGATATCAACCGCCCGCAGCATTTCTCTTTGAACCAGCCAATAGGTCGCCCCGCCCGCCAGGATCGAAATCACCGAAAACAGCGACAGCAGCACCAAAGCCTGCCGAATGGCAGACAGCCGGAACAGGAACTTATACCGGCTCAAAAACATAACCCGTGCCGCGAATGTTGCGGATGACCGTGTCGCCAAACGGCTTTTCGATCTTCCGACGTAAGCGGCTGATGTGGGTTTCGACGACGCTTGTCGTGGGATCGAAGTTCATGTCCCAAACCTTTTCCAGCAACATGGTCCGCGTTTGCACGCGCCCCTTTGAGCGCAAGAACACTTCAAGCAGCACGAACTCTTTGGGGTTCAGGTCCACCGTCACACCCTGACGCATGCAGGTGCGTTTGTGCAGGTCAATAGTGATATCCCCGGCCGTTAGCTCTGACGCGATCTCTTCGGGCGCGCCTGGACGCCGGGCAAGACCTTCGACCCGCGCCAGCAACTCGCTGAAGGCGAAAGGTTTAGCGAGGTAGTCCTCGCCCCCAGCACGCAGACCTTCGACCCGATCATCCACTTCGCTCAACGCGGTCAGGAAGATTGCGGGCGCAATCACCTTGGCTTGCCGCAATGCCTTGAGGACGGACAAACCATCAAGCCCCGGCACCATGCGATCCAACACCAGCACATCATAGCTTTGATCGATTGCAGCAAAGAGGGCGTCCTTGCCGTCTGTGAACAGATCAACCACATGGCCTGCCTCGCGCAAGCCCTGTTCCACCCAAGGGCCAAGCTTGGGGTCGTCTTCAAGTACCAGAAGCCGCATCCGCTACCTCCCGTCGTCCGGCCATCCAGCTTCGAGCCGCCTCAAGAGCAGGTCTGCCGATGTAGATGAGATCCGTCAATCCATAAGCGCCCCTGAAGTCAAAGCGCTCGCTATGTATTCGGCCGGTCTTGCCCAGCGTCTCCCAAGCGGTTGTCACCATCATTTTCAACCCTTCCGGACCGCAAAGGTAAACCTGCGCATCTGTGCTCATGTCCCGCATGATCTGGGTCAGACGCGCCGGTGTCAGCCTGTCCCCATCCGTGTCGCTGAGAACATGGAGATCGACTTGCGGCAGCCGGGCGGCGTGGCGTTCGATGTCAGCAATGGCACCCGCGGACTGTCTGGACCGGATACAATAAATCAGGCTTACACGGGCGTTGCTGTCCGGCTCCATGCGTTCCAGTGCCGCCATGAACGGCGTAATTCCTACACCGCCAGCGACCCAAAGCTGCTCGCTACGCTTGGCTTGAACCTGCGGCAGGAAGCGCCCGACACCACGCCCAAGCCTGAATTGGTCGCCTACGGTTACAGTGCTGACAATCTCGTCCGTCCAGTCGCCGGCAGCACGGATCACAAAACGGCGCGAAGTTTCGTCACCTCCGGCAATCGTGAAGGGGTGCGCCTCGGCCCGGGCACGGTTGTGAGCGATGGTAGCGAACTGTCCGGGCCGAAACGCGGGCATCGGTTTGGTAGATCGAAGCGTAATGTCCACACCCCCCTCAAAGGGTTTGGCCTGTTCGACCGTCACAAGCCGCGTCACCTCTAACTTGCGCAACAGGGTCTGGCCCCAAGCCAGCAAACCAACAACCGAAACAACTGCCATCAACGTCCACGGAGTAACGCCGACCGCCAAAGGACTGGCCACAAAAAACGTGTGAAAGGCGGCCAACAGAAAAACCGGCCCCATCAGCATATGGCTGGCTTTCCACAGGTGATAAGGGATCGCGCGAACCATTGCTGCACAAGTCAGCACAAGCAGACCCATAGCTGCAAACCAACCGAGGCCTTCGCCACTTTCGGCCAACAGGGGCACCACCCCTGCCCCAAAGGTTTCTGCTGTTGCCCAATGCCCCAATGCACCGCCCAGGGCAAAAAAACCCAACCAGCGGTGCGCGCCATAGGATTTGTCCGGACCACCCATTAAGCGATCAACGATCCGCCATCGCGCCGCCAAAACCAACGTCAGTGCCATTGAACTCATCGACAACGCCCCAAGACTGGCTGGAACGATATTCGCGAGCGGTACAAACGGGGCGACAAGAACGAAGTGCGCCAAAACGAAAGTGGCGGCAATGATCAGAGTTTTTGGTGACATCGAAAGCTCAACCTTGTTTTGGGATATTCAGACTGCCAACGGAGCGTTGCGCCTTTGGTCTTTGACCAGCGGGCCACGAAGCGCCGCATGGCACACCGCAATCAGCACCAAGCCGAAGACAAACCCCAACATCATTAGGCCAAAGAGGACTGCAAACGGGGCAAGGAATACCGCAGCGAGCATGGCGAAAATTCTGGGAGTGCAGGCTTTGAGGGAACTCATATCTCGTCCTTTCGGTTGTTCGAAAAGGAAGTGATACGCGGGCCTTAAATTCGCCTCACCGCAGACTTACAGTTTTGTAAGAAATGCCCCACGTGCATGGCTGACCCCGACCTTTGCTGCGAACTACCCCCTTGCCCGTTTCCCTTGGATCCGAGCTTTCGGTTCTGCGGCGCAAAATTCCAGACCTCAGCGGTATTGCAGCGTCCTGTGATCAAGTGTCAGGTCAACATCGGGTTCCAGACTTCACGCAAGGTGCGCCGGCTTTACGTCCAAAACTTCGGAAGAACTGGAAACAGACGTAAGGCTAGTTCGAAGAAGGTGTTACTCCGAGCCGTTTTGCATGCCGCCAATCATGATCGCGGCCTCCCTACCTGCGATGCGCCCCATTACGACGGCAGACAGAAGCCCGTTTCCGGAAAGATAACCGCTGCCACCGGTTCCTGAAACTCCTACGGCTGCGCCACCAGCTGCGAACAGGTTTGCAAAAACGCCACCTTCGCGCCTTCGGACACGGCCATCAACCGTGATATTCAAACCGCCTTGGGTATGAAACAGAGCGCCGGTCACCTTCACGGCACAATATGGCGGCTTCAGGGTTTGTCCGGTAAATCGGCGCCCGAAAGCGTCTTCGCCTTTGACAGGCAAACCTACTATTGCCTTTTCCAATGCCTCAATCGGCAGCCCGCACATTTCGGCCAGATCGCAAACCGTACCCGCCGTTCGAATGGCACCTGCGGCTTCCGCATCCTTGAAATCCTGAAATTGGCGAGCAACTTTGGCGATGCGTTCGTCAAACACGGCCCAGGCCACGCCCATGGGCTGAGACAGTACGGCGCGTGCTGCCTCGGAATAGCCCTGGCTTTCGTCCCAAAACCGTTCGCCGTGGCAATTCACCTGCACACCGCCCTCGGTGATGACGGCCCATGAAATCAGAATGCCGTGTGGGTGAGCAACATTGCCGTGCCCCTGGTAAGCCCCAAGATGGAGGCACTCCGCACCCAGCTCAGTTCCCCAGACCACCGCGTCGCCCTTGTTGCCGTCATGTCCAAACCACAGCGCGTTCTCGATCTCGGGCATGTAATCGGAAACCATCTGACGGTTGCCGCCAAAGCCGTTGCTGGTAAGCACCAGGGCCGCACACCCGATGCGCACAACGCCACCAGGACCTTGGGCTTCCACCCCTACCATACGGTCATTTTCGACAAACAAAGTGGTGGCTCTTTGGTTGCACACAATGTCGATGCCTTGCGCTTCGCAGGCCGTACGCAGCCGGTCGACAAGCTCCTGGCCGGAGCGGGTTGGTAATCCGTGCATCCGTCGTCGCGAATGGCCAGGGTAATCGAAATCGGTGACAACCGAAAAAGGAAGGCCATGTTGATCTGCCAGCCATTCGATGGTCGCACCAGATTGCTGGGCCAGAACGGCAACCAATTCCTGAGGGTTTTCCCCCCGGGCTTTGTGTTGAATGTCAGAGGCGAACAGGACTGCATCATCTTCGATGCCCGCGCCCCTTTGAAACCGTGTGCCGGCGGCGGGTATCAATCCTGCCGACAGCGCGGTGGAACCCGATGGAACCGGATCGGCTTCAAGGACCAAAACCTCGGCACCGGAATCCTTGGCGGCCAGAGCGGCAGCCATGCCACAAGCCCCGGCACCAATCAAAAGAACCTCTGTTTCAATGTCGAAACCCGTGTCCGGAGCGTCTTTTACCCGCATTGTTAACCGGAGCCCTGAGCTTCGTAACGCCGACCGCGTTCCAGCATTTCCGAGGTCCCGATCCGCTCATTCAGACCGTCGAAATCATACATCCGGTCTGCGAAGGGACGATTGGAGCCGTTGGCATGAAGGCTCTCGTAGTATTCACCGGCCGTTTTCGCCAAGGCACGTACGATGCCGCCGGGAAAGATCACGATGGAGTATCCGAGTTTTTCAAGGTCAGAGGCGGTTTGCAAAGGTGTTGCGCCGCCCTCGACCATGTTGGCGAGCAGCGGGATACGATTGCTGAAATGCGCCGCTACCATTTGCAGCTCGTCGCCTGAACGCGGCGCTTCGATGAACAAAACGTCTGCCCCGGCTTCAACATACCGCTCAGCACGTTCTATGGCGGCGTCCAATCCATCGGTAGCCACGGCATCCGTGCGGGCGATGATAAGAACATCTTCATTTTGGCGAGCATCCACCATGGCCGCGATCTTGCCCACCATTTCAGCAGTTGAGATCAGAGATTTATCGGAGAGGTGGCCGCACCGCTTGGGAAAAGTCTGGTCTTCCACCTGTAAGGCTGACGCACCGGCGCGCTCATAAAGCCGCATTGTGCGTTGCGCATTGAGCGCATTTCCAAAGCCGGTATCGGCGTCAATAATGACGGGCAGATCAACCCGATCTCGTATCAGGGACATCGTGTCGGCCATTTCAGTGACCGAGGTCAACCCGATGTCGGGCCGCCCCAAACGGGTATACGCTACGGCAGCTCCGGACAAATAGAGCGCTTCGAACCCTGCCTGTTCAGCCAGATTTGCCGTCAAGCCATCATAGACTCCCGGCGCCATCAGTATGGAGTTTGATTTGAGACGTTCGCGCAGCGTCATGACAGAACCTCCAGCACCTCGGCACAGGTCATGTTCGGCGAAATGGATCCCAGTGAAATCAGAGTGGCGTCGTGCACCTCGGGCTTGAACGCCGCGCATCCGTCCGACAGCAATACGGTATGAATGTTGCGAAGGTGCGCATCACGCACTGTGCTGGCGACCCCGCCGTTCGTGACAATGCCACCGACAATAAGAGTATCGATACCCAACGCTTTCATGATGTATTCCAGCCTTGTCTGGTAGAAGGCAGAGTATGCGACCTTCTCAACCGTGTAATCGGCAGGAGCGAGTGTATCGACAAGCGCATGACCGAAAGCCCCTGGCTCAAAATCTCCTTTCCCAAGGAAAGGTCTCAGCTCTCTGAGGTGGGGTGCGATCAACGGCTCACCGCCGGGGCCCGGAACAAGCGTGAACTGGGCGCTGATATAGGTGCCGCCCTTGGCGCGAAGCGCTTCGGCAACCGGCTTGATCCGCTGGGGCAGCGCTGTAATTGCAGCTGAACTTTGCCCAGCGCGACCATAGGCCCCCTCTGGGTGCAAAAAGTCGTTTTGCAAATCAATCGTCAGAAGAGCTGTTCTGCGGGGATCAAGAGTGTCTGCCATGTCATGCCCCTTCCACGGTGATGATTGTGTTTCCATAGTCATCCGTTTGCCCAACCAGGCCCGGATCGATCAAAACGGTCGTGTCTGGCTGCACCAGTATCGCAGGTCCGGGAATTGCTGCCCCAATGGGCAGGGCCAAGCGATCGTAAATTGCCGTTTCGTGCCATGCATCGCCAAAGTGAACTTTCCGGCTGCCCAGCTTCGCGGCCTTCATATCCCCCGCTACCGGGGCAAGTGTTCGCAGGTCGAATTTCGGGCGTCGCCCGATGACAGCTGTGCGCAGGTTCATCACGCGGCACATTCCATCCTTGAGCAATCGCCCATAGGTCGCGCGATAGGTTTCTTCGAAAGCGTGCTCCACTTCCTCAACCGATGCCGCATGCACGCGCCCATCGGTCACCTTCACCGGAAGAGGCACTGAAACCGTATGTGTTTGACCGATATAGGCCATATCCAATTCGAACACGATATCCCGTGCTTCGAAACGCGATTGTGCTGCCTCAAGCAGAGCGAGCCCATCGTCGACGTGCCGTTGCATGACGGCCCGCATGTCCTCGGTATCAAGCGAAGCGGTCGTTGCGTTGATCGTCTGCACAAAGTCCTGCCGCATATCAGCTATCACACATCCCATGGCGCTGGTTACGCCGGGATATCGGGGCACGATGGCACTGCCGATCCCGACTTCTTTCAGCATTGCGCCCGTATGCAGTGCGCCACCCCCCCCAAAAGGCATGAAGGCAAAGCGTTTCGGGTCGAACCCCCGCTCGATGCTGACCAGACGGATCGCCCCAGCCATTCGGGAGTTGGCCACCGTCAGGATCGCTTCGGCCGCTTCTGTCGTGGTCAGGCCGAGTTCTTTACCGACGTGATCGTCAATGGCGCGTGCCGCGGCTTCGACATCCAGCCGATCCAACTTGCCACCGATCGGGCTGTCGGGATCAATCCGTCCAAGTACCACGTTAGCGTCCGTGACCGTCGGCTTTGTGTTGCCCAGCCCATAGGCCACGGGGCCGGGACTCGAGCCTGCGCTTTCCGGGCCGATATTGAGCAACCCACCTTTATCCACCCAAGCGATGGATCCCCCCCCAGCACCGATTGTGGTGATTTCGATCATGGGTGTTCGCACCACCATCCCGAAATCAATCGAGGTCTGTGGCGACAGCATGGATTGACCCTCAGAGATGAGGGCAACGTCAAAGCTGGTTCCGCCCATGTCGCCGGTGATTATGTTTTCAAATCCGGCGGTCCGCGCGATGTGACCGGCTGCGATCACACCTGCGGCCGGTCCGGACAGTGCCGTTCGGACAGGAAGCCGACACGCGGTGTCGGTGCCCATGACACCGCCATTCGACTGAACAATCATGAACTCACCGCCGAAACCACCTTGTTTCAACGCGTTGTCCAGCCGCTCGATATAGCCTGATACCTCGGGTTGAAGATATGCGTTCAAAGCCGTGGTCGAGAACCTCTCGAATTCACGGATTTCCGGCAGGATTTCGGAGGACGCGCTGACATGCGAATTGGGCCAGAAGGCGCGCACCGCTTCGACTGCACGCCGTTCATTTTCCGGATTGGCATATGCATTGGCGAAAAGGATAGCGACGGCGCGGCATCCGTTGTCGATCAGCTGGGCGGCCGCCCCGCGTACCGCGTCAAGATCAACAGCAACGCGCACCGTTCCATCTGCCAAGGTCCGTTCCGGAACTTCGAGTCGCAGGTTTCTGGGCACGACAGGTTCGAAATCCCCACGCAGCCCCCAGGTACGAGGCCGATCTCGTCGGCGCATTTCCAGAACGTCGCGCAAACCTTCTGTCGTAATTATCCCGATTTTCGCGCCTTTGCGTTCCAAAAGTGCGTTGGTCCCAGCCGTCGTTCCGTGCACGACGACACCCACGCCGGAAAGGTCATCGACCTTGCGCGCGATGCCATTGAGGAATCCCCCGGACTGATCCGGTCGCGAGGTCGGCACCTTGGCAACTTCGGCCGAACCGGTCGCTTCGTCCAGAACGAATACATCGGTGAACGTCCCACCAACATCAACACCGATCATCTTGGTCATTGATCGGCCCCCTTCCAGGCAGTTCCGTAGTTTTCCGTGGCTTCCGCTTCTGTCATGTAGCCCAGCGCCACATCACGTGCGACAGAGGTTGCAGCACGTTCGACTGCAGGCCCATATCCCCCACCACCCGGTGTTTCGAGACGAACGGCCTGACCTTTTTTCAACTTGATCCCCAGCATCTTGGAGGCCAATGGCGGGTTGTGCCATCCATCCTCCTGCTCGTAGGCGAACCTGTTCATGGCCGCAGGTTCCCCGCTTGCAACACCCTTCGGTGCATGGCGACCACGTTCTCCAAACAGGAATGCCTCGGCTTTTTCTTCCAGCAACTCGATTTCATAGATTGCGCCAAGTCCACCGCGGTGCATTCCAGCCCCGGCACTGTCGGGGCGCAAAGCCCATTGCCGGAACATCACCGGGTACGCGGCCTCGAGAATTTCCATCGGAGGAATTGTTGCCGTCGAGATTGGCGCATTTCCGTGATTCAAGCCGTCGCTTTCAACGCTTCCGCCATGACCACCGCCGTAGAAGCTGAACATGACCCAAGGTTGGCCATTGGACTTCTTGCCAGCAATCGAAAGCGCATTGATCGTACCATACGCGTTGGCAACGACGCGGGTGGGCGCGGCCTGTGCGGCAGCCGAGAAAATAACATCGATCATGCGCAGAATGGTTTCGGTGTAGCCCCCGACCGGGGCCGGAAATTCGGCCGACAAGAGCGAACTGTCCGGGACGCGAACCTCGACCGGGCGCATAACACCGGCATTGGCGGGCAGGTCCGGGAAGATGTGCTTTATAGCGACATATGCCGTGGCCACCGCCGTCGGCAGAGCGATATTCACCGGCCCTGCGGTGACGGGGGCGGTGCCTTCAAAATCAAGCACCATCCGGTCGTCAGAGATTTCCAGCGCCACCTTGATCGCCAGAGCTCCGTCGGTGATCCCGTCATTGTCGAGGTAATCGACCGCTTCCCAACGGCCGTTTGGCAGACTGGCCAACTCAGACCGCATCAGTGTTTCCGCGCGATCACCAAGGGCATCGAGCGCAGCCTTGACAGTTGCCGTTTCATACTCGTCCAGAAGCTCGTGCAGTCGCTTGGCGCCCAAGTCTAATGCGCCCAACTGGCCATTCAGATCGCCCATTGCCGATTGCGGCAGGCGGGTGTTGCGCATCAGGATATCGATGATGTCCTGTTGCAATTCTCCGCCGCGCACCAGTTTGACCGGGGGAAGAACAAAGGCCTCCTGAAACACTTCAGTCGCCGACGGGTTGTAGTTTCCGGGCACCGCGCCGCCAACATCATGCCAGTGGCCGACGCTCGCGAGATAACAAAAAACCTGCCCATCTCTGTAGAAAGGTCGCACCAGCCGCATGTCGCTCAGGTGTGTGCCACCCATATGCGCGTCATTGAAAATGTAGATATCGCCATCTTCGAGGTCGCCCGCTTCTGCGGCCTTGTCGATCACGGCCTTTACGGCAAAAGACATTACTCCAACGAATATCGGCAGTCCAGATTTACCCTGGACCAGCGTGTCGCCGGTCTCCGCATGATAAAGACCATGAGACGCATCGTGCGCTTCGGCGATGATCGGATTGAAGGCCGCGCGAAACAAAGTGGCGTCCATCTCGTCCGCTATCTGCTCCATCCGGCCGGCCAGCACGGCCAATGTGATCGGATCGATTGTGTCAGCCATTTGCCCGCACCTCTGCCAGATCGTTCCAGACTTCCTGCTTAATGATCTTGCCCCCTGAAAGTTCAAAACGGTCGATGAAGCGTATCCCCTCGAACATTGACCCATCCGGCCATTCGCCAGAAAGCGCGCCTTGCGTGTAGACGACGGCCACATCCCCGGACTGAAAGGCTTCCACGTTGCTGTACGCCTTTTTGACAAACCGATACCGGCTTTGCGCCCAGTCGATGAGGTCCGTGAGCGATGTCATCGATCGGTTCCCAGGGAAAACCATGCTAAATCCTTCTCCTAGCGAGATATTGGCAGCATCGAGATCACGGTTCTCCATTGCCCTGAGATAATCGAGCACGATTTGCGACGGATCGGGAAGCGCAGGCGAAGGGGAACGGTGCTGCCCGCCCCGCGCATAATTCTCAGCACTGTATTCACTGACGAAAACCGTAATCGCTTCGCCTGCCGCAGGAACGACAAACCGAATCGCGTCCGTCAAAGCCTTGATCAGCCGTTTTTTCTCTTCTGGGGCATAGCCTTCCAGAATCCGCGCCTCAACTACCGGCATCCTCTCCTCCGCAAAATCTGTACTTTTTTTATAACAGGTTTTGGTATATTAAAAGATCAAAATGAATTATGCAGGCAAGTCAGGGGTGCAAGACAGGCACCGTGTTCTTGCGGGGCAGAAAGACAGAAACAGGGGTTTGGGTACCGTGAACGCTCAAGGTCAACATGCACTTCCGGAAGGCGGAAAGGCCCGCAGAGTCTACCTTTTATTGAGGGATGACATCAGCAATGGGTCCGTGCGCGAAGGCAGCCTGCTACCGGGTGAAAACAAGCTGGCCGAGTCTTACGGCGTTAGCCGGGTAACGATTCGCCGGGCGCTGGATGCTCTGGCGGCAGAAGGTTGGATCGAAAAGAAAACCGGCGCCGGGTCTGTCGTGCTGGCACGTCAATCGGGCGGGCAGAAAATATCAGCGAACTTCGCGACGCTGATCCCGCAATTGGTCGATATCGACCGGTCTACCACCGCCCGATTGCTGACGTTCTCCTATGGTCCCCCGACCGAGATCGTCGCGGATGCGCTCGGCCTGAAGTCAGGAGAGAAGGTGCAGACCGCGGTTCGGGTGCGTTTGGTTGATGATCAGCCTTATTCGCATTTGACCACGCATGTTCCCGAACAAATCGCCCGCAACTATGACGAGACCGATCTGGCCACACAGCCTCTGTTCCGTCTGCTGGAGCGGGGAGGCGTCCAGGTCGACAGCGCCCAGCAATCTCTCTCGGCGACACTTGCCTCACCAGAAGTCGCCGAAGCCCTCGACGTGGCCGTGGGGTCGGCCCTGCTGTCCCTGAATCGTGTCGTGCGCGATGCGGATGGCCGCGGGGTCGAGTACCTGTCGGCGCTCTACCGACCGGAACTGTTCCGCGTTGAAATGGAACTGTCCCGTGTTGGTGCTGGCGAAACACGATACTGGCAACCGGTGATCGGAGCGCGCGACGAATGATGCCCCGGACCCTTCTCGACAAGCTCTGGCAAGAGCACGAAATCACACGGCGCGACGATGGTGCATCGCTTTTGTGGGTGGACAGGCATCTGATTCACGAAGGTTCGCATCATGCCTTTGCGAAACTCGCAGCAAGAAAGGCGAACACAGCCGAGCCGGGTCTGACCTATGGAGTCGTCGATCATTACGCCCCCACGCGGGGCGCCCCGGCCACTACCGACATCGCCCGGATGATCTCAACACTTGAAGACAATGCCGAGCGGTATGGGATCACCTGTTTCGGGCTGGATGATCCCAGACAGGGGATCGTGCATGTGATCGGTCCGGAACAGGGACTGACACTGCCCGGAATGCTGGTCAATTGTGGGGACAGCCACACTTCAACACACGGTGCCTTTGGTGCGTTGGCCTTTGGTATCGGTGCCACCGAGGTCGCACATGTGCTGGCGACCCAGACGATCTGGCAAAAGAAACCCAAATCGCTGCGGATCGTGATCAATGGGCAATTGGCGCCCGGGGTGGGTGCAAAGGACATTGCCCTCGCGTGGATCTCTAAACTCGGCGCGGACGGAGCGAGAGGCCAAGCCATCGAATATGCTGGGGAAACCGTAAGGTCCCTGTCGATGGCAGGTCGCATGACCCTGTGCAATTTGTCGATCGAAGGCGGTGGCCGGTTCGGCATGATCGCGCCTGACCAGACGACTTTCGACTATGTCCGGGGACGGCCCTATGCGCCGACCGACGCTGATTGGGACCGTGCTCTTGAAGCGTGGGCGTCCTTGAAAAGCGATCCGGATGCAGCCTTCGACCGTGAGGTTGAAATCAATGCCGCCGATATCGTCCCTATCGTCACCTGGGGCACCTCTCCGGAAGAAGCACTGCCCATCACTTCTACTGTGCCTGAACCGAACAACCTGGAAGGTGCGGACGCTCAGAAACTTTCGGAAACACTCGAGTACATGGGGTTGCGGCCGGGACAGCCGCTGTCGGACGTTGTGGTCGATCAGGTCTTTATCGGGTCTTGCACCAATGCACGGATCGAAGATCTGCGCGATGCGGCCGCCGTTCTTTCGGGACGAAAATCAAAGGTTCCTGGGCTGGTATCGCCTGGCTCGAAACTGGTCAAGGAACAGGCCGAGGCAGAAGGGCTCGATCGGGTCTTTGTAAAGGCCGGGCTCGATTGGGTCGGCTCGGGCTGCTCGATGTGCGTGGCGATGAACGGCGACGCAGTCCCGGCGGGGAACCGCTGCGCTTCAACCACGAACCGGAATTTTCGCGGGCGTCAGGGCCGCGGTGCCCGTACCCACCTGATGTCTCCTGCCATGGTAGCCGCAGCGGCTGTCACAGGGCATTTGGCGGATGTGCGACCACTGCTTGCCGGACGGGGGGTTGCATGACGGGTTGGAGCAGACATACCGGCTTGGCGATCGCGCTGGATCAGGAGAACGTGGATACGGATCAGTTGATACCTGCGCGGTTCATGTCGACCCCGCGCAGCGAAGGCTACGGCCAGTTCCTGTTGAATGACCAGCGCCGGGATCACACCGGGGCTTTGATCGAAGCGCATCCCCTGAACCTTAACCCCAAGACGTCAATCTTGGTCATGCGGCGCAATTTCGGCAGCGGATCGTCACGCGAAGCAGCGGTGTATGCGCTGGTCGATTTTGGCATTCGCGTGGTTCTGGCCCCGAGTTTCGGCGACATCTTTGCGTCCAACGCTGTGAACAACGGCTTGCTACCGGCACGGCTGCCAGACGCCGTGATCGACCGAATGATAGCACAGCTTGGCGCCTCGACGGCGCAGGTGACTATCGACCTGCCGTCCTCGACGATCTCGATCGCCAACGAGTCTGTGCGCTTCGACCTGGATGCCACCTGGCGTCAGAAACTGGTCAACGGCTGGGATGATATCGACCTGACTCAGGTCCACGCAGACGCAATCGCTGAATACCGCGCCCTTCGCGCGCAACAGAAACCATGGATTTTTTCGGCGCAGGAGACGGCCGGATGAAACCGGGGCGGTACGGCCGCCCTGAAAATGTGGCCGGGGCACCGGTCGGGGAGAAGGAGGAACAACCCATGAAAATGCAACTCTTTGCCGGCCTGGTGGCCGGCGCGATGATGGCCGGCAGCTTTGCCAAGGCCGAAGAGACCATCACGGCTGTACATGCGTTTCCTGAAACGCTGATCTATACCAAAAGCTTCCTGTCCTTCGTGGACAAGGTCAACGAAGCCGGAAAAGGCGTTGTTCAGATCGAAGTACGTGGCGGCCCGGAAGCGATCGGCATGTTTCAACAGCCGGACGCGGTCCGCGATGGCATCGTCGACATGGTCTACACACCGGGCTCTTTCTATGGCGGCTCGCTGCCTGAAAAGGATGCCATGGTGTCGTCGAACCTGACGGCCATCGAGACCCGTGAGAATGGTGGAACCGCATTGATCGACGAGATCCATCAGCAGAAGATGGGCTTGAAATACCTCGGCTGGTTCGACAGCGGTGTGTGCTACAACCTTTGGACGCGGGACGAGCCCGAGTTTGACGGGGATGGCAACCTCAAGGTCGAAGGACTGAAGCTGCGCGGCAACGCCGTCTATAACGCGTTCTTCACCAACTATCTTGGTGCACAGGTGATTGATCTGCCCACCGGCGAAGTCTACGCCGCGCTGCAACGCGGTGTCGTTGACGCCACTGGCTGGACCCAGATTGGCCTGATCGACCTGAAGTGGAACGAATTCCTGAACTACCGGATCGAACCCTGCTTCTTCTCGACCGACCTTGGTGTGATCGTGAACCTGGAAAAGTGGAACTCCCTCAGCGCTGAAGCGCAGAAAATCGTCCAAGATGTTGCCATCCAGCATGAGATCGACAGCGTGAACGCCCTTCGGGCAAAGCGTGACGAGGATTTTGCGGCTCTGGACGCGCAAGGCATGAAGGTCGTTTCCCTGGAAGGCGAAGCCAAGGCGAACTACCTGGCGGCTGCCCGCGAAAAGAACTGGGAGCGGATGAAGGGCCTGATGGCAGAGCATCCGATGGGCACCGGCAACTATGACCGGCTGATCGAACTGTTCTACGATGCAGACGCTGACAAATAAGTTGGCACAAAACGCGGTCTAGGGCTTCGGCCCTGGATCATCTTTCCTGGAGGATGCATGCGTCTGATTGCTCGTATCTACGACGGTCTGCTTTATCTCATGGCCTTGGCCGCAGCTGCCATGTTGGTCTGGCTGATGGTATCGGTGGTTGTTTCCGTAGCCATGCGCAACCTTGGGATTCAACCCTTTGCCTGGCTGTTCACCAGTACCGAGTACGGTCTTCTTTACATGACCATGCTGGGTGCACCATGGCTCGTTCGGGAAAAGGGCCATGTTCACATCGAGCTTGTCACCGCGGCGCTGCCGGCCCGATCACGCAGGTTCGTCAGCAGGGCCGTGGCGCTCGGCTGTGTCGCCGTGTCGGTGATACTGGCTTGGTACGGTTTTGAGCTTTTTCAAACCAATATTGAGCGCAATGACTATGACGTCAGAGCCTATTTCTATCCGCGCTGGATGCTGACCATCACATTCCCTATCGCTTTCAGTTTTACGGCGATTGAGTTTGCGCGGTTCGTTTTCGGCAAGGAGCTTTTACACTCCGGCGAAGCAGGGATTCACGAATAATGGAATGGTACGAAGCACTTGGGCTTTTGATCGGAAGCATCATGTTCCTGATGGCAATTGGCATGCCCGTGGCTTTGGCGTTCCTTGCTGCCAACATCATAGGCGCGTGGGTGTTTATGGGGGGAGAGCGTGGCGTCGTCGCCCTGCTGAACAATGGCTGGGGATCGCTCACCAAGTTCGCCCTCGTCCCAATCCCGCTGTTTTTGCTTATGGGCGAGATATTCTTCCACACCGGGCTTGGCGGACGCATGTTTTCTGCCATTGACCGGTTGCTTGGAAAACTACCAGGCCGGTTGAGCTATGTGACCGTCCTTGGCGGCACGGGGTTTTCCACGCTTTCAGGGTCTTCCATGGGATCGACGGCTCTTTTGGGCTCGTTGATGGTGCCCGAGATGACCAAGCGTGGATACAAGAAACACATGTCTATCGGCCCGATCCTTGGCACGGGTGGTTTGGCCATCATCATCCCGCCATCAGCCTTGGCCGTGTTGCTGGCCACTTTGGCCCAGATTGATGTGGGGGCCCTGCTTATCGCTGGCATCCTTCCCGGACTGATCCTTGCTGGGCTCTACATTTCAACGATTTACCTGCAAACCAGGCTCGACCCGGAAGCAGCACCGGCTTACGAAGTGCCGCCCCAGTCGACCCCGGAAAAACTTGGCCTGCTGATCCGTGACGTCGTGCCCATGATCGGGCTGATGGTGCTGATCGTGATCATGATGATCAATGGCATTGTCACCCCTTCCGAGGCGGCCGCCTTTGGTGCTTTGGGCGTATTGCTTCTGGCCGCTATCTACCGGTGCCTGACCTGGAAAGCTATCGTGGCGTCCGTTCGTGGGGCTTTGCGGGTAACACTGATGGCCTACCTGATCGTGTTCGGCTCTGCCACCTTCAGCCAGTTGCTTGCCTTTTCCGGCGCCTCCCGCGGGCTGATCAATTGGGCAACGGGATTTGAGCTGGACCCTATCCTGATGCTGCTGGTGATGTTTGCCGTACTTCTGATCCTGGGCATGTTCATGGAGCAGATCTCGATGATGTTGCTAACCGTGCCGATCTTCTTTCCTTTGGCAACAAGCCTTGGCTTCGACCCGATCTGGTTTGGCCTCATCATGCTTCTCGCTCTTGAGATCAGCTTTACGACGCCACCTTTCGGTTTGCTCTTGTTTGTCATGAAGGGTGTGGCCCCAATGGATACCACGATGCGCGAGATCTATACCTCCGCAATCCCGTTCATCGTCTGCTCTCTGATCCTTGTAACGCTCTTGATCCTGTTCCCCCCTCTGGCGACGTGGTTGCCGGGGAAAGGCTGACATTCAGACTCTCTGGCGCCGAGACGCGCTCTGGACTGAGTGCTCTTGCTCGATTGCGAGACGTAGGTTTTCCAAGCTTTTTGGAGCGTACATACTCGTGCTCGTATCGGCGGAATTTCCGGTATGAACCGTGGGGCGGATACGCAAATTTGGGACTCCGCGCAGGGTAGCAACACCAATTGGTGACACTCCTCCAATTCTGGTTCGCGGTCCCAGCCCCACGTTGCCAAAAAAACAGGCAGACATTCCGGCATATGCGGGTAACGCCGAAAGATTGAGCAAACCTCCGGTCGGGCAATGGATTTGATAGCTTTCGAATTGTGGTCAAAAAGGCTTCCGCTCAATTAGAGCTCCATGAAACAACACCTGACAGTCGTTGTGGTCGAACAGAACCAAGAACGGGCGTTTGCAATTGTCGATGCCTTAAAGGAGTCTGGCGACGCAGATGTTATTGTGATTGATAGCGTCTCCGGGCTGGCACGCAAAATTGCGACGCACAGTCCGGATATTGTCCTGATCGACATAGATAATCCGTCGCGCGATATGTTGGAGGAGTTGACCGTTGCGTCGGGTCCAATGGAACGCCCGGTGGCAATGTTTGTATCTGGTGCAGCTGGCGGTTTGGCTCAGGACGCGGTCGAAGCCGGCATGTCTGCATACGTCGTAGACGGGCTCAAGGCCGATCGGATCAAACCCATCATGGATATCGCAATCGCGCGCTTTCAGGTGCTGCGTCAGATGCGGGTCGAGTTGGAAGAGACCCGACGCGCTTTGGAAGAACGTAAGCTGATCGACCGGGCCAAAGGCCTGCTTATGAAGGCCAAGGGCCTGCAGGAAGACGAAGCCTATGCTCTGCTGCGCAAAACCGCGATGAACCAGAATCGGCGGGTGGCCGACGTTGCCGAAGCCCTGGTGACCGCGTCGGGATTGCTTTCATGAGAACAGTTACCCTTCCCGTAGCGTATATGCCCTTGGTTGATGCCGCGCCATTGATTGTCGCGCGTGAGATGGGTTTCGACCACACAGAAGGCATTTCGCTGGACCTTAAGCCGGCTCCCTCTTGGTCAGCGCTTCGAGATATGTTGGCTTTTGGCCATGTGGACGCGGCGCATTTACTGTCCCCCATCCCTGTCGCAATGGCCTTGGGTTTGGGCGGCTTCGCGACGCCGTTGTCGGCCGTATCCGTCTTATCCCTGAATGGTAACGTGATTGGTGTTGGCACCAAATTGGCAGGGCGGCTAGCTGATCATGGCTATAGCTTCGACTTCAGTGACGCCCAAGCGGCAGGCGCCGCTTTGGCCCGGTCATCTGACGAGGTGTTAGTCTTCGGGGTACCGTTCACATTCTCCATGCACGTTGAATTGCTGCGTTATTGGATTGCCAGAACCGAGCTTGCCTCGAAGCAAGTTGAAATTCGCACCGTCCCACCACCATTGATGGCGCGTGCTCTGGCGAGCGGAGAGATTGATGCGTTTTGTGTAGGAGAACCGTGGGGCTCTTTCGCCGTAGACGACAACGTCGCTGCATTACTGTTACCGGGTAAAGCGATCTGGACTTGCGCACCTGAGAAGGTTCTGGCCGTCAGAAACGATTGGGCGGAAACGGAACCTGAACTTTTGGGCGGTCTCATGCGTTCGGTATGGAGGGCGGGACGGTGGCTGTCCAATCAAGAAAGCCGAACAACCGCGTCGGAAATGCTGTCTCGCAAGGCTTACCTGAATGTTTCGCCCGAGCTGGTCGATCGGGCGCTTTTGGGCGAATTTACCGTCTCTGCGAACGGCGAACAGCGCCATGTTGACGGGTTCGTCGAGTTCTTTGAAGGTGCGGCCACCTTTCCTTGGCGAAGCCAGGCGAAGTGGATCGCGCATCAGCTCGCAATTCGCAATGGGCTTGATACGACAACTGCAGAACGTCAAGCTGCCAGTGTGTTTCGCAGTGATCTATACCGTCGCGAGTTGCATCTCTTGGGCGTCGAGATACCCGGTGCATCCGAGAAGTTGGAGGGAGCGTTGCCCGAGGCAAAGGCAGTCGCTTCGACCAATGGCAGTCTGATTCTACCTCGAAACGCGTTTTTCGATCGGAGTATTTTCGAGCCCGCCGGGTAAACTTGCACATTTTTTTTGCAGCGCAGCGAAAATTATGCTGCAGCGCGGAATTATTCGCGCTGAAAGGTCGAAAACTAGTGACGCACCAATGAGTGACTGTCTTAATGAACCCATCGGCAGGCAACGAAGCCCACCGACGGAATTCGCCCACAACCTTGGGCACCTAACAAGAGCAAAGCCGCTCGACCATCCGCCCCCTCCTCTTGGCGGATTGTGTCGGCGGCTTTTTTGTTTGCCCAAGAGGTTGGGCTGAACCGAAAGGGATCGAGATGAAAAACCTTCTACTGGGCCTTGCTGCGACAACGGCACTTGTGTCTCCGGCGCTGGCTGAATTGGAACTGGAAAAAGACGAGCTGACCTTTGGCTTTATCAAGCTGACTGACATGGCCCCCTTGGCCGTGGCCTATGAGAACGGCTACTTTCTGGATGAAGGCCTGTTCGTCACGCTTGAGGCGCAAGCCAACTGGAAAGTGCTGTTGGATGGTGTGATCGACGGACAGCTTGACGGCGCACATATGCTGGCCGGGCAACCCTTGGCCGCAACCATCGGGTTTGGCACGGAAGCCCATATTATCACACCGTTTTCCATGGATCTGAACGGCAACGGCATCACCGTGTCGAACGAAATCTGGGAAGAAATGAAGCCGCATATTCCGACCATGGACGATGGTCGCCCGCAGCACCCAATCAGTGCCGAAGCGCTGGCCCCGGTGGTTGAAAAGTACAAGTCCGAAGGCAAGCCTTTCAATATGGGTATGGTGTTCCCGGTTTCGACCCATAACTACGAACTGCGTTACTGGCTGGCTGCCGGTGGCCTGCACCCAGGGTATTACAGCCCCGAAAACGTGACCGGTCAGATCGGCGCGGATGTGTTCCTGTCGGTGACCCCTCCGCCACAGATGCCTGCCACGTTGGAAGCCGGTACTATCTATGGCTATTGCGTGGGTGAGCCATGGAACCAGCAGGCGGTGTTCAAAGGTATCGGCGTGCCGGTTATCACCGACTACGAGCTGTGGAAGAACAACCCGGAAAAAGTCTTTGGCATCTCGGCCGAATTTGCCGAACAGAACCCCAACACCACGTTGGCGGTGACCAAGGCGCTGATCCGCGCGGCCCAGTGGCTGGACGAAAACGACAATGCCAACCGCCCCGAAGCGGTCGAGATTCTGAGCCGTGCGGAATATGTCGGCGCCGATTACGAAGTGATCGCCAACTCGATGACCGGCACCTTTGAATACGAAAAGGGCGACAAGCGCGAAGTTCCTGATTTCAACGTGTTCTTCCGCTACAACGCCACATATCCGTTCTACTCGGATGCGGTCTGGTACCTGACCCAGATGCGCCGTTGGGGGCAGATTGCCGAGCCGAAATCCGACAGCTGGTATGATGAAGTCGCCAAGTCGGTCTACAAGCCGGAAATCTACCTGGAAGCCGCCCGCCTGCTGGTGGAAGAAGGTCTGGCGAACGAGGCCGATTTCCCCTGGGACAGCGACGGCTACAAGGCACCGACCCCGGCCGAGGATATCATCGACGGCATCGCTTATGACGGACGGGCGCCGAACGCTTATCTCGACAGCCTGTCGATCGGCCTGAAAGGCGATCAGAAGGTGATCGGGACCGAAGTTCAGGGCTAACCCCTCAGCACGACAAAGGCTGCACGCCGTGCGGCCTTTCAGCCCCCCCAAAATTCTCACTGGGCGCCCCCCGCGCCGTGTAAACCCGGCAGGAGCCAGCAATGACCGCCATCGACCCCAGCCAGATCGACGCCGAGGCCCGCGAGGCCAAGCGCGCCCGGCTGTTCACCCGTATCAACGCCGCCGACAAATGGTTCCAGGTTCTGGGCCTCAGCTGGGCGACCCCCGTATTGAAAGCCGCCGCAGGGGATAACCCGCGTGCCCAAATGGCCGAGATCTGGCGGCTTCTGGTGGTGCCCCTGCTGGCGATTGCCGCGTTCCTGATGCTGTGGAGCACGCTTGCTCCCAAGATCCAGACCTCGCTGGGGGCTGTGCCGGGACCGGCGCAGGTCTGGTCCGAAATGGTCAACCTGCACGAAGACGCGCAGGCCAAAGCGGAAAAACGCGACCGCTTTGAACTGATGGTGGAAAAGCGTAACCAGAAACTGATTGACGCGGGCCGCGCGGATGAGGTTAAGCAAGTCGCCTATACCGGCGCGCCGTCCTATTATCAGCAGATCTGGACCTCAATCCAAACCGTGTTCTTCGGGTTCCTGATTGCCACTGCGGTGGCTGTACCGCTGGGCATTGCCGCCGGTCTGTCGCCCACCGCAAATGCCGCCTTGAACCCGCTGATCCAGATCTTCAAACCTGTCTCACCGCTGGCCTGGCTACCGATTGTGACCATGGTCGTGTCTGCGGTTTATGTCACCAATGACGGCTGGTTTGCCAAATCCTTCCTGATCTCGGCAATTACGGTAACGCTGTGTTCGCTGTGGCCGACCTTGATCAACACCGCTTTGGGTGTGGCGTCGATCGACAAGGATCTGGTCAACGTGTCCAAGGTGTTGAAAATGAACACCTATACCAAGATCACCAAGCTGGTTCTGCCGTCGGCTCTGCCGCTGATCTTTACCGGTCTGCGCCTGTCGCTGGGGGTCGGTTGGATGGTGCTGATCGCGGCTGAAATGCTGGCGCAGAACCCCGGGCTGGGCAAGTTCGTGTGGGACGAATTCCAGAACGGCTCCTCCAGTTCTCTAGCCAAGATCATGGTGGCGGTCTTCACCATCGGCATCATCGGCTTCTTGCTAGACCGGGTGATGTACGCGCTGCAATCCCTGTTTACCTTCACGAATAACCGGTGAGCGAGATGAGCATTCTGAGCTTCAAAAACGCCTCGAAATCCTTTGGCGAAGGCACCGCACGCACGGATGTGCTGAAAGGCATCGATCTGGAGGTGCAAGAGGGTGAGTTTCTGGTGATCCTCGGCTTTTCGGGGACCGGCAAGACAACCCTGATCAATCTGATGGCGGGTCTGGATACACCAACCAGTGGAGAGGTCACATTCAAAGGCACCCCGATCAAGGGACCGGGCCCGGAACGGGGTGTGATCTTCCAGAACTATTCGCTGATGCCGTGGCTGACGGTCAGCGGCAACGTGGGGCTGGCAGTCGATACGGTCTTCCCAGGCCTCAGCAAAGCCGAGAAGGCCGAGAAGGTCGCGCATTACGTCAAGATGGTTGGTCTGAGCCACGCCGCGACGCGCCGCCCGGCGGAACTGTCCGGAGGAATGCGCCAACGGGTCAACGTGGCCCGCGCCTTGTCGATGAACCCCGAAGTGTTGCTGCTTGATGAACCTCTGTCGGCGCTTGACGCGCTCACCCGTGCCAATCTGGCGGATGAGATCGAGCACATCTGGGAAGCCGACAAGAAAACCTGCGTCCTGATCACCAACGATGTGGACGAGGCCATCATCCTGGCCGACCGCATCGTCGCGCTGAACCCCGATGGCACGCTGGGACAGGAATTCCGCGTTTCGATCCCGCGCCCTCGCGAACGTGGAGCCATGAACAACGATGAAACGTTCAAACGGCTACGCGCTGAGGTGACCAAATACCTTATGGATGTCGGGATCGAGGCCAAGGTCCAAGGCTCACGCATCCTGCCTGACGTCACCCCAATTCATGGCGTACCTGCTGCGGTGGCAGAAGCGCAAAAAGGGATGATCGAAGATCGCTTCCTTGATTTCTCGCAATTGCACAAGGTCTATCCGACACCCAAGGGCCCGCTGACGGTCGTCGAGGATTTTGACCTTAAGATCGACAGGGGGGAATTCATCTCGCTGATCGGGCATTCTGGATGTGGAAAATCCACGGTTCTGACCATGGCTGCCGGGCTGAATGACATCTCGAAAGGCGCGATCAAGCTGGACGGTCGCCATGTCGAAGGTGCCGACCCCGAGCGTGCAGTCGTGTTCCAATCCCCCAATCTGTTCCCCTGGCTGAGCGCAAAGGAAAACGTGGCGATCGGGGTGGACAAGGTTTACCCGCGGGCGTCGATGCCCGAGCGGCAGGATGTGGTCGAATACTACCTGGAACGGGTGGGTTTGGCCGATGCGATGGACAAATCGGCCTCGGACCTGTCGAACGGCATGAAGCAACGCGTTGGCATCGCACGCGCCTTTGCCCTGTCGCCCAAGCTGCTGTTGCTCGATGAGCCGTTCGGGATGCTCGACAGCCTGACGCGCTGGGAACTGCAGGAAGTCCTAATGGAGGTCTGGTCGCGCACCAAGGTGACCGCGATCTGCGTGACCCATGACGTGGATGAGGCAATCCTGCTGGCCGACCGCGTGGTCATGATGACCAACGGCCCGCAAGCGACCATCGGCAAGATCACATCGGTTGACCTGCCGCGCCCTCGCACGCGCAAAGCTCTGCTCGAGCACCCGGACTACTACACGTATCGGCAAGAAGTTCTCGATTTCCTTGAAGAATACGAACACGGCGCCAAGCCGAAATCGCCCGCCCCAAAGGCGATTGCAGCGGAGTGAGACCATGAAACAAAGACTTGTTGTAATAGGCGCAGGCATGGCGTCGGGCCGGGTGCTGGAACACCTGACCGATGCCGCGCCCGGCGCATTCGACATCACCCTGTTCAACGTCGAACCGCGCGGGAACTACAATCGCATCATGCTCAGCCCGGTTCTGTCGGGTGAGAAGACTTATGAAGAAATCGTCACCCATGACGACGCTTGGTATGCCGAGCGCGGCATTGCCTGCCGGTTTGGTGAAAGGGTGTCAAAGATCGACCGTGAGATGAAGGTGGTCGAGGGAGCAAATGGCCACGTTCCATACGACAAACTGGTGATCGCGACGGGCTCGAACCCGTTTATCATCCCCCTACCCGGTCATGATCTGGATGGCGTGATCGCTTATCGCGATCTGGAAGACACTCAGCAAATGATGGACATGGGGCCAGGCAACAAGGTGGTCGTAATCGGCGGCGGCCTTTTGGGGCTCGAAGCAGCGGCGGGCATGGCCGCGCACGGCGTTGACGTCACCGTGGTGCACATCATGGGGCACCTGATGGAACGGCAGTTGGACGAAGCCGCAGGCTACCTTCTGAAGAAATCTCTGGAAGACAAAGGTATCAAGATTTGCCTGCAGGCGAACTCCAAGGAAATCCTGGGACAAGACGGCAAGGTCCGAGCGCTGTTGTTGGACGATGGGACCGAACTGCCCTGCGACCTGCTGGTCATGGCCGTGGGCATCCGACCCAATACGGCTCTGGCGCAGGACGCCGGGCTGGCCACCGGACGCGGGATCCATGTGGACGACCAGATGCTGACCTCGGACCCGGATGTCTATGCTGTCGGCGAATGCGTCGAACATGACGGAGAGATATTCGGCCTTGTTGCGCCGCTTTACGATCAAGCCAAGGTCGCGGCGCAATCTTTGATGGAGGAAGAGGCCGCGTTTGCGCAGAAAACCCTCTCGACCAAGCTCAAGGTCACTGGCTGCGACCTGTTCAGCGCAGGAGACTTCGCCGACGGGCCGGGGCGCGAGGATATCGTGTTCCGCGATCCTTCACGCGGCGTCTACAAGCGCCTTGTGATCGAAGAGGATCGTCTGGTTGGCGCGGTCATGTATGGCGACACGGCTGATGGCAGCTGGTTCTTCGGCCTGATCAAGGATGGCACCAATATCGATGAAATGCGTGAGACGCTGATCTTCGGTCCGGCCTATCAGGGGGGCGATACCGCGGACCCTCTCTCAGCCGTTGCAGCATTGCCGCCTGAGGCGGAGATTTGCGGCTGCAACGGCGTATGCAAAGGTGACATTGTCGAGGCGATCAACGCAGGCGCCGGTGATTTGGGTGCTGTACGTGCCAGCACCAAGGCCAGCGCGTCCTGTGGGACATGCACGGGTCTGGTCGAACAGGTCTTGCAGGTCACCTTGGGTGACGACTTCCAAATGCCGACGGCGCAACCGATTTGCGGTTGCACGGACCTAACGCATGAGGATGTACGTCGTCTGATCAAAGGACAGGAACTGAAAAGCCAGGCCGCAGTCTGGCAGGAGCTTGGTTGGAAAACACCCAACGGCTGTCATGTCTGCCGTCCGGCGATCAATTACTACCTGCTGGCGGATTGGCCGCTGGAATATCAGGACGACCCGCAAAGCCGTTTCGTGAACGAACGCAAACACGCCAACATCCAGAAGGATGGTACGTTTAGCGTCGTGCCGCGCATGTGGGGTGGGATCACCACACCCGAAGAACTGCGTGCGATTGCAGATGCTGCCGACAAGTACAATGTGCCGACCGTCAAAGTCACCGGCGGCCAGCGCATTGATCTTCTTGGCGTCAAGGGAGAGGACCTCCCTTCGATCTGGGCGGACCTGAACCAAGCGGGTCTGGTTTCGGGTCACGCTTATTCGAAAGGTCTGCGCACGGTCAAAACCTGTGTCGGCACGGACCATTGCCGCTTTGGGACGCAGGACAGTACAGGTCTTGGTATCAAGCTGGAAAAGTTCCTCTGGGGATCGTGGACACCGCATAAGCTGAAGCTGGCAGTGTCGGGTTGCCCGCGCAATTGTGCAGAGGCCACCTGCAAGGACATCGGCGTGGTCTGTGTGGACTCGGGCTATCAGATCAGCATCGGCGGCGCGGCGGGCATGGATGTGAAAGAGACCGAACTGCTTTGCCAAGTCCCGACCGAAGACGAGGCCATCGAAGTTGTGATGGCCGTCACGCAGGCTTACCGGGAAGGCGGCAAGTATCTGGATCGTCTGTACAAATGGTTGGGCAAGGTGGGCATGGACTGGGTCAAGGCGCAAGTCGTCGAAGACCGTGAGAACCGCGCCGCTTTGGTCGCCCGGTTCGAACTGTCGCAAAGCATCTACCGCAAAGACCCTTGGGCCGAACACGTCAAAGAAAAAGCGCAGACATACGCGCCGATTGCAGATTTCACACTGGAGGCCGCGGAATGAGCTGGATCGACATCGGACATATCGACGAGTTGCCCTTGCGAGGCGCACGACTGGTCAAAACGCATATCGGCTGCATCGCGGTATTCCGTACAGCCGAGACCGAAGTGTTCGCTGCCACCAACAGCTGCCCCCACAAAGGTGGGCCGCTGTCCGAGGGCATCGTACATGGCCAATCAGTGACCTGCCCGCTGCACAACTGGGTCTTTGACCTGAACACCGGCGAAGCCCAAGGCGCCGATGATGGTCGCATAATCACCTATCCGGTGCGTCTGGAAGACGGTCGCATCCTCTTGGACGATAGCGCGATCACCCGACGGAGCGCGGCCTGATGGACGGAACCAGCTTGCCGGAAATCCGCTCGACCTGCGCCTATTGCGGCGTTGGTTGTGGTGTTCTGCTGCGCCCGGATGGCAGCGGGGGCATGACTGTCCGAGGCGATCCCGACCACCCTGCGAATTATGGCCGTTTGTGCTCGAAAGGGTTGGCGCTGGGTGAAACCGTCGGGCTGGACCATCGCCTGCTGAGCCCACGCGCATTCGGAAAGGACGTGCCCTGGGATAACGCGCTGCAATTGGTGGCGGATCGCTTCTCGTCAACGATTGAGGCCTACGGGCCGGACAGCGTGGCCTTCTACGTCTCGGGCCAATTGCTGACCGAGGACTACTATGTCGCCAACAAGCTGATGAAGGGCTTCATCGGCTCCGCGAATATCGACACCAACTCGCGGCTCTGTATGGCTTCGACAGTGGCTGGGCATAAACGCGCTTTCGGTACCGATACAGTGCCCGGCACTTATGAGGATCTCGACCAGGCTGACCTGGTCGTCCTGGTTGGCTCGAACCTCGCCTGGTGTCACCCTGTTCTCTACCAGCGTGTCTTGGCCGCGCGTCAGGCGCGCGGCACGAAGATCGTGGTTGTTGACCCACGTCGAACAGCGAGCTGCGATCAAGCCGATCTCCATTTGGCGTTGCAACCTGGCAGCGACGTGGCGCTGTTCAACCGCTTGCTCAGCCGAATCCACCAAACCGGGAATGTGGCCGAAGAGTTTCTGGATCGCTGCGTCGGATTTTCCGAGGTGCTCTCGTCGGCACAGCTTGATGATCCAGGCGGGACGGGGCTGTGCGCTGATGAGATTGACGCTTTCTGCAATCTGTGGATCGGAACCGAACGGGTTGTCACGGTCTTCAGTCAAGGGGTGAACCAATCCTCCAGCGGAACCGACAAAGTCAACGCGATACTGAACTGCCATCTGGCAACTGGCCGGATCGGGCGCGCAGGCATGGGACCGTTTTCTGTCACCGGTCAGCCAAACGCCATGGGAGGGCGAGAGGTAGGTGGTCTGGCCAATATGCTGGCCTGCCATTTGGACATCGACAACGAAGCCCACGGGGCAGCCGTCCGGACTTTCTGGAACGCGCCAAGGCTCCCACAGAAGCAGGGGCTCAAGGCAGTAGACCTGTTCCGAGCCGTCGAGACAGGTCAAGTCAAAGCACTTTGGGTCATCCACACCAACCCTGCAGTGACCATGCCCGATGCAGACCGCGTGAAGGCGGCCATAGAAAATTGCCCCTTCACTGTTGTGAGTGACCTGACTGCTCAGACAGACACCGCGCGCATTGCAGACGTGTTGCTGCCAGCTGCGGGCTGGGGCGAAAAAAGTGGTACTGTAACCAATTCCGATCGCACGATCAGCAGACAGCGTGCCGTTTTGGCGGTCCCGGGCCAAGCGCGCGCGGACTGGGACATCCTGGCCGAAGTCGGCCGACGAATGGGGTGGAAAGAAGCCTTCAGTTACGAAACTCCAGCCGACATTTTTCGAGAATATGCAAAGATGAGCTCACTTGCCGTGTCATTTGGCAAGGACTTTGACATTGCTTCGTTCTCGGACATTGCGGACGACGACTATGACGCGCTGAGCCCAACACGGTGGCCAACGACATCGTACAAATCGGACGGCCGTTTCTTCGGCGACGGGCGATTTTTTCATCCGGATGGCAAGGCACGTTTTATTCCTGTTGCGCATCGCCCACCCGAAAACGCGACCTCCGACAGATACCCTTTTCTTTTGAATACCGGCCGGAATCGGGATCAATGGCACACGATGACCCGATCTGGCTTGTCGCCTCGCTTGTCGGCCCATCTTGCCGAACCTTATTTGGACGTTAATCCCAGGGATGTTGAGCGACTAGGACTAAGCCCTGCAGACTTGGTTGAAATCAACAGCTCGGTTGGAAGCGGCATCTTTCGTCTGCGCCCCACTGATACGGTCGCTCCGGGCCACGTTTTTGCGCCCATTCACTGGACGGGGGAAACTGCGCCGTCAGCCCGGGTGGATACGCTTGTTCCAAGTGTAACAGACCCCATTTCCGGGCAACCAGAAAGCAAGGCAACAGCAGTTTCTGTGCGGCGCATGAATGCCGCCTGGTACGGTTTTGCCGTCTCAACCGGTGCAGCCACAATTGACGCAGACTATTCGGCAACCGTGAAAACCACCTTCGGTTACCGGATGGAATTGGCTGGGAAACAGGTCATTGACGATTGGGAGGCCACTGCCCGAGATTGGTTTGGCTTACCCGGAGCAGCGGCAACTTCCGTGGAAGATCCAAAGCGTGGGTCGTTCAGAATTGTGCTCTCAAACGGACAGCGCATATTGGCGATGCTTTTCGTATCCCGCGAGCCGATCAAGCTGATGCGAGATTACCTGGCAACCTTGCCGGACGTATCGCTCCAACAGATCTTGTCCGGACGTTCATCTGCGGTTTCAGAAGACTGTGGACCAATCATCTGTTCGTGTTTCGGTGTCGGGAAAGGAACCATCATCCGCGCGATTCAAGACAAGCATTTGCTCAGTGTGGAGGATATCGGAGATGCCCTTCAAGCTGGAACCAACTGCGGGTCCTGCCGACCAGAGTTGGCTGATGTTGTTGTTGAGCATGCGCAAATGGATCGCAAGGAACCGGAGCATTGCCTACAAGAATGACACGTTTGATCCAGTGATGTTTGGTGAAAAATTCCAGTCCGCTTTGGTTTGCCTTCAATTCGAGTGGCTGTACCGAGAGTACTGTGTTTCAGATCCGTTTGAGCTTAATAGACAGGCTTGAACGCTGCGGCACGGCAATTGGTGGCGATCAGAGGAGAGATCCGAGGAGCTCTCTCCGAATATCCAACAAATCCACAGGACCATTTTCAGTTCCCATGAGTGCCTGTTCTGAACTCTCCCGGTCATCGCGTTGCAAACAAAGCGTGGCAATCAACCGAGTGCGGCCAACGCGTTTGCGGAACGCGCTGTGACTGCCACACAATTTGCTGGGCCTCCTCCCCCAATACCTCAACATGTGTCCACCAACACCCGAAACTCTAAGCCGAAATGGCCCATAGAAGTGGGGAGGGACATTCCAGTTTTCCCAAGTCCTGCAGCTTGGAGGACCTTCCTGTTAATAACCTGTGCTTTCGACATCGTGCCTCCTCCAATTGAAAATAGTGTCAGTGCGGAAGACAATCAGAGGGCCATTGCCTTTTGCAGGGCCGGACGTGCCAGAAGCCGTTTGGTGTATGCTGTGAGGTTGGGCATGTCCGAGACATCCACACCGCACCTTTCGCTGACGATGCAGGCATGGCCGGTAATCGTGTCCGCAATAGAGAAATCGCCTGCAAGGTACTCCCGGTCGGCCATGTGGGTGTCGATGGCTTGAACCATCCGCCCCATCAGCTTCAGAGCACGTTTAGCGTGGACTTCCGAGCGGTGCTCGGGCTTCACGAAGAATGTTTCAACCATGTAGTTGTTGACCGGCCCCATGATCATGCCTTCGCCATAGTGGAACCACTGCAGGAAAGTCGGGTATTCAGGCGAAGCGGCATCTGGAGCCAATTTGCCTTCGCCATATCGAGCCGCCAAGTATTCGGCGATGGCGGGACTTTCAAACAGGGTGACATCGCCGTCTATCAGAACTGGAACCCGGCCATTGGGGCTAAAGGCGAGGAATTCGGGCGCACGCATCTTAGGGTCACCCAAGTTGAACTTCTCGATTTCGAAATCCAGTCCCAGTTCGTACAACAGCCAGGCTGATCGCACGGCGCGGCTATTGGGGGCAAAGTAGAGCTTCATGGCATCCTCTTTTGTCGTCCGTGTCCGAGTGTAGCGGGCACACTTGGCGACCTGTCAAATGTGACGCAACATCACGCGACACGCGATTTGGTGAGCTCTTGCAGAATACGTTTGTAGGTATCTTCACCTTGTGCGCCGGTGACCAGATGTCTGCTTTCAAAAACCATCGCGGGAACACCTCGCACACCGCGTGAGGTCCAAAACTGCTGTTTCTGACGAACGCGCGCAGCATGCGTTCCGGTATTCAGCATGGTCCGAGCGGCGGTTGGGTCCAATCCGATCTCTTGCGCTACATGGGCAAGAACCGCTGGATCCGACACGTCCTCTCGGCGCGTGAAGAACGCCGCGAACAGGGCCAGTTTCGCGGCATGCGCCTTGCCTTGATCTTCGGCCCAGTCGATCAGTTGGTGCGCCTTGAAGGTGTTATACATTCTCATGCCGTCGGCGTAGTTGAAGGTAAACCCAAGAGCGGCCCCCAATTCGGTCAGCCGCGCGCGCGCCTTGATCGAGTCTTCGGGCGTGGTGCCATATTTCGCCGCGAGGTGTTCGCGCAGATCTTCACCTTCGTCCACCATGTTCGGGTTCAATTCAAATGGATGCCAATGCACGTCCAGTGCCGTGCCTGTGTCATGCGCAGCCTCGGCCAACTGGCGATAGCCGATCACGCACCATGGGCAAACGACATCGGAGACGATATCCACGCGAATTGGGGTGTCTTGCTGGGTCATGTGAAGTCCTTTCTGGGGCTCTTAGAGCGACGCATCGCCTTTGGGAGGAGGTGTCCAACCGCGATCGGAACGGTCGTGCCGTTCAGCTCGGTCTGTTTTCATCAGTTCGAACAGAGTTTGACCGTGGGCGCGCATAGCGTCGATGTAAGAGCCACTGACACCTTCGGCATTCCACGTATCACGTAGCGCATTCAAGGCAGAACCATCATGGTCGCGGAACGTACGCCGGGCACCTTCCGCGCGGAAGGGATGATATCCCAGTGATATCAGAGCGTCCCGTCCCAACGCCAATGACGCCTCAAATGTTTCGCGTTCGGTGTGGTGAGCACCGGCATTCTCAAGTTCGTAGACGTGGTGCCTGTCCTGTGCCCGTGCATGAATAATCACGTGCGGATAGGTCTTGGCGACGTGGTGCACCAATTCCGTCTGCTTTTCGCGCCCATCAATCGCTGCAATTAACAGGTCCGCGTTTTCGAGCCCTGCACTGTGCAAGAGATCCGGCCGCATCGCGTCACCGTAATAAGCGCGAAATCCGACCCGCGTCAGGTTCTCAACGGTTTCGGGGTCATGATCCAAGACCGTCACGGTGTGGCCATTGGTTACCAGCATGCGGGTCACAATCTGCCCAAAACGTCCCATTCCAGCCACTACGACCTTGCCCGGTTCATCGATCTCGTCAGCTGCGCGGTCCGCAGAGGTGACGGAGCGCGGCGCCAGCACCTTTTCGTGGAGGATGAACAGACCAGGCGTCATCAACATGGTCAGCGCCACAACAAGGGTCATTGATTTGATCAGATCAGGGTCAAGCACGCCGGCGCCCAAGGCAAAACCGAAAAGGACAAAGGCAAACTCACCGGCTTGGGCAAGACCAAGGGTAAACAACCATCGATCCGCGCCTCTCAACCTGAAGAGTGTGGCCAACGTGAAGAGCAAAAGGGCCTTGAGGGCCATCAAACCAAGCGCCAGCCCAATCAACCCGACGGGGTTCGAGAACAGAAGATTGAAATCGATGCCAGCACCAACCGTGATGAAAAACAATCCCAGAAGCAGCCCCTTGAACGGTTCGATGTCGGACTCCAGCTCATGCCGATATTCGCTATCCGATAGGACAACGCCGGCCAGAAAGGTGCCAAGCGCGGGAGACAGTCCAACATAGTTCATCAACAGCGCAATGCCGATCACCAGCATGAGCGCAGCGGCCGTGAAAATCTCACGCAGCTTGGACTCGGCGATGAAACGGAAGATTGGGCGGATCACAGTGCGTCCAACAATTATGATCGCAGCGATTACGGCCAAGACGGCAAGGGCCTGGGCCCAGTCAGGCAATGTCTCAAAAACGGTGGGCGCGGCATGGGGATCCCCGCCCCCGGCTGCGTGTGCCGCACCCCATGGAGCCTCTGAAGGCATAAAGGCGTGGCCATCCAAAAGTGGTCCAGATCCGACGGCCAAAAGCGGCATAAGCGCCAACATGGGGATCACGGCGATGTCTTGGGTCAAGAGCACCGAAAAGGCGCTTTTACCACCTTGGGTCGACATCCAGCCTTTTTCATTGAGGGTTTGCAAGACAATGGCGGTTGAAGACAGCGCGAGGATCATTCCCAATGCCAGCGCAGGCTGCCAGGTCAGGCCAAATGCCATGGCAATTGCTGCGACGGCCATGGTGGTGCCGACGACCTGCAGCCCTCCCAGGCCCAAGAGTTGCGCACGCATGCGCCAGAGCATTGCGGGCTGCAGCTCCAGCCCGACCAGAAACAGCATCATCACGACGCCAAACTCGGCAAAGTGCTGTAGTTCAACGGTTTCACCGCCAACGATTCCGAGAACCGGACCAATCACGACCCCGGCAATGAGATAGCCCAGAACCGATCCCAGCCCAAAGCGATTGGCGAGAGGCACTGCGATGACGGCTGCGCAGAGATACACAAATGCGGCGGCAAGAAGTTCCATTACACGGCCTCCGACGGGGCCACGCAGGTCGCGGCGATGTCATTGAGTTCCAACGCTCTGCGCGCCGCGTCGATGTCCAGCTCATCGTCGCGCAAGGCCCGCAACAGACCAGCCCAAGCGGCAAGATGGGACAGATCACGCCCTTCATCCTTGGCCCGACCCGCGGCATAAATGGTAAAGGGCGCAAGGAAGCGCATTCGACAAAGGTCAGCCGACTTTTCAATTGGTGCAAGCAGGTCGCGGAGATGGGCGCCATTGGCCCCGGCGGGCTGATAAGCTGCTTCCGTCGCGCCACAGGACACTGCGTTGAACATCACTTTTTTGTCCAGCGCATGGCCTTCGTGGCCGTAAGCGAAACCGTACTCCAGAACCAGGTCCATCCATTCCTTCACCAAAGCAGGCACTGAATACCAATAGAGCGGATGCAGGAAGACAATCGCGTCATGCGATGTCAAACGCGCCTGTTCACGATCCACGTCGATTTCAAAAGTCGGGTACTCGGCATAGAGGTCAACGCAGGTGATACCTTCGATGGCTGCAGCGGCCTTGTACATCGGGCCGTTGATTTCAGATCGGTCCATCCTCGGGTGGGCAAGATAAACAAGCGTCTTCAAACTGGATCTCCGTCTCTCTGCTGGCCCCGGATCACAAAGTCCGGTGTCTCTGTATAACGTATGCTGTAGTAGTTAGAGCTATTGGGGAAGGCGCCCATAACGCCTTCCCGAAATGGACTTAATCCTTGAACCTGGCGGCATTCGCCTTGGCGGCCGCTTCTACATCTCCCTGACCAAAGGCCGAAGGGCGTGGTTCAGGCAATTGCAGCGCAGCTTGGGTTTTGGGGCGAGCGTCTATCCGGTCGAACCAGGCTTGCAGATGTGGCAGGCCGTCTACGCTGACCGTCGCCCAGAAATAACTGCGTGCCCACGGGTAGGTCGCCATGTCAGCAATCGACATTTGATCCCCCACCAACCATTCGCGCCCCTCGAGTCGCGTATTCAATACCTCGAGCAGGCGGCGGCTCTCATCCACGTAACGCTTGATCGCGTATGGCACGTCATCACCATTTGGCTTGGCAATACGTTGAAAGAACATCGCCTGACCCATCATCGGGCCGATCCCGCCCATTTGGAACATCAGCCATTGAAGGGTCTCAGATCGCTCCTTGGGATCGTGGCTGAGGAACATATCGTATTTCTCGGCCAGGTACCAAAGTATCGCACCGCTTTCGAACACCGCGAAATCATCGTTGCCCCGATCAACGATCGTCGGGATGCGCCCATTTGGATTGAGCTTCATATAGTCCGGTGCTTTTTGCTCTTTTCTGGCAAAGCTGACCGGCACCATATCATATTCGATTTCGCCTTCATGGAGAAAAATCAATGGCTTCCAGCCGTTCATAGTGTTGGCGGTGTAAAGAAGGATGTCAGGCCGCGACATGTTCAGCCTCCGCAAAAAGCCGCGCCAAGTGAGCGTCGAAGCGGGCAAAGTCGCTTTCGATTTCAGGGTTCTTCATGACATCGAAAGAGGCAAATGTCGGAAGGGGTGACATGGCGAAGAAGCGTGCATTCAGGTGCACAGGCCGCAGCAGATCATCGACGCTGCCCCCTTGAAAGAACGGCTCGTCAATGTTGTCAAATGCCTCGCGCGGCGCGTTGAAAGTCGCCGAGATCATGTATTTTGTGCCCGCAAGGCTGCCACCCATACCGTAGTTTGCTTTTGGCGCATGCTCGGTTCGGCCGTCTCCGGCGCAAAGTCGCCCGTCCATCCCAGCGGTAAAGATCTCATCCATGTACTTCTTGAACACCCAAGGGACGCCCATCCAGTTTACCGGAAATTGCAGGATAACAGCGTCGGCCCATTGGTGGCTTTCGACTTCAGCTTCGACATCATAGCCCTCTGCCACTGTTGTGACGCGAACCTCGTGGCCCATGGCTGTCAACGCAGTCCTTGCGCGTTCGGTGAAGGCTTCGTTCAACTTTCCGGGGGCAAAGGCATATGGCTGTGCACCGTTGAGAATGAGAATTTTCGTCATGACCTGCTTCCTGAATGTCATTCATGGGGATTGCGCTTCGTCGCTTGACTCGCGACATCGTCTTGGTGAACTTGCGTACACAGGAAACCAAAATCAACCAGTATACTTTTGGTAACCTTGAATTCGAGAAGGGGCTGAGCCATGCGTGCAAGAGTAGAAGAAGACACCAAGGGGCGACGCCAAGTCTATGAAGCCTGCCTTGAACCTTGCGCCATTGAACGCGGCATGCGGATTATCGGTGGTAAATGGACCGGATCGATACTCTGGCACCTGAAGGATGGCCCCGTTCGTTTCAACGACCTCGCGCGCATGGTTGGCGGCGCGAGTAAGAAAATGATCACCGAGCGTCTGCGACAGCTCGAAGGACAGGGCTTGGTGCACCGCGACGTTGTGAAGACTTCTCCCGTGACAGTACAATACGAGATTACCGAGTTCGGACGTACCGCGTTGGGTTTTCTCGATGAATTGCGGAAATGGACTGAAAGCCTGCCTGCGGACCTGCCCAAGAATGTCTGACATGCTGCCGCGGTTGAAGCCTAATCCAATCCCCACCTTGCACCTTGTTCCCGAATATTCTGCGACGGGTCGGCTTGCCGAGGTTTACGCCAAGACCAAGGCCGGACTTGGAGTGCCATGGATGGGGGTCGTGGCAATGGCATTCGCGCAATATCCAAGATTTTATGAGCGTCTGTGGACTGCCTTGGCGCCCGTTGTCGGTTCGGAGGCCTTTGCCGACGCATGCCGGAAACTCCGCGATGCGGCAGAAGCCGAAGCAGCCGGGTTAGCGCCCAGCGCATTATCCAAGGACTTGCTGGGGCTTGGCTATAGCGCTGAAGAACTCGACGAAATCCGCGCCTGCAACGAGGTCTTCTCGGTCGGCAACATGCCCTATGTCCTGATGGCGACGCTGGCACGCTTGTTGCTGGAAGGGCAGGTTTGGACGGGGACTGGACCTATCGTAGCCACCGGGACAGCCCAGGAAGCTGGTCCAAAACCAACGCTGATCGAACCGCATCATGCGGAAGCCGAACTCACAGAGATTTATCGAGACATTCGCACGACTTTGGGTCTGCCCTTCGTGAACACGGATTACCGCGCCTTTGCCCGATGGGCGAGCTATTTCAAAACAGCGTGGTTTGACCTTAAACCCCTTATTCAATCGAATTCATATGTACCCTCGGTGACACGCGTACACCAAGCCGCAGTGTCGCTGTCTCAGGACCTGCCAAATGTAACCGGGCTAACGTCAGATGATTTGCGCGCAGCCGCGTCGGATGACGCAAGCTTGGATGAGGTCCTGTCTGTCGTACGATTGTTTCAGTGGTTGCTTCCGGGATTGGCAGTGAATGTTGCGTGTTTCCGGACACAGCTCATGTGATATCGTTCAAGCCAACCACACTGAACTGTTCGCGGTTTTCGCTGCTGCTACTGGGTCAACCAAAAGCGCGACCGGTGAACCAACTTGCTGACGGCATCCCAACCAAGCTTTAAAACGCACATCTTTATGGCCTTTTCGGGCCGGACGCTGCCCTTCGCAGTTCAATGAGATATCAGGCGATCCAAACAGCAATTGTTCGCCTGATTTCTGAAGTTTGTTATTTCTTCAAATTCGTCCAGATGACGTCGTAAACTCTTTGGGTTTCTTCGTCACATACTTCAACAAAAGTACCCATTGGCGCATCTGCAGGCGGGTTGGCCTCGGGCTGTTCTGCCAACTCGGGCAGCAGATGCTCCTTCAGTCCCTTCACTGCACCTTTGTATTGTGTCCAGTTGGTCAAGGTCGCAACGTTTTCGGGCTCCAGCATGAAATCCAGGAATTTCAGCGCGTTTTCGCGGTTCGGGGCTTCTTTGAGCAACACAATGCTGTCGGCGCACAGGATATAGCCCTCTTTCGGGAACGCGTATTCAACATTCGCCCCTTCAGCGCGGGCTTTGACGTTGAAACCGTCATAGATCATGCCCGCGGCAACATCGCCGGAAACCAGCGCGTCCTTGGCCGTGTCCGAGTTGAATGAGGCCCAGTATTGTTTTGAAGTCTGCACCAACTCGTTCAGAGCCTTGAGCTGCTCTTTTTCCCTACTGCATTGGGGAATTCCCAAATGCATTGCCGCCATCGCCAGAACATCACCCGGGGCATCGGTCATGTTGATCCGACCCGACAATTCCGCAGGTGGGTTGAACAGGATGTCCGTGGTGTTGATGTCGCCCTTATAGACGTCGCGATTGACGGCAAAGGACGTGGACCCCCATTGGTAAGGAATGGAATGCTTGCGACCGGGATCAAACGACACCTCGACCCAGCCATCAGCGATTTTGTTGGCGTTCTGCAGCTCACCCGGTTCAATGGTGTCCAGCAGGCCTTCACTGATGAGGATCTTGACCATGTAGTCACTGGGAACAGCGAGGTCGTATTGCCCGATTGCACCGGATTTGAGCGAGGCCAGCAACGCTTCGTTGGCATCATAGGTGTCCATGGTGACTTCGATGCCGGTCTCGTCCGAGAATTTGTCCAGCAATTCCTGCGGCATGTATTCGAACCAGTTGTAAAGCGACAGCTTCTCTTGCGCATGCGCCGCAGCTGACGACAGGCACAGGGCTGCCACCATCAAGCCACCCATTCCCTTGAGTTTCATATTGGTCTCTCCTCCATGTTGAGATTTGTCTTTTCTTGTCCTGCCAAGCTGTTGTTCTGCGAACAGCGCGCTGCGCGCGGGGTGTGTCCGTACCGCGCCCGAAAGTTCTTTTGAAAAACCCCGAGCGAGTTGTAGCCACAGGCAAAAGCGATTTCGCAGATACCGAGATCGGTCTGCGCGATCAGACGACGGGCATGTTCCAGCCGAATTTCCTTGTAGTATCTGCCCGGCGACATGCCGACATGTCGGCGGAATATGCGTTCAAGCTGCCTTTTTGAGACACCGCATGCAGACGAGATGTCCTCGAAACTGACCGGTTCTTCGATGTTGCCTTGCATCTGACTGACGGCAGAGATCAGAATACTGTTCCGCGTTCCAAGGATGGCGTTCAATGGCAACCGCTGCCGATCGTCGCCCGTGCGATTGCCGGGCTGCAGGCACTGTTCGGCAACCCTGGCAGAAAGCGCCGCATCCGTGGCCCTTGCAATCAGTTCCAGAGAAAGGTCCGTCGCAGCAGCCCCGCCGGCACAGGTGATGATCCGCCCATCGATCTCGAATATCCGGTCGGTCGCCATGAGCGAGGGGTAGTTTTCAAACAGCGCTTCCCTGTTCTGCCAATGGACCGTGAACTGTCGCCCCTCCAGCAGACCCGCCTGTGCCAGAGCGTATCCGCCATTGCCAAGGCTTCCCACGATCCCGCCGCGTACCGCATGGGACCGCAACCAGTTCAAAACCTGCGGGCTGTAGAATTCTACGCCCTGTGTGCCATCACAGACGATCTGGATTGCATCGATATCCTGCTTGGACAGATCCCCCGAGGTCATGACCTCGAAACCACCGGAACTTACGGCTGGCTCGCCGGTTTCGGACACCAGCGAAACCCGAAAAATGTCCCGCCCCGCCCGTCTGTTTGCCAGTGTAAGTGGTTCGGTTAGGCAGGACAGGCTGTGCATCGAAAAGCCGTCCGCCACCAGTACAACGAAATGGCGGCAATCGGCCTTTGTCTTGGAGATGAAGCTTTCTATGCGGGACATGGCGGCGGCTTTCGTCTCGAGCGTTTTCAGCCCGCCTTGGGGCGCATCTGCTCAGGTGCGAGGCGAATGTCGAAACGTTCGCGCACGGCAGCTTCGACCTGCGGGTCGTGTTGGATCGGGAAATGGTTGTCGAGAATGTCGCGCGCGACGACCGCAGCTGCCTCACGGGTGGTGCGCGAACCGGCGGTCTTCCACTGATCATAGGAATCCCGGTTGGCGACATTCGGATACAGGTACTCCGTTTCCATCATCGCCAGCGTCTGACCATGGCCAAGGAAATGGCCGGGGCCGAGTGCTGCCTCCTTGATCACATCAAAAGACAGGGTTTCATCGGTAACTTCGATGCCGCGCAGCGACCGCTGGATCGACCCCAGCATATCGTTGTCGATCACCATCGCCTCGAACGAACAGCACATCAGGCTGCCCAGCATGCCCGCGCTTTCATAGATCAGGTTACAGCCGCTCATGCCTGCAAGCGTGTTGGCCAGGGCCTTTTCGTACCCCGCCTGGGCATCGGGCAGTTTGCTATCGGACATGCCCGCAGCCGTGTGGCTGGGCAGGTCAAGATAGTTGATGATCTGGGCCGCGGCGGCCGACATGATCGCCTCTTCGCCGCTGCCGCCCGAGAACGCGCCCGTGCGCAGGTCGGATACAAAAGGCCAGTTGCCAACACTGGCGGGGTGACCCCGGCTTACGAGATTGACAAGAACCAGACCGGCCAGCGCTTCGGCGGTGGAGAGCACGAGATTCCCCGCCAAAGCTGCTGGGCCGGTGGCGCCGGATTGCGGAACAACCGCAAATTCGACCGGTGCGCCGTATTTGATGGCCTTGACCAACGCGTCGCTGTTTTCGACCCCGTATTTCAGGGGCGACACGACGGGGCATTGACCAACGGAAAAGAAGGGTCGCGCGCGGAAGGCCTCATCACCGCCCGCAAACATATGCGCCATGGCAAAGACATCATCCACGCTGGTGGCATCCATCACCGCCATCGAGGCGTGCTTGGTCGTCCCGCTCATCATGGCAAAGGCGACGTTGGTATCATGCAACATCACGTCGCCGCTCAATTCGTTGGAGATCACGGTCTGGGCGAACATGTGGATGTGCTCCATCCGGTCTGCCAGACGCGCAAAATCATAAACATCCTGCAGGGAGGATGGACGGTATTCCCGTGTCTCGAGATCAAGCGTCTGAACTGCTTCGCCACAGGTCGAGAAATGCACACGATCCTTACCAATCTGAAGGTCGTGTTTCGGGTCCCGGCCAAAAATCGTGTATTCGCGCGCGGCCCCGGCAATGAAGTCTTCGACCAAAGCGCGCGGCATCAGCAAACGCCCATCGTCACCAAGCGTGCAGCCTGCTGCCAGCGCCATCTGCTGCACGTCCGGCGTTGCCTCTGCCATCCCAACAGTTTCCAGCAGATCAAGGGCGGTGGAATAAATCCGGTGGATTTCCGGCTCGGTCAGCGCCTTGAACTTTCCGCCTGGCTGACCGCTTTTGACAACGGCATGTGTCGAAGAGGTCTGACGGGCCGCCAGCTTTGCTTCCCGGGCATTTCCACGGCGACGGGACGCACTTCTTTTGTTGGCCACAACGGTCATTGAATTGTTTTTCCTTACGCTTGATATCTGGGATCAGCGTAGGAATGCGGCGGGAGCTTGAACAATGGTCCAATTTGGGACCATTGATAACCCACTGAAAAATTTATATTTTCGAAAAGATCGGTCAGAGATGTTGGGAAATATGCCGGATATACAGCGCCAGCAGCTCGCGTTCAGAAAAAATGCCAAGCTTTTTGTAGAGGCGCTTGCGGTGGTTCTTTATCGTTCCTTCGGACAGCTCCAGTTCAAGCGCAATGTCCTGAGACGACGCCCCGCGGACAATCCACATGACGATGTCCCGCTCTCGAGGCGTCAACACATCATGCAGGAACTCTTTTGACAACGCGTTCAGATCTACCGGCGGATCGGCAGTACCCGGTTCAAATGTCACAAGAAACCCATCGGGCCCAAACTCTATCAAGTCCGAAAGCGGATTGCATTTGAGAACACCGATCTCAAGAATGACCTGGTCCAGCGTTTCGTCGTCTTTGAACTGCTCCGCCGCTTGCGTAATCATCGGATACGTGACGGCACTGAGTTCCCAATCCCGGTTCACGCGCAGAAGCACCCCATCGGCGGAGTATGCCGCCATTGCCCCATGCATCGGTTCGGTTTCGGTCGTCCGGTCGATCAGGCGGCGAACCAGTGTCTGCTGATGCGATGTGTTCAAAGCGACAAGCAATGGCAGCAACAGGCGCAGAGACGCCACGTCCGTCTCCGCAAATACCTCGGCGCTTTCGAAGCAAACCGCTATGGCGGAGTTACCATGTATGGGCAGAAACACTGCCATCCCGTCCCTGGATCCGATCATGGGTTGGAAAAACCGAAAATAAGCCGTGGCCTTGTTTTGCTGATCCGCGGTGTCCGACATGCGCAGAACCTCGGGGGCATCATGCTCTCGCCAATAGGCAAAAAACGGGTCCAACCTGTAATAGCGGGACAGGTAGAGGTTCATGTCATTCTGCGGAACATTCTCCGTCCACAAATACCGCGGTTTGGCCGACTTGGAGTATTGCATGATCATGCGAGCTTCCCAGCTGATTTCCCGGCTGAGCAGATGGCATAGTTCGGGATAGAACCTGTCCGATCCAGTTGCTTCGACGATCCGGGCCAGTCCAGTTGAGGCTTCTCGGTCAAGTTCCAAGTTGCGTTTCTCCTTGCAAACCAAACCGCCGAACGTCGGCATTTTGGGGTCACGAGGCAGATAACATATTGCTTTGGGTGAAACAGAAAATTTGATTGTTGCCGGCCTTTAAGACCCCAGTGGCCATAAGACACATCGGCACGAAATGCTTCGTCGCAGACATTTGTATTCCAGACAGCAGCGGTCAAATTGGGCTCGCTGCCGACCTGAGATGCAGTGCGGAACGAAGGATCGGTCACAGAGGCACGAAACTCACCTGCCGTTCGCGTGCTTCGCCCTGCTTGGACCAAAGGTCGGACCGCTGGTCAAAAGTGACCGTTCAAGCTCAATACGTCCGAGCGAGCAGTGTTCGGCTGAATGGGTCGTGAACCATCGTGACTGGGCGCTCTTTGATCGGGCAATAGCCCAACACATATGGCGCGCTCGCGCTTCGAAGATCCAAGGCGACGCATATCGACAAAAGACGGATAACCTTCGCGCAGTGCATTTGCTGTTGGGCCATTCGCAAATGGGCCGCACAGCGAGATAGCCCGGCGCAGAGCTTGAAGGTGCCCTTTGAGTGCCCGGGCGTAGGGCATCTGAAACTTGGGCCGTCTTCGCGAACAGCCCATAGCTGTTGTCTTCGCTAAATGCTGCGAATTACTCTCATGAATTCATTGGAAAATTCACCTCGAAACGTTCGGAACACCGAGATGTATGTGAGTTATTCTTGCCAGATTGCTGGAGCCTTGTTCGGGCCTCTGGCACGCCCGTTGTGTTGAATGGTCATCCGGGATAGGTTCGCAGCGTGGAGTACATTCGATCAACAATATCAACTTTGCTTACGCTGTCTCTGATCCTTTTTGTGGGGCTCGGAACGGCCGCGCACGCGCTGTCTGATGCGAGCGTTGGCGGGCATTGCCTGGACCACATTGGTATGGATGGTGGCATGTATCACAACGATCATGTTTTGACCGATCCAAATGGAGAGGTTCGGCATACTCCCGATAGCCCACAGCAAGAAGAGTGCAATCCATTCCTGTGTAGTGTTCTGGCGCTCACGACCCAGATTTCGGAAACCAAACTTGACCGCTCGGCAGTCGCGTTAACGCCTGAGTTTGCTGGGTTAGCAACTCTTGATGTGCCGGACCATCCAGACAGGCCGCCTAACACTTGAAGCAGATTTCCGGGACGGTTCACGGCTGTGAACACGCTCCTCCTTGCTGCGAAGCAATTGCAGCACCAGTCTGTTACACAAGTTTAGGACCAACTCATGAACCAAAAACAACTCCTCGTTGGAGCATGCGCCCTGGCCGCTGTTGCTGCCTCTGTTTTTCTGCTCCCAAGCTCAGGTGAAGACACTGTTCGTTCTTCGCCCGCCGAGGGCAGTGCGATGGTAGAAATCCAGATGCCGGTCATCGACGGAAATGCGGCTATCGGACAGCGGATCTTCGAAAACGCGTGTGCTGCGTGCCACGGCAGCGATGCGGTCGGATCCGAGGGAGCGGGGCCGCCGCTGATCCATGTTATCTATGAACCCAGCCATCACTCGGACGAGTCGTTTCAACGCGCAGTCGCCATGGGAGTGCGAAGTCATCACTGGCAATTTGGCGACATGCCGCCAGTTGAGGGCCTGACACGTGGCGACGTCGCAATGGTCGTCGCCTACATCCGCGAAATTCAGCGCGCAAATGGAATAAACTGAGGAACATCCCAATGAAGAATCTCACGTCAATTGGATTGATTTCCATGCTCGCCACAAGCGCCTTTGCCCATTCGAAAATGGAAACCACCACACCCGAGAACGGTGCCACGATTGCCGATGTGCCATCCATGATCACCTTCAGTTTCACGGACGACATTCGGCTGACAAAAGTGAACATGATCCATCAGGATGCTCCATCCGTCATGCTCGATCTTGGAGAGCAGACACACTTTGACCGCGCGTTCGCGCTCCCGCTTCAAAGCATGGGTGAAGGCACCTATCGCATTGAATGGCGCGGCTTGGGTGCAGATGGGCACGCCATGCAGGGCGAATTCACCTTTACGGTGGATTGACCATGCCCGACATCTGGGAGATTGGCACAATTGTGTCCAAGCTAATGCTCTATGTCGGCATTGGTGGTTCAACCGGCCTTGTGATCATTCGAGCGACTTTTTCCGATCTTGTGTCGCCTCTTGGCGATGGAATGCGCGTTCACGCCGCTCTGTTGGCAGGGCTCGCTCTGGTTGCCTCTGTCCTTGGCTTCATGTTGCAGGGGGCTGCCCTGACAGGCGAAGCCGCCGGAATGACCGACCCCGAGATGCTCGGTCTGTTGTGGCAGACCTCGGTTGGCGATGTTTTTGTCTTTCGGTTCATCGCCACAATGTTGATCATTATTGGGGCATTCATGCCCCAACTCGGCCAATGGATCGCACTTGTCGGCGGCATACTGGGCCTGTGGTCATTTACTCAAATCGGGCACGTCCCCGGATTAGAGGCAACCGGTGCCCGCCTTCTATTGCTCCTGCATCTTCTGTGTTTTGCATTTTGGGTCGGCGTTCTTGGACCGTTACGTGCCCTGTCACGACAGACAGAGCATCTGGGCAACGCAGCCGAGTTGGGGCATCGGTTTGGGCAGGCAGCTTCGGTCATTGTCCCCCTTCTGATTTTGGCCGGACTTCTGATGGCGTGGATGCTGCTTGGCGATATGTGGGCGCTTACAACAACAGGCTACGGGCAAACCCTGCTGTTCAAACTTGCGCTTGTCGGCGCAGTCTTGGCTTTGGCAACCGCAAACAAGCTTCGCTTTGTTCCCGCCATGCAGGCCGGGGACAGCAAAGCTGCCCGCCGGCTGGTGCGTTCCATTGAAATCGAAACCGTAGTCATCCTGATGGTGCTGGCTACAACCGCGGCGCTCACCAGCGTTTTGACCCCACCGAATTGAGGTATCCCATGAACAGGCGAAGCGCCCGGATCACTCTGAACACTGCGGCATTGGCTCTGCAGATCGTATTTCTCAGCTTGGCGACCGGCGTGAGTGCCGGTCACGAAATGGACGATCGAGATTTGATCACTGGGCAGACCCTTTATGCAGAACAATGCGCGTCTTGCCACGGGACCAATCTGGAAGGAGAACCTGACTGGCAGACGCCCAAGGACAGCGGCGTTCTTCCCGCACCTCCCCATGATGAGACCGGGCATACGTGGCACCACGACAACCAGCTGCTTTTCGAATACACTCGGCTTGGAGGCGAAGAGGCGCTGGCTGCGCGCGGTGTTACAGGGTTTGTCAGCGGCATGCCGGGGTTTGGTGATGCTCTCACCGATGACGAGATCTGGAATATACTCGCCTACATCAGATCAACTTGGCCCAAACGCATTCAGGAGATTCAAGCGGCCCGCAACACACCGCGCCACTGAGTTTTCCCGACGTCGGTAACGATGTGCGCGCAACACGTTGCCCACATTACCGGCAGAGCGACCGCGTGGGCGCCGCGCAGCGAAGTTCCGATACAGTTCAAAAGCACGATGCGTAGATGACGGACCTGGCGTCCTGCTGATCTGACAGGCAAGGCCCGATTGTTTATTCATAGGAGCGTTCCTAGCGCCGGCCTTCGTACAAGCAGACTGGCTCACATCAAGGCGTCGCCTATTAATTGAGGATACGCGTTTCGAACCGACAGTCTTCCAGCCACTTTGAATTCAATGAGCCTTGCCCGATGCCGTGTTTTTCCTAGTATCAATCCCGTGAACAGGTCGTTTGGGAGAGTTAGCATATGAAATCGTCAAACCCGATTAGTCGGCCTTGAGCTTAACCTCCTGTGCGGCTCTGGCGGCCGCGCAAACACCTTTGTGGGCTGCGGGTTCAGATCCTTATGGCGGCTTCAGCGGGAACAAGGACCACAAGTATGTTAAAGCTCTCGCAACCGATTATGATTTTGGGCTGACCCCGGAAGAGGAAGAACGAGCCAAGGAACTGCACGCCAAAATTGTCGTTTTCGACAACCTCGCAGAAGTGTGTTTCTACCCGGAGTTCATCGACAACTGTAAGGCCGGAGGCGTTACGGCGGGCAACATGACGCTCGGGCTGGCAGACATGTTTGGCTTCACACCGGAGAAGAGCATCCAGCCGGAACAATTCTGGAGTTGGGAGGCCCTCAAACTGGATCTGGCACGCCTGCCCAGTCTTGCGCGGACTTTCGGTGATGATCTGATGATCACCTACAACCACGCGGACATTCTGCAAGCCAAGAAGGAAGGAAAAGTTGGGATTTTCCCGGGCGCTCAGAACACGACGTTCATCGGGCGTGATGTATCCCGCTTGAAACAAGCCTACGACATGGGGCTTCGCATTTCCCAGCTCTCGTATAACGACTCCAACTTCATCGCTTCGGGAAGTGCGGAGAAGCCCGAGGCTCAGTTCGGATTATCTGCACTTGGCGAGCGTGTTGTCGGGACAATGAACGACCTTGGGATGTTGGTAGATACAGGTCATTGTTCTTCCCCGACCATGATGCGCGCGGCAGAGGTATCGGAAAAACCGATTTCGGTTTCACATGCGGGGATGCGCTCGAAAGTGGATCAGTTTCGGTCGATTACTGACGAAGCCTTCAAGGTCGTCGCAGACAAAGGCGGTGTCTTGGGTATCCTCAGCACACCCAGCGCGCTTAATGGCACCGACCGTTGCACCGTCGATGATTACCTGGACAACATTGAGCATGCGGTGAATGTCGGCGGCATCGATCATGTCGGGTACGCATCCGATTTCAGCATTCCACTCACCATTGATCATATTTTCTCACTGCCAGGATGGGATCCGGAAGTCGCAGCCCGCATCGGTGATTTCGCCGTATGGCCGTGGTCGGACGGCCATGTAGGCTATGAGAACAATTCGGGGGCAATCAACCTTACACGCGGTTTGGTCAAACGCGGCTACTCGGACGAAGACATCGCGAAGATCATGGGTGGGAACTGGATGCGCCTGATTGCTGATACGGTCGGCTAAAACTTGGTAAGTCTTAGATGCCGCATCTGAAGGGTTTCTTCGCCGCAGTCTGTTTCGCCATGATGGGGTCGAGTGCGCTTGCGCTCGACGCCTTCAACAAAGTTGCAAAAGCTCGACCCCAAACGCTTGATCTTTCGACAATAGTTGCGTCCCGCGGCGGTTTCTTTTCGGTTTCCTACAGTCTGGAGACCGAATGTCCCCCGATGAACAAAATACATTCGTGGGAATTGTTGCTAACCGATAGAGAAGGCAACCCGTTGGATGGCGCTGACGTGTCGATCTTTGCCGACATGCCCGAACACCTGCACGGCATGACAACCCAAGCACAGGTTTCAGCGGAACTTTCCCCCGGGCATGTCCGGGTTGACGGCATGAATTTTCATATGCCGGGGTGGTGGGTCATCACTCTTGATGTCAGTAAAAAGCGTGGGCGTGACCTGGCCTATTTCAATGTCCTCGTGGGAGAGGGATTTTGCCATTCTGAGTAAAGCGCGAACGTCACACCTGCTTCGCGGTGTCTTGGCCTTTTTCCTTGGCCTCGCCCCCGGCCTGACAGCCTCTGCCGACGAAGCTGTTCGACTTGACCGATGGTCAGACCGCGAACGCGCGCTGATTCAGTCCTTGTCACTTGAAAGCCTTGGTGCACGCCCGCTTGACCCGTCAAACGTGTATTCGGACAATCCCGGGGCCGCAGCTCTTGGAGAGAGGATCTTCTTTGATCCCCGCTTCAGCGCCAATAGTGAAGTCAGTTGCAGTTCGTGCCACCAACCGGACTATGGGTTTACCGATGCAGCGGAACTGTCCATCGGAATTGGAACAACCCACCGACGTTCTATGCCACTCATCGGCATGGCTTATCAGGTCTGGTTTGCTTGGGATGGAGGCAATGACTCGCTGTGGTCACAGGCCCTTGAACCCTTTGAAGACCCTGTCGAACACGGATTTAGTCGGGCGCAGGTCGCGCGATTGATCGCAACAGAGTATGGCCAAGAGTATGAGCACGTGTTTGGGGCTCTACCGCCCTCTGAGGTCTTCTCGATCCAGGATGAACATTCCGAAGATGATCATGACCAGATTACCCGTGTTTTTGTCAATGTTGGCAAAGCGCTAGCGGCATATATCAGTGATCTTCCCATTGAACCGACCCGTTCGATCTTTATGCGAGCGCTCTGCAGGGAACGAATGCCAAACACCTGGACATGCTGACACCAACGCAGAAACAGGGTTTGAGACTTTTCATCAACCAAGCCCGATGCGTGAATTGTCACAATGGCCCATTGTTTACAAATGGCGCGTTTCACAGCGTTGGGCTGGTATCAGTGGGCGCAGCCGATCAGGGGCGTGCAGATGCAATCCAGAGACTGAGTGACAACGAGTTTGGGTACTTCAGTAGGTGGAGCGATGCGGACTCGCTGACTGACGGTGCTCACCTGAGGTTTCTAGATACCCGAGCCAATAGGTTTCAAGGAAGCTTCAAGACACCGAGCTTGCGGAACGTAGCAACCCGCCCTCCGTACATGCACGCTGGCCAATTTGAAACACTTCATGCCGTGCTGGCGCATTACAGATCAGTGTCTGGAACGATCCTTGCCGACGAGAATTTCCACGCTGAATTGACTGAACAGGACGCAATCAAGATCGAGGCTTTTCTTTCCGCGCTGACGGCACTGGAGGCCAAGTGACGGTCAGGAGAGCTTTGTTGAGTTTCGTCATCAACTGCTCGGCGGACCTTGGTTAACACCCTCTCGATAAGCTGCAACCTGCCGTTTGTGTCCAAACCCTAATCGGCATTTTTCATCGGCTAGGCACACTGCCGTCTCCAACAGGAGCGACTTCTCACAAGCACTGCCGAAGGCATTGCCAATGAGCGTGAAATGTCCACTCTGAGTGCCTCAAGGCTTGACGAGTTTCAGATACACAAGTTTCCTAGGATGTGAATGCATCTTGCTCGTTGGTGTACCAAGGACACAATGCTTGAGGTCTAATCCAAAGCCTTTGGCGGGCTGAGCCTCGCAATCGAGCGAGTTGTTTCGGAAGCCGGAACCGAGCTCGCATATCCGACACAGACCAACCTGGTCAAAATGGCAAACACAGCCAGCGAGGCCCAATAGCTATCCAGATCGTGCCATGTGACTTTCGATCCACCATTCAGTGGGTATGAGCCCTTGGTGGCCACAGCGTTCCTTTTCCATTGGATTTATTGGATCTCGTTGGCCAAACTCTCTGAGCAGGGAATGGAAGGGCGTTTTTTGCGCTTGAGTAAATGTGCTGGTGATTTCACGCCATGAGGCTTTTGACATAGATGACCGTAATTGAAAAACAACCGCCCCATATAAAGCTCGCGGCAAGGGCATGTTTGACTCTTTCAGTGGTCCTTGGCGCAAACAACATCGCTTTCGCGGATGAAGGTGGCGTGAGCTTCTGGTTGCCCGGACAGTATGGGAGCTTTGCCGCCATTCCACCTGAACCCGGGTTCTCCATGCCGTTGGTCACCTATGCCTATTCAGGTGATGCCTCCGCCAGTCGCCCTCTGGAACTGGGTGGGCAGCTGCGTTTGGGCGTCGATGCAAGATATCTGGGCCAGTTCATCATTCCAACCTATAGCCCTGAGGCGGACGTTCTGGGTGGCAGACTGGCGTTTTCCGTTGGCACAATCATTGCCCAAAGCGATGTCTCGGCCGCAACTACGGTCGGACTGGTTGGGGGGAGCGCTTCGGAAAGCGTAACCGGGATCGGTGATCTCTACCCGACAGCCCAGCTTTTCTGGAACCAGGGCGCGCAAAATTGGATGGCCTACGTGACCGGCGCGATCCCGATCGGCGACTACAAGCCTGGTCGGTTGACAAATATCGGCATCGGGCACGGTGCCATCGATTTTGGTGGCGCATACACGTACTTCAATCCCGAAACGGGTTGGGAGGCCTCTGCCACGCTTGGTGTGACCTTCAACTTCAAGAACACGGACACGAACTATACCAACGGAGCTTCGCTGCATCTGGACTGGGCCCTGTCCAAATTCGTTTCTGACGCGTGGCAAGTCGGCGGTGTGGGATTTGCCTACAAGCAAATCTCTGATGACAAAGGCGCCCCCCTTGCGCTTGGCGGCTTTCGGTCCGAGACCTACGGAATAGGGCCTCAGATCGCCTATAGCGGCGAACTCGGCGGACGACCGGTTTTTGCAAGTCTGCGGGCGTATAAGGAGTTTGAGACAGAAAACAGGACAGAGGGATACGCCGGGTTTTTCACACTCTCACTTCCCTTCTAAAAACTGCATTCAAGTTTCCGAATTCTCAGCAAAAGACCTACTCACATAACTGGAGTTAAGACTATGTCTTGTCAGGTCCGAGCTTCTCCATCTGAACCGGTTCACCGCTATGTTCAGGAAGCGGAGAACCGAGCACGGCAACCAAGCGACCAAAGCCCAGCGAGATTGTCATGAAGTTACGGTAAGTTGAGCTTCCGGAATGGCGGGACCGCCAACGTAGGAAACTGTAGTGGAAGCTCTGGCCTCTAAGGTTTCACTCCGCGGAGATTTGTCCGAGCATCCTTTTTCGCACATCGCTTCCAAATTCGTATTCAGTTTCGAATACGCCCGAAAGTGGAAAGCCGGTTAATCTCGTCGAGCCGCTCCAAATTGACAACCGTTGACAGCATCAGCCGGTCCTGGCTCCAGTCTCCGGGTCTTTGGACCGCTACAGCGAAGAGAGAAAGGACGGCGACAAGTGGCAGCATGAAAGCGATGAGCATCAGTTTTTGATTGCGTGTCGGGCGCGGCTCTAACGCTGAAAGAACGCGACTTTCCAACATGCTTGGCCTATTGTTCCAGTTGCTGGAACGATCGGCAGTGACAAGTGTCACCTTGGGCACAGCGATGACAAAAGCCCGATCCCGGCGCAGCGTGCTTTGACAGATCGAAAGCAACGTGTCGCAATAGGTTCGAACATCTATGATGCCTTTGGACAGAACCTTGCTGTCACAATTGAATTCACGCAACTCTTCTACTTGTCTTTTCCAAGCGTGAAAAAACGGGTTTAGGAAGAAGATCGGCTTCAACGCCTCAAGGATGATCTCCCATTCCAGATCCCCCTGCCTGACATGTTGCAGTTCATGAGCGACGGAAACCTTCAGCTCGTGTGATTGCCCAAGCATATGTGATGGCAAAACGACGTAGTAGTTCCAAAAACCTCGCGTTGAAAACGGCACAAGTGTCCGGTCTGACAACATGATGCGAACACGGCCAAAACGTCGCCAATCATAGCTGTTCGCGACGATATTGTAGAGGCAGAAAACCGAGTAGATCAGGCGCACGGTCCCGATTGCCAAACCTATCAGGAAGATGGCTATGGCGGCCTGCGCAATCAGGCCGGTTCCGGTCATGATGTTTAGGGTGAAGGTGTCTCGCGCGTGAATAAGGCCTTCAAGATCCGCGGCTTTCATTTCAAAGCCACCATTCAGGTAATAGGATACCACTATGTCTGAAAGGTTCAGATTGACCCCATGTGCGACACCAGTGCTTTGCAGCGCGCGAAACCCCAAAGCAAGGAAAGGCGCAAAAAGCACGACAAGGAAGACGCCGTTAAGCAATTGAAGCTGCGTCCCATGAAACTGCCCCAATCCAATTTTCTGCATTCCTTTTCGAACACAGAACCAAAGACAAAAAGCAAGACACACCAGGATGTTCGCATTCACGAAAGCATCCAGAACAGCTTCACCCGGTATCATTCTTCAACCTCCGATCCACTAGTGCTCGGATTTGCCCCAATGCTTCTTCTGTCAGCTCTTCATCGCTCAAAAGTCGCGCAACCAAGGTTGCGGGTGTACCGTCGAAAAGCTTTGCAGACAGATCCCGAAGCGTGCGTGATTGATACGTGTCTCGTGCCAGAGCCGGTATGTAGACGTGGCTTTTCCCTTCTTTCCGGCTGGTGACAAACTCCTTTTGTTCAAGGATGCGCAGGATGGTCGCGGCGGATGTATAAGCAAGATTGCGCTCCTCGGGCAGCCGGGCCAGAACGTCCCGGACCGTGCCTTCTCCCAAGGCCCAGAGCTCATTCATGAACTCCAGCTCCACTTCCGTTAGCAGATCGCTCTTCTTCTTTTTCATTGCCACTCCATCTGGCTCATTCGCACACTCGTAGCATTGATCGAGTAAATACTAAGGTTTTCGTTTTACAAAGTGAAAAGTCACACCTTTCGGAAGCAAAAGATCCCCCAGGCTATGCTGAGACCCAGTGGCCACCACAGCGGTTGGCCAACAAGTCCAAGCCACGCAAGGAAAATGTACGCTGTTCCTAGAAGTGAGATGAACAGCCTGTCACCAAGGGTTGTTGTCAGCCCCAAAATACCGCGGCGCTCGATCCCATCGCGATATTTGAAGCCTTCCAGGACGCCGATCACGGCAATCGCCCCAAAGATTCCGCAGAACAAAGCGAATGTTGCAGGTGTCCAGGCCATCCAGAAAGAAGGCCAAAGCGGCGCGGTCCACGAGAACCCGGTTTCTTCTTCTTTCTTGGCGACGTTGCCCCAGCCCTGTGCCATCGCCGCGTTGGCGAAGAACAATGCCAGCAAAGTAAGCGCATACCTCATCAGACCCTCCCCAGGGCGAAGCCCTTGGCGATATAGTTGCGGACAAAATAGATCACGATAGCGCCAGGAATGATCGTCAATGTGCCCGCGGCTGCGAGCAGGCCAAGTTCGTATCCTGCCGATGATGCTGTTTTTGTCATTGTCGCTGCGATGGGTTTGGCTTCAACCGCTGTAAGGGTTTTGGCCAAAAGCAGCTCCACCCAGGAGAACATGAAACAGAAGAAGGCTGCCACGCCGACACCTGCTTTGATGGTCGGCAGGAAGATCGTGACGAAAAAGCGCGGGAAGGAATAGCCATCGACATAGGCTGTTTCATCCAGCTCTTTCGGTACACCGCCCATGAACCCTTCGAGGATCCAGACCGCCAGAGGGATGTTGAAGAGGCAATGTGCGAGCGCAACCGCCAAATGCGTATCGAACAGCCCGACCGAGGAATAGAGCTGGAAAAACGGCAACGCAAACACGGCCGCTGGGGCCATGCGGTTCGTCAGCAACCAGAAGAACAACTGCTTGTCGCCAAGGAATCTGTAGCGTGAAAATGCATAGGCTGCAGGCAAGGCCACACAAACCGAGATCACCGTGTTCAGCGACACATAGATGATCGAGTTGATATAGCCCCAGTACCAGGACGGATCGGTAAAGATTACCCGGTAGTTTTCAAGAGTGAAGGTCTGAGGGAACAAGCTGAAGCCGCCCAGAATTTCCTGCGTGGTCTTAAAACTCATCGCCACCAGCCAATAGATCGGCAGCATCAGAAACAGGATGTAGAGGATCGGAATGAGGGAACGTTTTCTCATTGCGCATCATCCTTTGTCATGAGGGTGTAGAACAGCCACGACACCAGCAGAGTGATTGCAAAATAGATCAGGCTCATCGCAGCCGCCGGGCCAAGATCGAACTGGCCAAGAGCAATCTTCACAAGGTCAATCGACAGAAGCGTGGTCGAGTTGCCCGGACCGCCACCCGTCAGAACAAACGGTTCGGTATAGATATTGAAGCTGTCCATGAAGCGCAGCAGAACTGCGATGGTCAGCACCGTCTTCATCTTGGGCAACTGGATGTATCGAAACACTTTCCAAGGCGAGGCGCCGTCGATCTTGGCCGCCTGATAGTAGGCGTCGGGGATCGAAACCAGCCCGGCGTAGCTGAGCAGCACCACCAATGAGGTCCAGTGCCAGACGTCCATGATGATGATCGTGACCCACGCGGATATGGGTTGTTGGGTCATGTCATAGTTGACGCCCAGGACATCATTCATGAAGTACCCAAGAAGCCCGATTTTGGGCAGCGTAAAGATGTTCCACATGGACCCCACAACATTCCACGGGATCAGCATCGGCAAGGCCATCGTGACCAGGCAAACAGGTACCCAGAACCCTTTGCGCGGCATGGACAATGCCACGATGATGCCCAGTGGGATCTCGATCGCAAGGATCAGGCCGGTGAACATGAACTGCCGTCCAAGGGCCGCATGAAAACGGTCGGAACGCAGGATCTGTTCGAACCAATCCAGCCCCTGCCAGAAGAAGACGTTGTTCCCAAAGGTTTCCTGAACCGAGTAGTTGACCACCGTCATGATCGGGATCAGCGCATTGAAAGCTACCAGTAGCAAAACCGGCAGCACAAAGAACCATGCGCGTTGATTTTCTGTTTTCATGATGCCACCTCGGTCGCGATCCATCCGTCGCGGTACAGCCGCGTTTGATCCTCTTGAAAGACCAGATGCACCTCGGCCCCTTGTTCGGGCAGCTCGCCCTCGATCACCGCTTTGACGGCTGTGTCGCCCACCACGGTTTCAACTACCGCGTGACGCCCAACGTCCGAGACCTTGCGCAGGCGGGCCGGAATGCCGGTCTCGGCCAGCGAGACAAATTCGGGTCGCACGCCCAACTGGGTCACGCCACCCGAACCGGTGACTTTGCCTTCGACAGGGACACGGTGTCCGCAGAATGTTACGTGGCCGCCCTCGACGACGGCAGGCAGAATGTTCATGCCCGGAGAGCCGATGAAATGGCCGACAAACGTATGTTGCGGGCGCTCGAACAGTTCAACCGGAGTTCCAATCTGGACGATCTCGCCTTCCTGCATGACGACGACCTGATCGGCAAAAGTCAGCGCCTCGGTCTGGTCGTGTGTTACGTAGATCATCGTCGCCTTGACGCGCTGGTGTAGCTCTTTCAGCTTGGAGCGCAGTTTCCATTTCAGATGCGGGTCGATGACCGTAAGTGGCTCGTCGAACATGACGACGTTCACATCGTCGCGCACCAGGCCGCGCCCCATCGAGATCTTTTGCTTATTGTCGGGTGACAGATGCGCGGCCCGCGTGTCGAGCATCTCCTCGACCTCAAGCATTGCAGCAATCTCGGCCACACGTTGGGCCACTTTGGCTTCGGCCACACCGCGATTGCGCAATGGAAAGGCCAGGTTCTCGCGCACAGTCATGGTGTCGTAGATCACCGGGAACTGAAACACCTGGGCAATGTTGCGTTGGTCTGGCGGCAGGTCGGTCACGTCCTTGTCGTCAAACAGGATACGCCCCTGCGAGGGCACCAAAAGCCCCGAGATGATGTTGAGCAAGGTAGACTTGCCACACCCAGAAGGTCCCAGCAGCGCATAGGCGCCGCCGTCTTTCCAGTCGAGGTCGATTTCTTTGAGCGCATAATCCGCCGGACCCGAAGGGTTGGGCAGATAGGAATGGCGGAGGTTTGAAAGGGTGATCTTTGCCATTAGGCCACAAGCCTCCCATCCGGGGCAAAGTAGAATGCCTGGTTCGCATCCATGAAAAACTGATGATCTTCGCCGACCTGATACGGGTGAACCCCCGAAGACAGGGACACCCAGCCGTCCGATCCCATCTGGAAATGGGCGCTGGATTCAGATCCCGAGAGCTCAGTCACCTGCACGATCCCGTTCAGCGCAACATCGTCGGGCCCGTTTTGCACGGGCAGAACGTGATGGGGGCGGATTGCCACGGTATAAGGGCCGTCGGGCAATTGGGCCGCTGCCCCTTGCAAGGCCCAGCTGACGCCGGTGCGCAGCTTGGCCTGATCGCCGGTCTTGGTGATTTCGGCCGCATTGATCGGCGGGTCGGAAAACACGCGCGCCGCAGCCAGGGTTGCCGGTTCGCGGTAAATCTCGGCCGTGGGGCCAAATTGGGTGACGACACCGTCATTCATCAGCGCGGTTTCCCCTCCCAAGAGCAGGGCTTCTTCGGGTTCCGAAGTCGCATAGACCACCACGGCGCCGCGCCCGGCAAAAAGTTCCGGCAACTGTTCGCGCAACTCCTCGCGCAGTTTGTAGTCCAGGTTTGCGAGCGGCTCGTCCAGAAATACCGCACGGCTTTCCTTGGCGATGGCTCGGGCCAAAGCGCAGCGCTGCTGTTGACCGCCTGACAATTCCTGAGGGCGGCGGTTCAGCATCGGCCCTAACTGCAGGATGTCGGCGGCTTCCTGTACCCGGCCCTCAATCTCGGACTTTGCCATGCCTGCTACCCGCAGGGGGGAGGCGATGTTGTCGAAAACATTCATATGGGGGTAGTTCACAAAGAACTGGTGGACAAGGCTGATGTTCCGTTTCTGCGTCGACAGTTTGGACACGTCCTCTCCGTCAAACAGAATCTGTCCCGAGGCCAGCGGATCCAGACCGGCCATCAGCTTGATTAGTGAGGTTTTACCCGATCCGGTTTGACCGAGCAGCACATTGAAATGCCCGGTTTTCATCACCAGGGACGTCGGCTTGATATGCGTGATACCACGCACTTGCTTGCTCGCGCCCTTTAACTCGATCGTCATGGCTTTTGCACCTTGAGTGAAGTGTGGCCGAAGTTTCGAAAGACAACTTCAGCCACATGGGGACCTCCCCCGTTCGGGGGAGGGTTATTGTCTTTTTACTGGTTCCAGCGGGCGACCAGCTCATCATAGTTGACGGTCTCGCCCTGCGGCTTTTCGTTGTCCAGCTTGGCCTTGGCGCCACCTTTGCCCAGCCATTCGGACGGGTCCTTGGGCTCGTTCAAGCGCGGGCCGCAGCCACCGTAGACATTGGCGCTTTCATCCGCGGCCTGCATCCGGGCCATGGTGATGTCCATTTCTTCAGCCAGACGATCCATCGCCTCTTGCGCAGTGAACGCGCCCGAGTTCACGTCACCGATCTGCTGCCACCAGATCTGAGCTAGCTTCGGATAATCCGGAACGTTGATGCCGGTCGGCGACCATGCCACACGGTCTGGCGAGCGATAGAACTCGACCAAACCGCCCAGCTTGGGTGCGCGTTCGGTGAACGAAGCGTGGTTAACCGAGCTGTCGCGGGTAAAGGTCAGGCCCACATGGGACTTCTTCACGTCAACGGTTTTCGAGGTCACGAACTGTGCATAGAGCCAAGCAGCCTGCGCGCGATCCGACGGGGTGGACTTGAGGAACGTCCAGGAACCCACATCCTGATAGCCGACTTTTTGACCTTCTTCCCAATAAGGACCGTGCGGGCTGGGGGCCATGCGCCACAGCGGGTTGCCATCGGCATCCACGGTGTTGTTGCCTTCCGATTGCGGCTTAACCATGTCGGCGGTAAAGGCGGTGTACCAGAAGATCTGCTGGGCCACGTTGCCCTGGCTCAGAGCCGGAAGCGACTGGTAGAAGTCGAAGCTTGCCGCACCCGGAGGGGCATAGTTGCGCAGCCATTCGTCCCATTTGCGGATCGCATAGACCGCAGCCGGGCCGTTGGCCGCACCACCGCGCGACACAGACGCGCCAACCGGGTTACAGGTGCCTGCTTCCATGCGGATGCCCCATTCGTCGATCGGGACACCGTTCGGCTCACCCTTGGAGCCTGCACCAGCCATCGAAAGCCAGGCATCGGTCATGCGCCAGCCAAGGTCCGGAGCGCGCTTGCCATAGTCCATGTGGCCATAGATCGCGACACCATCGATTTCCTTGACGTCTTCCGAGAAGAATTGAGCGATGTCTTCGTAGGCCGACCAGTTGACCGGAACACCCAAGTCATAGCCGTATTTTTCCTTGAACGCGGCCTTCAGATCTTCGCGGTCGAACCAGTCCTTGCGGAACCAGTACAGGTTCGCAAACTGCTGGTCCGGCAGCTGGTACAGGTTGCCGTCCGGGCCGGTTGTGAACTGGATGCCCATGAAATCGTCCAGATCCAGCGTCGGCGATGTCGTTGCCGCCCAATCGCCCGCCATCTGTTCGGTCAGGTTGTACGCCAATTGCAGACGCGAGTGTGTCCCAATCAGGTCCGAGTCATTGACGTAACCGTCGTACAGGTTCCGCTGAGTTTGCATCTGGGTCTGAACGGCTTGGACCACCTCGCCTTCACCCAGAATCTGGTGATTGACCTTGATACCGGTAATTTCTTCGAACGCTTTTGTCAGAACTTCGGATTCATATCCGTGCGTCGGGATACCTTCGGAAAGAACGTTGATTTCCATCCCCGCAAACGGCTGGGCTGCGTTGATGAACCACTCCATCTCGGACATCTGTTCGTCTTTCGACAAGGTGGATGGCTGGAATTCCTGTTCAATCCATTTCTGGGCTGCCGCCGTATCGGCAAAAGCAGTCCCGGACCCCGCGATGACGGCAACAGCCGCAGTCGCGGAGAGCAGATACTTGCGCATCATGTCTCCTCCCAAAGATTATGTATTTGCCGGGGCTACCAGCATCAACTTTGATATTCGCAGTGTAAATTACCTGTCAACTAAAATATTAGTAGATGCTTCGTGACGTTCTGCATCAAGATGGGCCCGTGACGACTTTGGTAATGCTCTTGGCCAATTACCCCAGTGCGTGGGCCGATTACACGATGCACTATGAGACACGCCAGTTCTAACGTGCTTCAGTCCAACGTAGAAGCGCTTGGAAAGTCAGCCGGATTTCCACACGCCAAAACACGCAGTCGAAACAGCATTCTTGACGAGATTGCAGGCAGATGCTCGGAATGGGCATCGGTGCTTCTCTGTGCTGGCAAGGGTTAAAGCAATGGTGATTGAACCAGAAACATTCGTCGGAGATTTCGACCAAATCTTGTCGCAGGATCGGTTTGATGAACGATCTGCCAAGGGAGCCGGCGCATTGACAGCCATGGGCGCAGGAGCGGACGTACCGGTTGCAATAATCATGCGAAACGACGCCGCACAGCTGGAGGTCATGAGCGCAGCTGCCGCTGCTGGAACCGTCATTGTTGCACTTAACTGGCATAGTGAGGCTGAAGAAATTGCGAGGATCTGCAGCGACAGCAAAACCGAACTGGCCATCATTCATCGCGACCTTATCGACAGGCTAAGCCCTGCCCTTACAGAAATGCGGCTTATCGGAGTAACACCGGATTTTGCACTGCGATCTGCCTACAATATTCAGGATAGCGCAGCGGCGACTGCCCCCGATGTTCCAGAATGGTCCGATCTGGTCCAAGCAAGCTCGCCTCTTTTGGTCCAAGCCGCGATGCGACCGCAACTTCGATACACCTCTGGCTCAACGGGCAATCCGAAAGCCATTCGCAAAATCTCATCTGGCCCTCGAAAGGACGCCAGAGAATTATTGCGGCGGATCGGAACCGAGATGATGCAGTTCCGCCCCGGTTCGCGGTTTTTCACGGCCGCGCCGATCTACCACTCGGCTCCGGCGACATTAACAGCGACCGCTTTGGAATCCGAAGGTGTGTCCACTTTAGTTGCGCCGCGGTTCGACCCGGAGCAGTTTCTTTCGACCATTGAGACATACAAGATCACCCACATCTATCTTGTGCCGACAATGATGAACCGGTTGCTCAAACTGCCGGAAGACGTGAAGCAGCGCTATGATCTGTCCACGGTCGAATTCTGCGTCTCAACCGGTTCGCCGTGGCCGCACGACCTGAAGGCCGCAATGATCGACTGGTGGGGCCCGGTGTTCTGGGAAAGCTATGGAGCATCCGAGATTGGCTTTATGACCATGGTTTCTTCGGCCGAAGCCTTGGAAAGACCGGGGACCGCAGGGCGGATGCAGATGGGTGGCACTGTCCTCATACTTGATAGCGACGGCAACGAGCTCCCAACCGGGGACGTTGGCGAAATCCACGCCCGGTTGGACGCCTTTGGAGATTTCGACTACTCCAACGATCCCGAAAGCAGAAAAGCGGCCGAGAAGCACGATCATGTCTCTGTCGGGGATCTGGGCTGGGTGGATGAAGACGGATATCTCTACATCACTGACCGCAAAAAGGACATGATCATCTCCGGCGGCGCCAACATCTTCCCTGCCGAGATCGAAGCTGTTTTGATATCAGCGCCGTTCATTCGGGATGCCGCCGTGTTCGGCGCTCCTGATCCTGAATTCGGGGAGCAGGTCGTGGCTGCTATCGAGCCTGCCGACGGCTGGGATCCAGACCCCGACCAGGTGCGGCAATTCTTGAAGGGCAAGCTTGCCAGCCTGAAGCATCCGCGCATCATCGAGTTTCACGCTGCGCTGCCGCGAGAAGACACCGGCAAGGTTTTCAAACCACGGTTGCGAAAGCCGTATTGGCAAGACTCGGGTCGGAAAATCTAAGTCAGTACCTTTAGGCGCACCCAAGCAGGATCTGGTCATGTCAGAGCCGAGTGAACTTCAGTACTTGCATCGAGTTCTCACCGCTGGCCTTCCGGATTGTACGTTTTGACAAACTCGTTCCGACGCAGTTCGCTCTGATCTCAAAGCCGTCATGGTTCCAAAGAAAAATCAGGCAGGCTATCGAGCGCGTTCTTCAGGGCATCGCCCCACCCTTTTGAGACAAGTTGGAGGTATGGATCTTCCGGTTCAATACGACCTCCGGTTTCAATCCTGAACGCGTCCTTGCGATACAGATGGAAGTCAAATGGTGCGCCCACTGAAAGGTTGGCTTTCACCGTGGAGTCGAAACTGACCAGAAGGAGCTTCATCGCCTCTTCAAAAGACATTTCGGGATCGTAAGCCCGCACGAGGATGGGGCGACCGTACTTGGTTTCTCCAATCTGGAAGAATGGCGTATCGGCGCTCGCCTCGATAAAATTGCCCTCGGGATAAATCATGAACAGCCGCGGTGGACCGCCTTTGATCTGGCCGCCCAGGATCAAGGTCGCGCCAAACGCGCTGTCGGCTTGTTGCCCTGCAGCATCGTGCTGCGCGATCACTTCGCGCAACACGTCGGCCACCATCCGCGCCGCCTGAAACATCGAAGGCACACCGAAGATCGAAGGATCGCGTTCGTCATGTGCGTGGGTGCGCTCATCGAGAAGGCTGACCACGGCCTGTGTGGTGGCCAAATTCCCAGAAGACAGGAGTGTGATCACCCGCTCGCCGGGAGTTTCCCAGCTTGTCATTTTCTTGAAGGTCGAAATGTTGTCCAACCCGGCGTTGGTACGGGTGTCGGACATGAAAACCAGCCCAACATCGAGCATCATTCCCACACAATACGTCATTAATTTCTCACTGCTGCGCCACTTCGATCTGAACGTCGAGCACCTCGCCGGCGCCACCAATTCGCGTTCCAGATACAGGCGCCGCATCGGAATAGTCCAGCCCCGTCGAAACACGCACATAACGCGCATCGGGTGAAATTCCGTTAGAGACATCGAAGCCAACCCAGCCCAGCCCCTCCACATGGGCTTCGGCCCAGGCATGCATGGCGTCTTGTGTCGTGCGATCATTCAGCATGAGATATCCCGAGACATACCGCGCCGGTCGGCCCAACTTGCGTGCACATGCGATAAAAACATGCGCATGATCCTGGCAAACACCATTTCCCGCCTCAATCGCGTCCTCCGCGCTCCAGCCCGAATGCGATACGCCAATCTCGTAGGCTACCTCGTTCCGTATGCGGGCAGACAACTTGTGCAGAATGTCTACTGTGTCGCCAGTATCCAGTCCGCGGATCAATTCGCGAACACCTGCACGTGCTTCGGTCAGATCGGTCGGGCGGGCATAAAGCCACAACGGCGACGGGCCGCGATGGCGACCGACCACGCCGTGCGTGTCGTTCAACTCGACCTGCCCTTCGGAGATCAGATCCAGCGTATCGACGCCGGGTGTGATGCTGATCAACTCGGTTACGTTGTGATGATGATCTTCGAAAGACAGCTCTTTTTGCCCGCCTTTGACATGCGTATGCCATTCCAGCACATGCTGGTTGGGGGTGTTTTTCGGCGTCTTGCGTAGTTGCTGAAGCCCGAAAGATACCGGCTCATCAAAGCTGTAGCGGGTGGTATGTTGAATGGTCAGGCGCATGGCTTACTCATAAAAGCGATAATCGAGTTGTATTTGGCCAGCGAGTTCTCCGAGCAGCTCAAGCATCTTTTCGATGTATTCGTGCAAGCCGTATTCGAGTACCTCCTCGATGCCGTGCGAGAGGTAGGCCGTCTCAAGATAGGTCACGAGTTTCTGGGATTTCGATGGTTTCGACTGCCCGGCGTTAAGATAGCGCAGGTTATCATTGATCTTGCCAACGCAGAAGGCAAGGCTGCGCGGCATTCGCTTGTCAAAGATCAGGAAATGCGCGATTTCCTGCGACCCGCCTTCGGAACCGTATTCCATCCGGAACCCGCCGCGCGCGGAAACCGAACGCAGGATGCTCTCCCACTGCACATTGTCGATAGAGCTGCCAACCGCACTGACCGACGGCAGAAGTACGTAATACTTGACGTCCAGAATGCGCGCAGTGTTGTCGGCCCGTTCTAGAAACGTGCCGATGCGCAGGAAATCGTAGATATCGTTGCGCAGCATCGTGCCGTGGATCATGCCGCGCACCAGTGCTGTGTTCTGCCGGATCGCGGAGAGCGCGGCAGGCAGATCTCGTTCGCTGACTTTGCGCGCCAAAAGATCTTGCGCCATCATGTAGGTGGCATTGACGGCTTCCCAGACTTCGCCGGTGATGGCGGTGCGGACAAGTCGAGCGTTTTGCCGCGCAGCAAAAATACAGGCCATGATCGAGGATGGGTTGTCACGCCCGCGCAGCATCCAGTCGATAGCGGCCTCCGGGCCGGGGGTATCATAGGCATTATGAAACCCTTCCAGTGACCCGGCCGATTGCAGCACCGGTATCCACTCTTCTTCACCGCTGCGCAGTCGTGTCAGGGCAATGCGCTGACCGGTATCGATCAACCGCGCGGTGTTTTCCGCCCTTTCCAAGTAACGCGACATCCAGAAGAGACCATTTGCGGTTTTGCCCAGCATAGCGTCAGTCCTCCAGAACCCAGGTATCCTTGGTGCCGCCCCCTTGAGAGGAATTCACCACCAGCGACCCCTTCTTGAGCGCCACACGCGTAAGACCGCCAGGCGTGATCTCCACCTTGTCGGGACTGCACAAGACGAATGGCCTGAGATCGACGTGCCGGGGGCTAAGCCCAGCGCGCGAGAAGATCGGCACGGTCGAAAGCGCCAAAGTTGGTTGAGCGATGTAATTCCCGGGCCGCGCCTTAAGCTTGCGGCGGAACGCAGCGAGATCCTTTTTGGTGGCGGTGGGACCGATCAGCATTCCATAACCGCCCGAGCCATGGACTTCCTTGACCACCAGATCTTCAAGATTGTCCATCACATATGCCAACGCCACAGGTTCCGAGCAACGCCATGTCTCTACGTTTTGCAAAATCGGACGCTCGCCGGTGTAGAACTCGACGATTTCGGGCATGTAGCTGTAGATTGCCTTGTCGTCGGCGATACCGGTGCCGGGCGCGTTGGCGATGGTGAGATTGCCTGCGCGATACACATCCATGATCCCCGGCACGCCAAGCGCGCTTTCGGGGTTAAAGTTCAGCGGATCCAGAAATTCGTCATCCACGCGGCGATAGAGTACGTCAATCGGTTTGTAACCGCGCGTGGTGCGCATGGCGACACGGCCATCGACCACCCGCAAATCATGCCCCTCGACCAGTTCGACACCCATCTGGTCCGCCAGGAAGGCATGCTCGAAATAGGCCGAATTGTAGATTCCGGGCGTCAGCACCGCGACCACCGGTTTGCCCTCACAAGTAGGTGGCGCACAAGCGGCGAGCGAGCGACGCAGATCGGTTGGATAATTGGAAACGGATTGGACCCGGTTTTCGCTGAAAAGTTCCGGGAACATCTGAAGCATGGTCTCACGGTTTTCCAGCATATAGCTGACTCCCGACGGCGTTCGCGCGTTGTCTTCCAGCACGAAGAACTCGCCCGGGCCCGTACAGACCAGATCGATGCCGACGATATGGGTGTAAACCCCACCAGGAGGCTCCACACCGATCATTTGAGGGAGGAATGCCTCGTTACGGCTTATCATTTCTTCGGGTATCCGGCCCGCTTTCACGATCTCCTGCTTGTGATAAATATCGAACAGAAAGGCATTGATCGCACGGACGCGCTGTTCGATCCCACGAGAAAGGCGGGCCCATTCACTGCCTGAGATGATCCTTGGGATGAGGTCAAAGGGGATCAGGCGCTCTTCGGCCTCTGAACTGCCGTAGACGTTGAATGTGATCCCAGTCAGGCGGAACAGCTTTTCCGCTTCACGTTGTTTTTTCCGCAAGCGCGCCGGATCTTCACTATCAAACCAAGCTTGAAATTTTCGATAAGGTTCCCGAAGGGTTTCGTTCGCTCCCCACATTTCATCGAAACTTGCTGGTTTTTCCATGGTTGATCCCGGGTCGATACTCTCAGTAAAGACCTTAATCGAAGAGGGCCGTACTGAAAGTGTATCCGCCTTCAGGGACTGGCATCATGCCTCAAAAACCATCGAAACCTGCGATCTGCCTAAAAATTCAGCGCTAGAATTGTATTTCGCCAGCTGCTGGGCGGCGATTCTGACGTTTGGTGCCCGCTTTGTGAAAGTCAGTGAAGCCCCGCATTGCAGCCATTCAACCGGGTTGGAGGTTCTGCCACGCAGCGAACACCGGTTTGGATGCGCTGAACGAATTTTCGGGGCATTTCCTTTTCTCGTAAGTGCAGCGAAAGCCAGCTTTGAGCCCACATTGACCAATGCTGCGATCCGCAAATATTGAAGCGATGCGCGAAAAGCTGCCGTTGATCCGGATCGGGATCGTGAGCCTTGCAATAGTGCTAGGCGAAGACCGCATGTTTCGGGTCGATGGAAGTATTCAATGCCGGTATTTTCACTCGAAAGCAATCACAGGATTTGCCTATGCACGGACGCGATGCACTCTTCCCAAACTTTGACCGACTGATGGACGCTGAAAACGCGTTGACCGAGCGCCTCAGCCAAGCTCGCCGTGACTACGCCAGTCGCAATGCGACCTCGGCGGAGTTAACGCCTGATTGGTTGGAGGAGTTGAAATCCAAGCGGTTTGAGCAGGCGGAAGATCTTGAACCGCTGATGGACTGGGTGATTGATGCGCTCGATACTGGCAGTGTGCAGATGACTCATCCGGGATATCTTGGCCTGTTCAATCCGGCACCTACCTTTGCCGCAGAATGTGCGGATCGGATCGCGTCGATGTTCAATCCGCAAATCTGTGTGTATTCTCATGCGCCTGCTGCCGTCGAAATCGAACAGCATGTCATCAATGAAATGGCCCGACGCGCAGGACTTCCCAAGGGGGCCGGAGGGCATTTTACCAGTGGCGGTGCCGAAGCCAATTCGACGGCTGTTTTATGTGCCTTGCAGGCGAAATGCCCGGACTACAGCGACAAGGGCATCTATGAGTTCGGCAGTCAGCCAACGATTTACGTCTCGAAGGAAAGCCACCTTGCATGGTTGAAGATGGCGCATTCGGCAGGCATCGGACGCAACGCCGTTCGATTGATCGCAACTGATGGCCAAGGCCAGATGGATGCGGATTGTCTTGCGACTGCCATTGATAAGGATTTGAAAAACGGCTGCGTCCCGGTCCTGATCGTAGCTACGGCTGGCACCACGAATGCCGGGATGATCGACCCCCTCAAACCTTGCGGTGCTCTGGCGCGAGAGCATGGTATGTGGTTTCACGTCGATGCGGCATGGGGTGGGGCGATGATTGCCAGCACTGAAGGGCGAACCGCACTGGACGGCATTGAACTAGCGGATTCGATCACAATTGACGCCCACAAATGGTTCGCCACCACGATGGGCGCAGGCATGTTCCTGACCTCGCGCCCCGACATACCCGCACAGGTTTTCCGTATCTCGGCCAGCTACATGCCGGAAAGCGAGGCAGCCAAGGATTTCTATGTGAATTCCAACCAATGGTCGCGCCGCTTCGTTGGATTGCGCCTGTTCCTCGCTCTCGGGGCCGCGGGATGGGACGGCTACGGCGACCATGTGGAACGCTGCATCCGGCTGACCAGCCGGCTCACGGACAACCTGAAGAAGGCGGGTTGGTCACAGGCCAACCAATCTCTCATGGGGGTGAGCTGCATGGTCCCGCCGGAAGGGCACGACGCCGTGCAACGCTATGTCGATGCAGTTCACGCAGATGGCCGGTTCTGGATTTCCAAGGCGATGTTCGAGGGCAATCCGGTTTTGCGGGCCTGCGTCACCAATGGACGCACGAACGAAGCGACCATTGACCAACTCACTGAATTCCTGACGTCGGCTTAAGATAAAAAAGCACCCGTCATACGAATGGCGGGTGCTCTCGAAGGTCTTCAACCTGCGCGCAAGTGGGTGGTTGTCATATCGATCAACAGACGACCCGTTTCTCCGTGAACCTCGGTGCGAATGACAATGAGTTTGCCACCCCGCTTGACCGTAGTGGAGGTTGCAATCAAGTCGCCCGCCTTTTCATTACCCGATAAGACCGTGTGAAGATCAACGGCGAGCGGAAAACCTGACCCGTCGTCATCAATGCTGTCCAGATCGCCGATTGCACAAAGGGTCGCTGCTATGTCTGCAAACCAGATCAGGGCACCAGCGTGCATCGTTCCAAACGGGTTCCTTGCCGCATCCGTCACCGGCATCCTGGCAATCACGCGGTCCGGCTCGCGGTTTTCGATGATAAAGCCGATTTCGCCCTTCCATTCATTCTCAGCCAGTTTTTCTCTGATGTTCATCTCCATTCCCTCGATTTTTGGCGACGAGAGCAAGCTTGCATCTGGAACAACTGAACTCGACCCAGAACTTGCGCAATCGGGTTTTCGAAGCAGGTGACGGAAAGTGCCGCAACCGGACATTGGGACATTCGCCGTGAAAGCCCGAAAAGTCCGCGCGGCGGCCATAGGTGCGGCACGCAGCGAGCTTCCGTTATCCGCCCTGAGCGCACTTTGAGCAGGGCGCTGCTGTCAGGTTTTCCTGGCAATTTGGGTCGCCGTA
>WKFI01000021.1 GCA_014872875.1 Paracoccaceae bacterium
AAAACAAAAAGGCCAGAACCTCGCCTCAACCATACACTTAAAACCCAGCCGCCAGACGAGTCCCCTGATCAATCGCCCGCTTCGCGTCAAGTTCAGCAGCAACATCTGCGCCACCTATGACATGTGGGGTCTTGTCCCGCGCCACGAGCGCATCAGCCAAGGACCGTTCCGAGACTTGGCCCGCGCACAGCACGATCGTATCCGCGTTGATTACTGTCGGGGTTTCCCGTGCTTCGCCGAAAGACACGTGCAGCCCGGAATCGTCGATTTTCTCATAATTCACGCCCCCTACGAAGTTCACATTCTTCATCTTCAGGGCTGCCCTGTGGATCCACCCCGTGGTCTTTCCCAGACCTTTGCCATGAGCCTGTTTCTTGCGTTGCAACAACGTCACGTTGCGGGCCGGTGCTGCCGGTTGCGGGCCTTCGGGAGCGAGGCCGGAGCGATGAGTTTCCGGGTCTGTCACGCCCCATTCCTTCATCCATTCAGCAAGATTTTCGGTCGGGCTTTCACCCGCGTGCAGGAGGTATTCGGAAACGTCAAATCCTATTCCACCGGCACCGATCACAGCCACATGATTTCCAACTGGAACTTTGCCACGTAGAACATCGATATAGCTGACGACATTGTTGCGATCTTGCCCGGGTATTTCGGGATCTCGGGGACTGACGCCCGTGGCTATGACGACTTCGTCGAACTCCATGAGATCGTCTACAGTCGCTTCGGTATTCAATCGCAGTTCAATGCTCGAACTTGCGATCATGGTGCGGTACCAATCAACCAGCCCCCAGAACTCCTCTTTTCCGGGCACCTGTTTGGCCATGTTCAGTTGCCCGCCAATTTCCGCGTCCTTGTCAAAAAGCGTCACAGAATGTCCCCGATCTGCCGCTGTCAACGCGGTGGCAAGACCGGCTGGACCCGCGCCAACAATTGCGATCGATTTGGCGGTGTCCGCCTTGGCAATGACCAATTCGGTTTCATGACAGGCACGCGGGTTAACCAGACACGAGGTGAGTTTACCGCCAAAGGTGTGGTCCAGGCAGGCCTGGTTGCAGGCAATGCAGGGTGCGATCCGAGCTCCTTGATTCTGCATCGCTTTCTTGACGAAATCCGCATCTGCCAACATTGGGCGGGCCAATGACACCATATCGGCGCAGCCATCGCTCAAGACTTGTTCCGCAACTTCGGGTGTATTGATCCGGTTGGACGTAATGACAGGGATAGAAACTTTGCCCATCAGTTTTTTCGTGACCCAGGCAAATGCTGCCCGGGGTACACTGGTAGCGATGGTTGGGATCCGCGCTTCGTGCCAGCCAATACCGGTATTAATGATTGTAGCGCCAGCTCTCTCGATTTCTTGGGCCAGCTTAACAACCTCTTCATGGGTTGAGCCATTCGGCACCAGATCGATCATTGACAGACGATAGATGATAATGAAGTCGGTTCCGACCGCTTCACGGGTGCGGCGGACAACTTCGATGGGTAGGCGCATTCGATTTTCGTAGCTTCCCCCCCAACGGTCTTCGCGTTTGTTGGTATGGGTTACCAGGAACTGGTTCAGGAAATATCCTTCGGACCCCATGATCTCAACTCCGTCATAACCGGCCTTCTGAGCCAGCACGGCGGCGTTCACGATATCCGCTATTTGCTTTTCGATGCCCTCTTCGTCCAGCTCTGTCGGTGGGAAGGGCGAGATCGGGGATTTAACCGGGCTGGGGGCGACGCATTTCGGACCATAAGCATAGCGGCCCGCATGCAGGATCTGCATGGCGATTTTGCCGCCGGCCTGATGTACCCTGTCAGTGACTATGGAGTGGTTGGCGACGTCTTCCTCGGTTGTCATCATCGCAGCACCAGGGAGCACCGAGCCTTCCAGGTTGGGGCCAATCCCTCCGGTTACCATCAAGGCAACTTCTCCGCGCGCCCGATCGGCATAGAACTCTGCAACCCTGTTCCAGTCCCTGGTTTCTTCCAGACCGGTGTGCATCGAGCCCATCAACACGCGGTTTTTAAGCGTGGTAAAGCCCAGATCCAGCGGTGCCAGCATGTTTGGGTACGCAGTCATCGATAAACTCTCCCTTAATTGCAGACAGAATTGCTGCGGCAGTACGACGTGTCACGCGAAACCCGACGTCATCCGACCGCAACGTCAATCAGTGACACCCCCGCCGCTGTTGGAGCTCTTGCATGCCCAACGGGTGGAAGGGCTTCTTCAAGGCCGCGTCGATGGGCAGGGGGGCTCGAATACAGGCCAGAGCGCACCGGGCCTAGCCGCAGACAAAAGCATTTGTTAGGGACGGATCAAACAGTGAAGAGGCTTCCATGACCCCTGAAGATATTGCCAAACTCCCGTATCGCCCTTGCGTTGGCGTGATGTTGATGAATGCGGACGGCGGGATCTTCGTCGGGCAGCGTAATGACCGCCACGCGGACGCGTGGCAGATGCCACAAGGCGGTGTGGACAAGGGTGAAGCCGCACGCGATGCAGCGCTGCGGGAGCTCTGGGAAGAAACAGGGGTTTTGCCCGAACTGGTCGAGATCATTGCTGAGACCGACGGGTGGCTGCCTTATGATCTGCCACACGACATCGTACCGGTGATCTGGAACGGAAAGTACCGCGGTCAGGAGCAGAAATGGTTCCTGATGCGGTTTCTAGGCAGCGATGATCAGGTCAATATCGAAACCGATCATCCGGAATTCACCCGCTGGAAGTGGCAGAAACCTGCGCGATTGGTTGCAGAAATCGTTCCGTTCAAGCGTGAAGTGTACGAGCAGGTGGTCGAAGCCTTCTCGGAACATCTGGCGGTCTGAAACCGCTACCCCTCTCTCGGGAGCTAGAACCGAGGACCGTCTTGGCCCTCGGTTATCGTGTCGACGTGTCCGGCGAGCAGCTGGAATCACACCAGTCCGGCTTCGCGCAGCAGTTCCAGAACGTTCGTCTCGGGGCGCGGACCGATATGGCGGATAACTTCCCCAGCGCAGACGCAGCCGATCTTGGCACAGGTTTCCAAGTCGCGGCCGGTCGCCAGACCAAACAGGAAACCAGCCGCAAACTGATCGCCCGCGCCGGTTGCATCCACCGGGACGATTTTTTCGACCGGTACGTTCACACGCTGGCCGTTGCCGATTACGGTGACACCATCGCCAGAGCGGGTACAGACCACCAACGGGCAGATAGCGGCGGTCTTGCTTAGCGCCTCTTCAAGATCGTCTGTTTCGAACAGTGACTTGATCTCGTCTTCGTTGCCGATGACATAATCAAGCTCGTTTTCGATCAGTGACAGGAAATCGGCCCGGTGCCGTTCGACACAGAACGGGTCCGAGATCGCGATCCCAGCCTTGCCACCACCCGCACGGCAGTCGCGGGCGGCCTCCAGGAAGGCGGATTTGCCTTTGTCCTTGTCGAACAAATAACCTTCTAGGAACATGATCTGGGTGCTCCCGGCGACTTCGTTGGACACATCTTCCGAACTCAATTCGGAAGAAATACCCAGATAGGTGTTCATTGACCTCTCGCCATCGGGGGAGACAAAGATCATCGAACGCGAAGTCGGCAATTCACCACCTTCGACCGGTGGGTTGACGAAATCTACGCCATCTTCGTTCATAGCATCGGCATAGAAATGCCCCAGCGCGTCGTCATGCACACGACCGATAAAGGCCGCGTCCAACCCCAATGCACCGGCGCCGGCGATGGTGTTGGCAACCGAGCCGCCCGGGGTTTGCACCCTACCTTCCATGGCGGCATAAAGCACCTCGCCCCGGTCACGCTCGATGAGCTGCATGATGCCCTTCTCGATGCCCATCAGTTCCAGAAAGCTGTCGTCGCATTGGCTGATGACATCGACTACCGCGTTTCCGATGCCCACGATCTGGTAGGTTTTCATAAGTTCTTGTCCTCGAATTGGCACAGGTCCCTGATGAGGCAGGTGCCACACATGGGTTTTCTGGCCTTACAATGGTATCTGCCATGCAAAATCAACCAATGATGCGCATGCTGCTGGAAATCGACGGGAATATTGTCCTCGATGGCGCGTTCCACCGCATCGACATCCTTGCCCGGACAGATGCCGGACCGGTTGCCGACGCGAAAGATATGGGTGTCCACGGCCTGTGCCGGGTAGTGCCACCACATGTTCAGAACCACATTCGCAGTCTTGCGACCGACACCTGGTAGCGATTGTAGCGCGGCACGGGAATTCGGAACCTCTCCGCCGTAGGTATCAACAAGGATTCGAGACAGCTTGATGACGTTCTTGGCCTTGTTACGGTACAGTCCGATCGTCTTGATATGTTCGATCAGGTTCTCTTCCCCAAGATCCAGCATCTTCTGCGGAGTATCGGCGATTTTGAAAAGCTCTCGGGTTGCTTTGTTCACACCTGCATCAGTCGCTTGCGCCGACAGGGCGACCGCCACCACAAGTGTGTAGACATTGACATGCTCCAGCTCCCCTTTGGGTTCCGGCTCGGCTGCCTGGAACCGCGAGAAGATTTCGCGGATCGTGTGATAATCAAGTTGCTTGGCCATTTGAACTTAATGCCGCGCGATTGGCTCGGGGTAAAGACCTGGGGCAACGCCCCCTTGGCGGTTGTGACTGCAATGCGTCGCCCCTGCTTCTTCTGGTCAAAAACTGGGGCGTGGTCACAGGCGAGGGATCTTGCCGCTGACGGGATAGCACGTGCAACTTGCGCAAGTTCCGGGTCGCGTAGTCTGGCCTGGCCGGGGTAGGGTGTCAGCAACAGCAAGAGGCCCGCCATGAACATACAGACCAACGAAAGCAGCTATCACTACAATGTCATGCGTCGCGCGATCGAGCTGATTGATGAGGGTGGCGACGATCTTTCGCTGGAAGACCTTGCGGCAAAAATGAATATGAGCCCTGCGCATTTTCAACGGTTGTTTTCTGCCTGGGTAGGGGTGTCGCCGAAACGGTACCAGCAGTATCTTCGCCTCGGCCACGCCAAGTCCCTGCTGCGGGACCGGTTTACGACACTGGATACCGCGCATGCTGTTGGTTTGTCAGGCTCGGGCCGGTTGCATGATCTGTTCCTTCGGTGGGAAGCAATGAGTCCCGGTGACTATGCCCGCAAGGGTAACGGGTTGCAGATTCGCTGGGGCTGGTTTGACAGCCCCTTCGGTCTGGCTCTGGTCATGGGTACGGACAAAGGCATCTGCGGTCTGGCTTTTGCCGCCGAGACCGGAGCCGAACCGGCCATGGCCGATATGCGGAGCCGTTGGCCTAATGCAGAGTTCGTCGAGGACCCCGAAGCGCTCCGACCGTTGGTCGAAGCCGCGTTTGAAAAAAAGGGAGAGACAGCTCTTCATCTGATTGGCGCGCCTTTGCAGATCAAGGTGTGGGAGGCGTTGCTGCGCATTCCCTCGGGTCATGTCAGCACCTATTCCGAGATTGCCCAGTCCGTAGGGGCACCGCGTGCCGTTCGCGCGGTCGGAACTGCAGTTGGCCGCAATCCGATCAGCTGGCTCATCCCCTGTCACCGAGCCTTGCGCAAATCGGGCGCCTTGGGCGGGTATCACTGGGGATTGCCGGTAAAGCGGGCGCTGTTGGCTTATGAAGCCGCGCAGGCAGACGGGTAAAACATACATCCTTTTTGGATATGCGCGGGGATCTGCCGACAGCCTGCATTCGGACCTTGAGGCGCCTTCTGCAAGGCGGGATACTGGTGAAAACAGATCCGGTTCCCCGGACCCGAGCAGAAAAGGTTATTCCATGAGCTTCCTGAAGGCGACCTCCGTCCTGTCCCTGACCGCTGTGCTGGCGCTGGGGGCCTGCACGGACCCGGCTTTGCTGGACCCCAATGATCCATATTCCAAAACCAAACAGGGCGCCTTGATCGGCGGGCTGATCGGTGCCGGGATCGGTGCGGCAACCTCGGATGATGACAAAGCCGAAACGATCATCGGCAGCGCTATCGCCGGGGCGGCCGTCGGCGGTCTGATCGGTAACCAGCTGGACAAACAAGCCGCGGAATTGCGGCAGCAGCTGGACGACGATATCGGCATTGTCAACACCGGCGACCGACTGATCGTTTCCCTGCCCAATGACATTACTTTTGACACCGACAGCGCCGTGGTGCGCTCTGGGCTCAAGGATGATCTGTCCAAACTGGCCAGCAGCATGCAGAAATATCCCGACACCTCGGTCGAAGTCATCGGTCACACAGACAGTGACGGCGATGCCGCCTACAACATGGGCTTGTCGCAGCGCCGGGCCAATGCAGTTGCCGACGAATTGCAGGCCAATGGTGTGCCGTATAACCGGCTGCGGACCAGTGGCCGCGGCGAGGATCAACCGATCGGCTCAAACTTGACGCCGGAGGGCAAGGCCCAGAACCGTCGCGTCGAAATCGTGGTTATTCCCACCACGTAATCCCTTCGACCAATGAGCGTCCGACCGACCCGGCTTGGGGCGGTCGGATGCGCGGCCATTTCAATTCACACAGACTGTGCGCCGATTGGGGTTTGCCCCCGGGACTTGACCTCCTAGCTTCTGTTCTGACCGAGGCACACGAAGAGAGGTAAAACCATGTCCGACCCTGTCCTGCTGGGGATTTCCGGTTCGCTTCGCAAAGAAGCCACTAACCGCAAGTTGCTACGAGAAGCGGCGCGACTGTTTGGCCCCAGCAATTATGTCGAGGCGGATTTGAATGTTCCACTCTACGACGGGGACATGGAACAGACGCATGGCGTCCCTACCGAGGTTCAGATTCTGGCGGAGCAGATCGCTGGGGCAGATGCGGTCATCATCTCGACACCCGAATACAACAAAGGTCCGTCCGGGGTGCTGAAGAACGCTCTCGACTGGGTTAGCAGAACGGAAGGCTCCCCATGGATGGACAAGCCGGTTGCAGTGATGTCGGCTGCCGCCGGTCGGGCCGGAGGCGAGCGCGCGCAGGCCGTGCTGCGTGGTTTCATGGTGCCGTTTCAGCCGCGCATCCTGCAAGGACCCGAAGTGCATCTGGCAGGGAGCGGCAGTCAGTTCGACGACAACGGCCGTCTTGTATCCGAACAGTACGAAAAGACGCTTGGTGCGCTGATGCAAAAACTGCGGACCGAATTGCAACGCAGGTGATTACCAACGCTGATTACTGATCTCCAAAAGGTTGCCATCAGGATCCCGGAAGTAAATGGATTGGATCGGTCCCTTGGCACCAGTGCGCGCAATGGGGCCGAGTTCAATATGCACTCCCAATCTGTTCAGATGCTCCATCCAATCTGCCAGCGGAGTGGTGGACAAGAAACAAAGATCCCCGGAACCCGAGGTTGGTACAGCTGCATGGGGTGCGAATTCTTGCCCTTCCAAATGCAAGTTTATCTTCTGATCCCCAAAACTGAGGGCATGACGAGTTGATCCATCCAAAGGATGGAAGATTTCGGCACGCAGGCCCAAAGTTTCCGTATAGAACCTGATCGATTGATCGATATCCTTGACTGTTAAGACAAGGTGATCAAGTGATGTGATCGATTGTTCCACGGTGGTCGTCTCCCCTCATTGCCGGCCACCCGTCGCAGAGAGTTTATATATGTCTCATAACCAAAATCAACGTGATGTCATGGATCCGGCTCGAGCATCGGCTTTTTTGGCAGCATTGGGCAATGAAAACGGGTTGGAGACCGGCGATATTCTGCCACCGTTCTTTCACCAGCTGTATTTTTGGGCAGCTTTGCCGCCGGAAATGCTTGGGCGCGACGGCCATCCCAAAGTTGGGCTGGGCCTGATCCCGGACCTGGGTCTGCCTCGTCGCATGTGGGCGGGCGGGCGACTGTCTTTCAACGTGCCTTTGCGGGTGGGTCTGGAAGCGGAGAAGCGCAGCACTTTGGAAAGTGCGGTTCAAAAGACTGGTCGCACTGGTCCGCTGGGTTTTGTCACACTCAAGCACGAGATCTGGCAGGAAGGCGTACTTTGCCTGACCGAATGGCAGGACTTGGTCTATCGAGAAGATCCGGATCCGACCGCGTCTAGGCCCGTACCTCCGCAATCGCGCGCGGACGAAACGGATCGTCGTGAGGTGTCATTCTCGTCCACCCTGCTGTTTCGCTACTCTGCTTTGACCTTCAACGGGCATCGCATACATTATGACGAAAATTACGCGCGAGAGGTCGAAGGCTATAGTGGGTTGGTGGTACATGGCCCTCTATTGGCGCAACAATTGATGTTGATGGCCGAAGACCTGATGGGACCGCTAGCCGAGTTCGCCTTCCGGGCGTCCTCGCCCCTGATGCACTCGGAACCTGCTATCTTGTGTCGATCGGGGCACGACCTGTGGGTGCGTGGTCCAGACGGGCGGCAATGCATCAGCGCGGTAGCAACCCCGCGCTAAGCCCATATGGGGTGCGTGGATGGGCCTGAAGGCGCCAAAATAGGACACGCTCGCCAATCCGTTTCCAGTGTCGGAAAAGTGTGGCAGAGCACTTGGCTCAGAGGCTGTCGCTTACGCGGAAGCCTTGGGGGATGGTATCCAAGTCCTCCAGCAGCAAATCCGCCATCGTATGAGCAATTTTTGGTGCCATGCCAAAGCCGATCTTGAAGCCACCATTGGCGATGAAGTGACCTTTGCGATCCGGCCATGCCCCCAGCATCGGTGCGCGTGACTTGGCCCGAGGTCGGATACCGGCCCAACGCTCGATCACCTCAGCCCCGTGCAAAACAGGCACGGCGGCGCGGGCCTTGTCGATCACGTCGTCCAACTGCCCATCAGTCGATTTCGGGTCGTCATAGTCACGCTCACTGGTTGATCCGATGGCCAGCGTGCCATCGGCATGCGGGATGATATGCACCGCGTCGGCAAACAGTTGCGGTGCCGTTTCCCCTGCATCAAAGCGCAGCAAGGCTGCCTGACCTTTAACGCCGTTCCCGACGGGTTTGCCAATCTGGGCGTTCAGCGCCTCCAGACCGGCAATGCCGGTGGCGTGGACGACTACCCCCTTGTCCTCTTCCTCGGTCAAGACGTTCACTCCCATCGCGGCCAATGCCGCGACAAGTGCCGCGCAGGCGCGGCGTGGGTGCATCCGGGCGCTCAGTGTGTCGCGGATAACAAATCCGCTTGGGGTAAGTGGCACCCAAGGCCCGGCCTCGTCACTTCTGATCACCTGCCAATCAGCTTTTCCCTGCCACAATGACTTGGCGTTTTCGGCCCGGTTCCGGGCCAATTCCAGCCCGCGTTCATCCAGGATTGGCTGAATACGGCCTGTGCGACCGTAGCCGGGTGAGACACCGCCGGTGGCTTCGACCTCACTCCAGAAGCTTTCGGCCAGAAGCAAACTGTCGAATTGAAACGCTTTCTTGGGGTTCCAGTTCTCAGGCACATGCGGGGCCAACGCGCCAACCAACCCGCCACTTGAGCCAGCACCGGGGCCAAACGGGTCGATAACCTGAACCCGCGCTCCGCGTCTGGCGCAGATCCACGCGATGGACAGACCAAAAGCACCAGCGCCTCGCACCGTGACATCCGCCATTGCCATTTGATCCGCCTTTCGCCACTAACATCTGGTTTGCGGCTTCTTAGGGGATTTTCGCATGGCAGACCAGCAAGCGCAGCTCAGCTGGAGGGACGGCGCGGTGCCAGTGTCGGACCAATTCGACGATCCGTATTTCTCACTTCAGAACGGGTTGGCGGAAACGCGGCATGTATTTCTGGCAGGCAATGATTTGCCTGCGCGGCTTTGCGACGGGTTTCACATTGCCGAGCTGGGCTTTGGCACCGGACTGAACATGCTGGCAGCCTGGGCGATGTGGGAAGAGGCCGGATTTGACACTCCCCTGAGGTTTACCAGTTTCGAAGCTTTCCCCATGGACGTTTCGGACATGGCGCGCGCGCTTGAGGCGTTTCCCGAAATTGCACCCAGGGCCGAGAGGTTCCTGACTAAATGGACTGGGCAGGGTCGGTGCGATCTGGGCACCCTGCAACTGGAGGTGATCGTTGGCGACGCACGCGTGTCGCTGCCGGAGTGGACAGAACAGGCAGATGCTTGGTTTCTGGACGGGTTTTCACCGGCCAAGAACCCGGAGCTGTGGGAAGAGCCGCTGCTGCAGGCTGTTGCGGATCACACTGCCCCCGGCGGTACTGCAGCGACCTATACCGCAGCGGGGTTTGTTCGCAGGGGATTGGAGGCGGCCGGTTTCACCGTAACCCGTACGCCCGGTTTCGGGCGCAAACGACATATGACAAGGGCCGCCGCAAAATGACCGACAGGGCGATCAACGTGCAAACCAACAACGTGCCTGCGGGCGTGATGCTGATGATTGGCGCAACGATCGTCTTTGCCTTGCAGGACGGCATCTCGCGCCACCTCGCGGGCGAGTACAACACGTATATGGTTGTGATGATCCGCTATTGGTTCTTTGCAGCTTTTGTCGTTTTTCTTGCCTCCCGCGCACCCGGGGGGGTGCGGGCCACAGTCCGGACCGAGCAACCTGTTTTGCAGATCTTCCGCGGCATCCTGTTGGTGGCCGAGATCTGTGTGGCCGTACTGGGCTTCACTTTGTTGGGCCTGATCGAAAGCCAGGCGGTGTTCATCTGTTATCCGCTGTTGGTGGCGGCCCTGAGCGGCCCTGTTCTGGGTGAACAGGTCGGCTGGCGGCGTTGGGCGGCAATCGGGGTCGGACTGATCGGAGTACTGATCATCCTGCAACCGGGCGTAGGGGTGTTCGATCCTGCGGCGATCCTGCCGTTTCTGTCGGCCTTGATGTTCGCCGTCTATGGCCTCCTCACGCGCTACGCTGCGCGCAAGGACAGCACTGCGACCAGCTTTTTCTGGACGGGTGTCGCTGGGGCCGTGGCAATGACGTCGGTCGGCATCTGGTTTTGGGAACCAATGTCCCAGTCTGATTGGATGTGGATGGGGGCGTTGTGTATCTCCGGTGTCACCGGGCATTGGTTGCTGATCAAATGCTACGAGATGGCCGAGGCCAGCGCCGTGCAGCCCTTTGCCTATTTCCACCTGATCTGGGCCGCCATGTTGGGGATCTGGGTGTTTGGCGAGGTGATCCGGATCAACGTTGCAACCGGCGCGGCGATCATTCTGGTGGCGGGGCTGTTCACCCTATGGCGCGAACGCGCGAAGGGTTGATCCAGACAGTTCTTTGCTGAATGGGATGGGGAGGGGATCCTTGTCCAGACGGGCCCGATACACCGGCAGGCTTTCGGTAACCCGCATCACGTAGTTTCGTGTTTCGTTGAACGGGATATGTTCGATCCAGTCCACGATGTCCGGATTGCCGGTCCGGGGATCTCCATAGCGCTGCATCCAAGTGATAGGGCGTTTCGGCCCTGCATTGTAACCCGCCGACATCATGATGACATTGCCTTTGAACTCTGCGGCCAGACCGGCCAGGTAATTTGCCCCCAATTTGGCGTTGTATTTCCAATCCGTGATCAGCCGCCCGGTGCTGTGACTGGACAGGATCCCCAGATCCCCAGCCACCAGACGTGCGGTTGCGGGCATCACCTGCATCAACCCGCGTGCGCCTGCGCCGCTGATGACGACCGGGTCGAATTCGCTTTCGCGCCTTGCGATGGCCAATGTCATTTCCTTGGCCATGGGCAGATTTTGCTGCGCAACTGCGTGAACGGGGTAGTAGGCCCCGTGCAACACGATGCCGTTTCGGGCCGCCCGTTTTGAGATCATGACTGCTAGGTGGGACTGGTTCATGTCTAGCGCCATGTTGCCAAGCTGTCCGGCAGCCGTGGGATCCAGTGACTCGGTCAGATGGGTCAGGAACCGCTCAGCAAGGTTCAGCTCACCGGCGGCCAGCAGAAGCAAACCGGCTTCGGTCACGCTGGAGGCCATATGCGGGGCATTACGCCAATTGGGCAATTCCGGGGGGGTTGCGAGCTTGGTGTCAAAAGGTCTGCCGATCCGTTCCGCAGCCAAGAGGCCATAAAACGAAGTTTGGTACTGTGCCCCCAAGGCATAGGCTTCCTGCGCCTTGTCCGCGTCTCCCAGCGCCTCATGAGCGCGGCCCAGCCAGTACCCGCCCCGACCCAGAGATATCGGAGTTGCCACCGAGGCCAGGAACCGTTCGAAATGTTCTGCCGCACGCTGCGGATTTCCAAGCTTGCGTAACGCAATATACCCGGCGATCCATTCGAGATCCGCATAGGCATACCCTGCGTCCGGTGTCAGAAAGTGGTTCGCTGCCAGTTGGTAGGCGCGTTGGTTGTTTCCGTCGCGCATGTCCTGACGGGCGAAATCGCGCCGCCTGCGAGACCATTTTTCCGGTTCTCCGAGTTTGTCCCCGCTGGCGCTACGGTCCAACATCAGGGTGATCGCATCTTCGCGACGGCGCTTTTGGTCACGCCAGACAAATCGGTCATAGGCCAGACCTGGCGCATCCTTTAATGAACCTGGAACGGCCGCGATCCTGGTGTCTACCCCGGGTGCCTTGTCCTGCAAGGCGATCCGCGCCTCCGCCAGTTTTCTGTGTCCTTCGGAAACCAGAGGCAGCATGCGTCGTGAGCTGACCAGATGCCCTTCCCACAGCATCCGATCCAACCGGGCCTCGTGATGCGGCTTCAAGAGCTTTGAGAAATCCCGCAGGTAAAGTTTCTGCAGTCCTTCGCCCATGTGCATGGTGCGCCAAGCTAGAACCAGCTCGGCTTCGCCTTCGCCCCGACGCCCCGAGTCGATCAGGGCCTTGGCATAGGTCAGTGCCCCTTCGGCGGATTGGGGCGCCCGGGTATCATAGAATTTCAGGGCGGTGGCTGTACCAGCCGTGGTAAAGGCCGGTTCGCTTTTCTTACGCAACCAGTCCAGACCAGGCCAATCCGGTCTGCGTTCAAGAAAAGCCAGAACGTCCCCCGAAGATCCCATAGCTGCGCGCAGGCGGTGCCATTCGATTATGTCACGCGCCGTGCTGCCCGGGCGGCCAGCAGTTCTCAGGGCCTCGTCCCACTTCTGCGCCCGCATCAGGTCCATTGCACGCGAGACTGAGTCGCCCGATTGGGCCAAGGCCGACCCGACCCAAAACAGATAAAACAGAACAACAACGCGCAGAATGTGTCTCATCACTTGCAATTCACAATAAACCGGGGCTAGAGCCTTTGACGATAGTCTCTGCTGGGCTGGTATCAACTGAATTTCCCGGCATCTTGTGACTTGAGCGGGCAGGTGCCCGCAATTTGGAATGTAAGCTAAGGGAGCGCACCCATGTTCAAAGGCTCGATGCCTGCCCTCGTCACCCCGTTCCGCAACGGCGAGCTGGATCTGGAAACGCTCAAACGCTTGGTGGAATGGCAAATTGCCGAAGGTTCGACCGGTCTGGTGCCCGTTGGAACCACCGGCGAAAGCCCGACCCTGACCCACGAGGAACACGAAACCGTGGTCGAAGAAGTCGTCAAGGCTTCGGCGGGTCGCGTGCCAGTTATTGCTGGCGCCGGATCCAACAACACGATCGAAGCGATTCGCTTCGTCGAATTCGCCAAGAGAGTTGGTGCCGACGCCGCACTGGTCGTCACACCCTATTACAACAAGCCGACCCAGCGCGGCATGGTGGCGCATTTCACCGCGTTGCATGATTGCGCCGATCTGCCGATCTTCATTTACAACATCCCCGGGCGTTCCGTCGTGGACATGACCCCGGCGACGATGGGTGAATTGGCGAAACTGCCGCGGATCGTCGGCGTCAAGGACGCAACCGGCGATCTGGCCCGTGTCAGCCAGCAGCGCGGCACCTGCGGGCCCGATTTCATCCAGCTGTCGGGCGAAGATGCCACAGCACTGGGTTTCAACGCCCATGGTGGCGTTGGCTGCATCTCGGTCACAGCAAACGTGGCTCCGAAACTTTGCGCGGAATTCCAGCAGGCCACGTTGGCAGGCGATTACGGCAAGGCGCTGGAGTATCAGGACAAACTGATGCCGCTGCACGAAGCGATTTTCATCGAACCGGGACTGGTCGGTGCGAAATATGCTCTCAGCAAGCTGGGCATGTGCACCGAGGAAGTGCGTTCACCTTTGACTGGGCTGGAAGACAGCACCAAGGCCGCCATCGACGCAGCCATGGCGCACGCGGGTCTGCTCTAAGCCGGTAACGGATTGAAAAGCAAAGGGCGGCCTCCTCGATGGAGTGCCGCCCTTTTTTTGTCTGAAAGACCTTGTTCTTGTTCTGGCTATAACTACCCGCAGGGGGGAAGTGTGGCAGGTGGAACTGGAGCAAGAAGGCGCAGCGCCGTTTGTCTTACCTTTTTCCGTAGTAAAGACCGACGACATGTTCGGCCTGCGCAAAGAACAGCCAGCGCGACGCCGCAACGCCCGCCAGATGCGCCAACACTGCCAAACCCGCCACCGTGTGCTTCAGCATTGTGCTCTCGAATGGGAGAAGGAGGAGCACCAAAGGTAATGCAAAGCCCAGTCCAAACGCGATAACACGCAGTTTCTGCGCATGTTTGCGCCCAACCACATGAACAAACTCCCGCAACAGGTAGTTCGATCCTGTATGTGGTGGCTCAAAGGCGCGGACGGCCCCGCGGTCTCCCAATCCGGTTGCGGTCCCCAGATTGGTGCCAGACGCAGCCAGAGCGTCGTCCCCGTACTTCCAATAGGCCAGTTGAACGAGAGCGGCGACGGCAAGCAGGGGAAGTGCGATTGAGACCTGACCGGCCAGAAGCGCACCTCCGGCCAAAGCGAAGGACAGAAACATCGCTGGTGTCAGTTTCATGTTCCAACGCGGGATGGTTTTGAGCTGGGTGTAGATCATTGACGTGGTGAATACCGTCCCAAGGCTCAAGACACTGCCAAGGACACCCAAGGCACTCCAGTTTTGGCCCAAGAAAACTGCACCGATGGCGTAAAGTCCCATGACCAGAAGTGCGGCCACCGCACAGACGCCTTCACGGCTGAGCCAGCTGGTTTTCCATTGAGTAAAGGCCCGCCAAGCGCGTTCCGGGTGACCCAAGTGAAAGGTCGATGCCGCAAGGCCGCCAACCGCCAGGCCAAAAGCTATGGCATAGAATACGAAGGCGACCATGCCGGTCACTACCGGCAGGCCAAGCCCAAGGAAAAACAGCAGACCAAAGCCAAGCCCGGACAGAGTTGTGAAGATGATGACAGAAGGTGCCGGATGCATCAGAATTTCTCCAGTGTCTTGTCGAGCCAGCCAAGGAACCCTTTTGGCTCTTCGGCGACGGGAGCCAAAAGAGGCGCTAGGATATCTATCTCCTCCTCAACGGTGTCCTTGGGGCGAGGGGGCAGGTATTTGTTCACCGGCTTGGTGCCCATTTCCGGCATCAGATCCATTCCGCTCCGCTCGGCCACCAGTTTGGACACGTCACTGCTTGGGTCTCCCAGATCTCCGAAATGGCGCGCGCCGGCTGGACAGGTTCTGACACAGGAGGGGACCCGGTCCTCTTCCGGCAGGTTTTCGTTATAGATCCGGTCAACGCAGAGCGTGCATTTTTTCATCACGCCTTCAGCCAGATCCAACTCCCGTGCACCGTACGGGCAGGACCAGGCACACAGGCCGCAGCCAATACAGTTGCTTTCGTTCACCAGGACGATCCCGTCTTCGACCCGCTTGTAGCTGGCGCCAGTCGGGCAGACCGTTACGCAAGGCGCGTCCTCGCAATGGAGGCAGGATTTCGGAAAATGGATCAGTTGGGCATGACCCTTTTCAGGTTGAACTTCATAGGAATGTACCCGGTTCAGGAAGGTGCCCGAAGGATCTGCACCGTAAGGATTCTGGTCCGAAAGAGGGGCGCCATAGTTTTCCGTGTTCCAGCCCTTGCAGGAAATGACACAGGCATGACAGCCCACGCAGGTGTCCAAGTCTATGACCAAACCCATCTTGCGGTCTGTAGAAGTGGGGAGTTCCGTCATGTTTTCCTCCATATGGGTCGGGCGGGCTCAAGAAAATGCGAATTTTCTTGGCAATTTTCTGTATAGAAAATTGGGTCCGCACCTGGCCTGCATTTCGCATCAGGGTGATGGGAGTATGGGGTTTTAGGGGGGGGCAGCCTGAGGCAGCTCAGTTCGTCTTCCCAGGGGCTTTGTAGAGAACATAGCTTTTGGGAAAACCGAACTTCCATTCGGTCCAAGTCTGTCCGTCCGGAAACAGATCCTGCATGTGGCTTTTCAGAAGTACAGTTGTGGTTTCCACCATTTCCGTCCAGGCGGGCAGCTTTCTGCGCCACCGGCGAATGAACCCGTCTTTTACGGATTCCGGATAAAACCACCAGAACGGCATGTTGCAATGCGCTTCGATCGGGAACCAGATCGAAGGTGTCTGCACCCAATAGGCCGGGGCCAGACGTCTGGCTTCCCGTGCCATTTCCGCCTGTTTGATTTCGTCGCCCACATGTTCGATCACGCTGTTCGAGAACGCGATGTCGAAGCTCTGATCCGTTGCAAACTCCACATTGCAAGCGTCGCCCACCAGCATTGTCAGGCTGTGGTGCGACGGCGGGGCTTCCTCGGGATTGAAGCCGGGCAGGTTCACGATCGTGATGTCCAATTTGACGGGACAGTCGTCCCAGAACCCGGGCGCGCCGCCCAGGTCGATAATGCGTTCGCCACCCTGAATGTTCATCCGGTCCAGAAACACCTGCATGCGTCGCTGTCTTGCGCGTCTGGAAAACGGCTGTTTCATCCGCATCAGGGTGTGAAAGATCGCGTATTTCATCCGGCGCTCCGCACAGGTCGGTGTTCACCGAGCGGTGGGAGGCAACCAGCGCTCGTGCAGGGCGGATGCTAGTGCAGCCAACCCCATGGGTCGACAGCGCTTCATGAGGTTTGGTCAAGACCGATGTGCTGGGGTCACAACAGGTCGGGTCAATGAGAGGCTGGATCATTTTCCAACCTTCCATTTCAGTTCGGCAGGCCCCGTTCCGACTGGCGATTTGATCGGGTCGAAACTGGGTAGGCTTTCAGAAAGGCCATCGGGTGCTGCAGCCTTTTCGATCTTTACTTTCAGATCGAACCACGCGGCTTGACCCGTTACAGGATCCGAGTTCGCCCATCGTAGACCGTCGCCTTTGGGCGGCAGCAATTCGTGGATCAGGTGGTTCAGCAGAAAGCCCTTGGTTGCCTCTGGTGCGTCTTCTTCCAGCGCCCACGCGCCTTTGCGTTTGCCGATCGCGTTCCACGTCCAAACCGTGTTGTGGTTCAGTGCGGCCATCTCCATCACCGGAACGGTAATCTCACCATGAGGCGACGTTACACGTGCCCAGTCCCCATCCTGCAGGCCGTGTTCACGCATCAGCTTTGTGGGCACATACAATGGATTACGCCCATGCAACTGGCGCAGCCACGCGTTTTGAGTGCCCCAGGAATGGTACATTGCCATTGGGCGCTGGGTCAGAGCGTTTACAGTAAAGCCATCATTGCCGTGCTGATCAGTTTCATACCAGATGGGCAGCGGGTCCAGCGTTTCCTTTGTCCGGTCGCGCAGGTGATCTGGCGGTTGACGATCTCCATACCCTTCGGCTGCCAGCTGGAACTTGCGCATCGGCTCTGAATAAAGCTGGAACAGATAGGGCTGCGGGCTGTCATAGATGCCCATGCCCACGGCCCAGTCCTGATAGGCGCTGTTCCAAGGCTTGTAGTACAGCGCGTCGTCCGGAACGTGCTCGATAAAGAAACCGCCATTTTCGATATAGCGATCCAGTTGGTCGGGGTTCACTTCGCCGCGCCCAGATTTGTCACCGTTTTCGCCTCGGAACCCAGCCAGCGGACCGATGCCGGGCTTGCGTTCGTGATTGACGATATAGTCGGCATAATCCTTGTACTTCGCGCTGCCGTCTTCGTTGGTGAATCCTGGCAGGCCCATCTTGTTGGCAAGCAGGATCAGCGCACTTTGAAACCCGACAACGTCGCGATCCGGTTCAATGACCGGCCAGCGGATTGCATCTGCCGCGCCATCTGCCTCGCAAATCGGACGGTCCAGAAGAGAAATACAGTCGTGACGCTCCAGATAAGTCGTGTCGGGCAGGATCAGGTCGGCATAGGCCACCATTTCCGACGAATAGGCGTCGGAATAGATGATGTGGGGGATCACGTAGTCGCCGTTTTCATCCTTGTCGGTCAGCATGTCGATCACACCGCGGGTATTCATGGTCGAATTCCACGACATGTTCGCCATGTACATGAACAGAGTGTCGATCTTGTACGGATCCCCGGCATGGGCGTTTGAGATGACCATATGCATCAGCCCGTGGCTGGACATCGGGTTTTCCCACGTAAAGGCCTTGTCGATCCTGGCGGGTGAGCCGTCTTCCTTGAGTGCCAGATGTTCAGGTCCGCGGACAAAGCCCAAATGCGGTCCGTCCAGTGGGCTGTCCGGGGTCACCTTGCAATGTGGCGTGGGGTGAGCTTCGACCGGCTTTGGATAAGGCGGCTTGAAGCGGAAGCCGCCGGGGACCTCTACCGTACCAAGGAGGATCTGCAGGATGTGCAGGGCGCGGCAGGTCTGGAACCCGTTGGCATGGGCGCTGACCCCACGCATGGAATGGAATGAAACCGGGCGCCCCTTCATCGTCTTGTGGGTCTCGCCGCGGAAGTCGGTCCATTCCTGATCCAGTTCGAACGCTTCGTCAAAGGCGACACGGGCGATGTCGGCGGCAATGGCGCGGATTCGGCTTGCCGGGATGCCGCATTGTTCGGCCACGGCTTCGGGCGCGTAGGACTCATCCAGATAGCGCTCCGCCATCAGGTGGAAGACCGGGCGGTGGGTCACGCCATCCCGTTCATAGGTCGCTGCCAGGTCCGGGCGCACACCGGGTTTGTCAAACGCTGTCAATTCTCCGGTGGCGCGGTCGATGACCAGAGGCTTGTCGTTTTCATCCCGCAGGAACAGACCTTTTTCGGGGCCTACGGTGGCGTTCACCAAAACTGGGGCGTTGGTGTAGCGGCTCAGATACTCCAAATCGATCTTGCCAGCCTTCATCAACACGTGAACCATCGACAGGATGAACAACCCATCGGTGCCAGGCGTGATGCCGACCCATTCATCGGCGACGGCATTGTATCCGGACCGGATCGGATTCACCCCGATCACCTTGGCGCCGCGTTTCTTGATCTTGCCGATTCCGGCCTTGATCGGGTTGCTGTCATGGTCTTCGGCGACGCCGAACAGCATGAACAGCTTGGTGTGGTCCCAATCTGGTTGGCCGAATTCCCAAAACGCGCCGCCCATCGTGTAGATGCCACCGGCGGCCATGTTGACCGAACAGAAACCGCCATGGGCCGCATAGTTGCAGGTGCCAAAATTCTGGGCCCAGAAACTGGTGAAGGACTGCGACTGGTCGCGCCCTGTGAAAAAGGCCAGTTTTTCCGGGTTCGATTTGCGGATCGGCCCAAGCCAGCCAACGGCAATATCCAGCGCCTCGTCCCAGCTGATTTCTTCGAACTCGCCCGACCCTCGCGGGCCAACCCGCTTCAGAGGGGCGCGCAGGCGGGACGGTGCATTGACCTGCATGATTCCGGCAGATCCCTTGGCGCAAAGCACGCCCTTGTTCACCGGGTGGTCACGGTTGCCTTCGATGTATGCAACCTTGCCGTCCTTCATATGCACATTGATGCCACAGCGACAGGCGCACATGTAGCAGGTGGTTTTTCGTACCTCGTCCGAGACTTTCGGTGAAAGCTCGATGCTGGGTTGCTGGAATGTCAATCTGGCCTCCCTTATTTTGTTATGTGATCAGGTCAACACCATGATCCCCATCAGGATGAATCCGGCGATGAAGAGGGTCTCGACGATGATCAAAGCGATGGCCGCTCCTCCTACGGACAACACTTGTTTCAGGTTTGTTTTCATGCCCACGGCAGCGATGGCGGTCAGCAACAGCCATCTGGAGCTTTGACTCATGAAATCGGAAATCACTTGCGGAATTGCGCCGAAGGAGTTCAGCGCTGCCAGTATCAGGAACGCGACCACGAAACCGGGCAACAATGGCGGGCGTTTGCCATCAGTGGGCAGTTCGGCAAACGAGCGGATCAGGATCGAAGCGATCAGGACAATGGGCGCAAGCATCGCGACGCGGATCAATTTGACCAGCGTGGCAGTATCGCCAGTTTGCTCGGAGATCGAAAAACCGGCGCCGACCACTTGAGCAACATCATGAATGGTACCGCCCAGGAAGGCGCCAGCCTGGACCGACGTCATTTCAAGCTGATTGACGATAATCGGATATGCGATCATGGCGATGGTGGACAACACCGTCACCCCCATAACGGTAAAGATAAGGCGCTCTTCCGAGCGCTCGTCGCGGGGCAGGATGGCACTGATTGCCATGGCAGCCGATGCGCCGCAGATCGCCACGGATCCTGCGGTCAGAAAGGCAAAGCGCCATTTGTGGCCGAACAGACGCGCAACTACCAGACCAAAGGCGATGGTTGCAATCATGCCGCCGATGACCAGAGCGATCAGTTGCGGTCCCAGCCCCATCATCAGTCCCATCGAAATCCGAACGCCCAGAAACGCCACCCCCAAGCGTAGCAACGTGCGCGCCGAAAAGGCGATACCGGGAACCGCTTTGCCTTCTTCCCCCAGAAACCCCAGTGCGACGCCCAGAAGCAGAGCCAGAAGCATTGCCGGTGTCGCATAGTGGTCGGCGAGAAACTGAGCGGTAACGGCCACGATGACGGACACCGCGACACCGGGGAAATAATGGCGGACAGTGTTCTGGATCGAATCCAGATTCAGGTATCCTGTTGCCGATGACGTGCTCATTTCTGGACCTTTTCCTTGCAGTGCCCAATGGGTCGCGAAATTGTCCCTTGGGTCAAGGGCGTGCTGCCGTCTGGGGTCAATTCGATTGAGATTGTAGAACCGTAACCGCAATCATCTCGGTCACGTCTTCGGCCGAGCACCCGCGGGACAGGTCGTTAGCTGGTTTTGCCAAGCCCTGCAGAATCGGGCCAATAGCGGCGTAACCACCCAAACGTTGGGTGATCTTATAGCTGATGTTACCCGCATCAAGGTTCGGGAAAATCATCACATTGGCTTGCCCCGCAACGCTGGAGCCGGGAGACTTTCGCTCCCCGACCGAGGGGACAAAAGCCGCATCGAATTGCAGCTCCCCGTCTACGCTCAGATCGGGGTGGTTTTCGTGCAGCGTTTGCGTGGCTGTCGTGACCTTGTCGATTACTGAGTGTTTGGCGCTGCCTTTGGTTGAGAAAGACAGCATGGCGATCTGCGGTTCCGCCCGCAAAAGCGCGCGTGCGGATTTGGCAGAGGCCGCAGCAATCGCAACCAGTTCGTCCGAGGTGGGATCGATGACGAGGCCGCAGTCGGAATAGAGCATGGCGCGTGCATGAGCGCGCGCGTCGTCGGGCGGATACATCATGAAAAAGGACGACACCATTGCGGCATCAGGCGCTTTGCCAATCACCTGAATCGCGGCCCGTACCACGTCTGACGTGGTCGCAACAGCGCCACCCACAGTGCCGACAGCGTGGCCCAGACGCACCAACATGGCGGCGTAGACCAGTGGGTCTCTGGCGGCGGCGCTGGCCTTGGCTTCGTCCACGCCCTTGTGTTTGCGCAGGGCCAGATACTCGGCGGTGAAAGACGTGGTCAGATCCGAACGGTCCGGGTCGTGGATCCAAACGCCGTCACCCTCGCTCCCGCCCACGTCGGCCAAAGTGGCCTGCACCTTGTCGGCAGGACCCACCAGGATCACATCTGCCAGGCCCAATTGCCGAGCTGCCAGCCCGCCTTCGACCACACGTGGATCGGTTCCTTCGCTCAGGGCCACAACCGGGCGTGTGTCCGGGAGATTGGAACGCAGGAGGGCTATCGGGGTCAGTGTCATGCGAGCACCTTGATGATGTTAAGGGCAGAGAAACTCGTCAGCATGAGCACGACGAAAAACCTAAAGCGGGCCTGTGACGTGGTGGCGAACTGGCGGGATCCGACCCAGATTCCGGCGCCCAGGATCGGGAAGGCCAGGATGATAGCTATCACCGTGTCGGACGTGACCAGACCATTGGCGGCCATTACCGGCAATGACATCATGTCTATCCCTGTCAGGAATACGATCATGGTCGCGCGAAACACGGCGGGCTCAATCGGTTGCGCTGTAAGGAAGACCGCTACCGGCAGGCCGCCAACGCCTGCGCTGTTGGCTACTCCGGCCACGACACCGACCCCGCCATGTCCCAGACGGCCAATCGGGCGCCGTATCTGCCAGCCGCTCAACAGGATCAAACTCAAGACAAGGATCAAGGTCGAGACGGCAATGCGGGCCTCGTCCTCACCCAGACGCGCCATGATGTAGACCGCCGGGACAATGGCAATAGCCGAACCGACCAACAGGGTCACCGCACGGGCCCAATCGATATGAGGACGAATATCGCGGGCCTGAAAAGCAGTCATCAGGATTTCACAGGAAAAGACGACGGGGATCAACAGGACAGGGTTGGTCGTCAATGCGGCCAGAATGATGAAAATTGCGGAAAATCCAAATCCGGAATAACCCCGGATAAAGGCCGCCGCGAAAAGCGCGGCGGCCAGAAAGCCCCCTTGGCCCCAAGTCAGGTCAAAGGGAAGGGTCATGATCAGACCTGCTGTTCGCGCATGTCGGCCGCGTCGATGCCTGCCACGCGGACCGGCTTCTTCATGGCGTCACGGCGGAAAGGTTCACCCAGCTCCTGGTTGATCATGGCTTCGATCAGGGTGGTGATGCCGTTTTCCATCTGGTCCTTGATCGCCTGGTTCAGCGCGGCGGTCAGCTCGTCCATGGTGCGGGCCACGACGCCTTTCAGGCCACAGGCATTGGCGATGCCCGCATAGGAGACCTGCTGGTCCAGCTCGGTACCGACGAAGTTGTCATCGAACCACAGGGTGGAGTTCCGCTTTTCCGCGCCCCACTGGTAATTGCGGAAGACGATCTGGGTCAGCGCCGGCCATTCGCCGCGGCCGATTGCCGTCAGCTCGGTCACTGCGATGCCGAATGCGCCGTCGCCCGAGAAGCCAACAACCGGAACGTCCGGGCAGCCGATTTTCGCACCAGCAACCGCCGGCAGGCCATAACCGCAGGGGCCGAACAGGCCGGGTGCCAGGTACTTGCGGCCTTCTTCGAACGACGGGTAGGCGTTGCCGATGGCGCAGTTGTTGCCGATGTCAGAGGAGATAATCGCTTCTTTCGGCAGCGCGGACTGAATCGCACGCCACGCCATGCGCGGCGACATCCAGTCGGGTTTGTCGTCGCGGGCGCGCTGGTTCCAGGTGGTGCCCGGATCGTCGTCTTCGTGGGTCATCTCGGTCAGCTGCTGCGCCCAGCGGGACTTTGTCTCAGCAATTTTCGCCTTGCGCGCGTCGCGGCCTTCGTCACCTGCAGTGTCGCTCAGCTGCGCCAGGATGCCCTGGGCCACCTTCGCGGCGTCACCAATGATACCAACGGAAACTTTCTTGGTCAGGCCGATGCGATCGGGATTGATGTCAACCTGGATGATCTTGGCATCTGCGGGCCAATACTCCATTCCGTAGCCCGGCAGGGTCGAGAACGGGTTCAGACGAGTGCCCAGACACAGAACAACGTCTGCTTCCTTGATCAGCTCCATACCGGCTTTCGAACCGTTATATCCCAGCGGACCTGCAAACAGCGGGTGCGAACCGGGGAAGGCGTCGTTGTGCTGGTAGCCGACGCAGACCGGAGCATCCAGACGCTCGGCCAGCTCTTTCGACGCGGCGATACCGCCTTTCGACAGGACCACGCCAGCGCCGTTCAGGATGACCGGGTTCTTGGCGTTGGACAGCATCTCTGCCGCAGAAGCCACGGCATCAGCGCCGCCCGAGGGGCGCTCAAATTCGACGATGGCGGGCAGCTCGATATCGACGACCTGAGTCCACATGTCGCGCGGGATATTCAACTGGGCCGGAGCGCTGGCACGCTTGGCGTTCATGATCACGCGGTTCAGAACTTCAGCAACGCGCGAGGGATCACGCACTTCTTCCTGGTAGGCCACGCAGTCCGCGAACATGCGCATCTGTTCCATCTCCTGGAAGCCGCCCTGACCGATGGTCTTGTTGGCAGCCTGCGGAGTGACCAGCAGCAGCGGGGTGTGGTTCCAATAGGCGGTTTTAACGGCGGTTACGAAGTTGGTGATACCCGGGCCGTTCTGAGCGATCATCATCGACATCTTGCCGGTGGCGCGGGTGTAGCCGTCCGCCATCATGCCGCCGGAGCCTTCGTGGGCGCAGTCCCAGAAGGTGATCCCTGCAGCGGGGAAGATGTCCGAGATCGGCATCATGGCCGAGCCGATGATACCAAAGGCGTGTTGGATGCCATGCATCTGCAGCGTTTTGACGAACGCCTCTTCCGTGGTCATTTTCATGTGTGCGCACTCCCATGAGAATCCGAGTTAACCGGCAGGATGCCGGGGCTTGGATTCTGGTTTAGGGAGTCGCCTAAGACCGGGTTAGGGCCAGTTTTTGAGCCCGCTTAGGTCCAGAAAATTTACAATTCGCCCATTCGGGCTGCAATACGTTGGATTCCCGGTTCAATACGGGTTGGAGCAATCGAGGAATAAGCCAAACGGTAGAAGTTCCGTTTGCGATCGTGTTTGTCAAAGAAGGGCGCGCCGGGTTCGATCACCACCCCGTCAGCCAGCAGGTTTTGGGCCAATTGTTGGGTATCAACATAGTCTGGCGCACGCATCCACAGGGACGACCCCCCATAAACGCCGCGCCCCGCGATCTGCAGATCATGTTGGGCAATAGCGTCCTCGATGGTCTGGCGCCGCTCATGCAGAGCTGTGACGGTTCGTCGGATTTGGGCATCATAATGCCCGAGAGACAAGAAATACGCCGCGGTGCGCTGAACATGGCCTGGCGGATGGCGCAGGAGATTGGCGCGCAACGCGCGGGCCTGGCGGATGAACGGCTCGGACCCGACCAGGTATCCCAGACGCAGGCCCGGAAAGAGGGATTTCGAGAAACTGCCAACATAAACGACCCTGCCATCCTCATCCAACGACTTCAGCGCAGGGGAGGGAGGGGCGAGGAAAGCCATCTCGAATTCGTAATCGTCCTCGACAATCAACGCATCCAGATCCCGTGCCCGTTTCAGCAGTGCTTTACGTCGGTCCAGGGGCATTGTCGCCGTGGTCGGCGCCTGATGGCTGGGCGTGGTAAAGATCACGTCGGTGCCATTTGGCACCATGTCCGGTGGCAGGCCATCTCGGTCCACTTTCAGGGGGGCCAAGTGGCAGCGGGAATGGGACAGCACATCCCGCAAGGCGTGATAACAGGGATCTTCGATGGCTGCGCTGCGTCGGGGGTTTAGCAGAAGTTGGGCAATCAGCCACAATGCATTCTGAGCGCCCAAAGTGATAAGGATCTCTTCGGGGCGGGCTGAAATTCCGCGACGGGGCAGAGTGTGCCGCGCAATGTATTCGATCAGAAGCGGATCGTCCTGATCATAGTAATCCGTGGTGAGCGACGTGAAATCCTTGTGCCCCAGCGCCCGCAGCGCACAGAGCCGCCAGTTTGCATGATCGAACAGGGTCGGATCGGCCTGACCGTAGATGAACGGGTATTTAAACGTGTTCCAGTTTTGCGGCTTTTGTGGCGTGTCCCCACCGGTAAAGGTCCGCGCCAAGGCCCGATTCCAATCCACATTATCTTGGGACCGGGCCGTCGGAGTGTAAGTCGGAGGGATCGGAGCGTTTTCGGAAACGTAGTACCCGGAACGACCTCGCGACGTGATATAGTCGTTCGCCAGCAGTTCGGTATAGGCCAGCGTGACGGTAATCCGGCTGATCCCCAGATGAGCGGCAAGTTTTCGGGACGAGGGCAGCTTCTCACCCACATGAAAGCGTCCCGACAGGATGCCTTCGGCAATCATCTGTTGGATCTGGGCCTGCAGCGTGCCCTGCGCGTCGGGGTTGAGAAAGAAGGTTTCTACCGAGATAGCCATTGCATGACCATAGGCTGGACCTAAGCCAAGGGCAATCTGGTCCTACAGAAGGATAAGGAATCCAAAGGTTTCGACAAGGGCCCGGGAATAGCCACGAAATCTCTGGAAGGAGGAGATTGGCAACAGCTGCGCCCGAAAAAGAGCACCCACCCCGCGGGAAGAGAAAACGGGGTGGGTGTGAAAAGCGCTTACCCGAAGACGCGGGTCAGCGCGACGTCAACAGCATTGCAAATACGGTCGATTTCGTCTGCGGTGGCAATCAGCGCCGGGCTGAAGCACAGGGTGTTGTTGCGTCCCGGAATCGACCGGTTGGTCACGCCGATGATCACACCTTGCGCGCCGCATTCGGCTACGACCTTTTGGGCCAGCGCTTCGGCTACCGGTTCCTTGGTCTCGCGGTCTTCGACCAGTTCTGCGCCCAAGAACAGGCCCTTGCCGCGCACGTCGCCGATCACGGCGTGCTTTTCTTTCAGCGCTTCCAGATTGGCCAGCATGCGCTCGCCCATCTTGGTGGTGTTTTCCAGCAGGTTCTCGTCTTCGATGATCTGCATGTTGACCAGCGCGGCTGCAGGGCCGGCGGTGCAGCCGCCGAAGGTCGAGATATCGCGGAAGTAGTTCATCGGATCCGAGGCGTCGTCCTTGAACAGTTCGAACACTTCTTCCGTAGTGACCATGCAGGCAATCGCCGCATAACCCGAAGCCACGCCTTTTGCCATGGTGACGAAGTCCGGCTTGATGCCATAGTGCTGGTAGCCGAACCATGTGCCGGTCCGACCCACGCCGCAAACGACTTCGTCGATGTGGAGCAGGATGTCGTACTTCTTGCAGATCTCTTCGACCCGCTCCCAATAGCCTTCGGGGGCTTCGATCACGCCGCCACCTGCTGTGATCGGCTCCAGGCACAAAGCGCCGACGGTTTCGGGACCTTCGCGCAGGATCACTTCTTCGATGGCGTCCGCTGCGGCGCGGCCGAACTCGGCGCCCGACAAGTGCTCCAGACCCAGCTCATGCTTGCGGTATTCCATGCAGTGCGGCACGCGCACAAAGTCGGGCGCAAAGGGGCCGTATTGCGCGGTGCGTTCGTCTTGGCCACCTGCCGACATGGTCGCTAGGGTCGAGCCGTGATAGTCGCGGTCGCGATAAAGGATCTTGGTCTTCTTGCCGCCATACTTTTTGTGGGCAATCTGGCGGATCATCTTGAAGGCTTTCTCATTCGCCTCAGATCCAGAGTTGGTATAGTAGACGCGGCTCATGCCCGGCATCTTTTCGATCAGCTTTTGGGCAAACAACGCACCGGGGATCGAACCGGCGGAGTTGGCGAAGTAGCAGATCTTCATCAGCTGGTCGTAGACCGCCTTGCAGATTTCTTCGCGGCCATAGCCGACGTTGACGGTCCAAACGCCACCGGAAACCGCATCCAGGAATTCTTTGCCATTCTGGTCCCAGACGCTCATGCCCTTGCCTTCGACAATGATGCGCGGATCCGTGGTTTCGAAAGGCTTATGCTGAACCAGGTGGTGCCACATATGAGCCTTGTCGGCCTCGACCACACGAGAGAGATCGTTTTCGTTGAACGTGCCGTCCATGACATGCCCTTTCATTCAATAAGTGACGCAAGCGATGCGCCCCCGTTTGACGGGGAGTTGTGCGATAAGGCACCTCACAGTGAATCCCATGCGTTTTATAGGGCCAGAATATGGAGCGGCGTAGAGCCAGATGACTCGGCGCATAGGGAGGAAAGTTTTTGTTTCAGACACTTGCAGGAACTGGATCTAAATATCGGTAGCGACAATCCAGGGCCATCAAACTGTGGGGCCGCGATCGTCCGACTTGTGCGATCGGCATTACCCAAGCAAGACCACCAAAGACCAGTCGAACGATCGCTGAAATCTCTGGTTTCTCGTTGGTGCGCGAATCCACCGAGCGGGGCTCTGCAAGAATCAATGAACAAGCGGTATTCAAGGAAGTGGTCAGGCCATAGACTAGGAATTCCGCTCATTTCTTCTGGCTTCAAACGATGCGAAATGAGCCAGTCTGCCGGTTTAGACGTCAGCGCCTGCGAAAAATCGTAGGACACTGTGGACTTGTGATACGGCTTTCCCAGGTGTGATTTCATTCTGGATCAGACCGGCGAAAATCTGACCCTTACACCAGCGATGGCGGAGTTGGGCAAAAGCTCATGTCCGATGATCTGGCAGAGTGAGCGGCGAGAAAAAACAATGCGTAATTCAAAAAATCGTTTGAAAAACTGACGACTAGCGCGTTCGTATCCGGTCAGCTGTTTTCAAATTCCGAAATCTGAACATGCGGAATTCCAAATGTGCAAATCATTGACCCGGGAGTTGATAAGGCTCTGCTACGTCTGAGACAGAGTTTGAAGTTTTGATGACTTTGGACTTAGAGTGAGTAGAGAACTGGATGTATCCTCATGGGGGGTCGGATGTCCACTGTCGGCAGGCAACACTTCGATGTCGCTGCCAGAACTTTCGGGCCAATGCTCTAAAGCAAACAAGTTGGAGACATGATGACTTGGGCCTGACGCCAAATGAGAAGCATCCCCGGACTGCAGGAATTCGCGACCTCCGGGCAACAAACTATGGGCATCGAACTGTGAACGAAAACGCCCGAATGAATGACAACTGGGAGAAAACTATGATCAACAACAAAGTGAAAAGCTTTGCCGCTGCTGCGGCTTTGGCCATTTCCGCTCAGGCCGCTGCCGCCGAAGACCTGACGGTCGCATACTTCCTGGAGTGGCCGATGCCGTTCCAGTTTGCCAAGGAAACCGGCATGTATGACGAAGCGCTAGGCACGACCATCAACTGGGTCAGCTTTGACACCGGCACCGCAATGTCGGCGGCGATGGCATCTGGCGACGTGCAGCTGTCGGTAAGCCAGGGCATCCCGCCCTTCGTGGTTGCTGCCTCGGCAGGCCAGGACTTGCAGGTTGTCGATGTGGCCGTGTCCTATGCGGACAACGACAACTGCGTGGTACGGGCTGACCACGAGATCGACAAGGATAGTGCAGGCGAGCTGGCTGGCAAAAAAGTTGCCGTGCCGTTGGGGACCGCCGCACATTATGGCTTCCTGAAGCAGATGGAGCATTTCGGAGTATCGCTGGATAGCCTTGAGATCGTCGATATGGCGCCGGCCGAAGGTGAAGCGGCATTGAGCCAGGGCGCTGTCGATATGGCCTGTGGCTGGGGTGGCGCTCTTCGCCGCATGCTGAATTCGGGCAACGTGCTGCTGACCGGCGCAGAAAAGACCGAGCTGGGCATTCTGGTGTTTGATGCAACAACCGCACCCGCTTCCTTTGTGGCGCAGGAAAGCGACATGGTTGCCAAGTTCCTGGCCGTGACCGCAGAAGCCAACGCGATGTGGGCCGATGAAGCCAACCGTGCCAAGATGCTGCCGGTCATCGCCAAAGACGCAGGTATGAGCGAAGACGATGCCGCTGCAACTCTGGAGACCTTCGTGTTCCCGACTGTCGAAGAACAGCTGAGCCAAGCCTGGCTGGGTGGTAATGCGGCGACCTTCATGAAGGGCGTGGCGGATGTCTTTGTGGCTTCGGGTTCGATCGATGCGGCCAAGGCGTCGTACGAAGACAACGTGAACGCCGGACCTCTGGGCGCGAACTAAACCTATCTAACTGGCGGGGTGGGTGTTTCACCAAGCACCCACCCCTTTGTCGCTTTACCCGTAAGGCGACCCCACCTTGGAAGGAAGGGGCTCCAGGTGTCTGGACTTCTCATAAATGATATATCGATGCGCTTTGATCTGCCCAATGGCGGGCATGTTCAGGCGCTGAAGAATGTGACGCTGGACATCAAGTCTGGCGAACTGATGAGCGTGTTGGGCCCGTCGGGCTGCGGCAAGACCACGCTGTTGAACATCGTCGCGGGCTTTCTGGCCCCGACCGAAGGTCAGATCGAGCTGAACGGTCATCTTGTGACCGGTCCCAGCCCGGAGCGTGGCATGGTGTTCCAGCAGGGTGCTTTGTTCGAATGGATGAATGTGCGCGACAACGTCAGCTTTGGCCCTGACATGAAAGGTGTCAGCCGGGCGGAAAGCAAGGAGAAGGTCGAGCACCTTCTTGAGGTCGTCGGCCTGCAGGACTTCAAGGAAAAGGCCATTTACGAGCTCTCGGGTGGCATGCAACAGCGTGTTGCGCTGGCCCGCTGTCTGGCCAATGATCCGGATGTGATCCTGATGGACGAACCGCTTGGCGCGTTGGACGCGCTGACGCGTGAAAAGATGCAGTCACTGGTGCTGGATCTGTGGAAGGACACCGGCAAGACCATCATCCTGATCACCCACTCGGTCGAAGAGGCACTGTTGCTGGGCGAGCGCCTGCTGGTGATGGCGCCTCGACCGGGTCGCGTGCACAAGGAATACCGCCTGCCGTTTGCGGACCTGGGTGTCGGCAATGACTTGCGGGAAGTGAAGAAGCACAAGGACTACGCCGGCACGCGCGAGGAGATCCTTGAAATGATCTGGAACATGGAAGAGGAAATCATGGGCCGGACGGAGGAAAGCGCATGACCGGATTGCTCGTTCTAGGCCTCTATGTAGGCGCTTTTTTCGGCTCTTTTTTCGTCGCCAAACGTGTCTTCAAAAGCGCCTTCGAGAAAAAGGGCTTCAACAAACTCAAGACGGTTACCTTCGGTGACGAAAGCGCGATTACCGCAAACAGGGTTGCTTCGGTAGTCTCGGTCATCACGGTTTTCTGGCTGTGGGTCGCCTTTACAAACTCGTCCATTCCGTTGCCTAAGATGCCGGGTCCGTTCTTGGGCGATGTCGAATTCACTTACACCGCTCAGCTTGAAGATGGCACAACCGACGACGCTACCGTTTCGGTTCGGGTCTATCGCGAAGACATTCAGCAGACGGTGGATGCGGATGGCAACCCGGGCCGTGAACCTGCGCCGGCCGAAGTCGAACCTGGCGACGGTTTTGCCAAGAACGACACGCTTACAGTGGCGCGCTACGCCTTCAAGGTGGTGAATGTTTGGCAGAATGACGAGGTCAGCAAAAAGGAAGGCTCAAAGGTCATCGCGATCAATGGCCAACCGATCGAGCCGGGCAGCGAGATCAAGATCCCCGAAGGCACGATTTCGATGACCGACAAGGGTACGCCTACCTTTGCGCCTGCCACGGGTCTACGCATGGCGCGCCTGTACCTGCCCGCACCTGAGGTGGTATTGCAGCGCTTCTTCTGGCTGAACAAGGAAGGGTACCAGGGCTACACCTTGTTCGAGCACACGCGCTTTTCGCTGCAACGGGTTCTTCTGGGCTTTTTCTTTGGCGCGCTTATCGGCATCCCGATCGGCTATGCCATGGGCCTGACGGGCTGGGCCCGCGGCTGGTTCGACCCGATTGTTGAATTCATGCGTCCGATCCCGCCCTTGGCGCTGATCCCGCTGATCATCATCTGGTTCGGCATCGGCGAATTGGGCAAGGTTGTCTTGCTGTTCCTCGCAGCGCTATGGATCATGATCATTGCGGCCCGATCAGGGGTCTCGGGGGTTGCGATTTCCAAGGTGCACGCGGCCTATTCGCTGGGGGCGTCCAAGTGGCAGATCCTGAGCAAGGTCATCGTGCCGAACTCGCTGCCCGACATCTTCACCGGTGCCCGTGTTGCGATGGGGGTCTGCTGGGGTACGGTTGTGGCGGCCGAACTGGTTGCAGCAAACGTGGGTCTCGGCAAGATGATCGTGACCGCGTCCAAGTTCCAGCTGACCGACATCATCATCGTCGGCATCATCGTGATCGGTGTTATCGGCTTTGCCATCGAGGTCGGCATGCGCAAGCTGGAAAGCTGGCTGATCCCGTGGAAGGGCAAAGTCTGATCCACGCTGTATATCAACAAAATGGGCCGGCCTTTGCCGGCCCTTTTTTTTTCGACTACAATTCGATTTTTGTAGTCAGTTCATGATGGCGGCGGCGACTGACGGGCACCTTGTCCCCATTGCTGAGCGTACAGACATACGAGCTCCCCGAACGGCTCAGCCCGTCGATATGAGCCAGGTTGATCCAATGCGACCGATGGCATTGAAACCCGTCCAGCGGTGCCAGGTTGTCTACGCAGTCGCCAAATTGTTCTGACAGGAGTGCATTTCCCTGTGTGGTGACGATTTCAACATAGTGATCCTGGGCATGCAGGCGGATGATGTTGTCGCCCAAGTGTTGCGGAGCGGACGGGATCAGGCTGCGCAGCGATGGAAGGGTTGCTGCGCCGTGTTGGGACGTCACCGGGTTTTGCTCGGCTCCGATCTGTGTCATCTGGGGCCGCCACATCTCCAAGATACATGCCAGTACAACTGCAACAGCCAGTGAAATCGGTGCGACCGTAAGAACTTCGTCCCAGAAAATCCCGAGCATTGGGGCGCCCGCTGCAAATTCCGCATCCGGCTTTCCAAAGCCCATGTCCAAGACCAGTGAAATCGGTGCGAAAAGCAACGGCAGAAGAATCGCTGCAACCAACACGGATTGAAGGTCGTTCATCCGTGTCCGCCGTAGAAACGTCGCCGTGGTCAGGAATAATCCGGACACGGCCAGAAAGTGTGTCATCCACAAGCCGTAGGCCGCAAGAAGCGGCATTCCAACTGTGTGATCAGGTTCGATGGCCACGGCGAAACCGGCACCCACAAGAGTGGTCATCAAGACAGTCCGTATCTGTCTTTTGAGGGAGGTCTCGGGCTGAGGCTGACTGGGCGGTGACATGTGCGCCTTCTATCAGTCAGCCCGTCACCGGTCGAGCGATGACCGCTCACGAAAATTGGCCGACCATTCGCGCGCAATACCGCGATTTACCGCAATCGTTGTGGCGGTGGCAAAGCGAGGTTGCCACATACCCGACGACGCGCAATCTGGAGGTAAATCAATGGAACGCTACGTCTTATCGGCCCGGGTTTTGCACTGGCTCATGGCCGCCGGGTTTTTCTTCATGTGGGCGTCTGGCTATGCCATGACGTCGCTGGTCGCCGAAGACACCGCGCTGGAGGAGTTTCTGTTCGGCATCCACATTTCGGCCGGGGTCACTTTGGGTGGTCTGTTGCTGCTGCGCATTCTGATCCGTTTGTTCAATACGCCACCGCTCCTGCCGGACTTCATGCCGTCTTGGGAGAAGCTGGGCTCGCATCTTGGGCATCTTGGGCTCTACGCATTGCCCGCCGCCATCATCTTTGTCGGATGGGCCGAGACGGATTTTGGTGGGCACGGGGTCAACTGGTTTGGCGTCGCGATGCCCAAGCTTTTTCCGACCCTCGATACCCTGTGGGGGCTTCAGCTTGAGACGGTCACGGCCAATCTGCACAAGTGGTTCGCCTATGGCATGCTGGCCTTGACGGTTGTTCACGTGGTTGCCGTCGCCAAACACCGCTGGGTGGATGGGCATGACGTGCTGCAGCGGATGGCATTTGGATCGACAAAGGACTGATCAGCGCCTGGGTCGCGTTCAACTTAGTTGAGTTGGCTTGGATAGGATTTGGTGGAGCCTAGGGGAGTCGAACCCCTGACCTCTTGCATGCCATGCAAGCGCTCTCCCAACTGAGCTAAGGCCCCGAACCGGTCCGCGTTGCAGTGTGTCGTTACGCGGTGTGAGCGTCCGTTTAAGGGACGCTGGCGCAGGCTGCAAGCGGAAAATGCATCCTGTGCCAAGCTTTTTCGCACCCTAGAGGAATGCGGAACGGGGCGCTTGTCGCCCCGTCGTTTTAGGCGCGCTTAGGAGTCGTCCCCTTCGGATGCGACATCCGCGATCTCGTCCAGCGAGACGTTGTCATCATCATCGTCGTCATCCAGAACGTCATCACCCAGATCCACGTCGACGTTGTCGTCATCATCCAGGACCAGATCTTCCGATTCCAGATCAGCTTTGTCTTTGGCGCTGGCAGCATCTGCCGCGTCGGCGGCGATCATGCGGCTCTTGCCGGCGTCAAGTTCGACGACCTCACCCGTGTAGGGGCTGACGATCGGATCTTTGTTCAGGTCGTAGAACCGCTTCCCGGTGGTCGGGCAAACGCGCTTTACACCCCATTCTTCCTTGGGCATCTGTATCCCCTCGATTATCTGCTGAGTCGTATCGACGATTCCGGTCTCCTGCCATATGACTAGGAGAGTGTCAAAGCCTTTGAAAAAGGGTTGCACCATGGGGCAGCATCATCTGCGCGGAGAACCACCGGTTTACCTGACCCTGAGACGGTCGGGGCGGGCCAGGCGCATCAGTCTGCGGATATCGCAGTTGGACGGTCGGGTAACACTGACGGTTCCTGCGGGTGTGCCCGAGGAAGAGGCCTTGGATTTCGCTCAAAGCAAGGCGGAATGGATACGGGGTCATCTGGACAACCATCCGGGCCTGGTTGCCGTGGGACCGGGGGAAGAGATCCCATTGGAAGGGCGCGGGCGTCTTGTCCGGACGGGCACGACACGCAAGGTGATTGTCTCAAGTGAAGCCATTGATATTCCCGTTGACCGAGGAGTGCCGCGGCTCAAGGCGCATCTCAGGGAGCTGGCGCGAGATCGTCTGGTTGCTGCATCGGACCGGTATGCCGAACGTTTGGGCAAAGGCTATGCCCGGATCAGCATTCGCGATACACGGTCACGCTGGGGTTCTTGCTCCTCGGCGGGTGCCTTGATGTATTCTTGGCGGCTGATCCTGGCGCCGCCCGAGGTGCTGCAGTATGTGGCCGCGCATGAGGTGGCGCATCTGGCCGAGATGAACCACTCAAGCCGGTTCTGGAACCATGTGGAGGCGCTCTATGGTGACTATGATGCACCGCGCCGATGGCTGCGTGAGCAGGGCGGTGCCCTGCACCGTTTTCAGTTCTGAAGGCCGGAGCCGGGCCGCTCTATCGGTTGACCTTGCCCGCATATGTGATCACATGGGAACATGAATACCGTAGCCCGTTCCTCCGACGCCGACATTTCCGCCCATGATCGCGTTTATCGCACGCTTCGCACTCGGATCATGCATGGGGAAATCCCGCCGGGCGCTGCCCTGACGCTGCGCGGCATCGGAAAGGAGTTCGACGTGTCCATGACACCGGCACGAGAAGCGGTGAGGCGCCTGGTGGCAGAAGGCGCGCTGTTTCTGTCGAGCTCGGGCCGCGTGTCGACCCCGGAGCTTAGCAACGACCGGATTGAGGAATTGGCTGCGCTGAGAGCGTTGCTGGAAGTGGAGCTGGCCAGCCGGGCACTGCCACGCGCGCACATTGCCCTGATCGACCGCTTGAACACGATCAACATGACCGTTGCGGAAATGGTGTCTAAACGTGATGCCGTGGGGTATATCCGCACCAATCTCGAATTCCATAGGACACTCTATCTTCGGGCTCAGGCTCCGGCGATGCTTGCGATGGCGGAAACCGTGTGGTTGCAATTGGGTCCGACCATGCGGGCGTTGTACGGGCGCTTGCGCAGGACCGAGCCTCCCAACAATCACCGGCTCATCATTTCGGCTCTCAAGGCAGGAGATGAACCTGGTTTGCGACTGGCTGTCCGTTCGGATGTGACCCAGGGGTTGCGGCTGCTGGCGGGTTGATCCCAGCGTTGGTGACGCATTGTCAGGAATTGCAAATCCGCTGCAATGAGTTCTACTCTCCCTTCGGGTGCAACGCCTGCACCAATTCAGGGGAGGAATTCGATGACGACTTTTTCACGCCGTGGAACCTTGGGACTTCTGGGTGGGGCCGCTGCACTGCCGGTTCTGGGAACACCGGCCTTTGCCAACACCAAGATCAACGTGGGCGCGCTGCGCTTTACCAGTCACGCGGCATCGTTTGTGGCCTTCGAACGTGGCTATTTTGCCGAGGAAGGGCTGGATGTCGAATTCAAGTTTTTCCAGGCCGCACAACCGATGGCCGTGGCCATCGCCAGCGGCGATGCCGACTATGCCGTGACCGCCATTTCCGGTGGCCTGATCAGCCTTGCGGAAAAAGGCGCGGCCAAGGTCATTGGTGGTGCCCTGAGCGAAGAGAAGGGTATCGACGGGCAAAAAATTCTTGCCTCCAACGCGGCCTATGAGGCGGGCCTGACCAGCCCGGCGGCCTTGGAGGGCAAAAACTATGCCGTCACTCAGGCGGGATCGTCCTTCCATTACATGGGATCGAAAATTTCCGCTGCCGAAGGCGTTTCGGTCAAGTTCAAACCGCTGCAAAAGGTTGGTGCCATTATCGGTGCGATGAAATCGGGGCAAGTAGACGCCTGGTCCATTGTTCCGCATATTGCCAAGGCCCTGGCAGGCGGCGGTGCGGTCAAGATCATTGGCGACGTGGCCGATTACATCCCGAATTATCAGGTTACGACCGTGTTCACCTCGGCCAACAATGCAGCTCAGGAACGCGCACGGACCGAAGCTTTCCTGCGGGCTTTCTCGCGTGGGGCGGACGATTTCAACGCGGCGCTGGTGGACAAGTCGGCCGGCGATGATGCGGCGACCGAGATGGTCAAGCTGATCCATAAATATGTTTACACCGACCGGCCCTTCGAAAAGGCCGAAGGGTCCATCCGAAATGGTGCCATGCGGATCAACAAGAATGCTGGTTTGAACATGGAATCAGTGAATGACCAGCTGAACTGGTTCAAATCCGAAGGTCTGGTGAAGGACAGCATCACGGCGGACACGCTGGTTGATCCGTCCTATGCGCCCACGATCTGACAGCTCACGTGAATGGAGCTAACGATCGAAAACCTGTCGCACCGCTATGGGGACATGACGGTGCTTCAGGATATATCACTTCGGGTTCCCGCCGGGCAGATTCTGTGTCTGGTGGGGCCGTCGGGTTGTGGGAAATCCACCTTGCTACGTATGGTCGGCGGGTTGGAATACCCCGAACTGGGGCGTGTGCTGCAGCATGGCGCACCGCCTAGTGACTGCCTGAACCCGCTGACATTCGTTTTCCAGGATTTCGCCCTGCTGCCATGGCGCAGCGTGGCGGGGAATATCTCCCTGGTGTTGGAAGATCACGGTATCCGGGGCAGCAAGGCGAAAGCGATCATTGACGACGTTCTGGCTCGTACCAAGCTGAGTGATTTTCGCGACGCCTTGCCCCGGCAGCTCTCGGGCGGCATGAAACAACGGGTCGCCATTGCTCGGGCCTTGGCTGTGAACCCGGCTGTGATGTTGCTGGACGAGCCCTTGTCGGCCCTGGATGCACAGACGCGTGAGTTATTAATGGAAGATCTTGTAGGGCTGTGGCAACGGCAGTCGTTCACGGCAATCTACGTTACGCATAATCTGGCTGAGGCTGTCCGTCTTGGCCACAAAGTAGCGGTTCTGTCGCGGCGCCCGGGGCAGATCCGCGAAGTCATCGACATCACGACGCCGCTTACGGATCGTGCGGCCGGAGATCCGGAGCTTGAGGCGCTGCAGGCCCATCTTTGGTCCCTGATGCGGGAAGAAGCGCTGGCAGCGGATCAGGAGCTGGTGGATGGCTGATCCGGCGCAGAATGTCCCTTTCCGGGGCGGAGGTTTTCGTCCTGAAGCTCGCCGGGGCGCTGGGCTGGTTGTCTTCGTCGTGTTGCTTCTGCTGATTGAATGGGGCACCCGGGCCGGTTGGATCTCGAACCTGACTTTGCCGCGCCCTTCCGATGTAGCAACAACCTTGATGGAGTTGGCCAACAGCGGAGCACTCTGGTCTCATATGGGACCGTCCTTGACCCGGCTGGTGGTCGGATCGGCCATGGGTGTCAGCGCGGGGATTGGAATCGGGGTGCTGATCGGGTTGTTTTCGCTGGTCCGGGCAGGATTGATACCCTTGGTTGCTGCGATCTTTCCGATCCCAAAGATCGCTCTGTTGCCGCTCTTCGTGATCTGGTTCGGGATTGATGAGGGATCAAAATACGCGCTGATCGCGTTGGGAACATTCACACCCACTGTTGTTGCCACCTATGGCGCGGTGGACAATGTGGATCGGACCCTGATCCGTATGGGGCAGAGCTTTGGCCTGTCCTGGCTCAGCATCGTGCGCAAGATCGTCCTCCCGGGAGCGTTGCCGGGCATCCTGTCGGGACTTCGGGTTAGTCTGGCCATAGGGATAATCCTGCTGGTTGCGGCGGAAATGCTGGGTGCTGAGTACGGGATCGGAGCCTATATTCTGCAGGCGGGTTCCCTCTATGACCTTGAGCGGCTGTTTGCAGGTGTTGTGATCCTGTCGGCCCTGGGGGTGCTGACCAGTTGGATGATCGGGCAGGTCGAACGGCGATTTCTGGTTTGGCGCAGCTGATCACTTTGCCTGTTGCCTGAACCGGGCTAGGCTGGGGTCAGGCAGGCAGCAGGTATTGAGCATGATGATTCCAAGACGCGTATTTTCCCTTGGTTTGGGAGCGGCGATTCTGTCAGCGTGTACGGCGGGTACGCCCCAGCAGTCCGCGCCGCGTACCCAAATGCGGTCGGTGCCCAATCCCGGCTATGACACATGGGTGGCGGGCTTCAAATCGCGGGCGTTGTCCAAGGGTGTGTCGCAAACCACAATCGACCGGGCGTTTCGCGGGGCGGGGTATCTGCCCGGCGTGATCGAGCGGGATCGCAATCAGACCGAATTCACCCGAACGCTGGAGGACTATCTGGCCATTGCAGCCTCTGACGAGCGGATTGCCACAGGCAAGCAGATGTTACGGAAGCACGCGAGCCTCTTGAGCCAGATCGAAGCGCAATATCAGGTCGAGCCGGAAATTGTCACCGCGATCTGGGGGCTGGAAAGTCGCTATGGAGCCCGGCGAGGCGATATCCCGGTCGTGTCGGCCCTGTCCACCCTGGCCTATGACGGCCGGCGTGGGTCGTTTTTCGAAAGCCAGTTGGTTGCTGCGCTGAAGATCCTGCAGAACGGGGATGTCAGCCCGCAGGCGATGACCGGAAGCTGGGCTGGCGCCATGGGGCATACGCAGTTCATTCCGACCTCTTACCTGGCTTATGCAGTGGATTTCCGGGGCGATGGCCAACGCGATATCTGGTCGGATGATCCAACCGACGCCCTGGCTTCGGCCGCTGCGTATCTGAAGCGGTCGGGATGGCGCCGCGGCCAGCCCTGGGGCGTGGAGGTGCGACTGCCCGAAGGGTTCAATACCGGTCTGACAGGACGTGGTTCCAAACGCAGCCCGGCAGATTGGGCTGCTTTGGGCGTGCGGGATGTGCGGGGCGGTCAGGTGCCCAATCATGGGGCGGCATCTGTTATCATTCCCGCAGGCGCGTCTGGGCCTGCCTTCATGATCTTCAACAATTTCACCGTAATCACCCGCTACAACAACTCGACGAATTATGTGATCGGGATTGGTCATCTGGCCGACCGGATCACCGGCGGTGCGCCGATCCAGGGTCGATTCCCGCCGGATTCGAAAGGCATGACCTTGAACAATCGCAAGGAGTTGCAGGAGCGCCTGACCAAGGCCGGTTTTGACACGCAAGGCGCGGATGGGGTGATCGGGGGCAAGACAACAGCAGCCATCAGCGGCTACCAGAAAGCGAACGGCCTTCCGGTAACCGGGCAGCCGTCGCTGGATCTGTTGCAGCGCTTGCGGCGCGGGTAATGAAGTCGAAATGAGCGCCTGGCGGCGCGCAGGATATCTCGTCGTTGCCTTTCAGGCGCCTCCTCGGGTGGGCGCCTGTGGCAGATTGGGGGTGTCAGGCCGCCAAGCCTTTGGAACCCATGTCCAGGAACTTCTTGCGACGGTCCTGAACCAGCGCGTCGCCATCCTTGCCGTCGAGCTCTTTCAGCAGGGTTTCGATCGCGGCTCCCACGGCGGCAATGGTTTCCGGGCGATCACGATGGGCGCCGCCCTTGGGTTCGGGGATGATGGTGTCGGCAACACCCAGTTCCTTGAGGTTCTGAGCCGTGAGGCGCAGCGCCTCGGCTGCTTCGCGCATCTTTTCTGCGTCTTTCCAGAGGATCGAAGCACAGCCTTCGGGGCTGATGACCGAGTAGATTGAATGTTCCAGCATTGCCACGCGATTTGCTGTGGCAAAAGCCACGGCGCCACCTGAACCGCCTTCGCCGATCACCACGCTGATCAGCGGCACGCGGATTTGCAAGCAGGCTTCGGTCGCGCGGGCGATGGCTTCGGACTGGCCGCGTTCCTCGGCGCCCTTGCCAGGGTAGGCGCCGGGGGTGTCCACCAGTGTCACCACCGGCAGGCCGAATTTGTCGGCCATCTGCATCAGCCGGATCGCCTTGCGATAGCCTTCGGGGCGGGCCATGCCGAAATTACGCTCGATGCGGGATTTGGTGTCGCTGCCCTTTTCATGGCCGATCACCATCACCGGTTGGTCGTTGAATCGGGCGAGGCCGCCCATGACCGCGTGGTCGTCGGCAAAGTTCCTGTCGCCAGCCAACGGCGTGTATTCGGTGAACAGCGCGTCGATGTAATCGCGGCAATGCGGTCGTTCGGGGTGACGCGCGACCTGGCATTTCCGCCAGGGCGTCAGATCCTTGTAAAGGTCTTCCAGCAGTTGCGCGGCCTTGGTGTCCAGCGCAGCGGCTTCATCAGCCACGTCCATCTCTTCATTGGCGCGGGCCAGAGCACGCAATTCTTCTGCTTTGCCTTCGATTTCCGCCAGCGGTTTTTCGAAATCCAGATACTGGGTCATGACGCCTCACTTGCACCGGTTTGGACGCTATATGGCCTTACACGCGGCAGGATGCAACTCAGCAAGATTTGTGGTGTCCTGATATGCGAGATCCTGAAGGGTGAAGTGATGAAGGTGGAATGCCATGACAACCAGTACCGAGGCCCGTGTTCTGCGCGTCCTGAACTATATCCATGACAATCCAGGTGCGGATCTGTCGCTGGATGTACTGGCCGATGTGGCGGCGATGTCTCGGTTTCATTGGCACCGGGTGTTCCGGGCCGTGACTGGGGAAACCTGCGCGCAGGCCGTGCGCAGGTTGCGATTGCATCGCGCCGCGAACTGGCTGGTGCAATCGAACCGGAAGATCGACGAGATTGCCAAATCCGTGGGCTATCCCAACCAGAAGTCCTTTGCGCGGGCCTTTTCCGAGGCCTATGGCACCAGTCCGTCTGCGTTTCGCAAGGCCGGTCGCTGGATGCCTCCACGCAATAACTTTCAGATTGGAGAATATCCTATGCATCCCATAACAACACGTTCCGAACCTGCCCGTCGTCTGGTCGGGCTGCCGCATCGCGGATCCTACATGGAAATCGGCAAGAGCTTTGAGGCGTTTGGCGCCCTGTGCGAAACCCGGGCTCTTTGGGCCCAGATGGGGCCGATGCTGGCGATCTATTATGACAACCCAGAAGAGGTGGCAGAAGCCCATCTGCGCAGCTTCGCGGGCGGTGTTTTCCACGGGGATGATGTGCCCCAAGGGATGGAGGAGCATACGCTTCCCGGTGGCAAGACAGCGGTTCTGACCTACAAGGGTCCGTATTCCGGGATCGCGGCGGCCTATCACACGCTGTATGGCAATTGGCTGCCGCAATCGGGCGAAGAACCGGCGGAACAGCCGTGTTTCGAGATCTATCTGAACAACCCGCGTGAAGTGGCTCCAGAGGATCTGTTGACCGAAATCTGCATGCCGCTGAAATAAGGGGTGATAGATCAGGTCGGCCAGATCACTGGATAAAGCGAGGCGATCAGCAACACGGCCATTGTCCAGTTGAACATCACCAACCGGCGCGGGTTCGTCAGGATTCGCGCCAATTGTTGGCCCAGAACCGTCCAGGTGCTGACCGAGGGCAGGTTGATTGCACCGAAGATCGCCGCGACCAACAGGATCGCGGTAAATGACTGGCTAGGTGCATAAGCGCTGATTGCGGTCAGGGCCATCGCCCAGGCTTTCGGATTGACCCACTGAAACGCGGCTGCCTGCAGGAATGTCATTGGCGTACCTGTGGCCTCTCCCTGCTTTACAGGCGCGGCATTGGCGATTTTGTAAGCCAAGAAAAGCAGGTACACGACCGAGCAAACCTTGAGGATGGTGTAGCTGACCGGGACTGCATCAAAGACCTGGATCAGCCCGACACCCACCAGAACCACCATGAACGTAAAGCCCAGCCCGATCCCGAGCATGTGCGGGATTGTGCGGCGAAAGCCGAAATTCGCCCCGGAGGCCATGAGCATCAGGTTGTTCGGCCCCGGCGTGATCGATGACACAAGGGCAAACAGGACAAGGGCGGCGAAGAGTTCGTAAGTCATGATGGCAATCTGATGGAATTTACCCCAAATGAAATTGCGTTTTGCAGCGTGATGTGAAAAGTTTCGCAACAAATGGCGAAAGATGATCACATAAATCAACAGATATTGCGCGAACTGACACTTGATGGGCGGGTTTCGAACCTGGAACTGGCCGAACGCATCGGCCTTTCGCCTTCGGCCTGTTTGCGGAGGGTTCAGGAGCTTGAGCGCGACGGTGTGATAACCGGCTATCGGGCAGTTCTGGATCGACAGGCGCTGGGTGTTGGCTTTGTTACCTATATCGGGGTGGGCCTCAGCGAACACTCAAAAGCGGCGCAAGAAGGGTTTGAGCGGGCCATGCAGGCAGCACCGGAGGTTGTGGAATGCCACAATATCACCGGAACGATCGAATATCTGCTGCGTGTCGAATGTGCTGATCTGCCCAGCTACAAGAAGTTCCACACGGACGTGCTGGGGGTAACCCCGCATGTAAATGCTCTTACAACCTATGTTGTCATGGGGTCGCCGAAAGACTTGCGGAATTGAAGCGCGGGCCTGTGCTTACAGGGTTTGTCGGTCTCGTGTCGTGCTTGTGTCGGAGTGCTGACGTGGAGAGATGGCGGAAGGAAAAGTAGATGTCTGGCGAAGAAAGCAAAGGTGGTATTGCAATGAATGTCAGGCAAATGCGGGAGAGCCGCGGGTGGTCTCAGGAAGATCTTGCCGCAGCGGCAGGCCTGTCGGCCCGCACCGTTCAGCGAATTGAACGGGGTCAGGTGCCGAGGGGCGATAGTCTTCAGAGCCTCGCCGCCGCGTTCGAAACCAGTGTGAAAGATCTGCGGTCAGAGCAGCGCGTCGATGCAGGCCTGGATCCGGACTATGTAAAGGCGATCAAGGGTCTGCAGATGCACTTGGTCAGTTTTGCGGTGTGCAGTCCCGCCCTTTGCCTGTTCAACCTGTTGGTGACGCCCGAGCAAATATGGGTGCAATGGGCCGTACTACCTTGGGTGCTTGGTGTAGCGCTGCATATGCTCATGCTGCGAATTCAGTTCGGCAAGGTACAGGTGTTCCTGTGACTCTCATGCGGGTTGGCAATTGTGGACGCAACAGGATGTCTGAAACAACTTGATGAGCCGGCATTCTACCTTGGTTTCTGACGCTTTGAGTTGGATCCGAAACGAAAAAGGAGCGCCCGATGGACGCTCCGCATTTCCTAGACCAACAAGGCGGTTTCAGCTGTTTGCGATCAGCTCGGATTGAGCAACAATCACCTCGGCCTGCTTGATTGAAGCGATATCAACCAGTCGCCCCTTGTAAACGGTCGCGCCTTCGCCATTGGCTTTGGCCTGTTCCATTGCGGCCAGGATTTCGCGCGCCTCGGCAACGGCTTCATCCGACGGGGTGAAAACCTCGTTGGCCAGACCGATCTGCTTGGGGTGGATGGCCCATTTGCCGACCATGCCCAAAGTGGCCGAGCGCAGCGCCTGAGCGCGGTAACCTTCGTCATCGCTGAAGTCGCCAAACGGCCCGTCCACGGGCAGCACGCCGTGGGTGCGGCAGGCGGCGACGATGGCGGCCTGAGCCCAGTGCCACGGATCGGACCAGTGTTTTTGACCCTCACGGATCATGTAATAGTTTTCCTGAGTGCCGCCGATCCCGGTGGTCTGCATACCCATCGAAGCGGCGAAGTCAGCTGCGCCCAGCGACATGGCAACAAGACGGGGCGAGGCGGCGGCGATCTCTTCCACATGGGCAATGCCCGCAGCGGATTCGATGATCACTTCGAAATTGATAGGCTTTGTACGGCCCTTGGCGGCTTCGACCGCTGTGACCAGTGCGTCCACGGCATAGATGTCACCGGCGCAGCCGACCTTGGGGATCATGATCTGATCCAGACGGTCGCCTGCCTGTTCCAGCAGATCCACCACGTCGCGATACCAGAACGGTGTATCAAGACCGTTGATCCGCACCGAAAGGGTTTTGTTGCCCCAATCGACTTCCGAGATCGCCTTGATGATGTTCTCGCGCGCGCTGTCCTTATCGGAAGGGGCAACCGAGTCCTCAAGATCCAGGTTAATCACGTCAGCGGCGCTGGCGGCCATTTTTTCAAAGATCGCCGGGCGCGAGCCAGGGCCGAACAATTGGCAACGGTTGGGGCGGGCCGGGGCGGCCGGTTGGATGCGGAAGCTCATGGGTATTCCCTCCGGGTAAGGAAATTGCGTTTCTATCGTTGATCGAGTTATTAAATTGCGCGCAACGCTGCAAGCCCATTTTGCTATCGCAGCGAAAATTGCGGCATTGCGGCGTGAGCAATCGTTGCGTTGCAACGCGGCTGTTTCTTATGATTGGTCCATTGGAGGACTAATTGATGAAACTTACTTCTGCTGCCATTTTGTTCACCTTTGTCGCGTCTTCGGTTTTTGCGGCTTGCCCCGGAAAACCTCCGAACAAAACCTGGAACACCCAAGCGGGGGATCAGGCTGTCACGAATGCTTGGTTGGAAAAGACGCTGACAAACAAAAAAGTCAAATTTGAAACGGGCGGTGTCGAACACTACCGCAAGGACGGAACATATCGCTTTACGACAGGCGGGCAGCGCTATGATGCTACCGGGTACCAGTTTTATTCCAATGGGGTGCGTTGCATCGCCTATTCGACCCCTCGGTTCGACAGATACGTCGTGAATAATGGTCAGCTGGTTCTCATCAATTGGCAGGGAAGCCGGTACGACGCAAAGATCCGTTAATTCTCCTCTTGCTGATCAGGAATGTCGTGATCAGAGCCTGATGTCGTGATCTGACGTGCAAAATGTGGCGCCTTGCGTGAAGCCAAAATCATGAAGCGCGCTCTATACGAAAACTGGGCCCTGTTTCTGGGTATGTTGATGCTGATGGTTGCCAACGGTCTTTTGGCAACACTGCTGACCATTCGGGGCAACGAACTCGGGTTTTCCGATTTCACCATTTCGATCATGCAGGCCTGCTATCCGTTCGGGGCGCTGGCAGGCACGACCATTGCCCCCAGATTGGTCGAAAAGGTCGGGCATATCCGGGTTTTTTCAGCCCTGGCTTCGCTGGTGTCGATTGCGGCGATCATCCATCTGCTGACCAATGATCCCTATAGCTGGAGCGCTATGCGTTTTCTTTCGGGGTTCTGCTATCCCGGCCTCTATGTCATCACCGAAAGCTGGCTGAACGCCAAGGCGGAAAACCGGTTTCGAGCGCAGATCCTGTCGGTCTACTTTGTAATCCAGCTTGTAGGGCCGGCGCTTGGGACGGCATTGGTGGGCTTCCCGGACCCAACTGGCAGTCTTTTGTTTGGGCTCGTGTCGATCCTGATTTCGCTTTCCATCGTTCCGCTTCTTCTGTCGAACAACAAGGCGCCTGAGTACTCGGCCCCAGAGCGGATGCCGGTGTCGCGCCTCTATCGGGTGTCGCCGCTGGCGGTGATGGGGATCGTGTTGATGAGCATCGGCATGTCAGCCCAGTTTATTTCGCTACCGCTTTATGCCTTGCAACAGGGGTTTACAGCGGCGCAGGCGTCGGGTGCGTTGGTGGTGTCATTGATCGCCGGGGCGCTGATTCAGTTCCCGGTCGGTTGGATTTCGGACAAGACCGACCGACGATATGTGGTGATCGGACTAGGCGTGCTGACGGCGGTGTCGGGATTGTGGATGGCAATCGACACTTCACCTTCCCGTCTTGTGTTCGGTTTTGCAGCAATTGCCATGGGGACTTACCCCACCTATTCGATTCTGGCGGCGCATGCCAATGACCAGCTGCGTCCGGGTCAGGTCGTTCCAGCCAGTGGTACAATGGTGTTCCTGTTGAATATTGGCCTTCTGTTGGGAACAGTTTTGGGTCCCAACGCCTTGGCCCTGTTCGATGGGCGGGGGCTGCAATTGCTTTTCGTAGCAGTTGGGTGCGGCGGTGCTGCGCTTGCGTTGGTGCGTCGTGTGCAGGTGGCTCCGCCGGAAGAAACTGGTGAAGCGCAGGCCATGGGTATCATTGGGGCAGCCCAGCCGGGGGTGTTGCAGGCCGAATCTTGGATTGAAGAAGATGAAAAGGTCAGCAATGCTGATATTGAGGGGAAATCTTCTAATAATTGACAAGATATTCGAAGATTCTTTCGTGAATTGGTGAAGTGAATGTGATTTAGAGAGGATCTTGCGCTCATATCCGTGGAAACTGGCCTAAATCTGTTTTGGGGAAGGATGACCGCAATGATCGAAACTCCGTATCTGTTGTTCCTGGGCGATGCGCCCGACATGCTGGCCGCCAAAGTGGCCATCGGTATCCGTGACTGGCGCCCGGATCATGCCGTCGGTCAGATCAGCCTGCCGGGCTGTGGTGCTGATCTGGGGCTGACCGAAATGACCCTGGAAGAAGCGCAGGCCGCAGGCGCCAAAACGCTGGTGATAGGCGTTGCAAACCGAGGTGGTGTGATCTCGCCTGCGTGGAAAGAGGTGCTGATCAAGGCGCTTGAGATGGGGTATGATCTGGCGTCGGGCCTGCACAACCTTCTGCGTGACGAAGGTGATCTGGTCGCTGCGGCGCAGACCCATGGCGGCACCCTGCACGATGTGCGCGTTCCGACCGTCGGATACCCGATCGCCAACGGCAAGAACCGGACCGGCAAGCGTTGCTTGGCCGTGGGTACCGATTGCTCGGTTGGCAAAATGTACACCGCCATGGCGATGGACAACGAGATGCAAAAGCGCGGCATGAAGTCGACCTTCCGCGCGACCGGCCAGACCGGCATCCTGATCACCGGCCATGGGGTGCCACTGGACGCTGTTGTTGCTGACTTTATGGCGGGCTCCATTGAATACCTGACACCGGACAATGATGACGACCACTGGGACCTGATCGAAGGTCAAGGCTCGCTGTTCCACGTCTCCTACTCTGGTGTCACCATGGCACTGGTTCATGGTGGTCAGCCGGATGCTCTGATCCTGTGCCATGAACCGACCCGCACCCACATGCGCGGCCTGCCGGAATATGATGTTCCGTCGCTGGAAGAACTGCGTGACGTGGCCTTGCCGCTGGCACAGCGCGCCAACGCGGCCTGCCAAATCGTCGGCATTTCGGTCAACACCCAACACCTGAGCGAAGACGAAGCGGTCAAGTATCTGGCTGAAGTCGAAGAGAAGATGGGCCTGCCGACCGTCGATCCGTATCGCCATGGTGCCGGCCGTCTGGTAGACGCGCTCGCCGCGATCTGATTTGTAGAGGGCGTCTGGAAGCAGACGCCCTTTTTCCGTCGAAAGGAATGGATATGAAAGTCACCGTGACGCCGGATGTTTTCAAGCTGGCGCAGGTCTTCACCATCTCGCGCGGGTCGCGCACCGAAGCCAAGGTTCTGACCGTCAAAGTCGAAAAGGACGGTGTGACCGGCTGGGGTGAGTGCGTGCCCTATGCCCGCTACAATGAAACGCTGGAAAGCGTGACCGCTGAAATCGAAGGTCTGCCCGCCGATTTCACCCGGGATGAACTGCAATCCCTGCTGCCCGCCGGTGCCGCCCGCAACGCGGTTGACTGCGCCCTGTGGGATCTTGAGGCCAAACAAGCCGGTAAGCGCGTCTGGGAACTGGCGGGGCTCGAAGCGCCGGGGCCGGAAATCACCGCCTACACCCTGTCGCTGGACACGCCCGAAGCGATGCAGAAACAGGCCGCTGAGAATGCGTTTCGTCCGCTGCTGAAAATCAAGCTGGGCACGCCAGATGACATGCCGCGCCTAGAGGCCGTACGCGCCGGTGCGCCGGAATCCAAAATCATCATCGACGCCAATGAAGGGTGGTCGGCCGAGGTTTATGCAGATCTCGCCCCGCATCTGGTGCGTCTGGGCGTCGAACTGGTCGAGCAGCCGCTGCCTGCCGGAGAAGATGATGCGCTGATCGGCATGGACCGCCCAGTTCCGGTCTGCGCCGATGAAAGCTGCCATGACCGCGAAAGCCTGCCAAAGCTCAAGGGCAAATACGATGTGGTCAACATCAAGCTCGACAAAACCGGCGGCCTGACCGAAGCCCTGAAGCTGCGTGACGAAGCCTTGGCGCAAGGCTACGACGTGATGGTTGGTTGCATGGTCGGGTCTTCGCTGGCGATGGCGCCCGCGACGCTTGTGGCGCAAAGCGCGGCGGTAACGGACCTTGACGGACCGCTTCTGTTGGCGGAAGACCGCGATGAACCTTTGACATTTGATGCCGCCGGGGTGCACCCGCCGAAGGCAGAACTCTGGGGCTGAGGAGAAAGATCATGACCCGTACCGTTTATGTAAATGGCGAATACCTGCCGGAAAACGAAGCCAAGGTTTCGATCTTTGACCGTGGGTTTTTGTTCGCCGACGCGGTTTACGAAGTGACCAGCGTGCTGGACGGCAAGCTGATCGATTTTGAAGGTCATGCTGTGCGTCTGCAGCGGTCTCTGAACGAGCTGGACATGGCCACACCCTGCACCAAGGAAGATCTGCTGGAAATCCACCGCAAGCTGGTCGAACTGAACGAGATCGAAGAGGGGCTGGTCTATCTGCAGGTGTCGCGTGGCTCCGATGGCGACCGCGATTTCGTGTTCCCGTCCGAGGATACGCCGCCCTCGCTGGTGTTGTTCACCCAAAACAAGCCCGGTCTGGCCGATAGCCCTGCCGCTGCCAAAGGCGCCAAGGTCATCTCGATCGAAGATATCCGCTGGGGGCGCCGCGACATCAAGACCGTGCAGCTGCTGTACCCGTCCATGGGCAAGATGATGGCCAAGAAAGCCGGCGCCGACGATGCATGGCTGATTGAAGATGGTTATGTGACCGAAGGCACTTCGAACAACGCTTACTATGTCAAGAACGGCAAAATCGTGACCCGCCCGCTGTCCAACGACATCCTGCACGGGATTACCCGCGCAGCTGTGCTGCGTCTGGCGGAAGAAGCGCAGATGGAGATCGAAGAACGCCTGTTCACCATCGACGAAGCGAAAGAGGCGGATGAAGCCTTTACCACCTCGGCGTCGGCTTTCGTGATGCCGGTCGTGGAGATCGACGGCGCAACACTGGGCGACGGCACCCCGGGGCCGATCGCAAAACGTCTGCGCGAGATCTACCTTGAGGAAAGCCGCAAAAAGGCGATCTGATCGGCGTTTGCAAAACGCATTCAAGTTTCTAGACTGGGCCCCGCAGCACACAGCCGCGGGGCCTTGTTTTGTCAGCCAGTCCAGTCACATGTGAAATCGATCTTGAGGCCGGTGGCCGACACCAAGGGTTCCTGCGCGTACCCCATTCCGTGCATCGTAGCGCGTATGGCTGGATCCCGACCCCGATCGTCTGCCTGAAGAATGGCGAAGGCCCAACGATCCTTTTGATGGCCGGGGTTCATGGCGACGAATACGAAGGACAGATCGCCCTGTCCAACTTGGCGCGCAGCCTGCGTGCTGAAGATATACAAGGCCGCGTGATCATTCTGCCGACGGCAAATGCTCCGGCAGCAGCAGCTGGCCTGCGAACGTCTCCGGTTGATGACGGCAACCTGAACCGTCTGTTCCCCGGGGACCCTGCGGGGTCGCCGTCGCAAATCATCGCGCATTACATCGAGACGCAACTGCTGCCGCTCTGCGATGTGATGGTTGATCTTCATTCCGGCGGGTCGTCCCTGTACTACCCGCCGACCTTGTTGCGCGGGCAAGGCTGGACCGCCGATGAAGCTGCGTTGTTGCAGCGGCTCCAGACTGCGTTCGATCTTCCTTATGCTTGGGTGTTTACCGGTGGGGGCGGGCCAAACTCCACCGCGAAGACCGCCATGGGCGCGGCCAACCGTAACGGCGTTGTCTCGGTCATGGCAGAACTGGGTGGGGGTGGCGCAGTTGATCGGGAGATCCTGAGCATGACCGAGCGGGGTCTTCGTCGCATCATGAACGAACTGGGCGTGCTTCCATCGCATCAACCTGACGCTACCCGTGGGACACGTGAGATGCACGCGCAAGGCTCGGTCTATGCTTATGAGGCAGGTGTGTTTGTCCCGAATATTAATATTGGCGATGAAGTTTGCAGCAGTGCTGTGATTGGATCCATTCACACACCCGATACGCCTTGGCGGGAGCCAATAGACGTTACAACTCCGTATTCGGGAATGATCCTGGCCAAACGTGTGCCTGGCCCCGTCCGTCGTGGCGACGCCGTGGCGCAAGTCTTTCGGGATGCGGGTTGAGGCCTTTCCGGTTTTAAACACTTGATGAATGGAACGCGCACTCTGTCGGGCTTCCGAACAGGGGCGGTGCGCGATATGGTCTCGATTGAACAGCCTGATATAGGGGGCGCAGCGGTGAATATCCGAGAAGAGCAGGCTGGGGACGCCCCGGCCATTCACGAGATCACGCGCTTGGCTTTTGACGGAGCCGAACACAGCGATGGGTCTGAACCGGGTATTGTCGATGGGCTGCGACGGGCGGGTGCGTTGACCCTTTCGCTGGTCGCCGAGACCGAAGGGCAGTTGACGGGGCATGTCGCTTTTTCCCCGGTCACGATTGGTAGGGTCGAACAAGGTTGGTTCGGGCTCGGTCCGGTTTCCGTTCTGCCAGCCTTTCAGGCGCAGGGGATAGGCTCTGCCTTGATCCGGGACGGGCTGGAACGACTTCGCGCTTCCGGTGCAAGCGGCTGCGTAGTGCTGGGAGAGCCGGATTATTATTCTCGCTTCGGCTTTGTCCGGGATGCGCGTGTCACCTTTGACGGAGTGCCGCCGGAGTATTTCATGGTTTTGGTTTTGCAAGGAGCGGCACCCGCCGGCGCAGTCACCTACCACCCTTCCTTCTATCCGAAATAGGTCGTTGCGAGGCTGGGATGCCTGCGCGCTCAGGTGGCCTTTCTTACCCTATTGGAAAACTTCTCGGGGAGAAAAGCATGGAGGCGACATACAAGATAAGTTGCGACTGCGGTACAGTCTCGATGACGCTCAGCGGCGCGCCGCGCGTGCGCGGGCATTGTCATTGCCAGGCATGCCGTACGCTGCTGAACACGCCATACCATTCTGTAACAGCGTGGAACCCCGATCAGCTGAGCGTCACGAAGGGCGCGGATCAGCTGGCTTCGTTCCAGCACCCCAATCTGCAAATGAAAAAGATCTTCTGTTCGGGGTGCGGTGAGGTGATGTGGAACACAAACGCCATGGACTGGCGGGTGGTGTCGCAGCACCTGATCGCAAAAAACAATGGCGGCCACCTGCCCGAAGCGCTGGGTTCGCTCAGCCATTTCCATTATGGGGGACGGATCGTTGACGTGGAGGACCCGCTCCCCAAGAAGGACTAAGGTCAGCTTTTGTCGGTGACATTCTCCTTGAAGGCGACCTCAAAGGCGGCCTGCTTCTCCGGGGAGGCATCTGTTTGGTAATTTGCCTTCCAATCATCCATCGTCATGCCATAGAAAATCTCACGAGCTTCGGATTTGCCCATTTCGATGCCCTTTTCATTGGCAGCTTCCTGATACCAGCGTGACAGGCAGTTCCGACAGAACCCGGCCAGGTTCATCATGTCGATGTTCTGCACATCGGTACGATCCTCCATCAGGTGTTTCTGAAGACGACGGAAGGCGGCGGCCTGAAGTTCGATTTCGGTTTGCTGGTCCATGGCGGGCTCCGATTTTGGTGCTTGGCTTTGCACTATGAGGTAGCAACTTGCCCCCGGTCCGACAAGCTGGGGTTGGTGGGCGAGCTGGGTTCTTCCAAGAGCTCGATGCGATTTCAGCTGCGAAAAACGGGTGATGTTCTCTGGATGCGCGCGACGCCAACAATTCGACGCCCAAAGATTCTGCCGGATTTTGCATTGAAACCGCAGCAAATTCCGTTTCGAACTCAGGTCAGTTTCAAAGCCAGATAGGGCATCAGGCAGAAGATCAGTGTCAGCGCCTTGTAGAGTGCAAGATAGTTGAAATAGCTGCGATGGACCGCGGCTGGCTCCATGTCAAACATACGCGCATGAAGGCCCGTCGCCCAGTCACGCAACGCCAGGACCATTACAGTCATGAATGCCAGCATGGCAAAGTTCAGAACGGTCATCCACCCGAACACCGTCGTCAGAGTTTCGATGGTCATCTGAGTGCTCCTGCAAAGAATTCCGCGTTTCCCACCATCTATATGGGGAGGAGCGGACTGCCGCACAATGGAGCGCGCGAGCGACTTTTTCGCGCGCTACAGGCCGGAAGCGTCCAAGGCGTTGGTCAGGATCGGTGCCAGACGCTCGGCCCATTCACGCTGACCGGCATGATCGGCGATCAGGTCGTTTCGCAATTCGATCAGAGTGTTGGGGCGGTTGTGCGCCGTTCCGTGCTTGTCGATGGCGTCGCCCGGCAAGTAGCCGGTGTAGGGCTCGTTCTCACCGACACAGAGATCGCCTTGCGCCTGCAGCTCGCGGATCAGGACGGGAGAGAAGCGTTCGCCTTCGGGATAGAGTACACCAATGTGCCAAGGCCGCGGCGGACGTCCTCGCAGCTGGCGTGTGAAGGAATGCAGCGATACGATAACAACATGCGGCAAGCCCGCCAATCGGGCGAGCTCGCGGTGATAGGGGCGATAACACATGTTCAGCCGGCGTTCGCGTTCAGAAGCATCTGCGTTGCGATTTCCCGGAATAATCGATCCGTCATAGAGCTTCATCAGCAGAGTGGGGTCATCTTCTCCGCGGTTAGGGTCGATCACCAGTCGTGAAAAATTCGACGCAATAACTGGCGCATTCAGAAGCTGCCCCAGATGCTTTGCCACCTCATAAGCGCCTACGTCATACGCAATGTGGCGTTCCATATCTTCGCGTGCCAAGCCAAGATCCCCGTTTGAGATCTCCGGTGGGACGGTGTTGGTTGCATGATCGCAGGTGATAAGCCAGCGCGAAGGGCGATCTTCGCCATGTGTGAAGTAAGGAGTGTATGTCATGAGCCTGTCACCGGTTTTGTGGGAGCTTTACGGGAGTTGCTTTGAAAAGGGAATTGGGCGATAAGCCCCTAGACACTGTTTGCGATAACATTCGCTGAAAATTCGATCAGGAGGCATGGGCATGCGGCGCCTGCGCAATGTAAAAATCGTGGCCACGCTGGGCCCGGCATCCGAAACTTACGATACAATTCGCGCGTTGCACGAAGTGGGGGCTGATGTGTTCCGCCTGAACATGTCGCATGGCACGCATGATGAGATCCGCGAAAAACACCGCATCATCCGCCAGGTGGAAAAGGATCTGGATAGCCCAATTGCGATTTTGGCAGATCTCCAGGGACCCAAGCTTCGCGTCGGTGTGTTTGCCAACGGTGAAGAGGAACTGAAGCCGGGGGCTGCGTTCCGGTTGGATCTGGATCCAAGCGAAGGTGACGCAACCAGGGTCTGCCTGCCACATCCCGAGATTTTTCAGGCGCTGGAGCCCGGGGCGCATCTTCTGGTCAACGATGGCAAGATTCGGCTGGAGGTCACGGCTTGCGGCGCTGATTTTGCCGATTGTATGGTCGAAATCGGCGGCGTCATTTCAAACCGCAAAGGCGTGAATGTTCCCGATGTGGTATTGCCGTTGGCAGCTCTGTCCGAAAAGGACAGGGAAGATCTGGAATTTGTCTGTTCACTGGGTGTGGACTGGTTGGCATTGTCTTTCGTTCAGCGCGCCAAGGACGTGTTCGAAGCTAAGGCGCTGGCAGATGGCCGTGCTTCCGTCCTGTCCAAAATCGAAAAACCTGCCGCGGTTGAGCAGTTTGCCGAAATCCTTGATGCGTCGGACGGGATAATGGTGGCGCGCGGTGATCTGGGCGTTGAATTGCCGGTCTCGGCTGTGCCTCCGATCCAGAAACGTTTGGTGCGCAAGTGCCGTGCTGCTGCCAAGCCTGTCATCGTGGCTACCCAGATGCTGGAAAGCATGATCGAAAGCCCGATGCCGACCCGGGCCGAGGTTTCGGACGTCGCCACCGCGATCTATGAGGGCACCGATGCCATCATGCTGAGCGCCGAATCGGCTGCAGGCAGTTATCCGGTCGAGGCAGTGCAGACCATGGACAAGGTCGCGATCGAGGTGGAAGCTGACCCGACTTATACCCAAATCATCACGGCGTCACGAACGGCCAAAGGCTCGACCGTGGCAGACGGGATTGTGGCGGCAGCCCGAGAAATCGCCGAGAAGACCAACGTCAAGGCCATCTGCTGCTTTACCCAGAGTGGAACAACGGCGTTGCTGACCGCGCGTGAACGTCCGGGTGTACCGATCATCGCCATGACTTCTGTCATGGGGACGGCGCGACGGCTGTGTCTGAGCTGGGGCTGCAACTGCGTTATGACGCCGGAGTTGCTGCGGTTCAAAGGTGCCGTTGTGAACGCAGCCCGGGCCGCGCGGGCCGGGGGCTTTGCCTGCGACAGCGATCAGATCGTGGTGACCGCCGGTGTGCCGTTTAACGTTCCCGGCACGACAAATATTTTGCGTGTCGCCCCCTGTGATGAGAAATTGATCTACAGCACAGACCCGGAGTAGCCTGATCCTGCACGAGCACAGGAGCAATCATAGATGGATCCGGATCTGGCATTGGTGGTAGGAATTGTGATCGCAGGTTTCGCCATTCCGTCCGTCATGTCCGCACTGAGCGACAGACGCGCGCCTCGGGCCTCGATGGTTACGATTCTCATTGCGGGCGGTTTGGTGCTCTATGCAACCGCGACCAAGCCCGGTGGGTATGAGATCGCCGAGGTCCCGGACGTTTTTTTTGAGGTTTTGGGGCGTTTCCTGCCCTGAATCCTCTTGCTGTTCTCCTGATCTTTCCCTAAAGCAGCGGCTCTGACCGCGCGACCGGCCAAAGTGGCATGCCGAGTCGTGTTTGAACCGAACCCGAACGACAGGAGACGGAAATGCCCAAGATGAAGACAAAGTCGAGCGCCAAAAAGCGCTTCAAGATTACTGCGACCGGCAAGGTCAAAGCCGGCCAGGCCGGCAAGCGTCACGGCATGATCAAGCGGACCACCAAGTTCATCCGCGACGCCCGTGGCACCACAACCCTGTCCGCCCCCGACGCAAAGATCGTCAAGGGCTTCATGCCCTACGACCGCTAAGAGGAGATCTGAGATATGTCCCGCGTTAAAGGTGGAACCACAACTCACGCCCGTCACAAGAAGGTCATCAAGGCCGCCAAAGGTTACTATGGCCGCCGTAAGAGCACCTTCAAAGTCGCCCGTCAGGCCGTTGACAAGGCCAACCAGTACGCGACCCGCGACCGCAAGAACCGCAAGCGCAACTTCCGCGCGCTGTGGATCCAGCGGATCAACGCTGCTGTCCGTTCGCACGACGAAGCGCTGACCTATTCCCGCTTCATCAACGGCCTGAACCTGGCCGGGATCGAAGTGGACCGTAAGGTTCTTGCCGATCTGGCCGTGCACGAGCCCGAAGCATTCGGCGCAATCGTTGCCAAGGCACAGGCCGCTCTGGCCGCCTAAGCTGCCAAACGGATCTGAAATGACGAGAGACCGCTCCGATTGGAGCGGTCTCTTTTCTTTTTGCGGGTGAAAGAACGGATCTGGTCAAGCAGGCGGTGGGCCGAAACGTTTTCGCCACAGGGTGCAGCGCGCGGCATCGCGCTCGTCATTGGCTGTCAGGGCTTCCGATAAACTTTGATCGAAAGCGGCTTCGGCATCTTGCCCCAGTGCGGTGAGGCGCATGGAATACCATGCAGTGACCCCGCCGGGCACGGTTTCCTGGAAGACAGGGAAGACGGGGTCATTGCTGCCGCCTTTGAGCCAGGCATTTGGCAGCGCGGGGTCTAGCACCATTGCACGGGCAAGGCCGATGGCGTCTGCGGCGCCGCTGCGCAAGGCCGATATTGCCTGGTCCTGTGTCTTGAAGCCGCCGGTCAGCATGATGGGGATGGCGCTGACGGTTTTGGCGCGTTTGGCAAATTCCAGGAAATAGGGCCCTGAAGCGGCGCTCCCCTCTGAACTTGAGGGCGCCCCGGGAAAATAGGTGCCGCCGCTGATGTCGATGAGGTCAGCAGTGGAAGCGCTCAGAAGTCGGACCACCTCCAGGGCGTCCTCATTTGTCAGTCCGCCCTGCAGTTGGTCGGTGGCGTTGATCCGGATGCCGATAGGGAAGCTGGGACCCACGGCTCGGCGCACAGCGTCGATTGTCTCGCCGATGATGCGGAACCGCCCGGCAACGTCCCCGCCATAGGCGTCTACCCGGTGATTGAACAATGGGGATAGAAACTGGCTAAAAAGAAACCCGTGACCCGCATGGATCTGTACTCCACTAAAACCAGCGTCTTGGGCTACTTGTGCGGCCTTTGCATAGAGGGCGGGTAAGGCAGTGACGTCATCGCGGCTTAGCCCGGCACACTGCAGGCCGTCGATATTCAGCGGTGAGGGACCTGCGGGATGACTTATCGGGCGATAAGATAACGCGCCAGCATGGCCAAGCTGCGGCCAGATCTGCGTATCATTCACGCGCCCACGTGCAGCCAGTGTCCCGAGGGCGTTCATATCTGCAGTTGGGTCAAAGACCAGGTTGCCCGGTTTCTCCGGGTGCCAAGGAGTGACCTGCGCTTCGCCGATTATGGTCAAAGCAGCGCCGCCGTAGGCCCAGCGTTGATACAGTCGCATTTGCTCTGGTGTCGGGTTTCCGGCACCGTCGCCGAGGCTGTCCGACATTGCGGCTTTGACTAACCGGTTTTTAAGTTGGATGCCGCAGGGCAGGTGTAGGGGCTGGCAGAGATCGGCGTCAGCGTCCTGTTCTTTGGATTTCATTTAATCCCTCCATCGAGATATTTCGATATTAATCTGCAAGCAGGCTGCTTTCCCGTTATATGCCCAAACACCAATCACGTTACGGTAGGTGCTGCAGCTCCGTTCGCATGGCCGCTACAAAAGCGCGGATGTTATCTTCGTTACGCCGATAAAACGTCCATTGCCCGTGGCGCTCCGCCGTAACGAAACCGGCTTGTTTCAAAAGCCCCATGTAGTTCGAGACCGTCGATTGTGACAGCTGCGCTTTTTCCTGAATGTAGCCGACGCAGACACCTTCGAGGTCCGCGTGCTCTGGCAAAGCGGGCGGGAAGTTGGCCCGGTCTTTCAGCCACTCCAGAATCTTCCGGCGGATCGGATTGTTAAGGGCGGCGATTGATCGTTCCATGTCCATATTTCGAGATTTTTCGATATTTAGGTGAAAGTCAAGCCCGGTTCTTGCTGGGTGGTCTACCGTGTTCAGTCGGGCCGTACGCCGCAAGGCAGGCCTGGAAACGGCTCACTTCGCCCGGGTTTATTGCTGACCCGCTTTGCCGCCGTCGGTAACGCGCCGGTTTGCGAGCGCCACATTGAACAGGAAACCCGTCCATTCGACCTTGCGTTGGTGAGGTCCCCCAACAACGCCTTGTGATCCGCGACCTGCGCCACCGTGTCATCGTTTTCGCGAGGACTGACGCCAGTGGCATCTGGGTGAGCGTCCCCAGCATTGCCAAGCGTGCGGTGTCGATCCACTGGTTTTTCATCGGAAGACCTTGCATCACGACCTTAATGAAAGAAGTCTGAACAATAGCCACGTAGTTCAGCCTTTTGGTGCTAGCGAAGGTCTGCGCGTCGTGCTCGCCGTCATTGCGGGTGCCGTCCATTTCGCCGTTTACCAGTCTCTTGGTTGTTAAAGGTTCTAGACTCAGCAGGCGATGATGGGGTGCTACACCCCAGTCTAAAGCCTGCCACACCATCTTGCATTCGTGCGCCCGGGTCGATAGCAGGTTGCGGAACACATTCGGGGGCCCGGTTCGGGAAGCATCATGGACGATCTCAAGGCAAAATACCTGTCGCAGATTGCAGACGCAGCGGATGAAGCGGCGCTGGAGGCGATCCGTGTCGCCGCCGTTGGCAAAAAGGGTGAAGTTGCGCTCAAGATGCGCGAACTGGGCAAGATGACTCCGGAAGAACGGCAGGTCATGGGCCCCAAGCTGAACGCGCTCAAGGACGAGATCAACTCGGCCCTGTCAGCCAAGAAATCGGCTCTGGCCGATGCGGCGCTGGACGAACGGTTGCGTAGTGAATGGCTGGACGTGACCTTGCCGTCGCGCCCGACGCGTCGCGGATCTCTGCATCCGATCAGTCAGGTGCAGGAAGAGATCACCGCGATCTTTGCCGAAATGGGCTTTTCCGTTGCCGAGGGGCCGCGGATCGACACCGACTGGTATAACTTTGATGCGTTGAATATCCCCGGCCACCACCCCGCGCGGGCAGAGATGGACACGTTTTATATGCACCGCGACGCAGGCGACAACCGCCCGCCGCACGTGCTGCGCACCCATACCTCGCCGGTTCAGATCCGGTCGATGGAAAAGATGGGCGCGCCCTTGCGCATCATCTGCCCGGGCGGCGTGTACCGCGCCGACTATGACCAGACCCACACGCCGATGTTCCACCAGGTCGAAGGCCTGGCGCTGGACAAGGACATCTCGATGGCGAACCTGAAATGGGTGCTGGAAGAATTCTGCCGGTCCTTCTTTGAAATCGACGATGTGGAACTGCGCTTCCGGGCTTCGCATTTCCCGTTCACCGAACCCTCGGCCGAGGTGGATATCCGCTGTTCCTGGGACGGCGGCGCGCTGAAGATTGGCGAAGGCGACGACTGGATGGAGATTCTGGGATCCGGCATGGTCCACCCCAAGGTCATCGCCGCTGGCGGCATCGACCCAGACGTCTATCAGGGCTTTGCCTTCGGCATCGGCATCGACCGTCTGGCCATGCTGAAATACGGCATCCCAGACCTGCGCGCGTTCTTTGATTCAGACCTGCGCTGGCTGCGGCACTATGGGTTCAGCGCCCTGGACCTGCCGACGTTGCATGGTGGTCTGTCGCGTTGATGTCGCTCTCTGGATGAGTGAAATTGCGAAGGCCCGAGCTTCATTTCGGGCCTTTTTTGTCGGAGTTGCATTTGAAATGCGATGAAGACTTTTTGAAACAGATCCTTTTTGAGTTTGAGGCAACTGAGAAATTGGGTGTGCAAGTTTGAAATTCTTGCATGTATCTGAGCCTCTTGCGCCCGGTGAAATCCAATTAATCTTTCGATTGTCGGGTTCGGTGCGCTTGAACCTGAAAACACCGCACGGAACCAAGGCCTTAGACTGCCGCGCCCAAACCCACAGACATGTGAGGTGACAGCGCGACCCGCCGATGTACTGTGCGGCCATGACACGTTTTTTCCTGGCTTTGATCGCCTCACTCTGGACGCTTCCGGCCTTTGCAATCGAGCAGGGCCATTGTCATGCCGAAACACCGTGCAAAATTGACGGACGTTCCTATCACGTCAGGGAGCCCGATGGTTGGGATGGGAAGTCCCCGTTGCCCGTGCTGCTGCATTTTCACGGCTGGATGCGACAGGGAGATCTGATCGTCAAACACCAGCGTATCGCCGGGGCCACCAAGCGGCGCGGCGTTTTGCTTGTGGCGCCAAACGGGCAGGGGCGCAGCTGGGATTTCTGGGATGATCAGACGGCGGATGTGGGCTTTGCCAATGCGGTTCTGGCCGATGTCGCGCGACGCTATCCGATTGACCGTGAACATCTCTATGTTTCGGGCTATTCCTATGGCTCGGCCATGGCTTGGCGCTATGCCTGCCAGAGCGGCAATGAGGTCACCGCGCTGCTGGCTGTCGCCGGGACGTTGCGGCAAAGTGAAACCTGCCCGCAAGCGCCCGGTGAGGTGCGTCATGTGCATGGCACTGCTGATACGGTCATGAATTTCCCTTTTGGTGCGGATGGGGATGAAACCTATCCCGTGCTGCTGTGGCGCGAGAAATTCGGGTGCACTGGCGGCGACCATCGCGGCAATTGGAAAGCCGTCGATTGGCTGACCTTCGACCGCACGGTCTGGAGCGATTGCGAAGCTGGCAAGGTCTCGCTCGACACCCATCCGGGCGGGCATTTCATCCCGCATGGCTGGATCGGTTGGCAATTGGATGAACTGTTGGGCCGGGTCCCGGTCTATCCCTGACACAACCGTGTCCTTCGGGTGACCTTGTGGCGAAAGGCGGGGATCGCAGCCGCTGGCCCTTTTCCCGGGTCACAATATCCGCTACACGCTGTCCGACCCGAGATTTATGGCGGATTGCGACCGATGAAATTCACCCTCTCCTGGCTGAAAGACCACCTCGATACCGACGCGTCGGTGGACGAGATTGCCGAAGCCCTGACCGACCTTGGCCTTGAGGTCGAGGATATCGTGAACCCGGCGGAGAAGCTGAAGGACTTTACCATCGGCAAGGTGTTGCATGCCGAAAAGCACCCCGACGCCGACAAGCTGCGCGTGTGCAACGTGCTGACGGACGAAGGTGAAACCCAGATCATCTGCGGCGCCCCGAACGCGCGTGAAGGCATCACCGTGGTGGTCTGCAAGCCGGGCATGTATATCCCCGGTCTGGATATCACCATCGGTGTAGGCAAGATCCGTGGCATCGAAAGCTTTGGCATGATGGCGTCCGAGCGCGAGCTTGAACTGTCGGAGGAACATGACGGGATCATCGAGCTGCCTTCGGGTGAGGTGGGTGACAAGTTCATCGACTGGCTGGCCGAAAATGAACCGTCCAAGATCGACCCGATGATCGAGATTGCGATCACCCCGAACCGCCCCGATGCGCTGGGTGTTTACGGGATCGCCCGCGATCTGGCCGCCCGGGGTCTGGGAACGCTGAAAACCCATGATCATGCACCGGTGCCGGGGGATTTCGACTGCCCGATCAAGGTCAGCATCGATGAAGACACTTTGGACGGGTGTCCTTTGTTCACCGGACGGGTGATCAAGGGCGTCAAGAACGGTCCCAGCCCGCAATGGCTTCAAGATCAGCTGACTGCGATTGGGCTGCGCCCGATCTCGGCCCTGGTCGATGTGACCAACTATTTCACCTATGACCAGAACCGCCCGCTGCACGTTTTTGACGTGGACAAGGTTGAGGGCAACCTGCGCGTGCATCGCGCCGCAGGCGGAGAAAAGCTGGTTGCGCTGGATGAAAAGGAATACACGCTGGGCGCCGGTCAGATGGTGATTTCGGACGACAATGGCCCCGAAAGCATTGCCGGTATCATGGGTGGTCAGGACACGGGCTGTACCGAAGACACTGTGGACGTCTTTCTGGAAAGCGCCTTCTGGGATCATGTTCAGATCGCGACCACAGGTCGGGCGCTCAAGATCAACTCGGATGCGCGTTATCGCTTTGAACGGGGCGTGGACCCTGAATTCACCCTGGAAGGCCTGGAACGTGCGACCCAGATGATCCTGGATCTGTGTGGCGGTGAACCGTCCGAGATCGTGATCGCGGGTGATGTGCCAAATCACAACCGTGCCTACAAACTGGAGCCGGCCCGCGTACAGTCTCTGGTCGGGATGGAAATCCCGGAGGCAGAACAGCGCCAGACCTTGACCCGTTTGGGTTTTCGCCTTGAGGGCAATATGGCGCATGTGCCGTCCTGGCGCCCGGACGTGCAGGGTGAAGCAGACCTGGTGGAAGAAGTGGCGCGGATCGCGTCTCTCACCAAACTGGAAGGCAAGCCGTTGCCGCGTCTGAGCGATGGTGTTCCGAAGCCGGTGATGACGCCCAAGCAGCGCCGCCAGCAGATGGCGCGCCGTACTGCAGCTGCTCTGGGCTACAATGAATGCGTCACTTACAGCTTCATCGACCAGGCCTCGGCGGCGCTGTTCGGGGGCGGTGATGATGCCACCATGTTGGCCAACCCGATCAGCTCGGAAATGTCGCACATGCGCCCGGCTTTGCTGCCGGGGCTTCTTCAGGCAGCGGCGCGCAACCAAGCGCGTGGCTTTATGGACCTGGCCCTGTTCGAGGTCGGCCCCGCCTTCCACGGTGGCGAACCGGGGGAGCAGCATATGTTGATCTCGGGGCTGCTGATCGGGCGTACCGGCCATAAGGACACACATGGCGCGTCGCGCCCGGTGGATCTGTATGATGCCAAGGCCGATGCCGAAGCGGTGTTGGAGGCAATCGGCGCTCCGGCCAAGGTGCAGATCCTGCGCGGTGCGCGGGAATGGTGGCATCCGGGCCGGCATGGCAAGATCTGCCTTGGACCGAAAAAGGTGCTGGCCGTGTTCGGTGAACTGCACCCCAAAGTACTGGCCGAGATGGACATCAAGGGCCCGGCCGTTGCCTTCACCATTTGGCCGGACGAGGTGCCCTTGCCCCGCAAGAGCGCGACAACCCGCCCAGCCTTGCAACAGAGCGATTTGCAAGCGGTCGAGCGTGACTTTGCCTTTGTCGTTGATGCCGATGTCGAAGCGCTGACGCTGGTCAATGCGGCGGCTGGCGCCGACAAGGCGCTGATTGAAGAGGTGCGGGTGTTTGATGAATTCATCGGCGGATCGCTGGGCGAAGGAAAGAAATCCCTGGCCATCACGGTCCGGCTGCAACCTTCGGACAAAACACTGAAGGAAAAGGACATCGAAGCGGTGAGCGAAAAGATCATCGCCAAAGTGACCAAGGCCACGGGCGGCACGTTGCGCGGCTGAGGCCAACTTTGATGATCAATTCAAAACGCGCCCTTTTGGGGCGCGTTTTGCATTTCAGCGACTCAGAAAATCGGAAAGAAGGTCAAAGACCAGCCGAATACGGCGACTGGTGTGCAGCTCTCGGTGACAGGTCAGCCAGACTGGGAACAGGATCGGCGGCATTGCTGGCAGAACCTGCTCGATCCCAGGTGTGGACCGCCCGACCTGAGCGGACATAGGCGATATGCCGAAGCCCTGTTTGACGTATTCCCAAGCCACGACACCGCTTTGGGTCTGCAGTCGAAAATTGGATGGGCCCAGATGTATGCCCAGCGGGTTCAGGAACTTGATCATCCGCTCGGGATCGCCTGGCCCGATGAAATCGTGGTCGGCTAGATCGGATGTGCTGGCAGGGCGACCTGCTCGATCCAGATAGCTTTTGGAGGCATAGAAGTAACCTTCGGCCTCTTGCACCAATCGGGCGATCAGATCCGGTTGATCGGGGCGCACGTGGCGGATCGCGATATCGGCCTCCCGGCGCATCAGATCCCGGATGTCATTGGCGGCGACGACGTCAATGCGCAGTTTTGGAGCCTGTTCCTGCACGGCTCGCAAAAGATCCGGCAGAATAAAGGCCGACATGACGTCGCTGGCCGTGATCCTTACGAGGCCCTCGATTGATTGGGACTGGCCCAAGGCGGTCAGCGAGATCTGGGTGGCGGCCAACCCCATGGGGCGCGTGTGTTCAAGCAAATCGGCGCCGAGCTGGGTCAACACCAGCGTGCGCCCGACTCTCTCGAACAGCAGAACGCCAAGTTCCTGTTCAAGCGCGGCGACCTGACGGCTGAGCGTTGGCTGCGTCAGGCCCAAGTGTCGCGCAGCAGCCGACAAGGATCCCTGTTCGGCAGTTGCAAGGAACGCGCGCAGGTGATTCCAGTCCATCTGTAACGAGTTATTCATGCAATTATGTATAAGGGAGTTGCAAATTTTCGCAATTTTGCATTGATCTGTGCATGCCTATCTACCGGGCAAAGGAGATATGTCATGAACAGTACTGCCCGGTTTTGGGACGGCATCGCCGAGAAATATGCCCGCTCCCCAATCAAGGACCAAACGTCCTATGCCTACACTTTGGAACGCACGGCCTCTTATCTGAAATCAACCGACCGCGTTTTGGAATTGGGCTGCGGAACAGGGACCACCGCTTTGAAGCTGGCCGGAGGCGTTGCCGAAATTGTCGCAACCGATGTGTCGTCAGGTATGATTGCTGTCGCGCATCGCAGGGCAAAAGAACAAGGCACGCAGAACGTGACGTTCGAATCCTGCCCTGCGGAAACTCCGCCCCAAGGGCCGTTTGATGCGGCGCTGGCCTTCAATCTGTTGCATTTGGTCGAAGATCTGGACGCGACTCTGCAGCGCGCGCGTGACAGCTTGAAACCCGGCGGGCTGTTGATCTCCAAGACCTTCTGCACGCCGAAGGGTGGCGCGAGTTTCAAGTATCGCATCATGCGGGTGGCACTGCCTGTGATGCAGTTCTTTGGGCGAGCGCCTTTTGTGCGCTTTATATCAGCCGATGAGCTTGACAGGGCGGTTGAACGAGCGGGTTTCGAATTGATTGAAAGGGAGAGTTTCCCTCAAACGGACGCACGCCGGTTTCTTGTTGCGCGGCGGGTTTGACAAATGCCGTCGAAACGGGCTTCTGGGGCGTGATCCCGGTGCGGGACAAGACAACAGGAGAGCGTTATGACATTGAAAGTGTACCTGTCTGGTGAAATCCACACCGACTGGCGTGAACGGATTATTGATGGCGCGGCGGGCATGGACGTGTCGTTCAACAGCCCCGTGACGGATCACGCCGCCAGCGACGATTGCGGCGTCCGCATCTTGGGCGAAGAGCCGAACAAGTATTGGCACGACCACAAAGGCGCAATGGTCAACGCGATCCGGACCCGCAAGGGAATTTCGGACGCGGATGTGGTGGTGGTTCGGTTCGGCGAGAAGTACAAGCAATGGAACGCAGCCTTTGACGCGGGGTATGCCGCGGCTTTGGGTAAATCGTTGATTGTTCTTCACGGTCCCGACCATCAACATGCGTTGAAAGAGGTAGATGCCGCAGCTCTGGCCGTGGCCGAACACCCTGAACAGGTCGTTGATGTCCTGCGGTATGTACTGACAGGCAGCCTGCCCGGCTGAGCACAGTTGGTCCATCATCTTTGAACAGCTCACACTTCAGGCATGCCTGTGCGGTTGACTTGGCTTTTCCAATGTCGAGATCGGCGCTGCTTGGGTTGACGTAGGGTTAGCGTTTTCTGCTGCGGATTTTTCCCACTGAATTGCTAATCTTCGGTCGTTACCAGCACGAAACAGCGCAAATCACGTGGCAATGGTTTGCGCGAAACAGGCCAGGTGATCAGTCTCCCTCAGGGGACGCCCAGCCAGAAATGGTCAAGAACAAAAAGGAGACCGAGGGGAATGGAACAGATGATGGAACAAACTGCGGCCTATGGTCCTGTGATCATGAACGGAGCCAAAGCGCTTGTCGTTTTGATTCTGGGATGGATTGCCGCGGGCATGATCAGCGGTGCGGTCAGGCGAAGGATTCTGTCCCGGCCCGAGATTGACCCGACCTTGGGCGGGTTTGCGGCCAGTGTCGTGCGTTGGACGATATTGGCAATCGTTCTGGTTGCAGTTCTTGGGATCTTCGGGATCGAGGCGACGAGCCTGGTTGCGATGCTGGGCGCCGCAACGCTGGCCATCGGCCTGGCTCTGCAAGGCACGCTCAGCGATCTGGCGGCAGGCTTCATGCTGATCCTGTTCCGGCCCTACAAGATTGGTCAGTATGTGGATATTGGCGGAACGGCTGGCACGGTCAAAGATCTGAACCTCTTTGTTACTGAAATGGTGACTCCGGACAATGTCCAGATCATCATTCCCAACGGCCAGGCCTGGGGTTCGATCATCACCAATTATTCGCATCACGACACGCGCCGCGTCGATCTGGTGTTTGGCATTGATTACGGGGACAACGCGGATCAGGCGATGGAGCTCATCCTGGAACTGGCGCGCGCCGATGAACGTATCCTGGCAGATCCCGAGCCTTGGGTGCGCGTTACCAATTTGGGCGACAGCTCGGTCGATCTGACGGCGCGGCTCTGGTGTCAAGCCGCGGATTACTGGGATCTGAAATTTGAAATGACCAAGGCGGTCAAGGAAGCCTTTGATGCCAAGGGCGTGTCGATCCCTTACCCACACACGGTCGAGATCCAGAAAAAGGGCTGACCCGGTCAAGCGGGTCTTTGCAGCTCAAAGAGCCTTCCGGAAAAGCGTTGCGCCCGATCAAGGGCGCAACAAAAAATGTACAGATGCCGAAGGTTATTTCAGCATCAGGCTGGGCGAAACAACGTCGATTCCCAGAGCCTTGCCAACCGCATAATAGGTCAGCTTGCCTGCGTGTACGTTCAGACCGTTCAGCAGGTGCGGATCATCGGCACAGGCCTGTTTCCAACCTTTGTTGGCCAGATTGAGCATGAAGGGCAAAGTGGCGTTGCCCAGTGCCTGGGTCGAGGTGCGAGCTACGGCGCCCGGCATGTTGGCCACGCAGTAGTGCATGATGCCGTCCACGTCATAGATCGGATCGGCGTGGGTGGTCGCTTTCGAGGTCTCAAAACAGCCGCCCTGGTCGATGGCAACGTCCACCAGAACTGCGCCAGGCTTCATTTCGGACAGTTGAGCGCGCGAAACCAGTTTCGGTGCTGCGGCACCCGGGATCAGAACCGCACCGATTACCATGTCGGCGTCGCGTACCAGCTCGGCTGTGGCACCGGCGGTGGAGTACTGGTTCTTGAACTCGCGGCCGAACACGTCATCCAGATACTTCAGACGGGCCAGCGAACGGTCGAGGATGGTTACGTCTGCGCCCATGCCTGCAGCAACCTTGGCTGCGTGGGTGCCGACTACGCCGCCACCGATCACGACCACTTTCGCCGGAGCAACACCGGGCACGCCGCCCATCAGTACGCCACGGCCGCCATTGGCCTTTTGCAGGGTGTAGGCGCCGACCTGAGGGGCCAGACGACCGGCCACTTCGGACATCGGGGCCAGCAGGGGGAGGCCGCCACGGTCGTCGGTCACGGTTTCATAGGCAATTGCGGTGCAGCCTGATTCCAGCAGGTCATGGGTCTGCTCCGGATCGGGTGCGAGGTGCAGGTAGGTGAACAGCAGCTGGCCTTCGCGCAGCATCTTGCGCTCGATTGCCTGGGGCTCTTTCACCTTTACGATCATGTCGGCGGTGGCGAAGATCTCTTCCGCGGTGTCAATGATCGCGGCGCCTGCGGCGACATAATCTTCGTCCGTGAAGCCTGCGCCAGCACCGGCGCCCTTCTGGATGATCACGTCATGGCCGTTATTGACGGCTTCACGGGCGGCGTCCGGCGTCATGCCGACGCGGAATTCCTGAGGTTTGATTTCTGTGGGGCAACCGATTTTCATGGCTTCATCTCCGAAACTATCTGTCTTTACGGTGCCGGAGGTGCGACAAAATGTGCTGCTTTTTTGAGCAGAATAAAAACATGCATTTCGAAGAATCTTCGACTATGTTTTAAGAAATCAGGAGAAGCTTCGCAAATATGTCCATTGATGAAACGGATCGTCGCATACTCTCGGTGTTGCAGCAGAAGGGGCGGATTTCAAATGCCGAATTGTCGGATCGGGTGAATCTGTCGCCGTCGGCCTGCCACAGGCGGGTCCAACGGTTGGAGGCGGAAGGATTCATTCGCGACTATGTTGCTTTGCTGGATTCCCGCAAGATGAATTTACCGACCACGGTTTTTGTCGAGATCACATTGTCGGGACAGGCGGATGAGGTTCTGGACGCTTTCGAACGGGCGGTGTCCCGGATCCCGGACGTGCTGGAATGCCACCTGATGGCTGGCACAGCAGACTACATCCTCAAGGTCGTGGCCGAAAACACCGAAGACTTTGCGCGCATCCACCGTCAGCACCTGTCCCGACTGCCCGGCGTGGCGCAGATGCAGTCAAGCTTTGCCCTGCGCACGGTGTTCAAGACAACGGCCCTGCCGGTCTGAAACCTTTCAGGCGGCCGCCGGATAGGTGAACAGCAACAGGTGCGCCAAGTTGAAGCCGAAATGCAGCCAGATGGCCGGGCTCAGCCGATTGCTCGCGTGCATCGCCAATCCGCAGGCCAAACCCAGAAGCGAGGCAAATGCGATGAGGGCCAAGCCGCCGGGAAAATGGGCAAGACCAAACAGAAGGCTGGCGAGACCAATCCCGCGGACTGGTCCGAGGTTCTCGATCAATAAGCGCTGCAGGTAGCCACGAAAAAAAGCCTCTTCAACAAGGCAGGTTTGCAACAGGTTCGCAAGGACGAACAGCAGGAGCCATGTTGGCAGGGCAGGCTCCCATTTGATGGCGTGCGCGGCAGCAGCCAGCGGCAGCAAAACCGCAGCCAGTAAGACGGCAGAGCCCAGCAGAGCGGGACGGATCCTTGCCGCACCACCCATGACCTGTGGCCACGCCAGGATCAGAGCAAACAGCAACAGCGGTTTGTCAAAGTTCAGATACAGGGTGTAGGGCGTGCTGTCGGGGCCGGATTGGACCTCCTCAAGGACAGGAATATTGTGGAAGCCGGGGATCAGATGCGCGGCCAAGGCAATGGCCCAAAAAATGAACGCCGCGTGCCCCGCGACGTGTTTCCAGCCCGTCATTCGCGGGAGCGCCCAAGCCATCGCAATTCCCGCCAGGGTCAACGCGGCGGCAGGTAGTTGCACCAATCCAGCCGCCAAAGCCGCAAGCGTCCAGAACACCAAAGCGATCCAAGCCGCGACACGAAATCCCAGCCAGATCAGCACCAATCCACTTGCCAACACAAGCCAGGGCCAAAGAACGTTCAATTGATCGAGAAGAAAGCTCATGTGTCTGTTCGAGAACCTGCAAAACCCTCGCTGAGCTTTTCGAGATTTCACCGCGCCTTGCAAGCCCGTCAATGCGCAATCTGTCGATGAATCTTGCGCCAGATCAAAGCAACAGCACCGCGAACTGTGGCAATTAAATGCGGTACTCTTGATTCATGTCTCGAACCGGCACAGGTTCAGGAATACCCGTCGCAAACATTCAGGAAAGAATGCGCGCCCTGCGTGCAAATTCCACAGTCGACATCAGAGTTTTACATGGCATCCTTACGGGATGCTGATCATTTGCAAAGGAGCCCACCCGTGACAGACGATTTCGAAACCACAACATTCGACTGGCTTGAAGCCGAGCTTCAGGACACGCTGGACGAGGATTTCGAGATCGAATTTGCCGAGCCAATGTTGTCGATGGAGCTGCGCAAGATCTATCGGGCGCAACATCCCGAGATGTTGGATCGCAAAGTGTATTTCCGCAACCTGCTGCGCCTTCAGGCCGAACTGATCAAGCTTCAGGACTGGGTTCAGCATACCGGCGCCAAGGTCTGTGTGATCATGGAAGGCCGCGATTCGGCGGGCAAAGGGGGCGTGATCAAACGGATCACCCAACGTCTGAACCCGCGTGTGGCCCGCGTCGTTGCCTTGCCCGCTCCGAACCGACGGGAACAAAGCCAATGGTATTTCCAGCGTTATGTCCCGCACCTGCCGGCGGGTGGGGAAATCGTGTTGTTCGACCGTTCCTGGTATAATCGCGCCGGGGTCGAACGGGTGATGGGCTTTGCCAATGACGATCAAGTGGAACAGTTTTTTGAAGACGTGCCGGAATTCGAACGAATGCTGGTACGCTCGGGGATAATTCTGCTCAAATACTGGTTCTCGATTACCGACGAAGAACAGCAGTTGCGCTTCCTGATGCGGATCCACGATCCGATGAAGCAATGGAAACTGTCACCTATGGATCTGGAGAGCCGGATCCGGTGGGAGCAGTACACAAAAGCCAAAGAAGACATGTTTGCGCGCACCAATATCCCCGAAGCGCCTTGGTATATTGTCGAAGGCAATGACAAGAAGCGGGAACGGCTCAACTGTATCGAGCACCTCTTGTCCAAGATCCCGTATGAGGACGTGCCCAGCGACAAGGTCAACCTGCCGGATCGGGAATACAACCCGGATTACGAACGCCGCGTATTGCCGGATGAGTTGCACGTACCAAAGATCTACTAATGCACCGTCTGAACTGGCGCTGGCATAGCCTGCACACGGTAAAGCGCGCCTGCCGAAAGTAAGCGGCAGGCGCGTTGTTTCGGAAACGATTCCGATCGACCGGAGTTAATCAGGCCAGAAGCAGTGGATCGTCAGCGGGCAAGCTGTGCAGCGTAAAGGCCTCGGCTGTGCTGATCGCATCCCCGTCGCTTGCTCGCACCAGCAGGCGCGATCGTCCAGACGTAGCGTCTCCGGCAATCATTATGTCGTCCAGATCTTCATAATCCACTCGCACCCATCGTGTCGCGTCGATGGTTGATCCCTCCACGTCGCGAAAATTGCTGCCCCCATCCCGGTCTCGAATGTCCACCCATTCGATCGTGTCGTTTTGACCGTCCAGAACAGTCAGAATGTCGCTCAGCGCAACCAGATCGCCAGAGGAGGCCACGCCAATGCGTGTATTGTCCGCTGCGACCACGGGCGCGTCCCCTGTCGGTTTGGTGATCAGGTTGAAGGTGTCCCAAGCTCCGAACCCGTCATCATCGCGCGCCCGAAGCGCCAACAGGGATTTGAGCCCTGCCACATCGCTGCGCAGGCTGACTGTGTTCAGGTCATTGGCATCGAAGGTGTAGATCTTGCGCTGCGGTTGCAGCTCTCCGTCGATCCGAACCTGGATGTCGTCACTATTGACACGCAGCTTATAGCGGTCCGGCTGATCACCATTTGCATCAGATACGGTTACGAACCCGGTGAGGCCAACCCATTTCCCAGTATTCGCAGCGACGGTGTTCGCCGAGACAACAGGGGGCTGTTGGGCTGACGGTGTCGGATCCGGTTGCGGATCGGGATCGGTCGTGCCGCCGGCATCAAGTTTCAGCGGCGCACTGGTACGGGCGAAGTTCTGCGTCACCATCACCGCGTCCCATCCATTGTAATCGCCGGTCTCGATTCCGATTCCGATAACCTTGAAGTCGGGGTTCAGAATATTGGCCCTGTGCCCGGGGCTGTTCATCAGGCTTTGATGCAGATTGATGACGTCGTCCTGGATGCCCGGCGCGCCGCGTTCGCTCTGCCAGGCGATGTTTTCCCCCCAGGTCCAGTTGCCGGAAAACTGAAATCCCGCGTCTTCCATCCGGTCGCCAGCGCTACTGCCGCCTTGGCCCGTGTGAGAAAACACATCCCGTCGCAGCATCCAGTTGCTGTGATCTTCACTGCTGTCATTAAGGCGCAGTTCCAGTTGAAGGGGGTTTACCCCGCGAGAGGAGCGCTCTTCGTTGATAAGCGCCAGCATCTGAAGCTCGAAAGGACTTGCGTGTGACATGATCGGTTCCTGCCTTGGTTTTCTTGTGCTTTGCAGGTCTAGTGGACTGAAGATGTGCAGAAAAAGGGCGCCCAAAAAGCGATGACCTAAGCGGCAAGCCATCGCCAAAGCCCGGTCAATGGTGCGCGATTTCCAGCGTATTCAAACGCCTCTGTACCCCGGTGCGCGTCGGTCTGCTGATCAGGAACAGATTTCGGCAGAAAGCCCCCAAGGCAGAGCTTGGGTGACCGTCATGGTTGAGAGCGGAAGGTTGCTCAGGCTCGGTTCGGGCCACTGTCCAGGCCCCCAACTGCTTCGCCACTCCCTGCTTAGATGCCCGCGCCGTGCGGGCTCGGCATATCCCATCGGCGGCTTTTCGATCCCCTCCAACGCCAAGCGCTCGTCGGGTTTGAAAATGAATTATTGATCTGCATGCCCGGCTCGACTTGGTGCCGAGAGAGACCGCAGATCACTTTACAAAGCCCTGCAGATCAAACGATTCGAAAAAACCGGTCACGGACAGAGGGGGCAGGATGTCCTGAGTTTCGAATTGCTCCGAATGATTGCAGTCTAACTACAAATGACCAATCCTCTAAACGACAAACCCCCGGGGCGGGGCCACGGGGGTCGTCTAACTTTGGTGTCCAAAGCCGGAAAGTTGCTTAGAGCAAACCTTCGCGCTGGGCTTTCTTGCGTGCCAGTTTACGGGCACGGCGGATCGCTTCAGCTTTCTCGCGCGCTTTTTTCTCGGACGGCTTCTCGAAATGTTGCTTTAGCTTCATTTCACGGAAGACACCTTCACGCTGCAGCTTTTTCTTCAGGGCACGAAGCGCCTGATCGACGTTGTTGTCGCGAACACTAACCTGCATGTGGTTTTCACCACCTTTCTAAGTTTGAGTTGCAAGAGATTGCAGGAGGTGGTCATCTAGCAGCATCATCGCTGCATGTCCAGTGTTGTGGTATTTTATCAATTTATGAGGGCGCGATGATTTCTGAAGACGGTCGTGATTTCGTCAACGGCATGATCGCTTACATGCAAAGCGCCATCGACCGAGCCGCCGACACCGCGAGTAACGCCAAACTGGCGGGGTTCTCCAGAAAACTGGTCCAGTCATCTCCCCTGATCAGCGCATTGTCCACCAGTCTTTTCGCCTATGTGGAAGAAGCCGAAGACAGAGGCAACATCACCCGGGCCCAGATGAAAGCCCTTCTGGAAGGCACCACGGCATTGACCATTGGTGTCCTTGCCATTGGTGCCGGCACTGCGTTGGCCCCGGCGTCGCTGGTTTTTGTGGGTTCTGCTATCCTGACTGCAGTAACGACGTCCGCCTTCAGCAAGTTCTTTGATGTAATCAGCGATTCTCTGGGCCTGTTCTACGACCGCAGCCTGGATCTGCGCACGGCCGGCGGACCCGTGTTCTATGAGGCAACTTCTGCGGCTGACAAGGTCCGGGGTAGTGACTATTCCGACAAGCTTTTCGGCCAGGCCAGCAATGACCGCCTTGAAGGACGCAATGGTGCGGATCTGTTGGATGGCGGGACAGGCAACGATCGTTTGTTCGGGGGCAATGGCCGTGACGAATTGATCGGAGGCACCGGGGAAGATTATCTGAAAGGCGGCAAGGGCAATGACATTCTCGACGGCGGGACAGGCCAGGATGACATGCGCGGCGACGCGGGCGATGATCACCTTTTCTATGATCACAAGTTGGACAAGCTTTACGGCGGAAGCGGCGAAGACTGGGCGTTTTCTCGGCTGAAGTCGATCAACATCACCGACCGCTTTTTCGACAGTATCGAACATATCGCCCTGGAAACGGCCGAAGACTCGGTCCGCGCGCCGATCATTGCCTATGGCAGCAATGGCGACAACAAGATCATCGGGAATGCACAGGACAATCAGCTGTATGGCCGGGGCGGGGACGACCGGATCTTTGGCATGGACGGTGACGACAGAATCTGGGGTGGTACAGGCAAGGATCACATCGAAGGTGGGCAAGGCGACAACACCCTGGATGGCGGGGGTGGTGATGACTTCATTTTTGGTGAACGGGGCAACGACACCATAAAAGGCGGTTCCGGAGATGACACGATCTTTGGTGACTACGTGCGGGTCGGGCTCCCCCATGGCAAGGATGTGATCAATGCAGGCAGCGGGGATGACTGGGTGCAGGCCGGTGGCAATGATGATATCGTTCTGGGCGGCAGCGGTGACGATGAACTGCGTGGCGGGACTGGCGATGACACCCTCACTGGCGGCAAAGGAAAGGATACGCTTCTAGGCGAGGCCGGAGACGACACGATCATTCTGGACTACGCCGCCAAAGACAGGGTGGATGCGGGTGCAGACGACGACATTATAGTTGTCCAGAAAGGCTATAATCACGTTATCGACGGGGGTGCCGGTTGGGACATCGTCGATCTGCGGGGGCTGGATCTGGAAAAGCTGGATCCGGCGAACTTCAAAAATATCGAAGAGATGTGGGTAGACGAGTTGTTTGTGACCGATGGCAACCTGAACCTTCCCAGGATTGTCGTACATGGAACCCATACGCTGGAGCTTGAGGCAGGTTCCGGCTATGATGATGGCTTCCTTCTGGGAGGCGCGAATTTTGACTTGGCCGAAGGTGCTTCTGTAAAGGTGAGTTCGCAATTTGACCCCGCTTTGGGCCTGACCGGCAGATACTTCAAGCTCTCCAACGTTGCTGCGCACTATGTGGTGAATGATCCTACCCCGACCGGTGACGGCCTGGTTGGTTTGGGCGATTGGGGACGAAGCTTTAGCGCAACAAAAAGCGGCCTCAATTTTTCCTATACGGCTGGCTTTGATTTTACGAGTTACGTAAATCCAAGCGACAGCTTTAGCGTAGATCTCGGCGTCTCTGTCTACGCCAGTGTCTATAATGGCGTGGCAACGTTCGACTTTACGGCATTCCGCGGCCCTGCTGCCCAGAACACGTCGCCATACACCCATCCGGATTTTTCTTTTCCGTTAGAAAACGAAGTGCATCAAAGAGATATAAAATTGAATTACAATGCTGATTCGCCTGTCGAAACCTTCTTGTCGTTTGGCGATTCGGCTTTGACCATGGAATTGATGTTTCTTTAAGGCTGCGAATTACACTTTGCCAAAACTAGGTCCAAGCCTGCTGACGCAAAATCGCCTGACCCGGATCCTGATCTCATTTCAGCTTAATCTGCTTTGCTAAACCTTGTCTCGGCGACCTGTGGACCTTAGTAAGCTTAGCAGGAGATTCTATTGACCCAGCCCAACGCCACCCCGAATGACCGCTTGCTGGAAGCTGCATTGTTGCACGTCCCGTTTGACGGCTGGACCGATGCCACATTTGACGCGGCGGTGCAGGATTCCGGTGTCGATCCGGTGGTGGCGCGCGCCCTGTGCCCTCGACGCGGGCTGGACCTTGCACTGGCCTATCACGCGCGGGGGGATTCCCTCATGCTCGAACGGCTGCGGGCCACGGATCTGGAAACCTTGCGCTTCCGCGACCGGATTGCTTTGGCCGTGCGGTTCCGACTGGAGGCAGTGGATGACAAGGAGGCAGTCCGGCGTGGCAGCACCCTTTTCAGCCTGCCGATGAACGCACCGGAAGGGGCGCGGGCGATTTGGAACACCTGCGACCTGATCTGGACCGAACTGGGGGATAGCTCGGATGACGTGAACTGGTACACCAAACGTGCCAGCCTGTCGGCGGTCTATTCGGCCACGGTATTGTTCTGGCTGGGGGACGACAGTCTTGACCATCAGGCGACGTGGGATTTTCTGGACCGTCGGATCGACGACGTCATGCAATTCGAAAAACTCAAGGCTTCGGCACGTGCCAACCCCCTGCTGAAGCCGCTTCTGGCCGGACCGGAATGGTTGGCCAGTCAGATCAAGGCGCCGAAACCGCGTGACGACCTGCCGGGCGCGTCCGGATCCTGAGCTTGAGGACCGCCAGTTAGGGCTTGAGGAGGCACGTCTACCGGCGTCGCGCTGTTCTTCGTTTCTCTTTGCCGCCAGACATTGTAAGTCAGGCTCAAAGGAAAGGATCCAGCCATGACCCAAATGATGCGCGCCGTGGAGATCAGCCAACCCGGCGGTCCCGATGTTCTGCAACTCACCGAGCGTCCGATCCCCGAAGCCGGGCAGGGACAGATCGTGATCCAGGTGGCCTATGCTGGGGTGAATCGCCCCGATGCCCTGCAGCGGGCCGGCGCCTATGCACCGCCGCCCGGTGCCAGCGATCTGCCGGGTTTGGAGGCTTCTGGCACGGTTGTCGCGGTGGGCGATGGCGTTAGTGCCTTTGCTGTGGGTGATCAGGTCTGCGGCTTGTTGCCCGGTGGCGGCTATGCGGAATATGTCGCCACGCCTGCGGCACACTGCCTGCCGATTCCGGCCGGCTTGGATCTGAAACAGGCCGCCTGCCTGCCCGAAACCTTCTTTACCGTCTGGTCCAACGTGTTCACCCGCGGTGGGCTGCAGGCTGGCGAACGGTTCCTTGTTCATGGTGGATCTTCTGGGATCGGTACGACCGCGATCCAACTGGCCAATGTTCTGGGCGCACGGGTCTTTGTCACCGCCGGCTCGCCCGAAAAATGTCAGGCCTGTCTGGATCTGGGCGCCGAACGGGCAATCAACTACCGTGATGAGGACTTCGTTTCGATCCTCAAGGCGGAAGGCGGCGCGAACCTGATCCTCGACATGGTCGGCGGAGACTATATTCCCCGCAACATCAAGACGCTGGCAGATGACGGACGGCTGGTTCAGATCGCTTTCCTCTCCGGGCCCAAGGTCGAACTGAACTTTGCCCAGATCATGACGCGCCGACTGACCGTCACCGGCTCCACCCTGCGTCCGCAAAGCGATCTGGCCAAGGCGCGGATCGCTCAGGATCTGGCCGAAATTGTCTGGCCTTTGATCGAGGCTGGAAAAGTAGCACCTGTCATGGACAGCGAGTTCGATCTGGCCGATGCTGCGTCCGCGCATGCCCGCATGGAAAGCTCGGGTCATATCGGTAAGATTGTCTTGAACGTAGCCGGGTGACGGCTTGTGCGGGCGGGCGTTCAAAGCCCACCCGTTTTGACAGGAGTGAATTTATGAAGAAATGGGTTTCTTTGGCTGCAGCAGCCGCGCTTGCTGTCAGCGCGGTCCAGGCCACAGCTCAGGAGCTGATTGACAAGGGGTTCTACCACGGTTGGAACCTTTTGGTGGATCCATCCTTTGGCAATGGCTGCCTGATCCAGACGGTTTACGAAGACCTGTCACTGGTGCGTCTGGGCTATGACGCTTTGAACCAGCAGGGCTATTTCACGGTTTACAACAAGGCCTGGGGCGAGGTGAAGAAAGGCGAACGCTATAACATCAGGTTCGACTTGGATGGGCAGAGTTTTGATGCCGTTGCGACCGGCGTCCAGACCGGGAAGGCGCATGGCGCAATTGTCTTCTTCAAGGATCGCGAGTTTATTCACGCCATTGCCCAGAAGAAGGTAATGACCGTTTTCGGGCAGACCGGACAACGGGTGATGGCAATTGATCTGGCCGGAACTGCCAAGGCGCTCGAATACGCGCGTTCCTGTCAGGAGGAACAGGGCTGGGGCGGATAATCCGCCCCAGATCGGGAAAATCTCTTCAAACCACTGCCCGGCGATAGAGATGCCAGGTTGCGTGTCCCAGAACCGGCAGGATCACGATCAGTCCCAGCAGGATTGGTATCGATCCCAGCATCAACAGCCCTCCGACGATCAGCCCCCAGCAAATCGTGACCATCGGGCTGGTCTTCAGAACCCGGAATGAAGTTACGACTGCAACAGGAAGCCCGACCTGACGGTCCAGCAACAACGGGAACGAAACAAAGCTGGTCGCCAGTGCGGCCAGCGCAAAAATGCCTCCGACGACTGATCCGATCGTGATCATCGACCAGCCTGCATTTGTGGTGAAGATATCGGTGATGAACCCAGTGACGGACAGGGGCGGTTCCGGCCCCATGGTCTGTGCATATATGGCTTGCGCCGTCATCAGCCAGGCGATGAACAGGGCTGCCAAATAGACGCCCAGAACAAAGATTGATCCGAAGGCCGGCGAACGAATTACACCGAACGCATCCAGCCAATCGGGGTTGTCACCCGCTTCGCGCAATCGGCTGATTTCATACAGGCCGACAGCCGCAACCGGACCCAGGATCGCAAATCCGGTGATCATCGGGACGATCAGCGGTAAAAGATCCATGCTGACGCCGAGCGTGATCATGATCAGCCCCGCAAGCGGGTAAATCAGTGCAATGAAAATGACGTCTGCCCGGGCGGCTGCAAAATCTTCGAAACCCAATCGCAAGGCGTCGCTCAAATCAGATAATTCCAATCGATTGACCTGTGGCACGTCTGTCTTGCCTTCGCTTCCAAGTTTACGGATTGAAGCCCCCATATGAGAGCCGGTGTCGCGCATTGAATGGGCGGTCCAGCTCAGAGGATTTCCGATAGTCTTGGCCATAACCAGTCCTCCGTGGCTGCTTTGCATCAAGCTGCACCGGAATGGCCTGTCGCGGCCATTCGGCCAGCGTCTGTACAGGCAGTGTAACAGATTTTTCCTGAAAAGGGGCGTCACGCTTTGGCAAAGCAACGTGAGGAGCAGAGTAACCTGCCAGTCAAACTGCGCTGTTAAGCATGTTCGGGACGCCAAGCAGAAGGATTACAAAGGCCAGATACCCCAGAAATGCAGCAAGGATGTTAAGCGCCGTCGCGCCCCAGAACAGAAGCTTCTGTTCTGGAAAAAGTCGGGCCAGAGATTCGTTCAGTGCCAGTAAGACGATGGCGGTCAGCCAGAACAGGTACAGGCGCAGATCGGCCTCGTTCTGCATCCGGATCAATGGAGCCACCAGGACGGGCAACACTAGGTTAACCACGGCCAAGGCGAGCCAGCTGACTCTCTTGCGATCAGCGAACAGGCTCAAACCGGGCATCTTTCAATGTGCAATCCTTGATCACATCGCGCCCACAGGGGACCGGGCTCAGATCCTTGGACAGGCAGACCCGAACCTCTTGGATGTGATGGTCGCGGCATGTAACCGTGACTTGATCGTGTTCAAGATCAGGATTCTCCTGCAGGAACGCATCTTCGATCAGAGAGGCAGGCAGCGTCACGCTGCGCGTCAGCTTGCGAAACACGGGCGGACGCGTGACTGCAGTGTAAGCGGTGCGGGACAACTCAAAGTAACCCGCCGCACTCAACCCGGAACAGGTACCGTGTTTCTTCCACTGGTGCCAGGCCAACCCTGAAGACCCCATGACGTCCTCCATCCCGGCGGTCATTCGGCGGCTGGGCGGAGCTTCTACAGTGCGGCAATAGCTGGGCCAGCCGCGATGAAACTGCGGCCACAGCCCGTGCAGGATCCAGCCGTGGTCATGCCGCGTGTGGCATTGATCGGAATTTCGTGCATCCCCTTCCAGCGCACACCAGTTTGGTGACCAGCTGAGCGCCAGAACATAATAGTCGAATTCCCCGGCCTGTTCGCCATCCGCCCGAGCTTGGCCGCTCAGACCCGCCACCACGACACCAAGCGCCAAAATCAACCTGCGCATTCGCCTCTTTCCTTATTCGTTCAACGCAACTATATAGGCGTGAAGTTCCCCGACAACGGAAACCCGCCCCGAATGCCGGGGCAGCCGAATTCCGGCGACGGGACAGATGTGTTTTAAGGAGATGAGCGCATGGCAAAACCGTTGATGGCCAAAGCGACCGCCGTGTGGCTGGTGGACAATACCACGATCAGCTTCAAGCAGATCGCAGATTTCGTGGGCATGCATGAACTGGAGATCCAGGGCATCGCGGATGGTGACGTGGCGGCTGGCGTGAAAGGGTTCGACCCGATTGCGAACAACCAACTGACCCAGGAAGAAATCACCGCTGCCGAAGGCAGCCCGCTTCACAAGCTCCGGCTCAAGTTCAATCCGGCCGCTGCCGGTGAAGAAAAGCGTCGTGGCCCGCGCTATACTCCGCTGTCGAAACGTCAGGACCGCCCTGCATCGATCCTGTGGCTGGTCAAGTTCCACCCGGAACTCAGCGACGGTCAGATCTCGAAACTGGTTGGTACCACCAAACCAACCATTCAGGCGATCCGCGAGCGGACACATTGGAACATCGCCAATATTCAACCGATTGACCCGGTTGCCCTGGGCCTGTGCAAACAGTCCGAACTGGACCTGGCTGTACAGAAGGCCGCCGCCAAGAAGGCCGCCGAGGGCGGCGTGATGAGCGATGACGAGCGTCGTAAACTGGTCAGCACTGAGCAGTCGCTGGATATGCCGGCCGAGCCTAAAATTCCGACCGCGATCGAAGGGCTGGAAACCTTTTCGCTCACCGATACGCCGGACGAGATGGAAGTAGACAAAGCCGAACCGATCCTGGACGCGGACAGCTTCTTCAACCTGCCGGCCGGTGATGATGATGATGAGGATGAAGAAGACAACGGTATCGACCCGCGCTTCTGATCCTGCCTGAACAGTCAGACATTTTGAAACCTCCGGCCTGCTGGGCCGGGGGTTTTCTTTTGCGCAATTGTTCTGGACCTCAAGCCGGGTTGAGGTCCTAGGGTTGGTGCATTCACGATTCGCTTTTTTAGCAAAGGGCTCGCCATGCATGTTCTCATTGTCCTCGATCATCCTGATCCCGGATCTTTCAGCGCCGCGGCAGCAGCAGCCTTCATGACGGGTGCCAAGGCTGCTGGTCATTCCACGGAATTGGCCGACTTGCATGGCGAGGGCTTCGACCCGCGCTGGACCATGGCCGATATCGGGGCGGACGATTCCACCCCGCCGCCCAAGGACGTTCTCGCAGAACAAGCACGCATCGAACGAGCGGATGCGCTCTGCCTGGTGTTTCCACTGTTCTGGTGGGGAATGCCTGCGATGACCAAAGGCTGGGTCGACCGGGTCTGGACTTGGGGCTGGGCCTATGACCAACTGGACGATCCGGAAAAGTCGCTGCAGCGGTCCCGGACCGGCGTCCTCCTGATCCCTGCAGGCGCACGCTCGGATGAGATGGAGGAGGAGGGTTATACCGCCGCGTTGGAGACCGCTTGGACAACCGGAACGTTTGGCTATTTCGGCTTCTCACCTCGGCGGTTGGAACTGCTTTGCGGGTCTACAGGATCCCGCCCACGCCGGGAAGCCTTGCTGGCGCGTTGCCATCAGATCGGGCTCAATCTGCCCGACCCTGAAGGTTAATCTGCTTGATGGCCTCCCTAGTCTGGTCGCCTTGCGTCAGCAACCAGGCTCTCAGCTTCTCGACACGGTTGATGCCTTGTTTGGCTAGTGGCGTCAGCACGAAATAGGCGCTTTCAGGGCGGCACACATGGGTGTGAGCCAACACCAACAAACCACGCGCCAATTCACGCTGCACCAGCAATCGGGGCAGTATGGCAATGCCATGCCCGTAACTCGCTGCATCGATCAGCATTTCGAACTGGCTGAAAAGCGGGCCGGTGGGAAGGGTAGGCAGTGTCTTGCCCAGACTTTCAAACCAGATTGCCCAGCTTTGGGGTCGCGTCCGATGCTGCAAGGCCGGGAAATCCAGCAAGTCTACAGGATCTTGAACCGGTCCGCTCAACAAGTCGGGGGAGGCAACAGCAACCAGATCCTCCTGCATCAACAGATCCGCGCGGAACCCGGGCCAAGGTGGATCACCTTGAACGATCGCCAGATCCACCAGCCCGGCATCCATTGCGTCATTGTCCAGATAGGTGATCGTGTTCACGGTCAATCTGGGTTGTTCGCGTGCCAGATCCGCCAGCCGGGGCATCAACCATCGGCTGCCAAGGGTCGGATAAGTCCCGATATTGATCGCACCGCCCGGGTTGTCGCGGGTCCTGAGCTTGTAGAACGTCGCCTCCAAAGCTTCCAGTTGAGGCGAAAGCTCCTCCAAAAGCATCCGTCCGGCGTCGGTCAGACGTACCCGTTGACGCACCCGGTGGAACAGCATTTGGCCGACATCGGACTCCAGCGCCTGAATCTGCCGCCCCAAAGCACTTTGAGACATGTTCAAGGATTTTGCCGCCTGGACGAAACTCTCTGACCGCGCGGCGGCCTCGAAACACAAAAGAGCGGCTGTTGATGGTATCTTACGGCGCATGTGGATCTCCAGTTATTGCATTTCATGCAACAAGTGATGCAAAATATCGACTTTTTTTGCAGATCTCCGCCTGTATTGTCGCATTGAAAGCCACACTCACGCGAACAGGACCCCGCCATGCGTTTTGTCCCCCAGATCAATGATGCCGATGTGCAAGCCGTTACAGAACAGATGAAAACCGTGCCGGACACAAAAACCGTTGCCCAGTTCCAGCCGGGACCCGGAATTCAGCGGCTCGATCTGCGCTTTGACATCGACCAGCTTCGCGACGCACTGGAGGAATGCCTGCGCCGCGAAGAATACATGGGTGGCATGCAGGATCAGGGGTTTGCCGCCTTGCCCCTGACACAGCGTCCGGGACAGACCGAATGGACGGCAAATGACCTGTCCGGGCGATATTGGCTCCGCGGTGATGATCGTTACGTCGAAGAACCGCGCGAAGATCTGGTTCCCGAAATCGACTTCTCGGAGTTCAATCCCAAGTTCAAAGGCACTTATTTCGAACATGTGCATACAGAGCTGAGTAAACGGTTTCCGATCGGCCGCACCCGCATCTTGTCCAAGGGTCTCTACAACTGCAATTCCTGGCATCGCGACCCGGAACCTCGTCTGCATATCCCGATCGTGTCGAACCCCGGATCACTCTTCATCGTGAACCACCACGTCACCCATCTGCCCGCTGACGGATCGGTATACTTCACCGATACGCGTGGCTACCATACCGCACTGAACGGAGGCGAAACCCGGCGTGTCCACATCGTGGCGGCGCTGGCTTATGATCAGGTGGCCGAGTGACAAACTACAGTGGAATGATTCAGGCAGACCGGCGCAATGCAACCGTCTGCGACTTGCGCAGCGATACGGTCACCAGACCTGACGCCGCGATGCGAAAGGCCATGTACGACGCCGAAGTTGGCGACGACGTCTATGGCGATGATCCGCAGATCAACCTGTTGGAACACAGCCTGGCCGAACGGCTGGGCAAGGAGGCTGGACTGTTTGTGCCTTCGGGCACGATGAGCAACCTTCTGGCCCTGCTGTCACACTGTCAGCGCGGCGAGGAGATCATAGTCGGACATGATTATCACGTCTTCATCGACGAGGCTGCCGGGGCATCGGTGCTTGGTGGTATGGCGCTGTATCCTCTTCCTGTGCGTCCAGATGGAGCGTTGGAACCGGCAGACATCTCTGCGGCGGTCAAGGAAGACGATTTCCATTATGCGATCAGCCGTCTTCTGTCACTGGAGAACACCCATAACGGCATGGCCGTACCGCTGGCTGACATGCAGGCTGCCGTGCAGGCCGGACGTTCGGCAGAGCTGTCCGTGCATCTCGACGGAGCCCGCTTCTTCAATGCGATCACCGCTCTGAACTGCTCTGAAACCGATCTGGCCGGGCTGATGGACAGCGTGTCGGTCTGTTTGTCCAAAGGGCTGGGAACGCCCGTGGGATCTGTTCTGGTCGGTCCTGGTGACCTGATCGCCCGCGCGCGCCGTTGGCGCAAGATGCTGGGGGGGGGGATGCGGCAAGCCGGTGTGCTGGCCGCCGCCGCTCTGCACGCCCTGGATCATAATGTGACGCGGCTGAGCGAGGATCACGACCGTGCCTCAGCGCTTGCTGACGCGTTGCGTGCCATTGGGGCAGGGCAGGTCAAGCAGGCCACCAACATGGTATTTTTCACGCCAACCGATCCGGTCCACTCCGACTTGCGCGCGCATCTGGCCGCCGAAGGTGTGGTCATTGCCGCTGGTTCCAGCGGCGCAATCCGCATGGTTTTGCACAAGGACGTTACCGATGACGCACTGGACGCAGCCTTGACCGGAATGCGCCGCTTCTTTGGATAAGGGCGCGCTACGACCAGGCTTCTTTCTGGTCCAAAATACCTTGGGGGGTGAGACCGCAGGTCGAGGGGGGCAACGCCCCCCTTTTTCACAATTCTTTCCGCGCCCGCAACGCAGCGGTGATGGTGCCATCATCGAGATAGTCCAGCTCTCCGCCAATTGGCACACCCTGCGCCAGAGAGGTCAGTTTGACCCGTCCCTGCAACTGATCGGCGATGTAATGCGCCGTGGTCTGCCCATCGACAGTCGCGTTCAGCGCCAGGATCACCTCGGTGATCTCCTCTGACACCACCCGATCCAGCAGGCGGGGGATGCGCAGCTCTTCGGGGCCTACCGCGTCCAGCGCGGACAGGGTGCCGCCCAGAACGTGATAACGCCCCTTGAAGACACCGGAGCGTTCCATCGCCCACAGATCGGCCACGTCCTCGACGACGCACAGCTCACCGGTGGCGCGCTTTTCGCTTTCACAGATATCGCAAATGTCCGAGGTACCGATATTGCCGCAATTCAGGCATTCCCGAGCAGACACGGCAACCCGGCTCATCATGTCCGATAGCGGGCTCAACAGCAGCGACCTTTTTCGGATCAGATGCAGGACCGCCCGCCGGGCGGAGCGGGGTCCAAGCCCCGGCAATTTCGCCATGAGATCGATCAGTGTTTCGATGTCGTCGGTGGACCCGCTCATTCTCTGACTTCCTCTGGCAACGGGATGCGGGTGACCGTGAACCCGGCCTTTCGCAACAATTCGATCATGCCCTGATCGCCCGGCAAATGAAACGCCCCGACCGCCATGAAGACACCACCGGCTTCCAGGTCTTCCAGCGCAGCGTCCAGAAAGCGATGGTTGCGTTCCGCCAGCAGGTATCCGTCGCTCAGCGTTATCAGGCGTTCGGCCTCGGTTTCTCCAAAAAACTGCGACAGGAAGTTGTGGTTCCAGGCCTGCATCACCCCGATTTCCCCTGCCTTGTACAAGGCAAAGCTGGTCGCGCGTCCTGCCGAGGAGGTGGTGGGTTCCAGATAGGCGCCGTAAACCGACAGGATCGCCTGGGCGAGGTCGTGGTTCTGCGGCAGGTTCAGATGGGTCCGAAAACTGTCTGCGGGTTCCATCCCCAGAATCTCGGCTCCGGCGATTTGACCCAGCATCTGAATGCGATTGTCCTGTGACGGCAGAACAGCACTCGAGAAATCGTCACAGGGATCCGGTAGCAGCAACTCGGCCAGGGCCCCGGGTTTCAGAAAATCCGGCGCCTCGCGCGTCCATCCGACTCCATGGGCACGGGACCGTATCCAGCCAATTACCCTCGGGTCCAACCCGGAGCGGTCAAAGTCAAAGGATTGGCGCGGAGAGCGGTAGGTGTTCGAATACTCGAACTGCATCTCGAACCGGCGTCGGCTGGGGAAGGTGAAGTCGATCTCAACCGCAACCACCCGCGCTTTCGAGATCCGATCCATCACGATCCTGGGAAGATCAAGGATCAGCGGATTATTGGAGTGGTTGGTGCCCCAAAGATGGGACACCGCGCCATCGGGGGATGCCACGCGCCAGAACCGACCAACCGGGTTTTCCGTCAAGGCCGCTCTGGCTCGCAAAGTGGCCAGATCCGCAGGCGAAAGAACCTCGTCCACGATCTTTGCCTTGTCCACGTCGCACACTGCGCGGGTAGCCCAATACTGAGCCTGTGCCGCCGCGGGCCAGATCAGCGCGGGCAGCAGCAGCGTTGCAAGAGCACGGAAAAGGCGCATCCCGGGCAGGATCAGAACGGCAGTTTGATGTCCTTGGGCAGGCCCATGCTTTCGGTCAGGCGCGCCATTTCTTCCTGGGACTTTTCTGCAGCTTTGGTCTGAGCGTCCTTGATGGCGGCCAGGATCAGGTCTTCAACCACTTCCTTGTCATCGCCATTGAAGATCGACGGGTCTATGTCCAGGCCTTTCAACTCGCCCTTGGCGGTTGCGGTTGCCTTGACCAGACCGGCACCGGCTTCACCGGTCACCATCAGGTTTTCCAGCTCTTCCTGCATCTGGGCCATTTTTGTCTGCAGTTCCTGAGCCGATTTCATCATCTTGGCCATATCGCCAAGACCGCCGAGGCCTTTGAGCATTGAAGTTCTCCACGAATTCAGTTTGGCGTCTAGATACGGTTCCGGGGCGGTTTTCACAAGGGGAACCGGCCGGCTTTACTGGGCGGGGTCAGCCGTCCTCGAACGGATCCCATTCATCTTCAACTTCGGGCAGGGCGTCGGCCTGTACCTCGGCCATGATATCCTGCGCGGTGCGGATGCTCTTGATCCTGGCCTTGGGGAAGCTGGACAAAACCGCCTGAACCATCGGGTGATCCCGGGCTTCGGCGCGCAGGGCGTTTTCGGCGGCGTCCTCCCGTTCCTTGATGGTTTCGCCGCCGCCTTCGTTGACGACGGTGACGACCCAGCGGCTGTGGGTCCATGCCTGCAACTGCTGTCCCAGTCGTTGAGCCAGATCCGCCGGAGCGTCATCAGTCGGCTGAAAGGTGATCCGCCCAGGCTGGTAGGATACCAATCGCAGATACATTTCGACATTGGCCCGCAGAAGCCCGTCGCGTCGGGTGTTGATCAGTTCGACCACATGTTCGAACGTCGGGTACCGGGCCAGCGCCAAATCCGTCTGTGGTGCCAGTTGCGAGCTGGTCGCGCCGCCTCCCTGCATGGTCGGAGCGCCCCCGGTCGGTCCTTGTGGCGCAGTGGAGGACGGCATCGGTGCAGACATCCCGCCCGAAGGTGCTTGGGCCGATCCTGCCATTGCCATACCGCCTTGTGGGCCGGGTGGCGGGGGCGGCGTGTCCTGCAACCGTCGGATCAGCTCCTCGGGGCTGGGCAGATCGGCTACATGTGTCAGACGGATCACCGCCATTTCTGCGGCCATCATGGCGTTGGGAGCAGCGGCCACTTCCTCCAGTGCCTTCAGCAACATCTGCCACATCCGGGTCAAAACCCGCATGGGCAGGGCCTCGGCCATCTGGCTGCCGCGTGCCCGTTCGTCTGGTGAAATCGTCGGATCTTCGGCCGATTCCGGGGTGATTTTCACCACGGACACCCAATGGGTGATTTCGGCCAGGTCGCGCAGAACCGCTAACGGGTCGGCCCCTTCGGCATATTGCGCGCCGATCTCGTTCAGGGCTGCGGCTGCATCGCCCCGGAGGATCATGTCCGTGAGATCCAGAACCCGGCCGCGGTCGGCCAGTCCCAACATGGCGCGGACCTGATCGGCGGTGGTTTCACCCGCCCCATGGCTGATCGCCTGATCCAAAAGCGAGGTCGCGTCCCGGGCCGAACCTTCGGCGGCGCGGGTGATGAGCGCCAGCGCGTCGTCGGCGATCTGGGCATTCTCGGCCCCGGCGATCTTTTTCAGCAAACCGATCATGTCCTCGGGCTCGATCCGGCGCAGGTCAAAACGCTGGCAGCGGGACAGGACCGTGACGGGAACCTTGCGGATCTCGGTCGTGGCAAAGATGAACTTCACATGCGCTGGTGGTTCTTCCAGCGTCTTCAGCAGCGCGTTGAAGGCGCTGGTCGATAGCATGTGAACTTCGTCGATGATGTAGATCTTGTAGCGCGCACTTGCAGCACGGTACCGGACGCTGTCGATGATCTCCCGAATATCGTTCACACCGGTCCGCGAGGCCGCGTCCATCTCCATCACGTCCACATGGCGGCCTTCCATGATCGCCACGCAATGCTCGCACTGGCCGCAGGGTTCGGTCGTGGGGCCTCCCTGTCCGTCCGTGCCAATGCAGTTCATCCCCTTGGCAATGATTCGCGCCGTCGTGGTTTTGCCGGTGCCGCGAATGCCGGTCATGACAAAGGCCTGGGCGATCCGGTCCGCCTCGAACGCGTTCTTGAGCGTGCGCACCATGGCGTCCTGACCCACGAGGTCTGCAAAGGTCTCGGGTCGGTATTTGCGGGCCAGAACTTGGTACTGGCTTTGCTCGGTATCGGTCATGGAATGCTCGCGCCGGGATTCGTGTCTTTTCGGGTCAGCGGCCAGCGTAAGGGGGTGGGCGGCAATCGTCCACTGCTGAGAGCGGCCATGTGCTCTGGTGCCTCGTTCAGTCTATGAGAAAATCGTTTTGGGAAATCGGAAAACTGCTGCACAGTTGAACCAGTTGCAAGTGTTGAACGCATCGCGAGGGGAGGTCGGATGCAACCGGAGGACGGTCAGACACAGGCACCCGAGAGTTTCGTTGTTCATGCGCTTTCTGTCGCGGATGGCATTCTGGCCTTGTGCCAACTGCCCGGCGTGTCTGGTGACTATGAAACGGATATGGGCCACATCCGCGACTGGCAGCCGGGGTTGGTCATCTCGATGACCACATTGTCTGAAATGGAGGCTGCGGGTGCGGCGACACTGGGGCAGGATGTGCAGCGATCAGCCAGCCGCTGGGTGCATCTTCCGATCGAAGATTTCAGCGCGCCCGATGCCGAGATCCTGGCCCGCTGGCCCGCTGTCAGTCACGCAGCCCGCAAGGCGTTGGTGGGAGGTGGTCGTGTTCTGGTGCATTGCAAGGGCGGCTGTGGGCGGTCAGGAATGGTCGTTCTGCGGCTGATGATCGAATGCGGGGAAAGCCCGCCCAAGGCGCTGGCCCGGCTTCGCGCATTGCGCCCCTGCGCCGTTGAAACGCCTGAACAGATGTCGTGGGCCTACGGGGAACGTCGGGTCGCACATCCGCCGGGACAGGCGCAATCAGACATGGAATTGTGAAAACCGGTCATCAACCGGTCCGTCACACCCGATTTTCCAGAACCTGCGCCGGTCTCGCATCACGTCGTGTCTGCGCCTGCAGCATGGCGCAGGGCACTTCGTCACTGGGGACGCTGGGCAAGGCAATGAAATCGTCCGAAAACAGCGCGTCTGCCATATGGTCCAGCATCGTGGCTTCGGCCTGCTCGGACACGTCGCAGTACATTCGGATCATGTCGGCGTTGCCGGAATACCGCGCGGTGCAATTGCGTTGGCACCCATCCAGATCCAGCGATCCTTCGATCTCGAAATCAGGGGACGCGGCGCGACCAGCCGAGTCAACCGCCTGGGCCAAGGCTCGGACCACGCGCGCGGCGGCCGGGCAGGGCTTGCCAGTATGACGACAGACCGAAGCCGAAAATCGGTGCGTCTTGTTCTTCCAAATCATAGCGCCCTCCGCGCATGTCGGCGATGTGTTGGGGGCAAAGTACCGATGGAGCGCCGGGGTTCAGAGCGGCCATCGAACCCTGCCCGGACACCCCGCCCGGTTCGAGTTTCTTCGCAATGGCAGGTCTCCTGACTTGCAGGTCAACGCTCTCCCGATCCTTCCCGCGCCATGGGCACAGTGGTGATCATCGGGGTCGCTCGCCGCTCACAGTTGCGGGGGCAGTCGCGGCATTGGCCCTTGGGCCGCACCGTGTTCCCTTTTCATCCCGGCCCCGGTCGCTGACCGTGGCGCGGAAACCATTACGCATCAGGGCTAACCGGCAGCGGGTTGCTCCGTCAAGAAGATTCGCTGCAGAGCAGAAATTCCGGCAAATTCCGCAGAACATCCGAAGACCGGCGAACGCGCGCCAGTTGCCAGCCGCCATGCAGTAGCAGATATAGGTTCTCTGCCGCCAGCCGCGCTTGATCGGCCGACAGGTCCAGGCGCGTGGCATGATACTCGATCTCGGTGATCCAACCTTCAAAGAGCCGCGCCGCGTGTTGGTGGAACTCTTCGTTGTCCGGCCCTTCGAACAGCGTTGCCGATACCGGACATCCACTCCACTTTCCGGCGGAATCAAACAGTTTGGCCAGTTTGTGACACAGTGTGGTGGCGCCGTCGCGAAAGCTTTCGGCGGGGTCAAACGCCTCGGCAATCACCCTCAGCATCTGGTCCGAGGCCCAGGTCGCCGCAGCCAGCGCGAGGTCGGACTTCCCGTTGGGGAAGTGATGATACATCGAGCCCTTGGGGGCCCGCGCCGCGTTCAGGAGTTCGTTAAGCCCGACCCCGTGATAGCCGCGATTGCGGAACAGGTTGGCGGCCGCTCGGATCAGGCGCTCCTTGGTGGGACGGGGTTTGGAAGAGGGAGGCGTAACGTCAGTCATGGGCAAGTGTTGACAGGATTGGACCGATTGGTCCAGTGATAAGGTTATAGACCAATTGGTCCAGTCTTGGAGGTCGCGAGCAGGATGAAGGATTTGAAAACGGACTTGGCAACCCGGGATGTGATCTTCCCGTCCGGCCCCAACACGTTGCATGGCACGCTTTATGAACCACACTCAGCGCCACGTGCTGCTTTGGTCCTCAACAGCGCAACCGGTGTTCCACAAGGTTATTACCGTGCGTTTGCGACCTGGCTGGCGCAGGAGCGCTCCATTGCCTGCCTGACCTATGATTATTCGGGTTTCGAACGATCAGCCGCGCCGCACCCCAAAGCTTCCAAGGCCACGATGGCGGACTGGGCGCTGGTGGATCAACCCGCAGCCCGCACCGAAATGCGCCGGTTGTTGCCGGGGGTGCCGCTTTGGGTTCTGGGTCATTCGGTGGGGGCCATGCTGATGCCATTGCAGGACGGGTTGGAGGACGTTCAGAACATGATTGGCGTCGCTTCAGGGCTTGTGCATCACTCGGATCATCCTTGGCCATATCAGGCTCTTGCCCGCAGTTTCTGGTTTGGACATGTCCCCGTAATGGTTAAACTTTTGGGATATCTTCCGGGAAAGCTGGTCGGGTTCGGCGCTGATTTACCTGCAGGTGTGTACTGGCAATGGCGTCTTTGGTGCACGACCAAGAACGCGTATCTTGATGAGATGGGCAAGACATTGCCACAGGCGGACTGGTCGCGCTCCGGAGCGCCTGTGACGCTGAATGCCTTCACCGACGACAGCACTATCCCGCCGAAGTGTACTCAGCGCCTTGCCGAAGTCTATGGCGGCTCCGATGTTTCGGTCCGTATCATCGATCCTGTTGAACACGGTCTGCAGCAGGTTGGGCATCTTGGTGCCTTTACCCGCCGCAATGCTCGGCTCTGGCCGGAGTTGGTACCAACGTTTTGAAACTGAGAAGAAGTGGTGAGAGGCTGGACAACGACCCAAGCGGGGCTCGTTACGGCTGCTTCCTTCCGGACCTGACCGGGTTGGCGAGGCGCCTGCCCGCGCCAACCTCTCGAAGTTCGATATAAAGTCGGGGGCAGGGGATGACAAGACCTCACAAGGACAGCTCAAGCTCCAGAAAACCGTCTTTGTTGATTTCAAGCATGCGGACGTCTTGATCCACCATGTCTTGCAGATACCGTTGCGCCCCGGGCCCGGTTTGAAGAAGAACGGTCGTTTGGGGGAGGTGGGTAAATCGCCACGGGTTCGGCAGCAGGTCACCACGCGCGATCTTTGGTCTTTCCGTGATATAGTTACGAACAAGGTCGCTGATCTGAATGGGCTTGATTGCCAGCTGGATGGCAGTTTCCAACGCCTTGAAGCTTCCTCCTCCAGAGACCCGATAACTGTTTGTGGCGACAATAAATTTCTGTTCTTGTTCAACTGGTTGCCCGCGCCACGTCAGATCGCGGATTCGGCGGTTTTCTGGGGCAACAACCTGACCGCACGCAGTGAACCGGGCTGGCGCAGACAGATCAATCCGATAGTCCAGCCCAAAGAGGACGTCAAAATTGTGCCCGGGTCGGTCGTCGTTCTGCAATGGCATGTTGTGGCTGCCCGGCAAGATCTGATTGAACACACTGGCCGACATCTCCAGCCATTCGATCAGAGTGCGACCGTCAACGAGCACGGCTCGTAACAGGTCCGGGTAGGCATGCAGGCTGGCCACGTCGCGCAATCGCAACGGGCCTTCCCAGATCTCGGTGAAATTCAGGGGGCCGGACCGCCCTCCTGATTTTCCCGGAGCGACGGCGGATAGAATCGGCAATTCGGCTTCAGGCTGGCCGTTTAGAAGGCGCCTTACGGCGTCGGTTTGGGCCGCTGCGACAAGCGCACTTCCGTGATTCGTCGAAAAAAGGGAAAAATAGGAATGCAGGGCGACGTCTGTGTGTCCCAATGGTTCTGCAATTCTCTGCCGCACCTTGTCATGCAACGGTTGCAGCAACTCGACCAATTTTGCGTCTTCCGGAGTCTCCGCCGCGTACGAAGGCGCCCCGCCGATTGTCGCAACGGCGCGAAGCGCGGCAGTGCTTTGGCCAACGCGCCAACCCCCGGTTTCGAACCACAAAAGTTCGAGATCCACGACCCCCAGATGTGAGCCGGCCGCGCCTGGCAGAACAGTTGGGCAACCAGCATCTGCGCCAGTGTTCGCTTCCGACAGGGGATACGGCAAATGCGTATGTCCTCCGACGATTGCGTCCAACCCCTCCAGCTTGGTCAGTGGGTGCAATGCGTTTTCCTGATCCTTCAGGGCTTCCATGGCACCGAAGCCGGTATGCGCCAGCGCAACAATCACATCTGCGCGTTTGGCTTTCAGATCGGCCACGGCATCACGGGCACTTTCCAAAAAGGGTCGAACACGGATGTTTCCCGTCAGAAGATGCGAATCCCATGTGACAGTCTGGGGCGGCACCAGGGACAGAATGCCTATGCGGAGTGGCCGGTCCACCCCGTCATCGCACTGTATCGTTCTGTGCAAGAGAACCGTCGGTCGGGTCGGCAGGGCAATGGCGCCAGCCTGGCATTCAAGATTGGAGCAGACAACCGGGCAGGGGGCTGTTTCCAGTGTCTGGCGCAAAGCGTCCAGGCCAAAATTAAAGTCGTGATTGCCAAGCCCGATGGCGTCATAGTTCAACATGCCAAAGGCGCGCATCAAGGGATGAGGCTGATCGTGGTCGTGATGGGCAAGGTTTTCCAGCGGTGTTCCCTGCAATCCATCACCATTGTCTACCAGCAAGCATGTCGTTCCGTTGGCACGTGCTTCGGCGCGGGCCTGCTTTACCAACGTTGCGATGCGGGTCAGGCCAATCGTCGGATTCGGCTGATCCGACAGGTAGTCATAGCCGCGCAGGTTCATATGCAGGTCAGTTGTTGCAAGTACACGCAGAGACCCCCGCCTCAGGCGATCCTTCATGCGAGTTTGGGACGGGTTTTTGCGCATTCTGCTCAATTGCTTCGAAGTAAGGGGCGCGGGTTCTTTTACCGCTTGAAAAACATGTAATTGACAGTAATCGGGACACGCTGCCAGCGTCGGTTTGTGGCAAGGCCGATGCGCTTGGGCGTCAGGTCAAGGTCCGAATGCGCAAGCCCTTGCAACTTTTACTTTTGCAACCCAAGGTCCGCGTCGCAAGCGGGTTCGAAGGGAAAGGCGGGGTATCAGATCATGAAAACTGCAGAGCAGGTGACGTTCGGCGGGGCAGGGTTGGACCGGGCGGCGCATTACCGGGGAAGTTCCGACGATCTTAAACGCCTGACAAATGCCCCCGAGGCGCGAGCCCTTTTGCTCTGGCGTGGAAAGATACTCGTTCGGAACGAAACCCGCGACAGCCTTCTCCTGGTATCCATGGATCACGAACTTGTGATGGTGGGCCCGGGGGGAAGTGTCCATGCGCCGGTGTTCTTGGGGATCACCCGAGACGGCGCCCCGCGATTTGCCTGTGATATTTCCAATTGGGAACCGGCCGATCTGGACGAAGCCGTTCTCGAGCAGTTCTTTGATCCGACCGCGCAGTGCCACCCGGATCTGCCAGAGGGTCATGCCTTTGTCGAACTTCGCGGAATAATGACGCGTTTGTCACCGCTCGAGGCTGAGCTTGCAGCGACGGCCAAGGCGATTCTGGGGTGGCATAAGACGCATTTGTTCTGTGCTTGTTGTGGTCATCCCAGCGATTGTGTCGAGGCAGGCTGGCAGCGCCGCTGCCCGAGTTGCGGTGCCAGTCATTTTCCGCGCACCGACCCCGTGGTCATCATGCTGATTACCCATGGCGACGACGTGTTGATGGGGCGCTCCCCGGGCTGGCCCGAAGGAATGTATTCGCTACTTGCAGGGTTTGTCGAACCTGGGGAAACCCTCGAGGCGGCGGTGCGGCGTGAGGTGTTCGAGGAGGCGGGTATCCAGGTGGGTGAGGTCGAATATCTTTCCAGCCAGCCTTGGCCATTTCCGGCGTCGCTCATGTTCGGCTGTGCGGGCCGGGCGCTGAACCGGGAGCTCCAGATAGACCCCATTGAAATCGAGGATGCGATCTGGGTCAGCCGGCAGGAGATGATGGCGGCTTTTGCCGGCGAACATCCTGTACTCAAACCTGCGAGAAAGGGCGCAATTGCTCACTTTCTTTTGCAGAACTGGCTTGCGGACACGCTGGATTGAGGGGACAATTCCGCCACAAAAGAACAGGTGGCAGAGCATGGAATTCAGCAGCAAGGAAGACATTGAAGCGCCCATTCAGGATGTATTCGCAGCCCTGAGTGAATTTGAAGCTTTCGAACGTTCAGCGATTCGCCGCGGTGTAGATGTTCAACGCGTGGACGAGTCTGCACAGATTCAGGTCGGGATGGCTTGGGAGATCGAATTCGACATGCGTGGCAAGCGTCGCAAGGCCGTGGTGACACTGACACGCTATGAACCCGAAACGGAAATTGCGTTCGAAGCGGCGGGATCCGGGCTCAAGGGGCAGTTCGAGCTGGATCTGATGGCCTTGTCGCCGCAAAGGACTCGGATGTCTGTTTCGCTGCAGATGGAAGCCAAATCGCTGCCGGCCAGACTGTTCCTGCAATCCCTGAAGTTGGCTCGTGGCAATCTAAGCAAGCGGTTCAAGTTGAAAGTGGCGGATTACGCAAAAGCGCTGGAAGACCGGTTCAGCCGGACAGCCTGATCCGCGCGGGTGCATGATCTGGCGAAACAGGGCAGACCGCGCCCGGGGCTTCATGGACCGCTTCGGGCGAATCAAGCAGTCTTCGCCCGAGTTTCCGGTATTCGTAGGTTCGTCAGTATCTGGCCGTGTTGGCTGGAAAAACGCCTAAAATTTCGACGTTCGTGGTAAAATATCCCAGCTCGTCCAGCGCCAGATGCACCGAATTGTCATCCGGGTGCCCTTCGATTTCCGCATAGAACTGCGTAGCTGTGAACGACCCGTCCACCATGTAGCTTTCCAACTTGGTCATGTTGACCCCGTTGGTGGCAAAGCCACCCATAGCCTTGTAGAGCGCGGCGGGGATGTTGCGCACCTGAAAGACAAAACTGGTGATCATGCCGTTCTTGCCGCGGCGGGAGTGATCCTCCTCTGGCGACATCACCAGAAAGCGGGTCGTGTTGTTGTCCTGATCCTCGATATGCCGGGCCAGCACCTTCAGGCCATAGATCTCGCCTGCCAGTTCACTTGCCAAGGCGGCGGTGTGAATATTCCCTTCTTCCGCGACCTCGCGGGCGGCGCGCGCATTGTCCGGGCTGACGCGGCCAGTGATTCCGTGATGACGCAGGAAACCGGCGCATTGCGGCAGGAGAACCAGATGTGAATATGCCTCGCGCACGTCTTCGATCTTGGCGCCCGGCACGGCCAGCAAATTGATGTGAACACGCACGAATTCTTCGTCGATGATATGCAACCCGCTTTGCGGAAGTAGCCGGTGAATGTCAGCCACCCTCCCATAGGTCGAGTTTTCGACCGGAAGCATCGCCAGATCCGCCTTACCCTCTTTCACTGTTTGAATCACATCTTCGAAAGTGCGGCACGGCACCGCCTCCATGTCGGGACGTGATTTCTGACAGGCCTCGTGACTATAGGCGCCGGGCTCCCCTTGAAAGGCGATGCGGTTGGTCATTACGCGGCTTTCCCTGCAAAATTGTTACATCGGGCGTTTGGTCGCGCTGTCTATACCTTGCCTAAGCCAAGGGGAACCCTTAGACACGCGTCCAGACAGCTAAATGGACTCGCGATCATAATGGACACGATGACCCTAACCAAAGCATCCGCAGGTTTCCTCGGTGCGTTCCTGGTCTTCCTGCTGGGCAAATGGGCGGCAGAAGGACTGTATCACATGGATAGCCACGGTGAGGCGTCTTATGTGATCGAAGTGGAAGAGGCAGGTGGCGGAGAAGAAGTCGCCGAAGTTTCCTTTGATGAACTTTACGCCGCGGCAGATCCTGCCAAGGGCGAAAAGGTTTTCAAGAAATGCTCGGCCTGCCACAAGCTTGAAGACGGCGCGAATTCGACTGGCCCGTACCTGTACGGTGTTGTCGATCGCCCGATCGCCTCGGTTGCCGGCTTCGGCTATTCCGGTGCTCTTACAGCGATGGCGGATACCGCTTGGACGCCTGAAGAGCTGGATGCCTTCCTGACCAAGCCGTCGTCGTATGCCAAAGGCACCTCGATGAGCTTTGCCGGCCTGAAAAAGCAGAAAGATCGCGTCAACCTGATCGCGTATCTTCAAGGTCTGGACGGTTAAGCCAGTCCAGAGATCTGAAATTTTGGAACCGCGGTGCCTGGGCGCCGCGGTTTTCTTTTGTCTGCTTGCGCAACGGGGAGCGCACGGTCGCTTCACGCTTTGATGACCCAATCTTACCTTGAATGTTTCAGTATCGAACTATTAGCTAGACGCAAAGAAACACGCGCCGGGTCGCATCCCGGTTCCCGCGTTGAGAGAGGAAGAGCCCGATGACCACTCGCCGCGCCCAAGCGCGCAGTTCCGTGATTGATGTGACACCCCTGTTTCGACGCCTGACCGGACTGGCCGTGGGGGCCATGTTGTTGACCGGACTTGCCCAGGCCGTTTTAGCGGACGAGGTCATCATCAAAAGCCACGGCTTCTCTGAATTCGGAGATCTGAAGTACCCCGAAGGCTTTGCACATTTCGACTATGTGAACCCCGAGGCGCCCAAAGGAGGGGAGTTGTCCTATGCCGCTCAGGGTACCTTCGACAGTTTCAATCCGTTTACCAGAAAAGGGCGGGCGGGTGCTCGCTCGGCGGATCAGTATGAAAGCCTGCTCTATCCGTCTTATGACGAACCGGCCTCTTACTATGGTTTGTTGGCGGAAAGCCTCGAATATCCTGAAAGTCAGGATTGGGTCATCTTCAACCTGCGCCCCGAGGCGCGGTTTTCCGATGGGACGCCTGTGACAGCGGAAGATGTCGTCTTTAGCCACGAGATTCTTTTGGACCAAGGTCTCAAATCCTACGCCGAGGCAGTGCGTCAGCGCATCCCAAAAGCCGAAGTTCTGGACACGCACCGTGTGAAGTTTTACTTCGCCGACGGTTTCCCAAGGCGCGCAATGATCAGCCAAGTCGGCGGCACGCCTGTTTTTTCGAAGAAGTGGTTCGACGAAGACCCTGAAAACCGCCGCATCGATGAACCCCGTCTGGTGCCGGGTATCGGTTCAGCCCCATATGTTCTGGACAGCTATGACATCAACCGGCGCGTGGTCTACAAGCGCAACCCGGACTATTGGGGCGACGACATCAACGTGAATGTCGGCCGAAACAATTATGGCACCATCCGGATCGAGTATTTCAGCGATTCAATTGCCGCCATGGAGGGGTTCAAGGCCGGAGAGTTCACTCTGCGGCAAGAGAACAACTCGAAGAGTTGGGCGACCGCCTATGATTTTCCGGCTATTTCCAGTGGGCAGGTCGTAAAGGGCGAATTTGCTGATGGGGACGTGCCCAATGCCGGCGGGTTCATCATGAATCTGGATCGACCGCAGTTCCAGGACATCCGCGTCCGCGCAGCTGTGCAATTGGCCTACAATTTCGATTGGACCAATGACAGTCTGCAATACGGTTTGTTCCAGCAACGGCATTCTTTCTGGCAGGGGACAGAGTTAGAAGCAAAAGGCATTGCCGAAGGTTTGGAGCGCGAGGTTCTGGTTGATCTCGGGGATGCTTTGGACCCAGCGGTGCTGACGGATGAGCCTGTGATGGCGCACGCATCGCGAGCGGAGAGACAGAACGACCGCCGAAACTTGCGCAAGGCCATGAAGTTGTTGGATGAAGCGGGTTGGGCCGTCGGAGATGATGGTGTTCGGCGCAATGCGCAAGGCGAGGAACTGAAGATCGAGTTCTTGTCTGATCAGCCTACACTGGACCGGATCATTCAGCCATTTGTTGACAATCTGAAAACCATGGGAATCGCCGCGACGTACAACCGGGTCGACAACGCCCAATTTACTCTGCGCCGCCGCGAACGCGATTTCGACATGATGATGGGGGCCTACCGCAAGTCGCTTCAGCCTTCGACGGGTCTCTATCAACAATATGGTGAAGAAGCCGCCGAGTATTCCGTCTTCAACCCTGCAGGTGTGCATGGCCCTGATATCGAGCCTCTGATCGACAATATCGTGGCCGCCTCGACAACAGAAGAACTGCACGCCAATACCCGTGCTCTTGACCGTGTGCTAAGGGCCAAGCGCTTTATGGTGCCGACCTGGTATCTTGGAAAATACTGGGTGGCCTATTGGGACATGTACGCTTTCCCTGACAACCTGCCGCCTTATGCGCTGGGGGTCGAAGACCTCTGGTGGATTGATGCAGACCGAGCCGAGGCCCTGAAGTCTTCGGGCGCGCTGAGGTAATCCGCACCCATGGGAGCCTATATCCTCCGCCGCCTGTTGCTGGTGATCCCGACGCTTTTGGGTATCCTGCTGATCAACTTTGTTCTGGTGCAATTCGTGCCGGGCGGTCCTGTCGATCAGGCAATTGCCCAGCTGCAAGGCGGCGGCGATGTCTTCGAAGGGTTCGCAGGGCAGGGTAATGATGTCCAGCTGGAGACCGAAACCACCGCGGCCAGCGAACGCTATATTGGCGCACGGGGCCTGCCACCCGAATTCATCGCCGAGCTGGAAGCGCTTTACGGTCTGGACAAACCGGCCTATGAGCGGTTCTTCACCATGCTCTGGAATTATGCCCGTCTTGATTTCGGTGAAAGCTATTTCCGCAAGATCGACGTAGTGGATCTGGTGCTGGAGAAAATGCCGGTGTCTATCACCCTGGGCCTATGGTCTACGCTGATTGCTTACCTGATCTCGATACCGCTTGGCGTGCGCAAGGCGGTGCGCGACGGATCACGCTTTGACACATGGACCAGCGGCATCATCATCGCTGCTTACGCGATCCCCGGTTTCCTGTTTGCCATCCTGTTGCTGGTGCTGTTTGCAGGCGGGTCCTATTTCCAGATCTTCCCGCTGCGCGGACTGACCTCGGACAATTTCGACACGCTGAGCTTCTGGGGCAAGATCGTGGATTATGTCTGGCACATCACCCTTCCGGTGGTCGCCTACACGATTGGCGCCTTCACCACTCTGACCCTGCTGACCAAGAACTCATTCCTGGATGAAATCAAGAAACAGTATGTCATCACGGCCCGCGCAAAGGGGCTCAGTGAATCCCGCGTTCTGTATGGCCATGTGTTTCGCAACGCGATGCTGATCGTGATCTCGGGGTTTCCGGCGGTGTTCCTGTCGGTCTTTCTGGGTGGATCGCTGATTATAGAGACGATTTTCTCTCTCGACGGTCTGGGCCGTTTGGGGTTCGAGGCAACTGTCGCCCGAGACTACCCGGTCATGTTTGGCACGCTGTTCGTCTTTGGCCTGATCGGGCTGCTGATCGGCATCTTGTCGGACCTGATGTATGTCCTGGTCGATCCGCGCATTGACTTTGAAAAGCGGGAGGGTTGAGCCATGGCACTTTCCCCGCTGAACCAACGCCGCTGGCGCAATTTCCGCAAAAACAGCCGCGCCTTCTGGTCGCTGATCCTGTTTTCCATCCTTTTTGGCCTGTCGCTCTTTGCCGAGTTTATCGCCAATGACAAACCCATCCTGGTTAGCTACCGGGGCGAACTGCGGATGCCGATCTTCAGTTTCTACCCCGAAACCGCTTTTGGCGGCGATTTCCAGACCGAAGCCATCTATCGCGACCCTGAGGTGCAGTGCCTGATCGTCTCGGGCGGTATCGAAGACTGTTTTGACGACCCCGAAGGCATCATCGAAGAAATCGACGCAGGCACCTTTGCCGCGGACGGGTTTGAGCAGGGTTGGACCCTCTGGCCGCTGATCCCCTATTCCTTCAACACGACCGTGGATCGGCCCGGAGCCGCACCTTTGCCGCCCAACGAACAGAACTGGCTGGGCACCGATGATACTAAACGCGACGTGCTGGCACGGGTAATCTACGGCTTCCGTCTGTCGATCCTGTTTGCGCTGATCGTGACCACTGTGGCCTCGATCATCGGTATCATTGCCGGCGCGGCGCAGGGTTTCTTTGGCGGGCGGCTTGACCTATTCATGCAGCGCATCATCGAGATCTGGGGCGCCACACCGGGACTTTACGTGATCATCATCATGTTCTCGATCTTCCAGCGCAGTTTCTGGATGCTGGTTTTCATCACCATCTTGTTTGGCTGGACCGCGCTTGTTGGCGTGGTGCGGGCCGAGTTCCTGCGGGCGCGAAACCTTGAATATGTGCGCGCGGCGCGGGCGCTGGGCGTCAGCGACTGGACCATCATGTTCCGCCATATGCTGCCCAACGCAATGGTGGCGACGCTCACGATCCTGCCGTTCATCGTGACCGGTGCGATTGGCGGGCTGGCCTCGCTCGACTTCCTGGGCTTCGGTCTGCCCTCCTCGGCTCCGTCGTTGGGTGAGCTCACGCTGCAGGCGAAACAGAACCTGCAGGCACCCTGGCTAGCATTCACCGCCTTCTTCACCTTTGCCATCATGCTGTCGCTTCTGGTCTTCATCTTCGAAGGCGTGCGCGATGCATTCGACCCAAGAAAGACCTTCTCATGAGCGCATTGTTGGAGGTTCGGGAACTGCGGGTATCTTTCCGGCAGGACGGTGCGGTGACGCAGGCGGTGCGTGGCGTGTCTTTCGCAGTGAACCGCGGGGAAACTGTCGCCTTGGTGGGGGAATCCGGTTCGGGCAAGTCCGTCTCGGCGCTCTCCACCGTGTCCTTGCTGGGCGACAGCGCCTTGGTCGAAGGTTCTGTCACTTACGAAGGGCAGGAGCTGATAGGGGCCGATGAAAAGCAGCTGATGCAGGTGCGTGGCAATGATATCAGCTTTATCTTTCAGGAGCCGATGACCTCGCTCAACCCACTGCACACGATCGAAAAACAGTTGTCGGAATCGCTGGCCCTGCACCAGGGGCTTGTGGGCGAAGACGCCCGGGCGCGGGTGTTGGAGCTGCTGGTGAAAGTAGGCATACGCGACCCTGAAACGCGGCTCAGCGCTTATCCGCACGAACTGTCCGGCGGGCAGCGGCAACGGGTGATGATCGCCATGGCGCTGGCCAACAAACCCGATATCCTGATTGCCGATGAACCCACCACAGCTTTGGACGTGACCATTCAAGCCCAGATACTGGAATTGCTGGCCGATCTGAAATCGGACGAAGGTATGGGGCTTTTGTTCATCACCCACGACCTCGGCATTGTCCGCCGCATCGCAGACCGAGTCTGTGTCATGAAAGATGGCAAGATTGTCGAAACCGGTCGGACCGAGGAGATCTTTGCCAACCCCCAACATGCCTATACCCGGAAATTGCTTGCTGCCGAGCCATCCGGGGAGCCCGATCCCGTGCCGGAAACGGCCCAGGAAATCGCCAGAACCCGGGACCTGAAAGTCTGGTTCCCGATCCACAAGGGCCTGCTGAAACGCACCGTGGGTCATGTGAAGGCGGTAAACCCCTCGTCGATTTCGGTCCGCGAGGGTGAAACCTTGGGCATTGTCGGGGAATCCGGTTCGGGCAAGACCACTATGGCCCTGGCGATCATGCGGCTCATTGCGTCGGAAGGAGAGGTGAACTTTCAGGGCGACGACCTGCGCCGCTGGTCGACACGCGATCTGCGCAAGCTGCGTAAAGACATGCAGATCGTGTTTCAGGACCCGTTTGGAGCGTTGTCACCGCGCATGACCTGCGCCCAGATCATCTCCGAAGGCCTGTCGATCCACAAGGTGGATCAACACCGCCCCCCGCGTGAGCTGGTGGCCGAAGTGATGGAGGAAGTGGGGCTCGATCCGGCCGCCATGGACCGCTACCCACACGAGTTTTCAGGTGGTCAGCGCCAGAGGATTGCCATCGCCCGGGCGATGGTTCTGAGGCCCAAGCTGGTGGTGCTGGACGAGCCGACTTCCGCGCTCGACATGACAGTTCAGGTACAGATTGTGGACCTGCTCAGGGATCTGCAGAAACGCTACGGGCTGGCTTATCTGTTCATCAGCCATGATCTCAAGGTCGTGCGCGCCATGTCACATCGGGTTGTGGTAATGAGACAGGGCGACGTGGTCGAATACGGAGCCGCGGATGACCTGTTTGAACGGCCGCAGACCGATTACACCAGAACGCTTTTGAAAGCGGCGGGCTGAACGCCCGCCAAATAGTAGGCCTTTGACACGATATTGAGGTCTTCACGGGTCTCAGCCGCCAGTCGCGGAACCCGTGTCACATATTAGGCCTTCAGGACAGCAGAACCTCGTGGCCATAAAACGGCTGCGCGACATGGTCCCGTCCTTTTTCAATCATGGCCCGGAAATGCTTGCTCTGCGGGTCGTCGCCTTTCATGATCGCCTGCTCGAACGCTTTCCGATAGCGATCTTCGTGAGACGCGTGGGCCAGGAACAGTTTATTCGAAACATAGGCAACGGGAACCACTTTGCGCGGTTTCTGATAGAAGGCGTTCACCGCCTGATTGACCCCCAGGGTCAGCGGGTTCAGAAAATCGTCAACCGAGATGATGCCGTTCGGGGCCACCAGATCCTCGCAGAACTCAAGATCGCGAAAGACGTTTTCATAGTCATGCGCGCCGTCGATACTGATGAAACGCGGACGTCCAATGGCCTTGCGAACAGGTTCCGAGGTCAAGGTCGAAGACGCACGCTTCATCAGAGTGTAACGATCCTTGGCGTCGGCGCCGAACAGCTTGTCCATTTCCTGGTCGACGCGTTCGGTCGAAGTGAACTGGAACGTATCTACCCCCAGAACCTTGCCGTCATGTTTGATCGCGCTTTCCAGAAGCAGGGCAAAATACTTACCGCAGAAAACGCCGATCTCGAAGAGGTTGCCCTTGATACCCTGAGCGGCTTGCCATTCCAGAATGTCTTGCGTGCGCCGCCCTGCGGCGGGGTTGAGCCAGCCCTGGATCTTTTCAACTTTGTCGTAAAAAGGCTCTTCTGATTTTTTAGACTTCAGCACCACCAATGCCCCTTAAAATGAACTTGTTGCGAGGAATTAATCGACGTTGTGTTGGTTTTACAAGAACAAGTTGTAGTGCGCTTGCAGGTCGGCCTTGATTGTACGGCGAAGGTGCGCACGCCCGCCTAGGGGTGCGCGCTGGGCATGCGTCACCCCGGTTCAGATGGCCGAGCTGTGCCCGGCCTTGCTGAGATCATAGGCATCAAAGCTGCGTGCAATCATCCGGGTGAGTGGGCGGGCCTCGGGCGGAATGAACAGACCGTTCTCGGTCAGCTTCAACATTCCCGGAAAGGCCTGCATGGTCCGGGTGTACATCGCCTTCAAATCACTTTCGGAAATACCAAAGCTTTCCTGGATTTCATGGCTGTCGATCCGAAAATCACACATCAATGCCTCGATCAGGCGGGCACGCAGCTTGTCGTCGTCTGAGAAAACATGCCCGCGGGAAGTCGAGAACCGTCCCTCACGGATGGATTTGGTATGGGCCGAGGTTGCAGGTGCGTTCTGGGCATACCCCTGTGGGAAACGTGCGATCGAAGACGCACCGACCGCAAGCAGCACATCCGCCTGATCGTCGGTATAGCCTTGAAAATTGCGCCTCAGTTTGCCGGTTTTCTGGGCAATGGCCAAACCGTCCGACTTGGTAGCGAAGTGGTCGATTCCAATTTCGGCATATCCATCCCACAAGAACAGCTTGCGGGCGGTTTCGAACAAGTCCAGCCTGGCTTCCGGTGTCGGCAGGGCCTCGGAAGGAATCATCGTTTGCCGCCGTGCCATCCATGGCACATGCGCATACCCGTACAAGGCAACGCGATCCGGGTTCAGTGACAGCAGCTTCTGAACGCTTTCCGTCATTCTTGTCTGCGATTGGTGCGGCAGACCAAACAGGATGTCGGCGTTCAGACTTTGAATGCCGCGCGCCCGGATCATCTCGACCGCATCCCGAGTGATGTCGAACCCCTGGATGCGCCCGATGGTCTTCTGGATTTCATCGTCAAAATCCTGAACCCCGATCGATGCCCGATTCATCCCGGTTGCTGCCAGCACGTCCAGCCGGGCCTCGTCAATTTCGTTGGGATCGATCTCGACCGAAAACTCGCCACCCTTGGCCATCGGTGCAACGTCGAAAATGGCCCCGGCCAACTCCTCCATCATGTCCGGGGCCAGAAGGGTGGGCGTGCCGCCCCCCCAATGCAGCCGCGACAGGGTGACACCCGTCGGCAGGTGCTGCTTGAGCAAATCCAGCTCGGCTTTCAGAATCTGTAGGTAGGCGCGCACCGGAGAGTCCGTCTGCGTACCCTGCGTGCGGCAGGCACAGAACCAGCACAGGCGCCGACAGAAGGGCACATGCACGTAAAGCGAGACCTGGCTGCCGGGCTCGATCTGACGGATCCAGTTGCCGTAAAGATCCGGCCCCACATCGTTATGAAAGTGGGGTGCCGTAGGGTAACTGGTGTACCGCGGCACTTTGGCGTCGAACAAACCGAGCTTGGCCAATTGAGATTTCTGAGTCATGGCGCTACCTTGTAAGTCGCTCTGACGACCAGTCCTTGACGCAGATCAATTGGGAAAGCCCATGAACGCTCCTAGTATTTCGGTTCAAATGAAATGTGGTGATTGCCCGATCCGGCACCGCGCCGTTTGCGCGCGCTGTGACGCGGATGAACTCACCGCGTTGGAAGAGATCAAGTACTACCGCACCTATGAGGCCGGCCAAACGGTCATCTGGTCGGGGGACCAGATGAACTTTGTGGGTTCGGTTGTGTCCGGGATAGCCACCCTGACACAGACCATGGAAGATGGTCGGACCCAGATGGTGGGATTGTTGCTTCCGTCGGACTTCGTGGGGCGTCCCGGGCGCGAAGGCGCGGCCTATGACGTGGTGGCGACGACCGATCTGACGATGTGTTGCTTCCGCAAAAAGCCGTTCGAAGACCTAATGAACCGGACCCCGCATATCGCGCATCGGCTGCTCGAAATGACTTTGGACGAACTTGACGCCGCGCGGGAATGGATGCTGGTTCTGGGACGCAAGACCGCGCGCGAAAAGATCGCCTCGCTTCTGGCCATCATTGCGCGTCGTGATGCGTCGCTCAGCCCGGACGGGCCACAGGACGATATCGTATTCGACCTGCCGCTCACGAGGGAAGCTATGGCGGACTATCTGGGTCTTACCCTTGAAACCGTCAGCCGCCAGATGTCGGCGCTGAAAAAGGACGGGGTCATCCTGTTGGAAGGCAAGCGTCATGTGACGATCCCGAATATGGGGCGGCTTATGGAAGAAGCGGGTGACGACAGCGACGGCGGGTTCCTTGTGTGATCCGTTCGGCGGGATCTGTGTTCAGCCCTTGAAATCTACTGCAACAGACCCGCAAGGGGGTACTACATGGAGTTCGAAAGCCTGATCGGCATGTTGATCATCGGCACCCTGGCCGGTTGGTTGTCGGGAAAGATGATGCAGGGCCGCGGCTTTGGCCTCTTTGGCAACATCATCGTCGGCATCGTCGGCGCTTTTCTGGCCGGATTGATCTTCCCTGCTTTGGGTTTTGCCGTTGGCGGGGGGTTCTTCGCCTCGGTCCTCCACGCGACCATCGGCGCGGTGATCCTGCTGTTCGTGATTGGGCTGATCCGCAAGGCGAACTGAAGAAGGGCGACTATTGCCCCTCTTCAACTGATGCAGCGCTAAACTATTTTTTGCGCTTAATGGGCCATCAGGACCGGTACCTTGGCCTGCTCCAGCATGTTGCGAGTCGCACCGCCAAGGATGGCTTCACGGAAACGTGAATGACCGTAAGCGCCCATCACGATCATGTCCGATTCGGTATCGGTGGCGTGACGGTTCAGGATGTCGGAGACGCGGGTCATGGTCTTGGACAGCACGTCGATCTCGCAGTTCACCCCATGACGCGCCAGAAGCTGGCTTAGCATTCCGCCCGGATCAGACCGTTCCGGACCGTGCTGCGGCGGGTCGATCACGACAATCCGCACCAGGTCGGCCGCTGTCAGGAAGGGCAGGGACTTGCGGATCGCGGCCATCGCCTCGACACTTTCGTTCCAGGCCACCATCACGGTCTTTGGGTTGGTGACAGGCTCGCCCTTGTCGGGAACGATCAGAACCGGCGCGTGACCTTCGAACAGAGCAGCCTCGACAATCGGCTCGGCCTCGGCGCCACGGTCCTTGCCGTATGGGCGGCCCAGGATCACCAGATCGGAAAATCGTGCCCGATGCGCGACATGGCGTCCCAGATCGGCGATCTGCGCGACGCCATCCTCGGCCGACCATCGAACTCCGGACTTTGACAAACGGTCCTTCACGACTTCCAGAGTTTCTCCGGCTTCCTTCTGTGCACGTGCCAGAGTTTCCTGGAGAACCATGGCGTTCGCACCAGCGTAGTAATAGCCGGTTTGAGTGCGATCCACCCCAAGACACAGGGCCTCCGCATGGGCATCGCGGGCTTCGGCTAGGGCGATCATTTGTGTCAGCGGGGCATTGACGGTACCGGGGTCGGTGACAACCGTCAGCAGTGATTTATAGGCCATGGTCAGTATTCTCTTCCTCTGAGGCACCTTGGGGGAAGTGCCGGAAACTCCTCATGTCCAAATCCGTGTCACAGTTTGCCGCAACTTGTCTTGATACAGATCAAAGCAGTTTTCGCCCCGGTTTTGCATCAAGCGCTCAGTCTAAATCCGTCTGGCGCGGCGCCAAGAATCGCGTGGGACAAGGCAAAGGGACGCAAAATGTCTAATTACATCAAGCTTGTCGTGCTTGGTCTGCTGATGGTCTTCTTCATGATCGCGGCCGGCAATGCACGCGATATAGCTTATCAGATTCACGCCATCCTCCTGATGCTCGTGACTGGTGGGCTATTTATCTGGACGCTTCGCCATACTGACGAACCGAATATCCTCGAAGACAGGTCGGCCGAATACATGGATGGCGTTGTCCGCTACGGCGTAATCGCCACGGCCTTCTGGGGCGTGATCGGGTTCATCGCCGGGACTTTTATCGCTTTTCAGCTGGCCTTTCCCGGTCTGAATTTCGACTGGGCCCAAGGGTATGCCAATTTTGGCCGTTTGCGCCCGCTGCACACTTCGGCAGTGATTTTTGCATTTGGTGGTAACGCGCTTCTGGCAACATCTTTCTATGTGGTGCAACGCACATCGGCAGCTCGGCTCTGGGGCGGCAACCTGGCGTGGTTCGTGTTCTGGGGCTACCAGCTTTTCATCGTGCTGGCGGCAACAGGGTATCTGCTGGGCGGTACCCAGTCCAAGGAATACGCAGAACCTGAATGGTATGTTGACCTGTGGCTGACAATCGTCTGGGTGGCCTATCTGGCCGTGTTCCTGGGTACGATCATCAAGCGGAAAGAGCCGCATATCTACGTGGCTAACTGGTTCTACATGTCCTTCATCGTGACGGTGGCCATGCTGCACGTGGTCAACAACCTGACCATTCCCGTCAGCATCTGGGGTTCCAAGTCGGTGATCGTTTGGCCGGGTGTGCAGGACGCCATGGTGCAATGGTGGTATGGCCACAACGCCGTTGGGTTCTTTCTGACCGCGGGTTTCCTGGGCATGATGTATTACTTCATCCCGAAACAGGCTGAACGTCCCGTCTTTTCCTACAAGCTGTCGATCATCCACTTCTGGGCGCTGATCTTCATCTATATCTGGGCTGGTCCGCACCACCTGCACTATACCGCGCTGCCGGACTGGGCTTCGACGCTGGGCATGGTGTTCTCGGTCGTACTGTGGATGCCGTCCTGGGGTGGTATGATCAACGGTCTGATGACGCTGTCCGGCGCATGGGACAAGCTGCGCACCGACCCGATCATCCGGATGATGGTCATCTCGGTCGGCTTCTACGGCATGTCCACCTTCGAAGGCCCGATGATGTCGATCCGTGCTGTGAACTCGCTCAGCCACTATACCGACTGGACCATCGGTCACGTGCACTCCGGTGCTCTGGGCTGGAACGGCATGATCACCTTTGGTGCGCTGTATTACCTCGTGCCGGTCCTGTGGAAGCGTGAACGTCTGTATTCTCTGCAGATGGTCAGCTGGCACTTCTGGCTCGCCACCATCGGTATCGTGCTCTACGCCGCGTCGATGTGGGTCACCGGTATCATGGAAGGCCTGATGTGGCGCGAAGTGGATGCCAACGGCTTCCTGGTGAATTCGTTCGCCGACACCGTGGCCGCGAAGTTCCCGATGTATGTGGTCCGTGCTCTGGGTGGCGTGCTCTACGTCGCGGGTGGTGTGATCATGTGCTACAACCTGTGGATGACTGTGAAGAAGGCACCGGCCAAAGAGGCCAGCCTGTCCGTCGCAGTCCCGGCTGAATAAGGAGGGCCGGTAGCTATGGCAATTCTCGACAAACATAAGATCCTCGAGACCAACGCGACCCTCCTGCTGATCTTCAGCTTCCTGGTCGTGACCATCGGTGGCATCGTGCAAATCGCACCGTTGTTCTACCTGGAGAACACCATTGAAGAGGTGGAGGGCATGCGGCCCTACACCCCCTTGGAAATGGCAGGTCGTGAAATCTATATCCGTGAAGGCTGCTATGTGTGCCACAGCCAGATGATCCGTCCCATGCGGGACGAGGTCGAACGCTATGGTCACTATTCGCTGGCGGCGGAATCGATGTACGACCACCCGTTCCAGTGGGGCTCCAAACGGACAGGTCCCGACTTGGCCCGTGTAGGCGGACGTTACTCGGATGACTGGCACGTGGATCACTTCCGCAACCCGCAATCCGTGGTGCCGGAATCGGTGATGCCTAAATATGGCTTCCTCGAAAAGACCCGTATCGATGGCCGTTATATTGGCGACATCATGGCAACCAACGCGTTGCTGGGTACGCCGTATTCCGACGAGATGATCGAAAACGCACAGGCTGACTTCCGGGCGCAAGCGGATCCGGACAGCGACTATGACGGTCTGCTCGAACGGTACGGTGACAAGGTCAATGTGCGCAATTTCGACGGTCAACCGGGCGTGACCGAGGCAGATGCCCTGATCGCCTACATGCAGATGCTGGGTACGTTGGTCGATTTCTCGACCTTCACGCCGGACGCAAGCCGGTAAGGAGGGACATCATGGAAGAGTACACCCTTCTCAGGCAGTTCGCGGACAGCTGGATGCTTTTGGCCCTGTTTGTCTTCTTCATCGGCGTGGTTGTCTGGGCGTTCCGCCCGGGCAGCACCAAGGTCTACGAAGATACGGCCAATATCCCTTTCCGTCATGACGACAAACCCGCCACATCCGAGGAGGCGAGGACATGAGCGACAACACATCCGAAAAGAAGAACGAACACGGGCATGGCACGACCGGCCATTCCTGGGATGGTATCGAGGAATGGGATAACCCCATGCCGCGTTGGTGGGTCTGGACCTTTTACCTGACCATCATCTGGGCTGTCGGTTACACCATCGCTTACCCGGCCTGGCCGATGATCAACTCGGCCACTGCCGGGGTGCTGGGCTGGTCCACACGTGGGGACGTCGCTGCGGAAATCTCCGCCGTCGAAGAGGCGAACGCTCCGATCAACGCCAAGCTGGAGGCAGCCGAGCTGACCGCCATTGCCGGCGATAGCGAGTTGAACAGCTATGCCGTGTCGGCAGGCGCTGCCGTGTTCAAGACCTGGTGTGCCCAGTGCCACGGGTCCGGTGCGGCAGGGGCCAAGGGCTATCCCAATCTGCTGGATGACGACTGGCTGTGGGGCGGAACCATCGAGGATATCCACTTCACCATCAGCCACGGGATCCGCAACGAGGACAGCGACGATGCGCGCTATTCCGAGATGCCAGCCTTTGGCCGTGATGATCTTCTTGAAAAGGAAGAGATCAGCCAGGTGGTCAACTATGTGATGTCGTTGTCGGGTGAACCGAATGATGCGTCAAAGGTCGAGGCCGGTGCAGTGATCTACGCTGACAATTGTGCCTCCTGCCATGCCGATGACGGAACAGGTGACATCTATCAGGGTGCCCCGAACCTGGCAGATGCGCTGTGGCTCTATGGTGGCTCCTACGAGGATATCACCGAAACGGTCAACTACAGCCGCTATGGCGTCATGCCGCCGTGGTCGGCGGACGCCTCGCCGGCCGGTCGCCTGACCGAGGCACAGGTTCGCGCCGTGTCGCTGTATGTCCACCAGCTGGGTGGCGGCGAATAAGCCAGCCAAGCTTGGAACTCAGACTGAAAGGGCCGCCAGACTGGTGGCCCTTTTCCGTTCTGGGGCAGTTGTCCTTCACAGGGCACTGCAAGCACGGCGATTTGGCGTGTGTTGCAACAGAAGTGGCGGGTGGTGCGATAGACTGGCTGACGCCTTGGGATACATTGCGTTCGCATACACAGGAACACTCTGATGCTCACACCCGACCGGATAAAGACCCCGGATACCTTCTGGAAAGCTCTTGAAAAGCTGTCCATCAGCCGGGCGTCTGTTCTGCGTAAAGCAAGACTGCCGCAAGGTGTCTTTGCATCTGGGGCACGCATGACCACGGCGCAGTTTTTTGCACTGTGGGAGGCGCTCCAAACATTGGGTGGCCCGAACATCGGGCTGGATCTGACCCGGACTATGCACGGACCAACCCTGCCACCGTCCTTTCTGGTCGCCTTTCACGCCAAGAACTTGGGCAAGGCTCTGCACCGCGTTGCGAGGTTCAAGTCGCTCTGCGCCCCGGAAGGCATCAAAATCGCGGTGGAGGGCACGGAGTGTATCGTCACAACCTCGTGGGTCCATGCCAAACGGGTCGAGCCGCATGCGCTGACCGATGCCACGTTCTCATTTCTGGTGAACATGGTGCGGGCTGGAACCGGACAACAGATCCGCCCAAGGAAAATCGATCTCAGGCGCTCACCCGATGATCAGCTTCGAAGCTGGTTCGATTGTCCGATCTCCTGGAACGCTACAAGCGCTCGGTTGATTTTCGACCTATCCGATCTGGATGCGCCTTTTGTCAGCTACAACCGCGAACTTGTCGAGATGTTGGATGCGGCTCTGGAGGCGGATCTGGATCAGCTGGAAACCCGATCGCCTCTGACAGATCAGCTGCGCTGGCATCTCAGACGTGCACTGACGGCGGGTCGTCCGGATCTGCGCTGCATTGCCCGCGACATGGCGCTCAGCGAAAGATCTTTGCAACGGCACCTGCATGCGGAGGGCCACAACTTCAAATCCTTGCTGTCGGACACGCGTCACCAGCTGGCTCTCGAATACCTTGCGCAGCGGGATTTCGATATTGGCGAAATTTCGTGCCTGTTGGGCTATGAGGATCAGGGCTCGTTCTACCGCGCCTTTCAGAAATGGGAAAACCAAACGCCTGCTGAATGGCGCGCGGGTCTGTCCGAACGCGGGGTTTGGGAAACGGGCATCCCATAGAACGAACCGACTTCGACAAATCATGAAACGCACCAGAAACCGTAACGGGGGCACAGGATCGCCCCCGAAGGATGACACACGACCAATGAAGGAGCAAAGCAGATGACAGCCCAACCTACCGCCGATCAGATGCAAATCATTCAGGCCATGGCCAAAGCCAACGCACTGCCAAGCCGCACACCGGTCCTCAAGACGCCAGCCGACTATGGTATGGAGTACCAGGATGTCTTTTTCCCAGCCCTCGACGGCGTCCCGCTGGAGGCCTGGTTCATCCCCGCAGAAGGCAGCGACAAGTTGATCATCTGCAATCATCCGTTGACCTTCAGCCGGTATGGCTTCCCCGGCCATCTGGAGCCGTGGTCCGCTTTCGCGCCGATTACCGTCGAGTTCAACGAAATCTACAAGGCACTGCACGATGCAGGGTACAACGTTCTGACTTATGACATGCGCAACCACGGTCACAGCGGCCACGCCAATGCGGGACTGGCGGCCTATGGTCTGTTCGAATGGCGCGACGTGGCTGGAGCGCAGATTTACGTACAGACCCATGAAACGCTCAGACACATGCGTGTTGGTCTGTTCAATCCCTGCAATGGCGGCAATTCAGCCATGGTTGCGATGAAAAAACGCCCTGATCTATTCCACGATGTGAAGGCGTTTGTCTGCCCGCAACCCTGTTCCTCCCGTATCGCCGCTGAACAGATCGGCAATCTGCAGGGTATCGGCGACTTCATTGACGTGCTTGACACCGAAATGCAGAAGCTGGGCGCTTTTCCGATGGCCAGTATGACGCCACATGACTACGCCAAGGACGTCAAGGTTCCCACCTATATCGTCCAAGTCCACGGAGACCTTTGGACACGCCCCGAAGATGTGCAAGGTACATTTGATCGCCTGTCGCTCCCAGACGAAGACAAAGTGCTTTATTGGATAGAAGGCACCACGGCTCGTTTCGATGGCTATAGCTATTTCGGCCAACATCCCGAAAGCATGATCGCATTTTTCGATAAGTACATGGAATAGAGCCAGCCGCCCTCTGGATCGCGGAAGCACTGTTCGTAGTTTAACGATTTTTTCTTCGTCCAGTGGCCGAAAAACTGTGACTGTTTGATCTTGGTCAAGTTCGAACCCCGCGAATGATGGTTCACTGATCTCAATAGCGGCACACCGCGCTCGTTAGTCCCCCTTCCGAGCAAGGTGCCGCGACCCGAACCCCGCTGCGATCCCCATGATTGCAACGAGGAGCTGGCGTCGGCTTTTCGATCTGTTCGCGCGTTTCCTGGAAAGCCGACGCCCTTTTCCCCTTCCACAGATCGGTCTTTCAGCAATTGGCATGAGGCGTGTCCAGAAACGTGACATTCGTCATGAAAAAAAGCCTCAGAGTTATATTGTCATCTTGTGGGCGATTTTTTCTTGGGGACAAATGCCGCAGGAAGGCACCAAAAATTTAGAATTATGCCTTTGTGAATAATGACTAATTTGGAGGAATACATGGCGGTTTTCAATGGAACACCTGGACCGGATCGGATTTTCGGTACCGCTGCGAATGACACGCTGTACGGGTATGGTGGTCTTGACATTATGTACGGTGGCGCCGGCAATGACACGATGGCCGGGGCTGCTGGTGATGACTACTTGGTCGGTGAAGCGGGCAATGACACCTTGAAGGGTGGTGCCGACGCCGACGAATTGTTTGGTGGTGCTGGAAACGACATTCTGGATGGCGGCTCTACCGGAACGGACTTTGACATCGTCTCATTCTATGGTGCCACGACGGGTGTGACGGTGAATTTCAAGACCGGCGTTGCCTTGGACGGGCAGGGCGGCACGGACACCTTGAAGGATATCGAGATCGCGATCGGTACCTTCTACAATGACACATTCGTGGGGGGTAAGTTCGCCAACAACGAATACGAATCCTTCCGTGGGTTGGCCGGTGTCGATTCCTATGATGGCGGGACGGGCTTTGACCGCGTGGACTTTGCCAAGGATTACACATCCTACGATTCCAACGGTGTAAGGGGGTGGCAGGGGATCACTGCCGACTTGCGGGCCGGGACAGCGACCGATGGTTGGGGCAATGCTGAGACGCTAAAAAGCATCGAAGGCGTGCGCGCATCAGTACGCCATGACAACCTGTTTGGCAGCAACAAGGCCAACAAGTTCGAACCCTTGTCCGGCGCCGACTATATTGACGGTCGCGGCGGGATTGACGAGGTCTCGTACCAGTCCGACCACCTTTACACCGATTCCCGTGGCGGGATCCTGGGGATTCAGGCGGACTTGGAGAAAGGCGAGGTGATAGATACCTCCAGCTACTATGTCGACATTCTGCGAAGTATCGAAAACATCCGCGGCAGCGTATTCAACGACGATATCCGCGGTGATGCCAAGGCCAACAAACTGTCCGGTGATCGGGGTGATGATTTCATCCGGGGCCGGGCCGGGAATGACAATCTGTTGGGCAATGAAGGCCAGGATATTCTGATTGGTGGCGGTGGAGCAGACACGCTGACCGGTGGTAGCGGGAACGACTCTCTGCGTGGAGGCCGGGGTTCCGATACATTTGTGTTCGAGAACGGCGGCGATATCGATCGGGTGCGTGATTTTACCGATGGACAGGATCTGATCGACGTGCAGGCGTTCGGATTTTCCTCGGCGGCCGAGGTGATTACCTACGCGACGCAAAAAGGAAACAGTGTCGAGATCGACCTGAATGGCAGTGATTTCATCATTCTAAGGAACGTCGCGGTCAGCGATCTGGATGCGACGGATTTCCTGATCTGAGGAAATCCCCCCAAGCATGGCACTCGAAGAAAACAAAGAAGGGGGAGGCGACGGCCTCCCCCTTTTTTTGTATATGGGCCAGTCGTTCAGAAAATCTCCAACGCCGTCCCCAGCCCGTTGACGTCGGTGTAGTTCCACAATGTCAACGTGTTGCCTCCGCCAAAGTTGAACAGCGTGTCGGTGTCCACGACGGTGGCATAGGCCAGGATCTGCGCAGTGGTCAGCGTCGCTGCGCCCCACAACGCGTCGTCCAGCTTCAGCTTGTCGCCGTTGAAGTCGCCGATAATGTCAGCCCCGCCATTGTAGACAAACGTGTCGATCCCGGTCCCACCGAACAGTGAGTCGTCGTCTTTGCCACCGTTTAGCGTGTCGTTGCCGTTTCCGCCTGTCAGCAGGTCATCGCCATTGCCGCCCAGCAGCTTGTCCCGCCCGGCATCTCCGAACAGGGAATCGGCGCCATTGTCGCCTCGCAGGCTGTCATTGCCTTTGCCGCCATACAGGTGGTCGAACCCGGCGCCGCCGCTCAGGCTGTCATTGCCGTCATCACCAAACAGCATGTCGCGGTTTCCACCGGCATCAAGCCGGTCATTCCCGCCCCCACCGCTCAGGTCGTCCACACCGTTGCCGGTTTTGATGATGTCATCCCCACCGGTTGTGTCGATGAAGCTGAAATGCTCGATCCCGAAGAAATTGACATTGTTCTGACCGATCCCGTCGAACACCCCCTTGTAGCCGCCATTCGTGGCATCCGCGCTCAGGTTCAACAGCCAGACCCCGTCCGAGGCCGAATTCCAGTTCAACGTCAGCCGGTCATTGCCAGTACCCCCGTTCACATAATCGGCGCCGCCAGAATGCAGGGTGATCCTGTCATTACCTGCCCCGGTATTGATGTTGTCGAACAGGCCAGAGCTCTGATGGTTCTTGATCCGGTCGTTGCCGGACCCGGTGGACAACCCGCCGATCTGCTCAAAGTTTCGCACGACACCACCATTGACCTTGGAAAACTTGTTCAGATCCAGGGTCACAGCCGACGTAATGGCACTGTGATCGGCATAATAACGGTCCGCACCCGCGCCACCGTCCAGATAGTCGACACCGGACCCGCCATTCAGGATGTCGTGCCCTTTGCCACCGATCAGACGGTCATCTCCTGCTCCGGTCTGGATGTCGTCATGTCCACCGTTCTTGTCGATGAAGGTGAAATGCTCGATCCCCGAGAACTGGATATTGTTCCGTCCGACACCGTCGAACGTGCCCTTGTAGCCTCCATTCACCGTGTCGGCTGCGATGTTCTTCAACCAGACCCCATTGCTGGGCGAATTCCAGATCACCCGCAGGTGGTCATCCCCGGTCCCGCCAAAAATCGTGTCCGATCCGCCGCCGTAAAGCGTAATGGTGTCGTCGCCACCATTGGTGTTCAGGATGTCATTCATCCGGGACGTCTTGTGGTTGATGATCGTGTCATCTCCGGACCCGGTGCTGACCCCGGAAAAGGCCTCGAATTGCCGGACCTTGCCGCCATTGACGGTAGAGACCGTGTTCAGGTCGATCGTCACGTCGCTGGTCAGACCGGATTGGTCGGCGCCATAGCGGTCTTTGCCGGCGCCCCCGATCAGGGTATCGCGCCCGGATCCGCCGTCCAGGAAGTCATCCCCCGCGCCGCCGTTCAGCTTGTCATTGCCTTTGCCGGTTCGGATGATGTCATCCCCGCCGGACTGATCGATGAACGAAAAATGCTCTATATTCTGGAACTTCACATTGTTCAGACCCAACCCATCAAACATCCCTGAATAATGGCCGTTGCCGGTCTCCACGATGTTCTGCAGCCAGACGCCATCCGATGCCATACTCCAGGTCACGCTCAGGCGGTCCTTGCCGGCTCCTCCATCGACGTCATCACTGCCGCCGCCCCAGAGTGAAATCAAATCCGCCCCCTTGCCGCTGGCCAGAATATCCGAGGAGCCAGAGCTCTGGTGCCCGGTCAGTCGGTCATTACCCGATCCGGTGACAAAGTTCAGAAAGCCTTCGAAATTTGAAATCCCTCCAGTGCCAAGGATTGTCGATGCTCCGTTCAGATTGACCGTCAGGTTCGAAGATACCGTCGAATGATCAGAGCCAACCTGGTCAACTCCAGCCCCGCCGTCCAGCAGGTTTACACCACCGCCGCCATTCACGATGTCATCACCGCCGCCGGCATTCACGGTGTCGTTGCCGTCCCCCGTGACGATGATGTCATCGCCGCCCGAAGCATCGGTAAAGCCGAAATGCTCAATCCCGGAGAATACGGTGTTGTTCAGGCCGTACCCGTCGAACATCCCTGAATACCCAGTCGCCAAGTTGCCCGTGATGTTTTGCAACCACACACCGTTGGAGGTCGTGTTGTAAGTCAGGTTCAAGGTATCCGGCCCGGCGCCACCTGTTGCCGTGCCTGTATTTGTAACATTGAAGATAGCCACAATTCCGTCCTTTCCTTGATTGGCCGGATTTCTGGGTGTTCATTCCCTTCCGGCATCTAATTATAAGGCCTGACAGGTTCGATTTCCTTGATATGTGGCAAATGGAATATTTGTGAGCTTGTTGAAAAGCCAAAACAAAACCGGCCCAGAGGCCGGTTCTGAAAGTCGGTTCGAAATGGATTGGAATAGCGCTCAGATGATATCCGTCAGCGCGCTCAACTCGTTGATGTCGGTATAGCTCTTCAGTGTCAGCGTATTGCCTCCGCCAAAATCAAAGACCGTATCGCCGCCCACGACAGCGGCCAGCGCCATGACCTGCGCCTTGCTGAGATTGCCGGTCCACAGCACGTCATCCAGTTTCAAGCGGTCATTGGCGAAGTCGTGAATTGTATCGGCACCGCCATCGTAGATGAACTTGTCGCGCCCTGCTGAACCACGCATGTCATCGTCGCCCTTGCCGCCGATGATCGTGTCGCGACCACGCCCGCCGACCAGATAATCATCTCCGTCCCGACCGCGCAGGATGTCGTTCCCGTCACGCCCGTAAAGTCGGTTGTCACCCGCATCTCCGCGCAGTTCATCGTCAAACCGGCTGCCGCCCAGATCCTCGACGAACCGGAACGTGTCTCCGGCCGCGTCGCCGGTATTCTGTGTGGGTGTCCGTAGGTCCACGACGACACCGGTTTTGGCCGAACCATAATCCGCCCGATCCAGACCATTGCCGCCATGCAGCAGATCGGCCCCCTTTCCGCCGGTCAGAATATCTGCGCCGCCGCCGCCGAACAGCTTGTCATTGCCGCCTTCCCCCAGCAATTCGTCCCGCCCCTTGCGGCCATAGATCTTGTCCCAACCGATGCCACCCAGCACCACGTCATCGCCTCCAAGGGCGTCAAAGATGTCATTGCCACCCAACAGATCGTAAACGTCGCGCTGCTCGGTGCCGGTAAGGATATCCCGGTTTTCGGTGCCCAGCGTCACTGGTTCATCGGTCGAGACATCAAAGATTTGAACTCGTGCATCGCCCAGACCCCGGTTCCAGTCATCGGTGTATGAGATCGCCAGCCGGCCGTCCGCCAGCAGGATCGCGTCCATATCCTCCTGATCGCCGGCCAGATCTTCGGACAGACGTGTAGGTGAACCGACTTGGGCTTCGTCCTTGTCATAGACAATGCCCCAGACATCTTTTTCCGTCGTCGCATCGTCGATCACGTACAGCACAACGTAGCCGCCCCCCGCCAGGGGCACGACCTTGACGTTGTGAATGTCGTTGATGTGAGCGCCCTGGAGGTCCACTTCGCGCGGAGAAAAGACAGAACGGTGGGTGGATCCGTCATTTTTGAACAGCTCGACATAGAACTTGTTGTTCACGAAATCGGCGGATTCCTGATAAATCACAGCAAAGCCACCACCGGGGATTTCGGCAAAATCATGCACGACCATGTTGCGTATGCTGGTCCCGGCGCTGGGCGTTACCGTGACGGTTTGCGTGGTGCCGACCTGTGCGCCCGTGGCAGGATTGAAGAACCGAAACTGCCAGTTGTCTTCCGAATTTGGCGTTGAAAAGTTGCCTTTGCTAAGCACCAGGGTCTGTCCGTTCGACAGGGTCTGAGCCTGGATGAATTCCAGATTGTTCAGCGTCACGGGGGTGCCGATCTGGGTTCCGGCATTGTTATGAAACCGCAATTCATAGTCGTCATGGCTAACCGACTGGGTCAGCAGGAACCCGTTGGGGGTGGAATAAACCGAAGGTTCGTCCTGATAGTTCAACTGTGTCATATCGTCGAATTCGACTTGCGGGCCAACTGCTGTCCCGGTCTTGGTGTACACTTGGTAATAGGTGTGGCTGTCGAACACGTTGCCTTCACGCACGGCGGATTGATAGGTGGCGACAAAATTACCGTTGCCCAGTGCCGCAACGCCGGCAAAATCCACGGCGTCATAGAATACGCCGCCGAACAGGCTGGACAGATCTCCCAACACCACGTTGGCCGCAGTTTCCAGTCCAGTTGTCGGATTGAACATTTCGACAATCCCCGGCAGCGTCGTGTGCCAGGAAAAGACAACCGAACCGTCTGCCAACTGGCTCAGCTGCGTACGGCCATCCCCTCCCGGGTATAGGGTTGTCTGGGTCCCGCTCAGCCCGTTTGCCGTAAATTTCAGCGTGTTTCCGGATTGTGTAAATGTCATGCCAGCCAACTCCTTAACTATCGTCTCGTTGGTCAATTTCGGTTTTTGAACTGGATGCAGGTTAGGGCTCTCCCCATCATCGGGCATGACCGAAATGGGCTACTGCCGGTGTTTTTCAGGCGTCTCACACAGCGTTGCGACGGGATGTTAAAATGCCGCAGCAAATTCCGGCATTGTCATGATGTTTTCCAAACCGGCGCGGAAAACACCGTATTTTCCAATATTTGCAGAAATCGAAGCGGTTTCAGGACGGTTTTGCCCGGAGAAGCCAAACCCGCGCCAATCCTTGGACACCAAACCGGGGGCGTAAAACATGTTTGTACGATACGTTTTTTGACCCATGTCAAAGTTCTCTGAGCGCTGTTCTGGGACAACCCTTCCCAACGCAAGCATTAAACCCGGAGCGATTCCGTGAGCGATTCCAGCCCCGCCCCCAGCCTGTACGCCGCCAGGGAACCAATTTTTCCTAGGCGCGTTTCCGGTAAATTTCGCAATCTAAAATGGATCATCATGGCCGTGACGCTGGGGATCTATTACCTGACACCCTGGATCCGTTGGGACCGGGGGGCATCATTGCCCGATCAGGCGGTGCTGCTGGATCTGGCAAACCGCCGTTTCTATTTCTTCTGGATCGAAATCTGGCCGCACGAGTTCTACTTCGTCGCCGGGCTTTTGATCATGGCAGGTCTGGGTCTGTTCCTGTTTACTTCGGCCTTGGGCCGGGTCTGGTGCGGGTATGCCTGCCCGCAGACGGTCTGGACCGATCTCTATATCCTGGTCGAGCGATGGATCGAAGGCGACCGCAACGCCCGCCTGCGCTTGCACCGGCAGAAGAAGCTTGATTTCCGCAAGGTACGCCTGCGGGTGACAAAGTGGATGGCCTGGTTGCTGATCGGTCTGGCGACCGGTGGGGCATGGGTCTTTTACTTTGCAGATGCGCCGACGCTTCTGGTGGATCTGGTCACGCTGAACGCACACCCCATCGCCTATACCACGATGGCGGTCCTGACCTTCACCACCTTCTTCTTCGGCGGTTTCGCGCGGGAACAGATCTGCATCTATGCCTGTCCCTGGCCGCGCATCCAGGCTGCGATGATGGACGAAGACACCCTCGTCGTCGGCTATCGTGAATGGCGTGGCGAACCGCGCGGCAAGGGCAAGCGCAAGGCCGATTCGGAATTGGGCGATTGCATCGACTGTATGGCCTGCGTGAATGTGTGCCCGGTAGGCATAGACATCCGCGACGGGCAACAGCTGGAATGCATCACCTGTGCGCTGTGCATCGACGCCTGTGACGACATGATGGCCAAGGTGGGCAAACCGCGCGGGCTGATCGACTACATGGCGCTGTCGGATGAAACCCGTGAACGCGCTGGCAACCCGCCCAAGAATATCTGGAAACACATCCTGCGGCCGCGCACGATTCTCTATACCTCGTTGTGGTCACTGGTGGGTGTCGGCCTGTTGTTCGCACTGTTCATCCGGGCGGATATCGAGCTGACCGTCGCGCCGGTCCGCAACCCGACCTATGTCACGCTGTCTGACGGGTCGATCCGCAACAGCTATGACGTGCGTCTGCGCAACAAACACGGTGAAAACCGAGTGTTCCAAGTCTCGATCAAAGGTGACCCGGCGCTGCGCCTGCATATAGAAGGCACAGATTTCCACGCGGTCAACGTGCCTGCTGACACGGCCAAGCTGCAGCGGATATATATCGAAGCAGCCCGGGGCACGGATCCTGCCAAGCTTGAAGCGACCGATGTGCGGATCTGGATAGAAGATCAGTTGAACGGTGAACGCGCCTACAAAGACACGACTTTCAATGGCAAGGGGAACTGAACTCATGACTGAACAGAAAAAGGAACGTCAGTTCACCGGCAAACATGCCTTGATGGTCTTCGTCGGCGCCTTTGGCATCATCATCAGCGTTAATATCGCCCTGGCGGTCAGCGCGGTGAAGACCTTCCCGGGGCTCGAGGTGAAAAACTCTTATGTTGCCAGCCAACAGTTTGACGAACGGCGCGACGCGCAAGAGGCGCTGGGCTGGTCCGTCTACGCCTCGGCCAAGGGTGGATTGGTCGTTCTTGAAATCTCGGATGAGAATGGCAACCCGGTGCAAGTGGACGCGCTGGACGCGGTTCTGGGACGGGCCACCCATGTGAAGGACGACATGCGTCCGGAATTCCGGTTTGACGGCTCGGCCTATGTTGCACAAGCGGAACTTGCGCCCGGCAACTGGAACATCCGCATGACGGCCAAGTCCAAGGACGGCACTGCGTTCTCGCAGCGCGTGATCCTGCACGTGAAAGGCTAGACTTCAATGACTGCCCAGATGCGCCCCAACATGGCCGTGTGCCCCGGCTGCGTCGCCGCCCCGCAAGACGCGGCAGAAGACGCTCCGACCGAGGCGCAGATTGCCCTCTCGCTGCCCACGATCCACTGCCAGGCCTGTATCTCGGTGGTGGAGCGGGGGCTGAGCGCGCATCCGGGCGTGCATTCCGCGCGCGTCAACCTGACCCTGAAACGCGCGATGATCGAGGCGGATCCCGACATGCGCGCCGCCGATCTGATCCCCGTGGTCGAAGGTCTGGGATACGAGGCGCATGAACTGGACGCCACCGCGCTGTCGGCGACCCAGAATGACAAGGCGGGTCGTGACTTGCTGATGCGTCTGGCCGTTGCTGGTTTTGCGTCGATGAATGTCATGCTTCTGTCGGTGTCGGTCTGGTCCGGCGCGTCGGATGCGACGCGGGACATGTTCCACTGGATCTCGGCCGCCATCGCGCTGCCGGCGATTGCGTTTTCGGCACAGCCTTTCTTTGTCAACGCGTGGTCCGCTTTGCGGGTGCGTCGCCTGAACATGGATGTGCCGATTGTTCTGGCCATCGTGCTGGCGCTGGTCACATCCCTGTGGGAAACCTCGCTTTCGGGCGAACACGCCTATTTCGACGCCGCGCTGGCGCTGACATTTTTCCTGTTGGCGGGCCGGTATCTGGACTATCGCACCCGCGCCGTGGCCCGATCCGCAGCCGAGGAGTTGGCTGCGCTCGAAGTGCCCCGCGCCATCCGGGTGTTGGACGGGGACGAATACGAAGTACCCGTGGCCGATCTCGCCATTGGCGACCTGATCCTGGTGCGCCCCGGTGGGCGGATGCCGGTGGATGGAGAGATTGTTTCGGGCAATTCCGAACTTGACCGCTCGCTTCTGACCGGGGAAACCCTGCCGGTCTTTGCCGAACCCGGCCTGACCGTCTCGGCGGGCGAAGTAAACCTGACCGGCCCGCTGACCATCCGCGCCACTGCGGTGGGCGAAGACACCTCGCTGCATCGCATGGCCGATCTGGTTGCCATCGCTGAATCCGGTCGGTCTCGCTATACCTCGCTGGCCGATTCCGCGGCCAAGCTTTATGCGCCCGGTGTGCATATCCTGTCGGCGCTCAGCTTTGTCGGCTGGTATCTCTATTCCGGCGACGTACGCACCGCGTTGAACATCGCCGCCGCCGTGCTGATCATCACCTGTCCCTGTGCGCTGGGCCTTGCCGTGCCTGCCGTTACCACCGCCGCTTCGGGACGGTTGTTCAAGAAGGGGATGCTGATCAAGCATTCCACCGCTCTCGAACGTCTGGCCGAGGTCGACACAGTCGTCTTCGACAAGACCGGCACCCTGACCGCAGGCACACCACAGCTGATCAACTTGGGTGATCATAGCCGCTCTGACCTCGAAATCGCTCTGGCATTGGCTGAAAGCTCGTCCCACCCGCTCTCTCGCGCCCTGACACAGGCCGCGCGCGAAGCCGGGATCAAACCTGCCGATGTGCAGGGCGTGACCGAGGTGCCTGGCTACGGCGCCGAAGGTCAATTCCGCGGCCACACCGTCCGCCTGGGACGGGCGGCTTGGGTTGGCGGTCATCAGGGCAGCCAGACTGCCGCCTGGTTGCAGACCGGGGCAGGGCAGGCCAAAGCCTTTACCTTCTCCGACGCCTTACGCCCCGGCGCGGCCGAGTCCGTGCAGGCGCTCAAGGACGCGGGTAAGGACGTGCTGCTGATTTCTGGTGACACTACTGGAGCGGTCGAGGAGTTGGCAAACCGATTGGGTATCACCAAATGGGTGGCCGAGGCGTTGCCTCAGGACAAGGCCCAGCGGGTGCAGCAACTGGCAGAACAGGGCAAGAAAGTGCTGATGGTCGGCGATGGCCTGAACGATACGGCTGCGCTTTCGGCTGCGCATGTCTCGATCTCCCCGGCCACCGCTCTGGACGCGGCCCGGGTTGCCTCGGATATCGTGCTTCTGGGGCAGGATCTGTCGCCCATCGCCATGGCCTGCGACACCGCGGTCAAGGCCACCAAGCGGATCCGCGAAAACTTTCGTATCGCCACCGTTTACAACATCATCGCCGTTCCGTTGGCTGTCGTCGGCCTGGCAACGCCGCTGATCGCGGCCTTGGCCATGTCCAGCTCGTCGATTACAGTATCGCTGAACGCTCTGCGCCTGAGGTAAAAAAGACATGGAAGTTCTGTCCTACCTGATCCCGATTTCCCTGATCCTGGGCTCGGTCGGCCTGTTGGCGTTCATCTACACGGTGAAGTCCAACCAATATGACGATCCCGAAGGCGACGCACGCCGGATCCTTAGCGATGAATGGGACGACAGACCCAAACCCTGATCGATCCCGCGTATCCGATTGCTTAGGCGCAATATGACGTGTCAGGCCGACTTCAACCCGGTAAGCTTGTCCGAAATCAGCAGCCCGTTGCGATCGGTGCCGGGACCGACGATCCCCAGGGCGATCGCGCGGCTGATCATTTCACGATTCGACCGCGCCGCAAGACGCTCCCGACTGCGTTCCAGATGGCTCGTTACCGAACTCACGGTGCGGTAGCCCAGTTCGTGTCGGATTTGATCCACCTGAAGCCCGCTGGCGGCAAGTTCCAGCACTGCCAGATTCTTGTCGCTTAGCCCTGTGTGGGCGATGATCTCGGGCGCCCAATGGACCATGTCGTGAAACTGGCGGCACATCTCTTCGACCAGCCACCCCGATTGTGCAAAATGCGCATCGTGTTGATCCGGTGTCAGTGTCGAGGAATGCAGCCCCATCCCGCCCACTATGCTGCCCGCCCGCAGCGGTACAACAAAGCCCGACTGGATGAAGTCCCGATACCGGTTCAGGACCGTCCGGAAACGCGGGCCGATCCGACCTTCGTCGGCAACTTGAAACAACCGCGACACGGGCAGGACGTCCTGACGCGTGAAGGCATGCAACGCAACGGGATCATTCTGCCCGAATTGTTCGTTGATGTAGATCTCCATCCATTCGGCGGGAAGACCGCGTTCCTTCAGGAACAATGTCCGCAGGGCAGCCTCGGAAGAGGACACATCCAACCCGATGCCGTAGGTGAAGCCGTCATAACAATGCTCATCGCGCAAATAGGCCGCAAACAGGTCCAGTTTCTGATCCAATGTCGGCAAATCACGCAGACGGGCCATCAGGCGGATTTCTTCGGTCATGCGCAGACACCTCGATTTCCAGCGAATCTGACGCCTATGCGCGTCATGTGTATATTATTCCATATGGACGAAGTCTCTTCCATATGGTGAGTTGTCTCTGTCCGGCGTCAATTGTGAGTGGTGCGTCGGTACGATTTCTACTGGCTGGTGTTTTGCCAGCCGGGACATTCATTAACCTAATCCTGTTTTGTACGCCCGTTTAGGGTGCTCCGAGCAATCGGTGCAAGGCGGGATGTTGGCCGGGAAATACCTACGGCAAACAGAAAAAAACCGTGCTTTCTTGCCAAAGCGCGGCTTTTTTTGTGTTCGTGATTTCGTGGACCTGCAACTTTTCTCAGGACGAAGGTCCGATCGTCGAACAGGTCACATTCCGTGCCTTCAGTCGGCGGCAGGCCAGATCGGCCCGTTCTTGGGTCATGCCCATGAAATTTGCCTCATATCCGCGACTGGATTGAACCACCTTGCGCAGCGATCCGTCCAGGGTCGCCATCTCTGCCAGCGCAGTCCGCAACAGCACCTTTTCGGCTTGATACCGGTTCGAATACCGGCCCACATTGATGCCCCAATACTGGCCGCCCGAAGTGGACAGGCGCGTGACGATCTCTTGTGGAACCTCCTGTTCGCCCAAGCTGGCATTGCTCAGAACCGCGTTGGGACGTGAATTCGGACGCTTGCTCGAACCAGCAGCCCCTTCAGCCTGACCACCGACCGTGGCCAGCGCTGCATTGATGCTATCCTGCAGTTTGGAGCGATCTTCGTCGGTCTTGGCTTCCGCAACCAGCGTCCCGCCAGGACGTGTTACCGGGCGCAGGCTGTTCTTGACCGCGCCGGTCAGGCGTATGGTCTTGCCGGTATCTTCCAGCCCCGCATTGCCGACATAGGCCGGGCGGGCCGGCTTGCGCAGAGGCGCTCGGCTGGGTGCACGACGGAACCCCATATCCAGAAGCTCGGCGACCTTGGCATTGCGCGACGTCGAGGACTTACCGCCAAACACCGTCGCAATGATGCGTTCATTGCCCCGCTCGGCCGAGGCGACAAGGTTGAAGCCTGCAGCTCGCGTGTAGCCGGTTTTGATCCCGTCGGCACCACGATAGGCATTCAGCAGGCGGCGGTTGGTGTTGTTCACGGTCTTGATGCCCGCGTGGGTCGAACGACGCGAGAACAGGTTATAGTACTGGGGGAAGTCATACAGCATATGCCGTCCAAGCGTGGTCATGTCCCGTGCAGTAGACAAATGCCCGCTTTCTGTCAGGCCATGCGCGTTCTTGAAGGTCGTCCGGGTCATTCCCAGAGCTTTGGCCGTTCGTGTCATACGGCGAGCAAACGCCGCTTCGGATCCGCTGATCGCAATACCGATGGCTGTGGCGGCATCATTGGCCGACTTCACCGCCGACGCGCGGATCAGATACCGCAGGGCGATCTTTTGACCGGTGCGAAGGCCCAGTTTCGAGGGCGGCTCGGCGGCCGCTTCCTTGGGGATACGGATCTTTGTGTCGAGAGAGATTTCACCGTTCTGCACCGCTTCGAACGCGATGTAGAGCGTCATCATTTTTGTGAGCGAGGCCGGGTGTAGGCGCGTATCCGCATTGCGGGAATGCAGCACCTCCCCTGTGCGCGCGTCAATGACCATGGCTGCATAAGGGGCGGCCGCCGCGCTGAGCGGGATCACCACAAAGAGCCAGATGAATGTAAGAATGACCAAGCCCAAACGGGCCGGATGAATCTGCCGGACCTGCACGGTTATCTGCCTTTTTCTGCCTCGCGCCGCCGATTTTTCGGCTGGCTTTTTTGCTCTTTATGAGAAAATCGTAACACAGCGAATCTGTTAAATAAACCAAAAGCTTTCTGCCTGTTTTTCAGGCAGTTTGCGGATGTTCAACATCTAGTAGCAGGACGGAAATCAGCCCCAATCTGCAGGGACCCGATCCGGGGCAAGGTTGCGTCAGCAGACTATGCGACGTTCATTTTCGGGCCGCGTGATGCATGTTTGTGACATAGCTCGCACCGCTGAACGCCAGATCCAGGGAAAATGCGCAATCCTGCGTCAGATGCGTCTTGATCCGTGCCTCCAGATCATCCGACAGCGCCTTCAGAAACGCCGCATCCCGATGTGCCTTGGGCAGCAGCGAGATCGAAACGATGATATGCGTGTGGTGATACAGGTCGGTGGGATAGGCCCGGCCCTTGCAGGTACCGGCGCCTGCGTCGTGTTCAAGAATGGTGGCTTCGATTTCGGCCAGCATCGGCACAGGATCGAAGGCAAGATCCGAGGAGTATTTCAATTCGGCATGGGGCATGGCAGGTTTTTCCTGTTGTCAGTACGGGTCCGCGTTACCCGTCTATCCGGGCTATCAGATCAGGCAAGCCGCCCAAATCCGCAACCTCAAAAAAACGCTCAGACCCGGTTGGCGCTTCGGCGTGCTCGATCTCCCAGACCAGCCCGTGCGGCACGAATACCCCCCAGCCGCCGGCCTCGACCGCTGGCACCACGTCCGAGCGCATCGAATTGCCAATCATCATCGACTGCTCCGGCCCGTCCCCATGCTGGGCAAAGATCTGGGCGTAAACCTGCGTGGTTTTTTCCGATACGATCTCGACCCCGTCAAACAGCTCCCCGAGTCCTGATTGCGCGAGCTTGCGCTCCTGATCCAGAAGATCGCCCTTGGTGATCAGAAGCACGCGATGAGTGGATGCCACTGATTCGACCGCTGCCCGCGCGTGGGGCAGCAATTCGATCGGATGGCGCAGCATCTCCTGCCCTGCGTCAATCAGCTCGCGGATCACATGCGCTGGAACCCGATCTTCGGTCACCTCGATCGCAGTTTCGATCATCGAAAGAGTGAAGCCTTTGATTCCATAACCATAATGCCCGATATTGCGCTTTTCCGCCGCCAAAAGCCGCTCAGCAAGGTGATCGGGATCTGCATAGTCCACCAACAAATCGGCAAACCGATCTTGGGTCAGGCGAAAGAACCGTTCGTTGTGCCAAAGCGTGTCATCAGCGTCGAAGGCAATTGTGGTCAAGCGTCCTTGGGACAAATCTTGTTCGCTTTCTCTTTTCCAAACCCGTCCCGAGGCTATATAAGCGTAGAAGCAATTTCCATGCCCGCAATTGCGGGCGCCCTGAACAAGCGCGAAGTTTCGGACGTGACCCAAAAGATGGTGCCCCTGATGATGTCGGACCACTCGGATGACGAATCCGAAACCGGCGTCCTGACCAAGACCAAGCCCAAGACCAAGCGCCCGCCGCGCTACAAGGTCCTGTTGCTCAATGACGACTACACTCCGATGGAGTTTGTGGTCCACGTACTGGAGCGTTTCTTTGGCATGACTCATGCGCAGGCATTCGAGATTATGCTGACCGTGCACAAGAAAGGTGTGGCCGTCGTCGGTGTGTTCAGTCACGAGATTGCCGAAACCAAGGTTGGTCAGGTCATGGATTTTGCCCGCCGTCACCAACATCCCCTACAATGCACGATGGAGAAGGAAGACTAAGCTCTCCCTTGCCCCCATTGCACCTGTGGCCTAGGAACCCGCATTGCTTGTCTCGCGGGGAATACTCATGTCCGTTCGTCTCACTCTCGCCCTATCCTCCGGGCTTTCTGTGCCGGATACGGGTCGGGTGCTGGTCCTGCATCCCACGGCCGGGTCCGATCTGACTGATCTGCCCAAAGACCGGGTTCTGATCCTTCAACCCCAGCGCCCGGACTTCGAGGTCTTCAGCGCGCAGGGATTTGAGTGTGTCGCCGAATTGCCTTCGGAGGACAGCTTTGCCATGGCCATCGTCTTTGTCACCCGGGCCAAGGCGCTGTCGCGCGACCTGATCGCGCGGGCTGCTGCCGTGACCGACGGACCGGTGATCGTAGATGGGGCCAAGACCGACGGGATCGATTCGATCGTCAAGGACCTGCGCAAGACAGTGGACCTGTCTGCCCCCATCGCCAAGGCGCATGGGAAGATCTGCTGGTTCTCCACCCCCGCCGATCTCGGCTCGTGGCGCGCGCCGGAATTCACCGAGACCGATGGTTTCGTGACGGCGCCAGGTGTGTTTTCCGCTGACGGCATCGACCCGGCTTCGCGCTTGCTTGCAGAGGCCTTGTCGGAAAAACTGGGCAGCCGTGTCGCTGATCTGGGTGCGGGCTGGGGTTATCTCTCTGCTCAGGTCCTCGGTCGTGAAACGGTGCAGAGCCTGCATCTGGTCGAGGCAGACCATGCAGCCCTGCGCTGCGCCCGGCGCAACGTGACCGACCCTCGTGCACAGTTTCACTGGGCCGATGCCACCAACTGGGCAGCGCCCGAGGTTCTGGATTGCGTGGTCATGAACCCACCCTTTCATACAACCCGTGCGGCTGAACCTTCGCTGGGGCAAGCCTTCATTGCCACCGCCGCCCGTGCGCTGACTGGATCGGGGCAGCTCTGGCTGGTCGCCAATCGGCACTTACCGTATGAGGTCACCCTGTCCGAACGCTTTGCCAAGGTCGAGGAAGTCGCTGGCGACAACCGGTTCAAGGTGCTGCACGCCATTCGCCCCAAACGCAATCGCCGTTAAGTTCAACCCCGTACAGCAATCCGCAGCCAGGAACTGCCGATACGGCGCGGACGTTGAAAAACTGGTTTTCAGGCGGCAGAACGCCCGCTAACTTGCCTCTCGCATCCCAGCCTCAGGAGCCTCTCACGATGTCTTTTTCCATCTCAGGCAAAACCGCGATTGTCACTGGGGCCTCCAGCGGCATCGGGCTGGCCATCGGCAAGAAATTTGCCGATCAGGGGGCCAATGTCATGTTTGCCGACAACGATGAAAAGGCGCTGGCCAATGAGCTGGACAAGCTGTCCGAGGACGACAATGTCCGTTACTTCGCTGGCGACCTGCGCGAGAAACTGACCATAGCCAACCTTCTGTCGGCCACGATTGACGCGTTTGAACAGGTGGACATTCTGGTCAACGGCGCGCGGCAGGTGGTGGCTTCGGACCCGCTGGATCCCGACGACGGCTCCGCCGATACGCTGCTGAACCAGTCGCTGCTGCCGACCCTGCGCCTGTCGCAACAGGTGGCCAAGCGGATGATCAAGCAATCGGCAGACGACGAAGAAGAAACACCCGCTGGCACGATCATAACCCTGTCCTCGATTGCCGCGCGTCGCACCCACCCTGAGCTTCTGGCCTATTCCGTGACCTCGGCTGCGCTGGACCAGATGACCCGGTCATTGGCCGTGGCGTTGGCGCCGCATCGGATCCGGGTGAATACATTGGCGTTCGGCTCGGTAATGAGCGCGTCGTTGAAGGATACGCTGAAAGACAACCGCGCATATCGCCATGATATCGAGGAACACACTCCGCTAGGCCGGATCGCAGCGCCCACGGAACTGACCGACGCGGCACAGTATCTGGCCTCGGACGCCTCGGGCTTTATGACCGGACAGATCATGACACTGGATGGCGGTCGGACGCTACTGGATCCGGTGGCCGCCCCCGTACATTGACGCAATACAGTTCGGTGTACGGCCTGTGCACAGGCTGTGTACGGGTTTGTGCCGCACAAAAAGGACCTCTCATGACCGCATCCATGGACAGCGAAAAAGCAACTGCCTCGACCTGGTTCCGCGACCTGCGCGACCAGATTGTCGCCGCCTTCGAAGGGTTGGAAGACAACCACGATACCGGACCATTGTCGGACCAGCCTGCAGGCCGGTTCGAGGTGACGCAGACCACACGGGCCTCGGATGATGGCAGCGATGCGGGCGGCGGATTGATGAGCGTCATGCGCGGTGGCCGGGTCTTCGAAAAGGTGGGGGTCAACATCTCGACCGTCTATGGGACCTTGGGCGAAAGGGCCCAGAACGCGATGGCTGCGCGCAAGGGCATCCCGGGCATGAAGGATGACCCGCGTTTCTGGGCTTCGGGCATTTCCCTTGTGGCGCACATGCAGAACCCGCACGTTCCTGCCGTACATATGAACACACGCATGTTCTGGACACCGCACGCCTGGTGGTTCGGCGGCGGGTCGGACCTGAACCCCTGCATCGAATATGATGAAGATACAGCCCATTTCCACGCCACCCAAAAGGCCCATCTGGATCCCCACGGACCGGGGCACTACCCTCGGCTAAAGGACTGGGCGGACGAGTATTTCTATATTCCCCACCGCCACCGCGCGCGGGGGGTCGGCGGCATTTTCATGGATGACTACTGCACGGATGACTGGCAGGCCGATTTTGCCCTGACTCAGGACATCGGGCGCGCCTTCCTGCCGGCCTTTGTGCCGCTGGTCGAAAAACGCAGGGTGCAGGGGTGGTCGGATGCCGACAAGGAAACGCAGCTGGTGCATCGCGGCCTCTATGCCGAATACAACTTGGTTTATGACCGGGGTACCAAGTTCGGGCTGGAGACAGGCCACGATGCCAATGCAGTGTTGATGAGCCTGCCCCCCATGGCGAAGTGGGTTTGATCGGGCTTCAGCCTGCCCGCCACATTTCACTTTCCACCCTGTCATAACAATAGTTTTGGGCGCTGGAGGCCCGCATATTGTCCCCGGCGCGTTTGACCCCGACCGAATAACTGGTCGACGTATCTGCACCGGGCGGTGGGGTCAGTGAAAACTGAACCCCCTTGCGGCCTTGGCGGGTTACTGCCGGGCCGATGGGTTGCCAGATGTAAACCCGTTGTACTGCGGATGTGCGCAAGACACGGATGGCGTAGTCCCCCGCAGCACACCAATAGTCGATAGGGGCCGATCCAACCTCGCTGACGACCTCGAAAACACCACCTTGAACAGCGTTGACGTCGTGCCGGTTCCAGGCCTGAAACCCGAAGGCCAACCCGGGCAGTATGCCCAGCACTGCAGCCGTGATCAGTGTATTGAACTTGGGCATGTTATCCTCCTGGGTCGGATGCTGCTTTTGAACTGCAGTCTTGCGATTGTTTCAAGGAACCAAAGCCTTCTACCGAAAGGTGAAAGGACCGGCATCTTGCAATGTGTTCGTATGTCTTCCGAGGAACCTGTATCCTCGTCAGGCAAATTAGAAACTGTGGATCCTCAGTTCTGGTCCCACTCATCTATGTCGAAACGATCGTAGCAATAGTTCTGGGCGCTGGAAGCACGCAGATTATCGCCTGCACGTCTGACGCTGAGGGAATAACCGGGGTCGGTATTGGCCCCTTGCGGCGGTTGCAGAGAGAACTGCACTCCACGGCGACCTTGTTGGGTCAATGCGGGAGCAACGGGGCTCCAAATGTAAATCCTTTGAGTGGCAGAGGTCCTGAGAACGCGGATGGCATAATCTCCGGCAGCGCACCAATAGTCGGCGGCGCCCGAGCCGACTTCGCTTACGACCTCGAAAACGCCACCCTGCAATGGGTTGACGGTATGACGGTTCCACGCCTGAAAGCCGAAAGCCAGGCTTGGAATTGTGACAAGGGTGGCTATCACGGGCAGCATTTTCAATTTGCGCATGGTGTCCTCCAAGTTGTGACTAAAAGCATACCAGCCCAACTAACGCGCAGAGCAAAAAATCCACTCCGGACACTGAAAGGTGAACTGTGGCGATCAAGAATTCACGCTCGCCCAAGCTGCACCAGGTATTGGATCAGGCTCGCGTTGGCGCGAGGCCCAATTCAGCTGCGACACGGCGGAGGGTATCGATGATCAGCTCGTGTCCCGGAGTCAGTGTGTCGGAGCTGCGGGCCAGAAGCGCGATGTCTCGGTTGGCGTTGTCCAAGTTGAGGGGGCGCGTCACGACCTCGTCCCGGTGTATGGCCTGACGGCGGGCGAAAAGTTCTGGCAAGATGGCGACACCAACCCCGGTGGCGGCCATCAGCAGGATCGAATCGAGTGTGGTGCCTTCGTATTCATCCGAAATCACGCCGCCACATTCTGCCGCCAGCGCATAGGCTATGCGGGACAGGCGGTGGCTTTGGTCCAGGGTCAGGAAAAGACGCCGGTCAAGGTCGGCAGCAGTGGCCCCGCCACTGTATTTGGCCAGCGGATCATCGGTGGCCACGGCGATCCACAGGGTTTCGTTAAACAGACGCCGCTGGATCGTGTTGGGGTGATCTTCCGGGGTCGAGATGATCAGATCGAACCGACCCGATTTGAGACCCTGTTCCAGATCACGGGTATTTTCCTCGCGCACCACGACGCGCAGCCCGGGCGTCCTCCGGTGGATTTCCTTGACCACACGGGGCAGCAGGTAGGGGCCGATTGATGGCAAGACCCCCAGCCGCAGTCGCCCGGCAAAGGGAAGGTCCGTCGTCATGGCAGAGCGCAGGTCCTGAACGTCACGCAGTATCTTTTGGGCGCGCAGAACGAATTCTTCGCCTTGCGCGGTGACCTGTGCTCCGCCGCGTCCGCGTTCAAAGATGCGGATGCCCAACTCTTCCTCGACCGTGGCAATCTGGGCCGAAAGGCTGGGTTGCGAGACGTTGAGAAGATCAGCGGCCAGACCGAAGCGGCCCAGCCGATGAACAGTGACGATATAGTCAAGCTGGCGAAGGGTCGGGCGCATGGCGTCAGATCATTTTCATAGTTTGAAGCTATATTAACTTTAGAAACATTATATTGGGATTATGTTTCGCGACAAGGCACTGAGCCACAAATTCAAAAGTGGAACACTCAATGCCAAACATCATCGACACGCTCTCCAGCAATCTTCTGGTGCCAACCATCCTGTTCTTTACTCTGGGCCTGTTGGCGGCGTTTGCCCGCAGCGACCTGTCCATTCCGGGCGGCGCGGCCAAGTTCATGTCGCTTTACCTGCTGCTGGCCATCGGGTTCAAAGGCGGTAGCAGCTTGGCCGAGCACGGGATCCATGTGGATCTGTTCCTCGCGATCGGGGCGGGGGTCGTGTTGTCGTTTCTGATCCCGTTTGTTGCTTTTGCGCTGCTCCGGGGCATGACGCGCTTGGACACATTGAACGCGGCGGCTGTGGCCGGACACTACGGGTCGATTTCCATTGTGACCTTCGTTACGGCAACCAGCCTGCTGGACTTGGTGGGGATGACGTTTGACGGGTACATGGTGGCAGTTGCGGCCGCGATGGAGGTGCCAGCCATCCTGTCGGCGCTTTGGCTGGCGCATCGCTCCAATGGCGACAAGGTAAAGAACAGCGGGTTGTGGCGGGACTTGCTGGCAAACGGGTCCATCGTGCTGTTGACCGGGTCGTTCTTTATCGGCGCAGTAACCGGCGGCAAGGGGATGGAAATGATCGCACCCTTCATCGTGACGCCGTTCACGGGCATCCTGTGTCTTTTCCTCTTGGACATGGGCCTGTCGGCGGGGCGCAGCCTGATGAAGAACCGGCATATGCTGTCGCCGGGTCTGTTCCTGTTCGGTTTGATCATGCCGCTGATCGGTGCCGGCTTTGCCTGGGGCGCCGGGGTTGCGGTAGGGCTGGAAGGCGGCAGCCTGTTCCTGTTGATGGTACTGTCGGCTTCTGCCTCGTATATCGCGGTTCCGGCTGCGATGCGGATCGCGTTGCCACAGGCGGAATCGGGGATCTACCTGACCATGTCGCTGGGGGTGTCCTTCCCGTTCAACATTACCGTGGGGCTGCCGTTGTACCTGTGGCTGGCGGCGGGGTGACCGGGGGACTGACCCCGCGGGATCAACTGCGCCAACCAGCCTCGGCCAGGGCGGCGCCGTACCCATCGGCCACGCGCATCTCGGAGCCAAGCCCCTTGGCGATCAGCATTTGATGCATGCGCTTCAACTGCCAGCAGGGCACATGCATTACCATGTGATGTTCCAGATGGTAGTTCACCCAATAGGGCGCCACGAACAGGCGCATCACCGGCCCGGCCAGCGTGGTGCGCACATTCTGCAGCGGGTTTTCCGACTGTTCGGTCGCACCATGTTCGGCAATGTTACGAACTCGCAGGACGAACTGGAACCAGGTCAGATAGGGCAGGAGCCAGAAGGCCAGCCCGTACCACCATTCGCCCATGAGGCTCATCACGAGGGCGACGGCGGCGAAAACCGGCAAGGCCTTCCACAGATGCGGGGCCTTGAAGCTTTGGGCGAAATCAGAGGCAGCGGCCTTCATCGCGTCCTGATCTCCGGCCAGCCGCAGCGACATAAGGATCTGGCCGGTCAATTGTTTGACTCCGGTCCGACCTGTCAGATCGCGGGTGAACTTGCGTCTGAGCGAGGCTTTGGACGTCGGGAATTTTGAGCTGAGGACCAGATCTGGATCTTTATCGGTTTGCGTAAAACGGTGGTGGGTCAGGTGGTAGTGGCGGTAGGCTGCCAATTCGGCCAGGATGGGACGACCGCAGAGCCATTCGCCGATCAGGTCGTTCCATTTGCGTGATTTGAACAATGCGTTGTGGGCGGCTTCATGCATCAGGATTGCAAGGCCCAACTGGCGCGAGCCAATTACCATGACCGCCAGGACAAAGCTGAGTGGATTGGGCCAAAGTGCGAAAAGTAAAACCGCCAGAGCGATCACACCCCAGCAATGCAGCACCAACCAAAGGCCCATCAGGTTCGAACGTTCGGCCAAAGGCCGGATTTCGTCGCTGGTCAGGAAGGACTTGCCGGGAGTCATGACGCACCTCGTTTGCTGTGCGTCATGGTGCGGGTCGAGTGCTGCACCTGTCAAACGGGGCGTCACGTCACATCAGTTGGCCCGGAATTCCCGCGCTCAGCCTTTCCAGTCGAAGAAGCCCGGACCTGCTTTGGCCAGCAGGTCCTTCGCCATTGCGCGGCCCAGTTCGACCCCGTCCGTGATGGCCGCGGTGCGGTCGTCGGCAATGGCTTCGGATCCGTCCGGGCGCAAAACCTCGCCGCGCAGGCGCAGGGTGTTACCGTCAAGCTCGGCCAGGCCAGCAATCGGAGTTTCGCAGGATCCATCCAGTGCGGCCAAAAAGGCCCGTTCGGCCGCAAGACGCTGACCGGTTGGGGCATCGTGTATGGCTGACAGCATTTCGGCAGTGCTGGTGTCATCCATACGGCGTTCGATTCCGATCGCGCCCTGGGCGACGGCGGGCAGCATGTCGTTCGTGTCGATGGCCGTTGCCGGAACATCTGCCATGCCCAACCGGTTCAAACCGGCCATGGCCAGGAACGTGCAATCCGCCACCTTTTCCCCCAGTTTCTTCAGCCGGGTCTGAACATTACCGCGGAATTCGACCACGTTCAGATCGGGGCGGCGGTTGAGCAGTTGCGCCCGACGACGCAGCGATGACGTACCCACAACGGCCCCCGGCTGCAAATCGTGCAGCGAGGTGAAGGAAGGCGATACAAACGCGTCCCGCACATCTTCGCGCGGCAGGTAAGTGTCGAGGATCAAACCCTCGGGCTGCGCGACTGGCATGTCCTTCATCGAATGCACGGCAATGTCGATGCCGCCTGACCAAAGCGCCTCTTCGATTTCCTTGGTGAAAAGGCCCTTGTTGCCGATCTCCTTCAGGGGCCGGTCGGCGTCGATCATGGCTCGATTGTCGCCGGTGGTCTTGATCACCACGATCTCGAATGCCTCGGCTGGCAGGTCGAACGCCGTGGCCATTCGGTCACGCGTTTCATTTGCTTGGGCCAGGGCCAGCGGCGATCCGCGGGTGCCGATTTTAAGGGGCGAAGCGGGGGAGGGCAGGGTCATCGTCATGACAGCAGCTTTAGTCGCGTCACTTTGCCCTGACAAGCGGATCCGCTATGGCTGCCCTTGACAATTTGCCGCCCAAGCTAGACCCAAGCAGGCAAGAAAGACACGAGGATGACCATGGCCGGACAAAAGAAACTGCTGCGCGCGTTGGCGGGGGAAACTCAGGACGTGCCGCCGATCTGGATGATGCGGCAGGCGGGCCGGTACCTGCCGGAGTATCGCGCGACGCGGGCGCAGGCCGGGGATTTCCTGTCGCTGTGCTACAATCCCGAACTTGCGGCCGAGGTGACATTGCAGCCTATTCGCCGTTACGGGTTTGATGCCGCGATCCTGTTTGCCGATATTCTGCTGGTCCCCCAGGCGCTGGGCGCCGATCTGTGGTTTGTCACCGGGGAAGGGCCGCGCCTGTCCACGATCACGGAACAGGCAGATTTCGATGTGTTGAAACCGGTTGATGCGATTCACGAGACCCTGAACCCGGTTTATGAAACCGTGCGTATCCTATCCCGGGAATTGCCCGAAGAGACGACGCTGATCGGCTTTGCCGGTGCACCGTGGACCGTGGCGACCTATATGATCGCGGGTCGGGGTACTCCGGATCAGGGCCCGGCGCATGCGCTTCGCGAGGGCAATGTTGCCCTGTTTGAAGCTCTGTTGGAGCGGATCACGGCGGCCACCATTGAGTATCTTTCGATGCAGATCCAGGCGGGCGCCGAATGCGTGAAGATCTTTGACAGCTGGGCCGGTTCGTTGAAAGGGGACGCGTTCCAGAAATATGCGCTGGAACCTGCCCGCGTCATCACGGCTGCGCTGAAGAAACGTCACCCCGGAATTCCGGTAATCGGTTTCCCACGGGAAGCTGGGGAAAAATACGTTGGCTTTGCCAAAGCCACCGGGGTCGATTGCGTGGCGCTGGACAACTCGGTCGATCCGGTCTGGGCGGCGCAGAATGTGCAGGTCGATGGCTGCGTGCAGGGCAACCTGGCATCGCGCCACATGGTCACTGGCGGTCAGGATTTGGTGGATGAGACCCGCAAGATTGTCGAGGCGTTCCGAAATGGCCCGCACATCTTCAATCTGGGTCACGGCATTACCCCGGACGCAGATCCCGAAAACGTGCAGCTGATGATCGACACGGTTCGCAGCATGGGGCGGGTCTGATGGATTACAGCAAGTCGGGTGTGCCAAAGAAAGGCACCAACAAGCCGCTTCATTCTGAACATAACGCCAAGGGATCGCGCAAGAGCCCCTTTGGTGCCAAGGATGACAAGGCCGCGCTTTTGAAGCGGATGAAAGACGCGGCGGAGAAGGGCCAGAAGGACTGAAACCGATGCCCATGGCGCGTTGCGTTTAAACGGAAAACGCTACACGCACTGGTCAATCGAACCGTCTAAGCACATTGGCTAGCCAGGGACGTTCGACCTCGGTCCCCTGATACATCGCGTGAAGGAAGCTGTGCGCGGTTGCCGGATCGCTGGAGAAGGGGAAGCGGTGCAGGTGGGTTTCGTCAATCTCCTGCGCGGCCTCATAGATCACTTCGTCCTCTTTCACCGTTACCAGCACGCTCAGGTCCGCGATGGTTTCTGGATCGACGGCGGTGGGGTCGGCTGACAGGATCACGAAATCAGCCAGTTTGCCGACTTCGATGGAGCCTTTGTCAGCCTCCTCGAAATGCTGATAGGCGGGCCAGAGCGTCATGGCTTTGAGCGCGGTCAGCGCGTCCACCCGCTGATGAGGCCCCAATATGTCGCCCGATCGGGTGCGGCGCGTGACCGTTGCCCCCATCACCCTCATACTGTCCGGGAACGCGACAGGGGCGTCGTGATGGGTGCCGAACATCATGCCGCGGGTGCGAATCCAGCCGGTGGGCGAGATGTTTTCGGCGTTGATCGGCCCGACCGTGTGATCGCGGTGCCAGTCGCCCCAATAGAAGGTGTGCATGGGGAAGACCGACGGGAAGATGCCCAGCCGCTGCAGGCTGTCTACCTGATCTTCGCGCAGGAACTGACCATGGATCAGGACCGGACGGTTGTCCGCGTCCGGGTATGTCTGTTGCGCGGCGTCGATGGCTGCGATCAGCATGTCTGACGCGCCTTCGCCATTGGAATGGGTGATGATTTGCAGGTTGTTTTCAAAGCACCAATTGGTTGCGTCCCGCAACTGCTCCATGGTGATCGCGGCATAGCCTGCGTAGCCGGGCGGGTAATCTCCGACCGGATCGTAATAGGGACGGTCGCGCAAAGCAGTGAAGCCTTGCGGGGAGCCGTCGATGGTCAGTTTGCATCCGCCGACCCGAACGCCGTTTTCATAATCGCGCGAGGCGTTGGCCCCGATATAGTCGCGGGCTTCCAGCACATCCGGGAAGGCCACCACGTCAATCGGCAGATCCCCGGCGGCCGCCACTTCTTTCAGGACCTCGACAATCTGTCCCGAAGACCGCCCCTCTTGCGCGGTGGTATAGCCGAAACGCGCCCACATCTGGCTTCCGGCCTTGGCAAATTCGCGCAGGCCATCTGGGCCCAGATTACCGATCATCGGCACCAGAGCGGCAAAGAAGGCGTATTCCTCCAGCACGCCATCAGGTTCACCGGTTTCATCCTTGCGGATCACGCCCCCCGGAGGCGCCTTGGTGTCAGCATTGATACCGGCGAGTTCGAGTGCCTTGGAATTTGCGACGCCAAGATGACCGGATTGGTGGACGATGATGATCGGAACATCGGTTGAGACCGCGTCAAGGTCCTGACGGGTGGGATGGCGCAGCTCGGCCAGTTGCGCGTTGTCATAGCCAAAGCCGATGATCATGTCGGTCCGGGCCACGGTATCCGCATTGTCTTCGGCCCAGTTCCGAAGTGTTTGCTGCAGGCTGGCAATATCAGTCACGTCGCCATCCGGCGGCGCCAGCAGGTTGGCGGACAGTGCCTGAAGCCCGCCCATGACCACATGGCCGTGACTGTCCACGAAGCCGGGTATCATGGCCCGACCTGCCAGATCGAACATCCGGGTGTTGTCGGCCTTGTATCGGGTCAGATCCTGCAGTGTGCCCACGGCAAGGATGCGCCCGTCCTTGGTGGCGACGGCCTGCACATTTGGCTGGTTGTCGTCCACGGTCAGGATCGGCCCGCCGGAATAGATGGTGTCAGCAGTTTCCTGCGCGAGGGCCGAGGAAAGAGGAAACACGGCCAGAGACAAAACGAGGGCGGAGGCGCGAAGGGAAAACGGGCGCATGGAACACTCTCCTGAAAAGAACTCAAACACGTTGAGGGAGAGTACCATGCAGGCAAGCACGCGCGAATACGACCTAAGGGGTGACCTTGCGTCTGCCCGGACACATATTCCGGTTGTCTGACAGTGCCGAACGGCCCCTGGATCTATTCGGTCAGGGTCCGAGCGATCAGTTCCTTCATGATCTCGTTCGACCCGCCATAGATCTTTTGCACGCGCGCGTCTGCGTACATCTGGGCGATCGGGTATTCCAGCATGTAGCCATAGCCGCCATGCAGTTGCAGGCACTCATCGACGACGTCGCATTGCATCTGGGTCACCCACCATTTCGCCATCGAGGCGGTGGCGGCGTCCAACTCTCCCCTCAGGTGTTTTTCGATGCAGTCATCCAGAAATACCCGAGCTACATGGGCGATGGTCTTAACCTCGGCTAGTTTGAACCGGGTATTCTGAAGCTCGATCAGGGCCTTGCCGAAGGCCTTGCGTTCCGAGGTGTAGGCAACGGTTTCCTCCAGTGCCTTTTCGATCACGGCAGCGCCCCCGAGGGCAACCACCAGCCGTTCCTGTGGCAGGGCCTTCATCAACTGATAAAAACCTTGGCCTTCGACCCCGCCCAACAGATTTTCGGGCGGCACGCGGACATTGTCGAAAAACAGCTCGGACGTGTCCTGGCTTTTCATGCCGATCTTTTCCAGATTGCGGCCGCGACTGAAACCGTCGGCGTTTTCGGTCTCGATCATGATCAGCGATACACCCTTGGCCCCGGCAGACGGATCGGTTTTAGCGACAAGGATGATCAGGTCGGCCTGCTGTCCATTGGTGATGAAGGTCTTGGACCCGTTCACCACATATTCATTGCCGTCGAGCTTGGCCGTCGTTTTGATGTTCTGCAGGTCCGAGCCCGTGCCCGGTTCGGTCATGGCTATGGCGCAGACCATCTCGCCCGATGCCATTTTCGGAAGCCAGCGTTTTTTCTGATCTTCGGTGCCATAATCCAGCACGTAGCCCGCGCAGATCTGACTGTGGACCGAGTTGCCGAAACCCGAAAAGCCTGCGGCGCGAAACTGTTCGGTGACTATGACCGCTTCGTGCCGGAAATCGCCGCCCATGCCGCCGTATTCTTCGGGCACCGAGGCACAGAGGATCCCGAATTCACCGGCCTTGTTCCAGAAGTCGCGGTCGATATGGCCCTGTTTCTGCCAGTGCTCTTCATGCGGGACCATTTCGTTGGCATAGAAATCACGCAGGCTGTCCTGCAGCAGGGTCAGTTCTTCGTCCATCCAGGCGGGTGTGTGGGGCATCGGATTGGTCCTTTGTTCAGGAGCGTTTGAGTTCGGCGCGGATGGCGTCATCGTGTTGGCCGCGGGCCGGGCTTTCCGGCGGCGTCCAGTCTGGTTGGCCCTGGAAGCGGGGGGCAGGCGCGGCGTGCAGAATGCCGTCCGCCTCAACCCAGGTGTTTCGGGCATTCATTTTGTGTCCCTTGGCTTCGTCCGGGGTCAGAACAGGAGCGACACAGGCATCGGTCCCGTCGAACAGAGCGGCCCAATGGTCGCGCGGCTGGCTGGCAAAGATCTCGGCCAGCCTTTCGGTCAGCAGGGGCCAGAGCCCCTTGTCAAATTGGCGTTGGAAATCTGGATCGTCAGCCAGCCCCATCAAATCCAGGAACAGGGCATAGAATTTGGGTTCCAGACACTGCACGGTGATGAACCCGGCGTCGGCGGTTCGGTAGGTGCGGCTCCAATGTGGGCCATCCAACAGGCTTTCACCGCGGGTGGGGTGGAAATTCCCGGCCTGCCGGATCGACAGAAGCAGGTTCATCATATGGGCCGAGCCATCATAGATCGCAGCATCAACCACAGTACCCTGACCGGTGTCGCGGGCGTTCAGGATTCCGGCCAGTATCCCGACCGCCAGGTACATGGACCCGCCGCCGATGTCACCGACCAGTGTGGCCGGAGTTTGCGGAACATCGCCGGGGGCAGAGGCGTACCAGAGCGCGCCCGAAAGCGAGATGTAATTCAGGTCGTGGCCGGACGTGTGCGAAAGCGGGCTGTCCTGACCCCAGCCGGTCATGCGGCCAAAGACCAGCTTGGGATTGATCTGCTGGCAGGTCTCGGGACCGATGCCCAGTTTTTCCATCACGCCGGGGCGGAAGCCTTCGATCAGCCCGTCGGCGGTGGCGACCAGCGCCTTGAACGTGTCGATGTCGGAGGGATCTTTCAGGTCCAGCGCAATCGATCGTTTGCCCCGGTCGAGCAGAGACTTCTCCGGCATTCCCGGCGTCACTGCGCCGCCCTTGCGGTGGACGGTGATGACATCTGCGCCCAGATCTGCCAGCAACATGGCGGCAAAGGGGCCAGGACCCAGACCTTCGACCTCGATGATGCGAATTCCGTTCAGCATGATCTCTCCTGTTTGTTCGTCGGCCAGTCTAGCCCGGCTTTGGTCGGGGTGAACCGATTTGACCCCCGCCGGGGGCGTTTTCTTGCCAAGAAAACGCGACGGATTTTTTTGAATTCCGTTCACCGCAGGGCTGTGGGGGCGGGTCAGATGGTCAGTCCGCCACTGACGATCAGGGTCTGGCCCGAGACATAGTTGCTTTCGGGGATGCAGAAGAGATAGACGCCGCCGGCGGCCTCCTCGACAGTGCCAGCGCGGCCCATTGGGATCATGGCCTCCATCCCGGCGACCAGTTTCTTCGGGATGCCGACGCCCACCGTGTTGCCGTCCACGTCGATGGATTTCTTTTCGTCCGTCGCTTCGGTCAGGCGGGTTGCGATCATGCCAAAGGCCACGGCATTCACGTTCACCTTCATCCGGCCCCATTCCTTGGCCATCGTCTTGGTCAGGCCCACGATACCCGCCTTGGCCGAGGAGTAATTGGCCTGTCCCGCATTGCCGCCGGTTCCGGCGATGGACGATATATTGACCACTTTGCGGAACACCTCGCGCCCCTCCGCCGCTTCTTCGGCGGCCTGGGATTTGATAAAGGGCGCGGCGGCGCGCAGGATCTGGAACGGCGCTTTCAGATGCACGTCAATCATTGCGTCGAACTGGGCGTCGGTCATCTTGCCAATGAAGCTATCCCAAGTGTAGCCGGCGTTGTTGACGATGATGTCGATGCCGCCGAACTTGTCCAAACCTGCGCCGATGAAATCCTCGGCAAAACCCGGTGCGGTGACGGATCCGGGGATGGCAATGGCCTTGCCCCCCAGCGCTTCGATCTCGGCTACGACCTCGGCTGCGGGATCCACGTCCAGATCGTTGAGCACGATGTTCGCGCCATCCGCAGCGAGTTTCAGGGCGATGGCGCGGCCGATGCCACGGCCCGCGCCAGTGATGTAGGCGGTCTTGCCTGCGAGATTGGTCATGGTGCCAAATGTCCTTTGAGTGTCAGGAAAGGGTGATGATGGCCTGTCCGGTCAGCTTGACGTCGCCATGCTGATCGGCGGCCTGAATTTTGAGTTTGATCTGGTTGTCCGGCAGTTTCTCGACCACCTTGCCGGAACAGGTGATCACGGCGTGTATCTGGGTGATCGCCACGAACCGGGTCGAAAACTCGCGGATCGCGGTCTGTGGGACCCAACCGGTCAGAAGGCGGCCCAGATAGGCCATGCCCAGCATTCCGTGGGCAAACACATCAGGCATTCCGGCCTGTTTGGCAAAGTCGATGTCGATATGGATCGGGTTCTGGTCTCCGGACGCGCCGGCAAACAGCGCCAGGGTCGTGCGTGAGATCGGTTTGGTGGTCAGGGGCGGCAGGGTATCGCCCGGTTGAACGTCCTCGTATCGGGGTAGGGCGGTCATTGCGGATGCCTCACCACCAGGGTGCGGGTCATGCTGCCCACATCCTGGCCATTCTGGTTTGCGGCACTGGTCTTGAGGATCACGAACTCCATGGCTCCGGCCTTCTTGTCATAGATGTCTTCCACTGCCGTGGTCAGTGTGATGGTGTCCCCGGCACAGATCGGCGTGCCATAGGTGAAATGTTGTTCGGCGTGCAGGACACGGGCCAGGTCGATCTTCATCAGGTCGATGAAGTAGAACGGATCGTCGCGTTCCAGATCCAGCGAGAACAGGAAGGTCGGTGGTGCGGGCAAGGCCGCATAGCCTGCCGCACGGGCCGCGTTTTCGTCGGTATATGTCTGGTCCGTGGCGCCGGTGGCCTTGGCAAAGGCGCGCAAGCGGCCCTTTTCGACATCCACGCTCAGCGGTTCAAAGCGATGCCCGATCAGGGAACGGTCTATCATGGTCACTGAGCCTGATACATTGTGACGACACAGGCACCGCCCAGTCCCAGATTGTGCTGTAGCGCGGTGCGGGCGCCGTCTACCTGGGTGGTGCCGGCTGTACCGCGCAGCTGCCGGGTCAGTTCATAGCATTGGGCCAGACCGGTTGCGCCCAGCGGGTGACCTTTGGACAAGAGCCCGCCCGAAGGGTTCGTCACGACCTGTCCGCCATAGGTGTTGTCGCCGTCGGCAATGAACTTGGGTGCGCCACCTTCAGGGCAGAGCCCCAGGCCCTCGTAAGTGATCATCTCGTTATGAGCGAAACAATCATGCAGTTCGACCACGTCAACGTCCTCGGCACCAATGCCGGCCTGGTCAAAGACCTGTCGGGCGGCCTCGGCGGTCATGTCATAGCCGACTACGCGCATCATATCGTGGCTTTCGAACGTGCTGGGCGTGTCGGTGGTCATGGACTGACCGATGACCCGAACCTTAGTGTCCAGACCATGTTTCCGGGCATAGTCTTCACTGACCACGATGGCGGCGGCGGCTCCGCAGGTGGGCGGGCAGGCCATCAGCCGGGTCATGACACCGTCCCAGATCATCGGCGCGTCCAGCACGTCTTCGGGCGTGACCTCGGCCCGGAACAGGGCCAGTGGGTTGTTGACCGCGTGGCGGCTGGCCTTGGCGCGGATGCGGGCCAGATCGGTGAGGGTGGAGCCGTATTTCTCCATATGAGCCTTGCCCGCACCACCGAAATAGCGCAGCGCCAGCGGGATTTCGGACTGGCCGACCAGATCGTCGGTTTCTTTGTCGAACAGCTCGAACGGATCCACCCTGTCGGTGAAGTTCGAACCTAGAGCACCCGGCCGCATTTCCTCGAACCCTACAGCAAGGGCGACGTCCACGACGCCCGCTTCAACTGCCTGGCGCGCCAAATAGAGCGAGGTCGAGCCGGTGGAACAGTTGTTGTTGACGTTGATCACCGGAATGCCAGTCATGCCTACATCATAAATCACCCGCTGCCCGCAGGTGCTGTCACCATAGACATAGCCTGCATAAGCCTGCTGCACCGCGTCATAGCTGATCCCGGCATCGGTCAGCGCGTCCCGGATCGCGGCGGCGCCCATTACGGGATAGGGTTCATTGGCGCCGGGTTTGGCAAATTTGGTCATGCCGACACCGGCGATAATTACGTTCTGGGACATGGTGGCTCCTCCCGCAGGGGTGAATTACACTTGGGAGTTACTTTCGGTGAGGGCTGTGCAAGTGGTCAAGAACTGTGTAACTGATGAGTGTAATAACCACGCGTCAGATACGGCTGGAGGGCCGGGATGGGAAACAAGGCCTGGTCTGAAAACACCGGTGATCGCACTGAGCAGCGCGAATCGAAGCGGCGGGCCGTGCTGATGGCGGGGGCGCGTTTGTTCAATGATCAGGGGTACGAGCAGACCTCGCTCGAGGACATTGCAGAAGCGCTGAATATCACCAAGCGGACGATCTATTATTATGTCCAGAGCAAGGAAGAGATCCTGTTCGAATGCCAGCAGCTGGGGATGGAGTTTCTTCGCGAAACACTGGAGCAGTGTTACGATCACAGCATTCCGGTGGTCCGGCGGATTCGCCTGTTGGTCGAGGGCTACTGCGCCTGGGTGTGTACTGATCTGGGGGCTTGCGCGCCGTTGGTGCGCGAGGTCAGCCTGTCGCAGGAAAGGCGTAGTGCCTTGCGGCAGGGGCGCAGGCAGCTGGACCATTTGTTACGCGAGATGATCGGGGAAGGTGTCAAGCAGGGTGCTTTGAAACCCTGTGATCCACGTTTGATGGCTTCGGCCATTTTTGGAGCGCTGAACTGGGTGCCTTATTGGAATCGCGGCGATCAACAATTGCCGCCCGAACAGATCGCTGACGCTTACCTGGCCATGATCACGGGCGGCTTGGTGCCGGTTTCCGGTTTTGAAGTCGGCGATGATCCAGTCGGGACCGATCGGGGCTGAAATCCCAGCCGAACTCCGTGACGCGGCGTTGGATTTGTGGCGCGGGTAACCCCATGCCAGTTTTCCAAAAATAGGGGAGGAACCCATGTCCACAATCCATTACGAAAAAGACGGTCGCATTGCGCGGATCACCTTGAACCGACCCGAGGTGCGCAATGCCATCAATGACGAAATGCCTTTGGAAATTGCTGAGGCGGTGGCCCGTGCCGATGCCGACCCGGACGTACACGTGATGGTGTTGTCGGGTGCGGGGGAAGCGTTTTGTTCCGGATACGATCTTACATATTACGCCGAAGGCAACGGATCAGGTGAGGCAACCCAGCCAATGCCCTGGGATCCGATCAAGGATTACAGCTTCATGTGGCGCAATACCCAGCATTTCCTGTCGATCTGGCGGGCGATGAAGCCGGTGATCTGCAAGGTGCATGGGTTTGCGGTGGCGGGTGGGTCGGACATTGCGCTGTGCGCCGATCTGACAGTCATGGCCGATGATGCACTAATCGGATACATGCCCGCGCGGGTCTGGGGCTGCCCGACCACAGCGATGTGGGTTTACCGGCTGGGGGCCGAGAAGGCCAAGCGTATGCTGTTCACGGGCGACAAGATCACCGGTCGCGAGGCCGCCGACATGGGGCTGGTCCTAGAGGCCGTTCACGCCGATGCGCTGGACGACCGGGTCGAGGCACTTGCGGCCCGCATGGCGACCGTCCCTATCAACCAACTTGCGATGCAGAAGATGGTCATCAATCAGGCGATCGAGCAGACAGGCATGATGCAGACGCAGCGGTTGGCGACGATCTTTGACGGGATCACCCGGCATTCTCCCGAAGGCATCAACTTCAAGACCCGATCCGAGGAGGTCGGGTGGAAACAGGCCGTCGAGGAACGCGATCACGGCACCTTTGACTGGACGCAGAACTGCGAGATCCCGAAAGGCAACCGCTGATTATCTGACCTTGTTCGCGGGCACCATGCGGACCGAGCGATACGTCAGTTCTTGACCGGTCAGGCGATCGGTCAGAGCGGGCTCAATTTCGGTTCCGGTGTCGCGGGCGACGAAACGGAACGGTGCGGGGTCGTCATGCGGCAGGTTCCGCGCGGCCCAGTCGGTCATGGCCAGCATGACCGGGGCAAATTCCTTGCCTGCACGTGTCAAGCGGTAGTCATAGCGCACCGGTCGATCCTGGTAAGGTTCTCGCCGCATCAGGCCCAAGGCTTCGAGCTTTTTCAGACGTTCGGCCAACACGTGGCGGGTGATCCCCAGGTTTTCCTGAAACTGGTCAAACCGGCGGATGCCGCTCATCGCGTCGCGCAGGATCAAAAGGGTCCATCGGTCGCCCACAACGCCCATGGCGCGGGCCATGGGACAGGATTCGTCGTTCAGATCATTCCATTTCATAGGGCAGTGATAGCACGGTTTGACATGGTTCCAAAATAGAACTTATAGTAAGTTTGAATTTGGAACTCGCCTGTGATTCAAAGTTAGGAGGCCAAAATGGCAGATGTTAGCTCAACCCGCCCTCTGGTCGCTCAATCCTTGCGCCGCCGGCGTGGAATCCGGCCAGCACCGATGTTCATGTCTGTCTTGTCCCGTGTTGCGCCGAATCTTGTCGCGCGGATGCTGGCCCGGGCCTTTGTCACGCCAAGGCGGCACAAGGCTCCCGTGCGTGAACTGAACTGGTTGAAAGACGCGGGAGCTACGCCTTTGAGACTAAGCGGTGGTCAGATCGTACCGTTGTATGAGTGGTTGCCGTTGTCTGCACGACTGGTGGGCCGGCACCCGCCGACCGTTCTTTTGGTGCATGGCATGTCAGGCCGCGCAGGCCAGATGGGCGGTTCGGCCATGGCTTTGACCCGGGTTGGGTTTCGCGTGGTGGGGTTTGATGCGCCGGCCCACGGGGCCGCTCCGGGCAATAGGTTAAGCTTACCTGAATTGGTGGAGGTTGTTGCCGATGTCGGAACTCATCTGGGTCCTTTGGCGGCGGTTGTCGCCCATTCGAACGGGGCGGCCGCCACCGTTGCTGCCCTGGCCGGTGGGATGAAGGCTGAGAAGGTTGCCCTGATCGCCCCACCCGAAAATCTGAGTGCATACCTGAACCGCCTGGCACGGCATTTGGGGGTATCGGACAAGGTTGCAGGCAAGGCACAGGGGATCTTGGAAGAGCGGTATGGCGTTCGCTTTGAAGCCCTGCGAAGTGGTAAGCTGGCGCTTGGCCTTGGGCAACCGGCACTGATCGTTCACGACTGTGCAGATCGGATGGTGCCAATTTCGGATGGAGAGCGATTGGCCGACAGCTGGACGGGGGCTCAGATGGTCCGAACCAACGGGCTGGGCCACAATCGCATCCTGCGGGACGAGACGGTGCAAAAACGGATTCAAGAGTTTCTATCAGGCGGCCCGGGGCGGTGACGTGGTCCCAGAGTTCAGGAGATCAGCAGTTCCTGATAACAAACACGCACAAAGATGTTTGTGGAAATCAAAACCTGGTCCGGCTTAGCTCTCAAGCCCAACAAATCAAGCGTGTTTCAGCGAAAAGACAACAGATCCGATGGGGTAGCCCCGCCGTAATGGTTGCAGATGCCCAAACGGTATCCGCCCTACAACTGGATTTTATTGGAGACTGAAAACATGATCCGTGCAGCAGCTATTGCAGTCAGCACCCTGATGGCCACCAGCGCATTCGCAGGCGGCAATTACAAAGACATCGTAGACACCGCAGCCACGACCGAAGGCTTCAGCACATTGGTTGCTGCTGTACAGGCCGCCGGTCTGGTGGACACGCTGAAGGGTGAAGGCCCGTTCACCGTTTTCGCTCCCACGGATGAGGCGTTCGCAGCGCTGCCCGCAGGTACCGTCGAAAACCTGCTGAAGCCGGAAAACAAGGAACAGCTTATTGCCGTCCTGACCTACCACGTGGTGCCGGGCAAAGTGATGTCCACCGACCTTCAGGATGACATGACTGCCGTTACCGTGCAGGGCGGTTCGGTCACTATCGATCTGGACAATGGCGTGATGGTCAACGACGCCAGCGTCGCCGCGGCCGACATCGAAACCAAAAATGGTGTTATCCACGTCATCGACAAGGTGATCCTGCCCAGCAGCTAAGTTGGCTTGCATCGGAAATCAGGACAGGCGCGCAGGCAATGCGCGCCTTTTCTATGTGACAGTGTGCCGGGTCAGTACCGCCCTTTGACTTCGGCCCGGGCGATGGCGCGGGCTTTCTGTTGTTCCCGCAGAAAGACAAACAGGCCGGAGCCCATGATAAGGGCCATGCCCAACCAGACGACGGGCACAGGGAACTCCATGAAAAACACCCAGCCCCACAGCACTGCCAGAGGCAGCCCGATATATTCGAAGGGCGCCACCGTTGCGGCATCAGCCATGCGATACGCCTGACTGAGTGCATAACCCACCACGCCTGAATTTAATCCCAGCAGAATGAACCACACCCAATCCTGCCCCAGCGGCCAGGACCAGGCCCGCAAGAGGAAATGCAGACTGGGGTCTTCAACTCCTTCGGCAAATCTACCGTCGCCGGCTACAAGGAAGAAGGCGATCGAAACGAGGATAAAGACAAACTGGATATAGGCAGCCAGGGCCGAGGCTTTGGTTGTTGCACCCAGTTTGCGTGTGAATATCTGGTTGAGGGCATAGGTCAGCGCAGCGAAAACCGGCAAGAGCGACACGATCCGGCTGGCTGATCCGGTATCTCCACCCTCCCAGGGGCGTTGCATGATGATGACACCAACAAAGCCGACAATGACCGCACCAATGCGCATCGGACCGACATTTTCACCCAATAGCGGGATGGACAGGAGCGTGATGAACAGGGGGGCTGCAAAGAAAAGCGCTGTGACCTCGGCCAATGGCAGGGCTGCAAGGGCCACGAAGAAGGTCATGTTGGCCATGACGACCAGCAGGCCACGAAAGGCATGCAGCCAGGGATGCTGGGTTTTCAGGATGGCCAACCCGCCTTCGTACTGCACGACCATGAGAGTGATCGTCAGCCCAATAAAGGACCGAGTGAACACGATCTGATGCAGAGGGTAGCCGCCCGAGAGCTGTTTGATCAGGACATCGTTGATCGAAATGGCGCACATCCCGATCAGAATGAAGAGAATGCCCAATGAGGCGCGGTTTTGCGAATGCTCGGTCATAATATGTCCTTCTGTTTGACCGCTAGCACACTGGGCATGCCTGTCCATCCTTTTCTGCTACGCCCTTGGGCATAGGCAATTGGTCGTAACGGTCTTGGCAGCGCGGTTCACGCTCCGCTAGGAAGGGCGACAAGCGAGGAGAAGCAGGCGAGGAAAAGGAGACCCCCATGCAGATGTCCGACCAGAAGGAGATCCTGGCAGATCCCGCAACAGTCTATGCAGCGCTGTTGAACCCCGAGGTTCTCAAAGCCTGCGTTCCTGGCGCCAGCGAGGTGACGGGAACCCCCGAAGACGGCTATCAGGCGACAGTGACCCAGAAGGTCGGCCCGGTGAAGGCCACGTTCAAGGGGCAGGTCACAATGTCCGACATGGTGGAAAACGAAAGGCTGACCATAACCGGCGAAGGCAAAGGCGGTGCCGCGGGATTTGCCAAGGGCGGCGCCGAAGTGAAGCTGACTGCAACCGATACGGGTACATTGCTTTCGTATGACGTGGACGCCAAGGTCGGCGGCAAGCTGGCGCAGCTGGGCAGCCGGCTGATCGACGGGTTTGCAAAAAAGATGGCAGATCAGTTTTTTGTCAACCTTCAGGAGCAGCTTGGGGGTGTCCCGGAGACCGAAGCCGAAGAAACCTCCGACGAGGCCGAGAAGAAGGGCTGGTTCAGCAAGATCACCGGGAGGGAGTGATCGCGCAGAAATGCACAGTGTTCTGCGCGGCTTCCCAACTGGCCCCTTTCGAAAAGGCGCGCTAAGTTGCCCGAACTGATCGGTTCACTTCGGGGGTGACATGTCCGTAATTCTGTCCATCAAGGACCTGCGCAAATCCTACGCGGGCGGGTTCGAGGCGTTGAAAGGTGTGTCCCTGGACATCGAGGAAGGCGAGATACTCGCTCTTCTTGGGCCCAATGGAGCGGGAAAGACCACCTTGATTTCAACGGTCTGCGGGATCACCACGCCCACGTCAGGGTCGGTGACCGTGGGCGGGCATGACATCCTGACGGATTTCCGCGCGGCGCGGTCACTGATCGGTTTGGTCCCACAAGACATCTTTCTGGAGCCGTTCGAGAAGGTTTGGAACACGGTGCGCTTTTCCCGCGGATTGTTCGGCAAACCGCGTGACGATTCCAAGTTGGAAGAAATCCTGAAAAAGCTGAGCCTGTGGGAGAAACGCTTGAGCCCGACAAAGGAATTGTCAGGGGGCATGAAACGACGGGTCTTGATCGCCAAGGCGCTGGCGCATGATCCGCGGGTTCTCTTTCTGGATGAACCGACGGCAGGGGTCGATGTCGAGTTGCGCAAGGACATGTGGGACATCGTGGCCGAGTTGAAGGCCAGCGGCGTGACCATCATCCTGACCACCCATTACATAGAAGAAGCCGAAGCCATTGCCGACCGGGTGGGTGTCATTCGGGGCGGAGAATTGTTGTTGGTGGAGGAAAAAGACCAGTTGATGCAGCGCATGGGGCGCAAACAATTGGAAGTGCAGTTGACCGATCCAATCACCGAAGTTCCCGCATCGCTCGCCCATCTGAACCTGGAGCTGGGACAAGGGGGCGGATCGCTGATCTATACCTACGACACGCGTGCAGAGCGCACAGGCATAACTGCGTTGTTGAACGAGGTAGCGCAGGCTGGGCTGGTACTGGCCGATGTGCAGACACGGCAAAGCAGCCTGGAAGACATCTTTGTGGGGCTGGTGTCGGAGGACGTGGTATGAACTGGACCGGGATACTCTCGATTTATCGCTATGAAATGACGCGTTTTTTTCGCACGTTGTTACAAAGCTTCGTGTCGCCGGTCTTGTCTACATCGCTCTATTTCGTGGTCTTTGGCGCCGCCATCGGCAGCCGGATCGAGGAGGTGGACGGGGTCGATTACGGGGCATTTATTGTGCCGGGTCTGATCATGCTGAGTGTGATGACGCAATCGACGACCAACGCGAGCTTTGGCATCTATTTCCCCAAGTTCATCGGCACGATTTATGAACTTCTGTCTGCACCGATCAATTTCCTGGAAATCGTGATCGGCTATGTCGGTGCGGCCGCGACCAAGGCTCTGTTTATTGGTTTGGTGATCCTTGGCACCTCGTCCTTGTTCGTGGATTTACATATTGCGCATCCGCTGGCGATGATCCTGTTTCTGGTTCTGACGTGCCTGAGCTTTGCGTTGATGGGCTTCATCATAGGCATTTGGGCAGGCAATTTCGAACAATTGCAACTGGTGCCGCTGCTGATTGTGACGCCCTTGGTGTTTTTGGGTGGATCGTTCTATTCGATCTCGATGTTGCCGCCGATCTGGCAGAAAATCACGCTGTTCAACCCTGTCGTCTATCTGATCTCGGGTTTTCGCTGGTCCTTCTTCGGGCAGTCCGACGTGCCGGTCGCAATCAGCCTGGCAGCGATTTTTGGTTTTACGCTGCTGTGCCTTGGCGTGATCTGGTGGATTTTCAGGACCGGTTGGCGCATCAGATCATGAAGGCGCCACGTTGAACCGGCGTTGCAAATTTGCACGGACTTGTGTGATTTTTGCCTGCCGTCGCGTTTAAGCCGGGGCGCGTGCCTTGTTTCGGGGCAGGGGGCATTCTACATCGGCCTGCATGAAACTGCGCCTGCCCTTTATCAAAAACCCGCCACTTGTCTCGGTCGTGCGCCTGCACGGTGCCATTGGCATGGCTGCGCGGGGGGGGCTGAACGACGCCGCACTGGCCCCTGTGCTGGAGCGTGCATTCCGCAAAGGCAAACCCAAGGCAGTCGCGCTGGAGATCAATTCTCCCGGCGGATCGCCGGTGCAAAGCTCGTTGATCGGGGCGCGCATCCGTCGTCTGTCGGATGAGACCAAGGTGCCGGTCATTGCCTTTGTCGAAGATGTTGCCGCCTCGGGCGGGTATTGGCTGGCGGCCTCGGCGGATGAGATTTACGGCGATGACAGTTCGATCATCGGCTCTATCGGGGTGATTTCGGCCAGCTTTGGTGCGCATGTATTCTTGGCGCGGCAAGGGATCGAGCGACGGGTTTATACCGCCGGCAAATCCAAGTCGATGCTAGACCCGTTCCGGCCTGAAGATCCCAAGGATGTGACCCGGCTGAAGGGTCTGTTGGGCGATATTCATGAGAATTTCATTGCCCATGTGAAAGAGCGTCGTGGCAACAAGTTGGCGGCCGAGACTGATCTGTTCACTGGTGAAATCTGGCTGGCGCGGCGTGCTGCCGAACTGGGTTTGATCGATGGGATTGGCCATATCGGCCCCAAGATGAAAGAGCGTTTTGGCGACAAGGTGCAGTTCCGCCGCTACGGCATCCGCAAGCCGTTACTGGCCCGGTTTGGAGCGCAAATTGCGGGTGACGCGCTGGGCAGCATCGAGGAGCGCGCCGAATTTGCGCGCTACGGGTTGTGACGTGATCCTCAAAATCGTCTCCCTCTTTCTGGTAGTTATGGCGGCGCTGGCCATGTTCGGGAAACTCAAGGTTCCCGGAGCAAAACGGTTGTCCTCGGCTCGCTGTCCAAAATGCGGGCGCTTCAAGATCGGCAAAGGCCCTTGTGGCTGTAGCAAGGGAGGGCGTCGGGGATGATGCCATGGCTGGCCTCGGGCCTGGGTCTGATCATTCTGCTTCTGGCAGGCGACGCGCTGGTACGCGGTGCAGTGAACCTGAGCCTGCGGCTGGGCGTTCCGGCGATGATCGTCAGTCTGACCATCGTGGCCTTTGGTACCTCTGCCCCGGAGTTGTTGATTGCGATTTCTGCAATTCTGGACAATGCCCCCGGCATCGCGCTGGGCAATGTGGTGGGGTCCAATACTGCCAATATTCTGCTGGTGCTTGGTGTTCCAGCGATGTTGTCGGTTCTGCACACCAGCGAATGCGATACGCGCAAGACCTATATTTTCATGTTGATCGCGTCGGTCCTGTTCATCGCGCTGGCGTTCTGCGGGATCTTCACGATCTGGTCGGGGCTGATCCTGCTGGCTGCTCTGGCGCTTGTGCTGGGGGATGCATTCCGTGAAGCGCGCGCGCATCGACGCGCGGGGTGCGTGGATGATCTGGAAGACATTGAAGAGGCCGATCCCGACATGCCATATTGGCGCATCGGGATCTATTTGGTGCTGGGTCTGATCGGCCTTCCACTGGGGGCGGACCTGCTTGTGGACAACGCCACCATCATTGCGCGCATGTACGGGATTAGCGAAACCGTAATCGGTTTGACTCTGGTGGCGGTCGGGACATCTTTGCCCGAGCTGGCAACCACGGTGATGGCTGCGCTGCGTCGTCAGGCGGATGTCGCGCTGGGCAATGTTATCGGGTCGAACATGTTCAACCTGTTGGCCATCATCGGTGTGGCTACCTTTGTTGGACCGATCCCCGTGGATCCGGCGTTCCTGGAGTTCGATCTGTGGGTGATGCTGGCGGCGTCGCTGGTGTTGATCCCTTTCGTGTTCTTCAAGAAAGACATCACAAGAACGTGGGGTGTCGCGCTGACCTGTCTTTATTTCGTCTACGTACTAACTATCCTTCACTGATCGAAAACGGTTTCGGCGAGGGACGGCATGACACGGGCATTGGTGACCGGCGCAGCGCGGCGTGTAGGCAGGGCTTTGGCTCTGGAACTGGCGCGGCGTGGTCTTGATGTTGCGATCCATTTCAACAGATCCGAGGGTGAGGCTGCCGAGGTTGCCGAACAGGTCCGCGCCTTGGGGCGCAAGGCTTGTCTCGTTCAGGCCGACCTGCTGGACGAAGCCGCTACCGCCACACTGTTGCCGCGGGCGTCGCAGGCGTTGGGCGGGCCAATCACCTGTTTGGTCAATAATGCCTCGATCTTTGAGCACGACACACTGAAAACGGCAACGTCTGAAAGTTGGGACCGCCATTTTGGCAGCAACCTCCGCGCACCTTTTGTCCTGATACAGGCGATGGCTGCGCAAGAGCTTGGGCACAGTACGGATGCAGCCGGGGAGCCGGTGGCCAACGGTCTGGTTGTTAACATGATTGACCAACGGGTGCGCAAGCTCACGCCAGAATTCATGACCTATACATTGGCGAAATCCGCTTTGTGGACCCTGACCCAGACAGCGGCTCAGGCGTTGGCCCCGGATATTCGCGTCAACGCGATCGGGCCAGGGCCAACGCTGGCGGGCGTGCATCAGAGCGCGCAAGGTTTTGCGCGCCAACGTGCCAGTACGGTTCTGAAACGGGGAGTAAACCCGGACGAAATAGGTGCTGCTTTGGGATATTTCCTGAGCTCACCCGGCGTCACTGGGCAGTTGCTTTGCGTCGATGGCGGACAGCACCTGGGATGGCAGACGCCGGACGTTCTCGACCTGGAATGAGGTGTGGATTGGTGAGCGGGGCATGCAAGTTTTGCACCGCTCCGGATTTCGTTACCAAAGCGTTACAAAAATGTCTTTAATTTCAAAATCTTGTCCTGTATGCAAAATTATATTGTTTAATATCAATGAGTTATTTTTGTGCCTATTTTTTAATCAGTTAACGAAATGGCCCTGTTTTCAAGGGAAAAACCCCACTCTGTGAAAGATATCTTCACAGTTATCCACAAGTTTGGTGGATTTGTTTTTCCTTGATCCCGATGGCACAAGATTGCAGCCAGCAGCGGAGAATCATATTTCTGTCACATGACTGACTCCTCGGACACGACCCCGCCCCCCGCACGCACCGGATATGCCGTTATTCAGGATCATCTGAAGACGCTGGATCATTCGCCCGGTGTGTACCGGATGCTCGATGCGGAAAGCCGCGTGTTGTACGTGGGCAAGGCACGCAACCTGCGGGCGCGGGTGTCGAACTATGCTCGGCCGGGGCATTCGGGGCGGATCGAAAAGATGATTTCCCAGACGGCCGCGATGATGTTCCTGACAACGAGGACCGAAACAGAAGCGCTGCTTTTGGAGCAGAACCTGATCAAGCAGCTGAAGCCGAAATACAACGTGCTGCTGCGCGACGACAAAAGCTTTCCGAATATCCTGGTGGCCAAGGATCACGACTATCCGCAGATCAAGAAGCACCGGGGAGCCCGGAAACAGAAAGGCACTTATTTCGGACCGTTTGCCAGCGCCGGTGCGGTGAACAGAACCCTCAACCAACTGCAAAAGGCGTTCTTGTTACGCAACTGTTCGGACGCCATGTTCGACAGCCGATCACGGCCTTGCCTGCTGTATCAGATCAAGCGCTGCTCGGGGCCATGTGTGGGCAAGATTTCAGAGGCCGACTATGCCGACAGTGTGCGTGATGCCGAACGTTTCCTGTCTGGGCGGTCCACCAAGGTGCAGGAGGACCTGGCGGCCCAGATGCAGGAAGCTTCGGACGCTATGGAGTTCGAACGGGCCGCCGGTCTGCGAGACCGGATCCGGGCGTTGACCCAGGTGCAGACAAATCAGGGGATCAACCCGCGTGGTGTGGCCGAGGCTGATATCGTTGCCCTGCATATGGAGAGCGGTCAGGCCTGCGTGCAGGTGTTCTTCATTAGAGCCAACCAGAACTGGGGCAATCAGGATTTTTATCCGCGTGTCGGCGCTGATGTCAGCGCGGCCGAAGCGATGGAAGCTTTTCTGGGTCAGTTCTACGACAACAAGGAACCGCCCCGGCAGTTGATCCTGTCGGATGGGATCGAAAACGCCGATCTCATGGCTGACGCCCTGAGCGAAAAGGCAGGGCGCAAGGTCGAGATCCTTGTCCCTCAGCGGGGCGAAAAGGCGGAACTCGTTTCAGGCGCGCTACGCAATGCCCGCGAGGCACTGGCACGAAAAATGTCGGAAAGCGCCACACAGGCGAAACTGCTGCGTGGTGTGTCTGATGCGTTCGATCTTGAAGGGCCGCCACAGCGGATCGAGGTCTATGACAACTCGCATATTCAGGGCACCAATGCTGTCGGCGGGATGATCGTGGCGGGCCCCGAGGGCTTCATGAAGAACGCCTATCGCAAGTTCAACATCCGCGGCGGCGACCTGACACCTGGAGACGATTTCGGCATGATGAAAGAGGTGCTGAACCGCCGGTTTGCGCGCCTTCTGAAAGAGGATCCGGACCGTGACAAGGGTCTGTGGCCGGATCTGTTGTTGATCGATGGCGGCGCAGGCCAGGTCAGCGCGGTGCAGCAGATCATGGAAGAACACGGTGTCGAGGACATCCCGATGGTAGGTGTCGCAAAAGGCATCGACCGGGATCACGGCAAGGAAGAATTTCACCGCACCGGCAAGCGCCCATTTGCTCTGCGTCACAACGATCCCGTGTTGTATTACATCCAGCGTTTGCGGGACGAGGCGCACCGATTTGCCATCGGAACGCACCGTGCCAAACGGGCCAAGGCTGTCGGGGCTACGCCGTTGGATGAAATCGCCGGAGTCGGCGCTGCCCGCAAACGGGCCCTGCTGGCGCATTTCGGAAGCGCCAAGGCGGTCAGTCGTGCCAATCTGGCCGACCTCAAGGCGGTAGACGGCATTTCGGAAGGATTGGCGCAGAAGGTTTACGACTTTTTCCATGATCGGTGACTTGTCATTCCGTTCGCCCTGCGCTTGGCTGCGTGGAGCAGGGAGAGAGACATGCCGATCATGAAGGGGTTTCCGCCTGATCCGGCGGACAGGGTCACTTTGGCGAACTGGCGGACACAGCCATATTCCTCATGGGCCTTTCATCACGTGCGCGAAATCGTGCCCTCGGCCGAAATCGCGCATGATCCGGAAAATGTTTGGGAGTTGGCCCGGGGCGCACAGCTGGTCTCCAATGAAGAAATCGAGGCGGTTCTTGCCGGAACGCAGACGGATGCTGTGGTTGTGTTGCATAAAGGCCGGATCGTGCATGAGATGTACCGAAACGGGATGACGGCCGGCGACCCGCATATCCTGATGTCGGTTTCAAAGTCGATGTTGGGACTGCTGGCGGGATGCCTGCTGGGAAAAGGTTTACTGGATCTTGACGCTCCGCTGACAAGCTATGTGCCGGAATTGGCTGAAACGGCCTATGCCGGGGCCACCGTGCGACAGGCGTTGGACATGCGGGCCGGGGTTTCGTTTTCCGAGGATTACGAAGCGCTGTCCGGACCGATCATCGCATATCGCAAGGCCGCCAACTGGAACCCGGTTGAGCCCGGCGATGTCGTCCCAGATCTGCGCAGTTTTCAGTTGATGCTGACCGAGCCGGATGGGCCCCACGGCGGTCGGTTTCACTATGTCTCTCCCGTGACGGACCTGTTGGCCTGGGTCTTTGAGCGCGCGACTGGCACGCGCTATGCAGACCTGATGTCGGAACATTTGTGGCGACCGATGGGGGCCGAGAAAGCGGCCTATATCACGGTTGACCGAATTGGCGGCGCCCGCGCTGCCGGAGGCATGTGCGTGACGGCGCGTGATCTGGCGCGGGTGGGCGCGTTGATGTGTCAGGGGGGCGCGCGTGACGGCAAATCGGTGATTGCCGGCACCTGGTTGAACGATATCGTCCACAATGGAGATCGGCAGGCATGGGTCGAGGGTGACTTTCACGATCGCTTCGCGATGTATGACATGTGCTATCGTTCCAAGTGGTATGTTCACCGGGGGGAGGCGCCATTGATCCACGGAATGGGGATTCACGGTCAGTACCTGTTCGCAGATCCAACACGGGACCTTTCGATTGCGCTTCTTTCCTCCGAGGCTGACCCGGTCAGCGATCATGCATTCGCGCCTCGCATGGCGTTGGTGCGGCTGCTGCAGGCAGCAGTTTGATCGGCGTGTCACCGAGCCTCTTTCCTCGGGACGCCTGTCGGGATAAACCGGGCCCATGAAATGGAATTTGCCCAACATCCTGACCATCCTGCGGCTGCTGGCAGCGCCGGGTGTCGCCGTTATGTTTCTTTACTTCACACGGCCCTATGCCGACTGGCTGGCGCTGCTGTTGTTCATGGGGGCGGCAATCACGGATTTCTTCGACGGCTATCTGGCGCGGGCCTGGAAACAGGAAACCAAGATCGGTGCCATGTTGGATCCGATCGCCGACAAGGCGATGGTCGTGATCGCTTTGATGGTGATCGTGGGCTATTCGACGATTCACTGGACACCTTGGCTGGTGCTGCCTGCAACCGTTATCCTGTTCCGTGAAGTGTTTGTGTCGGGCCTGCGGGAATATCTGGGAGATACGGCCGGTACTCTGAAGGTCACCAAGCTGGCCAAATGGAAGACGACGGCGCAAATGATCGCCATTGCGGTGCTTTTCGGACAAGGGATTTTTGAACATTACTTGGGCATGTCCGCCTTGGGCATGGATCAGCAACTGGTGGATCAGATCATGTCCGGGGAAGTCGAAGACCTGCAAGGGCTTCGTTGGAAGTTCGAAGGTATGATCTGGACCGGGCGTGTGGGTCTCTGGCTCCTGTGGATTGCAGCGGCTCTGACATTGATCACGGGTGCGGATTACCTACGTAAAGCCATGCCTCACCTGAAGGAGACACGGTAATGGATATTCTCTATTTCGCCTGGGTGCGTGAACGGATCGGCGTTCCACGTGAACGGGTTGAGAGCGGTGCAGCCACGGTGAATGACCTGGTCGCAGAATTGCGGGCAAGGGAAGAGCGGTACGAGGCCGCTTTTGCTGATCTATCGGCGTTGCGGGTGGCTTTGGACCAGGAGCTTTCCGATTTCGACGCGCCGCTTGAGGGTGTACGCGAGGTAGCCTTTTTCCCACCGATGACCGGAGGCTGATCCAGTGAGGATTTCCGTTCAGGAAGAACCGTTTGATCTGGGGGTTGAGGCTGAAGAATTTGCTAAGGGCGCCGATGAGGTTGGCGCGGTCGTCACTTTTACCGGCGTTGTACGCGACAGTGATGCAGGCGGGATGCAGGTGATGGAGATCGAACACTACCCCGGCATGACTGAAAAGGCTTTGACCCAGATAGCCCAAGAGGCCGTTCAGCGCTGGTCCTTGGGAGACGTGCTGGTGATCCATCGCCATGGCAGGTTGCGGCCCGGGGATCGGATCATGATGGTGGCCACGGCGGCTCGCCATCGTAAGGCTGCGTTCGAGGCGGCGGAGTACCTGATGGATTATCTGAAATCCCGGGCTCCGTTCTGGAAGAAAGAGATCTCCGCTGATACGGCGGATTGGGTCGCTGCCAAGGACGAAGACGAAGACGCGTTGTCCCGCTGGTAAATTGTGCGCCTGCGGCGCGCAGGTTGTCTCGTCGTTGCCCTTCGGGCGCCTCCTCGGGGATTGGCGCCGGGTGACAGAGAGCTTTACTTGAATGGCCGCGGCAAGACGCGAGGTGCGTTTGCGCGGCGCCTTGGCACACTGTCCGTGATAGAGCCCCGCGATGCGGCCCCTCGGGGCAGGACCAGAGCGCGGGAGCTGTTTGTGTCGGTCTATGTGTTCAGCCGGGCGCGCAGCTCTTCGGCTTCCTGACGCGCATCGCGCAGCCCGTCCATGGCAGCACGCAATTCGGCTTCGGTCTGGGTGAGCTGGTTCGTCAGCTCGGCCTCACGCTGTTGCAGGTAGGTGATTGCCTGATCGCGGGTTTCTTCGGCTTCGTGCAGCTCCTGGCTCATCCGGTCCAGATCGGCCACGTCGCTTTGGCGTACACGGGTAAATCGATGGACCAGCCAGTTCGCAAACCACCCCAGCGCGAACGCCACGAACAGGATGATTGCGGTTGTGATGATGAACTCAGTCCTGTTCATTTCCGGTCTCCTGTGTGGCGTTTTCCGGCGCAGTTTCAGGGGCGTCCACCGTGTCGGTTTCAGCTTCGGTCGTATTTGCGCCGTCGTCTGGGCTTTCGCCTGCTTCGCCGTCCTGCGTTGTGATGTCAGCCTCGGCCTCTTGCTCGGAAGCGCTTTCGTCCTGCTGCGAGACCTGGGTTTCGGCGTCTGATGCAGCTTCGCTCGATGCGCCTTGCGCGGCGGCGACATCGGGGCGGATAAGCCAGAATTCGATGCGCCGGTTGGCTTCACGCCCTTCTTCGGTGTCGTTGGGAGCGATCGGGCGGCTTTCGCCATATCCAACGGCAGCCAAGGCTGCTGTGCGAACACGCCGGGAGCGCAATTCGTTCAGAACCGACTGAGCGCGGGCCTGGCTGAGCTGTTGGTTCATTTCCTCACGACCTTGGCTGTCCGTATGACCCTGAATTTCCATTCGGATCGGTCCGCAATCCTGAAGCAGATCGGCGATGGCGTTCATCGTATCGAAAGACGCAGCCGAAACAGTGGCAGATCCGGGGTCGAAAGCAATCTTGGACGCAGTCTGGATCTCGGCAATGCGTGCTTCGCACAGCTCGGGGTCCGGGGCCTTGTCTTCGGGTTCGGGCGGTGGACGGAAGGTGATCTCGAGGTCGAAGGTCTCTGCCTCGCCCAGCTTGTCGGAAAGCAAGCGTGCCACTTGAGCGCTGACTTCTTCGCGCTGGCTGATACCCCAGACTTCCATGTGGTCGGGGGTGACGCGGAGATAGCCGTTCTTCAGATGAGACAGTGCTTCGATCCCGGTCAGCACTCGAACAGGCCAGTCGATCGGCATGTCGGAAACCACGCGTGCGGCCGTATAGACGTTTTCGACACCGAACCTGGCCTGAGCATAGCTTTCGGCCATGGTCTTGAGGTTGTCATCATTGACCCGACCACGCAGCTGAACCAGGCCTTCCGGGCTGAGTGTGGCGGTGAATTCGGGGACAACGTTGGTTGCGCTGTCATCTGCAGGCACTGGGAGCACGGCGTGCAGGGCAAAGACCTCGGGCAGGGCGGTTTCCAGTTCACCAACGACCCGTTCGAACAATGCGTCCTCGGTGCCCTCGGCGGCGACCAGTGTGATATCGGCGTTTGAGATCGTGACATTACCACCGCCTATTTTGGAGAGCGCGGAGATGCTTTCCACAGCAGCGGTAGACCAATTCGGTGATGGTACGCCCATGCCAATGACACAAGTGGCTGGCGCGGCCAGACCGGCGTCTTGGGCGGCGGCCAGGATACGCTTGCGCGAGGTTTCACTCTCGGCGGAACAGGCATCGAAACGTCCGCCTGCCTCGTCAAGAATGAAGCGCAGAATGAACGGCGTGATCACAGGGCGCGGGGCGGCGATATCCAGTGACAGGCGCAGGCCCGGAGGGGCTGCGCGAGTGAGCCGGGCGGTCAGCGCGTCTTTCTCTTCGCGGCTGTCGGCAATGGCGGTAACCGTTACCTGACCTGCAGCGACCGAAATCTTGGAACGGGGTAGTTCGCGCAAGGCGACCAGAGAGAAACCGATGGCGTCCTCCCAACCGCGCGGGATGGGATAGGAGGCATATTCGATAAGGTTGGCAAACGAATTGCCTCGGGCGATGTCCTGCAAGTTCTCAACCAGAGCTTCCTTGTCGGATTGACTGGGTAGCAGGCCGATGATTGTGATGCCCGAATCGTTACGCAGGATTTCGGCCGAAAACGCGGGCGCGACCGGTCCGCCGGATGGGGCGATCTGCATCTGGTCAATGATGCGGGCCGCGTCCACAACCCCCCCAGTCAATGAGATCGCCGTAAATCGAGTCGCCTCATCCGCTGCGACGCCTGACAGGATCACCTGCAATCCGTTGGCTGAGACTTCAGCCCAGCCGTGATCGGCGGCGTCCAGGGTACGGCGTACGGCGATCTCGGTATTGTCCTCGATCGCGGTGACCGCGAAGCTGGCGGTTAAGAGGCTCAGACCCGCTGCTAGGGCAAAGCTGGAGGCGGCAGTGACGAGAAAAGAAATGCGCATGGGCAGTCAGGGTAGTCCCCAGGGTCTTCGGTCGTGAGTGATCCTGTCATATAGATCAGATTGCGAGGGTTCAATCACGCGAAGAGCGCTCCCAAGAAGAAGATGAGCGGAATAAGGCCGGTATCCCGGTTGACGCGAAAGAGTTTCAGCAGCGTATCGTTGTTTTCGATATCCAGTGCTCTGAGCTGCCAAGTCAGATGCCAGCCCATCGCCCAAGGGCCGGCCAGTGCCAATACAAGCGCCAGCACGGAGCCGTTGGGCATCACCGCCCAGATCACCGCCAGTCCCATCAGGCAGACAATGGTAACAAGGAAGCGGCGCAACCAGCGTGGCGTATCGGTGCCAAAAAGACGTGCCGTGGACTTAATGCCGATCAGGGCGTCATCTTCGGTATCCTGATGGGCATAGATCGTGTCATAGAACAGGGTCCAGGCGATGCCCGCGAGGTACAGCATGACTGCTGGCCAATGCAGCGCTCCGGCATGCGCGGTCCAAGCCAGCATTGCGCCCCAGTTAAAGGCGAGGCCCAGAAAGACCTGAGGCCACCAGGTGAACCGTTTGGCAAAAGGATAGATGGCAACCGGCAGCAGCGACAGCACACCAAGGGCAATGGCAGCGCGGTTGAAGGTGAGGAGAATCGCCAGCGCGAGCAGGCACTGGATCGCCATCCACAACAACGCCTGTTTCACCGACACTTGTCCCGATGGGATCGGGCGAGAGCGCGTACGTTCGACGCTGCCGTCAAAATTGCGATCGGTAATGTCGTTCCAGGTGCAGCCCGCACCACGCATCAACCAAGCACCAGCGGCACAACCAATCGCAATCCAAAGATCCTCCCATCTGGGGTTTTGATTCCATAGCATTGCCAAAGCCAATCCCCACCAACAGGGGATCAGAAGGAGCCAGGTGCCAATCGGTCGATCCGCGCGGCTGAGCCTCAGATACGGGCGGCTCCAGGCCGGGGCCTTGGTATCGACCCAGTTTCCGGAAACTGCATCTGCGACCTGACCATCTGGTGTTGGGGCGTTGCCTTGCATATGTAAGCTCTCATGAGTGCGAAAGTCAGGCTGTATGTAGATCACCCGCTGGGTGCGGGGCAATCGGTTCCTTTGGATCGGGATCAGGCGCATTACCTGTTTGGGGTGATGCGCCTGGCGGTGGGGGCCCGGGTGGCATTGTTCAACGGAAAGGACGGGGAATGGCTGGCGGAAGTGGCCGAGGCCGGCAAACGGGGCGGTTCGTTGACCTGCGAAGAACAGACCCGATCCCTGCAGATGCCGCCTGACTTGTGGTTGATCTTTGCACCGATCAAGAAGGCGCGCACCGATTTCATCGTTGAAAAAGCCGCCGAAATGGGGGCTGCGCGCATCGTGCCGGTGCAGACCGAGTTTACCAATTCGGAACGCATTCGACAGGATCGGTTGCAGGCCCATGCGGTTGAAGCGGCCGAACAATGTGGCGGCACCTTTGTGCCCGAGGTTGCGGATCTGGTGAAGCTCAACCGCCTGTTGGATCAATGGCCCGAGGGGCGGCAGTTGATGTTCTGCGATGAGGCCGAGGTGGGATCGGCCTTGCGCTTGGCCTCGGCCGAGAAAGGACGGCCCTGGGCAATTCTGATTGGGCCCGAAGGTGGGTTCTCCGAAGCTGAACGCAGCCGATTGAAAGCGTTGCCCTTTGCTCATGTAGTCAGCCTCGGGCCGCGAGTGTTACGGGCCGACACGGCGGCAGTGGCGGCGATGACCGTCTGGCAGCAGGCTTTGGGAGACTGGCAATGATGCGCGAAGCAGTGCCTGCTGACGCAAAGGCCATCGACGCGTTTCTGGCGGAATATGCCGAAAGCTCCATGTATCTTCGGGGCAATCTTGCACGGCACGGGATCGGTTTTGGCGACGATGATCATTCGACCCGGTTCTTTCTGGTTGGAGAGGGCCGTGTCGAAGGCGTTCTGGGGATCACAAAAAGCGGGTATTTGATGGCACAGGTGCCGGGCCTCACCGAAGACGTGGCTGGGAGCTTTCTGCATCTGATTGCCGATCGACCAGTAATGGGTATGACCGGGGTATCCCAGCAGGTCGAAACTGTTCTGACTGTGGCCGGCCTGCAGGACGCAACCTTCCAGCTGCGCCACGACGAACCGCTTTACCGGCTGGATCTGAACGACTTGCCGGAGGAGCCGGAACCCTGCCGTCCGATGACCGCAGTAGATTTGGACCTTCTGGTGCCTTGGTTTGCTTCCTATCTCGTGGATACGGGGCAGGCGGATGCGGCCAAGGCAGCCGAGATGGCCCCTGACCGTGCGCGGGCTGATCTGGCCGGGCGGCGGGTACAGTTGCTGATTGAAGACGGGCGACCGGTTGCCATGGCCAACCTCAACGCTGTTGTGGGCTCGCATGTGCAAGTCGGCGGTGTTTATGTGCCCACTGAAACGCGCAGTGCAGGGCTGGGCCGTCGGGTGACCATCGGGCTTTTGCAGAATGCGCGCCAATACAGGGCCAATACTGCTGTTCTGTTTGCCAACAATGCTCCGGCCGCCAGCGCTTATGAAGCGATCGGGTTCGAACAGATCGGTTGGTACGGGATCGCATTGTTGGCCCAACCTGAAAGGCTGAGCGTATGAGTTTCATCCGCCCTGAAGCCAAAGCCGCCCTTTGGCGGGTTAGGGAGATCTTGGCCGGATTCGGGCTGTCTGCACTGGGCCTGTATTGGGTGGTTGGCCCGCAGGGATTGTTGGGTTTGATGGGGGGGGCGATGCTGCTGCTTGGGGCCATCACCACGACTATCGGCATTCAACGTGCACGGTTCCGCATGGGGGTGGGCGGCCCCGGTGTGGTACAGGTGGACGAAGGCCAGATCTCGTATTTCGGGCCGCTGACAGGTGGTGCGGTCGCATTGTCCGAGCTTGAACGGCTGGTGCTGGACCACACCTCGCGTCCCGCTCATTGGGTGCTCGACAGCCCCGGTCAACCCAGCCTGCATGTGCCGGTGAACGCAGAAGGTAACGAGGCACTGTTTGACGCGTTTAGCGCCCTGCCAGGGCTGAGGACCGAACGGATGCTTGCTGAAATGCGGCGCTCGGGTCCTCACCAGGTTGTCATCTGGGAAAGGGTCCCGGAATCCCGCCCTCTGCACAGGCTGCATTGACACTGGCGATGATTCCGCCCACGACTGACCGTTCAAGATGAATGAACAGCACGGAGCAAGCCCATGTCGATCCCTCAGTCCGGCGGCGGGCCGATCGAACGCCACGAACAGCTGGCGGAGTATCTGGAAGCGGGTTGCAAGCCGCGCGAAGACTGGCGCATCGGGACCGAGCACGAGAAGTTCGGGTACTGCAAGGACACGCTGAAACCCCTGCCTTATGAAGGGCAGAGGTCTATTTTGGCGGTGCTGGAAGGGCTTAGGGATCAGCACGGCTGGGCTCCGTTGGAAGAAGGCGGCAAGCTTATTGGCTTGGAAAAGGACGGGGCCAATGTCTCGCTCGAACCTGGCGGGCAGTTGGAGTTGTCCGGCGCTCCGCTGGAAACGATCCACGAAACCTGTGACGAGGTGAACCAGCACCTGAAGGACGTGAAAGACATCGCCGACAAGATCGGCGTGGGTTTCATTGGCCTCGGCGCCGCTCCGATCTGGAGCCATGAACAAATGCCCGTGATGCCCAAGGGCCGTTACAAGCTGATGACCGACTACATGGATCGGGTCGGCACGATGGGCAAGACCATGATGTACCGGACCTGTACCGTACAGGTAAACTTGGATTTTGCCTCCGAAGCGGACATGGTCCAGAAACTGCGTGTGGCGCTGGCGCTGCAGCCGGTTGCCAATGCTTTGTTTGCCAACTCGCCTTTCCTGGATGGAAAGCCCAACGGTGTGAAATCCACCCGGGGTCTTGTCTGGCGTCACCTTGATGACGCGCGTACCGGCATGTTGCCCTTTGTGTTCGAAGAAGGCTTTGGATTTGAAGGTTGGGTGCAATACGCGCTCGATGTGCCGATGTACTTCGTCTATCGCGACGGCAAGTATATCAATGCTCTGGGTATGTCCTTCCGCGACTTCCTCAAGGGCGAATTGCCAGCCTTGCCGGGCGAAACTCCGACGCTCAGCGATTGGGCCGATCACCTGACGACGGCCTTCCCCGAGGCGCGGATCAAGAAATTCATGGAAATGCGCGGCGCCGATGGGGGCCCTTGGCGGCGTCTTTGCGCGCTGCCCGCGTTTTGGGTTGGCTTGATGTATGATCAATCCTCGCTCGATGCGGCGTGGGATCTGGTCAAGGGCTGGGATGCGGAAACCCGCGAAGCGCTGCGCGTCGCAGCATCAGAACAGGCGCTGCAGGCGCAGGTGGGCGGCATCAACATGCATGACCTGGCCCGCGAGGTTGTTGCAATCTCCGAAGCCGGTTTGAAAGCGCGCGCCAAACCCGGTGCAGGGGGGCTGGTCCCGGACGAGACCCATTTTCTGAATGCTCTCAAGGATAGCATCGAAAACGGCAAGACGCCGGCTGACGAATTGCTGGATCATTACCACGGTGATTGGGACGGGGATCTGACCCGGATCTATTCGGAGTACAGTTATTGAGCCAGCGGATTCCGTCTGTTGCGGCTGAGGATCAGACAGAAGCTCAGAGTGTGGCATTGCGCAGAGTTCGGGCCGCTTGGGGGCGCGACCTCAACATATCTAATGCAATGGCGCACAACCCCACGGTGCTGGAAGGGTTTCTGGCGTTCTGGATCGCCTTGGACAAGTGTGGACTGTCTGCCGAAGATCGGGAAGTGATCTGCATGGATATGGCGGTCCAGAACGGCTGCCATTACTGTGTCCCGGCCCATCTGAACATGTCCCAGACACGCGGCGTGGATATGGAGATCATCACCAGCATCGCCAAAGGTGAGCTGCTGGAGGGCGACACCCGCCCGGCAAAGTTGCAACGCCTGACCCGACGTTTGGTCGCTGAAGGCGGGCAATTGGTCGCGATCCTGGCCGAGATTGCCCATTGTCATTTCACCAATAGCTTCAACCGTTTGGCGCAGACCGAACCGGACGCCCATTTCCCACCAACGCTTTGACACCGATCCGGTCGAGCTCCGGTATCACCGGCTGGAGGCGTTGCCAGGTCCCTGAGTGGCCAATCTGGCGGCAAGTTCGGGTGGGCGGCTGATCGATACTTTTGCAAACATGTGATATTCGCTGCGGTCGCGTTTCAGACAGGCATGCCGCTCCGAGACCCCGCGCTGGCCTTTCTCGATGCCTCACGTGTAGGTGGCGTCCCGATGGGTTCCTTGCCGCGAAACCGGTGTCATGCATTGTGCGGCAAGCCGTTCCAAGCGCAGGAGCGCGACAATCCCAGCGTCTCGAAAAACTTATCTGCTGTCACTGGCCTGAGGGTGATGTGCAGAATGGGTGGATCTGATCGCCCAAGCGATTCACGCCCCGCCTTTGTCCCCTTCGTCCTACTAAGGATGAAGTTTAAAATGGCAGGGAAATGAAATTCGTTGGTGACAGAAATGGCTGGAGGAAGCTTGCGAGGCAGGAAAAAACCGGCAACGCGTCGCGCTGCCGGTTTTCCGGGTTGAGAGGTCCGGTTATTGCGCTTGCAGCTCTTCCGGGGTTTTATCTGCGATGTCGGTCCAGTTGGTGTCGGCCGAGTTGATGAAGCCCGGAATGTCGCCTTCCCAGCGGGCCTGAATGTCCTGCGACAGGTTCAGGTACAGCTTGTCATCGACGATTTTCCAATGGTTCGGATCCCCGTCGAATTTGAAACCCATTGCAGTGCCGAAGGCGCAGTAGCCGCCATAGGCCGGGGCGTAGGCTTCTGGGTTGGCTTCAAACTGGGCTTTGTTCTCTTCGGACGCAAAGCGATAGGTCGCATCGTTGTAGACTGCGGTGATCTTGTAGCTGCCCTTGGTCGGTTCGCCGGCGGTGAAATAGGCAACCGGATCATAGCCTTGCAGCGCGAGACCCGTGGATGAAGCGTTGATGTCCACGCCTGCCGCCAGGGCCGAAGTGGCCAGAGCAACCGAGAGCGCTACACCACTGATCAGAGCTTTTACCTTGTTCATGGGATTTACCTTTCGTGTTCAGTTTGGCCTGTCTGCCGTAATTGCGTCTGGCCGAGTTCGTGTTCCTGTCGAGCGACGAAATCGCGTCGTCTCGCCAAGACATCTGGCAATGGCGAGGATCACGTTCAAAACAAGCTATTGTGTTTGTGCAGAACCGAAAAATGGATGTGCGGCAGTACACAATCACATCCGCTTGAGCCTTGGTTCAAAGGCGCAAAACGCCTTTGAATCATGGGTTCTGTTTCAAGATCCGTTCCCGATAGAGCGCCTTGACCTCGGCCTTGCGCCGCAGGGCCATGACACGTTCTTCCTCGGCCGTGCGTTCGATCAGGGCAGCATATCCGGCAAACGGGTTGCTGCCATCCGCGTTACGCTGGCGGATCGGATCGTTCCGGGTTTGACCGCCATGACCGTTTTCGCCATGGGAAGATGGCATCAGCATGAATACGAGGTAGGTCGAGATCGCGATCAGCGGTCCGAATAGCAGGATCCCCAGTGCAACCATGGCCATAGCAGTGTCGACAGGATCACTGGAGAACCCATTTTGGAGATTCTGCGCTCCGGCCTGAAAATTCACCGGCTCCAGGTGGTCCATCAACGCGGAAAGCGCGGTGTGCCAGTTCACATATCTGGCGGCGTCAGCAAACTCATACGCAAACAACCACAGCGTATTGGGGTCTTCGACCGACGGGATCATCGAAATGGCGACGGCAAGCCCGGCCAGAACCATCTGCAATTGCGGATGTGCAGAGGCCATCCCGAGTGCAGTCATCAGGCTGAGAAACAGCGCCGTATACGGCAGGGTCACCCATTTGCCACTGCGCCCGCTGTCTTGCAGGCGCCGGATGGTAAGCGTGAAACGGGGGATCAGGGTAATCAGGAACAGGATGACCCAACTGTAGCTGAGCGGATTCAGGGATGGCGGTTCGCGGTTCAAAAGCTTGTCCCAGAAGCTCATCACATCAAGAACAAAAAACGCCAAAATCGAAAGCCACACGATCGGCATGACGCACCAGAACTCGCTGCGCGTCGCGCGGCCGTCGATCTGGAAGTACCGGAAGAAGAAGTTTTCGAATGCACTGAAAAAGGTTCGCATGGAACAGCCCGCCAAATATCTTTCTCAAATTGGGTGGCAGGCGGTTCTGGCAGAATTGCGGCAGAATTTTGGGAAAATGCTCTGATTTTAGATATTTACGGAGATTTTACGGTAGGTGAGGCCGAGTCGGAAGTGGCGTCAAAGTCAGGTTATTTCTGGCCAATTCGCGGTTCGGTGCCAGCGCGCAGGCGCGTTATGTTTGCGGAATGACGCCAGAACACCAGCAGGGTCAGTGCAATGCCCAAAAACAGGGTGTTGCCGTGGCCCAGGAACACCGCCCAGATTGTGGACGCGCCCGCAGCCATCAGGGCCGAAAGGGACGAGATTCGCGACAGAACGGCCGTCACCAGCCAGGTCAGGCAGCAGGCCACACCCACTGGCCAGGCCAGAGCCAACCAGATACCCAGAAAGGTGGCAACGCCCTTGCCACCCTTGAAACCCAGCCAAACCGGGAAGCAATGACCGACAAACGCGGCAAAGCCCGCGATCTGCGCGGCATCTTCGCCTGCCAATGCACGCGCGAGCAGAACCGCCACGGCACCCTTGCCGCCATCGAAGACCAAAGTCAGGAACGCTGCCTTTTTGGAGCCGGTGCGCAACACGTTCGTGGCACCGATATTGCCGGATCCAATCTCGCGCAGGTTGCCCAGCCCCATGAAGCGGGCAAGGACCATTCCAAAGGGCACCGAGCCCAGACCATAGCCTATCACGGCCCAAAGCAGCATCAGGGGCAGGGCGGTTTCAAGACTTGGCATTGTCAGCTCCGATAGACTGGGTTTCCGGCCACATAGGTCGCCAGCACCCTACCTTGCATCCGCTGCCCGTCAAACGGTGTGTTCTGGGATTTCGAATGGAGTTTGAAACGGTCCAGTACAAAAGGCACGTCGGGGTCGAAAAGGACCAGATCGGCGGGCGCGCCTTTGCTCAGGCGGCCAGAGGTCAACCCCAAACGATTGGCCGGGTTCAACGACAAGGCGCGGAACAGGGTGGGCAGGTCCAGATATTCCCCGTGATAAAGACGCAGCGCCGCTGGCAGCAGCGTCTCCATTGCGACGGCTCCGGCAGCGGCCTCTTCGAACGGCAACCGTTTGCTTTCTTCGTCCTGCGGTGTGTGCATGGAACTGATGATGTCGATCAGGCCGGACTTGACCGCCTCGATGACCGCCAGCCGGTCATCTTCGGCGCGCAGGGGCGGCTTCACTTTGAAGAAGGTCCGATAATCCGCCACGTCCAGCTCGTTCAGCGTCAGATGGTGGATCGAGGTGCCCGCGGTGATGTCCAGTCCGTTGCGCTTTGCGCGTTCCAAGGCGGGAAGCGCACGGGCGGTGGTGATCTGATCAGCGTGGTATTTTGCACCGGTCATTTCCAACAGGGCAATATCCCGGTCCAGCCCCATGCGTTCAGCCATGGGTGAAACGGCGGGCAAACCGCGCAGCGACGCGAATTTACCGCTGGTGGCAGCTGCGCCTTTGCTCAAACCCGGTTCCTGCGGATGTGCCACGACCAAGGCGTCCAATGATTTGGCATAGGTCAACGCGCGGGAAAACACCTTGGTTTCGGTCAGAACATGGTCGCAATCGGTGAACGCCACCGCGCCCGCATCCATCAGGAAGCCGATCTCGGTCATCTCGCGGCCTTCGCGGCCCTTGGTGAGGGCAGCCATGGGCAGCACTTTGACCGGTGCGTCCGCCTGAGCGCGGCGGGTGATGAATTCCAGCGCCTCGGGCGTATCGATGCAGGGTGTGGTGTCCGGGCGGGTGATCATGGTGGTCACCCCGCCTGCCGCTGCCGCACGCCCGGCGGATTTATAGCTTTCCTTGTGCCGTTCGCCCGGTTCGCAGACCTTGATGCCGATATCGACGATGCCCGGCGCCAGGCACTGCCCGCCGCAATCCACTTTCTCGTCCGCTGCGGGTTCATCTCCCGCTGTCCCCTTGTCCGCGATCCGACCATCGCGCAGCAACAGCCACCCCTGGTGGTCGGTCCCGGCCTCAGGGTCGATCAGGCGGGCATTTGTGAAAAGGGTGGTGGTCATGTCTTCGCCCTTTCGATCGCGGCAACGGTGGCGGCCGGATTGGCCTGGTATTTGATCAGGTATTTGTTCCCGTCGCGGGTAATCACCTGCACATAGCTGCCCATGGATCGGCAATGAGCGATGTTTGCGACCGCAATCTGCTGACCTCCGGGGCCCGCAAGCACCGAGTCCGACAGGGTCCAGGTGGCGGCCAGCTCCTCGCTTGCAGCGTAGGTGCCACGCAGAGCAATGGCGGCCAACCCGCCGATTGCGCCGGTCCAGACATGGGGGCTATCCAGCAGCCACAATAGCGCCATCGCTGCGGCCATGCCGAAGGCGGCCATCCAGGCATGGGCGCGGATGTAAGCGCTGCGGTCGGGGGTGAAGGTGGTTTCCGTCATCTCAGAACCTTACCTCAGAACACCAGGGCCAGGATCACGAACGTGATCAGCGTCATCATGATTGCGAACAGTGTAAAGCCGATGCGCCGGGCGCGGGCGCGGGCTTCGCGTGGTGGAAGTTTCGGAGCCGAATGCGGTTTGGCGCTTTCGGTCTGGATCTGGGTTCCCGACCAGTCGGTGCCGGGTTCCGCAAGCTCGGCAATCAATTGGATCGGTTCGGCCGGAGTCAGGCGGGTGTCCTGCCCTCCAAACGCGCGGCTGCGCAGGATCAGCACCCAGCCTTCCTGCGCGTCCAACGCGAATTTGTGCGGTGCCAAAGAGTCGTCTGGGATGCCGCAGCCTTCGCTCAGGTATCCCAACAGGCCCAGTTCCTCCAGATCCTTGACCGGGAAGATTTCCACATGGTCGCGGTCCAGATCGCGGGAGCCCAGAACCTGCTCCAACGCGCCGGGCTCGGACAGGAACTTGGCCTGTTCGGGCGGCATGTCGAGGGACAAAATGCGGATCTTGCCGCGCTCACCCGCCGGGATATGGATCACGTCGCTCACGCAGGGGCGCCTTCGCGTGCCGCCCGCAGGTTCCGGGCCAGAAGATCCATCGCGGCCATGCGGACGGCGACGCCCATTTCCACCTGTTCCTGAATGACCGAACGGTTGATGTCATCGGCGATGGTGCCGTCTATCTCGACCCCGCGGTTCATCGGGCCGGGGTGCATGACGATGGCGTCGGGCTTCGCCAGCGCCAGCTTTTCGGCGTCCAGCCCGTAGCGATGATAATATTCCCGCTCAGACGGGATGAAGCCGCCGTCCATGCGTTCCTTCTGAAGGCGCAGCATCATCACGACGTCCACGTCCTTCAATCCTTCGCGCATGTCGTCGTAAACTTCGACCCCGAACTCCGAGATCTGGCTGGGCATCAGTGTCGGTGGGCCGACCAGACGGATGCGGTTTTCCATCTTGCCCAGCAGGATCAGGTTCGACCGGGCCACGCGGGAATGGGCGATGTCGCCGCAGATGGCGATGTTCAGCCGGTGCAGGCGGCCCTTGGCGCGGCGGATGGTTAGCGCGTCCAAAAGCGCCTGGGTGGGATGTTCATGCTTGCCATCGCCCGCGTTCAACACGGCGCAGTTGACCTTTTGCGACAGCAGGTCCACCGCGCCGGAATGGGGGTGGCGTACAACCAGCAAATCAGGATGCATCGCGTTCAGCGTCATCGCCGTGTCGATTAGGGTTTCACCCTTTTTGATCGAGCTGGCCTGCATCGCCATGTTCATCACATCCGCGCCCAACCGCTTGCCCGCCAGTTCGAATGATGCCTGCGTGCGGGTCGAGTTCTCGAAGAACATGTTGATCTGGGTCAGGCCCTGCAGCGTGTCGGAATGTTTCACGCTCTGGCGGTTCAGATCGACGTAGGTGTCGGCCAGATCCAGAATGGCGGTGATTTCCTGCGGGTGCAGCTGTTCGATGCCAAGAAGGTGCTTTTGACGAAACGTCATGGCGTGTGCTCCCTACCGCGATGTTGGGGGGCTTATAGGGGTGAGCCGCAGCAATGGGCAAGAGGGCGGGTGATCAATATCCGACTTCCCGATCCACCTGCCCTGCGGGTTTTTGTCCCGCCTCGAAGGCGGCTATGCCATTGGCAATGAAACGTGCAACCGTTTTCGGGTCGGCGTCCCCTGCGACGTGGGGAGTGATTTGCACACGGTCATGACGCCAGAACGGGTGATCGGCCGGGAGCGGTTCGTTTTCGAATGTGTCGAGTGCGGCCATGGCGGGGCGGCCCAGGGCCAGGGCAGACAACAAGTCCTGCTCGACCAGGTGAGCGCCGCGGCCCAAATTGATCAGGAGAGCATCCTCACGCATCTGCTCAAGGAACCTGGTGTTCAGGATACCGACTGTGTCCTTGGTCAAAGGGAGCAGATTGACCACTGCAAGGTTTTCCCGGGCGATTTGATCCAGCCCTGTGTTGCCGGTTACGACGCGCGTGCCGTCCGGCTCTGTCCGGGCGCGGGAGGCATAGGCTGTCACTGGGTAACCCAACCCGCGCAACGACCCAGCCAGGCAGGCGCCGATCCGGCCGAAACCCAGTATGCCGACCGGAAAGCGCGACGGCGCGGTACGGTTGATCACGGACCATTCCCTTCGGCTCTGTTGCTGCGCATACCCCGCCATCTGGCGCTGCCTGTTGACGATTTGCCAGATCGCAAACGCCGCGATCATCTGGGCCTGCTCCGGGACAATGACGCGGCTGACCGAAGTTGTAGAAGGCAGGCTGCTGGCTCTTAGGATCGCGTCCACTCCGGCCCCGACGCTGGAAACCAATGCGAGGTTCGGATAGGGGGCAAAATCGTCCGGGCCCGGAGCAAAGGATAACGCGTGGTGAATGGTTTCGGGATCCGCGACTTCATCTGGGTACTTCAATGTGATCCACGGCGCACATGCATTCAGCTCCTCGCCCAGATATGCTTTGAGGTCATTTTTTTGGCACAGGCAAACGAGATCGACAGGCTGCATGTATTCTCCGAAACAGGCTGGATTTTCACGCACACTAAAAGGCGACTGCCAAAGGATAAAGGTGTTGTGCACCCGTCTTGGTGCCGTCCTTTGGCTTGGGCTTCGTTTGCCGGTTCCCCTTGATCGGGGGAGGAGGTAGCCTGCGCCTCATGGAATCGGCCCTGGACTTTCATACGGCGCGAGCGTTGCTCGAATGGCAGATCGAACTCGGCGTAAGCGAGACGATCGGCGATGTCCCCGTGAACCGGTACCAGCTGGAGCAAAAGGCCCCAAAACCCAAGGGTACGCGGGCGGCGTCGGATACGCCGCCACCGAAGCCGAAGGCGGTTGACCCGGTAGATGTGGCACAGAAAGCCGCACGCGCGGCGGAGTCCCTGTCCGGGTTGCGTGCGGCGATGGAGAGCTTTGATCTGTGCGATCTCAAGAAAGGCGCGCGCAATCTGGTGTTTTCAGACGGTCAGGCGGGCGCGCGGGTGATGATCATCGGCGAAGCGCCCGGTCGGGATGAAGACCGGCAGGGCAAGCCTTTTGTGGGGCGGGCCGGACAATTGCTGGATCGGATGCTGGCGGCCATCGACCTGAACCGCGACAGCAATGCGTATATCACCAATGTGTTGCCCTGGCGGCCGCCACAGAACCGCGATCCTTTGCCGGCCGAGATCGGCATGATGGTGCCGTTCCTCAAGCGCCATGTCGAACTGGCGCAGCCGGACCTGTTGATCCTGATGGGCAATATCAGCTGCCGGGCCGTGCTGGGGAAACAGGGCATCACCCGGTTACGTGGCAATTGGGCCGAGGCCTGGGGCAAACCGGTCATGCCGATGTTCCACCCGGCCTATCTGCTGCGGCAGCCGCATATGAAGCGAGCGGCCTGGGCGGACTTGCTGGAGGTCAAGGCCCGGCTGGGAGCACTGTCGTGAAGATCCTGGCCTTTTCCGACCTGCATCTGAACCGGGCGCGCGCGGCCGAACTGGTGTTGGCCAGTGGTGGTGTTGATCTGGTTATAGGGGCCGGGGATTTCTGCAATGTCCGGCGCGGGCTGGATGAGGCGATGCACCTGCTCATGGGCCTCAAGGCACCTATGATCGCGGTGCCGGGCAATGCCGAAAGCGCAGAGGAACTCCGAGAGGCTGCCTTGCCGGGAACAACCGTGTTGCACGGAGAGGGATGCGAGGTCGAAGGCTTGCGGGTTTTTGGCCTTGGATATGGTGTGCCTGTAACCCCGTTTGGCAGCTGGTCCTGCGACCTAAGCGAGTTGGAAGCCGCAACCTTGCTGGCACCGTGTGAGACCGTGGACATCCTGATCACCCACTCGCCGCCCAAAGGCGTGGCGGACCGGACCTCGAGCGGGGTCTCGGTCGGTTCAACCGCGATTCGGGCTGCCATTGAGCGGGTCGAGGCAAAGGTGGCCCTGTGCGGCCATGTTCATGATTGCTGGGGAGAACGCGGAATTATCGGCAACACCGAAGTAATCAATCTTGGGCCGCACCCCAATTTCTTGGAGATCCAGACGTGATTGACCCCATTACTCTGATGGCCTTTGTGCCTGCGTCCCTGGCGCTTAACCTGACGCCCGGAGCCGACATGATGTATGCGTTGGGCCAAGGGCTCAAGTCCGGTCGAAAATCCGCCGTTGCTGCAAGCGCAGGGATTTCGATGGGCGGGCTGATACATGTTCTGCTGGCAGGTTTAGGGCTGGGGGGAGTGGTGGCAGCCTTACCTTGGGCTTTTGAAGTGATCCGCTGGGTCGGGGTGGCCTATCTGCTCTATTTGGCCTGGGGTGCTTTTTGCGGCAGTGCCGTGGGGCGTGAGACGCCCATGGTCAGTACTGGCCAGGCGTTTCGCAAAGGGCTGATGGTAAACCTGACCAACCCCAAGGTTATTCTCTTTGTCTTGGCCTTCATACCGCAATTCGTGGACCCGACTGCGGGTCCGATCCTGCCGCAATTTCTGGTTTTGGGTGCGATCATCAGCTTTGGCGGGTTTTTCATCAATGGCGCAGTTGGTGTTTTTGCCGGATCTGCTGCGCAGATCTTGACCGAAAGCAAGGGCGCGCAGATTTGGTTGGGTAGAGTATCGGGTACCATATTTGCCGGGCTGGCCATGCGGTTGGCCGTAATGGAAAGGGCGTAACCCAAATGTCGCGCATTGACGAAAGCCGGGAATTCATCCCTGTCCGCATCGCTGTTCTGACAGTTTCAGATACTCGGTCGTTGGAACAGGATCGTTCGGGACAGGTTCTTGAAGACCGCTTGATTAAAGCCGGTCACGTGTTGGCGGATCGCAAGGTCCTGCCTGATGAACGCGACGAGATCTCGGCGCAGCTGCGATCCTGGATTGCCGATCCGGATGTGGATGCGGTGATTTCGACCGGGGGCACGGGACTCACCGGGCGCGATGTAACGGTGGAAGCGCATCGTGACGTTTATGAAAAAGAAATCGATGCATTCGGGACTGCTTTCACCATGATCTCCATGGAGAAGATTGGTACTTCTGCGATCCAATCGCGGGCGACCGCCGGTGTGGCGGGTGGGACCTATCTATTTGCGCTGCCGGGCAGCCCAGGGGCCTGCAAGGATGCCTGGGATGGAATTCTGTCGCTGCAACTGGATTATCGCCACATGCCCTGCAACTTCGTCGAAATAATGCCGCGATTGGAAGAGCACAAGCGACGGAAGTGATGCTGCATCGCGTTTAACCCCCCGTAACTGCTTTGTGGCTTGGAGAATTCCGGGTCGGGCACTAGGTTTATAGGCATCCCCCGAAGACCAATAGGGATAGGTAGACATGCGATTTCTGCGGCAAAGCCTGATCGGAGTAGTTCTGGCGTCGATCACACTCGCCCTGCTGGTCTATGCGGGGCAACTGACGATGCAGGCCGTTCAGGAGCGGCTGAGCAACGAACGGCCTGCGCCGCCACCACGCGAACGTGTTTTTGCGGTCAATGTGGTGACAGCTCGAATGGAGGCGATCACTCCCGTTCTTCCTGCTTTTGGTCAAATTCAGAGTCGTCGGACACTGGAGCTGCGGACCGCAATGCGGGGACGGGTGACAAGCCTGGCTGAAAATTTTGAGGAAGGCGGGAGCGTTCGCGCAGGGCAGTTGCTGGTCGAAATCGATCAGGTCGATGCCCGAGCCGCATTGGACCGGGCTCAGGCAGATTTGCAGGATGCCGAAGCGGAAACCCGTGATGCGGCTCGCACGTTGGCGTTGGCGGAACAGGAACTGGAGGCTGCCGAGGCACAATCCGACCTGCGTCAGCGCGCGTACAGGCGGCAAGTGGATCTGCAGCAGCGCGGTGTTGGGACAGCTGCTTCGACCGAGGCGGCGGAACTGTCTGCGGCATCCGCGCGTCAGGCGGTGTTGTCTCGGGGGCAAGCTTTGGCGCAGTCCGAGGCGCGGGTGGATCAAGCCAAAACCCGTCTGGCCCGGGCGTTGATCGCATTGAAAACGGCCGAGCGGGACCTTCGGGAAACCTCGGTTTTTGCCGAATTTGATGGAACCTTGCAGGGTGTCACTCTGGTCGAGGGTCGCTTGGTTTCGGCGAATGAAAAGCTGGCAGAGCTGGTGGACCCGAAGGCGCTGGAAGTGGCGTTTCGCGTGTCAACCGCGCAATATGCGCGTTTGTTGGACGAGAACGGCGATCTGATCCGGTCGCCGGTGACCGTCTCACTGGATGCAACCGGGGCTGGGTTGACTGCAACCGGACGTGTCAGCCGTGACAGCGGTGCGGCAGGCGAAGGGCAATCGGGACGTCTGATTTATGCCCGCTTGGATTTGGCGCCGGGTTTCAAGCCCGGTGACTTCGTGACCGTTTCGGTTCAGGAACCAGAGATCGACAATGTCGCCAAAGTGCCGTCTTCGGCTTTGGACGCGGCGCGGACTGTTTTGGTACTGGGACCGGAAGATCGGTTGGAAAGCCTTCCTGTGCAGCTGATCCGCCGCCAAGGAGATGCCGTGTTGATCCGAGGAGAAGGGCTGGAAGGGCGTGAAGTTGTTGTCGGCCGCACACCGCTTCTGGGAGCCGGCATCAAGGTACGCCCCCTGCGCCAGGACGCGGCTGCACAGCCCGAAGCCACCATGCTCGAGCTGAGCGACGAACGCCGGGCCCGTCTGGTTGCTTTTGTTCAGTCCAATGAACGCATGCCGCAAGAGGCCAAAACCCGCGCCTTGGAATTGCTGGGAAACACCCAGGTTCCTGCGCGGCTGGTGGAACGGATAGAATCCCGGATCGGGGGGTAATCAGTCATGATGCGTGATCTGCCCCGATCGGCTGGCGGTTTGCTGAGTTATTTCACCCGACACCGAACGGCTGCCAACCTTTTGTTGGTCATTCTGCTGGTGCTGGGCGCAGCGGCCATTCCGAAAATGCGCGCGCAGTTCTTTCCGGATGTGATCGTCGAAAATGTCCGTGTGATCGTCGAATGGGACGGTGCCGGCCCGGAAGATGTGGACAACGCCATCGTTCAGGCGCTGGAGCCGGGGCTGTTGGCCGTGGATGGTGTCGAAAGCTCAAGTTCGATTTCCCGTGAGGGCAGCACGACCATTACGCTGGAGTTCGAACCCGGCACGGAGATGTCCAGGGCGGCCGATGACGTACAGAATGCCGTTGACTCGGTGACAACTCTGCCCGAGGAGGCCGAAGACCCCAAAGTGCGCAGGGGGGTCTGGCGCGACAGGGTCACGGACGTGGTCATAACCGGTCCGATCGGGCCGGATCAGCTGGGCATTTTTGCTGACGAGTTGGTCATTCGTCTGTTCGAGGTGGGTGTGACACGCACCACGATCCGAGGACTTGCGGCGCCTCAGACCCTGATTGAAGTCCCTTCGGCCAACCTGATCATTCATGACATCACCATGGGCGAAATCGCCTCGGCGATTGCCGAAGAAGTGGATGCAGATCCTGCGGGGGACGTGACAGGAGCCAATGCGCGTGTCCGCACCGGAACCGAAAAACGCGACCCGGACGATATTGCCGCCATCGTGCTGCGGTCGAACCCGGACGGGTCTACGTTGACCGTCGGCGATGTCGGAACCGTGCGGCGGGAAGGGGTTGACCGGAACCGATCCTATTTCGTCGGCGAAAACCCCGCCATGTCCATCCGGGTGGATCGCTCCAATGCGGGTGACGCCATTGATGTCCAGTATCAGGTGCAGGAAGTCGTGGACGATCTTCAGCTGTCACTGCCGCAGGGTGTCACGGCGGAGCTGATCCGAACGCGGGCCGAGGCGATCACCGACCGTCTGGACATTCTGGTGGACAATGGCTTGGTGGGCCTTGGGCTGGTTGTCTGCCTGCTCTTTCTTTTCCTGAATGCCCGGATTGCCTTCTGGGTGGCGGCGGGCATTCCGGCGGCAATGTTTGCCGCCATCGCAATCATGTATGCCGCCGGGCTGACGATCAATATGGTCAGTCTGTTTGGGCTGATCATTACGCTGGGCATTGTTGTGGACGACGCCATAGTCGTGGGCGAACATGCGGATTTCCGCGCGCGTCGGCTTGGCGAACATCCGGTTGTCGCCGCGGAAAATGCCGCACGTCGTATGGCGATGCCGGTCTTTGCCGCAACGCTGACCACGGTGATTGCATTCTTTGGCTTGACCGCCATCGGCGGTCGGTTCGGCGAATTGATCCGCGATATCCCCTTTACGGTGATTGCGGTACTGGTGGCTTCGCTGGTGGAGTGTTTCCTGATCCTGCCTAACCATATGAGCCATGCGATCGCTCATTCGGCCAAACAGCATTGGTATGACTGGCCGAACCGTATCGTGAATGCTGGCTTTCGATGGATCCGCGATCATGTGTTCCGCCCGTTGATCGGCTGGGTCATTTGGGGGCGTTATGTTGTACTGGCCGGGACAATTGTCATTCTGGCCAGCCAGTTGGCGCTGTTTATCGGCGGTGACGTTAAATGGCGTTTCTTCAACGCGCCCGAACGCGGTTCGGTCACCGGCAATTTTGCCATGGTCGAAGGTGCAACCCGTGCGGACACGCGTGAGATGATGCGCGAAATGCAGCGCGCCACCGAAACATTGGGCGCGGAATATGAAGAGAGATATGGCCGCAATCCTCTGAGCTATGTCATGGCCGAAATCGGTGGCAATGCCGGGCGTGGCATGTCCGGGGTCGAAGCCAAGGATACCGATTTGCTCGGCGGCATTTCGATCGAATTGATCGACGCTGATCTGCGGCCTTATTCCAGCTTTGCCTTTGTCGGTGAGCTACAGGACCGGGTACAACGACATCCCTTGGTTGAGAACATTTCGTTCCGCAGCTGGCGGTCGGGGCCGGGCGGTGACGCCTTGGATGTCCAGTTCTTTGGCACCGATGTGGATACGCTCAAGGCGGCGTCCGAAGATCTGAAGACTGCCCTTTTGCGCTATGCCGAGGTTTCTGCTGTCGAGGATAACCTAGCGTATGACAAGGAAGAACTGATCCTGGATCTGACGCCTCAAGGTCAGGCGTTGAATTTTACCATCGACAGCTTGGGGCGGGCCCTGCGACAGCGGCTGAACGGAATCGAGGCCGCGACCTATCCCGACGGCCCGCGCAGCGCCACGATTCGCGTGGAATTGCCCGAGGGTGAGCTGACGGCGGATTTTCTGGAAAGAACTCTGCTGCGATCTCCGGGCGGCATTTATGTCCCGCTGGCCGATATCGTTTCGGTCGAGCGGCGCACCGGCTTCTCTACCGTGCGGCGTGAAAACGGCGTTCGGGTCATCTCGGTCACAGGCGACATTTCCGAGGACGACCCTGCCCGTGCCGAAGCGATTGCCACCGATCTGGAGACCGAAATTCTGCCCAAGATCGCCAGCGAACGACAGGTCGAATGGCGGCTGTCCGGTTTGAGCGAACAGGAAGACAACTTCCTCAATGACGCCCGCACCGGTTTGGTCCTGTGTCTTACGGGGATCTATCTGGTCCTGTCCTGGGTCTTTGCCAGTTGGACCCGGCCGCTTGTGGTCATGGCGATCATTCCCTTCGGCTTGGTTGGAACGATCTGGGGGCATTACCTGTGGCAGGTGCCGCTGAGCATGTTCACCGTGGTCGGGCTGTTGGGCATGACCGGGATCATCATCAACGACTCGATCGTCCTGGTCACTACGATCGACCAATATGCCAAGGAGCGAGGGCTTTTGCCGTCTATCGTCGAGGCTACGTCGGACCGCTTGCGCCCGGTATTGCTGACAACCTTGACCACTGTTCTAGGCCTGGCACCTTTGATGTATGAGCAGTCCCAGCAGGCACAGTTCCTGAAACCTACGGTGATCACACTGGTATATGGCTTGGGGTTCGGGATGCTGCTGGTGCTGCTGGTGGTGCCGTCGTTGGTCGCAATCCAGAACGACCTGTCCCGACCGTTTACGGCCCTGCGGCGTTCACTGGCGAGCCCGGGTTGGGTCCGTCTCGCGGTTCTGGTTGCGGGCCTGCCCAGCTTGGCCTGGCTGGCGGCGACCTTGGGGTTCGCTGTGCTTCACGGTACTTTGCCAGACCCACTGCTGTCATTCGTGCCGCAGCTGGAAGGCATGACGCCGATGCGGGCTGCCTTTGTGGCATTCATTCCCGGCGTGTTGATGATTGTTCTGGGGGTCTATCTGGTCGCGGCGCTGGTTTATGTGCTGGCGCGGCGAAGGTCGCAGGCCAGGACGGCAAGCTCGGCCACCTGATCCAGAAGCTGCAACTCCGGCGCGTGCAGGTCCTCGGCGGAAACCCAGCGCGCATCGGCGGCGTCATCCGCGGCAATTGGCGTGCCGCTGACATAGTCACACAGCACCGCGGCGAGCATATAGTGTCGGGTAACCTGATCCTGCTCGTCGCGCAAAATCACGTCGATATTGGTGAGATAGGAACGGGGGGTCGCCACCACGCCCGTCTCTTCCTGCAGCTCGCGAACAGCGGCGTCTAAAGCTGTTTCGCCAAGCTCCACATGTCCGCCGGGAAACCCCCAGCACCCTTTTCTGGGTTCCTTGCCGCGCTGTACCAGAATCACGTGATCGTCTTGGGCGACAACTGCGATGGCCCCCAGTATCGGAGCATTCGCGCTCATCCCGCGCTGCATCCCCGGACGTCCACCGCATGGTTCCGACCCAGAACGGTGATCCGGATCTGGGACCGGTCCAGAGCATAGGCTTCGCCCTCAGTGTGAACCAGTTCCGAGGTGGCGACCAGCGTTCCGCCTTTGCGCTCACTACGGGTTTCAGAAGCCCATAGATCCGGATGTCCCGGTTCGATTACGGCCACTTCGGTCCCACCTGCCGAGGGCATCGACAGATGCGCCTCAACCCGCATGCCATCTTTGGTAGGGGTCAGATGACATATGGCCGAGGTCACCCCGGCCTCCCGCGCGGAATATGGTCGCGAGGCAATTGCAGCAGCAATTGCAGGGTTGCGACCGGCTTGGGGGTCCAGCGCATGATCGAACTTCAGCTCGGACGGGACGCAGACATCTTTGCACACGCCCAGTTCCATCCGGCCCTTCAGGCGGACAGGTTTGCCCGGTTTGGAGGGCTTGATCTCGACCGGCAGGACCAGCTGGTCCATATATCCAATGGTCTGATAGCCTGACGTTTCAAAGACAGATGGCGTTGGCCAGGTAAACGCGACCTCGCCGACATTTCGTGATCCGCGCCAGTTGAACAACGGTGGGATGCCCGCATCGCCGGGCGACCGCCAATAGGTCTTCCAGCCGTCTTTGAGCGTCAGCCGCAAGGCCGCCCGATAGGTTCCGTCCTGTGTCCGTCCGCCATCCAGTACTTCGATCCGAACCAGATCGTCCATCGAGTCGCCGGCTTTGGCCGCGGAAATGCCGCTTGTGGCGGTCAGGGCCATCGCCAGGGCGGAAGCTGCAAGTATCATCCTCATGCTCAATACATGCGCCTTGTTGCATGAAATGCCAAGTCACGTTCCGGTCAGGACGGAAAACATGTTGCCGCACTTGATCACACGCGTCCGGGAGGTCATTGTTGATCCTATGGGAGCCGCGCGTGAACCAGGAGAGACGGGCTTGTTTCAAAAGAGAAATTCATGGATCTGACTGGAAAACTCCTGATTGCGATGCCGGGCATGGGTGACATGCGGTTCGAACATTCGGTCGTTTATCTGTGCGCCCACTCTGAAGATGGCGCCATGGGGCTGATCGTTAACAAGGCGGCCGTGGACGTACGCATGTCAGAGTTGTTCGAACAGTTGGAGATCAAGCCGAGTGAACCCGGATCCGACGACATTCCAATTCATTTCGGCGGGCCGGTAGAGACGGCGCGGGGGTTCGTCCTGCACAGTTCGGACTACGACGCGAGCTTACATTCCATGAGCGTGGATGAAGTCTTTTCAATGACGGCCACGCTGGACATTCTCGAAGACATTGCTGCAGGAACCGGGCCGGCTAAAATGCTGATGATGCTTGGCTATGCCGGTTGGGGACCGGGGCAGTTGGAAAACGAGATTGCAATGAATGGCTGGCTGACCACGGACGCTGCACCCGAGCTGGTATTTGATTTGCCGGACATTCAGAAATGGGAGGCGGCGTTGCAGACTTTGGGGGTGGACCCGCTGAGTTTGTCGGGCAGCGCGGGGCATGCCTGAATAGAAGACTCGCGCTTGGCAGACGAGCTTCATCGCGCATTCCGGCCATGAAGCCAAAGATGAAACTGATCTGCGACTACCTTGGTGCAGCCGCCCGTTTCAGGCGGTCGTTGATGGCGACGCCCAATCCATGATCGGGGATCGGGGCCACAGCTATGGATCGGCCCAAGCCGTCCAGCTGATGCAGGTGGCCAAACAGGTTGGCCGCAGCCTCGACAAGATTGCCGCTGTCCGACAAGTTCAGATCGCAAGCGACGGGACCGAAGCCCAGATACAGCTCATCTTCTCGCGCGGCTTCGGCGTTCAGGCGCACGCTGGCTCGCGGTGCGTAATGGGACATCAACTGCCCCGGCGCGGTCAGGGGATCCGAAGAATTCCGCGCGATCAGGGGCGTGTGCAGAGCCGCTTCAAGGGCTTCGGCCGGCACACCGCCGGGGCGTAGAAGCATGGGTTGTTCTCCTGCCAGACCAACGATGGTTGATTCCAGCCCGACTGAGCAAGGACCATCATCAACGATGGCGGCAATGCGACCGTCCAGACCGGCTTGCACGTGCAGGGCCGTTGTCGGGCTGATACGGCCCGAAGGGTTGGCCGACGGGGCCGCAACCGGTCCGCCAAGCTTCGCCAGCAGGCGGCGCGCGGTGTCATGCGCGGGGACACGCACAGCCAGCGTATGCAGGCCAGCTGTCACGAGCTCAGACACGCCATGTCCGTCTTTTAGTGGCAGCACCAGAGTCAAAGGCCCCGGCCAGAAGGCGGTGGACAGGATCTCGGCCCAGTCGTGCCACTCAACCAAGTCGCGGGCGGCCTCGCTTGAGGCCACATGGGCGATCAGCGGGTTGAAACTGGGGCGGCCCTTAGCAGCATAAATACCTGCAACCGCTTCACCCTGACGGGCATCTCCGCCCAAGCCATAGACTGTCTCGGTAGGGAAGGCCACAAGCTCTCCGTCGCGCAAAAGCGCTGCGGCGCGGTCCAGGTCTTCCTCGGAATCGGACAAAATGACGGTACGTTTCGGGCTCATGCTCTGACGCGGCGTTTTGGTTGCTTGAAAGATGGCCCCCGATCAGTAAGGAACCAAGGCCACTCACATACCGGCGCTGTCATCGGATTCCAACCCTGCAGTCAGGTCCGCGCCGCCCGCAACACAGCCAAGAGGACGCTCATGACCTATCGCGCGCCTGTTCCGGACTATGAATTCCTACTCAAGAACGTGGTGGACTTTGACCAGGTCCCTGCCACGGAGCGCTTTGCCGAAGCGTCCGAAGATCTGGTGTCTGCCATCATCTCTGAGGCGGGTAAAATGTGCGAAGAGGTGCTGGCCCCACTGCAGCGTGGGGGCGATCTGGAGCCTGCGCGACTGGAAAACGGTGTTCTGCGCAGCTCGCCCGGGTTTTCGGACGGGTGGAAAGCGATTGCAGAAGGCGGTTGGTTGGGAATCAGCGCGCCCACCGATCAGGGCGGCATGGGGCTGCCCATGTCTCTGACGACCGTGGTCAATGAAATGATGAGCGCGGCCTGCCTGTCGCTGCAATTGGCCCCTTTGATGAGTCAGGGTCAGATCGAAGCCCTCGAACACCACGCCAGCGATGCATTGAAACAGCTCTACCTGCCCAAGCTGATTTCGGGGGAATGGTCCGGGACCATGAACCTGACCGAACCGCAGGCCGGATCGGATGTTGGCGCACTCAGCTCCAAGGCCGAGCCCAACGGGGACGGAACTTTCGCGATTACAGGGCAGAAGATCTATATCAGTTGGGGTGATACGGATTTCACGGAGAACGTTTGCCACTTGGTGCTGGCGCGTCTGCCCGATGGGGTACCCGGGACCAAGGGGATTTCGCTGTTCCTGGTGCCGAAATACCTGCCGGATGCGAAAGGCAATCCCGGTCAGCGCAACGATCTGAAAGTCGTGAGCCTGGAACACAAGATGGGTCTGCACGGTTCACCGACATGTGTCATGCAATATGACGGTGCGACAGGTTGGCTGGTCGGAGCGAAGCACGGTGGCATGGCAGCGATGTTCACAATGATGAACAACGCCCGCCTGGGGGTTGGTGGCCAGGGTGTTGGAGCCGGTGAAGGCGCCTATCAGCATGCCTTGGCCTATGCGTTGGACCGCAAGCAGGGTAAGACGCCTTCGGGCAGCATCGCAGACCATGCAGATGTGCGCCGGATGCTGATGGAGATGAAGGCGGATCTGTTTGCGGCCCGAGCCATCCTGCTGGCCAACGCCGTCGCGATCGATATGGAAACCGCAACCGGAGAAGCAGATTGGGCTGCCCGGGCCGCCTTCCTGACTCCGATTGCCAAGGCATTCGGTACCGACACCGGAATTCGCGTCGCCGAAACCGGGATTCAGGTACATGGCGGCATGGGTTTCATAGAAGAAACCGGAGCGGCCCAGTATTACCGCGACGCGCGCGTCACGACGATCTACGAAGGGACCAACGGTATCCAGTCCATGGATCTGGTCGCCCGCAAAATGATGGATGGTGGCGATATGGCCCATGCCCTGATCGACGAGATCGAGGAACAGGCCGAACGCGCCCGCACGACCCATCCGAACATGGCCGAAAGCGTCTGGCAGTCCTGCGAAAGCCTGCGAGAGGCGACCGAGTGGCTGACCGAACAGGATGACCTGCAGAACCGCTTTGCCGGGTCGGTGCCGTATCTGCGCGCTTTCGCGCGCGTGCTGGGCGCGCATTTTCACCTGAAATCGGCGATGGCCGATCTGGGCGGTCCGCGCGAAAAGCTGGCCCGGTTCTACATCAACCGGATGCTGCCGGAACATGCGTCGCTGTTGGCTGCAGCCACGGATGGGGCGGCAAACACCTTTGGTTTGACCTTGGATGAATTGGCAGGTTGATTCGGTGACAAGCGTACCTGAAGTCTCGGTTCGTACCCCGTGGGAAACCCCACCGGCACAAGGCGAAGCCATCGAAGTTGCCGAAGGCGTATTGTGGATGCGGCAGCCGCTCCCGATGAAACTGGACCATGTCAACGTCTATGCGTTGGATGACGGCGACAGCTGGACAATTGTCGATACCGGATTTTCGACCCGCAAAAGCCGGGCGATCTGGGACGAGCTGATCGCCGGTCCCTTGAAAGGTAAGCCGATCCGTCGCGTTGTCGCCACGCACCATCACCCCGATCACATCGGTTTGGCGGGGTGGTTCCAGTCCGATCACGGGTGCGAGCTGGTGACAACGCGGACTGCCTGGCTGTTTGCCCGGATGTTGACGCTTGACGTGCAAGAGGAATGGCCGGCCGAAACACTGGCCTATTATCGTAGCGCCGGCATGGACTCGGCAATCTACGAGCAGCGCGCCAAGGACCGGCCCTTCAACTTTGCCGATACGGTCTATCCGATGCCTTTGGGCTTTACGCGGATCAAGCAGGGGGACGTGTTCCGCATGGGCGGGCGCGATTGGGACGTTCATATCGGCAACGGGCACGCGCCTGAACATGCGACCTTCTGGAGCCGGGATGACAATCTGGTCATCACCGGGGATCAGATCCTCAGCTCGATCAGCCCCAATATCGGTGTTTATGCGACCGAGCCGATGGCCGATCCGCTGGCTGACTGGCTTGAAGCGTGTGAACGGTTGTTGCAGCTGGCCCGCCCTGACCATTTGGCGCTGGGCGGTCACAAACTGCCGTTTGCGCGGTTGCCGCTGCGGATGCGGCAGCTGATCGACAACCATCACGGCGCGTTAGAGCGCCTGCTGGATCATCTGGACAAGCCGATGAGCGCGGCGGAGTGTTTCTCTCCTTTGTTCAAGCGCAGGATCGGCACCGGTGAATACGGGCTTGCGCTGGTTGAAGCGGTGGCTCATGTAAACCATCTGTACTGTATCGGTCAGGTGACGCGCACGCGCCGCGATGATGGAGCCTGGCTGTACCAACGCAAGTAAAGTGCAAAGGGACAAGCATGAGCGACGAAATTTCGACATCGGCCGAGGCCTTGGAAGCCTCGATCCTGCCATGTGTGCACGAAGTCCATGCCGACCCTGAGGCCTGCGCCGGCCTGAAGAATGTTCCCGAAGCGTTGAGCCAGCCTGCGGACCACAAAAGCCCGTCACGATGGGCCTATGAGCGGTTGATCTTGTATATCCGTAATTTTGAGGAGCAGCTGGACAGCGAGCACGAAGTGGCAATGGGTTTTGTTGGCGGAAATACAGGCGTGCTGCGAATCGAGGGGTTGGGTTACTTCGATCCCGACATCATCACGTTCTATGGCTCGGATGATCACGGTGCCAAGACCCAGCTGGTTCAGCATGTAAGCCAGCTGAATGTGATGTTGCGCGCGCTGCCAAAACCCAGTGAAGCGGCCCCCGCGCGGCGGATCGGCTTCCGTCTGGCCTCGGACCTGGTCGAGAGCTGAACGGATCGCTGGCAAAAGGTGCGCCTGCGGCGCGCCTGATATCTCGTCGTTGCCCTGCGGGCGCCTCCTCGGGAATGGCGTAAGGCCTGAGTGATACGCCCTTGCCGATGGTTGGGCTTATGCTCCAAGATGGTCAAAAGCCCGGAGCGCCGATTTGAGCCATCTTTCCATTGTTTTCAAAGCCTATTCCGATGCCCTGTCGCGGTGGCGGATCATTCTTCCCGTGTACCTGTTCCTGCGGGTGCTGGCCTTTGCCATAATTGCGCCGCTGATCGGTCTGTTGATCAATGCAGCGGTGGCCTTGTCGGATCAGCCGGCCCTGACCGATCAGGACATTGCCATGTTCCTGTTGACGCCTGCGGGGTTTGTTCTGGGATTGATCGTGCTGAGCGTGATCCTGGCTTCGGAGATCGGTAGTTTTGCGGTCATTGCCGAAACACTGCGTCTCCCCGAGCGTAGTCCGCTTCGTCTGGCGCGCCTGGCAATTGCCGCAGTGGTGGCACGGGCGCGGGCGCTGACGGTGTTTTCGGCCATGTTCATCCTGCGGGTTCTGGCGATTGCTTTGCCCTTCCTGCTGGTCTGCATGTTGATCGCGTTGTGGAAGCTGACCGAGTTCGACATCAACTACTACCTGACTTTCAAGCCTCCCGAGTTCTGGGTTGCGGTTGCGCTGATTGGCGGGATCCTTCTTGCGATGGCATTGGTCCTTCTGTTCCGTCTGAGCGGCTGGGCCATCACAGCACATCTTGTACTGTTTGGCGGCCTAGCGCCCGGTTCGGCATTTGTCGAAAGCCAGGCCCGCATGGAGGGCCAGCGTGGTCAATTGCAGATGCAATTGGTTCTGTGGTTGGCCGTGCGGGTGTTCATCGCGCAGGTGCTTTTGATCAGTGGGACGTTGGTGATGCAATGGGTTCCGATGGGCGAAGAGGCAAACCTGAACAAGGTGCTGTTTCTGGTGCTGGCAATCACATCGGTCTGGATTGTAGCGGGGGTGGTGTTGGGGGCGATAGCCTTGGGTGCGCTGGCCGTTCTGCTGGATCGCTATTTCATTGATGACAGTGCCGCGTCTGAATTGCCTGAAGTTCCGCCTGGCCGCCGTTTGGCCATTGCGACCGTTGCACTTGGAGCGGTGGCCGGAGTCGGCATCTGGATGTCTGCGGCACTGCTGGAAAGCGTGAAAACCGGCGATGATGTTGAGGTAATCGCGCATCGCGGAGCCGCCGGAAGCCGCCCGGAAAATACGATGGCCGCGATCGAACAAGCCATCGAAGACGCGGCCGACTGGATCGAGATCGACGTTCAGGAAAGCCGGGATGGTCAGGTCGTGGTCATCCATGACGCGGATTTCATGAAGCTGGCAGGCAATCCGACCCGGGTCTGGGAAGCAGATTTTGCCGAACTGGCCGAGATCGACATAGGGAGTTGGTTCGACCCGGCCTTTGCTGACCAGCGCACTCCGCTTCTGAGCGATGTGTTGGCGACCGCCAAGGGACGCGGCAAGGTATTGATCGAGTTGAAGCATTATGGCCATGCGGTGGATCTTGAGCAGCGGGTGGTTGATCTGGTGGAAGCTGCGGGGATGGAGAGGGACATTGCGATCATGTCGCTGAGCTATCCCTCGGTGAGGGCCGCTCAGCGGTTGCGACCAGGGTGGCGGACCGGCGTTCTTGCAGCTTCGGCAGTTGGAAACCTGGCTGGTTTGCAGGGTAACTTCCTGGCGGTCCGTTCGGCCATTGCCAGCCCTGCCTTGCTGAATGCAGCGCATTCCGCGGGCAAGGATGTCTATGTCTGGACTGTCAACGATCCGCTCAGCATGTCGCGCATGATTTCCAAGGGTGTGGATGGGTTGATTACCGATGAGCCAGCCTTGGCGCGTCATGTTCTGTCGGTTCGGGCCGAAATGAGCACCGCAGAACGCATGGCCTTGTGGTTGGCCTCGGAGCTGGGCCTGCAGGTCAATCCGCGGGATTATCGTGATGAGAGCCCGTAAGGCTCTGACTGCAGTCCTGTGTTGTGTGGTTTGTCCCGCAATGGCACAGGATGTTCCTGAATGGCTTCAACGTTCCGAGCTACGGGCGCATGAACGGCTTTTGGACCGTATCGGTGATGTGTCGTCTCGCCAGTTGATGCCGTTCACCACCGATGGGTGCAGCGGCGGGTTGTCTTGGGCCTGGACGCATCTGACAACAGTATTTCCGACCCTTGCGGAACCGGATGGTGAGCCGCCACCGTGGGAGTTGTGCTGTGTCGCGCATGACCGGGCCTATCATGATGTAACCGGGGCCCGCAGCGCTGAGGACAGTTATCAGGCAAGGTTGATAGCCGACCGGGAGCTACAACTCTGTGTTACGCAGACCGCAGATCTGAAACCCGAGGTAGACCGACGCTGGGGCATGACGGACGCGATGTATGAAAGACTGGGCGAAACCATGTTTTGGGCGGTTCGATTCGGCGGTGGGCCTTGCACGGGGTTGTCCTGGCGCTGGGGCTACGGTTTTGAAGACTGTTGACGCCGACAAAGCGCGTTGGCGATCACAAACCATACAAATTGCCCACCTGGTCGCATTGACGGCGTGACAGGGATTTGCGATTTCGGTATCGAACAGGAAACCCTTCGCGAATAGGACGACACTCATGGCGGAACACAAGCACGGCGAAATGGACATCACCGTTCAGGAAAAGACCTTTGACGGTTTCATCAACTTCACCAAATGGTCGACGATTGTCATCCTGTTGATCATCGTTTTCCTGGCTATTTTCGCGACCTGATACCTCGGGTAGGGTTTCGGTGCGCAATTTCCTGATTTTCGGGCTGGTGGCTCTGACACTGGCGGCTTGTGCGCGACCACAGGAGCCGAACGCGGATGCCGCGACAGTAGCAGCCGTGCGGTATCGCGAACCGGGCCCCGCAACGTTGACCCTTTACACGATGGTCAACAACAGGTCGGGGTCGGGTGGTCACAGTTCGTTGATGATCAACGCATCCGAACGGATCATCTTTGACCCGGCGGGGTCGTTCAAGGCCGACATTATTCCGGAACAGAATGATGTTCTGTTCGGGATTACCCCACCGGCCGAGCAGGCTTATCGCCGGTCACATGCCCGGGAAACACACCATGTTTTGGTTCAGCATGTTGAGGTAACAGCTGAGCAGGCCCAATTGGCCTATAACATGGCGCGCCAAATGGGCCCTATTCCCGGGGCATATTGTGCCAATGCGACATCGCGTATTCTGAGCTCGATTCCAGGGTACGAAGACATCAAGGTGACGTTCTATCCGACCAAACTGGCGGAACAGTTCGGGGCCAAGCCGGGGGTCGTTTCGGAGCGTTATTACGAGAACGACAGCGGCGACCTCCAACTGGGAATCGCTCAGAACAATGCCGCTCTGAACGCAACCGTTGTCGAGTGATCTCTTAGGGTCGAAACCTGTCTTTTTGCCGTTTTGCGAGGCTCGCGGCGCATAGAGGCAGGTTGGCTACGCCACAAGCCACAGCAGGATGTAGAGCGTTCCGGCTCCGGAAATGATGGCCAGCAGAACGTTGCGGGTCAAAAGCCCTATGCCGATGGTTACAAGGGCGGACGTCAGGCGCGGTAGATCAAGCTCCCCTCCCGTAGCTGGGGGCCAGGCAACCAACGGTGCGACCAGCGCGGGTATGATGGCGACGGCGGTATAACGCAGGTGGCGCATAAGCCATTCCGGCATGGGCCGATCGCCCATCAGACCAATAAAGACAAATCGCAAGGCAAAGCTGAAAACAGCCATCCCGACAATGACAGTCCATAAAGTGCCGGTGTCGATTGATCCGGTTGTTCCAGTCATGTCCACGCCCCCCGTCGCCGCAATTCGACCTCGACACGTGCACCGGCGATCATCCCCGCAAGACCAGCGACGATCAGACCCAGATTATAAGGCAGGCCCGCAGCCAGCAGTGCGGTCACAATTGCCACCAAAGCTGCCACAACATGGGCTGGTGTACGCAGCATTGGCGCGATCAGGGCCAGAAAGGTGATCGGCAGCACGAAATCCAACGCCAAACCCTGCGGGACTTTCGAGCCCATAAGCGCTCCGGCCAAGGTGGCTGAATACCAAAGTGGCGCAATGATGGCGTTGGTACCAAAGAAATAGGCCAGCCTTTCGTCTATGCTCAGATCTGGTTCTGTTTCGAATTTGACGATGGACAACGCATAGGATTGATCAACCATGAAATAGGCCGCAACCGCGCGTTTCCACAGTGGTGCTGCCCCCAAATAAGGGGTGAGAGAGGCCGAATACATGGCAACCCGCAGATTCACCGCCAACGCTGAAATCAGAACGATGATCGTAGGGGCGTTTTCCTGCATCAGTTGCAGGGCTGTGAACTGGGCCGACCCCGCAAAGACAGTCAGCGAAAACGTCATCGCTTCGACCACTTTCAACCCGGCCTCAGCCGCCAGCACGCCAAACAGCATTCCGAACGGCCCCGCGACCAGCACAAAGGGCGCACTGTCGCGCGCGCCGCGCCAAAAGGCGGATTTGGTGGTGGAGAATGCCATGGCTTGCCCCTAGATTGCTGTCACAAGCCGTAGAGCGGATCGGAAAGGGTTGCAATTGGCCACGCGAGAAGACGTCTCGGAATATCTCATCGCGCCGGAGCCGGGGGCTGCACGCCTGACCCGTGCGGTGCAGGGCATCGACCAGAGCGGGGAGTTGGCGCAGATCAATGTGGTCGAGGAACGCCCCCTGACCATCTTCCTGAATTCGCAGGAAATTGTGACGGCGATGACTATTGGCGATTACCCCGAATATCTGGCGCTGGGGTTCCTGCGCAATCAGGGCATGCTGCATGATCACGATGTGGTGACGCGGGTCGATTATGACGACGATCTGGAAACCGTTGTAGTTCGGACCGAAATTCAGACCTCGTATGAGGAAAAGCTGAAGAAAAAGACCCGCACCAGCGGTTGCGCCGTGGGCACGGTGTTTGGCGATATGATGGAAGGTCTTGAGGACGTGCGTCTGCCCGCGACACCGGTCAGGACATCGTGGCTGTATGCGCTGGCGGGCAAGATCAACCGCACCCCGTCGCTGTATCTGGAAGCGGGCGCCATTCACGGCACCGTCTTGTGTCATCAGGACACGCCGCTGGTCTATATGGAGGATGTGGGCCGTCACAATGCGGTCGACAAGATTGCTGGCTGGATGCTGAGTGAACGGGTCGATGCTGCGGACAAGATCCTCTACACCACCGGGCGGCTGACCTCGGAAATGGTGATCAAGACCGCGATGATGGGTATTCCGGTGCTGGTGTCCCGCTCGGGCTTTACTGCCTGGGGGGTCGAGATTGCCCGCGAAGTCGGTCTAACCCTGATCGGCCGGATGCGTGGGCAGCGGTTCGTCTGTCTGGCAGGGGAAGACCGCCTGGAACGCGATGTGGATCCGGCATCGGTGCCGGTCGAAGACAAGAAACACCGGCGGAAGAGCGCAGATGGTTGAACAAAAGCAAAAGCCTCTGGGTGTCATCTTGGCGGGCGGTCTTGCGACCCGGATGGGCGGCGGAGACAAGGGCCGATTGCAGATCGGCGGGCGTAGTTTGCTGTCACATGTGGTGGATCGTTTGGAACCACAGGTTTCCGGGCTTGCATTGAATGCAAATGGTGACCCGGATCGGTTCGAAGATTTGGGCTTACCAGTGATCGCCGACAGTATCGACGGTTTCGCAGGACCTCTTGCAGGGGTGCTGGCCGGCCTTGATTGGGCGGCAGATCAGGGTGCCAATTCGATTGTTACTGCCGCTGCAGACACGCCCTTTTTCCCTCAGGATCTGGCTGAAAGGCTGGTGGCGGCATCAGGGGGGCAGGCGCATCCTTTGGTGCTGGCGACCACCCCCCGTTCACAGGATGAAACGCTGAAATCCGGAGGCGGAAAAAAGGTCAATCGGCACCCAACCTTCGGCCTCTGGCCGGTTGCTCTGCGGGATGATTTGCGCGATGCGTTGAACGATGGGCTGCGCAAGGTCGTTTTGTGGACCGACCGGCATGACGGGCGCGAAGCGATGTTCCCCACGATCCCCTTTGATCCGTTTTTCAATGTCAACACGCCCGAGGATCTGGAGCGGGCCAGGGAGCTGGTGGGATGAAGATTTACGGGATCACCGGTTGGAAGAACTCGGGAAAAACCGGGCTGATGGAACGTCTGGTGGCCGAATTCTGTACCCGGGGACTGACGGTTTCGACCGTCAAACATGCGCATCATGTGTTCGATGTGGACCAGAAAGGCACCGACAGTTACCGCCACCGGCAGGCGGGCGCGTCCGAGGTTCTGCTTGCGTCAGGGCGACGCGTGGCCCTGATGCAGGAACTGCGCGGAGCCGAAGAACCCAAGTTGAAGGATCTGCTGGCACGCCTGTCCCCGGTCGATCTGGTGCTGGTCGAAGGCTACAAACGTGAAGACCATCCCAAGATCGAAGCCCACCGGGCCGAGACCGGAAACCCGCTTATCGCGCTCGGGGATGATCGGATTCGCGCAGTCGCCAGCGACGTTCCACTGGAGTTGGACCGGCCCGTCCTGAACTTGAACGACACCAAGGGAATTGCCGATTTCATTCAGGCCGAGCTGACACTGTGACCCGTTTCGATCGCTTCGTGATGGTGGATTGGTCCGGTGGCAATGACACTGGACCGACACCCCGTAAGGATGCGATCTGGACCTGTGAGGCAGGGCACGAACCGGTTTACCTGCGCAATCGGATACTGGCTGCCGAGTGGTTGACGGATCTTATCGACGATACTCTGTCTCGAGGTCAGCGCCTCTGCATCGGGTTCGATTTCCCCTTTGGCTACCCTCTGGGTTTTGCGCAGGCGGTTACCGGTTCAAACGACCCGCTGCGCCTGTGGGAGTGGTTTGAGGACCGAATCGAAGACAGCCCGCACACCAACAACCGCTTTGATCTGGCGGGGGCGATCAATCAGAAACTGGGTGGGCAGGGCCCATTCTGGGGCAATGGCTTGAAACGCGATATTCCCGGTCTTCCGCGAACCAAGGCCGGGTATCAAAACCCTTTCCCGGATCGTCGGGTGGTTGAACAATTGACTAAAGGCACCTTTACCTGCTGGCAGATGGCTGGCGCAGGCTCAGTCGGCGGGCAGGTGATGATGGGACTGCCTATCCTATCGCGGTTGCGCAAGCTTTGGCCCGGGCAAGTGGCCGCGTGGCCTTACGAACCGCTAAGCGCCCCGGTGAGTCTGATTGAGATTTGGCCATCCTTGACTGTTCTCAAGGCTCCCGCCGAATGGATCAAGGATGCTTGGCAGGTATTTCGTGTGGCACACGGTCTGGCTGGTCTGGCGCCGACGAAACTGCACGATATGTTGGACGTTACTGCACCCGAGGAAGGGTGGATTCTGGGAGTGAGGCAAGACCCATGACGCTGAAACCGCCACCGTTGAAAAACGATTGTTTTGCCTTGCCCGCCGGGGTGCATTGGACCCCGGTTGACGACGCGCTGACGCTTTTGCGCAGCCGTCTGCATACTGTCATAGAGACCGAGACACTTCCGTTGGCTCAGACGGCGGGTCGCGTTCTGGCTGAACCCTTGGCAGCAAGGCGTTCAAACCCGCCGCAGGCCAATACTGCCGTGGATGGTTACGGGTTCTCTGGCGCCGTCCCTGAGGGGGAGCACGTTATGCCGCTGGTTCAGGCCCGTGCTGCAGCGGGTGTTGCGCTGGAAGATACTGTTCCGCCGGGCCATGCAATTCGGGTCCTGACCGGTGCCGCTCTACCGCAGGGAGTGGATACCGTCATTCTGGAAGAGGACGTGACCTTGGGCGATGGTGAGATCGCCTTTCGCGGGCCGCTGAAACACCGCGCAAATACCCGTGACGCGGGCGAGGACGTGGTCGCAGGTCATGATATCCTGCCCCGGGGCCGCAGGTTGACGCCAGCGGATCTGGCGCTTGCCTCGGCCACCGGATTGTCCGAGGCGGTTGTGTATCGCCCGCTTCGGGTGGCGGTTCTGTCAACCGGGGACGAGTTGGTAGAAGCCGGAGACACGGCCGCGCCGGGCCAGATCTATGACGCGAACCGGCCGATGCTGTTGGCAATGATCCAGCGCTTCGGATATGTGCCCGTTGACATGGGCCGGGTGCCGGACGACCGGGCTGCTTTGACCGAACGGCTGAGCATGGCGGCCGATAAAGCCGATCTGATTCTAACCAGCGGCGGTGCTTCGGCCGGTGACGAAGACCATGTTTCGGCATTGTTACGCGAAGGCGGAGCTATGCAGCTGTGGCGGTTGGCGCTGAAGCCGGGCCGTCCGCTCGCTCTGGGTCTGTGGAATGGAGCGCCCGTTTTTGGTTTGCCGGGTAATCCGGTGGCCGCACTTGTCTGTGCGCTGATTTTTGCCCGACCGGCCATGGCAGTCCTGGCAGGGATGGACTGGCAAAGACCACAGGCCTTTACCCTGCCTGCCGCCTTCGAGAAGAAAAAGAAACCGGGGCGGCGCGAGTATCTGCGCGCCCGCATCCGGGACGGGCGGGTCGAGGTTTTTGCGTCAGAAGGATCTGGCCGGATCAGTGGGCTGAGCTGGGCGGAAGGCCTGGTCGAAATCAGCGATGAGGCCTGTCACATCCGACCCGGCGATCCCGTCACCTACATTCCATATGCGAGCTTCGGGCTGTAACCGGGCCAAGCGAATTCGCGAATTTTCTCGTCCGCCCATGCCATTTGTCGGGAAGATCAGTCGAAGGTGCCGGCAACGCGCCCCAGCAACATGAACGCATGGGCCGTGCGGGTGGCGCTGAGCGCCGAAATCTCTTCATCCGAGGCGTTCTCCTCGAACTCGGCCAGCATTCGGTCAAACAGTCGCAGAAAATGATGTACGGCATCGCGGAAGATGGGGTCTTGTTTCATCCGCGCGTTGGTCAGGGCCAACGAGGTCCTGTCGCGCACCCCACCCAAGGCGGCCACTTCACGGCCGCGCGCACCACCTGCGAATTGACGCCAGACATCCGGGCGCACAAGGTCCGGGCGCAGATCGTCCATATAAATGCCGTCCTGGCTGAGCAGGGTCAGCACATCCTGTGCAGCCTGGATCAATTGCCCTGCCTTACGGTCCTTCAGCGCACGGCGCAGTGCGGCAAATCCCAGTTCGTCTTCGACCGTTTCAGGGAAGTTCAGGGCGCGGATGAAATCATCCGTGGGAAGTGGTGGTGCGAGGTCTTCGGCGGCGGTTCCCAGTTCAAGAGACGGTTGTTCTTCGGTCAGCGGCGCAGGTGCAATCGGTTTGTGTATCGACCGTTGTTCACTCCGGCGGGTGCTGTGAAAGGTTGCCAGCGCGGTTTCAGTCTTCTTGGTCAGCTCGGCAATTTCATCCAGCTTCTTGGCCACAGACGGTTCGGTGGTCACCGCCGCGTTCTGCTGCTGTGTGACATAGGCGTGGCGGATCGCATCGATGGCTGATTGCAGACGCTGGCTTTCCTCGCGCATCACGCGGATCGACTTGGCCGCTGTGGCCGCTACCCAGATCATTGCCACGGGCAGGAAGATTGTCAGCATGGTCAACAGGAATTCCAGCCCCTGAAATCCTCCGTCCGCCGGGTCCAGAATCAAAAACGCAGACGCCGCGCCCAGCCAAAGCACGCTCAGAACGATGGCTGCAATCTCGATCCCGGTGACGGAGCTTTGCCTGGGGCGGTCATAGATCCCCAGTTTTGGGCTTGTACCGTTTGGGGCGTCGGGTGCTGGACCGGTCATGCCTCGATCCCCGATCAGGAGTACTTGATGTCCAGAACTTCGTAGGAGCGCAGCCCGCCAGGCGTGCGCACTTCGACACTGTCACCTTCTTCCTTGCCGATGAGCGCGCGTGCGATGGGCGACTTGATGTTCAGGAGACCGTTTTCGATGTTGGCCTCGTGTTCGCCCACGATCTGCCATGTCTTTTCTTCGTCGGTGTCTTCGTCCACCAGCGTGACTTTGGCGCCGAATTTGATCGAACCGGACAGTTTGGTCGGATCAATAACGTCGGCCAGCGACAGGATGCCTTCCAATTCCTTGATGCGGCCTTCGATGAAGGACTGCTTTTCACGCGCGGAATGGTATTCGGCGTTTTCCGACAGATCACCCAGTTCACGGGCTTCGGCAATGGCCTGAATGATGGCCGGGCGTTCAACCGATTTCAGGTTCTTCAGCTCTGCTTCCAGCGCGGCAAAGCCAGGGGGCGTCATCGGGATCTTTTCCATCGGTTCTCTTTTTTCTTGTGCGTTCTTGGTCCACGGAATGCCAGCGCCCCGTCGCTGAAAGCGCGGGGCGACCGGTTGGGTTATCTGGTACCTGACCCAATCAAGGGGGCGAATGCAAGAGAAAGCGGACCCTAGAAAGGCATGGATTGCCGCCGATGACGCCATTTGTGCGAGTCCTTGCGCATGGCCCGTCTCCAGCGATCAGGCGGGGTGCAAAGCCACAACACTTCAATCATATTGCACCAGCTCGAATTCGATCCCGTTTTCGTCTTCGAAATAGAACCGACGTCCAGGCTCGTAATCCGCATGGCTGTAGGTCGAAAACCCGTGCTTTTTGACAACCGATTCGGCTGCATCGAGGTCTTCGACGACTACACCGACATGGTTCAGCCCACCTTTGATTCCGTAGCTGTTCGGAGCCTCTGAAAGGGCCTGCTGCGGGCTGTAGAGGGCGACATAGCTGGTGTCACTGCCGACATGTACGGAATGCCCACCGTGAATGGCATCGCCGGACCAACGGACATGCCAACCAAATACCTCTGCCATCCACGCGGCTGTAGCTTGGGGGTTCGCCACGGTGATGTTGGTGTGTTCCACAAATGCGTTCATGTCAGATCCTTTCCTTTGCCGTAAATCGGCTTGGTTTTGAGTTGCCCGACTTATTGGTAATTTCTAAACCTAACTTTAGGTCAAGAAAATTTTCTGAGGGCATCATGGCACAGGCAGGCTTGTCAATCGGAGCTTTGGCAGAACGGACCGGGTTGGCCGTTTCAGCTATTCGTTACTACGAATCAAAGGGATTGATTGCCCCTTGGCGGAATGCGGGGGGGCAGCGTCGTTTCCACCGGGCGGATATCCGGCGGCTGAGCTTTGTGATGATCGCGCAGCAGTTCGGGTTTTCCCTGCCAGAGATCCGAGAACTCTTGGCCACTCTGCCGGGTAAACGGACCCCGACCCCGGAGGACTGGAATGCCATCAGCAGAACTTTTCGCGACCGTTTGGACCAGCGAATCGAAACACTGCAGAAACTGCGCGACAATTTGGATGGCTGTATTGGCTGTGGATGCCTGTCCCTTCCAAAATGCAACCTATATAACCCTGATGACCGCGCCGCATCGCGTGGAAAAGGGCCGAGATACCTGATGGGCGACCCCCCCGTGACGGAAAGCGAAGCGTGATTGACGAATTTTGTGGATAGGATGTGCGGAAAACCCTGTCTTCTAAGGGGTAACGCAGAGTTTTGATTGACGTTCATACGTGCAGAACGGTAATCAACCGCGAACCAAAAATGCGCCCACATACGTTTCTCGGGTGGGGCCAGTAGCGAACAGTTAGCCAAGGAGCGCCACATATGGCCGAGATTGAACGCGAAGCGATGGAATATGACGTAGTGATCGTGGGCGCCGGGCCCGCTGGTCTGTCAGCTGCCATTCGCCTCAAGCAGCTGGATGCCGACCTCGATGTGGTCGTGCTGGAAAAGGGCTCGGAAGTCGGCGCTCACATCCTGTCGGGTGCGGTCCTGGACCCTTGTGGTCTGGATGCATTGATCCCGGACTGGAAGGAAAAAGGCGCGCCGCTTAACGTTCCGGTGGAAGAAGACAACTTCTACATGTTGGGAGAGGCCGGTCAGGTTCGTATCCCGAACGCACCCATGCCGCCGCTGATGAACAACCACGGCAATTACATCGTCTCCATGGGCAATGTCTGCCGTTGGATGGCGGAACAAGCCGAAGAGCTGGGTGTTGAGATCTTCCCGGGAATGGCCTGTTCGGAGCTGGTTTACGGCGACAATGGCGAAGTCAAAGGCGTCGTCGCCGGCGTCTTTGGTCTGGAAGCTGATGGATCCTATGGCCCGAACACCGAGCCGGGGATGGAGCTGCACGGCAAATATGTCTTCCTGTCCGAAGGTGTGCGGGGCTCTCTGTCCAAGGAAGTCATTGCCAAATACGACCTTTCCAAAGGGAAAGAGCCTCAGAAATACGGCGTTGGCATGAAAGAGATCTGGGAGATCGACCCTGCCAAGCACAAAGAAGGCACCGTCACCCACACGATGGGCTGGCCGCTGGGTTCGAACGCGGGCGGTGGGTCTTTCATCTACCATCTGGACAACAACCAAGTTTACGTCGGCTTCGTGGTTCACCTGAACTACAAGAACCCGCACCTGTTCCCTTACATGGAGTTCCAGCGCTTCAAGCATCACCCGATGGTGGCGGAGCTGCTGGAAGGCGGTAAGCGCGTGGCCTATGGCGCCCGTGCAATCACCGAAGGCGGCTATCAGTCGATGCCCAAGCTTGTCGCACCGGGCGTTGCGCTGCTGGGCTGCTCGGCGGGCATGGTCAACGTCCCGCGCATCAAGGGCAACCACAACGCGATGCTGTCGGGTAAGGCTGCCGCTGAATCCGCCTATGCCGCGATCAAGGCAGACCGTTCGGGCGATGAACTGAACGACTATGAAACCGAAGTCCGCGATGGCGCCATCGGCAAGGACCTGAAAATGGTTCGCAACGTCAAGCCGATGTGGTCGAAATGGGGCCTTACTGCCTCTCTCGCGCTGGGTGGTCTGGACATGTGGACCAACAACCTGTTCGGCTTCTCGATGTTCGGTACTCTTGGTCACGGCAAGAACGACGCGCAGTCCACAGAAGAGGCTTCCAAGCACAAGCCGATCGATTACCCGAAACCCGATGGCAAGCTGTCTTTCGATCGTTTGACCAACGTGTCCTTCGCAATGACCAACCACGAGGAAAGCCAGCCTTGCCACTTGCGATTGGCTGATCCGGCAAAACCGGTGCAGTTCACCTTGCCCAAATATGCCGAACCGGCGCAGCGCTATTGCCCGGCCGGGGTGTATGAAGTTGTCGAAAAGGACGGTCAGCCCGAATTCGTGGTGAACTTCCAGAACTGCGTTCACTGTAAAACCTGCGACATCAAGGATCCGGCCCAGAACATCACCTGGACTACGCCTCAGGGCGGCGATGGGCCGAACTACCCAAACATGTAAGTCTGAGGCACCTCAGAAAGTTCAGACACGCCGGGCGGTATCTGCCCGGCGTGTTTCGTTTCAAAGGTCACGATTGCGGCAGAATACCGAGCATTTCAGGCGAAGAGAGCAGGTCGCCATTGCCTCCTTTCGACCAAGGGCCTAGCTTGTTCAAAAGACCAACCTGTGAGGCAGTAAACCCGGTGTTTTTTCCCATCAGACGTGCCGCTTCGGCGATTCTGGCCCTTTCCCTGACAACCGCTCCGCTGGCCCTTCAGGCCGAAGAGAACTTAGGTGCCTATCTGGCTGGCCGTCAGGCGTTGTTCGACAGCAATTATGATGAGGCCGCCAAGTATTACACGCGCGCACTGACAGCGGATCCGCAGAATCCGGCACTTCTGGAAAACCTGACGCTTTCACAATTGGCGCAGGGTAATATCGAACGGGCACTTCCTGTCGCGCAACAAATGGAACGTCTGGGACTGCGCAGCCAGATTGCCCATATGGTGATTGCCGCAGGGCTGATTCAGGCCGAAGACTATGAAACGCTCCTTGCCCGTAACCCCGAAGAACAGGGTGTAAGCCCACTGGTCGATGGATTGACCCGCGGTTGGGCGCTTCTAGGTCAAGGGTCGGTTTCGGAAGCCTTGGCGCATTTCGATGCTTTGGCCGAAGAGCAGGGATTGCGCAGCTTTGCCCTGTTGCACAAGGCTTTTGCGCTGGGCGCGGTCGGCGATTACGAAGGCGCAGAGGAGATGTTTGCAGCGGACGGAGCGCAGCTTTCGCATATCTCGCGCCGAGCCGCGATTGCTCGGGCACAGATTTTGTCGCAGCTCGGTCGCAATGAGGACGCGCTGGAGATGATGGCAGACCTCTTTGGCGCCAATTTCGATCCGGGCCTGACCGCAATTGCCGATCGGTTGGCTGGGGGAGAAAGTGTTTCCTTTGATATAGCGCCAACGGTTCTCGACGGAATGGCCGAGGTGTTTTTTACCATCGGAGCTGTGCTGAACGGTGAAGCGGAGGATGACTACGCGCTGGTCTATGCACAGGTTGCCAAGACGCTGCGCCCGGAGCATGTAGACGCAATTCTGCTGAGTGCAGAACTTCTGGACCAGCTAGGGCAGTACGACCTGGCAGACCAGACCTACAAGGCAGTACCGAAGGAACATCCTGACTATCATGCAGCCGAACTTGGCCGGGCCGAAGCTCTGCGCCGCGCCGCCAAGCCGGATGCCGCGATCGAAGTGCTTGAACAATTGGCGCGCGGGTATCCCACTCTACCGGCGGTACATATGGCGCTGGGGGACCTTCAGCGTCAGGAGGAAAACTACGCCAAGGCCGTTTTGGCCTATGACCGCGCGTTGGAGTTCACCGAACCAGATGCCGGTGCTCGTTGGTTCATCCTGTATGCCCGAGGTATTTGCCATGAACGGTTGAAGAATTGGCCATTGGCCGAGGCAGACTTCCGTGCGGCGCTGGAACTGAACCCGGATCAACCGCAGGTTCTGAACTATCTGGGGTATTCTCTGGTCGAACGACGCGAAAAGCTGGACGAAGCGCTGGACATGATCGAACGGGCCGTCGCTGCCCGACCCGAAAGCGGCTACATCGTCGATAGTTTGGGTTGGGTGCTCTATCGCTTGGGTCGTTATGACGAGGCGGTTGGACATATGGAGCGTGCGGTTGAATTGATGCCTGTGGACCCAGTGGTCAATGATCACTTGGGGGACGTCTATTGGGCGGTGGGCCGTTATCGCGAGGCGGAGTTCCAATGGAGCCGGGCGCTGTCCTTTATCGACCCCGAGGATACTGATGGTGAAGCCGATCCGGTGCGCATTCGCCGGAAGCTCGAAATCGGCCTTGATCAGGTTTTGGCCGAGGAAGGCGCCGCACCTCTGAAAGTGGCTGATGATGAAGGTTGAGGCATTTGCCCCGGCCAAGATCAACCTGACCCTTCATGTGACCGGCCAACGTGACGATGACTATCATTTGCTGGATTCGCTGGTCGTTTTTGCCGATATCGGAGATCGTTTGACCCTGACACCGGGGTTGGAGATGACACTGGACGTAACCGGCCCTCAGGCTGTCGGCGTGCCGGCGGATGACCGCAATCTGGTTTGGAAGGCGGCTTCGGGGATTGGTTGGACTGGCCATATTCACCTGCACAAAGAGCTTCCCAACGGGGCGGGGCTGGGGGGTGGCTCGTCTGACGCTGCGTGCGTTTTGCGGGCCTCGGGGCACAAGATTTCCGAGGACTTTCCACTTTCTTTAGGGGCAGATGTGCCCATTTGTGTGTTGGGCAAGGCTGCGCGCATGCAAGGAATCGGCGAACAGATAACTTCTGTCACCTTGCCGTCTTTGCCAGCTCTGCTGGTCAATCCCGGCATAGCTGTGCCTACGGGTCCGGTCTTCAAGGCGCTGCAATGCCGTGACAATCCGCAGATGCCGGAGTGCATACCGGAATTTGCCAGTGCCGAGGAGTGCGCCGTCTGGCTTGAAGATCAACGCAATGATCTGGAAACTCCGGCGATAGCCGTGGCGCCTGAGATCGAACTGGTTCTGCGTGAACTGGGGCAGACGCGCGAGTCTCTGCTCACCCGGATGTCTGGCTCTGGGGCTACCTGTTTCGCGCTATACCCGACAATGAAAGCTGCCCACATGGCCGCCTACGAGATCGAGGCCGCCCATCCGGGTTGGTGGTGCAGGGTGACCCAGCTGACATAGATCGCAGACGCCTACATTCGCTGGTGAAGCGGCACCTTGTAAACCGCTCCAGACCGTCTTCTCGTCTAGTTGTTTTCTCGGATTAGGTCGCGCGCCAAAGGGCAGCGCCCTAATGACCAGCGGCGGATTGTGCCGAACCCAGTTAGTTCAACCGCGCAACCACGTAGTCAGCCAGATCATGCAGCATGGCCCGGATCGGATGTTCCGGCATCTGCAGGATCGCTGCCTTAGCTTTGGCGGCCCAGGCATTTGCATCGTCACGGGTGGCGGCGAGAGTGTCGTATTTTTCCATCAACGCCATTGCGTGCTCCAGGTCGCCCTCTTCTTGGCGGCCCTTTTCGATGGTGCGGACCCAGAAGGCGCGCTCTTCATCGGTGGCTTGTGCCACCGCCTTGATCACTGGCAAGGTTAGTTTTCGTTCGCGGAAGTCATCGCCCACGTTCTTACCGGTCGTCTTGGCATCACCTTGGTAATCCAACAGGTCGTCGGCAATCTGAAAAGCAATTCCCAGCGCATCGCCATAGTTGAACAGGGCCTGAACCCCATCCTCCGTTGCGCCCGCGATGACACCGCCAACCTCGGTCGCAGCTGAAAACAGCGCAGCCGTCTTGCCGCGTACCACTTGCAGGTAAATCGACTCGTCGGTGCGTAGATCGGTGGCCGCTGTCATCTGCAGCACCTCTCCTTCGGCGATCGTGGCCGAGGCATTGGCCAGAATGTCCAGAACCCGCAGCGACCCGGTTTCCACCATCAACTGGAAGCTGCGTGAAAACAGGTAGTCGCCCACCAGGACCGAGCTCTTGTTGTCCCACAGCAGGTTCGCCGTGGGCCGTCCGCGACGTTGTGCGCTTTCATCGACAACGTCGTCATGCAGCAGTGTTGCGGTGTGAATGAATTCGACGGTCGCAGCCAGGCGGACGGCATGGTCCCCTTCGTAGCCGCAGAGTTTTGCCGCTGCCAAGGTCAGCATCGGACGAAGGCGTTTGCCGCCCGCTTCGACCAGATGCGCGGTCACTTCGGGGATGCGCGGTGCATGCTCCGAAGCCATCCGGGTCCGGATCAGTTCATTGACTTTGCCCATTTCGGCAGCCAGCACGTCCGCCAGCAGTTCATGAGGTTTTTGAGCCAGCCCGCTGTCCATCACACTCCCGCTACAAGGCTCGACAAGTGCCGTACCTTGCCCTTAGATCCATCCCATGAAGGAACTTTTGCGCAGCACCGATCCCACCGTCATGGCCTTTGCATCCGCCCTTCTCGAGGGAGAGGATATAGACTGCTTTCAGATGGACGTAAATATGAGCATCCTAGAAGGCGGTATCGGAATTTTTCCCCGCCGGCTGATGGTACGGGCAGACGACTATGACGTGGCCGTGCGGGTCATGCACGACAACGACATTCCGCTGGGACGCTAGGTGTGTTTTCGGCGGACGATCTGACCCGGAACGCCTTCCTGGGTGGCAAGTTACAACTGTGGCAGCCCAAACAGGGCTATCGCGCCGGTGTCGATCCGGTTCTCTTGGCGGCGGCCGTGCCGGTGTCTTCGGGGCAGTCTGTCCTTGAATTGGGATGCGGGGCTGGACAGTTGCTTCTTTGCCTTGGCGCGCGGGTGTCTGATCTCAGCTTGACTGGCGTTGAATTGCAGGCGGATTATGCAGAACTGGCGCGTCGGAACGGCGTGGAAAATGCCTGTGATCTGGAGGTCGTGTCGGCTGATCTTTCCGCATTGCCTTCGGATCTGCGACAACGACAGTTTGCCCATGTTGTCGCCAACCCGCCTTATTTTCGGACCGGTGCCCACAGTGCAGCCCGCGATTCGGGCAAGGCTACTGCGTTAGGTGAACAGACAGCGCTGGATCACTGGTTCGATGTTGCGGCCCGTAGATTGGCGCCCAAAGGCTATCTGCACATGATCCAACGTGCAGATCGTCTGCCAGAGATGCTGGCGGGTTGCACAAACCGTCTTGGCTCTGTCGAAGTTTTGCCTTTGGCGGCGCGGGTGGGGCGGTCCCCCGATCTGGTCATCCTGCGCGCTCGCAAGGGCGGCAACGCAGCCTTCCGGCTGCATGCCCCATTGATCCTGCACGAAGGTAGGCGTCATGAGCAGGACGGGGACAGTTACACATCCGAAATTTCCGCGGTTCTGCGTCATGGTGCAGCCCTGAATTGGCCTGAATGAACAACACAGGTCGGCAATGCATGGCCGATATGACGATTTGATGACAAAAACTGTGCGACTGCAGCGTGACAGGGCTTGTGATGTGTGCTCAACTCGTCGGGCACTTACAATTCAGAGGAGGATTGCCATGAGTCTGAGCTCGCACCTGACCGAACTGAAACGGAAGCACGAGCATCTGAGTCATGAAGTGGAAGAGGCCCAGCGAGCGCCCAGCGTAGACGCCCTGCACCTGACCACTCTGAAAAAACAAAAATTGAAACTGAAGGAAGAGATCGAGCGCCTCTCGTCATAAGGCAAACCTGTTAGATCCGGCCGCAGGGGTGACTTGATCATTTCTGCGGCCATCAGAGCTTCGCTCAATCCCCTTTTGTCCTACATTGCCACGAGACTATTCCCGCGCTTTCGCGAACATGCTTGCACGGGCCGCGACCAAGGCACCGCCTGTGATCAATATGGTTGCTGCGATCAGTGACCATGTCGGGGCTGCGATGCCCACTCCAATAAGGATCAGGGTGGACAGCAACGGGGCGGCATATGAGCTTGTGCCCAACATCTGAATATCCCCCTGTTTGACCCCAATATCCCAGACATAGAAAGCTAAACCGACGGGTCCCAATCCCAGCCCGATTGTGGCCGCCCAGCCGAGCGGACCCAAAGGCCAGACCGTTTCCTCGAACATCAAATGCAGGACCAGCGATCCGATTGCCGTGGCGATACAGAACACGGCGACGGAACTGGTTGGGGCATCCCCGATCCGCCGGGACAGAACCGAATACCCCGACCATGTCAGGGCGCATAACAGCGCCAAGCCGTATCCCGGCAGATGCGCAGGATCAAATCCGGATGTGCCCTTGCCCAAGATGATCAATGCAGCTCCGGCAAACCCCAGGCCGGCCCCGATTAGGTGTCCCCTCCTCAGGTGTTCACCGGGCAGGAGGCCCGAGAACAAAACGATCAACAGTGGCCAGAGATAGGCGATCAACCCGGCCTCGGCCGCAGGTGCCAACCTGAGTGCCGAAAAATAAAGTGCGTGATAGCCAAACAACCCCAAGGTGCCAAAGGCATAAACTGTCCATGGTATTGTTCTCAGTTGACCCAACCCGCCGCTGCGCCAAGTCCAGATCAGCCCCAATGTTCCACCGATGGAAAAACAGACAGCATTCAGCAAAAGGGGTGGTGTTGGCGCAGAGCCGACAGTGAACAGGGCCAGTAGCGACCACAGCAAAACCGCGACAAAGCCAATAGCCGTTGCACGAGTACGCGTCATCGTTGGGGGATGTCCTCGACTGGAATTATGGTGAACGCTTCCGACAGATGCGCGTTTTTCTCAATCTCGGATACAAACCAGTCGCGAAACGCTTTGATCTGGGGACGGTTTTCCGCGCCCTTGAGGCAGAGGAAGCGGAACCGCGCCTGGGTTTCGATGGCAACCTTGAACGGGGCAACCAGACGGCCTTCCTCCAGATCCTTGATGATCATTGCCCGCCGCCCCAAAACAACGCCCATTCCTGCGATGGCTGCATCCACGGCGTGATCCGCATTGGAAAAATGTGCTCCATGGCTGGGTGAAAAATCAATCTTCATCGCTCTGAACCAGGTTGCCCAATCACAGGCAGGCCTGAGAAAACTGATCGAATCATCATGAATCAGCGGTGCCGTCGTCAGGCTTTCCGGGGTCGGAAACTCCTTGGCCAATTCGGGGGTCATGGCGGGTGTCAGCCATTCCTTTCGGACCGGCACCGAATACAGGTCGTCATCCTGCCCATAACCAAAACGGATAGCGACATCCACGTCATCTCTCTCCAGATCCATGACCCGCAACGTGGCCGAGAACCGCAGGTCGATCTCGGGATGGGCGCGCGCAAAGTCATAGAGGCGAGGTGCAAGCCACTTTGCCGTCAGTGCCGGGCCAGCGGTGATCGTCAAGGAGGTGGCGTCCTGCAGGCGTCGGGTTGCGGCCCAGGCGGCTTGCAGAGTTCGAAACCCCTCGGCAGCGCCCGGGGCCAGAGCTTCACCAGCCTCGGTCAGCTCGACCGCACGGTTCAAGCGCCGGAACAAAGGATGCCCCAGGTGCTGCTCCAGTGACTTGATCTGAAACGAAAGAGCAGCCGGGGTGACATTCAATTCTTCGGCGGCCTTGGCAAAGGACATATGCCGCGCGGCTGCATCAAAAGCCCGCATGGCGGTGAGAGGAGGAAGTCGATCGGACATACTCACATCAGTAAAACTTAACTGACGCTCTGAAAAGTCTCGTTTGTGCGTTTTTGATCAGTGTTTCATAAAGGCTTCAAGTTAATCGCACTGATCTGAAAGGAGGTCATCATGATCGAGATTACAGGAAACGCGACTGTTCTGAGGGCCATCCAGAAGGCGCATGCTGCCCGGGCCGAAGCGGTTCAGGATGTATGGGGCTGGCTGTTCGGTCGCAGAGTTTCCCGCTGATCGCAGCGCGCGCGATCTTACGGGATATTGCGGGCCGGCCCTTTGGGGCGGGCCCGTTTTTCTTTGTGCAGCAGAAATTCGGCTCGCATAACAAAGGCCGCCCGAAAGCGGCCTTTTGAAGCTGTATCGCTGAGCAGATCAGACGAAGAACTGTGCGCCGTTGGCCGAGATCGTCGATCCGTTGATGAACTGCGAATCGTCCGAAGCCAGGAAGGCCACGCAGCGAGCGATTTCTTCAGGCTCACCCAAACGACCGGCCGGGATCTGGCCAATGATCGATTCGCGCACTTTTTCAGGAACTGCCATCACCATCTCGGTCGCGATGTAACCGGGGCAGATTGCGTTGGCGGTGATGCCTGCGCGGGCGCCTTCTTGGGCCAGCGACTTCACGATGCCCAGATCGCCTGCCTTGGTGGCGGCGTAGTTCACTTGGGCGAACTGGCCTTTCTGACCGTTGATCGAAGAGATCACGATGACACGGCCGAACTTGCGTTCGCGCATGCCGGGCCAAACAGGGTGTACGGTGTTGAACACGCCGGTCAGATTGGTGTCGATCACCTGATGCCACTGTTCGGGTGTCATTTTGTGGAACGGTGCATCGCGGGTGATGCCGGCATTGGCAACCACGATGTCAATCGGGCCGACTTCGGCTTCTACCTTGGCGATTCCCGCGGCGGATTCGTCATAGTCTGCCACGTTCCATTTGTAGGTCGCGATACCGGTTTCTTCGGTGAACTTGGCGGCGGCTTCGTCGTTGCCTGCATATGTGGCTGCGACGTTGTAACCTTCGGCTTTCAGAGCTTTGGAAATTGCAGCGCCGATGCCGCGGCTGCCGCCAGTGACGAGTGCAGTACGTGCCATTTGAGGAGTCCTCCAGTTCTAAATTGGCTTGGTAATCTTGCTACCCATTATGCTGCAGATGCGCAATAATCTTTCGTGAAGAAATTTTGTGCTGCGCTGATCATATTTGTCGCATCCGGGATAACTGTTTGTTTATTCATCAAAAAGGGCGCCCCAAGGCGCCCTCTGCTATTTTCGCATGTGCGAAAGATCAGTCCCGCTCCACGCAGAGCGCGACGCCCATGCCGCCGCCGATGCACAGGGTCGCCAGACCCTTTTTCGCGTCGCGACGCTTCATTTCGAAGAGCAGCGTGTTCAGGACGCGGCAACCCGAAGCGCCGATCGGGTGGCCGATGGCAATCGCGCCGCCGTTGACGTTCACGATCGACGGATCCCAGCCCATGTCCTTGTTCACTGCGCAGGCTTGCGCGGCAAAGGCTTCGTTGGCTTCAACCAAGTCCAGATCGTCCACGGTCCATCCTGCCTTCTCCAGCGCCTTGCGCGAGGCATAGATCGGGCCAACACCCATGATCTGCGGGTCCAGACCAGCAGTTGCATAAGAGGCGATACGGGCCAACGGCTCGATCCCGCGCTTTTCGGCGTTTTCGGCAGACATCAGCAGGGTGGCTGCGGCGCCGTCATTCAGACCGCTCGCGTTGGCAGCGGTGACCGACCCGTCTTTGGTGAAGGCCGGGCGCAGTTTACCCATGGCTTCCATGGTGGCGCCGTGACGGATGTATTCATCCTTGTCCATCACGATGTCGCCCTTGCGGGTCTTGATGGTGAAGGGGGTGATTTCATCGGCGAACTTGCCAGCCTTCTGAGCGGCTTCTGCCTTGTTCTGCGAGGCAACGGCGAATTCATCCTGCATGTCGCGGGAAATCTGCCATTTCTCGGCCACGTTTTCAGCGGTTTGGCCCATATGGTAGCCGTTGAAGGCGTCCCACAGACCATCGCGGATCATCGTGTCGATGTACTTCATGTCGCCCATCTTGTGGCCGGCGCGCAGGGCAGCGGCGTGGGGCGAAAGGGTCATGTTTTCCTGGCCACCGGCGGCAACGATGTCGGCATCACCCAACTGGATGTGCTGAGCCGCCAGAGCCACGGCGCGCAGGCCCGAGCCACACACTTGGTTGATACCCCAAGCAGCGCTTTCCTGCGGTAGGCCGGCGTTGATATGGGCTTGGCGGGCAGGGTTCTGCCCTTGGGCGGCAGTCAGTACCTGACCCAAGATGGTTTCGGACACTTCGCCCTTTTCGATGCCGGCGCGTTCAACAACGGCTTCCAGCACGGCGGCGCCCAGATCGTGAGCCGGAGTGTTGGCGAACGAGCCGCCGAAGCTGCCAACGCCGGTACGTGCGGCGGATGCGATTACTACATTGGTCATAATGATTGGTCCTCTGCCATCATGTCGTGTCGGAAATATGACAGTGCAGGCCAATAACCATAGGGCCAATACGCTGGCAGATTCCTCCCTAACTGGAGTAGGAAATACCGTAATGCTGCAAGTGCAGCAATAGACAGGGTGTCTCAGGGTCAGAAGCGGCAGCCACTGGCCAATTTCCGTCAGGCCATCTTTCTTGCGTCGGCCTCGATCCATGGGGGGCGAACAGTTGGGGCGCCGAACAGGAAACCCTGCAGGCAATCAACCCCGGCCGAGATCAGAAAGGCGGCGTCTTCAGGGGTTTCAACGGATTCCGCGATTGTGAACATGTCCATTTCGCGTGCAAAGGCCAGCAACGACCTGGTCAATGCCTGCTGGTCGTAGTTGGCATGGATGCCGCGGACATAGCGCCCGTCGATCTTGACCGCATCAAAGAAGAAATCGCGGAAGTGCCGGACGCCCAGATTGGTGGCACCGAAATCGTCGATGGCAAAGGCAATGGCGTGTTCCTGCATCCGGCCCATGAAATCCAGCACAATCTCAGGCATGGTCATGATCGAATCTTCGGTCAGCTCCAAGATCAACCGTTCGCCAAGGCTCTGGTCCTTTTTCAGAAATCGCTGCAACACACGCCCCCAGCGATCATAGCCTATGGACCGGGCGGACATGTTGATCGACAATCGAATCTTGTCGTTTTTGGAGAGCGCACGCAGTCCGTGCTCCAAGGCCACACAATCCAATTCACGCCCGACCTCGCGATCTTCGACAAAGGGCATGAATTCACGGGCGGGGATCACCCGTTTGGTTGCATCCAGAACCCGGATGAAACCTTCGTAAAAGGCAACGTGCTGCGGCGGCAGCGACTGGACCACAGGTTGAAAGGCCAACATGCATTCGTTGTGCTTCACGGCTTCTTCAACCATTTGCATGGTCGACTGGTCGCGCCGAGCCACGGCCGCGTTCAGTGGGCTGTCCCCGCCTTCTGGTATGTCAGCTTTGTGCAAGCGCTTCTTCATCACTCCGGTCCCACAAATGGCAACGTGGACAAAGATCGGCCCAATTTCTCAACACGCGATTAACCCTCGCATTTTAACGAATTTCGGGGCAGAGTGTGAACAAAGAAGGAACATAATATGGAGCAATGCGGTTGGCCGGGGTCAGATGAGGTATACATCCGCTATCACGACACCGAATGGGGCGTACCGGAATATGACAGTCGGGCCCTGTGGGAAAAGTTGATCCTGGACGGGTTTCAAGCGGGGCTCAGCTGGATCACGATCCTAAGGAAACGCGACAGTTTTCGCGCAGCCTTCCACGGATTCGACCCAAATATCATAGCCACGTGGGGCGAGGCTGAGGTGAACCAGCTGTTGCAGGATCCTGGCATCGTCCGGCATCGTGGCAAGATCGAAGCCGCCATTACCAATGCCCAAGCCTGGCAGCGGATCGAAGCGGAACAGGGATTCGATACCTATCTGTGGAATTGGGTCGGGGGTGCTCCTATCCAAAACAACTGGGGCAGTCGCGCCGAGGTGCCTGCCCAAACACCGTTGTCAGAAGCGATTTCGAAAGATTTGAAGAAACATGGCTTCAAATTCTGCGGTCCCACGATTGTCTATGCTTTCATGCAGGCCTGTGGGTTGGTCAATGATCACCTTGTGGCTTGCCCGCGTCACGAGCAGGTCAAAGCACTGCAGCGGTGACTGACTAAATTCGCCTTAACGCGGCAGCTCTTCAGTGCGGGTAAGCCTCTGATTCCCGTAGCAGGCAGACTATAATGTCGGCTGCATAGAGCCAACCTCCGCCCAAAGGCTTTCGGTTTCACGGTACGGATCTCGGAACGTGATCCTGCGATAGGCTCATCAGCCTGTATCTTTATCGGAGTTGAAGTGGGGGCATGGTTGCAGGACGACAAATCATCCATAAAGTCGTTCGGAGACATCTTCGCCGGACTTTTGATCTGACGTATGAACCAGACACAATCCGACCGCGGATCGATCAAGTCTGATGTTCACTTTCACCGTTGGATACAGGTTCTTTTTGCCCATTTTTCCCGAAACGAATGCTGAATGTCGGCATTTCGTGGACCAGCCAATACGCGATTGAACAGGTCACAACCAACAAAGCCAACCCGATCAGCTCAAGTGGTTCGGTTTTCTCCATATCCAAGATGATGACCTTTCGCGCCACTGCCATCAAAGCAGTCGCGATCACGATTTTGACGTGAATCACATCATCGCGCAGATAGATCGTGATATTGACGAAGATCTCTATGGCAATGAGAACTGCCATAAATGCGCCAAAGGTCGCTAGGATCTCAGGGATCGTCAGGATAAAGGCCGGCGGGTTGATCAGTTTCTGGTACAGGGTCCAGCCTACGTCTATCACGCCCAATAATATGACCAACACCATGAGAACCGCCAAGATACGGACCGCAAAACGGATAATGATCTGGAGTTTTTCGACAAACGGGTCTTTGACGTCCATGGCTTATACTCCGCATCCTGTTCTGGCCTTGACTTGATTGGACCGGCTAACTCGGGCCTGCATCAAATTGGTAAACCCTGTCACCTTTCGCTTGCAAGTTACGAGAGGCCAATCCGGGTGTTCCTGTTTCTTCGGGATGCTGGGCAACAAAGTCGGCCTTGATCATCTCCGAGGTAGCACGGCTGCCATCATGGCTGTAGCCGGGCGGGGCAAAGGCGTAAGCCAGCCGCTGGCGCAGAGTCAGGCCGGGTTGTGTCACGTCCTGCCAGATGCCGACCCACTCGTGGAACGCGACGCGAATGGGGTTGAATGTACCCAGATTGTGAACCAGCCCGTAATCGACCCGGTCATGATCCTGCTCCGCCACGAAGGTCCCAAACATCTTGTCCCAGATGATGAAGACGCCTGCGTAGTTGCAGTCCAGATACCGTGCATTTCGCCCATGATGGGCACGGTGGTGGCTGGGAGTGTTCATCACGGCTTCGAACCAGCGTGGCATCTTGCCGATGGCCTCGGTATGGATCCAGAACTGATAGATCAGGTTGAGGCCACCTGCAAACAGCACCATTGCCGGGTGAAACCCCAGCAAAATCAGGGGGGCCCGGACGATCATCATGAAGGTGAAGGTACCTGTCCAGGTTTGCCGCAGGGCAGTCGTCAGATTGTAATGCTGGCTTGAGTGATGGTTCACGTGACTGGCCCAAACCCAGCGGATCCTGTGTCCAAACCGGTGAACCCAGTAATAGCGCAGATCGTCCAGGACAAAACACAGCACAACCACCCAAACGGAAGCGCCCAGATCCAGCGGTGTGAGTTCCCACAGAAACATGAAGAACCCCCAGGCGATGAAGCCCAGCAAAATGCCTGAGGCCACATTGCCGGCCCCCATGATCAGCGAGGTAATCGCATCCCGCGTTTCATACCGGCCACCGCGGTTTTTGAGCGCAATCCACGCGAATTCGATAAGGATTGCGGCAATGAAGAACGGAACCGCCCATTGCACCACGTCAGGATAGATCAGGTTGTCTTTCATTCAGGGCCTCATCAGTTCGCGCCAGCGTTGACGCTCAGCCTCGGTCAGTTGCAGATGAACGCGAGGAGCCGAATAATCGTGAAAAACGACAGCCAAACCTTCTTCCAGATCCAGCAAGTCGAAATCGACCAGGTGACGTGCAACGGTATCGGCCCCGAAGGCCCAGATCAGACCGGGCCCTTCGTTGGTCTGAACCAACGCGGCGTGTCCGGTATGGGAAACGGTGACGTCCAGGATATCATCACCCGGAACATGACGTAGCCAAGCGGCGCGCGCCTCTTCCCGGGACATGACCAGCAACTCCGAACGCCCGCTCAGATGCAGGAGCAAGGCAATGCCGCCGATACCTCCCACGACCAGAACCAGCAGAATTTCCAAAGGCATTGCAGTCTCCCCCACTGTCTTTCTGCCGGTCTTTCTGGCGGGGTGTCAAAGGTCGCGTCGCGTCAGCCGGCCGCGACCAGGTGGGACTGGCGCGGCAGGATTTCCTGGGCCACAACCCTTTCAACAAAGGGAACCAAGCCTTCGGGGCCTGATGCGCGATCTTTGAGGTGGATGCACACGTCAGGACGAAGGGACGCGATTATGCCGATCAGATCGCCCCGGATTTGGTCGTCCAGACCGGCTCCCATGATCACACACCTGATCCGGGGTTCGGTTTCCAGCTGGCGTACGACCTCGGGGTGATCGTGTGCGCCCAGCCATTCGATGGGAAGATGCTGAAGCTGACGGGCCACGTCTCCGATGACATGCGGCAGGCGGCCAATGAGAAGTACGACAGGTTGCATGAGCTTGTCCTCGCTGGTTCGCGGAGGCCGAACAAGCGACCGTCCGACAACCCCAGTTTAACACAGAAAAGCCGCTTGCGGTGTCACTTGAGCTGAGAAGCACGAACCGTCCTGGCCCGAGGGCGCTGTCCGATGAAATGCCCGAAGTGACTTATTCGGAACCTTTGCTGGACACAGCCGCAGTTCCGCGTCCGGTTGGAGAGACCTTGACCTCACAAAAAGACCCCGGTCGCACGAATTCGGCCGGGGTCACGCAAAAGAAAACAGATCAGATCACTCGATCAGTTTGGCAATGATTGCCTTGGCGCTGTCCGAGTTCCATTCAGCGTCGCCAATCAGGCGTGCGATTTCCTGGCCTTCAGAGTTCAGAAGGATGGTGATTGGAAGGCCAATGATGCCCATTTCGCGAGCAACAGCCTGTTTCGGGTCCTGATGACGGGGCAGGTTTTCGATACCGTTTTCGTCAAAGAACTTTTGAATTCCGGTCGGGGAGTTGCGTCCGGTCGCCAAAGTCAGAACTTCGAATTTGTCACCACCAAATTCCTCTTGCAGCTCGGCGATCTGGGGCATCTCCTTGCGGCAGGGCGCGCACCACGTAGCCCAGAAGTTCAGGAGAACCACTTTGCCCTTGTAGTCACCAAGCGTTGCAGTGCCACCGTCATCAGCCAGAAAGAACTCGGCCTGTGTAACCTCCTTGGGTTCGGTGTGAAGGATCAGTTTCCGCATGTCGCCTTCACGCAGCGCGTCCAATTCAGCGACATCTGCGGCAAGTGAGGCATTTGCACCCAAGGCAAGGGCCATATAAAGGGTGATCAGACGAATGACGCGCATATCAACTCCGGGTTTTCCAACATGACTGACCAATCCTCGAACCAGATGTGGGGCGGCCGCTTTGCCGCCGGTCCTGACGCGATCATGGAAGCGATTAACGCTTCGATCGGTTTCGACCAGAGGATGGCAGCCCAGGACATTGCCGGATCAAGAGCCCATGCCGCCATGCTGGCCGCCACGGGCGTGATTACGGATAACGATGCCGAGGCCATTCGGGAAGGCCTGCTCACCGTTTTGTCAGAGATTGAAAGCGGGACGTTCGAATTTTCGACGGCACTGGAAGACATTCATATGAATGTCGAAGCGCGGCTGAAGGAAATCATCGGCGAACCGGCAGGTCGCCTGCACACGGGCCGGTCCCGAAATGACCAGGTGGCGACAGACTTCAAACTTTGGGTTCGGGATCAACTGGACGCCGCGGAAAGCGGTTTGTTGGCCCTGATCGGTGCGCTTCTGACACAGGCCGAAGCCGGGGCCGATTGGGTGATGCCGGGCTTTACCCATCTTCAGACTGCTCAGCCGGTGACCTGGGGCCATCACATGATGGCTTATGTGGAAATGTTTGGCCGCGATCTTTCTCGTGTGCGCGACGCCCGCGCACGGATGAACGAATCGCCGCTGGGTGCGGCAGCACTGGCGGGTACGTCCTTCCCGATCGACCGCGAGATGACAGCCAAGGCGCTGGGCTTTGACCGTCCGGCGGCAAATTCTCTGGATGCCGTGTCGGACCGCGATTTCGCACTGGAGTTTCTGTCGGTGGCTTCGATCTGTGCCGTACACCTGTCCCGGTTTGCGGAAGAATTGGTGATCTGGTCCAGTGCCCAGTTCCGCTTCGTGACGCTCAGTGATCGTTTCTCGACCGGCTCGTCGATCATGCCGCAGAAAAAGAACCCCGATGCGGCAGAGCTGATCCGTGCCAAGGTGGGCCGCATCTTTGGGGCCAACACGGCCCTGATGATCGTGATGAAAGGCCTGCCGCTGGCCTATTCCAAGGACATGCAGGAAGACAAAGAACAAGTCTTTGATGCCGCCGACAACTGGATGCTGGCCTTGGCCGCGATGGAAGGCATGGTCAAGGACATGTCAGCCAACCGGGACAGTCTGGCGGCGGCCGCCGGCTCCGGGTTCTCGACCGCAACCGATCTGGCAGATTGGTTGGTGCGCGTGTTGAAAGTCCCGTTCCGCGATGCTCATCACGTGACCGGAACCCTGGTTGCGATGGCGGAAAGCCGGGGTTGCGACTTGCCGGATCTGAGCTTGGACGACATGCAAAGTGTTCATGCCGGGATCACAGGGGACATCTTTACTGTGCTTGGCGTCGAAAACTCTGTAAGCTCGCGTATGTCTTATGGGGGGACCGCGCCGGCACAAGTGCGGGCCCAAGTTGCGCGTTGGAAAGAGATTTTGGGATGATCCGGGTTGTTTGGGTATCGGTTTTGGGGCTGTTTGTCCTCGCGGGTTGTGGTGCGGACGGAGAGCCTGTCAGGCCTTCGGTAAACACAGGAATAGGCATTTCCGGCGATGGCGTGGACGTTTATGGCGGTGTCGGCCTGTCCAAAGGACCTTTCAATATCCACCTGGGTTTCTGAGCCGGACGCATTGAAGGCCGGATGAATAGAAGGCCGGATGAATTGAAGACAGGGCTGGTCCTGCGACCGGCCTTTTCTTTTTTGGCAAAGGCGTATCGCCAGTTTCGATTGAATTGGAAACAATCGGGTCCAAATTTAGCCATTTTTTCCCATTAACGCTGTTTTCAGAACCAATTGGTCTGATGGCAGCAGACCCTGGATGAATGCAGGAGGGAAAAATGACGACCACGGCAGCACAAGACAAGGCACTTCTCGTTGCGCCAAAACTTCCCGAGGCTCCGGCATCGCAGGCTTTCGTTGAAGTCGCTCGCAAATTCGGGGTTAGCCCGATAGCCCAGTTCCGAGAGATGATCCGTCTGCGGCTGAGCCCGCGCAAAATCGATCTGCACGAGTATTTCACCTTTGGTCTCTACAACCCGGACCTGAGCGCGGAGGATAAACAGGCCTATGTGGGGCAGGTCAGCACGTTCCGAACCAACGCCAAGATGTCGCCGCCCGAGCTGACCGTGAATCTTGCTTTTGTACGTGACAAGGTCATGTACTCGGCGCTTTTGAACACTCTCGGGATCCGCTCCACCGTGACCCAGGCCGTGGCCTCGCCCAAGCGAAAGTTCGGGGCAATCCCGGCTTTGGCAACGCCCGAAGATGTCCACCGTTTTCTGACAAAAGAGGCTGTGTACCCGGTGTTTGGAAAGCCTTGCCAGGGATCAGGCAGCTTCGGGTCGGCGCTGCTGTCCGGCATCGAAGACGACATGATTGTTTTGGGCAACGGTCAACGGGTGTCGCTTGATCGGTTCTGCCGCGAAGTGTTCGACGATTACCCGGACGGTTTCATGTTCCAGACCGCCTTGCGGCAGCACGAAACGCTGAAAGCGATTTCAGGCAATGCCGTGGGTTCGCTGCGATTTGTCACGATTCGCGACGGCGATGCACCGCGACGGCTCTATGCGCTTTGGAAAGTGCCTTCTCCCAACGCGATGTCCGACAATTTCTGGCAGGAAGGCAGCATCCTTGTCCAGATCGACGAAAACGGCGTTCTGGGAGAGGCGCGTATGGGCACTGGCACGCGGTCTTGCGCTGTAGACAAACATCCGGTCTCCGGCATGGTCTTCAAGGGTGTTCAGATCCCGCATTGGGACGCGTTACAGCAGACCTGTATCGACGCCCATTCGCTCTATCCCGAATTCGGGGTTGTCGGCTGGGACATCGCGGTGACGGAAGACGGGCCGACGATCATCGAAAGCAATGTGAACCCTTATCACTCGCTGTACCAGCTGGCGTATGGACGTGGTTTCCTGAATGCCGAGTTTGCGCCCGCTGTGGAAAAGGCTGCTGCGATTTCCGGGGACATGCTGAAATCCCGGGATGCCCTAGAGGAAAACCGGCGCAAGGCGCGTAAGTCCTGAACCCATTCATCGGAATCATTTGATCTGTGCTGCGGTTTTGGTCTAAGCGCGCGGCATGGATCATTTTCTTTATCGGGATGGCGCGCTTTTTGCCGAAGACGTGCCGATCAGCGAAATCGCGGCGGCCGTGGGCACGCCGTTCTATGTCTATTCCACAGCAACCCTGTTGCGCCACTTCCGTCTATTTGATGAGGCGTTGGAGGGCACCGACCATCTGGTCTGCTACGCGATGAAGGCTGCCAGCAATCAGGCAATCCTGAAAACGCTGGCCCAGGCGGGTGCGGGAATGGATGTGGTCTCGATGGGAGAGTATCTGCGGGCAAAGGCTGCAGGTGTGCCAGGCGAAAAGATCGTGTTTTCTGGCGTCGGCAAGACCGAGCTGGAAATCCGGACTGCGCTGGAGGGTGGTATCCGACAGTTCAATGTCGAGTCCGAGCCCGAAATGGATGTGATCAATGCCGTTGCTCTGTCTTTGGGCAAAGTTGCGCCGATCACTGTGCGCGTCAATCCGGATGTTGATGCCAAAACCCACGCCAAGATCGCGACCGGTAAGTCCGAAAACAAATTCGGCATCCCGATCGCGCGTGCCGGTGCGGTCTACGCCCACGCGGCCAGTCTGCCGGGCCTCGACGTGATCGGAGTCGACGTGCATATCGGCTCGCAATTGACGGAATTGGAACCGTTCCGGTTGGCTTACCGCAAGGTTGCAGAGCTAACCGAGACCCTGCGTTCCGAAGGCCATGACATCCGTCGGCTGGATCTCGGCGGAGGCCTTGGCATTCCCTATACCCGCTCGAACGAGGCGCCGCCGCTGCCCGTGGAATACGGCCAATTGATCCAGGAAGAGTTGGGCCATCTGGGTTGTGAGATCGAGATAGAGCCTGGGCGCCTGATCGCTGGCAATGCAGGCCTGATGGTGTCGAAAGTGATTTATGTGAAGTCCGGCGAAGATCGCGATTTCCTGATCGTGGATGGGGCGATGAACGACCTGATCCGCCCAGCCATGTACGAGGCGCATCACGACATCGTTCCGGTCTTGGAGCCCGCGCCGGGCGTTGAACCCCAGCCCTATGACATCGTGGGGCCGGTCTGTGAAACTGGCGATACTTTTGCCAAGCAGAGAAATCTTGCTCCGTTGCAGGCGGGGGACCTGATCGCCTTCCGCAGTGCGGGCGCCTATGGCGCGGTGATGGCCAGCGAATACAATTCTCGGCCGCTGATCCCCGAAGTCCTGGTGCAGGGGGATCAATTTGCGGTTATCCGCCGACGCCCGACCTTTGACGAAATGATAAATCGCGATACCATCCCTGAGTGGCTCTGACGCGATCCGGCGCGGGCCTTCAGGAGATCCTGACCTCATGGTCCGACATCGTCGCGATGAAAACGTCCTGAAACCCTTGCGTTGGCCCTTGTGGCTGACCTGGATCGGGTTGTTCGCTGAGCGTGCGTTGCGCGCCTTCTGGGTGTTCGCCTCCATTCTCATGGTCGTCCTTGCGGCTCTGATGATGGGGCTTCAGGATCAATTGTCTGTCGAAATGGTTTGGGTTGGGGCCGTCCTGTCGGCCCTGGCAGGAGCCGCCGCCCTGATCCGGGGCGTGATGCGTTTCAAACTGCCTCACCGAACCGAGGCAATGGCCCGTTTGGACGAAACCCTGCCGGGCCGGCCTATCCGGGCGTTACTGGACCAGCCCGCTATCGGGCGGGAAGACGCGTCCAGCATGGCCTTGTGGCAGGCGCACCAAGCCCGGATGAAAGCCCGGGCAAGCACGGCCAAGGCTGCAAAACCGAACCTGCGCCTTGCCCAGGCGGATCCATATGCGTTGCGATATGTTGCAACCCTAGCGCTGACGGTCGCCTTGCTGTTCGGCTCCATCTGGAAGGTTGGCTCTGTTGTCGAGATGACGCCCGGCGGCGCGCAAGCCGCTGTTGGCCCGTCCTGGGAAGGCTGGGTCGAACCGCCCCGTTATACCGGGTTGCCGACGCTCTACCTGAATGATCTCAGCGAGCCGACAGTAACATTTCCTGAAGGCAGCCGCGTGATCCTGCGTTTCTACGGTCAGGTTGGTGATCTGTCTTTGGCCGAAACCATCAGTGGACGTGTGGGTGAAATTCCGCCAGCCACCCAGCCGCAGCAGGACTTCACAATCAAACAGTCGGGAACCCTGCGTATTGATGGTCTCGGTGGGCAGGAGTGGGAGGTCGAGGCCGTCCCTGACAATCCGCCCGAAATCGCGATTTCAGGTCTGCCCGAAGCCGAGGCGGGCGGGATCATGGTCATGCCTTACGAAGCGCAGGACGACTATGGTGTGATCCGGGGCGAAGTGCAGGTCACGCTGGATCTGGAGGCAGTGGATCGTCGGTTCGGGCTGTCCATCGAACCAGAAACACGTGAGGATATCGTGCTGGACGTGCCGCTGCCTATCACTGGGGATCGACGGCTCGTCACTGATCAGGTAATCGAAGATTTCTCGGAACATCCCTGGGCGCATCTGCCAGTCAAACTCACGGTTTTGGCTGAAGATGCAGCTGGGCAGCAGGGCCTGTCTGTTCCGGTGGGGGCGATCTTGCCAGCGCGCAATTTCTTTGACCCTCTGGCCGCAGCGATCATTGAACAGCGACGGGATCTGCTCTGGTCTCGGGACAACGCCGTGCGCGTGGCGCAGGTACTGCGTGCGATTTCACATCGGCCCGAAGGCTTCATTCGGTCGAACACTGGCTACCTTAGGCTGCGCAGTATTCTGCGTCGTTTGGAGACATTCACGGAATACGGGCTCAGCACAGAACAAAGGGACGAGATTGCCCAGGCGCTGTGGGAACTGGCGCTCAAGTTGGAAGATGGTGATGTGTCGGACGCGCTGGAACGGATGCGCCAGGCGCAGGAGCGGCTGAGCCAGGCGATGCGCAATGGTGCCAGCGAGTCGGAAATTGCCGAACTGATGCAGGAGCTACGGGACGCAACGCAGGATTATTTGCGGCAATTGTCCCGGCAGGCACAGCGCGAACAGCAGGAGACTGGCGGGCCGCAGAGTGGCAGCCCGCAGGATCAGAACGGCACGCAGATGACCCAGGACGATCTTCAGCGAATGATGGATCGGATCCAGGAATTGATGGAACAAGGCCGAATGGCCGAAGCGCAGCAGGCGTTGCAGGAGCTGCAGGAATTAATGGAGAACATGCGTGTGACCCAAGGGCAGGGCCAGAACGGCCAGCAACCGGGTCAGCAGGCGATGGAGGGATTGGCCGAAACTCTGCGCGAACAACAGGGGTTGTCGGATCAGGCTTTCCGAGACTTGCAGGAGCAGTTCAATCCGGATGGTCAGCAAGGGCAGGGGCAAGGTGAGGAACCCCGCGAAGGCCAGGGACAGGGCCGCGGTGAAGGTCAGGGGCAAGCCCCAGGAGCGATCCCGGGTCAGCCGGGTCAATCAGGTCCGGGGGGGCAGCAGCAATCCCTTGCCGATCGGCAACAAGCCCTGAGGGATGAGTTGCAACGTCAGCAGGACAACTTGCCTGGCACCGGCACGGAAGAAGGAGAGGCTGCCCGCGATGCTCTGGACCGCGCCGGCGAAGCGATGGACCGCGCCGAAGATGCACTCCGCGACAACGAATTGGCCGATGCCATCGACGAACAGGCTCAGGCGATGGAGGCTCTGCGCGAAGGCATGCGTTCCTTGGGCGAAGCTTTGGCCCAACAGCAGGGACAACCCGGCCAGAACGGTCGTCAGGGTAATCAACAGACCCAGAATCGGGACCCGCTTGGTCGCACGCCCCCCAGTGCCAATGGCAGCACCGATACGACCGGTGAAGTGGATCTCGGTGGTGATGTCTACCGTCGTGCGATGGACCTTTTGGAAGAAATCCAGCGGCGCTCGGGTGAAACCGGCCGTACCGAAACGGAACGCAACTACTTGCAAAGACTTCTGGACCGGTTTTGATCTGACCGCCCTGTTGCGTTAGGCGAAGCCACATCCTTTGCTTTTCACGTCCCGATGCAGCAGGGCGTGCCGAGTTTGCCTGGGGCATTTTCAAAGGGGCGGGAGCACCGCCGGAGGGATCAGCGGTTCAAAATCTGGTCGAGGTAAGGCCCTACCTGCGCATCCACCCAGATCCGTCCTTGATCAACGATCGCGACATAGGCGCTCAACATGGGGTCGGCTTGGGGGACCGATGTGGCGATCTGGGGCGCCATCTTGTAAATCAGTCCCAGAATGATCGCAAAGATCATCACCAGCGCGAATCCTCGTGCAAAGCTGCCGCGTGATTGGCTGGACAGTTGCTCTTCCACGTGGTCCGGAATGGCTGGCGCGCTTCCGCTGTCCGAAGATCGGAGGCTGGAGTTGATTTCTTCGATGTCGGGCAGAAGGTCACGCCGCGACCCAGACGGGTCGTTGCTTATCGCCGTTGGGTCTTCGCCCTTGATCCGGGCCATGTGGTCACGGGCTTGCTTGGCCCGGCGTTCGCCTTCATCGGCTTCGGGCAGACCTAGATCGGGCTGGCTCTCCAACCCCGATTGCGTTTCCGTCGCCCGCAGTTGCGCTTCGCGTTCCGCCTCTTCCCGCAGAATTTCGGAGACCGATGGATCAAGGGTGCGTCCGCGCTCTTGCTGCGGATCGCGACTTGGGGGTTCCTCGACATCAGTACCATCTTCAAATTGGGCATCTTCCGGAAAGGACTCTGCTTCCGGTTCTATCTGCCGTTCGGATGTTTCCGTTGCTTCCTCTTGCGGTGACTCGACGTTTGCATCGGCGGGTTCCTCGACCCAGTCAGGTTCTGGCGTGGGAGCGTCCGCCAAAGGCGCCGGGTCCGGGCCTTGGAACCAGGTATTTCCGCAGTTGGAGCATTGAACATCACGACCTTCCGGGGGGATCACACCATCCGGGACCTCGTATTGCGCCCCGCAATTCGGACATGTCAGTCGCATGCTGCCCCTCCTGCACCGTTTAACCGCCTGATTTTATTTTGTGCCAAGCATACGCCCATACGTTAATGCGTTAAAGAGTCAATTCAGGGGTGAATTTGTGGCGGACATGGAACCGTGGCTTGCGGGCATTGAAACTGGCGACGGGCTGGGGCAAAACAGCTTCGACATGACGGGGGTTGCCGGTGATCGAGCTGGACAATATAGGTTATAACTATGGTGGCGGTGAGTTGTTGACCAACGTGTCGGCGCAACTTGCTCCCGGGTCGTTCCATTTCCTGACCGGACCCTCGGGCGCTGGCAAGACAACCTTGTTAAAACTCTGCTACGGGGCATTGCATCCGACATCGGGCCGGGTCCGTGCGTTCAACATGGATGTGAAGGGGTTGGACCGGGATCAGACCGCAATGCTGCGTCGTCGTGTGGGCGTGGTGCATCAGGACTGCCAGTTCCTGAACCACCTGTCGATCTACGAAAACATCGCGCTTCCTCTGACCGTTTCGGGTAAGGCCCTGGACAGCGAAGAGGGCAATCTGAATGAACTAATCAACTGGGTTGGCCTGTCCGAGCGTGCCGAGGCCAAGCCCCCGGAACTGTCCGGTGGTGAGCGGCAGCGGGCGGCTTTGGCAAGGGCGGTAATCCTTTCGCCAGATGTGGTGATCGCGGATGAACCAACCGGCAACGTCGACTGGGACATGTCGCAACGCTTGTTGCGTTTGCTGGTTGAGTTGAATCGGATGGGCAAGACCATTCTGGTGGCGTCCCACGATCTGGCGCTAATCCGGGCTGCAAAAAACCAAGTACAGGCTCGGGTATTGCGCATATCGGATCGTCGCCTGACACTGGCGGGAGCGGATCTATGAGCCAAGGGCGGATCAGGAAGATCCTGGTGGGCGATGCCCAAGCCGACCGAGTGGTGCCACCCAGCGGGTTTACTGCGCAGCTGACCCTCTTTGTATCTGGCGCGATGGCGTTTCTGGTGGTGTTTGCCTTGGCATTGTCACTGGCTTCGGGCCGGTTGGCGGATCGTTGGTCGCAGGAACTGGCCCGGGCGGCCACGTTGCGGATCAATGCACCGCAGGACCAGTTGCCAGCCCAAACGCAAGTGGCTTTGACCATCCTTCAGCAAACCCCAGGCGTTTCCAGCGCCAAGGCATTGACGCCCGATGAACAGGCCCAACTGCTGTCGCCGTGGTTTGGGCCGGACATTCCGATCGACACGCTGCCGGTACCACAGCTGATCGAGATCATAGAAGGAAACCCCGGTTATGACCGAGCCGGGCTGCGGCTTCGCCTATCGGCAGAATTGCCCGGCGCCGTGCTGGACGATCATACCAGGTGGCGGGAACCTCTGGTGGATGCCGCCAACAGTCTCAGACGGTTGGGGCTGTTTTCCATCCTGCTGATCGGTGGGGCAACCGCCGCGATGATCACACTGGCAGCCAATGCAGCGCTTGCTGCGAATGCGCAGGTGATCGAAGTGCTGCGTCTGGTTGGAGCCTTGGACAGCTATATTGCACAAGCCTTCATTCGGCGCTTCACCTTGCGGGCACTGATCGGTTCGGCCGTGGGCGTTGTGCTTGGCATGATCAGTATTCTTCTGCTGCCCGAAGCCTCGGACGAGGGCGGGTTCCTGACCGGGCTGGGATTCCAGGGATGGGGATGGGCCTGGCCGCTATTGGTGCCGCCCTTGGGGGCGTTGGTTGCTTTTGTTGCCACCGGCACTGCTGCGCGCCGCAAATTGAGAGAACTGAGTTGATGATCACTGCTTTCCGCTGGCTCATGTCACTGATCTTCGTGATCCAGATCTATTTGGTGATGGCGTTGCTTGGCATCCTGTTTGCGCCTTGGGCCATCGTGTCCAAGAAAGGCGCGCTGACGGCCTGTAAGACCTATTGCTATTGGGTGCTTTGGACCGCGCGCTGGATGGTTGGAATCCGCACGGAAATACGTGGTCCAATCCCGACCGAAGAAGTCATGATCGCCGCCAAACATCAGTCTTTTCTGGACATTCTGATGATCTTCAAGGCCGTGCCACATGGCAAGTTCATCATGAAAAAGGAACTGATGTGGACACCGATCATAGGCGTTTATGCCAAACGTCTGGGCTGTGTTCCGGTGGATCGTGGCAAACGAGGCAAGGCGATTGCCCAAATGGTCAAGGATGTTGCGGCCGAATTTCAGGAGCCTGGTCAGTTGGTCATTTACCCCCAGGGCACCCGCGTGGCGCCGGGGGACTACAAGTCCTACAAAGTAGGGCCGGCGGTGCTGTATGAAGGACTGGGCCAAAGCTGCGTTCCGGCAGCCACCAATGTGGGCCTGTTCTGGCCGCGCAAGGGCATCCTGCGCAAACCAGGGCTGGCCGTGGTCGAGTTTCTGGATCCCATTCATCCCGGCGTGGCCCGGGACGCCTTCATGGCGGATCTGGAGGAGCGGATCGAGGCCCGCTCCAATGCGTTGATGAAGGAAGCGGGGTTTGACACGGATGGAGTACATCGACAGCATTGAGGCGCTGGAAGCGCTCTATGGCTCACCCGGGGCTCCGGCGCTCCGGAAAGTGGCTCGTCGAATGACGCCGCTGTATCGTAAATGGATCATGACCTCGAAGTTGTGTATTTTGGGGACGGTTGGGCCGGAAGGTACAGATGGCAGCCCGCGGGGCGATGATGGGCCCTGCGTACTGGAGTTGGACCCCGGCACGCTGGCGATGCCCGATTGGCGGGGTAACAACCGGCTGGACTCCCTTCGCAATATCGTGCGTGACCCTCGAGTGTCCCTGATGTTTCTGGTGCCGGGATCGAACAATGTCGTGCGGTTGAACGGGCAGGCCCGCCTGACGACGGATGCCGCGCTTCGGGCTCGGTTCGAAAAACACGGCAAGCAACCTTCAACGGTTATCGTCATTGCAATTGACGAAATCTACACCCAATGCGCCCGCGCCATGATGCGCGCGGGAACCTGGAGCGGCGAAGACCAGAGCATTGGTCTGCCTTCGGCCGGGGAAATCCTGGCTGAAATGACTGATGGCGCAGAGGGCGGCCAAGCCTATGATGACGCATGGGGCGCCCGCGCGGCCGCCACCATGTGGTGAGCTGTCAGGTGCCTATGATCAGCCGATGACTTCGCCGATTAGCATGGCGGGCCTTACATTGGTGAAATTCGGAATATCGGCCAGCACCGGGGCCGAGTTACCCATGGCGGCATTCATCGCGTCCTGATCTGCGAAAACCATGGTTGCAATCGCATAGCTGCCGGGAGGCGTGTCCGGCCCGCCGGCAAGCCCCTTGGTCACCAATGTGCTTTGCAGGTGCGGTCCCATGTGCTCGCCCACCAGTTTCATGTGGGTGTCGGCATAATAGTCATAGTCGAAATGGGTATCATCACCGATCGGATAGATGACTTGCAGTGAAACGGCCATGTTCGGTCTCCCCTCTAGGCGCATTCAGTAAAGCCGGGATCGCGGAAAGCTCCAAATAAAAAAGGGCGGCCCGTTTGGGCCGCCCAAGGAATACGTGTTGGATCGATCAACTATGGATCGCGCCGTCGCCACAGGCCAGCGCGGCTTCGCGCACGGCTTCGGAATAGGTCGGGTGGGCGTGGCAGGTAAGGGCCACGTCCTCGGCCGAGGCCCCAAATTCCATTGCGACGCACAGTTCGTGGATCATGTCACCTGCCGCCGGGCCGATGATGGCGGCGCCCAGGATGCGATCGGTTTCCTTGTCGGCAATGATCTTGACGAAGCCGTCGGCCTGCCCCACGGCCTTGGCCCGTCCATTGCCCATGAAGTTGAACTTGCCGACCTTCACCTTGCGGCCTTCAGCCTTCAATGCGTCTTCGGTCATACCTACGGTGGCGACCTCAGGGGTTGTGTAGACCACGCCCGGGATCACGCCATAGTTCACATGTCCATGCTTGCCTGCAATCACCTCGGCCACGGCCATGCCCTCGTCTTCGGCTTTGTGTGCCAGCATCGGGCCTTCGATGACGTCGCCGATGGCATAAATGCCCGGTACATTGGTGGCCCAATGCGCGTCGGTTGCGATCTGGCCGCGTTCGGTCAGCTTGACGCCCACCGCCTCCAGCCCCAGCCCATCGTGATACGGTTTGCGGCCGGTGGCGACCAGAACGACATCCGCGTCCAGTTGCTCCTCGTCACCACCCTTCTTCGGCTGGTATTTGACCTTGGCCTTGGTCTTGGTGGTTTCGACCCCTTGCACCGCGGCGCCCATGATGAACTTGAGCTCCTGTTTCTCCAAGATGCGCTTGAATGTGCGTTGAACGTCCTTGTCCATTCCCGGGCAGACAGCGTCCATGTATTCCACCACGGTTACATCCGATCCCAGACGCGCATAGACCGAGCCCAGCTCCAGCCCGATCACACCAGCGCCAACCACCACCATCTTCTTGGGAACCTTCGGCAGTTCCAGCGCCCCTGTCGAAGTCACGACGATCTTTTCATCCACCTCGACGCCGGGCAGAGAGGCTGCGACCGAGCCCGATGCGATCACGATGTTCTTGGTCTGGTGCACATCGTCACCCACCTTGACCTGACCGGCGGCAGGGATAGAGGCCCATCCTTTCAGCCAGTCAATCTTGTTCTTTTTCATCAGGAATTCGACACCGCCGGTGTTCTGGCCGATGACCTCGTCCTTGTAGGCTTTCATCTGGTCCCAATCGACAGAGGGGCTTTTGCCTTTCAGCCCCATGCCGGCGAAGTTGTGCTCGGCCTCGTGCAGCATGTGTGTGGCGTGCAGCAACGCCTTGGACGGGATGCAGCCTACGTTCAGGCAAGTACCACCCAGGGTTTCGCGGCCTTCGACAATGGCAGTTTTCAGGCCCAGCTGCGCACAGCGGATCGCCGACACATAACCGCCGGGGCCGGCGCCGATGATGATGACGTCATATTGGGACATGGGTCATTTTCCTTTTTTGTCGGCGCCAATATTGCGCCGTAAATCTTCGTTTCGGGTGTCTGGCCCGACATGCAGAAGCTACGATCCGCTGCAGGCCTCGATCGCCGCGCCGTAGCTGTTCGAAAAGCTGTCCAGCTCGGACTGTTGGTCCGTGCCGATCTCACCTTTCTGGATCAGATCGGCAGTTTGCCGATCGGCTTCTTCTATTTGTTCCCAGATGCAATCGCAGATGCCCTGAACTTGTGTCTCGGTCTTGGTCACGTTTTTTCCGAGAGAGAACTTGGGCAGGGGTTTTCCCGTGCATCCATAGAATTCGCCTTCGGGGCCATGTTCGGTGTCCGCACCGGGGGGCGAGACGAATTTCTGAGCCGCCGCGTCCGGGGCTTGCAGCAGGAGCGGGCAACACAGCAGCGCCAAAGATGCCAGTCGGCCAGGCCACTTAGGTTTTGCGTCAAGCACAGTTCCAGAGCGCGTCATGTTTCCATCCTCGAATGCCGTTCAGTTGGGGGGCGGCCCGGACACGGGCCGCCCCCGGATCAATAGGCTGGAGTGAGAAGTTTGACCTGAATATGGGCAACACCATCCCGCTCCATATGCATGGCAAGTTCTTCCGAGTCGAAGAAGGCGCGTGCCTTCTCCAGATCCAGAACTTCGAACAGAACCACGGCATGATTTTCTTTGTCCGGATCAGACCAAACATGAAGCGCCTTGATGCCGACGGCCTTGCGATTGAAGCGATCTTCCTTGAAGACAGCATGCCACGCGTTGAAATCAGCGACGTCAGCCTGCCAGAGTACGTGTGTTGCCATTGTCTTACAGGTCCATCAGCAGACGGCGGGGATCTTCCAAAGCTTCCTTGACGCGCACCAGGAAGGTCACGGCGCCTTTGCCGTCCACGATCCGGTGGTCATAGGACAGAGCCAGATACATCATCGGGCGGATCTTGATTTCGCCGTTGATGACCATCGGCCGGTCCTGGATCTTGTGCATGCCGAGAATGCCTGACTGCGGGGGATTCAGGATCGGCGACGACATCAGCGAGCCGTAGACGCCACCGTTCGAGATGGTGAAGGTTCCACCCTGCATTTCTGCCATGGACAGCTTGCCGTCGCGGGCGCGGCGGCCTTTTTCACCGATCGCCTTTTCGATTTCGGCAAAAGACATGCGGTCGGCGTCACGGATGACCGGAACCACCAGACCCTGCGGGGTACCCGCAGCGATGCCCATGTGCACGAAGTTCTTGTACACGATGTCGGTGCCGTCGATTTCGGCGTTGACCTCGGGCACCTCTTTCAGCGCGTGGCAGCAGGCCTTGGTGAAGAAGGACATGAAGCCCATGCGGACGCCGTGCTTCTTTTCGAACTCGCCTTTGTATTGATTGCGCAGAGCCATCACCTCGGTCATGTCCACCTCGTTGTAGGTGGTCAGGATTGCCGCGGTGTTTTGGGCGTCTTTCAGACGCTTGGCGATGGTCTGACGCAGGCGGGTCATCTTTACCCGTTCTTCGCGGGCGGCATCTTCGGCGGCTACGGGCGCGCGCGGCGCTGCCGGAGTCGCGGCAGGTGCAGGAGCGGCGGCCGCAGCAGCCACCGCGCGGGAGACGTCATCCTTCATGATGCGACCATCGCGGCCAGTGCCCTGGACGGCGGCGGCGCTTATGCCTGCTTCGGCCATGGCCTTTTCAGCCGATGGTGCGTTTGCCACATCCTTTCCGGCCGCTGCTGCGGTCGGGGCTGCGGGAGCAGCCGCGGCGGGTGCGACGCCGGAAGCCGAGCCGGAGATCACGCCCAGCTTGCCGTTGGCAGAGACGGTGTCGCCTTCGTTGGCGGAAATTTCAGCCAGGACGCCGGCGGCGGGCGACGGGACTTCGACAGACACTTTGTCGGTTTCCAGCTCGCACAGCATTTCGTCCTGCGCGACGGTATCGCCGACTTTCTTGAACCAGGTTGAAACGGTGGCTTCCGACACCGACTCGCCCAGTGTCGGTACCATGATGTCGGTGCTGTCGCCCCCTGCCGGGGCCGCTTCAGGCGTTGCGGCAGGAGCAGAAGTAGCGGCGCCCGCGCCTTCGGAAATGGTCGCCAGCAGGGCATCAACGCCGACAGTGTCGCCTTCGGCGGCAACCAGTTCACCCATCACGCCCGAAGCGGGGGAAGGGACTTCGACGGTTACTTTGTCGGTTTCCAATTCACACAGCATTTCATCCACGGCGACGGCATCGCCGGGCTTTTTGAACCAGGTGGCAACGGTGGCCTCGGTCACAGATTCGCCGAGGGTTGGGACACGAACTTCGGTGGTCATCTATTCTTATCCTTCGATGCTCAGCGCTTCGTTCACGAGCGCCTCTTGTTGGGCTTTGTGTTGGCTGGCCAGACCTGTGGCAGGTGAGGCCGATGTGGCGCGCCCGACGTAACGTGGGCGGGAGTGCTTGGCACCGATACGGGTCAGCACCCATTCGATATTGGGTTCGATGAAGGTCCAGGCGCCCTGGTTCTTGGGCTCTTCCTGGCACCAGACAACTTCAGCATCCTTGAAACGCTCCAGTTCCTTGACCATCGAGATGGCCGGGAACGGATAGAACTGTTCCAGACGCAGAAGGTAGACATCGTTGATCCCGCGGGCATCGCGTTCTTCCAGCAGGTCGTAATAGACCTTGCCGGAACAGATCACGACGCGCTTGATCTTGTCATCGGACATCAGCTGGGTATCCGAGTTTCCTTTTTGAGCATCGTCCCACAAGACGCGGTGGAAGCTGGAGCCTGTGGTGAAGTCTTCGGCCTTGCTGACGCAGAGCTTGTGGCGCAACAGCGATTTTGGCGTCACCAGGATCAGCGGTTTGCGGAAGGTACGGTGCAGCTGACGGCGCAGAATGTGGAAATAGTTCGCAGGGGTCGAACAATTGGCGACAATCCAGTTGTCCTGACCGCACATCTGCAGGAAACGTTCCAATCGGGCCGAGCTGTGTTCGGGGCCTTGGCCTTCGAACCCATGCGGCAGCAGCGTGACCAGACCTGACATGCGAAGCCACTTGCTTTCGCCCGAGCTGATGAACTGGTCGAACATGATTTGCGCGCCGTTTGCGAAATCACCGAATTGCGCTTCCCAAAGGGTCAGAGCATTGGGTTCTGCCAGCGAGTAGCCGTACTCGAAGCCCAGAACTGCATATTCCGACAGCATCGAATCGATCACATCATACTGTGACTGACCTTCGCGAATGTGATTCAGCGGGTAATAACGTTCTTCGGTTTCCTGATTCACGATCCCGGAATGGCGCTGCGAAAACGTGCCACGGGTCGCGTCCTGACCGGACAGACGCACTGGATAACCTTCGGTCATAAGAGAGCCGAAAGCCAGAGCTTCACCGGTGGCCCAGTCAAAGCCTTCACCACTGTCGAACATCTGCTTCTTGGTGTCCAACAGTCGGCCAACCGTCTTGTGCAGCGGGAAACCATCGGGGACGCGGGTCAGTGCGGTGCCGATTTCGGCCAGTGTGTCCGGCTCGATCGCGGTGCTACCACGCTGGTAATCTTCGTCCTTCTTGTTCAGGTGCGACCAGCGCCCGTCCAGCCAATCAGCCTTGTTGGGCTTGTATTCCTTGCCAGCCTCGAACTCTTCGTTCAGATGCGCCTGAAAGGCCGCCTTCATGTCTTCGATCTCGCCTTCGGGGATCAGCCCGTCCTTGACCAGCGTTTCGGTGTAAAGCGCCAGGGTTGTTTTGTGGCTCTTGATCTTCTTGTACATGATCGGGTTGGTAAACATGGGCTCGTCGCCCTCGTTATGGCCAAACCGGCGATAGCAGAAGATATCGATCACCACATCCTTGTGGAACTTCTGACGGAACTCGGTCGCGACCTTGGCCGCGTGCACAACGGCTTCGGGGTCGTCTCCGTTGACGTGGAAGATCGGTGCTTCGACCATCAATGCGATGTCGGTGGGGTAGGGGCTGGAACGCGAGAAATGCGGTGCGGTGGTGAAGCCGATCTGGTTGTTCACCACGATATGCATCGTGCCGCCGGTCTTGTGACCACGCAGGCCCGACAGGCCAAACCCTTCGGCCACAACACCCTGACCGGCAAAGGCCGCATCACCATGCAACAAAATGCCCATGACCTGCGTCCGTTCGCGGTCGTTCAGCTGGTCTTGCTTGGCTCGGACCTTGCCCAGAACCACGGGATTAACGGCTTCCAGGTGCGAAGGGTTCGCTGTCAGCGACAGGTGTACGTTGTTGCCATCAAACTCGCGGTCGGACGACGCGCCCAGGTGGTACTTCACGTCGCCCGAGCCATCGACGTCCTCGGGTTTGAAGCTGCCGCCCTGAAATTCGTTGAAGATAGCCTTGTAAGGCTTCTGCATCACATTGGCCAGAATGTTCAATCGACCGCGGTGCGGCATGCCGATCACGATCTCCTGCAATCCCAGCGCGCCGCCTCGTTTGATGATCTGTTCCATCGCGGGGATCAGGGCCTCGCCACCGTCCAGACCGAACCGCTTGGTCCCCATGTATTTGACATGAAGGAACTTCTCAAAGCCCTCCGCTTCGACCATCTTGTTCAAGATGGCTTTGCGCCCTTCACGGGTGAAACGGATTTCCTTGTCGAAACCTTCGATCCGTTCCTTCAGCCAGCCAGCTTCTTCCGGGTCGGAGATGTGCATGTACTGCAGCGCAAAGGTCCCGCAATAGGTGCGTTTGACGATTTCAAGGATTTGCCGCATCGAGGCGACCTGCAGCCCCAACACGTTATCAATGAATATCGGACGATCCATATCGGCATCGGTGAAGCCGTAAGTCTTGGGATCCAATTCGGGATGCGGGGTGCCCGCTCGCATGCCCAGAGGATCCAAATCGGCAACCAGATGGCCCCGGATACGATAGGCCCGGATCAGCATCAGCGCCCGGATGGAATCCAGCACAGCACGCTTGATCTGATCGTCGGAAACCTCGACGCCTGCCTTGGCGGCCTGATCCTTGATTTTCTTGCCCGCTGCCGGTGCTTCTGCCTCGGGCCATTCGCCGGTCAGCGCGCTGGTCAACTCGTCCGCCGGCATCGGCGGCCAATCGGTGCGAGCCCAGGAGGGGCCTGCAGCATCGGCCTTCACGTCCAGCTCAGCGTCTCCCATCTGACGAAAGAACTCGGCCCAGGCTGCGTCAACGGCATTCGGATCGTTGGCATATTGAGCGTAGAGCTGCTCTAGGTACTCGGCATTGTGCCCCTGCATGAAGCTGGAGGCGTGGAAGAGGTCGTTGGGACTTTGGTCATTCATTTTTTGGGCTCCCGGTTATCTCGGTTCGGCCTTTTGCCGGTATACTTTTGGTTTGGCCTGGTCTTCGGTGCTGAAGCGCTGTTCAGCCGTTGGGTCTGACAGGGGTGCTGCCCGACCTCGGGGATTGACTGAAAAGGTCAAGACGGACTGGCCTTTGCTTTTCTGTTTCGGTTTCCAGACATCAAAAGAGATGTCGCGTGCAGGGCTATGTCTCCCATCTCGCGTCTGCTGACGGAGGGATCGCTGGTGTCGGTGCTGGTAGGTTTCGGGGGAAACAACTCTGCCCGTTCGGGAAAGTACCGCGCTCGGATGCGTTCGTTTGACGCCTCATAGCTACTGCGGACGGTAGCGGTTTGTTCCGCCGAAAGGCGTAGTTTCGATTGCCCTTGGGAGAGCTGTGTAAGCACCTTCATCATCTGACGACGCGTGGTTTCGTGATCTTTGCTTGGCTCGGATTTGTTCGACAGGTTCACCAACCGTGCAAATTCGGCCACGGGCGGGGTGAAGCTTTCGTTCAACGAAGACGGTGATTGATACCCGGTGTTTTCCAATCCAATGCAGCTTAGGAAATCCGTGGCCAGATCACGGTCCAACAGATAGTCGGATTCCAACAAGCGCACATGCAGGTTTCCGCGACCAACGACAGTTTCCCAGCGTTCCAGGTCTTTTTCAATGGACACGGTCTCAAGCTGATTTTGGACGTATCGGTTCAGCTTGAAGGTTCCGCCACTGCGCAAATACTGGGCATAGCGGCTTGCAATCCAGTCTTCCTGTCGGCGCAGGTAGCAGTAATACTGCACGTCCGAGAAGTATCGATGCAGGAAATCATCCAGCGCTTGGACCTGTTCAGGGCTTGAGAGCCAAAGGAACAGTTGCTCGCAAGAGGCCACAAAAGTTCCATCCGGATGCGTCGCGACCAATTCGGTCAGAGCCTGTTCACAGGCGGCGACTTTCTCGGGCACCTGAACCGGGCGATAGGGTTGCACCTGCTGACGAGTTGCCCCCTTTTTCAACTGAGTTTCGCTGTGCAGAAAAGCAGCCAGAAGAAGTTCAACGTTGGAACTGTTGCCTTCAGGGTTACGGTTGTAATGAACGCCCTCGGCGGCAAGAGCTTGACTGTTGATTTGCAGAAACTTCTGCAGGGATGTTGAGCCTGCCTTGGACTGGCCGATATGAATGACAGCTTTCATTGAATGCCTCAGAGACTATCTCGTCGGGTGTCGGTTGGAAGAACGCGTTCTGACACACATGGTCTTTCCAACACGCGACGGTTCATTCGTTGCGCTCCAGCGGATGCTGGCCATAGCGGTTTTCACCCGGTTGGCTGGGGCGGGTGAGCCACCACAGCACAAGCAAGGGAGAGATCAGTAGGATAACAAAGGTTGGGATCAGAATGCCCAGCGTCAACCGGGTGAAAAGCAGATCCATTGATCCACCGCCGGCAAAGAGATCCGCGATACCAATGCCGAAAACCAGCACACCACCTGCACCGAGCATCAACAGGATCGGGAACAAGGCATAAAGTCCGCTGCGGCCTGTGTCATGCATCCGGCGCCATGCGACGGCCAGATGAGGAAGGAACACGATCAGACCGACGATGCTCTGAACCGGACGGTTCGAAGCGACTACGGTTGTGGTTACGCCATCTACTTCGGTCTGGATCACCTGGGTGAAGAACTGAACGTCGATCACCCCAGCCACGATCTGCCACAGGGTGATGAACAAAAAGAAATACCAATACTCGGGGCGAGACGCCCGCCCCGAGAAAGTCAGGAATTTCGAGAAACACGTTTTGACGGCTTGCGAGAAGGTCATGTGTTTCACACCTTTGGTTTGGGGTCCGGTCTGGCCGGACCGATAGATTACTTGCCGATTGCTTCCAGAACGGCCTCGCCCAGCGTCGCAGGGCTGTCGGCCACCACGATACCGGCGGACTTCATGGCTTCGATCTTGTCTTCGGCTCCGCCCTTGCCACCGGCGACGATGGCACCGGCGTGGCCCATGCGGCGGCCCGGAGGGGCCGTGCGGCCAGCAATGAAACCGGCGGTCGGCTTCCAACGGCCTTTCTTGCGTTCATTGGCCAAGAATTCGGCGGCCTCTTCTTCGGCAGAGCCACCGATTTCACCGATCATGATGATCGACTGGGTTTCGTCGTCATCCAGGAACATGTCCAGCACGTCGATGTGCTCGGTGCCCTTGATCGGGTCGCCGCCGATGCCCACGGCGGTGGACTGGCCCAGGCCGATATCCGCGGTCTGTTTCACCGCTTCATAGGTCAGCGTGCCGGAACGCGACACGACGCCGACGCTGCCGCGCTTGTGGATGTGGCCGGGCATGATGCCGATTTTGCACGCATCCGGGGTGATGATGCCGGGGCAGTTCGGGCCGATCAGACGCGAGGAGGAGTTCTCCAGCGCGCGCTTGACCTTCATCATGTCCAGAACCGGGATGCCTTCGGTGATGCAGACAATCAGCTCCATCTCGGCGTCGATGGCTTCGAGGATCGAGTCGGCTGCAAAGGGCGGCGGAACATAGATGACGGAGGCATTGGCTTCGGTCTTGGCCTTGGCTTCATGGACCGAGTTGAACACGGGCAGGCCCAGATGTTCATTGCCACCCTTGCCGGGCGTCACGCCGCCAACCATCTGGGTGCCATAGGCGATAGCCTGTTCGGAATGGAACGTGCCCTGCGAGCCGGTGAAGCCTTGGCAGATGACTTTGGTGTTTTCGTCTACGAGGATTGCCATCTTGCTTAACCTTTCACAGCCTTCACGATTTTCTCGGCGCCGTCCGACAGGTTGTCGGCTGCGATCACGTCAACGTCCGAGTTATTGATGATCTCTTTACCGGCTTCCACATTGGTGCCTTCCAAGCGCACGACCAGCGGGACTTGCAGGCCGACCTCTTTCACCGCGGCGACCACGCCTTCGGCAATGACGTCGCAGCGCATGATGCCGCCAAAGATGTTGACCAGAATGCCTTTGACGTTCGGGTCAGAGGTGATGATCTTGAACGCTTCGGTCACCTTGTCTTTGGTGGCGCCGCCGCCCACGTCGAGGAAGTTGGCCGGTTCCGCACCATAAAGCTTGATAATGTCCATGGTCGCCATGGCCAGGCCCGCGCCGTTCACCATGCAGCCGATCTCACCATCCAGAGCGATGTAGTTCAGGTCGTATTTCGACGCTTCCAGTTCCTTGGGGTCTTCCTCGGTCGTGTCGCGCAGTTCGGAAATGTCGGCGTGGCGATAGGTGGCGTTGCCGTCAAAGCCAACCTTGGCGTCCAGCACCTTGAGATTGCCGTCATCGGACACGATCAGCGGGTTGATCTCCAGCATCTCCATGTCCTTCTCGACGAAGGCCTGGTACAGCTTGCCCATCAGTGCAACGCACTGTTTGACCTGAGCGCCCTCCAGACCCAGCGAAAACGCGATGCGGCGGCCGTGATAGGCCTGATAACCGGTGGCCGGATCGACGGAGAAGGACAGGATCTTTTCCGGGGTCGCCGCTGCGACCTCTTCGATGTCCATGCCGCCCTCGGTCGAGCAGACAAAGGAAATGCGCGAGGTCTGGCGATCAACCAGCAGCGCCAGGTACAGTTCGCGTTCGATACCGGAACCGGCCTCGATGTAGATGCGGTTGACCTGCTTGCCCGCCGGGCCGGTCTGATGCGTGACCAGGGTGCGGCCCAGCATCTTCTTGGCTTCTTCAGCGGCTTCCTCGACCGATTTGGTCAGGCGCACGCCGCCCTTTTCACCGGCTTCGGCTTCCTTGAACGATCCTTTGCCGCGGCCACCCGCGTGGATCTGCGCCTTGACGACCCAAAGCGGTCCGTCCAGTTCGCCAGCTGCAGTTTTTGCGTCTTCCGCTCTCAGAACGACGCGCCCGTCCGAGACCGGGGCACCGTAGCTGCGAAGAAGGGCCTTGGCCTGGTATTCGTGGATGTTCATTGAAAACTGTCCCGTGTGACTGCGATTTCAAACCGATATAGCGGGGTATATGCGCCGTGTTTAAAGGATTTTTTGACGCAGTGCCGGGAAATGCGGAAGATTTGATGGTTTTGTGATCACGCGCTGGAATGCTGTGATCACAAAAATTCGGTAATGGGTCCGAGTTGATTCGTTGCAGTCGAAATTCGTTAAAACACGACAGGGGCGCAAGTAGTCGCGACAATCGGCGGCTTGTAAGCTGCAAAGTCAATATTGGCCTATTCAGAGTCGTCAGGCCCAAAAAAAGATGGCCCGCCATTTCTGGCGGGCCCTGTGTCTTCATGATCGCGGGACGATCAGGTCAGCGAGCTGTCGATGCCCTTGCACGCTTCGACCAGGCCTTTCACGGCGTTGACCGAGTTGTCGAACATTTCCTGCTCTTCCTTGGTCAGGGTGATGTCGACGATCTTTTCGATGCCGCCCGCGCCGATCACGGTGGGGACGCCGACATACATGTCTTTCACGCCAATTTCGCCAGTGCAGTAAGCGGCACAGGGCAGAACGCGCTTCTGGTCTTTCAGATAGGCTTCGGCCATTTCGATGGCGCTGGTGGCGGGCGCGTAGAAGGCCGAGCCGGTTTTCAGCAGGCCAACGATTTCAGCACCGCCGTCACGGGTGCGCTGAACGATGGCGTCCAGTTTTTCCTGAGTGGTCCAGCCCATTTTCACCAGATCGGGCAGCGGGATACCGGCAACGGTCGAATAGCGAACCGACGGAACCATGGTATCGCCGTGACCACCCAGAACAAACGCGGTGACGTCTTTCATCGAGACGTTGAATTCTTCAGCCAGGAAGTGACGGAAGCGCGCGGAATCCAAAACGCCAGCCATGCCGCAGACCTTGTGAGCAGGCAGCCCCGAGAATTGCTGCAGGGCCCATACCATCGCGTCCAGCGGGTTGGTGATGCAAATCACGAATGCGTCCGGAGCGTTGTCGCGGATGCCTTCGCCAACGGATTTCATGACCTTCAGGTTGATGCCCAGCAGGTCATCACGGCTCATACCCGGCTTGCGCGGGACACCGGCTGTGACGATGCAGACATCGGCACCTGCGATATCGGCATAGGACTGGGTGCCTTTCAGGTTGGCGTCGAACCCTTCCGACGGACCGGATTCGGCAATGTCCAGTGCTTTGCCTTCGGGGGTGCCTTCGGCGATGTCGAACAGGACAACGTCACCGAGTTCTTTCAGGGCTGCGAGGTGGGCAAGGGTGCCGCCGATCTGACCTGCGCCGATAAGCGCAATTTTGGGTCTGGCCATTGGAATATCTCTCCGGGTCGGGTTGAAATTGCGGGTTTGCCTAAGCCCTTAGACCGGATCGTGCAAGAGTTCTGCGCTGCGGCGAAGATTCACGCTACGGGTGTCGTGGCGGTTCTGTTTACGCTAAACCCGTTGCAAACAAAGGATTTGAGCGAGGCCACGCACATGCAACTCGACTTGATGTTTTTCGCATTTGCGGTGCCTTCTGTCGTTTTTGCAGGTGTGTCCAAAGGTGGTTTTGGTTCCGGGGCTGCGTTTGCAAGCGCGTCGATTCTGGCGATCATCCTCACTCCCGGGCAGGCTTTGGCGTTGATGTTGCCACTCTTGATGCTGATCGATGTAGCGGCGTTGAGGCCGTATTGGCGTCGCTGGAATCTCAGGGCGTCCAGCCTGATCATCATGGGAGGGATGCCGGGAGTTGTGCTGGGTGCATTGATTTATCGTATGGTGAACGATGATGTCATGCGCGTGATGATCGGAGCAATTTCCGTCGGGTTCGTTGTGTGGCAGCTTGTTGGGGTAAAGCTGATGCAACGCCGCAGGCGCTTGCAATTCGGCGACGGGGTCGGACTCGTTTCAGGATTTGCTGCGGGATTTGCCAGCTTTGTCAGCCATGCAGGCGGGCCCCCCGCGGCGGTCTATCTCTTGTCCCAACGCCTGTCCAAGACTGAGTACCAAGCATCGACTGTGTTGATCTTTTGGATTTTGAACGCCGTTAAGTTTGGGTTCTATGCGGTTCTGGGACTGTTCACAGTCGAAACGCTATGGGCAAATGTTCTGCTAGCCCCCTTTGCACTCTTTGGTACGTGGCTGGGGGTGCGAATGCATTTCAGGATTCCTGAATGGGCATTTTTTGCGGTCACGTATGTCTTGTTGACCGTGACTGGCATCAAGCTGATTTGGGACGGTTTGGTCTGACGGGTTGAGAGTTTCCGCCCTGCTGTCAACGCAGGGCGAGATATTGAGGGCGATTATCAGGCGTCGTTGCCAGGAGAAGGAAGGCTTTCCGCCAGGTTTTCATACGACTGGCCCGAGGCGATCAGGCACGTCATGCCGTTGGGAAGCGTGACTGTGATGGTCCACGTCCCGGTTTCGTCGGAAGCAAACACCTCGACCACGGCGCCTTGAGACCCGAGCCCAATGCCACGTCGTGTTTCCCCATACCCTTCGGCAAGACGTTCCAGTACGGCTGGTCGCGGGGCACAGTTGCGGTTGCCCTGCGCCGAGACCTGCTGCGCTGCCAGCACCATGATGCCCAGGCCGATTGTCATGTTGATGAGCTTTTTCATCATCGGATTCACCTTTTTCCAGAGGGCCCGCTGAACGGTGTTTCGCATCTGCGAAACACGCGATCTGCCATTTGCAACGGGCCGATGACGTTCCATGCCGGAGCTGCCCCACCTGTGGTCGTCGCCTTTTCTGGAAGGGGATCTTTGACCTTTGCCGGCCTGAAACAGGGTGCAGAACAAATCCTTAATCGGCCTTAATCCAGCGTTCGTGCTTGCTTCGTTCCCGAGAGCGGGGGCTTGCTTGCTGCATTGCGGCAAAATTCCTCTTGAAGTTTCCGATCGGAAATGCACCTATTTGCGCAACTTTATTAGTCGGGAGAGACTCATGGATCCGCGTTCGCGCCCCTACCGTTCGGTTCTGTACATTCCAGGCTCGAAACCGCGTGCCCTGGACAAGGCGCGGAGCCTGCCGGTGGATGCGGTGATCTTTGATCTGGAGGACGCAGTGTCCGCCGACGAAAAGGAGAACGCGCGCGAAACCCTGACTGCGGCCTTGGCCGAAGGCGGCTATGGCAACCGGATGCGGATTGTGCGGATTAACGGTCTGGACACGGTCTGGGGCCATGTAGACGCCGAAGCTGTCACCAAGATGGAATGCGACGCGGTGCTTTTGCCCAAAGTCTCGAGCCCTGCCGATTTGGATGCACTGGCTGAAATCACCGGTGATCTACCGATTTGGGCAATGATGGAAACCCCTCGCGGGATGTTGAACGCTGTCGAGATTGCAGCGCACCCGAAGCTGCAGGGCATGGTGATGGGGACCAATGATCTGGCCAAGGAATTACAGACCCGCTTCCGCCCGGATCGGATGCCGATGATGACAGGTCTCGGCCTGTGCCTGCTGGCAGCCAAGGCCGAGGGTCTGGTGATCGTGGATGGCGTTTACAACGCGTTCAAAGATGCTGAAGGGCTGGAGGTCGAGTGCGTTCAGGGCCGCGATATGGGTTTTGACGGCAAGACCTTGATCCATCCGGCGCAGGTGGATGTTGCCAATTCCGCGTTTGCCCCGTCAGCAGATGAGATCGATCTGGCCCGCCGCCAGATCGCCGCGTTCGAGGAAGTCGAAGCCAGCGGCCAAGGGGTCGCAGTTGTAGATGGACGCATTGTTGAAAACCTACACGTTGCCACCGCCCGTGAAATTCTGGCAAAAGCCGAGATGATTGAGGCAATGCAAGCGGGGTAGCCAGCATGGGTTTTGTTGTTCTGGGTCTTGGGGTCGCACTGTGGTGGGGCGCCCACCTTTTCAAACGTGTGGCGCCGGAACGTCGGGCCGAAATGGGGGAAAAAGGACGGGGCGCTGTCGCCTTGGCCATTCTTGGGTCTATTGTCCTGATGGTGATCGGCTACAAGCTGACACCGACGGTTTACGTCTGGGCCCCGCCTGCTTTCGCCATCCACTTGAACAACGTGTTGGTACTTGTCGCCATTTGGATGATGAGCCCGGCAGGCACCAAGGGTAAACTGCTGTCCAACGTCCGTCATCCCATGTTGATGGGTTTTCGCACATGGGCGTTGGCACATTTGCTGGTGAACGGGGATCTGGCTTCGATCATTCTGTTCGGTGGTTTGCTGCTTTGGGGCATGGTTCAGGTCGTCGTGATCAACAAGGCCGAACCCGAATGGCAGCCGCGCACTGATGGCTCCATCGCCAAGGACAGCATGTTCTTTGTCGCGTCCATCGTGCTGTTGGTCGTCATCGGCTATGTTCACGGGCTGGTTGGTCCGTCACCCTTCCCATCCTAAAGGAGATCAATCTTGGCAACGCTTTACCGTTTCCTGTCCGAGGACGATACATCGGCCTTCTGCCACAAGGTGTCCCTGGCTCTCTCGAATGGGTGGGTGCTGCAGGGCGATCCGGTATATTCGTTTGATGCGGCTCGTGGCGTGATGCGCTGCGGGCAGGCTGTTACCAAACAGGTCGCGGCCGACTACACCCCCGACATGAAGCTAGGAGAGCAGTAAATGGCCAAGACCAATCCTGGGCGCTTTTTTGAAGACTATGCCGTTGGCGATGTCATCCATCACGCCGTCCCGCGGACCGTAGGAGCAGGGGAACGGGCACTGTATCACGCGCTCTACCCGGCAAGACACGCGCTCTACTCCTCGGATGAATTTGCGCGCGGATGCGGTCTGCCAACGGCTCCGCTGGACGATCTGGCAGCGTTTCATGTGGTTTTCGGCAAGACCGTTCCAGATGTATCGCTGAACGCTTTGGCCAACTTGGGCTATGCCGAAGGGCGTTGGCTGAAGCCGGTTTTTGCGGGCGACACGTTGCGCTCGGTCTCCGAAGTAATCGGTGTGAAGCAGAACTCAAACGGCAAGTCCGGTGTCGTTTATGTGCGTACCCGAGGCCTTAACCAGCACGACGAGACCGTTATGGAATACGTGCGCTGGGTCATGGTGCGCAAACGGGACATGGACGCTCCTGCACCTGAAACTGTGATTCCCGAGCTGAACAAGGTAATCCCAGCAGATCAGTTGGTGGTGCCAGAAGGGCTGGATTTCTCGAACTATGATTTCACCCTGGCTGGGGAGCAACATCGCTGGGGCGACTATGAAATCGGCGAAACCATCGATCATGTCGATGGTGTCACCGTGGAAGAGGCCGAGCACATGATGGCGACGCGCCTGTGGCAGAACACCGCCAAAGTGCATTTCGACACCACGGCCCGACCGGACGGCACGCGCCTGATTTATGGCGGGCATGTAATCTCGATGGCACGGACCCTGTCTTTCAACGGATTGGCCAACGCGCAGATGATTGTTGGTCTGAATGGCGGAGCACACGCCAACCCGTGCCTGTCGGGCATGACCATCCGCGCCTGGTCCGAGGTGCTGGACAAGGCGGAAACCGCTGCTCCTGGTGTTGGTGCCATTCGCCTGCGGTTGGTTGCGACCAAAGGTGGCGAACCGTTCCAGCTGAAGGGCGAAGACGGAAAATATCTGCCCGATGTGCTCTTGGACCTGGATTACTGGGCGTTGATGCCGATGTAAGCGGCGCGACGGTTCTGTCAGGAAAGTGATGTGCGCGAGCGTGCGGGGTTGCTAACCTGCCCTCATGTTGCTTGCGCGCGTTCTTTTCTGTCTTGGTTTCTGGGGTATTTCGCCGGCACTGCTGGCCTGTGATCTGGCCTTGGCTTTGGCGGTGGATGTGTCTGGATCGGTGGACAACAAGGAATACCGGATCCAGATGGACGGGCTGGCCGCCGGACTGCGCGACCCGGTCGTGTCCGAAGCGCTGGTCCGGGGCCGGGCACAAGTAATGGTTCTGCAATGGTCTGGGTCTTCCCGCCAAGAAGTGTCGATCCCGTGGACCGCTATTGAGGGGTTCGAGGATGTGGAAGCCCTGGCCAAGGCGATCGAGATGGCGCCGAGACCGTGGCGGAACTTTTCGACGGCCGTCGGGGAGGCCTTGCAACGCGCAGGAGGGCAGTTTGCGAAGGTGCTAAATTGCAACCGAAAGATCATTGATGTTTCTGGCGACGGAATGTCCAACGAAGGCTTGAGCCCGCGGAAGGCTCATCCCGCGCTCAAACAGAACGACATCGTTGTGAACGCGATTGCCATTGAAGCTTCTGAACCCGATCTGACCGCCTACTTTTTTGAGCATGTCATCCGAGGCGAGGGTGCATTTGTGATCACCGCCACAACTTTTCAGGATTACCCTGAACAAATCCGCAGAAAGCTGTTGCGAGAAGTGGCGCGGCAGACCGCCGCACTGGTTGTGCCGCGCTGCAGAATCAATGGCTGTGAGCCCGGTTTCCCATGAAACAAATGTTTCCGCTCACATCTTCGCGAGATGTGATCACGCAATTGAAAAATGTGATCACAGATTGACAAAAAATGAGCAGACGCGCCAAATAACCGCGCTTTTTTGCGTTTCGATAACGTGACAGGACGCAAAAAAGCGGTAAAACGTCGTCAGCTAACCGGAAAGGAGCCAACATGGCCGATGTCAATCGGGGCAATCGCCCGCTTTCACCGCACATTGCGATCTATCGCCCGCAGATGACCTCGGCGTCGTCGATTATGGTTCGGATCACCGGCATCTCATTGCTGTTCTTCGCATTGTTGGTTGTTTGGTGGCTTTTGGCCGCCGCCACCTCGGAAACTGCGTTTGCCTTTATCGACGGATTGCTGACCAGCTGGTTCGGAGGGTTGCTTCTGACCCTGGGGGTTTGGGCCCTTTGGTACCATACGCTGGGCCGCTTGCGTCACGTGATCTTCGACTTTGGGTATGGTCTGGATGTGAATGTCGCCGAGACGCTGGGCAAAGGCATGTTCATCGGAGCGACCGTTCTGACCGTTCTGACCTTGATTGTGGTTTGAGGAGAGTATCAATGCGTTATTTGACTGACCGCAAGCGCGCGCGCGGCCTCGGGGCCGGCGGCACCGGTACGCATCATCACTGGCAGATGATGGTGCGTTCGATGTTGATGACGGTTCTGGTTCCCTTGTTCGTGATTACCTTGGGCCTAGGTCTGGGCGGAACACAGGAAGAGGTTCTGTCCTACTTCGCACGTCCCTTCCCGGCGATCATTACGGGGCTGACCCTGGTGGTTGGTCTGATCCACCTGATGAACGAAGCGCAGGAAGCAATCGAAGACTACGTCCACGGCGCTGCTGAAAAGCTGACACTCGTTGCCGTAAAGGCCTTTTGCTACACATTGATGGCCGCGGGTTTGTTCGCACTCGTCAAAATTGCCTTGTGATCTGCGGATAAGGAACAAGAACGATGACTGCAGCATATGAATACGAAACACACGATTATGACGTCGTGGTTGTTGGAGCAGGCGGCGCAGGCTTGCGTGCGACCTTGGGCATGGCCGAGCAGGGGCTTCGCACAGCTTGTGTGACCAAGGTATTCCCGACGCGGTCCCACACCGTGGCCGCGCAAGGCGGTATTGCCGCGTCCCTGTCGAACATGGGGCCGGACCACTGGCAGTGGCACATGTATGACACCGTCAAGGGCTCGGACTGGCTGGGCGACACGGACGCGATGGAGTACCTCGCGCGTGAAGCGCCCAAGGCGGTCTATGAGCTGGAACACTATGGTGTGCCCTTCAGCCGTACTGAAGAAGGCAAGATTTATCAGCGTCCCTTCGGTGGCCACACCACCGAGTTCGGCGAAGGCCCCGCTGTGCAGCGTACCTGTGCCGCCGCTGACCGCACCGGCCACGCGATCCTGCACACGCTGTATGGTCAGTCGCTGAAGAACAACGCCGAATTCTACATCGAATACTTCGCCATCGACCTTCTGATGAGCGATGATGGCCAGTGTCAGGGTGTCGTTTGCTGGAAGCTGGATGACGGCACCATGCATGTCTTCAACGCCAAGATGGTTGTGCTGGCGACCGGTGGTTACGGCCGTGCCTATTTCTCGGCTACGTCGGCGCATACCTGCACCGGCGACGGCGGTGGTATGGTGATGCGTGCAGACCTGCCGATGCAGGATCTGGAGTTCGTGCAGTTCCACCCCACCGGCATTTATGGCTCAGGCTGTCTGATTACCGAAGGCGCACGCGGTGAAGGCGGTTATCTGACCAACTCCGAAGGTGAGCGGTTCATGGAGCGTTATGCGCCCCAGTACAAGGATCTGGCGCCGCGCGATTATGTCAGTCGCTCAATGACCATGGAAATCCGTGAAGGCCGTGGTGTCGGTGCCGAAGGCGATCATATCCACCTGAACCTGAACCACCTGCCGGCCGAAGCATTGGCTGAACGCCTGCCGGGTATCTCGGAAAGTGCAAAGATCTTTGCCGGTGTTGACGTGACCAAGGAACCGATCCCTGTTCTGCCAACTGTTCACTACAACATGGGTGGCATTCCGACCAACTACTGGGGTGAGGTGTTGAACCCGACCCAGGACGATCCGACCGCTGTCGTCCCCGGTCTGATGGCCGTGGGCGAGGCAGGCTGTGCCTCGGTTCACGGCGCCAACCGTCTGGGATCGAACTCGCTGATCGACCTCGTGGTGTTCGGTCGAGCTTCGGCCATTCGCGCAGGGACGGTGGTAGATCGCGACGCAGCGGTGCCGCGCGCGTCTGCCGACAAGATCGAAAAGGTTTTCGAACGCTTTGATGGTCTGCGCTACGCCCAAGGCGCTATCCCGACCGCGGATCTGCGGCTTGAGATGCAGAAGACCATGCAGCGCGACGCAGCTGTTTTCCGGACCGCCAAGACCATGGCCGAAGGTGTGGAGTCGATGACCGAGATTGCCGGTAAAATGGGTGATCTGAAAGTGACCGATACCTCGCTGGTATGGAACTCGGACCTGATGGAAACGCTGGAGCTGACCAACCTGATGCCGTCGGCCCTGGCGACCATTGTCAGTGCTGAAGCCCGCAAGGAAAGCCGTGGCGCCCATGCGCATGAAGACTTCACAGAACGTGACGATGAAAACTGGCGCGTCCACACTGTCAGCCGCGTCGATGAGACCGGCACCAAATGTGACCTCAGCTATCGTCCTGTGATTGTCGATCCGCTGACCACAGAACAGCAGGGCGGTATCAGCCTCAAGAAGATCGCGCCCAAAGCGCGGACCTTCTGAGCCGGTAAGTCTGGAATGAAGCGCGTGGTTCAACGGTACTGCCAGACAACGAGATTGGACACTCTAGCGGGTGTCCAGCGTCTGGTGCGCGCGCTTTATCCCCTTCGCCAGTTGCGAACAGCCCATCGCGGCTTGCTCGTTTCAGGCCCGGTCTTGCGGGAGGTCACGTGATGGCCGAGGCGCAACAGTTGCGACAGGCCCCCGAATGGGGCGAGCTGGGCATTGTCCCATCCATGGTTCTGCGCATGTTCGGCATGCGCCGCTCCGGGAATCATGCAATCGCTAACTGGCTGTTGCGCAACGCACCTGATGGCCAAAGCGTGTTTCTCAACAATTGCCGGCCGCATCGATCCCCACTGAAGTTCTTTGCCTCGATTGACGTGAACGGGTCCTATGTGCCGCAAAAGAAAGCGGCAGCGGATTTGCCCGGATTTGCGGCCCCGGCAGGCGATGGTGCATTGCTGTTGTTCAGTTACGAAGATGTCTCGCCGGCCGATTTCAAACCACCCGCCAAGGTGAGCGGTCCCTTTGACGCGTCTTTGATCGACAAGGATATTCTGGTCTATCGCGGTTTCCTGAATTGGTGCGCGTCACTCCTGAAGAAACTGCAGGGCAACGAAGCCTATTCCGTTATGTTCCGAACATCGGTGGTGCTGAAAACGGTCCATGGCTATTCGCGGCTGCTGGACCGGGTCGAAACCAGTGATCCTCAGACACTGGTCCCGATCTGCTACGATGACTGGTTCGCGTCCGAATCCTATCGAGAGTCCATCCTGGCCAAGTTGGGGCTGGAAGCACGGGATAATGACGTCGGTACCGTGCAACGCTTTGGCGGTGGGTCGTCGTTTCAGAAAGACACCAAAGACGCCCAGGCTCTTGGCACGGCTGAACGCTGGAAGCAGATGGAAAACGATCCGGAGTTCATTCTGGTCCTGCTGCTGGTCAGCCGCGATGAAACTCTGATGGGCCGATTGCGGCGCATCTTTCCCAAGGATGCGGAAATCCTTGCGGGCTTGCCTGAACGGGCGGTTCTGCCGAAAGGAATTTCCGTATGACTTCGAACACACGACATGCGGCCCCACGCCGCAAACCTGAAACCCTGTCTCTTCTTCCAGAGGCCCACATCCAGCAGGAGGCGTTCCAATGGTCCAACTGACCTTGCCCAAGAACTCCCGGATTACGACCGGCAAGACGTGGCCCAAGCCCGAAGGCGCAACCAATCTGCGCAAACTCCAGATCTATCGGTGGAACCCGGATGACGGTCAGAACCCGCGTGTCGATACCTATTTCGTAGACATGGATACTTGCGGTCCGATGGTTCTGGACGCGCTGATCAAGATCAAGAACGAAATCGACCCGACCCTGACTTTCCGTCGCTCGTGCCGGGAAGGTATCTGCGGCTCCTGTGCGATGAACATCGACGGGATCAACACATTGGCCTGCATCTATGGCATGGATGAGATCAAGGGCGATGTTAAGATCTACCCTCTGCCGCATATGCCAGTGGTCAAAGATCTGATCCCCGATCTGACCCATTTCTATGCACAGCACGCCAGCATCATGCCGTGGCTTGAGACCAAGACCAACCGCCCCGCCAAGGAGTGGAAGCAGTCCATCGAGGATCGCAAGAAGCTGGACGGCCTGTATGAATGCGTCATGTGCGCGTCCTGCTCGACCTCGTGCCCCAGCTATTGGTGGAACGGCGACCGTTACCTGGGCCCAGCTGCGCTGCTGCATGCATATCGCTGGATCATCGACAGCCGCGATGAAGCCACCGGTGAGCGTTTGGATGAACTGGAAGACCCCTTCAAGCTGTACCGCTGCCACACCATCATGAACTGTGCCAAGACCTGCCCAAAGGGTCTGAACCCTGCCAAAGCGATCGCACAGATCAAGAAGCTGATGGTCGAGCGCGCGGTCTGATCCTAATTCACTGAAAAGCTAGCAAGGCTCCGTCCGACAGGTCGGGGCCTTGTCTCTTTTTTCAACGCGATTTACGACTTGGAATCCCAAGAACAAGGAATTTTGAAGAATGAAAACGATACCTTTGACAGCTTTTCTGGTCACGGGCCTGACAGTTCTGGGGGCCTGTGGTGGTGGCAAGTCCGCTGAACCGAGCCTGCTGTCCCAATGCGTCAGTGATGCTGGGATCGACGGTGAATATCAGGTGGAAACCGTGGTTACCGATGAAGGGACGACAAGGACTGTTTTGCCGGGCAAAGATGTGTCCAAAAAGCAGGCCAAAAAGGCAAATACCTGCCTGGCCAAGTAATGTTGTTTTCAAGGCTCTGTTTCACTCTTCGGTAACGGCCTTTTCCTTTGCATCGATTTTTCGGGGCATGCATTCTACGCATAACGCAGCTGCAAAAGCACGTGGTGCACCAATCAGGTTTTGTTCTTAAGTTTCAGGGCAGGAGGAGGTCGAGTTCAAAATTGGAGCAAGACCCATGCAAAACATCAGGAAATTTCCGGATCAAAAAGCGCAGGACGCCTTACGGATTCTTGACGAAACCTATGCGTATTACACGCCTCAACCAATCGTGGTTAAAGAGCCTGAAAAACAGGAAGAAGGCATCGTGCCATATTTCAGTGCGGCATGATTGGAACCGTCGAAATACCCCGAGCTTGGTTTCGTGCGTGGCTCGGGGTTTCGCTTACAATGGTCAAAATGATTGATCCGGGGTAGAGCGCGGATATGCCCGTATTGCTCATACTTCTTCTTGCCGGGGTTCTGGCGTATTTTGTTTGGCGACGCACGCACACCACGTTGACCCGTGATTGCCGCTGGCGGCAGAGCGAGCCGGGTCAATGGCGATGCGCCTTTTGTGGTGCGGAGACAGGATCGGAAACGGCGCCTTTAGCGTGCCTCAGGCCGAAACGCTGAAAAACCGCTTGAACGACTCGGCATTTTTCAGGATATGAGCGCGCAAGACGCCAACGCACGCGCCTCTGTCCCAAGGGTGTTGCCCCCATGGTTACGTAGCGACGGTAACGTCTCTGATGGAACTGAGCGGTCATATATGGCCGGGTCTTTTGGAGATGACCATGAACGCAAACGTCGCCGGGCTGTTGGCCCGTTCTTCCGTACAGGACGGTAAACTCACAAGGTTCATCCGGCACAACAGGTTTGAACGTCCCACGCTGGTCTTGGACGTAGATGCGGTTGCCCGGCAATACGCGGCGTTGGCCCAAGGTTTGGGCAGGGCGCGCATTCACTATGCGGTCAAGGCCAACCCGGCGCCGGAGATCTTGGAACGATTGGTGCAACTCGGATCAAACTTCGATGCGGCCAGTCGCGCAGAGATCGAAATGTGCCTATCGGCGGGCGCGCGGTCCAGCCAGATCACGTTTGGCAACACGATCAAACGTCCATCGGATATCGCCTTTGCCCATCGGGTCGGTATCACGCATTTCGCTGCTGACGCGCGAGAAGAACTTGAGAAGTTGGCCGAGCATGCACCAGGGGCCAAAGTCTGCCTGCGCCTGATCGTGGACGCGACCGAAGCCGATTGGCCTTTGAGCCGCAAGTTCGGTTGCACACCGCACAAGGCGTTGAAACTCATGAGCTATGCAAAGGCGCTGGGATTGGAGCCTGTTGGGCTTTCGTTCCATGTGGGTTCCCAAACCCGCGAGCCCCGCATGTGGGAGGAAACGCTCAAACAAGTTGCCCAATTGTGGCATCAGGCCCGGCAATCAGGTTACGCTTTGACACTTCTGAACATCGGCGGGGGATTTCCCGCCCGATATGGCGATGATATTGGCTCGCCCGCCAATTATGCCAGCAAAGTCATGTCGCTTGTGAAGCACCATTTTGGCGATGTGCAGCAGATCATGGCCGAACCGGGCCGCGGTCTGGTGGCGGAAGCCGGGGCCATTGCAGCAGAAGTTCTGTTGGTGTCAAAGAAGCACGATTCGGATCTGCACCGCTGGGTGTATCTGGATATAGGCAAGTTTTCCGGGCTTGCGGAAACCATGGACGAAGCGATCCGGTATCGCATCACGACCGACCGGGATCATGAACCAACGGGGCCATGTATTTTGGCCGGACCATCCTGTGACAGCGCCGATGTTTTGTACGAGCGGCAACCTTATCAACTGCCGTTGGGGTTGCGTAGTGGCGATCGGGTGGTGATCCACAGCTGCGGGGCCTATACCTCGACTTATTCCAGCATCGGGTTCAACGGGTTCCCGCCGCTGGATGTCGTTGCGATCTGACAGGCTAACCGACCAAAAAAGACTTGCACGGACGCCGTGTCTGCGACTTGCATGGGCAAAACCAACGCAGAGGTTCATTGCCCATGTCCAGCCCCCAGTCAGCCAGTCAGTCAGCGACAACGCCCACGGCGCCATCCGATGCGGACACACGCCGCGCCATCCGGCCCGTCATCTGCTATCCCAATGACACGTTGCCCAAGCCCGATGTGGAACTCTACAGGGGTGCACGCGAGACAGCCAAAAAGACCGACGAAGTTTTGGTGCCAGCGCGCGATGCCCGTTGTTTTACTGTCCCGGCCGGGAGCTTCTTTCGCATTTCATCGGTTGAGGGACCTCAGGTCGGGGATTTGAATCTCTGGAATCGGGATGATCTGAGTGAACGGTTTTACTCCGGCAAGACCCGGGCCCTGCATGGGACTCATATCACCACCGGCGAACGGATGTGGTCGAGCTTTCCAGCGATGCGCCCTATGGCAACCATTATCGAGGATACGTTGGGCTGGTATGGGATGGATGCTTTTGGCGGGTCGGTACATGACGTGATCGGCACCCGGTGCGATCCATATACTGGCAATCTGTTGGCAGACAGCCAGTATCATTATTGTTGCCACTCTAACCTAACGCGGGCTTTGGCGGATCATCTCGGCGTGTCTCTGCAAGAGGCCGAGCCACATGTGCATGACGTTCTAAACGTCTTCATGTGTACCGGGTTCACCCGTGACACCGGGCAGTATTTCATGAAAGCCTCACCCGTGCGCCCCGGGGATTATCTGGAGTTCTTTGCCGAAATCGATCTGCTGGGAGGTTTGAGCGCCTGTCCGGGGGGGGACTGCAGTTCCGAACACTCCTCTGACACCGCGGCGTGTTATCCATTGTTGGTGGAAGTCTTCACCCCTCAAAGTGATGCGCTGAAAGGCTGGCAACCGCCAGCTGCCAACGCATACGACGGAACCCATGGACGATGAGGGAAAGGAGACGCTCCTGCCCGGTCGTTGCGCATTAACTACGCGTCGCTGCCGATTGAGCCCGGAACCTGTGGCGGGCTGGGCGCGCACTG
>WKFI01000007.1 GCA_014872875.1 Paracoccaceae bacterium
GCCGAAAGAAGGCGTCGACGTCATCATGATGGCCCCCAAAGGCCCCGGCCACACCGTGCGCGGCGAATACACCAAAGGCGGCGGCGTGCCCTGCCTGGTCGCGGTTCACACCGACGCCACCGGCAAGGCGCTGGAAATCGGCCTGTCCTACTGCTCCGCCATCGGTGGCGGCCGTTCGGGCATCATCGAAACCAACTTCCGCGAAGAATGCGAAACCGACCTGTTCGGTGAGCAGGCCGTTCTGTGCGGTGGCCTGGTCGAGCTGATCCGCTGCGGTTTCGAAACTCTGGTCGAAGCCGGTTACGCACCGGAAATGGCCTATTTCGAATGTCTGCACGAAGTGAAGCTGATCGTTGACCTGATCTATGAAGGCGGCATCGCCAACATGGACTACTCGATCTCGAACACCGCCGAGTACGGCCAGTATGTCACCGGCCCGCGCATCCTGAAGTACGACGAAACCAAAGCCCGCATGAAAGAGGTTCTGGAAGACATTCAGGCAGGCCGTTTCGTCCGCGACTTCATGCTGGAAAACCAGGTTGGTCAGCCCTTCCTGAAAGCATCGCGTCGTGCAAACGACGAACATCTGATCGAAGAAACCGGTGCCAAGCTGCGCGGCATGATGCCGTGGATCTCGGCCGGTAAAATGGTCGACAAAGAGAAGAACTAAGGCGCCCGCGGGACAACCCGCAGCCTTTTCCTCTGCAGGGCGCTTCAGATCTGGAGCGCCCTTTTTTGTTTTCGTTGAATTTCTCACGGACCGCGCACTGTTTGGCGCAACATCTTGATCAGGAGTAGAAAATGCCAGACGCTCCCGGTGCGACGAATTGGGCCAAACTGCTGCTCCTTGGTGTGATCTGGGGGGCGTCCTTCATGGCCGTGTCCCTGGCGCTCAAAGGGTTTCCGCCGATGACAATCGCGGCCCTTAGGATCTCGATTGGAGCAGTATGCCTGTTGGCCGTGATCCGGGTCATGGGGATTGGCCTGCCGCCTTTGGGCACCTTTCAAGGCCGCATTATATGGGCTTGTGCAGCTGGAATGGGGTTCTTTTCGAACGCTCTGCCTTTTGCCCTGCTCAGCTGGGGACAGACCTATGTTGCCAGTGGCTTTGCCGGGGTCTGCATGGCGGTTGTACCACTGTTCGTGCTGCCGTTGGCCCATCTTCTGGTGCCGGGCGAAACCATGACCCTTCGCCGAACCATCAGTTTCATGATCGGATTTGCGGGTGTTGTGGTGTTGATCGGCCTTGATGCTTTTCGCTCCGCCGGCAGTGATTTTGAATCCTTGGCACGGCTTGCCTGTTTGACCGCTTCACTCTGTTACGCCATCGGATCCATCATCACCCGGCTGTGCCCGCAGGTGAACATGCTGTCGCTGTCCGCCGCCGCGCTATTATGCGGGGCGGCAATGATGGTACCGGTGGCGCTGTGGGTCGAAGGCGTGCCGACCCTGCCCACCGCTCTGCCGCTGGCGGCCGTTCTCTATCTCGGGCTTCTGCCAACGGCTTTGGCCCAGGTTCTTCTGGTCCAGGTCGCACGCAGCGCGGGGCCAGCATTTCTGTCGACCGTCAACTATCAGGTTCCGGTGTGGTCGGTGATCTTTGGCGCCATCCTGTTGGGAGAAACCCTGCCCCCGCAATTGTTTATCGCACTCGCGCTGATTCTGGGCGGCTTACTTCTGAGCCGAAGGCGTCGTACCCCGGTTGCGTGAAGCGCCAAAACAGAACCCGTTTCAGTCAGGCTGAGTACGAGCGGGTGTCAGGACACTGTCTGCCGATGCGAATGACACGATGCAGTTTACTGCGCCATCAGGCCGAAACAGCGTTTTTCACGGCATCCACCACACTATCAACTGTCTCGTTCAACAGCTCTGCGTCTTCGCATTCAGCCATGACCCGGATCAGCGGTTCGGTGCCCGACTTGCGGATCAGCAATCGGCCCTTTCCGTTGAGCGCGGTTTCGGCCTGAGCAATCGCAGACTTCACGACCTCCAGTTCAAGCGGCGCTTGACCGTTGCTGTAACGCACATTCTTGAGCAGCTGCGGCACCGGTTCAAACTGCCGCGCCAGTTCGCTTGCCTTCCTGCCGGAGCGGACCATCTCGGCAAGGAAGTGCAGCCCGGCCATCAGCCCGTCACCGGTGGTGGCATGATCGCTCATCACGATATGGCCGGATTGTTCGCCCCCCAGGTTGAACCCACCCTCGCGCATCCGCTCCACGACATAGCGATCGCCGACCGCCGTGCGTTCCAGGTTCAGCCCCCTGTCATTCAGGAACCGCTCCAGCCCAAGGTTCGACATCACCGTCGCAACCAGCGCGCCACCGGACAGGATGCCATCTTCGGCCCAGCGGGAGGCCAACAGGGCCATCAGCTGATCCCCATCTGCCACCTGGCCGAGTTCATCAATGACCACAACCCGATCCGCGTCCCCATCCAGCGATATGCCCACATGGGCGCCATGCGCCACAACTGTGTCCGCTGCAACCTGCGGCTGGGTTGATCCACAGCCCCGGTTGATGTTCACGCCATCGGGGGCGCACCCCACCGGAATGACCTCAGCGCCCAGCTCCCACAAGATTTCGGGCGCCGCTCGGTGGGCCGCACCGTTGGCGCAATCGATAACCACCTTGAGCCCGTCCAGCCGCACGTCACGCGGTACCGAGCTTTTGACCCGCTCGCCATAGCGATAACGCGCATCGTCGATGCGCTTTGCGCGCCCGATATTTGTGGGGCGAGACGGGGCCACACCGGTCTCGATCAGCTCTTCCAACGCAATTTCATCCTCGTCGGACAGTTTGAACCCGTCCGGTCCGAAGAACTTGATTCCGTTATCTTCCGCTGGATTGTGGCTGGCCGAGATCATCACCCCCAGATCAGCCCGCATCGACCGCGTCATCAACCCCACCGCAGGGGTTGGCACCGGCCCCAGCAACAGCACGTTCATGCCTGTCGAGGTCAGCCCCGCCGTCAACGCACTTTCCAGCATATACCCCGAGAGGCGTGTGTCCTTGCCAATCACCACACGGTGCACTCCCGTGGCGTCGCGGCGAAAATACCGCCCGACGGCTGCGCCGATACGCAGTGCCATTTCGGCTGTCATGGGATACGTATTGGCCGTGCCGCGCACGCCATCGGTACCAAATAGTTTTCGCATAGATCCCTCTATCGCGCGGCTTGCCAGAGACGCAGGGCTTGCGCCGTCTCTGCCACGTCATGTACGCGCAAAATTTGCACACCTTGGGCCAAAGCTGCAAGGGCAACAGCGATGGATCCCGGGGCACGGTCCTGCGCACGCGGAGCCTTGCCGATGGTTCCGACAAAACGCTTGCGCGACGCGCCCAGCAAAATGGGGCAGCCAAGCCCGTGAAACAGGCTGATATTCTGCAAAAGGGTCAGGTTGTGGGCCTGGGTTTTGCCAAAGCCGATGCCCGGATCAGTGACGATCCGGCTACGGGGGATACCGATACCTTCAAGCAAGCGGATCTGGTTTTCCAGAAAATCGTACACATCCAGCAGGACATTGTCGTATTGCGGGTCGTCCTGCATCGTCTTCGGATCACCCTGCGCATGCATGACGCAGACCGGCACCCCCGCCTGCGCGCTGAGGGGCGCAAGATCCGGGTCAAACGTAAACCCCGCCACATCGTTCACAAGGTTCGCACCCGCGTCCAAAGCCGCCCGCGCCACCGGGGCTTTGCGGGTATCGATCGAGATCGGCACTGCACTCTTGTCCCGGATTGCACGGATAGCCGGGGCGGTTCTGTCGATTTCCTGTTCGATTTCAACGAATTCGGCGCCGGGCCGGGTGGATTCCCCTCCCACGTCAATGATTGTCGCCCCGTCTTCCACCATCTGAAGGGCCGCCGCCTGCGCAGCAGTCAGCTCGTTATGCTGTCCCCCGTCCGAGAAACTGTCCGGCGTAACGTTCAGAATTCCCATGATCTGCGGCTCAGTCATCGATAGGCCCGAAATCTCGGATCTCGGCGCCGTCAGCAGCTCCACTGCGTCGGTTGGCAATTCTCCGGCGGGAACAACCTCCCCCCCTGATCGCTCCAAAAGCTCTGCATGGGAGAACCACAGCTGAGTTGAGCCGGCCAATGGCAACGCCCCGTCCGGGCGGACGGGACCGTTCTGAACAAGAGGACGGAAGTACGTCAAAGGGTGCTCTGCTCCACAGACACGCCCCGAAGTGGAACTCCAGGATTGTCCGGCAGTGCTTCACCCACAACGACCATCTCGCCGGCCTCGAACGTGGCTGCAAACCAAGCCGCCAGGGCCACCGAATCCGAGGGGGCCGCAGACGGGCCATCCACTGCATCCAGAACAATCTTGGAGGGCGCCCAGACGCAGATCTGGCCGTTCTTCATAGCCCAGTCCAGTTCGGTCCGGGTTGAAACCACGACACAGCGGAAATCCTTGGCCGCCAGACGCCATGCGTTCTGTTCAATTGCCAGAAGGTCAATCCGGCGCTGGGTCATCTTGTGACCTGTCTGCGGCACGGCCATTTCATGCGGCCCGACACACAGGATCAAGGGACGAACCCGGTGTTCCATCTGGTCGATCCACCCAGACAGGTTGTCCGAGTCGATGGCCGAGTTAGACAGGTACATCAGGCGCGGGTGCGGGCGTTCTTCCTCTTCGACTTCATGGATCACCTGATCCGCCGAGCGCACGATTTCAACGCCCAGGGCGCCGGGACCACGATCCAGTTTCTCGATCCGGACAAAAGCCCGCACGGCCTGTGGTTCCAGCAGGATACGCTCTGCTACCCGCTCGGCCAGTGTTTCCAGAAGATTCAGCCGTTCAGCCGCCAGTTCATGTGCAATGGCTTCGGTCACCTTGTCATAGGACAAGATACGATCGACATCGTCGTCCACGTTGTCGGGCAGCGGCGTAACCTCGACCACCACATTGAAACAGATCCGCTGGGTCGTGCCGCGTTCAGCCTGGAAGGCTCCGATTTCAACTTCGACGGTGTGGTCGCGCAAGGAGATGCGATCCAACGGACCACGGGGCGCCGTTGCGACGGCGCGTTCGGACGGGTGCGCGAAAGCAAGGCGAACTTCAGAGCTCATTTACTTGGCCTCTGGCTGAGTGATTTGAAGCTACATATTATGCAACGCATCAGGAATTAGCAGCGCAACAATCGCCATACTACCCTCCGAAAACGTCGCATTTCCCGGAATTCGCCGCGGATCAGGACTTATTCGGTGGACGCTGTCCGCACATTCGGGCTGTAGAACAGATGTACGCCGATTTGGGCCGTCCGCTTGAATTTTCGCGACCAACGCGGGCTCACATGCTTGGTGTGGTAATAGGTTGCGCCTCCGGTCAGATCGCCACCCATGCCATCCAGAATGGCTCGAGCCACCTTGGACACTCGCAGATACGCACCCTTCTCGGCGATCACTTCCTTGCGGCCGTCACACGTATAGGTGAACTGACACTGGTACTTGCGGCCAGTACCCTGATGTATAACGCCACAATAGCTGTTCGGGAACTTTTCGCTTTGGACCCGGTTCTTGATCACTTCGGCCACGGCGAACTGCCCACGGACGGTTTCACCACGCGCTTCAAAATACAGGGCTTCGGCCAAACACTTGAAATGCTCGTCACCTTCGGGCTTCGGCTGCGAGTCGATCCAAGCCGTCGTATAACTCAGCGGCTCCGTCTTCACCTTCTTCAACCCGAAGGACAGCAGTCCCCGCAATTGACCACCCGGCAGCCGTTTGATGTTTTCACGCTCCCGTTGGTAAAGATTGTCCAAACTGGCTTCTGCACTTGCACCAGCAGGCAGCACGGAAAAGCCCATCACAAGGGCGGCAGCAAGTAGTCGTTTCATTACAGGTAACCCCAAAACAGACGGTCGCGCCGGACCCCCCCAGAAACAGACGCAGGGCGGCATTTACCGCAATGTCACGAAAAGGTCCAGTTTTGTTCGATTTTTCCCGGATTTCGGCCGTAACACGCGTATCCGAGGTCAAAGAAACCGAAGAGAATTCTCACCTGTTACTACTATATCTGGGAAGTTCATAAATCATGAACTGCCTATCTTGTGAGCGATTGCCAGCTGTGCGGCAGCGAGTCGCGCCACGGGCACCCGGAAGGGGGAACAGGACACATAATCGTACCCAGCCGCCCGACAGAACGAGATCGATTCGGGGTTACCGCCATGTTCGCCGCAGATCGACAGGGTCAAATCCGCGTTCGCCTGCCGGGCCCGTTCAGCACCCAGGCTCAACAATTCACCGACCCCTTCGGTATCCAGAACATGGAACGGATCTTCCGGAAAGACGCCCTGTTGGATATAGGCTGACATGAACCGTCCGGCATCATCCCGCGACAGACCATAGGTCATCTGCGTCAAATCATTGGTCCCGAAACTCAGGAAAGCCGTATGCGGAGCAATCTCGGCAGCGCGCAAGGCAGCGCGGGGCGTTTCAACCATGACGCCAAGCCGATAGGTGAACTCCTGTCCCATTTCCGATTTCACTGCCGCTGCGACCGCATCGACACGGCTCTTGACCAGTTCGACCTCGCGCTTGGCCGAAACGAGCGGGATCATCACTTCGGGCACCACCGCCTCGCCGTCCCGGCTGGCTTCAATCGTGGCCTCGAAAATTGCCCGCGCCTGCATCTCGTAGATTTCCGGAACGGTCATACCCAGGCGCACACCTCGCAGCCCCAGCATGGGATTGTATTCGCTCATTGATTCGACCCGGCGGGTCACGTCCGAAACAGGAATATCCAGCGCCTCGGCCAGCTCACGCTGCCCGGTGCGGGTCGTCGGCAGAAATTCGTGCAAGGGCGGGTCGAACAGCCGGATGCAAACTGGTTGCCCTTCCATGATCCGGAACAGCTGCACGAAATCCTCACGTTGCATCGGCAGAAGACGCGCCAACACCGCGGCCCGTCCTTCGCTGGTTTGGGCAAAGATCATTTCGCGCATGACCGTCAGGCGGCCAGGTTCGAAAAACATGTGCTCGGTTCGGCACAAGCCGATGCCCTGCGCATTGAAGTTCCGCGCTGTCTGCGCATCCGCCGGGGTGTCGGCGTTGGCCCGAATTCCGATATCACGCGCCGCGTCGGCCCATCCCATGAAGGTATTGAAAGCGTCATCCAGCGCCGCCTCCAGCATCTCCGGCTGGCCGGCCAGTATCTGGCCGGAACTGCCGTCTATGGTTACCGTGTCACCGGCCTTGAACACCCGCCCGTCCGGAGCGATGATCTGCTTTTTCTTGGTGTGGAATTTCAGGGACGAGGCCCCCACGATACAAGGCAGTCCCATCCCGCGCCCGATCACGGCCGCATGGCTGGTCATTCCCCCGCGCTCGGTCAGTACCGCGACCGCCGCATGCATCCCCCGAATATCTTCGGGGGAGGTCTCGCGTCGCACCAGGATACACGGCTCGCGCCGCGCCGCGCTGGCCTGAGCTTCGGTCGAGGTGAAAACCAGCTTACCGGTCGCCGCACCGGGGCTCGCAGCAATGCCGGTGCCGATCACATCACGCTCGGCTTCCGGGTCTACCTGTCGGTGCAACAGCTCGCTCAGCGCATGCGGATCCAACCGCATCAGCGCCTCTTCACGCGGGATAATCCCGTCTTCTGCCAATCGCACCGCAATGCGCAGCGCTGCCCGTGGGCTGCGCGCAACGCGCACCCCGTCCAGAATATGCACGCGCCCGTTTTCAATGACAAATTCGACCTGCATCTCTTCGCGTAGCTTGCTGCGCATGATCGAGGCCTGCTCCTTCAGCTGCACAAACGCCTCCGGAGCCACATCCTCCAGCGCGGGGCCGCGCGGATCGCTTTCCAGAAACAGTGCCTCTGCCCCCGCCCCCAAAGCATCACGCCCCTGGGACTGGCTCAGGTAACGCCCGGTGATCTGCGGCAGGCCCGTCGTCGAATTCACCAGCTGCAGGACACCAGAGCCGCATTCGCCCTGCCCGACTCCCGGGATCATCTCCTGCACCACAAGACCCAACCCAGCGTCAGCTGGCGCACCCTTCGCTTGGCGCAACAGGCGGGCCGAGGTCCCGTCCCACGCACGCGCCATTGATTTCAGCACCGCAGCCAGCTGTCCCCCGGGATCCTGTGGAAACGGCTCGTCCGTCTCCGTCTCGTAAGCGTGCAGGATTTCGGTCAGGGCATCCGGATCGTCGCCAATGATCCCCTCGAACTCATCAGGGTCCAGCCGCGCCACATACACGGCATAGGACTGCACGAACCGTCGATACAACGCCGTGGCCGCCTCGGCCCCCAAATTCTCGCACAGATCGACATATCTGGCATCGTTCATGCCCACATTCAGGATCGCGCCCGGCCCACCCCAATCCGGGTCTTCCGAAGACGGGCGTACGCACAGCAGCGCCCCGTCGGGAAACTGCGCCAGAATGGTCGCTATGTCCGGCAATTCCCCTTGGGCAATCCGATGTACTGTCCGAAACGACAGAGCAACCGTACGGGGCACCGGCAAATCCAGCCGTTCCAACCGCTGCAGACACTTAGCCCGCCCACCATGGGTTTCAGTCGCCACAGGTGCGGAGGGCGTCACCAGCGTGACATTAGGATTGTCGGCCAGACTGATCGGCGTTTCTTTCTGCACTGCAGCACCCCTTCTTTGCCCTGCAGCATAGGCCGCTTGCGCCAACACGCAAGGAAAAGCTTGTCCGCCTCAACCGGTGCGCGACCTGCTTCTTTCTGGTCGGAAATACCTCCGGGGGTGAATTGGCCTCGGGGCCAAGAGGGGGGCAGCGCCCCCCTGCCCGATCTCAGCCTTCGACGCGGGTCAGATCGGCGACCTGGCCGCAGACCTGGCGGATCTGGCTCAGCAGGTTCAGACGATTGCGGCGCACGACCTGGTTGTCGCTGTTCACCTGCACCGCCTCAAAGAAGGCATCGATCGGAGCCCGCAGTGCCGCCATGCCGCCCATGGCGGCCGCGAAATCCTCGGCCTCGATGGCCGAGGAGATCGCACCCTGGCTGGTCTCCAGGGCTTCGAACAAGGCCGTCTCGGTGGTATCCTCTGCGAATTTCGCATCCGCGCCATAGGAGTATTCGACCCCGTCCTTTTCCTCGGCCTGGGTCAGGATGTTGTTGGCACGCTTGAAGCCTTGAAGCAGGTTTTCGCCATCCTCGGTTTTCAGGAACGCCTCCAATGCGCGGGCGCGTTTGACCAGCAGCGTCAGATCGTCATTGCCCGGCATCGCCACGCAGGCGTCGATCACGTCGTGACGAATGCCCTGATCCCGCAGGAAGACTTTCAGACGATCGTGGAAGAAGGCCAGCAGGTCTACGGATGTGTCCGGCACTTTCTTTTCCAGGCTGCTGAACGAACCACCCGGTACGTCACCCAACCTCTCCTTGGCCGCCTCGAAAGCCGCGCCAAAGACACCATGATCCGCGATCTCCCGCACAAGATCTTCGGCATGCTCCTTTTTCAGATCCCCGTTGGACGCGACCTCGTTGCGCACCAGTTGAGTATCAAAGTGGCGATCCAGACGCATCCGGACATCATTCTCAAGCACCAACCGGATCACCCCCAACGCCGCGCGACGCAGGGCAAACGGGTCTTTCGATCCGGTGGGTTTCTCGTCAATCGCCCAGAACCCGGTCAGGGTATCCAGCTTGTCGGCAAGTGCCACCGCGACGGAGACCGGTTCGGTCGGCACGTCATCGGACGGGCCCAGTGGCGAATAATGCGCCTCGCAGGCATTGGCGACATCTTGCGGCAGACCGGCGGCCTCGGCGTAATACCGGCCCATCAGCCCCTGCAATTCCGGGAATTCATAGACCATTTCCGAGCTCAGATCAGCCTTGGCCACCTTTGCGGCCTGCTCCGCCAGATCGGCATCTGCGCCCACGACAGGCGCGATCTCGCGCGCCAAAGCCGCGATGCGGGCGATCCGGTCCGACTGGCTGCCCAGCTTGTTGTGGAAGGTGACGTTCGACAACGCCTCGGTCCATGTCTCCATGCCCTCCGTCGCCACGCGCAGATCGTTTTCCCAGAAAAACTTCGCATCCGCCAAACGCGCGCTCAGAACCTTCTGGTTCCCGGCCAGAATGGTCGCGCCATTGTCGGCGGTTTCGCGGTTGGCGACGGTGATGAAGCGTTCGATCCGGCCGGTCTTGGGGTTCTTCACCGAAAAGAACTTCTGATGTTCCTTCATCGAGGTCTGTAGAACCTCGGGCGGCAGCTCGAGGAACTGATCGTCGATCTGCCCCATCAGCACCACGGGCCATTCCACCAGCCCCGCGACCTCGGCCAACAGACCCTTGTCTTCGACGACTTCCAGCCCATTGGCAAAGGCCTGGTTGGTGGCGTCCTGCCAAATCGCCTCGGCGCGTTCCGCCGGGTCCAAGACCACGCTCGAACGTTTCAGCTTGGCCTGATAGTCATCAAAGCCCGACACGGCAAACCGCCCCGGCGCCATGAAACGATGCCCTTCGGTGCTGTCACCGGCCTTGATCCCTTCGATCTCCAGATCCACCACGGTTGCTCCGCTCTCATCCGAGATCAGGCACAGGATCGAATGCAGCGGCCGCACCCAGCGCAAGCTGCCTGCGCCCCAGCGCATGGATTTCGGCCAGGGGAAATTGCGGATCACATCTTCCAGCACCTCGGCCACGATCTGCGCCGCCGGGCGGCCCGGCTTTTCGATTGTGGCGAAATAGACCGGGCCCTTGGGGGTCTCCCGCTCTTCCAGATCCTCGCGCGCCACACCGGCCCCACGCAGGAAGCCTTCGATCGCCTTGTCGGGTGCGCCCACTTTCGGGCCTTTGCGCTCCTCGCGCAACGTGGGCGATTCCGCCAACATCCCTTCGACAGCCAGTGTCAGCCGGCGCGGCGTGGACAACGCGTGTGCGCCTGCATATGTCAAACCCGCCTCGACCAAACCGTCGGTCATCCGCTTTTTCAGATCCTCCGCCGCGCGCGCTTGCATACGGGCGGGGATTTCCTCGGAAAACAATTCAATCAGCAGGTCTGGCATCAGAGGTCCTCAGAAGTTCACGATCATCTGGATGACGAAAGCTTGGGCGGTATCGACAGGCACAGCGGATACAAGGGGCAGCCCGGCAATGGCAAGGGCAGAAGGTCAATTCAGCCGCCCTGCCCAGGCATTATTGACGCGGGGCTTGGTCGCAGGGGTCAGTTTCCGGCCGGCACGGGCGGGCATTCTTCGCCCACGACAGTCCCGTCATAGGCTTTCTTGCCGCAATTGTTCAGTTCATGCCAGACATAGCCACGCCCGTCCCCGGTCACCGCGACCACCCGGTCCACCCCGTATTCGATGTTCTTGGCAGACAGGTACGCGGTCGCGGTTCCCGCCTTCAGCTCGGCCCCAATGTCTTCGGCATCGAAACAGTCGAACCAACCGGGCGCCGTGCGTGGCACCTGTTCGTCCAGCGTGACAAAGCGCGCCGCCAGATCTTCCGGGCTTTCGGTCGTGGCAAAGCACGCCCGATAGCGGATCGGAGAGCTGTCGGCATCAATGGCGCGAAAGTCGGAGTAAGCAATAGGCGCCGGGTCTCCTGCCACGTCGGCCAGCAACATCACGTCACGGCCCGGCTGCGCCTCCACGTCATAGTAGTACGCGTAAACCTGCAGGTAATACATCGCCCCGCCGCCCGCAGCGGCCAGGATCAGGATTACAAGCGCAATGAGTTTTCCAGTCATTCAGATCGCCTCCGGAGCGCAGGATTTGCCCCCTGTTTCCGCGCAGGGAAATGGTGCAAGTTGCAGGGGATTTCCACCCCTGACAGCGAGTGTGTCATGGATACCAGTTTTGCCATCACGTTCTTCGGCGCCATATTCGCCATCATGAACCCGATCAGCAACCTGCCGATCTTCCTCAGTATTACCGAAGGAGCCTCGCAGGCGGATCAGCGCCGCATCGCCATGAAAGCGGGGTTGTATTGTCTGATCCTGGGCGGTGCCTTTGCAGCGGCAGGAACCCAGGTGCTGACGCTCTTTGGGATCAGCGTCGATGATTTTCGTGTAGCCGGTGGACTCGTTGTCCTGTTGCTGGCGCTGAACATGTTGAGTGGTCAGGAAAGCAGCTCCCATCACGGTACGGACGCCGAAAAGGACGCCTATCCCGCGGCTGATACGGTTGCTTTCTATCCGCTGACCTTTCCAATCCTTGTCGGTCCCGGGACAATCACGACACTGATCGTTTATTCCCACCAGATCACTGGCGCGGCGCAACTGACCAGCTTTGTCGTGGTCTTTGTCGGTATGGTGGGTTTCCTGACGCTGACCTTCTGGAACGCGCCGGTTCTGGGCAAACACCTGTCCGGCACGGCCCGCGTCATCATGAGCCGCTTGATGGGCATGATCCTGGCCGCCATTGCCGTCGCCATGATCATGGACGGTCTCAAGGCCCTGTTGCCAGGGCTTGCCGGATAACCGGCGGCTGAAGATCGACATCAGGCCGCGTGCCCACCTGCCTCGGTCAGGACAAACGCGTCCGCGCACTGTTTCGCCAACGTCCGCACACGGCCGATATACGCCTGCCGTTCGGTGACCGAGATCACGCCGCGGGCATCGAGCAGGTTGAAGATATGGCTTGCCTTGATGCACTGGTCATAGGCCGGGTGCGCCATGATGATGCGCTTGCCGGTCTTCGGGTCCTGATGCTCCTGCGCAAGGATTGCGGCACATTCGGCCTCGGCCTCCTCAAAGTGACGCAGAAGCACCTCCGTGTTCGCGACATCGAAGTTCCAACGGGCATACTCTTCTTCGGTCTGCTTGAAGACGTCCCCGTACTTCAGAGCGATCGGCGCCTGCGGATCGTTGAACGGCATGTCCATCACATGGTCGATCCCCAGCACATACATTGCCAGACGCTCCAGACCATAGGTCAGCTCACCCGAAACGGGTTTGCAATCGTGCCCCCCAACCTGCTGGAAATACGTGAACTGGCTGACTTCCATACCGTCGCACCAGACTTCCCAGCCCAAGCCCCAGGCGCCCAGGGTCGGGCTTTCCCAGTCATCCTCCACAAAGCGGATGTCATGCAAATCCATGTCGATGCCGATCGCCTCCAGAGAGCCCAGATACAGATCCTGCAGATCCGGCGGGCTGGGTTTGATCAACACTTGATACTGATAATAGTGCTGCAACCGGTTGGGGTTTTCGCCGTAGCGTCCATCGGTCGGACGGCGCGACGGCTGCACATAGGCCGCCGCCCAAGCGTTCGAGCCCAAGGCCCGCAACGTCGTGGCCGGGTGGAACGTACCTGCACCGACTTCCATGTCATAAGGCTGCAGGATTGCACAGCCTTTCGAGGCCCAATAGGACTGAAGCCGCAGGATGATCTCCTGAAAGGAACGCGGGGCGGCAGAGTTCTGTGTCATGGGTCTCTCGTCTGAACCGGGGCGATGGGTGCGCGCCTTTCCTATGCAAGCGTCGTGTCAGGGTCAACGGGGCTTTGTGCACCGGCGCCGGTGGCCCAGATGTGATCTTGCGGCGACGCTGGCAGATTTCCCCTCTCCGGAAACCGTTCCGGGGCTTCCTTTCCAGACCCGGATGATGCTTATCTGCAGGACAAATTATCCAATTCGAGGGCATGAGACCTGATATGAGACCATTGATCGCAATGATCCTGTTTTTGATTACAAACTTGGCGTTTCTTGGTTCTGGCACCGCGCAGGCCCAGCAGGCCGGTCAGGAAACCGTCTGGATTCAGATCGAAGCCCATCCCAGCCTGCGCGAGGCTCAGGACCGGGCGCAGATCTACTCCAACGCCTTGGCCGATGTGAACGGGTTTTCCCTTGGCGGCAGCTGGTACGGGATCCTGCTGGGGCCCTATACGCGTGAAGATGCCGAAAGGGTGCTTCAGGTGTACCGTAGCGAACGGCAGATCCCACGCGATGCGTTCATTGCCCGCAGCTCGAACCTGCGCCAGCAATTCTGGCCCGTTGGCGCCAATGTTCTGAACCGTGGCGCCGTGACCGCGCCAGCGCCGACAGCCCAGACCGACGTGGCAGTTCCTGAACCCGCGGATGAAACCCCGGCGCAGGCACGCCGCAGCGAACGCGCCCTGACCGCGGACGAGCGCAAGGATCTGCAGATCGCCCTGCAGGCGGCCGGCTTCTACACCGCCGCCATCGACGGTTCCTTTGGCCGGGGCACCCGCGCCTCCATGTCAACCTGGCAAGGTGCAAACGGTTTCGAACAGACCGGTATTCTGACCACCGCGCAGCGCAAGATCCTGATGGATCAATACAATGCGCCGCTGATTTCGGTCGGAATGCAACTGGTCACCGACCCGCAAGCCGGTATCCGCATGCAAATGCCTGTGGGCGAAGTTGCCTTTTCACATTACGAGCCACCCTTTGCCCATTACAAGTCCAACGGCTCTCTCGGCGTCCGCACCCTGCTGATCAGCCAGCCCGGGGATCAGGCGACGCTTTTTGGTCTGTATGACATCCTGCAGACGCTCGAGATCGTGCCGCTGGTCGGCGACCGCGAACGCAAATCCGATCGTTTCACCATCGAAGGCCGCGGCGATGGCATCGTCTCCTACACCGAAGCCTCGCTGAAAAACGGTGAGATCAAGGGCTTCACCCTGATCTGGCCTGCCGGCGACGAAGCGCGCCGAGCTCGCGTTCTGGCAGCGATGAAATCCAGCTTCACCCGCACCGACGGCGTGTTGGACCCGGCCGCTGGCGCCGACGCGGAACAGCGCATCGACCTCGTCTCGGGCTTGCAGATCCGCAAGCCACGCCTGTCGCGCTCGGGCTTCTTCGTGGACAGCCGCGGTGCTGTGGTGACGACGGCCGAGGCCGTCCGGAGCTGCACCCGGATCACGCTGAACAATGACTTCCAGGCGGAACTGGCCGCCGAAGACAGCGCAAGTGGCCTTGCCGTGCTGCGCCCGGTGCAACCTCTTGCACCGATCGAGATCGCCGGACTGCGCACCAGCTCCCCGCGTCTGCAGTCCGAAATCGCAGTTGCCGGTTACTCCTACGAGGGTGTCCTCGGAGCTCCGACGCTGACCTTCGGGCGACTGGAAGACCTCCGCGGGCTTGGTGGCGAAGCGGGTGTTGCGCGCCTTGCGCTCGCCGCTCAGCCTGGTGATGCAGGCGGCCCCGTTCTGGATGCCTCAGGCGCTGTTCTGGGCGTTCTGGCCCCTGCCAAGGAAGGTGCTCAGCAACTGCCTCAGGGTGTGAGCTTTGCTGCAGATGCCGAAAGCCTGCGCAGCCTGTTGGAGCAGGCCGGTGTGCGTGCACAGGATCAGCTGGACGGGAACGCCCTGTCGCCGGATGCGATGACTCGTCTTGCCACTGGCATGACCGTTCTGGTTAGCTGCTGGGACTGACGTCTGTTATTGAAGTAAACTGCCAGGGCGCCGCAATTGCGGCGCCCTGATGCGTTTCAAAAGCCATCTTTTTCGGCGGGCGACCCATCCACACGGTCGGACATGTACTGGCTTTTCAAGAACATCACGCCATCGGTCTGCCTCTGGTCAAACCCCCAGGGCCGCACGCACCTGTTTCAGACGGGACCGGCTGACCGGAACCTTGGACAGGCCCGGCAGATCGAAATGGCACACGCCATTGTCCTTGAGCCGCTCGAAACTGCTGACATGAGCCGGGTTGATCAGATACGAGCGATGAGTCTTGAGAAATACGCCCTGCCCCAGCCGCTTTTCCGCTTCGGTAATGGACCAGGCACAGAACAGGCGTCCGCGGTCTGTGTAGATATGGGTGTAATGCCCTTCGGCCCGGATCGCAGCCACCGAGGCCGGGTCAATGAACAGGGTGCGGCCTTCCTGTTCGTAAGGGATCTGCCGAACGCCCGGCTCCGCAAGAGTGGTCGGCGGGAGATCAGGCTCCGGCTCAGCATCGGCCACCACCTCAGCCGCACCCACCGCGGGCTGCGGGGTCAGGAAGGTCACTCCGGTCAACAGGAAGGCCGCGCACAGCACAAAGCTGGTGAGCACGACACCGATAGCCATGACTTCATTCCCGATGATCGGGCCGACAACATTTGCAATTTCGACGGTTTCGAACCGGGTTCCGAAGATTGCTATGAAATGCACCGCAAATACTGCCAGTCCGAAACAGCCTGTGCCCAACAGGATATTGCGATGATTGCGTTCGCCATAGGCAATGCCAAAAGCCGCAACATTCAGGATACAGGACGCCACGATGGCCGAGACGATACCCAGAGGAGTGTAAAGCGCCCGACACAGTTCCAGCCCTGCCATCCCGATATAGTGCATCGCCAGAACCCCAATCCCAACGATCAGGCCCGCCGTTATCAGGCTGCCCCGCGTGCGCTCGCGGAAGTGAAGGATCAACAAGGCGACCCCCACCACGAGGATCGCCACCAAAGCCGAGGCCAGCGTGACAACGGCGTCATAATAAAACAGCACTGGCAATTGCAGCCCAAGCATGGCGACGAAATGCATCGACCAGATGCCGCCGCCCAAGGATATCGCAGCCAGCGCGATCAGGATCTTTCGCTGGTGCATGGGCCGTTCTGACAGGCCCTGGGTCAAGGATAACCCGGTAAAGCCGGCAATCAGGGCGACCAGCAAGGACGCCCCGACAAGCCAGGGGTTATGCGAGACATCAGTGATGGGCATGCAATTTCACGGGCGGGCGGTGTCTTCTGGTGGCATTCGGGGGCTGCAGGACGGGTCCCTCATAATGTGTAGCCCAGATTGAAAACAAAGGAAGACTCATTTTCACGCATCCTATTGCGCGGCCTGCAAACCGGCCTGTTTCGGTCGGGTCCCGAACTGACGCAGATAAGCACGCGAAAACGCGTCCGGCGCGGTATAGCCAAAGCGGCGCGCCACCCGGTCCACCCGTTCGCCCCGCTCCAGTTCGCGCCGGGCCAGGGTCATGCGCCATCGCCGCAGGTAAGAGGCTGGTGTCTCTCCCACCGTGGCTTGAAACAGCTCTTTGAAACGGCTCAGCGACAAGCCTGCCTCAGCCGCGAGATCAGCATTGCGCCAGGCACGCTCGGGATCTTCGTGAATGGCGACCAAGGCCCTTGCGACCCTTGGGTGCGCCAGCCCGCCCAATAGTCCCGGCGTGGTCTGGCCGCTTTGCAGCTGTACCCGCAGAACCCGTACCACCAGAATCTCGACCAACCGATCCAACACCGCAGGCGAGCCGCAACGTCCGGCCCGAAGTTCGGATAGGATCAGTCGGATCAGGTTGGCGATCTCGGGGTCTGCCCCGGCATCCATGCGCAGGCAGACTGGCAGAGCGGTAAGCAGCGGGTTGGCCCCGCCCTCCACATCCACGGCCAGAGACAGCACCGCCCCCACACCATCGATACCGGGCGCAGAGGCCTGAAACACCAATTCCAATGCTTCATCCGCCTGCTCGAAAACAACCAGGTTGGCCACACTTGGCGCGCACGGGCGCACCGTCAGACGAAACCGGTTCAACAGGGATGTAAGGCGATCAATCTTTTCCATTTTCGGCCATTTTGTCGGATTATTCGGACCCTACCGACAATATGGCCTGATAGAGAGCCATTCAAGCGAAACCTGTTTGGAGTTCCCGATGCTTTTGCCCCGCCAGAAAACCCCCGACCTGTCCTTGCCGACTCTGGACCACGGCGCGTTCGATCTCAGCGCCGAATCCAATGAACGCGGAACAATCATCTGTTTCTATCGCGGCCTGCACTGCCCGATCTGCGCAAACTACCTGAAAGAGCTGGAAAAGCTGGTCGATACCTTTGCCGAGAAAGGCGTAGCCTGCATCGCCGTCAGTTCCGACGGGGAAGAGCGTACCCGCGCGATGGCCGACAAGATTGGCGCAACCAAGCTGCGCTTCGGGTATGACCTGTCTTTGTCCAAGGCGCGCGAATGGGGGCTCTATATCTCGACCTCGCGTGGCAAGACTTCGATCGGGATCGAGGAACCAGCGCTGTTTTCCGAACCCGGCCTGTTCATGGTGACACCGGAACAGACGCTGTACTACGGATCGGTCCAGACCATGCCGTTCGTGCGTCCGCATTTCTCGGAACTGAACGCAGCCTTGGATTTCGCGATTGCCAACAACTACCCGGCCCGCGGGGAGTATACCGGCGCGGTGTGAGCCAGGAACACGGCTCCGCCGCAAATGCCGGCAGGCCTGCGTCCTCTTGGGGAGGAGGACGCGGGCCTTTGTTTTTGGATCAAGCGGCTTGCTGGTGCCCGGAACGGGCAAAGTCGAAATAAAGCACGCGCGCACGCGCGCTGACGGGACCGATGCCCAGAACCCGCTCCTGAAACCGGCTGACCGGCATCACCTTGGCGATATTGCCGGTACAGAATACCTCATCCGCCTGCTCGAAATCCTCCACACGCATCTGGGTCTCGATCACCTGCACGCCATCGGCGCGCAGCAGCGCAATGACCCGCTGCCGTGTCAGACCGTTCAGGAAACAGCCATTGGGCACCGGCGTGAATACCACGCCATCGCGCACCACAAAGACGTTGGTCGAAGCGGTTTCGGCCACGTATCCGTCCACGTCCAGCGACAGCGCGTTGGAAAAGCCGCGCTTGCGGGCAAAGGCCATGATGCGGCCATTGTTGGGATAGAGCGATCCGGCCTTGGCCTCGGTCAAAGCCATGTCCTGACGCGGGCGGCAATAGGGCGCGACGGTCAGGGAAAAATCCCCGGGCGCGGGCATCGGCAGGTCCTCGATACAGACCGAAAACGTGGTCGAGGTCGGATCAAGATCAATGATCCCCGGTGACCCGTCACAGGCCCACATCATTGGTCGGATGTAAAGTTCGGCACCGGCTGGATAACGTTTGACGCCATCCCGCACGATGGCCTCGATTTCGGGCCCGGTCAGATCGGTTTCCATGCCCAATGCTGTCGCGGATCGGATCAACCTTGCGCAGTGAAGGTCCAGATCGGGCATGACCCCGTCAAACATCCGGGCACCATCGAAGACTTGTGTGCCTAGCCAGGCCACATGATCAGCGGCCCGGATGACGGGCAGGTTACCCTCGTGCCAGGCACCGTCCCAGAAGGTCAGGATCTTTTTGCCAATCGCCATTGCTCTCCTCCTTTGCTTGAAGCTGTTCCTTTGGCGCAACCGGAATTCGGCACCCGCTAAATGTGCAGAGCCTGCCCCAATCCCATCAGGGCGACCTCCTGCACGGTTTCGCCAAGGGTGGGATGGGCGTGGATCGTGTCGGCGATATCCGTCAGCGTTGCAGCCATCTCCAAAGCCAGCGCAAATTCACCCGCCAGTTCCGAAACACCAACGCCTACGGCCTGAATGCCCAGAACCCTTTCGCTGTCGGGATCCGAAACGATCCGCACGAACCCGTCCGCACGCTCCAACGTCAACGCCCGGCCATTGGCCTGCAACGGAAACAGCGACAGCTTGGCGTCCGGTGCCTCGCCCGGCCCCTGTCCAACCGTCACGATCTCGGGATCGGTGAAACACACGGCCGGGATCGCCTGCTTGTCCCAGCCCACCGAAAGCCCCGCGATGTGTTCTGCAACCAGCTTGCCCTGCGCCATCGCTCGATGTGCCAACATCGGTTCCCCGGTGATATCGCCGATGGCGTAGACCTCGCGCATGGAGGTCGCACAGAGTTCATCGACCCGCAGGAAAGGCCCAGTCCGATCAAGGCCCAGATCCTCGACTCCGAACCCGTCCAGAACCGGGCGTCGCCCGACAGTCACAAGGATCCGATCGGCGGCGATGTCTTCGCTGCCACCCGACGTCTCGACGCTCAGATCACCTGCTCCGGTCAGCCCCTCCGCCTTGGCGTTCAACAGACACCGGATGCCCAGCGCCTTCAGTCGCGCGGCAACCGGCGCGGTCAACTGCGCATCATATTGGGGCAGAATGCGATCCGCAGCCTCGACCAGCGTGACTTCGGATCCCAGCTTGGCCATCGCCATGCCGATTTCCAACCCGATATAGCCCGCACCAACCACGGCCAGCCTGTCCGGCACGGCGCGCAGATCCAGCGCCTCGGTCGAAGAGATCACCGTTTCGCCAAAAGGCAGAAACGGCAGCTCGACCGGGGCCGATCCGGTCGCCAGCACCAGGTGATCACACCGAATGCGAAGCGGGTCGCCGTCGCGTTCGACCAACACGGTCTTGCCGTCCAGGATTCGGGCCGTGCCTTCGACCACCTGCACCTTTGATTTCTTGAGCAGCCCCGCAACGCCGCCGGTCAGCCGTTTCACGATGCCATTCTTCCAGTCCACCGTTTGGCCCAGATCAATCACAGGATCGCTGGCCGAGATCCCCAACGGATTTTCCCCCGCTGCGTGTTTCACGGTTTCGAACTGCTCGGCGGCATGGATCAGCGCCTTGGACGGGATACAGCCTACGTTCAGGCAGGTGCCTCCGGGCTTTTCACTCTCGACCACGATCGTGTCGATCCCCAGCTGCCCGGCCCGGATGCCACAGACATAGCCGCCCGGCCCGGCGCCGATGATCAAGAGCTTGCAGGTTTTCTGTTGCATATCAGTCTTCCACAAAGATCAGCGCCGGGGTTTCCAGCAGGGTTTTCAGCCGTTGCACAAACACCGCCGCATCCCAGCCGTCGATCACCCGGTGATCGAAGCTGCACGAAATGTTCATCATCTTGCGTGGCACGAACTGGCTGCCGTCCCAGTGCGGACGCATGGCCATCTTGTTGATGCCGATGATGGCCACCTCGGGGTGATTGATGATCGGGGTCGTCACGATCGCGCCCAACGGCCCAAGCGAGGTGATGGTGATCGTCGAACCGGTCAGTTCCTCCCGCGTGGCCTTGCCGGTGCGCGCGGCCTGGGACAGACGGGTGATTTCACCGGCGGTTTCGAACAGACCCAGCGCCTCGGCATGCCGCAACACGGGAACGATCAAACCGCCATCCGTCATGGTGGCAATGCCGATATGGGCCGCGTTGTGACGGTGGATCACGCCCGCCTCGTCATCAAAATGCGCGTTCATTTCCGGGTGATCCCGCAAAGCCTTGGTCAACATCGCGGTCAGGAAGGGCAGCAGGGTCAGCTTTGGCTTTTCTGCCCCTTTTTGATTGCGACCCTGATTCATCGTGGCGCGCAGATCCTCCAACGCGGTCACATCGACCTCTTCCACAACCGTGATATGCGGAATGCGCTCATTGGCCAGAGCCATCCGGTCGGCGATCTTGCGGCGCAGGCCAACCACCTTGATCTCATCCATCCCCTGCGCGCGCATCCGCACAGCCCCCGAAACAGCCCCGCGAGGTGCTGCAAACACAGCGTCCAGATCGGCATGTTCCACACGCCCACCCGGCCCGCGGCCCGGAACCTGCCGTAAATCAATGCCCGCATCGCGCGCCCGTTTCCGCACAGCTGGTGAAGCCAGCACCCTGGCCCCTTCGGCCCGCGGCGCGCCCACCGTCCGCACCGGAACAGGTTTCGCAGGGGATGGCGTTGGTTTCACAGCAGGCTTGGGAGCTTCGGCCTTCGCACTGACCACCTCCTCGACCGGCTCCGCAGCACGGCCAACATCCGGCACCGCATCGGCCTCGGTCGCGATCTTCACCAGCACCGTACCCACCGGCACCGTGTCACCGATCTCTCCGCCGACCCATGTGACCTTGCCATCATAGAGCGACGGGATCTCGACCGTTGCCTTGTCGGTCATCACCGCGGCCAGAATGTCGTCCTCGCGCACAAGGTCACCGGGTTTCACGTGCCATTCCACCAGCTCGGCTTCGGTCACGCCCTCGCCCACGTCGGGCAGCTTGATCTCAAGTTCCTGCATCTCAGACCTCCAAAACCTTGCGAAGGGCGCGCTCGATCCGATCCGGACCGGGGAAGTAATCCCATTCCTGCGCGTGCGGATACGGCGCGTCCCAGCCGCAGACCCGTTCAATTGGCGCTTCAAGGTGGTAAAAACAGGCTTCCTGTACCTCGGCGATCAGCTCCGCCCCAAAGCCCGAGGTCTTGGTCGCCTCGTGCACGATCACACAGCGCCCGGTCTTCTCGACCGAGGTCACGATGGTTTCCAGATCCAGCGGTAAAAGGGTGCGCAGGTCGATCACCTCGGCGTCGATCCCCGAGTTCTGCACGGCTGCCTCGGCCACATAGACCATCGTGCCATAGGCCAGCACCGTGACCGCTGCACCTTCCCGTGTAACCCGCGCCTTGCCCAGCGGCGTCTTGTAATAGCCTTCCCGCACATCCCCGCGTGCATCGCTGGCCCAGCTGACAGACTTGCCCGTGTGATCGCCGTGGAACGGACCGTTATACAACCGCTTGGGTTCCAGAAAGATCACCGGATCGGGATCTTCGATGGCGGCAATCAACAGGCCCTTGGCGTCCTGCGGGTTCGACGGCACGACGGTCTTCAACCCTGCCACATGGGTGAACAGCGCTTCTGGGCTCTGGCTGTGCGTCTGACCACCATAGATCCCGCCCCCGGTGGGCATGCGGATCACAAGCGGGCAGGTAAACTGCCCGTTCGACCGGTGCCGCAGGCGGGCAGCCTCTTGCGTGATCTGGTCATAGGCCGGGTACATATAATCAGCGAACTGCACTTCGACACAGGGCCGCATGCCATGCGCCGCCATGCCGATGGCCGCGCCCACGATGGCGCTTTCGCTGATCGGCGTGTCGAACACACGCTCTTCGCCATACTTCTCCTGCAAACCAGCGGTGCAGCGGAACACACCCCCAAAATACCCCACGTCTTCGCCGAAGACGACCACGCTGGGGTCCCGCTCAAGCGCCACGTCCATCGCGTCGCGCAACGCTTCGATCATTGTCATGGTTGCCATGCTCAGTACCCCATTTCCTGTCGCTGCCGTCGCAGATGATCGGGCATTTCGGCATAGACATCCTTGAAGATATCGGCCGGGTTTGTGGGAGGTGGGTTGACCAGAGTGCCATGCGCCTCGACCCTTTTCTGGACTTGCGTCACCTCGTCCAGGATCTGCGCCTGCGCCTGGGCGTGGCGTTCTTCAGACCACAATCCCTTGGCAATCATGTGTGTCTTGAGCCGCTCGATCGGATCCCCAAGCGGCCAGGCGGCGCCGTCATCTTTTGGGCGATAGGCAGACGGATCATCCGACGAGGAATGCGCCGCCACGCGGTAGGTGAACCATTCGACGCCCACCGGACCGAACCCTTCGCGCATCCGACGCCGCGCCCAGCGCGCCACGGCAGCAACGGCCAGAAAGTCATTGCCATCCACCCGAAGCGACGGGATGCCATAGCCCCGCATGCGCGCCGCATAGGTGCGCGCCTTGCCGGTGGCGACGCCGGTATAGGTGGAAATGGCCCACTGGTTGTTCACCACATTCAGAATGACCGGCGGCTGATACACCGACGCCATCAGCAAAGCCCCGTGAAAATCGTTCGACGCCGTCGCCCCGTCTCCGATCCAGGCGGTCGCGATCTTGCGATCCCCGCTGAGGGCATTGGCCATCGCCCAGCCGACCGCCTGCACATACTGCGTGCCCAGATTGCCCGAAATGGTGAAGAAGCCGAAATCCCGCGCCGAATGCAGCACTGGCAGCTGGCGTCCGTTCAACGGATCCAGGTCGTTGGAGTAGAACTGGCCGAACATCATTTCCAACGGATAATCCGCGGCCACCAGCAACGTCTGTTGTCGGTAGGTCGGGAAATTCATGTCGCCGGGTTCCATCTGCCGCTGGAAGGCACAGCCCACGGCCTCTTCCCCGGTGCATTGCATATAGAACGACGTCTTGCCCTGCCGCTGAGCTGTCATCATCCGCCGGTCTATGGCCCGCATCCGAAGCATGTCGCGCAAGCCGCGCCGCATCAGGGTTTCGGTGTCTTCACCCAGATATTCGGCCCAGGGGCCCACGGCGTTGCCGTCATCGTCCAGCACCCGGATCAGCCCGTTTGCATAGGGACGCGAGCCGCGCGCATCCAGATCCAGAGGAGGGACATCCAGCAGCCCTGCCTCCGGGATCGTGATACCGGAGAAATCCGGATCTTCGCCCGGTCGCGCCGGAGGATGCGGGTATGTGAGTTTGACCTTGCGGTCCGTCATGCCTGTCTCCTGTCAAAATTGCCCACTGGCCTGCGGGAAAGTGCCTGACATCAATTATCCAGAAGAACGGCAAAATTTCCGGTGTTTGTTCTGATTATTTTGCAGTATATCAAAATTATATTTCCCGAATCCCCCCGTTATCGAATAATGTTCCGTTCAAGATTGCCGCAGCGCAAAATCCACCTACCGCGGAACCGGAGCCACAAATGACAAAACTCACCGAAATGGACCGCAAGATCTTGCGTGCGCTCATCGCGGATGGGCGCCAAGCCAACACGCAACTGGCCGAAAGCGTGGGGCTTTCACCAAGCCAGTGTTGGCAGCGTGTACGCCGACTGGAAGAGGCCGGAATCATCGCAGGCTATCACGCGCGACTGGATGCCGAAGCTCTGGGTGTCTCGGAAACCGTGCTGGTCGAGGTCACACTGGATCGCAACGAAGGCTACCAGCTGGACAGTATTTGCCGAAAGCTGCTTGAATTCCCCGAAGTTCTCGAGATCCATGTCACTTCCGGCGAATTCGACCTGTTCATGAAGGTCAGCGTCAGCGGCACCCGAGGTTACGAGGAATTTCTCAAGACAAAGCTGTACCAAATCACCGCGATCCGCCATTCCCGGTCGGTCTTTTCCCTGCGCTGCTTCAAGTATGAGATGTCGTTTGTGCCGGAAGCCTAGGCAGGGGGCGCTGCCCCCTCGGCCTTCGGCCTCACCCTCGAGGTATTTGGAACCAGAAAGAAGCTGCTTTCGGCCCACAGAGGTGGGGTTGCGCCCGTGGCTTTCGTGGTTTTTCTTGTGCGGGCGTTATTGGAAGGACCAATGCATGACCCCGCTGCACGGATTGAAAGTTGTTGAACTGGCCCGAATTTTGGCCGGACCCTGGATCGGACAGTCACTGGCCGATCTGGGCGCCGAGGTGATCAAGGTCGAGGCCCCGCAAGGCGATGACACGCGCGGCTGGGGACCGCCCTTCATCGAACGCGACGGCGACCGGACGGCGGCCTATTTCTATGCGGCCAATCGCGGCAAACAATCCGTGGTGGCCGACTTCCGCACCCCCGAAGGCCAGCAGCAGGTGCGCGACCTGATTGCCGATGCAGATATCCTGATCGAGAATTTCAAGCTGGGCGGGTTGAAGAAATACGGGCTGGATTACGAGAGCCTCGAGGAGCTGAACCCCCGGCTGATCTATTGTTCGATCACCGGGTTCGGACAAGACGGGCCTTATGCCAGCCGCGCGGGATATGACTTTCTGATCCAAGGCATGTCAGGGCTGATGTCGATCACCGGGGAGCCGGACCGGCAGCCACAAAAGGTGGGGGTGGCGGTGACCGACATTATCACGGGTCTTTATGGCACCATCGGCATTCTGGCTGCCGTCGAACAGCGCCATCGCACCGGCAGGGGTCAGCATATCGACATGTCTCTGCTGGATTGCGCCACGGCGATGCTGGCCAATCAGGCAATGAACTATCTGGCGACCGGCACCAGCCCGCAACGCAAGGGCAACGACCACCCCAATATTTCGCCCTACCAGGCGCTGCCTACAGCCGACGGGCACATCATCCTGGCCGTGGGCAATGACGGTCAGTTCCAGCGCTTTTGCGGCGTGATCGACCGGACCGATCTGGCAGCGCACCCCGATTATGCGACCAACCCGCTGAGGGTGCAGAACCGTGTGGCCCTGACGGCCGAGATCGAGACGTCGGTTTCACGCTGGAATTCTGCCGATCTCCTGGCCGCGCTGGAGGCCGCGACGGTGCCCGCCGGACCGATCAATTCGGTTGGGCAGGCGTTCGAGGATCCGCAGATCCAGGCGCGCGGTCTGGTGATCACCCCCGAAGGCGTGCCGGGCGTGCGCGGGCCGTGGCGCTTTTCCGACGCCGAACTGGCCTTGGAGCGTTCGGCCCCGGTGTTGCCGTCTTCCCCGGACCCAGACACATGAGCAAACCCGATCTCAGCCTGAAGGCGCTGGACGTGTTCCAACGCGCTGCCCGGGCCGGGTCGGTGCTCAGCGTGGCCGAAGAAACCGGGTTGGCCGCCAGCACCGTGTCACATCACCTGCGCACGCTGGAGGAGCAGCTGGGCGTGCCTCTGCTGGATCATAGCCGCCGCCCGATGGTGCTGACACCGCAGGGGGCAGCCTTTCTGAAACATGTGGAAGCGGCGCTGACCCTGATCCGCCGGGCACGGGCCGAGGCGGTGGCAGGAGAGGCCAGCGCCGCCCGGCAGTTGCGCCTCGGGCTGATCGAAGACTTCGACAGCGATATTGCCCCGGACCTGGCCGTGCTGCTCGCTCAGGGCATGCCGAACTGTGACTTCACCCATATTACTGGCCCCAGCCACGACATCCTGGCCCTTCTGGGCAAACGCCGGATAGAGATCGGGCTTGCCACTCAGCCGGTAGACACGCCCGACGACCTGCTCGTTCGGCCCATGCTGCGCGACCCGTTTGTCGTCGCCTTGCCCGCTGGTGAGAGCCGCACACCCGAAGACTTCCTGACCGGCAGTACCGATCTGCCCTTCCTGCGCTACAGCGCCGGTCAGATCATCGGCGGGTTGATCGAGGCGCAGCTGCGCCGGTTGCGCGTGTCCCTCCCGCACCGGTTCGAGATCGAAAGCAACCAGACCCTGATGGCGATGATTGCCTCGGGCGCAGGCTGGGCGATCACGACACCGCTATGCTATGCCCGCGCCCGCCGCTTTCACGGTCAGGTCACGTTGCATCCTTTCCCGGCCAAGGGATTTGCCCGAACCATCGCGCTTTATGCCACTACAGATTGCACGGACAGTGTTCTGAGCCTTGTCGATGGCACTTTACGCAACCTGATCCAGCGCCACGCGCTGAGCCCGGTGCAGGGGCAGATGCCATGGCTCGACCCAGCGTTTCGCCTGCTAAGTCCGGATCCATGAGACGCAACAGCAGCGCCCTCCGGGCGCTGCGATGCTCAACGCTTTGAGAGCGCTTCAGCGCGTGACAAAGCGGCGGGAGCGCATCTTCCCCGTCAGGTCAGGATCTTGAACCTCTCGCGGATTTCGCGGTCCTGAGCCGTGCTCAGATACTCGGGATGATGCGTATCGAGAATCTCGCGCGCTTTGCGACGGGCGACGGTCCAAGCGTCTTCGGCGCCCGCTTCGGCCCAGGTACGTGGTTCCTCGCGATCCGCCAAACCGGGATAGAAGTAATCACGCTCCATCGCCGCCAGCGTGTGCCCGCCGCCCAGAAAATGGCCCTCTCCCTGCACCGCGTCACAGATCGCGTCAAAGCCAATCGCCTCCTCGCTCACCTCGGCCCCGCGCAACACGCGGTAGGTGTGGGAATGCATCTCGTCATCCAGCACGAAACCTTCGAAACTGGCCCCCAGCAACGCCGCAGTCATGCCAGAGCTTTCGTAGATCAGATTGCCCCCCGCCAGAGCCGCCGCCAGCGAGGTCAGGCCCTTTTCCACGCCATACTGTGCGTCGATGGCCTTGGCGTCGCTCATCGACGCTGCTACGCCCGACGGCAGCCCCAGCCAGTTCGACAGCTGCGCAGACGCCGCGTTCAGCCACGCGGTCTCTCCTCCGCCGCCGGAAAACGCGCCAGTGCGCAGATCGATGACCAGTGGCCAGTTGGAAAACACCATTGGAAACCCCGGACGGATCGCGTGCACCATCACCAGACTGGCCAGGGTTTCCGCCAGCGATTGCGCCAGGAACCCAGACAGCGTCGCCGGGGCCGTCGCCCCGGCCTGGGCGGCGGTGATGCAGGATATCGGGATATTGTGACGGATGCATTCATACACCACATCCACCGCGTCTTCGCCGTACCGCATCGGCGAAATGATCGGGCTGATATGCGCCTTGAGGAACGGCCGCCGCGCAAACGCCCCCTCACCGCCCGCCGCAATGTCCAGCATCTGTACGATGGGTTCGACATATTCGGCCAGCGTGAACGAGGTCGCCACCGGTTTGGTTGTGTTGCGGATCAACGCATAGGCCGTGTTCACGTCCAGATCGTAGTTGTCCGGCACATCAGTGGCTACGCAACAGCGGGTGAACCAGCCCACATTGGCCAGTGTATCCTGCAATCGGGTAAAATCATGCAGATCCGCCAAGGTCGAGGGGCGATACAGCCCACTGTCCAGATCCAGCGTCTGAACCGCTGCACCGCCGGTACCGAAATAGACCTTATCACCGCCAACTTCGATCGACCTGTCCGGATCGCGCCCATGCAGGGTGAAGCTTTTGGCCGCCTTGTCGATGGCGTCTTCGACCAACCCGCGCGGCATCAGGAGACGCCCATTGCCCGCCTCCTGCGCGCCCACCGCCAAAAGATCCCGCCGCAACCGGTCAGGTACCTCTCCCATGCCCAGCTCGGCCAGCAGCCGCAGCGCCGCATCATGGATACGTTGCAGATCCGGGGCGGTCAGAGGACGGTACTGTCCCCCCACCTGCCCCGGCGGACAGGGGTTCACCACGGGCGGCGCCGCGCGTTGTGCCAATCGTTCCTCTCGCCCGCCGCCGCGTCGTCGTGCCATGTTGTATCCCAAACCTCCCTGTCTTGGCCCGCATAGAACAGGCCCTCAGGGTCATCGGGCAAGCCCATTACCATTTGCTCAAATCATTCAAATACTAATTTCGAAAAAATCGAAACTGGGATTGATCAATTGACGATGCCACCGAAAATCGGGCCTTCCATGATCAAACACAGCCAAACCTGCGAGGACCCACATCATGAAATCGCGCACCAAAGTAGTTGTCATCGGCGGTGGAATCGCCGGGTGTTCGACCCTGTATCACCTCACCCAGGAGGGCTGGAGCGATGTCGTGCTGGTCGAACGCAACGAACTGACCAGCGGCACCACCTGGCATTCGGCAGCGCAGGTCACGAATTTCGGCATGAATCAAACGATGGTGGGGCTCAAGACCCACTCGATCAACCTGTACAAGGAACTGTCGGAGAACCCCGAATATCCGATCAACTATCATCACGCGGATGGCGGCATCCGGCTGGCCAATACCGATGCGCAGATGCAGGGCTACCGCCATTTTGCCTCGATGGCGCGCGGCATGGGGGTCGAGTTCGAAGTGATCGACGCCGAGGAATGCGCCCGCCGTCACCCGCTGATCTCGACGACGAACTTGCTGGGCGGGCTGTGGGATCCGCTGGATGGTGATATCGACCCGGCTCAGCTGTGTCAGGCGTTGGCCTATCACGCCCGCAAAGCCGGGGCCGAGGTATACCGCAACACACCCGTGACCGCGCTGACCCAGCACAAGGATGACACCTGGACCGTTCACACCGAACATGGCGATATCGACTGTGATATCGTGGTCAACGCCTGCGGCTATCGTGTCAACGAAGTGGGTGCGATGATGGGGGTGCATCATCCGGTCGCCTCGATGGAGCACCAGTATTTCCTGACCGAGGACATTCCCGGCATTGCCGAGGCCGGCCACCGGATGCCGCTGCTGCGCTGCCCGATCTCGGACTATTACAGCCGCCAGGAAAAGGGCGGCTTGCTGGTCGGCTTTTACGAACAGGACTGCAAAACCTGGGGCATGGACGGGATCGACCCGAACTTTGTCAACGCGCTGTGTCCCGATGACCTCGAACGGGTCATGGACGTTCTGGCAGGCGCATTCGAGCGTATGCCCGCGCTGGAGGAAACCGGCATCCGGTCCATCGTCAACGGCCCGATCACCTATACGATCGACGGCGCGCCGCTGGTCGGACCGATCCCGGGCAAGCGCAACGCCTTCTGCATCATCGGGTTGCGCGCCGGTCTGGGCGAAGGCGGCGGCCATGGCTGGCTGCTGGCGCAGCAGATCGTCCATGGGGAGGCCTGTTATGACACCTGGTGTCTCGACCCGCGCCGTTTCACCGGCCATACCAATGTGGAGCTGACTTCGCTGAAGGCGATCGAGGATTACCAGAACGAGTTTCGCTTCCACTTCCCGCATGAACACCGTCCCGCGGGCCGCAACGCCAAAACCACACCACTGACCCCTGTCATGGCCGCCGAAGGCGCCGAGTTCACCGTGGTCAACGGCTGGGAGCGCGTCGATTACATCAAGCCGAGCCCGGATTTCCACCCGTCTCTGACCTTCAACTTCGACGAAGCCTTCGACACCGTCGCAGGCGAAATCAAGAACGTTCAGAACAATGTCGGCCTGTGCGAGGTCAACGGGTTCAACCGGTTCGAGATCTCCGGCGCAGACCGTCACGCCTTCCTTGATCGCATGTTCTCCGGCACTGTCACCAAACGCGCGGGCCGTGTCGGTCTGGGCTATCTGCTGAACCATTTTGGCATGGTCAAGGGCGAGGCCACCATCGCCAACCTGCCCGCCAGCGACCGTGGCCCCGACCGGGTCTGGTATGGCTCGGCTGCGGCCAGCGAATACCATGACATGGATTGGCTGACCCAGCACCTGCGCGACGACGAAGATGTGCAGATCCGCAGCCTGACCAACGATCAGACCATTCTGGTGCTGGCAGGCCCCAAGGCCCGTGACGTGCTGTCCGCCTGTGCCCGCGGCGACTGGTCGAAAGAGGCCCTCCCGTGGCTGTCGGTGCGCGAATGTTTCATCGGCTATGCTCCGGCAACCGTCATGGGCGTCAGCTTCTCGGGAGAACTGGCCTATGAAATCCATGTGCCCAACGCCTCGCTCTACAACGCCTATCTGGCGCTGCGCGACGCGGGCAAGGCCCATGGGCTGAAACTGTTCGGCGCGCGCGCGGTTGAATCGATGCGGATGGAGAAAGGGTTTCTGCATTGGAAGGCCGATCTGCTGACCGAATTCGACCCGTTCGAAACCGGGCTGGACCGTTTCGTCAAGCTGGACAAGGGCGACTTTGTCGGGAAAGAGGCCCTGGTTCAGCGCCACGGCAACGGCCCGTCGAAAAAGCTAGTGACGTTGAAGATTGGTGCCACCCACGCCCCCGCCCATGGCGGTGCCTCGCTGATGCAGGGCGACACCGTGGTCGGCACCGTCACCTCGGGTGACTGGGGTCACCGGGTGGGGATGAACCTGGCCTATGCCTTTGTGAAACCGGACCTGGCGGCTGTCGGCAGCACGATGCAGCTCGACATGTATGGCGATCTGGTGGAGGCCCGGGTGATCGCCCCCTCACCTTATGACCCCGGCCATGCCCTGATGCGTAGCTGAGGATTTTGGAACAGGCTTGAGGGGCGTTGCACCTCTTGGCCCTTATGGGCCAATTCACCCCAAGGTATTTTCAACCAGAAAGAAGCAGGAGCGCGGCGCTTCTGCTTCTTTTTGTTTCAAACCTTCAGTGGGCCGTGGCGGCAACACCCCCTGCTGGGGTCTCACACGGCAGCAACACAACGGGTCGCTTCATGCCGGTCGGCCATTCGCGCAACCGCCTCAATCGCCGCCTCCACATCCGCGGCGCGGGTCCGGTGATTGGTGATTGCTGCGCGCAGCATGACAACCCCATCCACGCGCGTGGTTGAAAACACTGCCTCGCCGGTTTCCTGCAAGGTTTCGGCAATTTCGGAATTCAGAGCGGACTGCGCCTGCGCTTCCAGACTTCCGCGCGCAGTGAACACGCATACGTTAGAGATCACCGGCGCGCCCAAAGCCATGCCCGGCGTGGCCGCAACCAGATCGCCCATTCGCGCAGCCATCCGGCAGTTTTCGGAGATGGACGCGGCAAAAGCCGCCTCGCCGTGCATTTCCAGCGCGGTCCAGACCTTCAATGCACGGTTGCCGCGTGAAAGATCAATGCCATAGTCGCAATACCACGGATCGCCTCCGGCCAGTCCCCGGTCCGCGCCCTGCAGGTAGGCCGGCCGCGCCGCAAAGGCGGCCCGGTGCGCAGCCTCGTCCCGGATCAGCACCAGTCCCGCGTCATATCCCACATACATCCATTTGTGAAAATCCACTGCGATGCTATCAGCCCGCCCGATCCCGTCGCTGAGGCTGCGCCATGGGTCATCCGCAATTCGTGTCCAGGCGCCGAACGCACCGTCCACATGCAGCCACAACCCTTCGTCCTGCGCCAGATCCGCCAGCAGGTTCAGATCATCAAACAACCCCAGATCGACCGTGCCCGCAGTGCCCACCAGCAGAAACGGGCGGGCGCCTGCAGCGCGATCCTCGGCCAGCATCGCCGCGAGCACCGCCGGATCGATCTGACCATCTGTCAAAGGGACAAGCCGCAGATTGTCGGCCCCGATCCCCAGCAGTTCCAGTGCCTTCAGCGTCGCATTGTGCACCCCCTGCCCGGCATAAGCCGTCAGGCGCACACCCTGCTGGCCACGTTTGCGCAGATCCGCCATGACCCGCACCCGCGCCGCCTGAAACGCAATCACGGTGGCTTGCGATGTCCCTGCGGTCAGCACTCCGCTGGCACTTTCAGGCATCCCCATCCGGGCCCGGGTCCAGTCCACCACCGCGCGTTCCAGATAAACCGCACCATGATCGCGACCACCCACATTGGCGTTGATCGCCGCCCCGGCCATGCCGCTGATCAGATCAGCCGCCAGCCCGGTGCCCTGCACCCACCCCCAGAACCGCGGATGGATATTGCCACCGTGATACGGCAGCACATCGCGTGTGATCCGATCGACCACGTCGCCGCCTTCAGCGCGGACAGTGTAACTTTCACGAACCACATCGGGCACAGGCCGCCATGGACGCTCGCGCACCTGCTCCAACTGATCCAGAGCCGCTTCCAGCATCCGATGCGCGTCCGCGCGAAACTCTGCCCAATCGCTGGGGTCCATGCCATCCTGTTGCATCTGCCTGCCTTCTGCCTCTACGTCATCTCGCGCAGATGTAACGTGCCACGTTCCGGGATGCACCCAGCTTTCGGCCTGACGCCACTCTGCAAACCACGGATTTGAAAAACCTGAATATCCGAAGGGCGCGCCGATATTGAACGGACGCACTCTTCGTCTTCTTTCTGGTCAAAAATACCTCGGGGAGCGCGAGGGGCTGGCCCCTCGCTCCTGCGGGGTGCGCGCGGGGTAGACCCCTCGCTCCTACCCATTTCTCTACCGCACCCACACAAGGTTATCCACAACACCCTGCGTCCCTCTTCCCCCCAACCACGACACCTGCCATAATGCGTCCCCAAGTAACCACCAATGATGAGCAGCCCGCAATGCCCGAAGATCTCCTCACCGGAGCCTCCCCCGACACCTATGACGCTTCCTCCATCGAAGTTCTCGAAGGTCTGGAACCTGTGCGCCAACGGCCGGGCATGTATATTGGCGGCACCGATGAACGGGCGCTGCACCACATGGTGGCGGAAATCCTCGACAACTCGATGGACGAGGCCGTCGCTGGCCACGCCAATCGGATCGAGGTGACCCTGCACGCGGATTACGCTGTTACGATTTCAGACAACGGCCGTGGCATCCCGATCGACCCGCACCCGAAATTCCCGGACAAATCTGCGCTGGAGGTTATCCTGTGTACCTTGCACGCGGGCGGCAAATTCTCTGGCAAGGCCTATCAGACCTCGGGCGGTCTGCATGGGGTCGGGTCTTCGGTGGTGAACGCGCTTTCTGATTCCATGGTCGTGCAAGTGGCCAAGAACAAGGAACTATTCGAACAGCGCTTCTCGCGCGGCCTCCCCTTGGGCCCTGTGGAAAAAGTCCGCGCCGCCCCAAACAAGCGCGGCACCTTCGTGACCTTTCACGCGGACGAGCAGATCTTTGGCTCGCACCGGTTCAAGCCCAAACGGCTGTTTACCCTCGTGCGCTCCAAAGCTTACCTGTTCTCGGGCGTGGAAATCCGCTGGAAGTCCGAAATCGACGATGGCGAAACCCCAACCGAGGCCACGTTCCACTTCCCCGGCGGCCTGAAGGACTACCTGACCGAGGTGTTGGGCAAATCCACCACCTATTCCGACCAGCCTTTTGCCGGAAAAGTCGAGTTCCGCGAAAAATTCGGCGAACCCGGTTACGTGGAATGGGCGATCAACTGGACGCCCTCGCGCGATGGCTTCATCCAATCCTACTGTAACACCGTCCCCACCCCCGAAGGCGGCACCCATGTGGCTGGCTTCTGGAACGCGATCCTGCGTGGCATCAAGGCCTATGGCGAATTGGTGGGCAACAAGAAAGCCGCCCAGATCAACCGCGACGACCTGCTGGCGGGGGGTTGCGCACTGGTCAGCTGCTTCATCGCCGATCCGGCGTTCGTGGGCCAGACCAAGGACCGGCTGTCCACCGAGGCCGCCAACAAGATGGTCGAAAACTCGGTCCGCGACCATTTCGACAACTGGCTGGCCGCCGACACCAAATCCGCCGGTGCGATCCTGGATTTCCTGGTGCTGCGCGCCGAAGAACGCCTGCGCCGCAAGCAGGAGAAAGAGACCCAGCGCAAATCCGCAACCAAGAAACTGCGCCTGCCCGGCAAGCTGACCGATTGCACCGCCAAGAACCGCGAGGGCACCGAGCTGTTCATCGTGGAGGGCGACAGCGCCGGTGGATCCGGCAAGGGCGCGCGCAACCGCGAAACTCAGGCGCTATTGCCGCTCAAGGGCAAGATCCTGAACGTGCTGGGCGCGGCGTCGTCAAAACTCGGATCGAACGCCGAAATCCGCGACCTGTGCGAGGCGCTGGGCGTGGGGCTGGGCACCAAGTTCAATCTGGATGATCTGCGCTATGACAAGATCATCATCATGACCGACGCAGATGTGGACGGGGCGCATATCGCGTCCTTGCTGATGACGTTCTTCTTCACCCAGATGCGCCCGCTGATCGACGGCGGCCACCTGTACCTGGCCTGTCCGCCGCTGTTCCGCCTGACCCAGGGCGCGCGCCGCGTCTATTGCCTGGACGAGGCCGAACGCGATGAATGGCTGGACAAGGGCCTGGGCGGCAAGGGCAAGATCGACGTCAGCCGCTTCAAGGGGCTGGGCGAAATGGACGCCAAGGACCTGAAGGAAACCACCATGGACCCCAAAACCCGGAAACTGATCCGGGTCACCATCGACGAAGACGAACCCGGCGAAACCGGAGACCTGGTCGAACGCCTGATGGGCAAAAAACCCGAACTGCGGTTCCAGTACATTCAGGAGAACGCCAAGTTCGTGGAGGAGTTGGATGTTTGAGTAAATCTTTCTTAGACAAATTTAGAAGGTATACATTTTTTTTAGTTTTCATTTTAGCTTGGAGTTTATTCAGCTTGCCTCCACTAGTTCACAATGAACCCGCAAACTTTCAGGCTGCGGGCTCTCTGATTGTGGTTGTGGCAATATTGATGCTGTCTCGCGCCAGAGCTCAATATGAAAACACCTACAGAGACTGGATAAAGTCACGCTTTTCGGCTCGATTGTCGAAACTCGACGAGCAAGTGCGGGTGATTGAAGAACGAGCCAATTTCACTGCAAACCTCCATTCTCTGCAAATTGCGCAGATTAGCGATCAAATGAATTTTGATCACCCTTGGAGGGAAGTCAAAAAAGAAAAATGGGAAGAAATCGCTGAAAACCTAAATCTTCAGCTGGATAAAAACACTCCATTCCCAGATCTCCCAAGAAAAATATCGGAATCGGAAAACATGGAGTTACAATTCAAGGATTTCGAAGGCGAATTCTTGCCTTGGATGACGAGAGTCTGGCGCTTGGAAGTCGTGCTGTTGATTTTAGGGACCTTACAGTGGGGTTACGGAGACCGGTTCGTTCGTTTTCTTTTTGTCCGGGTTTTCTAACGACTGGATTTAGATGCCGCTCACAAATATGAATGCTAGCGCCTGACCTTGGGGAGGCGTGAATGCGCCTTCCCGGGGGGAAGGTCAGGCGCGGGCCGTCCCACTGCGTGAAACGCCCCAATGGTGCAAAACGGCGTCCGCGCGCCCTAGTTGACGTTTTCCCTAAACCCCCCGCAACGCACGCCCTCTTCTCCAAAGTTTTACGCATGCCATGCATTCTCACCTGCGTTGCAACACATGCCGGGCGTGGCACCCCGGCAACCTACTGGAGCCCGGGTTTCGCCCTTCACGGCGGGACCGCATGGAAGACCGGTTTTCGGCCCGGGGGTGACGTCCCGGCGATGATCCAGGATTGGCGGCGCCGCCCCTCTGACTGGCCTGAAGCGAAAACATACCAAGACACTGCACATCCCCCGCCGGACCGACACCGGACGGGGTCTTCCGGGCGTCCGGCACCCCCCACAATTTCGTGAAGCCGCTTGTGCGCCGGAACAGGACCCATACTCTCGGCCCCATGAGTTTCATTGCCGACAACCAATTGATCCTGTTGATCCTGTCCTTTCTGCTGGGGCTCGCCGGGACCGCCATCCTGTTTCGCAAACCCGCAGGCCACCGGGCCTGGAAACTGGCCGATCTGGTCTGGGTTGTGCTGGGGGGCTTTGGCGCGCTGGTGGCGGTGCTGGCGGGGCTCTACAGCGCCGACAGTTCGCGGCTCGACCGGCAGATCGACGTGGCCTATGCCGCCACAAACGCCTTTGACCGCGACGCCGCCCGGTTCCGCCTGCGCTTCTGCGATCCGCCCCACGGGGCCGAAATCACGGTGCTGTGCGAAAAGGTTGAATTCCTGTCCGCCTCGACCGCACAGAATGCCGAACTGCCACTGTTCATCGCCGTCACGCAAGAGGTCGCGCCGTTGCAGGGGCTGACCTTTCTGTTTGGTGGAAGCCAGTCGGCCAGTGACATGGAACAGATGGTCAAGGACTTCGACCCCGGCCAGTTCCTGGTCTTCACCACGCTGGATACGCAGACCGAACAGGCGGTCGAGGACCTGCGCCGCAAGGTGCCCGCCATCGCCGGGGATTACCTGATCCTGGCGCGGGCCTATGACGATCTGGTGGTACAGGTGGGCAAGCTGAAATCGGAATGGGAATACCTGCAGGCCAATGCCCATATCCTGATCCTGCAGGTGATCGCCCTTTGTCTGGTCAGTTTTGCCGCGCCCTTCCGACTGGGCAAATCACTGGTGGAACTTCGCTAGCCAAAGGGCCGGGAAAATGCGCCAACTTTCCCGCCTGTCTCATCGTTGTCGAAGGATGCCCAGCCCCTTGCGCCGCACCACCCGGCGACCCAGCACCGCTTCGCGGAACACGATCAACAGCCCGGCCCCGACAATCAGCACCAGCCCGACCCAGGTGGTCGCGCCGGGCAGCGACCCGAAGAACACCCAGCCCCACAGGATCGCCCAGGGCAGGTACGTGTACTCGAACGGCGTCACGACCGAGGCCTCGGCCAGCCGATAGGCCTGGCTCAGGGAAAAGAACCCGATGCCGGATATTCCGCCCAGGACCAGCAACAAAAGCCAGTCACGCGGCGCTGGCATGACCCAGCCACGGTACAGGAAATCAAGGCTGGGATGCGGTGATGCGGCCTCGAGATTGGAAAATACACTCCCCAGCGTGCCGCCCGCGAGGATAAAGAAAAACACCGTGAACACAGTCATCGACCCGCCATTGCTGCGGTGACCGATCTTGCGGGTCAGGATGATCGAGATCGCGTAGAACACCGCCGCCAGCAACGCCAATACCGCGGCCGGCTCGAACACGCCCGCACCCGGTTGCACGATGATCACGACTCCGATCAGCCCCAACACCACCGCCAACCAGCGGAAGGCACCGATCCGTTCTCCCAGAAACAGCATCGCAAATATGGTGACAAAGATCGGGGTGGAAAAGGTGATGGCCGCGGTCTCTGCCAGGCCGATCGCAGCCAGCGCCATGTAATAGACCAGATAGGAACTGAACCCCGTTCCGGCCCGCGCCAGCTGCAGCCAGAACGACCCCAGTCGAAATTCCCGAATGCCACCTTCCAGCCAGACGAACCCCGCCACGATAGGCAGCGCAAAGACCCCGCGCCAGAACACGATCTGATGCACCGCAAAGCCACCGCTCAGCGATTTGATGATCACGTCCTGCACCGGAAACAGGGTCGTCGCCAGCAACAGGAAAAGGATACCCTTCATCGGGTGGGAGGACTGTTCCGAGGACAGGCTCACAGAGGGATCGGTACTGGCCATGACAAGTCTCGCGCGGTTTGAAAGCAAAGGATCAATACGTGTTCAATCCGTTCAGCTTGCCCTGCTCCTTGGCTTGTGCAGGCGGGTCCGCGACAGGGTGGTCGTTTTCAAACTGTGCCTGCATCACAATTTCCCGCGCCGTATCTTGCGCCGCTTTACGAACAACCGGCAGAGGCCGCGTGAGCCTGTCATTGGATGTCGGGAAAACAGCACCCGCTTGGTCCCGGTGAATACAACCTTTTTCGTTTCACCCAGATGGCTGGCGGGAAACAAGTTGACAGAACAGGCTGCAGGCTCTCCACTTGGTCAAGGATATCACGACTTGGCATTACCGGCCGGCGATCATCAGCCGGCCCAAACCCGTCTACGGGTCATTCACGCGCCTCAGGAGGGGCTTTTCAAGGCAAGTTTCAATTCAAGATCAGGAGGCATGGGTCATGGGAGCCATGAAGAAAAAGAATATCATCTTCGGCAGACTTCAATCGGTCAAACTTGGAGACCTGAAGAACATGGTCTCTATCAAGAACCTGATCAAAGCCAAATATCATGGCATTCCCGTTGATATCTCCTCGGCCAATGCGCTGCGGCAAAAGCTGCAGAAAAAATATGCCGACAACGAGGACGTGTTGAACACGGCCTATGTCAAGGTCGGCCTTGTCGGAAACACCCTTGTCTTTCGGGTCAAACACGAAGGCGACCCCAAATTCGAACGCAACGTGATCATGAACAAGGACATGAAGAAATCTCTGGAACGCTACGCCTACAAGAAAAGCGATGTGCGCCTGCATGATGCCTGGTTCAAATCAGCCCTGTCGGGCGGCCTGTTCAGCAAACAGAACTGGGTCAAGGATCTCAGAAAACTCCTGAAGACTGCCGAAAGCCAGAAACAACTTGTGAAATCCGTCAAACCCAAAGGGGACATGAACGAAGAAAAGAACCAAAAACTCTTCTATTCGACCAAGAGAAGGCATCTTTCCTCTCTAATGACGACCTATCAGGCGATTATGGAAGACGCCAATTTTGCCAGTGTCCATGTCCAGAAGGCGGAAAGGGACATGGGCATCAAGCTGCCCAATCTTCAGGCTCTGCTGGCAGACATGACCAAAAGGGCTCAGGTCAAAAGGGGTAAATGTGAAACTCTGGACGGTCTGTATGCAAGTCAGGAACCAGGGGTCGTGACCATGACCGACAAGGAATTCGACCGCGATTATTGACCTGTTGCAAAACGCCCTCCGGGGTTTGCCTGACGGAACTGGACCGGCTTGCACCCAGTCCAACGGTTCAGGCACACAAAACAGCTTTGCCAAATCGTCAAGAGCTGCCTGCCCCGACTCCATTTCCCGCTGTCGCTTGAACCCGGAGATGCGCAGTTCTGGTGCCTCATCAACGGCGCTGAGTTATCGTAGGACTGCGACCATGCATGAAATTAGAAAGGAACCGCCATGACGCCTGAAGACCTGCACCAGATCCTGGAAAGCAAATTCGCCGATTGGGTGCGTGCCTTGGATCTGACCGTGACCGAAGCCTCTGAGCATGCGGTGGTGATCCGGATGCCTCTGGCTCCGCACTTGGCGCGAGTGGGCGGCATCGTTTCGGGCCAGGCATTGGCGGCTTTGGCCGATACCACGATGGTTCTGGCCGCGATCACCCATACCGGGCAGGTCAAACCTTTTGCCACCACCGATTTGCACACCCAGTTCCTGCGCCCCGGTGTCGGCACAGCCATCCTGTGCCGCGCCCAGATTGTGCGCGCAGGCAAGGCGTTGGTCTTTGCCCGTGCTGACATGACCGAAGAAGACAGTGGCAAGATCGTTTCCACCGCCACGGCCACGTTCTTTGCCCCCTGAGCCTGGATGGGGGCGCTGCCCCCGCCGCTGCAAGCCGCGGCTCCCCCGGAGTTTACTGGCAGAATGAAGACAGGACCGATCTGCCCCAGCCCTCGGTTTCGACAGATCTGGTCGAGCATACGGAGGGGCCTGTTCAAATCTGCCCGTAGCCTCTGAAAACCAGTTCCCACTTTTCGCGTTGAGGACTAACGTAAGTCCCATGTGGCTGCGTCTCTCCCTCATTTTTCTGCTTCTGGTCTCCTGTGGTCGCCCGCTGACCGAAACGGAAAGCGACTTCCTGGCCCGTATTCACGGCAGCGACCTGGATCTGGACCGGGTGCGCCTGGTCAAGGGCGCGCCGGTGGGCAGCGTCACCTTCAAACGCAAACCCCGTCCGCGCGTGACCTGCCGGGAACGTATCCTGCCACCGGTCAAGGAGGAAATCGTGACCGCTTCTCCCGCAGCGGTGGCGCTGTTCAACAAGGTCTATTTTACCACGGACTGGTATACCGACGATTACATGCCGGCCTATCCAGACAGACTGTACCTGATCGAAGCCATGTTGTTGGCGCACGAAGCCACACATGTCTGGCAATGGCAGAACCGCAAACGCACCGGTTACCACCCACTGCTGGCGGCAGCCGAACATGGGCGCAGCGATGACCCGTACCTGTTTGACTTGGACGCAAACCCCGATTTCCTGAGCTATGGCTATGAACAGCAAGGTGCGATCGTCGAGGAATATGTCTGCTGCCGCGCCCTGGCGCCCGAGGCACCACGCACCAAACGCCTGCACAAGATGCTGAGCGGCGCCTTCCCGGTTTCCAACTTGCCGCAAAGTCGGGAAAGCGGAGTTTACCTGCCTTGGAAAGACGCAGAACTGGACGGTATCTGCGACTGAAAGCAAGACTGTGCGCCCATTTTGTGCGGGGGCAGGCGCTACCCGAAACGTTGGGCGGGGCCCCTTTGATGTCAGGGGCGTGGCTCCACCGGGCCGCTGGACGAGTCACTCCAACTCTTCTCAAGGGAATTGCAACCGGAAGGGCGCCCGCAACTTGCGCCGACCGGCCTTCCGGCTTTGCGCGTTCCGACAAAGGACAAGCGTACTTTTGCCAGAGGCCGTCAGCCGGACCTGACCCGTTTTACCCCTCCAGCGGGCGTTGCACGCTTTCCAGATAGGCCAGAAGTGCCGCCAGAGGACGCGGGGTCGGCGTCAGGGTCCCGTCCACATCGACAGGCACCGTTTCGCCTGCGAAGAGAGCTCCGAATTCGGGCATGACCTGATCGGTCGAATGCCCCTGGCCGTAACCGTCGATCTTGGACAGGACCTCCGCCACCGGAAGCTCTCCGTCAGACCTTGCCGCGATCAGGGTCAGGTCAGGGGCGGTTTGCCCACCGATAAGCTCACCACCTTCGCCGCGCACGCCATGACACGCCGCGCAATTGTCCAGAAAAACCCCTTCCCCTTCGCGCGGGCCGGGCATGGAGATGTCCGAAGTACAGGCCGCGATGAACGCAAGCAGTATCAGGCCGGTGGCACCTTTGACAAACCATGTCATTTCACCTGTACCCCGTTCAGATAGGCGACGATATCGACAATCGGCTGGCTGGTCAGGATCGGTTGGCCTGTCGGCGTTTTCAAGGCGATATCCCTACCCTCGAAGAACCGGCCATAGACCGGCATCGGACTGCCATGGCTGACCAGCGGGTCTCGCCCATCGATCCTTTGGATGACACGCACCAGCGGGAACACCCCATCATTTCCGATGGACAGCCGGGTCAGGTCGGTCGGCTTGATCACCAGAACCCCGGCCATCGGCCCGTGGCCGCTCGCCTCGATCCCGTGACAGGTGGCGCAATGCGTGCGGAAGGTTTCGGCCCCGCGCTCGGCGTCACCGGGCGTGTCCTGCGACAGGGCCGCAAGCGGGGAAAGGCCAAACGTGGCGGCGAAAAGGACAGTCCTGAGATATGTCATGTTTCTTCTCCCTGGCGTGATCTGTATCGGTTTCATGAGCTGGGGTCTGGAGTGGAACGGAAACGGCGTGGTCACGGATCCTGCAAGGTCTGCAAATAGGCCGATAAATCCAGAAGCGCCTGAGGTGTCGGGATCTGTTGCCCCTGAGGCGAGGTCCAGACGCCTTTCGGACCGTCGATCAGGGCGCCAAATTCCGGCATCAGAGCTTCAGCGTTCTTGCCCTGGTAGCCGTGGATCGTGGCGATCACACGCTCTTCGGGATAGATCCCGTCATTGTCGGCACTCAGGAGGCGCAGATTGGCCGGAGGCACTGGCAAGTCCGCCACCAACGGCCCGTCCCCGGCCCCGGTCGGCCCATGACACGAAGCACAGTTCTGTCGATAAAGTGCCGCCCCACGTCCCTCGATGCTCTGGGAGCAAGCCACAAGGGTGGGGATCAGGGCGAGACCGGAAAGAAAGAGAGCAATTCGCATCGTTTGCGGGTAATCCTGTCGCGTGTTCCGTCTGTTCAGACTTGTCGCTGCCCACAGTAACGGCAATGATCCAGATCAATGCAGCCCATGGGCGAAATTCTTGGCTCTGTTGCTTTTTTTACACCCAACCTGGCCCAGCGGCGGCCCCATTGCGGAACCTGACACATGACCCACTACGCCCTTCTCATGCTGGCGGCCGGAATCGGCATCCCCATCCTTGCCGCGCTGAACGCAGCCCTGGGCCGGATCATTGGATCTCCCGTGGCGGCCGGGGTGATCCTGTTTGCGGTAGCCTTCTGCGCGGCGGCACTTCTGATGCTTTTCACTGGACCACAAGCGGTCACAAAGGCCGGAGGCGCCCCGAAACACCTTTTCCTGGCCGGGCTCCTGGTGGCTTTCTACGTGCTCTCGATCACCCATGTGGCGCCGCATTTCGGAATAGGCAACGCCGTGTTCTTTGTGCTGCTGGGACAGTTGATCAGCGCCGCTGCGATTGATCATTTCGGCCTCTTCGGCGCCCAGGTCAGCCCATTGACCTGGGTCCGGGCCGGAGGCATCGCCCTGATGGCAGCGGGCGTCGGGGTGACACAGTTGGCATGACCCGTTTCCGCGCCTTTGTCATCTGCACATCGCCGCGCAGCGGCAGCACCATGCTGTGCAAGCTGTTGCAGGAAACCGGAGTGGCGGGATGTCCGGGGTCTCATTTTCATAGAACGTCATTGCAAGCCTGGCTGGACAGCTACAACCTGCACGCTTCGAGCTATGGGTCCGAGAAGCAGGCCCTCACCGCCATCTTTGCAGCCGCAATTGCCAAGGGATCGGGTAACACCGGTACGTTCGGGCTGCGTCTGCAACAGCATAGCCTGTCGTTCTTTTTACAGAAACTGGCCGTTCTCTACCCCGAACCATCCGGCGACCAAGCACGCCTGAACGCCGCGTTTGGTCCGAGCCTGTTTATTCACCTGACCCGTGAGAACAAGCTGGAGCAGGCCATCTCGCGGCTCAAGGCCGAACAGACGGGGCTTTGGCACCGGAACGCCGACGGGTCGGAACTGGAGCGTCTCTCAGCCCCGCGGCAACCGATCTATGACGCCGCCGCCATAACTGCCCATGTGAAGGACCTGACTGAGGCCGATCTGAATTGGAACATTTGGTTCACCAAGCAGGGCATCCAGCCCTTGCGGATCACCTATGACGAATTGTCGGACGCCCCGACCCGGGTGTTGGCAGGTGTACTGAAGGCGCTGGGACAAGACCCTGCCATCGCCCAGAATATCACGCCACCGACTGCCAAGCTGTCGGACGAGGTCAGCCGGGAGTGGGCCCACCGATTTCGCGCCGAAAACAATGAGTAGACACCGTTGAAATCCGCGCGACCAAGGCTTTTCGAAAAGCCTTGCAAGCGTCTTGGAAGACGCTTTCCAGCGCTCAGCCCGACACCAGGACGCCGTCCTGCAGCCGCACCACCCGGTCCATGCGGGCCGCCAGTTCCAGGTTGTGGGTCGCCACCAGCGCCGACAACCCTGTATCCCGCGCCAGCGCCATCAGCGCGCCAAACACCTGGTCCGAAGTACCGGGATCCAGGTTGCCAGTCGGTTCATCCGCCAGCAGCACTCCGGGCGCATTGGCCAGCGCCCGGCAGAAGGCCACGCGCTGTTGTTCACCGCCCGACAGCGCGGCAGGCCGGTGCCCGGCACGGTCCCCCAGATCGACACGGGCCAACAGCTCTTGCGCGCGGGCTGTGGCCTTGGCCCCGGACACGCCATTTGCCAGCTGCGGCAGGACAATGTTCTCCAGCGCGTTGAATTCCGGCAGCAGGTGGTGGAACTGATAGACAAAGCCGACATCGCGACGCCGCACCCCGGTACGCCGCCGGTCGCTTTTGCCCGTCAGGTTCTGCCCGGCAATATGGATCTCGCCCGCGTCGGGTGTGTCCAGCAGGCCAGCGATATGCAGCAATGTCGATTTCCCGGCGCCCGACGGCGCGACCAGCGCCACGACCTCACCGGCCGCCAGGTCCAGATCGACACCCCGCAACACCCGGATTTCGCCGGGCGTATTGGCCTTGTAGGATTTGGTGACGCCCGCAAGTTTCAGAACCGGATCATTCATAACGCAACGCCTCCACCGGGTTCATCCGGGCCGCCCGGCGGGCCGGAAAGATGGTGACGACGAACGACAGCCCCAGCGACAGGCCCACGGCTTTCATCACATCCGACAGGTGCAGCTCGGCCGGCAAGGCATAGATCCCCCGGATCGCCGGATCCCAGACCCCGCCGCCCATGACAAAGTTCACGAAGGAAAAGATCGGGTCGATATAGATTGCAAAGAGCGAGCCCAGCGCCACCCCCGCCGCCGTGCCGATCACGCCCGTGAAGGCTCCACAGATAAAGAACACCCGCAGGATAGACCCTTCGCTGAGCCCGATGGTGCGCAGGATGCCAATGTCGCGCCCCTTGTTCTTGACCAGCATGATCAGGCCGGACACGATATTCATCGCGGCTATCAGCACCAGGATCGACAGGATGATGAACATCACATTGTCCTCGACCTCAAGCGCTCGCAAAAACCCGCCCGACGCGTCGCGCCAAGTCCAGATCCGCGCATTGTCCCCCGCGGCCTGCAACAGCGGAAGGGTCAGCGCATCGACACCCTCGGGATCAGCGACCATGATCTCGATCTCATCGGCAACGCCTTCGCGATTGAAATAGCTCTGCGCCTCGGCAAAGGGCATATAGATGCGCGTGCGGTCGATGTCATAACGCCCGGCGGTAAAGACATAGACGACCTCATAGGCGTTGACCCGCGGGCTGGTGCCAAAGGCGGTTTTCACCCCGTTGGGCGAAATCAGCTTGATCTTGTCCCCGACGGTGACACCCAAGGTGCGCGCCACGCCGGAGCCCAGCGCAATCCCCTCCTCGAACCGGTCCAGACTGCCATAGGCCTCCTCGCTTTGTGCAATGCCTGGCAGCGTGGCGATGTCTTCAGCCTTGATTCCGAACACCTCAACCCCGGAATTGCGCTGCCTGAGGGAGGCCATGACCTGCCCCTTGACCAAGGGCGCGGCGCGGGTGACGCCCGGTACGGCGCGGATCCGTTCCGCCAATGCATCAAAGTCCTTGATCGTGCGGTCGATATGGCCGGTCTGCGTGACCTCGCCCATGGAATAGACGGTTACATGCGCATTTGCGCCCAGAATGGTACCGACAAATTCTGACCGGAATCCCGATCGCACCGCCAGCGTCGCGATCAGCGCAAACACTGCCAGCGCGATGCCGATCAGACTGATCCACGTCATGACGCTGACCCCGCCTTCGCTGCGGCGCGCGCGCAGGTATCGCCAGGCGATCATCCATTCGAAACGGGAAAACGGTGGAGGTGTGGTGGCCATGAAGATCCTGCCCGGTGATGTGCCGTGTTCTTGTGCGTCTGGTTTTGCGCGTAACCTGAGCCGTGCGGGCTTTGGGGTCAAGGGTTAGAGGCGACAGGTCGATGCGCATGTCGCACTGCGGTCCTCGGCGTTGCGTCCATCGACACGAATCCTTGCTGCTGCCCACTTTGACAACCTCCGCCTAACTCCCTGAATCAAAAGCAAATGACCTTCACGTGAGCTCACCGGGAACTCGCATCCACTTGAGCATTCGTGACCCGGCCAAGTCTGGCCGAACGGCTGATCCCGCAGCACTGTCGCCGCACGTCATTTCAACATCAAGGACACGCCATGACCGATATTCGCATTGTCGCCACCAACACCTCCGCCGCTGGAGGTACCTTCCTGACCCCGTTCTGGTTTGCCGCCCATGACGGCAGTTTCGACCTCTACAACCGGAACGAAGCAGCCTCGGCCGGGTTGGAGGCCTTGGCCGAAGATGGCAGCTTTGCCACCATCAACGCAGAAGTCACGGCACTGGATGCCGATGGGCAGACCGGCGCGGTCTTTGGCGCAGGAGGGCCGCTGGCCACTGGTGAAACCGGCGCGACACTGATCGATATCGACGGCGTTTCAAACGGCTATATCTCGCTGGCAGCGATGATCCTGCCCTCGAACGACGCCTTTGTCGGCACCGGCCAGGCGGTTCAGCTGTTCGACGCGCAGGGCAATTTCCTGGGCGCGCGCGAGATCAGCTTTGCAGGCAGCAATGTTCTGGACGCGGGCACCGAGGTGAACACCGAAGAGGACGCGGCCTTCCTGAACCAGACCGCACCGGATACCGGCGTCGATGAAAACGGTGTTGTTACCCTGCATCCCGGCTTCCTGCCCGCAGGCACCGGAAATATCCTGGGCGGCACCAATGCGGCCGGCGCCTTGATTGATCCGGTCGCCGCCGACTTTACACAGCCCGGCGCGCAGATCGCCGACATCCACATCAACGAGTACGTGGAAACCACCGGAACCGGCCGTCTCGATTTCATCGTGGGCAACCGGGTGGACGACCTCGTCGAAGCTGGCGGCGGCAATGACATCGTGCTGGGCCGGGGTGGCTGGGACGACCTGGACGGGGGCGCCGGCAATGACATTCTGATCGGCGGCCTGGGCAACGATCTTTTGGATGGTGGAACGGGGCGCGACATCCTGAAGGGCGGTCGTGGCGAAGATACTTTTGTCTTCGAAGATGGCTATGGCCGGGATCGCGTGTTCGGCTTTGACACCGATGACGACGTGATTTCGCTCAGCATCGCGGGGGTTGACGGCTTTGACGACTTGTCTGCTGTGGCGCGTGAAATTGGTCAACGCACGGTGCTGAACTTTGGCGGTGGCGACGCGCTGGTTCTGCAAGGCGTTGAGCTGGACGACCTGAGCGCCGCGAATTTCGACTTCCTGTGATCCCTGCGGGCACTCTGCCCGACACATGATGGACGAGCCCCCCCATCGTCAGTGCGACGATGGGGTGTTTTTTTGCGCAACCTCAGCTCCAACTGTCGCCAAACAGGCAACATTGCGACATCCCGGCACGGGATTGACGCCAAAATGCCACGCAAATTAACCAAAATTAACAACAATTCATGACAAATTTTGAAGGCTGCAGAAGGATCTGTCAGCATTAATTCAACTGGGGGGCATCACGCACGAGGTGCTCATGGACAACAAGAAAGCAGTGGCGCTTGGGACTGCCCCGCAGATCAGCCACCAGAAACCCTTTGAACCGGCGCAATATGATTGCGAAACCGCCATGCTGATGCGGGCCGTGATCCTGCCGCTTTTCGATCATGCGATCAGCTGGAGCGCTCTTGTCGACGCCCTTCGCGGCAAGGGATATGGCCTGGCCTTTCGCGGAGGCGCGCTGTGCCTGACCGATCAAGACACAGATACCCGCGTCTGCGGATTGCGCTTTCTCGGGCTCGACATGCGCGACCTGGTGGCTCGCTTGGGGCGCCCCTTTGTGGTGGTGAACCCCGGAAGCACGGCGGATGGCGAATTGCTGCGCCACCCTCCAGCACGGATAACCCTGCACTGAACCCTTCCCAACCGCGACACCATCTGCTGACCGTGACGCGGCCTGAAAACAACCCGGAATTCCGTGGTGAACTCTGGCTCTGCCCCGTGTCAGCGGGCCGCAAAAGACACCGGGGCGCTTGTGCCGCCAGCCGTGCCTCTGGCTTTGACCGCCTGCACCCATCGGCGATCCAGCGCGTCAATTGCTTGGGTTGAAAACGCCTCATCCACTTTCCAATACCGCCCCGATGGCTCGTGAAAGTTCAGCTTGGCCTCTTCGGCTTTGAGAGCATCAAAGAGCGCACCGCCCGCGCGTGGATTGGCCGGCGCCACCTGATCCAGCGCCTCTATCTCGGCCTGCGGAAACAGCAATCGGCTTGGCCCGTCGCCCAAACGCACACAGGCCGTCCCCTGACGCGCCGCATGCAGCATCAGCCGGGCGGACTTGGCCTCAAGGTTGCGCAAGCTCTTGTCCTGGCGCAGCGGGTCTGCCGAACCGGTGCCATAGAAATGCGTCTGGCCTTGCGACGGATAAACCATGTCACAGCCAAAAAACCCCAACGTTCTGGGGCGGAGCGCCGCCAGCACCCAATAGGCTGCGGAGAACGCCATCGTGCCGCCAGCATAGAAAATACCGCCATGCACGTTGTTGGCAGGCACATAAGTGTCGGATCCGATCACCCTTTGGCCCGACCGCAAAAGACCCGGACGCCGGTCGGCGGGAAAGTCATCCGGAGCCACCAGAAAGTCCCAATCCTCCCGTATTCGCCAGGCATTGTTCAGAACTACGAGGGTTGAAAAACGCGATCTGGGCCATGTCCGCGCCTCCACCGCATGCGGCGCGCTGCCCAGTACAAGAACGGTTCCACCAGTTTCCATGATCACTCACCCCTCTGCCCGTGTGAACCCCGCAATTAGAGTGATTGGTGAAGCGGTCCAGTCCCGGCCAAGCCGATTTCAGGCGCAGCCCCTTGCCCAACCGTCAAAGGCAACGCCGTCACAAATTAGTGATCCTTGAGAGCGACCCGGACGTATCCAAAGTGAAAACCAAAATGCGGGGGAAAGAACATGAACGGCAAAACACTGATCGTTGCGGGGTTGTTGGCCTTGGCAGTGGGCGTCCCACCAGGCCAGGCCGAGTTGATGGTCCAGTTCGACGAAGGCGCCCCCAACGACATGTTCCGGATCGAAAATGCCGGAGCATGTGCAATCCTGGCCTCATCCGTTCACCTTGACCTCTCCACCTCCCGCGGAGGACTGATCTTCGACGTCACCGCGCAGGGCGCCGGGGTCGAGGTGTATCAACCCTTCGAACTTGTCGAAGGCTCCGACGCCTTGCAGGCTCCGCCCAGCGTCCAAGACGGCCAGTCCAAGATTGCACTGGACATTGTCCAGCTGCCTTCGGGCGGCGCGATCGCATTCACCATCGACGTGGATGACACCATCGGTCAGCGTGCAATCACCGTCTCAGGCGCTGAGATCGAGGGCGCGACCGTAACGCTGGCCAGCGCCGCCAGCCGCGAAACGGCAGAGTTCTCGGATCTGGCCCGGGCCGCTGTGCCGGTGGCGGGATGCGATGCGGCGTCGAACGGGTAAAGCCAAAGATGGGCCTGCCACACCCACCTGTCATGGGATTTTGATCAAGTGACACGCTTTGCAACCCGCATCGGTTTCCTTGTCCTTGTGATGGGGGGCGGCATTCTGATCGGAACACTCACCGCGCCGGGCGCGTGGTATGCGGCGCTGAACAAACCCGCATTCAACCCGCCCAACTGGATCTTCGCACCAGTCTGGACCGTGCTCTACGCGTTGATCGCCATGGTCGGCTGGCGCATGTGGGAAACGGACAGAACCTCCCGCGTGATGCAGCTTTGGTGGGGGCAGCTGGTGTTGAACTTTCTTTGGTCACCAGCCTTCTTTGTTCTGCAAATGCCGTGGCTGGCCTTGGCGGTCATCCTGCCTCTGCTGATCACGATCCTGATGATCATTGCCCAGTGCTGGACCCGTGACAGCGTTTCCGCCTTGGCGTTCCTGCCCTACGCCGCCTGGGTGGCATTTGCATCGGCGTTGAACCTGTCCATTGCCGTCTTGAACTGAGTGAGAGTGAACTTGACCTACCACACAACTCTGCTGGCCGCCGGAGCCCTTAGCATCAGCCTGGCGTGCAGCACACTGGCCGGAGACGCCATGTTGGAAGACTTCGAAACCGCGCCGGAAGCCCGATGGGATTATGTTGCCGACACCGTCATGGGGGGCGTTTCCACCGGCCAAGTGCAATTCCTGCGCGACGGCAATGACGCCTTTGCCCGGCTGACCGGCACTGTCAGCACCGAAAACAATGGCGGCTTCATTCAGTTTCGCCACCTGCTGGACAACCCGCTGACCGACGATACCCAAGGCCTGCGCCTGATCGTGCGTGGCAATGGTCAGCCCTATTTCCTGCATTTGCGGACCCGCGGTACACGCCTTCCGTGGCAATATTATCAGGCGCGGTTCGACACCAACGCCAGCTGGAGCGAGATCCGTGTGCCGCTGAGCGCATTCAAACCCTCGGGTGCCCTGCTTCGAAAGGAGCCGCGCGCCAAGGATGTGACCTCGGTCGGGATCGTGGCCTTTGGCCGCGACCATCAGGCCCAGGTCGAGGTGCTGGAGATCGGAACCTACTGACCCGACAAACGAAAACCCCGCCGCAGTGGTCTGCGACGGGGCGAAACACTAAAAGCCTGAAGCCGCTTACAGCCAGGTATGGAACGGACGGCCGGCCATCGGTTCCGGGTGCTGATCTACAGCCCGTCCGTGATGCGGCGCATAGATCTCGATCACTTTCTTGACCGCTTCTTCCGGCGGCAATTCAACACTTTCACCGGTCCGGCGCGAGGTCAGTTCGACCACGCCATTCTTCAATCCGCGCGGACCAACGGTGATGCGCCAGGGCAGACCGATCAGGTCCATGGTGGCAAACTTGCCGCCCGCGCGTTCGTTGCGATCATCATAAAGCGGCTCCAGCCCGGCAGCGGTCAGCGCCTTGTAGAGCGCGGTACAGGCGGCATCCGCCTCGTCATCGCCCTGTTTCAGATTGACGATGCCGCAGTGGAACGGGGTGACGCCTTCGGGCCAGATGATGCCCTTGTCGTCATGGCTGGCCTCGATGATGGCGCCCAGCAGGCGTGACACGCCAATGCCGTGCGACCCCATGTGCACCGGCACCGATTTGCCATCGGGGCCCTGTACCGTCGCGCCAAGAGGTTCGGAATACTTGGTGCCGAAATAGAAGATCTGCCCAACCTCGATCCCGCGCGCCACGCGGCGACGCTCTTCCGGGATGGCGTTGAACAGCGCCTCGTCATGGGTCTCGTCCGTGCGGGCGTATTTCGACGTAAACTCTTCCAGGATCGAGCGGCATTGCTCGTGCGAGTCATAATCGATCTCGCGGTCGCCAAAACTCAGGTCGGTCACTGCGCTGTCATAGAACACCTCGGATTCGCCGGTTTCGGCCAGCACCAGGAATTCATGAGTGTCATCGCCGCCGATCGGGCCGCTGTCGGCACGCATCGGGATCGCCTGCAGGCCCATGCGCTCGTAGGTGCGCAGATAGCTGACCAGGTGCCGGTTATAGGCGTGCAGCGCATCTTCCTTGGTCAGGTCGAAATTGTAGCCGTCCTTCATGTAGAACTCGCGCCCCCGCATGACGCCGAAACGCGGGCGGATTTCATCGCGGAACTTCCACTGGATCTGATACATGGTCAGCGGCAGATCCTTGTAGCTGCTGACATGAGACCGGAAGATGTCGGTGATCAGTTCTTCGGCCGTGGGGGTGAACAGCATTTCGCGGTCATGGCGGTCTGTGATGCGCAGCATCTCTTCGCCATAGGCGTCATAGCGTCCGCTTTCGCGCCACAGATCGGCCGACTGGATGGTCGGCATCTGCATCGGGATATGCCCGGCGCGGATCTGTTCCTCGTGCACGATATTTTCGATCTTGCGCAGGACCTTGAAGCCCAGCGGCAACCAGGAATAGATCCCGGCGGCAGATTGCTTGATCATCCCCGCGCGCAGCATCAGCCGGTGGCTGACGATCTGAGCCTCGGAGGGGTTCTCTTTCAGAACCGGGAGGAAATAGCGGGACAGGCGCATCTTGGCTCCATGGCATTACATGTGTTCAAACTCCTGCCCGGTTTAGTGGCTGAGGGGGGTATCGGCAAGAGGATGTTCCAGCAAGGCCCGGTTGCGATCTGGGCCAGCTTCGCAAAAAGAAACGGCGGGTACCCGAGGCACCCGCCGTTGATCTTTCCCATTCGGGTCAGGTCACATCTTGGCCCGCTCGGCCCGCAGCGCCAGCCACAGGCAATAGCACATGACCAACACCACCAGCGTGAAGGGGATACCGGTAGACACCGCCGCCCCTTGCAGCGCGGACAGCCCGCCACCCAGCAACAACGCAATGGCGACCAGACCTTCCAGCGTGCACCAGAACACCCGCTGCACCACCGGTGCGTCCATCTTGCCGCCTGCTGTGATTGTGTCGATCACCAGCGACCCCGAATCCGACGACGTCACAAAGAAGATCACGATCAAAACGAGCGAAATCGGAGCGACGATCGAATAGAGCGGCAGTTCCTTCAGGAACCCGAACAGCGCTCCTTCGGGCTTGTAGCTGTCGATCACCGTGGCCTTGACGCCTTCGGCACCGCCTGCGTTCAGCATATCGATAGCCGCACCGCCAAAGGTCGACATCCACAAAGCACAGACCGCCGTGGGTGCGATCAGAGCACACAACACGAACTCCCGCACCGTGCGCCCCTTGGAGATACGCGCAATAAACATGCCGACAAAGGGCGACCAGGCAATCCACCAGGCCCAATAGAACGTGGTCCAGCCGTGGAAGAAACTGGTGTCCTCGCGTCCAAACGGGTTCGACAGCGCGGGCAGCATGATTACATAGTCCACCATCACGTTGAAATAACGCGAAATAGCAGAGCCGATCCCGGTCATCACAATGACGAAGATGAACAGCCCCACGGCCATGACCATGTTGATCTCGGACAGGCGTTTGACCCCCGCATCCATGCCCATCAGCACCGATCCCAACGCAATCGCCGTGATGCCGACGATCAGCAGAACCACAACCGTGCTTGAAGGTTCGATCCCGAACACTTCATACAGACCCGCAGCCACCTGCTGGGCACCCAGACCCAGCGACGTAGTCAACCCGAACAGTGTCGCGAAAACCGCCAGCGTGTCGATCATGTGACCCCACCAGCCCCAGACCCGTTCGCCCAGGATCGGATAAAAGGCAGACCGCAAAGTCAGGGGCAGATCCAGATTATAGCAGAAGATCGCCAAAGACAGGCCCACGGCGGCATAGACAGCCCAGCCCTCAAGGCCCCAATGATGTATTGTCCCGACCACACCAATGTATTCGTTGCCGGGCAACGACGCATCGATGTTCAATGGTCGGGCATTCCCACCTTCAGAGAAGTTGTAATAAACCGGTTCGAGCACGCCGAAAAACAACAAACCAATACCAATACCGGCCGCAAACATCATCGCGATCCAACCCGCATAGGAATAATCCGGCTTGGCATCCTTGCCACCAATACGAACCGATCCGACCGGAAGCACGATCAGCGCCAGACAGAACAACGTGATCGCGTCCACCGACAACACCAGGAACCAATCGAACGTGCTGGTCAACCAGGGCCTGAGCCATCCGAAAAAGGCGGCTGCGGCTTCCTGATTGGCCAGTGCAATCAGAACGAAAGCTGCGATCAGGATACTTGAGATGAGAAAGACAGGATTATGAATGTCCAGGCCAAAGGGCCGTATGTTGTCCTGACCAAGCTCATACTCGGTCTCGAAATCCCAGATCCTTGGGTCGGGATCGAGCATCTTCTTTGTTTCGGGCATTTTTTCCTCCCTGTGCAAAGTTTTGCGCCTCCAGCATTGCATTTTTGTGGGTTTGCGTCGAATCATTCAGGTTTTTGCAGGGTTAAACCGCAATCCGGGAGCGTGCAGGCTGTCCCCGTTGCCGCAACGGCATGGTGGTGACGGCGGGCCGGCCATGTCGTTTTTGTGACAGTGTGACGCAAATTTTCTTGAACCGCCGTTCAAGTTCCGCAACCCTCCCTGACATCAAGGGGAGAACGACGCGCGTGACACTGACCATCCTGGAGCCGGCCCGCGAAATACCGGTGGTGCATCAAACAGAAGTACTTGTCGTGGGCTCCGGCCCCGGCGGGCTGTCGGCGGCGCTGGCAGCAGCCCGCGCCGGGGCCGAGGTGACGCTGATGGAGCGCTTTGGCTGTTTTGGCGGCAACATCACGGCCGTGGGCGTCGAAGGCTTTGCCTGGTACCGCCATGAACAAACAGTCGAGGCCGGCGGCATCGGCTGGGAATTCGAACAGCGCGCCAAAGACATGGGAGCCGCTGTTCCGGAAAGCCAGTCCTTGTCTTATGAGCTGGACAGCGAAGGGTTCAAACTGGTGGCCGACCGTCTGGTGGAAGAGGCCGGAATCCACCCAATGCTGCACCGGCAATTCGTTTCCCCGATCATGGACGGCGACCGGATCACCGGCATCATCTGCGAATCCAAGGCCGGGCGCGAGGCGATCCTGGCCCGCGTGGTGATCGACGCCACCGGTGACGCCGATGTGGCCCACCGTGCCGGCGCTCCGACCCGCATGACCGCGCCCGAGGAGATGCAGGCCGCCAGCGTCATGTTCCACATCGCCGGCGTGGACAAGCAGAAGTTCATCGAAGGCGTCAAGGCCGACCCCCAGACCTATGCCAACTGGTCCACCGGTGAATGGCAGGTGGAAACGGATGGGAAGGAGGACGACATGTTCTCCCCCTTCCTCGCCAAGCCCTTTGCACAGGCGATCCGCGACGGGGTGATCCCGTCGCATCTGAACACCATCGGCGGCACTTGGGGCGCGGTGCATGACAGTGGTGAAATGACGTACATGAACCTTGTGCATCTGGCCGGAGTGGACGGCACCGACCCCGACAGCATGACCCGCGGCGAAATCGAAGGCCGCAAGCAGGCCATGTACGCGATCGACGCTCTGCGCGCTTACACACCCGGATGTGCCGAAGCACGGCTCAGAAATTTCGGGATGACTGTCGGCATCCGCGACACCCGCAAGATCGACGCGGTTTACAACATGACCGAGGATGACGCCCGCCATCAGGGCCGCTTCGACGACTCCATCGGTATTTATCCCGAGTTCATCGACGGCTACGGCATCCTGATCCTGCCCACCACCGGGCGCTATATGCACATCCCCTATCGCTCACTCCTGCCCAAGGGGATCAAGGGTTTGCTGATCGCCGGCCGCAGCCATGGCAGCGACAAGGTCGCTCATGCCGCGACCCGCAACATGGCCGCCTGTGCTGTCATGGGCCAGGGGGCCGGTATCGCCGCCGCATTGTCCCTGAAAAGCAATCGCGAACTGGACGCCATCGACATGAGCGCCATTCACGCCGAACTCGACCGCCAAGGGGTACGTCACCAATGACCCAACAGATCCCGACCATCGACATCTATTCGCTGCGAACGCCCGGAACACCGGAGCAAGCCCGGACCGTGGCACAGATCCTGGATGCCTGCACGGATATCGGGTTCCTGTCGATCACCGGCACTGGCATCGCGCAGGCAGATGTGGACAAGGTTCGGGATATCTGTCGGACAATTTTTTCGATCGAGGAAAGCTCCAAATGGGATCAGGCGATTACACGCGACAACTATCGTGGATACATCCCTATGGGGTTCTTCACCCCCAATGACGGCAGCGGCACAGCCGACAAATACGAAGGTTACAAGCTGCATTTCGAAACCGCCCCTGACGCGGCCATTCGCACGGATTGCGCCTTGTACGGCCCGAACCTTTGGCCGCGCGAAGTCCCTGAGGCGCGCGAGATCCTGTTGGGCTATTGGGCGCAGTTGGATGAAATCACGGATCTTCTCCTGGGCGCTCTGGAGCAGGGATTGGGCTTGCAACCCGGGCAAATGCAGACTGCGTTTGGCAACCCGATGACCAACATGACCCTTCTGCACTACCCGCCTCAAGCCCCTGAAGAAAAAGGATTTGGCATCCACCCCCACAAAGACACCGACGCGCTGACCATTATCGCGCCCGACCCGGTGGGCGGGCTGGAAGTCCAGACCCGGGATGGCGGTTGGATCACCCCTGACACACCTCCGGGCGGATTTGTGGTCAATATCGGTGACATGCTGGAGCTTTGGTCCGGCGGGCGCCTGGTTTCGACCCCGCATCGGGTGGTGAACCGCTCCGGGAAGGAGCGCTTCTCGTTCCCCTATTTCGCCGTGCCGCGCCATGATGTGGTGATCACACCTCTGCTGCCGCCGGTCGCGGGTTTTGGCCGCCCGGATGTGCATTGCGGTCACTGGTCGGCCGAAATCTGGCGCACCAACTGGCCGGATGAGGATGCTACCGAAGATACGCCGGAACTGGGTACCCTGCACAGCTGACCTCAAAGCCGCGTCCGGTCTCTCCCAAAACACGTTTCAGCTGACGTTGGGTCGCCCTCCTCAACACCGGAAATTTTCTTGGGACTCCGTCAATTCCCCGCTTACACTTCGCCAAGCCCTTGCGAAGACGTCGGACTTGGGCAATGAAACGGGCAAGGCATCGGAAAAAGGAAGCAGGACATCCCGACATGGCATTGAGCGCCAAACAGCAATTCAGCTATTGGGGGCTGACAGCCCTGGTCATTGTCCTGTGCCTGTGGTTTCTGGGCGATGTGCTGCTGCCCTTCGTGCTGGGCGGGGCGATTGCCTATTTCCTTGACCCCGTCGCCGACCGGCTGGAGCGGATGGGGCTGAGCCGTGTGGGCGCCACAGCGCTGATCACCATCACCGCCATTCTGACATTCCTGATCATGCTACTGGCGGTTTTACCTCTGTTGATCAACCAGTTGATCGACCTGGTTCAGGTGCTGCCCCAATTGATCAAGGACCTGCGCGTTTTCATCAACACGCATTTCCCGTCGCTGCTGGATGAAAACTCCCAGATGCATCAGGCGCTGACAACACTGGGTGAGAGTTTCAAGGAAACCGGCGTCGCCCTGGTCGAAGCGGCGGTGAACTCGGCAATGTCCCTGATCAACGTGATCGTGCTGGTGGTCATCGTGCCGGTGGTCTCGGTGTATCTGCTGCTGGATTGGGACAACATGGTGGCCCGCATCGACGAGCTTTTGCCGCGTGATCACCTGCAGGTAATCCGCAAGCTGGCCGCCGATATCGATGAGGTTCTGGCCTCCTTCATCCGAGGCATGGGCACCGTGTGTCTGATCCTTGGCACCTACTACGCGGTGGCGCTCATGATCGTGGGGCTGGATTTCGGCCTGGCTGTCGGCTCCATCGCCGGGCTTGTGACCTTTATCCCTTACCTGGGTGCGCTTATTGGCGGCGCGCTGGCCATCGGGCTGGCACTGTTCCAGTTCTGGGGGGATTGGGTGTCGATCGGTTTGGTGGCGCTGATCTTTGTCACCGGCCAGATCGCCGAGGGCAATTTCCTGACGCCCAAGCTGGTGGGTGACTCGGTCGGGCTGCATCCGGTCTGGCTGTTGCTGGCGCTGTCGGTTTTTGGCGCCCTGTTTGGATTTGTCGGCATGTTGGTGGCTGTTCCCATTGCCGCCGCGATGGGAGTGGTTGCGCGTTTTCTCGTGGAGCACTATCTGGGCAGCCGTCTCTATCAGGGACGATCCCATCCCGATGTGGAACAGGACTGAATGGCCGAACAACTCAGCTTTGACCTCCCCGCGATCCCGGCGCTGGGACGCGAGGATTTCTTTGTCGCCCCCTCCAACGCCATGGCCGTGGCGATGGTCGATACCGGGCGCAATCTGCCCGGCGGCAAACTGGTTCTGACCGGCCCGGCGGGTTCGGGCAAAACCCACCTCACCCATGTCTGGGCCAAACTGACCGGCGCCAGGATCATTGCTGCTACCGAGCTGCATGTGGATCTGGTTCCCGATCTCGCCACCGGCCCCGTTGCGGTCGAGGATGTGCCGCTGATCGCAGGGGACGTTGCTGCGCAGAACGCCCTGTTCCACCTGCACAATCTGGTGCTGGCCAACGGCCACACCTTGCTGATGACCGGGCGCGCTGCTCCCAACCTGTGGGCGCTGTCGCTGCCCGATCTGCAAAGCCGGGTCCAGGCCGCCGCCCATGCCACGCTGGACGCGCCTGACGATTCGCTGTTAGCGGTCGTGCTGGCCAAGCTGTTCAGCGACCGGCAGATCCTGCCGCGACCGGATGTGATCCCTTATCTGGTCAGCCGCATGGACCGCTCGTTCGAGGCCGCGTCGACCATTGTCGATCAGCTGGACCGGCTGAGCCTGGCCGAATCGCGGACCCTGACCCGTGCGCTGGCAGCCCGCGCCTTTGCCCCGGTCGAGGGCGACGAATAGCCCCGGCCGCGAGGTCAGCGTTTCAATTGACCTGGGCGCTGCGATACAGCAGTTTGAAAACACCGACGAATTCCGGATAAGCTCATGGACGTGAAAACCGAACCTCTGGCCTCTGAATGGGGGCCCTTTGGGCGCCCCTTGTTCGACGATCCCGGTGTGCGGGCCCTGTCGCGGGTCGGCGTGGTCGATGTGGGATCGAACTCGGTGCGCCTGGTGGTGTTTGACGGGGCCGCCCGGTCACCTGCTTATTTCTACAACGAAAAGATCATGTGCGCTCTGGGGGCGGGCCTGTCGGAAACCGGGCGATTGAACCCTGATGGGCGCAAACGGGCGCTGGCGGCACTGACCCGCTTTCAGCACCTGGCCCGTGGCATGGGGTTGCCACCCCTGTCGGTTGTTGCAACCGCCGCGGTGCGCGATGCGGAAGACGGGCCGGACTTCTGCGCCGAGGTGCAGCGCGAAACCGGTCTGACCATCTGGGTCATCGACGGTCGGGAAGAAGCGCGGCTCTCGGCGCAAGGCGTGCTTCTTGGCTGGCCCGGTGCTTATGGTCTGATCTGCGATATCGGCGGCTCGTCGATGGAACTGGCCGAAATCCAGAACGGCACGGTCGGCAATCGGGTGACTTCTTCGCTCGGCCCGCTGAAACTGCGGGATGTGTCCGGCGGCCGGCGCGGCCGCAAGGCCCATATCAAACAGGTCATGGCCGAGCTCAAGGACCAGATGGGCCCGCAACGCGACCGTCTGTTCCTGGTCGGCGGCAGTTGGCGCGCCATCGCCCGCATCGACATGCTGCGCCGCGGCTACCCGATGCGGGTGCTGCATGAATACCGGATGAGCACTCAGGCCGTACGGGACACGATACGCTTCATCGAACAGGGCGACATGGACCAAATCCGGTCCGAGGCCGGGGTTTCGTCGGCGCGGGCCGCGCTGGTTCCCTATGCGTTGGATGTGCTGGCCCGGCTGGTCCGCACCTTCAAACCCAAGGACATTGCGATCTCCAGCTACGGTATCCGCGAGGGACTGCTGTATGAACAGATGCCCCAGCGTCTGCGCGATCGCGACCCGCTGATCGAAGCCTGCCGCCACGCCGAACAGAAGGACGCCCGGATGCCGGGCTTCGGGAAAACGCTTTTCGATTTCGTGGAGCCGCTGTTCAAATATGGTCGCCACAGCCAGATGCGCCTGGTCAAAGCCGCCTGCCTGCTGCACGATGTCAGCTGGCGCGCCCATCCCGACTACCGGGCCGAGGTCTGTTTCGACAATGCCACCCGCGCCAATCTGGGCGGGCTCAAGCATTCCGAACGGGTGTTTCTGGGGCTGGCCTTGCTGCACCGCTATCGCAACAAGCGCGAAGGCACCTCGTTCGAACGGCTCTATGGCCTTCTCAGCGAACCCGAACAGCAACAGGCCGCCATTCTGGGTAAAGCCATGCGCTTTGGTGCAATGCTGATGGTGCAGAACGATACGCCAATCGGCGCGCTGCACTGGCAGCCGCGAAAGCGTCACCTGACCGTGACTCTGCCAGCCGAGGCGGAACCTCTGTTCGGAGAAGTCGCACAGGCGCGCCTGAACTCCCTGGTCCAATCGCTGGACGCCACCGTCAAGATCAAGATCGCTCGCTAGCGGCCTCCGCCGCCCGGCCGCCTGACGCTGCACGGCAGTTTCGACGGTTCAAAACCCCGCGCTGCTGCTTCTTTCTGGCCGAAAATACCTCGGGGGAGTCGTGGCCTGCCACGACGGGGGCAGCGCCCCCTGCCCGGCTACAGGTCCGTCACGCCCTCCGGCAATTGTTGATCTTCCGGAGTGGGGTCCGGCAGCGGTGTCCGCTTGCGCATGATGATATCGCCATTGGGCAGGATTTCGGGCGGGTGATAATCGGTCCAGTCCTTGATCTCACCCGCAAGATCCCCCAGCGCCGGTCCCATTTCGACCCAAAACTGTCTCAACGACGGCCCCACCTGTTCGGCCATGCCGCGCAGATCATCCAGCGCCGGTTCCATCTCACGCTTGAGCCCTTCAAAGAACAGCTCGGCGCCGCGCTCCATCAGGCTGCGGCCCTGCTCTTCGCTTTCCTGCGGATTGGGATCCAGAGTGCTTTGCGCAAGCCCGAAACTCGGCGCCACAGCGAGGGTGGAAATCAGAATGACATGTCTCATCATGGCTCTCATATAAGCGCAACACCCGACAAAGATAAGAGCCGCCCGGTTCAGATCTCGATATCCAACGACACCGGAAAATGGTCCGAGGCGGTCAGCAACGCCTCATTCAGCGCCTTGTCCTCCCAGCATTCCCGATCCTCGAACGGATGCCAGATCCGCCAGGCCGGTCGGCGTGCCATCAAACCGGGGGACACCATGATATAATCCAGCAACGCCTGGAAATACCGGTCTTCCACCGGGTTAAAGAAGCGCGCGGTCGACGGCAGCCCATCAATCCGCCGGTTCAGCAACTGCCGGGCATTCGGGTCGACCAATTCTTCGCCCAGCACGATTTCTACCGACGATCGCCCGAACAGTTTTTCATATTCATCCAGACCAGGCCCGTCATTGAAATCACCCATGACGATGACCTCTTCTCCGCGCGCCAGATGCTCCTCGATCCGTTCCCTCAGCCAAATCGCCTGCGCCAGCTGCTTGCGCCGATTGGCAATGGACTTGCGGATCTGCGCGTCGCGGCCTTCTTCGCCATGCGGCGCCTTGGATTTCAGATGCACGCCAATCAGGCGAAACGCGGTTCCCGTGCGGCTCAGCGCCGCCAGCTCCAGCGGTGGTTTCGAAAACTCCACCCGGTCCTTGGTCGCGTCGATGTCCAGGTCCATGTGAAACAGGCTGTCAAAACGCGGAACCCCGTCACCGCTTTCGCCCACCCCGGGTCCCTGTGGGTCATGTACGACCTCGAGGACATCCGGATCATACAGCAGCGCAATTTCCTGATGCGTTTCATTGGCAAAACCGATCCTGGCCGCGCGCGTCCGCAACTGAAACCGCTCGGCAAAGACCCGCAAGGCCCGTTCCGTCTGCTGCGTGCGCCCGGAGTTTGGGGCCTCCACGATCAGCACCGCATCCGCATCCATTCGCCCAAAGACATGGCCCAGTGCCGCTATCTGCTCCTCGCGGTGCACATCCTGCCGACCCGACCAACCGTCATCTTCGCGTAAGCGATCCTCGCGATCAAAAAGATTGGCAAACCATTCAACATTATAAGTCGCCAGCCGCATTCACGCGACCCGGGCGTTGTTGATCTCGTCCCAGGCGCGGTTGATGTCGATCATCTTCTTTTCCGCAAGGCGGATGGCTTCCTCGGGCACACCCCGGGCAATCATCGCGTCCGGGTGCGTGTCTCGCACCAATTGCCGCCAGACTTTACGGATGTCGGGCAGCGGCATGTCCGACGGCACCCCTAAAACCGTATAAGGGTCCTGCGGCGCATCCGGCACAAAGCGGGCGCGCAGAGCCTGGAACTGCGCCTCGGTCTGGCCGAAGATCCGGCTGACCTCTTCCAGAAACTCGTTTTCGCCCGGATGATAGAACCCATCCGCCATGGCAATATGAAAGAGCCCTTCCATCAGGTCACACAAGGTGGTCGAATCAGTGGCAAACATGCGTTTGATCTTCAACGCATATTCCTGGTACCCGGCGACATCCTGACGGGCCATGTCAAAAACCCTGGCTGCCCCGGCCTCATCCTTCTGCGCGATCTGGAAGACATCACGAAAGGCGACAACTTCGTCCCGCGTTACGCGACCGTCGGCCTTGGCCATCTTCGCCCCCAACGCAATCACGGCAATGGCAAACGCCACGGTCCGTTCGGGAGGCGCCCGCAGTTGATCGAATACATCCGACAGGCTTTGTCCTTGGGACAGCGCAGACAACGCGGCAGAGATGCGGGACCAGATTGACATGAGGCCAGCCTATCCCGCCAAGGCGGAACTGTCAGCGCCTGTTTGCCCCTTCGAGTTGAATTTTTACGCGCTGCGCAGGGACTCGCCGCCGGTAGAGCGCCTATCGCAGGATGCGACGCCCATGTGGTGTGTCGAACAGAGCTTCATACCCGGCCGGTCCGGTCTCAAAGCTCACACGTGGATCCTGCAGCAATAGAAGATCCGACAGAGCCTCAGCCTCGGGATGCGTCACACTGAGCCGGAGAAGCCGACAGCCCTGCTGGGTCAAACGCGGCGCCGGATGGTCGCTTTGCCATTGGATCAAAGCCGGGAACATGTTGTCAAAAGGCAGAACACCGCTCTCCGGTACCGCCATTTGCCAACGCAGATCGCCGCGGCTCAAGGGCACAGGCTGCCCGGCCGCTACGGGCAGGGCTTGCAAGACCGCCGACAGATCCTCGCACCGACAAATCCAGTTGCCGATCCGCGCAGGACCAAAAAAACGGTCCAGATCAAACCAGCGCGGACGCCGCTCTGGTTCGGCATCCGGATCCACCGCAATCGCCTCTAGGTAAAGCCCGTCATCCAATCCCAACAGAGCGTTATGTGTCCCATAAACCGGATGCTGTCCGCCGGGCTGCATCGGCACCCCAAGCACAGCTTCCACATGCGCAACTGCAGCTTCCAGCGTTTCGCCCGCCACCGCCAGATGGTCCAACTTCATGCCTGTGCCTCCCCCTGTCAGCTTCCAGACCAACCTATCTCGCGAAAACCACGCCGCAACACAAAAGCGGGGACCCGGCCCCCGCTTCGTTCTGGATCAATGCAACTCGGGAGTGCTCCCTTTGAGGACACGGGGACAGCACCCTAATTCCCAGAGCTTGCACCCTTCCCGAGGTTCTCCCGCCCGTCGCCAGAGGCGTCAAAGACGCCTCCGCTCCCGTTGGGCGTGGCGTTGCGCGCAAAGCGCGCAACGCGCAGCCGACCCGAAGGGTCGGCTGCCGGGCCCAAGGCTGCCAAGGGGATCTTTGCCGGCAGGCAAAGCCCCCTGCAGGCGCGGGAGCCCTCCCTGACAATCGATCAGCTGCGGGCTTCGCGGATCAGTTTCAGGATGTCCTGCGCTGCCTCCGGGATATTGGTACCGGGACCGAAAATTGCCTTTACCCCTTTGGAGTAAAGGAACTCGTAATCCTGCTGCGGGATAACGCCACCACAGATCACGATGATATCCCCGGCACCTTCGGCCTTCAGCGCTTCGACCAGCTGCGGCGCCAACGTCTTGTGACCGGCAGCCTGCGAGGAAATCCCCACCACGTGCACGTCGTTGTCGATGGCGTCCTGTGCCGCTTCTTCGGGTGTCTGGAAAAGCGGGCCTACATCCACGTCAAAGCCGATATCGGCAAAGGCTGTGGCGATCACCTTGGCGCCGCGGTCGTGACCGTCCTGCCCCATTTTGACGACCAGCAAACGCGGACGACGGCCTTCTTCCTCGGCAAAATCCTCGATCGACTTCTGGATCGCGGCAAAGCCTTCGTCGCCTTCATATGCCGCACCATAGACACCGGCCAGCGTCTTCACCTCGGCGCGGTGACGTCCGAATTCCTTTTCCATAGCCATGCTGATTTCTCCAACAGAGGCCCGGGCGCGGGCGGCTTCGACGGCGGCTTCCAGGACGTTGCCGCCCTCTTTGGCGCGACGGGTCAATTCGTCCAGCGCGGTCTGGCAGGCTGCCTCGTCCCGAGCGGCCCGCATTTTGTTCAGACGTTCGATCTGGCTCTCGCGCACCGCCATGTTGTCCACGTCCAGAATGTCGATCGGGTCTTCCTGGTCCTTGCGGTACTTGTTGACGCCGACGACGACTTCTTCACCCCGGTCGATCATGGCCTGGCGACGCGCCGCCGATTCCTCGATCCGCAGCTTGGGCATCCCGCTTTCGACGGCCTTGGTCATGCCGCCCATCGCCTCGACCTCTTGGATCAGCTCCCAGGCCTTTTCGATCAGCTCTTCGGTCAGGCTTTCCACATAATAGGAGCCCGCCAGCGGATCGACCACGTTGGTCACGCCGGTTTCTTCCTGCAGCACCAACTGGGTGTTGCGCGCGATCCGGGCCGAGAAATCGGTGGGCAGCGCGATGGCTTCGTCCAGTGCGTTGGTGTGCAGCGACTGGGTCCCGCCCAGAACCGCGCTCATCGCCTCATACGCGGTGCGGATCACGTTGTTGTAGGGATCCTGTTCCTGCAGCGAAACACCCGAGGTCTGGCAGTGGGTGCGCAACATCTTGGAGCGTTCCGATTTCGCGCCGAATTCGGTCATCACCCGATACCACAGGGTCCGGGCCGCGCGCAGTTTTGCGATCTCCATGAAGAAGTTCATACCGATGGCAAAGAAGAACGACAGGCGGCCTGCGAACTTGTCCACATCCATGCCCGCGTTGATTGCCGCGCGCACATATTCGCGCCCATCGGCGATGGTATAGGCCAGTTCCTGCACGAGGTTCGCCCCGGCCTCTTGCATGTGATAGCCGGAAATCGAGATCGAATTGAATTTCGGCATCTCGTTGCTGGTGTATTCGATGATGTCCGAGATGATCCGCATCGACGGTTCAGGCGGATAGATATAGGTGTTGCGGACCATGAACTCCTTCAGAATGTCGTTCTGAATGGTGCCCGCCAGCAGCGATTTGTCATGGCCCTGCTCTTCGCCGGCGACGATGAAGTTCGCCAGGATCGGGATCACTGCGCCGTTCATGGTCATCGAAACCGAGACCTTGTCCAGCGGGATACCGTCGAACAGGATCTTCATGTCCTCGACGCTGTCGATCGCTACACCGGCCTTGCCGACATCCCCCACAACGCGGGGGTGGTCACTGTCATAACCGCGGTGGGTGGCCAGGTCGAAGGCCACTGAAACGCCCTGCTGACCGGCCGCCAGGTTGCGGCGGTAGAAGGCGTTGGATTCTTCGGCCGTGGAAAAACCCGCGTATTGGCGGATTGTCCAGGGACGGCCCGCATACATCGTCGCCTTCACCCCCCGGGTAAACGGTGCCATCCCGGGCATGGTACCCACATGGGGCAGATCCGCCGTGTCCTCGGCGGTGTAGAGCGGTTTGACCTTGATCCCTTCGAGGGTATCCCAGTTCAGATCTTCAAGCGGCCGGCCGCGCAGCTCTTTTTCAGCCAGCGCCTGCCATTCGTCTTTCTTCGTCGTCATAACGGCTTCCTCTTGTCAATTCTTTCGGCGGCGGGTTCCATCCCGCCATTTTGTTGTCTGGATCGCGGACCAGATGAGCGAGCCCATCGGCCCCGCCGGTCAACCACATCAGGTCGTCGGCATAGATTTCGCGCAGGCAGGCCTGCTCGGTGTCGGAAAAGGGCTGCCAGCGGCCATCCCCCTCGGGCAAAAGAACGGCCTCCTGCGGCGTCAGCAGCGCCCGCAGGTCCTGCAGCCGGGGTGTTGCATTCAGCCATCCGCGCGCATGGCTGCGCGGCGGTTCGATTGCGGTCAGAGCCTCCAGCTGGGCGTCGGGACGGCCGGCAAAGGTCTCGAACGGGAGAACCCGGATGCGGGCTTCGGGCAAGGCACAGGCCACATCGGTGATCACGTCGCGCCAGCTGCGCGGAGAGGCCGCCAGACGCGACAGCGTCGCGGGGCGCGGAACCGGGAACCCGCGTGCCACGCCAAACCCCACCGCCGAAGCCCAATAGGCATCCAGCGACCGGATCGACAGCGCCACATCGGTGACCCGCCCGCCAAAGGCGTGGCCAAACCGCGCCATGCGTTCGCCGACACCGCTATACAACTCGGCCATGCGCAGATTGGCGCGGATCGAGCCCATCATGTTCTCATCACTGATAATCAGGTTCTGCGTTCCCATGCCGGCGCTGCGGGTCAGCTGGATCTGGAGACGCCCGGCGGCGCGACGCTGCTTGTCACGCCCGGTGACAACACCGGGTTTTGGAAGAATACCGCTGAACAGACCGTTACGGGTTCTAAGCGGCCCCCAGAACCCAGTGCCCTGCAGGGACAGACGGTCCCCGTTCTGACGCAGATAGTCCTGAAAAGTGGTCGTGGCGCATCTGTGCGCCCCGATGTGAAGAAATACGTTCATCGCCTTGCCGCTCCTTGGGCGCGGGACCGCGATTTGCGGCCGGGTTATCGGGAATGGCACGATCATTCCGCTGCAACCCTGACAAAGCGATTAACGTTAAATTTTTCATGGCCCTCGGTGAATTCAGCAGTCGCATTCGCTGCGCATGCGCCTATATTCAATCCAACAGGAGGCATCATGAGACCAGGACTGGCCGTTGTTTTTGCTGCTGTTTTTGCAGCCTTTCTGCCCGCTTCCGGCATCGCGGAAGACGGCAGCAACACCGCTGCCCCGGCGCTGATCCGCCCGGCAGGTGAAAGCGATTTGAATGAATTTCTATGGAAAAACCGGCCCATTGTCGTCTTTGCCGACAGCGCCGAAGATCCCCGTTTCCAGGAACAGCTGGAGCGCCTGACCAACGGCGCCGACATGTTGATCGACCGCGACGTGGTGGTGTTGACCGACACCGATCCGGCGGCCCGGTCGCCGGTCCGAAAACAGCTGCGCCCGCGTGGGTTTTCGTTGGTGATTCTGGACAAGGATGGCGGCGTGAAACTGCGCAAGCCCAGCCCTTGGAGCGTGCGCGAAATTACCCGCTCCATTGACAAGTTCCCTTCACGCCAGCGCGAGGTCGAGGAACGGCGGGGCAGCTGACCACCTGCCGCGATGGCGACATGTGCACGCCCCCTGTTGCGCGGCAGGGAACCGGTCATCAGACGGTCCATCAGGGCGGGCATCAGACAGGCCCCCGTGCGAAAAAGATGCGCTGCCGGTCGCGGTCCAGTATCGCCAGACCATTCGACGTCGGGTCAAAGATCAGCATCGCCCGTTCGGAATGCAGCGCCTCCAGATAGTTCACGGTCAGTGCCTCGTCCATGCAGTTCTTGGCCGCCACACCTGATGTCAGCACCCCCAGGCCCTTGGGCAGATCCGCCTCCATCACGTCTTCAGACACTTCGGTGGGCGTACGCCCGGCCACGTCAAAGGCCACGGCCAGGTCATGGCCCATCAACAAAAGCCCCTGGCGCACTGTTGGCACCCGCTGCAGCATGATCGACAACTGGTCGGAATGCGTATCGAACAAACCCGCTGTGCATTCCATCGTCGATTTGAAATAGGTGGTGCGGCCCAGAACGACCCACGAGTCCAACAGGGCCCGCACCTGTGCTTCGCGATCCAGCGCACAGCCCACCAGCCCGGTCAGGGCCAGTGTTGCAAGGCTCGGCCCGGCCAATTTCAGACCGAACTTCCTGCGATATGGCAATGCGCGGATCATGTGGCTTATTCGAACTCCATGATCACGTCGTCCACAGCCAGGCTGTCACCGGCGCCTGCGTTTATCTTGGAGACAACGCCCTTCTTTTCGGCGCGCAGGATGTTCTCCATCTTCATCGCCTCGACGGTACACAACGCCTGACCTTCCTGCACCTCGTCGCCCACTTCGACATCAATCTTCACGATCAGGCCGGGCATCGGGCAAAGCAGCATTTTCGAGGTGTCTGGCGGCAGTTTTTCCGGCATCAGTCTGGCCAGTTCGGCCTGACGCGGGGTGCGCACATGGACCTTCAGATCCGCGCCACGCGACCGGATGCGGAACCCGCCCGAGATCTTGCCAACCTTCAACACCAACGGGCTGCCCTCTACATCGAGCGTTGCCAGCTGATCCCCAGGGGTCCAGTCGCTGGCCACCCGAAGGCTGCTGCCATCATCGAACCGGACGGTCGAGCCTTGCGGATCGGCGTCGATCTGCACTGCAAAATCCTGCCCCTGAAGGCTGACCACCCATTCGGTGCCCACCTTGCGTTCGTGGTTGTCCATCCGACCCGACACGCGGGTGCGGCGGATTTCGGCAACCCGGTGCATCGCGGCACAGGAAGCCGCGACCTGGCGCAGCGTGTCTTCGGGCAGGGTCACGCCCTCGAAGCCTTCGGGGTATTCTTCTTCGATGAACGCCGTGGTCATGTCGCCGCTGATGAATTTCGGGTGATCCATCACCGCGCTGACGAAGGGCAGGTTGTGACCGATGCCTTCCAGCTCGAACCCGTCCAGCGCGTTGCGCATCGCTTCGATGGCCTGTTCACGGGTCGGTGCCCAGGTACACAGCTTGGCGATCATCGGGTCGTAATACATGCTGATCTCGCCGCCTTCGAAGACGCCGGTGTCGTTGCGCACGGCAAAGCCTTCGCCCGCGGCCGCGTCATCGGCCCATTTACCGTTGTCCTGCATCGGACCCGCGGCGATTTCCGCCGGGGGACGGTAACGGGTCAGACGCCCGATGGAGGGCAGGAAGTTGCGATAGGGATCTTCCGCATACACGCGGTTTTCGATGGCCCAACCGTTGATGCCCACATCCTCTTGGGTGATGCTCAGCGGTTCGCCATTGGCGACGCGGATCATCTGTTCGACCAGGTCAACACCGGTGATCAGCTCGGTCACGGGGTGTTCCACCTGCAGGCGGGTGTTCATTTCCAGGAAGTAGAAGTTCTTGTCACCATCGACGATGAATTCAACGGTGCCGGCGCTGGCGTATCCCACCGCCTTGGCCAACGCGACCGACTGGTCGCCCATCGCCTTGCGGGTGGCTTCGTCCAGGAAGGGGCTCGGCGCTTCTTCGACAACTTTCTGGTTGCGGCGCTGGATCGAACATTCACGTTCGTTCAGATAGATGCCGTTGCCATGCGCGTCGCACAGGACTTGAATTTCGATGTGACGCGGCTGGGTCACGAATTTCTCGATAAAGATCCGGTCATCACCGAACGAGTTTGCAGCTTCGTTCTTGGACGACTGGAAGCCTTCGCGGGCTTCCTGGTCGTTCCAGGCGATCCGCATGCCCTTGCCGCCGCCACCGGCGGACGCCTTGATCATCACCGGATAGCCGATCTCGTTCGAGATCTTGACCGCTTCTTCGGCGTCTTCGATCAGGCCCATATAGCCCGGAACCGTCGAAACACCGGCTTCCTGAGCGATTTTTTTACTGGTGATCTTGTCACCCATCGCCTCGATCGCGCCTTTCGGGGGGCCGACAAAGGCAACACCAGCGGCTTCCAGTGCCTCGGCGAATTTCGCGTTTTCCGACAGGAAGCCATAACCCGGATGCACCGCCTGCGCGCCGGTCTGTTTGATCGCGTCCATCACTTTGTCGATTACAATATAGGACTGGTTGGCGGGCGGCGGGCCGATATGGACAGCTTCATCCGCCATTTTCACATGCAGCGCCTGCTTGTCGGCGTCTGAATAGATCGCGACCGTCTTGATCCCCATTTTGCGAGCGGTCTTCATGACCCGGCAGGCAATTTCGCCCCGGTTTGCAATCAATATCTTGTCGAACATGTGCAGTCCTTTGTTCTTGGTGTCTGGGAACGCAAAACGCCGCCCGCAGCCACAGGGCTGCGCGCGGCGTTGCGCATGTTACATGTGAGCCCGAGATCGGGCTGGTTTGTCAGGTAAGCCCGGGCTGCGCGATCAGCACTTGCTCGGGTTTTCCTTGCAATAGATGACGTTTGCTGCGGCGCCGATGGCCGCTCCTGTGACCAGATTGCCGTGCAACAGGGCCGACCCTGCCGCCCCTGCGGCCGAGCCGAAAAGCACCTGTTCGCCGGTGCTCTCTCCACAGGCCGATAGGCCGACACACAGGCCCAGAATACCGAAAATTCGCGCTGCTCGCATGATGTCCATCCCTCTGTCTTTATGCAGTTCGATGGGATCGATTGACCCGCCTTTGCGACCGGGGTCAAGCGATGATGATGCATCATATTCATTTGCGCGGCGGACTGCCGATCGTGTAAGCCTCTGGCAGAAAACAAAAAAATGGGCAGGTCGCAGAATGAACTGCGCACCTGCCCATCTAGGCTTAGGGTACGGAATAGATGGTCAGCAGAGAGTCCCACTGGAGCGCGGCACTCTCTGATCGCGACATTGCCGATGGCCGGACGGGTGGAAAAGCCTCGCGCCGTGGTTGAGCCAAAATCAGCCGAATTCTGCCCATTCGGGAACGGCCTTTGCAGATTGCCGCCGATAGTCCTGCCGATTGTCCGCGTCCTGCCACCCATGCGCGATCTTTCGCGCACGCGGGGCAAGGCCAGACGGTCAGGCGATGGGATATGGCGGCCGGGCACGATCACTTCCAGCCGGTTCCGTCAAAAGCTTCGGGGAAGGACGCCCGCGCGGCGGCCTCGTCGATCACCAGCAGCGCTTCATAGCTTTCGGGATCAAAGGGGTCTTCCGCCGGCAGAACTTCGCGTCCGAAAAGCCAGCTCAAACGGCCGGCATCCAGATTGCCGCGCTCGAATGGCTCAGTGCCGAACTGTTCCCACAGCGCCTGCATGAACGCCGTATCGGCACGCCGGTCCGGCGACCGGCGATCGCGATAGCGTTCGCGCCGGGTCAGCGGCGTGACCCCCTTGGGGTTCGGACGGCGGATGGTGAATTGAAAGTCGGTACCGGGCAGACGCCCCGGGAACCCGCGATGCTTGATCATGTGCGTGCCTCCGACCCGGCACGCTGCGGGGCAATTGGGGCCGGCCACAGGGCCGGGCCCCAGAATGTCTTACTTGTACTTGCCGGTGTAGGTCGGCTCGACCGAGATGGGCTCGGGGTCAACGACCACGAACTCTTCTTCCTGGCTGGTGTCGCAGGCGGCAACGCCAACGACCAGGCCGAGAACGGCCAGCAACTTGATGCTCTTGGACATTTCTGTCTCCTGTCTGTTTGTATGAAACCAGCAGGGCGCAATGACCCTGCCCGCCTCAACCTCGAGGTTTCGGCCGCTATCCTGCGACCTGGCCAGAGCATATCGGAAAACATGTCCAAATCATATCCGAACCGCGCCGCATTCATGGCGTGTGTCCGGTTCTGTGTCATCGACGCCTCAATCCGCCCCTTTGATGAGCTTTGCATCGCAACATATTGTGGCATCATCAAAACTCCTCCCAGATACAGCCAGCTGAATCCGGCTGGTAAGCTTCGAAAAACTGAGTGGCGTCGGGGGTTTTGCTGCCAAAGGGCAGGTCGCGATCCGAAAGTGAGATCACGACGCGCGCCGGTTGCAGATCATGATGGTTCAGGTACGGCAAGGCCAGCTTGTCGCACAGGTAATCCATATCCGGCCCGGCCTCATCATAGCTGACCGAGCCGCCCTCGCGCGCGATCTGCGGCGCGACAAAGCGGAACCGCACCCACAACGCGCCGGGCGCATTGTCCAGCAGAACTTCGGACAAGGTGACGGGTTGACCCGAAGGCACGGCAATGTCCGCAGCCGAGGCTGGACACGCGCCAAAAAACAAAGCTGTCGCAAAGGCCGTCCAGCAGGGAAATCCGCAGCCCCGGCCTCGCAAGACGCGAGCTCCTCCTGCCGGGGCTGCAGGCGCGGCGCAATTTGCGCGCGCTGTTCCATGCCGATTCGGGGCGATCATGGCGCTGATTCGTCCTTTGTGTCAAATGCGGCGGGCGAGATGATCTCGATCAGCTCCATATCGTCGGAATGCCGGACCTCGCGATGGGTGATGCCAGGGGGCTGCAGCACGCAGGAGCCCGCGCGCAAAACATGTTCCCCCTGCCCTTCATATTCAAAGACAACCCAGCCTTGGGTGACATAGACCATCTGGAAGTCCAGATCGTGGCTGTGCCAGGCGCCCGGGCTTTCCATCCCCGGCACCGCCCGGATCACATGGGCGCCAAATTTGCCTTTGGTGGCGTCCTCGATCCCCAGGTCCCTGTATTCAAAAAACGCCCGCAATCCCTGGCCGACGAAAGGGGAATCGTCAGCATGAGAGATCGTGAAGGCCTGATTTTTCCAAAGCTGGGTCATGACGCTTCTCCTGACTCCAAAGTGATACAGGCCCCACTGATAACCCGGAAACTGTAGCTCTTGGACGTTCTGAAATTGAACAGGTTCGAACCGTAGCGCTGCACATCCTTCACTTCGACCTCCAGACCGGCAAGCTTTCCCTTGCCGTCAAGGTCTTGCAGAACCTCCCTGAACGTCGGAGGCGGATCGGAAAACACAGCTTCGCAGGCTTTCGCAAATGGCAACGATTGGTCCAAATCCCGGTCGATCCGCACCATCTCAATCGTCAAACTCACCTCAGACGATGCGCTTTCATTTATGTCGTAATCGAAGAACTCCCAGTTTTCCAAAACACCAGGATAAGTGTGATAATAGCGAGCACCCGGCTTTTTGATCCTGCACTCACCGTCACGGACCTGCACAGGCACGGGCCCGACCCAAAGTGATTTCCTTGTTTCGTCTGTTGCCGTGAACCCGGGGTTATTCACAGTGACGCGATAAACATCCTTCCGAGAAGCTCCTTCTGGTGCACCGGGAAGATCCGCCAGAATGGCACCGCAAACATTTGAAAGAACCGTTGGACCGTGCAACTGCTGGACGTTTGATCTGACAAGTAGCGGTGATGCGAATACGTGCAAGAACCCTTCGTGTTCAGTCCAGGAAAGTTCCTGCAATGCCCATCGTCCGGTTCCGGCCAGAACCGTAGGTGCAGGCGTCTGGCCCGCCCTGTTCCACCACCAGACAGCCCCTGCAGCCCCACAGGCCAACAAGGCCAATGCGGGAAGGGCTGAAAGTGATCGAGAGGACGGGCGCATCAGTTTCTCACAACGGAATGTTGTCGTGCTTTTTCCACGGCATCTTGGACTGCTTGCTGCGCAGGCTTGCGAATGCACGTGCAACACGGCGGCGGGTCGAACGGGGCTGAATCACCTCGTCGATGAAACCACGTTCGGCGGCGACAAACGGGTTGGCAAAGCGATCCTCGTACTCCGCTGCATGGGCCGCGATCTTTTCGGGATCGTTCAGATCGGCGCGGTGAATGATCTCGGTCGCGCCCTTGGCCCCCATCACGGCGATCTCGGAGGTCGGCCAGGCATAGTTCACATCCGCGCGCAGATGCTTCGACGCCATAACCACATAAGCACCCCCATACGCCTTGCGGGTGATCACGGTCACTTTCGGCACCGTCGCTTCGCCATAGGCGAACAGCAGCTTGGCGCCGTGCTTGATCACGCCGCGATATTCCTGACCGGTGCCGGGCAGGAAGCCGGGCACGTCCACCAGCGTCAGGATCGGGATTTCGAACGCATCACAGAAGCGCACGAAACGGGCCGCTTTGCGGGCGCTGTCGATGTCCAGAACACCGGCCAGAACCAGCGGCTGGTTGGCGACGACACCGACGGTCTGGCCTTCCAGACGGATGAAACCGGTGATGATGTTCTTGGCGAACTCTTCCTGGATTTCATAGAAATCGCCCTCGTCCGCCATTTTGAGGATCAGTTCCTTCATGTCATACGGCAGGTTCGGGTTTTCCGGCACCAAGGTGTCCAGCGACTCCTCGACCCGGGCCACATCGTCAAAGAACGGACGCACAGGGGGTTTTTCGCGGTTGTTGAGTGGCAGGAAGTCCACCAGACGGCGCACTTCGGCCAACGCTTCCACATCGTTTTCGAAGGCACCGTCTGCCACGCTGGACTTCTTGGTGTGAGTGCTGGCCCCACCCAGTTCCTCGGCGGTGACGACTTCGTTGGTGACGGTCTTCACGACGTCGGGGCCGGTCACGAACATGTAGGAGCTGTCCTTGACCATGAAAATGAAGTCGGTCATCGCCGGTGAATAGACCGCGCCGCCTGCGCAGGGGCCCATGATAACGCTGATCTGCGGCACCACGCCGCTGGCCATGATGTTGCGCTCGAACACTTCGCCATACCCCGCAAGGCTGTCCACGCCTTCCTGGATCCGCGCCCCGCCCGAGTCGTTGATGCCGATCACCGGCGCGCCATTCTGCATCGCCATATCCATGATCTTGCAGATCTTCATCGCGTGAGTTGCCGAAACCGAGCCACCCAGAACCGTGAAATCCTGGCTGAAGACATAGACCATACGACCATTGATCGTACCCCAGCCCGTCACCACACCATCACCGGCAGGGCGTTGATTTTCCATGCCAAAATCGGTGCAGCGATGCGACACGAACATGTCGAATTCTTCAAAGCTGTCTTCGTCCAGCAGAAGCTCGATCCGTTCGCGGGCCGTCAGCTTGCCGCGCCCGTGCTGAGCGTCGATGCGTCGCTGTCCGCCGCCCAGCCGCGCGTCTTTACGGCGATCTTCCAGCTCGGAAAGGATGTCTTTCATGGCATATGTCCCCTTTGAAATTTCGACGGACCATATAGCCACGCCCAGCGTCGCCAAAGGAGAATTCGGCAAATTTGCAAAGTTGAGCAAATATTGATTGTGAAAATTGTTAATTTGCTAATTCACAGGTGAAACGTCACGTGCACATGGACTCTCCAAAACCCAGGACATAAGTCCATTTCATGACATCCAGCAGCAACCGATTTCTGAGCCGGAACGGACCGCCGCATATTGCGACGCTGATCCTGCTGTCAGGTCTGTCGGCCCTGGGCATGAACATTTTTCTGCCCTCCCTGCCCGGCATGGCCGAGTATTTTCAGGCTGACTACAGACTGCTGCAACTTTCGGTCGCGATCTACCTGGCTACGAATGCCGTGATCCAGACACTGGTGGGGCCGGTTGCCGACATGATGGGCCGACGCCCGGTTATTCTGGTCGGCCTGGTTCTGTTCCTGCTGGCCACGCTGGGCTGCATCTATGCGCCCACAGCCGAGATCTTTCTGTTCTTCCGCATGTGCCAGGCCATCGTCGCCGTCGCCATGGTCCTGAGCCGCGCCGCCGTGCGCGACATGTACTCTGCCGACAAGGCCGCCAGCATGATCGGCTATGTAACCATGGGTATGGCCGTGGTTCCGATGATCGGCCCGGCCATCGGCGGCGGGCTGGACGAAATATTTGGCTGGAAGGCGAATTTTTGGCTTCTGATCATCCTTGGTGTGGCGACCTTGGCACTGACCTGGCTGGACTTTGGGGAAACAGCACACAAAAGCGGAAAGACCCTGATCGCTCAGTTCCGCGAATACCCCGAGTTGATCCGGTCCCCGCGCTTCTGGGGCTACTCGCTGTCTTCCGGTCTGGCCTCGGGGGCATTCTTTGCCTATCTGGGCGGTGCCCCGTATGTGGGCTCCGAAGTTTACGGCCTCTCCCCGGCTGCGCTGGGGATCTTCTTTGGCGCTCCTGCCCTGGGATATTTTGCGGGCAACTTCATATCCGGCAAGTTTTCGATCCGGTTCGGGATCAACAAAATGGTGCTTTGGGGCTGCTGGCTGAACCTCGCCGGCATCGCCCTGTCCTTGCTGGTGGTTCTGTTTGGTTGGGGAACGGTTTACACATTCTTCGGTTTCATGACCTTCGTCGGTCTCGGCAATGGCATGGCCATCCCCAATGCCACATCAGGCGCCCTGTCGGTGCGCCCGCATCTTGCGGGCACGGCGTCGGGCTTCAGCGGAGCGATCATGCTGGGCGGTGGCGCCGGTCTCAGCGCTTTGGCCGGATGGCTTTTGACCCCCGGGTCCGGCCCGGCTCCCCTGCTGGTCATCATGCTATTGACGGCATTGGGTGGATTGGCATCCATTCTGCTGGTTCTGTATCGGGAAAGACAACTTGGGATGTAGCCCCTTGCGGCCACCGATTTGCAAATCTACTGTTCCGACAGGAACAGTTTGCAAAGACCACCCATGCCCACACAGAAACTCTATGCCGGTGCCAAGCTGCGCGAAATGCGGACGCGGCTGACCCTGACGCAAAAGGATTTCGCCGCCAAATTGGGCGTGTCCCTGCCCTATCTGAACCAGATGGAGAACAACAACCGCCCGGTCTCGACCACGGTGGTTCTGGCGCTGGCGCAGGAATTCGGGCTGGACGTGACCGAGCTGAGCACCGGTGACAGCGAACGGCTGGTTTCGGACATGCGCGAGGCATTGGCCGACCCGATCTTTGCCGACACCATGCCGCCCCTGGCCGATCTGCGCCTGACGGCTTCGAACGCTCCCGCTCTGGCGCGCGCATTCATCGAACTGCACCGTTCCTATCGCCAGACCCATGAACGGCTGGCATCCCTGGACGAAGCGTTGGGACGCGAAGATGCCCGCATCCAAGCCAGTCCGTGGGAGGAGGTACGGGATTTCTTCCATTATTGCGACAACTATATCGACGCGGTGGACCATGCCGCCGAAAGCTTTGCCGCGCAGGGCGATGTCCGCCAGACCGCCATCGCATCGCTGCGCGCGGGCGGGGTGCGGGTCGAATACACCGACATGGCACAGATGCGGCTGTATGATGCGGAAACCCAGACCCTGCACCTGTCCACCCGCACCGTGCCGCAGACACAGCTGTTCCAACTACTTCTGCAAGTCGCCCTGCTGCGCCAGAACAAGCTGCTGGAAGCAACGCTGGATTTCGCCCGTTTCTACAGCGAAGAAGCCCGCTCAATCGCCAAAATCGGTTTGGCCAACTACTTTGCCGGGGCCGCGATCATGCCCTATGGCACCTTCCTGTCCGCCGCGCAGGAATGCCGCCACGATCTCGAACTCCTGTCGATCCGGTTTGGGGCCTCGATCGAACAGATCGCGCATCGGCTCTCGACCATGCAGAGACCCGGCGCAAAAGGCATCCCGTTCTTCTTCGTTCGCGTCGATCAGGCCGGCACAATCACCAAGCGCCACTCGGCTACGCGCCTGCAGTTTGCCCGCTTCGGAGGCGCCTGCCCACTGTGGAACGTGCACCGCGCCTTTGAAACGCCGGGCCGGTTCCTGCGACAACTGGCCGAGACGCCGGACGGGGTGCGCTATATCTCGCTGGCACGGGATGTGTCGAAACATGGCGGCTCGTTCGGTGCGCCGGTGCGCCGCTATGCGATCGCTCTGGGATGCGAAGTCAAACATGCCGACATGCTGGTCTATGCGGACAATCTGGATCTGGACAATGCCAACGCGTTCGAGCCTATCGGCATTTCGTGTCGGATCTGTGAACGCACCACATGTCACCAACGCTCGGTCCCACCGCTGGAACGGCAATTGACCATCAACACCGACCAACGCGGCGTGCTGCCCTACGAGGTAGGGTAAATCAGCCCGCTCGCGCCCCAGAATTATCGCGAAAACTCTCAAATGAAAAAGGGCGCCAAAAGGCGCCCATTCATTTCCGAAGCTTAGGGAATTTTCGCAACAATTCTCAATCAGCGCAATCCTCACGCTTTCGACAGGATACCCCAGATCTCGTCCTTCAGGGCAGCGCGCTGTTTGCGCATGTCGGTTTCCGCCGTTTCCGAAATCGGTTCTACGTTGGTTTCGGCCCGGTGAATGGCGCGATTGACCTCGTGATACTCTTCCGAAAGCTTGGCGAAATGCGCGTCCGATTGTTTCAGCGTGCTCATAAGCTCCACCTTTTCGGGGAATTCTTCGTGCAGCTCATGGGGGGTATGGGACATGTCTGTTCGCTCCTTGATGTCTTGAACGATCAGAGATTACCGTCCCGACCACCCCCTCACTTTGACCCGGATCAAATGACATCTGCAAAAGACGGAATTCTTGCCTTTTGACCGGTTGCCCTTCAGGTGGGGGCGGCAGGTAACCGGCCCTTGTCGATCCGAGGCTCAGAAGTTGAAACGCAGACCGAAATTCAAGTTCACCCGGCTGAGATCATCGCTGACCGTCGCCGCACCTCCGGGCGAAGTCCGCGTGCTGGTCACATCGAAGCTGCGCACATAGCGCGCATCGGTGAACAGCGACAACTGATCATTGATCTCGTAAGACGAGCCCAGGATCAGCTGCGCTGCAAAGGCCTCGTCCCGACCGGTGATGGTAACATTGGGGCCATAGACAATGTCATGATCGACAAAATCCCCCCCCAGGCCAATCCCGGCATAGGGCGAAAACTTTGAGTTGGTTTCAAAGTCGGCAATCAGGTTGGCAAACAGCCGGGTCGAACTGATATCGCCGCTTGTATTGGCTTCGGCCCCCGGCCCGTTGCCCGAGAAATCGACGCTGTCCACGTCGTTGTCGCTGTAGGACAGCTCGACCTCGCCACGCAGGGAAAACCCGTTGCCCGACCACGCGGGCAAGCTGCGCCCGACCGAGATCCCCAGATTGTAGCCGCCATCGAAATCCGTCGCGACATTCTGATTGCTGCCTCCGATGACACCGGAAAAATCGCTGTCCGACAGATCGGAATAACCGCCAAAAACCTGCCCATAGAAATCCTGTGCCGCCACTGGTGCGGCGCCCACAACGGCCAGCGCCGCGATAACAAACCTGAGTGACATTGTGCTGTGTTCCTTCTGCCTTTGTCTGTCTCAAGACATGGCATCAGGGGCCGGCAAGATCACTTAAACACCGCTCACGTTCCGGCGGTCGGACGTGAGCGAATATTTTTCGGCGTATGGGTGTTGCGCGGGGTTCGGCTTGGTTCAGCGCTGCGCCGTCTGCCAATTCGGATTGAACCAGGGTTCGGCATTGGACGACGGCAGCCGACGCCCCAGGATGTGATCCGAGGCCTTTTCGCCGGTCATGATCGACGGGCCGTTCAGGTTGCCATTGGTGATGCGCGGGAAGATCGAGCTGTCAGCGACCCGCAGCCCATCGACACCAATCACCCGGCATTCGGAATCCACCACGCTCATCGGATCGTCCTTGGCGCCCATCTTGCATGTGCCGCAGGGGTGATAGGCGCTTTCCACGTGTTCACGCAGGAAGCCGTCGATTTCATCGTCGGTCTGCAACGCGTCACCCGGCTGGATTTCAAACTTTACATGTTCCTGCATCGCCGGCTGGGCAAAGATCTCGCGCGTCAGGCGCACGCATTTGCGGAAATCGATCCAGTCCTGTTCGGTGGACATGTAGTTGAACAGGATCTTGGGCGCGTCATTGGGATCGGCGCTGGCCAGCGTCACCTCACCGCGTGACCCCGACCGCATCGGGCCGACATGCGCCTGGAAACCATGCCCCTCGGCCGCCGCCTGCCCGTCATAGCGGACGGCAATGGGCAGGAAATGGTACTGGATGTCCGGGTAATCCACGCCCTTATCCGACCGGATGAAGGCCGCGCTTTCGAACTGGTTCGAGGCCCCCAGACCGGTCTTGGTGAACAGCCATTGCGCCCCGATCACCCCCTTGCCGATCAGGTTCCAGTATTTGAACAGGGTGATCGGTTTCTTGGACGCGAACTGGAAATAGAACTCCAGATGGTCCTGAAGGTTCTTGCCCACACCGGGGCGATCGGCGATCACGTCGATCCCGTGCTGTGCCAGCTCCGATGCCGGGCCGATGCCCGACAGCATCAACAGCTTGGGCGAGTTCAGCGAGGACGCCGCAAGGATCACCTCGACATTGGCGCGGATCACTTCGACCTTGCCGCCGCGTTCGACCTCGACGCCCACGGCTCGGCCATCTTCGATCACCACCTTGCGGGCCAGGGCGCGAGTGATATTGCAATTGTCCCGCTTCAATGCCGGGCGCAGATAAGCATTGGCGGCCGACCAACGCCGCCCCTTGTGGACAGTCATTTCCATCGGGCCAAAGCCCTCTTGCTGCTGCCCGTTGTAATCGCTGGTCACAGGATAGCCTGCCTGTTCGCCAGCCTTCACGAATGCAGCATGCAGCGGGTTGTCACGGGGACCGCGCGAGATATGCAGCGGGCCGTCCTTGCCGCGCCAATCCGGATCGCCGCCATGACCGCAATCATGCCAGGTCTCCATCCGCTTGAAATAGGGCAGCACATCCGCATAGGACCAGCCTTGCGCGCCGCTTTCGGCCCAGTGATTATAGTCGCCTGCATGGCCGCGCACATAGACCATGCCGTTGATCGAGGACGACCCGCCAATCACCTTGCCGCGCGGCGTCACCAGCTCGCGACCGCCGAGGTGCGGTTCGGGCTGGGATTTATAGCCCCAGTCGTAAAGGCTCATGTTCATCGGGTAAGACAGCGCGGCAGGCATCTGGATCAGCGGGCCCACATCCGTGCCGCCATGTTCGATCACCAGAACCGATTTTCCGGCCTCGCTCAGTCGATACGCCATGGCGCATCCCGCCGATCCGGCCCCGACAATCACATAATCCGCGTTCATCTCGTCTCTCCATCCGGCCTGCGCCGGTTCAGTTCAAAACCCCTCCCCCGCGTGCTGCCCCTTTGGGCAACGGGGAGGGTGGGCGGGAGTTGACCAAAGGGGCAGCACGCGCCGCCCCCAAGGCCCCGATTTCAGGCGTTAAAACGCCGCTTCGACGTCACCCATGCGCACATAGACCGACTTCACCTGGCTGAAGTGCTTGATCGCCTCTTTCGAGTTCTCACGACCCACGCCTGACGCCTTCACCCCGCCAAACGGCGCCTCGACCGGCGCGTCGTTGTAGGAGTTGATGAAGCAGCTGCCTGCCTCGAGCTTGCCGATCACCCGATGCGCGCGGGTGAAGTCCTTGGTAAACACACCTGCCGACAGACCGAATTCGGTGTCATTGGCCCGCGCGATCACTTCTTCCTCGGTGTCGAAATCCAGCACCGACATCACGGGGCCAAAGATCTCTTCGCGCGCGATGGTCATCTCGTCGGTGACATCGGCGAAAACGGTGGGTTCGACAAAGAAACCGCCCTTGTCTGCACGACCGCCGCCACAGATCAGACGGGCGCCTTCCTCTTTGCCCTTTTCGATATAGCCCAGCACGATGTTCATCTGGTTTTCCGACACCATCGGACCAAAGCTCGTGGCCTCATCCATCGGATCGCCCATGGTCGCATTGCCGGTGCGCTCCGCCAGGCGGGCCAGGAACTTCTCCTTGATGCCTTTCTGCACGAACACGCGGGTGCCGTTGGAACAGACCTGGCCTGAGGAATAGAAGTTGCCGTTGATCGCGCCACCCACGGCGTTTTCCACGTCCGCGTCATCAAAGATGATCAGGGGCGACTTGCCGCCCAGCTCCATGGTGACGTGCTTCATGCCTTCAGCAGCTGCAGCGTAGACCTTTTTGCCGGTGGGAACGGACCCGGTCAGCGAAACCTTGTCCACACGCGGATCGGTGACCAGCGCGCCGCCGACTTCACCCATGCCCTGCACCACGTTGTAGATCCCCGCAGGGGCACCAGCCTCATGCAGGATCTCGGCCACTTTCAGCGCACAGAGCGGTGTGGTTTCCGACGGTTTGAACACCATCGCATTGCCACAGGCCAGCGCCGGGGCGCCCTTCCAGCAGGCGATCTGGGTGGGATAGTTCCAGGCGCCGATGCCGACGCACATGCCCAGAGGTTCGCGCATGGTGTAGACCCAGTCTTCGCCCATCGGGATGTGTTCGCCGGTCAGGCTGGCGGCCAGACCGCCGAAATATTCCAGCGCGTCAGCACCCGAGGTCGCATCGGCCACCAGTGTTTCCTGCAACGGTTTGCCGGTGTCATATGTCTCCAGAACTGATAGCTCATGATTGCGCTCGCGCATGATGTCGGCAGCGCGGCGCAGGATGCGGCCCCGCTCGGTTCCGGTCATCTTGGCCCATTCGGCCTGCGCCGCCTTGGCGGTGCTCAGCGCCATTTCCACAATCTCAGGCGTCGCGGCATAAACGGTTGCGATCTGTTCACCGGTCGCCGCATAGATCACCGGGATCGGGGTGCCATTGGTGTCTTCGACATATTCGCCACCTATGAAATGGCTGGCGATGGGTTGTGCCGGATGGGTCATGTCAGGTCTTTCAGGCAAAGAGATCATTCGCCCCGGGGAAAGCGTTTGCTTTCTTCGAGGGTGTCGAGGTTCATGTGGTTGCGCATGTAGCGTTCGGAGGCTTTTTGCAGCGGCTGGTAATCCCAGGGGTAATACCCGCCCTGACGCAGCGCCTCGTAGACGACCCAGCGGCGGGCCTGGCTGGCCCGCACATCGGCGTCATAGCGCTCCAGATCCCAGCGATCTTCGGATTTGGCTTTCAGCGTCGCCAGAGTGCCCGCATGGGCTGGATCATCGGCAAGGTTGGACAGCTCGTTCGGATCCTCATCCAGATTGAACAGCTGATCGGGGTCCAGCGCGCAGCGGTTGTACTTCCACGGGCCATAGCGCATCGACACCAGCGGCGCATAAGACGCCTCGGCCGCGTATTCCATCAGCACCGGGGCGGTGCGCTCTTCACCCTGCGCCAGAGGGACCAGATTGTGGCCATCGGTCCAGGGCTCGATCTCGGCCATATCAACACCGGCCAGCGCGCCCAGCGTGGGCGTCACGTCGATGGTGGAGACAGGCGTTTCGATCAGACCGGCAGGCAGGTCGGGCGACGAGATCATCAGCGGCACCCGGGCCGAGCCTTCGTAGAAGTTCATCTTGAACCACAGGCCCCGCTCGCCCAGCATATCGCCGTGGTCGGACACGAACATGATGATCGCCTCCTGCCGCGTGGTTTCCAGCACATTCAGGATCTCGCCGATTTTGTCATCGAGATACGAGATGTTGGCGAAATAGGCCCGGCGGGAGCGGCGGATGTCTTCTTCGGTGATGTCGAAATTGCGCCAATCATTGGCGTCAAAGATCCGCTGGGCATGAGGGTCGTGATCTTCGTACGCCTTGGCCGGAACCTCGGGCAGCAGATGCTCGCAATCTTCGTAGAGATCCCAGTATTTGCGGCGCGCCACGTAAGGATCATGCGGGTGAGTGAAGCTGACGGTCACGCACCACGGACGATCGTCCAGCCCGCGCGACAGCTCATAGAGCTTGGCGGTGGCGTTATAGGCGACCTCGTCATCATATTCCATCTGGTTCGAAGTCTCGGCGACCCCTGCCCCGGTAACGGATCCCATGTTGTGATACCACCAGTCGATCCGCTCTCCCGGCTTGCGGTAATCCGGGGTCCAGCCGAAATCAGCAGGGTAGATGTCGGTTGTCAGGCGGTCTTCGAACCCGTGCAACTGGTCGGGGCCGACAAAATGCATCTTGCCCGACAGCGCGGTGTAATAACCCGCGCGGCGCAGGTGGTGGGCGTAGGTCGGGATGTCGCTTCGGAATTCGGCAGCGTTGTCATAAACCCCGGTACGCGACGGCAACTGACCCGACATGAAAGACGCCCGGCCCGGCGCGCAGAGTGGAGACGCCGTATAGGCGTTGGCAAACCGCGTGGACTTCTCGGCCAGTTTCTTGAGGTTCGGAGCATGCAGCCATTCGGCCGGACCATCCGGAAATAGGGTTCCGTTCAACTGGTCCACCATCAGGATCAGAATATTGGGTTTGCTCATTGGCCGCTCCTTTGCAGCAGGATCAGTGTCACCTTGGGCTGCTCCCCCGGTCCGGGGGGCCAAGAAACCGTAGAAATCGAATCTTAAACGGTCAATCAGGAATACACATTGCAGATCAAGTTCTAGAATTGCGCAACGTGTTTCTGAGGCGCGGCCCGACCCCGGAAAAAGGGGCCGGGCCGCTGTTCCAGCGCGTAGTTCAGTGAACGGTTTCGATCTTGTCGAAATCGAGCGCACGATCCTCTGGCGACGAAGTGATCTCCATCACCTCCTTGCGCTTGGCCAACACGATGTAGGCGATGCAGGCCAGGTACAGCCCGATGACCACCGTGCCGATCCACTGGATCTGCAGCCACTGGCTCTGGAAGGCCAGTGTTAGGCCAAACAGAACCACCGCATTCCCTACGATGTAAGGCACCGTGCCGAACCGCTTGGCGGTCAGGTTCAGGTTGTCGGTGTACAGGCGGATCAGTGAATCGAACGAGTTGATCACGAAGATGATGCCCACGACGACCATCGAGATGTTGATCATCAACGTCGTTTCAATGCTGTTCAGGTGGTAATAGTACAGCACCGAGAACCAGATCCCCAGCGGGATCGACGGGAAGATCAACAACGCTGCCAGCACCTGCCAGGTCTTCAGCCCGCCCACAAAGCGTGACGTGAACTGGCCGATCATGATCGACCACGCAAACCACCAGAACAGATAGAATTCGTGATAATCGGTCAGCGGCAGGATGAACTTGTGAATATTCGCGAAATAGCCGCCGATGTTGCTGGCTGTCGCAGTGAACTCACCCAGACCCATGCCCGCGTAAGCCCACATTCCAAGGATCAAGGCTGCAAACAGAGCAGTTGAGCCCACCGACAGGATGCGCACATATTTGATGTCGGTCGAAGAAAACGCGGCAAACAGGATCACCAGGAAGGTGATGACATAGAAGGCCGGGATCACGGTTTCACCGTCGCCCATGAAGGTCGCGTAATAGGGCAGATAGATCAGGAACAGCGCGCCGGTAAAGGCACAGGTGCCGATGATGACGATGTTGTTGATCAGTTTGACCAGTGGGATCTCAAAGAACTTCACCCGTGGTTCCACCACGCAGAAATAGAAGGTCGTCAGGAAGTAGAAACCCCAGATCAGAAAGCCCCAGAACCCGAACTCCAACGCCAGCGGGTTGGTAAAGGCATAGGCCGGGTTGGCTTCGGTATCCGCATAGAGCGGGAAATCCCAGGCCAGTGGGAACATGATCAAACCCACATCCAACCCGGATGTGAACAGGATCGCGATAAAGGTGAACAGGTGAACCGGGGTCACCCCGATATTGCGTACATTCCACCATTTGATCAGGCAGAAGATCACCAGCACAAAGGCCAGCAGGATCCCGCCCGAGATGACGTTCGTCAGTAGTGACGCCATGTATTCCTCCCATGTCGGACGCCCGCGGCGTCCCTCCTACAAAGCATGGGCCGGGCTTCTAGCACGAGATTTGAAATCACCAAACCATTTTTTAAATCATCATTCAATTTTTTGTCAGAGGCATCAACAGTTGCAACCACGGCACAACCCGGGCAATCATGCAGCATGGGCAGGAAACGCATCCGGGACATCCGGCACGAAGAATTCGTCGAGGCTACGATCACCGCCGTACACGAGCGCGGCTATGGTGTTGTCACGATGGCTGAAATTGCGCGCGAGGCCGGATCTTCCGCTGCCTCCATTAACTACTATTTCGGCTCCAAGGAAGGGTTGATGGAGGCCACGATGCGGCACCTCCTACGGTTGCTGCGCACGGCGATGATTGAGGGGTACAGCCAGGCTTCAACACCCCGGGATCGACTGCTGGCCGTGATGGACGCCAACTTCTCGGACAGCCTGTATTCGGTGGAAAAATGCAGTATCTGGATGCAGTTCTGGGCCAACGCACCCTATTCACCGCGACTATCCCGGCTGCATCGAATCAACCGCTCACGGGTGCGTAGCCATTTCACCGCCGAACTCCGGCGGCTTGTGCCACAGCCCCAGGTCGAAACCGCCCGCACCGCGCTGCAAAGCTATATGGATGGTGTCTGGCTGCAGGCGGCACAATCCGACGCACCGCTGGACCCTGCCGCAGCCCGCGAGGCTGCGCATCAGGTCGTCGACCTCGTCCTGCCGCGCTGATCTTGTCTTACTGAGGCCGTCCCAGCAATGCCACCTGTCCAGACCATCTCCACCGGCTTTGTCGTTGCCATCGTCGGGTTCTTCAGCTCGTTTCCCATTGTGCTCAGCGGACTTGCCGGGATCGGCGCGGCGCCGGATCAGGCCGCATCGGGCCTGATGTTCGCTTCCATCGCTATGGGGTTGGCCGGGATCGGTCTCAGCCTGTGGCGCAAACAGCCGATCAGCGTGGCCTGGTCGACGCCCGGCGTGGCGCTCCTTGCCGTGACCGCGCCCTCGCCTGACGGGTTCGCCGGGGCCGTGGCGGCCTTTCTGGTGGCTGGCGTGCTGACCGTGATCGCCGGAATCTGGCGCCCGCTGGGTCGGTTGGCCCAGGCGATACCTGGCCCCATCGCCCAGGCCATGCTGGCAGGTGTGTTGCTGTCGCTTTGTGTCGTACCGTTCCAGGCGCTGGCTCATATCCCGCATCTGGCGCTGCCCGTGATCCTGACCTGGTTCGTTTTCGGGCGCTTCAACAAGCTCTTTGCCACCCCCGCCGCGGTGATCGTTGCGGCGCTTGCGACGGTTTGGAGCACGGGGTTCATCATCCCTGCACCGCCTTCGATGCTGACCCAACCGGCCTGGGTCACGCCCTCCTTTTCCCTGTACGCCGCCCTCAGCATCGGCGTGCCGCTGTTCATCGTGACCATGGCTACTCAGAATATCCCCGGCATCGCCATCCTGCGTGCGCATGGCTACCAGACCGCGCCAGGCCCGCTGTTCACTTCGGTGGGTGGTGCCAGCATTCTCTCGGCCCCGTTCGGCGCCCCGGCAACCTGTCTGGCCGCCATTACCGCCGCGATGTGCGCCAACGAAGAGTCACATAGCGATCCTGCCCAACGGTATTGGTCAGCAGTCATGGCCGGGCTGTTCTATTGCCTGCTGGGGCTCTTTGCCGGGGTCATCACCAGCTTTGCCGGGCTCGCACCGGAATACCTGTTGGGAACCCTTGCCGGTGTTGCCCTCCTGGGCGTGTTCGCCAATTCCGCTCAGGCGGCGCTGGAGGATGCGCAGTACCGCGAAGCGGCTGCCATCACCTTTGTCGTCACGGCCTCTGGTGTATCGCTGTTTGGCCTCTCGGCCGCCGTCTGGGGTCTCGTGATCGGCGGAGCGGTCCAGCTCACTCGCCGCTGATCCAGACCATCAGACAGCACAGTGTCGCTTCACCCCTTTTTCTCGTGACAGATGTCTCGCCGGGGGGCTGAACTGTCACGACTGGAGCAGTCCTTCCTGACCAGCACCGAAGGTGCCGGGCCCAACGCGTTGAGGGCGCGTCAGCGCCCGTGAAAGCGGCGGGAGCCCCCCGGCCCTCAGCATCTGCCTCAATCCAGTTTTCGATACGTCAGGAAATTACCGCGCGGCAGGTACATCAGGGTCAGCTCCTCCGCCCCGATCTGATCAATCGCGAAACACTGCCCCTCCATCATATCTTCGTCGCGCGTATAGAGATACGGACCATCGCCCTCGAACCTGTCACACCAGTGCTGGACAGACAGATACTCCAACGACATCAGGCTCCCATCATAAGCCATCTCGCGCTCGGCCCCCAGCACGGTGAACCCGGCCTTCGAATCCTCGACCGAGTACCATTGCCCCTGCAGCATGTCCAAGATCCGATCCCCTTCGGTCCAGGGGCGCGTCTGGGCGATGCGCAGAACCACTTCGGCGGTCGAATCGAAAATGCCCGTCAAGTCGCCTTCCACGTAAATCGGCGTCCCCGGCACCAGCCCCTGCAGGAACCCGAACACGAAATCCGGTGTCCGCCCGTCTTCATAGACAAAGAACTTGGTACCGCCTCCGTGAAAGCTGCAAAACCCGGGGCCGTCGCTGTGACCCGACACGCAGTCCTGAAAGATCACCTGATCCGCGTAAGGTTCACCAAAGCTTCCTGGCACCTGGTCTTCTACGGGCTGCTCCGGGAAGGAATAGCCGGACAGGAAATGCGTGTGATGCCGTGCGGTTGCACCGCTGTCGATCTTGGCAAACAGGGCCTTTTCGAACCCGCGGTTGGTGCAATCTTCGTCGCCGGTGATGGTGAACGCGTCCGAGGTCACGCAGAACGGGATCTGCTCATCCGCAAAGCGCCACCCGCTTTTGCGGGCGAGGAAATAGTAGTAACGGTTTTCAAGATCCGCCTTGATCGGCGATGTGCAATCGCCAGCCGCGATATTCCACCAGCCTTCCGACACCCAATCTCCGCCTGCCTTGTACCCGATGGCCACGCTCTGCGCTGCATCGGTGTCATTGCAGATCTCAAGCCCGGCAAAAGCAGGCCCCGAGACAAGACCTGCACAGACCACCAACCCAAAACCCTTCATACCGCATCCTTTCCGCCCATCAGTTGATCCAGCCTACAGGAAGGACCGCGACTTTGGGCACAGAATTCAAAGCTTGGTTGCAGGGTCCGGTGGTGTGATCTGACGGCGCTTCAGGACCGCTTCGCGCCAGGTGATGAAGGTGACCGACCCCAGGATCAGCGTGCCCCCCGTGACAACCCACATATCCACAGCTTCGTTGAAGGCGAGCGCCCCCAGTGCCGTAGCCCAGACAAGCTGGAGGAAGGTCACAGGCTGCGTCACCGTAACCGGGGCCGCCTTGAACGCCATCGACATGGTGTAATGTCCAGCCGTTGCCAGACAGGCGACACCAAACAAGATGCCAAGCTCGGCCAGAGTTGGCGTAACCCAGACCGCCAGTGCAAAGGGGGCAAGGCCGATCGTGACCCAAATCGACAGCATGGCAACAACTACGGCCGGGTTGGCCGCATCCACGGTGAACTTGGCGATCAGATAGGACCCGCCAAACGCCACGGCCGTGAACAACATCGCAATATGCCCGGGCGAGATCTCACGAAATCCGGGCCGCAGAATGATCAACGCCCCGATCAATGCCATTCCGATGGCAGCGATCCTGCGGGCGGCCATCTTTTCCCCCAAAAACAGCGCGGCGCCAATGGTCACGTAGATCGGCGACAGATAATTCATGGCGGTCACTTCGGCCAAGGGGATCTGGGTCATTGCAAAAAACCACAGCATCACGCCGCCCGAATGCACGATCCCCCGGCCCATGAACAGCGCATGCATGCGCGGCGTTATCGACGTCTGCCGGAGCGCTGGTAGCATCGGAACCAGAAACACCAGCCCCAGAAGATACCTCAGAAAGGCGGACTCTGCTGGTGGAATGCGCGTCCCAAGCAGTTTCACCAAAGCGGTCACACCGACAAAAAGGATGCCGGTCACTAGCATCCAGATCACCCCCTGCACGGGGTTCAAGGCGTCTGTTCTGTTTGTGCTGTCCATGCGGGCTGGCTCTGATTGGCGCGCGACATGGCAGAATTACCAAACAGGTTAAGGATTGTCATGGGCTGTTTCGGGCAAGTTAACCCCAAAAAATGTGGGAACGTCGAAACGCTCCCAACTCCAAGATCTCGAAAAACCGGCGAACCGTAGGTCAGGGCAAGGGAATGAACTCTCCCTCGTCACCCGGCGGCAGGCTGAACTGGCCGTGTTCCCAATCACCTGCGGCCCAGGCTTCTTTGGCCGCCTCGATCCGCTCCTTGCTCGAGGCCACGAAGTTCCACCAGATATGGCGTGGCCCGTTCAGCGTTTCACCGCCCAGCGCCATCAACCGGGCCCCCTGTTCGCCTGCTGTCACCGTGATCCGGTCGCCGGGGCGAAAGACCATCATCTGACCGGCCTCGAACACATCGCCGGCAATGACGACAGAGCCCTGGGTGATATAGAGACCGCGGTCTTCGTGATCGTCGGGCAGCGGCAGCTTCGCACCCGGCTCCAGCACCACATCAGCATAGAACGTGTCCGAATACAGCGTCGCCGGAGCCGTTTCCCCCCAGGCGCGGCCCAAGATCAAGCGGACCTCCTTGCCTTCGCCCTGAAGGAACGGCAGTGCCTCGGACCCGTGATGTTCGAACCTGGCCGGGTCGTCTTCGTGATCTTCCGGCAGCGCAATCCAGGTTTGGATTCCGAACAGATTGCTCACTCCGGCGCGGGTATTCTCCGATGTGCGTTCAGAGTGTGTCACGCCATTGCCCGCGACCATCCAGTTCACCTCGCCGGGATAAATCATCTGATGCGTGCCCAGCGAGTCGCGATGTTCGAACTCGCCCTGGTACAGATAGGTCACCGTACCCAGCCCGATATGCGGATGCGGGCGCACATCGATGCCCTGACCAGTCAGAAACTCGGCCGGTCCCATCTGGTCGAAGAAGATGAACGGCCCGACCATTTGCCGGCGTGGCGCAGGCAGCGCACGGCGCACTTCGAACCCGCCAAGGTCGCGGGCCCGCGGCACGATCACGGTTTCAATGGCGTCCAGGTTGCCATCCTCGACGCATTTCGGTTCTAGATTGGGGTTCCAGCTCATTGCAGGGCTCCTTGTCTTGCGGGGTCCGGGGTCACCTGCGATTGAAGATAGACTACAAGACGCCAGGTCAAAGCCCGACAGCCGCACAGATGTTGTGCGTTACACGAACGTCACAGACGCAGCAGGCTGATCGCGATCCCCCACATGGTCAGTCCGATGACCAGATCCAGAATCTGCCAGGCCCGCGGCTTGCTGAACAGCGGCGCCAGAAAGCCCGACCCGTACCCGAGTACAAAGAAGAATGTGAAGCTGGACAAAACCGCCCCAATCCCGAAACTCAACCGGTCCGCATATTGCGCCGAGATCGACCCGATCAGAACAACCGTATCCAGATAGACATGCGGGTTCAGCCAGGTCAGCGCCAGAACCGTCAGGAGTGCTGCCACAAGGCTCGACCCGACGCCCACACCGTCGGCGTCATCCATGCTCGATCCACCTTGCCAGGCCGACCGCAGGTTTCGCGCTCCGTACCAGACCAGGAAAGCCGCCCCGCCATATCGCATCACCGGCTCGAACCAGTGCAGAGCCAACGCAAGGCTGCCAAAGCCCAGAACGCCAGCGGTGATCAGGATCGCATCCGAGGTGGCGCAGGTCAGGCAAATCCAGAACACATGCTGCCGTTTCAGCCCCTGCCGCAGCACAAATGCGTTCTGCGCCCCGATCGCAAGGATCAGGCTGAAGCCCAAGGCAAATCCGGCCATCAATGTCGTATTCATCTGCTGTCTCCACTATGGTCGGACCCAGGTAAGGCAGGCCGTACTCCGTGCAATCTCTGTGCAAGGTTTGTGTGCGGCTTGTGCCAAGCTGGCATTTGACTATCCCCCGCATCGGATGTAGTCCAGTTAAATAGATTAACCGTAAATTAGGATTTCTAATGCAGTTCGACCCCCATCACCTGTCCGCGCTCTCGGCTGTGCTCAGGCTTGGATCTTTCGAGGCCGCAGCCCAGTCCTTGTCCGTGACCCCCTCGGCCATCTCTCAGCGCATAAAGGCGCTGGAAGACAAGGTCGGCGCCTCTCTTGTCCAGCGGGGCACGCCCTGCACCGGCACGTCGATGGGCGTACGTCTGGCCAAACATGCCGAAGATGTCGGGCTGCTGGAAGCGCAGCTGAGCCGCGACCTGCAACTGGACAGCGGCGATGAACCCACCCGGTTGAAAATAGCGGTCAATGCCGACAGCCTGGCCACCTGGTTCGTCCAAGCCATGGCCGCGGTGCCGGATCTCTTGTTCGATCTGGTCGTGGACGATCAGGATCACAGCGCCGAATGGTTGAAACGCGGCGAGGTCAGCGCCGCGGTCAGTGCCGCTGAAAAGCCGATGACAGGCTGTGACATGCACGCGCTGGGGGCGCTGCGTTACGTTGCGACCGCCAGCCCGCGTTTCATGAGCAAGTGGTTCGCGGACGGTGTCACGCCTGACGCTCTCGGCCGGACACCGATGCTGACCTATGATGGCAAGGACATGCTGCAAAGGCGCTGGATCGAAACCAATGTGGGCCCCAAGATCGCGCCGCCAAGCCATTACATGCCGTCCAGCCAGGCCTTTGTCGAGGCAGCCCGCGCCGATATCGGCTGGGGGATGAACCCGCATCTGCTGGTGCGCGGCCATATCCGCAATGCACGCCTTGTGCCCTTGATCCCCCATACGCCTCTTGACGTGCCTCTCAGCTGGCAGGTCAGCCGGATCATGGCACCTGCCTTGAAACCGGTCACAGATGCGGTCATCAAGGTAGCCCGAAAGCACCTTGTGCAGAATTGAACCGGACGCCCCCATGTTTGCCAAAGACCAGTTGGACTATGATCCGATCCCGCTGCCAGATCGCAGCGACTATGACGATGCGCGTATGCAGGCCGAAGCAAACGCTTTCCTGCGCAAGATGCAGGCCCGCCACACCGTCAGGGACTATATCGACCGCCCGGTTGCACGGGACGTGATCGAAACCTGCATCCGGACAGCCGGATCAGCGCCCTCGGGCGCGAACCACCAGCCTTGGCATTTTGCCGCGATCTCGAATCCCGAGATGAAGCAGCGTATCCGGGACGAAGCCGAGGAAGAGGAACGCAGGTTCTATGCGGGTGGGGCTGGTGATGAATGGATCAAGGCACTGGAACCCATTGGGACCAATGCAGAAAAACCCCATTTGACCGTGGCGCCCTGGTTGATCGTCGTCTTTGCCCAGCGGTGGGGGGAGTTTGAGGACGGCACACGGTTCAAGAACTACTACGTGCCCGAAAGCGTCAATATCGCCACCGGGTTCCTGCTGGCGGCACTGCACCATGCGGGGCTTTGTACACTGACCCACACACCTAACCCGATGAAATTCCTGAACGCGGCGCTGGGGCGGCCTGCCTCGGAAAAACCCACGATGATCATCGCTGTCGGGCACCCTGCCCCGGATGCCACGGTTCCACAGGTGGCCAAGCTTAAGAAACCTCTGAAGGAGATTTCCTCGTTCATCGAATGACAGTGCGGCCTCTTGCCTGAAACAGGGCAAAGGGCGACAGTCGGGCATGTCCGACGCCCCCCTTCCCGGCCGCGTGCTGTTGTTCCGTGTGATCCTGCCCCGTGCCTGTGTCTGGGCCGTCCTGCTGACGTTCGAACAGGTCTGGCGGTTGCCCATGTGGCTGTTTTGGCCACTGCTTTTGGCGGATGGTCTCTTTCTGCTGGGACAGGCCCGATGGTTTCAGCACAGCGCCGACAATCATCTGTCCGGCCACGGGTCACAGGCAACGATCTGGGGGGGCTATCTGGTTCTGTTGTTTGCTGCCCTGGGCACGGCCGCGTTGTGGTGGGGGACTTATCTGCACAGCCAGTACGACCCCGACGCCGACAACTTTGCCGAGCGGATGGACCGGATGCATGCCGAGATGTATCATCTGACCGTTGCACCCGGCGGGCAGGCTCTGGTTTTTAAAGGCACCATTACCTTTGGCCTGATCAAGAAGGCCCAAGGGTTTCTGGAGAAGAACCCGACCCTGACCCGGATCGAACTGCACAGCGAAGGTGGCCACATCTACGAGGCTCGCGGCATGGCGCAACTGATCCGCAAGACAGGTCTCGACACCGAGGCCACGGGCCCGTGCAATTCAGCCTGCACTCTGCTCTTCATTGCAGGGCAAAACCGCAGGCTGGGCCCGGAAGGTTCCTTGGGGTTTCATCAATATGCGCTGGAATATGACACGGATGTTTTGAACCTGGACCCGGCTGCCGAACAGGTCCGCGACCGGGCTTTCTTTGCCGAACGGGGCGTATCCCAAGACTTTCTGGAACGCATGTACGACAGCCCCAGCACCGGGCTATGGCAGCCCACGCGGGCCGAACTGCTCGCTGCCGGGGTCGTGACGGAATAAACTCAGGAGAGCAGCATCCAGACCGCAACGGTTGCCAGAAGCAGACCGAACAGCATGTTCAGTTTTTGCGCGCTCTCATTCTGGCGGAACATCCCTGCGATCCGGTCACCAACCACCGTCCACAACAGAAACGCCCCCAGATTGTTCAGCGTGAACACCGTGGTGATCAACAATACGGTCGCCCACCGATCCTGCTCCACGGCGCCCAGAAACTGGGAAAACACCAGCGCAATGATGACGTAGGCCTTGGGATTGAACAACAACAGGACAACGCCATCAACGAACCCCACCGGTCTGGGTTGCACCGGACCGCGCAATAATCCCGCACTGAAGAGTTTCCATGCGATCCACAAGACATAGAGTGATCCGCCAATCCTGATGATGTCAAAAAGCTGTGGAAAGCGCTCCAGCGCCCCCAGAAAACCAAAACCTATGGCAGCCGTTATCGCCCAGGTGGCCAGGTGATAGCCCAGATTGGCCGGCAAAGTGGCCCGCACTCCGAACCGAGCGCCGTTGGCCGAGAAGAACATGTTACCCAGACCGGGGCTGTAGGCCAGCGGGAACAGAAAAACGATGAGCGAGAAGACTGTTTGCAGCATGCGGTGGCCCTTTCCTTTGGCCCCAATGGACACCGGATGCCGGGTTCAAAGCGACCCGAAACCTGCGGGTTTCCGGCCGGGGCCTGCTGAAATTCCGGTGTCGCGCATGACGTGTTTGAACCCAGTTCACAGCCGCATCAGGGGCCCTAACAGTGCAAAATGTCGCAGTTTGTGGTATAGTCCCGGCGTTCACAAGGAACACCACCAAGAGGGGGGGTAATCCGATGGCTTGGACTGTATCCGGAGAACTTGTCGAAACCTGTAGCTGCAACATGCTGTGTCCCTGTTGGTTCGGACAGGCGGACCTGATGCTGATGGATCAGGGCTACTGCGCGACATCGCTGCTGTTGCGGGTTCGGGAGGGCAGCCATGACGGCGTCGATCTTGGCGGATTGAATGCTGTCGTATCGCTGCATTTCCCGGGTCCGACCCTGTTTGATGCCAATGGAACCGGACGGGTCTATATCGATGCGCGGGCAAATGACGCTCAGGCTGCGGCGCTGGAAACGATCCTGCAAGGCGCGGCGGGCGGTGGGATGGAGGTTCCGGCGAGCCTTCTGTCGTCCTGGCTGCCCAGCAAACGGGTCGCGATCCACGTAACCGAGGCAGATGGTACACTGACCGCCGAGGTCGACGGGGTCGGCGAAATGAAATCCAGCAAACTGGTCAATGATCTGGGCAACACGATGTCGCTTCGCAATGCGGCTTTCAGCGTGGCCTTTGGTCATGACGGGCATGAAGGCGATCTGGCGCCCAGCCTTGGCACCGTCTGGAACGACGCCGAAATGCCGGTCAATTGGGAAGGCCGTTCCGGCGTGACCGGTCAGGTCTCGTGGGCGGGTTGATCGCGGCGCAGACCGGCGGTCCGGTCCGCTGATGCAACCCGGCGTCACGCAACGCCATCGGGCTCTGGTCATCGGAGCCCTTGTCGCGCTGGCCGGGCTGGCATGGGCCTACACGATCCATCTGGGGCTGGGGATGTCATCCGACGGAATGTCGGGAGGCATGACGGGCGGCATGGCCATGCCCATGGTAATGGCCTGGTCTGCGACGGACTTCGTCTTCATGTTCATCATGTGGGCCGTGATGATGTTCGCCATGATGCTGCCTTCGGTCACCCCGACCGTTTTGATATTCGAACGGGTGCGGGCACGGCGTGAACAGACCGGACGGCCCTTTGCCCCGACCTTGGCCTTTGTCGCCGGATACCTTTTGATCTGGATCGGCTTTTCGCTGGTGGCCACACTGGCGAACTGGTGGCTGCACAGGAATGGCGTGCTGACCTCGATGATGGGCCAGGTAGGTCCGATGCTGGGGGGTGTTCTGTTGATCCTGGCCGGGATCTTTCAATGGACCCGGCTCAAGGACGCCTGTCTGGACCACTGCCGGTCGCCCTTGGGCTTTTTGACGACATACTGGCGGGACGGCATCGGCGGCGCGGCCCGGATGGGCATGCATCACGGGATCTTTTGCCTTGGGTGCTGCTGGATGCTGATGGCGTTGCTTTTTGTTCTTGGCGTCATGAACTTGCCTTGGGTCGCGGTTCTGACGGTAGTGGTTCTGGCCGAAAAAACACTGCCCTTCGGCCGCTATCTGAGCCGTGCCTTGGGCGTTGGCCTGATCGTCTGGGGCGCGTGGTTATGCGCGATCAGCATCTGACAAAGGGACGACCGTGGTACTGCATGCAAAACACCCTGCCAAAGGTTTGGCAGGGTGCATGATCACTGGTTTCAAGCGCGACTATATCGCGGACTGTCGGGTTTACCGCTGACCGGCAGGGGTCAAAGCTGCTCCATGACCTCGTCAGAGGCTTCAAAATTGGTGGTCACGCGCTGCACGTCATCATCGTCTTCCAGCGCATCCACCAGTTTCATCAGCTTCTGCATGCCTTCCAGATCCATCTCGGTCGTGGTGGTCGGCTTCCAGATCAGCTTGGTGGATTCGGATTCGCCCAGATCCCCTTCCAGAGCATTCGACACTTCGTTCAGGTCGGTATCTGCGCAATAGATGATGTGACCCTCGTCCGAGCTTTCGACATCTTCGGCACCGGCTTCGATCGCGGCCATCATGACCGTATCCGCATCGCCCACCGATGCAGGATATGTCACCTCACCTTTACGTTCGAACATGAAGCCAACCGACCCGGTTTCGCCCAGGTTGCCACCGTTCTTGGAGAAGGTCGAGCGGACCACGGATGCAGTGCGATTGCGGTTGTCGGTCATCGCCTCGACGATCACTGCGACACCGTTGGGACCATAACCTTCATAGCGGATCTCATCATAGTTTTCCGCATCACCACCCTGTGACTTCTTGATCGCGCGTTCGATCACATCCTTGGGAACCGACTGGCTTTTGGCTTCTTTCACCGCCAGACGCAGGCGCGGGTTCTTGTCGGGGTCGGGATCGCCCATCTTGGCTGCGACCGTGATTTCCTTGGCCAGCTTGGAGAACAGTTTCGACCGCGCGGCGTCCTGACGCCCTTTGCGGTGTTGGATGTTTGCCCATTTTGAATGGCCTGCCATGGTACTTTCCCGTACTGATATTGCGTGATTGGCGCCCATATAGCCTTGCCAGAGGGGTCTGTTCAAGGCTCGCCCCCGCAAGGGCGGTTGTTCCGTGCTGCCAGCACGATAGAGTGCGGGCATGACACAGGACCAGATCATACTGTTTTCGCTGTTCGGCGCTGTCTTCGGATTTCTGTTGTGGGGACGGTATCGCTATGATCTGGTTGCGTTTTCGGCGCTGATGATCGGTGTTGTTGTCGGCGTGGTTCCGGTCAAAGACGCGTTTTCCGGCTTTGGGCACCCGGCTACGCTGGTGGTCGCGTTGGTGCTGATCGTGTCGGCCGGTTTGGTGCGATCCGGCGCTGTTTTTCTGATCACCCGAACGTTGATCGATGCCTCACGCGGCTTGGGCGCGCATATTGCGCTGATGGGCGGGATTGGGGCTGTGCTGTCGGCCTTCATGAACAATGTTGCAGCGCTGGCGTTGCTGATGCCGGTAGACATGCAGACCGCCCGCAAGGCCGGGCGCAGCCCGGGGCTGAGCCTGATGCCCTTGAGCTTTGCGACCATTCTGGGGGGGATGGCCACTCTGATCGGAACACCACCCAACATCATCATTGCCGCGATCAGGGGGGAAGCGACGGGCACGCCTTTTGCCATGTTTGATTTTGTCCCAGTGGGGGGCATTGCGGCACTGGTGGGTCTGGCCTTTGTCGCGCTGATCGGTTGGCGATTGATCCCCGTGCGTGAAGACGCAGAAGACAGCCGGACAACGCTGGCCCATTACATCGCGGAGCTGACCGTGCCCGAAGGCTCCGACCATATCGGCAAACGCTTGGGCGAACTGGACGGTGAGGCGGAACAGGCCGATGTGGCGATCCTGGGGCTGATCCGAGACGGCAAACGCCGCTATGGGCGGGCGGCGAACGCTTTGCTGCAAGCCGGAGACGCACTGATTCTGGAGGCTGTTCCCGAGGCGCTGGATGAGTTTCGCGCCGCCCTGTCGTTGGATTTCTCGGACACGCGGCGGCAGGAGCAGCTGACGGCAGCAGGCGACGGGCTGGATGTTATCGAAGTGGTCGTGCCCGGATATGCCCGCATCACGGGGCGCACGGCACAAGGGATCGGGCTGGCCTGGCGGCAGAACACGGTATTGATGGGTATCTCGCGCCAAGGCCGCCGGATCACCAAACAGGTCCGCAAGACCGAAGTAGAGCCGGGCGATATCCTGCTGCTCATGTGCCCGCGTGACCACGGCCCGGACGTGACCGAATGGCTGGGCTGCCTGCCTCTGGCAGAACGCGGTCTTTCGGTTACGGCAAATGAAAAGGTCTGGTTGGCGATCGGGTTGTTTGCCGGGGCGGTTGCGGCGGCCAGTTTCGGGCTGATTTACCTGCCGGTCGCATTGGGACTGGTGGTGGTGTCTTATGTATTGACCAAGATCCTGCCCATTGCCGAGCTTTACGATCACGTGGAATGGCCGGTCGTTGTGCTGCTGGGATCGATGATCCCACTGGGGGCGGCGCTGGAGACCTCGGGCGGCACCGCGCTCATCGCCAATGCTCTGATCAGCCTGACGGACGGCCTGCCCGCGTGGGCGGTGTTGACCGTTCTGATGGTGGTCACGATGACATTGTCGGACGTGCTGAACAACACGGCGACGACCATCGTTGCAGCCCCGGTGGGCATACAGATGGCGCGCACTTTGGAGGTTTCCCCCGACCCGTTCCTGATGGCCGTGGCAGTGGCCGCGTCGGCGGCCTTCCTGACCCCCATCGGGCACAAGAACAACACTCTCATCCTCGGTCCCGGCGGCTACAGGTTCGGTGACTATTGGCGCATGGGTCTGCCCTTGGAGATTCTGATCGTCACCACCTCCATCCCCGCAATCCTGATGTTCTGGCCGATGTGACCCCTTGCCCAGGTGCGAGAATTCTCGCAAAAGCTCTTGCCCGGCCTCTCCCTTTTGAAAGCCCTGAAATCCATGAAACCCTTTCTGATCCTTCAACTCCGTCCTGAAACCGATGCCGCCGATGCCGAATATGCCTCGATCCTGGCGCGCTCCGGTCTTGACGCCGATCAAACCCATCGCATCCGGTTGGATTGTGAAGACCTGCCTGCGGAGCTTGATGTTGCGGACTATGCAGGAGTGATCGTCGGGGGTGGCCCGGGCTGTGTCAGTGATCCAGAGGACAAGAAGTCCGCGCTGGATGCCAAGATCGAGGCCGACGTGATGCGCCTGATGCCCCAGATTACGGGCCGTGATCATCCGTTTATGGGGTGTTGTTACGGCTTGGGCATTCTGGCCGCGCATCTCAAGGGCGAAGTCAGCAAGGCGCAGTATTCAGAACCGGTCGGACCCTCCACCTGCGCGCTGACTGAAGCCGGGGCAAGCGATCCTTTGACCCAAGGCTTGCCACAAGTCTTTGACGCCTTTGTCGGCCACAAGGAAGCGGTGCAGGAGCTGCCACCCGGCTGCGTGCATCTGGTCCGTTCGGAGCCCTGCCCATTCCAGATGGTGCGATTTGGTCAGAACGTCTATGCCACCCAGTTCCATCCCGAGGCAGATGCGCATGACTTTGAGCAGCGGATCCAGATCTATGCCGGGCATGGCTATTTCCCGCCTGAACAGGCCGATGACCTGATCCGGACATGCCACGCGGCCCAGGTCACCGTGCCCGGCGAAATCCTGCGCCGTTTTGCGCAACGCTATGGCTGACCCAACGACACGCCCCGGAATTGTTGCCTGATCACGTCCTCGCCGCTTAGGCTGCCCTGAGAAGGATGAGTTTAGCGCAAGGGGGAAACGGCGCATGACGGGATCCAAGGGGCAATCGAATACCAGCGATGTCATCATCGTCGGCGGCGGGCTGGCCGGTCTGGCCGCAGCAGCCGAGTTGGGTGATCGCGGCAAATCGGTCATCCTTCTGGATCAGGAACCCGAAGGTTTTCTGGGCGGGCAGGCCTTTTGGTCGTTGGGCGGGCTGTTCATGATCGACACGCCGGAACAGCGGCGCATGGGCGTACGGGATTGTCATGATCTGGCGCGGCGAGACTGGTTGGGCTCAGCTCAATTCGACCGCCCCGAAGACGACTGGCCCCGCCGTTGGGCCGAGAGTTATCTGGACTTTGCAGCAGGCGAAATGCGCAGCTGGCTACACGGGATCGGCTTGCGCTGGTTTCCGGTGGTGGGCTGGGCGGAACGCGGCGGTGACACGGCCGAGCGACACGGCAACTCGGTACCGAGGTTTCATATCACCTGGGGCACGGGTCCCGGAGTGGTGGCCCCGTTCGAACGACGCGTGCGCGAACATGTTGCGGCAGGTCGGATCACCCTGAAGTTCCGCCATCAGGTCAGCCATATCATCATGCAGAACGGTGCGGCCAAGGGCGTTTCCGGCGAGATCCTGGCCGAGGATGGTGCCGAGCGCGGTCAAAAGACCAGCCGCCACGAGATTGGCGAGTTCGAGTGTTACGCACCTTCGGTCATCGTGGCCTCGGGGGGGATCGGTGGCAATCTGGACCTGGTGCGCAAGGCCTGGCCCCGCGACCGGTTGGGCGCACCGCCGGGCAATATGGTCTGCGGAGTACCCTTTCATGTGGATGGTCGGATGATCGGCATTGCCGAACATGCCGGAGGTCGGGTGATCAATGGCGACCGGATGTGGCATTACACCGAAGGGGTGCAGAACTGGGATCCGATCTGGCCCAACCACGGGATCCGCATCCTGCCGGGGCCGTCCTCGATGTGGTTCGATGCAACCGGGAAGCGGCTGAACGCCCCCTATCTGCCCGGGTTCGACACGCTTGGCACGTTGAAAGAGATTCTGAAAACCGGGCATGATTACAGCTGGTTCATTCTCAGTCAGAAGATCATCGAAAAGGAATTTGCGTTATCGGGATCGGAGCAGAACCCGGATCTGACATCGGGCAAGTGGATGGAGGTAATCCGGTCGCGGTTGCTTTCGGGTGGCGGTGCCCCTGCCCCGGTCGAAGCGTTCAAGAAACACGGTGCGGATTTCGTGGTCGCTGCCAACCTGACCGAACTGGTCGAGGGGATGAACCAGATCGGCGATGTGCCCTTGGACGAGGCGCTGCTCAGACGGCAGATCGAAGCCCGTGATGCCCAGGTGGACAACCGTTTTGCAAAAGATGCACAGGTTATCGCAATCAACGCGGCACGCAATTATCGGGGCGATCGGCTGATCCGCACGGCCAAACCGCATCGTATTCTGGATCGCGACAAGGGTCCGCTCATCGCGGTGAAACTGCATATCCTGACGCGAAAGACCCTGGGTGGTCTGGAAACCGACCTTGACGCGAGAATGCTGGGAACCGACGGCACCCCTGTGCCAGGGCTCTTTGCTGTTGGCGAAGCCGCCGGTTTTGGCGGCGGCGGGTATCACGGCTACAACGCGCTCGAAGGCACCTTTCTGGGCGGGTGCATCTTCTCGGGCCGGAATGCGGGGCGGTCACAATTCATCGCGTGAGCGCGCAGCCGCACGCGAGAAAATTCGCGAATTTTCCCTTACCAGCTGCCGCTTGCGCCACCGCCAGACGAAGAACCGCCGCCAAAGGATGACCGGCTGGATCCGGATGAACTGTCCGAGACCTTCGGGATCGTGCGGAGTTCGCTATCGTGATAACCGCAATGCTGGCAATCATATTCGACCCGTTTCTTGCCTTGGCGAGTCTTTGTGGCCGACACCAGAACCGTTGAAGTCGTGGACAGCGTCCGGAACTGGCATTTCGGACAGGCCCCATACAGCGAAAACCAATTGCGGTAGCGATTGATCTCCATGTGCCCGCAGCCCGGGCAATGCCAGACATCGTAATCCACCGATTTCAGGAACTCCTCCAACACCTGCCCACCGTTGAGGTGTTCGTCATCCGCCTCTTCGCCTGCGCGCATCATGCGGGTGCCGCATGCGGAACAATCCCGTGGACGGTTGCGTATGTAGCGACGCAACCACAGACCAAAGCCCGCGACAGGCACTAGCAGCAAGGACAACACCCATTCGCCCAGTTGTCGGGTCTTGGCCCAGATCCACATCCAGCCCTGTCGTGCAGTTCCCGTTTCATAACTTCCGGGATAGCGCCCCGAGACCTCGCGGATGGTTTCATCCATCCCCAGCAAGATGCCGGTCTGGTACTCATCTTTCCGAAAGGACGGCAGAAACCCGGTATCGATCACCCGCTGCATCCGCGCATCCCAAGAGGCGCCATAGCCGCTGCCAATCTCGATCCGCATCCTTCGGTCGTATCGCGATATCAGAACCAACACGCCGTCATTGCGGGTGGCATCGCCGATCCTCCACGCGTTGAACAGGCCCGTGGCAAAGGGCTCGATGGCGCCGTGATGCCCGAAATCACCCATGGAATGGATTGTCAGCAGAGTCATTTCGACCCCGGTGTAGTCATAGAGTTCAATCAGGTCGGTTCGAATATCCGTCTCGGCCTCGGGCGTCAAAAGGTCTGCATAATCGTTGACATACACATCCTCATAGCCCGGATATTGTCCTTCGATAACGGGCGGTCTGTGCACTCGTTCGGATTGCGTATCGGACGCGACGACCGTTTCTGCAGGCCTGGTCAACAGACCAACGGCGAACCCGATCCCCCACCCCAGAACCACAACCAGACCGGCAATGATCAGGGCGATCCGAAGATCATGTTTCGTCATCCCGTCAGCCCTCGCCCGACACCGCCTGTCACTCAGTCATTGTCAAGGCCATGACGGGCTCACCGTCGGCATCCAGAAACATCATTCCTTTGCCCTCGATCCGGTAGCTCGCAACCCGACCTAACGCGGCCAGAAACGCCTTTTCCTGATCTTCCAATTGTGGGGGACACGCCATCAGGGTTCCCGCCATGTTTTCGGGAAACATAAGACTGGATCCATCCATCTCGACCTGTCCCATAAAGCGGTTGCAGCCACCGGTCAGACCGATGCGACCAGACTCGCCAAACTGGATTTCAGGCATACTTTCGGCGATCAGATCAGTACCCGCCAGTTCAACCACCTGCCAGGTCGAGTTTTCCTCGATGCTGGTGCCATCCCCGCTTGCTGCCGACTCCATCGCACCCGCGACCGTCAATCCGGCCGCAACAGCCAGTGTCGAAACCCGTTTGAAAATCATGTCTTTTCACCCAATCAACTCAACTGCCCTAAAGGGAACAGCCGGACCGCTCGCTGTCAATGGGAACGCGCGTCAGAGCGGCCAGATGAACGGGATCAGTGCCGAGGCCAAAAGCCCGACGGTCAGGTTCAACGGGATACCTACCCGCATGAAATCGGTGAACTTGTAGCCGCCCGGACCGTAGACCAGCATGTTGGTCTGGTACCCAATGGGCGTCGCGAACGAAGCCGACGCCGCCACCATCACGGCCACCACCAACGGGCGTGGATCCACCCCCATGGCCTGCGCCAACCCGATGGCGATTGGGGTGACCACCACCGCAACCGCGTTGTTCGACACCAGTTCGGTCAGAACCGAGGTGAGAAGGTAGATCGCCCAGACAACCAGGAAGGGCGGCAGGGTCGACAGTGCCGGGGCAATCGCCTCGACAATCAAGCTCACTGCACCCGAGCTTTCCAGCGCGGCCCCGATGGCCAACATCGAAAAGATCAGCGCCAGCAAGCGACCATCGACAAAGGAGAACGCCTCATCCGCGTCAATGCATTTGGTCACCAGAACCAATGCGACCGCCATCACCGACAGCATCAGGATTGGTGCCACGCCCAGCGCTGCCAACGCAACGATGCTGATCAGTGCAGCTACGGCGATCGGGGCATGGCTGCGGCGGAAGGCCCGTTCCGAAGGCTGCGACACATCCACCATGTCCATATCCGCGGCCAGACGCTGAATGTCAGCGGGGGCGCCCTCCAACAACAGGGTATCACCAACTCGAACAACCAGCTGGTCCAGTTTCTGACCGATATTCTGGTTCCGCCGATGCACCGCCAGAACATAAACACCATAACGCCGCCGCAGACGCATATCACCCAAGCTGCGCCCAACCATGCGGCACCCCGGTGTGATCAGCACCTCGACCGTAGAGGTTTCAACCGCAGACACCTGATCCACCCGCTTGAGTTCCTTGTTGGTCTGAAGGCTAAGCAGTTCGGTCATCTGGGTACGCAGAACGACGCGGTCCCCCACCTGCAGCTCAACCCCCTTGAGATTGCGACGCAGAGAGGCATCGCCCCTGACAACGTCGATCAGCCGCACGCCCGGGCGTTTGAATAGCTGCACACCGGTGACTTCCCGTCCGATCAGATTGCTTTCAGGGGGGATAACCGCTTCGGTAAAGAACTTCATCTTCGATCGATCGCTGAGCAGCATGGCCATGCTGTCCCGATCCGGCAGCAGACGCGGCGCCACGAAGCGCAGATACAACATGCCATACACCACCAGGATCAGTCCAAGAGGGGTGACCTCGAAAATGGTAAAGGCCTGCAGGCCCTGGGCGCGGGCGACACCGTCCACCAGCAGGTTGGTCGACGTCCCGATCAGCGTCAGGGTGCCCCCCAGAATGGCGGCATAGCTGAGCGGGATCAGAAGCTTGGACGCGGTAACACCCAGAGTGCGCGCGATCTGGATAAAGACCGGAATCATCACCACGACGACCGGGGTATTCGATACCACCGCCGACGCTCCGATCACAAACGCCATCAACAAACCGATGGCAATGCGCGGATTCACCTGCGCCTGCTTCTGGGCAATTGCGGTAAAGGCATCCAAGGCCCCCGTCCGCACCAAGGCGCCCATAATGATAAACATCGCTGCAATGGTCCAAGGCGCCGGGTTGGAAAGCACTGGCAACGCTGCCTGATAGGGCAGCACCCCGGTCAACAACATCAGCGCCACGCCAGTAATGGCGACCACTTCAGTCGGCCAGACTTCGCGTAAAAAGGCCACGAACATGAGGCCAACGATAAACAGCGTCACAAGGGCGCTACCGGTTTGAGAAAGGGTAAAAAACTGCATCTTCGCTAAACTTATTGGCCCGACGCCCTTTGAGCACTGTCCGGGTCCCCTTCGTCAAGCGCCAAGTGGTCGCGCTGCCGTGGTTGAACCAGAAACACGCCGGCCGTGATGATTACAAGGGCAGTCCAGATATAAGGCGAATAGGCCTCGCCCAGCAGGGTCATGGCCCAGAAGACTCCAAACCCTGTGACCAAATAACTGACCTGGACCGCAAAAACCGGCCCCGCCTGCCCAACCAGCCAGACATAGCCCGCATAGACCAGCACATGAATGACCGACGATCCAATCAGCGCCCATTCGGGAGCGCCCCAGGGCTGGAACGGCGTGATGAATTGATCCGACGCCACTGCAAACGGCAGCACAAGCACGGCCCCCACCAAAGAAGCCCCGTACAATACCTGAATGGCGTCCAGCCCCTCGGTTCCCCAACGTGCCACGTAATTGCCCTCGAACGCGTAGCAGGCCGGCGCGATCAGGGCGATCGGAATCCAGAGCAGCATCGCAGGATCCGGCAAACTCGCTTCGGGCAGCACCAGAAGCAGCACTCCGACCAGTCCGCAGCCCAACCCCAGAAACCGCAACGGGCGAAAGCTCTCAAGTCGCAGCGCCAGCGCAATCGGGAAGGCCATCATCGGGATCAGCGACAACAGAATGGAAATCACACCCGAAGGCAGATGGGCAATGGCCCGGTAAGAGGCAGTATTGGGGACAAGCGTCCCCATAAGTGCGATCAGGATTGAAATCTTCAAGGCGCCCCAGGTCAACGGCAGATGACGACCGCGAAGCGTCGACAGAACCGCCATCAACAGCGATCCGATCACCATCTGCCAGAAGATCAGCCCCCAAGGCTCATAGCCGGTGCTGACTGCGATCTTGGTCAGCGGCTGGGTCAGCCCCCAACCTGCCCCCAGCCCAACGAGAACCAGAAGAAAGAAGCCGGTTCTCAGCCGTTCGGTCACGGGCTGGCCTGTTCCAGCCTGCCGCCAAAGCGCACCATGCGGACAGATTGCGCCACGCCGGTACGGTCGTCGGTTTCGACAAAAACACCCGACAGCGTGGCCTCCCCATTGGCCGGGGTAAACCGTGATTTCGGCATTCCGGTGATGAAGCGGCGCATCGGCTCGATCTTGTCCATACCGATGACCGAGTCGTAATCCCCACACATGCCGGCATCCGTCAGATAGGCGGTGCCCCGGTCAAGGATCTGCGCGTCTCCGGTCGGTACATGGGTGTGTGTCCCCACCACCAGCGAGGCCTTACCATTGCAGAAATGACCCATCGCCATCTTTTCGGATGTGGCTTCGCAATGAACATCGACGATGATCGCCTGAGCCAATCCGCCCAGCGGATGGGCTTTCAGGATCTTCTCCACAGCCGAGAACGGATCGTCAAAGGCTCTTTTCATGAAAACTTGTCCAAGGACCTGCAAAACCAGAACCTTGCGCCCGCCCGGCGCGGTGAACAGCCGATGCCCCCGCCCCGGCGCACCCTTGGCAAAGTTGAGCGGCCGCACAATGCGGCTTTCGCCTTCGATGAACTGAAGCATGTCTTTCTGGTCAAAGGCATGATCTCCCAGCGTCAGGCAATCCGCACCCGCGTCCAGCAGCAGCTTGGCATGATCGCCAGACAGCCCCATGCCATTCGACGCGTTTTCACCATTCACGACCACAAAATCCAAACGCCATTCGTCGCGCAGACGCGGCAGGTTTTCGGTGATGGCCCGACGCCCGGCACGCCCCACCACATCTCCAAGAAAAAGACATCTCATGCTTGCCGGTCTAGAGGATTTGACCGCAAAGGGAAATCAGTTTTGACCTGGTGAAACTGCCGCCAGCGCGCACACCGCACCATCCCAGAAGTATTTGCGCCAAAACTCAAACGCGCGCGCCCCGTCTTGGTTCACCTTGCAAATAAACTCCGGGGGAGGCCGTAGGCCGGGGGCAGAGCCCCCTCTTGTTTGCCGCCGATCGGACAAGCGGCTGCCGACAGGTTTCACCACAAATTCGCACCCTTGCCCCAAATCGGCCAAAGAATCGGGTAAAACAGCAGGGAATTCATTTGAACAACAGGCTTGCTTTGCAAAATTGCAAGATACGCCCTGTGTTTTGCGCTACCATGAGGCAAATCGACATGACCAAACCCGTTCTCGCCCTCGATCCGGACAGCCTTCTGATCTCGGCCAAGGAAGCGCGCGCGGCCGCAGCACAGTTCTCGGCCGAATATCAGTCAAAGGAACCCTTTCACTATGGCGGGTTCGACAATTTTCTGGACCCGGCAATCCTTGACCGGGTTCTGGAAGAACTCAAGCAACTGCCCGAAGCCGAAACCAGCTTTGACCGGGCTCAGGAAAAACTGAAAACCTCCTACGTGCCCGAACGTCTGCCCGAATACACGCGTCGCCTGTTCTATGTTCTGAATTCACGCCCAATGCTGGCCTTTGTTGAAGAATTGACCGGTATCAAAGGACTGATCCCCGATCCCTATTTCGCCGGCGGCGGCATTCATGTTGTGGCCAATGGTGGGCATCTCGACATCCATGCGGACTTCAACCACCACGCTGGTCTGAACCTGGAACGACGGGTCAACCTGCTAATCTACCTGAACAAGGGCTGGAAAGAGGAATATGGCGGATCGTTCGAGGTCTGGAACGATGACATGACCGAAAAGCTGGAAAGCTATGTGCCCGTATTCAACCGGATGTGCATGTTTTCCACCAGTTCCCGCAGCTGGCACGGCAACCCGGAGCCAGTGAACCACCCGGACGGAGAGCCACGCCAATCCATCGCGCTGTATTACTACACCGCCACCTGGGACAGCACCCGCAAATCCCACACAACCCTTTTCAAACCGCGCCCCGGTACCAAAGACCAGAAGGACCGGATGGTTGCCCGGCGGGCATTGTTGCAAGATCTTCTGCCGCCCATCATTCACCGCAAGGTGGCTTGGCGGCTTGAAAAACTGGGGTTTTGAACAAGTCGGCCGATCCAACTGCGACGATCACGCACCAAAGCTGAGGACGCGGCTTTCGGTAATGACAAGGTCCAGCGGCTGGTCGGTGGGCTCCAGCGGCAGATGTTCAGCCTCCTGCGCATCGAAGGCAAAGCCGATGGCCATCGTCGCCCGTTTGGCCCGCAAAAGCTCCAGTGTGCGATCATAGAAGCCACCGCCATAGCCCAATCGCCCGCCCTGCGCGTCAAAAGCGACCAGTGGCACGATCACGATCTCGGGCTCGAAGAAGTCATCCACTTCCGGAACCTGCGCCCCGAACGGACCTTCGCGCAGGGCACCATCCGGAGACCAGCGGCTGAATTTGAGCGGCTGTCCCGCAGCCTCGATCACCGGTACGCCGACCGGGCCATAGGCCGATGCCTCTGCCATTGCAGCCAGTGGATTGATCTCGGTCCGGATCGGCATGTAGCCCGACAACGGCACACCACGATATCCGGCCAGCACTTCGGACAGGTGGCCGGCGGCACCCGGCCCGCGGTTGTCGAAGGCAGCCTTGCGGCGGGCAAAGGCAGCCTTGCGCGCAGCGGCTTTAATTTCGGTCAGATCAGTCATTCCAGGAAGTCCTACAACAAGGTGATGGCAGCAAGGCCCAAAAAGGCGAAGAACCCCACCACATCGGTCACGGTTGTCACGAAGGTGCCCGACGCCAATGCTGGGTCCACACCTATCTTGTCCAGAAGCACGGGGATGCCCGCGCCTGCAAGCCCGGCCACGACCAGATTGACCACCATTGCGGCAGCAATCACCAGCCCCAGTTCCGGGGATCCGAACCACGCCAGCCCGACGACCCCCATCACCACGGCAAAGATCAGCCCGTTGCCCAGCCCCACCAGCACCTCGCGCCTGAGCACCCGCCACAAGTTCGAGCCGGTCAGGTCGCGGGTGGCCAAGGCGCGCACTGCCACGGTCAGGCTTTGAGTACCGGCATTGCCCCCCATCGAGGCGACAATGGGCATCAGCACCGCCAAAGCCACGAACCGGCTGATGGTCTGGTCAAAGATCGCAATCACCAGCGAGGCCAGGATTGCAGTCAGCAGGTTCACTGCCAGCCAGGGTAGGCGTTGCTTGGCGGTTTCGACCACCGTGTCCGACAGGCTGCCTTCGCCAACACCGGCCAGGCGCAGGATGTCCTCTTCGTGCTCTTCGTCCAGCACGACCATGGCGTCGTCGATGGTGATGACCCCGACCAGTCGCCCCTCTTCATCCACCACCGGAGCCGAAATCAGGTGATACTGGTTGAAGGCATAGGCCACGTCCTCTTCATCCTGGTCGGCGGGAATGATCTGAAACGTCTCTTCCATGAGATCGGTCAGCAGGGTCTCGCGTCGGGCGCCCATGATCTTGCCCAGTGTGACGTTGCCGATGGGGTGCAAGCGCGGATCGACCAGCACCACGTGATAGAACTGCTCGGGCAGGTCTTCGGAATTGCGCATGAAGTCGATGGCTTGGCCAACGGTCCAGTGCTCCGGGGCCATCACGACTTCGCGCTGCATCAGACGACCGGCAGAGTTTTCCGGGTAGCTGAGCGATTGTTCCACGGCAACCCGGTCGGCGTCCTCGAGAACCTCCAGGATCGCTTCCTGCTGAGGTTCTTCCAGGTCCTCCAGCAGGTCCACCACATCATCGCTGTCGAGTTCCCGGACCGCCTCGGCCAGAACGTCCGGGCGCAGGACCGCCATCACCTCTTCGCGAATGGACTCATCCAGTTCCGACAGGATGTCACCGTCGAATTCCCGATCATACAGTCGGATCAGCCGCGCCCGGTCATACGGGTTTATCTGTTCCAGAAGGTCGGCGATGTCGGCCGCATGAAGCGGTTCCATCAACTCGGTCAGCTTGTCCTGATCCTGGATATCAACCGCATAGAGGATGGCCGCGACGCTTTTGCGATCCAGGGCATAGGCGTCGGTGTCGTCTTCATCCCGGGTCAGGTCTGTGTCGATCTGATCCATGCCTGCTCTCCCTTCACTTGCCCGTGGGTCAGCCTGTCGTGATTGGCCGCAAAATAGAAGAAGCTGCTACCGGAAAACAATGACAATGGCGCAATTTACCGGTGCATGTGCGGCGGCTATCCTGTTGCGCGGTCAAACACAACCAGGGAAAGGCGCGCGATGCCGGCAGAATTCATACTCAAGGGGCAGGTTCTGTCCTTCTCGGACACGCCATTTTCCGAAGCTGGGGCCGATGCCGCGCAACACTATGAAGCGGTTGCCGTTGGCGATGGAAAGATCCTGAATGTTGGAAATCTGAGTGATCTGAAAGCCGCGCATCCGGGCGCCGAATTGCGCGATCTTGGCGACAAGCTGATCTGCGCCGGATTTGTCGATGCGCATGTGCATTACCCACAGACAGCGATGATCGCCAGCTGGGGCAAACGTCTGATCGACTGGTTGAACAGCTATACCTTCCCCGAAGAGATGAAGTTTGCTGATCCCGCCTACGCCCGCGAGATCGCAGACCGCTATCTGGATCTGACAGCGGCCAACGGCACCACCACTATATGTTCTTATTGCACCATCCATTCCGAAAGCGTTGAGGCGTTCTTTTCTGCTGCACAGGCACGCGGTCAGCGGGTGATTGCAGGAAAGACCTGCATGGACCGCAATGCACCCGAAGGGCTGCGCGACACGGCACAGAGCGCCTTTGACGACAGCAAGCGCCTTTTGCAGACGTGGCACGGGGTGGACAGGATCGAATACGCTATCACACCGCGGTTTTCACCGACTTCCACGCCAGAACAGATGGAAGCGATGGGCGCGCTCTGGGCCGAGCACCCAGACGTGCTGATGCAGACGCATCTGAGCGAACAGACGGACGAGATCGAATGGGTCCTGTCGCTCTACCCCGATGCTCGGGATTATCTGGATACCTATGAAAAGTTCGGGCTTCTGCGGGAACGCGGTCTATACGGGCACGCAATCCACCTGACGGACCGGGAAAAGGACAAGCTGCGCGAACATGACGCCTCGCTGATCCATTGCCCCACGTCCAACACGTTCATCGGCTCGGGGCTGTTTGACATGTCCGGTCTGATGGCAGACGGTCACCGGATCGGTCTGGCGACGGATACCGGCGGCGGGTCGAGTTTTTCGATGCTGCGCACCATGGCTGCTGCCTATGAAATCGGCCAACTGCGCGGAACGCCGTTGCATCCCAGCCAGTTGATCTGGCTGGCCACCCAAGGATCCGCCAATGCCCTGCGCATGGCAGACAAGATCGGCAACATTGCCCCGGGAATGGAGGCGGACCTGGTGGTGCTGGATCTGGCCTCGACCCCTGCCATCGCGCAACGATCCGAGCGGGCCGAAGATCTGTGGGAAGCACTGTTCCCGACCATCATGATGGGTGATGATCGGGCGATTGCCGAGACCTGGATCGGCGGCCGGAAGGTCTGACCGCCAAAGCTTGGTGCAGGCGGTTCAGTTCTGCACCTGCTGCATCTTGTAGATGGTTTTCAGCATCGAACGTTTTGGCATGAATGCGCTGAGTTTCAGCATGATGTTCTGGGATGTGGTCACCCCGGCAACAATGTCCATTTCGCCCGCCAACATCGCCTCATAACCCGCTTTGGCCACATCTCGCGCCGGGAAGGTCTGTTCAAAAAGGTTGGTCTTGTCCATGCCGGACACCTTGGCGAACTCGCTTTCGGTCGCACCAGGCATCAGGGCGGTGACCGTGACACCCGTGCCCTTGAGCTCCTCGCTCAGTGCGTTGCTGAGGAAGGTGACATAAGCCTTGGTCGCGAAATAGACCGCTTGCAAGGGGCCGGGGAAGAAGGACGCGGTCGACGAAACGTTCAATACCCGCCCGCTTCCGCGCGCCACCATATCGGGCAGGAACAAGCGGGTGAGCTGGGTCAGGGCAACCATGTTCAACTGCATCTGCGAGTCGATCATGGCCGGGTCCATGCTGTGAAAGTCGCCCCGCCCGCCATGCCCTGCATTGTTGATCAGGTAATCGATCCGGATCCCCTGCCCGTTTACCGCGTCATACACCGTCTGAGCCGCACCGGGTTGGGCCAGATCCTGAGCTATGACGGTCACCCTGATCCCAAAGGTCTGCTCGAGGCTGTCCTTGAGCGTGTTCAATCGATCCAGTCGGCGCGCCACGAGGATCAGATCCCCTCCTGCCTCGGCGTGCAGCTTGGCAAATTCCTCTCCAATACCGGACGAGGCACCGGTGATCAGGGCAACGGGTTCGGACTGTGTCATGGTGAGAGTTCCCAAAAGATGCGATCAAGATTTATGACACTTTAATTAATTTTTGTCATATAGTCAAGTTTTTGATTATTACGTGTCGCGAAGTCCTCTCGGCAGCTCTCCCGCCCCTTCGTCGGGCGCCAATGCGCCCTGGAAGCGTTGGGCCCGGCAGCACCCCTGCAAGAGCAGGGGCGCTGCAAGGGGCGCGGCCCCTCTGCGCCCAAGGGCGCATTCACCCCGGAGTTTTCTAGCGAAGTGAATGAAGGAACGTGGACACGCGGGGTCTTGCGCCCATGACTGCGAAGAGACCCCAAAGCTTTGCCCGTGCCGAACGGCTCGCCCTTGTTTCTCACTCAGCGAACAGTTTCTAGACCGTTAACCCGGCCACCAACCGATTCTGTGCTTCGATGACCTTGGGCAGATCCAACGTCACCACCCCGGCATCCCGCACGATCTGCCGCCCCTCGACAAACAGATGCCTTACCCGTGTCGGCCCCGCCAAAAGCAGGGCAGCCGGGTCCCAGCTGCCGGCGCTTTCGATGCCGGTGACATCCCAGACCGCGATATCAGCCCGTTTACCCAAGGCCAACCGCCCGCAATCCGGGCGGCCCAGAACATCAGCGCCGCCGCGCGTAGCGATTTCCAGCGCCTCTCGCGCGCTCATGGCATCAGCCCCTTTGGCAACCCGTTGCAAAAGCATGGCTTGACGGGCTTCTCCGACCAGATTGCCCGCATCATTGCTGGCAGAGCCGTCAACGCCCAAGCCAACCGGAACACCGGCGTCGCGCATGGCACGCACCGGGGCAATACCAGAGCCCAATCGGCAGTTCGAACATGGGCAATGGGCAACCCCCGTCCGGCTGCGGGCAAAAAGGTCGATCTCGGCCCCGTCCAGCTTGACACAATGGGCATGCCAGACATCTTCGCCCGTCCACCCCAGATCCTCGGCATATTGCCCGGGACGACAGCCGAACTTGGCTTCGGAATAGGCAATATCCTCGTCGTTTTCTGCCAGATGTGTGTGCAGCATAACCTTCTTGTCTCGGGCCAGAAGCGCTGCATCGCGCATCAGATCTCGGCTGACCGAAAACGGGCTGCACGGTGCAAGACCGACACGGCACATGGATCCTTCGGACGCGTCATGGAAGGCATCCACAACGCGGATCATGTCCTCCAGAATGTCTTTCTCGCGCTCGACCAAACCATCGGGCGGAAGCCCCCCATCGCTTTCGCCGATGCTCATGGCGCCGCGTGTCGGGTGGAACCGCAGACCGATGTCCCGAGCGGCATGGATGGTGTCCTCCAAACGCGCCCCATTGGGGTAGAGATACAGGTGATCCGAGCTGAGCGTGCAGCCGGACAGAGCCAGTTCGGCCAGACCGATCTGGGCGGAAACAAACATCTCCTCAGGCCCAAAGCGGCTCCAGATCGGATAGAGACGTTGCAGCCAGCCAAAGAGCAGCGCATCCTGAGCTCCCGGCACCGCACGGGTAAGTGTCTGGTAAAGGTGGTGGTGGGTATTCACCAATCCTGGGGTGACAACGCAGCCAGTGGCCATGACAATCTCACCGGTAGTGGACAGGCTGGAGCCGATCTCGGCCACCACACCGTCGCGGATCAGCAAGTCACAGCGCGTGAGTTCCCGCCGGTCATCATCCATTGTCAGGATCACGTCCGCATCGCGGAGAAGGATTTCGGATGTCGGTTTGTCAGACATAGTTCACACTCCATTCTGACCCGCTTCGGTTCGGAAGTGTGATGACGCGCCGACAGAAGACGGGCGAAGGACTCGACGCAAGCGCAGGTTACCCTGCACCTGTTTCACGCTCAAGGTTTTGCAGACGAGCTGGTTTTCCGGACGCCCTAAAAGTCTTTCAAAATATTCAAGGCAGCGGCGTGCAGATCGGCGTTGGCCGCGGCCAGAGCACGCCCGCCTTGATGAGCCGGACCGCCCTGCCAATCGGTCACGATCCCACCTGCCGCCTGAATCACCGCGATCGGCGCCTGGATGTCATAGGCATTCAAACCCGCTTCGATCACCAGATCCACTTGCCCGGCGGCCAAGAGAGCATAAGCATAACAATCCATGCCGTAGCGGGTCAGACGGGTCTTTCCAGCCACGGCTTGAAACCCGGCCTGATCTTGAGCGCTCCCCACTTCGGGAAAGGTCGTGAAAACCATCGCCTCGTCCAGGGTCTTGGTGCTGCGGGTGGCAAGGGGACGCGTGCCATGCGGACCCGTCACTTGGGCAACTTCAAGACCACCGGCAAAGCGTTCGCCAATGTAAGGTTGATCGATCACGCCCATGAATGGTCCGTTTTCGTCACTGAGCGCGATCAGAACCCCCCAGGTCGGTGTTCCACTGATAAAGCCCCTTGTGCCGTCGATCGGATCCAGCACCCAAGTCCGGCCCGATGCGCCGGGGCTTTGACCGAACTCCTCACCCCATATGCCGTCCTCAGGCCGATGCGCGGCCAGAACGGCACGCATCGCTTTTTCGGCAGCACGGTCCGCTACGGTGACGGGGTCAAAGCCACCGTCAAGCTTGTTTTCCGCGTCCAGATCAGGGCGGCGGAAATGTGGCAGGATCGCAGCGCGGGCCGCGTCGGCCATCAAATGCGCAATATCGAGATCGGTCAGGGCGTGCGTCTGGGTCATGCTTTCGCAGGTGCCATTGCCGAGACCTCAGATCAAGACAATTTTGTCGTCCCGCTTCGCGCGCCAAGGGTTAAATTCCTGGACGCTCAAAGCAAAAACGGCCACGAACATCCAAAGGAGTGTCCGTAGCCGCAGTGTTTGCGAAGGTCGTTACCGCTGGCCAGCATCCTCCTGACCGCCGATCGAACTCAGGCGATAAAGGCCGGTCGTTTCAGGCCACGTCGCTCAACACGCGCGCCAGTTCAAACAGGCGGCGGCGCTGGTTTTCCGGAATGGCATAGTAGGAACGCACCAGATCCAAGGCTTCCTTGTGACCCATCAGATCATCCGGAACCATCGACTTCTTGCTGTCAGACTTTTCAGCCTCATCCAAACCTTCGAAGAAGAAACTAACGGGCACGTCCAGCGCTTCGGCAATGTCCCAAAGTCGAGAAGCACTGACCCGGTTGGCGCCGGTTTCGTATTTCTGGATCTGCTGGAACTTGATGCCGACTTGTTCGGCCAACTGCTGTTGTGTCATGCCGATCAACCATCGGCGATGTCTTACGCGCTTACCCACATGCACGTCTACTGGATGGGCCATGCGTTCCTCCTTCATAAATATTACTGGTTACTGTCGTTGCGCTCACGCGAGAGGCCGGGGCCCTCTCTCTCATATCCGAGATATCCCTAACATTCCCTCAACCATGATTTGCGACCCGAACCGCACCTCGCCTGCAAGTTTACGACCTTTTCGGTTGAATACAACCCAGTTGACGCTCCACTATTGGTTGCACCAACGCGCCAACCTCGCTAAACCGAACGAAATGCTATCGCTCCGCATGCAAGAATTGCGGCATTCCGCCCCTCCCCAAAAATGGCGGGTTGCGCGACGCCAAAGCATTTGACTTCAAGTCAAGTCTTACCTCTTACTGTCCGAAAAATCGAGGTTTTATATGCTTGCTTACCAAGTGTGCGCATCGGGCGAAACCGCTCGGATGACCACGGTCAATTGCCCGGAACCGGGCCCTGGGCAGGTGCGCGTCGACATTCGTGCCTGTGGGCTGAATTTTGCCGATCTTCTGATGCAAAAAGGCACGTACCAGGACACGCCGGAGCCGCCGTTCACCCTGGGCCTGGAAGTTTCCGGCGTCGTGAACGCCGTCGGAGAGGGAGTCGATACCTTGAAAATCGGCGACCGAATCGCTGTTTATTGCGGTCAGGGCGGTCTGGCCGAGCAGGGTGTTTTCGATGCGAACCGGGCGGTCCGCATCCCCGACGCGATGCCGTTCGACCACGCCGCTGCGCTCCTGATCGCCTATGGCACCAGCCACATCGCTCTGGACTATCGCGCCCGCATGCAGCCAGGTGAAACACTATTGGTTACCGGGGCGGCGGGAGGTGTAGGCCTGACCGCGGTCGAGATCGGCAAGCTGATGGGCGCAACGGTCATTGCCCATGCCCGCGGGGCAGACAAGCTGGAGGTCGCCCGCAAGGCAGGCGCCGATCACCTGATCGACGATGCCGAAGACTTGCGTAGCCGCGTCAAGGAGCTGGGCGGAGCCGATGTCGTGTATGACGCCGTGGGAGGTGAAGCTTGGAAGGCTGCGTTCCGCGCCTGCAATCCAGAGGCGCGCCTGCTGCCCATCGGCTTTGCCAGCGGCGACGTGCCCCAGATCCCCGCAAACCATTTGCTGGTCAAGAATCTCGATGTGATCGGCTTCTATATCGGTGGCTATCTGAAATTCCGCCCCGAAGTGCTGCGCCACAGCTTCGAGACCCTGATGGGGTGGTACGAGGAAGGCAAGTTGAAGCCGCATATCAGCCATCGCTTGCCATTGTCTCAAGCAGCCGACGGGATGGAGCTGCTCCGCAGTCGCAAATCCACCGGCAAGGTGATCATCGAACCCTGATCTCGGGACGGGGCTCTCCCGCCCGGTGTGTCGGCATCAAGGATGCCGCCTCACCCGTTGGGTCTGGCAGTGCGGCAGAGCCGCACTGCGGTCGGAGCCTGAAATCACCAGCGACAGCCTGTCAGGCAGCGCTCCATTGCACCGTGCTGATCGGTGTGCTGATCTCGCGAAAGGCCCGGCGCACGTAATCGGCCAATTCCGCCACCAGTTGACTGCCGGTAGTGTCCGCACCGTAAAGATTGATCTTCTGGGTCGGAAGATCAGGGAGGGCACCGCCATGGTCGATCTTCATCAGATGTGGCGGCTCGGCCCCGTCGATCATCGCGTTGACTGCCAGGTCGGCGCTGACCGTAGCCTCGATGGTGCGATCTGAATCCGTTTCCACCGCCATTTCCCACGGGATGCCGGCCTCATCCAGCGCGGTGATGATCTTGGGTCGGAAGGTGCAATGACGCCCAAATGCCAGCCGGATCGGACGTTGCCGCCAGGCATTGCCACCGGATGCACCGATCCAGCAGAGCGGCCGGCTGGACAATGTTTCGCTTTCGGCCGTCTCCGAGCTTTCGGTGGTCAGGATCAGGTCGCATTCTCCCTTGGAGAACTGTTCCTTGAGGGCCAGGGTGAAGGATGAGATCAGCTGCACCTTGACCCGTGGATATGCGACGTTGAACTGCTGCAGCACCCGCGGGATGGCCGGATACACGATGTCATGCGGCACCCCTAGTACGATTTCTCCCTCGAAAGCCTGGTTGGTCAGACGCCCGATCACCTCATCGTTCAACGCGACCATGCGCCGGGCGTAGACCAGCAGCTGTTCGCCTTCTCCGGTTAGTGCGATCCGTCGTCCCGAGCGGTCCAGCAGTTCCAACCCCAAAAGGTCTTCCAACCGTTTCAACTGCATGGAGACAGCCGATTGCGTGAGGTGCAGAAAGCCAGCGGCCCGGGTCACGCCACCATTGTCCGCAACCGCGACAAACGATCTGAGTGTCGTTATGTCCAGATTTCTCATCATCACGTTCCTTGATGCTAGATATCAAAAACATTCGTTTTCAACATCAATCACACCCTGCCATATAGATCAAGAAATTTGATGAAGACACGCCAATACATCAACGACAACGGAAAGGACGCGCATCATGACCTATATCACCGACCAACACGCCTGCACGCCCCGTCGGGCCTCTCTTCTCAACACGTTGCGAATCGCGATCAATGTTTCGCGACAGCGGCGCGCTCTGCGCCTTCTGGATGACTCCGCTCTGGATGACGTCGGACTGACCCGTGAGGAAGCGCAAGCAGAAGCACGTCGGCCATTCTGGGATGCCCCGGACTTCTGGCGCCGCTGAGGTACTTTAAGTGCTTAAACCAATTGCCAAAAAACGCACCCGGAGACAATAGTGGCCCGGGTGCGCTTTCGTTTCTAAGTTACCTTGAATTCGCTCAGGAAAGCCTTGAAAATCTGCCTTCAAAATCCAATATTTATGCCAATGGCTGCGTGACACCGTCAGGCGGCTCAAAAGGCTTATTATGGAGAGCAAAGGGAATGGCTGAATTCGACACGGTCCGCGCTGGTGTTGGCGCACGTGCCGCCGAGATTGACGAGGGTCTGCGCGCGCACATGAACAAGGTCTACGGTACGATGTCCGTGGGCACCTTCATCACGTTTCTGGCTGCCTGGGCGATTGCAGGCTTGGCCGTCACCTCGGATCCGTCGGCTGGCGTCGCCCAGCTGAGCCAGGACAAATACCTGACCTCTCTTGGGTCCGCGATCTACCTGTCGCCGCTGAAATGGGTGATCATGTTCGCCCCGCTGGCCTTTGTCTTTGGCTTCGGCGCTGCGGCCAACCGCATGTCAGCCGCTGGTGTTCAGCTGCTGTTCTATGTCTTTGCAACCGTGATGGGCCTGTCGATCAGCTCGATCTTCCTGGTGTTCACCGGTGAGTCCATCGTACAGGTCTTCCTGGTCACCTCGATCGCCTTTGCCGGTCTGTCGCTGTACGGCTACACGACCAAGAAGGACCTGTCCGGCATGGGCACCTTCCTGATCATGGGTCTGATCGGCCTGATCGTGGCGTCCATCGTCAACATTTTCTTGGCATCCTCGGCTATGGCCTTTGCGATCTCGGTCATTGGCGTGCTGATCTTTGCCGGCCTGACCGCATATGACACTCAGCGGATTAAGAACGACTATGTCCAGATGGCCATGGCCGGCGATCAGGAGTGGTTGGGCAAGGCCGCGATCATGGGTGCGCTGAGCCTCTATCTGGACTTCATCAACATGTTCATGATGCTGCTCTCGCTTCTTGGAAACCGCGAATAAGCGTTCCAGCCAAAACCAAAACAGCGAGGGGCGGATCTGAACAATCCGCCCCTTTTCTTTTTCTCAGTCATTTTTTGGACCACATCATGCAAATCATTGATATTCCCGCACCCGACGCCGAACGCCTTGTCCCTCTTCTGCAGGATCTGCACGCGCTTCATGTCGAACACCAGCCCGGGCGCCACAGGCCCGATCCGGACTCAGGTGACTTGGCCAGATGGCTTGAAGACTGGCTGGCCCAGGATGGCGTCCATGCCCTGGCCGCTGAAAGCCCGCAAGGCGCGCTTTTGGGCTATGTGATCTACGTGTTGGAGGATCGCTCTGCCCTGCCCGTCAGAACCCCGGAAAAACGCGCCATGTTGCACCATATCTCGGTCGCGGATGCGTGGCAGCGGATGGGCGTTGGGAAACGCTTGATGGAGGCGATGCGGACCCGTGCGCTCAAGGACGGCGCAACGGTTATTGCAACCAACTATGCACCGTTCAACACGGCCTCGGCCGCGCTCATGCAAAGTATGGGGTTGGAGCCGGTCCTGACCATGGCGGAATGGCGGGCCTGACGATCTGTCTGCGACTTCGCTCTGCGCGTCTTCTCGATCCAAAACCTCGAGGGGTGCGCGCACAGGTCGATGGTGTCGGCTCGCCTGCCATTGGTCCACGTGCCTCAGCAGCGCAATAAAACACCCAGGCGCTGAATGGTGCCATACTGGTCCCGCTGCACGACAGTCTGGCCTCCGTAGGCGCATCCCGTACGCTGCGTGACCGCGCCGACGACCTCCTGCTTCAGGCTGTCGCGATCCTGCCCGGAGACAACTGACGGGCCCTTGATCTTGCCGACCACGCCAAAGCTCAGCCCGTCAGCGGAAACCGCCTTGAGCCGGGCCGTGTTGTTTCCAACGTTCAGCGGCACGGAATATTTCGTCCCCCAGCGTGACGAGGCATAGCTCATGGCGCGGTTCCCGGCCACCAATACGCTGATATCGCCGTTGGGCTGCTGTTTGGAGCGGGTTTCCAGCACCGAAAACGGCACGCCATTGCGCTGCAACACAGCCTGTGTAGCCCGCGCCGTGGTCAGTGTCGGAACCGTCGCGCCATAGGTATAGGTCCGCTGACTGACTTGGGCCGCATACCCCGTGCCCCCGACAAGATAGGAGGGCGTTTCATTGACATTCGGCTCGGCACCGATGCCCGAAAATCCGGCCCCGTTTGGCGCCGGCCCGCAGGCAGACAACAGTCCGACTAAGCCCAGCACTCCGATTGCATTGAAATTCATGACGATTCTCCAGCAGACACGTTCCGGGATCGTCACCTCGATTTGCGGTCGGGGCGGGTCTGGAAGACGGCTTTTTCGAGGCAGCCGCTCCGCCTTGCCTGAAACGACGCCTTGCCCGACAAGACGCCTTGCCCAAAAAGACAAAGGGCCCCGCCAAAGCTGGAGCCCTTGTACAAGATCTGTTTTGCCAGAAAGGCTTACTTGATCTTGCCTTCCTTGTACTCGACGTGCTTACGCACGACCGGGTCGTACTTCCGCACAACCATTTTCTCGGTCATGGTGCGTGCGTTTTTCTTGGTCACATAGAAGTGGCCCGTACCCGCGGTCGAGTTCAGGCGGATCTTGATGGTCGTCGGCTTCGCCATGGCTTTTCTCCTGCGTCCGAAAAGGCAGGGCCGTTTCGGTTGAATTCCTATGAGCGTGCGCTTTTACCGGGCTGCTGCCCCGAGTCAATAGGATTCACGCTGCTTTCTTCCGATAAACACTCTGCCAGGCTCTGGAAAGCCCCGTTCTTGCGTGTCCGCAGGCAAATTGGACCAGCGCTTGCCGCTCCTTCCACAAGGTCACTGCCCCGGTCTTTGGGCGTACCGTTGGGAAAACTGACCTTGAAAAGATTATTCGAAGGCGTCGCGGCCTTCCGGACAGGCTGAGTGCACAGAGGGCCTGTAAGCCGGATTCTGTTCCCCCCGGACCGTGATCCGGGGTTCGATGACCATTCCTCTACGGTACATGTTGCCATGCACCTTTAGCTGCCAACCCGATCCCTCTCGGCTGAAGCAGCCTAGCGGCGGTATCGGCTGACGCCGACCGGCCCGCGCGGGGGTCCTATTTGGCATTGCTCCCGGTGGGGCTTGCCGTGCCATCCCTGTTGCCAGGGACGCGGTGAGCTCTTACCTCACCGTTTCACCCTTGCCATACATGTATGGCGGTCTGATTTCTGTGGCGCTTTCCGTCGGGTTTCCCCGCCCGGGCGTTACCCGGCACCGTTGCTTCATGGAGTCCGGACTTTCCTCCCCGATGAGTTGCCCCATCAAAGCGGTCATCCGGCCCTCTGCGCGCCGTGCGGGTTACGCGGATGCCCGCTGGGCGTCAAGGGGGAGGTTGGATGGAGGGGCGTTGCCCTTCTTGGCCCGTTAGGCCAATTCACCCCAAGGTATTTGAAACCAGAAAGAAGCAGCAGAGTGGCGCATCAGGCGGGCGGCAGGGCAAGGAGGTCGTCCTGACACAGCGGTCCGATACCCCAGGGACGAAACCGAAGGCGGACACCAGCGAGGAGTGTTTCGTCGTCGACCGGCGCCGTGAAACCCACGGCTCGGGCGGCCTCTCTGAACGGGACTTCCGTGTTGCCCTGCCGGCCTCGGGCTTGGGCCAGCCCCAGTCTGGCCAGCCTTTCCCAGTCAAAACGCGAGCCAGGATCAAACTTGCGCCCGGGCGCCATGTCGGAATGACCGATCACGCCCTCGGGCGGGATGTCCCAGCGGGTCATGATATCCGCAAGCAGCTTTTCCAGCCGTGTCATCTGCGGCTGCGAAAACGGATGGGTGCCGCGATTGTCCAGTTCGATCCCGATGGAGCGGGAGTTGATGTCGCCCTGACCATGCCACTCCCCTGCCCCGGCATGCCAGGCGCGATTGCCTTCGGCAACCATCTGCCACAACATCCCATCGTTTCCGATCAGGTAATGCGCCGATACTTCGGCTTGCGGGTCACACAACCTGTCCAACGCCGCCTGAGCGCTGTCCATGGCAGTGTAATGAAGAACGATCAGACGGGGCTGCAGCCCATCGCGGCGCGGGCCGAAATTGGACGACGGGTGCCAGTGGGCACCGTTGGTGTCCGGTCCGTTGCTCAGTTGCCCGCAACCTTGCGGAACGGGGCCGGGTCCCAGTCACAAGCAAAGCCGTCCCCATCCGGGTCCAGCGCCTGACGATCGCGGGTTGGGCCGCCATTGGCCAGAAAGTTGATCTGGGCCAGGTCGGCTGAAGCGAACTTGGCACAGTTTCGCTGGTTGCGCGCCTGCATGTTAATGCCGGCACGCGTATAGATCCGTTCACCCTTGGGGTTCGAGGTGGACAAAGCGTATTGCACGATATTGGGCTGACCCGCGCCTGACCGGCTGGGCAATTCCGTGGGCTGCACAACTTGGAACTGTTCCTTGTTGCGGGCAATCCGTTCAGCATCGCTTTCGATGGTTTGGCGCGAGGACACTGCCCCAAAGTCGTTTTCGTCCGAAATTCCCGCATTGGACACAATGGTCGGCGCCGGATTGGACGGGCTGGCCTCAAGAGGAGCCACGCCGGAATTGGATTCGGCCGCGGCCAGTGCCGCTGCTGTTTCGCGCGCGATGTCGTCATTGGTGGTCGCAGGCGGCAATGGGGCGACCGTTGCGCTCTGCGGTGCAGGGATCGACGTAGCGGTGTTCCATCCCGGTGCATTCGGTTCCGACAGTGTTGCAGGCAGCGGGGTCGGCTGCGGTGGGATCGCCGTTTCCGACGATACCACCGCAGGAGGCACCAGTTGGTCCCCATTTATGGTCTGCCCCGGAGCCGGGTCAGAGGGTGTCGTCCCCAAATCGTCAAACCCGACGCCTGCCGCGCTGTCGGGGATCGCCGGATCGCAAGCGGCAAGGCCGCTCACCAAAAGAAGGGAGACAACAATACGCATGACTGCTTTCCTGCCGTTTTTTTGCTTTTGCTTGGCGCCCGTCTTACCACCATTTGCCCGGTTTGGCCACAAATCCAGCGGCCTGCTCCAGCGCATAGGCGGTGTTCAGCAGATCGCCTTCCTCCCAAGGCTTACCGATCAGTTGCAAGCCCAGCGGCAGACCCTGAGCGTCCAGCCCGGCGGGAACCGAAACGCCTGGCAGACCAGCCAGGTTCACGGTCACTGTAAAGACGTCGTTCAGATACATCTGCACCGGGTCGGCATCGGTCATTTCGCCCAGCCCAAAGGCCGCAGACGGCGTGGCCGGGGTCAGGATCGCATCGACACCGGCAGCAAAGACATCTTCGAAGTCTTTCTTGATCAGGGTACGGACGCGACGCGCGCGGTTGTAGTAGGCGTCATAAAAGCCTGCCGACAGCACATAGGTGCCGACCATCACGCGGCGTTGCACCTCGTGTCCAAAACCTTCAGCGCGCGTTTTTTCGTACATCTCGGTGATGCCGTCGCCAGCTTCCAGCGTGGCGCGGTGGCCATAGCGGACGCCGTCATAGCGGGCAAGGTTCGACGAAGCTTCGGCCGGGGCAATTACGTAATAGGCAGGCAGAGCGTACTTGGTGTGCGGCAGCGAGATATCAACGATCTCGGCGCCTGCGTCCTTGAGCATTGCAGCGCCGTCGGCCCAGAGCTTTTCAATCTCAGCCGGCATGCCGTCCATGCGGTATTCTTTTGGGATGCCGATCTTTTTGCCGCGGATATCGCCGGTCAGCATCGCCTCGAAATTCGGCACCGCCAGGTCGGCGCTAGTCGAATCCTTGGGGTCGTGACCACACATGGCTTCGAGCATGATGGCCGCGTCGCGCACGTCCTTGGTCATCGGACCCGCCTGATCCAGCGAGGAGGCAAAGGCGACGATACCCCAGCGCGAGCAGCGCCCGTAGGTGGGCTTGATACCGGTGATGCCGGTGAACGCTGCAGGCTGACGGATTGAACCCCCGGTGTCGGTGCCGGTAGCGGCCAGGCACAGATCAGCCGCAACGGCAGCAGCAGACCCGCCCGAGGATCCGCCCGGGGTCAGCTCTGCGTCATCATTGCCACGGCGCCACGGGCTGACGGCATTGCCATAGACCGAAGTTTCGTTTGACGAACCCATGGCGAATTCGTCCATGTTCAGCTTGCCCAACATGACCGCACCCGCGTCCTGCAGCTGCTGCGACACGGTGGATTCGTATTCAGGCTTGAAGCCTTCCAGGATACCCGACGCCGCTTGGGATGCGACGCCTTTGGTGCAGAACAGGTCCTTGATGCCGATGGGCAGGCCACACATGGCAGGTGCGTCGCCCGCGGCGAGGCGCGCGTCAGCGGCCTTTGCCCGTTCCAAAGCGATTTCGGGCGTCTTGTGGACAAAAGCGTTCAGAGCATCCGCTGCATCGATGGCCGACAAGCAGGTTTCGGTCAGCTCGACGCTGGTGGTTTCGCCCTTACGCAGCAGGTCGCGGGCCTCTGCCAAGCCAAGTTTATTCAGTTCAGTCATTATTCAACCACCTTCGGAACTGCAAAGAAGCCTTCACGCGCGTCCGGCGCGTTGGCGAGCACTTTTGCGGGTTGATCACCATCGGTCACCACGTCTTCGCGCCGCTTCAACCGTTGCGGCGTGACCGAGGTCATCGGCTCGACCCCTTCGACATCCACCTCGTTCAGCTGCTCGATGAAACCAAGGATGGTATTGAATTCGGAGGCCAGAGCGCCCAGCGCATCCTCTTCGACCTTGATCCGGGCCAGTTTGGCCACCTTGGCGGCAGTGCTTTGGTCAATCGACATCGGCTTCCCTCATATGCGTCAATGAGGCATTTACCGCCGAGCGGAGCGGGTCGCAAGAGCGGACCATGTATTGCACAGGACCAGATCCCCTTTGCGACAGAATTCAGCCTATCGTCAGGCCCGCCGAACCAGTGCGTTGGCCGCCTGCCCCAGGATCAGCATCCCTGCCCCGCCGATAACCGACGCGGCATATCGGTTGATCCTCAAAAGCGTCTCCGAGCGGGTCATCATCTGCCGTGCTTTGGACGCCGCCACTGCATACGGCGTAAGGATGGCAGTCAGCACCAGAACCGTCAGTGCGCAAAGCATCAGCCAATCCGTCAACCCGATGGATTTCAGGTCCATCACCGTCGGCGTCAGTGCCAGATAGAAGACAATAGTCTTGGGGTTGCCCAAAGTGACCGCAAAACCGGCCAGAAACGCCTTGAACCCGCCTTTTCCATTGGTGGCTTCAACCCTGGTCAGGCCCGCTTCACTGGTCCAGAACTTGTACCCCAGATAGATAAGGTACAGCCCGCCCAGGGCCTTGATGATCAGAAACGCGCCTGCAAAGGTCTGGGCAATGGCCGCCAGACCCGCAATCGCCACGGTGAGATAGACCAGATCCCCCAAGGCGATGCCAGCCATCATGCACAAGGCCGCACGCAACCCTCCGCCAAAGCTCTGCCCCACCAGGGCGGCAATTCCCGGCCCCGGAATGACCGCAGCGATTGCCAAGGCTGCGACATAGGCCAAAAGCGGAGCAAAGCTCTCCATCAAGGGATCTCCCGTTCAGTCACCGCCGCCTGCGTATTGCGTGCCCATCGGGACAGCAACGTCTTTCTGCCTGTCAGGCTTGAACGCGCGCGCGCTGCGGTTCAGGTGCAACTCAGGCGGTGGCGCCTGTAGACCTCGATCATCCAGCCCAGCATGGTGGCGTTCAGGATGTGCCACATGAAATGCGTGCCAAAGGGTGTTCCTTCGCACGTCGGCAGGTCCAGACTGCGGAAGATGATCGACAGGATCAGGATCCCGGCACCGATGGCCAGCCCTCTTGAGGCTTGCGGAAGGCGACGCCGCAGCAGAACGGCATAGATCAGGATCAGCAGAGGCACTGGTGCGTACCCGGCGGAACTACCCAACCCCGGCACCATCTGAAACAAGGGCAACGTGGCTGCCGCATAGGGGAAAAACAGGAGCGTCGCGCCAAACGCCCACATGGGCCGCATCCCCCACATGTCGCGATTGGCGGCAAATATATAGGTCAGGACGTAGAGCGCGATTGGCGTGGTATCGGCAATCGCGGCCCAAACCGTAGCATGGGTATGGAACAGATAACTGCCAATCCCGATTGCTGCCAAAATAATGCACAACAGCCGCGCCAGGCCAAGGCCCGGCCCCTGCACGCGTCGCCACATGACGAGGGCTGCCACCAGAAAAGCTGCGTTTGTAATCGCGTTGATCGGCTCGGCCCAGTACTCTGGCCCCAACCGTTCGCAATAGGCGTCAATTTCGCGCGTCCACTCCATGGATTTTTGTTTAGCTGGTGCTAGGCTGTTTTCAACGTCGAAAAAGGAGTTTTCTTTCATGGATATCATTTGGCTGGGCCACGGCAGTTTTCGCATCGAAACCGGCGACCATGTTTTGCTGATCGATCCCTGGCTGACCGGCAACCCGGTTCTGCCCGAAAACCAGCACGACGCCGCGGTTGCGGGCGGCACTCATATCCTGCTGACCCACACCCATTTCGATCATGTGGTCGATGTGCTGCCTTTGGCCAAGAAGCTTGGTGTTCCGGTTGTCGGCCAATATGACCTGATGGGTTTCTGGGGTGAAACCGAAGGGATCGAGACCGTCGGTTTCAACAAGGGCGGCACAGTGGATCTGGGCGGGGTGCAGGTGTCGATGGTTCCGGCTTCCCACAGTTCGACCTTCAGTACTCCCGATGGGCTGCGCACTGGCGGCACCGAAGTGGGTTTCATGATCCGTGCCGAAGGGAAAACTGTCTACGTTTCGGGTGATACCGACATCATGGCCGACATGGACTGGATGGGTGATTATTATCAACCCGATGTCGGCATCCTGTCCGCAGGAGGCCATTTTACAATGGACATGAAAGGCACGGCCTACGCCGCCAAACGCTATTTCGATTTCAAGACCGTTATCCCTTGCCACTACAAGACCTTCCCGATCCTGGAACAATCTGCGCAAGACCTGATCGACGGGCTGCCCGGCGTGGCCGTGATCGAACCGGAGATCATGAAGGCGATTACAGTCTGAATAGGCAGGAATTTGCCACCAGGCCTTGTTGCCTGACAAATCGGACCCTTGGCTGGCCCGTCCGGAAACGGTTGGCCGGCCACAGGCACCTTGACGCATCACCGGCCAGATACGCCCTATGGACGCGCTGGATCGGTTGCTCTAAGAGAGCCAAAGATCATTGCGGTCAGAGAAAAAGGGATTTACGCGTGCTGAACGGGCAAAGCCCGACCCAGTGACGAAACGGTTTCTGCAACAAACCTCGTCAGTTTTATCCCTGCTAGTCCGGACCAGAAGCAAAAGAAGAAGATGAGATTTCGTCGAATGTGGAACGACTTTCCCAAGACTGATGAGGTGAACCGGGTTCGGTTCGAGCGCGAGATCCAAAGAGCAATCCCAGCTCCGACCCAGTACACGATGTTCTTCACACCCCGGTCCGGCAGTTCCTGGGTAACGGATGTCGTAACACGCGCCGAACGGTTGGGCATGCCGGGCGAGTATTTCAATCCCAACATGATGCGCAAGATTTCAACAGCGCTGAACGCCACCTCTCTGGAAGAGTATCGGGATATACTAACGCGCCGTAGGGTCACAAAAGGCATCTTCGGGCAGCAGATCACGCATCACCAACTCATGGCCGTGTTCGGCTCTCCTGACAGATTTATGGAGCTGTTTCCACAGAAAGACTGCTTCTGGCTGATCCGCGAAGATATCGTGCTGCAGGGCGTGTCCCTGTTCAAGATGCAGCACACGAACCTCTCTCACGCGCCTCAGGCCAGCGATGAGGAGTTCCAGAAGCGTGAAGACCTTTTTGTTTACGACGCCAAGGAAATCAACCAGTGGATCCGACATATCCGTGCGGCCGAAATCGGGTCGGAGGCCATGTTTGAAAAGTTTGACCTGCGTCCGTTCCGGATGAGTTATGAGCGCAATACACAGCTCAAACCGCGGCGGCTGGTCAATATAATGGCCCGTTTCCTTGACGCTCCAAAGGAACAGAACCTGAAAATCGAAAGCGTTCACAAAAAGATCGGTACCGATGCGAACCAAGTTTTTGCGGATCGATTCCGAGAAGAAAACCCTGACTTTGTTGCGCAATTGGAAGAAGAACGGCAGCCGATGATTGAAAAACTTCGGACCTTCAAGGAAGCCCCGCAGGAAAGCCAAGCCAGCTGACCCAAAGCGACCGCCGTCACGCGCAATAGTGTTCCGGAAAATGCTCGGGCGCCAACCCGTCTTTATCCGTTCAGTGAGCGGTCGCGAGTTTCCAGGGCCACGGCCAGCAGCTCGGTCTCCGGGTCCGCCTTCAGAACCCCGCCGCATCGCCAACTGATCGACAAGGCGATCTTGACAGGAATCCAAGTCAGAAGCCTGTGGCGGTCCACGCTCAGTCCCTCCGCGACTTGCGTGGCAAACCGCTCGATCCGCCGCGGATCCGAAGCCACGTCAAACTTGCCCCGCGGATGGCGAAACGCATTTGCCAGCTCATAGGCGGCTTCACCGACAACGCCTTTTGGGTCAAAAGCAACCGGGCCGCGCGCCGTTTGCATGACATTGTCATGGTGCAGATCGCCGTGCAGCACGCGCTGATCCTGCGGAGTGTTCACAAGGTCCCGCGCCAGGGCCTGACAACGGACAACATCCCTTTGCACTTCACTGGAAACATCTGCCGAACATCTCAGATCCAGTACAGCCTGCAGCCAGTCTTGGATACGGGGGTAGCCCCGATCCCGGACTGTTTGTCCATGCAATCGGGTTGCGACATCCACCAGCTCGGCACAGGCGCGCTCGTCCTCACCGGCGCGACTAAGATCCCCGAGTGTCGGCCCTTCCAGCCATTCCAGTAGAACGGCGTTGTCTCGTACTGACAGAACTGATACAGCCCCCTGCCCGTTGATCTGGGACAGATAATCCGCCGCACAGGCTTCGTTGCGCAGCCCGTTTTCATAGATCTTCAAAGCCGCAGGGGTGCCATCGTACTGACGCACCTTCCAGACCTGCGCAATCGATGTTTGCGCGACACGCTCGGGCGCGTTGACCTGCATCCGGGCCAACAGCCCCGGATCAGGCAGAATGTCATCTGCGCTCGGCAAAGAAGGCTTTCAGCAGTTCAACGCATTCTTCCTCGGCGATGCCATCGTAAACCTCGGGCTTGTGATGGGCTTGGCTGTGGTCGAACACCCGCGCGCCATGGGCGACCCCGCCGGATTTAGGGTCGGAAGCGCCATAGTAGATCCGATTGATCCGGGCTGCAGCCAGCGCGGCGGCACACATGGCGCACGGTTCCAGCGTGACATAAAGATCATATCCCATCAGGCGCTCGGACCCGGCAGCGGCACAGGCCGCGCGCAGGGCGACGATTTCAGCATGGGCTGTGGGGTCGTTCCATTCGCGGGTCCGGTTGCCTGCGCGCGCCACAACTTCACCCGAAGGTGAAACGATGACCGCGCCTACCGGGACCTCTCCGCGATCCGCGGCTGCGCGCGCCTCTGACAACGCAAGATCCATATGCGACGTGAACACCATGCCCCTGACTGCACTGGAATGGGTGCTTTCGCAAGACCACGAAACCCTGTAGGAGCAGCGCATGACCCAAAACCCGCCCCAATCTCCCGCCCCGAAAGGTGACCGAATCGCCAAAGTACTGGCACGCGCTGGTGTTGCATCGCGTCGCGAAGCCGAACGGATGATCGAAGCTGGGCGGGTGAGCGTGAATGGCAAGCGGATCGACAGCCCGGCGCTAAACGTGACGCTCAAGGACCGGATCACCGTGGACGGGCAGCCGGTCAAGGACCCAGAACCGCCGCGCCTGTGGCTCTATCACAAGCCGCCGGGCCTGGTGACAACCACCAGCGACGAACAGGGACGCACGACAATCTTCGACGATCTGCCGGAAGAGCTTCCCCGGGTGATGAGCGTGGGGCGGTTGGACCTGAATTCCGAAGGTCTTCTGCTTTTGACCAATGATGGTGGCATCAAGCGGCAGTTGGAGCTGCCCTCGACCGGGTGGTTGCGCAAATATCGGGTGCGGATCAATGGCCGCCCAAAGGAGGCCGATTTCGAGCCGTTGCGAAAAGGTCTGGTGATCGGGGCCGAGAAATTCCAGCCGATGACCGTGACACTGGACCGGCAGCAAGGGGCCAATGCATGGGTTACCGTGGGACTGCGCGAAGGAAAGAACCGCGAAATCCGCCGCGCTATGGAAGATATCGGGTTTTCGGTTAACCGGCTGATCCGGGTGTCATATGGTCCTTTCCAGCTGGGCAGCTTGAAACCCGGCGAAGTCGAGGAACTGCGCCGCCGCGTGGTGCGCGATCAACTGGGTCTGGAGATCGAAGACCCTCAGGGAACAGCCAAGCCCAAGCGTCCGGCCGGCAAACCCCAGCGCAAGCGGCCCAGCAGCCTGGCCGGAAAGCCCGGACGCCCCAAGCCGCCCGAAGAATCCGCCACCGCCAGACGCGGGTCGGGCAAGCCCAATCCAGCAAAGCCGGACACGCGCAAGCCTGGAGCGCCCCATCACCCTGCCCGGAAACCCGGCGCAATGCGCAAGAAGCCGCGCTCCTGATCCAAAAGCCCAAGCCTTCCCCCTAGCAAGCGGCCTGCCCATCCCCTAAGTTTGAAAACAGTTAAGGTATTCAAGGGTCAGATTGGGGAACGGGATGTCAGGAAAAGCACTGCAACGCATCGCCTTTGCCGCCTTGCTGGTGCTGATGTTCGGTGTTGCCACCGGCTGGATTTCGGGAGGGTAGGCTGTGGCCAAACGCTATGGCGGGCAATACAGCCCGGACGCGAAAGCCGACACAACACGGCCGGACAAGCCCCGCAGTTCCTTTGCCGGGGCGCAAGTCGATCCTGTCGGGGCGCGGGCCAATCTTCTGTTCATCCCGGCCATTCCGCTTGTTTTCATATCGCTGAATGATGGGGCTACTGGCCTTGCTTTGGGGCTGGCGGCGGTGGGCGCCTGGGTGTTGGCGGGCTTTCTGCTCCGCGAAGGTTTGCGGGCCGAAGCCGCATATAACGCACGCCGGGTGGCCAAACGGCCAGCAATGCCCCGCAAGATTTTCTCCGGCGTTTTGACTGGGGTCGGAACCGGATTGGCGGCTTACAAATCCGACCCCGGATTGATTGCACCACTGGTTTATGGTGGGGCGGCGACCGCTTTGCATCTGACCGCTTTCGGATTGGACCCGCTGGGCGACAAAGGCGTCGAAGGCATCGACCAATTCCAGCAGAACCGGGTCGCCCGGGTCGTGGACGAGGCCGAAGACACCTTGCGCGACATGCGGGATGCGATCCTGCGCGCCGGCGATCGACGGCTGGAGGCGCGGGTTGAACAGTTCCAGACCACCGCCCGCGATCTGTTCCGCACAGTCGAGGAAGATCCCCGTGACCTGACCGCTGCACGCAAGTACTTGACTGTCTATTTGACGGGCGCGCGCGACGCGACGGTCAAGTTCGCTGATATCTATGCCCGGTCTGGCGATGCTCAGGCGCGGGCTGATTATGAAGCGCTGCTGGACGATCTGGAACAGAACTTTGCCGCCCGCAACCGCAAGATGCTGCTGGAAGATCGCAGCGATTTGACCGTTGAAATTGACGTGCTGCGCGATCGGCTTCAGCGCGAAGGCGTACAGCTGGACCGCTGACACGACATTTGATTGAGAGGAACACCCGATGTCCCAGGATACTCAGAAGAAGGCAACGCAGGCCGTGGCCGAAATCGAAGAGGTTACCGCCGTGGTCCTGCCCGAACCCAAGGCCGAGCTTGCAACGCTTGAAGAGGCCGACGCCCCGACCTCGGACGCGATCCGGTCACGCATGGGCGAGCTGGACATGAACGACACGAACTCGATCATCTCCTTCGGGTCGGCGGCGCAGGCAGAGCTTCAGCAGATCAGTCAGGCAATGTTGGCCGACGTGCGCAACAAGGAGGTCGGCCCGGCAGGTGACAGCCTGCGCGACATCGTCACCACAATCCGCGGGTTTTCGGTCAGCGAACTGGACGTGCGTCGCAAGCAGAGCTGGTGGGAAAAGATCATGGGCAAGGCTGCGCCTTTCGCCCAGTTCACTGCGCGTTATGAAACGATCCAGGGCCAGATCGACAAGATCACCGACGATCTTCTGGGACACGAGCATACACTGCTCAAAGATATCAAGTCGTTGGATCTGCTGTACGAAAAGACGCTGGATTTCTATGACGAATTGGCGCTCTACATCACCGCAGGCGAGGAAAAGCTGAAAGAGCTGGATATCGCGATCATCCCCGCGAAAGAGGCCGAGGTCCAGGCCGCCGCCGAAAACGATCAGGTCATCAAAGCGCAGGAGCTGCGCGACCTGCGCGCCGCCCGTGACGATCTGGAACGCCGGGTGCACGACCTGAAACTGACCCGGCAGGTCACCATGCAGTCGCTGCCTTCAATCCGGTTGGTGCAAGAAAACGACAAATCGCTGGTGACCAAGATCAACTCGACCCTGGTCAACACCGTGCCGCTGTGGGAAACCCAGCTGGCTCAGGCCGTCACCATTCAGCGGAGTGCCGAGGCCGCTGCCGCGGTACGTGACGCCAATGATCTGACCAATGAGCTGCTGACCTCGAACGCGGCCAATCTGCGCGAAAGCAACAAGCTGATCCGGCAGGAAATGGAACGCGGAGTTTTCGACATCGAAGCGGTCAAGCAGGCCAACGCCGATCTGATCGGCACCATTCAGGAAAGCCTTGCGATTGCTGACGAAGGAAAGGCAAAACGCGCCACCGCCGAAGAGGATTTGAAGAAGATGGAAGCCGAACTGCGCGATACGCTGGCGTCCGCCAAAGCACGTCAGGATGGTTTGGGGGACACCGCTGGCAGCGCGGTTCCTGGCTGAGCATTGAGATGACGACACGCAGGTTCTCTCTCGCTCCCGCCGCAGCCCTACTCGGGCTGCTGGGCGTGCTTGCGGGCTGCGAACCGGCCGGCTTGAATCAATCGCTGACCCCGCCCAGCCGTCCGGCAAGTCTGCCCTCGCCTCAGAATGTGTCTGCAGAAAGCCAGGAGCTGGCCTACTACTATGCCCAGGTCCAGAACGACCTTTTGACACGAGGCCTGTTACGCACCGACGGTGGCGGGCCGGATACGCCTTTTGATGCCGACGATTTGGTACGCAATTTTGAAACCGTGGCCTTCTATCGCGAATATGCCAGCGCTTCGGTTCTGGGGACTGGCCCCGGCACAACGGCAGGAACCTTGTCGCGCTGGACTGGCCCGGTACGTATCGGCGTCGAATATGGCGCCACGGTCGAGGCGGAGAAGCGTCAACGCGACGGTGACAGGGTCAAGTCCTTTGCCGACCGTCTGGCCCGCGTTACAGGTCATTCGATCAGCACCACCGGCACACGCGCCAATTTTCACGTCTTTATTGCCGGCCTGGACGATATTCCGGCAGTACAGGAACGCTTGAGGCGCCTGATCCCCGGCATCGGTCCTGAACAATTGGCTTTGTTCCAGTCCTTGCCAAAAGCACAATATTGTTTTGTTTTCGCCTTTTCCGACGGAAACGACGTCAACAGCTATTCCCGCGCGGTGGCTCTGGTACGTGCTGAACATCCCGACCTTGTCCGGCTCAGCTGCATCCATGAAGAAATCGCCCAGGGTTTGGGCCTGCCGAATGACAACCCAAGCGTTCGTCCATCCATCTTCAACGACGATGATGAATTCGCCCTGCTGACAACGCAGGACGAGATGCTGCTGAAGATTCTCTATGATCCGAGACTGACGCCGGGCATGACCGCCGATCAGGCCCGCCCGATCGTGCGTGAAATTGCCATCGAACTTTTGGGTGAGCCTCTCTGAGCGCGCCCTTGCCAAGCGAAAGGAACCAACATGGGTATTTTCGATTTTCTGACCGGTGAGTTCATCGATGTCATTCACTGGGTCGATGACACCCGTGACACGATGGTTTGGCGGTTCGAACGCGAAGGGCATGAAATCAAATACGGCGCCAAGCTAACCGTACGCGAAGGTCAAGCCGCCGTATTCGTGCACGAAGGCCAGCTGGCGGATGTGTTCACCCCCGGTCTCTACATGCTTGAGACCAACAACATGCCTGTGATGACGACCCTGCAACATTGGGACCACGGCTTCAAAAGCCCGTTCAAATCCGAGATCTATTTCGTCAACACCACCCGTTTCAACGATCTGAAATGGGGTACCAAGAACCCGATCATCTGCCGGGACCCGGAATTCGGCCCAGTGCGGTTGAGAGCCTTTGGCACATATAGTGTGCGGGTCGTCGATCCTGCGCGCTTCCTGACCGAGATCGTCGGCACCGATGGCGAATTCACCATGGACGAGATCAGCTTCCAGGTGCGAAACATCATCGTGCAGGAGTTCAGCCGCATCGTGGCAGGATCGGGCATCCCCGTTTTGGACATGGCCGCCAACACCGCTGATCTGGGCAAGCTGGTCGCCGCTGAGATTTCCGGAACCATCGCCGAGTACGGCTTGTCGATCCCGGAACTGTACATCGAAAACATCTCGCTCCCACCGGCGGTTGAACAAGCCATGGACAAGCGCACATCGATGGGGATTGTCGGTGATCTGGGGCGCTATACCCAGTTTTCTGCAGCCGAAGCCATGACCGCCGCTGCCCAGACCCCGAACAGCGGTATGGGCGCCGGATTGGGAATGGGCATGGGGATGGCGATGGCCCAGCAGATGGGGCAGATGGCAGCGGGTCAGCCGTCCGGCCCTTGGGGAGCGCCCGCCCCCGCTGCCAGCAAACCTACGGCGCCAGTGGCTCCCCCGCCTCCACCTGTTGAACATGTCTGGCACATTGCCGAAAACGGCCAGACCAAAGGCCCGTTTTCCAAGGCCCGAATGGGTCGCATGGCAAGCGAAGGCGGCCTGACCCGCGACACATTCGTCTGGACCCCGGGCCAGGACGGCTGGATGCGGGCCGAAGACGTGGCCGAGTTGGCGCAGTTGTTTACAATCATGCCACCACCGCCCCCACCACCTCCTGGAACATGAGCCAGGAACGAAAGTTCAATGATTTTGCTGAAAACCAAGACCAAAGGCTCGGATCGTGACGACAGTACCTCCTCCGCCGCCCTCGGCAGATCTACAGTCCCCTCAGGAAACGCACCGCTTTCCATGTGAAAAATGTGGCGCGGATTACCGGTTCGAACCGGGAAAAGGGCAATTGACTTGCGATCATTGCGGACATGTCGAGAAGATCTCGGACGGTCCCTGGCGCAAGGGAGCCTTACGCGAACTTGATTTCGAAGATGCCATCGCCAAACGCCTTCCCGAAGTCGAGATGGAGGAGACACGGGTCAGCACCTGTCCGAACTGTGCCGCGCAGGTGGAGTTCGACCCGCAGACACATGCCACGGAATGTCCGTTCTGTGCGACGCCTGTCGTGGCCGATACGGGGAAAAGCAGACATATCAAACCAAAGGGCGTATTGCCCTTTGCCCTGGTCGAACGCGACGCCCACAAGGCGATGACCGACTGGCTGGGACGGCTATGGTTCGCCCCCAACGGGCTCAGGGAATATGCCCGCAAAGGGCGCAGAATGCAGGGTATATATGTGCCCTACTGGACCTTCGACGCCCAGACCCAATCGCGCTATTCGGGTCAGCGCGGCACCGTCTACTACGTGACAGAATCCGTGGTCATTGATGGCAAACGCCAAGACCGGCAAGTCGCCAAGGTCCGCTGGACCCCGAAATCCGGTCGCGTCCAGCGTTTCTTTGACGATGTTCTGGTCCTGGCTTCGCGCAGCCTGCCGAAAGCCTATACCGACGCACTTCAACCCTGGGACCTGACTGCGCTTGAAACCTATCAGCCGCAGTATCTGGCCGGGTTCCGTGCCGAAGCCTATACGGTTGATCTGAAGGAAGGCATGATCGAAGCACGGACCCATATGGACCGGATCATCGAGCGCGACGTGCGCTTTGACATTGGCGGAGATCGGCAACGCATCCAAAGCATCGCGACCGAGGTGTCGGACGTGACCTTCAAACATGTCCTTCTCCCGGTTTGGCTGGCCGCATACAAATATCGGGGAAAGACCTATCGCTTCGTGGTCAATGGCCAGACCGGGCGTGTTCAGGGCGAACGTCCCTGGTCTGCGGTCAAGATCGCAATTGCCGTCGTTCTTGGCGCTGTGATCGCTGCCGGTGTCGGCTATGTCATGGCCCAGAACCAATAGACCTAGCGCGACCGCCGCTGGGCGGACAATGTCGGCGCAACCATCGGACCCGACCGGCAATGGCCCCCTCAAAGGTAGCCGAGCCGATCGGGCGCGCGCCGACCTCGTTCACCCTTTTTGAATCACGATCTTTCGGGCGTTTTCCGGAGCTTGGACAGCGCGCCGTGGCACCGTGACGTGAAGCACGCCATCTTTCATCCGGGCTGTTGCCTCCGCTCCAACCGCATCGTCCGGCAAACGGAAGGACCTGCGGAACGCACCGTATTGGCGTTCGCTGAAATACCAGGTGTCGCCTTTCTTCTCGTCCTGCGTTTTCTTCTCGCCACGGATCGTGACGACAGCCTCATCAACGATCAGTTCGATATCCTCTTCGGCCACGCCGGGCAATTCCATCGCGATCTCATAGGCCCTTTCTCCGCTCGACGCTTCGGCTGCGGGGGACAACCATTCGGCCAGACGGCTTCCGAAGGTCCGGAACGGGTCGTAGATCGACGGCCAGAAGCCGGTGTTTTGGTCAGACTTTTCTACCATATCACTCCTCCTTTTCTGACAGCCCAAGTTTACCGTGTTTCACGCTCTCGCACCTTGATGCGGGACAAATCTGCCTCTTGCTTGTCGGCAGAACCACGATCATTCTGCAGCGAACACCGACACGGGAGCTCAACCAAAGATGCGTTATTCACTGGATGATCTGGATAATTTGATGTCCGAACGCCACTCCTGCCGTGCGTTTCAAAGCAAGCCGGTGCCGCGCGCAGAGATTGAGCGCCTGATCGCAACGGCGCAAAAGGTCCCGTCCTGGTGCAACGCACAACCTTGGAAACTGACGGTCACGTCCGGCAGCGAAACCGACCGTTTGCGCACGGCGCTGATGGATCGTGCACTAGCAGGCAAACACGATCCGGACATGGATTTTCCCACCGGGTATTCGGGTGAATACAAAGCGCGGCGCAGCGAATGCGGCTGGGCGCTGTATGACGCGGTGGGCGTGACCAAGGGTGACCGTGAAGCCTCGGCCCGCCAGATGCTGGAGAACTTCAACCTGTTCGGAGCACCCCATTGCGCGATCCTGTCCAGCCCACGCGAACTTGGTTCCTACGGCGCCATGGATAGCGGGGGCTTTGTTGCGGCCTTCACGCTTGTGGCCACTGCACTGGGGTTGGCGACAATCCCTCAGGCGGCCGTCGCGTCGCATGCGCCGCTCTTGCATGAAATGCTGCAAATCCCGGAAGACAGGATGATCCTCTGTGCCATATCTTTTGGCTATTCCGATGTGGACCATCCCGCCAACGGATTTCGCACAACACGCGCGGGTTTGGATGAATTCGTCGATTGGCGGGGCTGAGCTTCTGACGACCGCTCGCCATTACCAGAAGAGAAAGTCCCCTGCATCCAGTTGATCAACCGTGACGTTTTGCACGCGGATGGTGATGTTGAACACCTCAACGTGAGTATGCTTGCCAGCCGCGGTCAGCGTCAGGTCGGAAAAGTCGAGGTTCCTGTTCTGGATTCGGATATGATCAATGCCCAGTTCGAAGTCCTTGATCCGGTCAATCCCATCTCCGCGGTCAAAGATGAAGTGGTCATAGCCTTCGCCGCCGATCAGCAGATCATTGCCCTTGCCGCCCGTCAGGTAATCTTCACCCTCACCGCCGCGCAGTTCATCGTCATGGGCTCCGCCGAACAGGACATCGTGTTCCAGACCGCCGGACAACAGGTCCTTTCCACCGCCGCCGTCCAGATTGTCGAAACCGTCACCCCCGACCAGCTTGTCCGCGCCCCCATTCCCCTTGAGCGTATCATCACCGTCGCCGCCCCACAGGGTATCCCGGCCAAGCCCCCCGATCAGCCGGTCAAACCCTTCGGCGCCATTGAGAATGTCGTTGCCCTTGCCTCCATACAGCTGGTCGGCCCCGTCGCGTCCCTGCAGGTTGTCGTCCCCGCCGAAACCGTAGAAGAACGAGTTCGTACCGTCTCCGAACATCTGATCATCGAACTTGGTGCCTTCGACGATTTCCACCCGGCGGAAGGTATCTCCGCGCGCGTCCCCTCCATTCAGATGCTGCTGGACCATGTCCACGACGATATGGGTTTTGGACTGGGTATAGTCCGCGACGTCCCGGCCCATACCACCATCATAGAAGTCGGCCCCCTTGCCGCCGATCATTCGGTTGAACCCGGCGCCGCCGTCCAGAATGTCGTTCCCGCCCCCACCGATCAACGTGTCGTTGCCATAGCTTCCTTCAAGCCGATCATCCCCGGCCTTGCCGTCCAGGTGGTCATCGCCATACCCGCCTGACAACGTGTTGCGCTTGTTATTACCGGTCAGATGATCGTCGTAATAGCTCCCGGCCAGGTTTTCGATACCCACATAGGTATCCCCCTTGGCCCAGCCCGTGTTCAGCGTCGGATCAAACAGATTCGCCGTGACCCCGACATAGGGATCACCTCGGAAGGCCTGTTCACCATACGCCGCCGTATCGACCCCCCAGCCCCCTATCAGCTGATCCGCGCCCTTGCCACCAACCAGCCAGTCATTGCCGTAACCACCGCGCAGAATGTCCTTGGCCCCGCCGCCATCAAGGTAGTCGTTGCCATTGCCACCATTCAGAACATCCGTCCCGCGATACCCGCTCAGCTTGTCGCTTTCGGCTGACCCATAGAGCGCATCGTTGCCTTGAAACACCAAGGCAAGAAGTTCCTGAGGTTTTGTCAACAAGGACTGGGCCTCGGACGCATCCACGTTGAAGCCGGTTACCGTAACCTTTTTGTAGACGTGGTTGGCGGTCCACTCTTCGTGTTTGGTGACACGGCCATAAACATTTCCTTGCGCGTCATAAGACAACACCCCGTAGAAATCGTAGTACTCGGTATACGCATCCAGCGAGAGTTTTGTCGGTGTCGCCTCGCGCGGAATGCCGACATAGGAAGCGTGGTTCCACATGTCGAACGCGCGATGTGCAGTCAAAACGGCCATAGCTTTCGGGCCTCCTCTCCCAAAAAACTGACACGTCTCCCCACGTTCCATGTTCACATGCAAATTTTGGAACCTGTATGACCCATATCAAATCGCCTTGCTCCAGTGTGTGGACTGCGGTTTAGCTGCGGGTCTGATCCGAAAGACAGGAGTTCCAGCCATGCGCGCCCTCATTCAACGTGTCAGTGACGCCTCGGTCACCGTCGAAGGTAAGGTGGTGGGAGAGATCGGGCCGGGTCTTCTGGTCCTGATCTGCGCCATGCAGGGCGATGACCAGGCTCAAGCCGATTATCTGACTGCCAAGATCGCAAAACTGAGGGTTTTCAAGGACGACGACGGCCGCATGAATCAGTCAGTGCGCGACATCAAGGGTTCGGTATTGGTTGTCAGTCAGTTCACCTTGGCCGCCGACACACGCCGAGGCAACCGGCCGGGGTTTTCGCAAGCCGCCGCGCCGGAGGACGGAAGGCGGCTCTACGAGTATTTCGCGGACCGGTTGGTACAGGAAGGGCTGCCTGTAGAACGGGGCGTTTTCGGTGCCGACATGAAAGTCCAGTTGCTCAACGATGGGCCGGTGACAATCTGGATCGACACAGAAGACAAGTGAGGTCCGGGCGAAGGAGCGCTTGACAGAACTGTCCAGCGGTCGAACAGTCGGGCCATGAAACCGAACACTCCTCCGCTCCGCGATGTTGAAGAACTGCCCGATCTGGGCATCACACTGTCCGATGGCTGCCGATTGTCGGCCAGGGTCTGGCGCCCTGTCGATGCAGGGGACGAACCAGTCCCGGCCATCCTCGAATATCTGCCCTACCGCAAACGAGACGGCACGTGCGCCCGCGATGCGCTGACCCATCCCTGGTTCGCGGCACGTGGCTATGCCTGTATCCGCGTGGATATCCGAGGCAATGGCGATAGCGAAGGGTTGATGGAGGACGAATACACCCAGCAGGAACTTGACGACGCGGTCGAGGTGATCAACTGGCTCGCCGCTCAGCCGTGGTGCAGTGGCACGGTCGGCATGATGGGGATCAGCTGGGGCGGCTTCAACGCCCTGCAGGTGGCTGCTCTGCAACCTGAAGCACTCAAGGCGATCATCACCCTTTGCTCTACGGCGGACCGCTATGCCGACGACATCCACTACAAGGGCGGATGCCTACTGAACGAAAACCTCGGCTGGGGAGCGACCATGTGGTCCTATTCCTCTCGCGCGCCCGACCCTGCCCTGCGCCCCGATGATTGGCGCGAGATGTGGCTGAACCGGGTTGAAAACGAACCCTTCCTGCCAGCTGTCTGGCTGCGCCATCAGGCGCGGGACGATTACTGGAAGCACGGCTCGGTTTGCGAAGACTTCTCGCGCATCAAGGCCGCGACACTGGCCATCGGAGGTTGGGGGGATGCCTACAAGAACACCGTTCCGACGCTGGTTGAAAATCTCTCTGCTCCAGTCAAAGGAATAAACGGTCCTTGGGTGCACAAATACCCGCATTTTGCAGTCCCCGAGCCCCGCATAGGTTTTCTGCAGGAGGCACTGCGCTGGTGGGATCACTGGTTGAAGGGACTGGATACGGGCGTAGACAAAGACCCGGATTATCGCGCCTATCTGATGGACGGGGTGCGCCCGGCCACCTGGTACGCCAAGCGCCCCGGGCGTTGGATTGCGGAAAAAACGGGGGCCACATCGCATCTGCCCGTAACAACCCTGCCTCTCAGCGATAAAGGTCTGGGTCAAGCGGGTCCACTGAGCAAAAAGGTTAGATCCCCACACCACTGTGGCCTTCAGTCAGGGGAATATTGCGCAATCTGGCTTGGACCGGAACTGCCCGGCGATCAGCGTGCCGATGATGCGCTATCGGCCTGTTTCGACAGCGCTCCGCTCGAAACGTCCATGGAGATTGTCGGCGCGCCGAAGATTCACCTGCGTCTGAGCGCTGATCGCCCGCAGGCCCAGATTGCAGTGCGACTGAACCACGTGCATCCCGATGGCGCTTCAACGCGGATAACCTATGGAGTGCTGAATCTAAGCCATCGGAACAGTCACGCCACACCGGCTCCGTTGGTGCCGGGCGACACCTATGATGTCACGCTGGACCTGGATCATATCGCCTATCAGGTACCTGCGGGGCATCGGTTGCGGGTAGCAATTTCTTCCAGTTACTGGCCTTTGATCTGGCCGACGCCCGAGACCGCCGAACTGTCGCTGTTGGACGGTGCCATTGACCTGCCCAGTCGCCCCGCGGGAACCGGCGATGAAACCCAGTTCGATGCGCCTGAGGCCGCTCTTCCATGGCAGGTGAAGACCCTGCGTGAAGCAAACAACTCCCGTAAGGTCGAGACAGATCTGAAAACCGGGGAGATCACCATTGTCGTCGAAGATGATTTCGGCAAGGTCGAGGATTGCGAACATGGTCTTGTAAACGGATCCGTGGCCCGTGAACGCTGGACGATTCATCCCGAGAACCCACTTTCCGCCCGCGGTTGGTGCCATTGGACGGACGAAATCGAACGCGACGACAAAAAACAGAGAACAGAAGCCAAGTGTGAAATGTCGTCGGATTTGACGCATTTTTTCCTGAATGCCACTCTGGAAGTTTATGAAAACGACGCTCTCGTGTTGGAACGCGACCTGAGCGAAAGCATTCCGCGCCAGAACTTGTGAACACCGACACCGGGCATGTCGTTTTTAACACTTGCCCGGTGGTTTGAAATGCGCAAATCTTGAAGCGCCAATCAAAAAAAGTGCAAGCGCACCACTCAACTGGGAGAAATTGATGAACGACCAGCTCGAATATATGGCCGGCCGCGTGACGGCAGGCAAGATGACCCGTCGCGAGTTCATGGGCAAGGCAGCGGCCCTTGGGGTTTCCGCAGCCATGGCCAGCACCATGTTTGCTGACGCAGCCAGGGCTGCCTCGCCCGTCAAAGGCGGCACCCTGCGCATAGGGGTTCAGGGGGGTGAATCCACCAACTCCCAAGATCCGGCCTTGTGGGCGTCCGATGTGCCGATTGCCGGCGGTCGCCAATGGGGTGAAACCCTGGTTGAGGTCGGCCCGGACGGTCAGCTCGAAGGTCTTGTTGCGGAAAGCTGGGAAGGTACCGCGGACGCCAAGACCTGGCGTTTCAAGATCCGTCAGGGAATCGAGTTTTCGAACGGCAAATCCGTTACCGCCGAGGATGTGATGCGCACCATGGAGCGCCACACTAACGAAGATTCCCAATCGGGTGCTCTGGGGATCGTCAAAGGCATCGAATCGATGAAGGCCGATGGCGATGTATTCGAACTGACACTGGGCGTCGGCAATGCTGACATGCCTTACCTGATCGCCGACTATCACCTTGTCATTCAACCGGATGGCGGGTTCGACAACCCGACAGCAGCCATTAGTACCGGCGCTTACACGCTGGAAAGCGATGAGCCTGGCGTTCGCATGACCTTCAAGCGCAACCCGAACTACTGGGGTGGCGACGACGTTGCTCATTACGATACGACCGAGGTTATCACGCTGAACGATGCCACAGCTCGGACTGCAGCATTGCAGTCGGGTCAGGTGGACATCATCAACCGGGTCGAACCGAAAATCGCGCAGCTGCTGGACCGTGCGCCGAACTTGGCCGTACGCAATGTTTCCGGTCGTGGCCATTATGTATTCATCATGCATGTGGATACCGCGCCGTTTGACGAAAACGAACTGCGCTTGGCGCTGAAATACGCGATCAACCGCGAAGAGATGGTCGAAAAGATCCTGCGCGGCTATGGCGGTGTGGGCAACGACTTCCCGATCAACGCGGCTTACCCGCTGTTTGACTCTTCGATTGCGCAACGCGAGCACAGCCTGGAAAAGGCCGCTGAACACTACAAGAAGTCGGGCCATGACGGGTCGCCGATCATTCTGCGGACCGCAGATGGCGCGTTCCCCGGTGCAGTCGATGCTGCCGCTCTGTTCCAACAGTCGGCCCAAGCAGCCGGTATCCCGTTGGAAATCAAGCGCGAGCCGAATGACGGTTACTGGTCGGAAGTCTGGAACAAGCAACCGTTCTGCGCCTCCTACTGGGGCGGCCGTCCGGTTCAGGATCAGATGTACACCACTGCATATCTGTCCACGGCGGACTGGAACGATACCCGCTGGAAGGTTGCTTCCTTCGACGAAATGCTTCTGTCGGCCCGCGCCGAACTGGACGAAGCCAAGCGCAAGGCAACCTATTCGCAGATGGGTCAGATGCTGCGCGACGAAGGCGGCCTGATCCTGCCGATGTTCAACGACTTCATCGACGCCGTTTCGAACACGGTCCAAGGCTATGAGCCCGACCCGAACGGCCCTGTCATGAACTGGTATGCGTTCAAGAAGACCTGGAAAGCCTAAAGGTCTCGGACAACGATGCATCCGATTGTAAAACTGGTCGCTCAACGCTTAGCGTTGGGCGCCCTCTTGCTCCTCGCCGCTTCGGCCCTGATTTTTGGACTGACCGAAGCCCTGCCCGGAGATGCAGCGCAAGCCATCCTGGGCCAATCCGCAACAGCTGAATCACTCGCCAACCTGCGCGAGGAAATGGGCCTCAACCGGCCTGCACTGACCCGCTATTTCGAATGGCTGGGTGGAATTATGACTGGCGACATGGGTGTCGCCCTGACCAACAAGCTTGATATTGCCGCCAGCGTTCAGTCCCGCATGGCAAACACGCTGTTCCTTGCTTTCTGGGCAGCCTTGATTTCGGTTCCGCTCGCCATCCTGTTGGGCCTGATCGCCGTTCGGTATCAAAACCGCTGGCCGGACAAGATGATCTCGGGCGTGACGCTGGCATCGATCTCGCTGCCGGAATTCATGATTGCTTACATCCTGATCTTCTGCTTCGCGGTGAAACTGTTCTGGGCACCGTCCTTTGCCAACATCTCTCCGTCGATGCCGCTGCTGGACAAGCTGCACGCGATCGCCCTGCCGGTTGCCGTGCTGGTTCTGGTGGTGCTTGCACACATGATGCGCATGACCCGAGCGGCCATCCTGAACGTGATGCAATCAGCCTATATCGAAACGGCTGAACTGAAGGGTCTGACAGGGTTTCAGGTCATCTATCGTCACGCCTTTCCCAACGCCATCGCACCCATCGTGAACGTGGTGATGATCAACATGGCCTATCTGGTGGTCGGCGTGGTCGTGGTCGAGGTGGTGTTCGCCTATCCCGGAATGGGACAATACTTGGTGGACGCGGTCGTTAAACGAGATGTGCCGGTGGTGCTGGCCTGCGGTGTGATCTTTGCCGCGGTCTATATCCTGCTGAACATCTTTGCCGACGTCGTGTCGATCTTCACCAACCCAAGGCTGAGGCATCCCAAATGATGAAGAATATCCCTCTCTCAGCCATGATCGGATTGGTGATCACGGCGACCTATTTCATCGCGGCTGCTCTCGCTCCGGTCATCGCGCCTTACGGCATGGCCGAAGTGGTGGGCGACGTCTGGGAACCCTCATCGGCGGAACACCTGCTGGGCACCGACCAGATCGGTCGCGACCTGCTGAGCCGGATGATTTATGGCGGGCGCACCACCATCTGGATCGCAACACTGGCCACGATCCTGAGTTTCGTGACCGGTTCGACACTGGGCTTCTTTGCCGCCGTAATGGGTGGCTGGGTCGACATGGCGCTGTCGCGCCTTGTGGATCTGTTCATGTCGATCCCGTCGCTGATCCTGGCGTTGGTCATCCTGTCGTCGATCGAAGCCACGGTGATTACGCTGATCGTTCTGATGGGCCTGCTCGACTCGACCCGTGTTTATCGTCTGGCGCGTGCCGTCGCGGTCGACATCTCGGTCATGGACTATGTCGAAGCGGCCCGCCTGCGCGGTGAGAAACTGGCCTGGATCATCTTCCGGGAAATCCTGCCCAATGCCCTGTCCCCGCTGGTGGCGGAACTGGGTCTGCGGTTCATCTTCATGGTTCTGTTCATCTCGACCCTGTCGTTCCTTGGTGTTGGCGTTCAGCCACCGCTCGCCGACTGGGGTGGTATCGTGAAAGAGAACAAGGAAGGCATCAACTTTGGTATCGGAGCCGCGTTGTATCCGGCCGTTGCCATCGCCACTCTGGCCATCTCGGTCAACTTGGTGGCGGACTGGGTGCTGAACCGGACAACCTCGCTGAAAGGAGGCCGCGGATGAGCGACACACTTCTCAAGGTTCGCGGTCTCAAGATCGGCGCGACGGTTTATCCGCCTGGGGAAAAGCCCCATGACATCGAGATTGTGCACGGGGTCGATTTCGACCTCGAGCGCGGCAAGGTGCTGGGGCTGATCGGTGAATCCGGGGCCGGTAAATCCACCATCGGTCTGGCCTCGATGGCCTATGGCCGCGGCGGAGTGAAAATCACCGGAGGTGAGGTCTGGGTCAACGGCCGGAACATCCTTGCCTCGGGGATCCGCGACATCCGTAAACTGCGTGGGGCCGAGGTGACTTATGTGTCCCAGTCGGCAGCTGCATCCTTCAATCCTGCCAAAAAGATCATGGATCAGGTGGTCGAGGCGGCCGTGGGACAGGGCAAGTTTTCGCGCAAGGACGCCGAAGACCGCGCCCGAACCCTGTTTGCCAAGCTTGGCCTGCCGGATCCGGACAATATTGGCGAGCGGTATCCGCACCAAGTTTCCGGGGGGCAATTGCAACGTTGCATGACCGCGCTGGCCTTGTGTCCGGAACCGGATTTGGTGGTGTTCGACGAGCCTACTACGGCACTGGACGTGACCACTCAGATCGATGTGTTGATGGCAATCAAGGAGGCGATTGCCGACACCGGCGTTGCCGCGTTGTACATCACTCACGATCTGGCTGTGGTCGCACAGGTCAGCGATGACATCATGGTGCTGCGTATGGGCAATACTGTCGAATACGGCACCACTGATCAGATCATTAACAACCCGCAGGAAGAGTATACTCAGGCGCTTGTCTCGGTCCGCTCCATCACCCACGAAGAAAAGCCGCCTACTCCGGACCCGGTTCTGAGCGTTCGTAATGTCACGGCGCGCTACAAGGGCACTAATTTCGACGTACTGCACAATGTGAACGTCGATCTGCATCCCGGGCAAACTCTGGCTGTCGTCGGCGAATCCGGTTCAGGCAAGTCCACGCTGGCAAGGGTGATCACCGGGCTTCTGCCCCCACGCGAAGGTGAGATCACCTTTGCCGGGCGGACACTGTCACCGGATCTGGCGGGTCGCAATCTGGAAGATCTGCGCGAATTGCAGATGATCTATCAGATGGCGGATGTGGCGATGAATCCACGTCAGACCGTCGGCACGATCATCGGCCGCCCGCTTGAGTTCTACTTTGACCTCAAGGGCAGCGAAAAGCGCAAGCGGATCATCGAACTTCTCGACGAAATCGAATTGGGTGAAAAGTTCATCGACCGATACCCCGCCGAGCTTTCTGGTGGTCAGAAACAGAGGGTCTGCATTGCACGTTCTCTGGCGGCCAAGCCCAAGATGATCATCTGTGACGAGGTTACCTCGGCACTGGACCCACTTGTGGCGGACGGCATCCTGAAGCTGCTGCTGGATCTGCAGAAGATCGAGAATGTGGCCTATCTGTTCATCACCCACGATCTGGCGACGGTGAAAGCCATCTCGGACAATATCGCGGTGATGTATCAGGGCCAGGTGCAGCGCTACGGCGGCAAGACCGACGTTCTCAGCCCGCCATTCGACGATTACACCGACCTGTTGCTGAGCTCGGTTCCCGAGATGAAGCTGGGGTGGCTGGAAGAGGTTGTCGCCAATCGCAAGATGGAGAGCGCTGGGAACTAAGTCTTCCCATGTGACAGCTCTGTGAAGAATTGAGATCCCGACGCTTTCCCACTTGGAAGGCGTCGGGATTTCGCTATTGGGGGCGCAAACGGACGTGCTGGCCCATTCGGTCGGCCTAGTCTAGGCTAAATTCCAACGCGTCAAAGGAACCGCGCAATGGACAAGAAAGTTCTTCTCATCATTCTCGACGGTGTGCCCCACCGCAATTTCCGCCGCCTCTTTGGCAACCTGGAAGGCTGGGTCGATAGCGGCGAGGCCAGGGTCTGGAAACTGCGCGCGGTGCTGCCGTCGATTTCAGCCAGCTGCTACGCTTCCATTCACACCGGGGTGACGCCGCAAGAACATGGCTGCACCGGCAACGGCAATGTCTTCCGTCTTAATCACAAGGACATCTTCAGCCAGGTGCGCGAAGCGGGTGGAACAACTGGTGCCGTCACCCATAGTTTCTGGTCTCAGTTCTTCAATCGCCATCCGTTCGATTATGTCCGGGACATCGAATACGATGAACCCGACAGCGCAACCATCAACCATGGCCGGTTCCACAGCATGACCGGTTACGGCAAGGACAACCAGATGACTCCGTCAGATGTGGATCTGTTTGGTACCCTGACCAACCTGTGTCTGCGTTTCGGTCTGGACTACGGCATCTTGCACACCTGCACGCTGGACAGCATGGGACACCGCTATTTCCATGATTGCCAGGAGATGGATCACGCCTGTTTCGTCATGGATGAAATGCTGGCGCCTTTCATCCCGCGTTGGCGCGCTCTGGGCTACGACGTGATCGTTACCGCCGATCACGGTCAGGACGAACGCGGCCACCACGGTGGGCGGGGTCCGCTGCAACAGGAAACCGCGCTTTATTATTTCGGCGATGCGACGGGCCCTTCCGAGGATACCGTGATTGACCAGCTGCAGCTGGCCCCCACGATCCTCAGCATGATGGGAGCGCCGATTGCCGATACCATGAAAGCCGAACCCTTTCTGAAGTAACCTGCCCCAGAGGCGCGTCGGCCGGATCCGAGCGGCGCTCCTGCTTCTTTCTGGTCGCAAATACCTCTGCCAGCGGCATCGGTCTTTTCCACCGGAAAAGGCCGACCCTATTCTACGTCGTCTTCTTCGTAGGGCCAGATCCCCTGCCCTAATGCCTCTATCGCTATGGAAATGCACTCGAAGCTATCTCGGGCCTTGGCAACAGTGTGGCGGGCGCGGATATAGCCATGCACCAGCCCCTCTTCGTTACGCCAATGCACATTGCCCCCTGCGCTGCGAATGCGGTCTGCATAGTCGCATGAATCATCCCTCAGCGGGTCGCAGTCGGCAGTAATCAGATATGTTGGCGGCAAACCTGAAAAATCCGTGTCGCGCAATGGCTCGGATGTCGGGTCATCTTCGGGTGGCACGCCATCGTGGCGCACCGTTGAATAATAGATCATGTCTTCCATGGTCAGTAGCGGTGCATGGGCATGCTCAATGTAGGACGGTTTGTCCATTTCCCCCCCCAACGCCGGATAGATCAGGATCTGCCCCAGCACGTCTTCCAGCCGTCCCCGCGCATGTTGGGCCACCGCAGCCGCAAGATTGCCACCGGCGCTGTCACCTACCAGAACCAGCGGATCACCATAGGTTTCGAACGCCCATTGGGTGGCCACCCAGCAATCGTCAAAAGCGGCCGGATGCTTGTGTTCGGGGGCCAGTCGATAATCCACCGACACAACCCGATATCCCGTCTGGGCGCAAAGCTCGGCACAGACGTCGTCGTGGGTTTCCAGACTCCCCACAACCCAACCGCCCCCATGAAAGAACATCACGGTCCGCGTGGGTCGCCCTGCGGAATAGACCCGAGCAGGAACCCCGGCTGCGCTCAGATCCTCGGTCTCGATCCCGTCCGGGAAAGGTGGGCGGAAAGCCTGGCACAGGGTCTCATAGACTTGCCGTTGCTCGGCAACGCTGCGATTGACAGCATCGTCCGGGTAGTATGTGCCGACCGTGTTGATATAGGCCCAGGTTTCTTCATCCAGCAGATGGGTATAGTCCATCGACGCTCTCCCTGCCGTTTGGCATTTTTCAGGAGAGTACGCCGCGCAGCGCATAGATCAAATGAAAAACGGCCGCGCCAAGCGGCGCGGCCGTTGCTGTGGCTTTTGCCAGATCAGGCGGCTACTGTCTGGGCCTCGGCATGTTCCCAAGGGCGTACAAAACCGTCCAGAACCTCACCGATCTGCGCGTCACTGGCGCCGTTGGCCTGCATCTGAGCGACAAGGCCTCGTTTCTTGTCGTCGATGACGCTCACCACACGGGCACTGACGCCAGCCTGTTCCAGCGCGGCGTTATAAACGCGCTCGATCGCGTCCTTGCGCAGGTCCGGCTTGAAGACCTTGCCCACGGCGGTTTTCGGCAGTTCGTCAAGAATAGTCATATGTTTGGGGATCGCTGCGCGTTCGTGGACATGGACCCGGCAATGTTCCATCAGCTCATCCTCGGTGACCGAAGCGCCGCCAACCAGTTCGACATAGGCGCAGGGCAGTTCGCCGGAATGGGCGTCCGGCTGGCCGATGGCCCCGGCAAAGGCCACGGCTTCATGGGCCAAAAGTGCCTCTTCGATCTCTGCCGGGTCGATATTGTGCCCGCCTCGAATGATCAGATCCTTGGCCCGACCTGTGATCCAAAGGTAGCCGTCTTCGTCCACACGTCCCAGATCACCGGTGCGCAGATATTCGTCCTTGTAGAACAAGTCCGTGTTCTTTTCCGTTTCGGTATAGGTGTTGCCCGCAAATACGCCCGGGTTCGAAATGCAGATCTCGCCGATTTCGTCAGTGGCGCATTCGACAAGCCCGTCAGCTGTGCCTTTGATGATCTTCACATCCGTATAGGGGAACGGAATACCGATCGATCCGACCTTCTTTTCACCATCCGTCGGGTTGCAGGAGACAAGGCATGTCGCCTCGGTCAGACCGTAGCCCTCGACGATGGTCACCCCGGTAGCCTCTTCGAACCGGCGGAACAGTTCCAGCGGCAGAGGGGCCGAGCCGGAGAAGGCGGTTTTCACGGTCGAGACATCCGCATCAATCGGACGCTGCATCTTGGCGGAGATGGCCGTGGGCACCGTGATGATGAACGAGATCTTCCAGCGTTCGATCAATTTCCAGAAATTGTCGAAAACCCCGTCGCCGCGATAGCCCTGCGGCGTCGGGAACACCACATGGGCACCCGAAGCGACGGCCGCCATCAGGATCACGTGACAGGCAAACACGTGGAACAACGGCAACGGGCACATGATGTTGTCGTCTTCTGTGAATAGCAGCGTGTGCCCCAGCCAGCCATTGTAGATCATGCCTGAGTACTTGTGCTGCGCAACCTTGGGCATACCGGTGGTGCCGCCGGTGTGGAAGTAACAGGCCACACGGTCTTCGGTGCTGTCGGCAAAGGTCAGAGTGGTGGGCTGTTTCTTCAGCTCCCGGTAGAAGCTTTTGTAATCGGCATGGGCCAGCTGTTCCTTGTTTTCGATCTTGGGACGGATCAGCGGCACAATCCATTTCTTGGGCGGCGTCAGATAGTGGTTCAGATCCACTTCCAGGACAGTATGAACACCCGGTGCGTGACGCACGGCCTCGGCAACTTTTTGCGCCACATCGGTCTTCGGGAAGGGTTTCAGGGTGACAACCACCTTGGCCTCGGTTTCCCGCAGGATCGAGGCGATCTGTTCGGGTTCCAACAGCGGGTTGATCGGATTGACGATCCCGGCAATGGCCCCCCCCAGAAGAGTGGTCACGGTTTCATTGCAATTGGGCAGGACATAAGCCACCACATCCTTTTCGCCGACCCCAAGAGACCGGAACAGATTTGCCGCCTGACAGGTCCTGGCCAGAAGCTCGGACCAAGTATAGGTTTCAGCCTTGTCCTGTGGCCCCGAAAAGATCTGATAGCTGATTGCATTATGGTTCGGAAACTTCGACGCCGTGTTGCTGAGCAGCTCATACAGCGTCTTTGCAACCGGCCGTTCACCCCACGGCATTTCCTGTTCCATGGCAATCTTGTCATTCACGCCGACAAAACCCATTGACGTCCTCCCCTCGTCTTCTTTTTCGGCGGGCTGTCGTCCACCCCGCACCGTCTTTTACAAGATGTGTTTTAATAAGCTGCAGCGCAAGCTTCGCCCACGCGTAAGCTTACTGGCCTTGCGGTTCTGACGTTGCGCCATTTCAGGATTCTACTCGCCGGAGCTTATTCCCAAGCCGACTTATTCCGCCGCCAGCCCATCGGTGAATTGCAACCGTGCCAAACGGGCATACAACCCTCCTTGGGCGACCAGCTGATCATGTGTGCCAGTCGCAACCACGCGGCCTTCCTCCAGAACGACGATGCGGTCGGCCTTTTTGACCGTTGCCAGACGATGGGCCACAATCAATGTGGTTCTCCCCTGACTCAGTTCATCCACAGCAGCCTGCACCAAGCGTTCGCTTTCAGCGTCAAGTGCACTGGTTGCCTCGTCCAGCAGCAATACCGGCGCGTCGCGCAAGATCGCACGCGCTATGGCGATGCGTTGCTTCTGTCCCCCCGACAACATCACGCCACGTTCGCCAAGATAGCTGTCATAGCCTTCGGGCAAAGCAGAGATAAAATCATGCGCTGCAGCTGCCCGTGCTGCGGCCTGCACCTCGGCATCCGTGGCTTCAGGGCGCCCAAAGCGGATGTTGTCCATGGCCGAAGAAGCAAAGATGACCGGATCCTGCGGCACGATTGCCATCGCTTTGCGGAAGTCGTCGCGGGCCACGGTGGTCAGATCCTGACCATCCATTCGAACCGAGCCCTGGTTTGGGTCATAGAACCGCTGAATCAACTGAATGATCGTTGTCTTGCCCGCACCGGACGGACCAACAAAGGCAACCGTCTCACCGGGTTGGATCGACAGGTTGACCTGGTCCAGAGCCGCCGTGTCAGGCCTTGCAGGATAGCGAAAGGAGACATTGTCAAACGTGATCTCGCCGCGCACCGGCTGGACCAACGCTGTGGGGTGTTCGGGGTCTTGAATGCGGTCTTGGGCATTGAGCAGTTCAACCAGACGCTCGGTCGCGCCTGCTGCGCGCTGCAGCTCGCTCCAGATCTCGGACAGGGCGGCAACAGACCCGGCCACCAGAACCGCGTAGATTACGAACTGGATCAACGTGCCTTCGGTCATCAACCCGGCGCGCACGTCATTGGCCCCCATCCAAAGCACGCCGACGATGCCGGTGAAGACCAGGAAGATCACGATCACTGTCAGATAGGCACGGGTACGGATCCGCTTGCGCGACACATCATAAGAGGTTTCGGTCAGCTCGGCAAAGCTGGCGCGGCTCGCCCCTTCATTGGTAAAGGCCTGCACGGTCTGCACGGCACTCAGCGCTTCGCCTGCATTCCCCGAGGACGCAGCGATCCAGTCCTGATTGTCCTTGCTGACCTTGCGCAGACGACGCCCCAGAACCAGGATCGGCACAATCACGGCCGGAACGATCAGCAGTACCATGGCCGTCAGTTTGGCCGAGGTCAGCAGCATCAGCACCAGCCCCCCCATGAACAACAGCATATTACGCAGGGCGATCGAGACGGACGATCCCAGCACCGATTGAATCAGCGTCGTGTCTGTGGTGATCCGGCTCAGAACCTCGCCGGTCATGATCTTTTCGAAAAACTCGGGGCTCATGCCAATGACCCGGTCGAATACCGCCATGCGGATATCCGCCACGACCCGTTCGCCCAACTTGGTTACCAGCGCATAGCGCAGCCCCGTGCCCACGGCCAACAAACCCGCGATCCCCAAGGCCGCGAGGAAGTATTGATCCAGTATTTCACTCGCATCTACGCGAAAACTGTCCACCACGCGGCGCACGGCAACGGGCAACGTCAGAGACAATCCTGCCGTCATAACCAAGGCACAGGTCGCCGCAAGCATCAGCAGCTTGTAGGGCCGCATGAACGGCCATAACGCAGACAACACCCCGATCTTGCGGGACGACTGACGTTCCTCGGTTGCGTTTGGGGCCGTATTGTTTCGCGCCATTTCGGGTCCTCTGGCTGGCAGATGTCGGGCCTCTAGGGTCCCGAAGGTTCCAAGCTTCATGACGGCCCCTGCGACAAGCGTCAAGCGGGCAGATACCACGCTTTCCGTCGCAGGCTTGCTCTATTCCCCAACGATTGCTCATTCGGGCGTGGCAGATTTCCGCATCTGGGCTGGGGTTCGATCATATTCGGCTCGAAAACACTTGGAGAAATGGCTCGCCGTCTGAAAACCGCAGGCCAGAGCTACGTCCAAAACGCTGGATCGCGTCTGGGTCAGCAGGAAATAGGCCCTCCGCAGGCGCAGACGCATATAGTACTGTTTCGGGGATTGATTCAGATAAGTTCGGAACAGACGCTCGAGTTGCCGGGTCGAGACCCCGACACGCTGCGCCAATTCCGATGGCGGGAGGGGGAATTCCAGGTTGTGTTCCATGTCCCGAACAGCATCCGCCAGTTTGGGATTGCGAACACGGGATTGAGCCGGTGCGTCTACGCTTGCCCCTTTCTGAAGCTGCTGGATTGTCGTGTAGTTCATGCTTTCCGCGACGGCTTCGGCAAAACCCGATCCGTGATCCTGCGCGATCAGGTCCAGGAACAAGTCGATGGAGGATACCCCACCCGAGGTCGTGCAGCGCCGATCCTGCACCACGTGCGGCCGGTCGCTGAGTTCAACATCCGGAAACCGCTCGCAGAAACTGTCGCGAAACTGCCAATGCAGGGTCGCTGATGAACTGTCTAACAAGCCGGCTTCGGCCATGGCAAAGGCTGCTGTGGCAAGCCCGGACACCCGCACTCCGCCTCGTGCATGACGGGTTAACCAAACCCCCAGCTTGCGGTTCGTCAGCTGTTGATTGTGCCATCCCCCGACCAGCACGATGTCCGAAGGCTGCACGCAGGTTTCCAGTGTCTCCTGAACTTGTGTCTGTGTTCCGATCGACGAAGTAACAGCCCCGAATTCGATGCCGCATAGCACCCAATCATACAGTTCCCGCCCGGCGCAAAGATTGGCGCTTTGCAAGGTCTCAAGAGCCGAAGTCAAAGACAGCATTGAAAAATTCTGCAGCAAGACAAAATGAAATCTGTGAAGCTGCTGGCCTTTGATTTCCTCTGTCATCGAGGACGGACCGGAGGACGTATTCGGCCGTGGTTTCGCGGCGGCATTGCCGGTGGATTTACTCAGATCGAAGTTGGGCTGTGACGCGGTCATTGGCATTTCTGACACGAGGGCCTGAGAGCAGGCAGGTAGTTTGAAGACAGGACCAAGGGTGATGAATGCGGAATCATCTTGCCCGGGTCGGCTGGAATGCAAGCTTGCTCCGTCACCAAGAGACACGTCAAGAAAATATACTCGGTGCAGCTGCCAGGCCCAACCAATAGCCAGCCCGTGATCCTTTACTCCACATCCCAATCGTCATCGAATGGCAGTTCACCAATGGCCATCCAGGCAGCTCGGACCCGCGCGACACGACTGTCATGCCAAGTTCTGAAAACGATATCGAAGCCGGTGCGTGTCACATCTTCGGCCACGATTTCGGCCCGGATTGCAGCCGATGAGTCCATGTCCCACAACGAGATTGAAACCTGTACGGCCGGCGCCGAAGAAAACTTCTCGTCAAAGCGGATCTGCTTGCGCCGTTCCCGTGGACCTTCTCCTGTCCACATCGGGCCATTGTCCACATAATCGGCAAAAATCTCGATATCGCCCTGAGCGATGCCCGTTCTGGGGTTGCGGAGTCGCTTCATGCTCAACCCAAGTCATAGTCATTCTGACACAGACTAAATCAACACTTGCAGAAATGACCAGAAAAATAAAAACCGGCCTCGATCCGAGGCCGGTTTCGTTACTTCGGGATCGGTCAGATCCTCAGAGGCTCATATGGGTGCCAAGCGCTTCCATGTCCGCCAGCAATTTAGCCGCGTCGTCCACAAGCGTATGGTGCTGGTTTTCCTTGGCGGTGTCGTGTGCTGCGCGGGCAGTCGCGATCATGTCATCCAGATGGGCACGGGTCATTTCGGTGACCGGGATCGCCTTTTCGGCGAGGACCGACAGGCCCTCGGATCCGAGTTCGGCAAAACCGCCCGTGACCACGTATTCCGAGGTTCCTTCAGGGCTTTCGACCTTCAGGACGCCGGGCCGCAGGGTGGTGATCAGCGGTGCGTGGTTCGGCATCGCTGTCATGTCCCCTTCGGCGCCAGGGATCTGGACCGCAGTGGCCTGGAGCGAAGCAAGGCTCCGCTCGGGGCTCACCAGGTCGAATTGCATGGTATCAGCCATAAGGGCCCTCCTTAGGCCGCTTCAGCAGCCATCTTCTCGGCTTTTGCGATCACCTCGTCGATGCCGCCAACCATGTAGAAGGCGCCTTCGGGCAGGTGGTCGTATTCGCCAGCCACAACAGCCTTGAACGACGAGATGGTGTCTTCCAGCGGAACCTGAACACCATCCGAACCGGTGAAGACCTTCGCCACGTCGAACGGCTGCGACAGGAAGCGCTGGATCTTACGGGCACGGGCAACGGTCAGTTTGTCTTCTTCCGACAGTTCGTCCATGCCGAGGATCGCGATGATGTCCTGCAGCGACTTGTAGCGCTGAAGGATCTGCTGAACGTCCGACGCAACCTTGTAGTGCTCTTCACCCACGATCGCCGGGTCCATCAGACGCGAGGTCGAGTCGAGCGGGTCCACGGCCGGGTAGATACCCAGTTCCGAGATCGCACGCGACAGAACGGTGGTTGCGTCCAAGTGAGCAAAGGTGGTTGCAGGCGCAGGGTCGGTAAGGTCGTCCGCGGGAACGTACACGGCCTGGATCGAGGTGATCGAACCGTTTTTGGTCGAGGTAATGCGTTCCTGCATCGCGCCCATGTCGGTCGCCAGAGTCGGCTGGTAGCCCACAGCGGACGGGATCCGGCCCAGCAGAGCCGACACTTCGGAACCGGCCTGGGTAAAGCGGAAAATGTTGTCCACGAAGAACAGAACGTCGGTACCGGACTGGTCGCGGAACTGCTCGGCCAGGGTCAGACCGGTCAGGGCCACACGCGCACGTGCTCCCGGAGGTTCGTTCATCTGGCCGTAAACCAGGGCCACCTGGCTGTCTTCCAGGTTGTCCGGCTTAATAACGTTCGATTCGATCATCTCGTGATACAGGTCGTTCCCTTCACGGGTCCGTTCACCAACACCCGCGAACACCGAGAAGCCCGAGTGCACTTTGGCGATGTTGTTGATCAGTTCCATGATCAGAACGGTCTTGCCCACGCCGGCGCCGCCGAACAGACCAATCTTACCACCCTTCGCATAGGGGGCCAGCAGGTCCACAACCTTGATGCCGGTCACCAGGATTTCCGACTCGGTGGACTGTTCTTCGAACTCAGGTGCAGGCTGGTGGATCGCACGGGTTTCCGACGCGTTGACCGGACCGCCTTCGTCCACGGGTTCGCCCACGACGTTCAGGATGCGGCCCAGGGTGGCGTTGCCGACCGGGATCGAGATCGGGCCGTCGGTGTCGGTCACTTCCTGACCGCGCACCAGACCTTCGGTTGCGTCCATCGCGATGCAGCGAACGGTGTTTTCACCCAGGTGCTGTGCAACTTCCAGAACCAGCGTCTTGCCACCGTTGTCGGTGTTCAGCGCGTTCAGAATTGCGGGCAGGTGGTCGTCGAACTGGACGTCCACAACGGCGCCGATGATCTGGGTCACCTTGCCTTTTGCGTTTGCCATTTGGTTGTCTCCGGTTGTCTCTTAGAGCGCCTCAGCGCCCGAAATGATTTCAATCAGCTCGTTGGTGATCACGGCTTGACGCGAACGGTTGAACTCGATGGTCAGCTTGTCGATCATGTCGCCCGCGTTGCGGGTCGCGTTGTCCATCGCGCTCATCCGGGCACCCTGTTCGGATGCGCCATTCTCCAGCAGAGCCGAGAAGATCTGGGTTGCCACGCCACGAGGCAGCAGATCGGCCAGGATGGCCTCTTCACTGGGCTCGTAGTCATAGACAGCACCGCCTTCAGCCTCTTCCGCAGCGTCATAGGACGCCGGAATGATCTGCTGCGCCGTCGGGATCTGCGTCACGACGTTGACGAACTCCGAATAGAAGATCGTGGCAACGTCGAACTCACCCGCGTCGAACCGGTTCAGAATGTCCCGTGCGATATCCTGCGCGTTGGAATACCCAAGGCGCTTGATCTCGGACAGGTCCACATGGCCGACGAAATCGTTCTCGAAGTCCCGCTTCAGCTGGTCACGGCCCTTTTTGCCGACGGTCAGGATCTTGACCGTCTTGCCCTGCGCTTTCAGCTCAGTGGCCTTTAGGCGTGCCATCTTGGCAATGTTCGAGTTGAAGCCGCCGCACAGACCGCGTTCCGCAGTCAGTACGACCAGCAGCTGAACCTGATCGCTCCCGGTGCCGCGAAGCAGCTTGGGGGCAGAGTCGCTGCCGCCGACCGAAGCGGCCAGCCCAGCCATGACGGCGTTGAACCGTTTGGCATAGGGGCGAGCTTCCTCGGCAGCTTCCTGTGCCCGCCGCAGTTTTGCGGCGGCCACCATCTGCATGGCTTTGGTGATCTTGCGGGTCGATTTGACCGACTCGATCCTGTTTTTAAGGTCCTTGAGAGAAGGCATGTCCCGTCTCTCTCCTTATGCGAAGGTTGCGGCGTATTCGTCGATCGCGGCCTTGAGTTTGGCTTCGGCGTCGCCCTTGATTTTCGGATCTTCGTTGGTGATCCACTCCAGCACTTCGGCGCCTTTGCCACGCATGTGCGCGATCAGGCCAGCTTCCCAGCGACCCACGTCTTTCATATCGACGTTGTCCAGGTAACCGTTGGTGCCGGCGTAGATGACGCAAACGATTTCCGCGTTGGTCAGCGGCGAATACTGCGGCTGTTTCATCAGCTCGGTCAGGCGTGCACCCCGGTTCAGCAGCTGCTGGGTTGCAGCGTCCAGGTCGGACCCGAACTGAGCAAAGGCTGCCATTTCGCGGTACTGGGCCAGCGACAGTTTCACCGGACCGGCAACCGATTTCATCGAGTTGGTCTGAGCCGAGGAGCCCACACGCGAAACCGACAGACCGGTGTTCACCGCTGGACGGATGCCCTGGTAAAACAGTTCGGTTTCCAGGAAGATCTGACCGTCGGTGATCGAGATCACGTTGGTCGGAATAAAGGCGGAAACGTCGCCACCCTGGGTTTCGATCACTGGCAGAGCGGTCAGCGAACCGGCGCCGTTGTCTTCGTTCAGCTTGGCCGAACGCTCCAGCAGGCGCGAGTGCAGGTAGAAAACGTCACCCGGGTAAGCTTCACGTCCCGGCGGACGACGCAGCAGCAGCGACATCTGACGATAGGCCACGGCCTGTTTCGACAGGTCATCATAGATGATCAGCGCGTGACGGCCATTGTCGCGGAAGTGCTCGGCCATCGCAGTTGCGGCATAAGGGGCCAGAAACTGCATCGGAGCCGGGTCGGACGCGGTTGCGGCAACCACGATCGAGTATTCCATCGCACCGTTTTCTTCCAGCTTCTTGACCAGCTGGGCAACGGTCGAACGCTTCTGACCGACGGCCACGTAGACACAGTACAGTTTCTTCGACTCGTCGTCGCCTGCTGCGTCGTTGTAGACCTTCTGGTTCAGCATCGCGTCCAGAGCGACGGCGGTTTTACCGGTCTGACGGTCGCCGATGATCAGTTCGCGCTGGCCGCGACCGATCGGGATCATCGCGTCCACCGACTTCAGGCCGGTTGCCATCGGTTCGTGAACCGACTTACGCGGAATGATGCCCGGCGCCTTGACGTCTGCGATGCCGCGTTCCGAGCTTTCGATCGGGCCCTTGCCGTCGATCGGGTTGCCCAGACCGTCCACAACACGACCCAGCAGGCCGTCACCGATCGGAACGTCCACGATGGCGTTGGTCCGCTTGACGGTATCGCCCTCTTTAATGTCGCGGTCGGTACCGAAGATAACGACACCCACGTTGTCGTTTTCCAGGTTCAGGGCCATCCCGCGGATACCACCGGGGAATTCGACCATTTCACCAGCCTGCACGTTGTCCAGGCCGTACACACGGGCAATACCGTCACCGACGCTGAGCACGCGGCCGATTTCAGCGACCTCGGCATCTTGACCAAAATTCTTGATCTGGTCCTTCAGGATTGCAGAAATCTCTGCAGCTTGGATACCCATTTATCCGACCTCTTTCATTGCATTCTGGAGGGAGTTGAGCTTGGAGCGGATCGAACTGTCGATCATCTTCGAGCCCACTTTAACGACAAGACCGCCAATGATGGATTCATCGACGGTCGCATTGATAGTAACGTCTTTTCCGACGCGCTCGGCCAGTGTTTTGGCCAGCTTGTCCGACTGGGTCTTGGTCAGCGCCTTGGCCGAGGTCACTTCGGCAACAACTTCGCCGCGGGCTTCGGCCAGCATGTCACGCAAAACGGCGATCAGCTGAGGGACGGCGAACAGACGGCGCTTCTGTGCCATCAAAGCCAGCGATTTCTGCATCACCGGCGACAGGTTCATCTTCTGAGCGACGGCAGTGATCGCGGCCTGCTGCTCATCGCGCGAAATCAGCGGCGAGTTGATCAGATCGCTCAGATCTGCGCTGTCGGCCAGCGCCGCAGACAAATCATTGATGCTGGTTTCAAGACCATCGAGGTTCTTGTTCTCTTCCGCGATCTCGAAGATCGCAGTAGCATAGCGCTTGGCTATGCCTGCGGAAATCGAAGCTGGTTCGGACACGTCCACCCTTCCGATATCTGGCCCCGGTTGGCTGGCTGTGAAGCGGCGTCCGGGGGCGTGAATAAGCCCGCCGTATCGGCAGGGCTCGAAAATCAGCGTGGATGTAGCAGAGCGGACCCAACCTAGCAACCGCCTATAGCGTTAACAGGAATTTCATGAATTTGTTTAATATCAAATACTTACCCCACCTGCGACCGTTTGCACCCGAAAACCGCAGTGAAAAATGTTACCAAAGTGCAGGTTTTTGCGATTCCTCGCCTTGAAATTCAGCCGTTGAAACCGGCTTGGCAGCCAAAATCGACTCCAATTGATCCGGGACCGGCACATCCGGGCGTTGTGAAATGTCCTTCTGGTTCCATTCTATATTTCGGTGAGGGTTCTGCAGCCGCCCCCTCAACCCATAGCGGAAACAGATCGGCCTCGGCGCACGCCGCCGCCGACACGGCGAACGCGCACTGAGTTGCTTTGACTATTGTGGCTGGGACGACCACACACCCGAAGGCGTTACCGCGAACATCGAGTCCCCGAAAAACGACGCAGAGAACGCTCCCGTGCGCTCTATCAATTTTTGAAGATGCGGCAATGTCGCCGAGGGTTCACACCCGGTTGCCTCCGTTTCCCTGAGCAACGGAGCCAAATTGTTAGCATCAACAGCGGCGGACCAACGAGAGCTTGGGACATCGTGTGTGACGTCCGCTCGATCACCGAAAACCAACCGATCTGGCCGCGAGCCTACACTACGAGTTGCTTCGGAAGAACCGCATCATCCTGGCGTCCGCAAGCTCGCCAAGTCACGCAACACGGACCTTGGACAAAAAAGGCCGCCATTTGTCCTGTAGGGTCGCAAGTGGAGGACGGCCTGCAACCTGAAGTCCCACGGATCGGCAAAGTGTTATGCCGGCTTGGGGATCGGATTGGACAGGCCCTCCAAAATGCGGATGCCAGCGGCCGACTTGTCCTTGACTGCGGCGCCGCCCGGTGGGCTCACCCGTTTGGAGACCTCGACCAAGAAAACACCACCTGCCAGAACGGTCGGTAATTTGCGGCCGGTCTTCTCGAACAAAGGCCCTGCCTTGAGCCAGAATCGCCGCTGGGACGGCAGTTGGAACAGAGCGGCCGCGTGGTGTTCAACTGTGAAATGGTGGGTGCGCAGCTGGCTTTCCAACTGACCCAAGGTATAAGGTCTGCCAAATCCGAAAGGGGTCAGATCCGAACGTGACCACAACCCGGCCCGGTTCGGCACGACAAAGATCGCCTTGCCCCCTGGCCCCAAGACACGCCAGCATTCTTCCAGCAGTTTTGTCGGCTGTTCCGAGGTTTCCAGCCCGTGCATCACCACCAGCCGGTCCACGCGCCCCGTGTCCAGTGGCCAAAGGGTCTCTTCAGTCAGCACTGAGACGTTGGGCATCCCTGCGGGCCATTGCATGACCCCCTGTGGCCCGGGCATCAGACCGATCACCCGGCGCGCATCCGCCAGATATGGCCGTAGCAACGGCACGGCAAAGCCAAAGCCGACCACCGTCTGCCCCTGCGCTTCGGGCCAGATCTGCAGCAGTCGCCCACGGATCGACGCCTGCGCAGCCCGGCCCAGGGTGCTGCGGTAATAAAAATTCCTCAAGTCCTGCACATCGAGATGCATTGCGGCTGCCTGCTCCTTGGGCCAAGCTGGGGGCAGTTTAGCAACGATGAGCCGAATGACCATGCCCCTTGAGATCCTGACCATCCCCTGCCTCAGCGACAACTACGCTTTTCTGGCCCATGACGCCAAAAGTGGAGAAACCGCTCTGGTGGATGCGCCCGAAGCCGCGCCGATCCTGGCCGCACTGAAGTCGCGGAGATGGACGCTGAGTCACGTTCTGTTGACCCACCACCACTGGGATCATGTCGACGCCTTGGATGACATCCTGGCCGCCCATCCTGCAAAAGTCATAGGGGCAGCACAGGACGCCGCGCGTCTGCCGAAGCTGGACCTGGCTGTCAACGAAGGCGACAGTTTCAAGATTGGGGACGAAGCCGTGGGTGTTCTGGATGTTTCGGGACACACTGTCGGACATATTGCTTTTCACATCCCGACCAGTGCCGCCGTGTTCACCGCAGACAGTTTGATGGCGCTTGGATGCGGTCGCTTGTTCGAAGGTACGCCGGATCAGATGTGGGAAAGTCTGTCCAAACTGGCCGCCCTACCCGAAGACACCGTCGTGTATTCCGGTCATGAGTACACACAGGCCAATGGTCGTTTTGCCGAAACCATCGAACCCGGCAATGCCGATCTGCAAGCCCGGATTGCAGACATCGCCCGCGCTCGCGCAAATGGTGAATCCACCGTGCCATCGTCCCTGTCGCTAGAACTGGCTACAAACCCGTTTCTGCGCCCCCAAAGCCCGGAAATCCGCGACCGTTTGGGCATGCAGGACGCGCCAGACGTAGAAGTTTTCGCCGAAGTTCGACGGCGCAAAGACAACTTCTGATCGCGCACAGCCTGTGCAACACTATTTCTTTCAAAACAAATGTGACCGGAATTTGAAAGAAAAGCCTTGAAGCCAGCGCTCGATCAACCAAACTCTAATACTATGAGGACATGGTTGGTCCCGGGGGGATCAGCAACTATATGACCCCCCTTGCCGACCCAAACTGGAAGGAGCACCCGCGTGCCTTCATTCTCGAGCACATTGGAACAAGCCATTCACGCCGCGCTTGCGCTGGCCAACGAACGGCGCCACGAATTCGCAACGCTGGAGCATCTGCTGCTGGCCTTGCTGGATGAACCCGACGCAGCCCGCGTGATGCGCGCCTGTTCTGTCGATATGGGTGAACTGCGGTCGAACCTGCTGGATTTCATCAATGAAGAACTGGCCAACCTGGTCACGGATATCGATGGCTCGGAAGCCGTGCCCACCGCCGCTTTCCAGCGGGTGATCCAGCGCGCCGCAATCCATGTTCAAAGTTCGGGTCGCACCGAAGTGACCGGGGCGAATGTTCTGGTCGCGATCTTCGCCGAACGCGAAAGCGATGCTGCCTATTTCCTGCAGGATCAGGACATGACCCGCTACGACGCGGTGAACTTCATCGCGCACGGCGTGGCCAAGGATCCAGCCTTCGGAGAAGCCCGCCCGGTACAGGGCGCCGATGACGGCCCGACCGAAGAAGCCCAATCCGCTCCGGTTCAGGATGGTGAGGCCAAAGAAAGCGCGCTCGCCAAATACTGCGTCGATCTGAACGCGAAATCCCGCGAAGGCGACATTGACCCGCTGATTGGTCGTGATCACGAGGTTGAACGCTGCATCCAGGTGCTGTGCCGTCGTCGTAAGAACAACCCGCTTCTGGTCGGGGATCCCGGTGTTGGCAAGACTGCCATCGCCGAAGGCTTGGCGCGCAAAATCGTGGCTGGCGAAACCCCTGCGGTTCTCGCGAATACCACCATCTATTCGCTCGACATGGGCGCCCTACTGGCTGGAACACGCTATCGCGGCGATTTCGAGGAACGGTTGAAAGCGGTCGTGACCGAGCTCGAAGAGCACCCGGATGCAGTCCTATTTATCGACGAGATTCACACTGTGATCGGTGCAGGTGCGACCTCGGGTGGGGCCATGGATGCTTCCAACCTGCTGAAACCTGCTTTGCAGGGCGGCAAGCTGCGTACCATGGGTTCGACCACGTACAAGGAGTTCCGTCAGCATTTCGAGAAAGACCGCGCCCTGTCGCGCCGGTTCCAGAAAATCGATGTGAACGAACCTTCGGTTGAAGACAGCATCAAGATCCTCAAGGGGCTTAAGCCGTATTTTGAAGATCACCACAGCATCAAGTTCACATCGGATGCAATCAAGACCGCAGTGGAACTGTCGGCACGTTATATCAACGACCGGAAGCTTCCTGACAAAGCAATCGACGTGATTGACGAAGCCGGGGCCGCGCAGCATCTTGTCGCGGAAAGCAAACGCCGCAAGACCATCGGCGTGAAGGAGATCGAGGCCGTGGTGGCCAAGATCGCCCGCATACCGCCGAAAAGCGTGTCCAAGGACGACGCCGAAGTTCTCAAGGACCTGCAAAACAGCCTGAAACGGGTGGTTTTTGGACAGGATGATGCGATCGAAGCTTTGTCCAGCGCTATCAAGTTGGCCCGTGCGGGCCTGCGTGAGCCGGAGAAACCCATCGGCAACTACCTGTTTGCAGGCCCCACCGGTGTCGGCAAGACCGAGGTCGCAAAGCAGCTGGCCGACATTCTGGGCGTAGAGATGCTACGCTTTGACATGTCCGAATACATGGAGAAACACGCCGTATCCCGCCTGATCGGTGCGCCTCCGGGCTATGTCGGGTTTGATCAGGGTGGTTTGCTGACCGATGGTGTGGACCAGCATCCGCATTGCGTCCTGCTACTGGATGAGATCGAAAAGGCCCATCCAGATGTTTACAACATCTTGTTGCAGGTCATGGATCACGGCCAACTGACCGACCACAACGGTCGCACAGTGAACTTCCGCAATGTGGTATTGATCATGACCTCGAATGCGGGTGCCTCGGAACAGGCCAAGGCCGCAGTCGGGTTCGGACGCGATCGTCGCGAAGGAGAAGACACCGCCGCGATCGAACGCACGTTCACGCCGGAATTCCGCAACCGTCTCGACGCTGTGATCAGCTTTGCACCACTGCCTAAGGATGTGATCCTGCAGGTGGTTGAAAAGTTCGTGCTGCAACTGGAAGCGCAATTGATCGACCGCAATGTATCGATCGAGCTGACCAGGCCCGCCGCCGAGTGGATCGCTGACAAGGGCTATGACGACAAGATGGGCGCCCGCCCGCTGGGTCGCGTCATCCAAGAGCACATCAAGAAACCACTGGCCGAGGAACTGCTGTTCGGTAAGCTTGCCAAAGGCGGCGTGGTCAAGGTGGGAGTCAAGGATGGCAAACTAGATCTACGCATCGAAGGCCCGGGCAACCCGCGGATCTCTGGCGACAAGCCGCCGTTGCTGACCGCCGATTGATGCGTCTCATACCTCTGGTTCTTGGAACCATGCTCGCTGCCCCCGTGGCGGCGAGCGATTTTCGTCTTGAACAACCCATTGACTGCACTTTGGGCACGGATTGCTTCATTCAACAACTTGTCGATCTGGCTCCGGGACCCGAAGTTCTGGATTTCCGTTGCGGATCCCTTTCATATGACGGTCACAAGGGCACCGATTTCGCCTTGCCCTACCTCAGCGACATGGAAGAGGGCGTAAATGTTCTGGCGGCAGCCGAAGGTACAGTTCTGGCTACGCGCAACACCATGCCCGATATGCTCTACAGCGCTGAAAACGCGGCCCAGGTCGAAGGCACGGAGTGCGGCAATGGAGTTGTTATCGGCCATGAAGGGGGCTGGCAGACACAGTATTGCCACCTGAAACAGGGCTCGCTAGCCGTCACCAAGGGCGACCGGGTGACGACGGGAACGGTGCTGGGACAGGTCGGGCTGTCAGGGCAGACACAGTTTCCGCATCTGCACCTGAGCGTGCGGTACAAGGGTGATGTCATCGACCCGTTTTCACCGACCAATGCGCCACATTGCAGCGCGCCGCCCGAGACTTCGCTCTGGGCGGCGCTCCCCCTTCACAGCCCGGGGGGGTTGATCGGCGCCGGATTTCACGATGCCATCCCAGACTATTCGGACATCAAGGCAGGAACTGCCGATCTCTCGCCTTTGCAGGCCAAAGCCGGCGCTTTGGTGTTCTGGGCCTTCGCTTATGGAGGCCTGCAAGGCGACGTTCTGCGACTTCACATAGATGGTCCGGACGGCGCCTTCATATCGCAGGACATCGTGCTGGAGAGAGACCAGGCTCAGTTCTTTCGCGCCACCGGCCGCCGTTTGACGACCGAACGTTGGCCTGCGGGACGTTATGCCGGGACTGCCACGCTGATCCGCGGCAACAGCACCTTGGGCAAAAGCACTCATGTCATGACCGTCTCCGACTGATCCGGACAACGCGCCCGCAGTGCGCAGCACTGCCGGGCCCAACGCTTTGCAGGCGCGGCAGCGGCTGACAAAGGGGCGGGAGCTCCCTCTTTACTTTTCGGTCAGCTTCAACTCGATACGACGGTTCTGCGCGCGGGCTTCGGCTGTATCGGCTCGGTTGACCGGCTGATATTCGCCAAATCCGTTGGCCGCCAGACGGTCGGGTGGGATGCCGAGGAATTCCACCATGTAGCGTACCACCGACAAGGCGCGTCCCTGGCTGAGTTCCCAGTTATCTGCGTATTTTCCAAAACCGGACAGAGGCACGTTGTCGGTATGCCCATCCACCCGGATCACCCAGTCGATTTCTTCGGGAATGTCGCGGGCAATGGCACGCAGGATGCGGGCCACCTTGCTGATCTCGATCTCCCCTTCCGGCGACAGCTCGGCACTGCCCGGATCGAACAACACTTCCGAGGAGAACACGAACCGGTCGCCCTCGATGCGCACGCCTTCCTGATCCCCCAAAAGTTCCCGCAACCGACCAAAGAACTCCGACCGATACCGTTCCAGATCCTGCTTTTCCTCCGCAAGGGCGCGCGCTTCCTCTTCCAGCGCTCGCGCCTCGGCCTCCAACCGCTTGCGTTCCGATTCCTCCAGAAGGCGCCGCTTGCGCTCTTCCGATGCGGCCCGCGCCAACGCCGCGTTCAAATCCTGTCCAAGCGTTTGCAGTTGCACCTGCGAGGCCGCATCGCGGGCCTTGTAGTCGTCCAAGAGCGCCTGCAAACTTCCCAGCTGGGTTCGCAACGCGGCAACCTGCTGGTTCAGCAAGGCGGTCTGCCGCTGCGCCTCCAACGAGATTTCCTGCTCCTCCGCCAGGGCCGCACGGGCTTCGGCCAACAGACGGGCTTGGCGTTCGGCTTCGCTCAAAGATCCGGACTGCGCCGCTTCTGCCGCTTCTTGCGCCGCCAGAGCCGCAGCGAGGCGTGCTTTGAGAACATCCGTGTCCGAGGCAGCCGCCTGCGCCCGCTCCAGGCTGTCCAGTGCCGCCAATAGTCGTTCCTCGACCGAGGCCCTGTCCTCTTCCGTTGCCGACGCAGCATTGCGTGCTGCCGAAAGCTCGGTTTGTGCCGAGGACAATTCGGCCTCCAGCCTCGTACGGGTCGCCGCCGCGTCGGCCTGAACCTTCGCCAGTTGCTCCCGCAATCTTCGCTCGGTCTCGTCCGCCGTTGTCAGGGTCGCCGCAAGCTCGGCTTCCAAAGCCGCGCGGGCTGCCGCGTGATCAGCCTGCAATTGGGCCAACGTCTCCTCGTACTGCGATTGGGTCTGCACGGTGGCCGCCTGCTGGCGCGCCAGCTCGGCTTCCAACGCATCCCGCGTTTCTGCCGCTTTCAAACGCGCCGCCTCGAGATCTGCAGTCAATCGCGTCCGCGTCTCGGTGCTCTCTGCCCTGATCCGTGCCAGTTCGGCTTCCAGTGCAGACACCCGCTGCGCGGTTTCCGTCTGGTTCACTTCCATCTGTGCCAGAATGCGGGTCAAACGTTCGGCCAGTTCGTCGCGATCCTGCAATTGCGCCTGCGCAGTTTCGATCTGCGCCAACAGGTCGTTCAGGCGCGCATTCAGAGCATCTTTCGCAGCCTCGGAAGCGGCCAGCAGAGTGAGCGTATCCTCGGCCTCCTTACGCTGTGCCTCCAGTGCCAGGGTCATGGCGGTCAGTTCGGCATCCGCGTTTTCCAAACGTTCCCGCAGGGCTTCGGCCGCCGCTGCTTCGGCCAGACGTGCGGCCTGCTCGTCGCTCAGCTCTTGCTGCAGGTTGTTCAATTCTGCGCTGCGTTCCAGACCTTCGTTTTCCAAATCGGCGATCAAAGCCTCCAGCGCCTCCCGGCGCGCCGCTGCCAGCCTGGCGGCTTCAGTCTGAGCGTCGATCTCGGACCGGCTTTCCGCCAGAGCCAGATTCAAGGCTTCCTGTTCCGAGATTAATTCCGCCTGTGCGGCTTCCAGATTTGCCCTCTGAGTTTCAAGCTCCGCGATATTGGCCCGTGCGGCGTCCCGGTCGGCCAACAACGCAGCGACCTGGGCCTCGAACCCGGTGATCCGGGTCTGTGCCTCGTCCAGCGCCACGGCCTGACGATCCCGCTCCCCGGTCAGCGCGGCAATGATGTTCTGTTGTTCGACCAATTGAGCCCGCGCGGCGTCCAAGTCGGATTGCGTGGTGTTCAACGTTGTGTTCAACGCCCCTAATCGCGCTTCGAGCTGGCTGTTTTCCCGCTCTTCCAAACCCAGTGCATTGGCCAGCGCACTGACCTCAGCCGACAGTTCGTCCAGCTGGCTTTCCTGGCCCGAAATCGTTTCGCGCAGGATCGACTGCACCACCATAAAGATGGTCAACACAAACATCAGCACCAGCAAAAGACCGGTCATCGCATCGACAAAACCCGGCCAGATCGACCCCTGGAAACGCTGTCCTGTGCGACGCGAAAGAGCCATAAGTCAGCTTTCGTTCGGGGTCTGGTTCTGCTTGCGCATCCTTCCACCACCCCGCGGCCTTGACAGCGCCTTGACCAACAATTCGATATCCGACCGCAGTTCCGACAAGCTTTCCTGACGCCCGGCCGAGATCTCTTCCAAAATGCGCAACATCTGCACGTCGATCGAGCGCAGGCGCATCCGACTTTCAGCATCCAACCCTTCGTGATGCGGTTGATTGCGAATGATCTCGATCAGGGTTTCCTGACCAACCGCCACGCGCTCAAGGGCCAATTGGATGCCTTCGTTCTGCTCCTGGCGGCTGTTCATGAAGCCTATGGTTTCGACCAGATCAGTCAGACGCTGGTTCACCGCGTCCCGCCCTTCGGCTGATTGCACGAACATGTCACGCAGCACGTCCATCTGTTCGGTCATGTGGTCCAGGACTTCCGAAACCACCCCCATTTCCGCGTTGCCGTCCTCTCCCGATGAAAAGGAAACGCGGGTGATTGAGCTCAGCCACTCTTCCAGTTCACGATAGAAACGGTTCTGACCATGGCTGACAAACAGCTCAAGCAAACCCACCAGCAGGGATCCAGCAAGCCCCAGCAACGACGAGGCAAAAGCCACGCCCATGCCGTCCAGCTGCGACTCCAGCCCTGTGATCAGCCGGTTGAAGACCGAAATACTGGCTTCACCTTCTTGCGGTGCCAGACCGCGAATGGTTTCGACAAGGGCCGGAACCGTGGTCGCAAGGCCATAAAACGTCCCCAGAAGCCCAAGGAAAATCAACAAGTTGACGATGTACCGGGTAATTTCCCGCACTTCGTCGATCCGGGTTGCAACTGAATCCAGAATCGATCGGGTTGAGCTGGAGTTGAGCTGCATCCGCGCACCGCGCGACCTGAGCAAAGATGCCAAAGGGGCCAGCAGTTGCGGCGGACGGTTCGATTGATCGGTTTCCCCAGCCGCAAAGCGTTCAATCCATTTCACTGAAATGATCAGCTGTCCGACCTGCCAGAAACAGGCGAAAATCCCCAGGACAAACACCATGAGGATGAAACCGTTCAGCCATGGATTTGCCTGGAAAACCGGCAACACGCGCGGCAAAGCCAGAAAAGCGCCTGCGCCTGCCAGCCCGAAGGCAAAGATCATCAGGAGAATTTGCTGTGTGGGTTGCGAAAATTGCGGCCGCGTTTTTTGGTCTGGCTGCGCCATGCGCCGAGTTCCTGATATTCTGGTCTGCTCTTTCCGGCCGAGCGTACAGGCATTAGGCCCAAAGAGCCAAGGCTTTATCCGGGCGTCCGTCCGGCAATAGCCCGGACGCGGGTGCTGAGCCATTCCAGATCCGGATCGTTCAACCCGATCTCGGCCAGATGGTCGGCGGTGTTATACAGATACTCGGTATTGGGCCCGCGACCGCCAACCGCCCTGGCAATGATCTGCGCCTGTTCCTCCAGCGGCATCCCCCCGCAATACTGCACGTGATGCGGATCGATGACATAGGTGACCGCCGTGACCACGTCGCCGCCGCGCAGCGCCACGTCCAGGTTTCGTTCGAGATAGGCCGAGGAAATCAGCTCACGCTCGCGCAGCTCCTCCAGAGTGCGCTCTTCATGCCCGGCCTCAACTGCCAAAGCCAACCCTTTGCAGGCCGCGCCGGCAACTTCGTCCAGAGCCAGAACCAGGCCTGGGTTGTCTTCGGTTCCCCGGTGATGGATCGAGCTCATGCAAAACGAGCGCGCGTAACCGGGCAGGACTGCCACCTCACGCCGTGCCACGGGGAAGCCCGGGTTCCACAGCAACGATCCATATCCGAACACCCACATTGTCATCTTGCTGGTCCTTTGCGATTTGGCCCTATAAATATCAAAACAGGCACGGGCAAAAGGGGGCTTTTCGTGATCCGTTTGCTGAAACTGACGACGGCTGTACTGGTGCTGTGGTCGCTCTATTGGCTGGCTGCGGGATACGGGTTGCGCAGCGGCATCACAGGCTGGTTCGACACGCAGGCCCAGCGCGGCTGGCAGGCCGAGTACGCAAACGTAAGTTCGGGCGGGTATCCAACCCGGCACGTGACCCGTTTGGCGGCACCAGCCCTGGCCGATCCTGCCACCGGTCTGGCCTGGAGTGCCGACTGGCTGAGTTTCGAAAGTCCCGCCATCTGGCCCGGTCGCCAAGTCCTGCGTGTGTCGCCCGACGCCCAGCGGATCAGCTTTTTCGACCGGACTTCGACAATTTTCGCCGCCGACCTGGAGGCGCGGCTGGATCTGGCTCCGGGGCTGGCACTGGAATTGCGGGAACTTGCGCTCGAGGGCGCGGCCTGGCGCATCCAACAGGATGGGGCGGATGTAGTGGCCGCGGACACATTGCACCTGCAGATGATCCAGACTGAAACCCCCGAGACCTATCGCATGGGGTTCGAGGCCGCGGGATTTCGCCCCGGTGTGCAAATCCGGCAAGTAATGGGAGCGGCCAAGGACGTCCCGGATCAGTTCGAAGCCCTGGTTCTGGACGTGGATGTGCAGTTCGACACAATCTGGGACCGGGGTGCCCTGGAACAGCGCCGTCCACAACCCCGCCATATCGACCTGAAACGGGTAGAAGCACAATGGGGGCCAATGCGATTGAAAGCCGCTGGCGCGCTGGATGTAGATGAGGCCGGCATCCCCTCCGGTGCGGTCAATCTGAAAGCCGAGAACTGGCGAGACATGATCGAGATGGCCGAATTCTCAGGCGCGTTGCCCGCCTCTGCCGTGGATTCGGTGGTGCGGGTTCTAGGCATGCTGGCCGGGCTGGGCGGCAATCCGGAGGATCTGGACATTCAAATTAACTTCCGCGATGGCTTTGTCGCTTTTGGTCCCCTGCCCTTGGGCCCCGCTCCACGCCTGATTATCCGCTAACGCCTTCGACAGGTAGCGCTCCCGCCTCTTTGTCAGGCGCTGGCGCGCCCTCAAAGCGTTGGGCCCGGCAGCGCGAAGCGCTGCGGGCGGCCCCGGTTTTCAACGGTTCGCCTGACTTACCGGCAATATGGCCCGCCGCGATGCCTGGCAGTATCCAGATGAAAGTGATCCAGATGATACCGGTCCGCGCGTGGCCCCAACACGGTCCCGAACGGCCCGCAAGCCCGTGAGTGAGCTTTCTGCAAAAGGCTTCGGGTCGAGCTGCCTTTCCATCCTTCTGCGACGGTAATCACTTCCCCGTCCTTCATGATAAAGGCAGAAATGTCGATGGCATTGCCCTTTCCATGCTCCGAGATCTTGGCACCGGCCTTGTGATTGCGAGTTCGACATACATAATGTGCTGCCACGCGCATCTCGACAATCGGGCCACGGCGACGGAAGGTTGGTTTTACACCTTTTTCAACCCAATCCTTGAGAGCCTGAGCCGTCTGGCAATTCATCACTGCGCCTTGGCTGAGACGTACTCCCGACACCTCGGTTACCCGCACCGCATCGGAAATGCCGCATCCCCGAACCGAACTGGAGACTGCTCCGACCTTTTCGCCACGAATGTAGCGATCACCACAGACAGACCCTTTCTTGGGCGGTTTGCGCCTGCTGAAAAGGCCAGCCTGCACCACGCTTTCAGGCCGAAGGTCAGGTCGCAACGAGACGGCTGGACTGGAACCTGATAACGGTTCCAGATCGGTCGATATGGCGCTTGCCATCACGGCCACCGGTACAATCGTGGCACGTGTCGCTTGCTGACTTCCGGGTCGCAGAATTGGCCGCACGGCCAGGGTCGCGGGGGCTTGGGCAGATCCGCCAGAGGTAAACCGGACGACAAAGGGCCGCTCCTGCGGCCGCAGGGACTGGTCCGGACCAGCCACACTGGGGGTCATTGCGGTCATCATCAGACCGAGGGACAGAAGATATGCCCCCCGATACTTCATGTCTTGGCCTGTCCGCGGCCAAAGTCCGGCGCATCCGTATCCTGTCCGGCCTCGATGATACCTCTTCGAATGGCACGGGTACGAGTGAAATAATCGAACAGATGTTGACCATCGCCGGTCCGGATCGCCCGCTGGAGGGCAAACAGCTCTTCGGTGAACCGTCCAAGAATTTCCAAAGTCGCATCCTTGTTGGTCAGAAAAACATCGCGCCACATGGTCGGGTCAGACGCAGCGATCCGGGTGAAATCCCGAAAACCGGCCGCAGAGTATTTGATCACCTCACTGTCGGTGACCCGCCGCAGGTCGTCCGCCACCCCCACCATCGTATAGGCTATGGCATGCGGGACATGGCTGGTTACCGCAAGTACCAGATCATGGTGGTCGGCATCCATTTCTTCGACATTGGCGCCCATGCCCTCCCAGAGCGCGCGCAACTGGGCGACGGCCTCGGGATCAGTGCCCTCCACCGGCACCAACAGACACCAGCGATTGTCATACAGCTCGGCAAATCCGCTTTCGGGGCCGGAATGCTCTGTCCCGGCCAATGGGTGGGCGGGCACGAAATGAACGCCATCCGGAATGTGCGGCTGGACCGCTTCGACGACGTGACGCTTGACCGAGCCGACATCCGAAACGGTCGCACCGGGTTTCAACACCGGACCGATTTCGGCCATGACAGCCCCCATTGCGCCCACCGGCACGCAGAGAACGACCAGGTCTGCACCTTCCGCCGCCTCGGCCGCACTGTCGCACACGCGGTCGCACAAGCCGATGCGGCGGGCTGTGTCGCGGCTGGCTTCACTCCGGGCATAGCCGGTAACTTCACCTGCCAAGCCGCTTCGCTTGATAGCCCAGAACATCGACGAGGCGATCAGTCCCAGACCGATCAAGGCCACCCTGCCATAGACAATATTGCTCATGCCCGCGCCCCGCCTTTGAAGTCCCGCACTGCTGTCGCCACGCGGCGGCAGGCATCTTCGTCACCGATGGTGATCCGCAAAGCAGTCGGCAGCTTGTAACCCGCCACACGACGCACGATCAGCCCCTGCGTCTGTAAATAGAGGTCACAAGCCTCGGCCTCGGCCTGATCACCAAAGCGGGCCAAAATGAAATTCGTGCAGGACACATCCGAGGCGACACCCAGTTCAGCCAGAGCCTCGGCCAGCCAGGAACGCCATTTGGCATTCTCGGTGCGGCAACGCTCGACATATTCGGTATCCAGAACTGATGCCTCCGCAGCGGCCAGACCGGTTACAGACACATTGAACGGCCCGCGCACCCGGTTCAGCACGTCGATGATCGGCTTCGGACCATAGCCCCAACCGACCCGCGCGCCGCCCAACCCATAGATCTTGGAGAAGGTTCGGGTCATCACCACATTGTCGCGCGCCTCAATCAGCGCGGCGCCAGCATCAAAACCTTCCACATATTCCGCATAGGCCCCATCCAGCACCAAAAGCGCACCCTCTGGGATGCCCTCCGCAAGGCGGGCTACCTCGGTCTCAGAAATCATCGTCCCGGTCGGGTTGTTCGGATTGGCAATGAAAACCAATCTGGTCCGGTCGGAACAGCCCGCCAACAAGGCATCCACATCCGTCACACGCTCGCGTTCCTTGACCTCGACCGGCGTCGCGCCGGCCGCCAGAGCGCTGATCCGGTACATACCGAACCCGTGCTCGGTAAACAGCACCTCATCTCCGGGACCGGTGAAGCTCTGACACAGGAACGCAATGATCTCATCGCTGCCCGCGCCACAGATCACCCGTTCGGGATCCAGCCCATGCACCTCGCCAATGGCCTGACGCAGGGCCGCATGATCGGAGCTTGGATAACGATGCATGTTCGCGGCCACGTCCTGCATCGCCTCGACGGCGCGCTGGCTTGGCCCCAAAGGGTTCTCGTTCGAGCTGAGCTTGACCACGTTGGTCATCCCCGCCACATGCGCTGCCCCACCCTGATACAGGGCGATATCCATGATCCCGGGCTGCGGTTCGATTTTCGTCATCGATCTAAGCTCCTTCAACGGAGCCTTAGTAGCGGGCTGCACCGGATGTGAAAAGCGTCAAACTGTCCGGCCTCGGCAATTGGAAACCAGCGCATCCCCCGCGGCACCCCGTATAACATGCCGGACAGTCCACCTGCTTCTTTCTGGTTGCAAATACCTCGGGGTGAGACCCGCAGGGTCGAGGGGCAGCGCCCCTCAGGCCGCGCGCCTGGCAAATCGTGCCGTCGTCGGGTCCGCCCGATACAAGGGTTCAAGCTCATGGGTACGCCTGGCCAACTCCAACACGCTGCGCAGAATGTACCTGACAGTGTCCTCCCGCATCATGTAGGACAGGTTCAACCGGACCCAACCAGGCTTCAGCAATTCTTCGCCGCGCCCCAGGGCTGCATGCAATTCAGTGCTTGCCGCCTGGTCGATGCCTAGCAGTCGGTGGGCATACGGTCCCGCGCAAGCGCATCCGCCGCGGGCCTGGATACCGTACACATCCGACAACATCCTGGTGAACAGCTGCTGGTGAACCGGATGACCCTCCGCGTCACGAACCTGGAAGGAAAAGATCGGCAGGCGCTCGGCCTGTCGATGACCTAACACCGACAGGTGTTGGCTATCCCCCCAAGCCGCCCACGCCATTTGCGCGAATTCGTGTTCGCGGGCTGAAATTGTCTGCTGGCCGAAGGCTTCCTTGACCAGAAAAGCCAGCGCTGCCCGGATATCGCCAATCACGTTCGGCGTACCTGCCTCTTCGCGGGTGCTCAGGTCGTCGCTGTAGTCATGGACCCAGGGGGATACAAAACTGACCGTCCCGCCACCCGGCCAGCTGGGACTGGTTCTACGCACGATGGTCTGATCCACCACCAGCAATCCGGAGGCGCCCGGCCCGCCAGGAAACTTGTGCGGGGACACGACGATGGCATCCTTTGGTTCTCCGCCCTGCGCCCCCATATCGATAGGCAGATAGGGCCCACCCCCGGCATAATCCCAGACCGCCAAGCCACCATGTGCATGCAACAGGCGGGTGACGGTATCGGTATCCGTCAGGATCCCAGTGACATTGGACGCGGCCGAGAAACTGCCGATCTTCAAATCGCTGTCCTCATATTCGTTCAAGCTTTCCTGCAGCACCTGCATGTCGGGCCCGCCCCCCGGGGCTTCCGGGATCTCGACCACGATCGCCCTGCTTTCCCGCCAGGGCAGAATGTTCGAATGATGCTCGTAAGGGCCGATGAACACGACAGGTCGTTCGGCCTGTTCAACCCCCAGCAAACTGACCAGCCGATTCAAACTCGCTGTAGCCCCCGATCCCGTGAAGATTACGGAATGCTGCGCCTCTGCCCCGACAAGCCGGGCAATTTCGGCCCGCGCCGCGCGGCGTAATTGCGTGATATAGGACCCGCAATACGATGCCTCGGTATGGCTGTTCGCGTAGAAAGGCAAAATCTTCTCTGCCACAAAACTCTCGATCGGCTGCATCGCACGCCCCGAGGCTACGTAATCGGCATAGACCAGCGGGACGTCACCGGTCAGACCGGGGATCATAATCCCCTCGCCGATCACGCTATCCCGCAAAGCATCGCTGCGGGCCAAATTGTCGAGGATCTGTTTGAATTCGGTCAAGCACATCTGTCTACGCTCCAATGTTCGCTGTCACTATGAGCGGGAGATGCTGCGAAAACTTGCCCTTTTTTTGCTGATAATTACTAATCTTTGTGTCATATGATCTATTATGACTGAAAAACTCGATCAATTTGACCGGGCCATTCTGCGCGAACTTCAACGCGACAGTGCCTTGTCGCAGCGGGATCTGGCAGACAGGATCGGCCTGTCACAGAATGCCTGTTGGCGCAGGCTCAAAGCATTGAACGAGTCCGGAACTCTGTTGGGGGCCGGCGCAAGGGTTAACCGGCAGGCTCTGGGGCTGGATCTGGTCGTATTCGTGATGTTGCGTACAAGACATCATTCGGCGGAATGGCTGCAGACCTTCCGGCGGCATGTGCTGACAATTCCTGAAGTAGTCGATTTTCATCGCATCGGCGGCGACTACGATTATCAGCTCAAGGTCGTGACTCAGGACATGGCCAGTTACGACAAGGTCTATCAACGGCTCATCGAAAAGGTCGAGCTGGACAGCGTCACCTCGTATTTCGCAATGGAAGCCATCGCCGAAGGACGCCCGTTACCGATCTGAAGCAAACTTGAGCGGCTGGATGCCAACGCTGTTCAAAGCACGAAGACACGCGAAAACTGTGCTATGCTGATCCCGAGGTCAGTTCAGCAGGAGAAGAGAACAGTGGTTCCCAGTTGCTTTCGTTTCGCCCTTCCCGCGCTTTTGAGTGTCGCGTTGTCCGGCCTGCCCGTCAGTCCGGCCAGCGCTCAGAATACCGATATCCCGGCTTGGCTGCAGAAACATGTCGGGACTGGCGAAGGCCAGATCGCGCCCATTGTGCTGTCGCGTGCCCGCACGCTGTATTACGAGAAAAGACGCAAAGGAGAGGTGCGCAACCCCTGCTACCTCGCCAAGGATGCTACTCGTCCCAGCACGTCGCGCAGCGGAAAACCGGGACAGCGCTTCTATGTGATCTGCGAATCCAGCCGAACCTTCCGAGCGGTGTCTTCGGGCTATGGCAATGGGCGGAAACTGCAGCGTGCGAATTTCGCGAATGGCCGGGAATGCGCCAAGAACTTCAGCAACGCCGAGGGATCAAAGCTGACCATGGGCGGCGCCTACACGACCGCCGAAACCAGAACCTCGTTCAAGGGCTATTATGCCCGGTCTGGTCAAAGGGCTGCCTTCCATCGCACCTTTCTGCTGTTTGACGGCGAAGGGGAAACGGCAAACGCCCGAGAACGTGCCATCGGTGGACATCAGGCTGTCTTCCTGAAATGGCAATGCCGGTTCAAGAACCCACAAAGCCCCCATGCCGACAAACAGGGATATGTCCCTTATGGGCGGCTGGTGAACTATACCGGTGGGCGCAGCAACGGCTGCACGACTTGGTCACCGTCCGAGTCGAAGGAGATTCTGGATCTGGTCGAAGGCAATCCCACGACGCTTTATATCTACCCCGAGTCCAAGGACATAAACGCCGTGGCCAAAGCCGTGAGCAAACGGAAATCTCTGGCAAGTGCCGGTCTATATTGGAACACCGCCTGCCTGGCGGCGATCGGGGCGCCAAGATTCTGGCCCAAACGACAATTGCAACCGATCATCAATGAATGGCGGCAATCCCTGCCCAAACAGCCGCCGCTGGAATTGCCCATCTGCAAATAAGCATCCCGAAACGAACACAGCCCCGCCGAAAGACCGGCGGGGCTGTGTTCAAAAATCACACGGTATCAGTACCCGAAAGCACTGTTCGGCATCCAGTTGAGCCGCTTGCCTTTTTCGCCCATGCGCATGTGCAGGCACGACGTGTTGTAGCGCTGGAAGTACAGAATATCGACCTTGTACCAACCCGCTTGCGGCACCTCGACCTCGGATCCAAAGGACGGCTCACAAGGTTGCCGTCCGTCAAACTGACTGACCACCTGGCCACCAATCCGGGCGCGCACGCCATCATTGGTCAAAAAGTCGATATTGTAGATCCCGGGTTTGTCAAATCTCACATAGCCATTGATCTGAGCCGCAACGAACTCGGCCCGCTTGGAGGTCAGAGCCGGCTGACCCTCTGCCGTGTCCGCATAGTCGAGGCCCTTCAAAGGTCGTCCTGCCTGACCACCCTGCTTGATTGCCACACGAGCATCCGCCAGAGACTTGACCTCTTCGGGATAGGCATAACGCACGGCGAGCCCCTGTCGCAGACCCGATGGTTGCGGATTGGCGGGTTGCAGCTTGAGCGGTGCAGCGCTCACGATTGTGGCGCACAGCATGGCCACGGCAGCCACAAAACCAGTAACGATACGTTTCATTCAACACTCTCCTGTCAGGCCCGCTTTGTCGGATTTGGCCGATATGAGCAGGCATGGTGTATGGCAGGAGTTTATCGCAGCAATGCGACAGGCAAACAGTTTTCTTTAAGCCCAAAAGCAATTGTGAATAACAAGCAAAAAGCCGCCCCAACAGGGCGGCTTTCCATACTGGTCCAGCAAAGGCTGGGCGAAGAACGGATCAGTTCTTCGCGTAGAATTCGACGACCAGGTTCGGTTCCATGACAACGGGGTACGGAACGTCGCCCAGACCCGGGGTCCGCACGAAGGTCGCTGTCATTTTCGAGTGGTCGGCTTCGATGTAGTCAGGCACATCACGCTCGGCCAAGGTGGTTGCCTCCAGCACGACGGCCAGCTGCTTGGAACGATCACGCACTTCGATCACGTCGCCTTCCTTGACGCGGTAGGACGGGATGTTCACTTTCTTGCCGTTCACCTTGACGTGGCCGTGGTTCACGAACTGACGGGCAGCAAACACAGTTGCAACGAATTTGGCGCGGTAAACAACGGCGTCCAGGCGGCGCTCCAGCAGGCCGATCAGGTTTTCACCGGTATCACCGTTCACACGCACAGCTTCGCCATAGATGCGGCGGAACTGCTTTTCGGTCAGGTCGCCGTAGTAGCCTTTCAGCTTCTGCTTGGCACGCAGCTGAATGCCGAAATCGGACAGTTTGCCCTTGCGGCGCTGGCCGTGCTGGCCGGGGCCATATTCGCGGCGGTTAACCGGGGACTTCGGACGACCCCAGATGTTTTCGCCCATGCGGCGGTCAATTTTGTACTTGGCAGACGTGCGTTTGGTCACGGCTGATCTCCTTCGTTAAGTGTATTGCAGCTTGGTCCGAAACCGGTTCCCACTTTTCGAGCCGCAATCGCCGCCCGGTCGTGCCAACCTGCTCCGGTGTCCACCGCAACATATGAAGGGCGTTGTCCTCTTGCCTTGCGGGCATGACAGGAATCCCCTTGCGGGGGCCACCAACACCAATAGAGCGGGGCTTATACAGCGGTCCGAAGGGGAGTCAACAACGGTTTCCCAAGTTTTGACTGCGAAAGGCCAGTCGGATGCTCAATTCGATGCCGTATACCATATCGGAGAGGTATAGGCCCGGTCCTGAACCGTCGGCGGAACGCTGTCAGGCAACTCTACCCCAAAGAAGGCCGCGTCATGCGTCGTCCAACGTGGCTTTGGAATTTCGATGACACGGACATAATAGAAAGCATCTTGTTCCGGATCGAATTCGGGATCCTGCCAGTGTCCAGCCAGAGCCACAGCGCCGATGGTGTTTGAATAAGTTGCGGTCGGCACGTTCACGGTCGATCCAACAGGTTCGCGCGCACGCCCATCGTCACCTATCACTCGGCCATCCGATACGGCAATGTCGTAAACACGCTCATAGCTGTTGTTGTCCCGATCAATCCAACCTTTGATAATTTGAATCCGGTCCAAGTTTGCTCCATCAGGATCTCGCAAGGCGCGGACCAGAAAGCGGGGCGCTCCGTCGGCGGGCGCGTTCTGAAGATCTCCTCCCATCGGCACACCGTTGCGATAACCGTGGGAAACGAAATCAGCGGCTCCTAGATCCGCTGCTTCGAAGTCCCATCCTCCAAAAACCCGCACGCGAATACGGCTACCGGTTGTGGCATAAGCTTCCTTTCGCGTGATTGCCCCGAACACGTCTTCGCGGGTGTTCTCTAGCGCCCAGTCGGCCGTCAGACCAGCCGCAGATTCCTGTGCTGTCACAATCCGCAATGCGGGGTCTTCGGCCGGTATGACATCCATGACATGGCGGTTCGGAGACGGTTCGGTATGCTGGTACTTACCAAAATAGTTGTCTTCCCGTGTCGTCGGGATTGCCGTGTGGGCGTCTGTGGTTCCGTACAGCCCGAACTTGTACGGGTTGACACCGATCTCGCGCCCCAGTTCCAACCCCACCTTCAATGCAGATCTGGCATATTATAGCGCAGCATTTCGGGCGTCTTGGCAGACGTTCCGGACAGGTTTCCCACGTCCCAGCTTTCAAAATCCGCAAATTCGTCATCCGGGGACAGCGCGGGGTGCGTTTCCTCGTCCCCTTTGATCTGCGTCATCTCGTGCATGGGCTCCCAACGGATCCGCTTGGCAGCGTAATCCGCATCCATGGGGGATCCGTCGAACTTGTTCTTCGTGAACATCAATCCGTTGGACATGTTCGCATTGTGTGGAACAGCAATGGCTCGCCCGCCGGTTCCGGCTTCGTAAGCTGCCAGGTAATCCCATAACAGTTCCGGATCAGGCGCATCGAAAAATGCCAACGGCGTGGTGCGGCTTGTCTTGTCGGCCCCATCTCCGAACGGGATCACCCGATGCAGATTGTCTCCTTTCGGGGTAAAGGTCCATTCAAAGCCGGACAGGGCCGTGAAATTGCCAGGATCGTTGTATTGATCAACCGTCTCGACGATATGAAGCCACAGGTCCCCGTCCAAACCCAGCCCGGCTGTGGGGTCGCGCCCCTGAACTGTGCCCACATCAATGATGTCGGCAAAAGCGGCCATCCGGCCATCCTGCCCGGAATTGAACAGCTCATAGGTGCGTCGCCCCCAGTCATCAGCCAACAGTCGGGGGTCTGCCGTGCGCATCGCGGTCGCAAGACCAAGCATTTCGGCATGTTCCGTTATTGCAAGGAAATCCAACGGCCGGATCAACTGTATGGGCTGCCCCGTGTTCGACAGGATCTTTTCTCCCCGTGCGACCCGAAAAGCATCATGCATGTTCAACGACGTGCCAATGAGGCCGGCATCGAAGGATATTTCGGTATGGAAGTGAAGATCTCCGAACAGGACCTGATCAGGATAAGCGCGATGCACGAAAGGAGAATAATCGGCTGTTCCATCTACGGTGTCCGGTGAAACCACACCCTCGAATGCTACGGACTGCGTTCCGAAACAAATCGCAGCCATTGCCAGGGTCCATTGAAATGACGCCTTCAGTCTTTCGCCGGGACTCAGTTTGCAGACCATCTTTACCCCCCAAGTATTTTTGAAAAATATGGCCCAGTGCAACGCACCACGGCACATTCTCAAAACTGAGCTGGGTAGGTTGAGGTTTTTGGCCCGACAATCCCTGCCTTTAATGTAAGAGGCTCCCGAAACAGTCAGCCCGCCCAGCAAGTGTTGATGAGGTACCTGTCGCCCCCCCTTTTTTGGGGGTTTTGCACCCACGACCCTCTTGAAGAATTCCTCGGCAGGTTGTTCAACCTATTTGAGCAGAATTGGATGTAACGCCGCTCAAGGTCTGCTCAGCGGCCTAAATCGTTATTCGCCGCCCCTATGATTTGGTCAGATCCGAACACCTGGAATGGGGCGAAAGCAAAGGTTGCAAATTCTGGCCAGCGGATAAACCAAGCGACCGGCTGGAAACGATCAAAGGGCGTTTTCGACCCAAGGCTGCCGTTTTGCAATCCGGAGCTCTCCGCTAGCGTCGGCTATCTGCCAAAAAAACCTAAAGCTCGGATCCTATTGGTAAAATACTTAGAAAACCGGCAACTACGTGATCCCACGCCGATCCGGTCGGCTCGGAGCGGTACTCCAGAACGTTGCCATCTTCGCCTCTTGTCGTCCACTTAAGCTGACCAGCTTTCTCGAGCGTCACGTTATATGTGTATGCGGGTAGCGCGTCGTCCAAGTCGCCCATGGTCTGTGCAGCCAATGCTGGCGAGTCAATCAGAATTCCCATTTCAGTGTTGATGTTGACAGATCGGGGGTCCCAGTTGAACGACCCTACGAACAAGTATCGGTCATCAACTGCAAATGCCTTGGAATGCAGGCCTGACCTCGATTGAGCCCAGTTAATACCGCGGCGCTGAACCTGATAGGCGTCCGGGCGCAGCTCATAGAGTTCTACTCCACCGCGGAGAAGTGCGCGGCGTTTCTTGGCGTAGTGCGCGTAGACGGGTGCGACGTCGTTAGAGGCAAGTGAATTGGTGACAATCTTTACGGCGACACCGCGGCTTTCCAGTTCGGTCAACCATTTCACACCATTGTTGCGCGGCACGAAATAGGCGGAGATGATGTTCACTTCACTGCTGGCATTCTCAAAATATGGAAGCAATTGAGAGGCCAGAATGGGACCTGAGTTCTCGAGACCGGCGGCTTTTGACGGCGGATCAGCATAAAGCTTTGCAGGCAGCCAATCCAGTGCCAGCGCTCCATCTGCGAAGTTCTCTTGTGCTGACTTTCTGAGCGCCGCGCCATACTGTGTTTGCTTCGCTTCCTCGACCAGTTCGTTCAACCTGACTCGCGCGTCACCAAGGTCAAATTCCTGAGGTTCTCCAACGACCACGCGGGCCGGAACTGCGAATTCACTGTTCCAGTATGAGTCAAAGCTTCGCGACACCTCGCGGACAACGGGACCTGCGGCCAACACATCCAGATCAGCGTAGTTCATTTCCTCCCGCGCGAGGAAGTACTCGTCACCGATGTTTCTCCCACCCACAATCGTGAAGACATTGTCTGCGGTCATGGACTTGTTGTGCATTCTACGATTGATGCGTTTGAAATCAGTCAAACCTGCGATCAAAAGGCTTTGTTCCCGCCAGAATGGATTGAACAGCCGGATCTCAATGTTTTCGTGATTATCCAAAGCGGCGGTCATCGCGTCATAGCTGGACGTATCCATGTCATCCAGCAACAACCGAACACGAACACCCCGATCAGCTGCTTGCAAAAGACTGGCAGCGAACAGGTGGCCCGTCGGGTCGTCGTGTAGAAGGTAGTATTGCGCGTCTATCGTTCGCTCAGCTTCGGCGGCAAGCAACAGCCGTGAGACAAGAGCTTCTTCGCCGTCGCTGATCAGCTTGACCCCCGACCGACCGTCTTTGGGGTCGCCAAGGCGATTGGCGGCCTGCCCCAGACCCGTGCCCGAATTTACCGGCAGCGCAGCTGATACAGTCTTTTCATATGTGCGAGTTTTTGGAGCGCAAGCGATAAGGGTCAACGTGCACAAAATGCAGACCAATAACTTCCATTGCGTCATCAGATTTCCCCATCCCCGTATCCTAGATGACTACGCCGAGGCGGGTGATTGCAAGTTTGTTCTGTAAGGCATTTGTGCAAGGTTCGGCTGGGCTAGAAGCAACCGTCAATTGAGCCGTCTGGCAGGGTGAATTGCTCCATAAGTCGGAATTGCAAAGTTCGTTTTTGAAGGCCTGCATTGAGCAGCGATCTGCCGAATGCAACTGTAGCATGCCTGTAACTTCACATGGCTGGTCCGGGCTCTCAGCGGACATCTGACAAAGTCATTGGATGTCCGCCATGCGAAAAACAGGATCCGTTTGCTTGGATCCTGCATCTCGTTTTTCAACATTTAGGGCATGGGCTGGCCCGAAACGGACACCGTCGTTGTAGCCCCAAGACAACGTCCCATCCGCTTTCATTCCTGCATGCGCGAAAGCGATCAAGCTGCTTCGTGCAGGAAAAGGGCCGCTTCGGACGCACTCAGATTGCGGCGTGCAAAACTGCCGTAGGAATGCGGGTCGCGATCCAGCGACGGCAACAGACCCAACAGGCGCGCCCTGTCTTGGTCGTCCAGACTGGACATTGCCGCGTTGGCCGGATGGAAGCTTTCGGTTTCGACCCCATTGGCCCACAGGATCTGATGATCCTCCATCAGCAGGTGGATATAGGTCACTTCCCGAACCTGCTGGTCAGTCAGGATCGTCGATCCATTGACCAGTTCCCGCGCGGCGACCAGCACCTCGGGCGTGTTGAACAGATCCAACGCTGCCTGACCACGCACCAGCATCCGATGTTCGGGTGAAACCAACAATTCCTGCTCCGGACGGTCAATTCCAAAGGCGCCGGCCTTGATCCTGATCGGTCGCAACTTGGGCATCACATAAAGCCGGGCACCGGACATCCGACGCGAACCGATCCACATGATCTCCTTCGGGCCATTGTCGCGCGTCTGCACCCGATCGCCTTCGCGCAGATGCTGTACCAGCTTCGGCCCGTCCGGGGTCATGATCCGCGTGTTCGGGGTAAAACAGATCACCCCGCCGCGCTGACGCTCGGCCATGGGGGACAAGCCGCCCAGGGAATGATGCACCACCCACAAATCCGTGTTCGAAGGCGGAATGTTGTCCAGAAACATCAAAAGTGGCGCCTGACCTGGCCCCACTTCGATCACTGTCACCGTATAGCTTTGCGATCCGTTGGTGACGACAAAGCTGCTGTCCATCAGCGGGTCGTCCACTTCGATCTGGTCTATGTCGGTGCGGTTCTGCACGGCCGCTCCCACCAGCCGCCGTACAGTTTTTGCCGCGCGCCTGCGCAACTGTTGTTCTCCGTTTGCCCCTTCCAGCCGCAATAGTCCGGACGGCCCGTCAACGCGCACAACTTCGCCGTGCCACGACCAAGCTGCGCCCACTTCGAGCGATTCAATTGGAGCGGCCGAAAGACCGTCCACATCCGTTTGCGACCAGGAAATGACGAACGTGCCACGAAAGCCCGTTTCCATCTGCCTGTAAGCCTACCTCTTGTTTTTTCGACCTTTTTTGGCCGATTGCAGTGAAAGGTTAACAGAGGCCCATCATCATGGGAAGTGCTTATTTTTCATCGCATTGAAGCGTGTTCTTAAAAGCTCAGTTTGATTCTGACCGACCCTGTCAGTTGGCTTTCCCGCTGCCCCGAGAACTCTTTCCCCAGATAGGTCAAACCATAGAAGGCGCTGGCGCTTTCACCCTGCCAATGTATCCCGGCCCGCACCCGACCGCGCGCATTCTCCAAAGAGTACCCCCGGTCTTCTGGAAGGTAGACGCTTTCAGTGACATGGGCGATATCACCACCCAGGGTAAAGCTGGTTCCCGGCGGTGCGTTCTGAATGACGCGGTAGCGTTGACCCGTAACAGATTCACGGCTGAGCAATTCGCCACGGCCAATCTGACCAAATGTGAAGTCCGCGCCGATCCGGGCCAAGGTTTCGTCACCTGCCCGCAACTCGGCGAAGGGACGCAGATCCACACTTCCTCCCAGCCCATAAGTCCGGGCCACTTCCGCAACGACGGTTGGACGGATCTTGTCACCGATCTGTGCCCCAAGAACCGCGTCCGATGGCTGCGGTGCGCCGACCAACCCATGCAGCGCGTCCTGCAAGTGGTCCAACTGAGTTTGGGGGCCCAACACCACAAGGTCAGCCCCAACTGCATATTCGAACCCGCCGATCTGGGCATGGGTGTGCAGACCAAGAGACAAGGCTCCGGCCCAGGGGCGGTCACTGGGGTTGACCCGTTTCAGGTTTTCGGGCGTCAGGATTTCGCCTTGCAGGCGCAACTCCAGCAACTCGCCAAACTGCGAAGGGGCGGCCCCACTCCAATGATAGCCATACGCATGCGAGGCAGTGATCGACCCACTCCGCCAACGATCCTTACCATCCCCGATAAGATCGTTGGTGAACAGGCGCCCATAGCCTATCTGACGACGCCTTGCCGAATCCTCGAACGGCGACGGCACATTCGAATACTCGGTATCAACCGGGTTCGTGGCACCGGCCGGATATGTCTGAGACACCCCAGGGGTAGAAAATGCAACAACGCCCGTCACGAGCGCCATCAGTTTCCGAAGCATTGCCTGTCCTGCTCTTTGTGCCCCCCCAAGGGCGTTTTCGTTATACGTCGGGGATTCTGACGTCTCCAGTGTCCGGGTTGTTTTTTCGGAAAATTGAGGAAAAATCAGGGCAATATCAAAAAAATCGTTACTGCTTGGCAACAAAGTCTTCCGGGATAGAGCAATTGGCCTGCTGTGCTCTGATGCAACCCCTCAGGTTGGCGGCAGCTTTACCGATCTGCCCCGCACAGGACGAACAACGCAGATTTCGAATTGATCCCAAGCTTGGCATAGGCCCGTTTGCGATATGTGGTTACAGAACTGGTAGCCACGTTCAGATCCCATGCAATTGCCTCGGCCGTTCTTCCTCGCAGGATGCCTTCGCAGATTTCTCGCTCCCGATCTGACAAGGACAACAGCGGGCTTCGCATGTCCTGCGGTTGCCGATCGGAAAAATGCAACAGCGCCAACTGACCCAAAATGGAAAGCAGCGGATCCGTGGCCGCAGCGCTCTTGAATGGGCCGGAGGCCTCGAACCGGTAGAGATTCACGCCCAGGCAGATCCCGTCCCGCCGGGACAGTACCGTCAGCTTGTCGACGATACCGGGTTGATCAAAGAACCGACGTTTGTAGCTGGGCGTCATGGCCTTGTTAAGCGAGGCGAGTGTGAAAACATCCGTGCCGTCGACACCCGAAAGTCTTGTGATCCGGGGTCGCAGCGGATCTTCGGCATACCCGGTTTCCAGATATTCTTGGGCGAGTCGGTTTGCGTTGTCTTCGGGGTGCGTGTTGAAGGACAGAAAACAGCTGGGACCAGACGCTCGTGCCGACACGTCATAGGAAAACACCATCACCTGATCGGCGCCCAAATGGTCGCGCACCAAACCAAGAAACGCCTGATTGAAGCCTTTGCAGCCGATACTGGCCATGCATTCCGCAAGCTGCGGCAGGAGCACGCCCGTTTTCGAGCCAAGATTGGAGACATCACCCGTCATGCCCCCAATCTGCCTTGCATTCGCTCGGGCTACAATCAGCCCTGATCCGCCTTCAGATGATTTGCGGCAGCGTGCACAAGCTCCCGGGCTTTCGCCCCGTCAGCCAATTCACGCGCCAACAACAGGCTGAGCTTGCACAGGAACAGCTCCCGATCCTTGTCAGCCAGAGCATCCAGCATTGACGCCATGTCTTCGTAGAAGGCTTCGAGTTCATTGAATTGCATGGACATGGTCAGCCTCCTGCCTTGCCAAATGTGGTCACGATCTGCGCGACAATGCCGTCCACCGGGTCCGCGCCCCAGATGCCACCGACATAGCCGTCCGGCCGGACCAGAACATGTCCTTTGGTCGCCCCAATTCGCGCGTGAAGGCGGTCCAATGCGTCTTGCCCAAACCGTCGCAGAATGTCCGCTCCGGTCAGGAAGACAAAGTCCGGGTCAATTGCAGCCAGCGCCTGTGGCGGTTCAAAGGCCCGCTCCTCCAGTGCGAGCAGGGTAAAGCCGTTCCCCAGAAGATCGCTGAGATAGGTCTTACCGGACAGGATTTCGTCCGGTAGCACTGCACCTGCGCGAACGCCACCGATCTGTGCCAGTGATCCCAGAACCGCGCCGCCTTCCCCATAAGTAAAAGGCTGCATCTGGCGCGGATTGGCGAATTCCCCGGCCCAGTCGTGATCCAGCGCCAGCGACAGGGCCGCATCCCGCATCAATTCCCACCCCTTGCTCGGCGGCGTCATGAACCGCGCACTCTTCGAAGCGTTTTCGAAGACATCCAGCGTGGCGCCGCGCCGTTCGGGGCTGTAGCTGTCCAGCAGGCTTTTGTCACTTTGCCCGTTCAGAACCCGAGCCAGTTTCCAGCCCGCGTTTTCGGCGTCGGCCAAGCCGTTGTTCAATCCACGCACGCCAAAGATCGGAACGATGTGGGCACTGTCACCTATGAACAGAACCCGCCCGTCGCGGTAATTGTCCAGGGCCAGCGTGTTGGCGGAATAGATGCTCCACCATTCCAGATCCCACGCGCCATCATGACCGATATCGGTCAGAATCCGGGCAACGTTGCTGCGAATGTTGTCTTCGCGGATCGCCTCTTCTTCGGATTGACCACCGGGCAGCTGATAATCGATCCGCCAGATATTGTCCGGCTGACGGTGGATCAGGATTGTCTTGTCCGGGTTTGATTTGCTGTCGAACAGGGCACGTCGGATGGTTGGATAGTCATGGTCCATCTGCACATCTGCAATGACATAGCGGCCCGGGAAGTTGTCCCCTTTCAACTGCAAACCCCGCATTGAACGGATCGGACTGCGCGCACCATCGGCGGCCAAAACCCAATCGGCATTACAGGAATAAGCGCCATGTGTGTCTGTGACGCTCAGCTGCACGCCCGTGTCTGTGTCAATGATGCCCGTCACCTCGCTGCACCACCGGGCATCGATCAGATCAGATGCGGCGACTGCGTCCCAAAGATACTGTTCGATGTATTGCTGCTGGATGTTGTACATCGGCAGATATTTCTCACTGCCCGAATGCGGCATCTCGAATTCAAGGATCTGCTGCCCCTGAAAAAAGGTGCGCCCCTTGGTCCAACCCAGCGCCTTGTCCAGAAACGGCTGAACCGCCCCCGCGCGCTCCATCGCCTGATAGCTGCTGCGCTGAATGCAGATCGCGCGACTGCCATCGTTGAACGTGCTCTTATTGTCGAACAGAACCGAAGCGATGCCGAACCGTGCGAGGGTCAGTACCGCGAACATCCCCACCGGCCCGGCGCCAACGATGGCCACCTTGCAACGGGCATGTTCCAGTACATGTGCCCGATCGGGTGCCATGAATGTGGGATATGTGAAATAGAGCGAGTCATATTCGCCCTGTCCTGCAGGTCTCAAAACGCAGCCCTCCGACAAATTCTAGTGTGTGGATGACTATGCCCGTTCACAGCTCGTCTGGCTGTCCCCCCCAAAAGGAGGACAAGGAAAGGCCCCGGTGTGGGCGCATGGGCAAGTTCATCTGCATCGACCTGACCTATTCCGGCCACGTCGCCGCAGCCGGGTTGGAGATGCCGGCAGAACCGGTGATCATTGCCAAGACAACTCGCGCGCTTTGCGATCCGACGACGCGGTCGGTGTCCCCAGGGGCGCCACGAAACCCGATCCGCGCTAACCGCGTCCGGACCACCGAGTTGCGCTGGGTCCCGACGATACCGGGAATACAGCGGCTGGACGTTGAACAGGGCTGATTGGCCCTGCGTCGCCCGAACACGGATTAGCGAAACACCCCTGTCAAAAAGGCGGATAGTTCGTAATGCGTCTCCAGCGGCAGCACATGCGCAACGTGTTGATCCGGGCGGACCAGTACCACCCCACCCTGATTCCGATCCACACCACGCATGTCGAAAATGTCATGGCCCGACTTCAGATCCGCGCAGAAAACCTTTTCATAATCGATCAGACCATAGCGGCCTTTGGTTGGGCGCAGGAACGGGTGCATCATGGAGTGCTCCAGATCGCGGAAACCCTGTTGAAAGACAGCACGCACGTCGATCAGGCCGTCGATATCCTCTTCCCCCTGGCGCAACTGAGCGATGGGTGAGGCCGGATCGTCCTGCAAGAAGTCGCACAGGCGCCACAACGGCTCGGGTGATTTGGGCGCAAAGGCAAAGATCGTCCAGCGTATCCCCGCCTCGACCACATGTCCTAAATGCATCGGCCTTGCATCGGCCAGACGCACAACGGGGGCAGAGTGAAATCGGGTACCGATCTCGAACCCTTTGGCCAAGCCCTGCCAGGTGCCGGGGCCGATCAGGTCCGAAGGCTGGTATTTCACCGTCAGGCCCGCCGTGAAGCGGCCACCTTCGACAAATTTGCGCTGCACCATCGGCAGGTCACTGCCGGCCTCAGGTGCGGCGCCCACAACCCGCGACCATTGGTGATCATAATCGATCAGCGCTTGCGCCGCCCCTTGCCGTTCCTGCGAATAGCTGTGCAAAAGCTGCGGTGACGCCCGCCCAGTCAGAACCGAGATTAGTTTCCAGCCCAGATTGAACGTATCACCCATTGAGACGTTCATCCCCTGACCTGCCTTGGGGCTGTGCGTGTGACAGGCGTCCCCGGCGGTAAAGACACGCGGTGTTCGCATACCGCTCTGACCTGACGGTACATCGTCGAACTTGTCGGTCAGCCGATGGCCAATCTCGTAGATGGACCACCAGACCACATCCTTCACGTCCAGCACATAAGGCCGCAGAATCCGGTTTGCACGCGAGATGATATCCTCGGCTTCCAAGCCGCGATCAGCCACCCGTTCGGTTTCGTGCAGCTTGTCGAGTTCGACATAAAGCCGGACCAGGTAGCCGCCCTCCCGTGGCAGGACCAGTATGCTGCCGTCCTGATCCGACTGGATGATGGATTTCATCCGGATATCGGGAAAATCGGTAACAGCGAGCATATCCATGACGCCCCAGGCCTGATGCGCTGCGTCGCCTTGCAGGCTGCCGCCGATGGCCCGGCGCACGTTGCTGCGTGCGCCGTCACAGCCGACCACATACCCGGCCCGAACGGTTTCGCGCTGCCCGGCCCGAGCTGCATCCGTGCGCTCAAGCGTGACAGTCACGGGATGCTTCTCGGCCTCGGGATCAAGGGACAGATCGACGACCTTCAGGCCGTAATCCGGCTCCAGCCGACGGGGAGCGTTGCGCATGATGTCCAAATACATGTCATGCACTCGGGCCTGATTGAGCAACACATGCGGCATTTCCGACAGACCGTCTTCAACATCCTGAACCCGCCCGCAGCGCCGGATGCACTCAGGTTGATCAGGATCTGGCGTCCAGAACGTCGTTTCATTTATCCAGATTGCTTCCCGCTTGACCTTTTCTGCAAACCCGAACGCCTGGAACATCTCCATCGAACGCACGTTGATCCCATCCGCCTGCCCTTTTTCCATCGGCCCCAGCTTGGGCTCGACAATCATGGTTGAAATCTGGGGAAAGCGCGCCAACTGTGCGGCAAGGCACAGCCCTGCCGGTCCACAGCCCGCAATCAGAACATCCACCTCTTCGGGAATTGCATCGCCCCGGAGCGGCACCTGATCCAGCCGCCGATTGTCGGGGTCGCCGGGGATAAAACCGTTAAGATGATATTGCATGTCCGATCCTCAGGTTCGTCGGGAGACAGGTTTCCCTAAATTTAATATGCATACTTATTAAATTTGGTCAATCACATGTAGATGAGTTCGATTTGCTGCGCGAATACTGCAAGAACCAAGGTCGCCGCATGGTTGCAGCATCAGGGTCAATCGCACACCTCTGGGATCGCAACCACCGCCAACCTCAGCAACCTTTGCCAAACAACTCGGACGCTCTCATCACCTTGTGGGGCAACACTATTTTCTGCTCGACCAATGCACCTGAGTACTTCACCACCCTTCGACGGCCGCAAGCGGTCAGTTTTTGATTTCACCCAGGATCCTGAGGGTTTGAAGCCAACGCAGGGCGAAGCAATTTGCAATAATGGTTGGGTAGAGGGTATTGGCACCAGCCCAGCAACCGGCCAGTCGGCCGCACCGAATGCTCTGTATTCCGCGCCAGCCCTGCCTCCCATGATCGCAGGTACGCGCCTACCAGCGACATTTCTGCCTGATTTTGAAATTGCTCAGTGTGAACAGCTTCCTGCCCCCGGTGAAGACGAACAATCAATCGCACCGCCGCAACAACCGCCCCCCATCGTCAGCCAAGTCCAAGATCCCAGCCAACGTCTTGCTGATGCTCGGTCGCGCACACAGACAGTCAGTCTGGCCCGGAATCGCCTGAGCTGCGGCGTCAGCACCGGCCTGGTTGGATTTGCCGCTCCGGACGCAAGCGGCAACTGACAAGGCTTTGATGTCGGTTGTTGCCGCGCATTGGCAACTGCCATTCTGGGGGATCCCTCTGCGGTCGAATTCTATCCGACAACAGGCAAAACCCGCTTTACAGCGCTTGCATCTGGCGAAGTGGAGATTCTGGCCAGGAATTCTGCGTGAACCTTTTCCCGCAATGTGGACCTCAGATTCGACTACGCTGGGATAAACTATTACGGCGGCCAGGGTTTTATGGTGCCTGCGGCACTTGGTGTGTCTTCTGCCAGGGAATTGGATGGTGCCGTGATCTGTGAGGTCGAAAACACGTTCTCCGCTTTAGACTTCGCCAATTTTGCCCTAGTCAACGCAATCTCATTCGAACAGATCACTGCCCAATCGCTTGAAGAAGCGGCCGTTTCCTATAACGAAGGAAGGTGCGACGGGCTCGTCGCGACCGAGTTCCAGCTGTTGTCTCTGATTGAAGGCAAGAGCGATATCCAGGTGGAGGAACACGTCGTATTGCCCGAGCGGTTCTCGCTTTATCCTCAGGGGCCGATCGTTTCCTCAGGTGACGAAGGTTGGACTGACATCGTGCGATCGGTCGTGGCAGCAGTGATCACAGCGGAAGAACTGGGCATTACCCAAAGCAATGTCCGCGACTTGGCCGCTGGCACAAATAACCCGGAAATCAACCGCCTACTTGGAGCCGAAGGTGCATTGGGGGAAATGCTGGGCCTTTCTGCAGACTGGGCGGTTAACGTCATCGAGACCGTCGGAAACTATGGCGAGATCTACGAACGGAACTTTGGCACACTCCCCCCCGGTTTTCTCGATCGTGGGTTGAACACGATCTGGACCGATGGTGGCCTTCTCTATGCTGTTCCGTTTCGCTGACCGTCTGACGCTACAGTTCATTATCGCCTGAGCGGGGGAAGCACCTGCAACTGCTCCCTATATTGCCCACCAACTTGCAATCTGTTGCGGCAAGTGCAGACAATCCAATCTCTGACCCTCCGCAGCCGAGACAGGCTTCGTTCATGGAACAGGCAGCCGCCAGACTAACTTAGGGATCTGTGCCAGTCTTTTGCCTGTTTCATTTGACCAATAGATCACTTTGCAAGACCAGTTCCGTCTGGCTGAGGATAGCCAGGTGACGGCTCACCACCGGTAACTCGTCGATGAAAAAAGACGTGGCCTGACAACGACATGCGTAGCATCTGCCGAAATGGTGAAGACCACCGTTGTGTGGCAACGGCGCGGCCTTGTTTACCGCTATCATCCGGGGCTTTCACCATCTGCCTTTGGTGAACACATAAAGCGCAGGCCATCGAAAGCTGTTTGACCCTTGTCGTCGTTGGAGATACCCCAGAAGAAAGGCAGGGCAGCAAGGACACTCCGACATCGTAATGCAGATCATTGTTCACACAGGTGCCCATGCAACCAGCGAAGACCGGTTGATGAAATGCCTTTTGAGCAATGTGGACGGTTTCCAGAAACAGGGTGTCGCCGTACCGGGCCCCGGGAAATATCGCGATCTTATCAAGCAAAGCTGCAAAGCCTTGGAACAGGGGGCGCCGTCGCCAGATGCGCGCGAGATCCTCTTGGATGCAATCCTTGACGAGGAAGAGGCCGACCGGCTGGTTCTGTCAGTTCCAAACCTGTTCAGCTCGCGAAACTACGTGCTTGATGACGGAATGCTCTACCCCCAGGCAGGCAAACGTGTGGGTCAGCTGAAACAGCTGTTCCAGCACGACCAACTGGAAATCTTTATGGCGATCCGCAATCCGGCGATATTGTTGCCGTCAGTGTTGGGCAAAGCGCCCGAAAAGGTCATCGCAGCTGCATTGAATACAACGGACCTCATGCAATTGCGATGGGCCGACATGATCGAAGACATCCGGATGTCGGCACCGAACGTACCCGTTACGGTTTGGTGTTACGAGGATGCGCCGCTAATTTGGGCACAGATCATCCGCGAAATGGCCGGCTTGGACCATGGTGAAAAAATCACGGGCGGGTTCGATCTTCTGTCCACCATAATGACACGTGAGGGCATGAAACGGTTCCGGGCCTACCTGCACGAACATAAATCGCTGTCTGAAGTGCAAAAACGACGGGTGATTGCCGCGTTCCTGGACAAGTTCGCCATCGAAGATGAGCTTGAGGAAGAGCTGGATCTACCGGATTGGACCGAAGAACTGGTTGACGCAATGAGTGACGCCTATGACGAGGACGTCTATCAACTGCAACGCATCCCCGGGGTTCAGTTCATCGCGCCCTGAGTGCAAGCAACCAAGATGGCAAGGACCAGTCCGGCGGGAAATCGGGCCAAGCTTCCGTAGAAGCCCAGCCCGGGAAAAATCAGACTTGCGACGCCTCGAGGGCCTGTTTCAGATCGGAGATCAGGTCGCCCGCATCTTCCAACCCGACCGAGAAGCGGACCAGCCCCGGCGTAATGCCCAGTTCGGTTCGTTGCTCTTCGCTCAGACGCTGATGCGTTGTCGTCGCCGGGTGGGTGGCGATGGACTTGGCATCACCCAGGTTGTTGGAGATCACCGCGATCTGCATGGCATTGAGGAACTTGAATGCCCCCTCCTTGCCGCCCTTGATATCCAGCGAAAACACTGTGCCGCCCTTGCCATCCAGCTGGGTCTGGATCAGCGCGTGCTGGGCATGGGTCTTCAGTCCCGGATAAAGCAGCCGCTCCAACGCAGAATGGCCCTCCAGGGCTTCGGCGACCTTTTGGGCGGTGTCCGCCTGGGCATTGACCCGCAACGTGATTGTCTCCAGCCCTTTGAGCATGATCCATGCGTTGAAGGGGCTCAGAGCACCGCCGGTATGCTTCAGATAAGGTTCCACCGTACCACGGATGAAATCGCGGGTGCCCAGGATCACCCCGCCCAGCGCACGGCCCTGCCCGTCGATATGCTTCGTTGCCGAGTAGATCACTACATCCGCGCCCTGCTCGATCGCGCGCGAAAAAACGGGGGTAGAAAACACGTTGTCCACCACAACAGTGGCGCCGACCGCGTGGGCAATTTTGGCAACGCCTGCTACGTCAATCACCTCCAAAGTCGGGTTCGACATGGATTCGAAGAATACTGCCCTGGTGTCAGGCCGCACGGCTTGGCGCCACGCGTCCAGGTCGGTTCCATCGACAAAGGTCACTTCAACCCCGTAGCGCGACAGGATGTTTTCCAGGATGTACAGGCAGGAGCCGAACAATGCCTTGGCCGATACCACATGATCCCCGGCCTTGAGCATCGAAGTCAGCGCGCCGTTGACTGCCGCCATGCCAGAGGCCGTAGCAAAGGCATCCTCGGCTCCTTCCAAGAGCGCAATACGCTGTTCGAACATTGACACGGTGGGGTTGCCATAGCGGGCATAGATGAACTCATCCGGACCGCTTTCGATAAACCGGGCCTCGGCCTGTTCGGCCTGATCGTAAACAAAGCCTTGGGTAAGGAAAATCGCCTCACTGACTTCATTGTATTGGCTGCGGCGGATACCGCCATGGACCAGTTGGGTCCGCTTGTTCCAGCTCTCGCTCATCTTTCGTCCTCCTGGCGCCTGTCGGCGCAACAAAAAACCCCCGATCGGCCAAGCGAAAGGGGGTCCTTCACATCCTGACCTCTTTAGCGGAATTGATTAGCGTGGCCCGCAATCCGGTAACAAATCGCCACGGTTCTGATGCGGTGCTGGTACGCCTGTTTTGTCGCAGGGTCAAGCATTGTTGCGGTTTCGCAATGGTAAATGCACCGTCACGCTTGCGTTACGCATCTTTCACAACGGCTTCATAGCTTTGCCTCATAGGGACCGAAGAACGTCATGACTGCAATAACGGGAGGGGACACCCGGAATGCCCATGATCCGCATTAACGCATGTGGAGATGCACCTGAATTGCATCTCAGCCCGCGTCCGGTCTGGCCGACGCTCAAACGCGCCAGCCAGACCGACGGCCCCGTGATCATCATGATCCACGGCTACAAGTACTTGCCCGGCCATTCAGTTCACTGCCCGCATCGTCATCTCCTGTCCCTCGCGCCCGAAGATCTCCCCTGGCGCTCCCCCAGTTGGCCACGTCAATTGGGTTTTGGCGTAGGCAACGCCGGCGAAGGTCTGGCCATCGCATTCGGATGGCAGGCCCGTGGAGCGCTTTGGCAGGCTCAGTTGCGGGCCGTATCGGCGGGCCGGGTTCTGGCCCGTGTGATCCGCCAATTGCATTCCGACCGGCCGGATCGGCAAGTTCATATTCTGGCCCATTCCATGGGGACGGAACTGGCGCTGGAAGCCCTGCACCACATCCCTGCCGGGGCCATCAGCCGCGTGATTTCCATGACTGGTGCCTGCCACCAATCGAGGGCCATGACCGCTCTGCAAACACCTGCCGGGCAAAGAACCGATTTCGTCAATATCACCAGTCGTGAAAACGACCCGTTTGACTTCCTGTTCGAACGGCTGATTACACCGCCAGCACGCGGAGACCGCGCCTTGGGTCACGGCTTGCAAGCCCCGAATGCAGTGACGGTGCAGTTGGATTGCCCAACAACGTTGGAACATCTGAGCTGCCTCGGCGCCAATATTGCGCCGCCTCAGTTTCGGGTCTGCCATTGGTCGTCCTACATGCGACCTGGCGTATTACGGTTTTACTCCAACCTGCTGCGCCGTTTCGATGAATTCCCGCTTGAACGGCTGCGGCAGGGCCTGCCTTGCGAAACGGCCCCCCGTTGGTCACGGCTTTTTGCACCGCCCAGACTGCCTACCCCCTTGCCGTTCCTACAGAAAGCCTGATGATCTCTCCTATACAACCGAGGGAAAGCAATGGCGGATCCGATCCAGCTTTATTATTGGCCGACACCAAACGGGTGGAAGATTTCCATCGCGCTCGAGGAAATGGGGCTGCCCTATGAAACAACTCTGATCAATATCGGCAAGGGCGACCAGTTCGACCCCGACTTCCTGAAAATCGCGCCGAATAATCGAATGCCCGCGATTGTCGATCCGCATGGGCCCGGAAGTGCGCCTGTCTCGCTGTTCGAAAGCGGCGCCATCCTGCAATACTTGGCGCGCAAGACCGGACAGTTTTATGGTTCGGACGACCGCACCATGCTAACCACCGATCAATGGTTGATGTGGCAGATGGGTGGGGTCGGTCCGATGGCCGGTCAATGCCACCACTTCCTGAAATACGCGCCCGAAGAGCTCCCATACGCCCAGGACCGGTATCGCAACGAAGTCGCCCGGCTCTATGGCGTGTTGGACAGGCATCTGGCCAAGAACGAATTTGTCAGCGGTACCGAGTACACCATCGCCGATATCGCGATCTGGCCGTGGGCCTCGCTCTGGGAGGGGCAGGAACAGAGCCTCGACGACAAACCCCACCTGTCCCGTTGGCTGCGCACACTCTGGGACCGACCCGCCCTGCGCAAGGGGCGCGCACTCTATGCAGACCTGCGCGCAGACCGTTCTGACACATGGGTACAATCGGATCTCTTTGGCCCCGACGCTTGAGCCCGAACAGGCTCTCATCTCCAACTTATCCTAAATTCTCCCACGGACAGCGCGGCTTTCCGTGGCGACCGGGGCAGCGCCTCTGGCGCTGCTGGGCCCAACGCTTTGCGGGGGCCTCAGCCCACGAACAAAGGGGCGGGAGATTTACCGGCGCCGGTTCAGGCGCCGTCCTTTTCGGCATCGTCTTCTTCGATACCGTATTTCTGGAATACCGCCCCTTGGGTCATGAAGAAGACAAAGATCGCCGCCGACAGGCCGAAGGTCTTGAAATACACCCAGGTCTCGGTGCTCTGGCTGCGCCAGATCAGCTCGTTCAAAACCGCCAACGCCAGGAAGAACATGCACAGTCGCCTGGTCAGGATCATCCAACCTTCCGGCTCCAGCGGCAGCATTTCTTCCATGACGTATCTCAGATAGCTCTGCCCCCTGAGCAGCCCCACACCCAACATCCCGCCGAAGAGTAGGTAGATCATGGTCGGCTTCATCTTGAAGAACCGGTCATCGTTGAACCAGACCGAAAGACCGCCAAACAGAACGATCAACACAAGTGTCATCACTTGCATCCGTGAGATATGTCCAGTCAGCTTCCAAAGGATCCCGGTGGACAGCATCATCAGCGGTACGAACCCCGCCGTGACGATGATGAACCCCTGGTATTCGGTCCCGGCAATGGTAAAAATGTCGTCCTTGAGCTTCAGATAGGCGATGAAAAACAACGCAATCGGCCCCAACTCCAAAGCCATTTTCAGTTTCGAGTTGATCTTCTGCTCGGCCATTGCTTGTCCTTCTGCACCCTTGGGTCTCGGGTCTTTATGTCGGGGTTTATCCGCCCATTTCAACTATCACGGCGCCCAGCGCGATCAAAGCCATCAGCGTGATCCGGCGGGGGCCGACGGTTTCCTTCAACACCAGCCAGCCGATCAGGGCAGCAAACACGGTCGAGGTTTCGCGCAAGACCGCGGCCTCCCCCACCTTGTCGAGCCGCGTGGCCAACATGATTGCACCAAAAGAACAGAACGCCACCAGCCCTCCAAACACCCCCCGCACCATCAACGGACCAGGGGCGGGAGGGTTGCTCATCGAACGCCATCGCAGATAGGCGATGAACGGGAACGTGGCGCCGTCGATCATGAAAAACCAAGCCAGAAAGGTGAACGGATCCGCAGTGGCCCGGATGCCATAGGCGTCATAAGTGGTGTAAAGCGCCACAAACAGCCCGGTGGCGACAGCCAAACCCAATGCGATGCCCAATGTGTCGCGATTGGTTTCGAGATAGCGGAAATTGTAGGCCGCCAGTCCGAAAATCCCGGTGAGCAAAACACCAACGCCCGCCCACTGGGTCAGGGTAAAAGTTTCGGCGAAGAGCAGGTAGGCCCCGATCACTGTAAACAACGGCCCGGTGCCACGCACCACCGGATAGACCACGGTATAGGAGCCCTTGGTATAGGCCAGTGCCTGCAAGGTCTTGTAGAGTATGTGGATCAGCCAAACCGCTGCGAAGATCGGCCACATATGCGGTTCGGGCCAGGGCACGACGAACAGGGCAAATGGGGCTGCCATCAGGCAATAGGACGCATCAATCGCTCCGCGCGACAACCAAGGGTCGTGCCGCCCCTTCTGCAAAGCCCCAAAAACAGCATGCAGGAACGCCGCCATGATCGCGAGACCCAGTGCTACGCGATGCCCGGCCTCGGTGCCTTCCAGGGAAATCAACCAATCACTCACGTGTCGGGCCTTTAAACTGGTGGAGAGCGCCAGGGGGTTGTTTGCCCCCCGGACCCCCGATGGTATTGTCAGCCTGACGAAGGATTAAGACCGGTCGAGGCCGGTCAGGGCGGCAGCAAATTCTTCAGGGTCAAAGGCGGCCAGATCGTCGATCTGTTCGCCCACGCCGATGGCATGGATCGGCAAGCCGAACTTGTCAGCCAACGCCACCAGAACGCCGCCCTTGGCTGTCCCGTCGAGCTTGGTCATCACGAGGCCAGAGACGTCCGAGATCTTGCGGAACACATCCACCTGGCTCAGCGCGTTCTGACCCGTGGTCGCGTCCAGTACCAACAGAGTATTGTGCGGCGCGGTGTCGTCCTTTTTGCGGATCACGCGAACGATCTTGGCCAGTTCTTCCATCAGGTCGGCGCGGTTTTGCAACCGGCCTGCGGTATCGATCATCAGCAGATCCGCGCCTTCCTCCTGTGCGCGGGTCATCGCGTCAAAGGCCAGCGAGGCCGGATCAGAACCTTCGGGCGCGGTCAAAACCGGTACCCCGGCCCGATCGCCCCAAACCTGCAGCTGTTCGACGGCGGCCGCACGGAATGTATCGCCCGCGGCGATCACCACCTTTTTGCCTGCGGATTTGAACTGGCTGGCCAGTTTGCCTATCGTCGTGGTCTTGCCCGAGCCATTGACACCCACCACCAAAACGACCTGCGGGCGCTTGGAATAGATCGGCAACGGTTTGGCCACCGGTTCCATCACGCGGGCAACTTCCTGGGCCAGCAGTTCCTTGATTTCAGTTGCGGACAGGCGCTTGCCGAACCGGCCTTCGGCCATGTTCGAGGTCACGCGCAGCGCGGTGTCTACGCCCATATCCGAGGCAATCAGCAGCTCTTCGAGCTGTTCCAGCATGTCATCATCAAGAACGCGGCGCGGCTCGGACGCGGAACTGCGGCCCAAAAGACGGCCCAGAAGGCCGGGTTTGGCTGCGGTCGTTTCAGGTGCGGCTGCTGGTTCCGGCGCAGGCACCGAACCGGATTCCGGCTGCGGTGCGGATACGGGCACGGGATCGGCATCCGTGGAAGCTGCCGGTTCCGGTTGAGCTTGGGACTTGGACACACTTTCAGGCTCAGGTTCCGGGGTCGGAACCTGGGTGATAGCCGGTTCCGGGGTCGGTTCAGGGGCCGGAGATGTCTCCGCCCCTTCTTCTACGATTGCATCCAGACCCTGTTCCAGTTTTGAAGACGACTTGAACAGGCGATCCTTGAGCTTGGAGAAAAATGCCATCTGCTACTCCGCACGGGTTTCATCCCACCTAATGCGGATTGGGGGGACATGCAAAGGACCCTCAGCCGAATGCGGCGAAAAATCCGGCCTGCGCCCCCCAATAAAGCGGCCAGATCGCATATGGCGTGATGCGGCGCGCCTGGTGATCAGCGGGCAAGACAAAGGTTTCAAAGGCCAGAATCACGTCCGATGCCATGAAAGCGAAGGCAGCCGGAAGCGCCAACGCATAAAGATCGGCGGGCAAGGTCAGCGCAGCGATCCCCATGCCCAGAATAATCGGGATGTAGCAAAGCACCGCCCCACGCAGATCGCCAGCGCGAGGCCCAAGAACGCGCGACATCACGACGCCAAGGGCTGTCAAACCCAACATGACGGCGACCTGCGCCGGACCAGCCAAAAGACTTATCTCCCCTTCGGGTCGCGTCATGAACAAAACGATATAGGCCAGATGGCCCGCCGCAAAAGCACCGACACCGGCCATGAAGGCGTTGTCACCGTCGCGAGACAAAAAGTAGTCACCAATCGCGCATAACCCCAGAGCCAACGCCAGAAGCCATGATCCTCCGCCTAGCAGGGCTGCTGCCGACAAGGCCATCACGGCTGCGGTCTTGAACACGCTGCGCAGTATACTCGGTGGACGGGTGGTCAGCGGCAGGTAAACCAAGGCGCAAATCGCGGCGAAGTAAAAAAGTAAGGCAGACATCTGGGACCTTGTGCAAAGTGATCACTCAAGCATTGCTTGCTTGGCCGCGCCTCGTCAAAGATGACCCAACGAAAGGACCTGCTTCCAATGTTCTGGTTTGCCATTGCCAGCTTGACCCCCCTGCTGATCCTATTCGCGGCCTGTTTTTGGGGCGGTCTTTGGGCCCCTTCCGCCGTGCTCTACATGACCGTCTGCGTCTATCTGATGGATCGGTTGGGACGCACGACCGAAGCTACGGACGCAACCAATGGCGCGGACGTGCTGTCGGTCACGCTGGCTTTGGGCCATCTGCTGTTGATCCCTGTGCTGTCTTTTGTGTGCGGAACGCGCAGTGGTCTTGAGCTGGTCTTACTCGTCATCGGATCGGGGCTTTTCATGGGGCAGGTCTCGCATCCCAATGCACATGAGCTGATCCATCATCCGAACCGGAAACTTCGAAGATTGGGGCAGACTGTCTATACGAGCATGTTGATCGGGCATCATGCTTCGGCCCATATGCTGGTTCATCATGTGCATGTGGCTAGCGACCGGGATCCCAACTCGGCCCGATTGGGCGAAGGGTTTTATGCTTTCTGGCTCCGGGCATGGGCGGGATCTTTTTTGCAAGGGTTCCGGGCCGAAGCACGACTGCGCACGGGACGCGCGGGACTGAACCCATACCTTGCCTATGCCGCCGGTGGAGTGGCTACACTTGTGCTTGCCTGGAGCCTGGGCGGTCTCCCGGCAATTGTGGCTGTGCTGTTGGCCTGCCTGTATGCTCAGGCGCAGATCTTCCTGGCCGATTACGTCCAGCATTACGGGCTGCGGCGGGCGCGACACGGCGACAGGCTGGAGCCGGCGGGCCCGCAGCATTCCTGGAACGCACCGCATTGGTATTCCTCGGCGCTGATGCTGAATGCGCCTCGCCATTCCGACCACCACATGAACCCCGGACGGCGCTTTCCACAATTGCTGCTGGACGAGGACATGCCCACACTGCCCCGCTCGCTCCCGGTAATGGGTGTGATCGCGCTGATCCCGCCCTTGTGGCGCAGGATTATGGATCCCCGGGTGGCTCTGGTGCAGAGTCGCGGTCAACCTTTTGCGCAGGTTTGATTGTACTTGCGCCACGCCCTCTGTCACAGTTGCGACATGTTGAGAGTTACTGTTCTGCTGTTCGGGCTCTGTGCCCCCGCTGCGACTGCGGCTGCCGAACCGGTTGGACCGGAGGCCTTTGACCGCTACACACGTGGAAAGACCCTCTATTACGGGTTCGACGGCCAACCCTATGGGGTTGAGCGCTATCTTCCGGGGCGGAGGGTCATCTGGTCCTTTCTGGATGGGGAATGTCAGGAAGGTGAATGGTATCCGCAGGGCGATCAGATTTGTTTCATCTACGAAAACCGCAATGACCCGCAGTGCTGGCAGTTCTCAATGGGCCCCGGCGGGCTAACCGCACGGTTTCAGGATGATCCGCTGAGCACGGAATTATATGAATCCCACGAAATCGGGGAGGAAATGCTGTGCAAGGGGCCGGACGTCGGGGTTTGACACACGTGTCAGGATAAGGGCAGCTGCCGCTCTGCCAAGTTGGGGCAATTACCTTGAGATTTTTCCCGCCAGATGAAGGACCTCGCTTTTCGGGCTCAAAACAGGGAACCCTGCCCCTCCGGGTCAGATTTTGGCGCCGATTTCTTTGTGGGCTTAGAGGGCGCTTTCGAGGGAACGCCAGCACCGACCGACAGGCGACCATCGGCAAATTCGATTTCCAACGCCGTTGCCTGGGCTGCATGGGCCTGGCTCGTCAGGACCGTTCCCTCAGAACGGACCACCGCATAGCCGCGTTCAAGCGTTGCCTTGTAGCTGAGGATTTCGCGTTGGCGGTCCGTTGCCTCCAGTCGGTCGCGCAGACGCGTGATCTGTGATTGCCCAGCGGTCGACAGACGCTGGCTGAGGGTCTTCAACCGTTCTTGTTGTCGCTGCACCTCCTGGCTCAGCCGCTGGGGATGCAGTCGGGTGGCACGCGCCTCCAACTGTTCACGCTGCCGGGTGATGGCCCGTTGCAAGGCCGGGGTCAGGCGGTCCACCCGACTGGTGAGCCGGTCCCTTTCGCTTTCCACCCGGTGGCGCAGGGTGCGGGGGCGAAGAGGTGCCGCGGTTTCGGTGAGTATCAGGCGACGGCTCTGTACGCCGCGAATCAGGGCGTTGGGCAAGCGGTCGCTGGCCTGGTCCAGACGCTGACGTGGCGTGTCGAGCAGGGTTTCGGGGCGCGGCAGCGCACGACCGAGATCCGCCAGGCGCTGGCGGCGAATTTGTACGGCCTGCCCTGCACCGCGCGCCAGACGGGCTCCCATCGCCTCGGCCCAAGCCAGAAGTTCCAGCCGCACCGGAACGGCCAGCTCGGCCGCCGCCGTGGGGGTTGGCGCGCGACGGTCGGATACGAAGTCGATCAGCGTGGTATCGGTTTCATGCCCCACGGCAGAAATCAACGGGATCTGCGAAGCGGCGGCCGCGCGGGCCACGATTTCTTCGTTGAAGCCCCAGAGGTCTTCGATCGAGCCTCCGCCGCGCGCGACAATGATCAGATCGGGGCGCGGCAGAGCGCCTCCTGGCGTCAGCCGGTTGAACCCGTCGATGGCGCGGGCCACTTCGGGCGCACAATTGGCACCCTGCACGGCAACCGGCCAGACCAGCACCTTGCGCGGGAAGCGGTCGCGCAGACGATGCAGGATGTCACGGATCACGGCGCCCGAAGGTGAGGTCACGACCCCAATGATCTGTGGCAGGTAGGGCAACGGGCGCTTGCGTTCGGCTGCAAAAAGCCCCTCTCCTTCGAGCTGTTTCTTACGCTTTTCCAGAAGCGCCATCAACGCGCCCTGCCCCGCGACTGCGACTTCATCGACATTGAGGTTGTATTTTGACTGCGCGCCAAAGGCGGTGAGCCGTCCAGTGACGACAACTTCAAGCCCCTCTTCCGGCACGACCGAGAGATTCGCGACCTGTCCCTTCCAGGTCGTGCAGGCCAGCACATTCCGATCGTCCTTGATGTCGTAATACAGGTGCCCTGAGCGGGCCTTGAACACACGACCGACCTCACCCCGCACCCGTACGCGTCCAAAGGCGCCTTCGAGCGTGCGTTTCACCTCTCCCGAGATTTCGGAGACGGTGAATTCGGGCATGTTCTGGCCCGGCATCGGATCATCAAACAGGTCGGACAATAAGGCGCTCCCTCGGGATCTTTTGAGTTCTTGTTCAAAGGGTCCATGCAGCATAGAACGCTGCCCAAGCAAGGCCAAGCAGATCGGAGTGCGCGCTCATGAATATCCTCATCCTCGGCAGCGGTGGTCGGGAACATGCCCTGGCATGGGCCGCCCTTCAGAACCCGAAATGCGACAAGCTGATCGTGGCACCGGGCAATGCCGGCATCGAACAGATCGCAGAATGTGCAGATCTGGACATCAACCGGGGCGGTGCTGTTGTGACCTTTGCCGAGGAAAACGCCATCGACTTTGTCATCGTCGGCCCCGAGGCGCCGCTGGCAGCCGGCGTGGCAGATCGGTTGCGCGAAGCGGGTGTTCTGGTCTTTGGCCCGTCCGAGGCAGCGGCACAGCTGGAAGCCTCCAAGAGTTTCACCAAGGAGATCTGCGACGCAGCAGGTGCACCTACTGCGGGCTATGGTCACTTCACCGAAGCGGAGGCCGCCAAGGCCTATATCCGCGAAAACGGTGCTCCAATCGTCGTGAAGGCTGATGGTCTGGCCGCGGGCAAGGGCGTGATCGTGGCGATGGATGAGGACACCGCGTTGGAGGCCATCGACGACATGTTCGGCGGCGCCTTTGGCGGAGCCGGGGCCGAGGTTGTGATCGAGGAGTTTATGGAGGGCGAAGAAGCATCGCTTTTCGTGCTGGTCGATGGCGAGGACGTTCTGTCGATCGGCACCGCGCAGGACCACAAACGAGTCGGCGAAGGCGATACTGGTTTGAACACGGGTGGCATGGGTGCCTATTCGCCCGCTCCTGTTCTGTCGGCCGAGATCGAAGCCAAGGCGATGGAGGAAATCGTCAAGCCAACGATGAAAGCGATGAAAGATCGTGGCATGCCTTATCAGGGCGTGCTCTATGCCGGGCTGATGATCAAGGACGGGCAACCGCGCCTGGTGGAATATAACGTTCGATTTGGCGACCCGGAATGCCAGGTTCTGATGATGCGGCTGGGCGCGCAGGCACTGGACCTGATGCACGCAGCGGCTGAAGGTCGGCTGGCGGAGGCTCAGGTCAACTGGGCGGATGATCATGCGATCACGGTAGTGATGGCGGCCAAAGGCTATCCGGGGTCCTATGAAAAGGGCACCGAGATCGGAGGTCTGGACGCCCTGCCCGAGGATAGCAGCAATATCGTCTTCCACGCTGGCACCAAGGCAGAGGCAGGCAAGGTTTTGGCCACCGGCGGACGCGTTCTGAACGTCACTGCCCGCGGCGCCAGCCTGCAGGAAGCCCGCGACCGGGCCTATGCGATGGTCGATGACATCGACTGGCCCGGTGGCTTCTTCCGCCGCGACATCGGCTGGCGCGCACTCTGATTTGCCCGGGGAGCGCTCCCGCGGCCAATTGGCCTTGGGCACGGCAGCCCGCTTAGGCGGGCTGCGGTTGGTCAAATTGACAATCGCCCCGACTTTCATGGGCTGGAGCATTTTTGCATGCGCTGCTGGTTTTGACCTTCATGCTATTGTCACGTCTTGGAAGTCTGTCTTGAATTGGCGCCGGATTTCGGCCGGCTTCTCCGATGTCGATCCGATCATGTCGCATCGGATCTTTCGCCTCTGGAGACTCCGATGACGCCCTATCAACTGAATGACGATTCACCGGAGCTCCCCCAGGTGCTGACCCTGATCCGGTCCAGTTTCGCCTATATGGATGGCCGGATTGACCCGCCTTCTTCCATGCACCGGTTGACCGTCTCCAAGATTGCCGAGCAATGCCGAATTGGCGAGGTGTGGGCCATCGGAACTCCGCCCATCGCCTGCGTTTTCCTGACGCCGCAACCAGATTGCTTGTATGTCGGCAAACTGGCCGTTGCAGAAGCGCATCGGCGGAAAGGGCTGGCCCAAACTCTGATCGGGATGGCTGATCACAGAGCGCGCGCACTGGATCTGCCTCGTCTCGAGCTGGAAACACGGGTGGAACTGACACACAACCACACCGCCTTTGCCGGGATGGGCTTCATCAAGATCGGCGAGACGTCACATGACGGATACCAGCGTGCAACGTCGATAACCATGAGTCGCAAGGTGGAACGACGGGCTTAACCCCGCGGACGGTTGTCGCCCGCAACATTTCGGGAATATCCGGGTATTCCAACGCGGTGCAGGCTTGGCTAAGGTTGCCCGGCACATCTGGGAGAGCTGAATGATCCGCACGCCTGATCCGGACGATCTTAATCGCGCCTATGCAGACCGCGACCTGATGCAGCTTGCCTTCGATTATGCGCCGATCGGGCTGGTGGTGACGGAAAACAGGGTCATTCGGGACAGCAACCTGCGCTTTCGCGACATGTTTCAATACAGTGCAGAAGAGCTTTTGGATCAGCTGTTCGTCTTCCTCTACCCTTCGGAGGAGGAGTTTCTGAACGTACGCCACCGCGGCGACGAAACCCTGGGTAAAGGGAACCTGTACTGGGACGAGCGGGTCATGCGCCGCAAGGACGGGGAGCTGTTCTGGGTGCGCGTGCGCGGCCACAGTTTCACCCCCGATGACCCGCTGGCCCGCGCGGTCTGGAGCTTTGCGGACCTGTCCGCGCTACGCCCCTACCAGCCACTGACACGGCGAGAGCGCGAAGTGTTTTCTCTGCTGTCCGAAGGCAAGACCAGCAAGGAGATCGCCCGCATCTTGCAGCTGAGCTATCGCACGGTCGAGGTCTATCGGGCAAAGCTTCTGAAGAAGTTCGGGGCCAGCAACACCGCCGCGCTATTCAGTTCGCTAGGCGATATCGAAGGCGAACATGTGGTGTCAAACGCAGCGGGCTGAGATTAGTTCAGAGGTTTGCATTCCAAAGCATCCGCCACGCTTTGACGTCCATCGAAAAGGCCGATGGATCTGCTCTCGATCTGCCCGTACTTTAAGCGCGTTGCCATGACCTTGCGCCAGCGCGCATCCGCCGTAATCAGTTCCGGCCCCGCCCCGCACTCCCGCAGGCCCGAGGTTATGAAATCTTCACCGATCCGGTGATTGGTCAGCCCCGGCTTGTCGGCCACCGGATGCAAGGCGCCATTGCGATAGCGCCAGATCCGCAGGGTCTTAGCCAGGTGAGGACGATCGATATAGGCAATCTCGACATGACCGTCGCCATCCAGATCAGCAGCGGCAATCGGTGCAAGCCAACGGTTGGAGCGCCCGATATGCGGGGTCTCAGTGATCTTGCCATCAGCCCCGTACAAGGCCAAAGCCGCTCCGGTCGCCATGTCTGTCTCAATGACCATCACCGCGTCCGGGGTGCCATCCAGATCCAGGTCCACGGGTCGCGGGGCAAGGTCTTCAAAGACGTGATCTTGCGGAAGGGCGACTTCTACCACACTGGGCGCAGAATCAGGCCCATCGAACACCATCTTCAGCGCGCCCCACTCCACGGCATCGCCCAGTACGGCATGACCGTAACGCGTGGTCGGGTCGCCAAAGACGGCCTCCGTCAGGGTTTGCGCGTGAGCGTCTGCCACAGAAATCGTCAGCCACACACCCACAGCCCACCGCGCGCAGCGGGCAAAACGGGGCCAGAGGCACAACGGGTCACGCTGCGCCTTGCCCCGCAGTGTCATCAGATCTGCTTTTCGGGCATATGCACAACCAATCCGTCCAGATCGTCAGTCACCTTGATCTGGCAGGTCAGGCGCGACCGAGCCGGGTCCGGCTCATAGGCAAAGTCCAGCATGTCTTCTTCCATGTCATCCTTGGCCGGGACCTTTTCAACCCAGTCCGGCGCGATATAGACATGGCAGGTCGAACAGGCACAGGCACCGCCACAATCGGCTTCGATGCCGGGAATGTTGTTGTCACGGGCCCCTTCCATCACGGTCAGCCCGTTCGCAACATCCACGACATGCTCGGTGCCGTTATGCTCGATATAGGTAATCTTTGCCATTGTCAGAATTCCCTCTTTCGGTAGCTGGAAAACTGTCTATCCAAGCGTTTCGGCCCACGCCACCCCCATTTGCGACCGAATGGTGGCGCAGCTGGACTTTTGCCACAAATGTTCTATTTTTGTTCCAAACAACCTTGTCCATCTTCGCCATGTCGCCACAGCTGTTTTTGTCTCCGGTTCACCAAGGTAGCACCTGGCCGCGCCCACCCTCCTGCCTACGGGCCGATCAGGTAACTCTGCCGCCCGAAGGTGCGCTGGTCACCGTGGCCGGGCTGGTGATTCTGCGACAGCGTCCGGGCACGGCCAAAGGAGTGATCTTCCTGACCCTGGAAGATGAAACCGGCATTGTGAACGTGATCGTCTGGCGCAAAATGTATGAACGTTTCCGCCGGGCGGTGATTGCCGGGCGACTGCTGCGGATCACCGGACGATTACAACGGGCGCATTCGGTCACCCACCTGATTGCCGAACGGATCGAGGATATCTCGCCGATGCTGGACCTGCTGCTTGAGGAGCAGGGGCACGAGGAACACGCAGCCTTTGCGCAACGCCAGGATCTGGGCTAAGGTCGCGAAAACGCCTGTCAGAGGCCCGAGCATGTCACCTTTGAAGCCCCTTTGCTGCGCCATCCTGCTGGCCGCGCTTGCTGCCTGTGATACGGGCCTGTCCGAACCCGAGGTGACTCGCCTGCAACAAGAGGCGCCGCCGGGTGCAGCGCCGGGAACCTGTTGGGGCAAGCACATTACCCCCGCGATTATCGAAACCGTGACCCATCAGATCCTGCTGCAACCAGCCGAGATCCTGGCCGATGGCACCATTCTACAGCCGGCTATCTACAAGACCGAAACACGCCAGGATATTGTCCGCGAACGCAAGGAAATCTGGTTCCGCATCCCATGTGACGATGTCTCGACCCCTGAATTCGTGTCCTCCGTCCAGCGGGCCCTGAAAGTCCGCGGCCATTACCGGGGCGCCATCACCGGCGAAATGGATGCCCGCACCCGAGCGGCCGTGCGCAGATACCAAGCGCCTCAGGGACTTGATTCCGGGATTCTGTCCCTCGCGGCTGCGCGCAAGCTGGGGCTGATCGAGGTTGAGCAGGAGTGAACGCTCCAAGCCCTCTTGCCTAAGGCCCGCCACCATGTTGGGATCAAAGGTAGCATACGTTTAACACCTGAGGCTCTGACCATGGCGTCCGACAGCATTCCTGATTGCGGATTTCTCTCCGGTGCCTCGGAGCGATTGAAAGATCTTCTGGAGGGGCAGGCGACCGAGATCAGACTGGGCCAGGGAGACATCCTATTCGAACAGGGCGATGACGGGGACGCGTTGTTTGCCATCACAGAGGGTAGCTTGGAATTCTCCATTCTATCGGCAGCGGGCCGCAAACTGTCGCTCGACATCATGCGGCCGGGGGCGATCTTTGGTGAAATAGCACTCTTCGATCCGGGTCCGCGAACAGCGACAGCCACGGCGCTTGAACCTAGCCGTGTCCGGCGCATTCGAAATCCGGATGTGCTGAAGCAGATCGAACAGCACCCGGAACTGGCCGCCGACATGATCCGCCTTGCGGGGCAACGAATGCGCTGGATGAACATGCAACTCAACGAACAGGTATTTCTGCCGATTTCGGCGCGCCTCGCGCGCAAGCTGTTGCATCTGACGGGCGAGCCCGGTTCGAACACGCTCAGCATGTCCCAAAGCGAACTGGCGGAATTTGTTGGCGCCACTCGCGAAGCGGTCTCCAAGACAATCAGCGCCTGGAAACGCACTGGAGTCATCGAAGCCACCCGAGGTGGGCTGATTATTCAAGACCGTGCTGCCCTGACCCGCCTGGCAGATCCGGACCTGATTTGATGCCACTTTGACCTGTGAAGCAGGTCACAGACCAGCAGCGACCAGGCAGCTAGGTTGGAATTGAACCGGCCAACCATCCCCAGAGTTCGTCCCGGCTGGTTCCTCCCAAAAAGAGAACCATGTGCATGAACGCGCATGGTTCTTTCTTGTTTCAATAGTAATATCGCTGGGGCTCTTCCCCACTGCGCCTTTGGTGTCTTCACCCCGTGGGATTTTCAAAGAAAAGAAGACGGGACCGGTTTTGCCAGCAAGGCAAGTACGGCACGAAAAAAGGCCGGGCAAATCACCCGGCCTGTTTCAGGTCGTATCGAGCGGATTTAGTCTTCCAAGCTCAGCGCCACGAAGCGGGGTTCACCGCCACGACGGACCAAAAGGAGGAGCGACTTGCGACCTGCCTCCTGTGCGTCGGTAATGCGGTCGTCCAGATCATCCAGCGAAGCCACTTTCTGCTGACCCGCTTCAGTGATCACGTCGCCCGCCCGCAGACCCTTTTCCCAGGCCTCCGAGGTTTCATCGACGGACAGAACCACCAGACCGTCCTGATCACTTGCCACACCAAGCTCACTGCGCATGTCGTCGGTCAGCGCGCCCAATGTCAGACCCAGGATCTCCTTCTCGGTTTCTTCCGGTGCAGTGCCTGGTTGCGCGACCGGAGTGGCACGTTCCGCATCCTCACGTCGGCCCAGAGTGACCAACAAAGTCTGGGTGCCCCCATCGCGATAGACCACGACACGGACTTTCTTGCCGACTTCGCTGTTGCCCACCAGCTTGACAAGGCCGCGGGTGTTTTCCACCTCAACGCCGTCAAAGCTCATGATCACGTCCCCGGGCAGCATGCCGGACTCTTTGGCCGGACCTTCCGGCACATCATTGACCAGCGCGCCGGTTGCATTGGCCAGCCCCATGGATTCAGCCAGTTCCTCGGTCACGTCCTGAATGCGAACACCCAGCCAGCCGCGACGGGTTTCACCGAATTCCTTCAACTGGTCCACAACGCGGGTCACCACGTTCGAAGCCATCGAGAAACCGATGCCGATCGAGCCGCCATTGGGCGACAGGATGGCAGTGTTTACGCCGACCACTTCACCATCCATGTTGAACAGCGGACCGCCCGAGTTGCCGCGATTGATGGCTGCGTCGGTCTGGATATAGTCGTCATAGCTGCCGGAAAGGGCCCGATTGCGCGCGGACACGATGCCGGCGGACACTGAAAAGCCCTGCCCCAGCGGGTTGCCCATGGCGATAACCCAATCGCCGACGCGCGCCGTATCGCTGTCGCCAAAGCGGACAAAACTCAGCGGCATGTCCGCCTCGACCTTGAGCAGGGCGATATCGGTCTTGGGATCGGTGCCCACAACTTTGGCCGGCAGCCGTTCTTCAGGCAGGCCATCTCCTGGGAAGAATTCGATGAGGATTTCATCGGCGCCTTCGATCACGTGGTTGTTGGTGACGATATAGCCGTCTTCTGAAATCACGAAGCCCGAGCCCAGAGCGGACGAGCGGCGCGGACGATTTTCATCGCCATTGCGATCCTGGAATTCGCGGAAGAAATCCTCGAAGGGGGAGCCTTCGGGCACAATGCCTTGCGGGCCGGTTCGTCCTTCGACGACGGTAGATGTGGTGATATTGACCACTGCCGGGCTGATTTGTTCGGCCAGCGGGGCCAGACTTTCGGGACGCGCCTGGGCGGTCACGGTCTGGGCCAAAACCATCAGCATGGCAACAGCGCCGAGCCAGAACAGTCGCCATCCCTGCATAAGCCTGTTCGGTCCGGTCATGATTACGTTTGCCTGTGGCTGCACGAGTAACACTCCTTGTCAAAGCCTCTAACGGGAGCGCGCGAAACACGCTCCCCACGAAGGCCCAACGGCCTTCGGATTTCATCGGATGCGTTCAATGTAGTGACTTTACCTTGTGCCGCAACGCATGTTGCAGAGTTTCAAAGCGAAGTGAAACGTCTGTGAACGGACCGTACGTAAACTTGGAAACCAATTCCACCAAACCTGGAAAAACAGAAAAATATCTTCTCATTGCGCCCAAGGTGCGAAAACCCTACCCGTTCACCTCTCTTCACACGCAACCGGTCGGCAGGGATCAAACGCCAAATTGATGAGCGACCCACAACAGGATGAGACCGGACACGACCGCCAGCAAACCAACCTGGCGCCGGGCTGGTTCCGGGATCTGGCGTAGCGCTTCCAGCATACGCTCGACAAGCGAAGGGGCCAGTACATAGACCAGCCCCTCCACGATCAATACCAGCCCGAGGGCCAGAAGAATGGTGCCCATCACTGGGGTGTCTGCCCGGTTGGCGACTTCAGATAATTGAAGAACTCGGAATTCGGGCTCAGCACCATCGAACTGTTCGTCCCGCCAAGCGCCCGTTCATAGGCCGAAAGCGAACGGTAGAACTCGAAGAACTCCGGATCCTTGCCAAAAGCTTCGGCAAAGATGGCGTTGCGTTCGGCATCCGCCTCACCGCGAATGATCTCGGCTTCGCGATTGGCATCCGAAACCAGTTCCACCACCGTCCTGTCCGCCTGAGCACGTACTCGCTGAGCGGCTTCGTTACCGCGGGCGCGTTCGTCAGTGGCTTCGCGTTCCCGTTCGGCCTTCATCCGGTCAAACGTGGCCTTCAAGTTTGCCTGTGGCAGGTCGGTTGCTTTCAGACGCACATCGATCACGTTAACGCCCAGCGCTTGCGCTTCGGCAATCGCGCTGTTGCGGATCCGCAGCATCAATGCAGCCCTGTCTGAACTCAGGATATCGCGGGACGACACCGAACCCAGGACTTCGCGGGTTTCGGCACGCAGGATACGATCCAGACGATCTTCGGCAACCGGGATACCGCCAACGCCAACGGCCTGACGGAACTGTTCCAGATCGGCGATCCGATAACGGGCAAACGCATCCACCACCAGACGTCGATCATCCAGAGGCGTCACCTCAAGCGGTTGAACGTCTATGGACAGGATACGGTCATCATAGCGAACGACTTCCTGAATCAACGGTATCTTGAACGCCAGCCCCGGGTCTTCCTTGACCGAAACAACGCGGCCGAATTGCAGAACCAGCGCACGTTCGCGTTCATCCACGATGAAGATCGAAGACAGAAGGCCGACAATGGCGATCACGATGACGGGCAGGAACAAAGTTGATTTGCGCATCAGTTATTCTCCCCGCGACGCAGTTCGTTCAGCGGCAGATACGGCACGACGCCCTGTCCGGAGCCGGTTGAGCTTTCGTCGAGAATGATCTTGTCCACATCCCCCAGAACCTGCTCCATCCGTTCCAGATACAGACGTTTGCGGGTCACATCCGGTGCCTTCAGATACTCTTCAAGAACCGCGCTGAAGCGGCTGGCCTCACCCTGGGCGCTGTTGACCTGCTGGGCACGATAGCCTTCGGCCTCTTCCAGAACCTGCGCCGCCTCACCGCGCGCTTGTGCAAGCACCTGGTTGGCATAGGCGTCAGCAACGTTCTGCAGACGGTCCCGTTCCTGCGCAGCGGCCTGAACGTCGCGGAATGCGGCGATCACGTCCTGCGGCGGGTCAGCCTTGTCGAAGTTCACACGCACGATGTTCACGCCCGAATCATAGCTGTCCATCGTGGACTGGATCAGCTCCTGCAACCGATCGGCGATGATGCCACGGTCCCGGTTCAGGATCGGAGCCAGTTCGCTTTGCGCAATGATCTCGCGCATCGCCGATTCCGACACCGCACGAATGGTTTCGCGCGGGTCACGCAGGTTGAACAGGAACTTGGCTGGATCATTGATGTTCCAGACGACCTGGTAGTCGATATCGACCACATTTTCGTCACCCGTCAGCATGAGACCGTCGTCGGTGCCGCGCGCGCCGCCCATGTCTTCGGTCTGTTCACGCGTGACCGGGATGACTTCTGCCGTCACCAGTGGCCAGGGGGCAAAGTTCAGACCGGGATTCCCGACGGCTGAAAACTCGCCCAGGAACAGTTCGACCGACTGTTCTTCCGGCTTGACTGTATAAAAGCTGGCCATGCCCCAAAGGACAGCTGCAGCAACGGCGCCCAGCGCGAGTGTGCCGCCGGTGATGGCTGGTCCACCACCGCGACGACCACCGCCGCCACCAGTTCCGCCGCCATTTGAACCACCGCGTCCGCCCATGAGGACGCGCAGCTGTTCCTGGCCCTTCTTCATCAGCTCGTCGATCTCGGGGATCTGCGGGCCATCATCTTCGGGACGACGTCCACCGCCGCCACCGTTGTTGTTGCCCCGGTTTCCTCCGCCGCCGCCCGAGGAGCCGCCACCGCCCCCCCAGGGGCCACCGCTGTTGCCCGCCATGTCTCTCCTTCAACCTTTCGTAATGCCACGTTGCTCGTGGCCCTCTCACATAACTGTGCAGGCCTGCCTGAAAATCAAGCAGTCCGCACGGGTGTTTTGAGCGTTACCAATTCTTCGGACATCGTGGGGTGAACTGCAACCGTCCGATCAAAATCTTCCTTAGTTGCGCCCATTTTCACCGCAATACCGGCCAGTTGGATCATTTCGCCAGCGCCAGGCGCGACGATATGACAGCCCAGCACCTTGCGCGTCTTCTGGCTGACGATCAGTTTCATCAGCACGCGCGCTGCGCGCCCGGCAAAGCTCTGCTGCATCGGCTTGAAGCTGGTCGCATAAACCTCGATGGGTTCCTGCTCGGCCGCCTCTTCCTCACTCAGCCCCACAGTTCCGAATTCCGGCTGTGTGAAGATCGCGGTCGGGATCAGTTCGTGATCCACCTTGGTTGGGTTGCCCTTGAACACCGTTTCGACAAAGGCCATGCCTTCGCGAATGGCAACCGGGGTCAGGTTCACTCGGTCGGTCACATCGCCGATCGCGTAGACAGACGGCACACCGGTCTGGCTGTATTCATCGACAATGATCTGACCCTTGCGGCCCCGTTCAATACCGATGTTTTCCAGCCCCAGATCGTCGGCATTGGCGACCCGGCCCGTGGCGTACATGACCACGTCAAACAGACGCTCTTCGCCGTTGGTGGCCTTGACCCAGATCTTGTCGCCCTCCTTGCGCATCTCAAGGACATTAGTGCCCAGACGCACATCGATGCCGTTCTGGCACATCTCTTCGCTGACCAGCCCCCGCGCTTCGTCATCAAAGCCGCGCAGGATCTGGGCGCCGCGGTAAAACTGGGTCGTTTTGACGCCCAAGCCATTCATAATGCCAGCAAATTCCGACGCAATGTAACCGCCACCCACGATCAGGATACTCTCGGGCAACTTTTCGAGATGGAAGATCTCGTTTGAAGTAATCGCCAGGTCCGACCCGGGAAAGTTCGGAACAGTCGGACGACCACCTGTCGCGATAAGGATGTGTTTCGCTGTCTTGCGGGTGCCATCGTTCAGCTCAACCGTGTGGGCATCCACAAGCTTGGCCCGTTGATCAAAGCTTTCGACGCCCGAGTTTTTCAGCAGGTTGCGATAGATACCTTCCAGACGGTCCAGTTCGGCGTGCAGCTTGCCCTTGAAGGCGTCCCAGCTGAAATCGCCGGCCTGAATGTCCCAGCCATAGGCTTGGGCGTCTTCGACCATGCCAGAATATTCGCTGGCAAAAACCATCAGCTTTTTAGGCACACAGCCGCGGATCACGCAGGTGCCACCGTAACGGTCTTCTTCGGCGAGGGCGACTTTGGCGCCGGTTTCACCCGCCGCAACCCGTGCCGCGCGCACGCCACCGGATCCGCCACCAATGACAAAAAGATCGTAATCAAAGCTCATTTTTTCCGCCTTATCCTTCATCCCGCATGGGGTGTATCCTATCCCGCGCTGCTGTCCAGCCCTCGGTTGCGCAGTTGGGTTTGCCGGCATTCGTCTATTTCCGGCCAATAGCGGCGCAGCGCGTTGGTGAAGTCGTCAAATATGTCCGGCCTCAGCAATTGCAACGGCAGACGCAGTGTGCCCGCCCATAGACCGTCCGCATTTATGTTGACGAAAGCGTGATTACGGGCCGTACCGGGGTGAAAAGGCCGTTCGGAACCATGACGTCGCTCACGTCTGACGCCATGCCTCTCCTGCTGTTCAATAGCGAGGCCAGGGCCATTATTGCTGCGCAAAGCGGCCGGACCGATCCGACGAAGCTGGCACATGAAAATTCCCAACGGCGGGAGCACGATCCAGGAAACACCGGTCACCACAAGCATCGCGAACGTGTAATCACCACCCAACCACCATAACAGCGAGAAACCCACACCAATGGATCCAACCAATTGCAAACGGGCCATCGCCAGGCGCCGCCGTCGCTGCAACAGGATTTCGAGATACTCGAAGGATCCGGCCATCCCGGTCTAGTCCGCCAGATCCGTGAACAGATTGTCGCTTTCGACGAAGTCCAGCCGGTCATGTTCGACCGTGCCTTCATTGATATCGCGCACCTCGACCTTGCCGTCGCCGAACCCGATCACGACCGTATCGCAAATATCGATGAACAACCCGTTTTCAACAACGCCCGGCATCTGGTTCATCACCATTGCCAATTGCCGCGCATTGCCGATGCGTTTCAGATGCAGGTCCAGGATGTAATTACCTTCGTCGGTAACAAACGCCGTTTCCCCGTTCATCCGCAACGTGGCCGAGCGCCCCAGAACATCCAGAGAAATCAGCGTCTCCTCGATAAGTGCCTGAGTGGTCTGCCAGCCAAACGGGATGACCTCGACCGGCAAAGGGAAGGCGCCAAGGGTTTCGACCTCTTTGCCGATATCAGCGATTACCACCATCTGATCACTGGCCGTGGCTACGATCTTTTCCTGCAGCAGAGCACCGCCGCCACCTTTGATCAGGTTCAGGTCACCGTCGAATTCATCCGCCCCATCAATGGTCAGATCCAGCCAGCGTGCTTCATCCAGACTGATCACGTCGATCCCGACCTCGCGGGCCAACTCCGCCGTTCGGGTCGAGGTGGGGACACCACGGATCCTGAGCCCTTCATCGCGAACCATGTCACCCAGACACCGCACCAGCCAGGCGGCTGTTGAGCCCGTGCCCAGACCGACACGCATCCCGTCCTCGACAAAATCAGCGGCCCGCTTGGCGGCAACGAATTTTGCCTTGTCGATGGGTGACAACTCTCCGGTCATGGCAACCCCCCCTGGATACACTGAACACGTTATAAGCAAAGCCACACGCCACGGCGAGACATAAAGCACCGCGTATTCTTGCCGTATTTGATTGGTCCGCCGCGTGACATGCCGGTGCCCGGTCAAGGCCCTTGAAGCCCCAGGTCTTCTTCTCAGAAACCCTTGGGGAAACAGCGCAGGCGGGGTTGGCGCGCTCCCAAACCCAAACGGCAAGTCAAAGCAACGGTCGAACAGATCGCATTTTTTGCGCGTTTCCTATCGGAAACGTCGTTATCGACAGATTTTTCGGGGCCTGAGCATCCTAAATACCATGTCATGGAACCGCGCTACATTTTACACTATGCCCCCGACAACGCCTCGCTGGTGATCCGCCTGGCGTTGGAGGAGATGGCCCTCCCGTACGACACCACACTGGTTGATCGACGCGCACAGGCGCAGGATGGCCCTGCCTATCGGGCCCTGAATCCCAATGGGCTGATCCCGGTTCTGGAAACACCTGATGGTCCAGTCTTCGAAACCGCCGCCATCCTGTTGTGGCTGGCGGACCAGCATGGAGCGATGGCGCCCGCGGCTGAAAGCTCCGACCGGGCGGGTTTTCTGAAATGGCTGTTCTTTGCCTCCAATACGCTGCATGCGGATCTACGCATCCTGTTTTACGCAAAGAAGTACATCGGCGATGACCCGAGTCACCAATCCGCCTTGCGTGCAGGGATTTGCGAGCGGTTGAAAACCTACCTAAAAAATCTGGACGCCGCCTGCGGCACGCCGTGGCTGGGCGGGGAAGATCTCTCGGTTCTTGATATCTACCTGGCCTGCCAATTGCGGTGGATGCGTCTTTACCCAGCTACCTATGACCGCTCATGGTTCGAACTGGACCACTATCCGGCGCTGAGATCCATCTGTGCTAAACTGGAAACCCGTGCCAGCGCCCAGACCGCCCTCATAGCCGAAGGGCTTGGGCCCCAACCGTTCACGAACCCGTCTTACGCCAACCCTCCAGAAGGATCAGCCACGTAATGTTCCTCTCCGTCTTCGACATGTTCAAAGTGGGCATCGGCCCGTCCTCGTCGCACACAATGGGCCCGATGGTGGCCGCTGCGCGGTTCCTGGACCTGATGCGCGCCTCTCCTTTCGAATTCCACGGGTTGCGAGCGTCGCTGCACGGATCGCTGGCCTTTACTGGCGTGGGGCATGCCACGGACCGGGCAACGATCCTTGGCCTCGCCGGGTTCCTGCCCGACAGCTATGACGACGACAAGGCCGAAGCCGCCCTGGCCCAGATCAACGCGACCCACCGGATGCATCCCGAGGGCCTGCCCGAACTGGTGTTCGACCCCAAGGCAGACATGATCTTTGATTATGATCACAACCTGCCGGGCCACGCCAATGGCATGATCCTGATGGCAACCGATGCCCAGGGCGACGTAATCCTGCGGCAGGTGTATTATTCGATTGGCGGCGGCTTTGTCCTGACCGAAGAAGAATTGTCCGCGGGCAAGGCCACGGAAGAAGGTGACCCAGTCCCCTTCCCGTTCAAGTCTGCCGCCGAAATGCTGGAAATGGCGAAATCCAGCGGCAAGTCCATTGCCCAGATGAAACGCGCCAATGAAATCGCCCGCGGCTGTGAAGTTTCGCTGGGCAAAGGAACGGCACGCATCTGGGAAGTCATGAACAACTGCATCGAGCGCGGGCTAGCCCGAGACGGAATCCTGCCCGGCGGGCTGAATGTGCGGCGTCGCGCAAAGGGTATCCATGATGAACTGCAGGCTGAACGTGGCATGAACCTGAACGCTCCACACACGATCAATGACTGGATGAGCGTCTATGCCATGGCGGTGAACGAAGAAAACGCCGCCGGTGGTCAGGTTGTGACCGCTCCTACCAATGGTGCTGCGGGTACTTTGCCTGCTGTCATCCGCTATTACCTCGACCACGTTCCGGGGGCTTCTGAGAAACATGTTGAAGACTTCCTTCTGACAGCGGCCGCGATTGGTGGTTTGGTCAAATTCAACGCCTCAATCTCGGGCGCTGAAGCTGGCTGTCAGGCCGAGGTCGGAAGTGCTTCGGCCATGGCCGCCGCGGGTTTGTGCGCCGTGATGGGGGGCACGCCCGAGCAGGTGGAGAACGCAGCCGAGATCGCGCTGGAACATCACTTGGGAATGACCTGCGACCCGGTCGCCGGTTTGGTGCAGGTGCCATGTATCGAACGCAACGGTCTCGCCGCGATCAAAGCGGTTTCTGCCGCATCGCTTGCTTTGCGTGGTGACGGACAGCATTTTGTGCCACTGGACGCGGCGATTGAAACGATGCGTCAGACCGGCGCTGATATGCATGAGAAGTACAAGGAAACCTCGCTTGGCGGGTTGGCCGTCAACGTTCCAAACTGCTGACATGTGACGCTACGTTACTTGTAATGAAACAAGGACCGTGACTAGAAAAGGGATGGATCGGCGCAACCTTTGCTTGCAGAAAGGTTAACACACGCATAGCGTGTCGGCATGTCTTATGATCGTCCCATTCTAGGTATCTCACTCATGCTTGGGTTTTGCGTCGTCGCTCCGATGGGGGACGCTGTGGCCAAGCTTCTGGGTGAGTCTGTCCCGCTCGGGCAATTGGTTTTTGTCAGATTTGCGCTCCAGGCAGTGGTCCTGATCCCCATTGTATTCATGACCAACCGTATTTGGCGAATGCGGGGCCGTGTTCTGACCCTGACGGCTCTTCGTACCGTCCTGCACATTGCCGGGATCGCCTGCATGGTCACCGCGCTTCAATACCTGCCACTGGCAGATGCAGTCGCAATTGCCTTTGTCATGCCCTTCATCATGTTGCTTCTGGGCAAGTACATTCTGGACGAAGAGGTCGGCTTCCGTCGCCTTGTGGCCTGTCTGGTGGGTTTCATAGGGACCTTGCTGGTGGTGCAACCCAGTTTTGCACAGGTCGGCTGGCCGGCGCTGTTGCCCTTGGGCGTGGCGGTGATCTTCTCGCTCTTCATGCTGGTGACGCGTCAGATAGCCAAGGAAACCGATCCAATCGGTCTGCAAGCGGTCAGCGGTGTCATGGCCTGCGTGGTCATGCTGCCTGCGCTGGTCATTGGCCACAGGTTCGAATTCGCCCCGCTGCAGGTCATTTCCCCAAACAGCTACGAAGTATTTCTGCTGATCGGGATCGGCATTTTGGGAACTATTGCGCATTTGCTGATGACCTGGTCGCTCAAATTCGCTCCAGCAGCAACCCTGGCGCCCATGCAATATCTTGAAATACCGGTAGCCACATTCATCGGTTGGCTTATCTTCACCGAACTACCAAATACCACCGCAAGTATCGGCATCGCGATCATCATGGGTGCAGGGCTGTATATTGTCGCCCGCGAACGGGTGGCCGCGCGGCAGGTCGCGCTGGAATCCAAGATCACGCGTCCGGTGCAAACGCCGGCATGACCTGATCCAAGGCGCGCCGCGGCAGAATGCACAGCAGCCCCGGCCCGTCGGTCCAGATCCGAATCGGTCCCAGCGCCACGTTCGAAGTGCCAATCCTGCCATCCGGTCTCAACTCCAGCCCGTCAATCGGCCAGCGCAGTCCGGTAGACCGCCCTTGCACCGGAAGCAATGGAAACAGGGACACCACATCTCCGGCCTCCAGATCCGCAGCGAAATTGCGAGGTAAGTGAAACACGATTTCGTCCGCACCGATCAGTATGCATGGCTGCTTAGCCTGCCTGAGCAAAGCACTGAACCCCGCCAACTGGTGATCCAGCCGCTGCCCAAGAAATCCGACCGCCAGAATGACCGGAGCAAGGACCCGCTCCAGGCATTTGTCAAAATCGGTGCTGTCCTGCTCGGCCACCGGGTGCAGGATCGCATCGGGGATCCGGGCCAAGGCCGCGTCCGAAATCGAATCGAAGTCGCCGATCACAGCGTCCGGCACAAGACCATGGTCCAACGCGGCCATTGCCCCGCCATCAGCAGCCACCAATGTGGGCGCACGCACCAGAGCAAGGTCCAGATCTCCTGGATGAATAGCTCCGCCACCAACCAGAGTGACGGGTTTTTCGCTGTGAAGGATCGGCACTGTCATGCGCGCTTTAATGCCAATTTTGAGAACCGGCCACAATCTCGCCCTAAAATGATACTGTGATTTGCACAGATTCGGGCCGAAATTGTCGCCGTGCTGGTGCTTAACTGGTGGCAATAATTGTAAGAGGGCGAGCATCTGATGGTACAGAACAACAAGATCCTGACCGTTTCATACGGTACGTTTTCCTGCACGCTCGAAGGTTTCGATGACTCTTTCGACACGATGAAAGCGATTGCCGAATACTTCAGGGACCTTGCTGCGGATGACCGCTTCTTTGGTGCCGAACCACCGCAGCCGGACGCCGAGATGATGGCTCGGATAGCAGAACGGGAGATTTCTCGTCAGGTAGAAGCAAGGCGTAGCGACGAAGGAATCGTGCTGCGTGCTGCGCAACCCACCGAGGCTCCGGCCCCTGCTTTGGCGAACCCGACGGCTCCAGCCGAGCCCGCGCCGGTTGTCAGCGAAGCTCCGGCAGAACAGTTGGAGAAACAAGAGGTCCGGGAGACGGCAGAGCCAGTTCCGGACATCGAAGAGCCTGTTGAACTGAACGACGCTGCCGCTGAACAGGCCGTCGCCGAAGCTGCACAAGCCGTAGATCAGGCCGAGGAACCGGTAATCGAAAACGTGGCAGAGGTGCTGGCTGAGACTTCGGCACCAACGGTCGCAGAAGCTCCGGTCGAAGACATTGAACCGGAAGCAGTCGAACCCGAAGTCACCCCTGACACCCTTCAGGACGACATTCCCGCCGCGCCTGCAGAGGCCGACACCGCGGTCGAAACCGAAGCCGCAGTCGAGATCGTGGCTGAAGCTGAGCCGATGGACGTCGATGCTGACGACGACGACAACACCGACGACATCGTGCCAGCCGCAGACAGCATCGCCGCAAAACTGCAGCGCATCCGCGACGTGGTTGCCCGCAAGGCGCGTCCGTTGGACGAGGCCGAGTTTTCGGAAGATGAACATGCTGAAAACTTCGTGTCAGAAAGCGCCCGCGAAATCTCGGAAGTGCTGGGCGAAGATGATCAGCCTGAAGACGAGTTGGAAAACCGCCAGGAAGACATCCAGGATGACGAGATCGCTAGCGTTCTGGACAAGCTCGACCTGAGCAACCACCGCGTCGAAAACACTCCGGAACCGGCCGGTGGCGACGACAGCCTGTTTGATGACCTGGACCAATCCGTGGAAGCCGAAGAAGGGCTGCGTTCAGACGAGGTCAATATCCTCGAACAGCCGAAAGCAGAGACCCCCGAAGCGCCCGAAGCCACAGCGCGGCCTTTGCGCGTTCGCGTGAGCAAAGTAAAGAAAGCCGACTTGGAAGCTGCAGTAGCGCAAGGCAAATTGGAGGAAATCGAGGAAGACACCGACGATTCCACGCTTTCTGCCGAGGATGAAGCTGACCTGCTGCGCGAGTTGGCAGCGGTCGAGGCGGAAGCCGCGTCCGAACAGGCTCAGGACATTGTGGAACAGGACGCCGAACAACCTGCCCCCGAAACTGCACCCGGTTCTTCCGAAACCCGCGTGGCAGAAGACACCAATGGGTCTGATGTGTCGCGCCTACTGGATGCAGCGGATGAGAAGCTTGATGCACCCGAGGTTTCGTCCAACCGCGAGAACTACAACCAACTGCGGGCCGCCGTGGCTGCCGCCGAAGCCGAACGGGCCGCGGGTGGTTCCATCGGGACACATCCTGATACGACGCCCTATGTTGACGATCTTGCCAGTGTGGTCCGCCCGCGCCGTCCGGTGGCCGCCACAAGCCGTGCCGAGCGTCCCTCGTCCCAGCCGCAGCCCGCACCATTGAAACTGGTCGCTGAGCAGCGAATTGACACACCGGTTGAAAACAAGGGCCCGATCCGCCCGCGCCGTATTCGCACCCAGGTGGAGGATAACGCATCCGGATCACAGGGTACTTCGGATGGCGGATTTGCAGCTTTTGCCCGCGAACAAGGCGCCGTGGAACTGCCCGAAGTACTGGAAGCTGCCGCCGCCTACATGAGCTTTGTCGAAGGCCGTGACCAGTTCACCCGCCCACAGCTGATGAACAAGGCGCGTCAATTGAACGAGGAAAACAGGTTCTCCCGCGAGGACGGGCTACGCTCTTTCGGTCAGCTGCTTCGCGAAGGCAAGATCGCCAAGGCCAGCAGCGGCCAGTTCACGGCGACAGGTGACATTGGGTACCAACCGGAACGCGCAGCGGGCTGACCGTCAGCTTGAGACGATAAAAAAAGGCACCTCGAATGAGGTGCCTTTTTTGCGTTTCAACGACGTTCAGGAACCGTCTGCGTCCGGATCTTCCTTGCCGACGCCCCTAAAGACGAATTTGAACGGAAACGCCCAAAGCAGCCCAAGAACGATAAATATCAGAAGCTCCACGACGACGGGAAGCCCGTCATTCCTGGCCCGCAACCAATCGGTCAGGGTCACCGCCAGCACGATATAAAGCGGCATTCCAACCAACAGAATGACCAGCGACCAGCGGCGGCGCGCCTTGTAGCTCAGTCCCTTTTTATCTTCCGCCATCAGTCGGCAAACGGGTCGGTCACCAGAATGGTGTCGTCCCGCTCCGGGCTGGTGGAGAGCAGCGCAACCGGGCAGTCGATCAGCTCTTCGACGCGGCGCACGTATTTAATCGCATTGGCAGGCAGTTCGGCCCAACTGCGGGCGCCTTCAGTGGACTCCGTCCATCCCGGCATCTCTTCATAGATCGGAGCACAGCGCGCCTGTTGATCGGCCGCAGTCGGCAGATAATCCAGTCGTTCGCCATCCAGATCATAGCCTACACAGATCTTCAGCGTTTCGAAGCCATCCAAGACGTCAAGCTTGGTCAGTGCAATTCCACTAACACCCGAGGTCGCGCAGGTTTGACGCAACAATGCAGCATCGAACCACCCACAGCGGCGCTTGCGTCCTGTGGTGGTGCCGAACTCATGCCCCCGCTCACCCAGACGTTGACCGTCCGCGTCATCCAGCTCGGTCGGGAACGGGCCTTCGCCGACACGGGTGGTATAAGCTTTGACGATGCCCAGAACAAAATCGATCGAGTTCGGGCCGATGCCGACACCGGTCGCGGCCTGACCGGCAATCACATTGGACGAGGTCACAAAGGGATAGGTGCCGAAATCAATGTCCAGCAGCGCACCTTGCGCGCCTTCGAACAGGATCCGCTTACCGGCTTTGCGTTTTTCGTTCAAAACCTTCCAGACCGGCGCCGCAAAAGGCAGGATTTTGGGCGCGATCTCTTTCAGTTGCGAAACCAGCGCATCACGGTCTACCGGGTCAATGCCCAGCCCCTTGCGCAGCGGGTCATGGTGCTGAAGGGCCCGATCCACCCGAGCTTCCAGAGTGGCCTCATCCGCCAGATCCGCAACCCGGATGGCGCGGCGCCCAACCTTGTCTTCGTAACACGGACCAATGCCGCGCCCGGTGGTACCGATCTTGGTGCCTTTCGACGCTGCCTCTTCACGCGCCCGGTCAAGCTCACCATGGATGGGCAGGATCAGCGGGGTGTTTTCCGCGATCATCAGCGTATCGGGGGTGATCTCAACACCCTGCTCCTGAACAGTCGCGATTTCCTTGACCAGATGCCAGGGGTCCAGCACCACGCCATTGCCGATGACCGACAGCTTGCCGCCGCGGACAACACCCGAAGGCAACGCGTGCAGTTTGTAGACCTTGCTGTCGATGACCAGAGTATGCCCGGCATTGTGACCACCCTGAAAACGGGCGATGACGTCAGCGCGCTCGCTGAGCCAATCCACGATCTTGCCCTTCCCTTCGTCACCCCATTGGGCGCCGACGACGACTACGTTGGCCATATCAGGTCCTTTTGATGCTGGTTCAAACCGGCCTTCATATAGCGGTGCCAAGCGGTCGAGGAAACCGCAATTTCGACGCAGTCGCCCCCAGTTTGCGGTTGCGGGGCTGGACACAGGCCCGTGAATGGGCGATTCTGTGCAAAAAACGAGGCGATGGGAATGATCGGGCTGTTCTTTCGATGGGTGTTTGCCTTCGGACTGCTGGCATTGACCTATAACCCGACAGATTGGAATTTTGTGCGTTGGTCGATGACCCATTATGAAACGCACCTGTCCGTGGCGGTGCTGATGGGCCTGCTGCTTACCATCGGCTATATTATCTACTTGCGCGCCACGGTCCGGTCCATCGGCGGCTTTGGAATGTTTCTGGTGCTGGCAGTGGTCGCAGCACTCTTGTGGGTGCTCTATGATTTCGGCTTGCTGGAACTGGACAACCCGACCCTGAATGTCTGGCTCGGCATTCTGGCGCTCTCGATTGTTTTGGGCATCGGTCTAAGCTGGAGCCATGTCCGCCGTGCCCTGTCCGGACAGGCCGACATGGATGACGTGGACGAATGAAACCTGGCGCTCGACGTTGACAGACTTCGCTTTAGGCTCTGCTTCAGCTTTGGATTAGCGTTCAGGCAGTGTGACCGGAGCCCCATGCGGTGTTTCCAGATAGGCTTGCTCCCAGTCTACTTTTAATTGAGACACCTCATCCGTAGCCGCGTCGCCTTGTTCCGCAAGGTACCTTTCCAGCGTCTCCAGCCAGGCGTTGAAGTAATCCTCTCCCCCATCCAAATCCTTGGAAAGCCCGTGACGGCGCAGGGTTGCTGAAAACCGCTCCACCCAATCCTGCCATTCAAATCGGCCGGATTCATTCAGATGCACGGTCAGGGCAAAAACCTGTGCGTGCCAGGGTTCCTCGAACACAGGCTCGGGCGCCGATACTTCCACACAGGAATTCATACAGGCTCCAGATAAGATTGCCACATGTCCAGCACCACTTCGTCATTCGGATGTTCAGGATGAGACCACAACTCGGACGCCGAAAAGACAACCGCATACAGCGGTTCCGCCGCCTCCCCCAATCTGTGCGCATTGCTATCGGGAAGAACATGAGCTCCGTGCAGGCTGAGAATACGTCCAGTGGCCCCCACCGCATAGGACGGCAGCCGCGTGTGGCCGCCATCGACCAAAGCACTCCCGCCAGGATGGCGCGTACGCACTGTGTCGCCTACTCCGAATCGGATTGGTTTAAGGCTGGGCCGATCTGCCGGACCACCCTTGGCCAATACTCCGGTCACGGCCTCGGCCTTCAGCATCCGATCTGCCAGGTCGTGAATTTCGGCAGAAGTTGCGCCCTTGAGGTCTTCAAGCGTCAGCACCCCGGTTTCCACCAAAAGATCGGCAAGCGCCGAGATCCATTTCTCGAAATAGGAAAATCGCGAATAGTCCTTGGGTGAGAGCCGTTCACGGGCATGACGGGAGACGTCGATATTCCACTGACCCAATGACCCACAGGCGAGCGTCAGAGCCAGAGCCCGCGCCTGCCAATCGCCCAGCGCAGGGATACCCTGAGGTTCAGGGACCACAGGCCCGTCCCCGAACCGCCCCCCCATGTCGTGTACACGGCTCATGTGCTCTGCTCCGGGGCCAAGGCCAGTCCTGTCCCGATCATCGAATCGCGGGTCACCAGCCTGGCCAGTTGCTCCACCTCCAGATCCTCTGTGCCTTCCGGGCGCATGGGAAGGACCAGGTACCGAACTTCGGCCGTCGAATCCCACACTCTGACGGCTGTGTCCTCGGGCAAGGTTACACCGAACTCTGCCAGAACCTTGCGGGGCTCCCGCACTGTACGGGCGCGATAGGCATCGGATTTGTACCAGCCCGGCGGGATGCCCAGCAGAGGCCACGGGTAGCAGCTGCACAGGGTGCAGACGACCATGTTGTGTAGCTCAGGCGTATTCTCGACCGCGACGATATGTTCACCCTGACGACCGTAGAACCCCATGTCGGCAACAACCGACGTGGCGTCGTCCAGCAACCGCGACTTGAAATCGGGGTCGGACCAGGCCTGCGCCACCACCTGAGCGCCATTTTTGGGACCGATACGATTCTGGTATGTGTCGATTATTTCGTCCAGCGCCGCCGGGTCCACCAATCCCTTGCGGGTGAGAATCGTTTCAAGCGCCTTGACGCGCAAGGCAGGCTCGGGCGGCAGCAAGGCGTGCGGGTGGTCATGATCATCATGGGGCATGAAGGAAATAGTGCCGCCGCCCTGCCCCGCCTGTCCAGCCCCTTTTGTCCAGAGCGCCTGAAGCAGGGACGAGGTAGAACTCCTCCCTTGCCCTGCCGGGCAAACTTGCATACATACCGCCCGTCAGTCAGCCAAACGCCGCAGGATCAGCAGGTTCATATGGAAAACGTCGTTCTCATCATCCACCTTCTTCTGGCTCTGGGCCTGATCGCCGTCGTTTTGATGCAGCGATCCGAGGGCGGTGGACTGGGCATGGGCGGTGGCGGTGGCGGTGGCGTCATGAGCGGTCGTGCGGCAGCAACAGCCCTGGGCAAGGTAACCTGGGTTCTTGCTGCAGCTTTCATTGTGACCTCGATCACCCTGACCATCATTGCGGCGCAGAAATCGGCTGGCAGCTCGGTCATTGACCGTCTGGGCGTTCCGGCACCGGCAGAAAGCACGACTGAGAGCGACACGCCGGTTGTACCTTCGGGCGACAGCCTGTTGCCGCCCGCTGAAGGTGACAACGCACCGCTGGTGCCACGCGCCGACTGACCACTACAAATTGCTAACTGGTATGGAACCGCAACAGCATCTTGCGGTTCCCTTGCGCATGTTGTGCAAAATCGTTATATACTAAAGTCCCGTGATGCTGCGGTTTTGCGAGAGATTCGTGTACCGACCGGGCAGCAGTAATCCGATCCTGATCGCCAGCCGATCATAACGTTCACGGGGGCAGCCGAACACTCATGGCGCGTTTCATCTTCATCACCGGTGGTGTGGTATCATCCTTGGGCAAGGGACTGGCCTCGGCCGCTTTGGGCGCCCTGCTGCAGGCGCGCGGCTACTCGGTCCGCCTGCGCAAGTTGGATCCATATCTGAACGTCGATCCCGGCACCATGTCGCCTTTTGAACATGGCGAGGTGTTCGTCACCGATGATGGCGCGGAAACCGACCTGGACCTTGGCCATTATGAACGGTTTACTGGCGTTCCCGCGCGCAAGACCGACTCGGTTTCGTCAGGTCGGATCTATTCCAACGTGCTGGAGAAGGAACGCCGCGGCGATTACCTGGGCAAGACCATCCAAGTGGTTCCTCACGTCACTAACGAGATCAAAGACTTCATCTCGATCGGTGAAGATGAAGTAGATTTCATGCTGTGCGAGATCGGCGGTACCGTTGGCGACATCGAGGGCCTTCCGTTTTTCGAAGCCATCCGCCAGTTCAGCCACGACAAGCCACGCGGTCAGTGCCTGTTCATGCACCTGACCCTTCTGCCCTATCTGGCAGCGTCAGGCGAGTTGAAAACCAAACCGACCCAGCACTCGGTCAAGGAGCTGCAATCCATCGGGATCGCCCCAGACATTCTGGTCTGTCGCTCGGAACAACCGATCCCGGACAAGGAACGCGAGAAAATCGCGCTGTTCTGCAACGTCCGGAAAGAGGCCGTCGTGGCCGCTTATGATCTGAACTCGATTTACGAGGCGCCCCTTGCCTATCACGAGCAGGGTCTCGATCAGGCCGTTCTGGACGCCTTTAACATCTCGCCCGCCCCAAAGCCCGACCTGTCCGTCTGGGACGACGTGAAAGACCGCATTCACAACACCGACGGTGAGGTGAACGTGGCCATTGTAGGCAAATACACGCAGCTGGAAGACGCCTATAAGTCGATCAAGGAAGCCCTGACACATGGCGGCATGGCCAACCGGGTCAAGGTGAACGTCTCCTGGGTGGATGCCGAAGTGTTTGACCAAAGCGACGCTGCCCCGCATCTGGAAGGCTTCCATGCGATCCTCGTGCCGGGTGGCTTTGGTGAACGCGGCACCGAAGGCAAAATCAAGGCCGCCGAATTCGCCCGCACCCGCAAGATCCCCTATCTGGGTATCTGTCTGGGGATGCAAATGGCCGTGATCGAGGCCGCGCGCAACGTGGCGGGCATCAAGACCGCAGGGTCCGAGGAATTTGACCACGAATCTGGCAAGAAGCGCTTTGAACCGGTGGTCTATCACCTGAAAGAATGGGTGCAGGGCAACCACACCGTGCAGCGCAAGGCCAATGACAACAAGGGCGGCACCATGCGCCTTGGCGCCTATGATGCAGCGCTGGCCGAAGGCTCGAACGTGGCCAGTGTCTATGGCTCGACGGCCATCGAAGAACGCCACCGCCACCGCTATGAGGTGGACATCAAATACCGCGAGAAACTGGAAGCGGCAGGGCTGAGATTCTCCGGAATGTCACCCGATGGCCGCCTGCCCGAGATCGTGGAATGGACCGATCACCCCTGGTTTATCGGCGTTCAGTACCACCCCGAGCTGAAATCGAAACCGTTCGAACCTCATCCGCTGTTCGCTGACTTCGTCCGCGCCGCGAAAGAGACCTCGCGCTTGGTGTGATCCTGTTGCTGGGATGGAGGACCGGGGGCAGACCTCTTGGTCCTTCAGACCAAATCAATCCCAACAAGATGAATGGGAGCCGCGGCCGGAGCTCCGGGCGCGAAAGGCGCCACAAGGATTGGTTGCTCTGCCCGCGCCCATCACCGCGCGCCGGAAAGTCGGCCGCCGGGATTGCCTTTGGGTGCAATCTGCGACAGCTTGGCAAAAAAAGGACCACGAGGGGAGACCGTGACAATGCCCAAAGGATATTGGGTTGCCCATGTCGATGTGAATGACATGGAGCGCTACAAGATTTACATCGAAGCCAATGCTGCTCCTTTTGCCGAATATGGTGCCAAATTCCTTGTCCGTGGCGGCGCCAAGGAGATCCGTGAGGGTCATTTGCGAGCCCGTACGGTCGTGTTGGAATTCAAGGATTTCGAAACGGCGAAAGCGTGCTACGACAGCGTGTCCTACCAAGACGCCAAAGCGCTTCGGGACCCGGTCTCCACCGGGGACATGGAAATCATCGAAGGCTACGACGGGTAGTCAGCGCTTGGACAAACACAAAATGTGGGGTAAACTGGACCCATGCTGAAGAAATTCTTCCAAGCCTTCCGACCGGAAAAGCCCAGCGCTCTGCCTGATCCCGACGCCGAACTGGCCCTTGGAGCACTGTTGGTACGCGTGGCGCAATCCGACCGAGATTATCAGGTCGAGGAGATCAGCCTGATCGACAGAATTCTGGCGCGCTTGTACCAGCACAACGCCATCGAAGCCGCCAAAGTTCGCGCAACGTGCGAAAGATTGCACGCCGCCGCTCCCGAAACCGATACTTTTGGCAAATTGATCCGAGAAACCACCGGTCTTGAAGAACGCCTCGCGGCTTTGGACGCGCTGTGGGAGGTTGTCGTTGCCGACGGCGAGGAAAAGGAAGGCGAGTTGCGCATTGTCGAAGACGCCCGCAAAGCAATGGGCCTCAGCTATGCAGACAGCCAGACCGCCAGGACCCGTGCTGTTGCTAAATACCAGAACTGATCAGTTGTTGGACCGACGTCAAAGATGCGATGAAACCGCCAAGTTTCACCCTTGGCGCGAAGGCTGAAACGGCTACTATCGCATAATGATCACCGAATTTCTGTCCCGTCTGCTGCAGCCGAATCCCGCGCCACTTGCGGATTCCGATGCGCGTCTCGCCCTGACTGCCTTGTTGGTTCGCATCGCGCGGTCCGACCACAATTATGCTGCGGTTGAACAGGACCGGATCGACCGCATTACAATGGCACGCTACGGGTTGGACATAGGTGGCGCCGCTCTGCTTCGCGAGGAAGCCGAGGCGCTGGAAACCGAAGCCCCCGACACCGTGCGATTTACCCGCGCAATCAAGGATGCCGTCGCCTACGAAGACCGGACCGCCGTGGTTGAAGCTCTTTGGCAGGTCGCCCTTGCCGACGGGCACCGTGAGGCCGAAGAGGACGCATTGCTGCGACTGGCAACCAACCTGTTGGGCATCAGTGACATGGATAGCGCCACTGTGCGCAAACGGGTGGAAAGCCAACAATGATCGCACATCTGGGGATGTATGACCGCGAGGAGACCGCCGCGGCCAATGACCGGTTTTGGGCAGCGATCCGGAACCGATTGGGCGCTGGCCCGGATCACCTGACCCGCGATGCGGATTTCTGGGACGTCTGGCAATCTCCCGATCTGCTGTTTTCTCAGACATGTGGGATGCCGTATCGTACCCGGTTGCATGGCAAAGTTGCCTTGATCGGCACACCGGATTACGGGCTGCCGGGTTGTCCACCCGGGCATTACGCCAGCGTTTTTGTCGCAAGACGGGAAGACGCCGGCTCCTTGGACCAGTTCTCCGGCCGTCGTTTTGCCTATAACGAAGCGCTGTCGCAATCCGGCTGGGCCGCGCCAACCACACATATGCGCGAAAAATCCATTGCATTTGGTGATCTTGTCCCCACAGGGGGACACCTGCTCTCGGCCAAGGCCGTTGCAGAGGGTCTGGCAGACTTTGCCGCGCTTGACGGGCTGACCTGGGAAATGATCCGCCGATATGATGGATTGGCTGCTGATCTGGTGGAAATTGAGCGAACCAAGCCTACGCCAACCCTTCCCTTCATCACGGCCTTGGGACGGGATACGGACCGATTGTTTTCTGCCATCGCAGAGGCCATTTCTGATCTGGCGCCAGACGACAAAGAAACCCTGCATCTGAAAGGCATGATCCGGATCCCGGCGGAAGAATATTTGGCTGTACCGACACCTGAGCCGCCTGCGACCTGACGGTTTAACCTGCTGGCAAATGGAATCAGATGTTAATGCCGACCCCGATTACCCTGATGGCGCCGACCAATTGACGCAGCGGCAAGTTCCGCAATGGCGCATTTGCCCGTCACTCTGGCGGAAATCACCCTTGGTCATCCGGATTGAATGTTGCTTTGGCCCAAAATTTCGGTCCAATAGAGGCCCTGAGAGAGAGCGAAACAGCGATACTGCCCTTGCCCGACACAAAGTCCGACACACCGCCCGTCCTACAAATCCGCGGCCTGCACAAAGCTTACGGTGATCTCGAGGTCATTAAAGGCGTCGACATAACCGCGCACCGGGGGGATGTCGTGTCCCTGATCGGATCGTCGGGTTCCGGCAAGTCGACGCTTCTGCGTTGCTGCAATCTGCTGGAAGACAGTCAACAAGGCGACATCCTGTTCAAGGGTGAACCGGTGACCTGGAAAGGGGCCGGATTGGCGCGCCATCCGGGAGACGCCAAACAGGTCATCCGTATCCGCACCAACCTGAGCATGGTGTTCCAGCAGTTCAATCTTTGGGCCCATATGACGATTCTGCAAAACGTCATGGAAGCCCCTGTCACCGTGTTGGGGCGCGACAAGGACGAGGTCGAAAAATCCGCTCGTATGTATCTGGAAAAGGTGGGCATCGGTGACAAATGTGATGTCTATCCGGCGCAACTGTCCGGTGGTCAACAGCAACGCGCGGCCATCGCCCGCGCGCTCTGCATGGAACCCGAAGCACTGCTGTTCGACGAACCGACCTCGGCGTTGGATCCGGAGCTGGAACAGGAAGTGATCAAGGTGATCAAGGATCTGGCCACCGAAGGACGGACCATGCTGATCGTGACCCATGACATGAAACTGGCTGCCGATGTGTCCAGCCATGTCATCTTCCTGCATCAGGGCCTGATCGAAGAGGAGGGCACGCCCGACGACGTGTTCACCAACACGTCATCTCAGCGGCTCCAGCAATTTCTGTCGTCCACGCGGCAGCATTGACCGGTAACGGGGTCTGCTCCGTTACCAAACATCGGTCCGCGGGGACCGGATAAAAACCGCAAAAAGAACCAAGAACGGGAGAAACATCATGAAGAAACTGATCCTCGGCACCGCCGCACTGGCGCTGACCGCAGGTATGGCGTTTGCCGATACCGTGCGGATGGGCACCGAAGGCGCCTATGCTCCGTGGAACTTCGTCAACGACGCCGGCGAAATCGACGGGTTCGAGCGTGAACTGGGAGACGAGCTGTGCAAGCGTGCCGGTCTGACCTGTGAATGGGTCAAGAACGACTGGGATTCGATCATTCCGAACCTTGTGTCGGGTAACTACGATACCATCATTGCGGGCATGTCGATCACCGATGAACGTGACGAAGTCATCGACTTCACCCAACCCTACACTCCGCCAGACCCGTCCGCTTATGTCGCCTTGTCGGCTGATGTGGATCTGGAAGGCGGCGTTGTAACCGCACAGGCCAACACCATTCAGGCGGCCTTTATTGCGGAAAAGGGCTGGACCCTGGTCGAATTCGCAACTCCGGAAGAAACCGTTGCCGCCGTGCGCAATGGCGAAGCTGACGCAGTTCTGGCGGACAAGAGCTTCCTTGATACCGTGGTCGGCGATGGCCTTGTCATGCTGGAGCGGATGGAAGCCATCGGCGGTGGCGTGGGCATGGGTCTGCGCGAATCCGATGGAGAGTTGCGCGGCAAGTTCGACGCAGCCATCCAGTCGATGAAAGACGACGGTTCACTGAACGAGCTGATTGCCAAGTGGGAAGTCTCGTCCCAGTGGTAAGCCGATCAGCGGCAATCTGATCCTTCACGGGATCTGCAGGCCCGCAGCATCACAGCGCGGGCCTGTATTGTAAGCTACCAACCTGGTTCGTCGCCTTTGGGCCGGGTTCAAGACACGGGGACAAGAGGGCCCATGTTTTCCTATTGTACCGATCCTTCGCAGCTTGAGGGACTGACTTGGCTCAGCTGCTATTTGACGACCGGCAAACATGCCGGGCTCTATGTCTCCGTCTTTACTGTTCTGCTTTTGCTGGCCGTGACGGCGCCAACAGCGCTTGTCTTCGGGTTTGCGGGAGCAAGCGCGGCCCGATCCCGCATCGCTCCGCTGCGCTGGTTGGGCAAAAGCTACACCGCGATCGTGCGCGGTGTGCCCGATATCGCGTTTTTCCTGTTCTTCGTGATTGCCCTGGACCAGGGCTTTGAATGGCTGCGCCATCAGGTGAAATGCCCGGATTGGACGGATCCGATCCGGCAGGGAAATGATTTTGTCGTCTGTGATGCGGCCAAGCTGCCATTGTCCACCGCACCGCAATGGATCCACGAATCCTATGCGTTTGTATTGGCGGTACTGACCTTTGCCATCGTGTTCGGCGCCTTTGCCGCCAATGTGCTCTACGGCGGTATGCGCGCGGTACCGCGGGCACAGCTGGAAACGGCCGAGGCCTATGGTATGACCCCTCGCCAGACCTTCTGGCGCATCCTTGTGCCCCAGATGTGGATTTATGCCCTTCCGGGCCTGTCAAACCTGTGGATGGTGCTGATCAAGGCGACACCGCTTCTGTTCCTTCTGGGGATCGAAGACATCGTGTACTGGGCCCGTGAATTGGGCGGCACCAAGAATGCGAAGTTCACTGACTACCCGCATGGCGACTGGCGCATCTGGTATTTCCTGTTCTTGCTGGTTTTCTATCTGGCCTTCACCCGGGTGTCCGAGATCGTTCTGGAGCGCCTGACCGTGCGTCTGTCGCGCGGTCAGGCCACTGCGGCAGGTGAAAAACTGCGCAAGGAGGTCCAGGCATGAGCTGTCTCGAGACCATCCAGGATTATGCCCTGCGCTCCATCGGCATCGGCGAGCGCCTGCTGCCGAAAGGCGACTATACCTTGTGCGAGCACTTCACCCTGATCGGCTCAGGGATGATCTGGAACATCTATTTCGGGGTGATGGCACTGGGATTCGGCTTCTTCTTTGCCGTGGCATTGGCCGTGGGCAAGGCCTCCAACAACAGATGGATCCGCAAGCCGGCGGAATGGTTCATCTTCATCTTCCGCGGCTCGCCGCTGTTCATCCAGTTCTTCTTTGCCTATTTCCTGTTCCTGAGCCTCAAACAGGTCCATCCGGTGTTCGACCCGTTCACCGCTGCCTGGTTGGGGGCGTTGATCGTGTTGTTCATGAACACAGCCGCCTATTCGGGCGAGATCTTTTATGGTGCACTTCGTTCGATCCCCAAAGGAGACAACGAAGCTGCCGACGCCTATGGTCTGACCGGTTGGATGCGGTTCCGACGCATCCAGTTCCCGACCATGATGCGCCTGGCCTGGCCGGCTTACACGAACGAGGCAATCTTTCTGTTCCATGCGACGACGCTGGTGTTCTTTTCTGCCTTTCCGGCTTGGCGGCAGAAGGGCGACGCGTTGTATTATGCAAGTTACTTTGCCGACAAAACGTTCAATCCCTTCATCCCTTACCCGATCCTGGCGTTCTATTTCATCCTGCTGACGCTGGTGATCGTGGGCCTGTTCGGGCTGGTCAACAAACGTCTGAATCGCCACCTACCGCAGGAACGCCGGTCGAAGATGCGTTTCCGCCCCAATATCATCCGCTGAGCCGGATCCTGAATGCGGGGTGCTCCCGCCGCTTCCAAGGCCACGTTATGCGTGGCCTTTCACGGTTGGGCCCGGCAGCGCCTGCGGCGCTGATGAGGGTCGCTGCCCCTCTGCCCCTGCGGGGCATTCACCCCGAGATATTTTCGACCAGAAAGAAGTCAAACCAGCAAAAAGCTCGATTGATCACATGCAGGATTCAGGGTCGCGCAATAATTTGATCAAAAATTGATGACAAGCAGATCTGGCTCCGTTACATCTTTGGCGAGATCAATGGAGCCCCAAAATGGACTTGTCCGACCTAACCGGCCTGCCAACCGTGAGAATTGCTGCCTGTGATGTGAATGGTCAAATGCGCGGCAAACGCATGCCCGCGGAATTGGCGGACAAACTGGCAGAAGGCGCCGCGCGAATGCCGCTGTCGGCCCTGAACGTGGATGTCTTTGGTTGCGACATAGAAAACAGCCCACTGGTGTTTGAAACCGGGGATGCTGATGGCGTTCTGTTTCCGACCGAGCGAGGCGCGGTGGCCATGCCCTGGCTTCCCACGGACACTGCGCTGATCCCCATGGCGATGTATCACGACGATCAAACGCCGTTTCTGGGCGATCCGCGCCACGCGCTGGCAGAGGTGCTGTCCCGCTATGCAGCGCGCGGCTGGTCTGTGGTTTCTGCAACCGAAATGGAGTTTACCCTGGTTGATGCCAGCGGACCTGCGCCGCAACCACCACTCAACCCGGTTACCGGGAGGCGGGTGAAGAATGAGGCGGTTCTGTCGATTGGCCAGCTGGACGCGTTTGACGCATTTTTTACCGACCTTTATGCCGGGGCCGAAGAGATGGGAATTCCGGCCCAATCCGCGATTTCCGAGGCCGGTCTGGGGCAGTACGAGATCAATCTTAACCACCAGGACGCCATGCGGTGTGCGGATGATTCATGGCTTTTCAAAGCGCTTGTACGCGGATTGGCCCGCAAGCATGGGTTTGCGGCCACCTTCATGGCGAAACCCTATTTGGGCGATGCTGGAAACGGGATGCATGTACATTTCTCGGTTTTGGACACGGACGGCAACAACGTCTTTGACGATGGGACCGAGCGCGGGTCACACCTCCTGTTGAATGCGGTTGCAGGCTGTATCGCGGCTATGCCGGACAGCACGCTGATCTTTGCACCGCATGGTAATTCTTATGCGCGATTGGTGCCCGGCGCCCATGCACCGACGGGAGCGGCCTGGGCCTATGAAAACCGAACCGCCGCGATCCGTATTCCCGGTGGGTCCCCCAAGGCTCGGCGAATCGAACACCGTGTGGCCGGCGGCGACACCAACCCTTACCTGATCCTTGCCACTCTGTTGGGAGCTGCTTTGGTGGGTATCGAAGACCAACTTACCCCGCCGGATCCCATCACTGGCAATGCCTATGACCTGCCGGATTTGCCACAACTGGCACCAGACTGGATAACCGCCATCGACCGGTTCGAGGCCAGCCCACTAATCGCCCGGATCCTGCCCAAGATGATGATCCGTAATCTGGTGATGACCAAACGACAGGAGGTCGGGCGTTTCAATGACCTGCCCGAGGACCGGCATTGGTTAACTTGGCTGGAGACGGTCTGACCGCTCTTGCCCCAGTATGTCTCGTCAGGTAGTCTAAATTTGATCAAATCTGGTGACCTATGAAAATTGGTATCTTATTGACCGGTCATGCCCCGGACGCCTTGATCGACCAGACAGGCGACTATGACTTGATGTTCGCCGACCTGCTGGCGCAGGACGGTTTGAATTTTCAGGGCTACGCGGTCGTTGACGGAATTTTTCCTGAGAATGGCGCAGACGATGCTGACGGCTGGGTCATCACCGGATCCCGCCACGGTGCGTATGAGGATCACGATTGGATCCCGCCCTTGGAAGATCTGATCCGTGATATCGACGCGCAAAAGAAACCGCTGATCGGCGTGTGTTTCGGCCACCAGATCATTGCGCAGGCCCTGGGTGGAAAGGTTCAGAAATTCGGTGGAGGCTGGGCCATCGGTCGGGTCACATATAGTCAGCAGGGGCAAGACGTGACCCTGAACGCCTGGCATCAGGATCAGGTTGTTGAACGGCCGGAGCGCGCTCGGGTCCTGGCCGGCAACGGCTTCTGCGAAAACGGCATCCTGGCCTATGATGATCACATCTGGACCGTTCAGCCGCACCCGGAATACAACGCGGACTTCATCCAGGGCCTGATCGACCATCGTGGGCGAGGCGTGGTCCCTGACGAAACCCTGAACCGGGCTGCCGCCAATCTGCGCGGCCCGGTCAGCAACCCTGAAATCGCAACCTTCATGAAAGACTTCCTGACGAAAGAGAGGACCTGATGGCCGACTGGACAGACACCCTGCCTGAAGCCGCGAAATCTTATTTGGAGGGCCGTCGTCTCGACGAGGTTGAATGCGTTATCTCGGACCTTCCGGGCATTGCCCGTGGCAAGGCCGTGCCCGCGTCCAAATTTGCCCGTCAGGAATATTTTCACCTGCCCGACAGCATCTTCTACCAGACCATCACCGGAGACTGGGCAGATGCGGCAGACGAGGACGGTTGGATCGAAAAGGACATGATCCTGAAGCCCGACATGTCCACAACAAGTGCCGCCCCTTGGACCGGCGACTGGACCTTGCAGGTGATCCACGACGCGTATGACCGCGATCACAATCCCATCCCGTTCAGCCCGCGCAACGTGTTGAAACGTGTGGTTCAGCTGTATCACGACAAGGGCTGGGACCCGATCGTCGCACCGGAAATGGAGTTCTTTCTGGTCGCGCGCAATGTGGATCCGGCGCATGAGATTAAGCCTATGATGGGTCGCTCGGGCCGCCCGGCAGCAGCACGACAGGCATATTCCATGACCGCCGTGGACGAATTCGGCCCGGTGATCGATGACATCTATGATTTCGCCGAAGCCCAAGGGTTCGAGATCGACGGCATCACCCAGGAAGGCGGCGCCGGGCAGTTGGAGATCAACCTCCGTCATGGCGACCCGGTAAAGCTGGCCGACGAAGTATTCTATTTCAAACGCCTGATCCGCGAAGCCGCTTTGCGCCACGATTGCTTTGCCACCTTCATGGCCAAGCCGATCGAGGATGAACCGGGCAGCGCCATGCACATCCATCACTCGATCATCGACATGGAAACGGGGGATAACATCTTCTCCGGCCCGCAGGGCGGCGAAACCGATGCGTTCTTCCATTTCATTGCCGGATTGCAGAACCATCTTCCTGCAGGCCTTGCGGTAATGGCTCCCTATGTGAACTCCTACCGCCGCTACGTGAAAGACCACGCTGCGCCCATAAATCTGGAATGGGCACGGGACAACCGAACCACGGGCATCCGGGTGCCACTGTCGGGCCCCGAGGCACGGCGGGTGGAAAACCGGATCGCGGGTATGGACTGTAACCCCTATCTGGGCATCGCTCTGTCGCTCGCTTGCGGATATCTGGGGCTTATGGAGGAAGAACGCCCGCGCCGTCAGTTCAAGGGCGACGCCTATGAAGGTGACGGGGACATTCCCCAGGTCATGGGCCAGGCCCTGGATCTGTTTGACGAGGCAACCGCCCTGCACGAGGTTCTTGGTCCTGAATTCGCCCGGGTCTATGGCACGGTCAAGCGTGCGGAATACGAAGAATTCCTGCAGGTCATCTCCCCTTGGGAGCGTGAGCATCTGCTCCTGAACGTCTGATCTGTTTTGCGGGCCGGGCCCTTGCTGCGGCTCGGTCCCAGTCTTCGGACACGATACTTCCTTTTGGCGGAAAGCGAGGGCAAATGGCGCTCAACCTCTTGCACAGCAATGACCGGCTCGGAGAATACCCCAACAGTTGGTACGCCGCGACGGCCAACACGCTGCCTCGCTTCCCCAAGCTGGAGGGAGAGGTGCAAGCTGATGTCTGCGTGATCGGCGGAGGCTACACTGGACTGTCTGCTGCCCTGCACTTGGCCGAAGCCGGACGCAAGGTTGTCCTTTTGGAGGCGCACCGCGTGGGATTTGGCGCGTCGGGCCGCAATGGCGGTCAACTGGGCAGTGGCCAGCGGCAGGATCAGGAAGAATTGGAGAAGATGGTTGGCCTGGACGAGGCCAAACGGCTCTGGGCTTTGGGCGAGGACTCAAAAAACCTGGTCAAGGATCTCGTCCAGAAACATGCAATTGCCTGCGATCTGAAACCGGGCATCGCGCTGACCGGCTCCAACGACAGTGACGTGAATCATCTGCATCATTACGCCGAGCATCTGCAAAGCCGCTATGGCTATGACCAATTGGAGGTCCTGCACCAGGCAGCTTGCCATGCACTTTGCCCCTCGCCAGATTACAAAGGGGGCGTTCTGGACATGGGGGCGGGTCATTTGCATCCGCTGAACCTGGCATTGGGCCTGGCCAAGGCCGCTGCCGACGCCGGAGCTGACCTGCGCGAACTCAGTGAGGTGCGCCAGATCACGCCCGGCTCCAAGGTGCGGATCAGCACCGACGGCGGAACGGTTCTTGCAGACCAATTGATCCTTGGCTGCAACGGCTATCTAGGGGGGCTGGAGTCCAAAGTCGCCGCCCGGGTCATGCCGATCAACAATTTTGTCGCGGCGACCGAACCGCTGGGGGAAGACGCCGCCCGTGTCCTGACCCGCGACGTGGCCGTGGCCGACAGCCGCTTTGTGGTCAACTACTTCCGCCTGAGCGCGGACAAGCGCCTGCTGTTCGGCGGTGGAGAAAGCTACGGCTACCGCTTCCCGGTGGACATTGCCACCAAGGTGCGTCAACCGATGACTGAGATCTTCCCGCATTTGCGCGATGTGCGGATCGACTATGCCTGGGGCGGAACGTTGGCGATCACCATGAAACGGTTGCCTTACCTGGCGCGGCTGGCCCCCAACATCCTGACCGCATCCGGTTATTCCGGGCATGGCGTAGGAACGGCAACTCATGCGGGTCAGTTGATGGCCCTGGCTCTGCAGGGGGAAAGCGACGGGTTCGACACGATGTCCCGCATCCCGACCCGACCGTTCCCTGGTGGCGCCGCTCTGCGCTCTCCCCTATTGGCGCTGGCCATGACATGGTTTTCGCTCCGGGACAGGCTGGGGTTCTAGAGCGTCGCATTTCGTTCCAGTCCGTCAGTTCGGAACGCCTCAAAAACCCGCGGATCAAAAGCAACAGTTCTGTGAAATTTTGGCCAAACCCCGCCGAATTCGCAGGCTTTGACTTGGCATGGCCATCCAGTGAATTTATATTTTTGAAATCCCGAATGAAGGAAATCGAAATATGATGCAGGTGCCGAACGTTCACGATGCAGAATCCATCCCTCCAGCAGCGCTTGAAGCCCTGCAGGAGCTGATGCAGTCGGGCGATTTGTTCCGTTACAACTCCGAAGACGCTCCGGTTTCATTGCTGGAACAGGAGTTCGCTGAACTGCTGGGCGCGAAGTACGCACTTGCTGTGTCCTCGTGCTCTGCGGCGCTGTTCCTTTCGCTGAAGGCGCTTGAGTTACCGCGTGACGCACGCGTGCTGATCCCTGGCTTCACTTTTGCCGCCGTGCCGTCCTCGATCGTGCACGCGGACTGCATCCCGGTCCTGTGCGAAGTCGGCGAAAACTACCGGATCGACATGGCAGATTTCGAAGCCAAGCTGGATGGCGTGCAGGCCGTCATCATCAGCCACATGCGCGGCCACACCTCGGACATGGATGCGATCATGTCCCTGTGTGACGCACGCGAAATTCCGGTGATCGAAGACGCGGCACATTCCCTGGGCACCACTTGGAACGGCCGCAATATCGGTACCATTGGCAAGATTGGCTGCTTTTCCTTCCAATCCTACAAGATGATCAATTCCGGCGAAGGCGGCATCCTGATCTCCGACGATGCCGATCTGGTCGCTCGTGCCGTGATCATGTCCGGCGCTTACGAGCACACCTGGAAGAAACATAAGGGCCCCCGCGGCGACAACTCTGCAGAACTGGAGCAAGCCTTTGCCCGCTGGCAGAACCAGCTTCCGCTTTATAACCTGCGGATGAGTAATCTTGGCGCCGTGGTGATCCGCCCGCAGATCCCGGAATTGGCCCGCCGTGTTCGTGATGGGCTCAGCAACCATGACTATGTGGCGGACCGCCTAAACAGCTCCACTCCGCATATTCGCGTCCCCGATCCACTGGGACCGGAACGCAGGGCACCCGATTCCATCCAGTTCAACCTTGTGGACATGGACGAGGCCGAAACCCGTGCCTTTGCGGATGCTGCCGCTGCACGGGGTGTGAAAGTACAGGTCTTCGGGCTCAGTGCCGACAATGCCCGCGCCTTCTGGAACTGGCAGTTCCTACCGGAACAGTATGACCTTCCCCAGACCCGTGCCATGTTGATGAAGGCCTGCGACGTGCGCCTGCCCGTCCGTCTGACCCGCGAGGAGCTGGACGTGATTACCGACATCCTGCTTGCCGCTGTTACCGATGTGAAAGCCAGGGCCGCCGCGTAACACCTTGCCCTTGCGCCTTGGCTGCAACACTCTGGCCCCATGAGCGACTTGTCCCATGGGGCCGCCTGGATCGGTGGCCGGATCCTCCCGATTGCCGAAGCCTCGATCCCTGTGACGGATTGGGGACTGACCCACTCCGACATTGCCTATGATGTTGTCCCGGTGTGGAAAGGCGCGTTCTTCCGCCTGAATGACTACGTAGACCGGTTCATGGATTCCTTGGCCTATTGGCGGATGGATGTGGGCATGAGCACGGACGAGATCACAGCCGCGCTGGCCCAGATGGTCACGGCCTCAGGCCTACAAGACGCTTATGTCGCCATGGTGGGTTCGCGCGGTCGCAACCCGATCCCCGGATCTCGTGATCCGCGCGACTGTGACAACCATTTCTACGCTTGGTGCGTCCCTTATGTGCATATCGTCAAACCTGAACAGGCCCAGCGCGGCACTTCGGTCTGGATTGCCAAATCCGTGCGCCGCATTCCCAAGGACAGCGTGAACCCCAAGGCCAAGAATTATCACTGGGGCGATTTCACCTCGGGCCTGTTCGAAGCCAAGGATCACGGGTTCGAAACCACTCTGTTGCTGGACCATCAGGGCAATGTGACCGAAGGCCCCGGCTTCAACGTCTTTGCCCTGTTTGGACGAACCCTGGTCACGTCGGATCATGGTGTCCTGCATGGCATCACTCGTGGAACAGTACTTGAGATGGCACAGGCCCGCGGTTTGAACATCGAAACCCGCGCCTTGCCGCTCGAGGAATTCTGGACCGCGGACGAAGTCATGCTGTCGTCGTCGGGCGGCGGTGTCATTCCGGTGGCCCGCGTAGACGAACACCATTTCTCCAATGGGGCCGCCGGCCCGGTGGCCCGGCAACTGCGCTCGGATTATTTCAGCTGGCTGGAGCAAGACCGCTTTCGCACACTCCTCACCGCTTGGACCGCAAAGGTATAGGCAAAAGCACAAAACTCTGCTGGAATGCTTATGAGGCCCCGGAATAAACCGAGCCCGAGCCAGAGGTGTCATTTTGCGCCGACTTGCAGCCATCCTTGCCGCTGATGTCGTGGGCTTTTCAGCCCTCATGCAGCGTGACGAACAGGGCACGTTGGACCAGCTCATAGCCTTCCGTCGCAATTGCTTTGATCCAGAAATCGCCAAACACAACGGTCGCATCGTCAAGCTGATGGGTGATGGCGCCCTTGTCGAATTTGCCAGCGTCGTGGACGCGGTCGCCTGTGCGATCGCAATCCAGACCGGCATCAAGGCGCAAACCGACAGCCAGATCCAGTTGAGGATCGGGATCAATCTGGGCGACGTCATCACAACCGGAAATGACATCTATGGCGATGGGGTCAACATCGCCGCCCGGCTGGAGCCGTTGGCCGATCCGGGCGGGATCTGCCTTTCCGGCATCGTGCATGACAGTCTGGGGTCCAAGATCAACGCCCGGTTTCAGGATGACGGAGAACAGAAGCTCAAGAATATCGAGACCCCGGTTCGCGTCTTTCGCTGGACCGCGGGTGACATTGCCACGTCTCCGGTGCCATCCGCTGACCCCGGTGCCGGCAAGGCTTCAATCGCGGTTCTGGCTTTCGACAACATGTCCTCGGACCCGGAACAGGAGTATTTCTCGGATGGTATCGCCGAAGACATCATCACCGCGCTGTCGCATTTTCGGGATTTCTTCGTCATCGCCCGCAACACCAGCTTCACTTACAAAGGGCAGGCCATTCGCGTGGATCAGGTCTGCCGTGATCTCGGCGTGCGGTACCTACTGGAAGGCAGCGTACGCAAGGCGGGCGGTCGGGTGCGCGTCACTGCCCAGTTGATCGACGGGGAAAACGGCGCCCATATCTGGGCTGCCAAGTATGACCGCGACCTGACGGATGTGTTTGCGGTGCAGGACGAAATCACCCAGGCCATTGTCTCGGCCGTGGCTCCAGAAACGATCGGAGCCGAAACCCGCCGCGTTCGGAGCCAACGCACCGAGAATCTAAGCGCCTGGGACAAGGTACTGCAAGCGCGCTGGCACTTGGGTAAATTCGCCAAGGAAAACAACCAGATCGCGCTGGACCTGCTCAGCCGTTCGGTCAAATCCGACCCGGAGGTCAGCGACACCCACGCGGCTCTCGCTCACAGCCATATCATGGGGATGTTGCATCTGTGGCGCCCCGATACCCGCGACGCCATTCAAGCCGGCGAAGATGCAGCCACTTTGGCGGTGCAGCTGGACGATCAGAACGCCAATGCCCATGCAATTCTGGGCATGGCGCTGTGTTTTGCGCGCAAATTCGACGACTCGCTGGTACATCTGTTGCGCGCCATCGACCTGAATCCGAACCTGGCGATCGGCTATGGTAACATCGCTGCCTTGTACGGTGTCTCGGCCGAGTTCGAAAAGGCCGAGCAATCGGCCAAACACGCCATCGCGCTCAGCCCGCGGGACCCATTGAAAGCTTTCTGGCGCGGTGGCTTGGGGATCGGAGCGTTCGTCACCGGACGGTACGAGATATGTCTGCAGAACGCCGTCGAAGGGTTGAAGGAACACCCCGGCTACGCCTCGCTCATGCGGCAAGAAACTGCGGCATTGGGCATGCTGGGCCGAACCGAAGAAGCGCAGGCCTCCACGCAACGTCTTCTGAAAGCAATGCCGGATCTAACAATCGAAAAGGTCCGAAAGATTGTTCCGGTGCGCTATCCGGAGGATTGGGAGCGGTGGCTGGAAGGCCTCAGGCGCGCGGGTCTGCCGGAATAAACCGGCTTAACCGACAGATCTGCTCTAGCCCGATGGAAACACCCAAACGGTGAACGCATTGCCGCCTTGGTTGGCGGCACCTTGGGCTACAACGCCATAAGCGTCCTGCTGGCATTTCGTCCCAAACGGAGCAACCGGGTTCTGCCGTGTGCTGAATTCGTTGAAGCAGGAATACGTTACCTGACCCAAAATGTAATTCCCCGGCCCGCCGGATTGCCTGAGGGGAACATTTTTTGGACCAACCTCAAACTGAAAGATCGGGTTGACGTCCCCCCGTGCTGGGTAGATCGAGACAAAGGCGTTCCCTTTCAGCCCCTTGTTACAAGCCAGATTCACCTTGTAATACGTGCTGTACCCGCCCGCTGCAGCAGGGTCGATAACGACGGTTGGCTGGTTCAACCTGTGAGTCCCAGTACAGACCACCGTGCTCTCGCTCACCGTGAACTTTGCCTTGGGGGCACCTGCGAAGTCGGGCGTCAACACAGCACCCGCAGCTGATTTCACCATAACAGGTTGTCGGATCTTAGCGCCATCCGCCAGGACCAAGGCCCCCCCAACCGGTGCCACGACAGCTGCACCGGGTGCAGTCAGCAGAACCAGCGCTGTTTCTTCGCACCCAAACAGTGTCAGAGCCCCCACCAGTGCCCCCACTGTGCCGAGTGCTCTGCGTTTTTGCCATTTGCCGATCCTCGATATGTGTTTTGCTGGAAAACCCACGTATCTGCTCCCGTCCGAGGGATAATGGGCTGCGTTTATGACGTACGTCTGCAGGGGATGCTTTGATCTGACGCAAGTCCTACATCGGCCTGTGGCGTATCATTACGGTATGCGATCTTGATCCCTGACGGTCCGGAGCAGAGAGCTTTCAGCCAAAGGTGACCTGTTGACAGATGTACGTTCTTGGCGATCCGAACGGAGTGACCTAGCACAGATGGCCCTGGTTGGGCTGGCGCTGGGGTTGTTCGCTGTTGTCTGTGCTGTTCTGATCAACCCCTATGTCCTGTTCTTCGGGCCGTTCCTCGTGGTGCCCCCGATGATAGGAGTTGCCTTGGCCGCACCGATCATTCGCAGCCGCCTGTGGGGGGAACTGTCGGACAAAGCGTCCTGGACCCTTGCGTTTGGCGCAATGGTGAGTGCTTTTGTTTTGCCCATTCTGGCCGATTACTGCGAAACCCGAGTGCGCGGCGTTCCGATCGCAATTCCGATGGACGCCCAAGATGTACGGATCAGCGGTATGGCCGGAGAATCGAGGATTGAGTTCTTCTCGTTCATGGAGCCTGCACGCCTCGAACAAGCGCTGGCGCATGCTGCCCAGGACGAAGGCTGGTCACTGTTGGCTACTCGGGAAAACAGTATCACTTTCATCAAAGGCCGGTCGGAACCTCATGATCTCCTTTTGATCACGCTGCATCCGATTGATGACGGAACAACCGTCCGGCTTTTTGTCAGAGTACCGGCGCGGTCTCCGGTCATGTTGCTCATAACCGTGACACTCGCCTACATTCTGTTGTTCTGCAAGGCACGGCTTTCAGGGCGCCTCTACAAAGACTGAATATCGGATGCGCCGCATGCATGGCAGAGCGGATTGCACGAAGACCAAAACGCATGGATGTCCGCTGACCCGCGCTTATTCTGCGTTCAGATCAGACAGGCTTACTTCAGCTTGGACAGTTTGTTCTGCAACTCAGCCAGCTGCTTCTTGATGTCGTCCAGGTCCTCGCCGTCCTTGCTGTCTTCGGGTTTCTCTTCCGCACCCGGTCCCGACCAGCTGCCCAACCCGCCGGTCATCGCCTTGAGGAAAGCTTCCTGTTGGGCTTTCATCGCCTCGAAACCGGGCATCTGTGCCATCGGGTTCATGGCGTTCATGTTTTCCATCATCTTGGACTGGCTTTCGCGCAACATCTCGAACGAGCTTTGCAGGAACTGGGGCATCATTCCCCCGCCAGGCACCATGTAGGATCGCACCAGATCGTTCAGCACATTTACCGGCAACACATTTTCGCCGCGGCTTTCATGTTCGGCAATGATCTGAAGCAGGTATTGACGGGTCAGGTCGTCGCCGGTTTTCAGATCCACGATCTGAACCTCGCGCCCATCGCGGATGAACCCGGCAATATCTTCCAGCGTAACGTAATCGCTGGTCTCGGTGTTATACAGTCGCCGACTGGCATAACGCTTGATCAGCAGGGGTTTATCACTATCCGACACCGTTTATTCCTCCCCGAACATGATGCGTTGCAGCAAACACTATGCGAGCGCAGAACAAAAGAAAAGACTGAGACCAAAGGTTGCAATAATCTTCCGCCGCAGCTGCTTCGGTCCGTTCTCATGGCGCTTTTGACTTGAACTCAAGCATCGAGCATCACCCAACGCGTTGAAACCTTGGATGGCAGGCAAAATCAGGTGATTCAGGTTGATCCAAACCGCTTAAGATTCTGCGGGTATCCGGTGGCTTCAGACGGAGACGTCGCCCACCTTCTCGCGCGTCGCATCACCAAAAAAAGAAAGGGCAGGCCATTGGCCTGCCCCAGCGATTGTCACCTCTTGGGAGGAGAAAGATGACGTCGCTCTCGTTCTTACTTTGCAGCTGCTTTTTTGGCAGCGGTGGTCACTTCGTCAGTGGCCTTCTTGACAGCAGCAGTTGCTTCTTCGGTCATGTCCTTGCCAGCAGCCATCAGCAGTTCGACGGTGTCCATCTGAACTTTCTTGGCGATTTCTGCGAAAGCGGCCATGTTTTCGGCAGCAACTTCAGCCGAGGCCGAAGCGAAATCAGTTGCCGCTTTGGCGTAGTCGGCCGGCTCGGCTTTTGCTTTGGAAACGTCAGCCAGTTTGCTCAGGGTGTCTTTGGCCCATTTGCTGGAGATTTCAGCCGATTTTTCGGCGGCTTCCAGAGCAACGCCCGACAGCTTTTCGTTCAGAGCAGCGGTGTTCTTGAACGCGTCTTCCATTGCTGTGGTGTCAACCGGGAATGCGCCCATGAAGTCTTTCATTGCAGCGGTGAAGTCTTGGGTCTTTGCCATTGTCGTAATCCTTTTAGGTGTTCAACGGGCCGTTCCCGTTTATCGTCTTCTGCCAACAATATGCTTTCTGCAACGCAGCATTTCAAGATTTTTTTTGCTGCGCTGCAGAAAAAACTTCACTTCACCTTTATTTTCAACGGTTTGCCCGGAAGGTTACATAAGTTCCCGGCGCCGGGCAGATCGCCTCATACCCCGAATCTCCGGTGTCGCGGGCCGGAACCTGCTTGCCTGACCGCTTCTTCAGCCAAGCTTCCCAGCGCGGCCACCACGATCCTTCATTATAGGTCGCTCCGGTCATCCACGTTTCACTGTCACCGCTCAGGTCTTCGTTCGTATAGTGGCCGTATTTCTTCTTGCTGGGCGGGTTCACAATGCCTGCGATGTGCCCGGATTCGGAAACAATGAAGGTCTTGCTGCGCGATCCCATTTTCTGAACACCACGATAACAATCCTTCCACGCGGCGATATGGTCTGTCTCGCAGGTGATTGCCATCAGCGGCACATCCACGTCCTTTACGTTCAGGGTGTGCCCCATCAAGTCAAAGCCATCTTCCACAAAATCATTGCTCTGGCAGAGGCCGCGCAGATACTGAACTGCCATTTTGCCCGGCAGGTTGGCCCCATCGCCGTTCCAGTACAGCAGGTCAAAGGCAGGCGGTGTTTCCCCCATCATGTAACTGCGGATCGCCGGTCCATAAACCAGGTCATTGGATCGCAGATAGGAAAACGTCCTCGCCATGATCCACGACCGCAACAGACCCGTCGCTGTCACTTCCTCTTCGATACCATCGATAAAATCGTTCTGAAGGAAGGGTGTGAACTCCCCCTGGTCAGAGAAATCCGTCAGCGCAGTGAAGAAGGTTGCAGATTTGACCGACTTGTCGCCGCGCTGCTTCAGCAGAGAAAGCGTCAGGCTCAGGGTTGTCCCGGCAATGCAATACCCGACCGCATTCACTTGCTCGACGCCACAGATCTCCTTGGCAATCTCGATCGCCTTCAGGAAACCATCTTCGATATAGTCTTCCATTCCGACATCGGCATAGCTGTCATCCGGATTGATCCAGCTGACAACAAACAGGGTGTATCCCTGCTCGGTCACCCATTTGATCATGCTGTTCTGGGCCTTCAGGTCCAGAATATAGAATTTGTTGATCCAAGGCGGGAATAGCACGATTGGGGTTTCATGCACCGTATCCGTGACCGGTTTGTACTGGATCAGTTCCATCATCTTGTTGCGATAGATCACGTCACCGGGCGTGGTGGCGATGTTGCCGCCCAGCTTGAAGGCGTTTTCGTCCGCCAGGCGCACAACCAGTTCGCCGTCATTGGCTTCCAGATCGGCCACCAGGTTTTCCAAACCGGCGATCAACGACCGGCCTTCGGTTTCGACCGCCTTTTCCAAAGCATCGGGATTTGTCGCCAGAAAATTCGTCGGCGCCATCATGTCAACGATCTGCTGCGTGAAATACCGCAGGCGACGCTTGTCGTTGCCTTCAAGATCCTCGACCTCGTCCACTGCCTTGCTCAGTGTTTCGGCGTTGGTCAGGTATTGCTGCTTGATGAAGTGAAAATAGGGGTTCGTATCCCAAAGCGGGTTGGCAAAACGGCGGTCCTTGGGGGCTTGCCCGTCGTCCTCTACACCACCCGATGTCATCGCCTGATGCGCCTCGGCAAAGTTCAGAACCGATTTGCCCCAATACTCGATCTGCTGCTCCAGCAATTGAGCAGGATTTTGCATGGCTCGGGCCCAATACGCCGTTGCTGCACGCGCAAAAAGCTCTTGATTCGGACCGTCCAGCGCCGGATTGTGCGGCGTCTTCCGGGCCATGACATCAACAAGCCGTTTTGTCAGCGTTTCAACTTTCTCCATATTTTCCGTAAGGCGTTCAATATGTTCCGAGCTCAACGCCGGCTTGTCTGCATCAGTTGTTGTCATTTTAAGGAATCCCCAATAACCTTTCTGCTGTGCAGAATACCTGCGTAGCGAAAACCGGGCAAAGCGACGAAAAGTCCGATTTGCATGAATCTTTTATTTGTGCAGTTTCGGGCCAAATTAGGAGATGCATATGCGGTACATGTTGACATACGACCTTATGGAGTCGGCCCGAAACACCAATCAATGGCTTGGCGCTACGGCTTCTGCACTTGCATCCTATCCGATCTTCAGCGCGGTTCCAAACCCTGCGCTCAGCTGGATGGCCGCCTGGGGTGAAGTGACGGAACGCACCTATCAGCGTATGATCGTGAAGCCCGATTGGGGCATTCGCACCTTCACCTGCGAAGACGGCAAGGACCACCTGGTCGAAATCACTCCGGTGGTCGAACGCGCCTTTGGTGATCTGGTGCATTTCCGGGTCAATGGCCGCCCGGAACAGCCACGAAAGATCCTGCTGGTCGCGCCGATGTCGGGCCACTATGCGACCTTGCTGCGTTCGACCGTCAAAAGCCTGATCGTCAATTGCGAAGTCTACATCACCGACTGGCACAATGCCCGCGACATCCCGGTGTCAGAAGGCAAGTTCGACGTCGAGGATTATACCCAGTATCTTGTTGATTTCATGCGCGAACTTGGCCCGGACACCCATGTTGTCGCGGTCTGTCAACCGGCGCCTCTGACACTGGCTGCGACCGCTTATCTGGCCGAGCTCGACCCCAAGGCGCAACCCAGCACGCTGACCCTGATCGGCGGCCCGATCGACCCCGACGCGACCCCCACCGAGGTGACCGATTTCGGTCGCCGCGTTACAATGGGACAGCTGGAAGAAACCATGATCCAGCGGGTCGGCTTCAAATACAAGGGCGTGGGCCGGATGGTGTATCCCGGCCTGTTGCAGCTTGCGTCGTTCATGTCGATGAACGCCGATCGCCACTCCAAGGCCTTCATGGACCAAATTCTCCGCGTCACCCAGGGCGAAGCCTCGGACCACGACGCGCACAACCGCTTCTATGACGAATACCTCGCTGTCATGGATATGACGGCCGAATTCTACCTCTCCACGGTCGAACGGGTCTTCAAGAACCGCGAGATTGCGCGCAATGAATTTGTCGTGAACGGCCACAAGGTCGATCTGGGCAAAATCACCGATGTGGCGGTGAAAACCGTTGAAGGCGCGAATGACGACATCTCGGCGCCGGGACAATGTATCGCCGCGCTGGATCTGTGCACGGGTCTGCCCGACTCGAAAAAGGCCAGCCATGTTGAACCCGGTGCGGGTCACTATGGTATCTTCGCGGGCCGCAGCTGGCGCGACAATATCCGTCCGCTGGTCATCGACTTCATGAACGCCAACACCCGCAAGAAACCCGCCAGGTCTCGCCCCGCCAACAAAAACACGGCGGCCTGATATGGCACCGGCCCCGTTCTCATGCGAGTGCGGGGCTCTGCACGGCCAGATCGAAGATCATGGCCTGCGCGCAGGTACGCATCTGGAGTGTTTCTGCCCGGATTGTCGCGCAGCCCAGCTCTATTTCGATCAACCCGACCCCGCCCCCGGCGCGGTTGAGCTGTTCCAGACCACACCTGATGCCATCACCATTCATGCTGGGTCGGAGCATTTGGCGATGCTGCGTTTGGGACCCAAGGGCCTCTATCGTTGGTATGCGGGCTGCTGCAATACGCCGTTGTTCAACACCTTGAAATCACGTCGTTTTGCCTTTGCCGGCATTTTGGCCGATCGGCTGGAGGACAACTCCGTTCTGGGTCCGATCCGGGTACAGGGCTATGTACCCACAGCCGGTAAACCTCCCCGCCACAAGGGCGCCGGACGCATGGCCTATGGCATTTTCTCGCGTATGATTGGAGCTTGGGTCTCCGGGCGCTGGCGGCAGACCCCGTTCTTTGATCCAGATACCGGCAAGCCGGTTGCCGAACCCGTGGTCATTTCGCGCGAAGACCGCGCGCGTCTGTATCGCTAAAGATATTGTTTGATCAGGTCCGAGCGGTGTTCGAACACAGCCTCATCTGTGAACGGCCGCCCATCTTCCCGCGCCCGGCCGATCAGTTCTGACAATCTCACCCGATCCCGCTCCAGCGTGATCACCGCCTGCGCCAGCGCATCAACATCACCCAAAGGCACCAGAACCCCGCCCTGATGGGCAGAAATCAGATCCCGTGCATAGGCCCCTTCATAGCCAATAATCGGAGCCGCAGCGCTCAGGGCCTCGATCAGGCAACGCGGCGATTCAGGCGTCTTGTGGCAAAAAAGGAAGATATGCGCCTGCTGCAAGAGGTCGCGCACCGCGTCGCGGTTGTCGGTAAAGCCAGGCAGATCCACTTGCCCAGTCAGCCCTTTTTCTGCCACCCAAGCCCGCATCTGCTCCAGTTCAGATCCATCGCCCAACCAAGTAGCTTGGAAGATCACCCCCGCGTCGCGCATCAGGGCCAATGCCTCCAGCCAATCCATTGGGCCCTTCATCGGGTCCGCACGACCGACATAAGCAATTCTGATCTGACCTTCAGGAATTGCATCCATCTTATCTGACAGTGCCTCGTCCGATATGTGATCCTTCGGCGCGATATGGATGTCATGAACAACATGCGGATTGCGGCAGAAAGGCGCATAAGTGTCAAAGGTCTCCTGCCCGTGAAACAAGCCCAGTGCTGCCCGCCGGATCACCTTTTTCTCAAGCTGGAACATCGGCCGGTGATAGAGCCGCGACCGCAGACTGTGTCGCCAAGTGCCCTGCCCGATGCTGCGCCGCACCACCTCGGATTCCACCCGGTCGGTCCAGACTGCAAAGGGCCGGCCTTGCCGCTCGGCCTCGAACGCGGCCACGGCCCCCCAATCGCCAAAGAGACCGCCAATGGCAAAACTCAGATAATCCGCCATCCGGATCAAATCACCGATCTTGCGGCGGGTCGAACGTAGAACTTTGAAGAACTGATCCGGCCGATAAGCCATAGGCAGAGGTTCTACCTGAACCCGCTCCAAGCTGTTGGTATGGTGCGACAGTGGCTCCCAACCCGGCGGCGGAGCCTCCGGGCTTTCCGGCATCATCACGATGACCTTTTCGAAATGCGCCGCCCAGAGGCGCATTCCATTCAGCGCCTGTTTTTCCCCGTACAGCGCCCCGCCTTTCCGATACAGCGGCACCGGCGCATAGATCAGCAAGGTGCGCGGGGCAGATTGTTCCATCAAGCCGTACCCACAGGCTGTGACAGCCAATGCCGCAAGGCCCGGGTTGTCGCATCGGGAGCATCCAGGACCGGCAGATGACCCGCCTGTTCCAGTACCTGCAACCGGGCATTTGGCATCAGTTCGGCCATGAATTCATGACGCCGCACCGGTGTCAGCCCGTCATGCGCCCCGCACAAGAGAAGCGTCGGCACATGGCTCTTGCGCAAGGTCCCTTGCTGATCCCTTCGCCGCTGCAACGCCCGTGATTGCCGAACGAACAGCTCCTCTCCCAACTCCAGCCCCATCTGCCAGACCGCCTGCGCCAGTTCCATGCGCTGCGGCCCCGGTGCAAAATCCTCTGCCCGCAGCGTGTTCTTCAACACCTCCGCCAGTTGACCGGCCCGAGCCCGAGCGATCTGTGGTTCCCGAGCTGCCGCTTCGCCCGGCGTCTCGGCCAGCGGGCTGGTGCTCATCAGGCAAAGGCGCGAGACCCGGTCCGGCGCGCGCCGCAGGATCTCCATCGCGACAATCCCCCCCATCGACACCCCGGCCAAGGCAAAGCGCAGCGGCAATTGATCCAGCAGCCCAGACGCAATCTCCTCCACCCGATCGCCTTGCATGATCGGTGCAATCTGTACTGCACGCTCCCGCGATATGTGATTGATCTGATGCGAAAAAATCCGGGCATCGCACATCATGCCCGGAACAAGAACCAATGGTTCGGTCATTCTGCCGCCCTCAATACTGCCTTCAAAAACTGTCTTGCCCCTTGCAGCCATTCTGGGCTTTTCCGCCCGCATCGGCAAGGCTTCTCAGGGGTAGGTAATACCCCGAAAAGCCGGAAAATCGGCGTAGCGCGCCTGGCGTTCCGCCAGCGGTTCCTTCGGATCTGCCCCGGGCCGTAGCAAACACCCACGTGGCGCGATATAGCTGTCGATCCGGCGAAGCGGTCTTGGTCGCCAGACCAGGTTGAAGGCACAGAGTTTCGGGAAGAACCAGATCTCGGAATAGTCCAGATGGTCATGCATCCACCACGCCAGATCCCGCCAATCGCGCCCCTTTTCATACTGGTCCGCAAACCACGGGATAACGATGGATGCACCGGCAATCCGGTCCTCCCCCACGCCCCGGTCCCAGATATGACATTCCAGCGGATTGTCATTGCGTGCGCAGTTGAGCTTGTTTTCATTGCCGAACTGGTTCAGCGACGACGAACGATAGCCCGATCGCACGGCAACCCGGCCAAAGCTCTCCTCCAGCGGGTCCAGCAGTGTTTCACAAAACGCCCGCCCGGTTTCGATCGCCAGGTCGGGATTGTCGGGAATATTCTGCAGCGCGTGAAAATTCCCAATCTCGGAATATAGAAAGTCCCGCATGAAGAAATGCCGCGACAGCCGCACCCGCCCCAAGGTTTCAAGGCTCCACATGCTGCCCGGCCTGCGCATCACCCGTACCCATTCCAGCGGAACGCGCCCTCGTCGGACAGGGGCGAAAACGGGTTGAAGGCGATCTCCCAGACATGGCCGTCAGGGGAACGGAAATAGCCATGATAGCCCCCCCAGAACACATCACCCGCCGGTTTCAGGATCTCCGCCCCGGCGGATTTGGCCTGATCCAAGAGTTGATCCACCTCGGCCTTGGAGCGCAGGTTATGCGCCAGTGTGACCGCGCCGAAGCCCAAATCCGAAACTGGCAACCCCATTTCCTGTGCCAGCGCCTCCAGCGGATAAAGCCCCTGCGTCTGTCCGATCAGGTCAAAGGCCACCACCCCGTCGGGACTGTCCACCCGTTGCCAGCCCAGCGCCTCGTAAAACGCTGCCGCGCGTTCCATATCCGTAACGCCCAGGGTGATCAGGCTTACCCGTGGCTCCATCCCGCGCCCCATCACTCGATCCCCTGCTCCGCCAGCCAGTCAAGCATACCGGCGACTGCCGGCACAGTCTGCCCTGGCGAAACGATCCGGCCTGCAATCACATGCGATGAAGGATCGTCCCCCGGCCCCATGGTGACGTTCACGACCTCGGCCGGTCCCCCCCATCGATCTGCAATTCGCACGGTTTCCTCCGGGCGCACCACCTGGTCATCCATCGAAAACCAGAACAGCGCCGGGATGTTTGCTGCGCCGAAATCCTGCACAGCGACCTCCTGAACCAGGGCCGCCATCGGCACCACCGCTTCCCACGAATAACTACGGGTCCAATAGGTGTTCTGATCCGGGTCATCGCTGTCGAAGCTACGCTCCCCGCCCATGACAATGGGCAACCACCATCGCGACGCAGGCCAGGTCAGCATGAAGTCCAGCGGATCGTTCACTCCGAAATTGGGCGACACAAAGATCATCGCCGCAACATCGCGGGACAGGTCGGAATCCAACGCAGCCGCCGCGCTCAACGTTCCTCCGGTAGAGGTCGAAATCACCACGACCCGGTCCCCAACATGCCGTGCCGCTGCCAACGCTTCGGCCAGATCCTGCATCCAGGCGTTTGGCGTGGCCTCCACCATCGCCGCGCCCGGACGCCCATGCCCGGTCAGCCGCGTGTAGACCAGATTGGCGCCCAGGGTGCTGGCGATCTCATCGGGCACCGGACGGATTTCTTCGGACGTGGCCGAAAACCCGTGGACGTAAAGAACGGAAATCGGCGTGCGGGTTTCTTGTTGTCCAGCCCAGACCACCCGCTTTTCAACACCGGGCGTGATGTCATCAAACCGGCTCTCGATGCTTTCGAAATAGACCTGCACCCCTTCGCCGAACTTGCGGGGTTCGAATTCGGCCTGCAGGTCAACCTCCTCATATGGTCCGAACACCCACAGACCGCCTGCGACAACCAAAAGTGCCAGCAGAACCCGACCCAGCCATTTTCCAAATGTCCTCAACTCAATACTCCGTCAGAAAGAACCGGCCAAAAAATCAGCCCAAAACCTCCAGTATGGCGGTTTCGATAATACCCAAGCACGGACCGTCCGAGAACCGATGATCGGCATCCTTGACCAACAAGAGCCGCATGTCCTCGCAGCTTGCATGTTCCATCAGCCTCAGAGCGGTTTCCGTGGAGACCGCTGTATCCGCGGTCCCCTGAACACAACGCACCGGGAATGGCAGGTTCAACTCGGACCGCAGCACCAGATGCTCGCGGCCATCCTCGATCATGCGTTTCGAAATGATGTAGGGCTCCATGTAATCCGAGGGAAGCTCCACATGCCCCACCTCCTCCAACGCCTGTTTTTGCGCGTCAGTGAAATTGGCCCAATACCCGTCCTCGGTGAAATCCGGTGCCGCCGCGATGGTGACCATCCCCATGATCCGCTCGGGCCGGGCCCGCGCCAGCAACAACGCCTGCCAGCCGCCCATTGACGATCCCACCGGCAGGATCGGCCCTTCGGTCAGCGCATCGATGGCGGCCAGCGTGTCCTGATGCCAATCGCCGATGCAGGTCTCCTCGAAACTGTGAGAACTTTTACCATGCCCGGAATAATCGAACCGCAGAAACGCCTGTCCGCGCGCCCGAGCCCAAGCTTCCAGATGCACCGCCTTGGTGCCTTCCATGTCGGATTTCAGCCCCCCCAGAAACACGATGGTGGGGCCTTTTCCCTCGCTCTTGTGATAGGCCAGCCGCCGCCCCTGCGCGGTCTCCAGAAATGCTGCCTGCGCCATGTGATCATCCTTGTGCGAAACTTGGTTTCACCCAATGAACCCAAAGCGTCGGATCAGTTCAACCCCAGTTCAACGCAACTCAGCCGCCGACATAGACATCATCCTTGGGCCGATAGAAAACCTTCTGATTGTGCATCCGCCCCAGCAGATCCGCGATCTGACGCAGAGTTTCCTCGGCATCTTCACCGCCGGCCTCCCCCAGGGATGCGTTCAGTTCAGGCCGTGCCAGAACGGCCTTGGTCTTGTGCAGCGCCATCTCGATCAGATCTACATCTTCGACCGTCAACTCGAAGCTCTTGTTGTATTCCGGCATTGCGCGCCCTTTCCTGCTGGCCACCCCTCGGCCCCATGCTAGCCGCCGATCTGCTTTCCTCAAAGCCCCTGCTTCTTTCTGGTTGCAAATACCTCGGGGAGCGCGAGGGGCAGCGCCCCTCGCTCCCGCCCTTGACAGGCGCGGCACCGCCTGACAAAGGAACCGCTACACATATAACCCGCAACCGGGCGTTCAGTGGGCGCCAAACCGACGAGGAGAGCCAGACCATGGCCTTGGACTCACAGTCAGTCTCCCTAACCTTTCCCGATGGCAATGCACGATCCTATGACGCAGGCATCACCCCTGCGCAGGTCGCCGCCGACATTTCCACTTCGCTGGCAAAAAAAGCCATCTCGGCAACCGTCAACGGTCAGCACTGGGATCTGCAATGGCCGATCGAAGGCGACGCCGACATCGCCATTCATACCATGAAGGACGAAGATCAGGCCAATGAGCTGATCCGCCATGATCTGGCGCATATCATGGCGCGCGCCGTACAGGAGATCTGGCCCGATACGCAGGTCACCATCGGCCCGGTGATACAATACGGCTGGTATTACGATTTCGACCGGGCGGAGCCCTTTACCCCCGAAGATCTCGGCCTGATCGAAAAGAAGATGAAGGAGATCATCAACAAGCGCGAGCCTGTGACCACCGAGGTCTGGGACCGTCAACGCGCAGTTGATTTCTACACCGAGAACAACGAGCCCTATAAGGTCGAACTGATCGACAGCATCCCGGGCGACGAACCGCTTCGCATGTACTGGCACGGCGACTGGCAGGATCTGTGCCGCGGGCCGCACCTGCAGCACACCGGCCAGGTGCCCGGCGACGCGTTCAAGCTGATGTCCGTGGCGGGCGCCTATTGGCGTGGCGACAGCGACCGCCCGATGCTGCAGCGTATCTATGGCGTCGCTTTCACCGGCAAGGAAAAGCTCAAGGCGCATCTGACCATGCTGGAGGAGGCCGCCAAGCGCGACCACCGCAAGCTGGGCCGCGAAATGGATTTGTTCCATTTCGAAGAGCACGCTCCGGGTTCGGTTTTCTGGCATCCCGCCGGCTGGCGCGTTTTTCAGAACCTGATTGGCTATATGCGTCGCCGTCAGGAGGCCGCAGGCTATGAAGAGGTCAACACCCCGGACATCATGGACCGCGCCCTGTGGGAGACCTCGGGCCACTGGTTCAACTACATGGAAAACATGTTCCTGGCCAAAACCCATGACGAACGGGACTACGCGCTCAAGCCGATGAACTGCCCGGGTCACATGATGATCTACAACAACACCCTGCGCAGCTATCGCGATCTGCCGATGAAGATTGCCGAGTTCGGGAAGGTCCACCGGTACGAGCCGTCGGGCGCGCTGCACGGGTTGTTGCGTGTCCGCAGCTTTACCCAGGACGACGCGCATATCTATTGCACGCCGGAACAGCTGACCGACGAATGTCTGAAGGTGAACGACCTGATTCTGTCGATCTACAAGGATTTCGGGTTCGAAGACGTGCATGTCAAACTGTCGACCCGGCCCGAAAACCGCATCGGCAGCGACGAAAGCTGGGACCTGTCCGAAGGCGCGTTGAAAACCGCGCTGGACCGGGCCGGGATGGACTACACCATCTTTGAAGGCGAAGGCGCCTTTTATGGCCCCAAGCTGGAATATGTCCTGCGTGACGCAATCGGCCGCGACTGGCAGTGTGGCACCCTGCAGGTGGACTATAACCTGCCGGAACGCTTCGGTTCGACCTATGTGACCCAATCGGGCGAAAAACAGGCCCCGGTTATGCTGCACCGCGCGCTCTTTGGCTCGCTGGAACGCTTCACCGGTATTCTGATCGAGAACTGGGAAGGCAAACTGCCCTTCTGGCTCGCCCCGCGTCAGGTCGTTGTGGCCTCGATCACCTCGGAAGCGGATGAGTATGTGCTGGAAGTCGTCGAAACGCTGAAAGCCGCAGGAATTCAGGCCGAGGCCGATATCCGCAACGAAAAGATCAACTACAAGGTCCGTGAACATTCGCTCAGCAAGGTGCCGGTGATCCTGGCGGTCGGCCACCGCGAAGTGGAAGAGCGTACGGTCACCATCCGCCGCCTGGGCGAAAAACGCACCCAGGTGGACAGCCTGGAAAATGTTACAAAGGCACTTTCGGTCGAAGCGACCCCGCCAGACCTGCTGTAATATTTCCGCGGATTTTCCCGACAATGTTTCGAAATTGGCCCGCTTTGGCGGGCCTTTTTTGTGGTAAACTGCCAAAAGGCCCTATTTTACTGCGTTTTTGTTCAAGGGCGCTGTCACATCCGCTGACACGGATGTGACCCACGGGCTCGTGAATTCAATCATCGCTAACTTGGTCCTAACTTGTTGGTATCACCACGAAACAGCAAACCCCATCGCAAAGGATCTTACAGATGTCGAACACCACCAAGACCCTCGCCGTTGCAGGCGCCGTTGCCGCCGCTCTGACTGCCTCGCTCTCCACCCCGGCTGCGGCCCAGGCGAAAGAGAAATGCTATGGCATCTCGCTGGCCGGTGAAAACGATTGCGCCGCGGGCCCCGGAACCACCTGCGCAGGCACCTCGACCGTGGACTATCAGGGTAACGCCTGGACGCTGGTTGACGCCGGCACATGCGCCGATATCGACCTGCCTGCGCTGGCAGACGGCACGGCGCGCAAAGGCTCGCTGGAGCCGCTGGAGCGTGACCTGCCGGCATAAGCCACAGCTTTCTGGACAGGGCAGAGTCCCCCTGCCCTGTCCCCCTTTTTCCTCGGTAACGAGTGCTTCGGTTACTCAGCACGCATCTTTCGACGAGGACAGCCATGTTGGATCGTTCCCACAGCTTTGAAGATCTCCCGGCCGCGCCCGGTGTTGGTTACAAGCCGCAGCACTTCACCCAGCTGCTGGAGACGCCCGGTCCAGTGCAATGGCTCGAAATCCACGCGGAAAACTACATGGGCGATGGCGGCCGCCCCCTGGCGCAACTGCGCCACTTGTCTGAGCAATTCCCGATCTCGGTCCATGGCGTCGGCCTCTCCATTGGGGGTGAAGGCCCGCTGGACGCTGATCATCTGGCGCGTTTGCGTCACCTTGTCGGCTGGTTGAACCCGGCCAGCTTTTCCGAACATCTGGCGTGGTCCACGCATGACAGTCACTTTCTGAACGACCTGCTGCCGCTGCCCTATACTAACATCACGCTTCAACGGATCACCGACCATATCGACCAGCTGCAGGAGGTGATCGGCCGCCGGATGTTGCTGGAAAACCCTTCCTCGTACCTAGCCTTTTCCGAAAGCACCTGGTCCGAACCCGATTTCCTGCGTGAAGTCGCTTCGCGCACCGGCTGCGGTCTGCTTTTGGACGTGAACAACGTGTTTGTTTCGGCCACCAATCTCGACTTCTCCCCCCAAGGTTACATCGACGCCTTCCCTCTGGAGCATGTGGCCGAAATTCATCTGGGCGGTCATGACGAAGACCATGACGATCATGGAAAACCATTGCTGATCGACAGCCACGGGCGCGAAGTCGCGAACCCGGTCTGGGCGCTGTTGGACTACACTCTGAACCGCTCGGGCCCCAAACCGGTCCTGATCGAATGGGATACCGATGTGCCCGATTGGCCCATTCTGGCGGCCGAGGCTGATCGCGCCGCACAGGCGCTGGACCGGATCCCGGCATGAGTGTCTTTCAGGATCTCTTCACCGCGGCCTTGATGGATCCCGTCCACGCGATCCCCGACGGGTTGACTGACGCGGAAAACCGCCCGGCGGGGCGTCGCTTCGACGTCTACCGCAACAACGTCGCCGTATCCTTGACCGAAGCACTACACACCGCTTTCCCGGTGATTGCCAAGCTTCTGGGCAAACAGAACATGGATGGTCTTGCCGGGGTCTTTTTACGCAAACACCCGCCGTTATCCCCCTTGCTGATGTTCTATGGAGAAGCCTTTCCCGATTTCCTGGCCGGGATCGAGCAACTGAACCATATTGGTTACCTGGCCGACGTCGCCCGGTTGGAACTGGCCCTGCGCCACGCCTATCACGCCGCCGACGCGACCCCGATTAAAGCCGAAGCGCTGGCGCAGCTGGCGCCCGAAGATCTGATGACAACCACCGTCACGCTGGCCCCCGCCATGCAGGTTCTGACCTCGGACTGGCCGATCTTCGACATCTGGCAGTACAACACGCAGGACGGCGCCGACAAACCCCGCGCCCAGGCGCAGGATGTGCTTATCACACGCCCTGAATATGACCCTCTCCCCCAGCTCCTCCCACCCGGAGGGGCCGCTTGGATCCAAGCCCTGCAAGCCGGTCAAACCATTGGCGAGGCGCATGACACCGCGCTGACCGCCAATCCCGACTTCGACCTTGGCGCTACTTTGGCCCTGCTTTTGCAGGGCGGCGCACTCACCACTCTGAACACGAAAGGATAAGGTCATGCACGCGGTACTTTCGCGCTACACATCCGCCCTCAATACATTGGACAAAACATCCGATTTCGTGGTGCCCACTCTGGCCCGCCTGACCTTTGTCGCTGTCCTTCTGTTCTATTATTGGAACTCGGCCACGCTGAAAATCGAAGGTTCGATCTTCTCACCCTCGGCCGGGGCCTTTGGCCAGATCTTCCCCAAGGCCGCCGAAGCGGTGTTGTGGGACGTGACCCAGATGAACATCTTCCAACGTCTGATCATCTTTTTCGGCACTGTCGCTGAATTCGTCCTGCCCGCACTGATACTTGTGGGCCTGCTGACCCGTCTGGCGGCCCTTGGCATGATTGGCTTCATCTGGGTTCAGACTATCGTCGATATCACTGGCCATGGCGTCAAACTGGGCAGCCTGTTCGACAACACCCTGACTCTGGTCGATCAGCGGGTCATGTGGACCTTCCTGATGCTGGTCATCGTCTTCAAAGGCGCCGGTGCGCTCTCCATTGACGCTCTGTTCCGCAAAAGGGCGGAACCTGTGACCGCCTGATTTCATTCAGCACCACTCACGAAACGGCGTCCCGCTTACCCCGAGGCGCCGTTTTTCCGTCAACATTCAGAAATGCGTCTTTTCTTCATCCGGTTTGCCCGCGGCAATCGCCAGCAATCCGCCCACCGCCGCCATGCAGATCGGGAACATGGTGAAGACATTAAAGCCGAAACCGAAATACATTCCGGCCGCTGACAACAGCAACAAAACGCCGCCCGGCAACGCCCGCGCCCGTGCCATTCCGCCGCCCGCCAAGGCAAAAATCGGCGAAAGGACCGCGGCCACGCGCACTTGATCGACATGAGCGACCTGTTCCGCCACGCCTTCGATTTCGCCAAAATGTTCAATTGCTGCCGTGTATCCGTATCCGAAAAACCCGACGATCATCCCGATGATCCCAGCAATGATGCCCAGGACCAGGCTTGCGTTTCGCATGTTTCAACTCCTGTGGCAGATCACATAGGCACGCGATCAGGCCACGCCAAGAGATTGCCTGACGTCAGCCGTCCAACCCAGATACAGAACGCCTTCCGCCTCGATCAGCGGGCGCTTCATCAATGCTGGATGTGCCTGCAACAGCTCTAACGGCGCTTTTTCGCGCTCTTCTTCGGACAAGTTACGCCACGTCGTAGACCGCTTATTGACCAAATTTTCAGCAAATGATTCCAAGGCTGCTTTCAGAACATCTGTGGGCATTCCATCTGAACGAACATCCACAAAATCCGCAGAGGGAATAGATTTCAACGCCTTACGGCACGTGTCACAGTTTTTCAGGCCATAAATCTTCAAATTTTCCGCTCCTTAACGGGTGAATCGGGCAGCGTAAATTCGACCATATGTCATATTCCGTTTACCCTGTTTCCCTTGCTTTTCCGCACTACCATGCAATCCTGCGCGCGGTGTAACTGGCTATCCGGCTTCCGCATAGCACAAATCGTCGGGGCCACTGGTTTCGGCCTGAGGATTGTAGTTACGCTAGAAGACTCCGAGCTAATCGGAGGGAACTGTAAGTGAGAAGGAGACACGGGACATGCCAAGCGGCACCGTGAAATGGTTCAACACCACCAAGGGGTACGGGTTCATCGCACCCGACGAAGGCGGCAAGGATGTGTTTGTACACATTTCTGCTGTGGAACGCTCGGGCCTGACTGGCCTGGCCGACAACCAGAAGATCGCATACGAGCTTCAGGAAGGCCGGGACGGACGTCAGATGGCAGCTGAGTTGAAACTGCTCTGACCCGAATTTCCCACCGAATACACCTTTTCAACTTGCTTTTTCATCATCGAGGTTGATGGGCCTGTTTCGGTACGACATCGGGACAGGCGGACGCAAAGATCCGCCTTCCCGCTGTAGCGATCCCTCGCTCGTCTGAGCGCTAGACGCGCTTTTCAGGGCCCACCCCGATTGGGCCCCTTTTGTTTTGAGTTCCTAAAATTCGACGATGCCGTCCTGCTCCACGCGTAGCCCCGGTACAGTCTTGTGCATCACTTTCCCCTTCATTTCAGGGGCTTACCAGATACGCCAGCTTCCTGTTACCAACTCCGGGATGAAAGCGTGCTTTTTGCCAGTTTTGCGCCTTGCGGCTCGCTTTGTCACTCGACGGCCATTCTAGAGCACGAATTTGGGCTTTACTAAGAGTCCACAGTTCTGTGGATAACTTAAAGATATTTCAATTTTTCAAACACACTCACCTCTGAGCTCTTGTGGAAAACCTGCGGAAAATCTGTGTATAGACGCCCAGCGCGTAACGACGACCAGCAACGGCTATTCCAGAGAGCGCGACGCACAAGCTCTTTTCTCAGCAGTGATTTCCCGACGCTATTTTGTCCACAGATCTTCACTGGCTAGTAATCCACACGTACTTTCATCCAAACAGCCAAAATAGAAGTGAAATATTGGCATGACGTGGAAATAGTGAAATAAGGAGAGCGAATTCACTCTTCTTTTCAGAAATAAAGTTGATATTTTCTAATAATTGAAGCGACGGAAAACCGCGAAATCCTCGAAACAGGCTGTAGATAACTCACTGGATAACCTTGCTGTGCCGCAGATCAGCAATCCAAGCCCCGGCGGTTCAAACGCACCGAGTCTCGCCCACAAAGCGTTAAAGAAAGACAAAACCAATCCAGAGGGGATCTGCGTCAATCTGCGTTCCGCAGATACTCCATTACCGACGCCCGAACCGATTGCTCACCCCGTTCGCGCGCGTCATGTATGACCTTCTTCACTTCATCCAGGTTGGACCGCCGAAGAAGCGACTTTACCGGCCCAATGGAGGCCGGACGCATGGACAGCGTCCGGATACCAATGGCCGCCAAGCACAGCGCCTCTATGGGCCGCCCAGCATCTTCGCCGCAGAAGCTCAGCGGTGTACCAGTACCGTTACAGCGTTCCACGATCCGCTCGATGAAGCTCAAAAAGCTCACGTTCAGCGTGTCATAGCGCCGTCGCACCCGTTCGTTTTCCCGGTCCGCCGCGAAGAAGAACTGCTTCAGATCGTTACCGCCGATGGACAGGAACCCGACCTCTTCAAAGAACTTCTGTGGAGCATAAGCCAGCGAGGGTGTCTCCAGCATCGCCCCCACTTCCAACGTTTCAGGCAGCGGATGGCCCAGAATGCGTTCACGTTCGATGGTTTTTTCTACCTCGGCCTTGGCCGCGCGGTACTCGTCGAACTGGGCCACAAAGGGGAACATCACCGTAAGCGGCCGGCCATTAGCGGCCCGCACCAGCGCCTGCAGCTGCATCCGCATCACGCCGGGCTTGTCCAGGCCCACCCGAATAGCGCGCCATCCCAGCGCAGGGTTCGGTTCATCCTGCGGATTCATGTAGGGCAGGACCTTGTCCGACCCGATATCCAGCGTCCGGAAAACGACCCGCTTGCCATGCGCCGCGTCCAGCACACGCGCATAAAGCGCCACCAGTTCCGATCGTTTCGGCATCTTGTTGCGCACGAGGAATTGCAGCTCGGTCCGGAACAGACCTACGCCTTCGGCGCCTGAACCGTCCAGCGACGGCAAGTCCGCCATGAGCCCGGCATTCATCACCAGATTGACCCGCTTTCCGTCCAAAGTGACGGCGGGTTTATCCCGGATCGAGGCATAGCGCTCCTGCGCCTTGGCCTGCATCGCGATCTTGTCACGAAACGCCTTGACCACAGTTTCATCAGGACGCAAATGCACCACGCCCTGATCGCCATCGACCATGATGTGATCGCCGTTCAGCGCCTCGGTGGTGACCCGATCAGTATGCACCACCAGTGGAATCGCCAGCGCCCGCGCAACAATCGCCGCATGTGAGCCGACGGAACCTTCTTCCAGGACGATCCCCTTCAGCGATCGGCCATATTCCAGCAGATCACCCGGACCGATATTGCGGGCGATCAGAATCGGATCGGGGGGCAGCTCTGCCCCGCCCCCAGCGCTCTGACCGGTCAGGATGCGCAAAAGCCGGTTAGACAGGTCATCCAGATCCGCCAACCGTTCTCTCAGGTAGGCATCTGCCACCTGGCTCATCCGGGCACGCGCCTGGGACTGCTCCTTCTCAACAGCGGCCTCTGCGCTCAACCCACGGGCGATATCCTCTTCCATGCGCCGCATCCAACCTTTGGAATTGGCAAACATGCGATAGGCTTCAAGGACTTGCAGCTGTTCCTTGTCTCCGTTCTGGGACATCTCCAGCATCTTGTCGACGCCGACGCGAAGCTCTTCTACAGCTTCATTCAACCGTTCCAGTTCACGCGCTGGGTCGTCGGCAATCGGGTTGGTGACGACAACACGCGGTTCGTGCAACCAGACATGACCTTCGGCGGCACCCTCCTGCCCGGTGCCGCCCCGCAATAAAACAGATTGTTGGTGCAGAGGCGACAAGGCCGCGCCTTCGCCAACAAAGGCACCAAGCTCGGTCATCTCGGCAATGACCATGGCCACGACCTCAAGGCCGTAAACCTCGTCCGCGGAATATTTCCGTGCGTCCCGGGACTGCACCACCAGCACGCCAAGGGTTTCCCCGAGCCGTTGAATCGGAATACCCAGGAACGAGCTATACCGCTCCTCCCCGGTTTCCGGCATGTATCGGAACCCCTTGGCCGATGGCGCGTCGGGCGTGTTGACGACTTTCTTGTACTTGGCGACGCGTCCAACCAGCCCTTCGCCCAGGCGCATCCGCGTCTGGTGTACGGATTCCGGGGCCAACCCTTCGGTCGCACATAGTTCCAGCGTGTCTTCGTCCCGGAACAAATAGACCGAGCACACCTCGGCTACCATGCTGTCGGCGATCAGATGGGTAATCCGGTTCAGCCGCTCCTGACCGGCTTCTTCGCCGGCCATGGTCTCGCGCAGCCGCCGCAGCAGCTTGCGGCTTTCGGTTTCGGTGCTGTCCACCATGGATCCCTGTTCACGTTTGGGTGTTCAGACGACCCAAGTGAGTTCAGGCCGCCTTGTCCAGTTCAAACGCATCATGCAGTGCCTGAACCGCAAGTTCCATGTATTTCCGGTCGATCAGGACGGAAATTTTGATCTCGGAGGTTGTAATGACCTTAATGTTGATCCCCTCATCCGAGAGCACCTTGAACATCTTGGCCGCAACACCAGACTGAGACCGCATTCCAATGCCGACTACCGACACCTTGGCGACATTGGTGTCAGCGTCCAGCTCGGCATAGTTCAGATCGCCTTGTTCCTTGATCTCCAGCAGGGCCTTTTCGGCACGTGCCACCTGATCTGTCGGGCAGGAGAAGGTCATGTCCGTGCGGCCTTCTTCCGAGATGTTCTGAACAATCATATCCACGTTCACCCCCGCTTCCGACAAGGCGGTAAAGATGATCGCAGCGATACCGGGACGGTCCGCAACCGAAATCAGGGTCACCTGGGCTTCGTCACGGGAATAGGCCACACCGGCCACAATATTGGATTCCATGATTTCCTCCTCGTCGCAGACCAGAGTTCCGGCCTCGTCCGATTGTTCCTCAAAGCTCGACAACACACGCAGTTTCACCTTATAGCGCATTGCCAATTCGACCGAGCGGGTTTGCAGAACCTTGGCCCCCAGCGAGGCCAGTTCCAACATCTCTTCGAACGCGATCTTGTCCAGTTTGCGGGCGCGATCACAGATCCGCGGGTCGGTGGTATAGACGCCATCAACGTCTGTATAAATATCACAGCGCTCGGCCTCGAAGGCCGCGGCAAAGGCCACCGCTGTGGTATCCGAACCGCCCCGACCCAGCGTGGTGATCCGGCCTTCGGGGCTGATGCCCTGGAAGCCCGCTACGACAGCAACCTTCATGCCTTCATCGAACTTCTGGTTGATGTTGCCGGTCGGGATTTCTTCGATCCGGGCCTGGCTGTGCGCCGAGGTGGTCATCAGCGGGACCTGCCACCCCTGCCAGCTGCGCGCCGGCACGTCCATTTCCTGCAGCGTCAGAGCCATCAGACCAGCGGTGACGTTTTCGCCCGAGCTGACAACCGCATCATATTCACGCGCATCATAGAGGGGCGATGTTTCGTTGACCCAGCCCACCAACTCATTGGTCTTGCCGGACATGGCCGAAACAATGACAATAACGTTGTAGCCCTTGGCCACTTCGACGCCGACACGTTTGGCAGCGCGGCGGATGCGGTCCAGGTTCGCGACGGAAGTTCCGCCAAATTTCATCACGAGGGTGGGCATGGGGCCAAGTCTCCGTGCGCCTGTGGTTGGCAATCCCACGCCTCTTACGGCGTGCCCCGATGAAGGGCAAGGGCGCTTGGGGCTGGAATTCCCGGATGCGGCTTCAGATCGCGCTTGAAATCCCTCTCTTTCACGCTTTGATGAACGGTGTCGGTACGCCGCGCCGTGCCCGCCCAATTTATAAAGGTCCACAAAATGCGTTTCCTGTCCGTCCTGACTTTGTCTTCCCTGCTGGCAATGCCCGCCACTGCATCAGAAGAGATCACCGCAACTGACGGCTCAGGCTGGATCGGCCATGTCGCCTGCGCCAACCAGGACGGCGCGCCGCTCAGCCAGTGCCCCTACGAGGCGTTGCCCAAGGAAAACGGCAATGTCACCCTCAGGATCGCAATGCCCGGTGGTACGACGCGGGTGATCTATGTCGAAGGAGGCACGCCGACGAGCAGCGACACCACGGCTCGCCTCGGATCCAAACGCCTGGCCCAACACACGGTGGTTCTGATCGATCCGTCCGAACGGTTCGAAATTCCAAATGACGTTCTGGACCCGCGTTGATCCGGAAGGCTGCTCCGAAACCAAACGTGAGCTCCGAGCTGAAATCCTGGCAGGGTTTCAGCCCCTGAAATCAATACGCGTGGTCGCGCCCGTCCCAGGTTTCGAAACATCCTGAACTGTCAATCGACAAGGCATCGAACCGCGCCAGCAATCCCGTGGCCGCTTCCTGAACAGTGATCTCGGCGGTCTGACCGCCCATATCCGTCTGCACCCAACCCGGATGATAGATCCCAACGGCAATCCCTTCGGGTTTGAGATCGGTTGCCAGGTTGCGCCCGATATTCAGTGCCGCCGCCTTGGATGCGCGATAGGCATAGCTGCCACCGGGCGCCCGGGTATGCGACGCCATCTGGGACGATATGATGGCGATCTTGGGCCGTTCGGCCAGCCGAAGGTTCGGCAGCAAGGCTTGAACCGTCAGAAACACGCCGGTGACATTGGCTGCCAGCGTCTGACCCCAGACCTCGGCTGTGTAGTCCTCCAGCGCCAGCCCCTTGTCCAGATACACGCCAGCATTGCAGACCAGCAAATCCACAGCACGTCCTGCCAGCTGGCGCGCCATCTGCGCCTGCTGCCCCGCATCGGTCACATCCAGCCGCACATCAAGCGCAAAGCCGCGCGCGGTCCCTGTCACGTCGTGGCCCGCGTTTGTCATTTGCGCGGCCATTTCCTTGCCGATGCCACGATTGGCGCCGGTAATCACGATATGCATGAAATCAATTCGTCTTTCTGTTGGGCATAAAAGGCAGCGGCATTACCGGCACCCCCTCTTCGATCAAAGCCTTGGCTTCGTCCGGCTTGGCCTCGCCATAAATCGACCTTTCCGGCGCATCGCCCAGGTGCATGGCTCGCGCTTCGGACACGAACTTGTCACCGACATAATCCGAGTTTGCTTCAACTTTACGACGCATTTCTGCCAGCGCCTGCTCCGCCTCCCCGGCGGGTTCACTCAAAGACGGGGCTGGAACAGGGGTTTCGACCTGCGGCGTGGGTTCCGGTGCAGGCTCTCCAACCTGGGAAGCTGCAGACCTCGCCGGTCGTACCCGGGGTGTCATGATCGCCTTCTCGACCTTGGTCGAGCCGCAGACGGCACAGGTGACCATGCCCGCCGCCGCCAACTTGTCAAAGGCGCTCGCCGACTGAAACCAACTGTCAAAGCAGTGGCCCTCGGCACATTTCAGAGCGTATTGAATCATTCAGGACCCCATCCATGCAGGATGTCGATTAGATATTCCACGGCGTCCGAGTTCAAGGGCTGAGCCGTCCTCGGGGCCATCAAAAACGACAGTTTGAACAAACCTTAACAGTCTGCCCCCGTCTCAGCCCAGATCCACACCAGGCCGCATCCGCTGCTGCAAACCCAACAACAGGTCTTCCGGACGCATGTCGGCGTCAATCGCCAGACGCCGCAGCCCGAAATGCACATGCGCGATCTTCTGGTAATAATCGATATAGGCATAATTCACCGAAGCTCCGGCGACCGCTCCCAAGACCGGAACGCTCTGCGCAGCCAGTTTCTGCCCCAGAACCACGCCCAATCGCGGCGCAATCATCGCGATCAGCTTTTTCATGGCAACACCGGACAGGCTGATCCGTACCGACAGGAACCCGCTATCGATCCCGTCGTCATGGTCCAGTGGCCCGCCAGCAGAAAACACCTTCACACAATCGAACTTCACGCTCTCCGCTGCGGGATCGAAACCATGCTGCGCCGCTACCCCCTGAACCGATCGCATCAACAACGTCACCGTCGTGGGCAGCTCGACCATGGTGCTGGCAACCCCGCCAAATCCGCCTGCAGCACCCAGAACCGTGCCCATGGCCGTGTTGACCCAGGCCGGCTGATCGGGCACCGCCTTGCGGGTCTGTCCCGCTGCCTCCAGTGACAGGCGCAGCGCCTGTTCGGTGGCCTGCCCCAGATTGTCCTGTACCGGTTGTGGCAAACGCGCCAACAGGTTTTCCGCCTGACTGCCGATCAGATTGATCAGCTGCACACCGGTCCGGCCAGCCTTTCGATACTGGTTTGCAAGTTGATCCAGTTGCTGTTCAGCATCCTGGCGGCCCAATGTGGGTGCTGCATCCAGAATTTCGGTGTCGAGAATCTCGGTCATGCGCGTCCCTTCCTCCAGATCAAGATCGGGGGGCAAACGACGACTTTCAAGGCTTTGGCGCGTTTTCCCAGCGTGTCACATCGCCCCGCACCCCGTCCCAGGCGCCAGAGTTCAGCTCCAGCCCCAACACCCGATCCGGGTTCGTCGGGGGCGGCATGAATACGCCCTCCAGCTGCTCAAAACCGAAGCGTTTGTAATAGGGAGCATCTCCCACCAGCATCACCCGCGTCCAACCGCTTTCCTGCGCCTTGGCCAGCGAATCCCGGATCAGCGAACCACCCAGCCCTTCCCCCTGATGCGTCGGGTGAACCGCAATCGGCCCCAACAGCAGTACCGCCTGACCACTGACAGTGACCGGCCAGAACCGAATTGCCGCAGCGAGGATCCCCTGTTCGTCTCGCGCCACTTGGCTCAACCCTTCGACCTGGGGCACTCCGTCCCGCAAACGATATGATGACAGTGCTTCTCGACCGGGCGCAAAACACAGATCGTAAAGCGCCTCGACCTCCCACCAGTCCTGCGCCTGTTCGGGGTAAAGCTGGATCACTCTGTCGTCCTGTCCTGCCGGTTCGTATCGGGTCGCCCATAGGGTGAAGTCCGCCCTAACACGTGCGCAAAATCAGGGCAAACCCGGAATCGTCCCTAGCCAACCGACGCACAGAGCCTCTGCGAACAGGACGGTTGCACTCTCGCGATATTGCTCTACCCCTTGAGGCAACCCGTACAGGAGACATCTCATGTTCTACCGCCCCGAAGACGGCCACGGCCTGCCCCACAACCCGTTCAACGCGATCATCACACCACGTCCGATCGGCTGGATCTCCACCCGCTCGGCCGAAGGTGTGAACAACCTGGCTCCCTACTCCTTCTTCAACGGCGCGGCCTATTTTCCGCCCCAGGTCATGTTTGCCTCCACCGGCGCAAAAGCCGACCAGGACAATACCAAGGACAGCGTCGCCAACATCGAGGCGACCGGCGTCTTTTGCGTCAACATCGTAGAATACGCGATGCGCGATGCGATGAACGTGACCTCGGAAACCCTGTCCAAGGAGATCGATGAATTTGCCCGGGCCGAGCTTGCCTCCGAAGAGTGTCAGACCATCCCCTGTGCCCGGATCGCCGCTGCACCTGCCGCGCTGGAATGCAAGCTGACCCAGATCGTCACCTTGCCCGGCGACAGCAACCGCGTGGTGTTCGGCGAGGTTACAGGCATTCACCTGCGTGACGATTGCCTCAAGAACGGTAAGTTCGACGTGACCACCTATACACCGCTCGCCCGCATGGGCTATCGCGACTATACCACCGTGACTGATCTGTTTTCCCTGGCACGCCCCGACGACTGAGCCCCCCATGCCGATCCCCGACCCCAACCGCACCAACCCGGCCACCCTGCCTGACGGTACGGAACACGCTGGCACGGTGATGCTGTCACAAGTCACAGATCATCCCCGGTTTCAGGTCGGAGAGTACACGTACGCCTCCGATTTCGAGCCTCCTGAGAACTGGGCCACACATCTGGCCCCCTACCTGTTCGAAAACTCCGCCGAACGGCTCATCATCGGGAAATTCTGCCAGATCGCACACGGGGTTCGCTTTATCACCGCTTCCGCCAATCACGCGCAGACCGGGATCACATGCTATCCCTTCCCGATCTTTGATCCCACCCAGATGGCTGACTACCAGCCGGACACACGCGATACAGTGATCGGCCATGATGTCTGGATCGGCTACGGCGCCCTGATCTTGCCAGGGGCCCGCATCGGCAGTGGTGCCATCATCGGTGCTGGTACCGTGGTGCGCGGTGAAATCCCGCCCTATGCCGTTGTCACGGGCAATCCCGGTACGGTTCTAAAGCACCGTTTCCCGGAAAAAGACATCGCCGCGCTGCTGAGCCTGGAATGGTGGCACTGGCCCCACGACCTTTTGCAACATGCAGAACAGGCGCTTTTGGCAGGCGACATCGCTGCCCTGCAGCAGGTCTCACCACACTAGGAAAATGTCAAAAAGGGGTGGGTATTACCCCCCCGGTCTCGTACGCGAGGCAACGCCTCGCACCGCGCCCCGCAGGGGCTCATCCAGCGCGCGGCCCCAAGGCCGCGCTCCGCTTGATAACAGCCGCTTCAGTGCCCGCCCAGAATGCCGGTCCGCACCGAGTAATCCACCGCGACCTCGTATTCAGGGTCATCGTCGCTGTCGACCATCAGGTGACCGGCCTTGGTCAGCAACTGATGACAGTCACGGCTCAGGTGACGCAGCATGATCTTCTTGCCTTCGGCTTCGTATTTGCCGGCCACGGCCTCGATTGCCTGCAGCGCCGACTGGTCCACGACCCGGCTGCGGGCAAAGTCCACGATCACCGTCTCGGGGTCGTCTGCCACCTCGAACAGCTCGATGAACCCGTCGGTGGACCCAAAAAACAGCGGGCCTTCGATCTCGTACACCTTGGCGCCCTTCTCGGTCTCGGATGTGCGCGTGATCGCATGAATCCGGCGCGCATTGTTCCACGCATAGGCCAGCGCCGAAACGATCACGCCGACGACAACCGCAATCGCAAGGTCGGTCAGCACCGTCACCACCGTCACCAGCACGATCACGAAGGCGTCGGTCATCGGCACTCGGGTCATGATCTTGATCGAGTTCCAGGCAAAGGTTCCAATCACCACCATAAACATCACACCGACCAGCGCGGCCAACGGGATCTGCTCGATCAGGGGCGATGCTGCGACGATGAACAACAACAGGAACAGCGCCGCCGCAATCCCGGCAATCCGCGTGCGACCACCGGATTTCACGTTGATCATCGACTGGCCGATCATCGCGCAGCCGCCCATGCCGCCAAAGAAACCGGTCACCACATTGGCAGTTCCCTGGGCAATACACTCCTGCGAAGCGCCACCGCGCTTGCCGGTGATCTCACCCACCAGGTTCAGGGTCAGCAGGCTTTCGATCAGGCCGATTGCCGCCAGGATCACCGCATAAGGCAAGATGATTTCAAAGGTTTCCAAGTTCAACGGGACCATCGGTATATGGAACTGCGGCAAGCCGCCCTGGATCGACGCCATGTCACCCACACGCGGCACGTCCAGCCCCAAGGCAATCACCAATACCGCAACCACACCAATCCCCGCCAAAGGCGCCGGAATCACGGATGTGATCTTGGGCAGCCCCCAGATAATCACCATGGTCAGCGCCACCAAAGCCAGCATCAGATACATTGACGACCCGCTCAACCACTCGGTCCCGCCCGAAGCCGGATCCTTGAACTGGGTCAGCTGCGCCAGGAAGATCACGATGGCCAGCCCGTTCACAAACCCCAGCATGACCGGGTGCGGCACCAGCCGGATGAACTTGCCCCAGTGCATCACCCCGGCAATCAACTGGAGGATCCCCATCAGAACCACCGTGGCAAAGAGGTATTCGACCCCATGCTCGGCCACCAGCGCCACCATGACCACCGCCAGCGCGCCGGTCGCGCCCGAAATCATCCCCGGACGTCCTCCGATCAGTGCCGTGATCAGCCCGACCAGAAACGCCGCATATAGCCCCACCAGCGGGTGAACCCCCGCAACAAAGGCAAAGGCCACGGCTTCGGGCACCAGTGCCAGCGCCACGGTCAGCCCCGACAGAAGTTCCGTGCGGACACGCGCCACTGACCAGCCTTCATCCTGCATGATCGACAGGTTGGGCGGAGAAATACGATTGGCCAAAAGGCCCAGGGCGGCGCGTCTCATGGGGTGATCTACCTGTGTGGCGGGATATGTGAGGGGTTCGCTGGCCTCGCCCCTAACGAAAAAGAGGACACAACACAAGTGTGGAAGACATTGGCTTCCAGAGAGGCCCTGCAGGATTTTCTGACACGCTTCGGGCACCTGGTTTGGCAGTGCAGTGTCCAAGCTGGCCGCGCTTCAGCAGGACAGAAAGTAGCGCAGACAAAACTGCCAACGTGGAATGTTAAAGTTCTGAGGTGGGCGACTAGCGTGGCATTTGAACACCATCGAAACGTTTGAAATTGTAAACTGCCCCACTTCAGGTCCGGCAACCTGATACCGAGGATTGCAGTCTTCCAATATGCCTATCGTCCAGCTGCTTCTGCACAGAGCGAATTTTGCGATGCCTGAACGTCGGTGCATACTCTCCCCCAGACGACCGTCCAACTTGTCTGCGAGGAACCATTCGAAAAATGGCCGGACAACCCAATATTCTGACCCGAAGCGTTGCCAGAAGTAGCCTGTCTATTCGGTCCAAACTGATGATCGCCTTTATTGGCATAACCAGTTTACTCGTGGCGCTTGCACTCTTTGGCCTTTACACTTTGCAACAGTCCCATGCCCGCACCGAAGCGCTGATCCGCGATCAGGAGCGGATCGAATACTTTAACCTGATCCATGGTTTTGTCGGTGATCTCATAGTCTTGACTGTGGGCCAATACACTCCCAGTGCAGCCGATCAGGGGTGGTCGGGCACCATATTCAGCATTCCCGTTTCAGACCGGGTCGGGGAATTGCAAGCGTTCATCGGGCGAGGCGTCCGGCGTTTTGGTCAGCCGGGTATGCCGGACGCAGACTTGATTGCCCGTCTACGGGCCGATCTGGAAGAGCTCAGGCCCCATGCCTTCGAAACCCAACGCCTGCGTCGAGAAATAGGTAAACCGGCTGCCGCACCTTATGCCATGGAAAACCTTTTCGAACCTCTGCGTGCTGTTCAGCAAAATGCGTACACTGCGGTTCAGGACATCGAACGGGACATGGCCGCCCGCGCCCAGTCAACGGCGCTTGAATATCAGGCTTCGCGCCGGTTGGTCATTGCGTCAGCGGCAGTGGCTGTAGGTTTTGCCCTGCTTCTGGGGTATTCCATCTCGTCCTCTTTGCTCTTTCCTGTTCGACGCATTGGTCAAACACTGACCGAAATCGCAAACGGCAGTTTCACCGCGCGGGTTTCTGTACCGAACCAGGATGAGCTTGGAGAGCTGGCCAACAATGTGAACGTCACAAGCAAAAGACTGGGCGAGCTTTACCGAAAGGTTGAAAGCCAGCGCGCGGAACTGGCAGTCGAGCATGCCCGGTCGGAGGCGCTTCTTTACAATCTGCTACCCGAAAAAATTGCCGCACGGTTGAAACAAGAACCGGACAAGACGATTGCCGACAGCCTCCCTCGGGTGGCGATCCTTTTTGCCGATATCGTCGAATTCACTCCAAAAGCCGCCACACTGCCAGCTGAAGAATTGGTGAACTTCCTGAACAAGATCTTCAGCGCTTTCGACGAACTTGCCGAAAGGCACGGTTTGGAGAAGATCAAGACCATCGGAGATGCCTACATGGTCGCGGCGGGAGTGCCTTCGGCAGTTCAAGATCCGGTCCATCGTGTCGCCGACATGGCGCTGGACATGCAACGGACCATAGCCGAGATGTCGCTCGATTTTCCCGAGCGCCTACAGGTGCGCATTGGCCTCCATGCAGGTCCGGCCGTGGCAGGTGTCATAGGAAACCAGAAATTGTTCTACGACGTTTGGGGTGAGACCGTGAACACTGCCAGTCGCATGGAGAGCCTTGGCGAACCGGGTCGCATTCAAGTCACGCAAACCGCAAAGGACGCATTGGGCCAAAACTATCAATTCGCGCCACGCGGCAAACTCGAAGTTAAGGGCGTGGGCCATGTGGAAACCTGGTGGTTGACCGGGCAACATGTGGCACCTCAGGTCTGATTGCGCCTGCGCCCAGCAATCGCGTTGCAGATCGCGGCTACCCGACCTCTACCGTTCCCATCATCCCCGATCCCTGATGTTCCAGAACGTGGCAGTGCATCATCCAACGACCGGGATTGTCGGCCACAAAGGCAATTTCGGTGATCTCTTCCGGTGCCATAAGGACGGTATCCCGCACGACCTTGGGGCTTCCATCTGGCAGGCGCGGGTCGGAAACCCAGAAACTGTGTCCATGAAGGTGAATTGGGTGGACCCACCGGGTTCGGTTTTCCAACGTGACAATGTGGGATTTACCAAGCTTCAGGTCCAACAAAGGCGGCGTGGCTTTGATGTCGTCAGGTACCGAACCGTTGATCGCCCAAAATCGTCCGGCCTCGACAAGCGCGCGCATGTCCAACATGCGTCCGTCCATCATTGCCTGTGTCATGCCGCCCATGGCGCCGCCTTCGAAAACCAGATGATGCTTCTCGGCCGTTGTCCAATCAGGCAGCGGCAAAGGGTTCGCAGGCAAAGCTGCCGGGGCAGGCTGCGCACCGTGCCGCAAGGGTTCTGCTTCCGAAACCTTCCAGCCCATGATCGCACGGGCTCTTTCCTCTCCATAAGCCGTATCGAGGACCTCGACATAGGCACCGGGCTCGAGATCGATATCAACCACAAGATCAGCCCGCTGTCCCGGGCCCAGCCAGACGCCTCCGTCCCCCAGTTTCACCGGTTCAATGGGATGGCCGTCAAGCGCCACCAGCCACGGGTCAAGCGGTTGAAAGCGAAGGGAAAAAAACTGTGCATTGGCCAGATTGACCAATCGCAGGCGTATACGTTCCCCCGCGCGCACGGGTTCATTCAGTTCCTGGCGGCCATTGACCGTGACAAAATTTCCAAACCGTCCGCCATGACTGGCATCGTGACGGTTGCCAAACGGCTCTATCTGGGCGGCTTCACCAAGACGCCAGTCATCAATTGCCCAGACAATTTCCCGGTCTGCACCAAGTCTCGCAGCAACGGCGGGCGGCTCTTCAACAATCAGAACTCCGCTCAGCCCGCGGCCGACCTGTTCGGAACTGTTGACATGTGGGTGGTACCAGAACGTTCCTGCGTCCTCGAGTGGAAGAGTATAGAGATGGCTTTCGCCCGGCGCGACCGGGCCTTGGCTGAAATACGGCACTCCGTCCTGTTCAACCGGAACACGCAGCCCGTGCCAGTGTATCGTCGACGGTTCCGACAACCCATTTTCAAAAGAGACCTGTAATTCATCGCCCTGCTTCGCTCGGATCACGGGACCAGGGACCGAAAGGTTGTAAGCCCAGACGTCTGTTTCCGGATATTCGCCTCCAACCAGTGGCGCTGTGGTCGGACTTGCCGTGAGCGTGACCGGCGCTCCCGTCGCCCATGCTGGCCCACGCGACGCGACGGCCCCGACGCTGGCCCCGGCGGTAATCGCCAGGAAATGTCTTCTCCTCATGCTGCTGTACCCTTCGATCAATTGGATCACGACAGTGTCGGCTCAAGATCTAGCATGAAGCAGGAAAGAGCCAAAGATTTGAGCGGGCATGCAGCCGGAAAGGGCCTTCAACAGGATAACGCAAAAACTGAAAACAGGAAAAATCTAGCGTGGATATAGTGTTCTCCGACACGGCGCCCAGGATGCTTGTCAAACCCTTCAATCAAAGGCAAAACCTTCGACAACACATATCCAAGCGGAGAATGACGCGTGACGGAAACCATGATTGCCGTGATCGGCGGTTCGGGCCTTTATGAAATCGACGGGCTGCAGGATGCACAATGGGTCAGCGTGGAAACGCCTTGGGGCGACCCGTCAGACCAGATCCTGACCGGCACCCTGGAGGGCGTCAAGATGGCCTTCCTGCCCCGCCACGGACGCGGCCACGTGCATTCGCCGACCGAAGTCCCCTATCGTGCCAATATCGACGCGCTGAAACGGCTGGGCGCAACGGACGTGATCTCGGTCTCTGCCTGCGGATCATTCCGCGAAGAATTCGCGCCAGGGCATTTTGTCGTGGTGGATCAGTTCATTGACCGGACCTTTGCGCGCAAAAAAAGCTTTTTCGGCACTGGCTGTGTCGCCCATGTCAGCGTCGCCCACCCAACCTGTCCGCGCCTGTCGGACGCCTGCGAATCTGCTGCACGCGATGCGGGCATCACGGTGCATCGCGGCGGCACCTATCTGGCGATGGAGGGCCCACAGTTTTCGTCGCTGGCCGAATCCAAAATGTACCGCGAAAGCTGGGGCTGCGACGTGATCGGCATGACCAACATGCCCGAAGCCAAATTGGCCCGCGAAGCCGAGCTGTGTTACGCCTCGATCGCGATGGTCACCGACTATGACAGCTGGCACCCGGATCACGGATCGGTGGACATCTCCGCAATCATCGCGACCCTTCAGGGCAATTCATCAAACGGCGCCGAAATGGTTCGCCGCCTGCCTGCGCTTTTGGGCGCAGAACGGGACCTGTGCCCGCATGGGTGCGACCGCGCGCTGGACTATGCCATCCTGACCGCCCCCGACAAACGCGACCCCGCGCTTTTGGCCAAGCTTGATGCCGTGGCGGGGCGGCTGTTGTAGGAAACAATACGTTTGGCCAGAGCCGCCGTCAGGCGGCTCTGGCACCTACACTTGGACCAAGCCAGACGAAGTCTGACCCAGCTCATGTCCCCTGTAGGCTGGTGCTGTGGAAGATCCGATCAACATCGACGACGTTACGCCTGAGCCAGATCAGGAAACGTGGTTCCCGCAGATGTTCCAGAATAGGCATCGTTTCGCGACACGCCGGATCACATTCTTCGACCAACATCGGCGAAGACTTGAACCTGACCATAAAGGGATCGGTTTTTTCGGGTGAGGCGAAGTACACGGTTTCAACCTGGTAGACGTAGTACGCTTCGTCCCAGAACTTCCGGGTTACCGTCCTTTGGCATTCCTGATCGAATTGAGACGAGGCCGGTGCGTTATGTTCCGCATAAAACAGCCAGGTTGTTTCCGCATTCAGCGCCCGCAGTATTTTCGGAGCCTTTTCAGAAACGAATTCCGGCAGGCTCGCCAGCGCATCATTGTATTTCATGCCGATCAGGTTCTTGGTGACATAGCGCACTTCGGTCAGGGATAAGCCCGAATGCGCTGCGGCCTTGCAGATCTCGCCTTCTTCAAACCTGCCGCTACGCTTGTGTATGGCATAAAGCTTGCCCGGCGCGGGGTCCCACAACTCATCGGCATCCACAAATTTCTTGTGAAAGAACAAATCATGCCGACCGGTGGAGAGCACCAGATCCTTGATGACCAGAAATGCCGTAAGCGCCAAGACCAGACAGGTCAGGAACAGTATTCTTCTATCCATGATCCCGCCCTCATCTTGGGCAACAGAGGTTGCCACCGCAGTTGTAGTAACCCTGCGGGCAGGCAGCCATGGAAGCAGTGGGCAGAACAGCAAACAGAGTCCAGAGGACCAATAAAACAGGTTTCATAATCAATTCTCCTAAAATGAGCATCAATATTTTAGCACATTTTAGGCTGTCACCCGAATCCTGCGGATGCATGAAACTCAACCTGTTGGGATCATTGTGCTTCGCATCCCTTGTTTGAAAACCGAATCGCACCTCGATCAACCGGCTGCAGAACATTTATTTGCTCCACGACGCCGATTTAACGGGCGTTCCCCCTTTTCAAACTCCTTTGCTTTCCCCAAGTCGTTTTCCAGACCACAGACGGAGAACCCATGCGCCTCAGCGGCCTCGACACAGCCCGTTTCCTCGCCTTCTGCGGCATGGTTCTGGTCAATTTCCGTATCGCGGCCATGGTTGAGCCGACAGGCGACCTCCCTTCCCTCGTGACCACGGCACTCGAAGGCCGCGCGGCCGCGCTGTTCGTTGTTCTGGCAGGTATCGGGCTGACATTGGCCAACGCACCAGCGCTCACCACCCTGAAACGCGCAGCCTTTCTGTTTGCCATCGGCCTGCTGAACCTGACCATTTTCGATGCCGACATCCTGCATTTCTATGCGGTGTATTTCGTCTGCGCCCTGCCCTTTATCACCGCCGCCAACCGCACGCTCTGGTGGGGCATCGCAGGGGTCCTGACGCTCAGCACCGCCGCCCTTATCGGGTTGAACTATGAAGCGGGCTGGAATTGGGACGACTATACCTATTCCGATTTCTGGACCCTGACGGGCTTACTGCGTCACACCTTCTACAATGGCTGGCACCCGGTCTTTCCATGGCTGGCCTTCCTGCTGTTTGGCCTGTGGATCGGGCGTCTTCCGCTGGGCACTCACACTACCCAGATCCGCCTGATCCTCTGGGGCAGTCTTGTGGCGCTTCTGGGCTTTGTGCCCGGTTCGCTGACCACCGACCCCGAACTGTTCGAGCTGCTGAACACCACCGCCATCCCGCCCGGCCCGTTCTACATCCTGTCGGCCAGCGGCAGCGCCGTGGCGATGGTCGGACTGATGCTCAGAATTGAACCTACCCTGACCAGGCTCCGCATTTCCCCCTGGCTGACCGCACCGGGACGCCAGGCATTGACACTCTATGTGGCGCATATCCTGATCGGGATGGGTGTGCTGGACGAAGTGGGGCTGTTGGATGGCAGCCTGACAACGGTACAGATCTTTTTCTACAGCCTGATCTTCTGTGCCCTGACAGCCCTCTACGCCCGGGCCTGGACCCGTGTCGCCAAACGCGGTCCGCTTGAGGCGCTGATGCGTCGCCTGGCTGGTTGACAAACCAACCCTGTGCAAGCTTCCTGTCCCGGTGTTTACAGCTGGATGGAAGAAATGGACCTGAACCTTTGGCTGGCTTTTGTTGCCGCCTCGACTGCTTTGCTGCTGATCCCTGGGCCCACCGTCTTACTGGTGCTATCCTACGCTCTGACCAAAGGCCGCAGCGTCGCCGTCGCATCCGCGGCAGGCGTCGCCTTGGGTGACCTGATCGCCATGACCGCTTCGCTTGCCGGGCTTGGGGCACTTGTACTGGCTTCGGCTACACTGTTTACCGCTTTGAAATGGGTCGGGGCGGTTTATTTGGTCTGGCTTGGCGTAAAGCTGTGGCGCAGCGCGCCAAGCTCTGGGCTGGAGACGATGTCCGAAAGCAATATCCGGGCTCGGGGCGTTTTTGGCCACGCCGCGGCAGTGACGGCGCTGAACCCAAAATCCATTGCCTTCTTCATCGCCTTCGTGCCGCAGTTTCTGCGCCCTGACGCCCCGCTGATCCCGCAGTTTGCGATCCTTATCAGCACTTTCGTCGGGTTGGCTGCTTTGAACGCACTGGCCTATGCGTTGCTGGCGGATCGCTTGCGCGGCTGGATCCGCAAGCCAGCGGTCGTTGCAAACCTGACGCGAATGGGCGGCGTTGCCCTGATTGGAATGGGCATCGCCACCGCTGCCCTGCGCCGAACAAGCGCCTGATCGCCCCAACAGGCAGTGCCCAGTTCAGGCGCTGCTGAAACAAGTGTCAGCCCTTGTTGTCTTTCATGAAACCTCGGATGAAACGCCGAATTTCCCGTGCAGCACTGGTGTCGAGCTCTTTACACAGCTCAACAAACGCATCTCTCTCATCCTTGTCCAATCGCAGAACAAGCTGAGAGTTCTTTTTGTTCCCGGCCTTACCGTCCTTTTTGCTCACCGTTGCCTTTTCCCGTCGCAAGGTTGACTATTTGCACATCAATTGTATATACAAAGCATAGGATATGTCGATATCCTGTTACCGTAAAACACTGTTGAGAGTAAAGATCCATGAACCTACATGTTGCACAATCCATGCTTCTGCGTAAGCGGCGCGACACACTGCGGCAACAGCTCAGCTGGTTGCCCGCCGGTCTGTACCGCAGCTATCTGGAAAGAAAACAAAAATAGTCTCCTGAGGCCCGAGCAGCCATTCAGCACCGACTTTCCATCTGAACTTAGATGCAGCCCTCTCAAGGCGTCGCTTTTAACAAGTCCCTTGAAAGCCGGGTACGCATCGGCCAAACCGCCAGTGGTCCACGTTACAAGGCGGGACCATGTTCCGCGTCAAAGCTTCGCGTCAAGAAGGGAAAGCCAGGTCATGCCCAAGAAGAAATCCGTTCAGGACTATATCCGCACTATCGTCGATTTCCCGCATGAAGGGATCCTGTTTCGAGACGTGACGACGCTTTTCGCTGATCCCCGCGGCTTTCGCATGGCCATTGACCAGATGCTGCACCCCTATGCCGGAGAACGTATCGACAAGGTCGTTGGCCTTGAAGCGCGCGGGTTCATTCTCGGCGGCGCCATCGCTCATCAGCTGAGCGTGGGCTTCGTGCCGATCCGCAAGAAAGGCAAACTGCCCGGCACCACAATCAGCCAAGATTACAAACTGGAGTATGGCGAAGCCATCGTGGAAATTCACGACGACGCCATTCAACCGGGTGAAAAGATTCTGGTGGTGGACGATCTACTGGCCACAGGCGGCACCGCTTCTGCCGGCATCAAACTCATCGAACGGCTGGGCGGCGAAATTATCTCGTGCGCCTTTGTCGTGGATCTGCCCGATCTGGGCGGTCGCAACGTGCTTGAGGAAATGGGAATGGATGTCCATGTCCTGTGCGAATTCGAAGGTGAATGACTTGGGGGCGCTGCCCCCGTCTCTGCAAGCAGAGCCTCCCCCGAGGTATTTTTAACCAGAAAGAAGCAGCAGCGCGGCGTTCCTTCATTCACTTTGCCAAGAAACTCCGGAGCGCGAGGCAGCGCCTCGCATTGCCCCGCAGGTGCTCAACCTGTGCCCGCCTCAGGCGGGCTCAATTTGCCAACGGTCCCTTTAGAATTGCCCCAGGGTTCATGATGCCCTTAGGGTCCAACACCCCCTTGATCGCTTTCATCGCCGCCAATCGCACTGGGTCTGCGTAGAGTTCAAGATCTCCGGCCTTCATACGCCCCACCCCGTGCTCAGCGCTGAACGAGCCGTTGAAATGATCGACCAGATCATGCACCAGCTTTTTCACCTGAAGTCGGACCTCGTCATAATCCGTCCGTTCCCGCCCCTTTGCCGGGAAGACATTGAAATGCAGATTGCCGTCGCCCAGATGCCCGAACGCATTGATCCGGAATTCCCCCAGCCTGGCCAGTCCCGCCTGGCCTTGGCTCAGGAATTCCGGGATTTCGCTGATCGGGATTGAGATGTCGTGGCTAGATACGGATCCAATCAGACGGTTGGCCTCAGGGATGCTTTCGCGCACGGTCCAAAGCTCATCGCGCTGTGCCTCCGATTGCGCAATTACTCCGTCCGATACCAGACCGGTATTTGACGCCGTCTCGAACAGGGTCGCCAGCTCCGCCTCAGGATCCTGGCCGCGCGCCATCCCTAACTCGATCAACACCGACCATTCAGGCGGCGTGGCAAAGGGCTGCCGCACCTGAGGCATCACCTCGGACAGAAATTCCAAACCCTGGCGATGGATCAGCTCGAACCCACTGACCGTTTCCCCAACCTGATCCCGCGCCATAGACAAGAGCTGCAGCGCCGCGTCTGGCGAGCTGACAGAGAAAATGGCAGTACCCCGGGTTGCTGGCACAGGAAACAGTTTCAACGCCGCGGCCGTGATCACCCCCAACGTCCCTTCCGATCCGATCAGAAGGTTGCGCAGATCATACCCGGTGTTGTCCTTGCGCAGCCGCGTCAGCCCGTGCCAGATCTGCCCATCAGGCAAGACCGCCTCCAACCCCAGACACAGGTCCCGCGCGTTGCCATAGCGTAGCACGTTCAACCCGCCTGCATTTGTCGCCAGATTACCACCGATACGGCACGATCCTTCCGCCGCCAACGAGAGAGGAAACAACCGACCCGCATCCAATGCCGCCGCCTGCACATCTGCCAGAATCGCGCCCGCCTCGGCAATCAGAACGTTCTCCTGCGAGTAGATCTCGCGAATCCGTGTCATCCGCTCCAACGACAGGATCACAGGCGACATGCGTTCCATCACCTGCCCGCCAACCAGCCCCGTGCCACCGCCATACGGGATCACTGGGACGTGATGTGCATTGGCAAGTCGTATGATCCGCGACACCTCTTCGGCGCTGCGTGGCAAAGTCAGGAGACCCGCTGCACCAAAATACCGCCCGCGCGGTTCTTGCAGATACCGGGTCTCGGCCGAGCGGACGGCATCTTCCGGCAGCACGGCGCGCAAGCGTGCTGCAAACTCATCATCGGCAGGATTCAAACTCATGGATCCGTCTTGCCCCAACCGGCCCTCCAGCGACAAGCCTTATTCCTGCTCAACCAGGTATCGTGGCTCCAACACCACCACCGTGGGACGATCCGGCAGGGTCGCCAAGGACACTTCCAGTTCGGAAATGCCGTTCCGTTCGACGACGAACTCATCGGCGATGCCCACAAGAAACGCATCCAGCGAATACCCCGAAAACCAATGCATCGGGATCACAACCGAACTGCGCAACCGCTTCAACACCCGGATCATGTCCGGCAATGGCATGGTGGTGCCGCCGTCCACGGCTGCCATGACCACGTCCAGCCGTCCCAGCGCTGCAAATTGTTCGTCCGAAGGCACGTGGTGCAAGTGACCCAAATGGCCGATACACAACCCTTCGACCTCGAACACGAAGATCGAATTACCTTTCTCCTCAACCCCGCCGCCAAAGGGTGATCGGATATCCGTGGACACGTTCCGGATCAGCAACTCGCCCAGATCCAGGAAATGCTCGATACCCTGACCAAATTCTCCCCACCCTTCCAGCACATGCGGAATCGCAGGATCGGGGAAAGCGGTCCAATGGGTTTCATGCGCATGGTTCATCGTAACCACATCCGGGATCATCGGCGCGCTGCCCACAAACCCGGTGAAATCGGTCACGACCTTCAAACCTCCGTGGGTCTGCAGCAGGAAGCTTGCATGCGCGATATAGCGCAATCGAACCGAGTATTCCGACACCGGATCCTGCCAGCTGGCCTTGTGAAGATAGGTGATCCCCGGCGCCGCGTCGGCAACGGCAATACAATGGCTGGGACGCCGCTCCTGCGCACTCGCCGCCCCACTGATCAATACAGAAACAAGAACTGCCCAAACAAACCTCATGACCAAAGTCTAGCGCAGACAGTCGTAAAGTCACCCCTGCTTCATCGGGTTGGACACATCCAGATGGGTCTGGGAAAGCCCGCTCAGCAGACGAGCCCTCACCCGATCCCGGTTCGCCCCCGACGATCCGATCGTAGACAGGCATACAGAACATGGGTGCGCCAACGCCCGGCAATCTGCAGGTAGGACTGGGCAACGCCTTCGTATTTGAAGCCCGACCGTTCCAGCAACCCACGCGATGCGGCGTTCTCTGGCAGGCATGCCGCTTCTATCCGGCTCAGGTCCATTTTGGTAAAAGCGTGATGTACGACAGCGCCGATCGCCTCGGCCATGTAGCCCTGCCGCGCATAGGGTTCACCAGTCCAGTATCCCAAGGTCCCTGCTTGGGCGGGGCCACGTCGAATGTTGTCCAGCGTGATCGCGCCCACCAGCATTTCATCTTCACGCCGAATCAGAAACAGCGGCACCGCGCTATCACCCGAAATCGAACGTTGCGCCCAATAGACCCGGTTGGTGAACGACTTGCGGGTCAAATGATCCGCCGACCAGTTTGGCTCCCACGGGGTCAGGTAGGCCTGGCTCTTAAGACGCAGATTGGCCCAATCGCGAAAATCCGAATGAACCGGAGGCCTGAGTGTCAGCCTCTCGGTCTCGATCCGGACCTTGCGCTTGGTCAACAGCATCAGGCGGCCCGCCTCTCCTGCAACTCCTCCAGAGTCGGTGCTTGCGAGATCGGTCCGTAGAGCGCCTGCGCCACGGGCGCCTGACAGGCCAGCGTGCCGGCAAAGGCGCGTACTTGTTCTGTGGTGACCGCATCAATCCGCGCCACGGTTTCGCTCAGCGGCGGGACACGGTTCCAGATCTGGATCAATCGAGCCAGTCTTTCGGCCCTGTTTGACGGACTCTCCAGCCCCATCAGCATCCCGGCCTTCATCTGAGCTCGTGCGCGGGCGACTTCCTCATCGCTCATGTCCTCGGCTGCGCGCTTCATCTCATCGATGGTGATCGTGGCCAATTCAGCCACCTGGTCGCCCGAGGTCCCGGCATAGATCGTCGTGGTGCCGGTATCGGCATAAGCCCCGGCCTGGGCAAAAATCGTGTAGCACAGCCCACGGTTTTCCCGCACTTCCTGGAACAGACGGCTGGACATGCCGCCGCCCATGGCGCTGGAATAAATCTGCGCGGTGTAAATGTCTTCGTCCCGGTATCCGGGGCTTTCAAAGGCCAGAGCGAAATGCGCCTGTTCCAGCTGCTTTTCGTGCCGCGCTTCTCCACCGCCGGTGAAACTGGCGACATCTGCAACCAGCGACGGGCGAGGCGCCAGATGGCCGAACATTTCTTCGGCCAACCGCACCAGCGCGTCGTGATCCACGGCACCAGCTGCTGACAGAATCATCTGTCCGGGACCATAATGCTCGCGGGTAAAGGCCGCAAGATCATCGCGGCCAAAACTGCTGACCCGTTCGCTGGGTCCCAAGATGGTCCGCCCCAGAGCTTGATCGCGATAGCTTTCTTCCTGCAGCCAGTCGAAAATCACATCGTCCGGCGTGTCATGCGCCTGGCCGATCTCTTGCAGGATCACGCCACGCTCCACTTCGATCTCGCGCGGATCGAAGATTGGGTTCAGCACAATATCCCCGATCACATCCATTGCCAGCGGCACATCGGCCTGCAACACGCGGGCGTAGTAGGCGGTCACTTCGCGCGAGGTATAGGCGTTGATATAGCCGCCGACATCCTCGATCGCTTCGGCAATCTGCAAGGCCGTTCGGGACGTCGTCCCCTTGAACGCCATGTGTTCCAGGAAATGGGCGATACCGTTCTGTTCCAGCCGTTCATGCCGACCGCCCGCCGTCACCCAGATGCCGATGGCTGCGGACTGCAAGCCGGGCATATGTTCGGTGACGATGCGGAACCCGTTCGGAAGCTGGTGTTGCTGCACTGTCAATTCGCGATGGTCTTTCTGATATGATCCTCGATGGTGGCCAGATCGTTGCCAATCCGGGTCACCCGTTCCGATCTGTCATACAGATCTGCCATGCGCGGGGGAAGGGGGGGATGCACACCTGATGCGTCTTCCACCGCAGCCGGGAATTTCGCCGGGTGTGCTGTCGCCAGCGTGACCATGGGTGTGGCCGCGTCGCGCCGTTCTTCGGCAACCTTGGCTCCCACAGCCGAATGCGGGCACAACAGCTCGCCCGAGTTCGCCAATTGGCTGCGAATTGTGCTCATTGTCTCGTCTTCGGAACAACGACCCGAAGCGTAGGTCTCGCTCAGCGCCTGCATCGCGCCCTGGCTTACGTCGAAGCCGCCCGATTTCAATTCGTCCATCAGCTGCGCCACTGCCGCCCCGTCCTGGCCATAAGCATAGAACAAGGCGCGTTCAAAGTTCGAGCTGACCTGAATGTCCATCGACGGGCTGATCGAAGGGATGGTATCGCCCTTGTAATAGCCCTGCCCGCTCAGGCATCGGTGCAGAATGTCGTTCTGGTTGGTCGCCACCACCAGCTGGTCGATGGGCAGACCCATCTGCTTGGCGATGTAGCCCGCGAAGATGTCACCGAAATTGCCGGTGGGCACCGTAAAGCTGATCTTGCGGCCCGGCGCGCCCAGCGACACCGCGGCCGAGAAGTAATAGACCACCTGCGCCAGAACACGGGCAAAATTGATCGAGTTCACGCCTGCAAGCTTCACGCCATCGCGGAAATCGAAATCATTGAACATATCCTTCACGCGGGCCTGGCAATCGTCAAAATCGCCATCCAGCGCCAGCGCATGCACATTGGCGTCCTGCGGCGTGGTCATCTGGCGGCGCTGTACCTCGCTGACGCGGCCATGCGGGAAGAAAATGAAAACGTTCACTGCGTCCAGCCCCCGGAACGCCTCGATCGCTGCGGACCCGGTGTCACCACTGGTAGCGCCGACAATGGTCACAGTCTCACCGCGCCGTTTCAGGGCAACCTGGAACAGCTGGCCGATCAGCTGCATGGCGAAGTCCTTGAAGGCCAGCGTCGGCCCGTGGAACAGCTCCAACAGGAAATGGTTCGGTGCAAGCTGCTTCAGCGGTGCCCGCGCCACGTGGCCGAAGCCTTCATAGGCCCGCGCGATACAACCGCGGAATTCTTCTTCGCTGAAGCTTTCGGACACAAATGGCCACATCACCCGAAAGGCCGTCTCTTCATAGCTCAAACCGGACAGGGCTGCGATCTCATCCTCGCTCATGGTCGGGATCTCAGCCGGGACATACAGGCCCCCATCCCGGGCCAGGCCGGTCAGCATGGCTTCTTCAAAGGTCAGCTCGGGCGCTTGGCCCCGGGTCGAGATAAATTTCATCGCTTCAGCTTTCGCGGGTTTGGCGGCTGCGCCGCAGGAAAACAACAATTATCACCGACCAGATCGCGGCCAGCGAAAACCAGGTTATGGCATAGTTCAGATGATCGTTCGGGATGCTGGCGGTATCGACAGGCAAAGGTCCCACGCCCGATCCCCGAATGACCGGCTCGCGCGCCACCACCATTACGGATTCGGTACCCAGCACCTCAGCCATCGTGGGCACGTCACGGGCAAACCAGATATTGCCCTCCACATCCGGCTCCGGCGTGAAACCGTCGATCTCGTCCGGCCAATGCAGATTACCGGTCAAAGCGGCAGGCCCAGTGGGCCGTGCGGTCCCCTTGGCTTCGGTCGGGATGAACCCGGTATCCAGTAGGATCCGGCGGCCGTTGTCGGTCTCGAACGGGACGATCACACGATAGCCCGGTCCGGTCCGCTTGACCGATACCAGCACGTGCAGCTCACCTTCGGCGACGCGCCCGCTGAGGCTGACCGGCTGATAACGATCTGCCTCCGGGTCCGGATCTGTCGGCAAGGCGATCGGGTCGCCTGCGATCTGCGCTTCGATCCGGGCCAGCACATCCTGTTTCCAGCCCAGCCGCTGCACCTGCCAGACGCCCAGCGACAGCAAGAGCGCCAGACCGGCAAGGCCAAAGATGAGAAAGAACCAGGTACGTCGCATCGGATCTCGTGGCAGTAAAGTTCGCGCGTGTTTAGGGCTGCACGGCCCCGGATTGCAAGTTTCGGATTGTCACGGTGTCAATCTTGGTCGGGCACACTCGCACATCGCGAGCCCTCGCCCTCCCCCTGAAACGCAACAAAGCCGCCCCAGGGGGCGGCTTTGCGTAATGTCGTAACCGTGCGGTTTAGTGAGCACCCGGCATCAGGTTCACGCCCCACATGTAGACGGCGACGAACAGGAACAGCCAGACAACGTCCACGAAGTGCCAGTACCAGGCGGCAGCCTCGAACCCGACGTGACGGTCCTGGGTAAAGTCACCCTTCAGCGCGCGGATCAGGCAGACGAACAGGAAGATGGTGCCGATGATCACGTGGAAGCCGTGGAAACCGGTGGCCATGAAGAAGTTCGAGAAGAACTTGTCACCGCCGAATTCCCAGCCTTTGTACAGCAGGTAGGAGTATTCGTAAGCCTGCAGGAAGGTAAACGCGACACCCAGAACAACGGCGATGGCCAGACCCTGGATCAAGGCCTTCCGGTCGTTTTCATGCACCAATGCGTGGTGCGCCCAAGTCACGGCGCAGCCCGACAAAAGCAGGATAACGGTGTTGATCAGCGGCAGGTGGAACGCGTCAACGTGATAGATTTCCGGCTGCACGTATTCGGTGCCGGCATATTCGCTCATCGGGTAGAGCGCGTTCTTGAAGAAGGACCAGAACCAGGCAACGAAGAACATCACTTCGGACATGATGAACAGGATGAAGCCATAGCGCAGGCCGATGCGGACCACGGCGGTGTGATCGCCAATGCGGCTTTCCGCCACCACTTTCGACCACCAGTCGAACATGGTGTACAGCACCAGGGCAAGACCCGCCCAGAACATGAACGGAGTGACGTCGTGCATCCAAAGGACGGCGCCAAACAGCATGATGAAGCCGCCCAGAGCACCCAGGAAGGGCAGGATCGACGGGGGAAGAATATGATAGTCGTGGTTTTTAGCGTGCGCCATTTAAGTGTCCCTCACCTAGCGGCCTTAGTTCGTATTTGTATCAGACTGCGTCTCGAGGGCGGCATACCCTTCCGGCAGATCGATTTCGTAGAACGTGTACGACAGTGTAATCGTATGCACGTATTTGCCGTCCCGGTCTTCAACGATTTCCGGATCAACAAAGAAGGTGACGGGCATCTGCACCCGCTCCCCCGGTTGCAGTACCTGCTCTTCAAAGCAGAAACACTGAATCTTCTCGAAGAAACCACCTGCAGAATAAGGCGTCACGTTGTAGGACGCCGATCCCGCGATGGGTCGGTCTGTCGGGTTGTAAGCCTCGTAAAAGGCCAGACCGGTTTCGCCGATGCGCATCTCCATTTGGCGCTCGACCGGGGTAAACTCCCACGGCATCCCGCGCTCTTTCGAAGCATCGAAGCGAATTGTAATGGTCTTGTCCAGAACCTCGTCAGAGGCAGCCTCGGCCACACCAGTGACACCGCCAAAGCCCGTAACCCGGCAGAACCAGTCATAGAACGGTACCGACGCCCAGGCCAAGCCGCCCATGACCACGACCAGACCGACGGTTTGCAAAACGGTTTTCTTGGGACCTGCCAAAGCCATCAGTTCTGCTCCACGACCGATTGAGGCAACGAAAAATCATTCGACGTGACCTTGGCCACCGTCAAACCGAACACGATCACGATAAACGCCACCAAGGTCAGGCCAACGCCAAGGTTCCGACTGAACCGGCGCTTGTGCAATTCATGTGTCGGACGCAGGGCCATGTTACCAGCCTCCCAGACCATAAGGTTTCAGCACAGCTTCGACCAGCACGGCGCCGAAATGCAGGAACAGGTATAGAAGCGACAGCTTGAAGAAGCTGCGCTCGACCTTGAAATTGTCCGCTTCCGATGCCGCTTCGTCCCGTCGCGCGATACGCACTGCGCCAGCAAGGAACAGGATGTTCAGCACGGCTGACACAGCCAGGTAGATCGGCCCGCCGATACCCGAGAAGGCCGCACCCACGGCAAACAGAGCCAACAGGGCAGTATAGACCAGGATGTGGATGCGGGTGGCGCGGCGGCCATGCGTGACTGTCAGCATCGGCACGCCCGCATCATCGTAATCCGAGCGCATGAACAGCGCCAACGCCCAGAAATGCGGCGGCGTCCACATGAAGGTCAGGGCGAACATCAGCCAGGGTTCGACCGCCATGGATCCGGTCGCGGCGATCCAGCCGATCACCGGCGGGAACGCGCCGGCCGCGCCACCGATCACGATGTTCTGCGGCGTCGAACGCTTCAGCCACATCGTGTAAATGACGACGTAGAAGAAAATGGTGAACGCGAGGAAGGCACCGGCAAAGATGTTCGTGGCCAGCGCCAGCATGATGCAGGACAGGGCCGACAGGGCCAGTCCGATCTGCATGGCTTCTTCTTCGCCCACCTTGCCGGCCGGGATCGGACGGCTTTTGGTGCGCTTCATAACCCGGTCGATATCCGCGTCCCACCACATGTTCAGCGCGCCTGATGCGCCGCCACCAATGGCGATGAACAGGATCGCGCAGAAACCAACGAACGGGTTCACCCCGGTCGGCGCGGCAACCAGCCCGACCAGAGCGGTAAACACGACCAGCGACATAACACGCGGCTTCAGCAGTGCGAAATAATCGCCAAAGCTGGCCTCGTCTTCTCTGAGTGTGCTTGCGTTCAGGCTTGCGTCGCTCATCTCGGGTCCTTGCGTGGATCTCGGGCGTTAAGGTCTTTTGGGTTGTAGAAAGGTGGGTGAAATCACCCACCCCACACGTTTGTTTCAGATCTGCGCCGATCTCGTGTGGCGGGTTATGTCACCCTCCACTCCGACAGCGGCCTCAGTTCGACGCGACCTGATAGGCTTGCGGAACACCCGCATATTCCTCGATCGCGCCTTCCAGCCACTTCTCGTACTCGGCTTCGCTGACCACCTGCACGGTGATCGGCATATAGGCGTGGTCCTTGCCGCACAGTTCCGAACACTGCCCGAAATACACGCCTTCTTTCTCGGCTTTGAACCACAGTTCCGCCAAGCGACCTGGAACGCCGTCCTGCTTCACGCCAAAGGCAGGGATGGTCCAGGAATGGATCACGTCGGCCGCAGTCACCTGCATCACGACAGTCTTGTTGACCGGCACAATAACACGGGTGTCGGTGGCCAGCAGATATTCGTCGGGCGCGTAACCGTAATCAGCCAGCTCTTCCTTGGCGACCATGAAGCTTTCGAAGCCGAACTCGTGATCTACATATTCATAGCCCCAGTACCACTGATAACCGGTGACCTTGATGGTGATGTCCGCTTCGGGAATCTCCTGCTGTTTGAACAGCACCGGCAGCGAAAAGGCACCGATGAAGACCAGGATCAGGATCGGCCCCAATGTCCAGGCGATCTCGATCGGGGTATAGTGCGAGAAGTTCGCCGGGTTCGGGTTGGCCTTACGGTTGTAGCGCACGATCACCCAGATCAGCAGCGCGCCAACAAACAGAGTGATGATGGTGATGATCGCCAGAACCATGGCGTCCAGGGACTGCAGGTCACGGGCCAGTTCGGTCGCGGCCGGCTGAAAGCCGATCCCGGCGGGAACAGGTTTACCAATGGATTCGGCGGCCTCCTGAGCGGCGGCGGGCAGGCTCGACAGGCCGGCGAAAAGACCTGTTAGCAGCGTAGCGTACTTCATGTTCTGTCCTGATCGTTTGATCGTTGTTGTCCTCGCACCGGCAACCTAGCTCACGGAATCAATAAGACATCACTGATTCACGAAAACACACCGGCCCCGTTGTCTTTGTCGCAGCTAGAAATCATATTCCGGGGTGCAGATAAAGAGGAATGCTTGCGTCAAACAGACGCTTTCTTGATCTAAATCAAAAAAAACCACCCTCAGACGCAAGGTGACCCCCATGTCCGACACCCCGTTCCGCCCCTTCGAGACCGCCCTGCCCCGGGACGAAGCCTTGCAGATTCTACACCACGCCACCCAGGGCGCAGATGACGGAGAAGTGTTCGTCGAACGTCGCAAATCCGAAGCGCTGGTTTTTGACGATGGGCGGCTGCGTACCGCCAGCTATGATGCCTCCGAAGGTTTCGGACTGCGTGCCGTACAGGGCGAAGTGGCCGGGTACGCCCACTCCACCGATGTTTCGATCCCGGCTCTGCGCCGCGCATCGGAAACCACGCGACTTGCGGTGGCCCAGGGCGGAGGCACCCTGGCCGAGGCGCCCAAACCCACCAACACGAAACTCTACACTGACGCCGACCCGATCGCGGCGATGGACTTCCCGGTCAAGGTGGACACGCTGCGCGAGATCGACGCCTTCGCCCGTGATCTGGATCAAAGAGTGGTTCAGGTTTCCGCCACCCTCGCCGCCTCCTTGCAGGAGGTAGAAATCCTGCGCCCCGACGGGGTGCATCTGCGGGATGTGCGCCCGATGACCCGGGTCAACGTGCAGGTGATCGTCGAACAGAATGGCCGCCGCGAAAGCGGAAGCGCCGGTGGCGGTGGGCGCGTCGGGCTGGACGGGCTGGTCGATCCAGCGGACTGGCAGGACAAGGTCCGCGAAGCGCTGCGCATCGCGCTGGTCAATCTCGACGCCGTGCCTGCGCCCGCAGGCGTGATGGAAGTCGCGCTCGGCCCCGGCTGGCCCGGGATCCTTCTCCACGAGGCCATCGGTCATGGGCTGGAGGGCGATTTCAATCGCAAAGGCTCCTCGGCTTTTGCCGGGCTGATGGGGCAGCAGGTGGCAGCAAAGGGCGTGACCGTATTGGATGACGGCACAATCGCAGACCGCCGCGGCTCGATCACCATCGACGATGAGGGCACGCCGTCGCAGAAAACCACCCTGATCGAAGACGGCGTTCTGGTCGGCTACATGCAAGACCGTCAGAACGCGCGCCTCATGGGTGTCGCACCTACCGGCAACGGTCGTCGCCAAAGCTATGCCCACGCGCCCATGCCCCGCATGACCAACACCTACATGCTCGGCGGCAATGCCGACCCCGCCGATCTGGTCGCCGAAATCAAGGATGGCATCTGGGCCGTCGGTTTTGGTGGCGGTCAGGTGGACATTACCAACGGCAAGTTCGTCTTCTCCTGCACCGAGGCCTACCGGGTCGAAAATGGCAAGATCGGTGCCCCGGTCAAAGGTGCCACGCTGATCGGCGATGGCGCCTCCGCGCTCAAACGCATCCGCGGACTGGGCAATGACATGGCGCTGGATCCCGGTATGGGCAATTGCGGCAAGGCCGGGCAATGGGTGCCTGTCGGTGTTGGTCAACCGACCGTGCTGATGGACGGGCTCACCGTCGGTGGCTCAGCGGCGTAGCCTTTTGACCCAGCCACTGGTTCGACCGGCTGAAACACGCAATCAGGTGCGCAGTCCTTGGCTTCGGCCGGCGGCGCACCCTTGCGGTTTATCCCGCAACAACCATCCCTGTTGTTCCATATATATCGGGATGCATGCGCCAAAGGTGCAGAGGGGACCGCCCCTCTCATCCACCTGACAGTAAGACGGAAGCGCCTCAGTACCACAACCGCCCATACAGGCGGCTCAGGGCGTCGGTAGAATCGGAAAACCGATCCTTTCATTCACCACGCCCACCAAGCTGGTCAGGATGCCTTTTATCGCCTTTCTTACCTTCTTCTTTTTCAGTTTCCTGCTGGCCGAAAGCGTGGCAACCGCATTTTCGGTGACGAATTCCAGATAGATCTGCCCCATCTCGACGGTCCAGTTCTCATGCGCCCGTTTCTTTTTGATGAAGGCCAGCGCGTCATCCACTTCTTCCGCAACACGCAGTTCCGGAGACCCCAGCGCGGTCTTCAACAGATCAGCAATGCCTTTGCCAATTTCGATTTTTTCGTCATCTGAAAAGAAGGACATTTTTCAATCCTCATTACTCAAAAGTCACGTTTTCGCCAATCAGCGCGTTTAGTCTCGAAATCCTCACCCACAGATTTGCAACTGTGTCTGGGGCAAGACAGTAATCGGTACCGTTCGGTGACGTCTCGCGCGCTTCCATCAAAGCTTGGGCCTGCTTGTAGTTGTTCTGCAGACTTGTGACGTCGTCCAGATTGTCGTCCAACTGCCCCAGAGCCGATATCCGGGCAACCACAACTCGCATGTCAGCGTTGGTTTCAACCCAGTACTTCCGGCTTTCAGCCGAACTTGCCCGGCATTTCTCAGTTCCATGACTGCGGATCAGAGATGCAAAATAGATATCATCCCTCTCAGACATCTTGGCAAGCAAAGCGCCGGTTTGCGGATCCGTCGGTTCGGCACAGGATGCAAGGACTGAAAAGAGAAGGAGCGACAAAAAACGTCGCCCAGCGAACTGCTTTATCTTCATGACAATATCCACGTCTTAAAATGCAAATGAACCATACCACATTGCCGGCCACCGATCCATCTGCCGCAATATGGTCGCATAAGTGCCTGTACCCAGAAATCGAATAGCAATGACTGTCGGGGCAAACTGTCTCCCTCTGGCCTCGAATCGGTCCGACGCAAACGGGCCGTGCACAGCATGTGCACCGAATTCACGCCTTTCCGGCCTTGGTTTGATTGGCGATAACGCCAATTGCTGAGAAATTATTTGAAGATGCACTGCAAATTTTAGTCGATTCACGGCCTGTTAACATTCGCCACGGTACACATGTTCCTGCAAGCAGGCGGAGCAACGGATGACCGAGGAACAGTTTTCTTCCACTCACCCCCCACTCCCACCCACCACGGAAGAAGATCGGTTTTCGTGGCTTCGTCTGTTGCGCTCAAGACGGGTCGGAACAGCGACCTTTCATCGGCTGATGGCCGAACATGGCACGGCGCAGAATGCGCTGGAAGCGCTGCCCGAAGTGGCAGCGGCGGCCGGGGTATCAGGGTATGAAATATGCCCTGCCGGTGTAGTCGAAGCCGAATTCAAGGCCGCAAAAGCCGCCGGTGCGCGGCTTTTGTGCCTTGGGTCGGCCTCCTATCCTGCAGAACTGGCCAAGGTGGATCTGGCCCCGCCGCTGTTGTGGGCGATGGGCGATCTGTCTTTGCTGTCGCGGCGTTCTATCGGCATGGTCGGTGCGCGCAATGCATCGTCATTGGGCACCCGCATGGCCCGGGCCTTGGCGCTTGAGCTGGGTCAGGCGGGTTTTGTCGTCGCCTCGGGGCTGGCCCGCGGCATTGATGCCGCCGCACATCTGGCAGCTCTCGAGACTGGCACCATTGCGGTCATGGCCGGGGGCGTCGACGTGATCTATCCGGTGGAAAATACCGAACTGGCCCTGAGCATTGCAAAAAACGGCCTGCGGCTAAGCGAGCAGCCGATGGGATTGGCACCGATCGCCCGACACTTCCCGCGCCGCAACCGGATCATATCGGGTCTCTCCAGTGCCGTTGTCGTGGTCGAAGCCGCTGCCAAGTCCGGCAGCCTGATCACCGCCCGCGATGCACTTGACCAGGGGCGGGAAGTTCTGGCCGTACCCGGCCATCCCTTCGATGCCCGCGCCGCCGGCTGCAACATGCTGATCCGAGATGGCGCCCAACTGGTTCGCAACGGCGCTGACGTCATCACCGCCCTGCCCCCGGAACAACCAGCCCCCGAACCGATCCAACAAGACCTGCTGACCGATCTTCCCAATCCCAGACCCGACCGTCGCAGCCTGCGCGATACAGCTGCCCTGCACCAACAGATCCTGTCACGCCTGGGCCCCTCCCCTCTGGCCGAAGACCAGCTGATCCGTGACTTGCACCGCTCCGCCGGTGAGGTGGCACCAGTGCTCACCGATCTCGAACTTGACGGCAAGATCAATCGCCAGCCTGGCGGTCTCCTGTCCCTGGTCAGCTGACCCCGTTGGGTCACAGGCCTGCAATCGGCGCGCATTGCTGCGTTCCGCCGCAGCCCCGCAAATCCCCGTGAAATTCTCTGGAAAACTGCGCTGAAAACTCGCGGATTGACAATATGCACTTGCACCCCACATCTTGCCCGGCCATAGAACGCGCCGTATCCGTCGAAAGAGGTTTCACCCTAAATGCCTGTAGTTGTTGTAGAATCCCCAGCCAAAGCCAAAACAATCAATAAATATCTCGGCTCGGATTACACCGTTCTGGCATCTTACGGGCATGTGCGCGACCTTCCGCCAAAGGATGGATCGGTCGACACAGACAATGATTTCGACATGAAGTGGGAGGTCGGAAACGACAGCCGAAAACATGTCAAAGCCATCGCCGATGCTCTGAAAGAAGACAACGCCCTGATCCTCGCCACGGACCCTGATCGCGAAGGTGAAGCGATCAGCTGGCACCTGCAAGAGGCCCTGACCAAACGCCGTTCGATCAAGAAAGACACCGCTGTTTCGCGCGTCACCTTCAACGCGATCACCAAGGACGCCGTGGCCGAGGCAATGAAGAACCCGCGCGAGGTCGACATGCCATTGGTCGAGGCTTACTTGGCCCGCCGGGCGCTGGACTACCTCGTGGGGTTTAACCTCTCACCGGTACTGTGGCGCAAGCTGCCCGGCGCGCGTTCGGCCGGTCGGGTGCAATCCGTCTGTCTGCGCTTAATAGTCGAGCGTGAAATGGAAATCGAGGCGTTCAACCCCCAGGAATACTGGTCTGTCCGTGCCCTGCTGACCACGCCACGTGGCCAGGATTTCGAGGCACGCCTGACAATCCTCGGCGGCGACAAGCTCGACAAGTTCGATATCGGCACCCAGGCCGCCGCCGAACTAGCCGTGCAAGCGATCGCCTCACGCGATCTGCATATCCAGTCCGTCGAGGCAAAACCTGCCGCCCGCAACCCCTCGGCCCCGTTCATGACATCGACCCTGCAACAGGAGGCCAGCCGCAAATTCGGCATGGGTGCCCGCCAAACCATGAGTGCGGCACAGCGGCTCTATGAAGCGGGATACATCACTTATATGCGTACTGACGGCATCGACATGGCCCCCGAAGCCGTCCAGGCCGCGCGCGACGAGATCGAAAGCCGTTACGGCAAGGACTACGTTCCCTCTTCGCCGCGCATTTACAAGAACAAGGCCAAGAACGCTCAGGAAGCGCACGAGTGTATCCGCCCCACGGACATGTCACGGGATGCGGGCAAGTTGAAGGTCACCGATGACGATCAACGCAAGCTTTATGACCTGATCTGGAAACGGACGCTGGCGTGCCAGATGGCTGGCGCCCGTTTGGAACGCACCACCGTGGATATCGGCTCGGCCGACCGCCAGGTGGGCCTGCGCGCCACCGGTCAGGTGATGCTGTTTGACGGGTTCATGCGCGTCTACGAAGAAGGCCGCGACGATGTAGTGGACGACGACGACAAGCGCCTGCCACAGATCATGCAGGGCGAACCGGCCAAATTCGCAACCGCTTCGCTGACGGAGGCTTTCGTGAAAGCCTCTGAAACGAAAGGCGAAGCCGACGCCTCCGGTATGCGCAGCAATGGGGCCGCCGTGCTTTCGGCCAACGAATCGGTCCTGGCGCTGCAGCACCATACGCTGCCACCGCCACGCTATACCGAAGCGACCTTGGTCAAAAAAATGGAAGAGCTGGGCATCGGCCGACCCTCGACCTATGCCAGCGTGATCACCACGATCCAGGACCGCGAATATGTCCGCAAGGACAAAAACCGTCTGCATCCCGAAGACAAGGGCCGGATTGTCACGATCTTCCTGCTGAACTTCTTCCGGCAATATGTGGGTTACGAATTCACCGCCAAGCTGGAAGAACAGTTGGACGATGTCAGCGCCGGCGATCGTGATTACAAGGACCTGCTGGGCGGCTTTTGGCGCGACTTCTCTGCGGCGATCTCGGAAACCTCCGAGCTGCGCATCGCCGAAGTGCTCGACGTGCTGGATGACGCGCTTGCCCCTCAGCTCTATCCCCCGCGCGAAGATGGCAGCGACCCGCGGATCTGCCCGAAATGCGGCACTGGAAAACTGCACCTGAAAACGTCACGCACCGGTGGCTTTGTTGGCTGCGGCAACTACCCCGAATGCACCTACACCCGTCCGATTGCAGGCGAAGGCGCCGATGGGGATGAACGGCTGCTGGGCATGGATGGGGAGGATGAGATCCATCTCAAGGCAGGTCGTTTCGGGCCGTACGTGCAACGTGGCGAGCCCACGCCTGAAAACAAGAAACCGCCCCGCGCATCTCTCCCGCGCGGCTGGTCCAAGGATGATATGGACCTGGAAAAGGCGTTGGTGCTGCTCAGCCTTCCGCGTCAGATCGGGGAACACCCCGATGGCGGTATGATCTCGTCGAATTTCGGACGCTTCGGGCCGTATATCATGCACAAGGCACCCGAGGAGGAAAAACCGGTATACGCCAATCTCAAAGATCCCAATGACGTGTTCGAGATCGGCATGAACCGCGCGGTGGAACTGTTGGCCGAAAAACGCGCCAACCCACGCGGCCGCGGCCGGGCTGCCGCCAAACCGCTCAAGGAGCTGGGCGATCACCCCGATGGCGGGGCGGTCAACGTGTTTGACGGGCGTTACGGGCCTTATGTGAAATGGGAAAAAGTCAACGCCACCCTTCCCAAGGACATCGAACCGGCCAATGTGACGTTGGAACAGGCGCTGCAGTTGATTTCTGAAAAGGCCGCCAAAAAGGGCACTAAAAAGAAGGCCCCCGCCAAAAAGACAACAGCCAACAAAGCAACGAAAAAGGCTGCCACAAAAAGCTGATCTAGCTTCTTTCTGGTTGCAAATACCTCGGGGAGCGCGAGGGGCTGGCCCCTCGCTCCCGCCGGCACGGCAGGCGCATCCGTAGAAATACCCAACAACGCCGTGCCACATTGACTTGGCCCCCTTGCCCCGGCACAACCGCGCGCAAGAATTCGCTGTTGGGAGAGTTTCATGAAAAAAGTCTATGCCAACGCCGCAGAAGCGCTCGACGGGCTGCTTCACGACGGCATGTTCATCGCCGCGGGCGGCTTCGGCCTCTGTGGTATTCCGGAATTGCTGCTGGACGCCATCAAGGAATCGGGTGTCAAGGATCTGACCTTTGCCTCGAACAATGCGGGCGTGGATGATTTCGGCATCGGCATCCTGCTGCAGACCCGCCAGGTGAAAAAGATGATCTCCTCCTACGTGGGTGAGAACGCAGAATTCATGCGGCAGTATCTGTCCGGAGAGCTTGAGCTGGAATTCAACCCCCAAGGCACCTTGGCCGAGCGTATGCGCGCCGGTGGTGCAGGTATTCCGGGCTTCTTCACCAAGACCGGTGTGGGCACCGTGATCGCCGAAGGCAAGATGGAAAAGCAGTTCCCCACCGGCCCCGACGGCGCCATGGAAGACTACATCATGGAAGAAGGCATCTTTGCCGATCTGGCCATCGTCAAGGCCTGGAAGGCCGATGAGACCGGCAACCTGGTGTTCCGCAAAACCGCGCGCAACTTCAATGCGCCAGCCGCCACCTGTGGCAAGATCTGCATCGCCGAGGTCGAAGAAATCGTGCCCACCGGCTCGCTGGACCCGGACGCGATCCACCTGCCCGGCATCTATGTGCATCGCATCATCAAGGGCGAGCACGAGAAACGCATTGAACAGCGCACCACGCGCCCGGCAGCATAAGGAGACCGCATCATGGCATGGGACCGTAATCAAATGGCCGCCCGCGCGGCACAAGAGCTGCAGGACGGCTGGTATGTGAACCTTGGCATCGGCATTCCGACCTTGGTGTCGAACTACATCCCCGAAGGCGTTGAAGTGACACTGCAGTCGGAAAACGGCATGCTGGGCATGGGTCCCTTCCCCATCGAGGGCGAAGAGGATGCCGACCTGATCAATGCTGGCAAGCAGACCATCACCGAACTGCCGCAGACGGCCTATTTCGACAGCGCACAGAGCTTTGCAATGATCCGCGGTGGCAAGATCGCCATGGCGATTCTGGGTGCAATGGAAGTGGCCGAGAACGGCGACCTGGCGAACTGGATGATCCCGGGCAAGCTGGTCAAAGGCATGGGTGGCGCGATGGACCTGGTCGCCGGTGTGGGCCGCGTGGTAGTGGTCATGGACCACGCAAACAAGCATGGCGTATCGAAAGTGCTGAAGGAATGCACCCTTCCGCTGACCGGCAAGGGCGTCGTGGATCGCATCATCACCAACCTGGGTGTTCTCGACGTGGTCGAAGGTGGCCTGAAGATCGTCGAACTTGCGGACGGCGTCAGCGAAGACGAGTTGCGTGCCGCAACCGAAGCAACGCTGGTCGATTGATCACAAGTTCAAATTGATCCGGCGGGCGCCCCAAGGGGCGCCCGTTTTTCATTGGGGGCCCTGCCCCCAAACCCCCGAGGTATTTGGAACCAGAAAGAAGCTGTGTCCTTCAATTTTGCAGCGTGACAAAGACACAGCCATCGGTGATCAGTTCGGGCGGCGTGGCGCAAAGCCCCTTGGCAACGTCGAAGGCAGCCAGAACCTTGGGCACGTAATCGCGGGTTTCCGAGAATGGCGGCACGCCTGAATGTTCCCGCACCGACCCTTCGCCGGCATTGTATCCGGCAAGCACAAGGATTGGGTCCTTGTCGAATTCCTGCATAAGCCAATTCAGGTATTTTACGCCACCACTTATGTTTTCCCTTGGCAACAAGCTGTCCGATGCGCCAAACCGCTCGGCTGTTGCCGGCATCAACTGCATCAAGCCCTCGGCACCGGCCGTACTGACTGCGTCCGACTTGCCCGCAGATTCCACTGCTATCACAGCCAGCACCAAGGCAGGTGACACTTCGGTACCCACCGTTGCTGTGAGAATTGGAATACCCTGAGCACTGGCGATCTCTTGCAAGTGCTGCAACCTTGGGACCGACACAGCGCCTGAAGCCCGAATGGCCTTCAATGCATCCTCAAGACGGCCGGGGCGCGAACTGGTCAGTTCGGGGGACACTTCCTCCCAGAACCAATCATAACGCCCCGGTGAGGCGATGATCGGAGCGTCTTCTGCGCCTTCACGAGGTGGTGGCGCGGCCGCGGCCTGTTCTGCCGGATCGATCTGGACGGTGATCCGTTTGGACGTACCCGGTGCGGGGGGTTTGATTCTCTTTGCAGAAAACTCAGGGAATGGCGTCGGTTCGTTTGCCCACGCAGCGGCGGTTCCCACGATGACGGCCAGAGCACTGGCCTGAAGCACTCGTTTCACAACACTCATCTGTCACTGCTCTTTTTTGTTTCCGAAAACCTCTCCCGAAATCCTCAGCAAAACCAGAGATTTCACCGAAAAAATTGACGATTTTGCCCAATTTGGTGCCTTAAGGACTCACAGGAAACTGAAAACGCGGCTGCCTAACAAAAATTTTCCTTAACAATCAGTTAATTACAGATTTTTAGACATAAAGTTAGGAATTGGACAACAAAACCCATGTTTCGCCCAAATCCTGCCACCGTCGAAGTGCTTTATGTAATCACACCGAGGCGGACAGGAACCAATGAGAGAGAGCGGTTCCACACAGGACGGATCGGTTAAATGGCAAATCTTGTGATCCTATGGAGGGACAAACCATGATGAAGTTCATCAACAAATTCCGCAAAGACGAAAATGGCGCCGTGACTGTTGACTGGGTCGTGCTGACCGCAGCTGTTGTTGCCCTGGCGGGCGCTGCTTACACCTCGATCGAAGATGGCGCATCCGGCCTGACC
>WKFI01000022.1 GCA_014872875.1 Paracoccaceae bacterium
AAAACAAAAAGGCCAGAACCTCGCCTCAACCATACACTTAAAACCCAGCCGCCAGACGAGTCCCCTGATCAATCGCCCGCTTCGCGTCAAGTTCAGCAGTTTGTGAAGCTGTCCCGTAATGCCGGTGAATATCTTCAATTTATCTTCCTTGCACCATGGAGGCATGCGGTGATCACATGGGCGACGCACGCTCATGTCCTAAACATATCTGGACCGTCGATTATGTTCAGGACAAGCAGAGCACTAGGCGGAGCTGTAAATTGCTGTCAGTTCTGAATGAAAACAATCGACAGTCCTTTGCTCTGGCAATCCGGACCCGTTTTATGGGATGTGAGCATGCGCCGGAGGTTCTCTGTAAGTGGTTCCCGCGCGATGGAAAGGTCGAATTCGTAAGACGCAATAACGGCCCAGAGTTCTTTTCGCGGGCAACTCATAGTGGGCTCCAGCACGTTGGCGGAGACCCTATCCAAGTTTATCCTGGTTCTCCTTGGGAGAACTGCTGAAACGAAACGCGTTTTTGACAAGCAGCCCAGTTCGCCGCAATCCATAAGTGTTGTGAGCATCGCTTCTGTTTTGAGCTGTAGCCCGGTAGTTCCTTGATGCATAAATCATCCCACCTTGCTCCATTTTTGGATGGAATCAAGCAGGTTTCCCTTTCTGATTGGTTTGCTCAGAAAGTCATCCATGCCCGCAACCAAACATTTTTGTCGATCGGCTTGAAGAGCGTTTGCTGTTAGCGCCACGATCGGGCAACGCCCCAACTTGTTTTCTTCCTCGATAGCTCGGATTGTTTGTGTGGCTTCTAAACCATCCATCTCAGGCATGGACATATCCATTAGAACCAGATCTGGTCTCGAGGTCCTGAACTGGTCAATTGCTTCAACCCCATTTTCAGCGAATGTCAGTTTGTAGTGTGAGCCAAGAAGCATCTTCTCGACGACCAGCCGGTTGGTTTTGTTGTCTTCTGCTACCAAAACGTGGACTTCCGGTTTTTGAACTGGTTCCGAATTAGGGTCAGTTGGTGTGTCCTCCCATTCGGTGCTCTCGGACAGAACACGCATCAAGGCAGATCTGAGTTGCGATGACCGGACGGGTTTCAAGATAAGTTCATTGATCCCAAGATGTTCTCTGACGTCTCGAGCAATTACGGCTTCAACAGATGACAAGATAATCAGCGGCAATTCGGTTTGGCTGAAGTATCGTCGAATACGCCGAGCGAGTTGTTCGCCGTCCAATCCAGGCATCTGGTAATCCTGAATTACCAGATCAAAGATTTCGCCTGTCGTCAGACTGTCGCGGACCTTCCGGAGAGCTTCTTTTCCGGAGGATGCCAACACTGTTTCGATGCCCCATGACGAAAGGCGTTCGTAGAGAATCTGGCGGTTCAAATGCAAATCGTCAACGACAAGTATTCTGCGTCCGCTCAAGTGAACTTCTGGGCGCTTTCGAACAGGTTTCGAGATTTTTGCGATCGGCAAATCAAGTTCAATTGAGAACTTGGATCCTTTTCCAAGTTCAGAGGTCACGCTGATAGAGCCATTCATCAACTCGATCAAACGAGTTGAGATCGCCAGTCCGAGACCGGTGCCTTCAAACTTGCGAGTTGCAGAGGATTCGACCTGCTCAAACATGCCGAAAACCTTATCAATCAAGTTTTCTTCAATCCCGATACCGGTGTCTTCGATCATTATGTTTAAACGGCAGTTCGGGGAAGCGGCCTTTCCTGTAACATTGATATAGACATATCCCTCGTTTGTGAATTTGACCGCGTTGCCAACGATGTTGGTGATGATCTGTCGTATCCGACCGACATCACCGGAAAAGGTGCTCGGTAGGCTTGGATCATACCTCAGGGTTATCTCGACCCCTTTTTCCGCTCCCTTGGGGGACAGAAGTGTGACGACATCTTCGATTGCAGTCTGCAGGTTGAATGGGGCCGGATCCAAAGTCATCTTACCGGCTTCGATTTTCGAGAAATTCAAGATGTCGTTGATGATTGTCAGTAGCGCAGCACCAGATTTCGCGATTGTGTCTGCATACATGGATTGGTCATCATCCAAGTCCGTTTCCTGCAACAATTCCGCCATTCCGATGACCCCATTCATCGGGGTTCTGATCTCGTGGCTCATGTTAGCCAGGAAATCGGACTTAGCGCGATTGGCAGCATCTGCGTTTTCACGGGCAAGCTGCAGCGCATGTTCCCGTTCATCACGTTCTGAAAAAGTGTCTTCCAGAATACCAACCGACATGTTCAAGGCGCGAAATTCGCGTGATGCAAGTTTTGGCAAGGGCATGGCGGGTGGCGTGGCACCTGCGATCGCGTAAGACATGCGTTCGTGGATGACTTGCAGCGGTCGCAATGCAAAAAGATGCATAAGTACAAGAAACAATGCGGTCAGAACGAGAACCGTGAATGCAGTGACCAAAAGGGCGTGGTTCACATTCTGGTCAATCAGCGCGTTTCCTTCGGCTTTTGACCATTCGATGACGATGGTTCCAAAGTCCATTCCTTCCAGTTGGATGCCCTTTCGAAACACCGCAATGTCTTCGGGGGATCCGTGCATCGGAGACCTCGCAGAAGCCAGAACGACGCCGTCAACGTTTTCCAAGAGAATGGAGAGCAGGCTGGGGTTTCTGGCAACCGCTTCCTCCATTGCGGTCTCCAGAACCGGGGTATCCTGCACCAGGATAGCTTCCAGCATCAAACCTGTAAGCAAGGAGACCGTGAGATCTGCTTGTTCTTGCAACTGTTCCTGCAATCTTGAGGTTTCAAGTTTTCGTTCAGCGAAACCGACTGCACCGGCAACGAGGATCGCTGCGACCGTCAAGGACGCTACAATTTGGAAGAGTATTCCAGTCCGCTTCATATTCAGGACTCGACGTTTACTCAGAAGGCTTGAGAATGTGCCATTGCGCGACGAACGAAGTCGTAGTCGGCATCGGAGCCAGCCAGAAACCCGCTCTTGGCAACACTCTTGACAGCTTCATAATTTGCGTCGTCGAGCATGATCGATGACAAGTGCTCGGCGATCTCGGGAGACAGCGTGGAAGAAGCGAGCCAAGGTTTGGTTACATTATCGAACTTAATCAGGGCTTTGATTGGAACGCCTTTGCCAACCAGTTTTTCGAACGTGCTTTCTTTCAGCGCCCCGGCAGTGAACTTGCCTGCCCCTACAGCTTCACCGACAATGTCATGGCGACCAAGGTACTGAAAACTCGAGAGTTCCGAGCTGTTAATTCCGGCGTCCAAAAGGTGGCTTTGGGCAAGGTATCGTCCGATTGTCGACAGCTCGTCACCGAAGGCAAAGCTTTGGCCCGACAAGTCTGAAAGGCTATCGATGGTGCTATCATTGTGTACCGCAACTACGCCGTTGAACCGTTTCTGCCCTTTTCTTGATTCCATGGCGATGATCTGGACCCCCGGATTCATGCCTTTGACAGTCACGTAGGATGCAGGACCGAAGCGCGCGAAATCGACGGCTCCAATGGCCAGATTTTCGATTGCTGCGTCGTAGTCTTTGTCGATCTTCATCTTGATTCGAATCGGTTCACCCAACTCGTCGCTCAACTTTTCGGAGAGAAAAGCGAGGAAGGGACCGTATTTTCGCACAGTCTCGGTCGGTTTGTCGGCTGTATAGGTACCGAATAACAGAACCCTTTCTGCACTGGCCGGGCTGGCGATCAAATTAACCGCCAGGCACAACACTGCGAGAACGGTACGCATACCGCACCAAAACAAACTTGAACTATTCAACCTGCACTTCGAAACGTCTTGGACCTGAGCCATGTCAGCTTTCCTCTACCGTTTGTGCGTCGGGTTCCCCTGACCGACAACTTTGGAAAGCCTGACCTGAAGGTTCACAATATTGGGTTAATGGCCGGGTTTTTCTCAAATCCGATCAAACAGGAGGAGTCTGGGGCCGTTAACCAAAGTGTAAGATTTATACAGTTTTTTAAACAGATTGAACTCATTGTGGCAGTACAACCATAAGAAAAGTTGCGGAACATAACGTGATCAAACTATTTGCAAAACTGAGTGTGTTTAAAGTTTTCCTGTTTGCGAGCCTGATGACAAGTGTATCGGCGGAATATGCATGGGCTATTCCGTCCCCTGAGCTTGTTATTGGATCTGTTTCTTCACTGGGACAAATTCTGGCTGTGGTGGTAGCAGCGGGATCTGGAGCAGGGGCCTTCATTCTCAGAAAGCTGGGGGTGAAGCTGCCGAAATCCGGCGGTGGTGGCGTTTCTGGCAAGGTTCTGATTGCCGCGACATTCGTCATTCTGGGGTTGGCTGGCCTGAATGCCTGGCAATTCTCGGCACAACGCGCTGCAGAACAAGCACGCCTGCAGGCCACACTTGTACGCCCTGCCAGCTTCTCGGGAACCGCGATCAAGGATGCCAACCTCAAGGAGACGAAGTTTCATCAACAAACATCGCATCCTTTGGCAATAACAACCGAGGAGGCTGCCAATCTGCTTCAAAACGGCGGAGCCAGTTTCTTCGACATTCGTGAAAGCGGTGAGAATGCCATGGGCACACTGCCCGGTGCCTCACACATGCGATATCCCGATTTTCGTCAGGCGCCCCCGGTACAGCAGGGGCAGACAGTTGTGCTGTTCTGTCACAACGGCAACCGCAGCTCTGAAACATGTGAGGCTTTGGCAGCTTTGGGATATGATTGCCGCTTTATTGCCGGTGGGATTGAGAAATGGATTGTCGAAGGACGCAAGTTCTCGGACGCGGCGGTCACAAAACTTTCTGACCTGAGGGCGATCCCAGAGTTTCCGAACAAGGAAAAACTGCTGAGTACACGAGATTTTCAGGCATTGCTGGATGATGGCGATCTTCAAATCGTGGACGCCCGTTATCCGGGAGATTTCGAGGCTGGACACCTGCCCGGTGCTGTGAATATCCCGATCCGCGCGATGCCTACGGACGAGTTGCGCAACCGGATTGCTGCTCTGCGCCAAGTACCGACGGTTGCAGCCTGTTATGATCGGCGTAGCTGTTTCATGTCCCAGGTTCTGGCACTTGAGATGGAACAGGCGGGCATTCCGTTTCTTGGACGTTACACGACGCCATGGGAGTATTTCATCCCGCCGCAACCGAAACCGCATGTGCAGGAATGGCTGTCGGAACAGCAGAAGACGCTATGGAGCCGAGCAATTGATAGTCTGGCCGCAGCACTGGCCTGGGTTCATACCAAAACGCATCTGGTGTTCGGTTTGCTGGCGTTGGCTTTGATCACCCGACTTCTTATCTTGCCGATTGCGATCAAGTCCGAGCGGGATCAGATCGTATCGACAGAGGCTGCGGATGAACTTGCCGAACTCAAGCTCAAGCTCAAGGAGGATTCTGTACGGCGCGCTCGTGCGATTCGGCGATTCTATCAGTCCAAAGGGCTGACACCCGGTCGCAACATGATTGCCCTGCTGTTCCTACCCGTCACCATGCTGGGCGTTTCAGCGGCGCAGCAGGCTGGTGTTCAGGTGGACGCGCCTCTTGGTATGTTCGGGACAACGGCGCAGGTAGATCCGACCTACATTCTGCCGCTGGTGTTTACCGGTTTGGCGATCATTTATCTGGTTTGGGCGGTGGCCAAGACCCGGCGCCAGGCCGTGCTGTGGTCTATCCTGGGTGGACTAGGTCTGTTCCTTCTGGTTGCACCACTCAATGCTGCCGCCAACGTTTATCTTAATTTTGCACTCTGTCTGCTGTTGATCCAGCGCGCCTATGTCACCGGCTTGCTCCGGGCCGGTATTGAGAGGGTTTCGCAGGCTTTGGCAGCGGCCAAACTGCGCGGTGTGCCCAATGGCGTGATCCCTTTGGACTGGGTGCATGAGCTGGAGGATGCCGGCAACAAGGCACATCGTTTGTCGGTGTTGCGCAATGCCGGATTCCCGGCTCCCTCTGGCGTGGTTCTCAAGGCAAATGCGCTGCATGAATACGGCTCCATGAAGGATGGCGAACGCCACCGTCTGGCCGCGAAGCTCTGGCATCTGGCCGGGGCAGTTCCCTGTGCGGTACGCAGTTCAGCCTCCAACGAAGATGGCGAAGGTCAAAGCTTTGCAGGGGTGTTTGAAAGTGTGTTGAATGTGGATGGGGCGAACATGAAGGATGCCCTGGACCATGTATTGGAGTCATTCCAATCCGCCCGCGCAGAAAGCTATGCCGCGGGCGGTGCGGAGGAGGTCAACATTCTGATCCAGCAAATGGTCGAGGCTGACTATGCCGGCGTTCTGTTTACACAGGACCCCACCGCTCCGGGTCTGTGCATGATCGAGATGGTGCAAGGCTGTGGCGAGGATCTGGTGTCCGGTCGTGTCACACCAATCACCGCACGCATCGGCAGATACTCCGGCGCCATTCTGGACGGGCAAGAGGACCTGCCCATTGACGTTGCCCCCTTGCTGGAAATGGCGCGGCAGATTGAAACCCTGTTCGGTGGTCCGCAGGATATCGAGTGGGTCTTTGCGAATGGTCGCTTCCAGATAGTTCAAAGTCGGGACATCACGACTTTGGAACTGGGGTCCGAGGCGGAAACTCTGCGGGTTCGGGAATGGCAAAGGTTCTTCGACCGCTTCGGCGCCTCGGAAACAGACCTGCCCGTGGTCGAACAGGATGAGATGTCTGAGGTTCTGCCGCGCCCGACACCCATGTCTTTCTCGGTGATGGGGTCTATGTGGGCTCCGGGTGGCAGTGTTGATTTGGCCTGTCGCGACCTGGAAGTGCCGTATGATCTGCCGGAAGGGCCGGACGGGCATCTGGTCGAGCTCTTTGGCAAGACCTATGTGGACACGGCTTTGAAGGATGGCATGACTTTGCGTCTGACCGATGCGCAGGCCCGCAGGCTCAGGAAACGGGCCGAACAACATGTGACGCATTTCCGCTCTGAAACGCTTCCAAGGCTGCAGGACAGAATAACCCTGTGGCAGGCCACCGATTACGACAAACTGCCGCTAGCGCAGATCCAACGCTGCATTGGTGATCTTTTGGAATTCCTGGTGCAGGACATCTATGTCGAGGCAGAGAAGGCAAACATCCTGGCCGGGTTCACAATGGCCGAAGCGCAATCTGCTGCGGCCGGCGACACCAGTCTGAACTCACATCTAATGCATGCCGAGCTACCGCACGCGCCAAGCACTTTGATGGCGCGCCTGGCCGATCTTGAGGACGGGGTTCGACAAGACCGAGCCCTTCGGGAAATGGGGCACCGCTCGATTTTTGACTATGAGCTGAGCGCGCCGCGCTATGCCGAATCGCCGGGCCTGCTTTGGCCGCTGCTGGAGAGTTCAGTTCAGGTGATGGATGTTCAGGTCACGACCCCGGCCAATTTGCCAACTCAATTGGAAACGGTGGTACGCCTCGCTGTCGAGCTGCAGGGCCTCAAGGAGCAGGCCAAACACGAAGCGCTTCGTATTGTGGCCGAGCTGCGACGGGCTTTGCTGGCCTTTGGTCAGGTGTCGGGGCTGGGCGAGCTGGTGTTCCACTTGCTGATCCATGAGGTCCTTTCGGACGAGGAAACACGGGAGGAATTGTCGGCCCGCGCCGAGCAGCGCAAGGCGGAAGCCGTACTCAAGCGGGGGCTTGCCCCGGCCGAGGTGTCGCTGACCCTGCATTTGTGCGAAGAGCTTTCGATGGGGCAACAAGCCCGATCTCAGCAGGTTGGCGATCTGGGTGGGACCTGCGTATCCGGCGAAGGACAGATCCGGGGTCGTGTCTTCAAAGTGATCGATGAAGATCAGGATCCCGAGCAGATCTTTGCTGGATTCGCCGATGGGGACATTCTGGTGTGCAGCATAATCAACCCAGCCTGGCTACCTTGGGTCCAGCGGTCAGGGGCAGTCCTCAGCGAAGTGGGTGGATGGCTCAGCCATATGGCAATTGTGGCCCGCGAGAAGAAAATCATGATGCTTGTGGCCTGTAAGGGGCTTCCGCAGCTGCAATCGGGGCAGGTGGTCACGGTGCAGGCCAGCGGGGCCATCGAGGCCGAACCCGAAGACCGGGCTGTCAGCGTGGCGTGATTATTGGGCGGTGCCGCACAGGATGCGGCACTGCCATTTGTTTACGAGTCAAGCGCAGTGTTGGTCCACGACCCTCTGGACCATGGGAGCGAAATGCCAAAAATCGGGCGTCTCCATATCCGCTCGTTTCCCCGCTTCATCCAGATAGCGCACTGCGATGATTTCCTTGAGGTTTGGATTGCGCTCGAATTCCGCGACCTCCTGGGCATTCATCGGGCCACCCTGGAGGTTGAGCGAGTGAATGGACGCCTCGCTGAGCCGCTTGAAATACTCGGGCTTGGTGGCACAAAGATACCGTTTGGCGGCCACGTGGTAGCGGACGCAATCGGTGACCACCGATGGGAAGAATGCTTCCAACACCTCTGCTCCGGCTTCTTCGTGAAACCGGTCTTCAGTATCAGCCATGGTGAACGTGCCAAACTCCGAGGTGAAATGGCCGATATCATGCAGAAGGGCCGAAACAATGATGATCTCGTCCTGGCCGTTCTGCTCGGCAATCGTGGCCCCCTGCAACATGTGTTCGGCCATCGTCACAGGTTCGCCCAGATACTCTTCGTCGCCCCTACGATCAAAGATACCACCCAGAAATTCGACGATGTTGTCCTTTGTCAGGGTCGAAAGCTCTTGAGTACTCATTCGGCGGCGTCCTGCAGGTTGGAGAGAACAGCCAAGGTGGAAAGAAGCCCGTCCTTGTCGGCGTAGCACCCTTGCAACCATCGGCTGCCTTCACCAGAGTACCCGTTTCGGGCGTGCATGACCCGTGTGTTATCGACGATGAAGCTTTCGCCGGGCTCCAGCTTGAACGCGACGCCCATTGCGGGGTCGTCGATAAACTCACCCAGCTGGCGATAGGCGGCGTAATAGGCTGCCATCTTGTCAAAGGGGATGTCCACGAAGGGTGCCGAGGAGCGATTGTTGAAGCGGATCCCGATCAGTTGCCCATCCGGGGACAGTTCGATCATCGGGCGGCGTGACTGCAAGCAGACCCCGTCGGAGCCTTTGTATTCGAACCGGGCCGGATAACCGGCCAAAAGGGCGAACCCTTCAGGGTTTGCGTCACGCAGGCGTTCCGCCGCACGAAACCCATCCACAACAATGCTGTCGCCGCCTTCAGCAGAGTTCTCCAGGCAATACAGGATCTGCAGGGACGGCACCGGGTCGCGATAGGGGTTGTCGGTATGCGCCTGCAACCCCAGACCCGTGTAGGCGAGGTTCGTCGGGTTCACCTCGGTCCGAACCTCGAAGAAGCGCCCATAGTTGGTTTCACGGACAAAGCCGAACTGTTCCGCGACATTCAATAGCGCGCCTTCCTCCACCGGGCCGTTGGTCAGCTTTGCAAAGCCCAGTCGGGCGACATCACCAAGCCAATCCCGTTTGGTCAGGCTCGAAGTCGTTACAGCCTCCCAGTCATAGCTGGGCGCGCTCTGGGTCGCGTCCCAGGTTTCGATCCCCTCAGCGGTCCAGCCCAACTCATGGTGCTGGTTGCGGTCATAGGCGTGTGCCTCAAGCCAGGCGATCGGAAAGCTGACCGTTTTCCCCTCAGGCGCGAAGGTGACGGTCAGACCGTCAGCTTCGACCGCAGCGTTGGAAATCGAGGTGTCGGCCGGAATGTCACCGATGGTGATGAGGCGCTGCCCGTTGCCTGGCGCGCGGGTTTTGGGGTCAAGCGCATTGTCGCGTAGCCAGATGGCGTGAAAGCGCAGCTCGCCTGCCATGTTGTCAGACAAGGTCAGGAAAGCGCCGTTGGCATCGACGGTAACGGTGCAGGGCATGAAAAGGTCTCCGGTTGGCGTTGTGTTGATTGCGGTCCTAACGCCAAGCTGGCATAAAAAGAACTTAGTGTTTAATGGCTTGAGGCCTGGAATTTCTAATGTCTGGTTTGAGTAAGAAAAAGGGTCTTCCGCCGCTGGACTGGCTTAAAGTGTTCGAAGCAGCTGGGCGACATGGTAATTTCACCGCTGCGGCACAGGAACTCGGTTCCACGCAGGCCGCTGTGAGCCAACGCATTCGCAATCTTGAAGAATGGTTGGGTCGCCCGTTGTTCATCCGGGCCGCGCGGGGCGTTTCCTTGACTGTGGAGGGCGAAAGCTACCTGCCTTTGGTGCGAGACACGTTGCGCCGGTTGGAGCAGGGCACGCAAGATTTGTTCGGTAAAAGTCCCGGAGAGATTCGACTGGCCTCACTGTCTTCACACTTGGACACGTTGGTTCTGCCGCGCCTGGAGCCGTTTGTCCGGGACTATCCGAACTTGAGGTTGGTAATGGATTCTGTGCCCCTGAGATCGGCCTTTGATGAGGGAGGCACAGCCCTGCAGGTCCGGTATGGGCGCGGCAGTTGGCCGGGGCGGCAGGCGGCGTTGCTGCACGCCGAGGTCCTGCAACCCATGATGGCTGCCAGCACATGTGCGGAAAACTGGTTGGACCAGCCTGCAATCGAGCTGCGCGGCGAGAGGCCCGGTTGGAGCGAATGGGTGCGGAAAACCGGTGCTACGGCTCCGGAGCCCGGTCTGCTCAGCGTCGATTCCATGGGGCACGCTTTGCGCGCAGCCCGGTTGGGGCAGGGGATTGTTCTGGGGTCCCGCGTTTTGGCGCGATACCTGCTGGCGTCTGATCAATTGATCCTTTTAAAGCAGCCCGCTCTGGAATGCGAAGATGGTTATTGGCTGACATGGCCAGAGAGCTTTACGGCCTCGAAGAAACGCCGACGACTTCTCGATCGGTTGGTCGAGGCGTTGCGGACCGAGTGACAGCTACAACGCCTTTGCAATGGTACCGTCAGGCGGTGTGAACACTGTCCGGATGGGCCGCTTCAAAGGCCGGGTGTTCGGCACAGGCCGCTTCCACCGCCAGGATGCGCGGCATGTCCGAGAAATCAGCTCCCCAGCGACGAGCATTGTAAAGCTGCGGCATCAAGCAGATATCTGCCAGCCCGACCTGATCTCCGGTGCAATAGGGGGATTGATCAAAACCGGACAGAAGTTCTTCAAAGGCTTGCAGCCCGGGACGGATGAAATGCTTCATCCAGTCGCCCGGCATCCCTTCGGCGTTTCCACTCAACAGCGTTGCCTGCCGCGCGACCTTGAGATTGCAGACCGGGTGAACATCCACGGCAATCGAATGGGCCAGCGCCTGAGCTTTGGCCCGCTCTGCCGGGTCCTGCGGCAACCACCCCATGTTCCGAGTCCGGTCGAGATAGTCCAGGATTGCCAATGATTGGGTCAGGCGCAAACCGTCAATGTCCAGGACCGGCACCAACCCCTGCGGGTTCCGCTCCAAATGCTCAGGGTCGCGATGCTCTCCCTTGACCAAGTCCACAACTTCCGAGCGGTATTCGATTTTGGCAAGGTTCAGTGCGATGCGCAGTCGATAGCTCGCCGAAGAGCGCCAGTAATCAAAAAGGATCGTGTCGGTCATCATCGTGTCCCTGTTGCAGAAAACCGGCCCCAAGGGGCCGGATCTTATCTTTACACCAATCTGCCCATTTAGGCAGCTGGATCAGACAGCTTTGTTCAGCTCTTTGGCGTGCAGCCAGTCGGCGTGCTTGGGAGCTTTTTTGGTGACAGACCATTCGTTCAGCATGTCCCATTTCACCTCGTCCATGCGCTTGAGCATGGCTTCTTCTTCCGGATCCGGACAGGCCAGTTCGACCCGGTGGCCGTTGGGATCGAAGAAATAGATCGAGTGGAAGATAGAATGGTCGGTCACACCCAGAACCTCGACACCATTGGCTTCGAGATGCTCCTTGAACTCGATCAGCGTGTCACGGTCCTTGACCTTGAAGGCGATATGCTGAACCCAGATCGGTGTGTTCGGGTCGCGACCCATTTCGGGTTTGGTAGGCAGTTCGAAGAATGCCAGAACGTTGCCGTTTCCGGCATCCAGGAACAGGTGCATATAGGGGTCGGGTTCATGTGTTGACGGAACATGGTCCTCGGCAATTGCCAGGATGAAATCCATGTTCAGCATCTTGCCGTACCACTCGACTGTTTCCTTGGCGTCTTTGCACCGATAGGCAACGTGATGGATCTGTTCGATTTTCATAACCATTTACTCCTTGGACTTGAGCGCCGCAGCGGACAGCGCCTGAGATAGGATCGCGCGATCTCCAATATGGTTGGCCATCACCAGCAAAAGGCGCGCGTTCAGCGCCTGGCTTTCTTCGTCGGAAAGACCTTCATGGGTGGCGACCAGTTCGGCGTAGAAGTCGTCGACGCCATTGATGTTCGGGTTCAGGATCAGATCGGACATTGTCATTGCTCCTTTCCGGTCGCGCGGCGTACGGCTGCGCGCAGTTGGGTTTCGTCAAAGCTGGGGCGGCGCGCGGCCACGTGCTGATCGGGACGGATCAGATAAACGGCGGACTCCGCTTCACCCAGGTAACGCTCTTTCAAAAGGTTGGTGGGATCGTTGTTGGCCGACAGGGCCAGACGTTTGACTGTAATGCCGTCTTCTTCGAAGCTCTCGGGCGCATCTGTATCGATCGTCAACAGGATGAAGTCGTTGCCAAGCTTGGACAACAGGAACTCGTCTCCCAGCGGAACGTCCGGACAAGGAGAGCCCGGGCGAGTACGTTCAGGCCCGTCCAGCGCATCAGCCGAATTCAGCGGTGAACCGTCGTAAGTACAGGGAACCGACAGACGGCCAGAATTCACCATGGGGCGCGCAAATTCATAGTGTTCTGACAACGCTAGAACCGAGTCCCGCAACAGGGTGGACATCGCTGATTTCGGAGTGATGAAGTCGGTCGAGCGGGTCGAGTTCAGAATGTTCTCGTCGGCGCCGTGGATCCGTTCAAAGTTGTAGCTGTCCAGCAGGGCGTCGGGCGCTTTGCCAGCCATGACCAGTCCCAGTTTCCAACCTAGGTTGTCTACGTCCTGCATGCCCGAGTTCGCACCGCGGGCACCAAAGGGCGAAACCTGGTGTGCGGCATCGCCAGCAAAAAACACGCGGCCGTGGCGGAAGCTTTCCATACGCTTGCACTGGAAAGTGTAGATCGAGGACCAGACCATGTCGTATTCGACCCCACCCAGGAACGCGTCCAGACGGCGACGGATGTTTTCTTCTTTCAACTCTTCCTTTCGATCGACATCCCAGCCGATCTGGAAATCAACGCGCCAGACATCGTCGGGCTGACGGTGCAGAAGAACCGAAGCCCCTTCACCATGCGACGGTTCGAACCAGAACCAGCGCTCGGTCGGGAAATCGACGTCACCTTTCATCTTGATATCTGCAATCAGGAAGCTGTCCTGAAAGACTTTGCCTGAAAAGTCGTAGCCCAACATTTCACGCAGTGGAGAGGAGGCGCCGTCGCAGCCGATCAGCCATTCGGCCTCGATCGTGTACTCTCCGTCAGGGGTCATCACGGTCAGAACAACGTGGTCGTCATGCACTTCGACATTGTCGATACGGTTCTTGCCGCGGATTTCGATAGGTGCGCCCTGAGCCTGCAGCTCTTCAAAGCGATCCAGCTGATAGCTTTCGTAATAGGGCTGCTGCAGATTGATGAAGGCGGGGTATTTGTGACCTTCCTCAGGCAACAGATTGAATTCAAATACCTTGTCGTCCTTGTGGAAAACCTTCCCGACGTTCCAGACAACGCCTTTTTCCAACATCGGCTCGCCGCATCCATACCGGTCGGCGACTTCAAGGCAGCGCTTGGCAAAACAGATTGCGCGGCTTCCCATTCCCACACCTTCGTGGTCATCCAGAACCAGTGTCGGAATGCCCTGCAATCCCAGATCCAGAGCCGTAGCAATTCCGATCGGACCCCCTCCCATTACGACCACAGGGTGACGTACGGGGGCACTTGCGTCCTGATCTGGGGATTTCTTGTAGGGGTAGCGCTTGTAAGCGAGCGTGTACCGGTCGTCAAACATGGGTCTTCTCCTCCAAAATTTGGGCGCACTTCTCCTGACCACCGCCTCCGGTGGTGTCATCGCAACCCAATTTATTGCATTTTGGCCCTTGTGCGCTGATCTAGGACAAGGCGCACAAGGGTATCATAACGATTTAGCCTTGCAGGGCTTCCCACATCTCCAGATCGCGCTGGGCGGTCCAGATACGGGGGTGGGCGATCCCGCGCGCTTCGTCATAGGCGCGTGCCACATTGAACGGCAGGCAGTGTTCGTAGATTGCATAATCCGCGAATTTCGGATCGCACTCGGCACGAACTGCGTCCCATGCTTCTTTCAACGAACCTCCACGTGCGGCGATCTTCTGAACCGGACGATAGGTGCTTTCGACAAAGTCACGGGTGTTTTCGATGGCCTTGTTGACCATGTCCTTGCCCACCAACGCATCGCCGCGGCCTGGAGCGATGGCGTCCACGTCATAGGCCTTGATGTTGTCCAACGTCTGGCCCCAATCGGCGAAATGCCCGTCACCACAGTAGCAGGCGGAGTGGTATTCCACGATGTCACCAGTGAACATGACGTTCTGATCTGGCACGTGGATCACCGCGTCGCCCGCAGTGTGGGCGCGACCGATCTGCTTGATGTCGACCCGGCGTTTGCCCAGGAACACGGTCATCTGATCGGTAAAGGTGGTGGTCGGATAGGTCAGGCCAGGGATGCTTTCGTGGCCTTCGAACAAGCGCGGGAAGCGCTGGAATTCACTGTCCCAATCCTCTTGGCCGCGTTCCAGCACCATGTTGTATGCGGTGTTCGACATGATCACTTGTTGCGCGCCAAAGGCACTGGCGCCCAGCACGCGCACGGCGTGATAATGGGTCAGCACGACATGTGTGATCGGCTTGTCTGTCACCGAACGCACGCATTCGATTACCTTGTTGGCCAGGCGCGGGGTAGCCTGCGCCTCGACGATCATCACACTGTCATCGCCGATGATCACGCCCGAGTTTGGGTCACCTTCGGCGGTAAAGGCGTAGAGACCGTCGCCGATTTCATCAAATGTGATCTTCTTTTCCGTCAGGTCCCCTTGGGACGCAAATGCTTTTGCCATGGGTCGTGTTCCTTATTCTACAGGCCAGTTGATGGCGGGCAGGATTTTCCCGGTGCAGTCGCCAAAGCCGATTGTAAAGCCGTTGCCGCGCGCATTGCCGCGCAGGGTCAGTGTGTCGCCATCTTCGATGAAGCCGCGGGTTTCACCGGTGTCGAGCGTGAAGGGTTCGCGCCCTGCCCAGCTCAGCTCCATCAGCGAGCCATACTCTTCGCGAACCGGGCCCGAGATGGTGCCCGAGCCCAGAAGGTCACCGGTGTTCATGCCGCAGCCACCAATGGCATGGTGGCACAGTTGCTCGGCTGCGGAATAATACATCCGGCTGTAGTTCGTCTTGGCAATGACCGAGGCGCTTTCCGCACCTTCGGGCTGCATCAGAACTTCCAGCTCGATGTCGTAAAGACCGTCCTTGCTCCCGTCGAGGTAGGGCAGAAGCTCCTTGTCGCGCGCAGGTGTTGGCGCACGGAAGCTTTCTAGCGCGGCTGCCGTAACAATCCATGGAGAGATCGAGGTTCCGAAAGCCTTGCCCTGAAACGGGCCCAGCGGCTGGTATTCCCAACCCTGAATGTCGCGTGCGGACCAATCATTCAGAAGGACATAGCCAAAGATCATGGCGTCGGCCTGATCGACGGTGATCGGGTCGCCAAATTCCGAGCCGGTTCCGACGATGGCACCCATTTCCAGCTCGATATCCAGCCGCTTGCAGGCGCCAAAAGACGGGTTCTCCGCATCAGGGGCCTTCATCTGGCCGTTGGGGCGGCGGATCGGCGTACCCGAAACCACAACGGAAGACGCGCGCCCGTTATACCCGATCGGAATGTGAAGCCAGTTGGCCGGGAGATCCGGAGATCCGCGCAGGATTGCACCCATGTTCTGGGCGTGCTGCTTGCCGGCATAGAAGTCGGTGTATTCGCTGACCGCAAAGGGCATGTGCAGTTCGGCATCAGCCTGCGGCACCAACAGCGCTTCGACCTTGTCCTGCGCATCCGAGCCTTCGCCCAGCAGGTCGGTCAGCCGATTCCGCAGAGCGGCCCAAACAGCAGGGCCCTGCTCCATCAGGTCGTTCCAATACGGCACGTCGAACATCGGTTCATCACCAAGGGAGATGAGACCTTGGGCTTCGGCTTCGGCGACGTCCAGGATCATGTCACCAATCGCCACGCCGCAACGCGGGTCGGTATTTTCGGTCGAAAACACCCCGTAAGGCAGGTTGTTCAGGGGGAACGGGTGGTTGGCGTCGTTGGCTGAAGCCACCCAGGATTTCATCAGAGGCATTGTTTCTCCAAACTCTGGTCTCAACTCGGGATCAGGGGGCCCAGATTTTTTGTGAAAATCTCAGACGTCCCCGGGATCAATTCATTTCTTTCCGGGCGTGCCGTCGAATTTCTTTTCGAGGCTTGTCCAGCAATCGATATAGTCATCCTGCAACGGGGCCTCATTTGCGGCAAATGCGGTCAAGTGCTGCGGGAAGCGGGTTTCGAACATGAAGGACATCGTATCCTCCAGCTTGTCCGGTCCAAGGTTCGAGTTCGAGGCTTTCTCGAACGCGTCCCGGTCGGGACCGTGCGGCAGCATCATGTTGTGCAAGGACACGCCTCCCGGCACGAACCCTTCCGGCTTGGCATCGTACTGACCATAAATGTTGCCCATCAGCTCGGACATGATGTTCTTATGATACCAAGGCGGACGGAACGTGTCTTCCATCACCATCCAGCGTTCGCGGAACAGGACAAAGTCGATATTGGCCGTGCCCGGCTGACCCGACGGCGCCGTCAGCACGGTAAAGATCGACGGATCCGGGTGATCGAACAGGATCGAACCGACCGGGCAATAGGTGCGCAGGTCGTATTTATAGGGTGCGTAGTTGCCGTGCCAGGCAACCACGTCCAGCGGGCTCTGGTCGATCTTGGTCTGGTGAAACTGGCCGCACCATTTGATTGTGACGGTCGAGGGCACTTCGCGGTCTTCAAACGCCGCCACTGGCGCCTTGAAGTCGCGCGGGTTGGCCATGCAGTTGGCACCAATCGGGCCACGGCCCGGCAGGTCGAATTTCTGACCGTAGTTTTCGCAGACAAAGCCGCGGCAGGGGCCTTCAAGCACTTCTACCCGATAGACCAGACCACGTGGAATGATGGCGATTTCCTTGGGTTCGACGTCAATGATCCCCAACTCGGTGGCAAAGCGCAAACGGCCTTCTTGTGGCACCACCAACAGTTCACTGTCGGCCGAGAAGAAATAGTCATCCACCATGGAGTCGTTGACCAGATAGACATGGCTGGCCATGCCGACCTGAGTATTGACGTCGCCCGCGGTGGTCATGGTGCGCATGCCGGTGATCCAGTTCAGCTTTTCCGCTGCATGCGGAACTGGGTTCCAGCGATACTGGCCAAGGCTGATCACATCGGGATCGACGCAGGGTGCGGATTTCCAATGCGGAACGTCGATCTTCTCGTATCGGGCCGAATGCTTGACGCTGGGGCGAATCCGATAACACCAGGTGCGCTCAGGTCCTTCGGCGGTAAAGGCGGTGCCGCTCAGCTGTTCGCCATAGAGGCCATAATTGCATTTCTGAGGGCTGTTCATCCCCTGCGGCAAAGCACCGGGCAGGGCCTCGGTCTCGAAATCATTCGCCCATCCGGGCATATATCCTTCATGTGGACCGGGCAGCGACGGGGCCTGGACCATCTGACGGGGGTCAGCTTGACGGTTCATTTCGCGCATTCCTTTTCTTTGGTGCTTGCTTCGGTAATAGTTGATTTTGTAACTAACAAGGGAGAGGAGTCCAGAATGTCAGAAAAAGATGACTTTGCTTTGCGGGAATTCCTGCCCTTCCTGCTGAACCAGGCCGCCGAGGAAAGTTCCTTGTCTTTCCAGAAGGTATACCGCGACAGATATGGCATGTTGCGTACCGAATGGCGTGTTTTGTTCCATCTGGGAAATTACGGAGAGATGACTGCGAAAGAGATTTCCAAGCGGGCAATGATCCACAAAACCAAGATCAGCCGGGCCGTTCAGAAACTGTCGGAAAAACGATTCGTTTCCCGGTTACGGGACGAAAACGACCGTCGTTCGGAACACCTGTCGCTAACACCGGCCGGCGAGGTAGCCTATCGCGATCTCAGAGAGGTTGCAGAAGACTATGACCGCAAACTGTCAGCGCAATTCACCAAGGAAGAAACGGTTTTGCTGCGCAAGATGCTGAGCCGTCTCGCCGGTTTGGAGTAAACTGGCACAATCCGCCCCTGTTAATATCCCGGCGCGTTCCCATATGAAGCCGATAGAGTAAAAAGGATCAGATGGCCGTGGCAACAGACCTTCAGGCAACGGCAGAGAAAACTGCTGAACCGCTTATTTCGTGGTTGATGGAGCAGGGGCTTCTGGGCGCAAGCCAGGCGGACCTGCTTCAAGGCTATTGTCAGAGAATGTCGGAGCTTGGCGTTGCGCTGTACCGGTTTCATCTGGCCCAAAGAGCCTTTCACCCGAAATTCGGCGGGATCGGATTCAATTGGACACATGCCGAAGGCCTGTCTCACCAGCATTATGAATATCGAGAAAGCCCGCGTGAAGAATGGCTGCGCAGCCCGTTCTATTACTATCTGACCAATGGCTTGGACGAGTTCCGGGCCAAGCTGGACACCGGCGAAGACCACAGTGCCTTTCCTCTGCTGGTCGAGTTGCAAGAGCGCGGAGCGACCGAGTACTTTGCGATGGGCCTGCTGTTCGAGGAGATTGAAACCGAGACCTATGACTCGACCCATGCGCCGGAGGGGATCATGGTGTCGTGGACCTGTGACCGATCTGGGGGATTCAGTGATCTGGAACTTGAGATCATCCGAACAACCTTGCCGTTCTTGGGGCTGTCCCTGAAATCGTCGTCGAACCGCCAGATGGCGGATGACCTGCTGAAGGTCTACCTTGGACGAGACGCTGGCCGGCGCGTTCTGTCGGGTGAGATTCAACGGGGCTCGTCGCAACAGATCGACGCGGTGATCTGGTATTTCGACCTGACGGGCTTCACCAGTCTGGCCGAGCAGATCCCTGGCCCTGAATTGATCGCAATGCTGAACGATTACTTTGCGCTGGCGGTGGATGCGGTGCAGTCAAAAGGGGGCAATATCCTCAAATTCATGGGCGACGGCATGATGGCCATGTTCGACCTTGGCAGTATCGAGGAGGACGCTGCAGCGGCTCTGGAGGCGGCGATCCAGTTGCAAAGCGCCGTGCGCGTCCGCAATGCCGAACGTCAGAGTGAAGGGCTGCCGGTTACCGATTTCACCCTGGCGCTGCATGCCGGAGAAATCCTTTATGGCAATATCGGCGCCGAAAACCGGTTGGATTTCACAGTCATCGGGCCGACCGTCAACCTGACATCCCGGATATCGGGCATGCACCGGTCGGTGGGGCAAAGCATCATCGTGTCGGAACAGGTACAGCGTGCGGTCATGAAATCTGCGCAGGGTCTTCCTGCGCATGATTTGATCTCGCTGGGGCGTTACATGCTGCGCGGTGTGGCGGATCCGATTGAATTGTTCACGATTTATGAAGGCCGTGCCTGACCGAAACGCTGACTGTCGTCAGATATCAACCTCGACACCAGGCAGGTTCACGGCTTTCAGCATGTCGCGCAGTTCCTGCCGTGCGGCGATGTTCGAGATGTTGAGCTGTTTGACCCCAATGTCTTTCAAGTCCAGCAAAGTCAGGCCACGCGGGAACAATTCGCGAAAGATCACCCGCTCTGAAAATCCGGGTGCGACGCGGAATCCGATGCGTTTGGACAGCATGGTGATGGCGCGCTCCATCTTTTCCTTGTTGACCATGCGCTGAGTTCCGACCCGATTGCGGATCACGACCCAGTCGATCGGTTTCAAACCGGCTTGTGCCCGCAATTGCCGGGCATTCCAGACCATTTCCGAATAGACAGATGGGCCCAGGATCTTTTCGCCCTTCTGATCGATATGGGCCAGAAGGTCGAAATCCACAAAGCTGTCGTTCAAAGGCGTGATCAGCGTGTCGGCCAGCGAATGAGCGACTTGGCTGAGACGTGTATGCGATCCCGGACAATCAATCAGGATGAAGTCATTATCCGGCTCCAACGTTGCGACCGCAGCGGACAGGCGGTGGTCATAGACGTTTTCACCCGGCTGAAGCGAGTTCGGGTCAATTTCGGGCAGGTCGTGGCATTCGACCATCGGCAGATCCAGGCCGGATTTCTGGCGGAAATCTTCGCGGTTTTCCAGATACCGCCCCAGCGAGCGTTGTCGCAGGTCTAGGTCCAGCGCGCTCACCTTGTGGCCCAGACGCGCCAGTGCCGTGGCCACATGCATCGAAACGGTGGATTTGCCCGCGCCGCCTTTTTCATTTCCGACGACGATAATATGCGCCATTGCCCGTGATCCCTTGCTAACCGCGCTTCTACACGCTGTTGTTGGCGCCACTATATGTTGTGTCCTTCTTCAAGAAAAGCGGTCACGCGCGGGAAAGACACAACCAGCTTCACTCAGCCACGCCCGCTCTTGGGAGATTTACGCTTGGGGCGGGCCTCGCCGCCTTTTGAAGACCCTTTGGATTGGGCCGCCAAGGCGCGGCGTGCTTTGTTCTTTTTGCTGTTGGGCTTTCCCTTGGGCGGTGGCGGGCCTTTGGGTTGATCGGAGGGGCCTTGCTTGGAAGGCATTGCCTTCTTGGGAGCGCTTGGTTTGGGTTTGCGCTCTGCATCTGGCCTGGGAGCCTCGCGTCTTGCGGGCTTGACCTCGACCGGGCGGTCTTTGGGGGTATATTCCGGCTTGCGGTCAAAGCGTTTCTGCGGGCGTCCACCACCGGAAGGCCCTTTGCCGCGATGCGGCTTCGGGGCGCCGCGCGGCTCCAACACCGGGGCGCCGTCCAGCTGGGCAATGGCGGCACCGGGTTCGATCTCGGTCTTGCCGTCCAAAGCGGTCAGGAAACCGGGGACGGCGTCTTGTCGGATCTCGACAAACGTCTCCTTCTGTTGGATCCGGATCGCGCCGATATCGGCCTTCTCCAGATTGCCAGCCCGGCAGATCATTGGCAGATACCAACGTGGATCGGCACCTGCATCGCGCCCGCCCTGGATCGAAAACCAGGTGCTGGGACCAAAATCGGGCCGTTCCTTGCGCGGCTTCTTGGCATCGGGTGCACTGAGTTCTTCGGGGGCAGAACGTTGCGCGTGGTAGAGCCGCAAATAGGCTGCAGCAATTTGCTCCGGTGCAAAGCGGTCCAGCAATTCGGTCGCATCCGTTGCTTCCGCCTCGCTGATATCGGCCTCCCAGGCCGGGTCTGCCAGCATCCGTTCCCGGTCCTTGGTGCGGATGTCCTGAGCGGAGGGCGCGTCGCAATGGTCCGCTTGCAGCTTCGCCCATCGCAGCAGGCGGATAGCCTTGGATTTGAACTTGGGGGGTACGATCAGCGCACTGACGCCCTTGCGACCTGCGCGACCCGTGCGGCCGGACCGGTGCAGCAGGGTTTCGTGATTGTTCGGCAGCTCTGCGTGGATCACCAGATCCAGTCCGGGCAGGTCGATACCGCGGGCGGCCACATCGGTCGCCACGCAGATCCGCGCGCGCCGGTCGCGCATTGCCTGCAGCGCATGGCTGCGCTCTGACTGGCTCAGTTCGCCAGACAGGGACACGACCGAAAAACCCCGGTTCGACAGGCGCGTCGTCAGCCGGTTTACCATGGCGCGGGTATTGGCAAAGACGATGGCGTTCGGGGCCTCATAATAGCGCAGAACGTTGATGATTGCGTTTTCCGAGTCCTGCGGCGCCACATGCATCAACCGGTATTCAATGTCGGCATGCTGTTCGGCCTCGGTGACGGTGGATACCCGCTGTGCGTCTTTCTGATACCGCTTCGCCAGATAGGCGATGTCCTTGGAGACTGTGGCCGAGAACAGCAATGTCCGTCGGCTTTCCGGGGCTTCCCCCAGAATGAACTCCAGATCTTCGCGGAAGCCCAGATCCAGCATTTCATCCGCTTCGTCCAGCACCACGCCACGAACAGCGGACAGGTCGATGGAGCCACGCTGGATATGGTCGCGCAAACGGCCCGGTGTGGCGACGACGATATGCGCGCCGCGCTCCAGCGCCCGGCGTTCGTCGCGCATGTCCATTCCGCCCACGCAGGACGCCATCCGCGCACCCGCGCCTTTATACAGCCACGAGAGTTCATGCTTGACCTGCATGGCCAATTCGCGTGTCGGTGCGATGATCAGTCCCAAAGGTGCTCCGGGCGCCTCAAACCGGTCCCCGTCCAGCAAGGTCGGTGCCAGCGCCAGACCAAAACCAACGGTCTTGCCGGAACCGGTCTGAGCCGACACCAAAAGGTCGGCCTGGTTCAGCTCGGGATTGGTCACGGCCTCTTGAACCGGGGTCAGGGTGTCGTATCCGCGCTGTGCCAGCGCATCTGCAAGAGTTTGTTTCACGAAAGATCGCTTTCTCGCAGAGGGGGACTGCGCGGGGAAGGGAGAGGAAAATCAAAAAAGGCTGCCCTGATGAAAGGCAGCCTTTCTATTCGTGCAAGGTCTGGATGGCTTAGAAGCCCAGGCCTTCGTATTTCTTCTTGAACTTGGACACGCGGCCGCCGGTATCCATCAGGCGGGCACCGCCACCGGTCCAGGCGGGGTGCACAGTCGGGTCAACGTCCAGCGCCAGGGTGTCGCCTTCGGCGCCCCAGGTCGACTTCATCTTGATGACAGTGCCGTCGGTCATTTTGACGTCGATGAGGTGGTAGTCGGGATGGGTGTCTTTTTTCATGATACCAGTCCTCAGGCTTTTTTGGGCTTGTAGTGCGTGTCTTCTGCGATACGCGCGGACTTACCACGACGCGAGCGCAGGTAGTACAGCTTGGCACGACGCACGCGGCCACGGCGCACGACGGTGATGCTGTCGATGTTGGTCGAGTGCAGCGGGAACACACGCTCCACGCCTTCGCCAAACGAAATCTTGCGAACGGTGAACGAACCGGCAATGCCATTGCCGTTGCGGCGGCTGATGCAAACGCCTTCGTAGTTCTGCACACGGCTACGGGTGCCTTCGGTCACCTTAAAGCCGACGCGGATGGTGTCACCGGCTTTGAAATCGGGGATGTCTTTCCCCAGGGCGGCGATCTGTTCCGCCTCCAGTTCTGCGATCAGGTCCATCTGATCATCTCCTAGCTGCTCGTGGTTAGTCCACGAAGATTTCCGCAACCCGAGAGCTCCTGGTCTTCACCGGGTCCCGCCTGAATGGCAGCCCGCCAGAGATCACGTTGTCTGTTCCTTTGGATCGAAGGTTGGAGCCCGGTCAGGATCGAAGAAGATCCAAGGGCGATGGTCCAACACCCGAAAGCCCGGAGACACGAAACGCGAATCCAGACCGGCGCCTTTTACGCCTGACTTGCTGGTTTTGCAAGAGCTGTCCGTCCCGAGCGGTGCCGGAACCCGAGACGAATTCCGAACCGTTTTCCGAGCCCGAAAACGGAATGTCGCGCTTAAGCCGTCTGGTCGTCCAGCTTGGCGTCGGCGGCGTTCTTTTTGACCGACTCGATACCGTTGTCGCGACCCGAGGCACTGGTATAGCTTTGAGACGTGCCGATCACCTGGCCATTAGCAGCCTTGAGGTTGAACATGAACTTGCCCGCGGCGGTTTCCTTGCGTTCGTACCGGTCATCGTCGCCTGCGTTCTTGCGTACCGACTCGATGCCGTTTTCGCAGCTGGCTTTCTGTTTATAGCCTTCGCTGGCCAGAATGTTCTCGCCGTTGCCAGCCTTCAGCCGGAACCGGAATTCGCCTGCCTTGTCTTCGTAAATCTCGAACTTTCCAGCCACGTTCAGCACTCCTGTCTTTCAATCAATTCATGCGACTAAAGCATGCCAAAGGTTGTGCATCAATTCTTGCCTTGCGGCAACAGCCACAGTTCCAGGTAGGGTTGCAACCTTCCTTCAAGCGGAGTGTCGTTGTGCAGGGCGCAGAAGCTCAATGCCATTGCGTTTATCATGAAGGCTTGAACGCCTTCAGCCAGCATGCCCGGGCTGCCATCTTGTCGGAGATGGCTTGTCTTCATCCACGGGGACAGGATTTCGATGAAACGGCCGAACGTCATTGCGATTGGGCCGACCTCCTTTTTTTCGGCGGCCCCGGAATGCCGCAGAATGATTTCGAAGACATATCGCTCGCAAGTCATGAAACGCATCAAAGGGGTCAGCGCGTTTACCAGCGCAGGTATAGAGCTCGGGGGAGGAAGCTGCTCCATGTCGTCCATTATTGCGTTGATCCGTTCCCCAATAAGCTGATCCATTAACGCGTCCTTGTCCCGGAAATGGGCGAAAAAAGTGCCCTTGGCGACACCGGCGCGACGAACCACTTCCTCGACCCGCATGGCGGCATATCCGGTTTCCGAAATGACGTCTCGCGCGGCTTCGGTAAGGCGCGCGCGTGTCTTGAGAGTTCGGGCTTGTACGGCAGTTGTCATGAGGCTTAGTCGCATATTTTTTGACCGTGGTCAAATTTTTATTGACCGCGGTCATTTTTCAGTTCAATAAAGTGACCATGGTCAATTTTGGAGATTCGCATGTCACGCAAACGTATCCTTGTTTTGGATGGGCACCCGGCTGAAACCTCGATTTCCCGACAACTCGCGACCGCCTATGTCGATGGCGCACGCAACAAAGGTCACGAGGTTCGTATCCTGCATCTGAAGGGGATGGAATTTGATCCGGACTACGGTTTTGGGGGCTACAAGAACCAGAAGCCGTTGGAACCACCTTTGGAAGAGTTCCTGCAGTCGCTGGAGTGGTGCGAGCATTTTGTCGTGACGGCCCCGATGTGGTGGGGCGGGCTTCCCGCCAAGCTCAAGGGATTGATCGACCGAACGTTCTTACCAGGGCGTACCTTTGACACCCGGACGAAGGGCTTGCCTAAACCCTTGCTGTCCGGCCGGACAGCTCAGGTCATTCTGACCTCTGATAGCCCTTGGTGGTATTTCCGTTTCCTGTTGCACCGTCCGCTGTTTTGGCAGCTCAAGCGGCAGATTCTGGGATTTGTCGGCTTCAAACCCGTGCAAATCGTGCACTTTACCGGTGCAAGCCATCCCACGGCCAAGCAGATCGACACGTGGACGGCCCGCGCACGCAATCTGGGCGCAGGACTGGCCTAGTCGCCAGATTTCGCTTGATGGGCGTCCCACAGATCGGGTCGCCGATCCTGGGTGAGTTTTTCGCTCATCTCGCGACGCCACTGCGCGACCTTGCCATGGTGGCCGGACATCAGAACGTCGGGAATTGCGCGGCCCTTCCATTCGGCAGGGCGCGTGTATTGCGGATGCTCCAGTAGGCCCGAAGAAAAACTCTCCTCTTCCGTCGAGGCCTGATTGCCCAGAACACCAGGGATCAGGCGGACGGTGGCGTCGATCAGGGCCTGCGCCGCGATTTCGCCTCCGGTCATGACAAAATCGCCCAGCGAAACCTCCTGAATGCCGTAGTGTTCGATCACCCTTTCATCGACACCTTCGAAGCGGCCGCAGATCAGGGTAACGCCATCGGCGTGGGCCAGTTGTTGCATCATGGCCTGGTCCATCGGCCGGCCGCGCGGGCTGAGATAGATCAGCGGGGTGTTGCCTTGTACACCCGCCATTGTGTGTTCAATGGCTTCTCCCAGCACATCGGCGCGCAGCACCATGCCGGCCCCACCACCTGCGGGGGTGTCGTCCACGTTGCGATGTTTGCCGACCCCGAACTGGCGAAGATCCGTGGTTTCGAGCTGCCACAGCCCTTCCTGCAGGGCCTTGCCGGTCAGGCTTTCACCCAGGACACCCGGAAAGGCGGTGGGGAACAGCGTGATGATCCTTGCCTTCCAGACACCCACAAGGTCGGGGGTGGGCGTCATCAACTCTCTCGGTTTGAACGAGGGATGGATGGCTTTGCGACCGTGGGATTTGGTCGGAGCGTTTGTGGTGGGCTTTTCGTCGGACATGGCCGCTTCTTATCCTGTGGTCTCACAAAAGGAAATGTCAGTGCCCGGGCGTCGGCACCCACTGGTTTTTCAGCAGGTGAAGGCGCTGGCGGCGCGCTTCCTCATCGTCCACGGGGCTGGAGTTGATCCTGTGCAATGCTTCACGCAGCTCGGCGGTTCCTTTGACATTGCGCCTGGTGGGTGGGGCCAGCTTGGCCTGCAGATCTGCTGGTAGATCCAGAAGATCTAGCAGCGGCTGCAACGGACCAAGCCGGGTGTTCAAATCCTCGACAGCGGCTTCGTGAACCGGCACGGGATATACCGCCTTGCGAATGGCCTGAACTTGGCGGGGCAAATCTGCGGCCGGCGCATATGTCGCCTCGAACTGTTCGGCCGTCATTGTCATGCGCCCGGTGCGCTGCAATTGCCAGTGACAACTGTCCAGCCACCCGTGCCTTCGGGTGGACAAGTAGAACCGCAGGTCGGCATCGGCCCCGACGACCTCCCGGAAGGCGTTTGATACGGCCTGCATCAGGGCCGGGGCGGCGGAATAGTCCGTGACGCCCTGTCGGCCGATCAGAACACCGCAGAGATCTTCGGTCGTGACCAGCAGCGGGCGTGGGTCGTTTGTCACGTGGAAGTCCAGGAATTCGGCAAACTCCAGCAAAAAGGCCGAAAGTGTCAGGGGATCGCGGGTCTTGGAATAAGCGCGCGCCAGTTGTGTCGCGGACAGGATATCGTCACGAAAGACCAGCTGAACATGGGGTGCCAGCAGTTCGGATTGTGCTGTCAGGGCACTTTGGACGCTGCTTGTCGCGGTCTTGTGGAACCCTGGATGGACCACAATTCGGCGCATCAGAACAGCCCGTCGGGCGGGTCGGCAACAATGCGTCGGGCGGTCAGATCAACAGTGGGAACTGCGGCCAGGGTAAAGGGCAGCAGCACGGTAGCCTTTAGGCCAGGGCCATGGACCTCCAACAGGTCCGAAGCACCGTGGTTCTGCACCGATTTGACCTGACCCAAAAGGGTGCCGCCGGTGTCATATACATCGAGCCCGACAAGATCGGCATGGTAGAATTCATCGTCCGGCAGCGAGGGCAGCTGATCGCGCCGCGCAAAGAGCCGCAGGCCCTTCATCGCGTCCGCGTCTTCCTTGGTTTCAACGCCGCCCATACGCGCGGCATAGCCGTGCTTGATGGCGCGGGTAAGCACGAGGCTGTAGCGCTGGCTGCCGTCTTCATTGGTGAGCGGTGAATAGGTTTCGATGTCTTCGGGTGTGGCGCAGAAGCTCTTGATGCGGACTTCGCCACGCACACCAAAGGAGCCAGCGACGGCACCGACGCAGATCAAGTCGTCATCAGATTTGGCTGTCATGGTGCTTACCGTGTTTCGATCGGCAGGTCAGGCATCCGCTCTTCCCAGCCTTTGAGTTCCAGTTCAGGCGTCCGGGATACACGTTCCGGCCAGCCAACGCAAAAATACCCAATCAGTGCCCAGTCGTCCGGCACGTTCAGGTCCCGGTTCAAAAGCGCAGGGTCGAGCACGGAGACCCAACCCAGCCCCAGTCCTTCGGCACGCAGCGCCAGCCAGAACAAGGTGACAGCCGTTACAACCGAATAGCGACGCATTTCAGGCATGGTTGCCGCACCGAGCCCGTGGCCTTTTTCCGTGCCATCGTCGCAATAGACTGCCAATTGTACCGGAGCTTCGCGCATCCCGGTCAGTTTCAGCCTACCGTAGCGCTCGGCCCGGGCCCCGGAGTAGCCGGCAAGAGCATCTGCATTGGCGGTTTCGAAATTCTGCAAAGCGGCAGCGCGGGCGGCATCGCTTTCGACGCGGACCACACGCCAGGGTTCGCTGAGCCCTACAGACGGGGCCAGACGGAAGGTGTCGAGACAGCGCGTGAGTACTGCCTCGTCCACCGGATCGGTGCGGAACCGGCGCACATCACGCCGGAGCCGCATCAGCAGATCAAGCTGCGTGCGAAAGTCATCGTTGAAAGTCTGATCCCGCACGCGAAATCTGCTTATTCTTCAGCGGCTTCGGCTGCTTCTGCGGCCTTTGCAGCTTTCTCTTCGGCGCGTTCCTGAGCTTTCTTGCCCGGGGTGCCTTTGTTGGGGTTGTTGCGGACGGCTTTTTCGCGGACGCCAGCGGCTTCCAGCATACGTGCGATCCGGTCGGTGGGCTGGGCGCCCTGGTCCAGCCAGTACTGAACGCGCTCCATGTCCATTTTCACGCGCTCTTCGCTGTCTTTCGGCAGCAGCGGGTTGTAGGTGCCCAGCTTTTCGATGAAGCGGCCGTCACGCGGCATGCGGCTGTCAGCAGCCACGATGCGGTAGAAGGGGCGCTTTTTCGAGCCGCCACGGGCCAGACGGATTTTCATTGCCATGGGTTTATCTCCTTTAGATGGCGTGTACGGGGGTAAGGCCCCGTTATTCCTGGTGTTTCTTGTGGTGTCGGATGACTTCCTGAATGATGAAATTCAGGAAAGCCTTGGCGAAATCGGGGTCCAGGTCGGCCCGTTTTGCCAGGTCTTCGAGCCGTGCGATCTGCGCTGCTTCGCGCGTGGGGTCGGACGGGGGAAGGTCGTGTGTTGCTTTCAGCTGGCCCACCGCTTGGGTGTGTTTGAACCGCTCGCCCAACGTATAGACGAGGATCGCATCCAGACGGTCGATGCTTTCGCGGTGTTCCTTGAGCAGCGCGGCTGCGCGGGTCACGGGATCTGAGTGTGCTTCAGTCAATGGCCCATCCTTTCGGCTTGAACAGCGGGTCGGCATAATGGCTGATCTCCATGTCTATGCCATGGGCCAGCTGGGTACCGTCCAGCTGTGCGGGGGTCGGGTGGCGATAGACCGCATCATTGCCGTCGATGGTGGCAGCGTCACGGTCCTTCTTGGCGCCAAGACGTTCGGCCAGTCGGATTGAATCCAGATTCTTGGGGTCGATATAGCTGACCGCGTCGTCCCAGCCGAGCTGCGTGTAAAAGTAGGTCCGCGCCGCATGGGTTGCTTCCAGCGCATAGCCGTGACCGCCCTTGTCGGGCCAGATGATCCAGGCGATCTCGCGCTCGGGCCAGCCTGCGGGCATCCAGCCGCCAGCCATGCCATAGGTTTCGTCGGTCACCTTGTCGTGGATCATCCACATGCCATAGCCGCGCACCTGCCAGTGGCCGATCTCGGCGGCATAAAGCATCCAGGCTTCGTAGGTATTCAGCGGGCCGCCCATGAAGCGCGACCGATACGAGCTGAAGGTGGCCTTAAAGTCGGGGTAATCCTCGGCTTCGGGACCGCGCAGAATCAGGCGCTTGGTTTCCAGGGTGGGAATGTTCTGCGACATCAGCTTTCCCCGGCCTTGGGATGACGCCAGACCTGGCAGGACTTGCCCAGCAGTTCGTCATCACGTTCGAATGTGGCACCCAATTTTTCGGCCAATGCGCGCGAGCGGTCATTGGCGTGGGCGATGTAGGAGATTACACCATCCAGCCCCTGATGGCGGGCGGCGTGGTCGCGGGCGGCCAGCGCTGCCTCGTGGGCAAATCCCTTGCCTTCGGCGTGTTCCAACAGGGTCCAGCCCATTTCCGGTTCGTGCCAGCCGGGGGCAAAGATCATACCAACCCAGCCAGCGAAATCGCCGGTGGCCTTTTCGGTCAGATGCCACAGGCCATAGCCGTTCATTGCCCAATGGCCCAGCCGTGCGGCCAGCGATTGCCAGGTGCCGAATTCATCCTTGGGTCCACCAACATAGTGGCTGCGTTCGGTCGCGAAGAACGCGGCCATGGCGGGCAGGTCTTCGGCGCTGGGCGCGCGCAGGATCAGGCGTTCGGTTTCGATGCTGGGGATTACGAAGTTGGTGCTCATCTCACACCTCCGACCACGGCATCCGGGCCCGGATGGCGGTACACCATCTCGGTCCCGTGGCTGACGTTTTCAAAGCTGCGTTCGTAATGCGCGCCCATGCGTTCGGCCAGCGCCACGGATCGAGTATTGCCCGGGAGGATGTTGGAGCTGAGAGTTTCGAAGCCCAGCACCTCGTATGCGAATTTGCGCGCTTCTTCGGCGGCCTCAAAAGCATAGCCTTTGCCTTCGGTGCCGTCGAACATTACCCAGCCCAGTTCCGGCTCGGGCCAGCCTTCGGGCGACCAGAGGCCGACAAAGCCGACCGGGGCGCCTTCATGCGTGTCCACCATCCAGAAGCCATACCCGTGCAGAGCCCAATGGCCGATCATGCTGGCGAACCAGCGCCATGCACCGTTGCGATCCAGTGGGCCGCCGAACCCCCAGCTGCGCTGTTCATCAGCGAAAAACGCAGCAATGTTTTCGAAATCGTGCGCTTCGGGGCCGCGCAGAACCAGTCGTTCTGTTTTCAGGACGGGAATATCGAGCGTTAGGGATGTCATGCGTAGGCCTCCATCCCGCCTTCGCTGTCTGGGGCGGTGTGGCGGTAAACGATGGTTTCGTCGGGCGTCTCGCCCAACGGCAAAGGGGCGTTTTTGTCCAGCAGCGCACCCAGCCGTTCGGCCAGCGCGACCGAGCGGTCATTGCCCGGAGTGATGTAGCTGACCAGAGTGTCGAACCCCTGCTGCCAGGCCCAGGCCAAAGCGGCCTCGGCCGCCTCGTATGCGTAGCCTTTGCCCTCGTGTTCTTGCAGGAATACCCATCCGATTTCCATTTCTGGGTAGTCTGCCGGTTTGTTGATGCCGACCTGTCCTACAAAGACACCGTCATGGGTTTGTACACCCCAGCTGCCATAACCCAGCAAAGGCCAGCTGCCGACCTCGGACGCAATCCAGTGCCAGCTTTGTTTTCGGCTGAACGGCCCCCCCATGAACGCTGCACGCTCACTGCCGAGCAGCGCATAAAGCGGCTCGAAGTCGGCCATCACATGGCCGCGCAGCGTCAGGCGCTGGGTGGATATGGTGGGGGCGGTGGTCACGTTACTTCTTTTTCCCGAATCCGCTGAGTCCCGGTGGCAGGCCCATGCCGCCACCCAGACCGGGGAGTCCACCGGGCATGCCGCCTTTGGCGCCCATCGCCTTGGCGGCGGCTTCCAGCGCTTTGGGGTCCATGCCTGCGGCCAAGTCCTCGGGGGATGGACCGCCTTTGCCGAACATGCCTTTCATGGCCTGTTTCAGCATCTTGCCTTTGCCCATCTTGCCCATCTTCTTCATCATGTCGGACATCTGACGGTGCATTTTCAGCAGCTTGTTCAGATCGCTGACCTGCTGGCCCGCACCGGCGGCAATGCGTTTCTTGCGCGACGCCTGCAGCAGGCCCGGATTGGCGCGCTCTTTCTTGGTCATGGAATCGATCAGGGCGATCTGGCGTTTGATGACCTTGTCATCCATTCCCGCGTCCTGGATCTGCTTCGACATTTTACCCATGCCGGGCATCATCGACATCATGCCTTCCATGCCGCCCATCTTGAGCATCTGATCCAGCTGCATCTTCAAGTCATTCATGTTGAAATGACCCTTCATCATGCGCTTCATCATCTTCTCGGCCTGTTCGGCCTCGATGGTTTCCTGGGCTTTTTCGACCAGAGCCACGATGTCGCCCATGCCGAGGATGCGGCCAGCGATCCGGTCCGGCTCGAACGTCTCGATGGCGTCCATCTTTTCGCCCAGACCCACAAAGCGGATCGGCTTGCCGGTCACGGCGCGCATCGACAGCGCAGCACCACCGCGCCCGTCGCCGTCCATACGGGTCAGGACCACGCCGGAGATGCCGATCTTGTCGTCGAATTCCTGAGCGACCTCGACCGCGACCTGACCGGTCAGACCATCGACCACCAGCAGCGTTTCGCGCGGATCGACCACGTCGCGGACGTTTTCGACCTCTTTCATCAGGACTTCGTCGATCTGCAGGCGACCGGCGGTGTCGAGCATGTAGACGTCATATCCCCCAAGCGCAGCCTGCTGTTTGGCGCGTTTGGCGATGTCCACGGGTTTCTGGCCCGGCACGATGGGCAGGGTATCGACACCGATCTGGGTGCCGAGGATTGCCAGCTGATCCATAGCGGCGGGACGATAGACGTCCAGCGAGGCCAGCAGGACCTTCTTGCCCTCTTTTTCCTTCAGGCGTTTGGCCAGCTTACCGGTGGTGGTGGTTTTACCGCCGCCCTGCAGACCGACCATCAGGATCGGCGCGGGAGGATTGTCGATTTTCAGCTTGCCCGGGTCTTCGTCGCCTTCAAGCGTGGCAACCAGCGCATCATGCACGATCTTGACGACCTGCTGACCGGGCGTGACCGATTTGGTCACGGCCTGACCGGTGGCCTGTTCCTGGACCCGTTTGACAAAGTCGCGCGCCACGGGCAGCGATACGTCGGCCTCAAGCAGGGCGACGCGCACTTCGCGCAGGGCGGTCTTCACGTCCTCTTCGGACAGCGCGCCCTGTTTGGTGAGACGGTCAAAGACGCCGGAGAGGCGTTCGGATAAATTTTCAAACATGGCCCTTCAGCTCCTTCGCCGTTCATCATGTGGCGTTGCCAATCTAGGCAGCACCGGTTCGATACTCAATTGCTCCACCAGTTGACCGGGTGAGAACATTCCAAACAATTTTGCCCCCACGGGCGTAACACGCTGGTGGAGGGCGATCCCTGGCTGCGCCAAGGGACCGGAAGATGTCGCACTTCCGGATATTGGGGGCAGGCGTTACGCCGATTGGGGGCCAGAGTCAACCCGTGAAGCTTGGCTTGCAGTGTGTCAGGCGGGCTGAAGAAAACGCGTCGGGAACTGATCGGTAAGGTAGCGGCCGTAGCTTTTGCGTCCCTGATCGTGAGGGGTATCAATCAGGGTTTCGAATTCAGGTTCACCGAAATACCCGATCGAACACCGATCCGAATAGCCGCCCAGAACGCGGTGAGGGGTACCTGCCAGTTGGGGTCCACCGATCGGTTCCAGAAGATCGCCGCAATGAACAGACAGCGCTCCCGGGGCTTTGGGAACCTCGCGCCAAAGACCATCTCGCCCTTGAAACTGCAGGCCGCCCTTCTCGTCCTGCCACAGGATCGACAGAACACCGGTGTCAACGTGCTCGCGTGTGATCATCCTGCGGCCTTGGGCATCGGTTTCGGGGTCGTGGTTCAAAAGCTCAAAACCTTCTGGGACGACTGGATAATGCAACAGACGCAAGACACCGTTTCTACCGGCTGTCAGATGCGCTCCGGCGGTTGCCGGTTTGCCCAGCCCGCGCAGGGCCGCCGGTACCATCAGAGAGATGATCCTCCGACACAAGGCGCCATAAGCGGTCATCGCGTGCTGCCAGCCGGGAGCCGTGGCTTCGTCAGGCCAGACATTGGATTCTTCGAATGCTGCGGTGCTGGGGAGCCCGGGCGCCGGAAGCGGCGGTTCGGGCCCCATATCGAAGATTTCGTTATAGGCCCAATGGGGTTCGGTCGGTAAAGGGGTGAAGCCGCGATAGAGGTTGCGATTTCCGGGTTGAGCCTTGCGCAGCGCCAGGGTGCGTTTGACGGTTTCGGGCAATGCAAAGAAGCTTTGTAATTGGTGTGCCGTTCCATCCAGCGTCTTGTAGCCGGGAAAGCCCGTGACCAGCAGCCCGGACGTCGTGGCGAAGGCTTCGGCGATTTGGTAATCGAGTGTGCTGTCATTGGGATCCCGGAACAGGGGCGCAATATTGATAAGAGCAATTTCGGTCATATCAGTCTCCTGTTTTGTCGGTTTCTTTTGACGTCTGATCCGAGATTAATAGCCCCATGTTCGTTGCCCTCAGACCCCACGTTTGGCAGTGACGTTTCGGGAAGCGTCCTCATGATGGCCGAACCCATCTGAATGAGACCAACGAGCAACAATCGTGGCAAGAAAATTCGTCTGTAGCATTGGGGACGCTGTCGTTTTCCGGGGAAACCCGTGACGCTTAGGTCTGGCCCCGTGGCGAGGTGCCGCATCCAAGTGTGCTGTCGCGGAGCTAGCTCGCCCCACTGGTAGAACGCGAACCAGGAGACAGCGCGACATGTTCAAAGGACTTGGACTTTCAATAACTCTGATCGTCGGAGGAATGCTGGGTGCACCATATGTGGTGCTGCAGCTGATCTGAGCGACGGTCTGATAGTGTGAAACACGGGAACACTGCGGGGCGACCCGCAGTGTTTTTCAGTTTGGAGGGGCGGTTACGGCCCTCCCTGATACCTGACTGCTTCGCGATTGGCTTTGTGCCTGAGATAATCCTCGTATTCCGGGGTGCCGGGTTCAGGGACACAGGCCGAAATGCTCAGCCCCAGCAGGGCCACGGCCAGAATTCGCAACAGCAGACGTTTCGGGCGGGTCATCTTGGGCTTCCTTGTGTGTAGGGTCTTTGCGACACCCGAAAAAAGATAGCGTGGGGGCGTTCTGTGTCACGCAACCTGTTGGTTCAGTGTTTCGATCAGGGTCAGTGCAGCGCTACGGGCTGTGGTGCGGAAATCTTCCATGTCGCCCAGCATTGCAAAGGATCCGACGTTGAACAGGATGCCCATCACGCCATGGGCAACGGTGTGAACGCTGGCCTGAGGGGCGGTCGGGTAGCAGGCGCGCAGAGCACCTTCAATCCCGGTAACAAACCCATCCAGCCAAGTGCGCAGATGTCGGGCCAAGTCGGGGTCGGTTTTACCCGCAGCGATGAGTTCTTCGAAGATCAAGACTGAATCGGCATCGTCATATTGATCGTCGAACAGGAAGGCGATCACCTCAGGGCCCGAGCGCAGGTTGGACAGGGCGGTTTCCAGCTGGGCCAGCTCGGCCTTGGCCTGGTCAAAATACCGGGCGACAAAGGCGGCAAACAGCTGATCCCGGTTGCCGACATTGTGACGGATCAGCGGGCGCGCCATCTGCGCCTCCTCGGCGACGCGGTCCATGGTGGCACCTTCCAGACCGTAACGGGTGATGCAGCGCCCATAGGCATCCAGGATTTCGGTGATCCGCTGCTGTTTCAGGCTTGGTCGTCCCACGGCGTCCTCTTTTTTGTCATCGTTGACAATTTATAATTCAAAGATTAATTGTCATCCATGACAATAAACATTTGCCGCGCAAATGGAACCATGACCGACCGGTTTCGCGTGGCAGTCTGCAGCTGCGGAAGGAGACGGGCAGATGGAATTTCTGAGCAAGACCTACAGTGAATGGCAGGTCTATGCCTGGGAGGTGTCGCTGGGCGATTGGTTCTTTGCCCTGTCGCTGGCCTTTCTGGCGTTCGAGCTGGCGCGTTTGGCCACCAAAAAGGCGCTGTCTTGGAACCTGCTGGGGGATACGGTGGCAAATTTCGTGACCCTGGCGCTGTTCATCGCAATGAACCTTGCGATGACCGGGCTGGTGGTGGCAGCCTATTACTATGTTTACGAGAATTTCAGCCTGACCCAGCTGCCGATCAACGGCTGGACCATCCTGCTCTGCGTGCTGCTGGCGGACCTGGTCTATTACTGGGAACACAGGTTCATGCATCGGGTGGGGATTGGCTGGGCGACCCACACGGTTCACCACTCCTCGCCTTATTTCAATATCTCGGTGGCCTATCGGTTTGGGCCGCTGGACGGGTTTATTCCGCTGTTCTTTCATATCCCGCTGGTGATGTTGGGCTTCAATCCGCTGGTGGTGTTCTTCTCCGAGGTGCTGGTGCAGCTGTATCAGACCGCGCTGCATACCGAGACGGTCAAGAAACTGCCGCGCCCCGTCGAGGCGGTGATGAACACACCATCGCACCACCGGGTGCACCATGGATCGAACCCGCAATATATCGACAAGAACTATGCCGGGATCTTTATCATCTGGGACCGGATGTTCGGCACGTTCGAGGAGGAACGGGAAAAGGTGGTCTATGGCGTGGTGCCGCCGCTGAATTCAATCAATCCGGTGCATGTCTTTGTACATGGCCTGACCAAGCTGGCGGGACAGGTTTGGACGGCCAAGGGCTGGCGGACCAAGCTGGCCTACCTGGTGAAGCCACCGGGCTGGACGCCCAAGGGGTGATCAGGTTTCGGCGGCGTCGGTTCGGGCAGGCAGCCATTTGTTGATGGCCTTGACCAGTCGCCGTGATCCGCCGCCGCTGGAATAGGCTTCGACCACCGGGTGTCGGCCGGCGCTCATCCCCTGATCCAGGATCAGAACGGGGCGATACAGGGTCCGGCTGCTCCCGTCGCTGCGGGATGTGGTTTCTTCGATTTCGGCATGGGAGAGGTTGGACAGTCTGTGTTCCACTGCCTGATAGCCAAAGACCGATTGGCGTCGGATCAGAATGCTGTCCTTGGGACGATCCAAGATCACCTGAACCCGGCGGACAAAGACGCAGAAGGCGGCAAAGCCCAACCCGCCGCCGAACAGGGCGAAGAAAAACGCCTCCCACGTGCCGGACATCATCATCGCCACGCCGGGCGCCACGAAAGCCAGGATGAAGAGGATCAGCATGATGCCGATCAGCCAGGGCGTATCGGCGAGGATCAACTGGTCGGGCGTGTCGCGCGTTACTTTCATGTCGGCAGTGTAGCAGCTTCACGTCGTATCAGAAGAGCAGCTTGATCAGCGTTTGATCTGGAGCCTTTCTTTTCCAGTCAGGCTGCCCAGATCCGCGATCTGCGTGTTTTGGATGTCCAGCGACGAGAGATCCGGCAGGGTTTCCAGCGGGGACAGATCAGAGACCTGGGTGTCAGACAGGTTGAGACTGTCGAGTTCCGGCAGGTTGGTGAGAGGCGAGAGATCTGTCACTTGCGTACCGGAAAGGTCGAGGCTGTCCAACTCGGCCTTGTCACGCAGGGCGGACAGATCGCCTACGGCAGTCCCCGACAGGTTCAGCTTCGCGAGAGACGGGAGGTCGCCGAGCGGCGACAGGTCGTCGACAGGCGTGTTGTGCAGGTCCAGCCGGGACAGGTGTTTGAGCTGCGCGAGAGCCGCAAGGTCGGTGACCTGGGTGTCGTGCAGGTCAAGCCAGTCGAGCCGGGTCAACCCGGCTAGCGGCCCGATGTCCGAGACCGGGGTGCGGTCGACATCAAGCCAGGTCAGCGCGCTGAGACCGGCCAGGGGCGAAAGATCGCTGATCCGGGATTTGTCCAGATGCAGGCGGGTGAGCGAGGTGAGTTCGGCTAGTGCGGTAATGTCGGCGATCTGGCTGTCATAGGCGGCCAGTACCCGCAGTTCGGTCAACCGGGAAAGGGGGGTGATATCCGTGATCCGGGTGTGGTTCAAGCCCAGTTGGGTAAGGTTGGCTATGCCGGCAATCGGTGTCAGATCAGTGATCTGCGTATTGTTCAGGACCAGGTGCTGCAACCCTGTCAGGGCTGTGAGGGGCGACAGATCCGTGACTTTGGTGTCGCTGAGGTCGAGCGCGCGTAGGGTGCTGAGCCCGGACAGTGGGGTCAGGTCCTGAATGTCTGACCCGGCGAGGACCAGCCGCTCAAGCCCGGTCAGCTGTGCCAAAGGAGCGTAATCGACGTTGCGCGCCCGTTGCAGGGTCAGGGTTTTCAGATTGGGCAGGGATGCCAAAGCCCCGAGCCGGATGCCCTGGAGTTCGGGCGGGCCGTCAAGAACCTGCGTGTCCGGAAAGTTCTGCAGCATGCCCAGAAGCGTGAACTCTGCCCCGCTGAGATTGAGCGAAACGGTTTCAGGTGTTGCGCAGGCCCGGCCAATGCGGATGCCCTGCACACCGCGTTCGGTACATGCGGCAGGTGCTTTGGGCGCCGCGGTTTGCGTGGGCGCTTGCGGCGTGCTGTCCTGACTTAGCGGCTGTGAGGTGGGGGGGGAGGTCTGAGCTGTGGAAGGTGCGTCCCCGGACCGGACATAGGCGGTCAGAACAACGGCGACCAGAAGGGCCATGACCGCCAAGACACTGATCAGCAGAATGCGCATTTCGTCGAATCCCTATCCCTCAAATACAGGGCCAGGGTATCGATGTGTTGCGTCCGAAATATGGCGACATTGGCAGCGTGGGCAAATCCGGCCCTCTTGCATCGCCACGGATCCTGCGGCAGAGCAGCGGCAGTACCAAAACACCTGCGAGAGTGATTATCATGGATGCTTCCTCGACCTATCAGGACAGTCTGCCCGTAACTTCAGATGCGCTGCTGGAGCAGTTGCAAAGCTGGGGGTTGGAATACCGTTTGCACCAGCACGTGCCGCTGCGCACGGTTGAAGACAGCAAGGCGGTCGAGGATCAGTTCATAGTGCCGGGAGAAAATGCGCTCCGGGTAAAGAACCTGTATCTGCGGGACAAGAAGAAGCGGAACTACCTGGTGACGCTGGAACAGAACCGCGAGATCGACCTGAAGGCGCTGGGCGCGCAACTGGGGGTGGGGAACCTGTCCTTCGGCTCGGCCGACCGGTTGCTGGAGAACCTTGGCATCAGGCCCGGTGCGGTCAGCCCGTTGGCGATGATCACCGGTGTGGAGAAGAATGTACGCTTTTTCATGGATGCGGCGGCGCGGGATGTGGATGTGATCTACATGCATCCGCTGGTGAATGACCGGACCGTGGCGATGGCGCGGAAGGATGTGATGGCGTTCTTCGAGCGCATCGGCTGCGATGTGACCTGGTTGGAATAAGGGGCGCTGCCCCTCTGCGCCCAAGGGCGCATTCACCCCCGAGGTATTTTGAACCAGAAAGAAGCAGGGGCGCTGCCGAGGCTCGACAGTGGCGTGCGGGGCGGCGATCATGGGGCCTGGTCGAAGGGAGGCTTGGCATGGGTGAGGTGTCGAAGAAGGATCTGCTGCGCAAGCTGTTGAAGGGGATCGAGACCGGGGATCCGGAGGCGGCGCGCGTGGTGAACGAGGCGCGTTACGTACAGCACAACCCGCAGACCCATGAGGGCAGCGAGGGGCTGGCGGTGCTGTTTGCGCGGCTGGCCAAGACCAATCCGAAAGTGCGGTTCATCCGGGTGTTCGAGGATGGCGACTATGCCTTTGCCCATAACGAATACGATTTTTCGAGCGTGCGTGCGGCGTTTGAAGTGTTTCGATTCGAAGACGGGCAGGCGGTGGAGCATTGGGACAATATCCAGCCCTTGCCGGGGCCGAACCCGTCGGGGCGCGGGATGTTGGACGGGATAACAGAGATCGCCGATCTGGATCGGACCGAAGAAAACCGGACGCGGGTGCGGGATTTTGTCGAGACTGTTCTGATCGGGCGGGAAATGGCGCGGCTGGATGAGTTTGTGGTTGCGGATCTGATCCAGCATGACCCGGACCTGCCGGACGGGGTGCAGGCTTTTGCAGCGGCCCTGGCGGATCCCGTGGCTCTGCGCCATGAGCGGTTGCACAAGGTGCTTGCCGAGGGGAATTTCGCGCTTGCCATGTGCGAAGGCTGGCGCGGTGGGGATCACACCAGCTTTTATCACCTGTTCCGGCTGGATCAGGGACGGATCGTCGAACATTGGGACACGGTTGAGACCATTGCGCCGCGGTCCGAGTGGAAAAACGACAACGGCAAGTTCTGATCCCGGAAATGTCCGGGCGAGGCGCAACGCTCCGCCCGGACGAGTTCGTTACTCTGCGGCTTCTGCGGCGGTCACGGCCTTGTCGCGGAGGCCGTCACGGTACAGCGCTTTCGCCAGAGCGATGCACATCAGGCCCATCACTATGGTGAAGGGCAGCGCACCGATGATCATCGCGTTGCGCAGGGCGTCCATCGGGTTGTTTTCACCCGCGGCCAGCAACAGCGCGCCGATCACGGCAGTCAGGATCAGACCCCAGACGATCTTGTGCTTGTTGCCGATGTTCTGATCGCCGCCCGACATGATGGTGTTCATCACGAGAATGCCCGAGTCTGCAGAGGTGACCAGGAAGGTCATGATCAGCACAACGCACATGATGGTGATGCCCGACAGCAGGCCGCCTTCGATCATGTTGCCCAGCGTCACGAACAGCTTGGCGGTGTTCGACGCGCCGATGATTGCGCCGTCAGCGCCGCCGGTCAGTTCCAGATCAATGGCGGTGCCGCCCAGGATGGTCATCCAGGCAAAGCAGACCAGGGCCGGGGCAATGACGCAGCCGATGATGAATTCGCGCACGGTGCGGCCCTTGGAGATGCGGGCCAGGAACAGGCCGACAAAAGGCGAGAACGCAATCCACCAGGCCCAATAGAACGTGGTCCACCCGGCTTGCCAGCCAAACTGGCGTCCCTGTTCACCGGCGGCATAGGCCGCGGCCAGCGTTTCGGCGGGCAGGGCGGCGGCGTCGCCTTCCAGGCCCGAGACGAACCCGTCGAACGAACCCCAGGCATTGGTCGCGCCACCGCGCAGGGCATCCGCGAACGGTGCGGCTTCGCTGGGCAGGGCCGCGGCAAAGTCAGCGGCCGATTGCGGGCCATAGGCACCGAAGCTGAGAGACAGGAAGTGCAGGATGTAGTCCACCATCGCGGTGGCATAGGTGGTCATCGCAAACAGGAACGACCCGAATACGACGAAGGTCAGCAACAGGATGATCGACAGGACCAGGTTCAGGTTCGACAGGTACTTCACCCCACGCCCGACACCAGAGACCGCCGACAGGATCGACAAGCCCATGATAACCAGCAGACCTGCGATCAGACCGACGGTGGCGGGTGCCGGCGCGTCGCCTGACATGTCCATCATCCATTCCATTCCAGTGATCGCATAGAGACCGTCGATGAACTGTGACACGCCGTAACCGATGGTGACCGAGACCCCGAGGATGGTGGCGACAACGCCCAGCACGTCGACGACGTGTCCAAGGAACCCGTTCAGCAGACGACCAAACAGTGGGGTCAGCGCGGCGCGGATGGTCAACGGCATGTCACGGGTATAGGCGTAGTAAGCCAGCGACAGGCCGGTCACCACGTAGATGGCCCAGGCGTGAAATCCGTAATGCAGGAAAGTATAGCGGAAACCCGAAGTCAGGGCCTCTTCGGTATTGCCTGCAACGGCGCCCGCGACGACCTCAGGGTTCGAGCCCCAAAGACCCAACGGTTCGGCGGTCGCAAAGACCATCAGCCCGACCCCCAAGCCGGCACCGAACATCATCGAGAACCACGAGAAGTTGGAGAATTCTGGTTTTTCTCCGGGAGTCCCCATGATCCGTTTCCCGGTCTGCGGAAGGATGGCGACAACAAGGAGGAAGAAAGTGAAAAAGCCGACAATGATGATGTAGAAAGAGTTGAAACCTTCCAGCAGAGCCCAGTTCAGGCTGCCCAGAACACCGTTGGCATTTGCAGGCCAGACCAGCGCCCAAATGACCAGCGCGACCATGATGCCTTTAGACAGAAGTGCGATTTCGAGACTGTGACCCTGGTAAAAGCCGGTGGCGGCTTTTCGGATCTCTAGTGCCGTGAATGGCGGTTTATGGGACATGTGTTCCTCCCTCGATGCCCAAAATTTACTATTGATGAAGGGTTGGGCAGGGCGCGCGCTTGCCTAATCTCGAAGCATTTCACCGATTTTGCGACACCGCGCCAGTTGCTGAGGGCATTGTGTCGGGACCCAAGCAGAAGAGTACGGACGTTCGAAAGCGAGCCCCCCGGTCAAAAGATGGCGGTGTCGTTGGGCGCTGGTGGACCGCCTCGCCGGGATGTTGGTGTGGGGGATCTTGAGTGCGCGCCGCATCGCAATGGGGCTTGTTCACTGCGCTGCAGACCGGGTGCCGTTGGGCGATCGATTTCCACCATCGGCGAGCTTCGAGGTGAACGGATGGTTATTTTGGAGATATCGCCAAGGGAAAAGCAGGAGACCGATGCATCGTGCAGGAATGCGTCGCGAAAAACCTGTTGCATCGCGGGCGGTGACCCACGTGCGCTGCGATCACGTGTCGGCGGTTCGAAGGGCAGTGTAATCAGGACTGCTCACCCCCGCAGGTTCGGGCGGGGATGATTTTTGCTTTGGGTCTCGGCGCGTAGTCAGGCGGCCAATTCGGTGACAGCGGCACTGGCTTTGTTGAGCGCTTCTTCGGGGTTGATCGCCATGCCTTCGGCAGCGACGAATTCAACTTCGGTAATGCCGATGAAGCCCAGAACATGGCGCAGATAGTTCGAGGCGAAATCGACCGGGGACCCCATGGGAACACCACCCGAGGCATAGGCAACGATGGCGCGTTTGCCGTTCAACAGGCCTTCGGGGCCGTTTTCGGTGTATTGGAAGGTGCGACCCACGCGGGCGACCTGATCGACCCAGGCCTTGAGACTGGCGGGCATCGAGAAATTATAGACCGGCAACCCGATCACGATGACATCGGCGGCTTCCAGCTCGTCCACCAGAACGTCCGACAGGGCCAATGCCTGTTTCTGTGCTTCGGTGCGCGCGTCCGCCGGGGTATTGGTCGCGCCGACCCAGGTTTCGGTCAGCAGTGGCAGAGTGTCTTCGCCGACATCGCGACGGATGACACGGAACGGGGCCAGATGCTCGACGATCTGAGCGGAAACCTTGCGCGATGCGGAATCGGCCAAACGTGCGGAGCTGTCGATATGGAGAACTGTTTTGGACATGATCTTGAAACCTGTTTTGTCTGGTGCTGCGGTGTATAGGTGGGGTATTGCAAAAATGAACACAACGCGATAATTTGAACATAAATTGTGAATTTTCGCACATTAGAGCTTTGAAGGATCTGGTCATGGACAATTGGGACGAGGTGCGCACGGCCTTTCAGGTCGCCCGGATGGGGACGGTCAGCGGGGCAGCGGATGTTCTGGGCGTGCACCATGCCACCGTGATCCGGCATATCGACGCTTTGGAAGGGCGGTTGGGTGTCAAGCTGTTCCAACGTCATGCCCGGGGGTATACGCCGACCGAAGCAGGGCAGGACCTTTTGCGGGTGGCGCAGGCTACAGATGATCAGTTCAACCAGCTGGTTGGGCGGCTCAAGGGGCAGGGCGATGACGTGTCGGGGGAGCTGGTCATCACCTCACTGGCCTCGGTGGCGCCCTTGATTGCGCCAGTATTGGCAGATTTCCAGAAACTGCACCCGGGCCTGTTGATCCGGTATCTGACCGGGGATCGGGTATTTCGGTTGGAATATGGCGAGGCCCATGTGGCGATCCGGGCAGGTAGAGCGCCGGATCAGCCAGACAACGTGGTGCAACCCTTTATCGAACAGAAAGTCGGGCTTTATGCCAGTCAGGACTATGTTGACCGCCACGGGCTACCTGAACGCACCGAGGAATTTCCCAATCACCTGTTTGTCGGCAATGATGACGAAAACAGCCGGGCACCATTTTCACGCTGGTTGCGAGAGTACACCACAGCAGAATCGATCGCGTTTCGCTGCACCAACAATTTCACGATGCAGGAGGCCGTATTGGCCGGGGCGGGAATAGGCTTCCTGTCGGAATGGGAGGCGACTCGTCATCCCGGCCTTATCAAGGTGATGGACCCATTGCCTGAATGGAGCGGCACCCTGTGGTTGGTGACCCATGTGGACCTGCATCGAACGACCAAGGTGCAGGCGTTCCTCAAGTTTCTGAAAAAACGGGCCAAGGAGTGGTCCTTTTGACCCCGGCCCTGCGCGGGCATCTGGCGATGCTCATGTTTTCAGCCTTGGTGGCGGGGTCGTTTTCGCTGGGCTCGATGGTGGCAAACGAGATAGCGCCTGCCGCCTTGAATGCGGCGCGGTTCGGAATAGCCGCGCTGGTGATTGGGGTGGTTGCATTGGCAACCCACGGTCTGAAGCGCCGCGACTTTGATGCACCATGGCGGTTTCTGGTGTTGGGCGGGCTGTTCTCTGCCTATTTCGTGCTGATGTTCTATGGCTTGAAGACGGCGGAACCGGTCAGTGCAGCGGCGGTCTTCACGCTGACTCCCGTCATGAGCGGTATCGTGGGGTGGCTTCTCCTCCGGCAGGTGACAACGCCTCGAATGGCTTTGGCGCTGGCCATTGGGGCGACCGGGGCGCTTTGGGTTATCTTTCGCGCTGATTGGTCCGCCTTCCGTGCCTTCGAGATCGGCCAGGGTGAGATCATATACTTCTGGGGGTGCATAATGCATGCGATCTATACCCCTATGGTGCGCAAGCTGAACCGTGGCGAGCCAGCCGTGGTGTTTACCTTTGGCGTATTGGTCGCAGGGGGCGTTCTGCTTCTGGTGTTTGGATGGAGTGATATCCGGGCGACCGATTGGAGCAGTTTGCCCCTGATTGTGTGGATCGGGCTGTTGTACTTGGCCATCTTCGCCAGCGCCGCATCATTTGTGCTGTTGCAATACGCGACCTTGCATCTGCCTTCGGCCAAGGTGATGGCATATACCTACCTGACACCCAGCTGGGTGATCCTTTGGGAAATCGCTTTGGGGCGTCCCGCACCGACCGGGTTGGTTCTGGGCGGGATCGCCCTGACCGTCATTGCTTTGATACTTCTGCTGGAAGAGGATGGGCGACGGCCGCAAGTAGCCCAGAGCAACTGACGCTGCAGATCAAGGCAAGCAGGTTTCGGGTTCCTCGGGTTGATTTGAGTCAACGCGGGATGCGCAAGGGCAGATATCCTGATGCCTGCATATGGCGAAGATCGGAGGGAGGAACCCATGTTTTCACATATCATGGTGCCGGTAGATCTGCACATGACCGAACCAGTATCCAAAGCGCTGGACGTGGCGGTCGATATGGCACGTACTTACGGAGCGCGGGTGACCCTGGTGAATGTAACCGGGGACATGGTCACAGCCGCTCCCCACGGCGAAGCCCAGGCCGCAGACGCGCTGGGTCAGGTTGCAGAACGCCTCGCGGACAAAGCTGGAATCGCGGTGCACACCAAGGTGGTGTTTTCCCATGACGTGCCGGCCGAGGTGAACGCCATCCTGCGTGAGACGGCCGAGACCTTGGGCGCCGATCTGGTTGTCGTCGGAAGCCATGCGCCACGCTTTATGGATTATCTGTTCTCATCCCACGCTGGCAGCTTGGCCAGTCACTCAAGCGTGTCCGTTTTTGTCGTCCGCTAAATCCGGCTCGGGGCTTGTCTGGGCCAGTTCGGTCTCGAGAAACCGTTCAAAGGCGTCCAGGTTGACCGGTTCGAACTGACCAAAACCCTGCATCCAGACACTGGCGCCGCGCATGGCGTCGGGTTGCAATTTGCACCATTTCACCCGGCCGCGTTTTTCCTGCGCAATAAGACCTGCACGGGTCAGTATCGTCAGGTGCTTGGAGATGGCCGCCAGCGACATCTCGAACGGTTCCGCCACATCGGTCACCGCCATGTCGTCTTCCAGAAGCATGGTCAGGATGGTGCGGCGGGTCGGGTCGGCCAGGGCGGCAAAGACGGTGTCGAGTTCGCTGGACATCACCTGAGAGTAGTGGTGTCCGCGCCGGAAGAAAAGCGGGCAAGTCGGCGGAACAGCTCGCCATACTCCGGCAGAGCCAGATCGGCCAGGTCTGCTGCATCGCCGAAATGGAACCAGCGCAGTTCTGCATGTTCGTTGTTTCGGATCTCGGGCGAGCCCAGCCAACGGTCAACAACGAAGAAGTGGTAACACACACTGCTGGCCGGTTTGTCGATCGTCGCGAAATAGCGCTGGGCTGTGGGTGTCACGCCGATTTCTTCCTGCAACTCGCGCCTGAGCGCCGCGTGCAGGTCTTCTTCGGGCTCGGCCAACCCCCCCAATACGTCCCAAAGTCCGGCCCGGTGTCGCCGCAGCGCAGTCCGCCTGCCCAAAAGCAGGCGTCCGTCTTCGACAATCAAGGCACAAGCATAATCGGACATGGTTTCTCGGGCGGTGAACCAGAAGCTTTAACAATGACGCGATGTTTACGCGCTCCGGGGGGGATGACGCAAGATTCGGATCGACAGGAGTGCCTGCTTTACGCCAAATGGCGGCAATTTTTTGCGGAGGACCGGGCGTGGCGCTCAGATATTGGCTGGTTATTGTCGTTTTGGGGATCGGTTGGGGCATGTCTTTTATGTTCAACGCGATCCTGCTGCGCGAGCTTGGGCCGCTATCGGTGTCGCTGGGTCGGGTCGGGTTCGGAGCGCTGGGCTGCTGGATATATGTGCTGGGGACCCGGCGGGCCGTTCAGGTGAGCTGGCACCGGGGTATGGCACTATTGGGTTTTGGCGTACTCAGCTATGCAGGCCCTTTCGCCTTTTATGCATTGGGGCAGCAGCACATCGCCAGTGGCGTGGCCGGGATCGTCAATGCCACGACGCCCGCTTTTGCGGTCATCGTTTCGCATGTCTGGCCTGGGGGGGAGCGGGCCACGGTGCTGAAGTCGCTTGGTGTCATCTGTGGTTTTGGCGGTATCGTGCTTTTGTCGCTGCCGGTGCTGCAACAAGGGGGCGGATCCGAGTTCTGGGCGGTCTTGCTGACGTTGTGCGCGCCGATCTGCTATGCGTTTTCGGTCAATATCGCGCGGGCGTTTCGTGATCTTGATCCGGTCGTGATGGTAGCGCTGGCCCTGACGGGTGCGACCGTGGCTATTGCGCCACTGGCCGTGTGGATGGAGGGCGTGCCGGTGATTGCACGCGCCGAAACGTGGGGAGCACTCATGTTCATCGGGTTTGTGCTGACCTCGGCCGCGTTCATTGCCTTCTACTGGGTTCTGCCAAAGGTGGGACCGACCAATATCACCATGCCGACCTTAATTGCACCGATTTCAGCTCTGATACTGGGGACCTGGGTGCTGAAGGAAGAGCTTCTGGCCGAGCATCTCTATGGAATGTTGGTGATCTTTGCCGGATTGCTTCTTATCGACGGACGTATCGCGCGGCTTGGAAGCCGTAAGCGCCGGGAGCCGCGGGCCGGAATGCAAAATCAACCAAAAGGTTGAATATGCAAAACCTTGGTATTTCGGGTTTTTGAGGGCTGCGACGGAATCTCTCGGGAGGCCGGGTGGCATTTTTTCCCTTTACTTTCAAATACCTAAATCTCATATATCTGCGTCATCTGAGCAATTGACTCCTGACCCTCCAAGCCTTAGCACCACCAACAACAAACGCGTGAGGATTGCGCCGGTGATTGACGAAGACCAAAAGCAGCGCATGGCGCAGCTGGAGGACCGGATCGAGGCCGCGAAGAAGGCTCAGGAGCCGAAGCCCCGCGCCGACGAACATTATTCCCTGGCCAACCAGGCCTGGCGAATGGTGATAGAGCTTGTAGCCGGTCTGGGGATCGGCTTTGGCATCGGATACGGGCTGGACAGCCTGTTCGGGACGATCCCGATCTTTCTGGTGCTGTTTACATTTTTGGGTCTGGCCGCCGGGGTGAAAACCATGCTCCGCAGCGCGCAGGAGATCCAGGATCAGAAACTGGCCGAAGAGGCCGAAAAAGATGCGAAAGGCCGGAGTGATCAAGGTCACTGATCCACCGGACGACAGGAGAAACGAACTGATGGGCAAGATTTATTTCTGGATCGTATTGGCGCTGGTGGTTGTTTCCGGGCTGCTGTTCGCACCCGAGAAAGCCGGTCTTGCCATTCATCCGATGGACCAGTTCCAGGTGAAATCCTATTTCAGCGACCACGTCGGTATGTTCTCGATCACCAATGTGACCCTGTGGCTGGGGCTGGCCGTTCTGGCCGTCTTTGCGCTGCTGGTGCTGGGGACCTCGCGCCGGGCGATCGTTCCGGGCCGGGCGCAGTCGGTGGCCGAACTGGCCTATGGGTTCATCTACAAGATGGTGGAAGACGTGGCCGGCAAGGACGCGATCAAGTTCTTCCCGTATATCATGACCCTGTTCATGTTCATCGTGATGGCCAACTTCCTGGGCCTGATCCCGATGTCCTTCACCACCACCTCGCACATCGCCGTGACCGCGATATTGGCTGCGCTGGTGTTCTTCACCGTGACCATCGTCGGTTTCGTCAAGAACGGCGTCGGTTTCCTGGGGCTGTTCTGGGTGTCCAGCGCGCCGCTGCCGCTGCGCCCGATCCTGGCGATCATCGAACTGATTTCCTACTTTGTCCGCCCCGTCAGCCACTCGATCCGTCTTGCCGGTAACGTGATGGCAGGCCACGCGGTTCTGAAAGTGTTCGCTGGCTTTGCCGGTGCGCTGGGACTGTTCAGCTTCCTGCCGATCTTCGCGATCACCGCGGTCTACGCGCTGGAAGTTCTGGTGGCCTTCATTCAGGCCTACGTCTTCACCATCCTGACCTGCGTGTATCTGAAGGATGCGCTGCACCCGAGCCACTAAGGCCAGGAACTTATCATCGGTGCGTCTGAGAGTTTGGGCGCACCTATCCCGAAATCACCACATTCCATCGTAAGGAGAAACATCATGGAAGGCGATATCGCACAACTGGGTCAATTCGTCGGTGCAGGTCTGGCAGCAATCGGTTCCGGCGCAGCCGCAATCGGTGTGGGCCACGTGGCTGGCAACTTCCTGGCCGGCGCTCTGCGCAACCCGTCCGCAGCTGCTGGTCAGACTGCAACCCTCTTCATCGGCATCGCGTTTGCAGAAGCTCTGGGCATCTTCTCGTTCCTGGTCGCTCTGCTGCTGATGTTCGCCGTCTAAGACCCTTCGGAACCTTATTCCTTACGGTCGGGCGGTACGTGGAACCCCCACTGTACCGCCCGATGTAACGGCAAGTTCCTTAGGAGGACGACATGGCGAGCAATACGCACGATACAGCCCATGATGCGGCCCACGGTGCAGCAGATGCCGCACACGGTGGCGGCTCGGCTATGCCGCAGCTGGACTTCTCGACCTTTTCGAACCAGATCTTCTGGCTCGCGGTCACGCTTGTCGTGATCTACCTGATCCTGTCGCGCGTCGCGCTGCCTCGCATCGCAGCAGTGCTGGCCGAACGTCAGGGTACCATCACCAACGACCTCGCTGCTGCCGAAGATCTGAAGGCAAAAGCGGTCGAGGCCGAAAACGCATATAACAAAGCTCTGGCGGATGCCCGTGCCGAGGCGCAGCGTATCGCCGCTGAAGCCCGCGCCGAAATTCAGTCCGAGCTGGACGAAGCCATCGCCAAGGCCGACGCCGAGATCGCCGACAAAGCGGCTGAATCGGAAAAAGCCATTGCCGAGATTCGCGCCGAAGCTGCTGTGACCGCCCGCCAGGTGGCCACCGAGACCGCAGCCGAGATCGTGAACGCTCTGGGCGGTTCGGCGGATGCCGCTGCTGTTGAAGCAGCTGTTGCAGACCAGTTGAAAGGATAAGAGACATGCGTAATCTTTTCGCCCTTATCCTGACGGTTGGTGCGGCCAGCCCTGCCTTTGCCGCAAGCGGTCCGTTCTTTTCGCTGGGTAATACCGACTTCGTCGTTATTCTGGCTTTCCTTCTGTTCATCGGCATCCTGGTGCTGGTGAAGGTTCCGTCGCTGCTGGGCACCCAGCTGGACAACCGCGCCGAAGGTATTCAGAAGGAATTGGACGAAGCCCGTGCATTGCGCGAAGAGGCTCAGACCATCCTGGCATCCTATGAGCGCAAGCAACAGGAAGTTCAGGCACAGGCCGACGCCATCGTGACCGCAGCCCGCGAAGAAGCCGGTATGGCAGCCGAGCAGGCCAAAGTAGATCTGCAAGCCTCCATCGCACGCCGTCTGGCGGCCGCGCAGGATCAGATTGCAGCAGCCGAAGCGGCTGCCGTAAAGGAGATCCGCGATCAGGCCATCACTGTTGCGGTCGCCGCCGCAGACAAGGTGATTGCAGGTCAGATGACCGCGACTGAGGCGAACAAGCTGATCGACGCAGCCATCGCCGACGTGGACGCCAAGCTTCACTGATCCGAAGCAAAAGCTTCCGATGTTCAGAGACCCCGGTCCATTTGGGCCGGGTTTTCTTTTGCATGACCGCCCACAGCCTGATTTTCGGGCGAGACACCCGGTCAGTGTAACGCAATCATGAAGTTTCTATGAAGTTTGGCGGCGCCCCGATCCAGATCAAGTAATGGTTTGGAAATGCCTGACAGCTTGCCGCTGATGACAGGCATCAGGAGGCAGTCATGTTGGATCTGAGTCACCACATCGTCAATCGAGCCGAGGTTGGTAACAGGAATGCTCCACCACTCATTAGGGTAGAAAACCTGTCGCTGTTCTACGGCGAAAAACAGGCCTTGCGGGACGTGAATTTCGATCTCTTCGAAAATGAAATCCTCGCATTTATCGGACCATCTGGCTGCGGCAAGTCGACCGCCTTGAAGTGTTTGAACCGGATGCATGACAACACGCGAGGTGTTCGGATCGAGGGTCGGATCACCATGCGGGGGCAGGACATTTATGGGTCAGATATAGATCCGCCTTTGCACCGCAGGAAATTCGGATGGGTGGCTCAGAAACCGAACCCTTTTCCGGCTTCGATATACGAAAATGTGGCTTATGGCGCCCGCATACACGGATTGATGCCCAATCGAAAAGCGTTGGATGAACATGTGGAGACCTGCCTGAAACGCGCCCATTTGTGGGATGAGGTGAAGGCCGTTTGGAAGACAAGGCAAGGAACCCAGTTGTCAGGTGGTCAGCAGCAGCGGTTGTGCGTTGCCCGGGCCTTGGCCACTCAACCCAGTGTTTTGCTTATGGATGAGCCCACAGGTTCGATCGATCCGATTGCAACCGCGAAACTAGAGGAACTGATGTTGGACCTGAGGGGGGACCACAGCATCGTCGTGATCACCCATTCTATGTCCGAAGCCGCCCGGCTGGCGGATCGGGTGGCGTATTTCCATCTGGGACGGTTGCTCGAAATCGACTCGACCGAGATGGTTTTCACCAATGCGCGTACCAAGGAAGCACGGGAGTTTGTCGAAGGGCGTGTGGGTTAAGAGCAGGCAAATTTGGCGGACTGGTCCTTGGATCATGAGGCAATGATCCAAGTTCGAGCCCTTACTCTTCACCGAGCTCGTGGCGCAGTCGCTGTTGGGCGATCGCCTCGTTCCGGTCGGCTCTCTGTTGTGCAATGAGCGCCTGTTCCACATAGTCCAGATGGTCCTGAATAGCGGTGCGGGCGGCGACCGGGTCTCGGGCCTGGATTGCGGCGTTTATCGTCTTGTGCTGTTCCAGAAGGGCCGCTCGCGAGGTGCGTTGTTTGAACATGACTTTGCGATTGTAAAATACACCTTCGCGCAGCAGGTCGAACATGGACCGCATCATGTGCAACATGATGACGTTGTGGCTGGCGTCGATGATGGCCGAATGGAACAACGCGTCTAGCCGGGACTCCTCTTCGGGGTTCCGCTTGGCCAAGGCGACTTCCATCTTGTCGCAAATTGTCTGGATCACCTTCAGATCGCTTTCAGACCCATATTGCGCGGCGCGTTCGGCAGCCAGTCCCTCCATGTCGCGCCGGAACGAGAGGTAATCGAACACGGCCTCATCATGGTTGCTGAACAGCTGGATCAATGCAGGAGCGAAGGCAGAACCCAAAACGTCAGCGACAAAGATCCCGGAACCGGCCTTTGGTTCCAGCAATCCGCGGTTCTGAAGCTCAGCCACTGCATCGCGCAGCGAGGGGCGGGAGACGCCGAGCTTCTCGGACATCTCACGTTCCGACGGCAGGCGTTCGCCCGGCTGCAGAATTCCGCGCAGGATCAACAACTCGATCTGACGAACGACTGAAGTGGAAAGTTTTTCGGGTTGAACCTTTTGAAAGGGCATAGGCCTGCTCCGGATTTTGGTAAAATTATATGACCAGAGCGCAGGTGGGTTCAACCAGCCCTTTGAGGGTAAAGAAAAAGACCCGGCAGGTGCCGGGCCTTCTGCGGTATTGAGTGAGTTATTCCGCTGGGGTTGGAACAGCCGCTGTATTGCGAGCGAAGTGCTGCCGATTCAGGCGCAGAACCAGTGCGATCATCGCAATCTGAAGCGCTATGGCAATTGCCGTCAGCGACCAATAGGCGGGGGAGAACTTGGCGATCAAACCGGCGCCGACCAATCCCTTGTTTACCCAGAAATGGGTCAGAACTGACAGTGCCACACCTGGGCAGACCAGCGCATAGGAACCGGGCGAAGTCTGCGAACCGAAGACAAAGTCGCGGAAATAGTTCTGGCGACGCAGGATAAGAAGGCCCAAGGCAAGGAAGACCAGTTGCACCGACATCAGGCGTGTCAGGAACATCAGCGTGTCGGCGGGCGTTCCATGCGCGCCCAGCCCGTGCAGACCATGGGTCTGACGCAGGGCCATGATGCCAAGAACGGTCATCAACGGCACAACGACCATCAGGGTTGGGCCGGCCTCGCGTGCCGTGCCGTGGCTGAGCATCGAATTGAAGCCGGTGATGGCGGCGAATAGGGCGTAGATGATTGATGCGGTGCCCAACAGTGTCGATAGGACCAGCGAGAGACCGATCACGGCTGGAGCCTGGCTCATGGCGGCTGGAGCGGACAGGCCGACAGCGATCATCGACAGGGCAAAGGCCGGCATCATCTGGGCAAAGGAGTTGTGGCCATCCATCTGGAAGGCGCCCGGCTGGGTCAGGATCCGGCCCAGGAAGCTGCCGATTTGCGAGAAGGCCAGAACGGCGATGGCAAGGAAGGCGACAAGCGCCATCGGGAACAGGTATTCGACAATGCTCCAGAGACCGGGCACGAAGACCAGACCGACGATGAACATCGCGTTCACGGTCATTGCCAGCGCCAGTGGCATGGCCAGGGTCGCGCTTTGGGCATTGGAGCTGGCAAAGCCGGCATGGCCGTCATTGCGTTTGAATTGGGCATACGCCCGCAGGTTCCAGATCAGAAGTTGTACGTTTTTGAAGGCGAAGAAGGCGATGCCGGTCATCGCAATGGCCGCTGTGGCCTGCATCGCAGGTGTTCCGGCATCGAACACGCGGGCGAGATCTTCGAATACGGGGACAGGCTGATCGGGATGAGGCACCCAGAACATCAGGAACATGAAAAAGGTGACCGCAAGCCCGCCCGATCCAAGCGAAGCCAGGAAGTATAGCGGGGAGTAACTGTCAGCGGGTCTGGTTCTGTCAGGTGTCATGGCGGGATCCTAAATATTCTGAAACATGAATATATATATAAATTCCAAAAACAGAATGTGTCAAGCGGAGAGTGTAGGAAGGAATTTGTTAACCACGGTCAGGCTAAACGGAGAATCATGAGAGTTTGGGCTTTTGTCTCAATTATCGGACTGTTTGGCTGCAACGCCCCGGACCCGCATTTCCGGGATGTCACGCCGGTACGGGTCAAGGTCGATGAAAGTGTGTTCGACATTCGGGTACGGGGAAACCTGGCCGAGGCAATCCGGGTAAACCCGCAATATGCGCCCAGATTCGGACCGATCCGAGACCGGGCCGCCATTGCCATGGCCCAGGTCAGCGGATGTGACGTCGTGGACGTTCTGGGCGATCAGGCTCAGGCCACAGGTTTGTTGTCGTGCGAGGGCCGCGATCCGGGGTGGGCGATCAAGGCGGCAATTGCCGCGCCGCGCTATGACTGTATCGAGTTGAGCGGTTGGGCCACAGAACATACCGGGCAGCGCTACTACGACTACGAGTGTTCGCCGTATTGACCCATTCCGGGGGGCAATTCGTCAACATCTTGTGGATAACCCGGCGGAAAACGGCGGATATTGCGATATTTCGTTGACTCTGGCCCATACACCCCCGCACATTTCTGAACTAATCGGAATCATTGCGAGCGTCCCTTGAGGTTCACAAAACTCAGACTCACAGGCTTCAAAAGCTTTGTCGATCCCACGGATCTGATCATCGCGGATGGTCTGACCGGGGTCGTGGGGCCAAACGGCTGTGGCAAGTCCAACCTTTTGGAGGCACTGCGCTGGGTCATGGGGGAAAACCGCCCCAAGGCGATGCGTGGCGGCGGCATGGAAGACGTGATCTTTGCCGGTGCATCCTCGCGACCGGCGCGGAACTTTGCCGAAGTGAGCCTGATCCTCGACAATTCCGAACGGTTGGCGCCCTCGGGTTTCAATGACAGCGACAGCCTCGAGATCATTCGCCGGATCACACGAGATGTAGGCAGCGCGTATAAGACAAACGGCAAGGACGTACGTGCGCGAGATGTGCAGATGCTTTTTGCCGATGCTTCGACCGGTGCACATTCTCCTGCGCTTGTCCGGCAGGGTCAGATTTCCGAACTGATCAATGCCAAGCCCAAGGCGCGGCGACGTATTCTGGAGGAAGCAGCGGGAATTTCGGGCCTGTATCAGCGGCGGCACGAGGCGGAACTCAAGCTGAAGGGTGCCGAACAGAACCTGCTGCGTGTCGATGATGTGGTCGAACAGCTGGCGACGCAGTTGGCGCAACTGGCCCGTCAGGCCCGTCAAGCCGCGCGCTATCGCGAAATCGGTGATCAGCTGCGCCGCGCCGAGGGTATGTTGCTGTATCGTCGCTGGCGAGAGGCTGATGACGCCCGTCTGAGCGCGGAAGAGGTGCTGCGGGAACGGATCTCGGAGACCGCGCGGGCCGAGACCGCCGCGCGGCAGGCTTCGAAACTGCGGGAGGAAGCTGAGACCGGCTTGCCACCCTTGCGGGAGGAGGAGGCAATTGCCTCGGCCATTCTGCAGCGTTTGCAGGTGCAGAAGGATGCTCTGGCCGATCAGGAGACACAGGCGCGCCAAACTATCCAAACGCTGACCAACCGAATTGTGCAGTTGGGTCAGGATATCGAACGCGAAACCGGGTTGAACCGGGACGCAGGCGAAACGATCGAGCGGTTGGAATGGGAACAGCGCGAATTGGCCAAGGCTGCCGAAGGCCATGATGACAAGCTGGAAGAGGCTTCGGAGCTGGCCCGGGAATCCGCCTCGATCCTGCAGGACCGCGAGGATCATCTTGCACAGGTAACCGAAGATGTGGCGCGTTTGTTTGCCCGTCACCAATCGGCGCAGCGTCTAGTTGATGACAGCCGCAAGACACAGGCGCGGGCCGAAGCCGAGACCGAAAAGGCCCGCGCCGCCGTGGAAGTGGCGCGAGAGGCGGCAAGCTTGGCAGATGAGGCCGTGACGGAAGCGCAGGCGGCGGAAGAAGAAGCGACGGAGGCTGCGGAACAGGCCGAAGACATGCTGATCGCCGCCGACGAGGCCCGGACCGAAGCACAAGCTTTGGAAGCCGACGCACGGGCTGAACTGTCGGCGGCAGACGGGGAGCTGGGCGCGTTGCGGGCCGAGGTGACGGCCTTGGCCAAGTTGGTTGAACGCGACACGGCAGAAGGCGGGCAGATTCTGGATCAATTGCGGGTCGAGCCAGGGTACGAAAAGGCCTTGGGTGCGGCTTTGGCGGATGATCTGCGGGCGCCTTTGGTGGCGTCTGACGGGCCCTCAGGCTGGGTCGAATTACCGGGCTATGATCGGGATGCGTCGCTACCTGCTGGGGCCACTCCGCTGGCGTTGCACGTTTCGGGACCCGAGGCTTTGGGCCGCCGGATCGCACAGATCGGGTTGGTCGAGGGCGATATGGGGTCGCGCCTGCAGCCGATGCTTTTGCCCGGGCAACGGCTGGTGTCGTCAGAAGGCGATTTGTGGCGTTGGGACGGGTTCCGGGCCTGGGCCGAGGATGCTCCCAGCGCAGCGGCGATGCGGCTGGAGCAGTTGAACCGGCTTGAAGCGCTGAAGCAGGAGTTCGAACGGGTCAGTGCGCGGGCCGATGGTGCGCGCGCTGCGCACCAGGCCTTGGTGCACAAGCTGGAGGAGGTGACCGAGGCGGACAAGGCGGCTCGCCAGGCGCGCCGGGTGGCCGATCAGCGGATGGCAGATGCCGCTCGCGCGCTGAGCCGCGCCGAAGCGGAGCGCAACTTGGCGCAGGGCCGGTTGGAGACGTTGGGCCTTGCGGTGACGCGGCACAATGAAGACGCCCTGACAGCGCGGCAACAATTGAAAGAGGCCGAGGCCTCGCTGGCCGAACTGGGTGATCTGGACCAAGCCCGGGCGCAGGTCGAGGACATGAAGCAAACGGTAGAGGCCGCGCGGATCACCATGCTAACGCACCGGTCGTCGCATGACGAATTGCGCCGGGAGGGCGAGGCCCGCACCAAGCGCCAGCAGCAGGTGACCAAGGATCTGAGTGGCTGGCGGCACCGGTTGGACACGGCAGAACGACGGATCGCGGAACTGGCGGAACGGCGCGACGGGGCACAGGAAGAGCTGGAAGAGGCACAGGCCGCCCCGGAAGAGATTGCCGAGAAACGAGAAGAGCTGTCGGGTGCCATCGAAGATGCCGAGGCGCGCAAGGCGGAAGCCACTGATGCTTTGACCGTTGCAGAGGGCAAGCTGCGCGATGCGGTACAGCTGGAGCGTGAAGCAGAACGCCTCGCCTCTGAAGCGCGGGAAGCGCGGGCCGCCGCCGAAGCACGGACTGATGCGGCGCGTGAAACCGTGATTTCTGCGGCGGAACGGATTGCCGAAGAGCAGCAACTGACCCCGGCGCAGCTTTTGACCAAGCTGGAGGCCGATCCGGACCAGATGCCGGACGCCGAAGCCTTGGAGGCGGAAGTGAACCGCTACAAGCGTCAGCGCGATGCGTTGGGCGCGGTGAACCTGCGGGCCGAGGAGGATGCGCGTGAGGTTCAGGAAGAATATGACACTTTGGTGTCTGAAAAATCGGACCTGGAAGAGGCGATCAAGACGCTTCGATCGGGCATCGCCAGCCTGAACAAAGAAGGCCGTGAACGACTTCTGACCGCGTTCGAGCAGGTGAATTCGAACTTCACCATGCTGTTCAAACATCTGTTCGGCGGCGGCGATGCGAACCTTGTGATGGTTGAAAGCGATGACCCGTTGGACGCGGGGTTGGAAATCATGTGCCAACCGCCAGGCAAGAAACTGGCCACGCTTTCCTTGTTGTCAGGGGGCGAACAGACACTGACCGCGATGGCATTGATCTTTGCGGTGTTCCTGGCAAATCCCGCGCCTATCTGCGTGCTGGACGAGGTCGATGCGCCGTTGGACGACGCCAACGTTACCCGGTTCTGCGATCTTCTGGATGAAATGTGCCGCCAGACCGATACCCGTTTCCTGATCATCACGCACCACGCGGTCACGATGAGCCGGATGGATCGGTTGTTCGGCGTCACGATGCAGGAGAAGGGTGTGTCGCAGCTGGTCTCGGTCGATCTTAAGAAAGCCGAATCGCTGGTCGCCTGATCTGCGATCCATTTTTGAACGAGAGCTTGTTGGGCGGAAAGGTACACCCCGCAGGGCCGGAGCCCCGCAGGGGCACTCTTAAACCAAAGTACCTAATAAAGTATGCCCATATTAGCATATCAAATCGGAAGCGTTCGTTAATTTTCCGCAGGTTTCCGCAACGGAAACCTCGCCGAACTTTGCACAGCGGGAGGCGCCCGATCAGCCACGTAACGATGTGCGTCAGAGTTTGTTGAGCAATGTGGGCGTCGGCCAGGCGTCGGCAGGCAGGCCCAGACGTTGTTGTTCAGCTTGCACCGCAAGGCGGGTCTTCGCACCCAGGATTCCGTCCACCTTGCCGACGTCATGGCCCCGTGCCTGCAGTTTTTGTTGCAATTGCTTCATCTGCGAACCGTTCAGCCCAGGTGCGGGATTGCCCGCGTTGTAAACCTGTGCGCCTTCCAGCCGCGTGGCGAAATAGGCGGCTGTGAGGACATAAACAAAACTCTGATTCCATTCGAAATAAACGTCGAAATTAGGATAGGCGATAAAGGCCGGCCCTTTGTGCCCTTGGGGCAGCAGGATAGAGGCCTGGAGCGCACCGTTCGCCAATTGCCCAGAGCGTGGCTTTACCCCCATGGCGGCCCAATCCGACACGCTGCGTTTATGCGCAGGGCCGGTGATCGACAGGTCAAGGCTCGCGGGAATACGAACTTCTTGCAGCCACGGTTGGCCCGGCTGCCAGCCCAAATGTGACAGCATCTTGCCGCCCGACACCAGCGCATCGGCGGCCGAGGTTTTCAGGCTCACCTTGCCGTCGCCATCGGCATCGACGCCGTTGTCCAGAATATCCTGTGGCAGCATTTGCACCATGCCGATCTCGCCAGCCCAGGCGCCAGTGGTGCGGCGCGGGTCGAAATCCCCCAGCCGGGCCAGTTCCAGCGCGGCAAAGATCTGGGGGCGGAAAAGCTCGGGCCGTCGGCAATCATGGGACAGGGTGACCAGTGCATTCAGAGTGTTGAAGTTGCCCTGGAAACCGCCATAGTCGGTTTCGAATGCCCAGAAGGCCAGTAGCACCCCGCGGCTGACACCATACTCACGTTCGATCCGGTCAAAGGTCGCAGAATGCTTGCGGGCCATCGCCTTCCCGGTATCTATCCGGTTTTGCGAGATCAGGCGGCGGGAGAAGTCGATGAAGGGCTTCTGGAACACGCCTTGGGCGCGGTCGGCGCTCAGCACCTTGCCGTCCTGCTGCACCCCGGAAAAGAAGCTGTCCACCAAGGCCTTGTCATAGCCGCGCGACAGAGCCTCGGACTTGAGACCCGAGACAAAGCTGGAAAATGATCCGCCGCATTGGGCAAGGGCCGGGCCAGTGGTGAGAGCGAGAGCAAGCAGAACAGGAATGAAACGCATGAAGGATCTGAACCTTTTTAAGTCTTTTGCAGAGTAAGCCAGAGCCGTTGACCCGTGGCAATGCAAAGGCTTGGGGAAAATCAGCAGTTTGTATTCAGAATAGAACGGCCAGCGCGACAGTCAGCACAAGGCAAGCGGCCCAGACCTTCCACAGAATCGCCACGGCTCCGTCAATCTCAGGCGCGCCAATGGACTTGCGGGCGGTGCCGTTGACCCAGGCCAGATCACGCATCTGCCCGTCATAGCTGCGCGGGCCGGCTAGGGCCAAGTCCAGCGCGCGGGCCATCGCCGCCTCGGGCCAACCGGCATTGGGGGATTTATGGGCTTTGGCGTCGCGACGGATATAATACCACTGTCCCATCTGGCCGCCGATCAGTGCAATCAGCACACCAGTCAGGCGGGCAGGGATCAGGTTCAGCAGATCATCCAGCCGTGCTGAAACCTTGCCGAACTGTTCATAGCGTGGGGTGCGGTAGCCGATCATGCTGTCGGCGGTGTTGACGAACTTGTAGACTATGAGGCCGGGAAGACCAGCGATCAGGAACCAGAACGCCGGTGCAACCACCCCGTCCGATAGGTTTTCAGCTGCACTTTCGATGGCCGATCTCGCCACTTGCGGGGCCGTCATCTCTTCGGTGTTGCGACTGACGATCATCGACACGGCGCGACGGCCTGCCTCCAGCGACAGGCGCAGGCCTTGTGAAACAGCATCCACGTGCTGCACCAGCGAGCGTTGGGCCAATAGGAAGGCGGCGATGATCACCTCGACCACGGGGCCGAAAAGCGACAGGATCAGCCCTATCCCAAGGCCGGTCAGAACAAGAACGCCGGTGGCAAGGAGACCTTTGAGACGCCGATCCTGACCGCGGTTGAGACGGTGTTCCAAGGCCGAAACCACGCGTCCCATCAGCACGGCCGGATGCGGCAGTCGGGACCAGAGCCAGCGCGGCTCTCCCAGCGCGGCATCCAGAAGCATCGCGGCAACAAGCATCATCGCGGTGGTCATGCAAGAGCCCTTTCCAGCCGTTCCCAACCGTGTGCCGGCGGCAGACCCAAGCGCAGGTAGGTGTCAGAATAGGGGAAGATGCGGCTCCAGATACGATGGCGCGCGAGGCGATCCTGCCAGTCGGCGGCGTCGTCCACCTGGTAGAGGCGGAACAATGTGGTGCCGCCTGCCAGTTTGGCGCCGTTGCGGGTCAGCAAGTCGTCCAGCCGGTCACTCTCGTGTTGCAGGCTGGTGCGGGTGGCGTGCGTCCAGTCGGTGTCTTCCAAAGCGCGGGCTCCGATCCGCAGCGCGGGGCCAGACACGGCCCAGGGTCCGAGGCGGGCTTCCATCTGTGCGATGATGTCGGGGGTTGCGATGGCAAACCCCAAGCGTAGCCCGGCCAGACCCCAAAATTTACCAAAGCTTTTCAGTATAATACGGCCGGGCTGTGTGGTCAGCTCGATCAGGCTGTGATCGGGCGTGACATCGCCAAAGCTCTCGTCGATCACGGTCAGCGGTGCGGTGGTGTCTTCGGCGCCCCAAAGCCGTCCATCAGGGTTGTTTGGGTGGACGAGTACGCGGGCTTCGGCCGGAGCTGTGTCACAGACTTCCCAACCGTGCGAGGCAAAGGCTGCCTGGTGTTCATTATACGTCGGACGGGTGATCTGGACCCGTCCTGCCGGGCGTAGAGATGGGACCATCGCGATCAGGACCGAAGCGCCGGGCGCAGGCAGAATGGCAGCACCGTCCGGCACAGACCAATGGGCGCGTGCCGCATCGAGCAGACGTTGTTTGGCGGCCTTGTCCGGCAGAGCGGTCCAGTCTTCGGCAGGGAAGGAGCCGATGCGATAGGGTGTGGGATTGATGCCGGTGGACAGGTCGATCCAGTCTGCCCGCGTGCCGCCGAACCGTTCGATGGCACCGTCCAGCCCGCCACCATGGTCACGGGGGGATTGCAGGTTGAAACGCGGCGAATCGGTCATGGGCGTAACAATCCGAAAGCAGGGCCGATCCGGTCAGGCGTCGGCGGTTCACTGCCATATGACCCAGCGTATGGGACAAAGCAACCGTGCTTGGGTATCCGTTAAGGATTTGTTAAGGAGAAAGGCAGATCACCATTTATGGGGAGCGGCGAACAGCGATAAACAAGGCAACGCCGAAGTGCTCGAATGAATGTGCTGATAGTGGAAAGCAACCCGGACCTTGGCGGGTTGTGGAAACGACATTTGGAACGGCAGGGCGCCGTTGTGACTCTTGTGCCATCGCAAGAGGCAGCGATTCATGCGCTCTATGGAGATGACTACGACATCATCGTTCTGGATTTGGTTCTGGAAAGTGGCAGCGCCTTGGCAGTGGCCGATTTCGCCAGCTACCGTCGCCCAGATGCGCGGGTGATCTTCGTCACCAATACCAGTTTCTTCTCGGACGGGTCGATTTTCGCCCACAGCCCCAATGCCTGTGCTTTTGTTCAGAGCGGGACCCTGCCCGAGGATCTGGCAGCAATGGTTGAGCATTACGCCTCGTCGCGGTGAACCCGGAAACGGAGCGCTCCCGCCCCTTTGTCAGGCGCTGACGCGCCTTCAAAGTGTTGGGCCGGGCAGCGCCATGGGCGCTGCGGAAGGGCGTGCCCAACAGGCTGTGGATTGGTCTTTAGGCTCAGCCGCGCCTGTGTGGGGCCTCGTAGTCGATATCCGGGTTGATCGGGATGATCCGGTGAGGATTGATCGTATCGTGACTGTAATGGTAGTGCCGCACGATATGTTGAAAATTGACCGTTTCACGCACACCGGGCCATTGGTAGAGTTCGCGCGTGTAGGCCCATAGGTTCGGATAGTCGATAATCCGTTTCCGATTGCATTTGAAATGCAGGTGATAGACCGGATCGAAACGGATCAGCGTCGGGAACAGGCGCCAGTCGGCCTCGGTAATTCGGTCGCCCATCAGGTAGCGGTGTTCCGACAGGATGTCTTCGAGCCAGTCGAGCGTATCGAACAGCGGGTACACGGCGGCATCATAGGCGTCCTGTGTGGTTGCGAAACCGCTTTTGTAGACCCCGTTGTTGAACGTGTCATAGATGCGGGCATTTACCGCTTCGATGGGTTCGCGCAGGTCTTCGGGCCAGAAATCCAACGTGTTGCCAGTGATGTCATCAAAAGCACTGTTGAACATACGGATGATTTCAGAGCTTTCGTTCGAAACAATGGTATTCTGCTGCTTGTCCCAGAGGACGGGTACGGTCACGCGGGTGGTCACGTCGGGCTGTGCCCGCGTGTAGATCTGGTGCAAATGGGTGCTTTCGAACAGGGGATCGCCAGTGGCTCCGTGATCGTCGGTATCAAAAGTCCAGCCTTCGCCCAGCATGTCGGGATGCACCACCGACACCGTGATATGCTCCTCCAGCTGTTTGAGCTTGCGGAAGATCAGAGTGCGATGCGCCCACGGGCATGCCATCGAGACATAGAGGTGATAGCGACCGCTTTCGGCCGCGAATCCGCCAGAGCCGGATGGCCCGGGGCTGCCATCCGGAGTGATCCAGTTGCGGAACTGTGCCTCGGTGCGTTTGAAGGCGCCACCGGTCGATTTGGTTTCATACCATTTGTCCTGCCATTTGCCGTCAACCAGCAAGCCCATCTGTCTTCTCCCGTCTCGTGTTGGGGAAAAGATAGGTCAGGTTCGGTCGGGCGCCTATCGGGACAGGCGCGCAGGATCCCTGCACCGTTGCACATTCCGGTGTTGCGGTGTTGTTGCAGGGAAAGTGCGGCGGCCGGTGTTCACAATGCTGAAACACAAGGTTTCATAAACTTATCTTGATTTTATGCACGCTGCTGCCACGCTGATCTTTGCAAAGACCAAGGACGACTCAGATGACCACTTATGTGCCCAAAGACGTACAGGACGGATTGGAAGCGGCGCGGATCGCCGGGTTGAAGAAGGCCAGCCGACTGCGCGTGTTGGCCGGTGACGACTTTTATCCTGTGCTGCGGATGTGGAAGACCGGATTTACCGTGCCGTTGGACACCACGCCAAAGCTGCGTGGGTTGGTGGACGTGTACGAGGCTGGTCGGCATCTGTATCAATGTCTGATCGTTGCGTCCGAGGCGGAAAGCGGTGAGATGCGTTATGAATTCAAGCGCAACACTCTGGCCGCAGATGCGGCGCCGTTGGATTTCTACCGGGATCCTGAGGCGCCGATTGCCCTGCTGGGATCGTCGAAGGACTAGGGCCTGATTTCCACCGCAGTGCCGATCCGGGTTATTGCCCAGAGCGTTTCGATTTCGTCATTGCTGACGGCGATGCAGCCTGCGGTCCAATCACCGGGCAGGGTGATTATCGAAGCCAGTTCGTTGGGCTGACCGTGGATGAAGATGTCACCACCGGGCGAGATACCTTGGGCGCGTGCGCGATCGATATCGTCCGGCTGAGGGTAGTCGATCCCGAGTGACAGATGAAAGCGGCTGTTGGGGTTCTTGCGGTCGATCAGGAATGTGCCTTCGGGGGTTTTGCCGTCACCCTCCTGCCGCTTATCGCCAGTGGGCGCAAAGCCAAGGGCGATATCGGTTGCAAACAGCACCTGCCCGTCGCGGAAGGCGGTCAGGCGACGGGCGGATTTTTCGATCAGGATATGGTCGGCGCGGGCATTAGGGTTGGCTGGCGCCGGCAGGTCCGGCCCAGGGCCCAGCCAGGACCAAGCCAGCCAGCCGCCAAGGCTCAGCGTAACAAGTGCGATTATCAGCAGCAGGCGCCGCATCAGTGCCTACTGGAGATCAGCGAAGGCTTCGCGCAGGCGGCTGCACGCCTTTTCGATCCGGGTCCTTTGGGTGCCAAGGTTGAACCGCAGGAAGGTTTCACCCCCGGTGCCGAACGTGTCGCCGTGATTGGCAGCAATTCGGGCCTCCTGTTCGACCCGGCGGGTGAATTCGGCTGGCGTCATGCCGGTGCCGTCGAAATCGACCCAGGCGAGGAAGGTGCTTTCCAGTTCCATCGAGTTCAGGCCGGGGATGTCGGCGATTGCGGCGTCGAACAATTTGCGGTTTTCGTCCAGATAGGCAACCTGGGCGTCGACCCATTCCGCGCCTTCGGGGGAATAACAAGATTGCGCCACGAATTGCCCGACCGAGTTTGGCGACAGGGCCAGGGCGGTCATGCGGGCTGCGAATTTTGCTCGCAGGGCGGGGTCGGGGATGATCACATTACCGGTGTGCAGGCCCGCCACATTGAAGGTCTTCGACGGCGCGGTCAGCATCAGCAGACGCGGAAGAATGTCGGGATCGACGTTGGCCATCGGGATATGGGTGTGACCCGGGAAAACCAGATCATGGTGGATCTCGTCCGAGATCAGCAACAGGTCGTGGCGCTTGCAGAAATCGGCCACGCCCTGCAGTTCCTCTTGGGTCCAGACCCGACCGCCCGGATTGTGCGGCGAACACAGGATCACCAGCCGCTCGGACCCGGTCATCAACGCGTCATAGGCGTCGAAATCCATCTCGTACCGGCCATCATTGTTGACCAGCGGGCATTCGACCACTTCGCGCCCGGCATTGCGGGTGACACGGGCGAAAGCGTGGTAAACCGGCGTGAAAAGAACCACGCCGTCCCCGGGTTGTGTGTAGGTGTCGAGACACAAGGCCACGCCATTGCACAGGCCTGTGGCGGTAAAGATCATGTCGGTCTCGATCTGCCAGCCGTGACGGTTGGCCATCCACCACTGGATTGCCTTGCGATAATCACCATCGACGTTGGTATAGCCGAACACCCCGTGTTCGGTGACATCGCGCAGGCGTTGCATAACGTTGGGGGGAGCCTGAAAATCTGTGTCGGCCACCCACATCGACAGCCCGGTGTCGGAGGGCACGCCATAAAGGCTCTCCATCATGTCCCATTTGGTGGAATAGGTGCCGCGGCGTTCGATAAGGTCGTCGAAGTTCATATATCGTGCTCCTGTCAGGTTGATGCGAAGCTAATGAGAATCCGGGCAGGTGCAAGGGGGGCGTTGCGGCGGGCTGCACGATGCCCTAAATCAGGCGCATGAAACGACCCATCCTGATCCATCCCGATCCCCGCCTGAAGAAGGTCTGTGACCCGGTTTCGGACATTTCCGACGATCTGCGCAAGCTGGCCGATGATATGCTGGCGACGATGTATGACGCCCCGGGTATCGGTTTGGCGGCACCGCAGATCGGGGTGCTGGACAGGTTGATCGTGTTGGACTGCGCCAAGGAAGAGACCGAAAAGCCGCGTCCGCTGGTCATGTTCAACCCCGAGGTGCTGGCCGCCTCGGAGGAGACAAATGTCTATGAAGAAGGATGCCTGTCGATCCCCGATCAATATGCCGAGGTCACCCGGCCCAAGGTCGTTGATGTGCAGTGGATCGATCAGAACGGAAATCTTCAGACCGAGACTTTTGACGGGCTCTGGGCCACCTGCGTGCAGCACGAGATCGACCACCTGAACGGCAAGCTGTTCATTGACTATCTGAAACCGCTGAAGCGTCAGATGATCACGCGCAAGATGCAGAAACTCAAGCGCGAACGCGCCCGCGCGTAAGGAGCTGTAGATGGCCATTCTGCCTATCGTGACATGGCCGGACCCGCGACTGTCGCAGAAATGCGACCCGGTCGAGAACGAGGTACTGGACGATCTGATCGCCGACATGTTCGACACGATGTACGCGGCCCAGGGGCGCGGACTGGCGGCCCCTCAGGTGGGCGTGATGAAACGGCTGTTCGTCATGGATGTCACCTGGAAAGAAGGTGAGCCATCGCCCAAGGTCATGATCAACCCGACCATCATGGCAGCCGAACGGGTGCCTGTGGTGATGGAGGAAGGCTGCCTGTCGATCCCCGGGGTTCTGGTGCCGGTCGAGCGGCACAAGGCGGTCACCGTTCAATGGACGGCCGCCGAGGGCGATATTCACATGGATGATTTCGACGGGTTCGAAGCGCGCTGCATTCAGCATGAGTTCGACCACTTGAACGGGGTGGTCACCTTTGATCGCGTCGATGCTCAGACACGGGCGCAGTTCGAAACCGCCTATCTGGAGATGCAGAAATGACCGTACGCACCTGCCTGCCCTGGCCCGACAAACGGCTTCGCACGAAGGCCGAAGAGGTGGGTGAAATCACCGATGAAATCCGGGCCATTTGGAACGACATGGTGGACACGATGGATGCTATGCCGGGCGTTGGGCTGGCCGGGCCTCAGATCGGTGTAATGATGCGGCTGGCGGTCGTTGATGGCTCGGTCGAGCGGGGCCGCGCAGTGAAGCTGGCCAATCCCGAGATCCTGCACAGCTCGATCGAGCTGCGGGAACATGATGAGGCGAGCCCGAACTTGCCGGGTGTGTCGGCTGTGATCAAACGCCCGCGCGCGGTGACAGTGCGGTTCTTGAACGAAGACGGGATGATCGATCGGCGCGATTTCGTAGGGATCGAGGCAACCAGCGTCCAGCACCAGATCGACCATCTGAACGGCAAGATGTATTTCGACAACCTGTCCAAGGTGAAACGGGATATGTTGCTGCGGAAGGCGAAAAAGCTGCGATAAATCCCGGGCGTGCCCAAGACAGCGGAGACAGGACAGATGCGCATAGTGTTCATGGGAACGCCCGATTTTTCGGTGCCGGTTCTCGAGGCTTTGGTAGAGGCCGGTCACGACATTGCCGCCGTTTACTGCCAGCCGCCGCGCCCAGCCGGGCGAGGCAAGAAGGATCGACCGACGCCGGTTCATGCCCGGGCCGAAGCGCTGGGGCTGGAGGTGCGCCATCCGGTTTCCCTGAAAACCACCGAAGCGCAGGCCGAGTTTGCGGCGCTGAATGCCGAGGTTGCGGTTGTTGTGGCCTACGGGCTGCTTTTGCCACAGGCCGTTTTGGATGCTCCGGAACATGGCTGCCTGAACATCCATGCCAGCCTGTTGCCACGCTGGCGCGGGGCGGCTCCGATCCATCGGGCCATCATGTCCGGCGATACTGAGACCGGGATCTGCATCATGCAGATGGAAGCCGGGCTGGACACTGGCCCGGTTCTGTTGCGTTCGGCGACGCCGATCGGGGCAGAGGAGACCACCGCCGCATTGCATGATCGGCTGTCCGATATGGGGGCAGAACTGATTGTGGAGGCACTGGTAAAGCTGCCCGATCTGGTAGCGGAACCGCAGCCCGAGGACGGCGTGACCTATGCGACCAAGATCGACAAATCCGAGGCGCGGATTGACTGGACCTGCCCGGCCGAGGACGTAGACCGGCAGATCCGCGGATTGTCCCCTTTCCCCGGTGCCTGGACCGAGATTGACGGACAACGGGTCAAGATCCTGGCCTCTCGACTGATAGAAGCAGAGGGATTGGCCGGTCAGGTTCTGGACGACGCCCTTACCGTGGCCTGTGGATCGGGTGCAGTTTCCCTGTTGCGCTTGCAAAGAGCGGGCAAAGGCGCGCAGGATGCGGAAACGTTCCAGCGCGGATTTCCGGTGGCGCAGGGAACACAGCTCTGACCGCGGTTTCGGCCTCGGTGCCGGCAGGAGGGAAATGAATGCTCAATCTGTTCGGAACCGTGGTGATCGCGGGGATCGTCGGTTACGCGTCCGAGAGGACCGGCTTTACCCATAACGGGTATATCCAGTCGATCATCATCTGTGTGGGCGGCGCTTTCGTTTTCTTTTTTGTCCAGCGCATGTTCGGGATCGGTTTCGGGTCGCCGGGTGTAAATGCGATTGCCTCCTCGATCGGTGCGCTGGTCATCGTTCCGTTTCACTGGCGCAAGTAGAGGGTAAGATGGCGATAATTTATCTTGTCATCATCGGTGCTGCGGCCGGGTTTCTCGCCACGCGGCTGATGAAGATTGAATCGGATATCATCACAACCGTTGTCATCGGCATGGCCGGCGCTTTGATTGGTGGGCTGGTTTTGCGCGGTCTGACAGCGGTCATGGGTTTCATGGCCGGGTTCGTCGGCGCCGTGTTGGGCGCACTTGTCCTGATCTGGGTTTGGCAGACTTATCTCAAACGCCGCTAGGGATGGCACAGAACCTTGATGACATCGTCGCCTCGGCGGATCAGTCGTTGGTTTCGCCGTGTCATGACAAATCCGTCAAAGGGCGACTGTATCTCCTCGTGATGAGCTCCGGGCTCTGACAAGACGACTGCGAGTCTTTGCCCTTTCTTCACCCAATCTCCGACGTCCACATCGTAAAGAAGCGCGCCAGGCGCAGGTGACGGAATAAGCTCGGCTGCATCAACGTGACCGACAATCGGGTCTTCAGTGAAAAGGTCGGGAAGCTCGTCAACAATGGTCCCGATGGCGGCCAGATATCTGTACAGACCTTCTGCGTCCTGTTCGGCCAATGCAGGCGTCACATCCAGCATGCCGCGAAATTCGACGGTTGCCGCAAATCGCGCGTCGTCACTACGGCTTTCCGCAGCCCACCGATTGCCAACCGCCAGATCGAAAGAGATGGGATCCGTACTGGTGTCCGTCAGGATCACGCTGGCCTGCAACGCGCGTGCCAGACGGTGGCCTTCGCCAAGTTGATGTTCCGAAACATAAAGATATAGCGGCCCCTCATCATCGCAATGAAGATCGAGAACAACATCAGATTGGATTGCGATGTCGATCAGAGTTGCTTTCAACCTTTCGGAGGCGGGTTTTCCGGAGAGCTCCTTGGCCGGTTTTGTTGGAAATGATCTGTTGAAATTAACTCTACTGTTCAGGTCAAACCGTCCCAGTGTTTCTCCGTTCAAACCTTGCGCCAGACCGACCGGATTGGCGTGAGGGAGCACGGTCACATTCCCGGCCAGACGTCCCGAGTTCTCGGCCTCGATAAGTCGGGGGATTAGGCGATCAATGGCAACCATCCCTGGCATCTCATGCGCATGAAGCGCGGCCTGAATGTAGACGGAAGCGGCATTTCCTGATCCTTGGAAGCGCAAAACACGCAATCGGAAGTCCTGCCCGGACGTATCCGCCTGCAATCTGATCAGTTCTGTTTCCATGGGACAGAAGTATACGTCGGTCCGATCCCAATTTCGAAGACTATCGCATCAACGAGCTTCAAAACCGGAAAGTAGCTTGGTTTATCACCTACGTGTTTGGGTCATGGATACAGTGGGCCAAGCTCTCGCTTCGTCTTGAACAGACTACGTCAACAACCTTGAAGTGGACAACCCTCCACCGTGATCCGGTGCATATATCGGCGATACCCGTGGTAGTCGTTAATCGCCTTGTGCCAGGTCGCGCGGTTGTCCCACAGGGTGATGTCGCCCGCGTTCCAGCGGACACGACAGTGAAACTCGGGCTGTTGGCAATGGGCATAGAGCATCTGCAGCAACGCGTCTGATTCCGTCTGTGTCAGTCCTTCAATCCGGGTGGTGAAGACCGGGTTCACATAGATCCCCTTGCGGCCGGACAAAGGATGCCGGATCACCACCGGATGCAACACGTCCTGGGTTGCATTCTGGGCGTTGCCAAGGCGTCCGGATGTGGCGGCCTCGCTTTCGGCGATTTCTGCGCCAAACACATGGCGTGAGCTGTGCCAGGCGCTCAAACCGTCCAGAAACCGTTTCATTGGGGTCGAAAGCGCCTCGTAGGCCATCCCCATGGAGACAAACAGGGTGTCGCCGCCAATGGGGGGAACTTCGATAGCGCGCAGGATCGAACCCATTGCAGGTTCGTCATCATAGGAGTGATCGGTGTGCCAGCCTTCGCCGACCGCCTCGGTCTGGTCCGGTTCTTTGAGTACAGTTGCGATCTGCGGGTGACCTTCGACCGGCTTGAAAAAGCGGTTCACGTTGATCGGGCCAAATCTCTGGGCGAAGGCGATATGATCGTCGGGTGTGATGTCTGTCTGGTTGCGGATCACGATGACCGAGTGATCCTTGAACGCTTCGAAGATCTGCTGGAAACTGGATGTACTGCGAATGTCGGCACCTTGGATTTCGGCACCAAGCCCGCCGGTCAGTGGGATGATTTGCATGCTGGCCTCCCATGCCTCCCGCATTCAACGGGAGCTTACGCTTAGCGCGCGCATTCTCAAAGCTCAGTTGCGCGGTGGGCGGCTTTTGTAGACCGGCAAGTGCCAGCCAAAGGCAATGGAGCCCGCGCGCAGGGTCCAGCAGCTGAGTGCGCAGGCGGCCAAGGCTTGAAGGGGCGGTAGGCCGATCATGGTCAGCCCTACACCAACGGAAGCGCCCGCCATGGCGCAGGACACATACAGTTCGCCCTGTTTCAGGACCAGCGGGACTTCGTTGCAGACCACGTCCCGCATCAATCCTCCCATGCAGCCGGTGGACATGCCCATCAGGACCACGATGACTGCAGGCTGGTCCATCTGCATGGCAACGCCCGCCCCTGCGGATACGGCTATGGCCAATGCAAAACTGTCGAGCCAGATCACCCAGCGCTGGCGGCTTTCCACAAGGTGGGCGGTGAAGAACACCAGAAGAGCAGCGGCGGAAGCGAGGAGGATATAGGCTGGTTGGGCGATCCAGAACACCGGATCACGGTTCAACAGAAGGTCCCGCACCGTGCCTCCACCCACTGCTGTCAGGCAAGCAACAAAGGCAAAGCCCACCAAATCCAGTTGGGCCCGGCTGGCGACCAAGGCCCCGGTCAAGGCAAAAACCAGAACCGAGGCATAGTCGAGCAGGGCCAGTACGGTCATGCCGGCTTTTTCTTTTTCTTGAAAGGAGCCATGCCGGCACGAGCCAACTCGTCAGCGCGTTCGTTTTCGGGATGGCCTGCATGGCCCTTGACCCATTCCCAGGTCACTTTGTGGCGTTGTTGCGCCTCGTCCAGGCGCTGCCAAAGCTCGACGTTCTTAACGGGCTTCTTGTTCGAGGTTTTCCAGCCGTTGCGCTTCCAGCCAAAGATCCACCCCGTCACGCCATTTTTCACATAGGCGCTGTCTGTCACCACCGTGATCGTCGAAGGTCGCGTCAGGCTTTCCAGCGCATTGATCGCGGCCAAAAGCTCCATGCGGTTGTTAGTGGTTTCACCTTCACCACCCTGCAGCTCGCGTTCCTTGACGATGGTGTCCCCGTCCATGGCGCGCAACAGCACACCCCATCCCCCAGGACCCGGATTTCCCGAACAGGCTCCATCGGTATAGGCAAAAAGCTCAGGCATGGGCTGATACCGAGATCCAATCCGAGACAGAGCCGTCCAGTCCTGCGCCGCTTCCGAAACGCGTGTTTTCGATTGTGAAGCCAGCTTGGGACAGCAGCCCTTCAAGTTCATCCTGAGAATAATAGGTATAAAGGCGTCCGATCTTGTCACGGGCTTCGCCAGTACCCAGTTTAAGCCCAATGAAAAACAAGCCGCCGGGTTTCAGCGCATTGTGAAGCGCAGACAGGTGCCGGGGCATGTCGTTGCGTGGGGCGTGCAGAAGGCAGAAATTGGCCCAGATCCCGTCATAGACGGATTCGCCCGAAATGTCGTCAAAGGTGGCCTGCCAAGCGGTAACGCCCGGGTGTTTAGCGGCCATTTCAACCATTGCGGACGAGGCATCCGTGGCATCGACGGTCAGGCCTGCCGCGGCCATTTGCGCAGACGAAGCGCCGGGGCCACAACCCAGATCCAAAACTCGACCACCTTTCGGGCAACCTTGGATCAGCTCGAGCAGGCGCGGGTCGGCCTGATTGAACTCATCTGTCATATCGGCGTATTCGCCAGCTTTTTGATCATAGACGCGGATGGTTTCGGAATCGGTCACAACAAAACTCCTACAGCAAGACAGGCTACCACGACCGTGGTCAGAAGGGCGCGCAGGGACATCCACCAAGCTGGGGTTAAGCCCCAACGTGCAAAGGCGCCGTCAAGCAGCAGAAGCCCCAGAAAGCCAAAGATCAAGTTGGTTCCGGCACTGACCGGACCGCCGCCGGTCATGAAGAAGGCCCAAAGCGCGGGGATTACCGACAGGGCATATCCGGTTGCGGCTTGGGATCCTTCGGCCTTGGTGGCAAAGCCCCAAAGCACACCGGACATGAAGCTGAGGATGACCGAGCCATAGAAGAGCTGGATGTAAGGACCGACAAAGCGAGGGCCGAACGTTCCGGCGCCCCAGGCCTGCAAAGCAGGGCTGAGATAGGTCAGCGCCCCCCAGACAAAGGGGATCAGGCCGGCAAGGCCCAAGACAAGCGGGGCTGTGGGGATCCGGCTCATGCGCGCTCCATCGCCAGGCGGGCAGCTAGACCAGCAAAGATCGCGGCAAAACCCCTGTTCAGCCAAAGCACGACGCGCTCGGACTCCAGAAGGTGCGTACGTGCAGCTGCAGCAAAGAAGCCGTAGAGTACGAAAACGGCAAATGTCAAAGCCATGAAGGTGCTGCCCAGAAGGACCATCTCAGCCGTGGCGGTAGCGGGATTACCGGACAGGAAAGGCGGAAGCAGGGCCAGAAAGAAAACTGACAATTTCGGGTTCAGAATGTTGATCAGGGCACCCCGTTGGGCGATGCGCATTCCATTTTGGTGGGCATTCTCGGCGCTGACCGACAAGGCCCCGTCGGATTTGAGGGCCTGCCACGCGAGGTACAGCAGATAGGCCACACCAGCGAATTTGACGATCTGGAACAGCAGGGCGGACGCATGAAGCACAGCCGCCAGGCCAAATGTGGCTGCAGCCAAATGCGGAACGATCCCGAAGGTGCACCCCAATGCGGCCCAGATCGAGGCGCGGCGCCCCTGACCCAGGCCGGTGGCGATCGTATAGATCACCCCGGTTCCGGGCGCGATAACGACCACGATCGCGGTCAGAAGAAATTGCACAGAAATCACTTTTCACCCCCGGGGTTTCAGGCACGCAAAACGCGCGGGACCTTGAATTCGACGGTTTCAACCGCGGTTTCGACAATATCCACGGTCACGTCATAGCGATCTCGGAACGCGTCGATGACCTCGTTCACCAACAGTTCCGGAGCCGAGGCACCGGCGGTAATCGCTACTGAGCGGATTCCGTCCAGAGCATGCCAGTCGATATTATCAGCGCGTTGAACCAGTTGGGCGTATTTGCAGCCGTTCTTGGCGCCTACCTCGACCAGACGGCGAGAGTTCGAAGAGTTGGGCGCGCCCACGACCAGCAATGCGTCGGCATCGGGGGCGACGGCCTTGACGGCTTCTTGCCGGTTTGTGGTGGCATAACAGATGTCTTCCTTGTGTGGACCGACGATCTTGGGAAAGCGGGTCTGAAGGGCAGCAACGATATCTTTGGTATCATCGACCGACAGCGTGGTCTGGGTGACAAAGGCAATCCGGTCGGGGTCCCGAACGGCAACGGTGGCGACATCATCCACGGTTTCGACCAGCAGCACCTCTCCATCCGGGAGCTGTCCCATCGTGCCGACGGTTTCGGGGTGGCCCTTGTGGCCGATCATGATCATCTGCAGGCCGTTTTCCGAATGGCGCTGGGCTTCGATATGAACCTTGCTGACCAAGGGGCATGTGGCGTCCACATAGATCATGTTGCGGCGTTGCGCCTCGGCCGGGACGGATTTCGGCACGCCATGGGCGGAGAAGATCACCGGGCGATCATCGGGACAGTCTTCCAGTTCCTCGACAAAGATCGCACCCTTGGCTTTAAGGCCATCGACAACGAATTTGTTATGCACGATCTCATGCCGGACATAGACTGGCGCCCCCCATTTTTCGAGAGCCATTTCGACGATCTTGATGGCGCGATCCACCCCGGCACAAAAGCCGCGCGGTGCAGCCAGATACAGGGTCAGGGCAGGTTTGGCAGTTGGCTGTGTCATCGGCGTCTCCTTGCCCGGCAGAGGTAAGGCGTCCAGCGGCGGACGTCCAGCACCGACGAACTGTCATCTTGCCATAATCCGCCCGAGTTTTGGGAAACAGCGACACAAAAAGCCCGGCAGGAAGATCCTGCCGGGCCAATTCTCTCATGCAGCCGTTCGGCGTAGCAGTCTCAGCGACCGCCTGCCGCAACAGCGCGGACATCATCGCCAGTTTCGCGGGGCGGACGGCCGATAACGTCGCGCAGCTCTTCCAGTTCGATGAAGTTGTCAGCCTGACGACGCAGATCGTCCGAGATCATCGGCGGTTGGCTGCGGATCGTCGACACGACCGACACCCGAACGCCTTGGCGTTGCAGGCTGGCAACCAGCGGGCGGAAATCCCCATCGCCCGAGAACAGCACGATATGATCGACACGCGGTGCAAGTTCCATGGCATCGACTGTGAGTTCGATATCCATGTTGCCCTTGACCTTCCGACGGCCCATGCTGTCGGTGTATTCCTTCGCCGGCTTGGTCACCATGGTGAAGCCGTTGTAGTGGAGCCAGTCCACCAGCGGACGGATCGGCGAATATTCATCGTTTTCCAGCAGCGCAGTATAATAAAATGCCCGCAGCAGTTTGCCGCGTCGCATGAATTCCTGGCGTAGGAGTTTGTAGTCGATATCGAAGCCGAGCGCCTTCGCTGCGGCATACAGGTTCGACCCATCGATGAACAGCGCAAGCCGTTCGTCTTTGTAAAACATAAATTTTCCCTTCAGGTACAAACCCGGCCACCGAATGTTCCGTGAGTGAGTAATACTGAGTGGCGGCTCGGGTGCTTATAATGTAAGAAATTTATGAACCATAGCAAGGCGCATCAGCGGTCAAAAAGGGGCAGGACATGACCGGAATCCGGTCAATTTCGCACATAGCACTGGGTGGAAACCTACCGTCTGACGTCGGTTCGCCACGATTCACACTTTCCGCTGCTATTTCACGGTTATCTGACCACGGAATGGTGATTCGGGCAATTAGTCGTTTCTTTTCGACGCCGTGTTTTCCGCCCGGAGCGGGACCGGATTACGTGAATGCGGCCGTCACGGTCGAATACGATGGATCAGCGCAGCAGCTCCTGCAAGAACTGCATGACGTCGAAGCGTCGTTTCAACGTGTCCGGGATCAGCGTTGGGGCATGCGGACCTTGGATCTGGACGTGCTGTCCTTTGGCGACCGTGTTTGCCCGGATCTGGCTGGATATGAAGCCTGGCTGAACCTGCCGCCCGAAGAGCAAGTGAAAGCCACACCTGATCAATTGATCCTGCCGCATCCTCGGTTGCAGGACCGGGCCTTTGTTCTGGTCCCCCTAAACGACATTGCGCCGAACTGGCGTCATCCTGTGTTGGGAAAAACAGTGCGCGACATGCTCGAGGCGCTGCCTGAGGCCGAGAGCCGGGAGGTTGTCCCGATTTGACGGTTCAGCTGGGGATTATCTGCTTGTCAAGCCAAAGATTCGGCCTTACATAACTCCCTTCTGGACGAATTTTCTTTTGGAGAGTCCCTCATGGCCCGCGTGACGGTTGAAGACTGCGTAGACAAGGTTCCGAACCGGTTCGAACTGGTAATGCTTGCGGCCCATCGCGCCCGTGAGGTTTCGGCCGGTGCACCGATCACCGTGGACCGCGACAATGACAAAAATCCTGTTGTCGCCCTGCGTGAAATCGCTGACGAGACCCAGAGCGCCGACGAACTGCGCGAACGTCTGATCGAAAGCAACCAGACCCAGATCGAAGTGGATGAGCCCGAGGAAGATTCGATGGCTCTGCTGATGGGAGCGGAATCGGACAAGCCAGCAGATGACGACATGTCCGAAGAAAAACTCCTGCGCGCTCTGATGGAGGCTCAGGGTCAGGGCTGACCGCGCGCCACCGACCAAGGAAGCGGACCGGAATATGATTTCATCAGAAGACCTGATTGCGCTGGTCCGCAACTACAATCCAAAAACCAACGCCGAAAAGATTGCGCTGGCACATGACTTTGGCGAAAAGATGCACGAAGGGCAGTTTCGCCATTCGGGTGAGCCCTATTTTACGCATCCCGTTGCCGTTGCTGCGATCCTGACCGAACAGCGTCTGGATGATGCAACCATCATTACCGCCCTTCTGCATGACACGATCGAGGATACCAAAGCCTCGTATGGTCAAGTTGCCGAACTTTTCGGCGATGAGGTCGCAAAGCTGGTCGATGGGGTGACCAAGCTGACAAATCTTCAGCTGTCCTCACGTGAGACCAAACAGGCCGAGAACTTCCGCAAGCTGTTCATGGCGATGTCCAAGGACCTGCGTGTCATTCTTGTCAAGCTGGCTGACCGTCTGCACAACATGCGCACGATCAAAGCGATGCGTCCTGAAAAGCAGGCGCAGAAAGCGCGCGAAACCATGGATATCTATGCGCCGCTGGCCGGGCGTATGGGCATGCAGTGGATGCGCGAAGAGCTGGAGGATCTGGCTTTCCGTGTGCTGAACCCCGAAGGGCGCCAGTCGATCATCCGCCGCTTCATCACTCTGCAGCGCGAAACCGGTGATGTGATCCACCGGATCACCGGCGACATGCGCTTGGAACTGGAAAAGGCGGGGATCGAGGCTGAAGTCTTTGGCAGGGCCAAGAAACCCTATTCGATCTGGCGAAAGATGGAGGAAAAGGAGCAAGGCTTTTCACGTCTTTCAGACATCTACGGTTTCCGCATTATCACGCAGAGCGAAGAGGATTGTTACCGCACCCTGGGGGCAATCCACCAGCGCTGGCGCGCGGTGCCCGGGCGGTTCAAGGACTACATCAGCCAGCCGAAATCAAACGGTTATCGGTCGATCCATACCACGGTTTCCGGCCGGGACGGTAAGCGGGTCGAAGTGCAGATCCGCACCCGCCAGATGCATGATGTGGCCGAAACCGGGGTTGCGGCACACTGGTCCTATCGGGACGGAGTGCGCAGCCATAACCCCTTTGCTGTAGACCCGGCAAAATGGATCGCGAGCCTGACCGAACAGTTTGACGCCGAGGATGATCACGACGAATTCCTCGAAGCGGTCAAGCTCGAGATGTATTCGGACCAGGTGTTCTGCTTCACACCCAAGGGGGACGTGGTCAAGCTGCCTCGAGGGGCAACGCCGATCGACTTTGCCTATGCCATCCACACGCGGATCGGGTCAGCCTGTGTCGGCGCCAAAGTCGATGGCATTCGCGTGCCGTTGTGGACGCGGCTGAAGAATGGTCAGAGCTGTGAGGTCATCACCGCCGAGGGGCAGACACCACAGGTCAGCTGGCTTGAAATTGCAGTGACGGGAAAGGCGCGTACGGCGATCCGGCGCGCGTTGCGCGAAGCAGACCGTGAACGGTTCATCAAGCTGGGTCGCGAACTGGCCCGAGTAGCCTTTGATCATGTCGGCAAGAAAGCCACCGACAAGGCTCTGGAAACTGCTGCAAAACACATGCGCCTGAATGATCGTCGCGAATTGCTGGCGCGACTGGGCAGTGCCGAACTGACGGCTCATGACGTGGTGCAGGCTGTTTATCCCGATCTGGCTCCGGAAGAGGGCGACAAGGTCTCGCCTCGTCGCGCCGTCATCGGTCTGGAAGCGGGGCAGAGCTTTGAACGTGCGCCCTGTTGTCAACCGCTGCCCGGCGAACGGATCATCGGCATTACCTATCGGGGCAAGGGTGTGGTCGTGCATGCGGCCGATTGCGACAATCTGGGAAAATACGACGAACAGCCCGAACGCTGGGTAGATCTCCAGTGGAACACCGGAACACACCCGGCGGTCTACGGGACCACTTTGGAACTGACGATCGGCAATGATGCGGGTGTGCTGGGACGTATTTGCACATTGATCGGGGAAAAGAAGGCAAATATCAGCGACTTGGAATTCGTTGACCGTAAACCGGACTTTTATCGCCTGATGATCAATGTCGAACTGAGAGATGCCGAACAATTGCATTCCCTCATGCTTGCGCTGGAGGCGGAAAGCGATGTGGCCGCGGTCGAGCGGCACCGCGAAAAGGCTCCGGCCTCTATCGCGGCGCGCTGAAGCTGACCGGGGCCGAGGGGGAGAACGGTGGTATTCAGGCGCCGAGACCGAAGATCGCCACTGCGTACCATCTGGGAGTTTCTATGGCCGCGTGGCGGCTGGGGCCGGGCTTTTCTTTATGTGAAACACAGGGTGCGGCGACTGCCGGATTCACCGGAACGGATTGCGCGCGGTGTATGGGCCGGTGTGTTCACCACCTTCACGCCGTTTTACACGATGCATTTCTTTGTCGCTGCAATTCTGGCACGGGCGATGAATGGCAATATCCTGGCGGCGTTGAGTGCCACGTTTTTTGGCAATCCGCTGACCTATGTCCCTATTGGAGTGATTTCGCTGAAAACCGGGCACTGGCTGCTGGGCACCGAGTTCGACGAGTCGGTAGACAAATCACTGGTGGACAAGTTCATCGGGGCCGGGAAAGACCTGCAGGACAATCTGTTTGCGTTGCTGACTGATCAGGATGCGGATTGGGCCGGGCTTGAACTGTTTTATGACGAGGTATTCTATCCCTACATGGTGGGCGGACTGATTCCGGGCGCAATTGCCGGAACTATCGGCTATTTTCTGACTGTTCCTTTGATCCGGGCCTATCAGCATCGCCGGCGGGCCAAGATCAAGGCCAAGTTCGAAGAGATCAAACGCCGAGCCGGAACAGAGGAGTAGGTTTGCAATGGGGATCGAACGCAAATTTCTTAAAAGAAATTTGCCAAGAGTTTTCAAAAACTCTTGGGCCGGTCGTAAGGCGAGGTTTGAATGATCCTGGGCATCGGTACCGATCTGGCCAATATCGATCGCATCCAGGGCACACTGGATCGCTTTGGCGATCGCTTCCGCAACCGGGTCTTTACCGAGATCGAGCAACGCAAGGCTGAACGGCGCCGGGATGTGGCCGGGACCTATGCCAAACGCTGGGCCGCCAAGGAGGCCTGCTCCAAGGCCCTTGGCACCGGTTTGCGCATGGGGATTGCCTGGAAGGACATGTCTGTCACCAACCTGCGCACCGGACAGCCTGTGATGCATGTGACCGGGTGGGCGGCGGAGCGGTTGAAGGAGATGACACCCGAGGGCTACGAGGCGGTCATTCACGTTTCCTTGACCGATGATCACCCCTGGGCGCAGGCCTATGTGGTGATCGAGGCGCGACCTGTCGCAGATCCGCCCCCGTCACCTTGACTTAGCCTTAACGGCCCCGCATGTAGCCTGCACATTGTTTCATCCTTCTCGGAGACCCTCATGGCGGCCAAAGCCAAGTCCGGAAATGCCATTGTCGAAACGATCAAGACGATCGTTTATGCCCTGCTGATCGCGGGTGTCTTTCGTACGCTGTTCTTTCAACCCTTCTGGATCCCATCCGGGTCGATGAAGGAAACGCTGCTGATCGGTGATTTTCTGTTCGTGAACAAGATGGCTTATGGGTACTCCTATGCCTCCTGTCCCAGCCTGATCATGCCGCGCTTCGGGATCAATGTGGACGCCGAAGATATCTGTGGCTTTGCCAAGGGTGACAATACTCGGATCCTGGGCGGGGATCCCGAACGCGGAGATGTTGTTGTCTTCCGCCATCCGGTGTCCGGCCGCGATTATATCAAACGTCTGGTTGGGCTTCCGGGAGATCGCGTTCAGGTCAAGGATGGTGTTCTTTTCCTGAATGGCGAAGCCGTCAAACAAGTTCCTGCCGGACAGTTTGAGGAAGTCATGGCCCGTCAGGGCCCGCAGGGTCTGACGCCGCGCTGTGAAAATGGCCCCGTCGGCGAAGGCGGAGCCTGCACCAAGTCGCGTTTTGTCGAAACCTTCCCCGAAGGCCGCGAACATGTGGTTTTGAATATCGGCGATCAGGGATCGGATCACACTCCTGTCTATCTGGTGCCGGAAGGGCATTTCTTCTTCATGGGCGACAACCGTGACAACTCGGCCGACAGTCGCCTGCCGCAAGCTGCTGGCGGAGTGGGTTTTGTGCCTTATGAAAACCTGATTGGACGCGCGGATCGGATCATGTTCTCCTCTGCCGGGCGCTCTATGCTGTTCTTCTGGACCTGGCGCAGTGATCGTTTCTTCAAGGGGATCGAGTGAAGCTTTCTGCTGACATGCGCGCCTTTCAGGATCGGATCGGGCATCAGTTTGCCCGGCCTGAACTCTTGGTGCGCGCACTGACTCATTCGTCGATTTCATCGGCCACGCGGCAGGACAATCAGCGGTTGGAGTTTCTGGGTGACCGGGTGCTGGGGCTGGTTATGGCGTCGGCCTTGTTGGAACATGACAAGGGCGCCAGCGAAGGGCAGCTAGCGCCTCGGTTCAACGCGCTGGTGCGCAAGGAAACCTGCGCCGATGTCGCACGTGAAATCGAACTGGGAACGGTTCTGAAACTCGGTCGGTCCGAAATGATGTCGGGCGGGCGTCGCAAACAAGCGTTGCTGGGCGACGCGATGGAGGCGGTGATTGCAGCCGTCTACCGCGATGCAGGGTTCGACGTGGCACAGGCGATGATCCTACGGCTGTGGGGCGACCGTATCGGCAAGGTCGAAAGCGATGCGCGCGATGCCAAGACCGCCTTGCAGGAATTCGTGCAGGCGCGCGGTGAAAAACCACCCTCATATGTGCTACTCTCGCGCGACGGGCCGGATCATCAGCCGGTCTTCACCATCGCAGCCCGTCTGAATGACGGCACCGAAGCTTCGGCAACTGCCGGATCCAAACGCCAGGCGGAACAGGCCGCTGCAAAGGCGCTTTTGACCAAATTGGAGACACTTAAATGACAACCCGCGCCGGATTTGTGGCTTTGATTGGCGAACCCAACGCGGGGAAATCCACGCTGACCAACCAGATGGTCGGAGCGAAGGTGTCGATCGTGACACACAAGGTTCAGACCACCCGCGCCCGCATTCGCGGCGTGGCGATGGAGGGCGATGCCCAGATCGTGTTCGTCGACACGCCCGGTCTGTTCCGCCCCCGCCGCCGATTGGACCGTGCCATGGTGGCAGCGGCCTGGGGTGGAGCGGCGGATGCCGATATCGTTGTCCTGATGGTCGAGGCGCATCGCGGCGTGACCGAAGGGGTCGAACGGATCCTCGAGGGGCTGGAGGAGATCGGTTCAGGGCGCACGATTGCGCTGGCGATCAACAAGATTGACAAGGTGCCTTCGGAAAAGCTGCTTGCTTTGACCAAGGATCTGAACGACCGCTATCCATTTTCCGAAACCTTCATGATCTCGGCCGAAAAGGGCCACGGGGTCGCCGACTTGCGTGCGTGGCTGGCCGGGCGTCTGCCCGAAGGCCCGTGGCTGTATCCCGAAGATCAGATTGCCGATCTGCCGATGCGGATGATCGCGGCGGAAATGACCCGCGAAAAGCTGACCCTGCGTCTGCATCAGGAACTGCCGTATCAATTGACGGTCGAGACCGAAAGCTGGCAGGAGCGCAAGGATGGATCGGCCCGTGTGGATCAGGTGATCTATGTGATGCGGGACGGGCACAAGGGCATTGTGCTGGGCAAGAAGGGCGAGACGATCAAGGCGGTCAGCCAGGCGGCCCGGGCCGAGCTGGAGGAATTTCTGGATCGCAAGGTGCACCTGTTCCTGCAGGTCAAGGTGCGCCCGAACTGGCTGGAGGAATCCGAGCGCTATTCCGAAATGGGCCTGGATTTCAAAGACGGCAACACATGAGTCAGCTTGTCGCCTCTTTCTGGGTGCAGGCCTACCTGACTCGATTGCGGCTGCAGGATATTCCCGCCTTTGTCGTGGCCCATGGCGACAATGATGCAGGTTCGGTGCTGATCAAGGTCAACACTCTGGACGGTCAGGCACGTGCGCTGCATCGATCTTATGACATCATGTCGGATACACGCATGTGGGTTGTGCTGATCGAAGGCGAGGAGCGCGATGTAGATGACGCCATCACCCGTCAGCGCAGCTTTGACCCGGATCTGTGGGTGATTGAGGTTGAAGATCGGCAGGGCCGCAGCCTGCTGGATCAGGAAGGGCTGGACTGATTGCTCACCAGCCTGAGGTTTTTGCCACGACATTGTGACCGGTTGCGGTTGGCCCGTTGCCCGAGAAGCCGCGGATTTTTGTGGCGAAGTCCTTGAAGAAACTCTGGGCCTGAAGATAGGCCAAGGTGTTAGGATCATCCCAGCGGCCCCAGTGAATCCTGGTCTGATTGTCGTCGGCGACGGCAACCTGGTATTCGAAACGGCCCTTGAGCCGGGAATCGGATTCGAGAGCGGCGATGAAGGCATCAATGGCCTGCTGCCAGTCATGTTCAGGGCCGTTATATTGGTAGGTGATGGTGATAGCGCGCATGGCGGGCCTCATAATTAACATATTGGTTAATTATCGTTGCGCAGACGAGCTTTGCAGTCAAGCTTGCAGTTGCGGGCACAGTACGCTCAGGTGGGGCGGTATCCGATCGAAAGAGGAACTAAGTTGTGGAGTGGCGCGACCACGGTATTTTGTTGACGACGCGCCGCCATGGGGAGACGGGCGCAATCATCGACGTCTTGACACAGGACCACGGGCGCCACGCGGGTATCGTGCGTGGCGGAGCCAGTCGCAAGATGGCGCCGATCCTGCAGCCGGGGGCCCAGTTGGATCTGATCTGGCGGGCACGGCTCGAGGATCATCTGGGCTCGTATCAGGCAGAACCGCTGCGGAGCCGGGCCGTGTCGGCGTTTTCCGGCCGTCTGGCGCTGAGCGGGTTGAACGCGGTCACGGCGCTATTGTCCTTTGCCGTGCCGGAACGGGAACCACATCCCGACCTGTACAAGCGGACCGAACAATTGTTGGATCTGCTGGAGCAGGAAGAGATCTGGCCGCTGGCCTATCTGCGTTGGGAGGTGGCCTTGCTGGATGAGCTGGGTTTTGGTCTGGATCTGGACCGATGCGCAGTGACCGGAACTCGGGAGGGGCTGATTTATGTTTCTCCCAAATCCGGCCGCGCCGTGTCGCGCGAAGGCGCGGGGGAATGGGCGGATCGGTTGCTGCCCTTGCCGCCGGTTCTGCGCGGCGAAGGCAGCGCGCCGGATGAGGAGGTGGTATTGGCCTTGAAAACGACAGGGTATTTTCTGGATACCAAGCTGGCCAAGTCACTGGGGAACCGGCCCGTGCCGGACGCCAGATCGCGATTTATCGACACGTTCACCCGTCGGATTTGAATACCATTTCCCGCCCATCTTCGGTGCTGAGCACCAGCACGTCGCCCGACACCTCGGACTGGGTCATCGCATCCAAAGCGGCCAGGAACACCTGCTCCTGTGCCATGTCGGGGCAGGCGCGGCGGGTGACAGCCAGAGGGCCGGTTTCGAACCAGGGATAAGGCGCTTCCATCTGGCCTGAATAGGTGTTGCAGGGGGATTGCCCGGCGATCCTGCCAGGCTCCGGAAAGGTCAATGTTGCGCGGGCTGAAAAGGCGTTGCCGTCCAGCTCGCTCAGCACCCAGATCTTGTCAGCACCGCCATAGGCCGACACGGTTTCATCCGGGCTGCAGGCAGCAAGGCCCGCAAGAGCAAGGATCAGGGCGGAACGCATGAGTTTTTCTCCAACTGAAGGTCGCATCGAACTTAGGAAGGCGGACCCACAATTGCAGCCCTGACCGGAAACGCCCTTGCGTCACACGTCAAACCAACTTGTTTTCGACCAAGAATTCTCCGGCTTCTCGGATTGACGCACGCACGTCGCGAAACTGAATACCCAGAATGTCACGCGCTTGGGTGTTCGACACTCGCGGGCAATGTCCGAGGATCGGAAGGATCGACCGGACCGTTGCGTCGAACAGAGCCAGGAAGCGCACCACGAAATTGGGTGCGACCCGTGTGACGATCTTGCGCTCAGGGAAGGCGGATTTGAGGATCTGGGCCATATCCTGATACCAGAGCGTCCGATCCACCCCGATAAAGCGTTTACCGATGCTTTCGGGTCGCTCCATCGCGCGGATGTGCATCAGGGCAATGTCGCGAACATCCACACAGGGCATGCCGAAGGCGGCCAGCATCGGATCCTTGCTGGTCACCAACCGTTCGATCACGTTGACCGACGAGCCATAGTGGCGATCCAAGGGCGGGCCCTGAACGAAGGACGGATTGATCATGGTGATCTGCATCTCAGGCCCGTCCGTGTTCTGCCAATCCCACACGGCCTGTTCTGCAAGTGTCTTGGATTTCACGTAAGCCGTGGAGGATGGGTGGTTCAGATCCGTCCAGTCCTGTTCATCATAGATGTCCTTGCCCGGCGGCAAATCAGCATTCATCACCGCCACTGTGGACGAGGTCATGATCACACGCGTTATCCCAGCCTGTTTTGCCGCCCGGACAGCTCGTAGCGCACCGTCTACTGCAGGGCGGATCAGATCATTCTCGTCTTTCGGCTGTTTCAGTGGGAAAGGGGAGGCCGTGTGCATCAGCACATCGACGCCGGTCATGGCCGCGTCCCAGCCCTCATCGCTGGTCAGATCCAGAGGAACAACTCGAAGATTGTCCAGAAACCCAGGGTCGGTCAGACCGGGGGCAACGGCGTCACGCAATTCAGCTTCGCGGTTGGTATCGCGTACCGAACCGACCACCGCGTAACCGGCGTTCAACAACTGTAGAACAAGATGTTTACCAATATAGCCGGTCGCCCCGGTCACAAGCACTGTGGTTTCTGACATCAATCCCCCTCCGATAACCCAATATGGAAGAGGATTGGTGTTTTCAGATCATTTTCAAGCTTGCTTTAATGTCAAGACGCGGCTGAGGCTGGATTATGCCATCACATCATTCGTTGATGATCTGTGCGACGCGCTGCCCAATGGCAGTGCTGGCCTTGATCGATGGATGGATCATGTCCAGCGCGTGATAGGAGCGATCACCATGTGGTACAAGATCCTGGTTCGACAGGTAGAAAACGCCTGAATCGACCGCGGCCAACCTGGCGATACGGCGCTCCAACTCGTCGCCTTCATCCTTGCAGTGCTCGATGGGTGAGCCCAGCCCGGGGCTGCGCAGGTAGCCGACATAAATGACCTTGGCGCCGGATTTGCGCAGTTTGTTCAACATGCCGGGGATGGCACCTTTTAACCCGTCTTCAGAGATCAGCTTGTTCATCTTGCCGTCGCAGATGAAGCAGCCGCAGCCCAGCCACAGATCGTTGCCACCGCCGTTCAGGACCACCCAGTCCCAGTCGCCGTCGCGATATTGCTTTGGGATACTAAGCCCGGCGCTGCCGGTCACGGGCAGCTTGTAGATCATGCGCGCGCCCAGAACGGACCGATCCACAACAGGTTCACCCAACGATTTTTCGATCACATCGGCGATCGCACGGCCCGAGATGGCGTGTGACGCAATCAGCGAGTCGCCCATGGCCAGAATCCGGGCTTCCTTTTTGCTGGCGGGCGCTTGGCCGCAACCGAACAAAAGCAGTGCCGAAGCAAAGAGGGAGATCAGAGGTGCTTTCATGGTTCGGATTTGTGTCAAATGATTAGGGCAAGAGAAAGGCAGCACCGGGCCAGAAACCAGTTTCTTCAAGCACCGCATGCCGAGTTAGAGGCGGGCTTTCAAAAGTTCCACGACGGCCCGGCTGATCTGGGAAACCGCGCTGTTTCGGTCTGACCAACTGGCAGACGTGTCCGACACAAAGATAGCGACAAAATACGTGCTGTGACCATTTGGGGAGATCATGGCCACAATGTTGCGGGTGTGATGGCGTCCTCCACCGGATTTGTCCGCAATTTTCCATGTCTTTGGCAGGTGCGGGCGAAGCAGTTGACCTGTCACCGACCCTGTCTCCATCCATTTGGTCAGCAATTGGCGCGCAGCGGGCGTGAGACTGTTTCCCAGCAGCAATTTCTCCCATGTCTCAAGCATGGCTGCGGGTGTTGTCGTGTCCCGAATGTCGCCGGGCACAAAGCGGTTCAACTCAGGTTCCGTTCTGTCCAGTCGGGTCGTTTGATCACCGATCTGACGAAGAAAGGATGTAACCGCGCGTGGCCCGCCGATCCGATTTAGCAGCAAATTTGCCGCTGTATTGTCGCTCAGGTCAATCGCGGCCTGACACAGTTCAGCGATCGAGAGGGACTGTCCGACATAGTTGCGCGTTACTGGTGCATAATCCAAGAGGTCGCTTTGCTGTACTGGCACGCGCTCCGCCAGAGAGAGCTGACCCTGATCCGTTTGATCCAGAACGGCTCCACACAAGAGCGGTTTGAACGTGCTGGCCATCAGGAATTGTTCGTCAGAACGGTAGCCCCACTGCCATGCTGATTTACCGTCTGTGATCTGCACACCGATCCGGGCGTTCAACTGTAATTCGAGCGACCTGATGCTTGCCGCCAAAGCCGCTTCTTCTGCGGGTTGGGCCGAAACAGGGATCGCAAAAAGCGACCAACTCAACGCAACAAGAAAATTGAGCAAGCCAATCCTGAACCGTTTCTTTACGGGCAATTGGGTCATGTGATTCCGGATGTTTGAAATCATTCTTTGCCTGAAACCGGTATACGTCGATTGCAGGTCAGATTGGCACCGACTTTTCGATCGAAGTCAATTTTGTGCTGATGTCGGAGAAGCAAAAAGAAAAGCCCGGCACAGGGGCCGGGCCAAGTCGGGGAAGTCCCCGGGGAGTGTTTCAGGTGGCCTGCTGATCAGGCCGAATGATTATGCCAAGAGACGGCGGGCGATGACCTGTGCCTGAATTTCGGCCGCGCCTTCAAAGATGTTCAGGATCCGTGCATCACACAGCACCCGAGAGATCTTGTATTCCATGGCAAAGCCGTTGCCGCCATGGATCTGAAGACCGTTGTCGGCCGCTGCCCAAGCAACGCGGGCGCCCAGCAGTTTGGCCATTCCTGCCTCCAGATCGCAGCGATGACCGTGGTCTTTTTCCCAAGCACTGAAATAGGTCAGCTGGCGGGCCACCATGATCTCAACTGCCATCATCGCTAGCTTGCTGGACACGCGTGGGAATTCGATCAGGGATTTGCCAAATTGCTTGCGGTCCTGAGCATATTGCATGGCAATGTCCAAAGCGGATTGCGCGACGCCAACGGCGCGGGCGGCGGTCTGGATCCGGGCGGACTCAAAGGTCTCCATCAGCTGTTTAAAGCCTTTGCCTTCCTCGCCGCCCAACAGGTTTTCGCCCTTGACGTGGAAGTTGTCAAAGCCCAGCTCGTATTCCTTCATGCCACGATAGCCCAGCACCTCGATCTCACCGCCGGTCATGCCTTCGGTGGGGAAGGGGGCTTCGTCCGTGCCCGGGGTCTTTTCAGCCAGGAACATGGACAGGCCCCGGTGGTCGGTGGTGTCCGGGTTGGTCCGCGCCAGAAGGGTCATCACATGGGTGCGTGCAGCGTGTGTAATCCAGGTCTTGTTACCGGTGATCTTGTAATCACCACTGTCATCCTTGACAGCGCGGGTGCGCAGGCTTCCCAGATCGGATCCTGTGTTTGGTTCAGTAAACACAGCCGTCGGCAGGATTTCAGCACTGGCGATCTTGGGCAGCCAGTTGGCCTTTTGTTCGTCGGTGCCGCCGCACAGGATCAGCTCGGCCGCGATTTCGGACCTGGTGCCAAGCGAGCCTACACCAATGTAACCGCGCGACAATTCTTCGGAAACGACAACCATTGAGGCTTTGGACAGGCCGAACCCGCCAAATTCTTCCGGGATGGTCAGACCGAAAACACCCATTTCGGCCAGCTCCTCGATGATTTCCATCGGGATCAGTTCGTCCTTGAGGTGCCAGTCATGGGCGTTGGGTTCCACGCGATCCAGCGCAAAGCGGCGGAACTGTTCGCGGATCATTTCCAGCTCTTCATCCAGGCCGGTTGCGCCAAAGGTGATGTTAGCGGCCTGTTCCTGCATCAGCTCAACCAGGCGGGTGCGCGCTGTTTGCGTATTGGCCGAAGCCATCAGGGTCTGGATCTCGCCGCATTGGAAGCCCGACAGCGCATCCCAACCCAGGCCAAGTTCCTGAAGGCGGATGATTTCGCCTTGGTTCATGGCAATACCGCCGGCCAGTTGGTGCAGGTATTCGCCAAAAGCAATCTGGTGGATCAGCTGCTCGATCTCGCCAAATTTGCCATCGGCTTGCAGCTTTTCAGCCCAGCTTTGCATCTGCACCAAACATTGCTGATAGGTGGCCAGCCAGGCCAGCCCGTGGGCTGCGGTCTGGTTCTGTTCGATCAGCGCGCCCGAGACGCGATCGCCGTCCACGACCATCTCCCGAACCGAGGCACGGGCGGCTTCGAACAGCTGGGCCACAGGGGGCAGAGCAGCGCTGGTAAGGGCCAGCAGGTCGGGAAGAAGGGGCGAATTTGCGGTCTCGGCAGTCATTTGCAGGTCCTGTCCGTCGTGGGCCATGAATCACATCCTATTTCGGGTCGCTTGGTGGTACTCATTTTGCACTTGCAGCGCAACAAAAATACGTTGCAGTGCGGCGTTTGGTTCGAAAATTACGTGGCGAATTTTGCGGTGCAGCACGATTGCGTCGTGATAAGAGGAGGCATGGACAGTGTTTTCTCACTTCTGACGCCGATCGAGTTTTCTGCGGCTTTTGCAATTGCCCTGCTGGGCGGGTTGATCAAAGGCATGGTCGGCTTTGCCTTGCCGATGATTATGATTTCAGGTCTCAGCATGTTTCTAGCGCCCGATCTGGCCTTGGCGAGCTTGATTTCCGCCACCGTTGTGACCAATGGCATTCAGGCCCTGCGACACGGGGGCGCAGCGGCCTGGGCGTCGGTGCGGAGGTTTCGCCTGTTCTTGGTCGTGGGCGGTCTGTTTCTGGTGACGAGCGCGCAGCTGGTCCCGTATCTGCGGCAAGAGGTGTTCCTGCTGGTGCTCGGCGTTCCTGTCACCTTCTTTGCTCTGCTGCAACTGTTCGGGTGGACACTGCATTTGAACGGACAAAGCGCACGGGCGGATACGTTGTTCGGAATGATGGCGGGGGCAATCGGCGGCATGTCGGGTGTCTGGGGACCGCCAACGGTGTTGTATTTGACGGCGATGAACACCCCCAAAGCAGAACAGGTGCGCATTCAGGGCGTGGTCTACGGGTTAGGGGCACTGGCTTTGGTCGTGGCGCATACGGGATCTGGCGTGTTGCGGTCCGAAACCTGGCCTTTGTCCCTGGCCCTTGTTGTTCCTGCGCTGGCGGGTGCCTTGGTCGGGACCCGAATTCAGGATCGCATTGATCAAGTGACGTTCAGAAAAGTGACTCTGATCGTGTTGACACTGGCGGGTCTGAACCTCATCCGGCGGGGCTTGTTTGGCTAGCGGAACAATACACCCAAAAGCAAAAAACCCCGGCGCCAGGCCGGGGTCTTGAGGCAAACTTACGAGACGAAAGGCGCTCAGCCGATGGCGGCGGCTTTCACGTCTTCGTCGATATAAGGCAAATACTGCTGGAAGTTGTCCGAGAACATCTGGACCAATTTCTCAGCCTGCTTGTCATAGGCCGCTTGGTCGTCCCAGGTGCGGCGCGGGTCCAGCAGAACTTCGGCAACGCCGGGCACCGACACGGGCACATCAAAGCCGAAATTGCTGTCCTTGCGGAACTCGGCCTCGGCCAGGGATCCGTCCAGCGCTGCGGTCAACAAGCCGCGTGTCGCCTTGATCGGCATCCGCGAACCAACGCCATAGGCGCCACCGGTCCATCCGGTGTTGACCAGCCAGCAGGTTGCGCCGTGCTGGGCAATCTTTTCGCGCAGCAGGTTGCCATAGGCTTCGGGGCGACGCGGCATGAATGGGGCGCCAAAGCAGGTCGAGAAGGTCGGCTCCGGCTCGGTCACACCGCGCTCGGTCCCGGCCACTTTCGAGGTGAACCCTGACAGGAAGTGGTACATTGCCTGCGCCGGCGTCAGGCGCGCGATCGGAGGCAGAACACCAAACGCGTCACAGGTCAGCATGATGATGTTCTTGGGATGGCCGCCCAGGGCGCTGCTGGATGCGTTCGAGATATACTCCAGCGGATAGGCGCAACGCATGTTGGCGGTCAGGCTGTCGTCGTCGAAATCCAATTCCTTGGTTTCGGGATCGAAGACCATGTTTTCGATCACGGTGCCGAACTTTGTGGTCGTCGCGTAGATCTCCGGCTCGGCCTCGGGATTCAGGTTGATGGTCTTGGCATAGCACCCACCTTCGAAGTTGAAGGTGCCGCGGTCCGACCAGCCATGTTCGTCATCGCCGATCAGCGTGCGCGCCGGGTCGGCCGACAAGGTGGTCTTACCGGTACCCGACAACCCAAAGAACACAGCGGTGTCTACCGGATTGCCATTGGCATGGTTGGCCGAGCAGTGCATCGGCATGATGCCTTTTTCCGGCAGCATGTAGTTCAGAAGTGTGAACACGGACTTCTTGTTCTCACCGGCATATTCGGTGCCGCCGATCAGGATGACCTTCTTGTCAAAGTTCATCGCGATAACGGTTTCGGAGCGGCAGTTGTGCTTCTCCGGGCTCGCCTGGAAGCTGGGGCAGTTGATGACCGTGAAATCGGCGGTGAAATCATCCAGGTCTTCGCGGTCGGGGCGACGCAGCAGATGGCGGATGAAGAGGTTGTGCCAAGCCAGTTCCGTCACCATGCGGACATTGATAGCATGGGCCTGATCGGCACCACCTACGAGGTCCTGGACGAAATAATCCCGGCCCTTCATGTGCTCCAGCATGTCGGCATGCAGCGCGTCGAACCCTTCAGGCGACATGGCGGCGTTATTTTCCCACCAGATATTGTCGGCGACACTGTCGGTCTTGACGATGTGTTTGTCCTTGGGCGACCGGCCAGTGAATTTGCCGGTGGTGACCAGAAAGGCCCCGCCATTGCCCAGCGTACCTTCACCACGCTTCAGCGCTTCTTCGATCAGCGCCGGTTCCATGTAGTTGTAGTAGACATTTCCCAGTCCCTCGATGCCCTGATCTTCGAGGCGGAATTGCGGGTTAACCCGTCCAGATGTCATGCGTTTTTTCTCCTGTGGCGGCGCGTGGGCCAGCGGTCGAGCGGCCGCGCCGTGGGGCAATAGAACCGGAAAAAACTCCCGGTGGGCGCGGTCTTAACATGACCTTTCAGGGCATGAACAGGACGGTTTGGCGCAGTTAGCGCCACCACGGCAAGGTTTAGCGCAACCATGAAATAGGAGGTCAAAGGAGTGGCGAGAATTCAGCAACTGATAACGAATTTTTGTCGAAATAGGGATGAATGACAGGGGCGATTCGCAGTTTCTGATTGATTCGGTCGGCTGGAAAGGCGATTAATGAGAAAAAAATAAGGCAGACAAGAGCAGTATAGGGGCACTTCAGATGTCAAAGATTGCATTGGTTGACGATGACAGGAATATCCTGACGTCCGTGTCGATGACGCTCGAGGCGGAAGGTTTCGAGGTCGAAACATATAATGACGGTCAGGCGGCGCTCGACGCCTTTAACAAGAAACTTCCGGATATGGCTGTTCTAGATATCAAGATGCCGCGTATGGACGGCATGGATCTGTTGCAACGACTGCGCCAGAAAACCCAGATGCCGGTCATCTTCCTGACCTCCAAGGATGATGAGATCGACGAGGTTCTTGGGTTGCGGATGGGTGCAGACGATTATGTGAAGAAACCGTTTTCACAAAGGCTGCTGGTCGAGCGTATTCGCGCACTTCTGCGCCGGCAGGAGGCGGTGAGTGGCGATGCGACCGGATCCGGGCCCGAAACCAAGGTGATGGAACGCGGGCACCTGCGTATGGATCCGCTGCGTCATGCGGTCAGCTGGAAAGGGCAGGACGTGTCCCTGACCGTGACTGAATTCTTGTTGCTGCAGGCATTGGCCCAGCGTCCCGGCTTTGTCAAAAGCCGAGATCAGCTGATGGATGTGGCCTATGACGATCAGGTTTATGTGGATGACAGGACTATCGACAGCCACATAAAACGTCTGCGCAAGAAGATGCGTAGCGCGGACTCCGACTTTGCAGCCATCGAGACGCTGTACGGTATCGGCTACCGATATAATGAAGAGTAACCAACCGGTGTGACCGGTGCGTGGAAGGACGACTTTGCGCGACACGACCTCATCCGACACTCATCGCAATGGTGATGTTGTCCTGGGCGATGACTGGATCGCCCCGGACAAGACCGTTGCCGAAGAGATGCAGGTCAAGCGTGCCCGTCGGGGCTTCCTGCCGCTGAGAGGGTCACCGCTGACGCGGAAAATCGTGACCTTCAACCTGATCGCCCTGACCATTCTGGTTTCGGGTGTTCTCTATCTGAATTCCTCTCGCGACAGTCTGGTGTTGCAGCGTGCGCGGGCATTGGTCAGTGAAGCTAGTCTTGTCGCCGATGTGTTCGAGGCACAGTTGCCGGTTGGCAGTCCCGTAAACCTGGCGACAGGCGACGGAATAGATGTCGAACAGACCTTGCAGGGTCTAAGCCTGCGCCAAGGTGCCGAAGTATTGGTGCTGGATGGTTCAAGCGAACTGGTCGCGACTTATGAGGGTACGACAGATCAGGACCCACTGGCAGGCTTTGATGATGCTTCGCAAGGACCAGCCCTGATCAGCGATGGCTTGACCTGGATCTGGTCCGGTGTGTCCGGGCTGTTCTCTGGCCAGCAAGGCGACGCGCCTTCAAGCCTTGAGGAACAGTTGCTGGCACTGGCGCCTGTTGCTCTCGAAGGTCGGACCCAGGTCGAAACTCTGGTGCGGGGTGATGGGGACCGCATTTTCTCGGTCGCGACCCCTATCATGCACAACGGTGCCACTGTGGGGGCGGTGATCCTGGTCAGTCCGGCGGGCGAAGTGGATGCGCTGGTCCGGGCAGAGAGAGAGCGCGTGTTGCAAATGTTCGTGGTGGCGCTTCTGGTATCTGTCGGCCTCAGCCTTGTTCTGGCCTCGACGATTGCCAATCCGCTGGCTGATCTTGCCGAAGCAGCGGAACTTGGTCGCGAGCGGAATGCAAAGAACAGCGGGAGCGGGCGTATTCGTATTCCGGACCTCAGCGGGCGCCCGGATGAAATCGGTCGCCTGAGCCGGGCGTTGCGCGGTATGGTCAAGGCACTTTACAGCCGGATTGAAGGCAACGAACAATTCGCGGCCGATGTTGCGCATGAGATCAAGAACCCTCTGGCCAGTTTGCAATCGGCGGTTGGCACCTTGCGGATGGTCAAACGCGACGATCAGCGCGAAAAGCTGATGGATGTGATCGAACATGATGTGCGTCGGTTGGATCGTCTGGTCAGCGACATTTCCAACGCTTCCCGGCTGGATGCTGAGTTGGTCAAGGAAGAGCAGGAGAACTTTGACTTACTGAAGATGCTGTCGAACCTGAATCAGTATCTGGGCGAAGACGCCCGGTCCAAGGGCGTGGACTACATTACTGACATGCCGCCGGATCCCATCATAATCCACGGATTGGAGGCCCGTTTGGCACAGGTGTTCGTCAATCTGATCACCAACGCGATCTCCTTTTGCGAGGAGGGCGATGCCATTAGGGTCTGGGCGCGCCGGCGTCAGAACCGGGTTCTGGTTGTAGTCGAAGACACGGGTCCCGGTATCCCCGATCAGGCGTTGAGCAAGATTTTCAAGCGGTTCTATTCGCAGCGCCCGGACGAACATTTCGGCAACAACTCGGGTCTTGGGCTGGCCATCTCTAAGCAGATCGTCGAGGCGCATGGCGGTGTGATCTGGGCAGAGAACATCCGTCCCACCGAAGCGGATGTCACTTCGGACCCACTAGGGGCGCGTTTTGTGGTCGGTCTGCCGCTGTGATCCATGAGCGTTTCGGCCCCTCCGACCCACGCTAATTCTGAAATCTGTCACGCCTCTTGTGTGGCTTATCAAAACCAAGGGCTGCTGATAAAGGGCGACTCGGGTAGTGGTAAGTCCAGCCTGGCACTGCAGTTGATGGCGCTGGGCGCGTCCCTTGTTGCAGATGACAGGGTAATTCTGGAGGATGTTGAGGGTCACTTGCTGGCCAGCGCCCCGCCACCCCTTCGCGGCCTTATTGAAATGCGCGGGATTGGACTGTTGAATGTCAAAGCTCATGGCCCGGTACGGTTGGTTGCTGCAGTGGACATGGATAGGGTCGAGGAGGAGCGTTTGCCGCGGTTTCGGGAACTTGATCTTCTGGGACATCCTGTAACCTTGCTGCGACGCGTTGACAGCCCCATATTCCCGGCAGGATTGATGCAGTTTCTCAAGTCGGGGCGGCGTAGTCCCTGAGAAACGCTACAGAGCAAGGGCTCCGGATGAGTGTGACTTCGAAACGACTGGTGCTTGTGACCGGACCCGCCGGGGCGGGGCGATCGACAGCCATAAACGTTCTGGAAGATCTGGGGTTCGAGGTAATCGATAACCTGCCCCTGCGATTGCTGCCCAAGCTGTTGGAAGGCGATGGGCCAGAGCATCCCTTGGCCTTGGGCATTGATACGCGAAACCGGGATTTTTCGGCGCAGGGACTGGTCGAACTGATCGACCAGTTGGGTATCCAAGCCGATGTTGATCTAACGGTCCTGTTTTTGGATGCAGCTCCCGAAGTGCTGCTGAGACGCTATTCCGAAACCCGACGCAAACACCCGCTGGCGCGGGAAGAAACGCCCGAGGTTGGCGTGCATCGTGAGTTGCAGATTCTGACCCCAATCCGTCAGCGCGCTCATATGCTCGTAGATACATCTGAGCTGAATGTTCACCAGCTCAGAGAGGAGCTGGAGCGCAGCTTTGCAACAAAAGGTGCCAGATCGCTGTCGATTTCGGTGCAGTCCTTTTCGTATAAACGCGGGTTGCCACGCGGGTCGGATATGGTTTTCGACTGCCGTTTTCTCAGAAACCCTCATTGGGAGCCGGACTTGCGCGATAAAGATGGCCGGGAGCAGGCTGTGATGAGCTATGTTTTCAGCGATCCCCTGTACCTGCCGTTCTTTGAGCGGGTCCTGGACCTGACGCAGCTGTTGTTGCCTGCGTTCAAGCAGGAAGGGAAATCCTATCTGTCCATCGCGTTTGGGTGTACCGGTGGGCAACACAGGTCTGTTGCACTTGCAGAAACTCTGGCCAAGGCTCTTGCAGATCAGGGGCAGCAAGTGTCAATTAGGCATCGCGAGCTGCAGAGCTAGCAAACAAAGTCAGAGGGACCGAATTGATCGGGATAGTAATCGTTGCACATGGTGGACTGGCCAGAGAGTATCTGGCTGCGGTCGAACATGTCGTGGGCGTACAGCAAGGGCTGAGAGCTATTGCGATTGCACCGGAAGATGACCGGGATGCCAAGCAACGTGAAATCTGTGCCGCCGCTGATGACGTCGATATGGGCGACGGGGTCGTGGTGGTAACGGATCTGTTCGGCGGATCTCCGTCGAATCTGAGCCTGCGGGCCTGCGCACCTGTTGATCGGCGTATATTGTACGGTGCCAATCTACCGATGTTGATCAAATTGGCGAAAACCCGCCACCTTCCTGTGGCCGATGCAGTGCGCGGCGCCATGGAGGCGGGCAAGAAGTACATTAACACACAAAATGTGAGCCTGGATTAGGGGCAGGATACTATATGACGCGACGCACGTTGAATATCGTGAACGAAAAAGGTCTGCACGCCCGTGCTTCGGCCAAACTTGTCGAAGTTGTGGAAGGGTTTGACGCTACGGCAGAAGTGTCCCGCGACGGCTTGTCCGCCTCTGGCGACAGCATTATGGGACTTTTGATGTTGGCAGCCTCCAAAGGAACGACTATTGACGTCGAAACTTCGGGGCCGGATGCTGAAGCATTGGCAAGCGCTCTGGAAGCTCTGGTTGCTGACAAGTTTGGCGAGGGGTACTGAACTCCGGCAACAAAGCGCAAAGACGGGACGGGCACGGTGGCTGATACCGCACACGAACATAAGACCGGTCTGGCGCCGGATGCGGAGCAGCAAACAAGCGAGGTCTATGACCGCCGCACGCTGACCTATGCCAATTCATTTGATGATCGATGGACCAGCTTCGCGATCCGCGCGATCGAATGGATGACTGGCAAGATCACGATCCTGCGCATGGTCAATCGTTTTGAAAAGCAGAACGCGAATTACCGCGGGCAACGTTTCTGGCGCGGTGCTTTGGACATCATGGGGATCGAGCTTCGTACGCCTCAGGAACAACTGAGCAATATTCCGACCGAAGGTCCTGTTGTGGTGGTCGCCAACCATCCGCACGGTATGGTGGACGGCATGATCCTGGCGGATCTGATCGGGCGTGTACGCGAAGACTATCGGATTCTGACGCGTTCGGTTCTGACGGGGTTGGATGAGGCCGCGACGTCGTTCATGATCCCGGTTCCATTTCCCCATGATCCCGAAGCGCAGCGCAAGATGGTCGAAATGCGGGCCAAGGCGATGGCGCATCTGAAAGAGGGTGGTGTGGTCGCACTGTTCCCGTCAGGCGTGGTGATGAGTTCTGACAGCTGGTTCGGCCCGGCGTTGGAGCGTGAATGGAACGTGTTCACGGCACAGATGATCCGTCGGTCCGGTGCCCAGGTGGTCCCGATCTATTTCCCCGGTTCGAACTCACGCTGGTACCTGATTGCGAACCGTGTGTCAGCAATACTGCGGCAGGGTCTGTTGCTGCATGAAATCGTGCGGTCCTGTAACAAACCGCAGGCGCCGGTGGTCGGTAAAGTACTCACCGACGATCAGATGGAACCGCTTCAGAAAGACCCACGCGGATTCATGGCGTGGTTGCGCGACCATACGCTGAAACTCGGCAAATAACTCGCTGATCTGTCCGCCGTCGGAAACGCCCGCAGTGTAAACAAGCGGGCTTTTCCTGTTTCCGGGATGCACAGTCAGCGTGTAGGAACTGGCACGTCCCCTCGGTAATCGTAGAACCCGCGCTGAGTCTTGCGACCCAGCCAGCCAGCTTCGACATATTTGGTCAGCAGCGGGCAGGGGCGGTATTTGGTGTCCGCCAGTCCATCATGCAGCACGTTCATGATGGCTAGGCAGGTGTCCAGCCCGATGAAATCGGCCAGCTCCAGTGGGCCCATCGGATGGTTGGCCCCCAGCTTCATTGACTGATCGATCGACTGTACCGATCCGACGCCTTCATACAGGGTGTAAACCGCTTCGTTGATCATCGGCATCAGAATTCGATTCACGATGAAAGCGGGGAAGTCTTCGGCACTGGCAGCGGTCTTGCCCAGGCGGTCCACGACGGCCTTGCAGGCTTTGAAGGTCGGCTCGTCAGTCGCGATGCCCCGGATAAGTTCGACCAATTGCATGACCGGAACCGGATTCATGAAGTGGAAGCCCATGAAACGTTCGGGCCGGTCGGTACGGCTGGCCAGACGTGTGATCGAGATGGACGACGTGTTCGAGGTCAGAATCGTGTGCGGCTGAAGATGTGGTTGCAGATCTTCGAAGATGGCCTGCTTCACGGTTTCGCGTTCGGTTGCAGCCTCGATCACCAGATCGGTTGAACCCAGGTCAGGCAGGCTCAGCGTGGTTTGGATCCGCGACATGGCGGCAGTTACATCGTCATCCGAGATCTTGCCGCGACTGGCCTGTCGCGCCAGGTTGCCTTGGATCATGTTCAACGCGCCGTCCAGCGCCTGTTGGCTGATGTCGGTCATCAAGACGTCATAGCCTGCAAGAGCCATCACATGCGCAATGCCGTTCCCCATTTGACCTGCGCCAATCACGCCGACCTTTTGAATGTCCATGAGCCGTCCGCCTGTGTTCTGAACCGTGGTCGGACCTTATCGGGGCAAGGGCTACCAGAACAAGAGGGCGTTATGTCCTGCTTGCGCAATTGCTGCCAAATTTAGACAAACTCGTCCCTTAGCGATTTGGCAATCAGTGTTGCCCACACTGAGTCCCGGGTGAAAAAGTGGTGGGACTCATGAGCTATGAGATCTTTGGCGCGGATGCGCCAGGCATTGCTCCCTGCAGATATGGGGAGTCACGATTGTTGTTTCGTGGGCCGGTTCGGAATTTCGACCGGCCGTATCTGGCCTTTATGGGCGGATCCGAAGTTTACGGAAGATTTGTTGATCATCCGTTTCCGGATCTACTGGAAACGGAGCTTGGAAAACCTTGTGTCAATTTTGGCTGTGTGAACGCCGGATTGGATAGCTTCATGCATGATCCGGCGACGCTCAGGCGGGCCAGACAGGCGGATTTGTGTGTGCTGCAGATCATGGGGGCGCAGAATCTGTCGAACAGGTTTTTTCGGGTCCATCCCCGGCGCAATGACAGGTTTCTGGAGGCAATGCCGGGGCTGATCGAGCTGTATCCGCAGGTGGACTTTACCGAGTTTCACTTCAATCGGCATCTTCTGAACTCGATACGCAACATCTCGGAAGATCGGTTCATGCGTGTTCTGGATGAATTGCAAAGGGTCTGGTTGTCCCGCATGCGGCTGCTGATCAAGGCTTTGGGTGGCGGCAAGGTCGTGCTGTTGTGGATGCGGTTCGGGCCCGACAACGACATCGACCTTGAACATGAACCCCCACTGGTCAGTGCGGAAATGGTGAACGCCCTGAAGGCGCATGTCCAGGACTGCGTCACGGTTGAGATCGAGCGTGCGGACCATGCGGGCGAGCTACCGGACATGATCGTCGGGCCACTTCATGCACCGGCCGCGTCCCATGCCATAGGTCCCGCGGCCCATCATGACATCGCCAATGCCTTGAAGACGGTGTTGCAATAGGACCGAACGAAAACAGGGCCCGCACACTGCGAGCCCTGCCAGGATTTTTCACGATAAATCCGATCTTGTGATCAGCCGAGTTTCTCGGTCAGTTCCGGCACTGCCGCGAACAAGTCGGCGACCAGGCCAAAGTCAGCAACCTGGAAGATCGGTGCTTCTTCGTCTTTGTTGATCGCGACGATCACCTTGGAGTCTTTCATACCGGCCAGGTGTTGGATCGCACCGGAGATGCCGACGGCGACATACAGGTCCGGAGCAACAACTTTACCGGTCTGACCAACCTGCCAGTCGTTCGGGGCATAGCCCGAGTCAACGGCTGCGCGGGACGCGCCTACGGCGGCACCCAGCTTGTCGGCCAGGCCTTCGATCAGTTTGAAGTCTTCTTCCGAGCCAACGCCGCGGCCACCCGACACGACCACGCCGGCCGAGGTCAGTTCCGGACGATCGCTTTCGGCGACCTTGTCTTCGACCCAGCTGGACAGGCCCGGATCAGCGGCAGCCGAAACGGTTTCGACCGAAGCCGAACCGCCTTCGCCGGCGGCGTCAAAGCTGGCAGTCCGGAAAGTCACGACTTTCTTGGCGTCGTTCGATTTGACGGTCTGGATCGCGTTGCCGGCATAGATCGGGCGCTCGAAGGTCGAACCATCGACAACACCGGATGCATCCGAGATCACCATGACGTCCAGCAGCGCGGCGACGCGCGGCATCACGTTCTTGGCGTCGGTGGTGGCCGGAGCAACGATGTGCTCGTAGTCACCCGCCAGACCGGCGATCAGGGCTGCGGTCGATTCCGCCAGACGGTGGCCCAGCGATGCGTCTTCGGCAACCAGAACCTTGGCCACACCGTCGATCTTGGCAGCGGCTTCACCGGCTGCGGCGGCGGAACCACCGGCGGCCAGAACGGTCACGTCGCCCAGAGCTTTTGCTGCGGTCACGGCCTTGGCGGTGGCGTCCAGCGCCAGTTCACCATTGTTGACTTCGGCAAGGAGGAGAACAGCCATTACACAGCCCCCGCTTCTTTGAGTTTCTCGACCAGCTCGTCAACCGAGCCGACAACGATACCGGCGGCACGAGCCGGCGGCTCTTCGGTCTTCACGATTTCCAGACGCGGCGTGACGTCGACGCCGTAGTCGGCGGCGGTTTTCTCGTCCAGCGGCTTCTTCTTCGCCTTCATGATGTTCGGCAGCGACGCATAGCGCGGCTCGTTCAGGCGCAGATCGACTGTGAGGATCGACGGCATCTTGACCGAGATGGTCTGCAGGCCGCCGTCCACCTCACGGGTGATCTTGGCTGCGTCGCCTTCGATGTCCACTTCGGAAGCGAAGGTGCCCTGGGACCAGCCCAGCAGCGCCGACAGCATCTGGCCGGTGGCATTCATGTCGTTGTCGATGGCTTGCTTGCCACACAGCACCAGACCGGGCTGCTCTTCCTCGACCACTTTGGCCAGGATCTTGGCAACGGCCAGAGGCTCGATATCAGTGTGAACGTCGTCAGCAGCCACAACCAGGATCGCACGATCGGCACCCATGGCCAGTGCGGTACGCAGGGTTTCCTGAGCTTGCTTGACGCCGATCGAAACAGCAACGACTTCATCAGCCTTGCCTGCTTCTTTCAGACGGATCGCCTCTTCAACCGCAATTTCGTCGAACGGGTTCATCGACATTTTCACGTTGGCGAGATCGACACCGCTGCCATCCGCTTTCACACGGACCTTAACGTTATAGTCAATCACGCGCTTGACAGGCACCAACACCTTCATTCTGCGTTCTCTCCTTACAAAATGGCGAGTCGCGAATGCGACTCCCCGTCTATGCTCTCGCGGTGTTGATATAGAAGCCGCACCGGCCATAACAGGGCAAAATCGTCACGTTTTCGTCCGCGGACGTCGCGTTTGGTGATTTGCGGCGCCAAATTCGCAATTTTGTTTCCTCAGCGGCAGTTTTTGCAAGGCTTTCGCCAATGACGCGTCACGAAAAAGCCGCCCGGATGGGGCGGCTTGCAGTGCGGGATTGCAACAGGGTTCAGCGATTGGCGCCCGGAACCCACAGAACGTCGGTGGTTCCACCGTCGTTCGCCATGCGCGCCGCAACAAAGAACCAGTCGCTGAGCCGGTTGAGATATTTGATGGCGGCGGGGTTCACTTCTTCCATAGTGGCAAGCTCAGTCGACAGACGTTCGGCGCGGCGCGCCACAGTACGGCAGACATGCAGGTGCGCCGCTAGCGCGGAGCCGCCGGGCAGAATGAAGCTGCGCAGAGCACCAAGGTCCTTATTCATCTCGTCGATCTCGGATTCGAGCCGTTCGACCTGTGATACAGCCATACGCAGCGGCGGGTACTCGGCCTCGGCATCCTGTGCCATGTTCGGGCGACACAGATCAGCGCCAAGGTCGAACAAATCGTTCTGGATCCGCGACAGGGCGGCATCCATTTCACCATCCGCTGCCAGGCGGGCAACACCAACAAACGCATTCAGCTCGTCCGAGGTACCGTAGGCCGACACACGGGCCGAATGTTTTGCGACACGGTCGCCATTGCCCAAGGCGGTGTCACCCTTGTCGCCAGTCCGTGTGTAGATCTTGTTGAGAACGACCATTCCGTTCAGCCTCCCTGACCACGCAAATAAACGTAAAGCAGGACCAGCACGACGGCCACGGCCTGCGCGATGATACGAAGCCGCATCATCTTGTTTCCGTACTTCTGATTGAACTTGCCGCCTTTGGCAAAACCGCCAATGCCGATCATCAAAACGACAAGTACGGCCATGGTCGCCAAGATGACGAGTATGAATAGCGGATCACCCATTTGGTCCTCGCATGCTTTTCAAGGTTCACGACGATCTAGCGCTTGTGCCGTCGAAAGGCGAACGACTTTTTGGCGCGGTTCTTATCCACCGAGCTTTTCGAGCACGCGATCCGACATTCGTGTGGAAAGAACCCGGCGGAGAAAACCGCCGATATAAGTAGGCGTGGTCACATAATAGCGCGGCCGGGGGCGTTTGGCTTCGCAGGCATGGGCCAGTTTGGCTGTGACGGCCGACGGAGGCAATTCGAACGCGTCAGGACCCGAGCTTTCATACAGCCGTTGCAACAGGGAGGTTTCGTATTTTTCCCGAATCGCCGAGCTTTTCCAGTCGATGAACTGTTCGAAATGCGGGATCGACTTTTCCCGGATCTTCGAGGTGACGGGGCCGGGCTCGATCAGACAGACGTGGATATTGGTGTCACGCAGTTCGATCCGGAGCGTGTCTGTCAGGCCTTCGATCGCATATTTGGTCGCAACATAGGCACCGCGCCATGGGAAAGCCACCAGCCCCAGAATCGACGAGTTTTGGATAATCCGCCCGTGCTCCTGAGCGCGCATGACAGGCAGAACCTGGCGGGTCAATTCGTGCCAGCCGAAGACATTGCTTTCGAATATGCTGCGCAGCCCTTCGGTTGGCAGGTCCTCCACCGCGCCGGGAAGACCATGGGCACCGTTGTTGAAGAGAACGTCCAGCTGTCCATCGGTCTTGTCCAACACTTCGGCCAGCCCGACAGTGATTGAGTCGGTGTCGGTGTAATCTATGCGCGGCGCATCAAACCCTTCGGCCCGCAACCGGTCGCAGTCGCGTTGTTGGCGGCAGGAAGCGAACACGCGCCAGCCTCGCTCGCGCATGCCGCGCGCTGCGTCGAGACCGATGCCTGACGAGCAGCCGGTAATCAAGATGGTTTTCTTCATGAAATCGTGCCTGCACCTGTTCGCATGAAGCCGCTATGCCGGGACTTGGTCCGTGGATCAATATTTGCAAGCGGAAATTGGTGCAGATCAGTTGCTCTTTTTACTGATGAGTGACGCGGCCACCCAACCGACATGACCGGTTTCAACGGTACGCAGGCGCAGCCACCCTGTGCCGCTGTCCGACAGGACCTGTACAGCGTTCCCCAGTTTCAATCGGGTCAGAACCGGATAAATGGTACCCGGCCCGTCGCGCATGTTGACCCGCGTTCCTGTCACCTCACGCAGGTCGGGCTGAGGTTCGGGAACTGTTTCGGTTTCCGCAGTTGAACTGGAGAGCGTGACATTGGGGGCCAGTTGGGTCACCGAAGCAAACCCCTGAGCGCTTTCTTCAAGGGACGCAATTGCAATGCCGGACGTATCGGTTGAAGTCTGGAACACTGCGGCGCCACCCGCCAAACCCCTGCTCAAAGCCTGGCGGCGTGCTTCGGCGGCTTCCTCCTCCAGCTGCACCTGCATGGCCAATTGTTCTTCTGCGCTGGGTTTTGGTGCCTGAACGTGGCTGCGCTTCTGTCGGGGAGCCAATACCGGTTCTGCGCGCACCAGCGACGCTGCGGTCACGCGTTCGGTCGGGGCAGGGCGCAACGCCGGTTTGACCTGCGCAACGGGATCAGGCCGTTCCGGTGGCTGGAAATCAGCACCCCCGCTGAGCTCGTAAAACGCCCATCCCATGAAGGCGAAAGAGACGATGACAAAGCGCGACATGGCGCATCCCCCAAAAGGCAATCGTAAAACAAAAGAAAGCTCGAATTCGGCAGCAGGCAATCCGAACGCTTTTAATTGTTACAAAATCAACCGATTCGGGAAACCGGGAACCGTTGGTTTTTTCTCCCCTCTCCAACAGGTTGTGAGATTACAGTTGTTTGTCATAACTTTCGCTGGGGACAACTGGAAACGGTCGCTTTACCACGCCCGAATTGATGCGTATCAGTGAACCATGACCGACCTGGTAGACGATCCCGACATGCCGCCCGGCCCCGAGGGGGCAGAAATCTCTGAACCGCTGCGCCGTGCGATAGGTGAGCGGTACCTGACCTATGCGCTCAGCACCATCATGCACAGGGCGTTGCCCGATGCGCGTGACGGGTTGAAGCCGGTACACAGGCGCATCCTGTATGCAATGAGCCGGCTGCGGCTCAGCTCGTCGGGCGGGTTTCTGAAGTCGGCCAAGATCTCTGGCGACACGATGGGGGATTTCCACCCGCACGGCGACGCCGCGATCTATGACGCAATGGCGCGATTGGCGCAGGATTTCAACGTGCGCTATCCGTTGGTGGATGGTCAGGGGAACTTTGGAAATATCGACGGCGACAACCCGGCGGCGTCGCGATACACCGAAGCGCGAATGACCTTTGTCGCCGAAGCGATGCTGCAAGGTCTGAACGAAGACGCGGTTGATTTTCGCGACAATTATGATGGCCGTCTGACCGAACCGGCGGTGTTGCCAGCAACATTTCCGAACATTCTGGCCAATGGTGCGGCGGGGATTGCCGTGGGTATGGCAACGAACATCCCGCCGCATAATATCGTCGAATTGATCGACGCATGTCAGCATCTGATCAAGACGCCGGATGCGCGCGACGACACGCTTTTGAACTATGTCCCCGGTCCGGACTTCCCGACCGGAGGTGTCATTGTCGAACCCAGGGATAGTATTGCCCAAGCCTATCGCAGCGGGCGCGGCTCGTTCAGGTTGCGCTGTGTGTACGAGGTCGAGGATCTGGGGCGAGGGCAGTGGCAGATTGTTGTTACCGAGATCCCGTATCAGGTCCAAAAATCCAAGTTGATCGAAAAGATCGCCGAGCTGATCCAGACCAAGAAGGTGCCGATCCTGGCCGATATCCGTGACGAATCGGCGGACGACATTCGGATCATTCTCGAGCCGCGCTCCAAGAACGTGGATCCCGAAGTTCTGATGGGCATGATGTATCGCAACTCGGACCTCGAGGTGCGGTTCAGCCTGAACATGAACGTCCTGATCGATGGCGTCACGCCAAAGGTCTGTTCGATGAAAGAGGTGTTGCGCGCCTTCCTCGATCACCGTCGGGACGTGTTGCAACGCCGCTCCCGCCACCGGATGGAGAAGATCGACCACCGGCTGGAAGTGTTGGAAGGGCTTATCGTAGCCTTCCTGAACCTTGATCGGGTGATCGACATCATTCGCTACGATGATGACCCCAAATCCGCCCTCATGCGCGAGGATTGGGGGCGCGAGTTTACCCGTGCTCTGAGCGAGGCCGACTATGTCACGCCCCCTCCGGGCGAAGGCGAACTGACCGAGGTACAGGTCGAAGCAATTCTCAACATGCGTCTGCGCAGCTTGCGCCGCCTGGAAGAGATCGAGCTGGTTCGCGAACGCGATGAATTGATGGAAGAACGTGCGGGGCTGGAAGATCTGCTGGCCTCCGAAGGGCTGCAATGGGATAGAATTTCCGAACAGCTCAAGGAAACGCGCAAGCAGTTCGGCAAGGATTTCGAAGGGGGCGCCCGGCGAACCAGTTTTGCCGAAGCCGGTGAGGTTGAAGACGTGCCGCTGGAAGCGATGATCGACCGTGAACCGATCACGATCGTTTGTTCCCAGATGGGTTGGATCCGCGCGATGACCGGCCATATCGACCTGAACCGAGAGCTGAAGTTCAAGGATGGCGACGGCCCGCGGTTCATCTTCCACGCAGAAACCACAGACCGGTTGCTGGTGTTCGGATCAAACGGCAGGTTCTATACTTTGTCTGCGTCCAACCTGCCCGGTGGGCGCGGCATGGGGGAACCCGTTCGTCTGATGGTGGACCTGCCAAACGAGGCGGAGATCGTGGATCTGTTCATCCACAATCCCGAAGGCAAGCTTCTGGTTGCCTCGACTGCCGGCAATGGTTTTGTCTGTGAAGAGAAAGAGATCGTCGCCCAGACACGGACCGGCAAGCAGGTTCTGAACGTTAAGGATGACGATCGCGCCATGATCTGTGTGCCGGTCGCGGGTGATCACGTCGCTGTTGTTTCGGAAAACGGCAAATTTCTGGTCTTCCCAGCCAACGAGTTGCCAGAGATGTCACGTGGCAAGGGAGTGCGCTTGCAAAAGTACAATATGGCCCGTGGCAAGCAGGGTTCGTTGGAGTTGGACGGCGGCTTGTCGGACATCACGACGTTCAACTGGAGTGACGGATTGACCTGGGAAATGGGCGGTGGAAAAACACGACACGAACCGGATCTGACCCAGTGGTTGGGCAAGCGCGCCGGGGTCGGCAAACGTCCGCCATATGGGTTCCCGAGGAGCTACAAGTTCAAGTAAACACATGCCCATGGATCGGGTGAATGCGAGAGCAGCCAAATTTTTTGGTTTATCCAAGCAGGCTACCCAACTACTCAAGTGCGCAGGAAAACTCAGTTTCGAGGATGTTCATGTATCGTTTGCTCACTGCCGTGATGGCTTTTCTGGTTCTGGCCGCCTGCGAGGCGACGCAATTGAATGAACCGCCCGAGCAACTGGGCGAATTCAAGGCGCGTGTCTTGCACGTTTACACGGAAAAAGCCCTGCAATGGCCGTTGTCGCGCAAAGCGGACCCCTCGGAATGGAACAAGCCGATGGAAGACGCGTTGCGAGCGCGTCTGGCGCGATATGACGGCAGGCAGGAGTATGATGTCGCCGTAACTCTGGAGGGCTTTCTGTTGGCCACGCCCGGAATTCCGGTCGTCGTCAATCCCAAGAGCGTCGCAGTCGTGAACGTCTTTGTTTACGACGTGGCCAAGAAAGAATTCCTGGTTAAGAAGAAGCAGATGCAGATCTTCGAGGATACAACCGGAGAAAGCGCGATCTTGGGCTCGGGATACAGTCGGACCAAAGAGGAGCAGATCGCTGGGTTGTCTCTGAGAATCGCAGACGCGATCGAAGAGCTTTTGGCCGAAGAGCATCGGGAGAAAGGTTGGTTTGATCTACGCGCCGGTGATTCTCTGGAGGTGGAGTCCACCGCTGTTGAAGACGCGGACTCAACCACAACTGCGCCGGTCTCCGAATAACCAGGGCTCTCGCCGTCCCGTAAACTTGGTCCGAAGCAAGAGATGCTTGATTTTTTCTCCCGAACCAAATACTCCGCCCGCGCAGAGGAAACCGGGTCTCAAGTTGACCCCCAATTTCAAAAAGGGCGCCGAGAGAATGGCAAAGGAAAAGTTTGAGCGTAATAAGCCGCACGTCAACATTGGCACGATTGGCCACGTTGACCACGGCAAGACCACGCTGACCGCAGCGATCACC
>WKFI01000023.1 GCA_014872875.1 Paracoccaceae bacterium
GATCGACCGTTCGGAGCTTTGGAAAGGGCGTCCGGTCAAGTCTCTCACTGAGGGTCTGACCAAATCGGGCGGCCGGAACAACACCGGACGGATCACTTCACGCCGCCGTGGCGGTGGCGCAAAGCGTCTCTACCGGATTGTTGACTTCAAACGGAACAAATTTGATGTGGCGGCCACCGTCGAGCGGATCGAATACGACCCGAACCGGACCGCCTTCATCGCGCTGATCAAATATGATGACGGCGAGCAGGCCTATATCCTGGCCCCTCAGCGTCTGGCGGTTGGCGACAAGGTCGTGGCATCCGCCAAGGCCGACATCAAGCCGGGCAACGCAATGCCGTTCTCGGGCATGCCGATCGGTACCATCATTCACAACATCGAAATGAAGCCCGGCAAAGGCGGCCAGATTGCCCGCGCAGCCGGTACTTATGCTCAGTTCGTTGGTCGTGACGGTGGCTATGCCCAGATCCGCCTGAGCTCGGGCGAACTGCGCATGGTGCGTCAGGAATGCATGGCCACCGTTGGTGCCGTGTCGAACCCCGACAACAGCAACCAGAACTTCGGTAAAGCCGGTCGTATGCGCCACAAGGGCAAGCGTCCGTCCGTCCGGGGTGTCGTCATGAACCCGATCGATCACCCGCACGGTGGTGGTGAAGGCCGGACTTCGGGTGGTCGTCACCCGGTGACCCCGTGGGGTAAGCCGACCAAGGGTGCGCGTACCCGCAACAAGAACAAAGCGTCCTCGAAGCTGATCATCCGCTCGCGGCACGCCAAGAAGAAGGGGCGTTAATAGATGTCTCGCTCTGTTTGGAAAGGCCCCTTTGTCGATAGCTACGTGCTGAAAAAAGCCGAAGCTGTCCGCGAGTCGGGTCGCAATGAAGTGATCAAGATCTGGTCGCGCCGTTCCACCATCCTGCCCCAGTTCGTGGGCCTGACCTTTGGTGTGTACAACGGCAAAAAGCACGTTCCCGTGCTGGTAACCGAAGACATGATCGGCCAGAAGTTCGGTGAGTATTCGCCGACCCGGACCTACTATGGTCACGCGGCTGACAAAAAAGCGAAACGGAAGTAAGTCATGGGCAAGGCAAAGAACCCCCGCCGCGTGGCTGAAAACGAAGCAATGGCGAAAACCCGCATGCTTCGTACCAGCCCGCAGAAACTGAACCTGGTGGCAGCCATGATCCGTGGCAAGAAGGTTGATCGCGCTCTGACCGATCTGACCTTCTCGAACAAGCGGATCGCCGAGGACGTGAAGAAATGCCTTCAGTCCGCCATCGCGAACGCCGAGAACAACCACAACCTGGACGTCGATGAACTGATCGTCGCCGAGGCCTATGTGGGCAAGAACCTGGTCATGAAGCGCGGTCGTCCGCGGGCCCGTGGTCGGTTCGGCAAGATCATGAAGCCGTTCTCGGAGCTCACCATCAAGGTGCGTCAAGTTGAGGAGCAAGCCTAATGGGACATAAAGTCAATCCGATCGGCATGCGCCTGCAGGTGAACCGCACCTGGGACAGCCGCTGGTATGCGGACACCAAGGATTACGGTGATCTTCTGCTGGAAGACCTGAAAATCCGTGAGTTCATCAACAAAGAGTGCAAGCAGGCCGGCGTGGCCCGTGTGATCATCGAACGTCCGCACAAGAAGTGCCGCGTGACGATCCACACCGCGCGTCCGGGCGTCATCATCGGCAAGAAAGGTGCAGACATCGAAGTGCTGCGCAAGAAGCTGGCCTCGATGACCGACAGCGAACTGCACCTGAACATCGTTGAAGTCCGCAAGCCGGAACTGGACGGTCAGCTGGTTGCCGAGTCGATCGCTCAGCAGCTGGAGCGCCGTGTATCCTTCCGCCGCGCGATGAAGCGTGCCGTTCAGAACGCGATGCGCATGGGCGCCCTGGGTATCCGGGTGAACGTCGCTGGTCGTCTGGGTGGTGCCGAAATCGCACGGACTGAATGGTACCGCGAAGGCCGTGTGCCGCTGCACACCCTGCGCGCCGACATCGATTACGCACATTCCGAAGCGATGACCCCCTATGGGATCATCGGGATCAAGGTCTGGATCTTCAAAGGTGAGATCATGGAGCACGATCCTTCGGCACGTGACCGTAAGGCACAGGAACTCCAGGACGGCCCTGCACCCCGTGGTGCTGGTGGCGGTCGTCGCTAAGGAGGAGAAGATATGCTTCAGCCAAAGCGTACAAAATTCCGCAAAATGCAGAAAGGCCGGATCAAAGGCCAGGCAAAAGGCGGATCGGACCTGAACTTTGGTTCTTACGGTCTGAAAGCAACCGAACCGGAGCGTGTGACTGCACGCCAGATCGAAGCCGCACGTCGTGCCATGACCCGTCACATGAAGCGTCAGGGCCGCGTCTGGATCCGTATCTTCCCGGACACCCCCGTGACCGCCAAGCCCATCGAAGTTCGTATGGGTAAAGGTAAGGGCTCGGTGGACCGCTGGACCGCCAAGGTCAAGCCGGGCCGCGTGATGTTCGAGATCGACGGTGTTTCGGACGAAATCGCTCGCGAGGCCCTGCGCCTGGCCGCGATGAAGCTGCCGATCAAGACTCGCGTCGTGGTTCGCGAAGACTGGTAAACGACGACAAAGTCGTTGAGATGAGACCCCCGCCGGGAAACCCCGGCGGGGGTTTTTCGTTGGCGGGGGCAGGATTTTTCGAAAAATCCTGACAAGCAAATTTGAATTTGCTTGGGTTGCGCCTTGCAAGGCGCGTGGCTCTCTGGCTGTTGCTGCCAGCCGCACATTTCCTGTCGCTTTTGATCGATTTATTGCGCTCTGCCTTCTGTAGGGTCCGCGTAAAATCAGGGTAGATACCCGGATCAAGACACAGGAAATGCGATCATGTCGAAACCCATCGTTCTCATCACTTCGGCCACCGGTCGGATCGGCCGCGAACTGGTTTCGCGTCTTGCCAAAGGCGACCGGTTCACCGTGCGTGCCTGCTATTTCAGCGATGCAAAGGCGCAGATGCTGCGTGACCTGGGCGCCGATGAAGTGGTGAAATTCGACCTCTCCGACGATAGGACCTGGGGCGCCGCGCTGGACGGTGTCTCGGCGGTCTATTCCGCCTCGCTCGACCCGATGCTGGAGGGGCATCTGGCCTTTTGCAAGGAGCTGGGGCGCCGCAAGGAGGCAATCAAGCATGTCGTCCGGGTCAGCTGCATGGGCGCGGATACCAATACCGCGTCTTATCAGGCCGACACCCATGCCTCGCGTCCGGGCGCAGGCATTCCGTTGATGCTGCAGCATTACTGGTGGGGGGAAAAGGCGCTGATCGACGAAGGTCTGACGGTCACTGCGCTGCGCAATAATTTCTTCATGAACCATCTGCTGAAGACCGATTGCGACCTGATCCGGGATGAAGGCTGGTTCAGCAACCCGCTGGGTCTGATCCGCAATTCATTTGTCGCAACCCGCGACATTGCCACCGCCGCCGAAGTGGTGCTGCGCGAAGGACCTGACCGTCACGGCAACAAGTTCTACGACATCACCGGGCCGGAGCCTCAGTCGATGGCTGAAATTGCTGCAGATCTGGGTCGCGCCATGGGCAAGGAAATCGGATATCGCGCCCAGTCGATGGAGGATTTCGAACGCGATTTCGGCAGCACGCGGGCCGAGTTCTTCGAATATCTGACAAATGGATTCTACACCCGCTGCAGCCCGGATTTCTATAATCTGACCGGGGAGAAGCCGACCTCGTATTTCGATTACCTGACCACAAAGGGGGCCAGCGGGGAGACCGGTTTAGAGGAGCTGTGGCAGGGCAATCTGTGGAAGAAAGGCGAGGACGCCATGAAGGACGCGGTAGAGACGGGAAGCGCATAACTCCACGGGCGAACGCCTGCAGGATGGGTGTTGCTGTCCATCCTCAGGCCCAGTTTGCGATCACGGGTTTGTGGGGTGATTGTAGGCGGGGCACGGCTTGTGCGATGCCGAGGACGGCATATGTTGGGCCGATCCGAAACTGGAGGGCCCCGCCGATGGAGAACTATGCCGATCTGATGTTTCACGACGCCGTTACTGAATTGCAGAAGCAGGACGGGAGTTTTGACAAGTATCAGGCCGCCTATGGGCATCGGACGCTGGAAAAACTGCGCCCTGAGGAAATCGGGTTCCTGAAATCGCGGGAAAGCTTTTACATCGCGTCGGTGACGCCGGAGGGCTGGCCTTATGTCCAGCACCGGGGCGGGGCGCAGGGCTTTATCAAGGTGGTCGGGCCGAACCGGATTGCCTGTGCGGATTACCGCGGCAACCGGCAGTTCATCACCATGGGCAACCTGACGGACAATGCGCGGGTGTCGCTGTTTTTCATGGATTACATGAACAAGGCCCGGATGAAGGTTCAAGGGCTTGCCAGCCTTGTGGGGCTGGAGGATGCCGATCCTGAGTTGCGGGCGCAAGTGGTCGAGCCGGGAACGCGAGCCGAGCGGCTGCTGGTCGTGGATATCGTCGCGCTGGACTGGAACTGTCCGCAATATATCCCTCGCCTGTACTCCGAAGATGCCATCCGTCAGGTGGTGGGCGGGCAGATGGCGGCGCTGGAGGCTGAAAACGCGGCGCTGAAGCAGGAGCTGGCGCAGCTGAAGGGCGCATCAGGGTGAACAGGTAACGGTTTGTCCGGACCGGGAGGCGGTGCGCGATGAAAATTCCCTGATTTTCTGTGTCGCGCCCCTTGCCGGGCTGGAGTAAGAGAGGGCCATGCCCAAGATCGAATCCCTCTTTGTGACCCGTTTGTACCGTGCGTCCTTGTCCGAATTCGGACCCAAGATCGACGCTGATGAGTTGGAAAGCTCCTGCTATGTCATCGCCGATGATGATGAGGCCGGTCAGCTTTGGTGCGAGGAAAAGGGGTATCCTGGCTATACGTCCTATGCATCCTTGACGGATCTGCCCTGGCGGTTCCCGATCTTTGCGGACCTGGTGAAATCACTGGACAAGCACGTGGCCGCGTTTGCCAAGGATCTGGAGTTCGATCTGGATGGCAAGGCGCTGCAACTGGAGGATCTGTGGATCAATATCCTGCCTCCGGGCGGCACGCATTCCTCGCATCTGCATCCGCATAGCGTGATCAGCGGGACCACGTACGTAGCGATGCCCGAAGGCGCCAGTGCGCTGAAGCTGGAGGACCCGCGGTCAGGCCGTATGATGGCGGCCCCGGCTCGGCGCAAGGACGCCCGACGCAAGCTGCAACCCTTCATCTACATGAAACCCAGTGTGGGTGATGTTCTGCTGTGGGAAAGCTGGCTGCGCCACGAAGTGCCCCTGAACATGGCGGATGAGGACGAACGGATCAGCGTCAGCTTCAATTACAGCTGGGGATAGCTTTGCATGGGGTGGGGTAGGGCACCTGTCCCTTGCAGTCCTCGTTCACGATGTCTGTCGGCTTGGGTGAGGCGGTCAAAATCGGACGGCAGTAATCCCGGAACGCAGGAAAAAGGCGACAAACCGAACAATTGTGTTAGTTTGCGGAGCGGGTTTGGAGGTCTGGTGTATTGGCCGCTCTGGTATATTTGCTGTACGGCAACAAGCCGTCTTATCAAAACGAATTGAGTTACAGCGTGCTTACGGCTGTCAGCCATGCGCAGAAAAGCGGTGGTGCCGTCGATATCCTGCTCTTTTGTGACGAAGCCAGCGCCCGCCATGATCTGCCTGTAGAGAATATCGTTCTAAGCCCGGAGAAGCTTGAAGACTGGTCGTTGGGGGGGAGTTATTTTCACCTCATCAAGATCCATGTGGTTCGGGAAGCTTTGCGGCGGTTTCGTATCCCGATCTGCTTTGTGGACACAGATACGGAATTTCTGGCGGCGCCGTCTCTGTTGTTCGAACGGATGGGGGAAACCAGTTCTCTCATGCATTCAAAGGACGGGGTTCTGGCCGAGATGCCATTGTGGAGCGGCCTTCTGGATCATTCGGCCGATCCGGTTGTGGGCGGGGCGCTGTCGCCGGATGCGGCGATGCTGAATTCGGGGTTGATCGGGGTTCATCCGACGCAGGCCATGGCTTTGGACCAGGCATTGGAACTGGCGCGCGCGCTATATTCCATCGCCCCGGTTTTCAATATCGAGCAATTCGCCCTGGGCGCCTGTTTGCAGGCACAGGGACCTGTGCATTTCGGAGCCGATGTAGTGGCCCACTATTGGGGATACGAGCGGTTCAATTATCACGAAAAGATTCCGGGTGTTCTTGCCGGGCTTCCCAAAGATCTGCGGCAGGTCGATGTGTCGTCTTTTTCAGGAATTGAGCCGGCGGAAAAGCCTCTCTCTGCCAAACTGCGCGCGCGGTTTTGGGCCTCCGCGAAAGGATGGTCCGATGATCAGAGGTTCGCCTATCTGGCTTACCTGTGCAGCCAAAGGGCAAGGACGTCTTCGGATCGAAGGGTGTGGTCACAGGTCCATGCCGAAGCCCTGTCCGGGCTTTCGGACGGTGGCGCCTCGCTTGGGTTGCCGGATCCGTAAAGTGCCAGTCTCAAAAAACGGTCAGGAATACAGGACCATTATGTCGTCCAAGGTGACCGGTTCTGATCCACGCAGGCTGATCCTGGTCACGATGTCGGGTGCGGTCCCGCTATCCGTGAAGGTCAGAACCAGCTGCTGATGAGTGGTAACTGTTCCATCTGTGGCGGTGGTGGATACATCCTCCAGCGTAGTCGAGTCGAGTGAACGGGTTTCGCTGCCCGGCTGGGCTTCGATCTCCACAGTTAGCGTGTCTTCAGCTGGGTCGAAATCCGAGATGACGACGCCGGAGGGGGTTTCAACCGGATCGTCGATAGGGAAGGCCGGGTTCGGTTCTGACAGTTCGAAGAGCACGTTGAAGTCGTCCTCTCCGGTGTCGCCAACCAACTGCGCGGACGAAAAGTCCGGGAGGTCGGAACCAATGGCGCTGGTGATGGTCAGTTCATCGTCGCCTGCGCCGCCATCCACTGCAGTGAAGGAGTCGTTGAGTTCGGTGGTCAGATCAATGGAGACCGTGTCATCACCGTTGCCGCCGTTGATCGTTGTGGCCGCGCCCCCGACCAGCGTGTCGTCGCCATCGCCACCGGTCAGTGTATTGCCTGGCATCAGACTCGTGAGCGTGTCGTTGCCCGGCCCGCCATCCAGAGTGACACCGGTCGCAGTGTCGATTTCGGCCGTATCGTCTCCGGCGAGCAGATCTACGCGTTCCAGATCCAGCGCAAGGGGGTCTCCGTTACTTGGGGCAAGCGTGTCGTTCCCGGCGGTTCCAGTCAGGACGGGGTTTCCGTCATAAGCCAGGATGACACCGGCGGTGGGATCTGTGGTCGGTGGCGTTGTCGGGTCCGTCGTAGGATCCGAAGTTGGATCAGGAGTGGGCGATGCTGTTGGATCCGTTGACGGATCGGTTGTTGGATCCGTGATTGGATCGATTGTCGGATCTGTCGTTGGGTCGGGGTCCGGCATCATGCCGGTATCGTCATCGGGATCCTCGACCGGTATGGTTTCCAACCCGTCATCGTCATCAAACGCCCAGAGCAGCCCCAGCGCGGTCAGAGAAAAGATGATGCCCCCCAGCATGTCGAACCCCTTTACAAAATCATTGCGAAAACTCGGAAATTCCTGACTTAGGTTAATGACTCGTTAACGTCTCAGTCAAATTTGCGAGGGCAACGGATGCACTTTGTCTCCGACATGGAAACAGAGAGCCCTTGCTGCCTGATACTGTTCACTCTGAAGGTTCGGAGGCAGCGCCTGCAGCGTGGCGGTTGGCAATAACGTCATCCTGTCATCCCCATGTTCAAGAAAAGTCAGGCGATCTTGCTGGCGGGGATCAGGCCAAGGCGTCTGTGGCGCAGAGATTTGTTCGCTCTGGTCTGAACCGCAGGCCTATTGGAGGCGAACCGCAAGGCGGCCAGCAGCCAAAGATATTGTTCTGAGTGGGAGAGTGAAAGCGCGGCTCTTTCTTTCTGAAAGCCCGGTGCCATGGCGTTTGGCGTGCTGGAAAGGCCCGGGCAATTCAAGATGAAGCGCGGCATACAGCGGATGAAGATAACCAGTGCTCGGTGAGTATCGTTTATGGTTGGCGCTAAGCCGTTCCAGCTTGGGTGTCTTTGCGATAGTTTGTTGATTGGGTCACTGAGAAGGAGCTAGTCTCAGGCAGACGTGGACTCTCTCTTGTGCAGAGGAACTTTCATCATGACAGAAGCAGAGCGTGTCGTGCGCCAGTTTCACGAAAGCTGGGGAATGCGCGACCCTGACCGGGGTGCCGAGGTGATCGCCGAGGGCTGTAAGTTTGAAGATGTGGCGCGTGGTGAACAGCAAGTCGGCAAGCAGGCCTACAAGGAGGACTATGCGCGCTGGCGGAAGGCGTTCCCGGATGGTGAGTGTATCGTCGACAACGTGATCGTCAGCGAATGCGGCGAATGGGCCATTGTCGAGTTCCACAATACGGGGACGCATACCGGCGTTCTGCATTCCAGTCTGGGTGATTTCGAACCCACGGGGCGGCGGTATGAAGCACGGTATTGCTCGGTGATGCGTGTGAAGGACGGGATGGTTGTCGAGGGGCGCGACTATTATGACAGCGCGACAATCGTGCGTCATCTTGGATTGATGAAGTAACTTTCGCCAAGAGGACGTCGTGGGTACAGTTCTGATTACCGGGGCATCCAGCGGGATTGGAGCTGAGGGTAGATCAGTTCCTGGCCCAGAGATTCCCAGTCCTTGTCCATGATGTCATTGGGTCAACTGACGATCTCGAGTCTGTCGCGCTCGCGCGCTTCTGGTTGGCGCTGCCCAAAGACGAACCCGGGACTTGGGGCGAGCTTTTAGTGGTTTTCAGTGTTGAATTGCAGAACTATTCATTGACGCGGTTATTGTCGCCTGATGTCAATTCGGCTGAACAGGTTTGCATTGCGTATACGATGACGAAACCGCTTCTTCTCTTGGCGGGTTGGGTGGAAACTTTCCCTTGCCCCCCGGCCCCATCCCCCTTATAGAGCGGCATCCTGCGGATTCCTTCTAGCGAAGGGATTCGTATGTCTGTCATTCATCCACCAGGTCCAAGGTGACCCTGTCAGGGGGCCTTCTGGTGTTTTGAGAAAAGGAAAAAGGCGATGAACGCCCAGGAACTACGCGCCAAGTCGGCGGATGAGCTGCGTCAGGAGCTCGTTAATCTGAAGAAAGAAAGCTTCAACCTTCGCTTTCAACAGGCCACCGGTCAGCTGGAAAACACTGCAGGCATCAAGGCGGCGCGCCGCAACGCTGCCCGCGTGAAGACCATCCTGAACGAAAAAGCCGCTGAAGCAGCTGGCGAATAAGGAGCCTGAAGAATGCCCAAACGTATCCTGACTGGCACCGTGACTTCGGACGCCAACGCCCAGACCGTAACCGTGTCGGTTGAACGCCGCTTCACACACCCGGTTCTGAAGAAGACCATTCGTAAGTCCAAGAAATACCGGGCTCACGATGAGAACAACACCTACAAGGTAGGTGATTCCGTTCGTATCATCGAATGCGCTCCGCGTTCGAAAACGAAACGCTGGGAAGTTCTGGAAGCCTAAGAGTCTCACCTCGAGACTCCTGGCGACTAGACTTTACAGTTAGTCGAAACCCTGGGGATCACGCCACGCATCGGCGCCCCATAGGTCGGGAGAAACCACATGATCCAGATGCAGACCAATCTGGATGTTGCTGACAACTCCGGCGCACGCCGAGTTCAGTGCATCAAGGTTCTGGGTGGTTCCAAGCGTAAATACGCATCCGTTGGCGACATCATCGTCGTCTCGGTCAAGGAAGCCATCCCGCGCGGCCGCGTGAAGAAAGGTGACGTCCGTAAGGCCGTCGTCGTGCGCACCGCCAAAGAAGTCCGTCGTGAAGACGGCACAGCGATCCGTTTCGATCGCAACGCAGCCGTTATCCTGAACAACAACAACGAGCCGGTCGGTACCCGTATCTTTGGCCCGGTTGTTCGTGAGCTGCGCGCCAAGAACTTCATGAAGATCATCTCGCTCGCTCCGGAGGTGTTGTAATCATGGCTGCTAAACTCCGCAAAGGCGACAAGGTCGTCGTGCTGGCCGGCAAGGACAAGGGCAAGGAAGGCACCATTGCTTCCGTTGACCCGAAAGCCGGCAAGGCCGTCGTCGATGGCATCAACATGGCCATCCGCCACACCCGTCAGACCCAGACCTCGCAGGGCGGCCGCCTTCCCAAGGCACTGCCGATCGACCTGTCGAACCTGGCTCTGCTGGATGCAAACGGCAAAGCAACCCGTGTTGGCTTCCGTATGGAAGGCGACAAGAAGGTGCGCTTCGCCAAGACCACTGGGGACGTGATCGATGCTTGATGCTGCAACCTACACCCCGCGCCTGAAAGAGCAGTATGTCGAAACCATTCGCGCTGCTCTGAAAGAAGAGTTCGGTTACAAGAACGACATGCAGATCCCGCGTCTGGAAAAGATCGTTCTGAACATCGGCTGCGGTCGTGCCGCCGTCAAGGACAGCAAGAAAGCCAAGTCGGCCCAAGCTGACCTGACTGCCATCGCTGGCCAGAAGGCTCTGACCACTGTCGCCAAGAACTCGATCGCTGGTTTCCGTGTTCGTGAAGGCATGCCGATGGGCGCGAAAGTGACCCTGCGCGGCGAGCGCATGTACGAATTCCTGGATCGCCTGATCACCATCGCGCTGCCGCGTGTGCGTGACTTCCGTGGCGTGAAGCCGAGCTTTGACGGTCGTGGCAACTTTGCCATGGGCCTGAAGGAACACATCGTGTTCCCGGAAATCGACTTCGACAAGATCGACGAGCCTTGGGGCTTGGACATCGTGATTGCCACCACTGCGAACACCGACGCAGAAGCCAAGAGCCTGTTGAAAGCCTTCAACATGCCGTTCAACGCTTAAGCGCGGGAAGGAAGAGACCATGGCTAAGAAAGCAATGATCGAACGCGAGAAGAAGCGCGAGCGCCTGGTGGCAAAATACGCCGCGAAGCGTGCCGAGCTGAAAGAAATCGCGAATGACGAGAGCCGCCCGATGGAAGAGCGCTTCAAGGCGCGTCTGAAACTGGCGAAACTGCCGCGCAACAGCTCGGCTACCCGTATGCACAACCGTTGTCAGCTGACCGGTCGTCCTCACGCTTACTACCGTAAGCTGAAGGTCAGCCGTATTGCGCTGCGCGAGCTGGGCTCTGCTGGTCAGATCCCCGGCATGGTGAAATCGAGCTGGTAAGGGAGAGACAGTTATGAACGATCCTATCGGCGATATGCTCACCCGCATCCGTAACTCTCAGCTGCGCGGCAAGTCCACCGTCCTGACCCCGGCGTCCAAGCTGCGGGCATGGGTTCTGGACGTGCTGGCGGACGAAGGTTACATCCGCGGTTACGAGAAAACCACTGGTGTCGACGGCCACCCGGCCATCGAAATCAGCTTGAAATACTTTGACGGCGAACCCGTTATTCGTGAACTGAAGCGGGTGTCCAAACCCGGTCGTCGCGTGTATATGGGCGTCAATGACATTCCGCAGGTCCGTCAGGGTCTGGGCGTGTCGATTGTCAGCACTCCGAAAGGTGTGATGTCGGATGCAAACGCTCGCTCCAACAATGTTGGTGGCGAAGTGCTCTGCACCGTCTTCTAAGGAGGTCTGCAATGTCTCGTATTGGTAAGAAACCGGTCGAACTGCCCAGCGGCGTTTCCGCGTCCGTTTCGGGTCAGACCATCGAAGTGAAAGGCCCGAAAGGCGCCCGGACCTTCACCGCCACCGACGACGTGACCATTTCGGTCGAAGACAATGTCGTAAAAATCGATCCGCGCGGCAAATCCAAGCGCGCGCGCCAGCAGTGGGGCATGAGCCGCACCATGGTCTCCAATCTGGTGACCGGTGTGACCCAGGGCTTCAAGAAAGAGCTGGAGATCCAGGGTGTGGGTTACCGCGCTCAGATGCAGGGCAACACCCTGAAGCTGAACCTGGGCCTGTCGCACGATGTTGACTACACCGCGCCCGAAGGCGTGACTGTCACCGCACCGAAGCAGACCGAGATCGTCGTTGAAGGCATCGACGAACAGAAGGTCGGCCAGGTTGCCGCGGAAATCCGCGCCTGGCGGAAGCCCGAGCCGTACAAAGGCAAAGGGATCCGTTACAAGGGCGAATATATCTTCCGCAAGGAAGGCAAGAAGAAGTAAGGACGCGAAAAATGGCAAACAGCAAACGTACCCTGTTTCTGAAGCGCCGCCTGCGCGTTCGGAACAAACTGCGGAAGGTCAACGCTGGCCGTCCGCGCCTGTCGGTTCACCGTTCGAACAAGAACATCAGCGTTCAGCTGATCGACGACGTTCGTGGCGTGACCGTGGCCTCGGCCTCGACCCTGGAAAAGGATCTGGGCTTTGTCGGCAAGAACAACATCGAAGCCGCCACCAAGGTGGGCGCGGTGATTGCCGAACGTGCCAAGGCGGCAGGTGTGGAAGAAGCATATTTCGACCGCGGTGGCTTCCTGTTCCACGGCAAGGTGAAGGCAGTTGCCGACGCCGCGCGTGAAGGTGGTCTGAAGATCTAAGACAGTGTGGGCGGTGCAGTGTGCCGCCCCGATGATCCGGGGGTCTCGGCTTTGGTCGTGACCCACCAGGATTGGAAAAACTCGACGCATGGCGTCATTTGAAAGGAATGCCTGATGGCAGAACGTGAAAACCGCCGGGGCAACCGTCGCGACCGCGAGGAAGCACCGGAATTCGCAGATCGTCTCGTTGCGATCAACCGCGTGTCGAAAACCGTTAAAGGTGGTAAGCGCTTCGGCTTTGCCGCACTGGTGGTTGTCGGCGATCAGAAAGGCCGTGTGGGCTTTGGCAAAGGTAAAGCGAAAGAAGTACCTGAAGCCATCCGCAAGGCGACCGAGCAGGCCAAGCGCCAGATGATCCGTGTGCCGCTGAAAGAAGGCCGCACCCTGCACCACGACATGAACGGTCGTCACGGTGCTGGCAAGGTTGTCATGCGCACCGCACCGGAAGGTACTGGTATCATCGCCGGTGGTCCGATGCGTGCCGTGTTCGAGATGCTGGGCGTCAAGGACGTTGTGTCCAAGTCGATCGGTTCGCAGAACCCGTACAACATGATCCGCGCAACCATCAACGGCCTGACCAAAGAGCAGAGCCCGCGTTCGGTTGCACAGCGTCGTGGCAAGAAAGTTGCCGACATCCTGCCCAAGCGGGACGAAGCACCGGCCGCTGCCGAAGCTGAAGCGTAAGGAGAGCGACCCATGGCAAAAACCATCGTCGTCAAGCAGATCGGCTCCCCGATCCGCCGCCCCGCCGACCAGCGCGCAACCCTGGTTGGTCTGGGCCTGAACAAGATGCACAAAACTCGTGAGCTGGAAGACACCCCTTCGGTTCGCGGCATGGTCAACAAGATCCCGCATCTGGTAGAGATCATCGAAGAGCGCGACTGAGCCTTTTCGAGCCTTAGATACTAAAGTAAGCGCCCTCGGTTCTTCCGGGGGCGTTTTTCATTGTGCACCATTCCTTAAACCGTCCGTGGCATCCCGAGTGTTCTTTGTAACAGGGAGCCAGAATGGAACCTCAGAACACAATTGGGCTTGCCCATCTTTCACGCCTTGCCTTCGACGGAATCGACTTGACCCCGCTTCGTCGCGCCCTGATCCGGGATTGTTTGCACGGGGAAGACGCCCCCAGCCGTTTGATGGATCTCTCGATCATCGACCAGATCCACGGTCATACCGAACTGGGACTGTACTGGCAGGGAAAAGCGTTGGAAGCACAGCGCAGTTTTCGCACCGTGCACGAGGGGCATGCGCGGAAGTCGCTTCTGGTCATTGCGCAAAGCGGACAGATGGGGCGAAACACTCCGGTGGAATTTCTGTTGGAACAGTCTGGATTTCAGGTCGTCACTTTCTACCCCGGTGTGACGGACAAGGTGCTGGATGAACTACCCGTGTGTGATGTCGCATTTTGTGCTGCACCGATGGATGCGGAAGACTCCGACCAGTTCCGGAAGAGAGTGCGGGCGTTTAAACAGGACGTTCCAGTGCTCAACTTTCCGGACGATCGGATCGATTTGGACCGGGATCGGTTAGGCGCGTTGTTCATTGATCAGCCTGGGCTGCGGTTTGCTGCGACCGTGCGTGCGACACGATGCGCGTTACGGGATCTGGTCCATTCGAATGTTCCGCCCGAGGGCATTGAGAGCTTTCCGATCCTGGTACGACCGATCGGGTCTCATGCGGGGGAAGGGTTGCGCAAATGCGATTCTGCTGCGGAGCTGGGCCTGTATCTGGCTGACAGGACCGAGACGGAATTTTTCCTGTCGGAATACATCGATTACGCCTCCCCCACAGATCGCTTGTTCCGCAAGTACAGGATCATCTTTGTGGAAGGAGAACCGTATCCCTGTCACATGGCTATCGCGGATCATTGGGACATTTGGTATCTGAACGCGGGCATGGACCGAAGCGCGCCGAAACGGGCAGAAGAGGCGTTGTTCATGGACCAGTTTGACAGTGGCTTTGCTGCGCGCCATCGGAGCAGCCTCCGGATCCTGGCAGAGCGAATCGATCTGGACTATTTTGGGATAGATTGTGCAGAGGATGCCGAGGGCAATCTCGTTGTTTTCGAAGCGGACAATACACTGATCGTGCATGACATGGATCCGGCAACGGTCTTTCCCTACAAGTCAGCTCACATGCAACGCATCTTTGCGGCGTTCGAACGAATGTTGCTGTCCCGTTGCCGGCCAAGCCGACCCGCAAATTAAGCTTGTCTCAGTTTTATTGGGCTGAAAGCCGGCTCACTCAAGAACCTTCCCCAAGCGATTTGGAAATTGCTTGGGGAGCCCAGCCATTCCTTCTGTGCAATCCTGCCATGCCCGATCGTTTGTTGTCGCCTTTGGCCGGTATACCTATCTCCGTGCAACCCGAGAGGCAAAAGAAGATCCGGGATACGCCCGGCAAGATAAGGAACAAGAAAAATGGCTCATACACTTGATGCACCACGCACAGCCACGTCCCCTGTGGCAACACTGCGTACCCTGATGGGTAACCTGAAAGCTGGCCTGCTGCGCCGCGCGGCTTACCAGCGGACCTACACCGAGTTGTCACGGCTGACCAACCGTGAATTGACCGACATCGGCGTCAGCCGCTGTGACATTCGCGACGTGTCACGCAACCGCGCATTTTGCGATCGGTTTTGAACAGTCGATCGACCCTAAACGGGTCGATCCTCGCTGTCCGGAGCGGGTTCAGCGCGCCCGATCAACGGACACCCCAAGGTTTCGCGCAAGGCTTCGGTTAATTCGTCGACCGTTTCTGTTGACACAAATAAACCGCCGGTGTGATCGGCCAGACATTTGGCAACGGTCTTGTCCTTGGCATAGCTGTCCTGTTCAGGATTGTCCCAGCCGAAAAAATCCACCACCACTTTGAACCCGATGACATGCACGGTCAGGTCCTTGCCGGTCCGGGCCAACTGCTCTCCCAGTGCGCAGGGACGCCCGCCACAGGTTTCGCGGCCATCGGTGACCAGCACGACTATGCCGGGGCGAATACGGTATTCCAGAGCTTCGGCGGCAGCCTGAACCGACGCCGTCAGCGGCGTCAGCCCGTTGGGGTTCAGGGATTCCACCGCCTCCAGAACCGGTCCGGCGGCGTCTTCGACCGGCGGGAAGCGCAGGTCGATATTGCTGCAGGCATCCAGCGGACCGGGTCCGTAGACCAGCAATCCGACGCGCCGATAAGGTGCGATCTGGGGCATTGCACGGCGCATGGCCTCGCGGGCTTCAACGATGCGGGTGGCCTCCTGAATGTCGAAGCCGATCTCCTCCATCGAGGCCGACCCGTCAAAGACCAGCATCGCATCGCGCGCGCAATCCGCAGTGGCAAGCCCCGGTTGGGCCAGAGCTGCAATCAGGGACAGGGCGGCTGAAAGACGGTGTTTCATGGGGAAACAAGATATCGCGGTTGCGACAGAATCAAACAGTGTATCGCTGTTGTGACTGAGCGGGACTCCTGACCCAAGGCCGCGGGTCAAAGATGAACGCAGCATGAAGGTTTCTATGCATCCCGCGCATGGCGGCCTTCGGGTTATGTGCGTTGTTCCCTGCGGATGCGGACCTTACCTACCCTGCGTACCCAAAAGGACAAAGAGACTCATCTGGTCGAAACACGTTCGACCCGTCGGCAAAGGACACTGACAATGGCATATTCACACACAGCCACACATATTGAATTTCACTTGCTGCGCCGCATCCAGCAGATCGTGACGGACTATCGCACCGCGCTGAAACTGCGTCGGGAATACATCCGCACTTACAAGGAACTGGACGCGCTGAGCGATTATGATCTGAGCGATATCGGTGTGAGCCGCCACAACATCGCGGACATCGCACGTGAACATGTATATGGCGTCTAAACCCGCCTTCTTACATATGATGCAGAGTTGAAAAGAGCGCCGCAGGATCCTGCGACGCTCTTTTTCATTATGCGGCTGAGGATTGCTTGCCGCGGCCCCGGCCACTTCCACCACCGCGGGGGCGGCGCGGTCGGCGGCGTTGTGTGGTGCCAGGCTTTCCGCCTCCGCCACCCTTGCCGCCACGGGCGGGTTTCGCCTCTTCAACTTCCCATGGGCGGCCGCCGCTGATTGGGAGCGTCTTGCCGATGGTCTTCTGAATGGCGCGCAGTTCGCTCATTTCTGCAGGCGAGCAGAAGGCGATGGCGTGCCCGTCGCGCCCGGCGCGGGCGGTGCGGCCGATTCGGTGAACATAGTTTTCAGCCACGTTCGGCAGGTCATAGTTGTAGACGTGCCGGACGGCGGGAATGTCCAGACCCCGTGCGGCAACATCCGTCGCCACCAGAACCCGAAGATCCCCGGCTTTGAACGCGGCCAATGCGCGTTCCCGTTGGCCCTGGGATTTGTTGCCATGCACTGCACCGGCGGCAAAACCGGCCTTGTCCAGTGCCTTGGACAGCCGCTCGGCCCCGTGTTTGGTGCGTGAGAAGACAACAGCCAGTTCGTCACGGTGTTTGTCCAGCAATTCGATCAGCAGGCCGGTCTTTTCGGCTTGTGCCACAAAATGAACGCTCTGGCTGATCTTGTCGGCCGGTTTGCCGGGCGGGGCGGTTTCGACGCGGATCGGGTCTTTCAGATAGGCATTGGCGATTTCGGACATCTGTTTCGGCATGGTGGCCGAGAACAGCATGGTCTGCCGGTCGGGCGACAGCAGCGGTGCAATGCGGCGGAGCGCATGGATAAAGCCCAGATCGAGCATTTGATCGGCTTCGTCCAGAACCAGAAAGCGGGTTTCGTCCAGGCGCACGGCCTTGCGATCCAACAGGTCGATCAGGCGGCCGGGAGTGGCCACCAACAGATCGACGCCGCGTTGCAGGCGGTTGATCTGCGGGTTGATCGACACGCCGCCCACCACCAACGTGACGCGGACCGAGGTGCCGTCGCCGTATGCTTTCAAATTGTCAGCGATCTGCTTGGCCAGTTCGCGAGTCGGGGCCAGAATCAGTCCGCGCACGGTTTTTGGTGCGGGGCGGCCTTCGCTGCGTTGCAATTCGGTCAACAAGGGCAGACCAAAAGCCAGCGTTTTACCTGTGCCGGTTTGTGCCAGACCCATCACGTCACGCCCGTTCATGGCATGCGGGATGGCTTTCTTCTGGATTGGGGTGGGATCGGTGATGCCAAGGGTTTCAAGATTGGCGATCAGACGGGGCGTCAGCCCCAGCATGGTAAATTCCAAAGATTTCGTCCTTATCGGGCGGCGGATGGGCCGCACACGGGATTTAGCGCCCCAATGGAATGAGGCGCGGTCGCGTTGGTATTGCGCGATGCTCTGGCATGTGGCCGGATTGCCCTGAATGCCGTCATCGCGCTGACCCCCCGCGTGAATTGGGTATCAGTAAGGTGTTTGTCTTGCTGCGCTGCCTTGTGTTCGGTCTCAACCGACGGCGCGCGGCCCGCTCACGCTGCGGGCAAGGCAATGGCGGGCATATGGCGGTTGCCTGTGGAAAAGTCAACGGGGTATGAGGGCGGGCCGGATATCAAGGGTCTTGAACTGGCGGGGCGCTGGGTCTATACGCCCCCGGTGGCCCTGTGGGTCGCAAGAATCAAAACCAAGAAACGCCGTGGTTGGCCCATCACGCTTCGGGGGTCACATCCGGCAATGGAGAAGCGATATGAAACTGCACGAACTGCGCGACAATCCTGGCGCCGCCAAACGTAAAACCCGCATCGGTCGTGGTCCGGGTTCTGGCAAAGGTAAAATGGGTGGCCGCGGTATCAAAGGTCAGAAATCCCGTTCGGGTGTGGCCATCAATGGCTACGAAGGCGGCCAGATGCCGCTGTACCAGCGTCTGCCCAAGCGCGGCTTCAACAAGCCGAACCGCAAGGAATTCGCTGTCGTCAACCTGGGCCTGATCCAGAAATTCGTCGATGCCGGCAAGCTGGACGCTTCGGCTGCGATCACCGAAGACGCACTGGTCGCGTCCGGTCTGGTCCGCCGCAAGCTGGACGGTGTCCGCATTCTGGCCAAAGGTGAAGTGACCGCCGCCGTAAACCTGGAAGTTACCGGTGCTTCGAAAGCTGCTGTTGAGGCGGTTGAGAAGGCAGGCGGCTCGCTGAAGGTCACTTCTGCGTCTGCGGCAGAGTAACGGCTTGTGAGCAGGCTCCGACCTGCTTACATACGTCACTGAAGTTTTCCTATGATGCCGCCCGAGCCGGAAAACGGTTCCGGGCGGTATTTACATCAGAGAGACCCATTTATGGTATCAGCAGCAGAACAAATGGAGGCCAACACCAGTTGGTCCGCGCTTGGCAAGGCCACCGATCTGCGCAACCGGATCCTGTTTACTCTGGCGCTTCTCATCGTTTACCGGTTGGGGACCTTCATTCCCGTTCCGGGAATCGACGGTATTGCGCTGCGCGAGTTCATGGAATCCGCGGGGCAGGGCATCGGCGGTATGGTGTCGATGTTTACCGGCGGTGCGCTGGGACGGATGGGTATCTTTGCCCTTGGCATCATGCCATACATTTCGGCCTCGATCATCGTTCAGCTGCTGACGGCCATGGTGCCCCAACTTGAGCAACTCAAGAAAGAGGGCGAACAGGGTCGCAAGAAGATCAACCAATACACACGCTACGGCACCGTGGCGCTGGCAACGGCGCAGGCCTATGGTCTGGCGGTTTCGCTGGAATCGGGCGATCTGGCGACCGATCCTGGCCTGTATTTCCGGTTCTCGACCATGATCACACTGGTCGGTGGCACCATGTTCCTGATGTGGCTTGGGGAACAGATCACCGCACGCGGCATCGGTAACGGTATCTCGCTGATTATCTTTGTCGGTATCATTGCCGAAGTTCCTGCTGCTCTGGCACAGTTCTTTGCCTCTGGTCGGTCTGGAGCCCTGAGCCCGGCGATCATCATCGCGGTGATCCTGATGGTGATTGCAACGATCATGTTCGTGGTGTTCATGGAGCGGGCCTTGCGCAAGGTTCATATCCAGTATCCGCGCCGTCAGGTCGGCATGAAGGTCTATGATGGCGGGTCGAGCCACCTGCCGGTCAAGGTCAACCCCGCAGGCGTGATCCCGGCGATCTTTGCCAGTTCGCTTCTGCTGCTGCCGGTGACGATCTCGACGTTCTCGGCGAATACAGCCACCGGTCCGGTGATGTCCTGGCTGCTGGCCAATTTTGGTCCAGGTCAGCCTCTGTATCTGCTGTTCTTCGTCGCGATGATCGTGTTCTTTGCCTATTTCTATACGTTCAACGTGTCGTTCAAACCGGATGACGTCGCGGACAACCTGAAGAACCAGAATGGCTTTGTCCCCGGTATCCGTCCGGGCAAGAAGACCGCTGAATATCTGGAATACGTGGTCAACCGAATCCTGGTGCTGGGCTCGGCCTATCTGGCGGCGGTTTGCCTGCTGCCCGAGATTCTGCGCGGTCAGTTCGCCATTCCGTTCTATTTTGGCGGCACCTCGGTTCTGATTGTCGTGTCGGTGACAATGGACACGATCCAACAGGTCCAGAGCCACCTGCTCGCGCATCAGTATGAAGGTCTGATCGAGAAATCTCAGCTGCGCGGCAAGGGCGGCAAGAAACGCGGGCGCAGGGGGCCGGCACGTCGATGAACATCATTCTGTTGGGCCCCCCGGGGGCTGGTAAGGGTACCCAAGCCGGGTTTCTGGTTGAAGAGCGTGGAATGGTGCAGCTGAGCACCGGCGACATGCTGCGCGAGGCAAGAAGCTCGGGCACAGAAATGGGCCAGAAAGTGGCTGCCATCATGGACGCGGGCAATCTGGTCACCGATGAGATCGTGATTGGTCTGATCGCCGAAAAGCTTGAACAGGGCGCGGCCGGAGGGTTCATCTTTGATGGTTTCCCACGCACTCTGGCCCAGGCGGATGCGCTGGGTGAGTTGCTGGCACAGAAAGGCGAAACGCTGGATGCCGTGATAGAGATGGAAGTCGATGACGAAACTCTGGTGGCCCGCATTGTCAACCGCGCAGCCGAGGCCGTGGCCGCCGGCAAGGAAGCGCGCGCAGACGACAATGAAGAAAGCGTGCGGATCCGCCTGGTTGAATACTACAAAAAGACCGCGCCGCTGATCGGCTATTACCACGCCAAGGGCAATCTGACCAAAATAGACGGGTTGGCCGAGATCGACCAGGTCCGCGGCTCGATAGCGAACATCCTGGGGTGACGTTGGTTTGGGGGTTGACGATTTTCTGAAAAGTCAATACCCACCACCATCCCTTCAGGGAACTGATTCCTGCAGGGCGGATTCGTCTGCCCTAAAGACTACCTCGAACAAATGCTGGACCCTCTGGTAACACTGCCACGGTCAAGCGTTGTGAAAAAAGGTTCTGGAGCTACGGAACCGCAACGAAAAGGAAAGTGACACGTGGCACGTATTGCCGGCGTAAACATCCCGACTGCAAAGCGGGTACCTATCGCCCTCACATATATCACCGGTATCGGCAACACCTCGGCTAAAGCGATCTGCGAAGCCGTGGGTATCGAAGCGACCCGTCGGGTCAACGAACTGTCGGATGCCGAAGTTCTGAAAATCCGCGAGCACATCGACGAAAACTACACCGTTGAAGGTGACCTGCGTCGTGAAGTGCAGATGAACATCAAGCGCCTGATGGACCTGGGCTGCTACCGTGGCCTGCGTCACCGTCGCAACCTGCCGGTTCGCGGTCAGCGCACCCACACCAACGCTCGTACCCGCAAAGGCCCTGCAAAGCCGATTGCAGGCAAGAAGAAGTAAGGAGGGTCTGACCGATGGCACGCGACAAGACACGCATCAAGCGCAAAGAGCGCAAGAACATCGCATCGGGCGTCGCCCATGTGAATTCGACCTTCAACAACACCAAGATCCTGATCTCGGACGTACAGGGCAACGCCATTTCGTGGTCGTCCGCCGGTACCATGGGCTTCAAGGGCTCGCGTAAGTCGACTCCTTACGCTGCTCAGATGGCTGCAGAAGACGCAGGCAAGAAAGCGCAGGAACACGGTGTGAAAACTCTGGAAGTCGAAGTTCAGGGCCCCGGTTCGGGCCGTGAATCGGCACTGCGCGCACTGGCTGCCGTGGGCTTCAACATCACGTCGATCCGCGACGTGACGCCGATCGCTCACAACGGCTGCCGTCCGCCGAAGCGCCGCCGCGTCTAAGCGACTGAAATTTTCGCTGGGGCCCCGTGTTTTTGCATGGGCCCCAGTCCGTCATTTGAAACCTCGGGCGTCTGTACCTACGGGACATGGGGTGCAGACAGGAATGGAGGGAACGCATGATCCACAAGAATTGGGCAGAGCTGATCAAGCCGACGCAGCTGGAGATCAAGCCGGGCAACGACCCCGCACGCCAGGCCACCCTGGTGGCTGAACCTCTGGAGCGTGGCTTTGGCCTGACGCTTGGCAATGCACTGCGCCGGGTTCTCATGAGCTCGCTGCAGGGGGCCGCGATCACCAGCGTCCAGATCGACAACGTTCTGCACGAGTTTTCGAGCGTTGCCGGGGTGCGGGAAGACGTCACCGACATCATCCTGAACCTCAAGCAGGTGTCGCTGCGCATGGAAGTCGAAGGCCCCAAGCGCCTGTCGATCAATGCCAAAGGACCGGCCGTTGTCACTGCCGGCGATATCAGCGAAAGCGCCGGTATCGAGGTTCTGAACCGCGACCACGTGATCTGCCACTTGGACGATGGCGCCGACCTGTTCATGGAGCTGACCGTGAACACCGGTAAGGGCTATGTCTCGGCCGACAAGAACAAGCCGGAAGATGCACCCATCGGCCTGATTCCGATCGACGCGATTTATTCGCCGGTCAAGAAAGTGTCGTATGATGTGCAGCCGACCCGCGAAGGTCAGGTTCTGGACTATGACAAGCTGACCATGAAGGTGGACACCGACGGGTCGATCACGCCGGAAGACGCTGTGGCCTATGCCGCACGTATCCTGCAGGATCAGCTGTCGATCTTCGTCAACTTCGAAGAGCCCGAGTCGGCTGGTCGCCAGGACGAAGATGATGGCCTGGAGTTCAACCCGCTTCTGCTGAAGAAGGTTGACGAGCTGGAACTGTCGGTGCGTTCGGCAAACTGCCTGAAGAACGACAACATCGTTTATATCGGTGACCTGATCCAGAAAACCGAAGCCGAGATGCTGCGCACCCCGAACTTCGGCCGCAAGTCGCTGAACGAAATCAAGGAAGTTCTGTCCGGCATGGGTCTGCACCTGGGCATGGACGTTGAGGACTGGCCGCCCGATAACATCGAGGATCTGGCCAAGAAGTTCGAAGACAGCTTCTAAGAAATTCGAGGAGGACCGAGGTCCTCCTCATCAATGCCCGGACTGCCGGGGAATGTAGGGCAATTCTGTCCCAAGGAGAGCGTCCGACACGCATCGGATGCCAGACAAAGCAAAACGCGAAAGAAGGAATTGAACAATGCGTCACGCACGTGGTTACCGCCGCCTGAACCGGACTCACGAACACCGCAAGGCTCTGTTTGCAAACATGGCCGGTTCGCTGATCGAACACGAGCAGATCAAGACCACCCTGCCGAAAGCCAAAGAACTGCGCCCGATCGTTGAAAAACTGATCACCCTGGGCAAGCGCGGTGACCTGCACGCGCGCCGTCAGGCTGCAGCTCAGCTGAAGGAAGACAAGGATGTCGCCAAGCTGTTCGAAGTTCTGGGCCCGCGCTACAAGGATCGTCAGGGCGGTTACATCCGCATCCTCAAAGCCGGTTTCCGCTATGGTGATATGGCACCGATGGCGATCATCGAATTCGTGGATCGCGATGTAGACGCCAAGGGCGCAGCTGACAAAGCCCGTCTGGTCGCTGAAGAAGCCGCCGAAGAATAAGAAATATTGGGTATAACCCAAGATGAGGCCCCGCTCTGTTGAGCGGGGCCTTTTCTTTTGGGCCGACATGACAATGAGATTTTAGACCGGCGTCGATGCTGCCTGTTGGAGTACTGTCGTGATGTCGCGGTGAATGACCAATTTTGGGAGTTGTGGTCGAACGTCCTGATTAAGCCGGTCCAGACTTGCGTTGTCAGGCTTATTGGTGACGCAGTTCACTGATGCTCGACCCATGCGCCCGCCGGTGTTTCCATCCCGGTGGTGTCGCCGGGGCCGAACGAGGTGAGGGGGGCAAGTCGCTCAACCACACTGGTGATTTCGGCCAACACTCTGATTCCAACGTTGAGAGTTGGCGAGGCTGGTGCACTGGCGTCAGAGCGAAGTTCCTGTGTCTCTCATTTTGGCTCTGCCTTCAAAACAAACTCCAGCTAGGACAAGAGGTGGGGAGAACAGCGATGACTGCCATTGTCTTTCCGGCCGGATAGATTCTGCTCAGTTCCTCCGGGTCATTGAGGCGGGAGATCAATGATTAAAAACGCACGAGTAAGAAATGCACATCAGGGAGGCTGTAAGTCGAGGCTTCCTGCAGTTTCGGTCCGTTCCACGCTAGACGCCAATTTTCGTGCGCATCGCTTTATTGCGCGATCGACCGTGTTCAAGGCGTTTCCAGAATCGAATCCGCGAGGAATCTGTTGCGTCGGTGGGTAATATTGTGGGTAACTCTGTAGGTAACCCAAGATGTAGATTACAGGTCTTCCTGGCGTGCTTGGAACTGCCAAGTTTTGCGTTCACTCTCCGCCTAGGTTTGGCTGCCTACCCCCTTAACCATTTGAAATCATTTATGTTTCATTGATTTGTCAAAAAAGTTGGTATTTTTTGTGATTTAGGGGTTGCGGGTGTTAGGTGTGAGGCGTA
>WKFI01000016.1 GCA_014872875.1 Paracoccaceae bacterium
CCGTTTGCTGAGCGCCTAAGTGTTGTGAAATTGGCGCGTGAAAACCACTTTAGAGGGTGAACTAATTGCGCCCCATACCGGACACTGACGGTTTGAGCATTGAAAGCCAGCTTTTAGCCCAGAGCAGTCAAACGGAAACGGACGTTAATAGTCAGTGCGGCATTCTGAGGGGATAAATGACAGGTCAGCGGGATAAATCGGAAATCTGCCGACCCTCTGATCCCTAGTTGCTTTCAGGTAGGCCGAGCGAAACAAGAAGGGCGATCTCTTGGGTCGAATTTTCCATCAGTAACTCCCAAGCCGGATCGTCCCAAAACCCCTTGAAAGAGGCTGCACTGAGGCCGGGATACAGTTCCAAAACCTGATCCAACCGTCGCTTTGCAAGGTCTGGCTTGGACTTTACGGCTAAAACTGCGGCCAACATCAAAGCTGGATGCCCTGTGTACTGTTGGTTACACGCTTGCTCGATCGCCTGCAAAGCTAAGCGCTCTGGATCCCGGGGATCGTCGAGCATCCTGCCGAACGCAATCATAAAGTAGAAACTCCAGGCTCCTAGGTCATTCGGGCTCCGTCTCAGGCAATTCATGCCATCTTGACTAATTTTCGCGCCGTCTACAGGGGTTTTGAACTGACGGGCCAAGGCTCTTGCGAGATACAGGTAAACGTTGTTCGGATTTCGCTCGATCGCCAATTCCAGCATCGCCAAGGCATCATCAACTGCACCCGATACGGCCAGCAAGAAACCTAAGGCGTACTGCGCCCCTTCATGGTGAGGCTGCAGAGCTTGACATCTCTTAGCGGTCTCGACGCCAAGGTTCACATTACCAACAATGTCGTTGGTGAATCCGTACGCGACTTCGTTTGCATAGGCGACAGCAAGCCAGCCATACGCATCGGCAAATTCAGGATCCAGTTTGATTGCTTGCTGGAACATTGATTTGCCGCGTTCCAACCCGTCTGGCGTCCAGTCAGATAATTCCGCCCATCCACGATGCACCAATTCCCAAGCGTTCAAGTCAATTATAGGCCGTTGAAGCGCTTTGTTCCGTACAGTTTTGCGTATCTCAGGCTCCAGAACCCCAACAATGCTTGTTGTCAACTCGTCTTGGACCGTGAACAGGTCCGATATGTCTCGGTCCCATCGGTTAGCCCAAACCTGCATGCCTGTTTCCGTCTCGATCAATTGAGCGGAAACCCTGATTTTTCTGCCCGAACACCGGACGGACCCTTCCACCGCGAACCGGACTCCGAGCTCACGCCCGACGTTTCTTAGATTCCTTGCAGCGCCTTGGTATGCAAACGCAGAGTTGCGCGCGACGACAAAAAGCGCAGTAAAGCGGCTCAACGCTGTCGTAATGTCCTCAACCAGCCCATCAGCGAAAAAGTCTTGGTCTGGGGCCGATGACAGGTTGTCAAATGGTAGGACAACTATTGAAGGTCGGCCCGAGAGCTGTTCGATCTTTGGCGCTGGCGCGGCAGGGTCATCCACTTGCCAAACCTTCACCAAGCCGGGAATGTTCTTCAACCGTTGCGGACCAATCGATCGAAACCGCAAGGAAGTTTCGTTTCTGACCCGCTCATACACTGGACTGGACACGCAAATGCCACCCGGGCTGGCTATTGCTTCCAGTCGGGACGCGATGTTGACCGTGTCCCCGAGTAAGTCATCCCCATCTTCAATGGTTTCTCCAAGGTGAATCCCAATTCTCAAGCTCAGGGTTTGACCACCGATCCTCATTCCGCGTTTAGATACCCCACCTTGGATACCGACTGCGCACTCCACGGCTGAAGACGCTGATGAAAAATCCGCAAGAAACCCGTCACCAAGCGTCTTGAACACCCGACCTTGCGCGTCTTTGACCGAAGGTTCCAGCAGTTCCTGAAACAGCGTCCGGTAGCCGGAGATAGTCTCCAGTTCATACTCGGCCACCAATCTGGAATAGCCGATCATGTCTGCAGCAAGAATTGCTGACGTACGTCTTTCCATGGATCAAACGTACCGCAACTTCTGCCACCTGTTAACCATCTGCTTCGGGCTCCAAGCGGACTTCAGTTGCCGTGCAGCATCGCGTCATTTTTGGAACCGCAAATGACGCGCAAGCGTCCGAGAGCAGCCATTCGTGGATCTTGCAGCGCAGGTCTGATTTGACCTTCAAGAAAGAGTTAGGTTCTGAGTTTTGCCCAAAAGACTGCTTGGAAAGAGCTCTGAAGTAGCTCAAGACAACATAACGGGTTTATCCGGCTGCATAGGGTATGCGTGCATACTTCGCGTCCAATTTTCTGCGAACTATTTCGGCAATCAGGATGCCTGCAGGAGCCGATCCCCAAATGCAAATCTGGATTGCAAGCGCCTCGATGTCTCGAAAAAGCGGATCAATCACAAAGAGCACGATCCGGAACAGCCAGAACGAACCCCACATTGAGCCGACAAAACGCCACATCCAGATGCGATGTCCAGAGGTGTCCTTCCGACGGATCGCAAGCACCCCCATGATTGCCGTGGCATAGACGCACATCGACATGGAAAAGAAGCCCATTGACGACATTATCCCGCCGTACTCACCGACCGAACCGTGCTGGGCTGCAAGGATCACTGCGCAGCCGATGCCCAAGGTCAGCACGGCAAAGCTGATACGGCCAATGAGCGTATGATTGCGCCCGGTTCCACCGGGAAAAAACATCTGCACATGCATCAGGACGAACACGATGGAATTGCAGATGACATGGCCCAATAGCAGCGCCGACCGCATCTCCGGGCCGTTCGCGAAACGGTCATAAAATGCCACTCCCCACGCCGGATGGTTGGTATAGGTGTCGCCCCAGACCGAACAAGAGTTGTCAGGGCAGGTCAAAACGGCATTGGCCGTGGCTGGATCGGTTAAGCCCAAATTGATCAGGACGTCATAGATGCCGACGAAATTGGCAATCGCTGCAGCGGGGCCGTTAACAACATAGCCAAGGTTCAGATACAGCATCAGGACTACGCCAAAGAGCATTACCGGCAGGAACTTCCCGCGCATGACCGCGTAGACTGCAAGACAGGCCCAGACCACCAAAGCGGCAAAGACCGACATAACTCCAATTGGCAAGGCCATTTCGTTCTCCCAATCCGAAACGAGCATGCCTTAGGCTCGCACAAGGGACGCGCGCAACGCAATGTTCTTGGTGATCTGTACAGCGCCTTGCTCAGAGGCAGCCTCGGCTACGTGACAGTGACACGTGTTTCGAACAAGAAGTCCTGGAGCTTTTCTTCGACGCGAGATGCAGAAGACCCGTTACCATCTGAAAGTGACACCGTCACGCACAACCCGCGGGGTCCTCCGGCTTCGACCGTCACTTGGGCTTCGGGCAACTGCATCTCGTCACGAAGTAGGTTTGAAACGACCATCCTGGCGGCATCGCACCGCAGGCTGGGTTTGTAGATCTTGCCTACAGAGGTCAGAGGAATCTCGTCAACAACCTGAATGATCTTTGGCCAAGCCGGTCTTTCATCAATAGTCTGTCGGGCATGCTCCATAAGGTCTTCAAGGCTGACCTGCGCTGATGGGTGAAGCTGAATAAAACACATCGGCAGTTCTCCGGCATAGGGATCGGGCATTCCCACGGCGGCCGCCAAGGCCACAGAGGGATGCGTGCTCATGGCATTTTCGATCATAACCGGATCAATGTTGTGACCGCTGCGAATGATTAGGTCCTTTGAGCGGCCCGCAACATAAAGACACCCTTGCGCGTCGTTGTATCCCAGATCACCCGAGTTCAGCACACCGGCTACGAAAACCTCGTCATTGTGCTTGGGATCGCTGTAGCCCGGAGACACATGGGGCCCCTGAATTGCGATGACGCCGATCTCTCCGGTGTCGCAGTGGTCGCCCAAACGTCCATCGCTTTCCAACTTCCGGACCTCAACGGTAGTGTATGGCAACGCCCAACCCACGGAGCCTGCGGTGCCGGAACCACAAAGGGGATCGATACAGATGAGGCCGGAAGCTTCTGTCATGCCAAGGATTTCAAAGAGAGTGCAGCCAGTGACCTCGTTGAATTTCTGTGCCACGGCGGGCGGCAGCAGGGAAGCACCAGTGGCCCCCGCGCGGACACGCGAAATATCGTAATCTTCGACGGGCGTTTGCAGGATTGCGCCAATCGCAGTCGGGACGCCGCCAACGATTGTCACGTTGTACTCCGCGACAAGCCGCCAGAAACTTCCAACGACCGCCGGATTTCGCAGGCCCGCGGGTGTCATGACCAGCAGTTCGACACCGGCCATAAAACAACTGAGTCCGCCCACAATCGTGCCCGCAACGTGAAATAGGGGAAAGGTCGCGGTAAATACATCATCCGAGTTAAAGCCGCACATGACAGCCCCGCCAAACGCCGCGACCAACTGGCTGCGATGTGTATGTGCGACGAGTTTGGGAACTCCGGTTGTTCCTCCGGTGTGAAAATAGGCGGCCAGATCGGCACCGCTGCGCGCCTCTCCAAACGTCAGGTGATCGTCGGGCTGCGCCATCAAGGCTTCGCCAAAATCGACCACGCCGGGTTCGGCTGGCGTACCCGGAGGAGATACGCGCACAAGAACGAGGTCTGGGATCTGGGCCCGCAGCGCTAGGGCTTTTTCCCAGATGTCCAGTTGCGGATGAGGGCCGAGAGCGACCAGAATCTTGGCTTTGGAAGCTTTCAGAAGCTCAGCGATGCTCTCGGGTTGCAAGAGGAAGTTGATTGGAACAGCATAACCTACTGCTTCCGCGCCCCAAAGCGTGACATGCGTTTCAACCAGCGCAGGTAGCATGTACGCGACGCCCGGCGCGTCCCCTCCGATGTCCGCAAACAGGTTTGCCGCGCGCCTGATCTGTCCCAGCAATTGCAGATAGGATACACGATGCGGTTGTTCATCCGCGGCCCCTGTCATCAGCATCGTGAGCGCAGTTGCCTCGGGGTTTCGCGCGGCGCTGTTTTCAAAGACCTCCAAAATGCTTTGCTCGGGCAACCGCGCATCAAGCGTCATTTCCGCTTCAAACTCACGCAGGTCACGTTGCGATCTGATCGGCTGTCTTCCCAGAATGGCCATGAGGTGTCCTCGCCTTCGATAATGGAATGATTGAGCTTTTGTCGAAGGGGCAGGAAATGCAACCCTGAGGAGCCACTTCGGGCATGGAAGCAGATCGGGACTGCAGCAACTTGACGCCAATCTCAGACGTCTCGCAGTGTCTAATTGACGAAGATCCGTTCACACCGCGGCGAAGGTCCACTCATAGTAGAATGTTTCTTAGGCAGAGCCCGGCCCAAAGCGGACCCGATCATCCAACTGCTTCAAGTGGCAGCACCTAAAAGTCCGGCGGGAAGTGGAACGTCGCCCCAAGCGCGAAAACGTCTCGAGTTTACCGTGGAAGCGGACGCTGGCGGAAATTGGAGCAAGGACGGAAACGCGGGCAAAGCCGCTTATTGTGCGCCCGCAGCTTTTGTTGACGCAGCATTTGCTCGCAGATACAGCACTATTCACGAAGCAGTGCACCTGATGTGGGCAAACCGGACGTTTGTTGGTTGAGGTTTCACCCAAACCGAAACCGAGCTTTCGCAGCAGCCTTAGGCTAAAGTCCAGACAGTTGGTCTCACCACTTACAAGCGGCTGTTCTTTCTAGCGTTCTATCTCGCCCTAACTAAGAGAACCCTGCATTCGCCAATTTCGGAACGTCAAGACTGCCACCCTGCCTGCCTAAGCCGCGTCATCAGGTTCTCAGCGTCCTCCTGATTGCGAAAGAGTTTGTACATGAACTCTTCAATCCGGCTTTCTGGCCACGCTTCTTCATATTCTGTCATGTGTTTTCGGGCTTCGTCGGTGCGACCTGCGGCTTGCAAAGAGGCAATGAGATGAGCCGTATTGATCTCGCTCACGGGCTCGCCAGAAGCCGCCGCCTCCAATAGATGGTTTACGGACTCCTGGTAGTCACCCAAATAGAAAAACGTATTTCCAAGAACATTACGCCACGGAAAGCGCGATCCAGCTCGACCTGAATGGATTGCGGGATCTGCACTTACTTTTGCCCTTTCAAAATCTCCTGAGAAAAAGGCGACTATGGCATCAAACTCACGAACAATGAGGTCATTTGGGTCGAGCTCGACGGCCCGTGTAGAATACCGGTTGGCTTCGTCAAATCTCCTCTCGAACATCAAGAGAAACCCCATGGCCGATTGGCTCCACGCCTCCGATGGGCCAAGGCGCAAAGCTTCTTCTGCATAGTAACGGGCTTTCGCCAACATCTCTTCTCGTTGAGGCCCATCTGGCGCGAGCCCGCCAAACATAGCGGCGGCTTGAGCCGCACCAGCATAGCCACCGTAGTATTCAGGGCTCAATTCTATTGCTCTTTCAAACAAAGTGAGCCCTGCCTTTAGCCTTGTCGGTTGGGTAGCCGGGAAGAGCATCGTTTGTGCTTCTTCCGCCAGGTTCTTAGCCTGCAAAGCAGTTGGCGACATCTCGAATAACACCGCGCGTTCTGCCTTTTGGCGTTGAACTTCATCGGCCTGTTTCAGTGGGGTAGTATCATTATTCTGCGTTCCGAGGAAAACAGCAGCCGGAGCAAGAAGCGCCACTACAACGACTCCAGCAACAAGCGCAATGCTGCGTTTGGGAGACGCCACTTTTACCTGCGCAATAGTCCGTGAAGCTCTTTCGAATTGAGGAGAGTATCCGCCTTTGGCAATCTCAATACGGAGTGGATCAGCTTTACCTTCTTCAGAATAGTAGGCATTTAACCTACGTCTCAGACGGCCTGCATCGACGCGAACAACATTGGCTGTGGCGATGTCTTTTTCCGATCGTCGCTCATAGACATCCTGTGCAATCCGCTTGCCGAGGATCTTGTCGCCCCGCCCCTCAACGCTTTCTGTCACCACATAGCTCAGGAATTCGCGCAGACGGTCGGCGCCGGAAAATTCTTTGCTGGATAACACGCTCTCGAGCGCATCAAGTATTTCTTGCTTTGCTGGAAGATTCGTAGAGTTTTCTTCCATCACGAGCCCCCCTTCAATAGGCGCGTTTCAACGTGTTTTCAGTCGGTTACCTCCCATTTGTAACCGTTACATGCCGTGAAATCCTATATCTAATTGTCATTCAGCGTTAGTCAAAACCAAGCGGGAATACGGGAGGACCGCATTGGAAATTGAGACGCTTTGGGAAGCAGGGTTGTCCGAGTGTTTCGCAGGTGATTTCGACCGGGTGCGCACGCTGTTTACCCGTGACGAAAGCTTCGCGGAAATGTGCCGCGACTTTGTAGAGATAAACACGCTGGCCATTTCAGCGCACCCGACAGATCCGCACGTACGTGACTGTCTCACCGGCCTCAAAGACGAAATTCTAACGCACTTTGTGAATTCGAGGCCCTGAAAAGCCCTGAAACACTTGAAGGCAAAAACAACGGAGAGAAAATGAAACTGATTAAACTGGCAATCGCGCCCTTGGTGCTTGCTGCTCAGCCATTGCTGGCACAGGACGCGCCGATCAATCATGACGCTGAATATTATATCCTGCAATCGCAACGCAGCGCGCAGTGGGCTGAGGATGACGCTGCCGTTGATGATGCGCTGGCAAGCTTTCGTGAAGCGAACGGTGGTAAAGCGCCCAATATCATCAGTGTTCTGATTGATGACCTGGGCTTTGGCGATATGGGCATCCCAGAATTGAATGCTCTGCGTGGATACGAAACGCCAAACATAAACGATTTCTCAGACGAAGCGATGCGTCTGGTGCGCATGTATACCGAGCCGTCTTGCACTCCAACCCGTGTTGCACAAATGACGGGCCGTTTGCCGGTCCGTATGGGAATGGGCGACACTGCGGTTGATATCGCGGGCTTTGGCCTACCGGGTGATGAGGTCATCCTGCCGGAAGTTCTGAAACAGGCCGGCTATGCAACCAGTCACGTTGGCAAGTGGCACATGGGTGACATTGCTGAAAGCTGGGCCATGAATCAGGGCTTTGACTACGCCCAGATGGCGGTGCACCAGCAGGGCCAGCTTACGATCTTCAATGACGACGCCATCAAAGAGGGCGTGTCGGTCGCGAACAATGACTATTTACCTACATACACCTTGGACGCCTTCTTTCGACCCGACGCATCGCACATGATGACTGTGATCGAAGGCGAAGCCGGAGGCCCGATCCGTGAGATTCGGATGGAAGAAGGGGAGCGATGGAATGCCGCCAAGTATGGTGAAATGAACCAGGCGTTCCAGGACAAAATGATGGAAGAGCTGTCCCGCCTTGCTGGCGGAGAAGAGCCGTTCTTCCTGCAATACTGGCCGATGCTGCCGCTGGACAACACGCGAACCGGCCGCGAGGGGCCGCAGTCGCCGAATGGGGGCCTATATGCAGACAAGATGCAGTTGGTCGACCGTTGGCTGGGCGACATGTTTGATGAAATGGAGACGCTGGGCATCGCCGGCAACACGATCGTTGTGGTGATGGGCGACAACGGCCATTTCACCAAGTATTCTCCGCAATCCGGCTATACCCCTATGATTTTCCGTGGCGGTAAAGCCGATACGACCGAAGGGGGTGTACGTACAGACGCCTTTATCCGCTGGCCCGGGATGATCGAGGCGGACAGCATGCTGAACAGCATCATTCATGTGTCGGATATCTATACAACGCTGGCACGCTTCGCGGGAGCTGACGAGTATATCCCACGTGACCGGCTTGTAGATGGTGTGGACCAAACAGCGTCAATCCTGTTCGATGACGAGCAAAAGGGACGCCGTGACCATGTCATCATCTATTCCGATGACAAACCGAAGGCCATCGTAAAGGATCAGCTGAAGCTGAAGCTGCCGCCTCCAGGCGAGAACCCGATCGTGGCGAAATTCTACAACCTGTACCATGATACACGCGAGGAATACTCGGTTTCGACAGAAGTCGGCGCATGGGGTGGTCAGGAATTCGTGCGTATTCTGGCTCGGCACAAAGCTCGTAAAGAGAACTATCCGGACACACCACCCGCTTTTGGTATGCCCTACGCAGGTATCGAGAACATTCGGCCAGAAACACAGGCCGCAGTTGATGCCTTCATCGTCCGCAAGGAATCTCCCAATCAATGACAGAATTCCGGCGGCCCTGATCTTGGGCCGCCGGGCATCTAGTTGCCACACTAAGATGGAGAAGTTGTTTGAAACAGCTCATTAGCACTACCGCGTTGACGGCGATCATGACTTGTGTCGCCGGGTCATCCCTTGCTGACCAAAATCACTGGGACTTCCGCGCGTTTATCTATCTCTGGGCGCCTGAATTGGGTGGTACCACGGTCACCGGTGAAAGCATGACCGTGAGTTTCTTAGACTTACTTGAAAACCTTGATTTCGGTCTGATGGGTGCTCTGGAAGCAAACAACGGGCCTATCTCTGTATTCGGCGATTTTCAGTACCTTGATGTAAGCGCAGATCAAGACAGTGCTGTCGGACCCGGCATCCCTGCTAGTGCAGATGCCGAAGTTACTGGTTTCGTATTCACCGGCTCCGTCGGGTATGACTTCAGACATACGCAGGATGGTCAGTTGGTCGGTTTTGGTGGCTTCCGTTACCTCGACATGGACACGACGGCTAACCTGGCTGTTGGCAACGGTTCACAACGCGTTTCAGGGTCAATCTCCAACACAGATGCGATCGTAGGTGTGCGAGGCTTGTTTCCCCTTGCTGACCGTTGGGCCTTTTCATTCATAACCGACGTCGGCGGGGGTGATAGCGATCTAACTTGGCAGGCGGGTGTCACGTTCGACTACCAGATCAACAATTGGAATCTGAGTTTTGGATACCGCCACCTCGACTGGAATATCGGGAACTCAAACGTTGTGAGTGATCTCTCATTCTCCGGGCCCATAGTCGGCGCGAAACTCTCGTTCTAATGCCGTGAAAGAAACAAGAACGATCGGCTCCCAAATAATGGAACCTTGGTTAATGGCTTTCCTATTGCCGACGGCGCTGATTGGATGATGAATAGGATCATATGACCGCCAGGGGCTCGCAACAGACCTCGGAGGCGGTGAGGCATCCTGTGATAAGGTGTCCTGGTCAATGTCAGGTTGTCGCCGTGGGAGGGAGTGGCGGATCGGAGGATCCACCATGCAAACACCAAACTTACCCGCCATTCGTGCATGTCGCCCTGCCTGGAACAAAGGCCGCATTGTCGGGCAGAAACGTCCGCTTTTGCCAAACCATGTCCGGGCAATTCGCGTTCGACATGAAATCGCTGAAAATCACCGCGACCTCGCTTTGTTTAATCTTGCCATCGACAGCAAACTTCGGGGCTGCGACCTGGTTACCCTGAAAGTCGCGGACGTGTACGCCGCGGGTCAGGTTAAGGAGCGGGCGTCAATTATCCAAAGCAAGACGCAGAAACCTGTCCGCTTTGAGATTACCGAGGGAACACGGAAGTCGATATTGAGATGGATGGAAGAGCCGCCAATGATTGGCTCAGAATTCCTTTGGCCAGGGCGCTTCCATGAACGGCTTCACATTTCGACGCGGCAATATGCGCGGTTGGTGCGAGACTGGGTGAAATCAATCGGTCAGGAGCCGAGCGCGTATGGAACACATTCAATGCGGCGGACGAAGGTTGCTCAGATCTACCGGAAGACCGGCAACCTGCGTGCTGTTCAGCTCCTGCTTGGGCACACCAAGATGGACAGCACAGTAAGATACCTCGGTGTCGAAATAGAAGACGCTTTGGCGATTGCCGAGGCGGTAGAAATCTAAATCCTTGGGCCGTCTTCACGGACGGCCCATAGTCGCCGTTGAACCCATTCTCTGATTTCTGCGGTTGCAGTCCTGTTAGCTGCCGTTCAAACACAGCGCAGCGAGATTTTGGACGCGGATGTCTCACATGCGGACGAAGCTGACCTCCGATCGAATATGCCGCAGCTGCTGGTTACTTGTTTTCCTGTGACTAAAAACCTTCGGTTGGTGCGAGAGCATCCAGTAGCTCGGAGTACCTTGATGGCAGCAATGGCTTGAGAAAGAACATCGTCGGCTCTTTTGGCAGAGCATCGGCGACGTCATCGTTTGCGGCAGCGCCTTCGGTGTCGCCAAGCTTTCTCTGCACGATGGCCTTGAACCTATATAAAGTCCAAAAACCGGGCTGAAGTTGAATCACGGTGTCCAGGGCATTCGCGCAGCCTTGAAAGTCGTCGGAACAATACAGGCAAAACGCAAGATTGACCTGCCGCATTGGCTCGTAAGACATCTCTGTCGCAGAACTCTCCACCTGTTCTAACGTCTTGAGCGCTTCGCCGAATTTTCCTTCGCCCATCTCGACTAAGGAAAGGATCAAACGACCAAAATAATAGGTGGGATTGAGTTTCAGCGCGTGCTGGCAATCGCGCTTGGCGCTTGCGATGTCGCCTTTACCGAACAAAAAGCACATGCCCCGCACCGCGAACATGTAATCGCTTTTGGGCATCGATACCAAGGCTAGGTTTACGTCATTTAGCAGTGCGTCCGCTCTTTCAGCGCTGATATCCTCGAACTTCGCACGAGCAAAAAGAACATCCCCCATGGAAGACATGCCCAGAACCATCGGGTGGTCCGGGTTAAGTTCAAGCGCCCGGTCAAAGTATTTCCTGGCATCCATCCACTCTTGATACTTTCCCGACTGCCCAGTGCTTGCGACGCGGGCCAAGAGGTCGGACAGACCCATTTCCTCGATCGGAACATGTTTGACGCGCTCAGCATCATAATTGTTGAGGTGGTTGCGAATGTCCGCGTTCACTCGCGCAACCGTTTCGTCGAAGAACGCAAAGATGTCGGTAGTCTCGCCTTGATAATTTTGGGAGAAAACAGGCTCACCGGTTTCAGCCAGCACCAGTGATATGTTGAGCCGTGCTTTGCCCACAGCCATCCGCAACCTGCCGCGAAGAAAATAGCTCGGATCAAGAGTCGTCGCTGTGAGAGCGTCAACAACCCGAATTCCGGTGCGTTTGGACAGGTTCATCAAAAGCTGATCCCGCAATTCCAGCGCTGCTGCCCGTGTGTCCTCGTCATTTGGACCGAACTCTATCTTTTCCGCGACAATGACTGGCCTCTTGTCCTCTCCTGGTGTGACTTTCTTTTTGGGCGACCAGTAAAAGCCCTCGACCGGGCCGGGAATGTTCTTCAACTCAAGCGGCCCAGCGCTTTCGAATTGTGCGGCCAGACTGCCGGAAAGCTGCCGAAACAGGTCCTGTGAAATCATTATGCCGCCCGGAGGAGCCTCACCCTCGAGCCGTGCAGCAACGTTGATCCCGGCTCCGTAGAACTCGTCTTCATCTTCGGTGATATCGCCCAGATGTCCGCCGATCCGCAACTTGATCAACGGGTGTTTGGCCAACGCGCTCTGTAGTTCAGTGGCGCATGCCAGGGCCGAAGAAACCGACCCAAACGCTATGATCCATCCGTCGCCCATGCGCTTGAGGATTTCCCCCGCATGCCGATTGCAGACCGGAACCAATTTGGAGTCATTGATCTCTCTTACGGCGGCTATACCGGCTGCCTCGTCGCGGGCCATCATGCCGGAATAGCCGACAATGTCCGCCACGATGATGGCTGCTAAACGACTGCCCATGGTTCCACCTCGATTAGAATGGACGAACTTTGCTCCGGCGCATGAAACAATTACTTGCACAAATGCAGGTATCATCCAACATTCGGTGCGGCTCGCCTCCCGGCTTGCGGAATACGAAAACTCGATCGAACGCGCCAAATGATGGTAGCTCGTGTTGAGTTGTTACTATTGAACCGAAATCGCATTGGTCAAAGCCGAGGTGGATTTTCACTGCATCTGTGAACGTTAGGAGGCGCTCGAAGGTCTGCGTTGCAGACAAAGTTGACCTTGATCGCAAAACAAAAATTTACCCGCCCCAAGAAGAGACGGGCCAGACGCGTCAAAAATACTTGGCCCACTCACAAAACTACTCAGATGATGCAAAAGATATGTGACAGATTTATGACAAGTGACGTCCGCTAAGCGGACAAAAGGGACTTTCGCCCAGCCGGTAGTAAGAGCAGCTTTCGGGTCCTTTGCAGTCATTTGTGACATGCGCGGCGATCGGCCAAGACATAGGTCACCTCGGACCCGACAATAAATGCGTGACGGATCATTGCTTCATCTGCACCGGTTTCTTGCGCCAAGGCCAGCACGGCAGGCAACACGACCGCTGAACCATGCATGATACCGGTGTAGGAGGTATCGTCGATGTCCCATACATGTGCTGCCATGCCGTTGACGAGGGCGGCGGTTTCCGTGTCGCAGGCGCCACCTGTCGCCAAGGTGGCCTGCCCCGCGTGATGCGGTAGAGAAACGACCAAGGCCTGCGTGGCAGGGTGCGCTCCGCCGGCAATGATGGCGCCAAGTGTATCCAGAATCGCGCGGTCGGCAGCATGTTGCACCTCTGCCGACATGTCCGGCGCGGCGCATGCAAATACCGCAATCTGACGCGCGATGGACCCTGTCATGCGGCCTCCTCGATGGTCAAACCATGCGGCAAGGCATTGTCGAACAAGACCTCCCAGATGGTTTCGGCCCAGGTACAGGGGACCAGAATGTCGAAACGGTCAGGGCCGGTGCAGTGGATCAGGACGCCGACATGGTGAATCCCGGTTTGAAGAAACTCGCCGGGCCCGAACGCGGCTGGAGCCGTGTCGATGGCAATGACTTGTGCCAGCAGATCGCGTGAGGCCGATCCTTCGACAGTGATTGCCGTGCGGGTGTGTCCCAGATCCAGAACCATTAACTCTTCAGAAGCAGCGGCAGCCAGGTCCCTCACGCCCTCAAGAAGAATCTTGTCCGGGGCTATCCGCCACACCGTCACGGCTCCAAGTTGCTGGGCATGACGGAAACAGCCCAAGCCGGACAACCCCAGAGAAGTCAGAACTGGCTTTGCGACAGCTTCGAAATCGCCCCAGCCTGCGATCTGCCATAGGGATGAGACTCGGCGTGTCCCCAGAGTGACGCCATGCGCATCACCTGCGCCAAAATGCCCGGCAACGGTTTTGTTCGTGAGTGGTGACAAGGGTTCAGGCATTTTGGCGCTCTCCCTTTGGGTCAAAGAAATGGTGCGAAACCACTTTTGCGGTCAGCGTTTCACCGCCCACAAAATTGATGACGCGGATCGTTTCGCCCTTGCGGGATTTGCCGTTTTTCAGCAGGCCCATTGCTATGTTGCAGCCAAGGGCTGGGGACCAGGTGGTGGAAGAGACCCAGCCATCCCCGTGGCCCTTGGCCTCACCATCTGCCGGGAACAAGAGTGATCCCGGCTTGGCGCCTTTTTCGCCCTCGATCTCAAGGCCAACCAGTATGGGCCTTTCGGGATCCTCTAGAACAGGTCGCTTCCGCAGGACCGACCCAACAAAGGGCTTCTTGGACGAGGCAAACCCTTCAAGACCCAGATCCTTCATGGTGGTACGACCTTCAAGCTCGGGGCCGGCCACGTGACCCTTCTCTATACGCAAGGCGCCCATGCTTTCAGTGCCGTACGGGCGCAGATTGTGCGCCTTACCGGCAGCATGAATGGTTTCCCAGACATGTCGGCCAAAGCCTGAGGGGGTATAGACCTCGTAGGCGAGCTCCCCCGAATAGGACATCCTGTGAATACGCACCTCGACGCTTCCGATGGACGCCTTGGTGAAATGGTTGCTCGGCAGTGCCTCGCGGCTCAGATCCGCGTCGGACACAGCGCTCAAAAGCGCACGCGACTTCGGTCCAGCCACGGCAATGGCGGCCCATTGATCCGTCACAGTTGTGACGTGGACCCTCAGGTCTTTCCAGGCGGTTTGCAAAAGGTGTTCGGCAAGGGCCAGAACCTTCGCGGCATTTACGGTCGTTGTGGACATGAAATAGTCATGCTCTCCCAACCGTGCCGTTGCACCGTCATCCATGACGAACCCGTCCTCGCGCAACATCACGCCATAGCGCAGGCGGCCCACCGCAAGCGTCTTCCAGCCGTTTACATACATGCGGTTCAGGAACTCGGCAGCGTCAGGCCCCTGCACAGCAATCTTGCCAAGTGTCGAGACATCCACCATGCCGACATGTCCGCGCACATGAGCTGCTTCGCGGACATAGGCCGCCCGCAGATCTTCTCCCGTTTCAGGGTAATACCAGGGCCGCATCCATGCGCCTGCCTCAGTCATTTTCGCCCCGTTTTCGACATGCCAGTGATGGATCGGAGAAAGGCGGGTCGGGCGGAAATGGCGACCATGTTCATGGCCCACAATCGATCCGATCGACGTTGGGGTAAACGGGGGGCGGAACGTTGTCGTGCCCACTTCGGGTATTTCCAGCCCCCGCAACTCGGCCATGCGCGACAAGGCATTAATGTTGGCCAACTTGCCCTGATCAGTCGCCATACCCAGGGTGGTATAACGTTTCAGGTGCTCGACCGAGACATAGCCTTCAAGGTGCGCTTGATCGATGTCGTTGATCTTTACGTCATGCTGGAAATCGACAAAGGCTTTGCCTTGGCATTTACCCTTTGCATTGAACGTGGCCCAGGCGGGGGATAGTCCAGCCTGCCAAAACGGCCCAGTGTCAAACGTCACCGGAATTTCGCCAGCATCCCCCGTGAACCCGGCTGCCTGAGCTGCGGCGACACCCTGATTAAACCCCTGGGTAAGAACTTCATCCAGAGACGCTGCCGCCGCCGTTGTGCCGGCCGCTTGAATTGGGCAGTCAGGATTGTCCGGTGCAACGAACCCGGCAGAGGCCTTGTCATGGACAGGCTTGCCAAAGCGTTGCGACCAGAGATGTACAGCAGGCGCCCAGCCGCCAGAAATGGCAATTAAATCGGTTTTCAGGGTTTTTGCGGGCCCGATAGCCCGGCCTGATACATCAACAGGCGCGATTATGGCCCGGTTCACGGCTTTAACGCCCTTGGCCTCTAGCACACCGTGACCCAAGACCACGGTTGCCCCTGCAGCGCGGGCAATTGCCTGCGTGCTATCGGCAACACTTACCCGCATGTCGACCAACTGCACCGATGCACCCGCTTGTGACAGGTCTGCAGCAACCTCATAGGCGCTGTTATTGTTGGTTGCGACAACCACGTTCTGTCCTGCCAGAATCGCATGTCGGTTGAGATAGCTGCGCGCTGCGCCTGCAAGCATCACACCAGGCTTGTCATTGCCGCCAAAAACCAATGGGCGCTCGATAGCCCCTGTGGCCATGATAACGCGCTTGGCATGTACCAGCCAATAGCGCTGGCGAACCTGGTGGTTTTGCGGAGCTTTCAGGTGGTCCGAGACGCGCTCGACCAACGCATAGGTATCACCATCGTAGGCGCCAATGGCCGTTGTCCGGGTCAGTAGCCGGACGTTTTCCATTGCCAGCAACTCGTCACGTACGACCGAAACCCAAGACTCGCTTTCGGAGCCAACCGGGTCCGACAACACAGCTCCACCCAAGTCAAAATCCTGCTCGACGAGCATCACCTGTGCGCCCATGCGACCGGCCGACAGCGTCGCCGACAAACCAGCCACCCCCCCTCCAATCACGAGCACATCGAAAAAGGCGTTGCGCTTTTCGTAAGTATCGGGGTCAGTTTGGTGCGTTGCTCGCCCCATACCAGCAGCCCTGCGGATGAAGGTTTCACACATCATCCAGAACTTGGTTGAGTGTTTGAAAGGTCCAATAAAGGTCTTGTAATAGAACCCGGCACTTAGGAACGGGCTCGCCCAGTTGTTTACTGCGCCGACGTCGAAGTTCAGGTTCGGCCAGGCGTTCTGGCTGGACGATACCAAGCCATCAAAGGCTTCGATCACCGTAGCCCTGGCATTTGGTTCGTGTCGGCCACCGTCTCGTAAGTGCACCATTGCACCCGGCTCTTCCACGCCAGCCGAGAACACGCCGCGCGGTCGATGATATTTGAAGCTTCGGGCCACAAGTGACACGCCACCGGCCAACATGGCTGCGCTCAGCGTATCGCCTTGGAGCGCAGGCAGGCTCTTTCCGTCAAAGGACACCGTCAGGGGTTTGCTGCGGTCTATCCGACCACCGGTTGCCAAACGTTTCATTCCGCAGCCTCCGAAGCTTGTGAGGGAGGCAATTTCGCATCGCGCGCGAGCTCGCAGTTGCCGATCTCATGCGTCAGGGTGTTTCGCTCAAGGACGACCCATTGGCGGCAGCCTTGAACGTGATGCCAGTATTCCTTGTGCCACCCGCGCGGGTTGTCGCGGTTAAAGACAAAATCCACCCAGGGCTGGACCCCTTGTTCGTCCATGGAGGGACGATTGACGTTTGCATCTTCGCCATAGGTGAACTCGGTTTCATTGCGGAGCCCGCAGATCGGGCATTTGATCCTGATCATGGTTGTCTCTCAGTGTGCATTCGGCTTCGGGCCAACGCCCTTTTCGTCGATCTGATACCCACGTTCGAAGCGATCGAGCGTGAATTCAGCGTTGTCTTCGTGGGGTGTGTCGGTTGCAATCGTGTGGGCAAAACACCATCCCGAGGCCGGGGTTGCCTTGAACCCGCCGTAGCACCAGCCGCCGTTCAGATAGAGACCATCCACGGGGGTCTTGGTGATAAAGGGCGAGCCGTCCATCGACATGTCCATGACCCCAGCCCAATGCCGCAAAAGCTTGAGGCGCGAGACAGAAGGCATCAGCGCCTTGGCACTGGCCAGCGTATGTTTGACGATCGGCAGACCGCCGCGCTGGGCGTAGGAGTTGTACATGTCCAGATCACCGCCCAGCACCAGCCCGCCCTTGTCGGACTGGCTGAGGTAGAAATGTGCCGCACCAAAGCTGATCACCGTGTCGACCAAAGGCTTATAGGGTTCGGTCACGTAGGCTTGTAGGCAATGCGTCTCGACCGGCAAACGCAATCCGGCCATCTGCGCAAGATGCCCTGAATGCCCCGCAACGCACAGCGCAACCTTCTTGGCGCGGATATCGCCTCGGCTGGTTTGAACGCCGGCGATCTTGCCGCCTTCCCAGAGGTATCCCGTCACTTCCCGCTGCTGCAGGATGTCGACACCGCGCTGGTCCGCGCCGCGCGCAAAACCCCATGCCACGGCATCATGGCGCGCGGTCCCCGCCCGGCTCTGATAAATCGCGCCATGGATCGGAAAGCGGGCATTGTCGGAGTAATCAAGGTAAGGCAGGCGACGCTTGACCTCTGCGCGATCAAACAGGTCAGCATCAATCCCATTGGCCCGCATGATGTTTCCACGCCGACGTGCCGCATCCATCTGGCCTGGAGAGTGGCACAGGTTGTATTGCCCCCGCTGCGAGATCATCACGTTGTAGTTCAGATCCTGACTGAGGTTTTCCCACAGCTTCATCGAGCGTTCGTAGAACATCGTGTTGCCGGGCATCATGTAGTTCGAGCGTACGATGGTTGTGTTGCGGCCCGTGTTTCCGCCACCCAGCCAGCCCTTTTCGACGACCGCCACATTGGTGATCCCGTGTTCCTTGGCAAGGTAATAGGCCGTGGCGAGCCCATGTCCGCCGCCACCTACGATCACAACGTCATATGACGCCTTGGGCTCTGGATCGCGCCAGGCACGACCCCATGACTTGTTCCCGCTCAGGGCATGCCGGAAGACAGAAAACGCAGAATACTTGCTCATGTCATGCTCTCCATGCTCAAGGAAGTTTCACCGAGTTGAGGACCGACAGCGCCACGAAGGGCCTGCATGACATCTTCGCTTGTCATAAGGCCCATCTCGACAATGGCCTCGACAAACAAAGCGCCCCTTGCCTCGGCCTCTTTGACGATATTTGATACCTGAGCGTAGCCCAGCTTCGGAACAAAGACGGTTGCCAGAGCCGAAGATCCCAAAAGGTTTTCGAGAGCCTGTTCTTCGTTAGCGCGGATGCCCGAAATGCACTTGTCGGCAAAGATGCGACTGCCGCGTGTCAAAAGGTCCATAGTGTCAAACAACCGCGATGCAATGACGGGTTCGAAATGGTTGATCTCCAACTGTCCGCCCAATGAGGCCAGCGACACTGCCGCGTCATTGCCAACCACTGCATAGGCAACCTGTTGCATCATCATCGGCAAAACCGGGTTAACCTTGCCCGGCATTATCGACGATCCGGGTTGGAATGCCGGCAGGCGGATTTCGCCGATGCCGGATTTGGTGCCCGACGACAGGATAATCAGATCAAGGCTGATCTTTCCGATGACTTCTGCAGCGATGCGAAATTCGGAGGAAACCCGCGCGAAGCTGTCCGAGTTTTGCATGCCATCAAACATGTTGTCGGCAGGCTTTAGCTCCAGTGCCTTCAGGAAAGCAGGCTCAACTTCCGGGTTGCCCCTGATATCAGCCAAACGAAACATGGTTAGAATGCCGATCTCTGCATCCTTCATGGAC
>WKFI01000024.1 GCA_014872875.1 Paracoccaceae bacterium
CGCCTCACACCTAACACCCGCAACCCCTAAATCACAAAAAATACCAACTTTTTTGACAAATCAATGAAACATAAATGATTTCAAATGGTTAAGGGGGGTTAGGCATTGTCTTGAGTGCTCCCGTGCTGTGTAAGTACCCTATCGCATTCATCACTCTCTGATAGCTGTGCGATGGAATCTCAGGCTATCCACAAGTTACCCACAGGATTATCCAGACTCCGGTGCTGACTCGGCGAGTCTGACGCTTCGGTAAAGAACTCTGCAGTTCTCAATTTGGTGAATCACTCCACGAGTGCCCCGCGATTTCCCAAAGCCAAGGCGGGTTGGCACCGGATCACTGCACCGAATGACCGGCCACCAAGCTGGCAAACCCAAGCACCTCAAAGATATCCGCGGCATCCAACGCCTTGATCCCCGCCTTGGTCAGACACCCCAATCTGTTCAACGCGAAAAGCAACCTCGCATTGAAGGCGTCGCCTGCACCCACGGTATCGGATACAGGGACCTGGAGCGCCTGAACCGAAACAGTACGGTGCTCCCGAATGAAGACCGTGCACCCTTTGCTGCCCCGTGTCAGCAGCACAAGCGGCCCGGTCAGGCTCCGGAGCCACTCTTCTCCTGCCCCTTTGGACAACCAGTCCAGATCCCCTTCCGAAATCTTGACGATATCAGAAATTCTAAACATCCGGCTCAAACGCTGCCGATAGTGCGCTTCGTGGTTTACCAATGCCGGTCGGTTGTTCGGATCCAGCATGATGACCCGCTTTGGCTGTTCTTTGAGAACCAGTTCTTCAAAAAACTCACAGCACAGCTCTGTCGACAGGCTGATGCTACAGAAAGTCATCGCACGCACGTCTGTCGGCACAGAAGGAATATCTGACAGCCTCCGCTCCCGCCCCGCAGAACCCATGTCGTAGAAGGAATAACGGGCGTCACCCTCAACCAAATGAACAAAGGCCATGGCGTCGGTCGATCTGAAAAAGCAGCACACGTGGTGTCGCCCCCTGCTTCATCCAATGCCTCGCGCAAAAAGTCTCCGAACGGGTCAGACGATAGTCCAGCCACAACTCCGACGCTTTGTCCCAGACGCCCCAGCGCGATCGCGTATTCAGGGCTGCTCCACCGGCGTGAGGGACAAAGCCAACGCCAGTTCAAGATGGCACCATGTCAACAAGAGCTTCTCAAGAACACAGGATCATTCCAGCAGCTATCCGATCCGATGTGCCCACCGGGATCACCCCGGTGGTTGAAGATAGTCCTCGTCGCAAACATATTCCATCCAAGTGGAAACGTAACCTGCTTGGGCCTGCTGAACCTCGATATGCTCAACCAAGCAGTCCGGCGCTGCCCCATGCCAATGCTCTTGTCCTGCCGGGATCCAGACCGTTTCACCAGCCCTTGCGATCCGCGGTGCAAAGCCCCGTCGTCCGAACAGACCGACACCACCAATAATGTGAACGACCTGACCCAAGGGATGCGAATGCCAAGCACTGCGCGCAGACGGTTCATAAACGATCCGTTGGGTTCTCAACGGAGCAGACACCGCAGTATCGCAGAGCCGCGTGATCCAAACCCGACCGATAAACCACTCGGGATTTCCACGCACAGTGTTGGATGTGCCAACCGGAAATACTTCCATCTCAACAAAACCGTCAAATAATGGGACTTCTTCAACCTCTGCCATATACGAACGCGGACGCTTCCCGTGTCAAGAGACAAGCTAAACCCGCCAGTTCATTTGCGGGTTTTTGTTGATCCCGCTTGTTTGACGACCGTGCAACAGACTAGATGAACACATGATGATTTGCGCCATAACAATGGTCTATCGCGATTACTGGGCCTTGTCGGAATGGTACTCCCATTACGGTCGCGCTGTGGGGCATGAAAACCTTTATGTCATCAGCCATGGCCCGGATCCCGAAATTCAGAGAATCTGTCCTGAAGCCAGCGTCCTTGTTGTTCCCCGGGATGATCTGACCCACTTCGACGTTCGGCGCGGTCAGATGCTGAACAACTTTCAAAACGGGTTGAACCAGTATTTTGACTGGGTCATCCGCACCGACGCTGACGAACTGGTCTGCCTGGATCCAACCTACTACGCGTCCTTTCACGATCTGTTCGAAAGGCAGGAGGGCGGGTCTGTTTTCGCTCTGGGTCTGGATGTCTATGACTTCTCGGACGACCCCCCGCTGTCTGAGGGCACGCCCGCGTTATCTCAAAGACGCAATGCGGTGTTCACAGGCCATTACAGCAAAGCCTGGGCAGTGAGAAACCGGATCGCCTTGAAACGGCATGGTGTCAAACTGCGCTCCAAACTGGTCTCCGAATACCCCTTCAACATGCCAAAGGGAGTTTACCTGGCGCACCTGAAATACGCCAACCGCGCGGCATTGGACGACGTTAATCATGATCGGGTACTTGTGGCCAACGCAGATGGTTTGGGCTTGCCCGGGCCGGCATGGCGTGATGCACCCAAAGTGACCCGACGGACCCTGAACCGGGCCGAAGGTCTGCCTTGCCACCCTTTCGAACAATCGGCCGATGCCGCTTGGCGCGAACTCCAGAACCCGGTGCGCGACGAAAAGAACGGTATCGTGCGCGCAAGGTCGGTCAAGTTCGGATCGCGAACCGTCCTGCCGGACTGGTTCGGCAGCACCTAGGCCACCAAGCGGCCGGAGCCACCTGACAACTGGGCACATTCACGCGAGCGTCGCTCCAAAAGCGCCACCAATGTCGTGAACGAAACAGCCCAAGGGAACAGGACGTTCAGCCTGCCTCCAAATGGAGGCCCAACATGCCGCACCTCAACCCCATATCTGGACGCAATAGACGACATTCAGCCAAACCGCGCTCACCCTCGCCCCGGATCATTACCGGAGCAACCAGAGAAATCCCGACATACGATCTGGTCAGTAGTGAAGCACTCGAAATCATCGAGGCAAAGTCAGACGAGCTTTTGAAGGAGGTTGGCGTTCGATTTGTCGACGACCCAGAAGCGCTGAGTTTGTTCCGGGAGGCAGGCGCCACCGTGTTCCAAGATCGTGTTCGCTTTGACCCAGGGCATTTGCGTCAGATCATCCGCAGCACGGCCCCTACATCCTTTCGACAACATGCGCGCAATCCCGAGAGATCCATCACGATCGGCGGCAAGAATGTGGTGTTCTCTCCGGGCTACGGGATGCCCTTTGTGCGTGATCTGGACCGGGGGCGCCGGTATGCCACCTACGAGGATTTCGAGAACCTTATCAAACTGACCTACATGTCTCCCTGGCTGCATCATTCAGGCGGCACCATTTGCGAACCAACCGATCTGCCGGTGAACAAACGGCACCTCGATATGGTCTATGCACATCTGAAATGGAGCGACAAACCCTTCATGGGATCGGTGACCGCCGTGGACCGGGCACAGGACAGCATCGACATGGCCCGAATTGTTTTTGGCGAAGACTTCGTCGACCGGAACTGCGTGATCATGGCCAATGTCAACATGAACTCCCCTTTGGTGTTCGATCAGGCCATGTCCGGGGCGATCCGAACCTATGCTGCCGCAAATCAGTGTCCGAACATCGTGCCTTTTGTGCTGGGTGGTGCAACTGCCCCGGTCTCGATGACGGCGGCGGTGACCCAAGCCTATTCCGAGGTCCTGGTCGGCTGCGCGTTGGCCCAACTTGTGCGGCCAGGCTCACCAGTCATATTCGGTAATTTCGTCACAACAGTCGACTTGCGAACCGGATCCCCCACCTTTGGCACCCCCGAAGCCGCACTCGGGTCGCTAATCGCAGGACAATTGGGACGAAGACTGGGGCTCCCCATACGGTGTTCGGGGGCGTTTTCAGCCTCCAAGCTACCCGACGCGCAATCGATGCTGGAATCCGTGATGGCGCTGCATGCGGCAATTCAGGGCGGTGCAAACTTTGTGCTGCAATCGGCAGGATGGCTGGAAGGGGCTTTGACCATGTCCTATGAAAAACTGGTCATGGATGCCGATGTTCTAGGGGCCATGCATACTTATCTGAAAGGGCCATCGTTGGACAATGAGGCTTTTGCGATGGATGCCTTCCGCGAGGTTGGGCCGGGTGGTCATTTCTTTGGATGCAGTCACACCATGCGCCACTACCAGGACGCTTTTCATGAAACCGAACTGTCGGACACGCAGAACTTTGAAACGTGGACGGACCGAGGCGAGACGGACATGGTGCAACGCGCCAATACCAAATGGAAACGGGATCTGGAGCGCTACGAAGCGCCGGAATTGGATCCTGCGATTGACGAAGAATTGCAGGACTTCATGATCCGGCGGAAGTCCCGGCTGCCTGATATGTGGCACTGAACATGAAGCACAACGCTTGGTCGCGATGCGGGTGCATTACATCGACTTGACGTGGCGCCTTGCAATCCACAATCCTGTCACCCGTATGAATGACGAATTCCCTCCACGCTCTCTGCCCAGGGACGACGTTGCCGATCTGGCCGCGTCGGTCCCCACCGCAGAATTCCCGAGCCGCGCGTTGGCCTATGTTCGCCAAGCGGCCGACATCGCCAACATAGGCACGTTCTATGTTTCTGACATGTCTCGTCCCGAACCCGTGCTGTCGTTTTGGGAGGGTGAAATGAGCGGCTATTGGTTCAACCGGAATGCGAGTGTGATCCTGTCGAATGAACGTCTGATCGAAAGCATCCTGAACCGCATTCGCGCAGCCCGCGGCAATGGGCTGATTGTCGAACGCTGGCGCCCCGCACCTGACGACCCGATAAGTCCGATTTACGCAAGAGACAGAGTCATCGAAAGGGTCACCGTTTCTTCCTGGACCGGCCGGGTCGGGTTGCAGACTTTCCTTCTGCGAGGCGAGACCTCAGGGTGGATCACCAAAGCTGAGATGGACAGGCTGATACCCATCTTGCCGTTGGTGCATGAATTGATTGGGTTGCGGCATCGGATTACCGGAACGATGGGCACACGCCTCCCGCTCACCAAGCGCGCCACTTCGTTGCGTGAGAAGAATGCTGGCCCGTTCGGCAAGCTTTCCCCACGTGAAGCCGAGGTTTGCGACTTGGCGCTTCAGGGGGTCGGCGTTGCAGGAACCGCTTTGGAATTAGGCACGTCGGAAAACACGGTACGTACCCTGCGCCGCCGGGCTTACGGTAAGCTTGGCGTGAATTCTGCAACGCAGGTCGCTGCTCTTATTCTGAGCGAAACCGGGTCCTAAACAAACTTATTACCCTGTGCGCCCCGGAAACGCCTGAACCGTGACTCCTCCCGCTTCCAGACTGCTGCGGACCGATTTCGCGAGCTCGACAGCTTCGGCGGTGTCGCCGTGCAAGCAAATCGTATCAATAGCGGTGGGAATGCGTTTGCCGCTGTCGGTGATGATCGCGCCTTCCTGAACCATCTGCAGAATGCGCGGTCCTGCCAAGGCAGGATCGTGGATGACTGCCCCCGGCAGACTGCGATCCACCAGCGTGGCGTCGTCGTTATAGGCCCGGTCCGCAAAAATCTCACCGCACCAGTTGCAGCCCAGATCGCGCACGACGTCCTCCATCGCGGTTGCGGCCAACACCATGATGATGATGTCGGGATCCACGTCCAACGCCGCTTCATAGCAAGCCTTGGCCATCGCATGATCCACGCAAGCCATGTTCGACAGCGCTCCGTGAAGTTTCAGATGCCGGACTTTGGCGCCAACTGCGGTGGCCATGCCAATCGACGCGCCCAGTTGATAGCGTACCATGTTGCGCAGAGTATGATGCGGCACATGCATCTTGCGTCGTCCGAAACCCTGCAGGTCCAAGAACCCCGGATGCGAGCCGATCCCAACGCCGTTGTCACGCGCTCGGGTCATGGTTTTTTCCATCACGTCCGGATCGCCAGCGTGAAACCCGCAAGCAATATTGGCCGATGTCACGATATCCAGCAGCGATGCATCGTCACCCATGTTCCAGGGGCCAAAGCTTTCACCCATATCCGCGTTAAGATCGACACTTTTCGACATTTCAGGATTCCTTTTCGAACGGATCAGCGAAGGCAGAGACCACTCCGCCTACCAATTGATAAGACAGAAGATCCGGCAGGCCTGCAGGGTTCCGCACCATGGGCTGGCAGGATCGCGGCAAAGCTTTCAATTCGACCTCATAACGCCGGTTCGCCTCCAGCCCTTCTTCCAGCGTCACCCACTTCAACTTTAGATCTGATCCTGCCGGGGCTTGTGCCACCTTGGGAAGGTCACATGGCAGTACCGTTCCGATCCGGGGATAACCACCGGTCGTCTGGCATTCGCGTAACAGGACAAAGGGTTTACCATCGCCCGTCATCTGCACATCTCCGGGTGTGATGACTTCGGACAAGATATTCAGTTGATTTTCGGCTTGAAACGGGGGGCCGTCGCAGGTGAGTTCTACCCCCATCCTGTTTGCACGTTGCCCGCGTCGAAATTCGGTTTCTCCCAAACGTAGCCGCGTTTCAGGAGAAAACAGAGCGCTTTGGAAGCTTTCGACGATCCGAACCTCTCCCCCCTCGAACCGCGGTTCCGCAGCCAGGACCAATCCGGTTTCACCATCCAGGTCCGCCCCAACCTTCAATACTTCCCCGGTCTGTACCGGTTGCCCGAGCCCGGCGGCCATATGCACCGAGCGAGCACCCAAGTGTTCGTCACTGTCGAACCCGCCACCCACATGCAGGTAGCCATAAACGCCTTTGCGAGCTGCGCCGATGCTCAGCACCTGCCCGACCTCCAAACGACATGAGGAGTTCCACGTCAAGGCAGCCCCATCAATCGAAGCCACCATTGGTGCGCCGGTCAAGGCAATTCTCAATGGCGTCAGAGCTTCGAACTCACCGCCCATCCCGCCCATCTCGAGCGCGGCCAACGCAGGTGATTGTCCCAGCAAGGCCGCGCCTTCGTACAACGCCGTGGTGTCAGCAACACCACCTTGTGCGACACCACGGCTCAGATAGCCCGGTCGCCCCAAATCCTGGACCGATACAACTGGCCCGACCCGTCTGACGCGCAACCCACTCATGTCAGGATGTCCTGGGCTGTTGCCCCGCCAAAGTCAGGATCACTGTCGCGCAGGCGCAGGAAATCGGGTTTTGAGACTGGGTCGAACTGAAGCTCATCGCCTGCCGTCAGGGCAAAAGGCTGCGCAGCACCGGGCTGAAACAGTTTGAAGCCGGTTTGACCAACATGCCGCCAACCCGTCGGCGTCGTGATCGAGAACAGCACCAACTGCCGGATCGCCAGAACCAGCGCTCCGGCCGGCACTTGCGGCGTCAATCCGGTTTGGCGTGGGAGGTCCCACATTTCATCCAGTGTGCCCAGATATGGCTGCCCCGGACCAAAACCGATTGTCAAAACCCGCACCCGCGTAGCGCTCAGATTGTCTATGGCCTGCGCCTCCGACATTCCGGCCGCATCCGCCGCCTCAGCCAGTTGCGGCGCGAGGTCCGTACCGTAAACGGTGGGCACCCGCCAAAGCCTGCGTCCCTCCGGCAGGTCAGCGCCATACCAATTCTGTTTGGTCAGCAACCCTTCCAACCATCCCTGGATGGTGGAGTGCGAGACAAGGGACGGGTCAAACCGGACATAGACCGATGCCAGCGAGGTAGAGGTTTCAATAACGCCCTCTACCAGCGAATGTTCCACGACGCTCCGGAACGCCAGCGTGGCCCGGTTAGCGGCTTCAGTCAGGCGATCGGCAAAAGTCACCAGCATCCCCGAAAGTCCGACTGTCCGGATCACTGGAAAGTCGTCAGGTCGGGCGGGCTCTATGCTCATACAACCTCCTCAACAGGATCGGCGTCAGATACATGGGGAATTGGTAACACCCAATGAAGATCAATAGAGGATCGGTTGTCTCGGGCGGCAGTGCAACCAGAAACAGCGCGATGTTTCGGTTGCCTGCCACAATGCCAACCGGCGTTGCAATCGCCGTTTTGCCACTCTCACGCAGGACGGTATGCGCCAGGATCTGCAGGCCGAAATTCACTGCAAAGGCAGCCCCCAACCACCACAGCAGCAAGAACGGGCTGTTCTGGAAAGCCGGACCAATCGCTGACATCAAAGCGACGACAACCACCGCCAAGGCGATCGAGGTCAAACCGTCCAATGCGGCAGTACCTCGGGCTTTCAGATCCGGGGCTATCAGGTGACGCGCAAGAAAGCCCAAGCCCACGGCACCCGTCACAACGGCAGTCAGCCGGCCTGCTGCTCCCAGAACCGCCTGAAAGTCCCCCAATTGAGGCAGCAGCCAGAACACTGGCAGGGTCGTAAGCGGGAGAACAGCAGTGCCCAACACCAGCAGCCGTAAGGCAACGGCCGGATCTCCGCCCAACAGGATGGTGAAGTTGGGGGCTCCGGTAACCGACGGCGCCGCTAAGACAAGAACAATAACAACAGCCAACGGCGACAACCCGCCGCCCCAGAATACGAACAGGATCGCTGCTGCAACTGGCAGGAGCAGTTGCAGGATCAGGACCGCACCTACGGCGCTTTTCAAATCCGTGCCCAACGCATCGCGATAGCCGATACGGAACGCCGTCAAAAACAACAGAAGCGACACGATCTCGGGCAACCATGGGCGCAACACGGCGGCAATTCCTGGCAACCCCAGACCTGCCAGCAAGCCCAACACGAGGCAGAGCCGCCCATGACGGGCGACCCGAGCCAGCAAATCCAAGATCATTGGCGCACTCGCTACCTGAGATTATCCGGTAACCAAGTAGCCAGATCCGGGAAGGCGATCAACACAAAGACCATCAGCACCATGATCAGGAACATTGGAATTGCGGCCTTGGCGATGTAACTCATTTCGTGCCCCGTCATCCCTTGCATCACGAAGAGGTTGAAACCGATGGGCGGCGTGATCTGTGCCATTTCGACAACGACCACGATGAAGATACCAAACCAGATCAAGTCGATGCCTGCTTCACGGACCACGGGTTCCAGAACAGCCATGGTCAGAACAACAGTCGAGATCCCATCAAGGAAACAGCCCAGAATGATGTAAAAGACCAGCAGAACCATCAGCAACCAGAAGCGGGAAAACTCCCAACTGGCGATCAGTTCAGCCAATTCCTTGGGCAAGCCGGTTTTGGCCATTGCAAACTTCAGGAAGGCAGAGCCCGCCAGGATCAATGCAATCATGGCCGATGTCCGAACTGCTCCGATTGTTGAAGCCACAAAAGTCTCGCGGTTCAGCGAACCTTGCACCAAGGCCAGAACCCAGGCTCCGACGACGCCAAGTGCCGCCGCTTCGGTTGGTGTGGCAAAGCCCAGGTACATTGACCCGATCACCATAACGACAAGCAGTATCACCGGGATCAGGAAACGGGAGTTTTTCAACTTTTCGGCAAACGACATGCCGGTTTCCTGAATCGGATTCCAATCCGAAGACGTCTTTGAATAGATCGCCACATAGGTCATGAACATGGCCGCCAGAACCAGACCCGGTACGACACCTGCAAAGAAAAGCTTGATGATCGACACGCCATCAATGGTCACGCCATAGACGATCAGTGTCAGGGACGGCGGGATCATCAACCCCAACGTTGCAGCCCCGGCCAATGTACCGATGGTCATCGTCTCGGGGTAGTTCCGCTTACGCAGTTCCGGGATCGACATCTTGCCAACGGTGGTCAGCGTTGCAGCCGAAGATCCCGACACGGCCGCGAACACCGTGCAGCCGACGATATTGGAATGCACCAACCCGCCGGGCAGTCGCGCCATCCACGGGGACAACCCCTTGAACATGTCCTCGGACAAGCGCGTTCGGAACAGGATTTCGCCCATCCAGATGAACATCGGCAGGGCCGCCAGCTCCCATGATTTCGACGCGGACCAGATCTGGCTGACCATGTCCTGCCCGATGGTTCTGGAGTTGGAAAACAACTCCAACGCCACCCAGCTGACCCCCATCATGGCGATGCCAACCCACACACCGCTGCCAAGAAGCAGGAACAGCACCGCGAGGAAGATGATGACAAGGAAGACATAATCCATGTCTCAGACCTCCTGCGTTTCGATATTGTCGTGCTTGATGCGGTTCTCACCGCGAAAGATCAGGTGCAACAGATTGTCGGTCAGCGCGACGGCCAGCAGAACGCCACCGATCACCATTACCGATTGCGGTATCCACAGTGCAGTCTTGTCTTGCGCCTGGCTGATGTCATTGAATTTCCAGGACCAGAACACGAACTGGCGTGCGTGCCAGACGAAGTACCACATGGTTGCAGCCGCCACTGCGAAGCACCATATGTCGATCCAGCGTTTCATGCCGGGCCCGACCGCGTTCAACAGCAACGACACCCGAATGTGGGAGCCACGGTTCAAAGCGGCTGCGAAACCGAAGAACGACGCCGCAGCCATGAAATAAGCTGCATATTCAGGTGCGCCCGGAAACACTTCACTGGACCAACGGGCGACCATTTGCAGCAGGATCAGAACCAGAATGGCGATCATACTGAGAGCCGCCAGAAACTCTGAAAGGCGATAGAGAAAATCCAGAACGGACCGGACAGTTCGAAACACCGCCATGGCCTGACCTCCAATTGTCAGAGCTGCCGCCGGAGACGTTTTCCTACATGGAAAACGAGCCGAAATTCTCGCAAAATTCGGTTTCCAGCGACAGCCCGGGTCGCGTTATTGCATGGCGTTGAAGGCGTCCACGATGGCTTTACCTTCGTCACCAGCGGCTTCCAACCATTCGTTGGTCATGGTGACACCAATCTCCTTCAGCTCACCCACCATCTGATCCGAGGCCGGGCCAACAGTCATACCGCCATCGCGCAGACCTTGCAGAGTGAAGCCGGTGTATTCCTTGGCACGCCAGTTGCCTGCGTATTCAGCCAGTTCCGCACAGCCTTTGATGACATTCTTGTGCGCGTCAGACGTGTCACCCCAGACGTCCGAATTCACCATCACATAGTTGCGCGGCAGCCAGGCATCGACTTCGTAGAAATAGTCGAGGCTTTCCCAGACCTTGCGGTCGTACCCGGTGGAACCGGACGAAACCATTGACTCGGCCACACCCGTTGCAAAAGCTTGGCTGATTTCGGCGGCTTCGATGGTCACGGGCAGCATTCCGGTCAACTCGGCCAGACGAGAGGTGGCGTTATTGTAAGAGCGGAACTTGATGCCCTTCATGTCTGCGACCGAATTCACGGCGTTCTTGAAATAAAGCCCCTGCGGCGGCCACGGCACGGCATACAGAAGTGTCAGATTTTGCTCTTCCAACAGCTTTTCAATCGACGGTTTTGCAGCCTTCCACAGTTTGGCGCTGTCATCGAAAGAGGTTGCCAAGAACGGGATCGAGTCAAACCCGAACAAGGCGTTTTCGTTCTGGTGGCCCGACAACAGGCGCTCACCGATCGGTGCCTGGCCGGTCTGGATTGCCCGCTTGATGTCAGCGCCTTTGAACAGCGAGCCGGACGGATGAGTCACAATTTCGATCTCGCCTCCGGTGCCGGTGGTCACGCATTTGGCGAACTCGGCCCCGGTTGCCGAATGAAAGTTCGAAGCCGAATAGGCCATCGGCATGTCCCACGTCTCTGCTGCGACAGGCGCAGCAGCAACGGCCGAAACAGCAGTCAAAGCGGTTGCCGCCATCAAATTCTTGAATTTTTTCATTACTTGGTCTCCCTATTGGTTGGTTTTGCCCGATCTTTTTTTGGTGTCAGGCCTGCGCGTAGCGTGCAGGTGAATATACAGACACGTCAACATTTGGTTGCCGCCCCGCGATCAGTTGGGAAATCAGGCGGCCGGTTTTGGGCCCACCCGTCAATCCGATGTGATGGTGCCCGAATCCGGTGAAAACACCCTTGATCCCGGGAACCTCACCGATCACCGGAATTGAGTCTGCAGGTGCTGGACGGTGCCCCATCCATTCCGTCATCTCTTTGAACTCCAACCCCGGAAAGGCCGCTATCCCATTTTTCTTGAGAAGGTTCAAAGGAGCCCGTGATGGGCCGGCTTCGGTCCCGCCGAATTCGACCACGCCCGCAATCCGCAAACGCCCTTCCATAGGCGTAACCACGAATTTGCCCGACGCCACCATGGTCGGTGCGTCGGGCATGAAATTCGGCTCCCAGAGTTCAATGTGGTACCCGCGCTCAGCCTCCAGCGGGACCTTCAACCCCAGTTTCTGGGCCAATGGCCCGGACCAGACACCGGTCGCAACCACCGCTGCGTCGCAGGGAATTGTCTCACCTGATGCACGGACGCCGGTCACCTGTCCGTTTTCAAGCACGAAATCCTCGACATCAGCCTTGATGAAACGCCCACCCTGCCGAACGACATGGGCCGCCAAGTCTTTGACATATTGGCCGGGATCAGCAATTCGCCCATGATCCGACAGTTTGGCAGCAAACCCGAACTCGGGCGCAAAGACCTTGCCCCATCTCTGAACCGCATCACCTTCCAGTTCTTCCCAGGAAAAACCGTTCTCCCGCCGCAGGCCCCAGCCAAAGGCATCTTCCTCGAAATGCGCGCGATCCCGGTAGAGGAACGCGTAATCTGACGGTACGATCCATTTCTCAGCGCCGGTGCCTTCCGCCAAGACCAGGTGATCATTGAGACTGTCCCCGACGATCCCGGCAACCGCTTGCGCAATGCGCCGTGTGTCCGCGGCATTGGCATGGGACATGTAGCGCGTAAGCCACGGGGCCAGCCTCGGCAGATACCCCCATTTCATGAACAGGGGCTGGGACGGGCTGAACAGCATCTTCGGGGCTTTCCACATCAGCCCCGGCCCCGTTACCGGCACACATGAACACGAAGCCAGAATGCCACCATTGCCGAAACTCGTGCCTTCAGCAGGCCCGGCCCGGTCGATCAGAACAACGTCATGACCATCGCGCTGCAGCCAAATAGCCGTCGACACACCGACAATGCCCGCCCCAATCACCGCAATGGTTTTGCGTTCCATATTCATCCCGCCTCCGACTTGCGTACCGCATAGTGGGACAGCTTATCCGGATCTGGTTTAATGCCCAGCCCCGGCGTGTCGGGCACCACGACATGGCCTGCGCGCACCGGAAACGGGGTTTCCAGAATGTCTTCCTCTAGAAAATAGGAGGCCTGATAGAACTCGCAGCCCAAAGTGATCTCAGGTGTCGCTGCGATCATGTGCGTGCCGGCCAAGTGCGCAATGCCTGCCTCGAACATGTCGCCACCATAGGCAGTCAAGCCGTTGGCCGCCGCAATCCGGGCCACGGATTGCCCACGTGTCAGCCCGCCAGACTTCATGATCTTGACCGAAACGCCGTCACAAATTCCTTCGCGCGCGGCGCGGACCATGTCTTCAGGACCGAAAACGCTTTCATCCGCCAGCAGAGGCACATCAATCAACTTGCGCAGCTGCGCCATCATGTCGAAATGGTGGTATCGGACAGGCTGTTCGATGAAGTCTGGCTTGAATTGTGCCACATCCAGTACCTGGGCAACGGCCTGCTCGATCTCCAAACCTTGATTGTAATCGACGCGTACCCGGAATTCAGGAAAGTCCCGCGCGATCCGCTCAAGGCGCATCACGTCAAAGGCGTGATCCTTGAAGCCGGTCTTCAGTTTGATCAGGCGAACCCCATCTTCCCGCAACCGCGCAAGAAGGTCGATGTCTGCATCGAAATCCGGGTTGGCGATTGAGCAGCTGAGCGGAATCGTATCTCGACACTTGCCTCCGATCAACGACCAGACCGGCACACCGGCGACGCGGCCCGTCAGATCCAAAAGCGCGGTTTCCAAGGCGGCTTTAGCTTCGGTGCAGTGGGCTACGATTTTTGCAGCATCACTCAGAATGGCCGCACGATCCGCGAGGCTGCGTCCGACAACAAGCGGACGAATATAACGGTCCAGAGCGGCATAGCTGGCCTCCGGCGTTCCCGTAAAGACGGACCAGGGAGAAGCTTCACCATAGCCTTCGGATCCGCCCTCGGAAGTGAGGCGCAGAACGACGATTTCACAGGATCCCGATACACGACCGATACCATGATCGCGTGCCGACACGACCGGCAACTTCAAATGCCACAGGTCAAAACCCGTGATCTTCTGGTTCAGATCCACCCAAGTACTCCCCATCTGACCTTCAATCAGCTTGCGCCCCGGGGATCATCATTTCCAATACTATTTTTTACACATACCATAAGTTGAAGTGATATACTTCTGACATGAGCACAAGTTTCAGACAATTTCAGGCGTTTCACGCAACTATGGAAGCAGGAACCGTCACGGCCGCGGCGGAACAGCTGGGAATTTCCCAACCTGGCCTCTCGAACCTAATTGCCCAGTTGGAGCGTGCCACCAAGCTCAAACTGTTCGAACGCAGTCGGGGGCGTTTGACACCTACGCCCGAAGCCAACGTGCTGTTTCAGGAAATCGACACAGTCGTGCGTGGATTGGACCATGTGAACCAGGCCGTTCTGGACCTCCAAAATCAACAGGCGGGGCAGTTGCAGGTGGCCACCAACCACTCGGTAGGGTTCGGCTTCATGCCGTCCCAGTTTCGCGAATTTGAGGAAACAAGGCCCAATCTTACGATTTCCTTCCAATGCCAGTTTTCGACCCGAGTACAGGAATGGATCATGGCCGGTTTGTTCGAAATCGGAATTTGCGAATTGCCACTCCGACATGATGGGCTGGAAGCACGACATTTCTACTTTGAATCGATGTGTGCTCTGCCTTTGAACAGCCCTCTGGCAGAATACGATGTGTTGACGCCGGAAATCATGGACGACTACCCCTTCATTGTCATCGGCTCCGAACACATGGTAAACCGACGCGTGCGAGAAGCATTTCAAAACAGTGGCTCCAGATGGCGGATCAAGTGCCATACGGACCTGTTCCGAAATGCGCTGAACATGGTGAAACAGGGGTTTGGCGCCACCCTTGTTGACCCGTTTACCTTGTCGGGGGACGATGGTCAGGGCTACGTCCTGCGCAGGTTCGAGCCGACGATTCACCTGGACATTGTCATCCTGACCGCCCGAGACCGCCCCTTGTCCAGAACCGCGCATGAGTTCCTCGACCAGGTATCGCGCAAAATGACCGAAATGGAGGCGACGATCCCGCGTTCGTCCGCGTAGCTCTGGCGCTGTTTTTCGGCCCTTTGGTTCACAGCTATTGGGCTTGGCAGCTTTGCTGCCGGGGCTTTGGCCATTCACCCCCAGAGCTTTTGGGCAGAATGAATGTGGCGGTGCGAAAACCCCCGCCGGGTTGGGGCGGGGGTTTGAAGTTTGTTAGGATTTTGCGCTTAGCCTGTGGCGTTACAGGTTCTCATAGAGCGGGAAGCGCGCGCAGAGGGTGGCGACCTTGGCGCGGACGGCGGCTTCGACATCGGCGTTGCCATCTTC
>WKFI01000020.1 GCA_014872875.1 Paracoccaceae bacterium
CAATCAGCTCGATCTCGTCGCGCTGGCGGCCCAGCTCACTGCGGATCGCGCCAAAAAGTTCAGGGTCACGGTCCGAAAGGGACTGGGTGAAAAAGCCGGATTGGCGAAATGCCTGGTTCATGTCGGGGCTCCTTTTGACACGTTTTGTCTCAACCAGTCCAACCTAGGCCGGTCGCGACACAATTCATCGTTTGCAGCAGGGGGACAGGAACGGCGGTCGGCTTTTGAGCCCGATCCTGCCGCAGCAGATCCACTTGCACTTGATTTATCTCGGACAACATTCTCTCCACCCGCCCAAAGCGGGCCCGCAGTTTCGGGAACCTCTCTGCCAATTGTGAGGACCCGGTCAGGAAAGCTATTGCACCGCAGCTGGCTTTGTATTCGGCCTCGATGGCGCCAAAGATCCGGTTGCGGAGCTCCACGTCTTCCACCAACCCGGCATATTGACTCGCGATCTGCATGTCAGAATGGAACAGGCCCTTTTCGACCTCATCCACCACCAGCCTGAACAGCGGCGCATTTTCGAACATGTCCTTCAGGATAGCTTCCCCGCGTTCCCCACGGAACCGCCGGAAACTACTGATCGCACTGCCAAATCCGTACCAATTGGTGATCATGTGACGGTTCTGAGTCCAAGCGAAAACCCAGGGAATCGCGCGGAGATCGTCCAGTGAGTTCGCACCGAACCGACGCGCGGGGCGTGAGCCGATCTTGAGCCGGGCCAATTCCTCCACCGGGCTGGCCTGGGTGAAATAATCGATGAATCCCGGGGCATGGAGCAAGTTCGAATAGGCTGCCTGAGACATGCCTGACAGCGCTTCGAAGGCATCGTCATGCTCCGGGTTGACCGGTGGAAAGCTCTTGGCAAGGGTATGGCGAAGAACGGACGAAGCCATCAATTCCAGCTGATGCAGGGCCGTTCCGCGGTTTGCAAATTTTGAACTGACGACTTCGCCTTGCTCCGTCGTGCGCATCTGCCCAGCGATCGTTCCTGCAGGTTGGGCTGCGATGGCACGTTCCGTCGGCGCGCCGCCACGTGACACTGATCCGCCACGACCATGAAAGAACACAGGTTGCAAACGATGAGCGGCCAGTGCGCGCGTGATCAGGCGCTGCGCTTTTTCCAGCTCCCACGTAGAGCAGACAAAGCCACCGTCCTTGTTGCTGTCAGAATAACCCAGCATGACTTCTATGCGCCCGGATCCGTTCTTGAGCGACCGGCGCGCAAAGGGCACATCGAGTATCCCGTTCAGAATGCCCGGGGCTGCTCGCAAATCACCGATGGTCTCGAACAGCGGCACGACGCTGAGGGCAGCCTTTTCAGCTCCGAACCCGGCGTAACGCGCCAAGAGATACACCCCAAGCAGATCATCGGTCGAGCGTGTCATCGACAGGATGAACGGACCGATGGCTTTGGGGTCCCGCCCCCCGCCAGCCTGATGCATCAGTTTCAGCAGGTTCAACAGTTCCGCCGCCTGAGGCGACAGATCAGCGGGATCCACGAAATCGAGGGAGGGAGACCCAAGCTCGGCGCGCAACCGGGCAGACCATTCAGGCGACCCGAATTCCGGAACCTCTCCAGCGCGGCTCCAGATTTCGGTCAGAGTTTCTGTCGTTACAGTTGAGTTCTGACGAACATCCAACGTGACGGTCCGAAAGCCAAAGACTTGCGCCTGCCAGCGGATGGGACGCACATAGCGTCGCGACAGATGCTGGACACCTATGCTCTCCAGTGCATTTTCTATCCGGGCCAGGTCAGCCAGAAAGTCGTCGATGTGTTCATAGGCACCCGCTTCTTCGACCTCTGTGGCCTGAATACGCAGGCCAATCGCCGTCAAAGCTTGCCGAAAAATCTCACCCGGATTGCGGCGCGCGAGCTCGCCGGCTTGAGGGACCTGAGCCACGATCTGACCCAAGGAGGCCACTGTGGTCTCGGGCAGCTCCATCACGTCAGCAGAGATCGAAATGCGTTCGGACGCCGTATTCACCCCCTCGACATAGCGGTCCAGAATGGCGGTTCGGTTCGAACGCAGTGCCCGCGTTGTAGCCTCCACGGTGACATTGGGATTACCGTCCCGGTCGCCACCAATCCATGAATGAAACCTGAGGCATGGTGCTTCAATCTTTGAGACGCCAAGTGTTGGTTCAGTTGCATCAAGAAAACTGTCGAACAACTGAGGCACAGCATCGAACAGACTGTCACGAAAGAACTGCAGCCCCCATTGGATTTCATCTTCCAGTGATGGGCGTTCCCGCCGCAACTCACCCGTCAACCAAAGCAGATCGATCTCGGCCCTCAGATCCTCCAGAATGTCCGCCTGTTCGCGCGGGGTCCAGCGTTTCGCCTCCAGCGAAACCAATGCGCGATAGATGCGGCGGTGAATCTCTAGAATTGTGACACGTTTGGCCTCGGTCGGGTGAGCGGTCAGGGTCGGTCCGACAGAAAGGGCCTGCCCTGCTTCGGCCAAGTCGGCGGGTTTCGTTTCGTCACCCAGCCAGGCCAAAACCCTCGCAAAGCTGCCTTCGACAGCTTGCGGTCCATCTTGGGTTTCCGCGATGCGACGGTCCCGCATCGCGGCGTTTTCGTCGATAATCTTCAGCAGTTGGAACCAGATATTGCAGGCCTGCAGGTAAGGGATGGCCTGGCTGCTATCCTGCAACGACCAACGAGGGCCCGACTCGACACTATCTGCAACTTGGGGCGCGCGCTGGCGCAACACGTCCAGCCAGAGCGCCCGCAGCTGTACCCGAAGCCCTGCCGCATATCCGGTTTCAGGCGACAGGGTGTGGTCGGCTTCGGCTGTGCTGCCCATCAGCTCACCCGGTCCCGCGGATCGCGCCCTTCAAAAAAATCGGTCAGGTTGTCCACGACACGGAAACCCATCGCTTCGCGTGCTTCGCGTGTGGCCGATCCCAGATGTGGAAGCATAACGAGGTTGTCGCATTGCAGCAGGTCCGGATTGATGCGGGGTTCCCCGTCAAAGACATCCAGCCCTGCCCCGCCGATGGTTTCGAACATCAGCGCCCGGCTCAACGCCAGCTCGTCAATCACTTCGCCACGCGCTGTATTGATCAGGAAGGCATCCGGCTTCATCAGGTTCAACAGTCGCGTGTTAATCAGGTTGCGATTGGCTGGACCGCCCGGGCAGTGGAGCGAGACAAAATCGCATTGCGGCATCAACTCGTCCAGACTGTCCACCTGCACGGCGTTGTAGCGCGCCAGGATGTCGGGGTGCACACGGGACCGGTTCTGAACGACGATTTTCATGCCGAAGCCGTGATGCGCACGGCGGGCCATTTCTTGACCGATACGGCCGAAACCTACGATACCCAAGGTCTTGCCGGAAACTTTTGTCCCAACAAGGTGGGTCGGACGCCACCCGGTCCATGCGCCAGCGCGCAATTCGCGTTCGCCTTCGCCGGCGCGGCGGGCGACCATCAGCAGCAGCGTCATCGCGATATCAGCGGTGCATTCGGACAGGACATCGGGCGTGTTGGTGACCATCATTCCGTGATCGGCCACACGCTCCATATCTATATGAGAGTAGCCGACGCCGTAGTTGGCCAAGATGCGTGTCTGAGGGCGAGATACATCCAGCGCTTTCGACGACACTTTGTCGGTTACTGTGGGCAAAACCGCGTCATACGACTTCAGCGCATCGCGGATCTGGTCTTCGTTCAGAGGTTTGTCGCCAGTGTTCAACACGGTATCGAACTGTTCACTCAGGCGTGCCTCGACCGCAGCGGGCCAACGGCGGGTCACAAGAACCTTAGGCTTGATCATGGTTGTTCCTCCCTGAAAGCGAAGTGGAATTTAAGGGACGCTCCACCCCAACCATTGCCCCGGAACCGGGGTGGAGCGCCTTTAGTGCCGGACCCAGGGGATGGGTCAGGCAGCATTCACAACCTTGGCGATGGTCTCACCAATAACCGCTGGGTTTTCGGCGACGGTCACACCAGCGGCTTCCAGGATCTCGACCTTCTCGGAAGCGGACTCTCCGAAGGCCGAGATGATGGCACCGGCATGGCCCATGGTGCGGCCCTTGGGCGCCGTCAGGCCAGCAACATAGGCCACGACCGGCTTCGAAACGTTGTCCCGGATGTATTCGGCCGCCTCGGCCTCCTGCGGCCCGCCGATTTCACCGATCATGCAGATGACGTCGGTTTCGGGATCTTTTTCGAACCACTCCAGAATGTCCTTGAAGGACGAACCGTTGATCGGATCACCCCCGATCCCGACCGAAGTCGAGATGCCGAGACCCAGTTCTTTCAGCTGTGCGGCAGCTTCATAGCCCAGCGTGCCGGAACGGCCGACGATGCCGACATTGCCTTGCAGATAGATGTGCCCGGGCATGATCCCCAACAACGCCTTGCCAGGGCTGATGGTTCCGGCACAGTTCGGGCCTGTCAGGATCATGCGATCCTCTTTTTTGTAGCGCCGCATGTAGCGTTTCACGCGGATCATGTCCTGCGCCGGGATACCATCGGTAATGCAGACGCAGTATTTGATCCCGCCATCGGCTGCTTCCATGATCGAGTCTGCCGCAAACGGTGGCGGCACGAAGATCAGGGACGCATCAGCGCCGGTCGCCTCGACGGCTTCCTTTACGGTGTCGAAGACCGGGACACCTTCCACGGTTTCGCCGCCCTTGCCCGGCACGACGCCGCCGACAACATTGGTGCCATAGTTGATCATGTCCTTGGTGTGGAACCGGGCCATTTTGCCGGTGATCCCTTGGACGATGACTTTGCTTTCGCGGTCAAGAAGGATGCTCATCAGACGGCCCTCACATGGGTGTTTTGACCAAGATCGTTTTTCCAGGCGCCAACGGCGCGCTCGGCAGCTTCGTTAAGGGACGTGGCGCGGATCAGCGGCAGGCCGGACTGGGCCAGGATCTTCTGGCCTTCCTCAACATTAGTGCCGGCAAGGCGTACCACCACGGGCACGTCCACCTGCACTTCTCTCAGCGCTTGCACAACGCCTTCGGCCACCCAGTCACAGCGGTTGATCCCGGCAAAGATGTTGACCAGAACCGCCTGAACATTGCTGTCCGACATCACCAGACGAAACGCCTTTGCCACCCGTTCCGGCGTCGCGCCGCCACCGATGTCCAGAAAGTTCGCAGGCTCGCCTCCGGCCAGCTTGATCGTGTCCATGGTCGCCATGGCCAGACCGGCACCGTTAACGATGCAACCGATGTTGCCGTCCAAACCTACATAGTTCAGACCACGGTCGGCCGCACGGCTTTCCCGCGGGTCTTCCTGGGATTTATCGCGCAGCTCGCTGATCTGCGGATGACGGAACAGGGCGTTGTCGTCGAAAGTCATCTTGGCATCCAGCGCGATGACCCGATTGTCCGAGGTGATGACCAGCGGGTTGATTTCAACCATGGTCGCGTCCAATTCTGAAAACGCCTGGTAGCATCCCTTGAGCGTCCGGACCATCTGCTGCGTCAGCGCCGGTTCGATGCCGAGTTTGAACGCAATCTCGCGCGCTTGGAAATCCTGCAGACCTACGGCCGGTTCCACCGTGGACCGCACGATGGAATCTGGGCGTTCGGCCGAGATTTCCTCGATTTCCATTCCACCTTCGGAAGATGCCACGATCATGACGCGCTGAGTCGTCCGGTCCAGAACGAAGCCCAGATAGATCTCGCGATCAATCGGTACCGCCGCCTCAACATAAACACGGTAGATGCCTTTGCCTTCCGGGCCGGTCTGGTGGGTGACCAGCTTTTTCCCGAACATACCTTCGGTCGCTTCCAGGATTTCGCTGTCAGAGGAGCACAGTTTCACCCCTCCGGCCTTACCACGTCCACCTGCGTGCACCTGTGCTTTGACGATCCACTTGTCACCGCCCAGTTCGCGGGCACGGTAAGCGGCCTGTTCCGGGCTGTAAGCCAGAGCCCCCGGAGGTACGGTGACACCGAAGTTGCTCAGGACTTCCTTGGCCTGATACTCATGAATATCCATGGTTCTCCTCCCTATGGATGCGTGTCACTGGGCAGCCAGGGCTGCGTCGTAATGGTTTGTCAGCAGGGCGCTCACCGCGTCCATGTCGACCTCGGCGCCCATGTCCTGCATGGCTTGACCAAAACGTGTCACGATGTCGGTGATGGCTTCGCGGTTGGCCAGGTTCAGGATGCCAATCCGCACCTGCACCGGCTCCGACAGTGTCGGCCAGATGCCGAAACCCTTGGCGCGGCAGGACTGCACCAGTTCCTTTTCGCGACCTGCAAAGTCCGCTGGCAAATTCAGCACCACAAGGCTGGTCATGTTCGAGGTCACTTCGCAACCCATCAGCGCCACGGCATCGCGCAACGCCTTTTCATGGAACGCGTAGTCCTGAGCCTTTTGGGCGCGGCCGTGTTGCAGGTTGATCCGCAGAGCTTCGTGGAAGGCTGCAACGGCATAGGCTGAATGAGTCCGGTGATAGGTGCCCGCTTCGGCGTCCTGACCATCAATGATACCCCAGTGACGGCCCTCCATGATGGCGTTGTGCACCCAGGAATAGCTGCCGTTGGTCTTCAGCTCATTGATGTAACGGTCGGAGAAGCTGACCGGTGCATAGGTCAGCGGCAGGCACAGAACACCCTTCTGCGGGCACGACGCCCAGCCAACAACGCCCGGGTAATCGTCGATCGAGAAATCTTCGATCCCAAGCGAGCTGACCGCGTCGATCAAGCCCATCGCGTCGTGTTTGACGCAGGCATCGTTGAAGCCCTGAAGGTCGTTGATACGGCCCGAACCGGTTTCCCAATGCGCCATGAAGGCCCATTTCGGCTTGTGTGCAGCCAACGCTTTTTCGACGATCTCACCAGTAACCGACTGACCATGGGGCACTTCGACGATGGTGACCGAAGCAGGCTGCGGATCCAGAGCGTTGGCGGCGAGCTCTTCGCGGGTCGAAGCGCGCATCCGGATGGTCAGACCGTCAATACCCGAGAAGGTGCCGTTGACGAAGGCAACTACGGTGTCGCCCGGCAGGATGGCGTTCATCATGCAGTCCAGACCACTCCAGCCGGTGCCCGCAACGCCGAACGTATATGTGTTCTTGGTGCCCCAGACATCGCGCAGCATGTGCTTGCATTCAATCATCCCACGCAGCACGTCGGCCTGCATGTGATCCGCGATCCCGGTTTGGGCGAACGCCGCCAGCACCCGCGGATCAGTGTTGCCAGGCCCGGGGCCTGCGGCAATGGTCTCGGGGATTTCGAGGCTGGGGAAGATCGTCGTGTCACTCATCGGGTTGGACCTCTCGTAAAAAGGGTTCTTTGGTTGCGGTGCTGTCTGAGGAGCAATGATCTTTCACATCAGGCAGATCATTTTCCCATCAGGCAACAACGCTTTCCCTGAGGAAACCTTAGCTCGACAAATCTCACAACATTCCTATATCCTGCTTTTGGGTATCTAATTGGGTAGTAAATTTACTACCCATAGGTATAAAAATACCGTTGTATACCAAAACAGTACCTACCCATTTGGGTAGTTTGAAACAAAAAGGCACTAAATGGCTACGATAAGCGACAAAGTTTCCCCTGTTTCGGTCATGCTCGCTGACTCAAATCCGCTTGTTCTGACCGCCATGTCCGAAATCTTCGAGAAAGATCCGCGATTCTCGTTGGTCGCGACCTCTTCCACCGCCGAGGGGTTCCTTGGAACGGTGATGCGGGTCCCGGTTCAGGTCGGCGTCATCGACTGGAACCTGCCTGCACTTGGCGGCGCCAAGCTGATCGAAGTGTTGCGCGACCAGGCTCACGCACCCAAGCTGGTCGTCTATGGCGACGAAGGCACCGATGCGCCCCGCAAAGCGATGAGCGCCGGGGCCGCCGGCTTTGCAGCCCGGTCCGGTGCAGTCGAAAGCCTGCTGGAAACCTGCCAGTCGGTTGCGACGGGCAAGATGGTCTTCCCGTTCCTGGATGTGCGGGAATTGCAGAAGGACCCAATCGAGCAACTGTCGCGCAAGGAACGCAGCATGCTGGAAGCTCTGTCCAAGGGCCTGACCAACAAGGAGCTCAGCAAGGAGCTTGGAATCACCACCAACACGGTGAAATTCCATCTCTCGAACCTGTACGAAAAACTGTCCGTCAAAAACCGCGCACAGGCGATTGCGTTCTACTATTCCAACCGTGCCGAAAAGGGCGACTTCGGTGCCGAAAATTAAACACTTCGCGGGCGATGGTGCGTGTACACGCGCGTGGGCGTCGCGCGCGTGTACGACGCGCGCCCGGATATTTTTAAGAATATTTTTTTCTTGACAGGAAAGCTTCTGCTGTTGGATGGCTAGAGACAGCCCCACCAATTCCAACGCGATAGAGGAGCGTTTGACATGTCATTCCACGCCATCGAACAGGCCCCTGCCCGTCTCAACCGCAGCGAACTTGCCGTCCCGGGAAGCCAGCCGCAAATGTTTGAAAAGGCAGCACAATCTGATGTAGATGTAATCTTTCTCGATCTTGAAGATGCCGTTGCACCGGATGAAAAAGAGCAGGCCCGCAAGAACATTATCGAAGCCCTGAACGACATCGACTGGGGCACCAAGGCCATGTCGGTTCGAATCAACGGGCTGGACACGCACTACATGTATCGCGACGTCGTGGACGTGGTGGAACAAGCTGGCGAACGTCTGGACCTGATCATGATTCCCAAGGTTGGCACCGCGGCCGACGTCTATGCCATCGACATGATGGTCACCCAAATCGAAGACGCCAAAGGCTACAAGAAACGTATCGGTTTCGAGCACATCATCGAAACCGCCCTTGGCATGCAGAACGTGAGCGAAATCGCCGCCGCTTCCAAGCGTAACGAATCGCTGCATTTCGGAGTGGCCGACTATGCGGCTTCGACTCGCGCCCGCACCACCATCATCGGTGGCGTAAACCCGGATTATTCGGTCCTGACCGACGCGGCCGAAGACGGCTCGCGCGATGTGCATTGGGGCGACATGTGGCACTATGCTCTGGCGCGGATGGTGGTTGCTGCCCGTGCCAACGGCTTGCGCCCCATCGACGGTCCGTTTGGCGATTTCTCCGACCCGGATGGCTATAAAGCTGCCGCAAAACGCGCCGCCGTTCTGGGTTGCGAAGGTAAATGGGCAATTCACCCGTCGCAGGTTGCGCTCGCCAACGAAGTCATGTCTCCGTCGGACGCCGAAGTCACCAAAGCACACCGCATCCTCGAAGCGATGGCCGAAGCCGAAGCCGCCGGCAAAGGCGCCGTATCGCTGGATGGTCGATTGATTGACTATGCCTCGATCCGTCAGGCAGAAGTTCTGGTGGAAAAAGCCAAGCAGATCGCCGCGCGCTGATCCGTTTGGACAAGTGAAAAGACTCGGCCGTCCCGGTATTCATCGGGGCGGTTATTGCCGCTCATTGAGGACCTGCCATGACTGAACTGACCGATACCGCCCGAGCCTTGTTTCAGGCTGCCATCGACCGGGCTGATCCGGCCAAGGCATTGCAGGCTCAACTGGAAAGCGCGCCCCTTGTGCCCCTGCCTGATGGAGGTCGCAATTTCATCATTGCGGTAGGCAAGGCAGCAATCCCAATGATGCGCAAGGCATTGGAGCTGATACCAGACCCAGCTGCAGCGTTGGTCATCACAAACCCAGAAAACTACACAGAAATTCCTGGCGCAGCGGTTCTTTGCGGGTCACATCCAGTGCCGGATGAAGCCAGTGAGACTGCCGGGCTTGCAGCCATAGAGATGGCTCAATCCATGTCGCAAAATGACCGATTGATTGCACTTATCTCAGGGGGTGGATCTGCGTTGATGGTAGCCCCCGCACCAGGTTTGACGCTTGCCGACAAGGCGGCTGTGAACAAGCTGCTTCTGGCCTCGGGGCTTGAGATCAACGACATGAACTTGATCCGGCAGCAGCTGTCCGATCTGAAAGGCGGTGGGCTGTTGCGCCATGCATCCCCGGCCCAGGTTCATGCCTTTATCCTGTCCGACGTGATCGGCGACGACCTGCGTGCTATTGCCTCCGGCCCGACCGTAGCGCCAATCGGAACCCGCGCAAAAGCCCGCGATATCATGCAAAACGCTGGAATATGGGATCCGGCCCCTGAGGCAGTCAAAGCGCATTTGAACCAGCCAGACGACCCGCAGCCCTCTGCCCTCGCCGCCAACAACACCTTGATTGGGTCAAACCGGTACAGTCTGAAGGCCATGTTGGCCCAGGCCGCCGAAATGGGATGGGAGGCGAAACTGGTCAGCCATCGACTGGTTGGCGATGTGAATGACGCAGCGCAAATCGTTCTCCGGGCGGCAGCTTCTGCAAACCCGGACAAACCGGTTGCTTTGATCTTTGGCGGAGAAACAACCGTTCAGATCACCGGAACCGGCCTGGGGGGACGAAACCAGGAGCTGGCTTTGCGTGTGGCACAAGCAGCAGATGAAATTTCGGGGAATTGGGTCTTTCTGTCCGGGGGAACCGATGGTCGGGACGGGCCAACCGAAGCTGCAGGTGGATTGGTGACGCCAGAAACATGGGACCGGATAAAATCCGCAGGGGCAGACCCTGACGCCCTGCTGGCCAACAATGACAGCAACGCCGCGCTCACGGCCGGCAATGCGTTGTTGATCACAGGTGGAACCGGCACCAATGTGGCGGATGTTCAGGTATTCCTGCGCCGACCATGAGTGAAGGAATTGCCCTAAGCTGATATTGGGTTCAGCAACATGTACGATTCTGCCGTCAAAGGGTCTCTTTAATGCAGTTTGAGCCAACTTTCTTGGCGGCAGAGCCGTTCCCGATACCGCTACACGCCTTCTTTTCACTGATCGCACTAGTTCTCGGCGCGGTGCAACTGGCCCTGCGCAAAGGCACGGGACTTCACCGCGCCCTCGGGTATGTATGGGTCACAAGCATGGCCCTTGTCGCCTTCAGCGGGCTGTTCATTCATCAGATCCGCTTGATTGGGCCGTTCTCACCCATTCACCTGCTGTCAGTCACTGTTCTGATGATGTTGGCCGTCTCCATACGCGCCGCACGGCGCGGCGACATAGAGCGCCACCGCAAGTCCATGACCTACATGTATGTTCTGGGTCTCGTACTGACCGGGGGATTCACGCTGCTGCCCGGACGTGCCATGAACGCAGTGTTCTTCGGGGGCTGACGCCACCCACGACATACCGGCAACGAGCCTTCCTGTTCAGGCAGGCAATCGCTTTTCGCCCCAGTCCGCCAGATCATTGACGAGCATCAAGGCCACGCGCCGGAACACGGCCCGCAAACGGTCCACACCGGGACCGGAGAGGTTGAGATCCTCCAGCGCACGGTCCATGCATGTCAGCCAGTTTTCGGCATCTTCGGTGGTAATAGGCACGTGTTCGTGCATCAGCTTCACGTCCATGTGGCCGTATTTTTCCTGATAGTACTTCCGCCCGCCCATGAAGCCCGAGAGAAAGTTGAACTGCTCGATCCGAGCGTGACCCATACCGTGGCCACGCTTGTGCAACTTGACGATTTCGGCACCTTCTGGACTTTGTTCGACCAGGTCATAAAAGTGCTCAACCAGGGTGCGCAGCGACTCTTCCCCGCCGATCTCGTCAATCAATTTCCGAACCATGTCTCTCTCCCTATCAGGCGGCGCAGACGGGCCTCAGGACTGAGGCCGCGTCTTTTTCGGGTCATAATGGGCAAAGGGTACAATCTTGGCGGGCAAACGTTTTTGATGTCCGTCAAGTTTACCGATCTCCACTACGGTTCCGATCTCTGCGCAGGACACGTCCACCCGGGCCAGAGCAATGTTCTTGCCCAAAAGAGGCGATCGCATGGACGAGGTTACCTCACCAATCTGGGCACGACCGATATGTACACAGTCGCCATGACCCACATCGATCGCGGCATCGATATCCAAACCCACAAGCTTGCGCGCAGGCGTGGTCTTCCGCCGGATCAGAGCTTCGCGCCCGATGAAATCGTCTTCCTTCGATTTCAACGGAACCGTAAAGCCAATCCCGGCTTCAAACGGGTCGGTTTGGTCGCTGAAATCATACCCCGCGAAAATCAAACCAGCTTCGATCCGAACCATATCCAGCGCTTCCAGCCCCATAGGCCGGATACCGTGTTCCTGACCGGCTTCCCAGACCGCATCAAACACATCGCCCGCGTGTTTGGGGTGGCAGAAGATCTCATACCCAAGTTCGCCGGTATACCCGGTCCGGGACACCACTACGGGGATTCCCTGATCATCACCGATCCGGGCCGGGGTGAAACGGAACCATCCCAACTCTTCCAGCTTGGGATTGTGAGGCATGGTCCAGATGATCTTCTTCAACAGATCCCGGCTCTCCGGACCTTGAACAGCGATGTTATGCTGCATATCGGTCGAAGACCGGATCAACACGTTCAAACCCAGCTTTTCGGCCTGTTCACGGATCCACTCTCCGCCATAGTCATCGCCGCCGATCCAACGGAAATTGTCCTTACCCAAACGGAACACAGTGCCGTCATCCACCATGCCGCCGTGCGGATAACACATCGCGGTATAGACAACCTGCCCCACTGCCAGCTTCTTGATATTGCGGGTAAAGATATATTGGCACAGGGCTTCGGAATCGGGCCCGGTGATTTCCCATTTACGCAAGGCAGACAGGTCCAGAACGACACTTTTCTCTCGGCAGGCCCAGTATTCTTCGATCGGGCCAGATTCGGAATAACAATTGGCCAGCCAATAGCCTTTGTACTCCACAAAGTTGCGGGTCATTTTGCTCAGGCGGTCGTGGAAACCGGTTTCCTTGGTCATCTTGGGCTCCGATTCAGGGGTCGCGCGGATTGCGACAGCTCGTTGGAATTTCTCTTCGCCGCTGTAGGTGCGGACGTGGATATCAGTGGGGTTCCAGCCGTTGGCCGCGCTAGTGTCATCCGGACAGGCCGAGCTGACACAGACCAGATCGGTTAGCGCCCGCAGCAGCACATAGTCGCCGGGACGTGTCCATGGCTCATCGGCGTACATCACACCGTGCTCATCCAGGCCGGTGTTGAAGAAGAAGTTGATCGCCATCCATCCGGCGCGCGGCGTCACGCCGTGACCTGCCAAAGCACCATTGAAGTTGTCGGAACAGTTCACATGGCCCGGATACCCGATGTCGTCATAGTATTTTGCTGCACAGGCCAACGCGAAGGCGTCATGCCGGCCCACAGTGTCCTGCACGACTTCGACCAGAGGCAGCATGTCCTGATCATAGTATTTCGCATGCAAACCGGGCATCGGATAGGCGTGCCCCATCAGGGTCCGTGTGGTGGTCACATCCAGCGCGTGCTCGATGCCCTTATCCAGCTTGCGTGCGGCAAAACACTGGAAGTCGGTACATTGACGGCCATCGACGTCGATGATCTGGATATAGTCCCCCGCCTTGACGAAATAGCTTTCCGCCGTTGCGCTATGGACGCGGACTTCGTTCACCGGATCTGCCAGCGGATCCGGCAGTTCAAAGCGCGCCACCTGCTTGATCACAGCGCGTTTGACCATAACCGTCAGTGGCGTAGCAGTGTCCTGCGCTTCAAAGTCCATGATCCCGCCCGGAGCTGCAACGATCACCACGCCATCTCGCTGAACAGTAAACTCCTGCTGAGTTTTGGCCGGTGTCCCGCTGTCGAAGAACCGAACTGCGCCACCCCGTGCAAGGTCAATTTTCCTCGCCTCAAGCCCCATTCGCAAACCACGCAACGATTGATCAGATGAGGTCAGGAGATTTTTCAATCCAGACCCGTCTCCATTCGCTGCAGCGCCAATGATCCCGGCATCGATCACACCTTTGGCGTCAGCGGCAACAATCTCGCAAGCCTGCCCGCCTTCATCGTTGGATATGGTGATCCGATCGCCGGTTTCGACAGCAATCAGAACTGCACCACACCCTTCGACAACATACCGCTCGGTCCCCTTTGGAAGTGAGAAAACCGAAGGCTGGTAAAAGCCGGATGGCCGCGGCGGCCCGTTTTTGACTTCAGGAAAGCTCAGATCATTCATCGCGCGTTCTCCCTGTGGCTTGGTGACTCCAGCCTTGCATGGCTGGAATATTTATTTAATCTAGAGAATAAGTTGTCGAGGTCGCTCAAGGCAACAATCCTGTTGATTTCAGGAGAAAATGCGCAGTTTCAGTCAGAGATGCGGCACACACCCCCCGGAAAGTGTCGCATATGAAAGGAAGACAACATGCAGGCCTTGATTCTGGGACTCGTCGCTGCGTTGGCTTGGGGGTTTCACGATCTGTGCATCCGTGTGGTTGCCCAACGCACCAGCATTCCTGCAGCCATTCTGACTGTCTTTGTCATCGGTGCTATCTTGGTCTTTGCCGTAGCACTTTTTCTTGGTGAGGCCGCGCTGCCGAATGGACCGGCACTCTGGCTCGCCTGTCTGGCCGGGTTCATTTTCGCCTGTGGCGGCTATGGTCTTTATCGGGCCTTTGCCATCGGGCCGGTCAAGCTGGTCGCGCCGATAGTCGGGTCTTTTCCGATCATTTCTGTTGCCATGGCGAGCCTTCAGGGTGATCAGATCTCCCTTCCACAGTGGCTTGCGGTTTTTGTGATCGTCGCAGGCGTAGGGTGTGTTGCGATTTTTTCCAAGGAAAACGAAGGTGGCGAAATAAGCCGGGCCGCCATATTGTGGGGCATCCTGGCGGCGACATGTTTTGCCCTTTCCTTTGCTGCGGGTCAGGCCGCCACTCAGGCCGGAGCCGAAATGCCCGTCCTGATCATGACACGGGTGGCTTCGGTTGCCACGGTTGCTGCCGCTGTCCTGATCAGCCGGACCGACATCCGCCCTCCCTTACGACTTCTGCCAGCGCTGTTCGCAATGGGCGCGTTGGACGTACTGGCCTTGGGATTGGTCCTGATGGCCGGCAACCTTCCAAACCCGGAATTTGCGTCAGTGAGCTCATCGCTTTTCGGATTGATCACCGTGGTTCTGGCCTGGGCGATCTTGCGCGAAACCATGACGCGGGGACAGTGGATCAGCGTTGCAGTCACATTTTCCGGGATCGCCTACCTGGGTCACTAAGCAACCCAAATCAAATCCTCAAACACAAAAGGGCGCCGCAAGAGCGCCCTTTTTCAAACTTCCTCACCGCGTTTTAAGCGGTTAGACCTTCTGGTTCCTGCAGGCCGTTTGCGCGGCAGGCTGCAGTGACGGTGTTGGCGAGCAGGCAGGCGATGGTCATGGGGCCGACGCCGCCGGGGACCGGG
>WKFI01000026.1 GCA_014872875.1 Paracoccaceae bacterium
CAACGTGTCGTTCGGCGTTGAGCTGATCGCACCGATCGCGATGGAGCAGGGCCTGCGCTTCGCCATCCGCGAAGGCGGCCGCACCGTCGGCGCCGGCGTCGTGTCGAAAATCACCGAGTAATCAGCGAGCCTGATTGCCGATCGAAAGGGCGCCCCTGCGGCGCCCTTTTTTTGTTTGAATTTGATGATCTCAGTACATGGGCAAACGAACTGGGGCGAAAGTCATCGAACAAGCTTTGCATATCGCGCCCGGTTGCCGCAGGCGGACTTTTGATTTCTAAGTTGCCGGAATTGTCAGCGAGCAGTCCCGGCTTTTGCACGGGCTAATCGTTAGGGTCTGATAGACAAGAATCACGCGTTTTCCCGACGTGTGAAGAAGGTGGTCAAGGTTGCAGAACGGCCTCTCACCGAGTGGCGCCGAAAACTCCAGTGCTACTCTGACTTGGGGCTCCAGGGTTCCCGCCCGACCATCCGATCCGCCTCTGCGGTGATGTCGTTCATATGATTCTCAAGGCTCTGCCGCAGAGCTTCGAATTCCTCTTCACTTGCTTTGCGAGGAACCGGCTCCGTCCATTCCCGACACAGGAACACCCCTTCATTTCGCCAGGCCCGCGGCAGCAGCAGGCGGTCCCAGCTGCCGGCTTCACGCCCGTGAGAGACAGAATAGGTGATCCCGAAGACGCGTTTTCCCGAGGTTCGCGCCCAGACGAGCGGGACTGTCGAAGAGACCCGTTCCGGTCCACGCGGCCCGTCGGCGGCAATCCCGATAGAAATGCCCTCTTTCATCTTTCCCAGAACCTCGCGCGACAGGGCGACATGCCGTTTGTGGCTGGACATGGCAATTGTCTCCATGCCGAACAGCATTTGTACGCGCCCGACCATGCTCCCGGCCCGCGCGGCCGAGGTGATCGAACAGATTCGCCCTTTATCGAGCGGGAAGAAGTAAGGGGATTGTGCGAGGCGTTGATGCCAGAGGACCACGATCACCGGTTCACCCGCTTCGGCCAGAGCATCCAGTTCTTCATACCCGATGCGTTGCCATTTGGTGTTTCGATGAACCATCCGGATGTATCCGGCGATCCTGCGTGCGAACCAGTTCAGGACGGCTTCACTGTCGGCGATCTTTTTGCGCAGGGTCATTTGGGCTTCCTCGTGTCGGCCCTGAATGTCTTACCGTTTGACGAAGCATGTGCAACTCCATTGTCTAGTGGAGTTTAACCGGGCGAAAATGAAAAAAGGGTCTTGAGTCCGCTGCGGCTCTGTCATATCCCCGACGCCACGATAGGGGTATAGCTCAGTTGGTAGAGCGACGGTCTCCAAAACCGTAGGTCGCGGGTTCGAACCCTGCTGCCCCTGCCATCTTCCTAATATTTAGCTGCTTGGTCTTCGAAACAGTAAGACACTTCAAGCCATATACATCGCTTGGCAATTTTGGTTGTGCATACGCGTCCGCCTTGCCCTGCATTAGCCGGACAGATTGAATGACGGCGGACCCGCCGACTTTTGCGCTGATATGAATCAAGCGTTGGGTCCCGGTACTGGAAGGCGTGGTTTCAACACGTGTTTTTTGAGTGTCGAGACTGATAGCCCGGTAAAAAACAGGCACGGATCCTCAGTCAGATCGACCGCTCTTCTTGGATGATTGGCGGGTCGATCTGATAAAATGAGGCCTCGGTTGGGATATCCCGGCCTAAAGGACGAAATCCGTCGCCAAAAGGTTAACAGATGTCAGCAATTTGATCTGGAAATCGGCCACTGAATCACCGTCGATATCGCCAATAATCCTGGTGGCAGACGCCGTCGTGCTGTAGCGCAGCTCACCCGCAGTTGAGGAAAACCCGCTTAGGCCTATGAAGTTGAAGGCGTTGTCGCTCCCTCCTGCGATTGCATCAATCCCAGACAGATCGATCAAGTCCAATCCCTGCTGGAAATCCTTGATTTTGTCGATTTGTCCGGCAGCAGCCAGGCTGTCCTGAACAGTGTTGTATTTGAAAACGTCACTGTCCGCGCCGCCGGTCAGAAGGTCCGCCCCGAGACCACCTTCGAGGGTATCATTTCCGGATTGCCCCAGCAACGTGTCCCGGTCGTCCCCACCTTTGAGCCTGTCGAGGCCGCTGCCTCCAAAAAGAAGATCCATACCTTGTCCGCCGAACAGGATGTCGTCTCCCTGACTTCCTTTGAGCTTGTCGTCTCCGGCTTTTCCGCTGATCTTGTCATCTTCCCGAGTGCCAACCACGGTATCGACCGATCCGCTGCCGATAATCGAGATGAGCTCCGATTCCAGGTTGTTCCACTGTTTGAAGACCCATGAATTTAGGTTCAATGAACTCAGCGATCCCATGACGATTTTGATCAGATCGACGGTTCCTCCGTCATTGCCAATGATTTTCGCGTTTTGCAACTCATCCGCTTCGTCGATCTCTTGAGCGTTGAGAATCAGTTCTGCATTTCCCGAGTTCGGTGTTTCGAAAAGAATGCGTTCAATACTATCAAAAATCACATCCGTATGACTGAGGTCGAAAATACCAGCTGACTTCAAAATCAGCTTGTCAACGCCAGCCCCTCCCAGGAACTCGTCGTTACCAACGCCACTGGATGTCTTCAGAATGAACTTGTCGTTTCCGGCGCCGCCAATGAGTGTTTCATCCCCACCCCCGCTGGTCAGGGCGTCAGCACCGCGTCCGCCGTCCAATAATGTGCTGTCCGAACCGCCGATGAGCTTGTCGTTCCCGTCTCCTGCGATTGCCTTGTGAATGTTCGCGGTCGTGATGCTGACGCCATCAACAGTGCCAGTACCCTTGGCAAGGTCGATCTTGGAATTCTACGACACAGCTGATGCGTTCACGGTATTGGTCCCAGACCCACCATTGAATGCCGTGCCATGTCCTCCTGAACCACCTACATGATCAGAGAACTCGTTGGTGAAGATGAAAAGGTCGTCTGCATTGGTTGCACTACCGAAAATCTGCAAGTCAACGTCCCGAATTGTTGTCAGGTCAAGCGAGGCGTCATCGACAATTCTCACAGTCCAGTTTCCCTGGCTGCTTTCTCCAAGGAACGCGGTGCTGCCAAAAATCCAACTCCCGTCGTAGTTAGCGGAATCGCCTGTATCGGCGATCAACTGAACCCGTGTACCGTCCGGAGAGGTCAAAAAGACTTCAAGGTCGGAAAGGTAGGTGGTTGCAAAATCGACGACGACTTCGATGTGCTGAACGTGAATGTCTGTCGCGATGTTTTGAGTGAAGTCCGCAAAGCTGTTGTCCAGGGCAGTTGGTCCCGATGATCCGTCCATGTCTTGGGTTACGGATACTTCGTTTCCAGAGGTTTGTTGCAAACTCCAGGATTCGGCCAGCCGAACAGCTGCTAATGCATCGACGATGCCAAAGCCGTAATCATTCGAGAAATGCATGCCCCCGCCGTTCCAGTTCGATCCTCCGTTCCAGAACCAAGATTCACCTCCGATTTGAGTGGCTTGTTCAAAACCGGCTGCGGCCGTGCCCACGTCGGATCCCGAATGGCGCGCCGAGTAAGCCAAGATTTGCTGGATGTCGCGCCATCCAAGCTGGTCATTCGCTTCCAGCATCAAGGCGACAACACCGGCGACCTGCGGAGCGGCAGCAGATGTCCCGTTGAACCCACTTGTGTAATCGCCAGAAGGAGACGCAGAGGTATTGTAGCCGTTTGTACCAACTCGATCCGTGGTCAGGATGCCGGGGGACTGTCCAGATGAAGGGGCAAATGCAGAAACCAGAACATTGGCCCCTGGCGTTGAGTAATTCGTTACGCTGCCAGTTGCATCAACCGCAGCAACGTTAATGGAATGACGCACTGTATCGTAGCCATCCGCCGTTCCTTCTTCCCTGAGGGTGCTGTTCGCAGCGGCTCGGCTGTTGCCCGAAGATTTGACAAAGATCGAGCCCAACCCGCCACGACCGTTTGTTGCAATGTCTTCAAGTGCAGTCTGCGCATCGATAATGTTTCCAGTGTTGAGGAAAACAGTGCTGCCCAGTCCGCCGCTCATGTTGATCACATCGGCACCGTTTGCCGCTGTACCACCATTCGTGTTGCCAATGCCATTCCCGATTCCGGCAGCATCGCGCAACACATCGTCTCCGAAAAACGAATTGATTCCAAAGCCTCGAAACCCGACGAGTTCCGCGTTCCAGGCAACGCCGACACCGCCAACCCCGTTCCCCTGCTGGGCACCAATGATCCCCATCACCGCAGTGCCATGATTGTTACCGAATGCGGCCGAAGGGTCGAAGTCCGAGCCCGAGTAGTCGTAATCGATGGAAGTGTTGACGTTTCCGCTCAGATCCGGGTGGTTCAAGTCAAAGCCGTTGTCGATAACGGCAACCCGCACGCCGGAACCGGTGTAGTCATCCCATACAGGCGAGACGTTCAAGTCGAGCTGACCAGCAATAGAATTGAAAAGGTGCCATTGCTGGGAAAAAAGGGGATCGGTCGGTGTCATAAAACGTCTCCGTTACAGCGCTTGGCTGCGTCATTGGGGCAAAAGGAAACGTCCGAAGACTGCGAGTATTGGCAGTCAGAATGGTGCTGTCGTGTGCAGGGTTAGAAAGATGTCTGTTTTCGGCCGTTCTTCTGTCGCATTTTCAAAAACTTCACGAGTATTTCACTATTTAACCGGTAGCGCTTTGTCGAAATAGACGCTGCTACGTACTGGCCGTCAGAGGTTAAAAAACCTTGACTCTCAGTAAACCAAACCACGTGCCTCGCGGTCAAGGATTTTACCAAAGGCGGAAGGATCAGCGAGGAGCAGTTCTAATTCGCTTGATGTGTTTCAAAAAACGTCCGGTTTGCGTTGTGTCGCGTCCGCGCTGCGTCCCGGGCTACGCCTTCAAAACTCTCGCTCAACATGGACGATCCATCGAGTCAAAGACCTTGATCCAGCTCTGTTGGATGTCACCACGAAGGCGCCCGGTTTGGTGTTCTGACTTCTGAGGATCAAGGCGCCGAAAAAGAGAGAGCATTGAACTTGGCGCCCGCGCGTTCCGAATGGAGTGCGCTGTCAAATGTTCCAAACCAGTGGTGTCCGATGCAGCCTTGAAAATCCTTGGCATGCCGGTTATGTGCCTGTGATCGACAGCTAGCAGAGAAACGAGAGCCACATGGCCACCACCAATCCGCTTCAGTTCATTCAGCAGGTTCGCGCCGAAGTATCCAAGGTCGTATGGCCGACCCGTCGCGAGGTTCTGCTGACAACGGTCATGGTGTTCATCATGGCGGCTTTGACGGCTGTTTTCTTTGCTTTGGTTGATCTGCTGATCAAGGCTGGCCTGACTGGGGTCCTGAATTTCTTCGGTTGAACCCGGTTATGACGTCATCATGTCGCCCCTTGATCTGGCGAGCGATGACGTTTAGGTGACATTCTGACTATGATGCAGGCGTGCGGCGATTCGTGTTGCGCGCCGCTTTTTATTCCGGGACGAATTGTTTCGCTTCGGGAGCGGATTAAACGGCGCGGATTTTTGCGCGTACTGGAACTGAACAAGACAAGGACGACAGGTTCATGGCGAAACGATGGTACTCGGTCAGCGTTCTCTCGAATTTCGAGAAGAAGATCGCAGAGCAGATCCGCACCTCGGTTGCCGAAAATGGGCTTGAGGACGAGATCGACGAAGTTCTGGTTCCGACCGAAGAAGTCATCGAAGTGCGTCGGGGCAAGAAGGTCACGACCGAACGTCGCTTCATGCCGGGATACGTGCTGGTTCACATGGAAATGTCGGACCAGGGCTATCACCTGATCAACTCGATCAACCGCGTTACCGGCTTTCTGGGTCCGCAGGGCCGTCCCATGCCGATGCGCGACGCCGAGGTCAACCAGATCCTGAACCGTGTCCAGGAAGGCGAAGAAGCACCGAAGCTGATGATCAGCTTTGAAGTGGGCGAAAAGGTCAAGGTCAACGACGGCCCGTTCGAAGATTTCGACGGAATGGTCGAAGAGGTCGACGACGACAACCAGAAGCTCAAGGTCACCGTGTCGATCTTTGGTCGGGAGACACCGGTCGAACTGGACTTTACGCAGGTTAACAAGCAGATCTGATCTGGTTAATATCAGAGCGTTTTCCAGCCGGTCCCCATTGGGGCCGGCTTTCTGTTGTCATAGACGGATGGAGTATCGGCTATGCCCGCTTTCCGGGCGGTTAGTTTCACTGAACCAAAGGTGTAAACCGGGCCTGGAAGGCGATTGCTCGATCTTCTGGTTCACAGAATACGCTCGGGATCAGAACCCGGTGTGGGATCAGCAGGATTGGATTTTTCTGCTGTATGGCAATGTCGGCCATACCCAAGGCTTCAACAAAATCGGCAGGGGCAATTTCTATCCGCTGAACTGTTTAGCGGCAGGAACGAGGCTAAGCTGCCGAGTGGCAAGTTCACAGAACGAAATCGCTTGCCCCCAAGGTCAGCGTGCCCGTCAGTTCGATGACCAGATCCGCCTTGCTGTCGCCATCCGTGTCACCCCGGACAATTGTCTTGCCGGCTGTGGTTACTGCGCGCAGCTCCCCGCTGGTGCCCGAGAAGCCTGACGTTCCGATAAAGGTGAACGCCTGATTTCCGGCGCCGGCAATGGCGTCTATGCCTGAGAGGTCGATAAGGTCCACGCCGGAGACGAAATCGGTGATCGTGTCGGCCCGCCGTCCCTTGGTGTTGCTGTCACTAACCAAGTTGAAGTCGAACGTGTCAATTCCGGCGTGACCGGTTAGAACATCTCGCCCTCGGCCGCCGGTCAACACGTCATTCCCCGCCCCACCGCCAAGGGTGTCATTGCCGTTCTGACCGTCCAGCCTGTCATTGCCATCACCGCCCAACAGGATATCGTTGCCCGTGCCGCCTTTGAGCCGATCGATGCCCCGGTCGCCGTTCAGGACATCCCGACCGCCCCCGCCGATCAAAAGATCGTTGCCATTGCCGCCGTTCAAAGTGTCATTGCCGCCGATTACGGTGGCACCTGCTTTCTGGGTTTGGACATCGCCAAAAAGTTTGTCACGCCCGCCCCCACCGGACAGGAAATCGTTCCCACCTTGCAGGATGCCTCCGCTCACCTCGCCCACATCGCCGACGATCAGATCGTGCCCTCCGCGCCCGATCAGCCGGTCATTGCCGCCGGTGACATCGCCGCTGGAGGATCCAAGGTCGCCGAAAATGCTATCGCTGCCGTCTGCGGTGCCTTCGTTGCTGCCAGTGATCCGATCGCGCCCACCCACGATCACGGCGCCAGCGAAATCGGTCAGTGCCTCTCCGTACAGTTCGGTTTCAACCCCTTTGTGGACAATGATCCTGTCATTGCCACCGTTCAGTGTTGCACCCGCGGCAACATAAAACGTGTCGCCGCAAACCAGATGGTTGCCGTCCGGGGAATCGACCGTGATCTTGTCATTGCCACCGTTGAGCGTTCCGCCATCCACCTGATCTGCATCGCCCATGATGTAATGCGAATAGTTGCTGTTCGTACCCACTGTGGTTGCATTGATCGTGTCATTGCCGCCTGTCAGGTTCTCGCCCGCTCCGACAATCAGAAAATCGCCGAAAACGTTGGTGATATTGTCTCCGCCGGTGATCAGGTCGTCGCCCGACAGGATAGTAGACCAGAAGGCATCTGTTTGTTCTGATCGGGTGCCGCCCTTGATCACCAAATCGGTCAATTGAACGGATAGCCCGGTGATGACGATTTCAGGGCTGAAAGGCAGGGCGGGGCCGAAGGTGTCTATCTCGATCGAGGTCACGGTGCCCGCGGTCGGGAATGCAGAGCCATCATAGGTGAATCCGGTCCCATGAACCCGGACCACCCAGTCAAATGTCCCGAACTGATCCCCGAGAAACTCGAACAAGGTAACAGCGCTGGTAAGTGTCTGTGTATGGCCGACTTCGCCATGATTGGTTATGGACAGGATGCTGGTTGCGGATGCGTCGACATGTACCATGGCGGGCCTCGTTGGAAACGGATTTGAGAAAACAATGTCCGTATCATAGTCCAAATCGCGTTTTTTCAGAAGGGTCGCGGTTCGGTGCAGAGGTTACCAATGATACCGGGCTTTGCGCATCCGGGCGACAGGGTCACGAATCCCTTGCCATTCTGCGCTGGGCGCTGTAAGCCGCCCCCGTTCAAGGGTCGTCCTGCGGGATCGGCCCTTTGAGCCTATGAGCGTGGGAGGCGAAGAGGTCGCGACCTCGGACCCAGACCACACAACGTTAAAGACCTGTCGGACGCGTCCGATAGGTGTTGGAAAAGGAAAAGGCCAATGGCCAAGAAACTCGTAGGGAGCCTGAAGCTGCAGGTTCCTGCCGGTCAGGCAAACCCGTCCCCGCCGGTTGGTCCGGCACTGGGTCAGCGCGGCATCAACATCATGGAATTCTGCAAGGCGTTCAACGCCAAGACCGCAGACATGGAGCCCGGCGCACCGTGCCCGACCATCATCCAGTACTATCAGGACAAGTCCTTCACCATGGACATCAAGACGCCGCCCGCGTCTTACTACCTGAAAAAGGCTGCCAAGCTGAAATCCGGCGCGAACAACCCTGGCCGTGAAACCGTTGGTTCGGTCACTGTTGCTCAGGTCAAGGAAATCGCCGAAGCCAAGATGAAGGATCTGAACGCCACCGACGTCGAAGGCGCAATGCAGATCATCCTGGGCTCGGCCCGCTCCATGGGCATTGAGGTGAAGTAAGATGGCAAAAGTTGGAAAACGTACCGCCGCTGCTCGCGAAGCCTTTGTTGGCAAGGAAAACCTGTCGGTTGAGGATGCCGTTGCTCTGGTCAAGGCAAACGCCACCGCCAAGTTCGACGAAACCTTGGAAATCGCCGTGAACCTGGGCGTTGACCCGCGTCACGCCGACCAGATGGTCCGTGGTGTTGTTGGTCTGCCGAACGGCACCGGCAAAACCGTGCGCGTTGCTGTGTTTGCCCGTGGTCCGAAGGCTGACGAAGCCAAGGAAGCCGGTGCGGATATCGTTGGCGCAGAAGACCTGATGGAAACCATCCAGGGCGGCACCATCGAGTTCGATCGCTGCATCGCGACCCCGGACATGATGCCCGTCGTTGGTCGTCTGGGTAAAATCCTGGGCCCGCGCAACCTGATGCCGAACCCCAAGGTTGGCACCGTGACCATGGACGTGAAAGCGGCCGTGGAAGCAGCCAAAGGTGGCGAAGTTCAGTTCAAGGTCGAAAAAGCCGGTGTGGTTCACGCAGGTGTCGGCAAAGCGTCCTTCGACGAAGCCAAGCTGGTTGAAAACGTTCGTGCCTTTGTCTCAGCCGTTGCCAAAGCCAAGCCGGCAGGCGCCAAAGGTGCCTACATGAAGAAGATCGCGCTGTCCTCGACCATGGGTCCGGGCGTCAGCATCGACGTAGACAACGCCGTCGGCGAATAAGCCGGGCCTGGTCGGATGTCGGGAACTTGGCAGGTTGCCTCGATCCTGAAAGAGCCGCTCTTTGTCACCCTGCGCTTTGTCGCCTGGTATCTGGAGCAGGGCGCCGACCACGTCACGTTGTTCTTTGACGATCCCCAGGACCCCGCGATCGGGGTCCTGGATACCCACCCGGACGTAACCTGCATTCCCTGCACGGCCGAATTCTGGGGAAAGATCGGGCTTTCACCCGATATCCGTTTCACCAAAAGACAGAATGCTGCGATCACTTGGGCCTATCATCGGCTGCAGGAGGGATGGCTGCTGAATGTGGATTCCGACGAGTTTCTGGTTTTGAAGTCGGGCAGCGTGTCCGATCTGTTGGCCAGGCAGGAGGCTACCACTCAGGCTGTGCGGATCCGGACGGCAGAATTGGTGCGTCCGGAAACACCGCAGCCCGACTTGCAGTTCCGCACCCCCATGGCGCGCGATGTGGCGCGACGGGTCTATCAGGACAATGCCAAGTTGTTCGGTCCCAGACGTCAGGGTTTGATGGGGCACCCGCAGGGTAAGTCACTGACGCGAGCCGGGTTGCGCCGTGCCAGGCTTCGCCAGCACTGGGCTGAAATCCCGCGACAGGGCCGGGCTCGCGAGGTCGAATTGAGCGCCAAGGATGGTGCCTACCTGCTGCACATGATCGGCGAAGACTATTACAGCTGGCGGCGCAAGGTGGATTGGCGCATGGCGTCGGCCGGATTCACCCACGCGTTGACCGATCAGATCGCCGATGTTTTGACCCAGGAAGATCCGGAACCGGACCTGTTCGAAATCTATCTGGGCTTACATGAGTTGTCTGATGATGCCCTGGCTCGCCTGCATCAGGAAGGGGTCGGTGTGTCCTTGGCGGTTGATCTGGATCGGCCTGCTCAGCGACTTTTCGGCGAAGCCTATGACGTGGCGCGGAAGATTGCCTGAAAACGCAAGTTTTCGCTTGGAATTCGGTCAAAATGACTCTACCTACACACCAGAGATAAAGCGTGCGATTCGTCGTGCGCTTTATTTCGTTTCGTCCAAGACGGTGGGTGGCTCTGAAGAGGGTCTTAATTTCCTGCCTGAGACGGGAAAGACCAATGAGATCGAGGGTTAGACCTTCGGGCGAATTTTGGCTCAGCCCCGTAATGCGGACTTGAACGCCGGGACCTCGGTTCCGGCAAATATGAGCCGGGGTGTCTGACACCCCTAACTTGGAGAGAACTGTGGATAGAGCCCAGAAAGAGAAAGTGGTCGAGGAACTCGGCCAAATCTTCGAAAGCTCTGGCGTCGTTGTGGTTGCCCACTACGTCGGTCTGACAGTTGCCGAGATGCAGGACCTTCGCGCACGTGCTCGTGACGCGGGCGGCGCCGTGCGTGTTGCCAAGAACAGGCTCGCCAAAATCGCCCTCGAGGGTAAGCCGTGTGAAAGCATGGCCGACCTGCTGACAGGGATGACCGTTCTGACCTATTCCGAGGATCCTGTGGCTGCGGCCAAGGTTGCCGAGGACTTCGCCAAGGAGAACAAAAAGTTCGAAATCCTTGGCGGTGCAATGGGCGAGAACGCTCTGGACCGTGCCGGCGTTGAAGCCGTGTCGAAAATGCCGTCTCGCGAGGAGCTCATTGCTACCATCGCAGGCATGATTGGCGCACCTGCTTCGAACATCGCTGGCGCAATTGGCGCACCTGCAAGCAACATCGCAAGCATCCTTTCGACCATCGAAGAGAAGGCGGAAGCTGCGTAAGCGGTTGGCACTGAATGATCTGCGTAGGGTGAACACCCTGACGTTGGAACACACACTGTAAAACGGAAAGAGCTGATAAAATGGCTGATCTGAAAGCACTCGCAGAAAGCATCGTGGGTCTGACCCTGCTGGAAGCACAAGAACTGAAAACCATCCTCAAAGACGAATATGGCATCGAGCCCGCAGCTGGCGGCGCAGTTGTCATGGCAGCTGGTGGCGACGCCGCCGGTGGCGCAGCTGAGGAAGAAAAGACCGAATTTGACGTCGTTCTGAAGAACGCCGGCGCTTCGAAGATCAACGTGATCAAAGAAGTTCGCGCCATCACCGGTCTGGGCCTGAAAGAAGCCAAAGAGCTGGTCGAAGCAGGCGGCAAGATCAAAGAAGGCGTGGACAAGGCAGAAGCCGAAGACGTCAAAGGCAAGCTGGAAGCAGCTGGCGCCGAGGTCGAGCTGGCCTAAGCGCTTTGCCTGGGACCCGCGGTTTCGTGGAAATCGCGGGCTGGAGGTCTTGCAGATCTTCAGTAAGAGCCCACATTTGCAGGCTGGATCCGGGAAAACCGGATCCAGCCGTACCTGTCTCAGAAAGGGCCCATCCTTGAGTTTGGGAAGGGGCGTTTTCTAAGGCGAGGTTCACTGGATCGGGAAGGCCACCATTCGGGACGGTGGCCATGGATTGATCCGAACACGCTGTCTCGAAGGGCCAAGGAACCGGGACCCGGCGGTTTCCTTGACCGGTGAGAACTTGAAAAGGTGACATCTGACATGGCTCAAACGTACCTTGGCCAGAAACGTCTTCGTAAATACTACGGTAAAATTCGCGAAGTTCTGGACATGCCGAACCTCATCGAGGTTCAGAAGTCTTCCTATGATCTGTTCCTGCGCTCGGGCGATGCGGCCGAGCCTCTGGACGGTGAGGGCATCCGTGGCGTGTTCCAGTCGGTCTTTCCGATCAAAGACTTCAACGAAACCTCCGTACTGGAGTTCGTGAAATACGATCTGGAACGCCCCAAGTACGACGTCGAAGAATGCATGCAGCGTGACATGACCTACAGCGCCCCGCTGAAGGTCACTTTGCGTCTGATCGTCTTTGATGTGGACGAGGATACCGGTGCGAAATCGGTCAAGGACATCAAGGAGCAGGATGTCTTCATGGGCGACATGCCCCTGATGACCCCGAACGGCACGTTCATCGTGAACGGTACCGAGCGTGTGATCGTCTCCCAGATGCATCGTTCGCCGGGCGTGTTCTTTGACCACGACAAGGGCAAGACACATTCCTCGGGCAAGCTGCTGTTTGCCTGCCGCATCATCCCGTATCGCGGCAGCTGGCTGGACTTTGAATTCGACGCTAAGGACATCGTCTTTGCCCGGATCGACCGTCGCCGCAAACTGCCCGTGACCACGCTGCTTTATGCGCTCGGTCTGGACCAGGAAGGCATCATGGATGCCTATTACGAAACCGTCAGCTACCGTCTGGAGAAGTACAAGGGTTGGGTCACCCCGTTCTTCCCTGATCGCGTGCGCGGCACCCGTCCGACCTATGATCTGATCGATGCCGCCAGCGGTGAGATCATTGCGGAAGCCGGCAAGAAGGTCACCCCGCGCGCGGTCAAAAAGCTGATCGACGAAGGTACAGTGACGGACCTGCTGGTTCCGTTCGATCATATCGTCGGCAAATACGTCGCCAAGGACATCATCAACGAAGAAACCGGTGCGATCTATGTCGAAGCCGGCGATGAACTGACTCTGGAATACGACAAGGATGGCGACCTGATCGGCGGTTCGGTAAAAGAACTGATCGACGCCGGCATTACCGATATCCCGGTTCTGGACATCGACAACGTCAATGTCGGTCCGTACATGCGCAACACCATGGCCACGGACAAGAACATGAACCGCGAAACCGCGCTCATGGACATTTACCGCGTCATGCGTCCGGGTGAGCCACCCACCGTCGAAGCGGCCTCGGCGCTGTTCGACACCCTGTTCTTCGACAGCGAACGCTATGACCTGTCCGCTGTTGGTCGCGTCAAGATGAACATGCGTCTGGCGCTCGACGCCGAAGACACCCAGCGCACCCTGCGCAAGGAAGATATCATCTCCTGCATCAAGGCACTGGTGGAACTGCGTGACGGAAAGGGCGACGTGGACGATATCGACCACCTCGGAAACCGTCGTGTGCGTTCGGTCGGTGAACTGATGGAAAACCAGTACCGCGTCGGTCTGCTGCGCATGGAGCGCGCCATCAAGGAGCGTATGTCGTCGGTTGAGATCGACACTGTCATGCCGCAGGACCTGATCAACGCGAAACCGGCTGCTGCTGCTGTTCGCGAATTCTTCGGCTCGTCGCAGCTGTCGCAGTTCATGGACCAGACAAACCCGCTGTCGGAAGTTACCCACAAACGCCGTCTTTCGGCGCTTGGCCCGGGTGGTCTGACGCGTGAGCGTGCTGGCTTTGAGGTCCGCGACGTTCACCCGACACACTATGGTCGGATGTGCCCGATTGAAACGCCGGAAGGTCCAAACATTGGTCTGATCAACTCGCTGGCCACATTCGCGCGCGTCAACAAGTACGGCTTCATCGAAACACCTTACCGCGTTGTGAACGAAGGCCAGGTGACCGACGAAGTTCACTACATGTCGGCGACCGAGGAAATGCGTCACACCGTGGCGCAGGCGAACGCGACTCTGGATGCGGATGGCAAGTTCATCAACGATCTGGTTTCGACCCGTCAGGCCGGGGACTACACCCTGGCTCCGCGTGAGAATGTTGACCTGATCGACGTATCTCCGAAACAGCTGGTTTCGGTTGCTGCCTCGCTGATCCCGTTCCTGGAAAACGACGACGCCAACCGTGCTCTGATGGGCTCGAACATGCAACGTCAGGCGGTTCCGCTGCTGCGCGCTGAAGCGCCGCTGGTCGGCACCGGGATCGAAGAAGTTGTGGCCCGCGACTCGGGTGCTGCGATCATGGCGAAACGCGCCGGTATCATCGACCAGGTCGATGCCCAGCGTATCGTGATCCGGGCGACCGAGGATCTGGAACTGGGCGACGCCGGTGTGGACATCTACCGTCTGCGCAAGTTCCAGCGCTCGAACCAGAACACCTGCATCAACCAGCGTCCGTTGGTGAAAGTGGGTGACACGGTTCTGAAAGGCGAAGTCATTGCCGATGGTCCGTCCACCGACATGGGCGAACTGGCTCTGGGTAAGAACGTGGTCGTCGCGTTCATGCCCTGGAATGGCTACAACTACGAAGACTCGATCCTGATCAGCGAACGTATCGCGCGTGATGACGTCTTTACCTCGGTCCATATCGAGGAATTCGAAGTCGCCGCCCGTGACACCAAGCTGGGCCCGGAAGAGATCACTCGCGATATCCCGAATGTCGGTGAAGAAGCGCTGCGCAACCTCGACGAGGCGGGCATCGTTTACATCGGCGCGGATGTGGAGCCGGGTGATATCCTGGTCGGCAAGATCACTCCGAAGGGCGAAAGCCCGATGACCCCGGAAGAAAAGCTGCTGCGCGCCATCTTTGGCGAAAAGGCATCGGACGTGCGCGACACCTCGCTGCGCGTCAAGCCGGGCGATTTCGGAACCGTCGTCGAAGTGCGCGTCTTCAACCGTCATGGTGTGGAGAAAGACGAACGTGCGCTGCAGATCGAGCGTGAGGAAGTCGAACGTCTGGCCCGGGACCGGGACGACGAATTGGCAATCCTGGACCGCAACATCTATGCGCGTCTGCGTGGCATGATCTTGGGCAAAGTGGCCGTCAAAGGCCCGAAAGGCGTACGTCCGAACTCTGAGATCAACGAAGAGCTGCTGGACACGCTGACCCGCGGTCAGTGGTGGCAGCTGGCGCTTGAAGACGAAGCCGACGCTCAGGTCGTCGAAGCCCTGCACGAACAGTATGAAGCGCAGAAACGCGCGCTGGATGCACGATTCGAAGACAAGGTCGAAAAGGTCCGCCGTGGCGACGACCTGCCGCCGGGTGTGATGAAGATGGTCAAAGTCTTCATCGCCGTGAAGCGCAAGCTGCAGCCGGGCGACAAGATGGCCGGTCGTCACGGGAACAAAGGTGTGATCTCCAAGGTTGTGCCGATGGAAGACATGCCGTTCCTCGAAGATGGTACTCCGGTTGACTTCTGTCTGAACCCGCTGGGCGTTCCATCGCGTATGAACGTCGGTCAGATCCTTGAAACCCACATGGGTTGGGCCGCGCGCGGTCTGGGTCTGAACGTGGACGAAGCGGTGCAGGAATACCGTCGCTCGGGCGATCTGACTCCGGTTCGGGACGCGATGCGTCATGCCTATGGCGAGAACGTCTACGAGGAAGGACTGTCGGACCTGGAAGAGGGCGAGCTTCTGGAAGCGGCGGGTAATGTCACCCGCGGTGTTCCGATTGCAACGCCGGTTTTCGACGGGGCCAAGGAATCGGATGTGAACGACGCGCTTGTGCGCGCCGGCTTCTCGGAAAGCGGTCAGTCGATCCTGTTCGACGGTCGTACCGGTGAGCAGTTTGCGCGTCCGGTGACCGTGGGCATCAAGTACCTGCTGAAACTGCACCACCTTGTGGACGACAAGATCCACGCGCGTTCAACCGGCCCATACTCGCTGGTTACCCAGCAGCCGCTGGGTGGTAAGGCGCAGTTCGGTGGTCAGCGCTTCGGGGAAATGGAGGTCTGGGCTCTGGAAGCTTACGGCGCCGCCTATACCCTGCAGGAGATGCTCACCGTCAAGTCGGATGACGTGGCAGGTCGGACCAAGGTCTATGAATCGATCGTCAAGGGCGAGGACAACTTTGAAGCGGGCATTCCGGAATCGTTCAACGTTCTGGTCAAAGAAGTCCGTGGCCTCGGCCTGAACATGGAACTCCTGGATGCGGAGGTGGAGGAATAAGAATTTTCGCGAAAATTCTTGAGCGCCACGTTGTGAACGACGTGGCGTCCTCCCCCCACCATCCGCACGATTTTGAGGAATACAAATGAACCAGGAACTGACGAACAACCCGTTCAACCCGCTCGCATCGCCCAAGATGTTTGACGAGATCAAGGTCTCGCTGGCGTCGCCCGAGCGGATCCTGTCGTGGTCCTACGGCGAGATCAAAAAGCCGGAAACCATCAACTACCGTACGTTCAAACCCGAACGTGACGGTCTGTTCTGCGCGCGTATCTTTGGCCCGATCAAAGATTACGAATGCCTGTGCGGCAAATATAAGCGCATGAAATATCGCGGTGTTGTCTGCGAAAAATGCGGTGTGGAAGTCACGCTGCAAAAGGTCCGCCGCGAACGCATGGGCCATATCGAACTGGCCGCGCCCTGCGCCCATATCTGGTTCCTCAAGTCGCTGCCGTCGCGCATCGGCCTGATGCTGGACATGACGCTGCGTGACCTCGAACGTGTTCTCTACTTTGAAAACTATGTCGTCATCGAACCCGGTCTGACCGACCTGACCTATGGCCAGATGATGACCGAAGAAGAGTTCATGGACGCTCAGGACGCCTATGGCATGGACGCGTTCACCGCGAATATCGGTGCCGAAGCGATCCGTGAAATGCTGGCGGCCATCGACCTCGAGTCGGAAGCTGAACAGCTGCGCGCCGACCTGAAAGAGGCAACCGGCGAACTGAAGCCCAAGAAGATCATCAAACGTCTGAAGGTCATCGAAAGCTTCATCGAATCCGGCAACCGTCCGGAATGGATGGTTCTGACCGTGATCCCGGTCATCCCGCCGGAACTGCGTCCGCTGGTTCCGCTGGATGGTGGCCGTTTTGCGACCTCGGATCTGAACGATCTGTATCGCCGCGTGATCAACCGGAACAATCGTCTGAAACGTCTGATTGAACTGCGTGCGCCTGACATCATCGTCCGCAACGAAAAGCGGATGCTGCAGGAATCCGTGGATGCTCTGTTCGACAACGGCCGCCGCGGCCGCGTGATCACCGGCGCCAACAAGCGTCCGCTGAAATCGCTGTCGGACATGCTGAAGGGTAAGCAAGGCCGCTTCCGTCAGAACCTTCTGGGTAAGCGCGTCGACTTCTCGGGCCGTTCGGTCATCGTGACCGGTCCGGAACTCAAGCTGCACCAATGTGGTCTGCCCAAGAAGATGGCGCTGGAGCTGTTCAAGCCGTTCATCTACTCGCGTCTTGAAGCCAAAGGCCTGTCTTCGACCGTGAAGCAAGCCAAGAAACTGGTGGAAAAGGAACGTCCCGAGGTGTGGGATATCCTGGATGAGGTGATCCGCGAGCACCCGGTGATGTTGAACCGCGCGCCGACGCTGCACCGTCTGGGCATTCAGGCGTTCGAACCCACGCTGATCGAAGGTAAGGCCATCCAGCTGCACCCGCTGGTCTGCTCGGCGTTCAACGCGGACTTTGACGGCGACCAGATGGCTGTGCACGTGCCCCTGAGCCTTGAGGCCCAGCTGGAAGCGCGCGTCCTGATGATGTCCACGAACAACGTTCTGTCGCCAGCAAACGGCGCGCCGATCATCGTTCCCTCGCAAGACATGATTCTGGGTCTCTACTATCTGACCCTGGAACGCGAAGGCATGATGGGCGAAGGCAAGATCTTCGGCTCGATCGACGAAGTTCAGCACGCGCTGGACGCGGGAGAAGTGCACCTGCACTCCAAGATCACTGCGCGGATCGCGCAGATCGACGAGGAAGGCAACGAAGTCCTGCAACGGTTCGAAACCACCCCGGGCCGGGTTCGACTGGGCGCTCTGCTGCCCAAGAACACCAAAGCTCCGTTCGAATTGGTGAACCGTCTTCTTCGGAAGAAGGAAGTGCAGCAGGTCATCGATACCGTCTATCGCTATTGCGGTCAGAAGGAATCGGTTATCTTCTGTGACCAGATCATGACCATGGGCTTCCGTGAGGCGTTCAAGGCCGGTATTTCGTTCGGTAAGGACGACATGCTGATCCCGGACGACAAATGGGGCATCGTGGACGAAACCCGCGATCAGGTGAAGGACTTCGAACAGCAGTACATGGACGGCCTGATCACTCAGGGCGAAAAGTACAACAAGGTTGTCGATGCCTGGTCGAAGTGTAACGACCGCGTCACCGAAGCGATGATGGGCTCGATCTCGGCCGTTCAAAAGGCCGAAGACGGATCGGACAAGGAACCGAACTCGGTCTACATGATGGCCCACTCGGGCGCGCGGGGTTCGGTTACCCAGATGAAACAGCTGGGCGGGATGCGTGGTCTGATGGCCAAGCCGAACGGCGACATCATCGAGACTCCGATTATCTCGAACTTTAAAGAAGGCCTGACCGTGCTTGAGTACTTCAACTCAACCCACGGTGCGCGTAAAGGTTTGTCGGATACGGCTCTGAAGACAGCGAACTCCGGTTACCTGACCCGTCGTCTGGTGGACGTTGCGCAGGACTGCATTGTTCGTATGAACGATTGTGGCACCGACCGCGCGATCACGGTCGAAGCAGCTGTCAACGATGGCGAAGTCGTCGCATCCCTGGCCGAACGGATCCTGGGCCGCGTTGCGGCGGATGACATCAAGAAGCCTGGCACCGAAGACGTGTTGGTCGCGCAAGGCCAGCTGATCGACGAACGTATGGCCGACGCGATCGAAGAAGCCGGCGTTCAGTCCACCCGTATCCGGTCGCCGCTGACCTGTGAGGCCGAAGAGGGCGTTTGCGCCATGTGCTATGGTCGTGACCTTGCACGCGGTACGAAGGTGAACACCGGCGAAGCCGTTGGCATCATTGCGGCTCAGTCGATCGGTGAACCCGGTACGCAGCTGACGATGCGGACGTTCCACATTGGCGGTGTTGCTCAGGGTGGCCAGCAATCGTTCCTGGAGGCCAGCCAAGAGGGCGTAATCGTCTTCGAAAACGCCAACGTGCTGCAGAATGCCCAGGGCGAGACCATGGTCATGGGCCGCAACATGAAGCTGATCATCAACGACGAGCATGGTGAAGAGCGCGCCAGCCACAAGCTGGGCTATGGCTCCAAGCTGTTCGTTAGCGAAGGCCAGCAGGTCAACCGTGGCGACAAGCTGTTCGAATGGGACCCCTATACCCTTCCGATCATTGCAGAAAAGCCGGGTACCGCGAAATTTGTGGACCTGGTGTCGGGCATCGCCGTTCGCGATGAAACCGACGACGCAACCGGCATGACCCAGAAGATCGTGATCGACTGGCGTGCAGCGCCCAAGGGCAATGACCTGAAACCGGAAATCATTCTGGTGGATGGTGACGGTGAGCCGGTGCGCAATGATCTGGGCAATCCGGTGACCTACCCGATGTCGGTGGACGCGATTCTGTCTGTCGAAGACGGGCAGGAGGTTCTGGCCGGTGACGTCGTCGCGCGTATCCCGCGTGAAGGGGCCAAGACCAAGGACATCACCGGTGGTCTGCCGCGGGTTGCCGAACTGTTCGAAGCTCGTCGTCCAAAAGATCACGCGATCATCGCCGAAATCGATGGTTACGTGCGCTTTGGCCGCGACTACAAGAACAAGCGTCGCATCTCGATCGAGCCTGCGGACGACACGCTGGAAACCGTTGAATACATGGTACCCAAGGGCAAGCATATTCCTGTTCAGGAAGGCGACTTTGTCCAGAAGGGTGACTATATCATGGACGGCAACCCGGCGCCGCACGATATCCTCTCCATCATGGGTGTCGAGGCACTGGCGAACTACATGATCGACGAGGTTCAGGACGTCTATCGCCTGCAGGGTGTGAAGATCAACGACAAGCACATCGAAGTCATTGTGCGTCAGATGCTGCAGAAGTGGGAGATCCTCGACAGTGGCGACACGACCCTGCTGAAAGGCGAACATGTCGATAAGCAGGAATTCGACGCGATGAACGAAAAAGCGCTGGCCAAGGGTGGCCGCCCGGCACAGGGCGAACCAATCCTGCTGGGCATTACCAAGGCGTCTTTGCAGACCCGTTCGTTCATCTCGGCTGCGTCCTTCCAGGAAACCACCCGCGTTCTCACCGAAGCATCTGTGCAAGGTAAAAAGGACAAGCTGGTCGGCCTGAAAGAGAACGTCATTGTTGGGCGTCTGATCCCGGCAGGTACCGGTGGGGCAACCCAGCGTGTGCGTCGTATCGCATCCGATCGAGACAATGTTGTCATCGAAGCGCGTCGGGAAGAGGCAGAAGCTGCCGCTGCCCTGGCCGCACCGGTTATGGATGGCGACATCATCGGCGATGACGATTTCGACACCTTGGTGGAAACCCCGGAAAGCCGGGATTGATCCTCTCGACATATGAACAGAAAACCCCCGGCCTAGGTCGGGGGTTTTTGGTTTGAATGGGCGCGTTTCCTGACCACGCCGCAGCAATACGCCATGTCGAACCGTACATTCCAATTGAGTATGTTCAGGCAGGGTTGCAGTTTTTGCCGCGAGCCGCGCCACGTGGCCAAGCCGATCATTTAGCCTAAGCAAGAATTTTTTCTTGGCTCTCCTTTCAGAAGAAGTGATACCGATCAAAAGCGCCCAAACCGGCGGAGGACGCCGGTGCGAGATTCGAAAAACAAACCACCATGATCAGAACCTTCTCCGGCAACACATTGGGTGCGCTTCTCATGATGGGCAGCATGGCTGCTTATACTTTCAACGATGCACTGGTGAAGTTGCTTGGTTCCGACTTGCCGCTGTTTCAGATCATTACTTTGCGAGGGGTTTTGGCATCGATCTTGATCTATGCCTTGGCGCGGTATCTGGGGCGGTTGCGTTTTGACCTGACGCCTCGGGACTGGGGCTTGGTCGGGCTGCGGAGCCTTGCCGAGATCGGTATCACCTACTGCTTCCTGACCGCTCTGATCGTTATGCCGATTGCCAACATTACAGCCATGCTACAAGCGCTGCCTTTGACCGTCACGCTTGGGGCCGCATTGTTCTTTGGCGAAGCGGTGGGTTGGCGCAGGGCTTTGGCGATCTTGCTGGGTTTTTGCGGCATGTTGCTGATCGTCCGACCCGGAGCGGATGGGTTCACGCAAGGAGCGCTGTATGGGTTGCTGGCAGTTCTGTTAATCACCTGCCGAGATTTGATGACTCGCAGAATGTCTACTCAGGTGCCTTCACTGACGGTCACGCTGATCGGGTCGATCACGATCACACTTTTCGGGGTTGTCGGATCCATGACCCAGGAGTGGGCGCCGGTCAGTCATCAGAATGCTCTCGTTCTGGTGGGGGCGTCCTTGTTGATCGTCGTGGGCTATGCACTGAGCGTGATGGTCATGCGGGTGGGTGAAATCGCTTTTGTCAGCCCGTTCAGATACACTGGTCTGCTCTGGGCCATGGGTCTTGGTTGGGTCATGTTCGGCGAATGGCCCGATCCGGTCACGCAGGCCGGAGCTTTCCTGATCGTCGCGACCGGGGTCTTCACCCTCTACCGGGAGCGTCTACAAAGCAGGGCGTGAAAAGACTTCGCGGACTTTTGCATTGTCTATGTTGAAGGTCTTTTTGAAATACGCTTCCTGTTCAACATCCAGCGGTTTGTAGTCAAAGCGTTTCCCGCCGGTTTTCATTCGCGAGTCATTGTACTCGTTATGCCCGCGCATCATCATGTCGTCTTCGGTGAAGGTGATTGTCGGCATTTCCGACCAAAGCTTGTGATGCCCGTGGTTCATGATCGTGTCGTTGCTTTCCGGCTGCACGATCATGCCAAGCGCGATGGCGCTGTATTGGTATTTGTAGGGATGAACGGCCACGCCCTGCTTGCCAGCCGTAAAAACATAGCCCTTGTTGAAATCGACAGCGATCCGCCTGTGTTTCGACCACATCGGCTTCACGTCCAGCGCCGTTTCGCGGAACTTTTCAACAAAGCGGCACCCCATGGCGTCATCATCATCCAGACGAAATTGCAGCCAGGGTTCTTCGCTCGGTACGCGCGCATCCCGCATGGCGGTTGCCATGACCGTTCTGTGACGTCCGGGTGGATATCCCACAATGCGAACTTGAGGAATATCCGCCACCAAGCGCGAAAGCTCGTCCCGGTACTTCTTGGGAAAGTCTTCGCCGATCACCACCAGAAAAGTGAAGTCGGGATCGGTTTGCCCCACAATGGAAGGGAGTGTGATCGCCTCGAACAGACGCAAGCGTTCGTCCATCCTTTGGCTCCCGTACAGGAAGGCCCGGCGGTGCTCCAGGCTATCATGTTCCACCTTGAAACCGCCGTGGCCAAGATAAGAAAAACGGCAAAGTCCCAGAACCTGCATCGTCAGCCCTCCACTCCGGTATCGAAACACGCCCGGATATGGTCAAAATCCAAAGCAAATCGGGCTTGGAACTCGTGCTCCTGTTCGATCGTCAGTGGTTCAAGTTTGAAGGTCTTGGCTTTGACCTGCCGGGAGTCGTTGTACCCGTTATGTGTTCGCACCCACATGGGTGCATCGGACAGCGTGATGCTGGGCATGTGGTGGTGGATTTTCTGGTGGGCGAAATTCATGATCGTCAATTTGCATCCCCCCGCCACATACATCCCCAAGGCAGCCGTGAAATACGGGCGGAGGGTCGGTAGAACGGCGGCTCCGTGCGGTCCGAACTCTGCAACGAAGCCACGATTGAAATCGATTGCCACGGCACGATTGCTCTCCAGAAGACCGCTGCACTGATCTGCCGTCTTGCGAAGACGTTCGACAAAATCCACCGAAATCGCGTCGTCATCGTCAAAGCGGAACTGCAGGCACGGCGCGTTTGGATCCTTTCGGGACCGGTTCAGGACTTCCTTCATCAGTTCCCGATGCGGGCGGGGCGGGTGGGCCTCGATCCGGATCTGCTTGCAATCTGCGACCATATCGCTCAGGCGCTGCGCGTGATGCCGGGGCAGGCTGTCTCCGATAAGGATCACCAGTTCAAAATCCTGGTCGGTCTGTTCACGGATCGATGGGAGCGCAACGGTTTCGAACAACCGAAACCGCTCTTCCAGACGGTCGGCTTGGTAAAGGTAGGCAATCCGGTCTTCGATTTTGTCATGATGGACCTGAAACCCGCCGAATCCCGGATAGGAGAATCGGCAAAGACCGATGACTTGCATTCCTGTGCCTCGCATGAAAAGCCTTGGTGGACTATGCCGCGCCAACTCCTTGGCAGCAAGCGCTGCATACCCGTCCCACCGGCTGAAATGCGACCTGTGTTTGTCGCTGCAGGCCCGGCACTTGACACCTTGGGCGACTCCCAATATACGCGCGCTATCTCGGCGACCGGCCTTTGTTCCAACAGCCGATTTCTAAATCTAGTGGTCAAGATCCGGACACCTTTACAGTCCCGATCCTCTGCTAACCCACCGCGTCGTCTCACCTCGGTACGGGAGCGATTGCGGTTTTTGCGCTTGCGGACGCGTAAGTTGCACGAGATCTGAACCGCACGCGCCGGCGTGCAGACAATGTTGCAAAACGGGGAAGAAGCCGGAATGCCAACGATTCAACAGCTGATCCGCAAGCCGCGTCAGCCGAAAGTTAAACGCTCGAAGTCCATGCACCTGGAGCAGTGCCCGCAGAAGCGTGGCGTTTGCACCCGCGTGTACACAACCACTCCGAAGAAACCGAACTCCGCTATGCGGAAAGTTGCGAAGGTGCGCCTGACCAACGGTTTCGAAGTCATCTCGTACATCCCCGGTGAAAGCCACAACCTGCAGGAACACTCGGTTGTTCTGATCCGTGGCGGCCGTGTGAAAGACCTTCCCGGTGTGCGTTACCACATCCTGCGCGGTGTTCTGGATACTCAGGGCGTTAAAGACCGTAAGCAGCGTCGTTCGAAATACGGCGCGAAGCGTCCTAAGTAAGAAGGAGAGGCCGAGATGTCCCGTCGTCACGCTGCCGAAAAACGCGAAATTCTGCCCGACGCCAAATTTGGCGATAAGGTGCTGAGCAAATTCATGAACAACCTGATGATCGACGGCAAGAAGTCGGTCGCCGAGCGCATCGTTTACAACGCCCTGGATCGCGTTGAAAACAAAGTGAAGCGCGCCCCGGTTGAGGTGTTCCATGAAGCCCTCGACAATGTGAAGCCTTCGGTCGAAGTGCGTTCGCGTCGTGTGGGTGGTGCAACCTACCAGGTTCCGGTCGAAGTTCGCCCCGAGCGCCGCGAAGCTCTGGCGATCCGCTGGCTGATCACCGCGGCCCGCAACCGCAACGAAAACACCATGGAAGAGCGCCTTGCCGGCGAACTGTTGGACGCAGTGCAGTCCCGCGGTACCGCTGTTAAGAAGCGCGAAGACACCCACAAGATGGCCGAGGCGAACAAAGCCTTCAGCCATTATCGCTGGTAACCCAAGAGGCTCAGACCTATGGCACGCGAATATCCTCTCGAACTATACCGTAACTTCGGTATCATGGCGCACATCGACGCAGGGAAAACCACCTGCTCGGAGCGTATCCTGTATTACACCGGCAAATCCCACAACATCGGTGAAGTGCACGATGGTGCAGCCACCATGGACTGGATGGAGCAGGAGCAGGAACGCGGCATCACCATCACTTCGGCTGCGACCACCACTTTCTGGGAGCGCACCGAAGACGGTAAAACCGCTGATACCCCCAAGCACCGCCTGAACATCATCGACACCCCCGGCCACGTTGACTTCACCATTGAAGTGGAACGTTCGCTGGCGGTTCTCGACGGTGCCGTCTGCGTTCTGGACGCAAACGCCGGTGTTGAACCCCAGACCGAAACCGTGTGGCGTCAGGCTGACCGCTACAAGGTTCCGCGTATGGTTTTCGTCAACAAGATGGACAAGATCGGCGCTGACTTCTTCAACTGCGTCAACATGATCGAAGAGCGTACCGGTGCTCGCGCTGTTCCGGTCGGTATTCCGATCGGCGCCGAATCCGAGCTCGAAGGTCTGATCGACCTGGTCACTATGAAAGAGTGGCTGTGGCAGGGTGAAGATCTGGGCGCGTCCTGGATTCACGCCGAGATCCGTCCCGAGTTGAAGGACATGGCCGACGAGTGGCGCGGCAAGATGATCGAAGCGGCCGTCGAAATGGACGACGACGCGATGATGGAATACCTGGAAGGCAACGAGCCCGACGTTGAGACCCTGCGCGCCCTGCTGCGCAAAGGTACTCTGGAAATCGCGTTCGTCCCGGTTCTGGGTGGTTCGGCGTTCAAGAACAAAGGCGTTCAGCCGCTGCTCAACGCTGTGATCGATTATCTGCCCAGCCCGCTGGACGTTGTCGATTACATGGGCTTCAAGCCCGGCGACGAAGAAGAAGTTCGTGACATCGCCCGTCGTGCAGACGACGACATGGCCTTCTCGGGTCTGGCGTTCAAAATCATGAACGACCCCTTTGTTGGCTCGCTGACCTTCACCCGGATCTACTCGGGCACCATGAACAAGGGTGACTCGATCCTGAACTCGACCAAAGGCAAGAAAGAGCGCATCGGTCGTATGATGATGATGCACTCGAACAACCGGGAAGAGATCGAAGAAGCGTTCGCAGGCGACATCATCGCGCTGGCGGGTCTGAAAGACACCACTACCGGTGACACCCTGTGTGACGCGAAGGATCCGGTGGTTCTGGAAACCATGACCTTCCCCGATCCGGTGATCGAGATCGCGGTTGAGCCCAAGACCAAGGGCGACCAGGAAAAGATGTCCCAGGGTCTGGCCCGTCTGGCCGCAGAAGACCCGTCCTTCCGCGTGGAAACCGACCTGGAATCGGGTCAGACCATCATGAAGGGCATGGGCGAACTGCACCTGGACATCCTGGTTGACCGTCTGAAGCGCGAATTCAAGGTGGAAGCGAACATTGGTGCACCTCAGGTGGCCTATCGCGAAACCATCTCGAAAGAGGTCGAGCACACCTACACCCACAAGAAACAGTCGGGTGGTTCGGGTCAGTATGCCGAAGTCAAGCTCATCATCTCGCCGACCGAGGCAGGTGAAGGTTATTCGTTCGAAAGCCGCATCGTTGGTGGTGCCGTTCCGAAGGAATACATCCCGGGCGTTGAAAAAGGCATCAACTCGGTCATGGACAGCGGTCCGCTGGCTGGCTTCCCGGTCATCGACTTCAAGGTTGCCCTGATCGACGGTAAGTTCCACGACGTTGACTCCAGCGTTCTGGCCTTTGAAATCGCCTCTCGTATGGCGATGCGCGAAGGCATGAAACTGGGCGGCGCCAAGCTGCTGGAACCGATCATGAAAGTCGAAGTGATCACCCCGGAAGAATACACCGGCGGTATCATCGGCGACCTGACGTCCCGTCGTGGTCAGGTGTCGGGCCAGGAGCCGCGCGGAAACGCAATCGCGATCGACGCGTTTGTTCCGCTGGCGAACATGTTCGGCTACATCAACACCCTGCGTTCGATGTCGTCGGGCCGTGCCCAGTTCACCATGCAGTTCGACCACTACGATCCGGTTCCGCAGAACATCTCGGACGAGATCCAGGCGAAATACGCTTAAGTCACGGGTTGGCCGGGTTCGCGCCCGGCCCCCACACACATGTAGGCCGGGCTCACGTCCGGCACCTGAACCTAGAGGAGCCTTATCATGGCAAAGGAAAAGTTTGAGCGTAATAAGCCGCACGTCAACATTGGCACGATTGGCCACGTTGACCACGGCAAGACCACGCTGACCGCAGCGATCACC
>WKFI01000008.1 GCA_014872875.1 Paracoccaceae bacterium
CCCGGTCCCCGGCGGCGTCGGCCCCATGACCATCGCCTGCCTGCTCGCCAACACCGTCACTGCAGCCTGCCGCGCAAACGGCCTGCAGGAACCAGAAGGACTTACCGCTTAAAACGCGGTGTTATCAGGATCGACAAACCCCGCCAGATTTGTCCGGCGGGGTTTTTCATTCAGTGTTGGGCCTGGATTGGGACAGGAACCATCGTGCCTTGAAGGACGGCAATAAGCTTTTCTTCACCGTCGGTAACGGCGAAGACTTCCGAGCTCACGACCACCAACCGTCTGCCTGGTTTCAGAACACGACCCCTGGCAAGCAGGTGATCGCCCTGACCGGGTGCGAGCAGATTGATCTTGATCTCAGCCGTCATGACTTCCTGAGTGTCCGGCAACATGGTAAGCGCCGCATAGCCCGCCGAACTGTCGCCCAGAGCGAAGGTGAGTGCCGCATGGGCAACCCCATGCTGCTGGCGGCTGCCCGGCAGGATGGGTGCCATGATCTCGACCACACCTTGGTCGATGCGACCCAAGTTGGCCCCAAGCGTTTTCATCATGGTTTGGCGCTCAAAACTATCCTTGATCCTTTGTTCCCGATCCTGGCTCATTCTTTGTCTTCCTGTTGTCACCGGCAGTGTCTGTAAAGTGGATTACAGTCATTTGAACGCGACATTAATATTTTTGACGAATAGTGACGTGACGGCTTGAATCCATTCAGCTAATTCAGCTTGGTAAGTTGCATTGACAGTATAGCTTTTCATATTGGTCCCGGATGTTTCGGAATTTCAGAAACCAAATCTTGTCAGCTTCTCCGACGTTGCATCCAACGGGCTATTTTGCTGTGGCGGGCCTGCTGGCCTACTCCGGCCCGTTTGGGACCTTGGGTATTGGCGGCTTTTGGTTCCGGTTTCTGTTTTGGGGCGGAATCGTTTTCGGAGCCTTGATCCTGACACGAGCATGCAACGCCGTTGTCGAACGCAATCTGGCGGACGCAACAGCGATCCTGCAGGACGCCTTGATCGTGGTGTTCATGGGCCTTTTGCTATCGCCTTTCTTGTGGATTTATGTGGATCGAATGTCGGGGCAGATGTTGGAATTAGATCTGATTGTCGCGACGCAATATGTGGCTGTTGTTACAGCCGGGCTTTGCGTGGTCCGACGGTCCTGGCCAGGAGGAGGGGTGCCTTGGTATGTTTCGCCTTTGCCGAGAGCCGAGACCATTGAGCCGGAGGTGCCAAAACCTCGCTTGGCAGACCGACTGCCGAAAGACTTCGCCTATCCGATCGTGCGGCTGACGGTGCGGGATCACGTGGTCGAGGTCGTTTCGGCAACCCAGACCAGCCATTTGCGTATGCGTTTCGCGGATGCGACGAAGGAAATGGAGCCGATCCCCGGCTTTTGTACCCATCGGTCACACTGGGTCGCGACTGAGGCAGTTGAGGGCGTTGAACGCGTGAGCGGTCAGATCCGGGTACGGCTGATTAACGGCGACGTGGTGCCGGTCAGCCGAACCTATCGGCACAATTTGGAAGCCGCTGGGTTCTCTTGTCCTGCGCGGCTATCGGGGCATGGGAATGACGATCGGGTTTGATCCGGTCAGAACAGCCATGGCTTGTGGCCCCATAAGGGTGGCGAGAGGTGTGTCACTGCTGCGTAGCCCGCCGGTATAGGTACCAAAAGCTGGAAGAATGATCCGGTCGGGATCGGCCAGGAAAGCCGGGCGGGATGCCGATCGCAGCCGCGCCTTCGGGTGGTAATGCCCGGAGATTTCACCAGAGGCAACCGGCTGTGCAACATGGCGGAAAACCAATGGTCCGACATACAGTTCGCACAGGTGCGACCCGCCCAAGCCAACCGGTCCCGGATCGTGATTGCCTTCAATCCAGACCCAGCGCCGGCCGGCCTGTAGCCGGGTGATCCAGAGGTGATCCTCCTCGGACAAGGCTCGGGCAGCTTCAATGTCGTCAAAACTGTCGCCCAGACAGACAACGGTACGCGCCTGAGTCTGGTCCAGCACATCCGACAGTCGGTTCAAGGTATCGCGTGTTTCATACGGAGGCAGAGCAGGGCCACCGCGGCGGGCTTGACGTTCGGATTTGCCCAGATGCAGGTCTGACACACACAGAAGTTGTTCCTCCGGCCACCAGAGCGCTCCGGATCCCAGGGCCTTTAGGCGGACACCGGTCAGGGAGATTTCGACGCCGTTCATGATGTGTTCTTAGGGTTGCCGGGCGTGTTCCGCAAGGGTCAAAGTTGCGCCAACCCGGACTGTTTCATCAGTTCGGCGGCTTCCTCGGCCATCAATTTTTCTTCGGCGGCGCCTTTGACCGGGACCTTGCCGACTTCCAGAAGCAATGGTGCGGCCAGGGGAGTGATCCGGTCCAGGCGCCGCAATTGGATATTCTGCCCGACCTGGGTCATCATCGTTTCGATCCGGCCGAAATCGACCAGTCCGCGCAGAGCTTCAATACGGGTAATCTGGAGCATCAGGTGATCGGGATCGTATTTATGCAGCGTGTCATACAAGATGTCCGACGAAAACGTCGCCTGACGCCCGGACTTGCGTTGCCCGACCTGGTTTCGTTCGATCAGTCCAGCGATAGTAGCGCAGCTACGGAATGTGCGTTTCATCACCGCGTTTCCTGCCAGCCATCCCTCCAAACCGTCGCGCAGTGCGGTCAGGTTGAACAGCGGGGCCGGATCGGTCAGCGGGTCCAGACCCCAGATCAACGTTGCATAGTCGGTGGCGACGAAACCCATGGGGTGCAGGCCCAGCTCCTCCATTCGCTTTGTCAGCAACAACCCAAGCGTTTGCTGGGCATTGCGCCCGGCAAAGCCATAGATACAGGCGTGTTCTCGGGATTTGTGCGGGAAGCTTTCGATGAGCAATTCGCCCCTGCGGGGCAGGGTCGAGACCTGCCGCTGGAGTTTGAGCCAATCACTGGTATGAAGGGGGAGGTTCGGCCAGCTGTCCTGTTCCAACAGATCCAGAATGCGGTTGCTGAGCTGGGTGGAGGTGGCGAATTTTGTCCCGGAAAACACCGCAATCTTGGGTTTTTTATTGGCGCGGCGGGTGACTTCGACGGTCATTTCCCGCAACCCCTCATACCGTACGATACGGCCTCCGATCAGGAAGGTGTCGCCGGGTGTGAGCGTGGCTGCAAAAGCTTCTTCCACCTCTCCCAGAGGCTTGCCGCCCCGGCTGTGCTTCAGCCGCACTTTCAGCGTGTCGGTGTCTTGGATTGTGCCGATGTTCATCCGAATGCGGCCAGCAGCACGGGGGTCTCGCAACTGCCATTGCCCGTCGGGTCGCTGTAACAGGCGATTCCATTGATCATAAGCTTTCAACGCGTAACCGCCGGTAGCGCAGAAATCGAGGCATTGGTCAAAGGTCTGTCGGTCCAGCGCCGCATAGGCACCGGATTGCAGGACTTCGGAAAACAGATCATCGGCCATAAACGGGCCAGAGCAGGCGGCGATCAATATGTGTTGGCAGAGCACATCCAGAGGTCCGGGACCGCGTGGCTCCCCATCCAGATCAGCGGCCAGAACGGCCTCCAGCGCAGCCTGGCATTCCACCACTTCGAACCGGTTGGCAGGCACCAGCATCGCTTTGGAGGGTGCGTTGTACCTGTGATTGGCCCGCCCGATGCGCTGAACCAGCCGTTTGACATTCTTGGGGGCGCCGATCTGGATGACCAGATCCACGTCGCCCCAGTCGATGCCCAGATCGAGCGACCCGGTGCACACCACGGCGCGCAGATCGCCGCGCACCATCGCGGCTTCGACACGCTCGCGTTGCACCCGGTCCAGGCTACCGTGATGGATGCCGATGGGCAGAGCGTCGTCATTGGCAAGCCATAGGTTGTGAAAGAAAATCTCGGCCTGGGCTCGGGTGTTGTGGAAGATGAGCGTGGTGTTGTGTCGGCGAATTTGCTCCATCACTGCGGGGATCGCATGGGCAGCCCCGCCCCCGGCCCAGGGCGGAGCCTCATCCGTGCTGAGCATCGAGATATCGGGAGCCGGGCCAGGATCAGCGAGGACAATTTGACAGGGATCTGGATGGCGCGCCAGGAACCGCGCGATCGCGGTAGGGTCTTCGACCGTTGCGGAGAGACCGACCCGACGCAGATCCGGGCACAGTGTCTGCAGCCGGGTCAGGGCCAGCATCAGTTGATCACCGCGTTTGCTGTCGGCCAAGGCGTGAATTTCATCGACGACAATCCGTTTGAGCCCTTTGAATGTCCGAGCGGCATCTTCGTAGGAAATCAGCAGAGCGAGACTTTCGGGGGTGGTCAGCAGGATGTGGGGTGGGTCAGCGCGTTGTCGTTTTTTGCGGCTCGACGGTGTATCGCCTGTCCGGTCGTCGATACGGATTGGAAGGCCAATCTCTTCGACCGGGGTCCGCAGATTGCGTTTGATATCGGCGGCCAGTGCTTTCAGTGGGGAGACATAGAGCGTGTGTAGCCCCTCATGCGTACCGTCAGCCAATTCGGCCAGCGTGGGCAGAAATCCGGCCATGGTCTTGCCGCCCCCGGTGGGCGCAATGAGCAGGGTTGACGGATCATTGGCCCGCGCCAGCATGTCGTGCTGATGCGGGTGAATGGACCACCCTTTCGCGGTGAACCAATCGGAGATCGATGAAGGCAGAGCTGTCATGCCCTTGGTGTACGCGATCCGTAAAACTCTTCGAAGAGTTTTACCAAGAGTTTTGGAAAACTCTTGGCCGGGCAGCGAGACGGGGCAGGTTACTTCACGATTTCTTCGTTTTTGACGAACATGTTCGCCCATGCACGATCGATAAGCTCGGGCGACATCTGATAGGGTATACCTTCAAATTCGCAAATCGAGATCATCTGATCGATCAGGAAGATCGGCTGGTAGTTTGCATAGATGTTGTTGATGGTCGGATATTTGACGTTCAGAAGATGCACTAGTGCATTCTCATCCAGCGGCATTCCCTTTTTTCGGGCTACGAGGGCGAAGATCTTAAGGAAATTTTCCTGACTTGGCCCGTCGATCTTGATCTTGAAGAAGATCCGACGCAGGGCGGCCTGGTCGAAAATCTCGTTCGGGTGGAAGTTGGTCGAAAAGATCACCAGCGTGTCAAAGGGCACTTCGAACTTCTCGCCGGATTGCAGGCCAAGGATATCCTTGCCTTCTTCCAGTGGAACGATCCAACGGTTGATCAGAGCCTGGGGCGGTTCTGCCTGGCGCCCAAGGTCGTCTACGATAAAGATCCCGCCGGTGGATTTCAGCTGCAGCGGAGCTTGATAGGTCCGCGCAGTGGGGTTGTAGACCAGATCCAGCATGTCCAGCGACAGTTCCCCCCCGGTGATCACCGTGGGCCGTTCGCATTTCACGTATCGTGTGTCGAAGCGTTTCTTGCGGCGCAACTGCGTGGGTTCGTCAGGTGCTTCTTCAATAGCGTTGTGCACGATCGGGTCGTAGACGGTAATCACCTGACCTGCATATTCGATGGCGCGCGGCACAAAGACGTGATCGCCGAGAGCGTCACGAATACCGTTTGAGATCGATGATTTCCCGTTCCCCGGAGGGCCGTACATAAGGATCGAGCGTCCGGCGCTGACCGCGGGGCCCAGATGGTCCAAGAGGCTGCCGGGTAGCACAAGGTGTCCCATGGCATTGGTCAGCTGGTCGCGGGTGATCTGGATATTGCGGATCGACTGGCGTTTGACCTGCTCCCGATAAACTTCCAGCGGCACCGGCATGGCGCCGAAATACTCCGACTGACTCAGCGCATCCAATGCGCGCGCCTTGCCCATGTCGGTCAACTGATAGCCCATTTCGTTGCCTGACGTAGCGCTCATCGTGCCGGTGGCTTCCAGCAGTTTCTGACTGCGAGCCAGATCAACCAGATCCTGGGTCACAGGTATCGGCAGGCAGATCGCACCCGCAATTTCGCTGACCAGGTCCAGGTTCTTGCGAAAGATGGTCTTGAGCAGAATGTCCCGCATCATCACGATGGGCAACTGCATCTCGTTCAGCCCCTTGGGGGCAGGCGGTGCCATCACGGCTGTGGTGTGCATATTCATCGGCGCACATGTCCCCTTGATCCCATCCAACGGCGATGCCGTCGGCCCTACGACAGATTGCTTAAACACTATGGCAAGGTTGGGGCGAAGCTTGGGCCAATCTGGACCAATGCGTTATTTGACCGTCAGGCGCCGTAGAGTGTGCCCAAAACCAGATAGAAGCCCAAGGTGGCACCCAGGGCCATGCCCATCGGGAACTTCTTGCCCATGGTCCAGCTTTTCCATTCCGGCACAAGCTTGCGCAGGGCGGTGTGTTTTGCCAGCCGGTGGGTCACAAAGGCTGCCAGCAATGCTGCCGCCAGAATTGCGATGACCAGTCTAAAGTCACCCGGCGCAATAAAGGGCGCAGCGGCGGCAGCAAATTTGGCGTCACCGGCGCCGATCGCGCCGCCTGCGTTCAGCACCATACCGATGATCAGCACCACAACCAGCTGTACCAGCCGCATGCCATAGATGGGCAGGGGCAGAGCCAACAGACCGACCAACAGGAAAATCACGGCCAATGCGATCACGGCCTGATTAGTGATGCGCATCAGACGCATGTCGGTGTAGGCGACATAGAAACAGAGGGGCAGCACAAAGGGCAGGAACCACCAGGCCGCACTTGCGGTCAGCTCCATCGGGTCAGCTGGCCTCCAACGCGCGCAGGCTGCGGACGGCCTCTTCGAAATGCTGCGGATGAGTGTTGATCGCCTCGCGCAGCAGGCCCTTGCCAGTGGTGACGTCGCCCTGTTTCACGGCGGAGAGAGCCATCGTGTGCAGCAGTTGAGCGCGTTCGATCTGATCCATCGGGATCACCGGCAACGAGTAGTTGCGTTGCGCACCCCGGGCCAGAACCAGGTTGTTCTTGGCTGTGAAGAGACTTTGATCCTGACGAATGGCTTCGCCAAACAGGCGTTCTGCTTCGGAGAAATCGCCGCGTGTCAGTTTCGAATAACCCCAATTGTTCATTACGCCGGCGGGCCGTGTGGTGAGGCCAACGGCGATTTCATAGAATGTGTCGGCGCGGCTCCATTCGCGATTGGCGTCGGCAACCATCGCCTCCAGCCGGTAGCGTTTGAAGGTTTCATGGGTAGGCGGCACCGCGTCCAGCGCCGCTTCGGCCTTGTCCCAATCGCCGTTGCGGATCAGCGCATCGGCGTAATCGACGCTGTCGTCATGGGTTGCGCCATCCATCTTGATGACCTTGGCCCAAGCAGCTGCCCCTTCGGTGTTGCGCTTGGCCCGGACATAGGACTTTGCCAGCCCACGCTGCAGATCGATCCGGTTGGGATCAGGTTTCAAAGCGCGGACAAAATAGTCCACGGCCTCGTTCGGGTCGGCCACGGTCAACATGACGTCGTTCAGATTGGTCTCGTCAACGACATTCACGTCCCGCAGTGCCCGTTCGACAGCCTCGTCGCCCTTGTCCGAACAGGCCGAAAGGGTCATGGCTCCTGCCAGACATACCGATACCAGATGGAGGTGGCGCATTTTTTGCGTCCTTTACTGCTCTTGCCTCGGTCATGGTGTCTCGCGAATCAGGTAATCACTGCCGCCTCGCTGCACCAATTTGAATTCTTGGTTTTGTCCAACAGTATTATCAGGATTTTCCGTTTTTGCGAGTGCTAACCGTAAATTATCACGGATTGAGTCACTTTCGCCATTATCCAACGCATAGGCCTTGCGGAAAATCTGCTCAGCTTCAGCTGTCTTGCCACGTTCCATCAGGACCACGCCAAGGTTGTTCCAAGCTTCGGGCCAGTCGGGGGCGGCGGCCACGGCGCGGCGCAACATGTCCTCGGATTGTCCCAAACGCCCAAGTCCCAGATTGGCAGTGCCCATGCCCACCATGATCTCGGGGGTCAGGCCGTGCTCAAGGGCGGCCCGGGCATAGGCCTGGGTGGCCAGCTCGTATTCTCCTGCCGTCATCAACCTGTTGCCGACTTCGACCCCGTCCACGGCGTCCTGTTTCAAGTTGACGCCGGGCGCATATGGGCCGTTGTCCTTGTTCAGCCCCGTACCTGAATCGCAGGCAGCCACCGTCGCAAGGGCGACGATGGCTGAGACGAGCAGGGCGGAAGGCCTGTGGGGTGCCCGGGTCGGGGCACATCCCGTATTGTTCATTGTTACTTGCTCATGTTGCCCAGGTTCGCGATGCCGTTTGCCGAAGGTCCGACCAGGATGATCAGCAACGGCGGAACCGTCAGCATCATTGTGGCAAGGGTCATTTTGGTTGGCAACTTGTTTGCGGCTTCTTCGGCGCGCATCACGCGTTTGTCACGCATTTCCCCGGCATAGACGCGCAGCGCTTCGGCGATGGATGTACCAAACGCCGCCGACTGGATCATCACTGTCACGAAGGAGGAGATGTCTGGCACGCCACAGCGGGTGCCCATGTCGCGAAGCACTTTGTCCTTGTCCTTGCCGGCCTTCATCTCATAGGCGACGACGGCAAATTCGTCGGCCAAAGCTGGATAGGAAGCGCGCAGTTCCTTGGCGACGCGTACGATGGATTGGTCCAATGACTGGCCCGCTTCGACGCAGACCAGCATCATGTCCAACGCGTCCGGGAAGCCAGAGGTGATCTCTTCGCTGCGGGCCTCGACCCGGCGGGTGACCCAGTATTTGGGCAGCATATAACCCGCACCGCCTGGGCCGATCACATACATGGCCTTTTTCTGGGTGTCGAAATCCACGTCTGCGTTCAGAACGAAAACATAGATCACGCCCAGGATCAGGCCGATGATACCAAGCGCAAATTGCGCAAAGTGGAAGAACCGCACCGCGTCCTTGGACTGGTAACCGGCTTGCCGCAGTTTCAGCTGGATCGCCGAAAGCTCATCCGCGTTCTGGGGTTCCAGGAAGGTCGCGAATTTCTCGAGCTGTTCGTTGCGACCCGCCTGCCGCAGCCGTTCCTTTTGCGGTCTCTTCGACTGGGTGTCGGGGTTGATGTTCTTTTTTAGTTTTTTCAGTGGGTCTTCAGGCTGGTTCAGCATCAGCGGTATGGTCAGAAGCACCATGAAGATGCCCAAACCGCCGACGACGATCAGCGGGCCGAATTCGCCCAACTGGCTGGTGATGAGGTCGTTTATCGTGGTCAGAAAATCCATGTCGTCCCCATCACACCTTGATGTTGGTCAGCGACCGCATAACGAACAGGTTCGCAGTCAGCAGGATGCCCACAACAAAACAGGCCGGAATGAAGTAAGGGTGATCCAGCACTTCGTCATAATAGTTAGGGTCCTGAACCAGGATCACTACCAACGAAATCAGCGGGAACGCGGACAAGAACTTGCCCGACCATTGTGCCTCGGCAGTGATGGCCTTCACCCGGCGGAACAGGCGGAAGCGGGCGCGGATCACCTTGGCCAGACCGGCCAGAACCTCGGCCAGGTTACCACCGGATTGCTGCTGGATGGTCACGGCAACCGACAGGAAGCGCATGTCCTGCATGTCCAGCCGTTCGGCCATTTCCTTTAGGGCTTCGCCGACGTCCCGGCCATAGGCGCATTCATCGGCGATGATGCCGAACTCGGTGGCCAACGGGTCTTCGACCTCCTTGGCAACGATCTGGATCGCCGAGGAAAACGGGTGGCCAACGCGCAACGACCGCACCATCAACTCGACCGAGTCAGGGAGCTGCTCTTCGATCAGGGACATGCGTTTCTTGGCCTTGTTGTTGATCCAGAAATAGACCGCGCCCACCCCAATCGCCACCGAGGCAAGCGCCCGCACCGGAGCTTCGGTTTCGGTGCCGATGCTGAGACCGACAAAGGCCAGGGTGGATAGACCAGCCATTATCATCAGCAGTTGTTTGGGGGTGAATGCTATGGCCGCCTTCTGTGCCTTTTCGGCCAGCAGGGAATAGAGCGGGATGGACTGGAACTGCATGTGCTGCTGCATTTCCTTGCGCAGCTGTTCCAGCACCTGTTCGCGCCCGGCGCCCTTGTCCAGCATTTCCAGCCGGCGATTGACCTTGCTGTTCAGGCTGATCGACTTACCGAAAGCCACCAGATAGATGCCTTCGACCAAGGCCAGAACGCCGAGGAAAATCAGACCATAGATGACCGGTTCCGCACTCAGTTGCATGATCAGACCTCCATGGTCGTGGGTTCATAAATGGACGCGGGCAGATCAAAGCCCCACATCCGGAACCGCTCGGAATAATGGCTGCGCACACCGGTGGCGGTGAAATGGCCGATGATCTTGTTGTCCGGCGTTAGACCAACGCGCTGAAAGCGGAAGATCTCCTGCATCGAAATCACGTCGCCCTCCATGCCGGTGATCTCAGTGATCGAGGTCATCCGGCGCGACCCGTCCTGAAGGCGAGAGGCCTGAACGATCAGGTTCACAGCGGACGAAATCTGCGACCGCACTGCCTTCAGCGGCATTTCGATGCCCGCCATGGCGATCATGTTTTCCAGACGGCTGACCCCGTCACGGGCGCTGTTGGCGTGGATCGTGGTCATTGAGCCGTCGTGGCCGGTGTTCATGGCCTGCAGCATGTCGATAACTTCCTCGCCCCGCGTTTCACCCACGATGATGCGGTCAGGACGCATCCGCAGGGCGTTTTTCAGACAGTCGCGCGGGGAAACTTCACCCTTTCCTTCGACGTTAGGCGGGCGGCTTTCCATTCGGCCGACATGGGTCTGCTGAAGTTGAAGTTCCGCCGTGTCTTCGATGGTCAGGATGCGCTCGGCATTGTCGATGAAGGAACTCAGGGCGTTCAGGGTTGTCGTCTTACCGGAACCGGTACCGCCCGAGACGATAACGTTAAGCCGCGTTGAAACAGCGGCCTGCAGATAAGCTGCCATTTCTTCGGTAAAGGCGCCAAAGTTCACCAGGTCGTCAATGCCCAGCTTGTCCTTCTTGAACTTCCGGATAGAGACCAGAGACCCATCGACCGCAATCGGCGGTACCATGGCGTTGAAACGGGACCCATCTGCAAGACGGGCGTCCACGTAAGGGTTCGATTCATCGACACGACGACCGACAGCTGACACGATCTTGTCAATGATCCGCAGCAGGTGCTTTTCATCCTTGAAGGTAATGTCGGAAAGCTGAAGCTTGCCCGAGCGTTCGACAAAGATCTGCTGGGGGCCGTTGACCAGAATATCGCTCACTGTGTCGTCCTGAAGAAGCGCTTCCAACGGGCCCAGGCCCGTGACTTCGTCATACAGTTCCTTGTTCAGCGTCTGACGGTCATCGCGGTTCAGGACGATGCCCTTTTCATCCAGGATCTCGCTGGCGATCGAGCTGATTTCGGTGCGAAGCTCTGCTTCGGTAGCGTGTTCCAACGCTGCCAGGTTCAGGTGTTCCAGCAATTCACCGTGCAGAAGGATCTTGATCTCGCCCAAGCGTTCCTTGCGCTTGCGATCCTTGTCCGCCGGTGCGGCCTGTGCCGCACGTGTCGGGACCGGCTTGCGCAGACGCGCCACCTGTTGCGGCGACACCTCTTCTTTGGGTTTGGCGTCGGCGATGTTGGTGACTGTTGCAGCCTTCTTTGGTGCCGCAGCGGATTTCTTGTACTTCGAGAACATGCTGACCCCCGTTTTTTCGTTTACGCGGCCTGGACGTCGCTTTGTCCCAGTTCGTGCAGCGATTGCGCCAGCTTGGCGATTTCCTTGCGCAGCGGGTTCTTGGCTGCGGATCCGGCCATCGGCAGTCCGTGGTCGCCGCATTGCGTTACTTGCTTACCGCCATCGGGCAGTTGCAGGTCGATCGAGATCCCCAGCGATTCGCCCATCCGTTTGACCCGGCTCTTGCCGCTCAGGTCAGTGAACTTTGGTGCCCGGTTCAGGGCAAAGCGTAGCTTTTCGAAGGGCAGTTCTTCCGATTGCAGCGCGCGCTTCATACGCAGCGCGTTTTGCGCGGACCGCATGTCCAGCTCCATCAGTGCGAAATAGACATGTGACGCGTTCAGAACCGTTTCGGTCCATTGCACCAGCGTCTTGGGCATGTCGATCACGACGAAATCGAAATGGCTTCGCGCCATGTTGATCACACGTTCGATGTCTTCCGGTCCCAAGATGTCCAACGGGACCATATCGCTGGGAGCGGTCAGAACCTGAAGGCGATCCTGGAAGCTCAGTAGCGCCTGGCTGAAGATGTCTTCGTCCATCGTATCGGTTTCGCTGAGCATCTCGAACACGATTTCCCGTCGCGGCAGGTCCAGATAGGTCGAGACCGAACCATGTTGCAGGTCCAGATCGATCAGGCAGACCGACGGAGTGTCCGCGTCCGACAAGGCCGCCAGTTCCCAAGCCAGGTTGACGGCCAGAGTGGTCGAACCGACGCCTCCCGCCAGACCCTGGCTGACAATCACGGCCCCCTCGCGCGAGGACCCGGAATGCAGCTGATGCGGGTTGCGCACGGGTTCGGCGGCAGCCGGATCGGGCTTGTTCAACCGGTCAATGGCCGATTGCAGTTCCTGTTCGGGCAGGGGATAGGGGACGAACTCATCGGCACCCTTGCGTAGTAATTGATGAAGTGACGCGGGTGTCACGTCTTCAGCGATCAGGATGACCCGGATATCACGGGATTTCGCCTGGGTGATAATTTCGCCCATCAGAACAAGGTTGTCCTCGTCCTCACCATCAATGGCCAAGGCAACAAATTCCAGGGTTTCGGCCTCGGGCTGGCTGAAAAAGGCGAGCGCTTCGGCGAAACCGAGATCGCCCCAGCTTTCGCCCAGAGCCGTTTCCATATCTTCGATCAGCAGATCGAAGTTCTGAACGTCACGGCTGATCGTGCACGCGACGATCGGTGCCATTTCCTGTTGCGGCATTGCGCTGCTCATAGCCATCATCCTCTCTCAGGGGGTGAGGCCAAAGCGTTCATTGGCCTTCAACCCGGGTGCGTCTTTTCCGGACGCACGTCACCCATTGAGGACAATGTCGGAGACAATGTGGGCGAGATTGGGGCCAAAAAAATCCAATTGTGGGGAATATGGCGACGATCCCCGGGAAACCAACGGCATTGTTCTGGTGGTTACTCGGTGACGAAGGACTCGCTGCCTGACAGTGTATCGACCGGAACCGCGCTCTTGATGTATTCGCGATAGACCACTTCGGCGTATTTTCCGTCCAGGATGGTCGGGTGCCGTTTCACGAAGCCGTTGACCTCGGTCACGGTACGGCGATTCTGCCGTTCGCGGTTCGGTGTCGCAATCACTGGGCGAGTTTCTCCAAAGGAAACAACGGCTTCCAGGCGTGATCGGCTGATCCCGCGGGCGGTCAGATAACGGACGACTGTGTTGGCGCGGCGCAGGCCAAGGCGTTTGTTATAGGCGGCGCTGCCAACCAGATCGGTGTGACCGTAAACGCGGAACCGGACTTCCGGGAACTGACGAATCCAGTTCGCCTGTTGGTCCAGCACCGCACGGGCATTAGCATCCAGATGAGTGCTGTCGAAGTCGAAATTGATCGTGGTCGGCACTTCGGCGGCAAAGCGTTGCGCCAGCTGGATCGTGTAATCCTTGTCGCCGGACTGAATCTGGCTGTTGTTCAGCGTCGCATTGCCAAAGGTTCCGCCGTCCAGCGCGCGACCGGCTTCGTTCTCGCAGGCGGCCAGCGCCAGAATCAGCCCGAATATGGCAACCTGTCTGATCATCGCCCCAAGATCCCTTTTCTCAGTCCATCACGTAGCCATAGGACCCGCTGAAGTCCTGCTTGGCAACCTCACTTGCTGCTCCGCGCGTTGTCCGCGCGACGCGGCCATTCAGGAACAGATCGCGTTCGCTGGGCGGCTTGACCCGGTCTGTCGGCAAAGCCAGCGCTTCACCGCGTGTGGGTGTGACCAGATGTGCGGTCACGATGATCACCAATTCGGTCTGGCTGCGCTGATAATTGGCGCTGCGGAACAGAGTGCCCAAAACCGGAACGTCGCCGATCCACGGCAGCTGAGAATTCGAATCGATGAACTCGTCTTCGATCAGCCCGGCAATGGCAAAGCTTTCGCCGTCACGCATTTCAACAGTTGTCGAGGTTTCCCGACGGGAAAAGGCGTCGATCTGGAAGCCGTTGATATTGACGCCATTTGTCTCATCAATTGCCGATACGGCGGCCATGAGTTCGAGATTGATCAAATCTCCATCCACGACGCGAGGCACGAATTTCAGCTCGATCCCGAAAGGTTTGAATTCAACCGAAATGGTGTCGTTGTCCTGCGCGACTGGCACCGGGTATTCCCCACCAGCCAGGAATTTGGCCTCTTGCCCGGACAGGGCGGACAGGTTGGGTTCGGCCAGGGTACGTACGACACCTTTCTGTTCCAGCGCTTCCAGAAGCATGGACACCTGGAACGCACCAGCGTTGAAACCGAACAGGACTGCGCCTGCATTTTCGTTGGTCAGCGGGATGTTGCCCGCAAGTGAATTGCTCAGCGAGGGTTGGTTGTTCAGCGTTTGAGTGCCGCCAGTGACGCCAAACCCGGATCCACCGGTGACGCCCAGCGAGGTGGACAGCGATTTCGAAACGTTGCGCTGCATTTCTGCAAAGCGAACCTTCAACATGACCTGCTGTACACCGCCGACGCTCATCAGGTTCGACACGCGCTCTGGCGCATAGCGTTCCGCAAGGTCCAATGCCCGCTGCAGGCGTGCCGAGCTGGACACCGTACCAGACAGAACAATGCCGTCATTTGCGGTACGAACCTCGATTTTTTCGTTGGGAAGGATCTGGCGCAGGCGCTCCTTGAACTCGGTTACATCCGCCGCAACGCGTACGTTCACATTGGTGATCAACCGGCCGGTAGCATCCAGCAGGGTCAGCGTTGTCAGGCCGGGTGATTTGCCAAGAACATAAATCGTTCTGTCAGAGAGCGAGGAAATATCCGCGATGCCCGGATTTGCAATGCTGAGCTCGGCAAAGGGGACTTCGCTTTCGACCACTACGGCCCGGTTCATGGGCACGTCCAAGGTCGCTTCGACGCCACGATTAACAACCCGCAGGTCGTTTGCCATGGCCACGCTGCCTGCCAGGGACACACATGACACAGCTACCCCGAACAGGGCTGCTTTCAGAAAACCATTCATTACCATGTGACCTGCCTCTCCGATCACGCCTCATCAACGGGTCTTTTCGCCCGATCTTGCCGTCACTGTGCGCCAAGTTGCGTTTTTTTGCAAGAATCAAAGGTTTCCGGCGCGAAACTGATGTGGGTAAGTCGCAACACGCAAAATACGGACCCTCGATGACGGAGGGTCCGTATCAGGGTAACGGTCTGTTTTTGCATCAGTTTGTGCAGGGGATCGGAATTTCGATCACTTCAGCGCCCCGGCGGTTGCGGATGGTGCAGACCTTGTCTTCTTCCTGCACGGCAACCTCCTTCGGGGCTTCCAGTCCCAGGAGCGAGCGTTGATCAACTTCGATCGCATCGGCCACGGTGTCATCTGTTGCTCCAACAAGCGACAGCGAGAGACGACCAGTTGTCTGCGCCTGGGCAAGCGCGGCTACCTGTTCGGGGCGGGCGGCCACGGTTACGGTCCGGGCAATAACGGTGCCCTCCAGATCACCACCGGCGCTCTGATCCACGGCGATCAGTTGAACACCTGCCTCGATCAGGCGGGTAATGTCGTTGCGGGACCGTTCTCCGGCCTCGCGGACCTGACCGGTCCAGTAGACATCGACGCGGTCACCCGGACGCAGGAAGCCCGACACCCCGCTGGCCACATCGACCTTGATCGCAAAGGCGCGCATGCCGCGCTCAAGCTGTGAGGTGATACCGGCATCTTCTCCGGGCTCTGTTACTTTCACGGCCATGATGGCCTCGTCCTTCTCCATTGCACGCAAGACGACACGGTTGTCTTTGGTGCTCTCAGGAAACAGGAAGTCCTCTTTTTTGAAGGTTCCTTCGGGAACTGCGTTTTGCGGCCACAGAACCAGACGAACGTCTTCTTTGGTCAGCCGCTCCCCGTAGCGCAGGGCCCGATTGGCAACAAAGACCTGAACAGTGGGCACGACTTTCTGACGGGCCTGGCGTTCGCGAGCGAGCTCGTTCTGATATGACGCGATGTACTTCTTGGCCATCATGACAGCCCCGCCAGCAAGGGCGACACCGACGACCAGAACCAATCCGAACACTACTCGCATGTTATTACCTCGTTTTCATCTGCCCGGCAGGGCATCGTTCGTCCACAGTCTGACAGATGACCTTGGTCAACTGTGGGCCTCAGATGGGCAGAAATGTGGCCTTTCAGACGAATTTGACCCGTTATTCAACTTCCTTGTTGGCCAGGTAATCGCCGGTGTTGGAACCGATCCCACCGGACGCATCCTGGATCGAGTTGTAGGCAACACCTGCAAGGCCAACGACCGCGGCAGTCAGCACGACCCAGTCCACGGTTACGGCGCCGTCTTCGCGGCGAAAAAATTCTTTGATACGTTTGAACATGGCAGCCTCGATAATTTTGGATTTCACCCCAAGCAAAAGGCCGCGCCTTCACACCGAAGACACGGCCTCCTGGCAATCTCGTGTCGGCTTAAGCCGGAACTATTATTCCGGAGCTTGATCCTCAATGAAGGTACCGGTCGAGTCGGTCAGGCCGGATGCGCCATCTTCGATCGAGGTGTAAGCAGCGCCCGCC
>WKFI01000018.1 GCA_014872875.1 Paracoccaceae bacterium
AGTGATCCGTCCGGTGTTGTTCCGGCCGCCCGATTTGGTCAGACCCTCAGTGAGAGACTTGACCGGACGCCCTTTCCAAAGCTCCGAACGGTCGATCAGCACCAGCCCGCGCTGGCCCGGCGTCGTCGGCTTATACGACTTGAGTGCCATGCTTTCTGTCTTCCGTTTAGCAAGTGCGAGGGATGTCCCCCGCTATGTGGTAGGCCCCCGTAGGTGCCCGATGCATAGGGCCCCGAAGGTCCCCGGTTAGATGCATCCCGACAAACGTAAACGCCCCGGAACGAATCCGGGGCTGTCAGGATGGACGGCATTTAGCAGAGCTGTTCGGGGGTGTCTAGGGGGCGGTGATGCTTTTCATGGCCTGCATTCTGTCTCGGACAAAGCGCCATTGCGGTCCACCACATATCATTGAACAACCTGTCGATCATGCCGCCGTTTTGCAAGCCATTTCAAATGATCCAAAGCGGCCTATAGTGAACTCTGAGAAAAGCGCCTCTCACTCGCGCTGCAACGAACAATGCCATTTCGACCCCACAAGGAGATTCCGCATGAAAGAAGTTATCAACGGATTGCTGTACGATACAGACGCCGCAACCCGGATCTTTTCGGCGGAAAGCGAGCCTGACACGGCTCGGGTGTTCCAATGGTCGGCAACACTTTACCGTACCGAAAGCGGCAACTACTTCGCCGCCGGATCCGGTGGCGCGCTATCCATGTTCAGCAAACCGTCCAGTGCCGGTGCGGTTGGCACTGAAAGCATCCTGCCCCTCAGCGAAGACGACGCCTATGAAGCGGCCGAGATTTACCTGCCGCTTGAGGATCTGGCGAAGTATTTTCCGAGCAGGGTCCGTCCAGCTTGAGCCGAATACGGAGGTGGAACAACGGACAGATTGCTGCCGATCCGGGTTTCATACATCCACTGCGATGCTTGCGTGACCCGGAGTACGCCCTACACTCTCCTTATTCCCAGACTTATTGCCAAAGGACATCCCATGCCTCGAATTCCGAACCTGCCCGCCCTCTGCCTCGCGCTGATCACCCTGCCTGCGATGAGCCATGCCTGCCCCTGGGCCGGAGGTGCGTTTGAATTTCGTGAACACGGGATCAATGGCGATTTCGTCGTGAACGCGGACTGCACCGAACTGGTCTGGGACCGGCTTAGCGACGGTCCTGAAACCGCGGCCCTGGCCCGCACCAAGAACGGCTGGAAGGGCGAGCTTGAAAAAGCGGATGTCGAGCTGCTTGAAGACGGCGAACATCTGCGCCTAACCGGCACCGGCGGACCGATGCGGCAGTTCCCGGCCAAACGCCTCCAGTAGCCACTTTGTGACCCCTAAAGTTGCAGGGTCTACGTAGGTTCTGTGCACCGCGAAGTCTTGTTGCAGAACGAAAAAGCCCCCCGCCATCCGGCAGGGGGCTTTTCCAATTCAGCGGTGACCGGGCTTCAGCCCGGAACGCCCATCACAGTCCGGTGGACACGTCGATGGTGTTGCCCTCTTCCAGGGTCACATATGCTTTCTTGACGTCTTTCCGCTTGCCCAACTGGCCACGGAAGCGCTTCACTTTACCCTTGGTGATGGTGGTGTTCACGGCCTTGACCTTGACTCCAAACAGGGTTTCCACGGCTTCCTTGATCTGCGGCTTGGAGCTGTCGATCGCGACCTCGAAAACAACCGCGCCGTTTTCGGACGCCATGGTCGATTTCTCGGTGATGACCGGCTTGCGGATCACGTCGTAATGTTCTGCCTTCGCGCTCATTTCAGACGAGCCTCCAGTGCTTCGACACCTGCCTTGGTGATCACCAGGGTGTCACGCTTGAGGATGTCATAGACGTTTGCACCCATCGTCGGCAGGATATCCAGACCGTCGATGTTGCGCGATGCGTTCAGGAACCCTTCGTTCACCGATGCGCCGTCGATGACCAGAGCGCGCTTCCAGCCCAGGTTTGCAACCTGCTTGGCCAGGGACGCGGTCTTGCCTTCGGCTTCGGCGTTTTCGATGACAACCAGTTCGCCCGCTTTTGCCTTGGCCGATAGCGCGTGGCGCAGGCCCAGAGCACGGAACTTCTTGGTCAGGTCGTGGGCGTGCGAACGCGGGGTCGGACCCTTGTAGATACCACCCTTGCGGAAGATCGGAGCCCGACGCGACCCGTGACGTGCGCCACCGGTGCCCTTCTGGCGATAGATCTTCTTGGTCGAGTAGCTGACTTCGGACCGGGTTTTGACCTTGTGAGTGCCGGCCTGCGCTTTGTTGCGCTGCCAACGGACCACACGGTGCAGGATGTCCGCGCGGGGCTCCAGGCCGAACAGGTCTTCCGACAGTTCGATGGCGCCGGCGGTGCTGCCGTCCAGATTGATTACGTCAAGTTTCATGCTTCACCACCTTCCGCAGGGGCTTCTTCAGCCGGAGCTTCAGTTGCAGCTGCTTTGACGGCTGCCGGGAATGGCAGGCCTTCAGGCGCTTTCTTCTTCACGGCGTCCTTGACGGTGACCCAGCCACCTTTGGAGCCGGGAACGGCACCTTTGATGAACACCAGGTTACGGTCGGCGTCGGTTTTGACGACTTCCAGGTTCTGGGTGGTGACACGGGCAGCACCCATGTGACCGGCCATCTTCTTACCTTTGAAGACTTTGCCCGGATCCTGACACTGACCGGTCGAACCGTGCGAACGGTGCGAGATCGAAACACCGTGCGAAGCACGCAGACCGCCAAAGTTGTGGCGCTTCATGGCACCGGCAAAACCTTTACCGATCGAGGTGCCCGAAACGTCAACCTTCTGACCCGCCAGGAAGTGCTCAGCCGAGATTTCGGCGCCCACTTCGATCAGGCCGTCTTCTTCGACGCGGAATTCAGCCAGCTTGCGCTTGGGCTCAACCTTCGCAGCTGCGAAGTGGCCACGCATGGCTTTCGAGGTCCGCTTGGCTTTGGCTGCACCGGCACCCAGCTGAACAGCGGTGTAGCCGTCCTTGTCATTGGTGCGCTGTGCTACGACCTGCAGGTTGTCCAGGTGAAGAACGGTCACAGGGATCTGCTTACCGTCTTCCATGAACAGCCGGGTCATCCCGACTTTCTTTGCGATAATACCGGAACGCATAATCTATCCCCTCCGATCTTACGACTGCAGTTTGATTTCGACGTCAACGCCAGCCGCCAGGTCGAGCTTCATCAGCGCGTCCACGGTCTGGGGAGTCGGATCAACGATGTCGAGCAGACGCTTGTGCGTCCGGATTTCGAACTGGTCACGGGATTTCTTGTCAACGTGGGGACCACGCAGAACCGTGAACTTTTCGATCTTGTTGGGCAGCGGGATGGGCCCGCGCACCTGCGCACCGGTCCGCTTGGCAGTGTTGACGATCTCTTGCGTGGACGCATCCAGCACGCGATAGTCAAATGCCTTCAGCCGAATACGGATATTTTGGCTTTGCATTGATACAGCCTTTATCTTCAGGCGTTGAGGTTGAGAGGAGGACAGACGCGCATCGCCAACCCTCATCGAACCCAAAAGGCGGGAATCACCCCGCCTTCATGTTCTGTCAGAGAACTCGCGCGTATTAGTGGGGTTGAAGGCGTTTGGCAAGGGGTTTCGATCACAGTGATACGATGTTCGCGGTTACCGCTCCAGCCGCCACAAAACGGCGCGGTTGCCGTCGGGACCGCTGGAGGATCCAACAACCACCGACCCATCTGCACTCAGGTCCTGTGCCTTGCTGGAGATATACCCGCCCTCTTTTGGCAACCGACCGAGCAATCCGGATGAACCACTGTTAGAGACTATGAAGGCGATCCGCGTGTCTTGGACCCCGATTGCCCCAACGAATTGGGTGGCGTCCGGATTGACCGCCATCAACACCGCACTGCGCACGTCGACGCTTGGCATCAATTCATGACCCTGGCCGGTTTGACGCCAGACAAACGCCTTGCTGCGGGTGAATTTGACCGCTTCTCCGACGATGACTGCCCCGTCGGACGACGCATCATGAGCGGTCAAGAGGGGCTTACCATTTATCTCCCCAAGACGTTCGACACCCGAGCCTTCGGTCCACTGAAAAGCCCGAGACCCAAGCCGCCCTACGATGACTGAACCATCGTCGCTGATCCCAAGGGCCGCGCTGTCTGGGTGCAATTCCTCGGTTCCGATACTGACCATGCCGCTGTCGGCAGACCACCGAAAACCAATGCGTGCCTTTGCGCCCCTCACGGCACCGGCAATGATCCTTCCGTCTGCGCTGATTGCATGAGCGCCGGAGCTTTCATAGCCATCACCGACACCCAGGCTGACCATCCCGCTTTCTTCAGTCCACACAAATGCACGTCGCCCATCGGCGCTATCGCTATGTCCGACGACGACTTTTCCATCGGCGCTGACGTCCATTGCCATACTCTCATCACCGCCGGGTAAAACGCCCAGATCAACCATCCCCTGTTCTTCAGTCCAACGAAAGGCACGCTCTCCTTCGGATGAGTCACTTACGCCGACGACGACACGCCCGTCCTCGCTCACGGCTTTCGAAAAACTGCTGCTTCCGCCTGAGAGAACGCCAAGATCGCAAATTTGGATCGCATCAAAGCTGCTGTCACTTGGAGTGACACAAGGTTCGGACACTGCACCAGAAACGAAGAGCAATTCCGCCGCGAACACAAATGTCAAACCGGTCGTCAATCGAAAAAAGTCAAACATGATCAAGCTCAGTCAAATCGAAAATTACACTCATCCGCTTCGCGGTTCTTCAAGAAATTAGTTTGGCGAAAACAGGACAAAGACTTGGTTTCACTTAGAGCAGACAATCACTCTCACGCAAAAAAAGGGCGCCGCAGGGGCGCCCTTTCGATCGGCAATCAGGCTCGCTGATTACTCGGTGATTTTCGACACAACGCCGGCGCCGACGGTGCGGCCGCCTTCGCGGATGGCGAAGCGCAGGCCCTGCTCCATCGCGATCGGTGCGATCAGCTCAACGCCGAACGACACGTTG